>OY969765.1:2240000-3457500 GCA_963702855.1 uncultured cyanobacterium
ATCTATGAAAGTGGGCCATCCTGGACTCGAACCAGGGACCTCACCCTTATCAGGGGTGCGCTCTAACCACCTGAGCTAATAGCCCGTATCATTGTGCTACCGCACTGGTGTTGTAACACCCGAATAATTTGAAGAGGAATACTCACTTCTCACTCACTACTTCTTCCACTTGTTTAGGGCAGACTTTCGTTCATAAGCCGCTTGTAGTCTTTAACTAACAAAACCCTCAACGACCTTAGGTGACTACGTTACTTACCTATTCACAGTGTGCTTTCAGTAATCTAACTAGTAGGTCTCCCTCTAAGGAGGTGATCCAGCCACACCTTCCGGTACGGCTACCTTGTTACGACTTCACCCCAGTCATCAGCCCTGCCTTCGGCGTCCCCCTCCGTAAACGGTTGGGGTAACGACTTCGGGCGTGGCCAACTTCCATGGTGTGACGGGCGGTGTGTACAAGGCCCGGGAACGTATTCACCGCAGTATGCTGACCTGCGATTACTAGCGATTCCGCCTTCATGCAGGCGAGTTGCAGCCTGCAATCTGAACTGAGCAACGGTTTATGGGATTAGCGCACTATCGCTAGTTGGCTGCCCTTTGTCCGTTGCATTGTAGTACGTGTGTAGCCCAGGATGTAAGGGGCATGATGACTTGACGTCATCCCCACCTTCCTCCGGTTTGTCACCGGCAGTCTCCTTAAAGTGCCCAACTTAATGATGGCAACTAAGGACGAGGGTTGCGCTCGTTGCGGGACTTAACCCAACATCTCACGACACGAGCTGACGACAGCCATGCACCACCTGTCTCTACGCTCCCGAAGGCACTCACTCCTTTCAAAGTGATTCGTAGGATGTCAATCCCTGGTAAGGTTCTTCGCGTTGCATCGAATTAAACCACATACTCCACCGCTTGTGCGGGCCCCCGTCAATTCCTTTGAGTTTCACACTTGCGTGCGTACTCCCCAGGCGGGACACTTAACGCGTTTGCTTCGATACTGACCGGGTCGATACGGCCAACACCTAGTGTCCATCGTTTACAGCTAGGACTACAGGGGTATCTAATCCCTTTCGCTCCCCTAGCTTTCGTCCATCAGTGTCAGTTATGGCCCAGTAGAGCGCCTTCGCCACTGGTGTTCTTCCTAATATCTACGCATTTCACCGCTACACTAGGAATTCCCTCTACCCCTACCACACTCTAGTTAAATAGTTTCCACTGCCGATCCACAGTTGAGCTGTGGGCTTTAACAGCAGACTTATTCAACCACCTACGGACGCTTTACGCCCAATAATTCCGGATAACGCTTGCATCCTCCGTCTTACCGCGGCTGCTGGCACGGAGTTAGCCGATGCTGATTCCTCAAGTACCGTCAGAACTTCTTCCTTGAGAAAAGAGGTTTACAACCCACAGGCCTTCCTCCCTCACGCGGCGTTGCTCCGTCAGGCTTGCGCCCATTGCGGAAAATTCCCCACTGCTGCCTCCCGTAGGAGTCTGGGCCGTGTCTCAGTCCCAGTGTGGCTGATCGTCCTCTCAGACCAGCTACTGATCGTCGCCTTGGTAAGCTCTTACCCCACCAACTAGCTAATCAGACGCGAGTTCATCTAAAGGCTATAAATATTTCACCTCTCGGCACATCCGGTTTTAGCAGCAGTTTCCCGCTGTTGTCCCGGTCCTTTAGGCAGATCCTCACGCGTTACTCACCCGTCCGCCACTAACCTCCGAAAAGGTCCGTTCGACTTGCATGTGTTAAGCACGCCGCCAGCGTTCATCCTGAGCCAGGATCAAACTCTCCATTTTAGAAAAAACAGATCTAGCAATTACCCGTAGGCATTCACTTAGCTTGCCTCTTTACTCAGCCTTCTCTGGCTATCCTATTGCTTACTTACATCAACTCGTGCTAACATAAGCGCAATTTCAATTCATTAACGAGGGTCTCGTTAATTCTCTCCAAATTATTCAACTTTCTAGGTGCTACTTCTCGCTTAAGTCGCTCCGCCTCTCGGCTCGCTCCCTTCAGCGCTTAATCACTATAACGACACTTGACCAATAGTGTCAACAAGTTTCTCGATTTATTTTTTCGAGACGCTAGAATTCCTTGTGGACAGAGCTTCTGGCGTTTCCATTGGATGTAAATCACCTGTAAAGTAGCGATTCGCTTCAAAATCCATGCGCTCAAGGAGCGTCCAATCGGGTAGATGGAATACATAGAGGTCTTGAGTAGCAAGCGTTTCAGGTAACAGATCTTTGAAAAGAGGTGGGGTTGGACTCCACGTATAGACTCTATATTTAGACTCTACGTTCCGTTAATGGGTCTGCTACAGGGTTATGTTGCCAAGTTGGATAGTTTTAGATGCGCTGTTGGAAGGTTGGCTGCAAGAGGATATTGGTCGAGGAGATCAGACAACCTCAGGGCTAGGAAAGATCGTGGCTGTGCCTGGAAGAGCTTATTGGGTAGCGAAGGAGGAGGGGGTTATAGCTGGACTGCCTGTTGCGGAGCGGGTTTTCTATTTGCTAGAGCGGGCGGTTTCGTTTTGCCCTCAAGTGGAGGAAGGGGCAAAGGTGAGCGCTGGAACGGTGATTGCTGAGATAGATAGCCAGTTGGAGACTTTGTTAACTGGAGAGAGGGTGGCTTTGAATTTGGCAATGCGGCTAAGTGGGATTGCTACGATGACGCGATGTTTTGCCGACGCAATTGAGGATCTACCAGCACGGTTAGTTGATACGCGTAAGACAACGCCAGGATTAAGAGTGCTGGAGAAGTATGCAAGCTTTTTGGGGGGGGCGCAGAATCATCGGATGGGGTTAGATGATGGAGTGATGATTAAGGACAACCATATTGCGGCGGCAGGTGGAATTGGAGTAGCGATTAGGAAGATGCGTGATCGCATTCCATATCCTGTCACTATCGAAGTAGAAACAGAGACGTTAGATCAGGTAAAGGCTGCTATTGAGCATGATGCCGATATCATCATGCTAGACAACATGCCTTTGAAAGAAATGAAAGCGGCTGTCGAAGTTATTCGAGCAACAGGTTCGCGTATCAAGATTGAGGCGTCGGGGAACGTTTCGTTGAAGACGATTAGAGAGATAGCAAAAACGGGCGTCGATTATATATCGACTAGTGCGCCAGTTACGCGATCGCCCTGGCTAGATTTGAGTATGCGAATGAGGGAATAGAGTTACCAGCATCAGTGTTAGTAAATTTACGAAACAGGGCTGATAAAAGCTTTGAGCTATTGGATTAGGCTTGTATACGTTAGTTGTGCGGAAAGCAAGAATGATCCAGCAACCTGATGAGCAAAGCAGTTATCAGCCTAGTGTTGTCCGACTGGATATGTTGGATACGGACTATGCAAAGATGGTTGCGGGTGAGCCAATTGCAGAAGAACGCCGAGATCGGCTTGAAGCGATAGATTCGTACACCTTGAATAGGTTAGAGAAGCAAATCAGCCGTTATCGATATGGTCAGCTAGACCAAAGCGCAAAAGATGACATTTTGTGTGACATAGGGCTGATCGCTGAGCTGCTGAGTCAGGCTGATATGGAGGATATTCATCAGCGGACGCGAGAGACGGGTCAGTTTTACTTGACAGAAGGGGAACGACGGCAAATCATCAACTGGCTGAAAGATGAGCTTGCCGTTGACGTTTAAATGATATAGCCGTCCTACGTGATTTGTGAAAAAGAGCCGTACATATTCATTTTAGGGAAGTCGAATAGGGCTAAGTCGAGGAACTGCTCGAATAGAAACTTGATGCCTTTGAATGACGGTTGTAGTCCGGCTAGCCGTCGCATCCCGTTCTTGGCTTGTAGCCATACGTCTTCAATCGGGTTCTGTCTCGGGTCGTTAGGCGCGAACTGAACGCAGTGAATCGGCCACTGCTCCTCCGCTAAGCCTGCGTTCACCTCGGCGAGAAAGTCACGGATCTCATGCGAGCGATGATAGCTCGCGCCATCCCACAGCAGCAGCAATCTCTGTTGTGGAAACTGGGCTTGTAAGAACTTGAGATAAGCCAACGTATTGGTTGTGTTGCCCGCATCATACGCTTCAATCAGCACGCGCTTGCTCAGTAGGTCTAACGCACCGTAGTAGGTCTGTCGTTCGCGTTCGTTCACCATTGGTACGTTCACTCGCTGACCTCGGGTGCCCCAAACATAGCCTTCTAGGTCACCGGCCATCAGGTGACATTCGTCCATGAACAACACGCGCAGTTGTCCGCACGCTATGTCAGCTTGGTAGCGTACCAAGAGGCGTTGGATGTCGGCTTTTTTGCCGCCACCGCCTCAGCATCGCCCTTCGGGTTTACCTTGCTGGTCTTCTTCCAACTGATGCCTGCCGCGTCAAACAAATCGTAGTAGCTTTGTTTGGACGCATAAGTGACATCGTACTCAGCCGCTAGATGGTATTCCAGCTCACCGAGCGTCCAGATACTTTTCTGCTTTAGCCATGTCAGCACGGATGCTTTTTCATCCGGCGTTAAGTAGCCCTTACTGCCTTTATGTTTGGGTTCAAAGCCTGGAAGTCCCCCGGCCTCGTACAGTTGCTTCCACTCGTGTATCGCCCCAAGCGAGACGTCGAGAATACTCACGACTGATTCATAGCTGTGCCCTTGATAGAGCAGCTTGACCGCCAGCGCTTTCTTCACCTGACGACTGTCTCTTTGCTGGCGGATAAAGCCTTTGAGTGCTTCTACTTGAGCCGACTTATCAACCGCAACAGACTGACCCATAGCATCTCGACTCATGAACGAAAGTCTGTTGATCCTAGCTCGAAAATCGAGCGCACAGCTAGTCCATTTAGGGACTTATTCTTTTCACTTATGATGGCGGACGGCTATAGTAAGTAAATAAGGCTGAGCGAACAAGGTAGGCATTCAGCTATTTACGATTTGCTACAGCTATTAATCCAGGGCTGTTTCATTCTAAATGATAGCTTTTTTGAACTAACGAGAATACGTGACTTCAAGCTTTCAATCTACGAGTCTACGATAGCTACAAGCCTATAAATTCGCTAACTGAATCTAGAATGAAATGACCCTGGCTATTAATCTAGGATTGAGGTCGTTTGATTTACTCGCTGTATTAAGAGCATCTACGGCATACACGCACATGAATGAAATATGTCGTTGGTAGGGTCAGCGAATAATACCCTAGGTTGATGACAGGTCTAGAGCAAAGGTCTGACCATAAAGCGAAGCCTTGTACCTAATACCTAATATCTCGTACCAAATATTTAGCTATGGCACCTTACGATCAAGCGCCTTCTTCACGAGCAGATTGGATTGCTTTCTACGCGCGATTTGGATACGCGGCAAAGGGCGTCCTTTGTGGCGGGATCGGAGTTTTAGCGCTACTGCGAGCGTTAGACTTTAGCTCGGGCAAGACGGTAGGATCGGAGGGCGTACTGCAAGTAATCGCCACTCAGCCATACGGGCAGGTAATGCTTTGGTTGTTAGCTTTCAGCTTGGTGGGCTACGTGATATGGCGTTTTATTCAGGCTTTTTTAGATCCTGAGCACAACGGCAAAGAGGCGAAAGGGATTGTTCGTCGACTAGGCTATGCCTGTAGTGGGTTGGCGTATGCCGGTGTAGCTTTCAGCGCTCTGAGTATCTTGCTTTCCTTATCTTCGGGAGAGGGAAAAACATCGCAAGAGTGGGCATTAACCATCATGCAGCAGCCGTTCGGACGTTGGCTGATTGGGGCAGGCGGACTGTTCTTCTTTGGGATGGGTTGCTATTACTTCTATCGTGCTATCAAAGCCCAGTTTCGTAAGCAAATGAAGCTACACAAGATGAGCGATACAGCTAAGACGTGGGCAACACTCGTGGGCCGAATTGGCATCACAGCGAGGGGAATTGTCTACGTCGTAATCGGCATCTTCGCGATGAGAGCAGCTTGGGCGTTTGACGCGAGGAAAGGTCGCCTGAGGAGTGGGCTTTTAGACTAATGAAGCAACCATTCGGCAGATGGCTATTGGGTGCGATTGGGCTGACATTTTTTGCAATCGGCTGCTATTACTTTTACCGAGCTATCAAGGCAGCGTTTCGTAAGCGGTTTAAGCAGCACAAGATGAGCGATGCCGAAAAGATGTGGGCTAGCATTGTAGGCCGGGTAGGAATCGCCTCGCGGGGCGTGGTGTATGTGGTGATCGGTATCTTTACCATGCGAGCGGCTTGGCTATTTGATGCGAAGGAGATCAAAACGACTGAGCAAGCATTGGAAGTTTTTAATAACAACCCAACAAATGAAATTATTCTCTGTGTTTTAGGAATTGGCTTTGTAGCGTACGGTTTTCATATGGCGTTTCAGACGAAGTACCGTGAGATTGACGCACTGTAGAGAATGTAGGGAACAAGTTTCTGACTGAACTAGTTGATCGAGCCAGTTAGTTGAGCCAGTTTGATTGGGCTAGTGGTCGCCTCGCCCTTGCGTCTTGGTGTTTTTGCTAGCGTGGGTCGCTCGCTCCAGAGCTAGGATAACTGTAATCAGCCAAAGCGCTCCGATTGTAATCCCGGCAATAATATCACTGGGCCAATGAGCCCCTAGCGAAATTCGAGAGGTGGTGATGAGGCTGACCCAAAGAAGGCCCACTGCGATCGCAATTAGCTTCTCTAACCAGCTGTGCGAGGTGCGATACCACAGGTAAAAAATTAGACCATACATCGTCATAGAGACAACAACGTGGCCTGAGGGAAAAGAGTGCAGGCCAGGAGCAGCGATACCATCAGCGATAAGTGTTGGGCGATCGCGGCTCCACATTCCCCAGCTAATCCAAACTAGTGCGAACTGTCCGATGTAAGTCACTACGGCTGTTGCAGCAATGATTGGCTGGCGAAACCAGGCTGTTAGCGCGGTGAGTATTGCAAAAATGGGGAACATCCCAATTGTGTTGCCAGGAGACTCCCAAGTGACACTACGCGGAAAGGAAAGCGGAGAACGACTCTCTAAGATAAGGAGCCACTTCTCGTCCCAAGCTTGTAGCCATTCGCTCTCCCAACCCATAGCTATGCGAGTAATGCCAAAGGTAATTAGAGCACAGATACCTAGCCCTACTGCTAGCGTTTTCCACCACTGAGTCCAAACGGATTTTGGCAGCGCGTGGCTATCTTTCCAAAACTGGCGGGCGATCGCGCTAAAGCCAGCAAGTACCACAGTTTTGTGTTGACGTGGCATATTTTCTACTAGCTCCTTGAAGGCGACTTGCTGTACACCACTCTGAAGTTTTGAGGCGGACGTTGGCATCTATCTGACGATAGGCCTAACGGTAGGCAGTTGACGAGAACTTATGAAGACTTAGGCGGCGAGTGTGCTGCTCATACGACTGAGAAAAGCCTGCAAGCGTTCGCTTTTAGGATGGGTCAACACTTCACGGGGATCGCCCTCTTCTTCTACTTTACCTTTGTTCAAAAAGACAACTCGGCTAGCGACTTCACGAGCAAACTGCATTTCATGTGTGACAACAATCATAGTCATCCCTTCTTTGGCAAGCTGCTGCATAACCTGCAGCACTTCGCCAACTAACTCAGGATCGAGGGCGCTAGTCGGCTCATCAAACAGCATGACTTCGGGCTTCATACAGAGCGCGCGGGCGATCGCAACTCTTTGCTTTTGTCCACCCGAGAGCTGATCGGGATAGGCATCGGCTTTTGCGCTCAAACCAACTTTGTCTAAGAAGAAGCGGGCGGTCTCTCGACTTTCTGTCTTGGACTGCTCTAGAACTTTAACAGGGGCGAGACTCAGATTTTCTAAAACAGAAAGGTGCGGGAAAAGATTGAATTGCTGGAAAACCATGCCGACATTCGCGCGCAGGGCAAGCAAATCACGTCGGCTCAGCTTTGGCTTAGATAAATCTATATTGTTAACAATAAGCTGTCCGCCACTAATCGATTCAAGCCGGTTAAAGCATCGCAGCAGCGTACTTTTACCACAGCCAGAAGAGCCAATAATAGAAACAACTTCACCCCGTCGAATCTGACAGTCAATTCCCTGCAGAACGGCTAGATTGCCAAAGCTTTTCTGGAGATTAGCGCAAATGATAACGGGATCAGACGGTGTCATAAAATAGCCTGCTCGTGAAACGATAGCTTTGGCCACTCAGCCTACATGTTCGGGTTGGCTGAAGCTGTAGTACGGGTTACTACAAAACTAAGTAGCGCACCAGCGTATGAATGCATCCGTACGCTGGCCGTGATGAGTGAAACCGATAGGAAATCTGCTTCAAAGATTATCACTACGGCAATAAGCAAATAGAAGCAGCGGTAACAAAACGTACTTTCCAATAGTCGAAACGCGAGATGATAGACATCGTATGCAAACAGTTACCTTTTCGATAGTTCCTATAACCTATGGTTTAGTAGATTAAGAATAGGTGAAGCTTGCAGGTATTTACGGACAGCTACGGGCTGTGAGGTGACTGATGATGAACTTAACACGATCTGCTTTTTTGAAGTCGTTGGTGCTAGCATCTTGTACGGCTAGCCTATTGGTGGCCTGTGGCGGCGGTGATAGTGGCGGCGACGGTGCGGAAGACAGTGTACTTTCTGTAGGTACAGAACCCGCGTTTCCTCCGTTTGAATCGGTAGGAGACGACGGAGAGCTGCAGGGGTTTGATATTGACCTGATGACAGCAATTGGTGAAAAGGCAGGCAAGACGGTTGAGTTTGAAAGTTTGCCATTTGACGGTCTCATTCCTGCTTTGCAAGGCGCTTCGATTGACGCGGCAATTAGCGGCATGACGATTACAGACGAGCGGGCGGCGACGGTTGACTTTTCCGATCCCTACTTTAAAGCGGGGCTGGCGATCGCAGTGGCCGAAGGCGATAGCGAAGTTAGCACTCTCGACGATTTGGCGGGGAAAAGGATTGCGGTTCAAATTGGCACAACAGGTGCTGAAACGGCTGCGGGTGTACCCGATGCGACGGTGAGCACGTTTGACTCTGCGCCGTTGGCTTTGCAAGAGCTAGCAAATGGCAATGTGGACGCGGTAGTCAATGATGCGCCTGCGACTTTAGATGCGATCGCGACCGGTAACATCCCCGGCATTACGGTAGTTGGCGAACTGCTGACAGAAGAGTTTTACGGCATTGCCATGCCAAAAGGCTCTGAGAACGTTGAGGTGGTTAATACCGCGCTAGGCGAGCTAATAGAGGATGGTACCTACGCTGAGATTTATCAGAAGTGGTTCGATGCTGAGCCGCCTGAGCTGTAAAAAAGCAGGCAAGAAGATAATCGCAATCCACTAGTCAGGAGTTCTTCAGTTGGAAACATCACTAGGCTTTATTTTAGAAGCGTTACCCACGTTGCTAAAAGGAGCATTAATTACGCTGCAGCTCACGGCTGTAGCCGTTGCGCTTGGCTCTGTTGGTGGAATTGCGTTGGGGATCGCTAGACTATCTAAAGTCGGTATAGTACGGCTGCTAGCTAGGATATACATCGACTTTTTTCGAGGAACGCCGCTGCTAGTTCAGCTGTTTATGATTTACTTCGGCGTGCCTGCATTGGTCAGATCTTTTGGCTTCGATTTCAGCTTCAACCAGTGGGGCGCGGCTGTGTTAGGGCTGAGTCTAAACTCCGCGGCATATCTCGCCGAGATTGTCAGAGCTGGAATTCAATCAATTGAAGTAGGACAAAAGGAAGCCTCTGAGTCGCTAGGACTAAGCCAATCGCAAACGATGCGCTATGTGGTGTTTCCGCAAGCGTTGCGTCGAATGGTCCCACCGCTAGGCAATGAGTTTATTACACTTTTGAAAGATACGAGTCTGGTGGCAGTGATTGGGTACCAGGAGCTATTCCGGCAAGGGCAGTTGGTTGTAGCTAGAAACTTCCGGTCTTTCGAGATTTTCTTTGCCGTTGCGCTGATTTACCTAGCTTTGAATGTGATTGCTTCTCAGGGCTTTTCGCTGCTAGAGCGCAAGCTAGATCCGAAGCAGTCATAAGTAAATTTTATGGGTCAGAGCTTTCCAAAGATTAAGATCATCGCGGTCGGGAAAATAAAAAAAGCCTGGCTGAGAGATGGGATTGGGCTATATGTAAAGCGTCTACCCGAAGTTGAAATAGTAGAAATTAAGGACTGTGGGAAGGAAAAGGAAGCTGATAAGCTGCTAAGTATGCTCGGCGGGCAGGAACGACTATTTGTCATGGCTGAGTACGGGAAGCAGCAAGATTCGGAATCTTTTGCGCGGTGGTTAGCAAAGGAAGCCTTCGGAACGCTAGTGCTATTTGTCGGCGGGCCGGACGGGGTGTGCGATCGCCTTAAAAGCTACCCTATGGTCAGCCTATCTACCATGACCTTTCCGCATGAAATGGCCAGACTTATGCTAGTAGAGCAGCTATACCGAGCCAAAACAATCCTGCAAAACGGTAGCTATCACAAATAGATTCTTTTTTCTCTCCGATACGGTAGCATTCGCCTAATCACAGACCCGCTATAGGTTCGATAATTTAGCTTTCACGATAGCCTGCACCTTGCCACCATCGGCCTTGCCTTGTAGCTTCTTCATGACGGGGCCCATCACTTTGCCCATATCACGAGGACCGCTAGCGCCAGATTGGGCGATCGCTTCATCAACAGCTGCCTCTATATCAGCATCCGAAAGCTGAGCGGGTAGATACTCTTCTAAGATAGTCAGCTCTTTAGCTTCTTTTTCAGCGAGTTCTTCGCGACCTGCATCCGTAAACTGCTTGATAGAATCGCGGCGCTGTTTGGCGAGCTGCATAACAATAGCGAGTTCTTCATCTTCGCTCAGCTCTTCGCGACCAGAGGCGCGGATGTCGCTTTCTTTTTCAATAATGACTTTTTTGATACCGCGCACGGTCTCTAGCCGTAATTTGTCTTTGGCTTTCATTGCCACTTTTATCTCATCCGAAACGCGATCTTTCAAGCTCATGGCCAAGTCCTTACTCACTAATCTTTACTGACTAGTCTTTACTTACTATTGACTAACGTGTTTGCTAATGATGACAAAGAAAAGGCCCGCGATCGCGAGCCCTTTCCATCAATCACAATCCTTAATCTGATCCTAATCTATTTCCAGAAACAGACACTGGGCGGATTAGACTTCGGGCACATAGACGCTAAGCACTTAGTATTCCGGAACAGCCGGGTCAATCTCACGACTCCAGGCCTGAATACCACCTTTGACATTAGTGCCCTCAATCCCAGCTTCTTTGAGGATAGCAAGTGCCTTGGCTGAGCGACCCCCCATCTTGCAATGAGCGACAAGCTTATGACCGTTGAGCATGGCTTTTAGTTTGAGCACGCCGTCACCGTTCTCGATCTCACCTAGTGGAATCAGCGTAGATCCAGGAATCTGAGCAATTTCGTATTCATTCGGATTGCGGACATCTAACAAGAAGAAATCATCTTTACCGCTATCGATTAGCTCTTTTAGCTCGCTAACAGACATCTCAGACATCTCAGCGGCCTTTCTAGCTTCTTCTTCTGCGGCCTGAGGAATGCCACAGAACTGTTCATAGTCAATCAGCTTATCGATAACAGCGCGGTGCTCTTCGGGCGGCTTACGCAGCTTTAGCTCTCTAAAGCTCATGTCTAGCGAGTTGTACACTAGCAGCCTTCCACTAAGCGTATTGCCTTTACCCAAAACGATTTTGATAGTCTCGGTCGCTTGGATGACGCCGATCATACCGGGGAGAATGCCCAGGACACCGCCCTCTGCGCAGGAAGGAACCAAGCCCGGCGGGGGCGGCTCGGGGTAGAGGTCACGGTAGTTGGGACCGCCTTCGTAGTTGAAGACAGTGGCCTGTCCCTCGAAGCGGTAGATAGAGCCGTAGACGTTTGGCTTGTCTAGTAGGACGCAGGCGTCATTGACAAGATAGCGGGTAGGAAAATTATCCGTACCGTCGACGACGATATCATAAGGCTCGAAAATCTCTAAAGCGTTGCTAGAAGAGAGGCGAACTTCGTGCAGATCTACTTGGCAGTATGGATTGATTTCGAGGATGCGATTTTTAGCAGACTCGATCTTGGGTTTGCCCACCCAAGAGGTGCCATGAATGACCTGACGCTGCAAGTTGGAGTAGTCAACGACGTCAAAATCAACAATCCCGATACGGCCAATACCGGCAGCTGCTAAGTACAGCAGCAGTGGAGAACCGAGACCACCGGTGCCTACACAGCAGATGCTAGCAGCCTTCAGTTTCTTCTGTCCCTCAAGGCCAACCTCAGGGAGGATCAGGTGGCGAGAGTAGCGTTCGTACTCTTCCTTTGTCAGTTGGATTTCATCCAAGTTAGGATTCAGCATGGTGTTTGAAAAAAGTGTTTGGCCAAGAGGATACCTGGCATAGGTGATGAGCGTTCCTGTGGCTGCTGCCGTCAGCAGCCATGTAGGTGAAAAGCCGAGTAAAGGTAGCTGAGTAAAACGAAAGATTGCGAAAGTCTAGGAATCAAGCCGAAACCGGCATTCGATCTTTTGCTGACGATGGTGAAACTCTGATAGGTTCGAGTTGAAACTGATGCGTTGAGTCTAGCGTCCAGTTTCGAACATCGACAGCTTTGCCCTCACAAACGGAAACAATTACGTAGGCATATTCTGGCCAGGCTTGGGCGCGATCGCACTCAGAAGGTTCGGCCACATGATCAGGGTGTGAATGATAGACGCCGATGATATTGAGGCCCTGCGCTCTTGCCTGCTTTTGCACCTGTAGCATGTCCTTGGGATCGATCCAGTAGCGCCTGGCTTTCGTTAATGTCGGCTCTGCCGAGGACTCTATAGATGCGGTACAGAGAGAGGATACGGTATCGGGTGTCCACTCATTGTCTAGTGGAAAAAGCAGAGCAAGTTGCTTGAGCGAGTGGTCCGATTGCGCTTGATCAGGTCGCAGCGGTTTAATTTCTCCCACCATCAAACCGCAGCACTCCTCTGGGTATACCCGTTCGGCATGGGCTGACAGAGCTGATAGCTGATGAGCGGAGAGAACTAAAACCATTGTGTCTGATTGCGAGCAGCTCAATTGGTCGACTTAGTTAGTCAACTTGGTTAGTAAAAACGCGTTGAAATACCAAATCTAATATTAGGATACGAGGCTACGTAACAATCATGAAATCTCTCTGAAATCTCTTTGCCGTAGCGTCCGGTATTTTTCTGGCCAGCTACGAATCTTAACTAGGAATTCTGAAGCAGCTGGTCAACGACTTTATCCATTTGGACCGATCGAGAGGCTTTGAAGAGCAAGCGATCGCCGCTCCTTATTGTCTCTTTCAAATGCGCAGCTAGCTCATTGTGGCTAGTAAACTGCTTGCTAACCGCCACACCTGCGCCTGCGGCCATCGCCGCCGCCTCGTCTGGATCGGCCAAAATCAGCAGTTGATCTAGCCCTAACTGGCTTACCGTTGCACCGATCTGACGGTGGAGGGGAATCGACTGTTCACCTAGCTCTTTCATCGTGCCGAGTACGGCTATATGACGAATCCCTGGCTGGTCGACAAGGAGATGGATAGCCGCTGTCATTGATTCGAGCCCAGCGTTATAGGTTTCGTCTAGTAAAACGATGTCGTTAGGCAGCCGGTGGATTTGCGATCGCCCCGATGGTAGAGAAACGTTCATGCCATGAGCGAGCTTTTTCCAGTCGAGGTTAAGAGCTTGAAGCGTAGCGATCGCACCGAGTAAATTCAAAGCATTGTGCCGTCCGGGTAGTGGCAATGGAATCCGCACGCCGTCAACTACGATCTCACTGCCGCTCACCTGCCCGTGAACATCGCCGCCTTCCAAGCCGTAAGTGATTTGCTTACCAGACCAAAATTTGGCAGCCGTAGAGATTAATAGCGAGTTGTCGTGGTTGAGGATGGCAGTGCTGTCGGCAGGCATTTCCCTAAGAAGCTCGCACTTTGCCTGCGCGATCGCCTCTCTAGATCCTAGCCGTCCAATATGAGCCGTACCGACATTAGTAATTAGCCCTACGGTCGGCTCAGCAATCTGAGCGAGCAGCGCAATTTCTTCCAGGCCACGCATTCCCATCTCAACGACCGCGTAATCATGATGGGCGCACAGCCCCAAGAGCGTTTTAGGAACACCAATTTCGTTGTTGTAGTTGGCCTGCGTTTTGAGGACAGTGCCAAACTGAGAGAGTGCACTGGCCATTAGTTCTTTGGTCGTGGTTTTACCCACTGAGCCTGTGATCGCAACGAGTGGAACCGCTCTCTGCTGGCGCCACCATTGGCCCAGCCTCTGGTATGCCGTTAGTGTGTCGTCTACTTCTAATCGAGACAGTGGGGACGCGCTAGGAAAAACACCCTTGCGGACAATAGCTGCGATCGCACCCTTTTCCAGTGCTGCTTCGACAAACTCGTGGCCATCTAACCTCTCTCCTTCTAAGGCCAAAAATACTTCACCTGGATTCACCGTCCGCGTATCCGTCGTGATCCCGGAAACATTCATTGCTGGTAATGCTGGTAAGACTTCTATTGGCAAGGCTTTCGGAACCGCAGACAATACCGAACACAAGGTAGCCAAAGAAGCAGTGAAGTCAGTCATTTTCTTAATCCAAGCGGTCTGAGCAGTCTGCTAGATAATAGCCAACCACCAGCCTCAACAGGTAAAACAGCGCGACAGATAAGACAAAACAAACATTGAAACTTGATAGGTTCGATAAATGGTCGGGCAGTATTAAAGAGCGACTTCACAACACCAAAACTTGATATTAGTGCTCGGATATTAGCAAGTAAGGCACACAATACAGCCACACAGAAGGGCCACGCAGAAGTAGAAGTAGCTACTTAGGTCAACGGCTTCTTTTATCCGTTTCAACCGTTTTTTGGGAAAAACACGCATTGTCACCTGCTCAAAACATGATTTCTAATAGCCTCATAACCAGAAATATAGCTTTGGAGCCTCGCCCTTCTGAACAGGTGAGCGAATCTTATAGCGACGAGCTGATGGATGATTTGTTTGGCGATGTGGACCGAATTTTGGCAGGCGATCGCAGCGATCGTATAACAGTCGTTAAGTCGCAAACACAAACCCGTAGCCCTAGCAATAGAACCGTTCAGCTACCCTCACACTTTGTCCCCAATAGCGCAGCGGATATCTATCGGGCCACTATGGCGGCAAGCAGTACGTCAGCAAATCGGCCAGCGAACCAGCCGGTACAGACTCAACAGGTCTCACAGGGCTATTCCAAAGGCGGTCGGCCTATGAGTGCCTTTCAGGGAAATCCTGCGCAGTCTGGAAACTTTCAAAGCGCTGTCATTCAAACCCCGACAGACATCCCTACGACAACCATCGACATTCAGTCGATAAACGTTCAGCCAGAAGAACACCACCTCTGCCCATCAGATCCCGTTTCTCAGCTCACCTTTCCGCTGGCTGCGTCACCTACCTCTTCAGCACCCCCCAAATCAAAAGTATCAAAACTACCCATTTCCCTACCCTTCTTACTCATCGGTGCTGCTGGAATCTCGCTGATCGGCACACTGGGTATCTGGGCGTTGAGTCACAGTGGACCAGGCAGCGGCGGACTACTTTCTTTTAATACAGAAGCTTCAGCCGCAGAGCTTCCTAAAAGATCCGATAACGAGTTCCTAGTCTATCTACAGCAGTCGTTAGACACCATCGGCGCTAATCAAACTTCGTCGAATCAGACCGTCGCCAGCCTTCCAGCCGCGACCTCTGCGCCAACGTTACCGGCAGCCCAGTCCAACACCGCCGTACCAACTGCTAGTATGCTGCCCAGCTTACCGGGCGCTACTGCCAATGCGTCTAATGGAAGTACGTCTGGAAGTACGTCTAATGGAATTGCGTCTAACACGTCCGCGCCCAATGTAATTGAACGCGTCTTTGTACCGGTTTACCAGAATGAGCGGACTAATAACTCAGCAGCCGTTGCACCCGTAGCCTCTGCGCAGCCCGAGGCTTCTAATCAAACCGATAGAAGCCAGGCTACTGTGCCCGTACCTGCGCCAGTGGCAGCCGCAGCGGCCCTACCAGCAGGGACGGGTGCGCCTGCCGTTACAGCGCTGCCGGCACTGCCTGGAGGAGACGCGGCCTTGCCACCACCACCTGCGACCACGGCTATCGCACCCGCGAATAGTGCCGCAGCGGCAATAGTCAATACGACACCAGTTTCTGAGCAGGTGCTAGTTGGCGTGCTCAACTTAGGCAGTCGTTCGGCGGCCTTATTTGACGTAGAGGGGACCTCTCAGCGCGCCTATGTGGGCGATCGCATTGGCACTTCAGACTGGAGTTTGGTCAGTGTAAACGGCCAAGATGTGGTTATCCGCCGCGACGGTGAGGTGCGCTCAGTCTATATTGGTCAAAGGTTCTAATTTGTTTGGACAGCTGTCTAGATAAGTTGAAGTTCCTACTGACTAACGTAGACTGATGCCATGAGCTTATTTGATGATCTCAGTCGCTTCTTAGAGACGCGGCTAGACGAATTTTTACGAGCCAATCCGCACCTTGAGCTGCGGGCGATAGAAGATCAGCTACGCGGGCAAGAAGAAGATGCCATTCGACTGCTAGGCGATCTTAAACGGCGCGAAAAGGAACTTGAAAACAGCATTCTCGAAACCGCTACAGACATTCAGCAGTGGCACAAGCGAATCGAAAAAGCTAAGTCGGCAGGTCGCCAAGATTTGGTAGGGCCCGCCCAGGAAAGAGAAGCTGTCCTGCTTCGTCAAGGGAATCATTTGTGGGGTCAGATGAAAAGTGTTAAGGCGCGCGTAGAGCAAACGAAAGAACTACGGCAGCGTGTCAAGACAAAGCGAGAAGAAGTTAAAACAAAAATCGCTCAGGCAGCGGCTCAACCATCCGCCGCTCAGTCTAATGAGACAACTGACTGGGGCACAACCGGTTGGTACAAGACAACCTATAGCGCCAATCCGACAGTTGATCCGCTCGATGAAAGCTTTCGTCGGTGGGAAGCGGAAGAAGAGCTAAGTGAACTCAAGCGAAAAATGGGTTCTTAGACAGCAGAAGGTTTTATTCGAAGAGAATTGCAGTATTTGACAATGCTGGAAGCAAAGTACCAAACGCTATAGCTGTAAGGAAAAGAAAAACCAAAGAAAAACCGTGATGTCTTTTGATTAGCGCATCACGGTTCCAATGTCTCAACTCAATCGGGGTCCCAATCGATCAGTGGCTCAGTCGGTCAGTATCTCAGTACGGCCAAACATTTGCTTTATTGCCAGTCGCCCGAGACAACGTCGACAATGCTACCTGACACAGTCACGATCTCTAGTGGCAAAGCAGTAAGATCATCCACTCGATTGAACTGAACTACCTGCATTCCAGTGGCCGTAGGCTCGACCGTCATGATATAGCGATCGCCTTCCCACTGCAGGGAAGTAATCTGGTGATTTAGAAGCCAGGTTTCGGCTAGGTCACCTTCGTTAATTGCAGTTGTGGTCTCAGGCTCATAGCAATTCCATAAATCATCGGCTACGGTCCACACTCCCGACAAATTTACTGGCTCCATCCGAGCGCTAAGACCGTACGTTGTAAAGCTAATCGCCTGACGATCCCAGAACTGATCAGACGCTCGCTTGAGCCAATCATCCTCTTCAAGCGCTGCGTCATAGCGGTTGTCTGAGCCTAATTGTTTTGCCTGGTCGGTATCGCTAGGTCGCTGCCAATCACCTACTGCAGCGCACACTTCAAATTCGACGATACCGGTCTCTGCGGTGTTGGCTTCCACGGTGGTAGGTACTGGCGTCTTAGCCGCTTGAGCTACCTGATCTAGAGCGGGATCGCTATCGGTTACGAGCAAACTACTTGGCGCATCTGTTGCATTCATGCTCGGACAGCCCGTAATCACATACGCCCCAACTATCGCAAGTCCAATCTGCTTTAACCGATTGAGCTTCGCATTTTTCATGTTGCCTCCCCTGCTTTCACCTATTATTTTTTGAGTTGATACCTGTATTCACAAACTGATAACGCACTGCTCGTCTATTTATCGAGGTTTTTGTCGTCAGTAGCTAATTTAGTAGCCAATCTAAATGTGTAAGACGGCAGAGCCACCTGCTGGCAATGTCGCTCGTTTCAGCTATCTGTTATTCCGTCAAAAATGAACTAACGACACAGCCGAGCCCTTTAATTGGGTGCCGCTAGTTAGACGCTACTTAGCACTACTTATTAGGTACTACTAATCAGACACTACAATCGGCTTCAAAAATAGTTCGCTCGTTAGCTAGCGATCGCCAAAGACCCGTTTTCTTCAGCTTGCACCAGATATGTAAGTACTCAATAAATACTAAGTCAAACACCGAACCGGCTAGGACATCATCTATACCAAGCTAAGCTAATTGCCTAGGCCATGTTGAGCGCTAGGACATCACAAATATCTCATAAAATGAGTGTGACAATTGGCTTATTTGATAATGATTGATGCCAGGGATACAAAAAGAATGTGTCGTGCCAAAAGTATAGCTGCGTGTTTTTACGTGTTGGCCTGTAAACGCCACCCAGATAGGATTTAGCGTTATCAGGAACGATCAGGAACTCGTTGCTTGTTATTATCCACGAGTTGACCGTATTCGGTTCAATTTTATAGGACAGTTTACAGAAAATGTAATAACTGGTTTTGATAGAAAGAGTACTGAATAGAAATTGGAACGATTCCGGTAGCATCGACTACATACGAACTTTGAAGCAGCATGGTCTGTGTTCGTGGAACAACTTAGCTGAAGGTAAGGATAAGGGCGGGATTAACTGATGAGTTCGAAGACAGTTTTGACTGGTGCAAACAAACTTTGTAGTCGCTGAAGGGTGCCACCGTCTGAATAGAAAAGGTTCCCTTTGCCTAGATTTTTTCTACGGACAAAGCAGAGCTGATCTCGCCCTCTTTTTTCTGTCACTCTCCGGCAAGCCTTTATCACGTTGTAAAAGAGCGTAGGTTAGGGTCTTCTGTCCAGACAATGCACACTCATCCAGAAAGCTCGTGCCCTGGCGAGTAGCTACGATCTTTTTGGCGAGGCAAGATAGCATGTCGAACATTGGGAATCTCTAGAGCCTCTAACGCTTCTTGCAGTCGGCGGATAAGTTCTGGTGAGGAAACCTAGGATACTCTTCGCAGATGAGCACCTGTTGCATGGTATTCGTTTTACTATATGAACTCAAAGCTGGTGCGATCGCTCTCGGTGGAACTAGGTACAATCGACTCGGGTGTGGTCGTGCCGCTTACCTCATCCACGACGATAGCCTTTAGAAAGTAATGCTTTACAAGTGATGCTGCGCAAATCGGCTGATCCAACTTGTCTAATTTGTGTAAGCTCGCTGCGGTAATCGACACAATTGATCAGATCTAGCGAAACCTTCAGCTCGCTTGATTCTGTGCTCTCTGCCATACTTATCTCACTTCACTTCAAAAAGACTTCAACAGTTTAGTCAAAGTTTAATCAGGGTTGGTAGAGTTACCAGCGATTCTTACGCTTCTCAGCCAAGGTTACGTATGGGTTGTGTATGAATTGAGTCAGGTTTTATTGAGAAACGTCTAGCGCTATTCTGCTGAAACTAAGCTCATGTTCTTGCCCTGTTGTTCACGCTGCCGGCTACGCAGAAGCGACTTTCCTTTTTCGGTTAGCCAAACTTCTGTAATGGCAGTCTTAGTCACTTTCAACAGCTTGCGCGTTACTAAAGTGTTGATTAGCGGCGATCGCATATTTTCCGGCACGCAGCTTCCCAGCTTTGCAGGTGTCATAGACCCTCTACAGGCTCTCAGGAGCTTTAGCTCGTCGGGGGTGACCGGCAGACTAGTAGTCTGCAAGCTCAGCAATATCCGCCCCGGTGCGGAGAGGGTAAAGCGAGATAGCTCGCTGTCGTAGTTTACTAACCCTTTTTCGGTCAGGGATCTACAGAGGTGATCGCGCTTTGCAATAGACGTTTTGCTATTGGGCTTTAGCGTTGAGATGTGCGCCCGATGTTCCTTCGCCTCTAGCAGCTTCAGAAGAAACTTCAGCTCAATAGTTTCTAGTTTCTGGCCTAGCTTCTGGGCACATAGATCCTGCATTTCCACGCTAATAAAAGAGTTCCTACGACTAGTCGTACTTTACCAAGACAGCACCGCTCTGGCAGTAAATGTGAACTACTTTCGAGTTTTCGAGATAAAACCCCAAAAGTAGTCCCTACCCTTCGCCGCGCCGTTCGCTCACCGAAACGTTCCGCTCCCAAAAGTATCCGCCCGCATACCCCTGAATCGAAGCATCTTGCTCAGCTAGCGCCAAACGCTTCTGTGCCCAGCAGGCATAGAGCTCTTCTTGCTCAATTCCGACATAGTGACGGCTTAATTTTTTCGCAGCAACCGACGTTGTTCCAGACCCTAGGAAGGGATCAAAGACAACATCGCCAGGATTAGAGCTAGCCAAAATTATCTTCGCGAGCAGCTTCTCCGGCTTCTGCGTAGGATGGTCCGTATTTTCCGACATCGACCAGAACGGCACTGAAATATCCGTCCATAGATTAGCCGGATGCGTGGCACGGAAGTTACCCTGCTGAGTTTCTTGCCAGTCCTTGGGCTTGCCGGTGCGATCGCGATAAGGAGCGCGCACTCGTCGCTGAAGCTTCACCGCCTCTACATTGAACGTGTAGTCATCAGAAACTGTTCCAAACCAAATATCTTCCGAAGCGTTTTTCCAATTATGCTTAGCGCCTCGACCCTTCTCCCGCTCCCAGGTAATTCGGTTACGCACCTGAAAATACTGAGAAAAGATTTGATAAATGGCGTTCGACGACTGCCAATCGCAGCACATATATATAGAGGCGGTTGACTTTAGCAAACGCGGCAGATGAGACATCCAGCTCGCTAGCCAAGCCTGATAGTCACCGTCAGCCGTCTCTCTAAAAATTGACCCGTTGAAATTTTTCTGCCGATTATAAGGAGGATCAACAATTAGCAAATCTATGAATCCATCTGGCAGCAATGGTAAGACCGTGAGTACATTCTGACGAATTGTTCGGTCTAGAACGTCTGCTACGGCTTGCGGCTGATGGACGCGCAACAATTCAGCGGCATAGGTCGCCTGCTCTTGCGCGCTCAGTACTAACGTTCGATTGTTCGGTGCTCTTTGCTTTGACAGCAGTCTCAGCTCCACTGAGTCAACTCACACAGCAGCTTATCAGATGATTTGAACCGGACCCCTTAAAATAGAATAATCAGTTCGCCTAGTCTATAAACCTAGTCTATAAACCGCACAGTCTTATGTTTGAAGCCCTCTCAGAACAATTTGAATCCGCCTGGAAAAAGCTTCGCGGCCAGGACAGAATCTCGGAGGCAAATATTACCGAAGCGTTAAAAGAAGTTCGGCGGGCCCTACTCGAAGCCGATGCCAACTTAGACGTGGTCAAAGGCTTCGTTGCCGATGTTAAGGAAAAAGCGCAGGGTGCAGACGTAGTTTCGGGCGTACGCCCCGATCAGCAGTTCATCAAAATTGTCTACGACGAACTGGTTGAAACGATGGGGGATACTAATGTCCCCTTGGCCGATAGTAAGGACAAGCCAACCGTCGTCTTGATGGCCGGTTTGCAAGGTACCGGTAAAACCACCGCATCGGCCAAGCTAGCCCTCCATCTGCGCAAGCAAGACCGCTCGGCTCTCCTCGTAGCTACAGACATATACCGCCCCGCTGCCATCGATCAGCTACTGACGCTAGGCAAGCAAATCAACGTGCCCGTTTTCGAAATTGGCGCAGATGCTAACCCAGTAGAGATTGCCCGTCAAGGACTTGCCAAAGCGAAAGCAGACGGAATCGATACGGTTATTATCGATACGGCTGGGCGCTTGCAGATTGACCAAGACATGATGGCCGAGCTAGCGCAGATAAAAGAAACCGCTCAGCCCGATGAAGTGCTGCTGGTAGTTGATGCTATGACTGGCCAAGAGGCCGCAACGCTCACCCGAACCTTCCACGAAGAAATTGGGATTACAGGCGCTATCTTGACCAAGATGGATGGAGATTCACGCGGGGGTGCGGCTCTTTCTGTGAGGCGAATTTCAGGGCAGCCGATTAAGTTTATTGGGGTGGGTGAAAAAGTAGAGGCGCTACAGCCGTTCTACCCTGACCGGATGGCCTCGCGCATTTTGGGCATGGGTGACGTACTAACCCTGGTTGAAAAGGCCCAAGAAGAAGTCGATATCGCCGATGCTGAAAAGCTCCAAGAGAAGATCTTATCGGCTCAGTTTGACTTCGATGATTTTCTAAAACAAACTCGCTTGATGAAGAACATGGGTTCACTAGCGGGCATTATGAAGATGATTCCCGGCATGGGAAACAAGCTCTCTTCCGATCAGCTTCAGCAGGGTGAGCAGCAGCTCAAGCGCTGTGAAGCCATGATCAAGTCTATGACTAAAGAAGAGCGGAAAAACCCAGAAGTACTGGCAGGCTCGCCTAATCGTCGGCGCCGGGTCGCTAGAGGTGCGGGCTACAACGAGAAAGATATCAGTAAGCTGGTAAGCGACTTTCAGCGAATGCGCGGACTCATGCAGCAGATGGGTCAGGGCAACATGGGGCTACCTGGCTTTGACGGTGGCTTTCCTGGCATGGGCGGGATGGACGGCAATCCGATGGGGGGCGGTAACCCTATGGGCGGCGGCGCTAGACCGGGTTGGCGCGGTGCACCTGGCAGCGGCAAAAAGAAGAAAAAGAACAAGAAAAAGAAGGGATTTGGCTCCCTATAACTAAACACCATGAGCAAGCTTCGGTCTGTAGGGTTCAAGGCAAGTGTAAAAGGTGGATTTACTGAGGGATTACCCTCTAGCTTGAAGATTACAGGCCCTCGTTTGGGCGTTTGGTTGGGCGTTTGGTTAGGACTGACGGGTAGTGCGATCGCACTACCCGGACAAACGGTCGAGGAAGCGGAGGCTTGGATGCAGGCCCACCCCACGCTGAGGGCGCTCCCTGCCGAGCGGCTTTCAATTCGGCGAAGTGCAACGCCAGCTAGTCGCTACACGTTTCACGGTTCCGTGTTTAGTCCGGGGGGCGGCTCTGGGGAAAGTCTACTAGTGCGCCGTCGCTCGGGTGAGCAGGTAATGGTGCGCTCAGAAAAGCTGACGCTAGTAGATGTGGTCAGAGGAGTAGATATTCCGTATTTGGAGGATTCGCTGCGGACGATATATGGCGCTGAAGTATTTGCGGACTATCGGCGGGCGCAGTCGGTGATGGTGTATTCACCAGGGCGAGCTGAAGATAGAGGCACTGAGCGGGCAATGCGATCGCACCTTTTAGCTGGCGACCTCTACGGTTATCTCATCGAAGTCATGCCTGATAGCGACGGCACGCTGCATACGGGCGCTGTTACCGTCATGCTCAAAGAAAATATTCCAGCTATTCAAGAAAGCGTACGCAGCCGAGAGATTCACAGAAGAGAACTTGAGAACCCAACCGGTGAGCCAATTCACCTCAACGGACCGACGCTAGATCAGCTACTGCGTTAAGCCATCGCTTTTAGTGTTGCTCGTAATACCTCGTAATACAGATACGAACGGCAGACGGTAAAAAGTCCGATACCAGCTATATAGCGGACTTACCAAACTCGCAAGGTACAGCGTCATCTCACTAGCTGCCACCGTATCGGTAACTACTTGCTGCCGATAGCGCCAGAGGTGACGAGCGATCTTTCTTACATCATTAAGCGCATAGAGCGGCAGCATGAGTGGTCGCCTCCAGCGAGACAGACTTAGCATCCGGGTATGGTAGCGGCTGAGGCCAATCCCTATAAAGAGCGTAATCAAATACTTGCGCGTTAGCCGGTACGCCGGAATATCGTGGTACATCCACATGTCGGCGTTGTACCATACCTGCCAGCCCGCCCGCTGAATGCGCAGCACCACCTCCAAATCTTCCCCGGCCTCTCTGTTGCCAAACTTTTCAGACAGCACTCTCTCTACCGGCACGTTCTCTAGCCAGGCCTGCCGTCGCACTACAAGCCCTGCTCCCGGCGGCAAAATTTTTGCCTCTGGCCGATAGGGAATAGATCGCGATCCCCGATCGGTCAGCGCCAGAAATGCCGCTATTCGCTCAAAGTCCTTCGGCGGTGAGGTTGAAAATTTTCCCCGGATGCGACTGCCATACACCCCTACGTTCGGATGGTGCTGGGCAAACTGGTAGGCAGCGTGGACCCAGTTTATCCATGGCAGATTGTCGTCGTCTAAGTAGCCAACGAGCGGACTACCTGCTACCTCGGTGCCGTGCTGACGCGCGTAGCCTGCCCCCTGCTGAGGTTCAAACTCGTAGCGTAAAGACGCAGCGCCCGACCAGTTAGCCTGGTACTGCCGGACAACAGCAGCCGTGCGATCGCTACTATTATTATCAACAACAATAATTTCCCAAGCAATATCACTCGTCCCAATTTGGTAGCGCAAACAGTCCAGCACTTCGCCTATGCGACCTGCGCCGTTGTAAGTAGCAATGACCACCGTAAAGTCTAAGGCCACCCGGTTGGGAAACAATCGCTTAAGGAGGGGCCTTAGCCCTTGCAGCCTTTTAGCTGACTGGTGAAAATCTGGTGCACCCGCCGAGGCAGCCTGTGAGGAGCTAGCCAAGACAGCCGGTGTAACAGCCGATGAAGTAAAGAGCTTTGGGACTGCGATCATGGGTCGTCTACTAGAGCGGTAACGTCAACATTAGCTAATGAGGCTATTAAGCACTAAAGCCAGTATTGCAAGAGGCACCTAGTCTAGGGTTCCCAAGATCGCAGTTAGTTACAGAAATATTGATTGCAAAATGTTTTATATCGTCGTTGCTTGCTTGTCCTGCTGAAAGGGAGCTCTATGTTTGCCCAGCAGGCGATCGCGCAGCCGCTTGATGCGATCGCGATGCTCACTGGCTTCTTCAAACTCTAGCTTTTTCGCGGCTTCTTTCATCTGTATCTCTAGCTGACCGATGAGCGCCGGAATGTCTTCAAGTGGCAGATCTTCGCTGTGCTCAACCGCTTTCTCTAGCTCTTCCGCATTTAGCCGGCGAGAGACATCCAAGAAAGAGAGAATCGAATTCGACTGACGGCGAATTAGCGCAGTTGGCGTAATGCCGTTCCTCTCGTTGTGTTCGGCTTGAATGACACGGCGGCGTTCTGTTTCACCGATTGCTTTTTCCATGCTTTCGGTCATGTTATCAGCGTAGAGAATTGCCTTACCTTCGATGTGACGAGCAGCGCGACCGATAGTTTGAATAAGCGATCGCTGCGCTCGCAAGAAGCCCTCCTTATCCGCATCTAAGATCGCTACCAAAGAAACCTCTGGCAGATCTAGCCCTTCTCTGAGTAAGTTGACGCCAATTAGCACGTCAAACTCACCATTGCGCAAGTCCTGAATAATCTCGATCCGCTCGATTGAATGAATTTCTGAGTGAAGATAGCGCACCCGCACCCCGTGCTCGTGCAGGTAGTCAGTCAAATCTTCCGCCATTCGCTTAGTCAGCGTAGTGACGAGCGTCCGCTCGTCCTTCGCTGCGCGCTCACGAATCTCACCAAGCAAATCGTCCACCTGCCCATCGGAAGGCCGCACGATAATCTCCGGATCGAGTACACCCGTCGGACGGATGATTTGATCGACCACATGTCCGTTTGAAAGCTCTATCTCCCAATCACCGGGTGTAGCAGACACAAAGATGCACTGATTCACCTTATTCCAAAATTCTTCCGCCTTCAGTGGCCGATTGTCCGCGGCGCTAGGTAGCCGAAAACCATGGTCAATCAGGACTTTTTTACGAGCCTGGTCACCGTTGTACATAGCTCGAATTTGAGGCACCGTGACGTGGGATTCATCGACGGCCAGCAGCCATTCGTCGTGAGGAAAATAGTCGAGCAGACACTCAGGCGGCGCGCCGGGTAGACGCCCGGCCAGGTGACGAGTATAGTTTTCTACGCCATTGCAATAGCCGACTTCTTCGAGCATCTCTAGGTCATAGCGCGTACGCTGCTCTAGTCGCTGAGCCTCTAGCAGCTTGCCCTGACTTTCTAACAGCGCTAGCTGCTCTTTTAGCTCAGCGCGAATGCCCTGGCAGGCCGCGACTAGCTTGTCATCAGGTGTGACAAAGTGACGCGCCGGGTAGATATTGACTGACTCCATGCTTTGCAGCGTCGCGCCAGTAACCGGGTCGATATAGCGGATGGCGTCAATTTCGTCGCCAAAAAACTCTACTCGAATCACGCGGTCTTCGTAGGCGGGCCCGATTTCTAGCACATCGCCTTTTACGCGAAAGCGACCGCGACCCATCTCTAGATCGTTACGGGTGTATTGCACAGAGGCCAAATCACGCAGGACCTGGCGCTGGTTTGTTTCTGCGCCTACTCGCAGCGGAATAGAGGCATTAAGATATTCGGACGGAATACCCAGACCGTAGATGCAGCTAATCGAGGCGACCACAATCACGTCTTTGCGCTCGAAGAGTGAGCGAGTAGCTGAGTGACGCAGCATGTCGATCTCGTCGTTAATCGATGAGGTCTTTTGGATGTATGTATCGGTCACCGGAATATAGGCTTCCGGTTGATAGTAGTCGTAGTAGCTAATAAAGTACTCAACTGAGTTGTCAGGGAAAAACTCACGCAGCTCATTACACAGCTGTGCT
Source organism: uncultured cyanobacterium (assembly GCA_963702855.1). Taxonomy (GTDB): domain Bacteria; phylum Cyanobacteriota; class Cyanobacteriia; order Phormidesmidales; family Phormidesmidaceae; genus Phormidesmis. The sequence goes on from OY969765.1 coordinate 2,266,507, forward strand.
GCTAGCGTTTTGTTGTGGGCGAGTACTAGCGTCGGCATACCGATTTTGTCGATGGCACGGGCGATGGTGTGCGTTTTACCGGTACCGGTTGCACCTAGAAGCGTCTGATATTCCTGTTTGGCCTTCAGGTTTTTGACAATCTGCGCAATGGCTTTGGGCTGATCGCCAGCAGGCTCGAAAGGGGCTTGGATATCGAATCTTTTTTTCATTAGTGAAGAGGAGGAGAAGAGCAGAAGCGATCGCAGCAGGAGCAGCGCCAAGTTTACAGCGCTTAACGTTCTACTTTAAACGATTTGAAAGAAGGCGATCGCGCAAGCCTGAGACTTTGATCGGTTGGCGCAGTTGACAAAGCGTAGGATAATCCGGGGTGTTGAAGAACTGCGGAAACGTCATTCATGAGCCAGTCCATAAGCCAGTCTACTAGCGTAAATTCCAGCATTCCTGAGTGCGCTTGGCAGTGGCCGATTGGCAAGACGTGGGAAACGCCCTACATTGTTCGCTATGCCAGCAACCTAGATGATGGGCCAGAGCACGGCGCCCCGCTAGGAGGGTTTGGCGCGGGCTGTATTGGCCGCTCGCCAAACGGATCGTTTAATCTGTGGCACCTGGACGGTGGCGAGCATGTTTTTGATGCGTTTCCAGGCTGTCAGTTTAGTGTGTATGAACAAACTGAGGATAAAAAAGCAACAGCATACACCATGGCTACGGAGATTCTTACGGATGAGCTAACTAGCTGGCGGCCTTACCCTGCTAGCACACCTACCGAAGCAACAGGCCAGTCAACAGGCCAGTCAACAGGCCAATCAACAGGCCAGTCAACAGGGACTTATCACGCTTTGTATCCCCATAGCTGGTACGTATACAAGAATGTGTTTCAAGCAGATATCACCTGTGAGCAATTCTCTCCTATCTGGGCGGATAGCTATCAGGAGGCGAGCTATCCGGTTGCGGTATTCGTATGGACGGCGCACAATCCAACAGATAAACCGCTAGCGCTAAGCATCATGCTGAGCTGGGAAAATATGGTGGGCTGGTTTACTAACAGCGAGACCTCTCCAGAGATTCAGCAAAGAGAAGATGGCAGTCCTTTTTACGACTATGTTCCACCTTTGAGAGAAAGTGTCGGAAACTACAACAAACTTGTTTGCGACGACGGTGTGGCCAAAGGGGTTGTGATGGATGGCGGCTGGGCGCATAGACAGACGAAAGGGCCAGAGCAAGGGCCAGAGCAAGGGCCAGAGCAAGGACCAAAGGAAGGAGAAGGGCAGTTTGCGATCGCAGCTCACTATCCTGACGCAGAAGGCTCTCATGCAGAAGTCTCCTATCAGACCCGCTGGCACCCAGATGAAGACGGCAGCGAGCTATGGAATGACTTTTCAACGACAGGTCGTCTTAGCAATTTTGAGAATGCGCAGCAGAGTGAAGGAGAACGGATTGGGTGTGCGATCGCTCTTCGTTTTGTTCTTGCACCCGGCGAAACTCAGCAAATTCCTTTCTCGCTTAGCTGGGACTTGCCCGTTACCGAATTTGCGAAGGGAAAGCAGACCTACCGGCGCTATACGGACTTTTTTGATCGCAGTGGACGAAATGCCTGGGCGATCGCCTCTACCGCCCTAGATAACTACGCTACTTGGCAACAGCAGATCCGCGCCTGGCAGCAGCCTATTTTAGACCGCATAGATCTACCGAACTGGTTCAAAATGGCCCTTTTTAACGAGCTATACGACCTGGCTAGCGGTGGCACTCTATGGTCTGCGGCCAGCGAAACCGATCCGATTGGTCAGTTTGGCGTGCTCGAATGTATTGACTACCGCTGGTATGAAAGCTTAGATGTTCGACTATATGGCGGTTTTGCCACGCTGTTGCTATGGCCAGAGCTAGAAAAATCTGTTCTACGCGCCTTTGCCCGTGCTATTCCCAGGGCCGACTCGACCCCTCGCATCATTGGCTACTACTACACCATTGGGGAAGAAGATCACCTGGCACCGCGAAAGCTGAAGGGCGCAACCCCACATGATTTGGGCGCACCGAATGAGAATCCGTGGGAAGCGACCAACTACACCAGCTACCAAGACTGTAATCAGTGGAAAGATCTCTCTAGTGACTTTGTGCTGCAGGTGTACAGGGCCTTTCAGTTTACGGGCAGCACAGATATCGACTTTCTGGAAGACTGCTGGCCTGCGGTTGTAGAGACACTTCGCTATAGCAAGCTGTTTGATACGGATGGCGATGGCCTGATAGAAAACAGCGGCGCGCCTGATCAGACCTTTGATGACTGGCAGCTGCAGGGAATCAGCGCTTACTGCGGCGGGCTATGGATTGCGGCACTGAGCGCGGCAATCGCAATGGGTGAGATCTTGCAACAGAATAACAGGGTAAAAGGCACTATTGTTATCTTGCTCTCTCAATATCGTCGCTGGTGGCAGCATGGCCGCGCCGCCTATCAAAAGCAGCTATGGAACGGTAGCTACTATCGGCTAGATACGGGCAGCGGCTCTGATGTGGTGATGGCCGATCAGCTCTGCGGCCAGTTCTGTACGGCTACGATGGGTCTACCTGACGTGATCGATTCTGAATACGTAAAACCGACTCTATCCGCTATTTACGACGCTTGCTTTGTTAACTTCAATCAGTACACGGCTCAGCTTGGCCCCCAAAACCAAAAGTTTGAAGGGGCACAGGTGGGCCACTTTAGCGCAGCTGAAATGGGGATCAAGATCGGCTGCGCCAACGGCGTACGTCCCGATGGCTCACCGCAGAACCCGGACGATACCCATCAGCTAGAAGTTTGGACTGGCATCAACTTTGGCATAGCAGCATTTTTTGCCCACGAGGGCGAAGCAGACATAGCGCTAGAGATTACTGAAGCTGTTGTTCAACAGATTTACAACCACGGCCTGCAATTTCGCACCCCTGAAGCCATCACTGCGGTTGGTACCTTTAGAGCCTGCCACTATCTCAGACCGCTAGCTATCTGGGCGATCTATCACACGCTGAGCTGTCAACGAGATAGCGGTTAACAAGGTAGCGGTTGACAAGACAGCCCATCGATAAAACAGCTAGCGACTGTAATTGAGGCCGACGTATAGATCTAGCAGCAGGACGCGATCGCTGATAGAGGGGTTCTAGAAAGCAATGTTTCTTTGCAATAGCAACTTAACAAAACCTATAGCAGGCGCTCTGCCAGCGGGCAGAATAGAGTGTCGTTAAGCGAACCGGATGACCTGAGCGCAGCATGAACACCCCATAGGGTGCCCACGCACGAATTTAGAGTCAGTTTCTGAAACATTTTTGAAACAGATTAAGAATATAGGTACGAGCCGCCCACACAGACCATATGCTGCCGCTATAGTTTAAACAGGGGGAGTGCACCGAAAGTTGGCGGTAGCGCTACCCAATAGCGCTATTGGGTAGCACTATTGGGTGATGCTATTGGAAAGAGCGACAAAAAGCTTGTAAGGGGAGAACACAGGCCATGACATCTTCAACCGTATCTCAGTCTCAGCAGCCGATACAGGTACCGCGCAGAAGAGAGCGATCGCAGCCAACCCTTTGGGCCATTGCCTCTCTCTTTTTTATCCTGGGTGCGGCAGCTAGTGCGCTAACTATTTGGCAGTTCAACAAGCTGTACCGAGCGACAATTGCGCCACCTGTGACGGTAGAAGGTGAGGTGAAAGCGCAGTACGACTATAATAAGAACAGCAACATAAGCCCACCGCCTAGGGGGTACTACATCGAATCTGCGGGTATTGGCCGCGTGTATCTACAAGGTCAGCCACTCCAGTCTTACGTAGGCGAAACGGTAGCCGCCACTGGCAGCGTATCGGGAATTTGTGGACCCAAATCTATTCCTTGCTATCCCCTGTTGGACCTAAGAGAAGTGAGCTATCCCACAGCAGAATAACCCTCTTCGCTGAAACAACAAACAACATTCAGCGTGTTTCCTTAAGAACAGAAATATCTGATGGCTGTTCAGCAGAAACGGCGCTCTTTCGTCGGCGGTTCTTTCATCGGCAGTTCTTTCACAGGCGCTACCTGATGGAATAATCTAGGAAGCCGACTAACGGTTGCCGCCGACTACATCTGTTTTGAGGAAAAAGCCATGAGTCAGTATTTTGCGACAGTCGCGAGAGGGCTAGAGCATTTGGTTGCGCAAGAGCTAGAGCAGCTGGGGGCGACGGCTGTACAGCCAGGATTCTGCGGAGCCGAGTTTCAAGGTGATCGCACCTTACTCTACAAAGTCAATCTCTGGGCCAGACTGCCCTTTAGAATTCTGCTGCGCCTGAGCGAGTTTGACTGCGCTAATAGCGATGAGCTATTTGCTGGCATTCAGCGCATTGACTGGCGAGAGCACCTAACGCCCGAACTGACCATGGCGGTCACCGCAACGGGTAAAACGGCAACGCTCAACCATACTCACTTCACGTCTCTACAGGTAAAAAATGCCATCGTGCAGCAGCAGATGGATACGCTTGGCGATCGCTCGGATGTAGATACGCATGAGCCAGATGTGCGCGTTAATGTGCACCTGCACGAAGACAAAGCCACAGTGAGTCTTGATAGCTCTGGCGAGAGTCTGCATCGGCGCGGGTATCGGCCAGCTGTTGGGGCAGCGCCGCTCAAAGAGTCTTTGGCATCGGCGCTCATTCAGATGTCTGGCTGGCAGTCAGAGCAGGCTTTTTTCGATCCGCTGTGTGGATCGGGAACGTTGCCGCTAGAGGCAGGGCTGCGATCGCTTCGGGTTGCTCCCGGTCTTTTTCGCGAGCGCTTTGGCTTTGAGACCTGGCCAGATTTTGATGAGGCGCTGTGGGAGGGCATGCTAAGTGACGCGGAAGATCAGCAGCGAGAAGAGTTATCGGCTTTTGTGGGGGGAGCGATCGCGATCCAAACGTCTTGATTCAGGCCCACAGCAACGCTCAAAGATGTGGCATAGAACATCTCGTAACTTTTCAACAGAATGAGCTAGCCAATGTAGAAGCCCCCACTGACAGCGGTATTCTACTTTGCAATCCTCCCTACGGCGAACGGCTGGGCAGAGACACCGATCTGGGCGCTTTCTATAAGCTGCTAGGCAGTGTGCTGAAACAACGCTTCAAGGGCTGGACGGCCTACGTTCTCAGCGGCAACAAGGCGCTTTCTAGCAATATCGGGCTGAAATCCGCCTCGCGCGTGCCGGTCTACAATGGCGCTTTGCTCTGTCAGCTAATGAAGTACGAATTATATTGAGCTGTCAGCTAACGCTAGCTAACATGAATGAGTGTTTGCATGGAATGACGCGATAAAGGAACAACTATGACTGCCGCCAAAGATAATCTCTCGCAATTGACTTCAGAAGAGTACTTTGTATGGGAGGAAAAGCAGCTCGAGAAGCATGGGTATATCGGCGGTGAAGTCTATGCGATGAGCGGCGGCAGTGTGAATCATAGTCGAATCTCTGTCAGGTTTATAACCTTATTTTCTAATCATCTAGAAGTCGGCACCTGCGAACCCGGAAATTCGGAATTGAGGGTTAATGTTGTCGGCACGAGCGACTATACCTATCCAGATGTAAGCGTCACTTGTGACGAAAGAGATAGGGAAACCTCTCAGTACATTATGTATCCTTGCTTGATTGTTGAGGTTCTGTCGGATAGTACAGCGGCTTATGACCGTGGGGCTAAGTTTCGGCTGTATCGAAACAACCCTGTCTTGAAAGATTATCTATTGGTGAGCACTGCCCGTATCGAAATGGATTTATATCATAAAAATGACGCGGGCGACTGGCTCATCCTTAACTACAAACCGGGCGATATCATAAATTACAAACCGGGCGATATCATAGAACTCAATAGCATTGGTCTTAGCTTTCCGATTGAGCAGGTTTATCGAGGTCTGACGCTTGAGCCTGATTCTGAAGATCTAGTGGGCTTAAGCTGATAGAGGCCTAGGCGATAGATAGGCGCTGGAATTTTGGCTTCCTTTTAGCTTTGGTAGATAAGCTTTTTCATTCAGCTATACTGTTAGCGCGGACTCTTTCAGGTGTGAACTTTCCGGAGAATGATGGGCCAAAGTCCCTTACGACTGTACGAATTGTATTTTTTCTAGATTGACCAAGCGCCTGCTTATTATGCTCGCAGTGTAGTTCTTCCACTGCTAGGAGGAAGGCGATATCGTTAATAGCGATCGCAAGATCTCTTTTTAACTTATGTCTGTTAGCTATCGTCTGTCCAATTACGGCAGCGGCGACTGCGGCAATCAACGCGCTCAAGACCGTAAATATTCCCGAAATTCAAGCCGCGTTAATTTCGGGATTAGACCAATCGATAGAAGGCACTTTAGTAAACCTGATGGATAGCTTTTAGAGTTTGATTTATAGGTAGGTCTGTTTCAGAGCTTGGCAGTGACGGCGTTGAGGAGGGCGGTTTGTTTTTGGACGATCACATAGCTTGATATAAAGGTTCCCGAGAGAGTAATCAGGCTGCGAGCTAACAATCTCTAGGCCGCTTCGCTATCAGGCAATAACCGCTGAGCGCTATTCCGTCGCTTCTCTATTAGTAGCGATTCATGAGGGAATATGTTCTTAATCTCATGTAGCCGAGCCAGCGCTTTCGAATTGTCTGGATATCGCTCGCAAACAAACTGAATCAGGTCATCAGCGGTGCAAGGATTCTTACTGCCTCCATTCGGCTTTGTTGCACAAATAGGTCGATAGGTAGCTGCGGAGAGTAGAGAGCGCTTGGTAAGTTGCAGTTACGACAACACACAACGCCACCGATGACATCTCACTACAAGCTCCGCAACTGGTCAGATTATAACGCTGCCTTGGTCAGCCGGGGGAGCCTTCACATCTGGCTAGACGAAGACGTTTTGGTCGCGTGGAAGAATACCCAGAAGACAGGAAAACCGGGCGCATCGGATACGTACAGCGACTTGGCGATAGAGACGCTGTTGACGCTGAAGTCGGTGTACAGACAAAAGCTGCGTCAGACCATCGGGTTTGCCCGTTCGCTGTTTAAGTTGATGTCTGTAGAGCTAGAATTACCGCACTACAGCACGCTATCGCGTCGTGCCAAGCGACTGAAGATAGACCTATCAGTAACACCGACGCAGGGCAGTCGCCACGTTGTGATTGATAGTACCGGTGTAAAGGTCTATGGAGAGGGTGAATGGAAAGCGCGGAAGCATGGGGTTAGCAAGCGCCGCACCTGGCTAAAGCTACACGTCGGCATTGATGAAGAGACGGGCGAAATTCTAGCCGCTGTGGTCACACCCAACTCAACGGGTGACAGCGAAGTGTTAGGCGAACTGCTCGATGAGATTGACGATGAGATAGAGCAAGTGAGCGCAGATGGTGCCTACGACTGTGGCTACGTCTATGATTACATTGAGGAGCGGGATGCAACCGCTGCGATACCGCCGCGCAAAGATGCCAAGATTTGGTTTCATGGTAACCGCAAAGGGCCAGCACATCCTCGTGATGAGAACCTCAGACGCATTCGACAGGTGGGGCGCTCGGCTTGGAAAGAAGAGATTGACTACCACCGTCGCTCGCTGAGCGAAACCGGGATGTATCGACTTAAAACCATTTTCACAGGAGAGGTGTGTGCGAGGCAGATTAAAACGCAGACGACAGAGCTGATGATTGAGTGCAAGGCGCTCAACAAAATGACTCAGCTAGGAATGCCCGATAGTTATCCGGTTGAAGCTTAAAGAATGACCACAGCAGGAGACTTCTGACTGTTTTCTGATTCACGCAACAAAGCCCCTCCATTCCAGCTATGGAATTCATCATGCACTTCTCCCCTTAGGATCGAGGATTAAACAAAAGAGTCAATATGTCTGATAATGAGGAAACCCAGTTATTTCGGCTCAAACGATGAAAACCGTCCGCGCTTACTCCTGCGCAATAGAAGAGCAGATGCAGCGCTACTATGAGTCGTTAAGCGAGAAAGACCGTCGCCGCTATGCCGCAATCGAAGCGGTCAAAATAGGTTATGGGGGCATCAGCTATATCCATCGAGTCCTGGGCTGTGTGCGTGGGAGTATTCGGTTGGGAATCGCCGAGTTATCGGATCCTGAGGCAATGAGAGAAGCGCGACAGCGCTCACCTGGCGGCGGTCGTAAAAGTGCTTTTGACACGATTGCAGGACTCGATGCGGCCTTTTTGCGAGTCGTTGAGCGTCACACGGCAGGTTCACCGATGGATGAGTCGATTAAATGGACGCACTTGACCCGTCAGCAAATAGCCGACCGATTAGCAGACGAAGAAGCAATCAGCATCAGCGTGACGGTGGTGGACCAACTCCTCGATAATCATCAGTTCCGACGGCGTCAGGCGCTCAAGCGTAAGTCAACCGGTAGCAACCCTAACCGCAATCAACAGTTTGAGAAAATACACAAACTGGTCGATAGCTACCAATCGGCAGGTGAGCCTGTGATCAGCATGGATACCAAAAAAAGGAGCTAATCGGGCCACTGTATCGAGCCGGACACGCCTACACACAAGCGCCCATAGAAGTCTACGACCATGATTGGCCTTCTCTATCAACGGGCAAAGCGGTTCCGCACGGACTGTATGACCTCACCGAGAACGTTGGCTATGTTCAGATTGGCACCTCTCGTGACACGCATGAGTTTGCGATTGATTCCCTGCGCTACTGGTGGCAAACGTACGGGCGGCAGCAGTACCCAACGGCCACCTCATTGCTGTTGACCTGTGATGGTGGGGGTAGCAATAGTTCGCGCTCTTATCTGTTCAAAGCAGCGCTACAGGACTTGGCTGCTGAGCTGACCCTGGACATTCGGGTCGCTCACTATCCGCCCTACACCTCTAAGTACAATCCGTTCGCGAAGCGTGCCGCAGGCTTATGAACATCGATTGTTTCCACATCTGACGCGAGCGACGCAGGGGGTGATTTTCGATACGGTTGAGACCGTCAAAGAACTGATGGCTACAGCAACCACGGCAACCGGATTGAGCGTTTTTACAACCGTCCTTGACCGAGTCTATGAAACCGGGAAGAAAGCGACTGATGAACTCAAAGCCAGCATTCGCATTGTGTTTGATGACGTTTTGCCAAAATGGAATTACACCGCCCTGGCTAATCCCCCTCAAATCGAATCAACTATTTAATCCTCGATCCTTAGCGTAATGATGTTGTCTTCGACTGCTGCCAGATGAGGATAGTGATGTGACGAGAAGATATGGTGTGATGCCATTTGAAAGCAGTGATTGTTCTTAGACTTCTTTGTCAAAGTAATCTGACAGGTCTCGCTATCACGCCTTCTAGTTCTTTTCATCGCCCTAGAGATTCGATTTTCACGATTCTCTCTGGTGGCCGTAATGGCCTTTAGAGCCTCTTTCCCAGCAATATCTACAGCCTTGCACCATTCCTGACGGTCTTTACTGGTCAAGCTCTGAGAAAGATTTCGACTGATCCGATAGAAGCCTCTGAGCGAATAGTAGCGAGTGCCGTCGATCTCATCGAAATCGACAAATATCTGTAGCGGACATTCAGAGCATCTAATGTCTTCAAACGCCTTGTTGAGACGAGCGTAGCTAGTGCCTAAGATAGCAATGGTGTCTTTTTTCGAGAGAAAATAATGTCCGTTTCGACGAGTGAGAGAAGAGCTATTCTCGTATACCGCCTTGTGCACAAAGGCATTGCGAATGCTTTCTTTATGATGCGTAACGAATTCAAGAATCTTGTCCCAAAGTGACTTTGTCTGGCGGGTGTCGAGATACTTGGCGATCGCGAACGCACCGTGAGTCGAAAAGATTCGATTGCCCCACTGCTGATTGATATACACGAAATGCTCATGCTCTTTGAGCACCCACTCGTCATCAGGATCAGCGTCGAAGAACTCGATCACCTCGTCTAGTCGATTGAGCGGAATTTCCAGTGCTTTAGCTAGCTCGTCTTCTTTGATTGTGAACTTTGAAATTTTCTGGGCCATGTTAAGCCCCTGCCAAGATACTTTGGTACATGCTGTTGATACGATCGAACATGCGAGAATTACCCGACTCTCGATTATCTGGGTGGTACTGCTTACTCAGCCCCCGATAAGCCTGCTTGATGTCCTCATCGCTAGCGGTCTTTGCATCTAAGCCAAATACTTTCCAAGGTCGGAAGTACTTGAAGATGTCAATGCCATTGATGCAGGTGTCACCGACCTCAGAGCCTTCGCCAGGCAAGACACCTACGAACTGACGGTAGAGCGTCTCCCAAGATACTTTGAGCCGCAAGTTGAGCTTGTCCATGCCATCCGTAGCCATCTTGAAAGCACCAGATTGTCTAAGTGCTGTGGTGTTTTTTACCTCAAAGTGGGCGAACACAGCATCTTTTAGCTGATTCATCGACAGCGATTTATGCCGCTTCGTTCTCTGGTTCTTAAGAACAAAAAGAGCAAATTGTTCTAGTAGACGAGCATCTATGCTTTCTAAATGAGATAGTGATGCAATCTCATTTAGAATGGTTGAATTAAGCGATTTGATAGCCATGATTGGTAGAGGTCCCCTTAAGCTGGAGGTCGAAGGATGCAGTTGATCGAGATAATACTTAATAAGTCGGCCTATGGAGCTTTACGCCCGAGTCGACAAACGGTTTGGCCGTAGCGGATGAACTATGTCTATTTTCCCCACAAACATCAGTGAATGCGTAGCTGCAAGGCTTATCTTCAGTCAATCTTGCTGAAGCGTTGTCCGTAGCTAAAGATTGAATGAAATTGATAAGTAGAGGTACTACGCGCCTAGAAAATATCCTGATTCTGCTTCTAACTTCTGAACAGCAGGCTCGTGCGATTCCCTCTGACCAAACGCTGGGAATTGTCCCCTACTGGCAAAACTCTGTAGCGCTGAAGCGATTGGGCTGCGTGCTGAGTATCTTCGTACCGTTTGAGACAGACCTTTATTACAAGGGTAATGCGAGCGATTGGAGGTCTCTACATCTACAAAGAAGAGATACATCAGGCTAGAAAGCGGCAATCCAATCTCTTCTATCGAGCAAATCTATCGCGGCCTAGTGCTGACGCTAGAAAATGCTTTTTTTAGCTTGAATTAGTCTTCTTACAAAACTATCAGAATGTTGCATCAATAATGCTGGCGCTGCTGATTTAGAGTATGAATTAGTGGCCGAATGCTAGAAGGCACATTCTGAACCTCACAGATTCATACCGCTATTCAGCAACGCCATAATTTATCGTCAATCTGTTCATCCTTCGCCCAGCCAAAAGCTATCAGGTAGCGGATCGTCAAACTCATTAGACCTCTTGCAAAAATGATTATGTGTTAGTTTAAGGGGCTTTTCTCTCTATCCTACCTAGGCCAAGCTGAGCTCATAGTTATAGAGTGCTGCAATGATATTGAAGCGTAGACCATAGCGCTTCCGCCGATTGCGATAGCGTTGTCCCAGAATCCTAAAAATTTTGACCCGTCGATTCACATGTTCAATGCAAATGCGCTCTTTGCTGAGGATACGATTGTCATCCCGCTCAGCCTCGGAGAGCTCGCCATTCCTCGGTTTTTTCTTCGGGATATAGCTGTTGGCAAGGTAGCGGGTAATGCCCTGATAGCCGCTGTCTCCCAGCATTCCTGTGTCAGGATGCATATGAATTCCGGCCGCTTTGAACAGCTTGAAATCATGGGTGCGGCCTAAGTCAAAATGAAGGCAGATGATATCTAGGGTGTCGCGATCAATGATGATTTGGCACTTGAGGGTGTGCTGCTTCTTTTTGCCAGAGTAGGCCCGCTTTTGCTTCTTCTGAGGGCGTTCAATCGGGGTTTCGGTGACATCGACGACCACTAAATCAGGACGGCCAAAGCCCTGTATCAACTGCCGTTTCCCAGGAATACGAAATAACCCTGAGGCCATGATTTGGACTTCCATGCGATGCACGATACGGCACACAGTCGATTCGGAAACGCCCCTATCGGTGGCGATATGAAAATAAGTGCGATACTCCCGCCAGTACTCGAGCGCCACCAGAATCTGGTCTTCTCTCGATAGCTTAGCGGGACGCCCTGGACCGGGTCGCTCTGGAATTTGGGCTTTCACGGCCTTCACCATGCGTTTGAAAGTCGCACGTTGGACGCCAAATCGGCGCTTAAACTTTGGGTTATTTAGGGCGTGGCTCGCTTCGTAGTTCATCTGTTGGGCTCGAAAACAGCGAACTAAAACCCATCAACTTACCATGAAACCTATTATGCAAGAGGTCTATTGCTGATGACAAAAGCGTCAGGACGCAGCCCCGGCTTCCGCTCCCCTGTCAGATTGTTAGCATTGAGCAGCTTTGCCTTCTTGAATTGCAAAAAGTCTAAGAACTCAGCCAGCAAATTGAGCTGTTCAGGTAGAAGCTGATCGACCTGCTGGTGCAGCCTTTGCCAGATGTCTAAACTTGCCATAGAAAGTTTGCTAATAGCTACGCTGACAATGAAACTAGGCGGTAGCGAATTCGGTAAGTGGACGCTTGCTGGGATGCTGGAATCCCAGCACGATATCTTCGGGGGTACGCCAGCTTCTAATAATTCGTTGGCGATGCCTTGTTTTGTCCAGTCTTCTTCGAGCCAGATTTTGTCTTGCTCTATTCTCAGATAGACAGTGATGCTAAAGTCTCGCTGTTTTCCATTCCAACCTACCGAAAACCAGAAGTAGTGATCGCGCACTGAATCAAAAGACACGCATTCCTGCACGCCAATTTGATTTATGCTAGCAGCCCAGTCTCGATATTCAGTTAGAATCTTTTGAATAATTTGTCGATACTGAGTTAGCTTATCCATTGCACAATCTCCTGTTCGTCTATATTGACAACAAAAACTTTGATTTGACTGGATTGAACTAAAAACGAAATGCTTTCTCGCTTGAAGAAGTTGTTGTAGGTAATATCGTCTATTGCTAAATAGAGATCGTACTCGGGTGCGGTCTCTGTCAGTAGCGTTCGATAGACGCTATATTGACCGACTGCAAGGTGAAAATCGGTGATTAAGGAGCGGCCTACAAAGCTTTTGATTTCAACTACGATTTTTTGACCGGCTCGTTCGACCGCGATAGGACGTTCTGCGGCGAGGTCGGCGTATAGGTCAATGTCTTTGTACTGAATGCGATAAGGATCGGCTAAGATTGCCCAGTTGTCTTAATTAGGGCTGCTTTTACCGCATCGTGGTAGAGGTCTCTAGCAGGCATTGTTGTAGACAGGGCGCTGAGACAAATTATAGCAACATGCTCTGAAGAAATTTGCTGACGCATTATTCTCTTAGCCTCAGTTCTGAACGATCAACTTGCGCTTGACGACAGCAAAGAATCAGTTTATGTTCAATGCTAAGCTGTGATGCCTATCGCAGTTTATTCTCAGAACTCAATTTTGCTTGGCGCTATCGGCAGGTGTTTGCACCACCCACCGACAGCTAACCCCCAGGATTACGCAGCAATCCCGGCGGCTAGGGCTACTTTACCTTAGCTACCTCGACTTGCAACACATCTTCTCGGGGTAGCTGAGTTTAGTTGAGTTCTGGTTTCCTTCTAAACCTAACCGGAGACCAGATCTCATGCTTATCCCTTCTATGACGGGCGCATCTGCGCCTACAGTTTCACCTGCTAACCGTTCAGGAGCTAGCAGCGCCATCAACTCCACAGCTAAGCTGACCGCTCTAGTCACGGCCACTGTGGCACCCAGTTTAGCTACCAGCTTGGCTACTAACTTGGCCAACACACCGCCACCGCCTACTTACGAACAAGAGTACATCCGTCACATGCTATTCGGTAGCCTCAGCGCCGTACAGTCCACTATCCGGCTGCTGTACGCGCTCAACTACGCCGAACCTAACGACTGGAGTCAGCCGATTTCTACCGGCAGGCCCAACGAAGTGATGGCTATTTTGACCAAGCGCGTCAGGCTATAGCGGACTGACTTATCGGCTGACTTATCCGTTGGCTTATCTGCTGACTTGTCTTGAGGGGGCCGACCAGGTTGTCGGCTCCGCAGCCTCGCAGCTTGCCGTGTTGAGGTTGCCGCGCACCCGCCAAAGCAATCAGGCTGCTAAAGATGAATCGGGTGCGATCGCCTGCGTCGAAGTTTGGCTAGACTGCGCCAGGTAAATACCCGCGAGGATAACAGCAAAACCCACCCAGGTAATCGGGCTTATCGCCTCTGTAAAAATTAGCCAGGCTAGCAGGGCGCTGACAATAGGCTCTAGCAGTAGAAAAAGAGCAACAAAGCTAGAGGAAAGCTTGTCGAGACAGTCAGCAAGCAGACGCTGGCCAAATCCTTCGCTCACTAGACCCAGCCCCAACACCGCAAGGATAGCGACCTTAGTTTCTGGAAAGACCTGCCCTTCTGTGAATAGGGCAATCGGGAAAAGAACAGCGCTGCCGATGACACAGCGCCAGAGCAAAATGGTTGTTGCTGAAAACTGACTGCGCAGTTGTTCTACCAGCAAAAAGTAGGCTCCCAAAAAAACCGCCGATAGCAGGGCATAGAAATCACCTAGCAAGAAACCCTCGGCTCCGGTCAGGTCTTCTAAACCAAGTGCGATCGCACCCACTAGAGCAATCATCATTCCAATCAAAAACCGTTTATCAAACCGTTTTCCCAACAGCAGCCAGCTGCCCAAACTCGTAAACAGCGGCGTCAAATTATTGAGCAGCATACACTTTGCCACCGTCGTATACTCTAGCGACACCGCCCACAGCACCAAAGAAGCCACCGAGCTAAGGCCCACACCAACTAGAAACAGCACTTGACGAACCGTCAGCGATTCGGACGCATCCATCCCCTCTGCTGAACTATTTACCGAACTGTCTACCGAACCATCTACTGAGGCAATTCGCCCTCTCCCCCAATGGATAGAACCAAAGCACAGAACAAAGATGGCAAAGCGGTTGAATACTGTCGCGCTAGCCCCTATTTCAGTTTCACTAAAGCGAATAAAGATAGGAGCAAAAGAAACGGCGATCAGTGCTAGAGATAGCGTTGAAATCGCCGTTAGGCTGGGCTGGCCTTGCCGATCTTGAGGAACAGAACGCATCATAGTTGCAACAGAGTGATTTTTACGACAAAAGGTTTTTCTTTATTAGCGCATGTGTAGACCTCGTAGAAGTGGAATCACATCAGGCTATTAAGAAAACGTCATACTTTCTATCATATTTTTCAGCGTCGGATCACCGCAAGCGCCGCTGGCAGATGGTAGGGATGTTAGAGACCTGTATCAAACAGCGATCGCGGCTCCTTTCCTACTCCTGTTTTTCCTATTCAGCGCGCGCCATAGCGTTTCCTGCAAGCCAGCCGGTGGTCCAGGCGCTTTGAAAGTTGAAGCCACCCGTAATGCCATCAATATCCAAGATTTCTCCCGATAGATACAGGCCGCTGCACTGACGGCTTTCCATCGTCTTAAAGTCAACTTCTTGAAGGCGGACACCGCCACAGGTGACAAATTCGTCTTTAAAAACGCCTTTGCCCTTGATGTCAAAGGCACCCTGCGTAAGCTCTTGCACCAGCCGGTTTAGCTGCTGTTTTGACAGATTGGCCCAGGTCAGCGTCGGTTCAATCCCAACACGACCCAGCAGATACTGCCACAGGCGCTTTGAGATCGGATCGTATGGGCTGTATGTAGACACTGCTTTTTTGCCGCTGTTTGCTTTTGCCTGCTGTAGGGCATGGCGAACCTGCTCTTGGCTAATCGCCGGTAGCCAGTTCACCAGCAGGCTAGCGCGATACTTGTGCTGATACAGCAGCCGCGCTCCCCAGGCGGACAGCTTTAGCACAGCCGGTCCACTGAACCCCCAGTGGGTAATCAATAAGGGGCCCGTCTGCGTTAAGACCTTGAGGTCTTTTTTACTAGCGCCTTTTATAGTTAGCCGGACGGTGGCGGAGGTGACAGCCACACCGCTGAGCTGATGCAGGCGTTTGTCTGCGATATTGAAGGTAAATAAGGAGGGTACAGGAGGTGCCAAACGGTGACCCAGGGCTTCGGCAATGCGGTGGCCGACAGGACTGCTGCCGGTTGTGAGTAAGAGGCGATCGCACATCACAGAAGCAGACCTTAAATGCAGCTTAAAGCGATCGCCTGATCTGGCACCAATCTTTTCAGCGCTTGCCTTTTCAACGCCAACCTTTTCAGCGCCAGTAATGGGCGATCGCACCTTAATTTGCACCCCCGCCCGATCGGCGGCGCGGCTCAAACACTCAACAATTGTGGCCGAATCATCTGTAATCGGAAACATCCGACCATCGGCTTCTGTTTTTAGCGTTACGCCGCGCTGGGTAAACCACTCCACCGTATCTTTGGGCTGAAAGCGGCTAAAGGCACCGCGCAGCTCTTTGCCACCGCGCGGATAGCTGCGTACGAGCTGAGCCGGATCAAAGCAGTGATGTGTGACATTGCAGCGGCCACCGCCAGAGATGCGAACCTTCGACAAAGGAGCAGGACCCGCTTCGTAGAGCGTAACGCGCGCCTGAGCATTAGCAGCCGCAGCAGCGATCGCGCCAAAAAAGCCCGCAGCCCCGCCCCCTACAACCGCAATATCTAATCCAC
Organism: uncultured cyanobacterium; assembly: GCA_963702855.1. Taxonomy (GTDB): domain Bacteria; phylum Cyanobacteriota; class Cyanobacteriia; order Phormidesmidales; family Phormidesmidaceae; genus Phormidesmis. The sequence goes on from OY969765.1 coordinate 2,283,011, forward strand.
GCTCACCCATGTTTTATCCCTTGCGTTTGCCTTTCGCCTGCGCCTTTTTACAGCTTGTGCCTTCCTATAGATAGATTAGACTTCCCTTGGCACCTATAGTTTTGTAAAGTGAGATAACAGCTCAAAATTAACCACTGAATATCCTCTATGGCCAGCAAAGACAAAATTAGACAGCACCTAGCCCAAAGCGCCAACATTCCTTTGGGTATTTCTAAGCCGACCAAAGGCGACGAAGCTAAGAAGATGAAAATGCTTGAGCACGTGCGAAAGAGCCTAAGCAAATAGGCAAGAACGGTACAAGCAAAGACAATAGGTGAGCCTAAACGCCGCTTTTAACGATGTGACGAACTCGAAGTCGCCGCCTTACCTTTTGAACTGAAGTGGGCGGCGATTTCGTCTGTTTTGGCTGCCATAACAAAATCGTTTTGGTGAAGGCCATTGATAGCGTGCGTCCACCAGGTTACGGTCACCTTGCCCCATTCGGTCAGCAGGGCCGGATGATGGTTAGCAACTTGTGCGATCGCTCCTACCTGATTAGTAAAATCCAGCGCTCGATCAAAATTAGCAAACTGATACTGACGCTGTAGCTGCGAAACCCCAGCAGACTCAATTAACGCCCACTGCGGTAGCTGACGACGATACTGAGCGATTTCTGCAGCAGTTGCAGGCGGTAGCGACCCCGAACAGGGAATACATGTCTGCTGAGCTAGCGATTCCGACATAGCGCTTTCCTGGTTTAAATGTCTAGTTCTAAATCTTCACTTCAAGCTGATTTTTCCTTAATCTGGTGCCTTACCTAAGCGCGCCTCGGCTATGGTAGCGAAGTCTTTTATCCGCTTACCCTTATCGTAACAAGCGTCCTATCCGCCGTGACTCAGTATTCTTCGACCCAGTATCCTTTGATTCAGTATTCGTTCATTCTAGTAAAGCCTGGGGAAGCCGGTAATATCGGCGCGGCAGCGCGAGCCATCAACACTATGGGCTTTGCGGATCTGCGACTCGTGCGCCCTCAAACCGATCACCTCAGCGGCATCGCCAAGGCCATGGCGCATGGGTCTGCCCACCTACTAGATTCCGCCGCTGTATACGAGCACCTGGGGGATGCCCTTCATGATGTGGATATTGCCTGTGCAGCCACCGCTCGCCATCGCATAGAAAAATATCATTACGTCTCTGCGCGTGATTTGCCTGCGACCTTTGCGGCCAAAGGTGACACACTAGCGCGAGTCGCTATCGTGTTTGGCAGCGAAAGATCCGGCCTTAGCAATCAGGATGTGAACCGGTGCGATCTAGTTACGACCATTCCACAGGCTTGCCCTCAACCGTCGCTCAACCTGTCCCAGGCCGTGATGATCTACAGCTTTGTGCTAGCAGAGCAACAGACCCAAGTGCAGATTGTCGATCAGCGGCTCAACCAGCGGGAAATGCCGATAGAACAATATGCTCGGCTCAAAAGCTCACTATTGCAGCTAATGAATAAAGTAGGCCTAGCTGAACGATATCAAAGCTATGTGGCCAAAGCCTTAGCTCGGCTCGGCTACGAAGATCTTTATCTTATCCAGAATATTCGGACGCTGATTGACAATGCGCTGACCCAGTCAGACAAATAAGAAACAAGTGAAAACAAAAAGATTGTTGATCTGCCTTTCTTCTAATATCAGTCCTAACCCAATATCAGTCCTAACCCAATATCAGTCCTAACAGAGTAACTCACTTATCACTCACCGCCCGGCAACGACTGTGCTGCTTCCCAGCCCAAAATAGCCTGCTTGCGCTCCGCTCCCCAGCGATAGCCACCGACTTCTCCGGATGCGCGAATCACGCGGTGACAGGGGATGAGGTAGCCAATCGGATTTTTGCCAATTGCGGTGCCAACAGCTCTAGCGGCGGTTGGGCGATCTACGATGCTGGCAATCGTTTGATAGGTGGCAAGCGCGCCAGGTGGAATTTTCAGCAGGGCGCGCCATACTTGAAGCTGGAAGTTGGTGCCTTTTACCAGCAGCGTCAGGGGCTCGGTGGGCTGGGCTGCGATTGGAGAGAAAATGCGATCGCACAGCGGCTGAGTCACGCCATTGCCACGAATTAAATCGGCTTGCGGCCAGGCTTGAACTAGCGCTGCTTTCGCGGACTCTTCACCACACAGCTCATCAGCGTCGTAGAACTGAAGCGAGCAAATTCCTCTTAGCGTAGCTGCGATCGCTACCGTGCCAAACAGCGTGTCGTGTAGGCCGTAGTAAATTTGCAGGCCTTCACCCCCCATCTTAAACTCACCTGGCGACATGCCCTCTATAGATACAAACAGATCGTGCAGTCGACTAGGACCAGAAAGGCCCAGATCGCTACTCAGTGATAGCAGGCTGCGGGTCTGAGCAATATTAGCCTTTGCGTGCTCGACCGTTAGATATTGCAAAAAGCGCTTGGGGCTGATGCCGGCCCATTGGGTAAAAAGCCGCTGAAAGTGATAGTCGCTGAGACCAAGATGCTGAGCGACGGCTGACAGACTAGGCTGCTCGCTGCGATGTTGGTGAATAAAAGCGATCGCATCCGCCACCTTTTGATAGCGATCCGATAGATCGCACGTCGAGGAATCGGCGGAATCATCCTTTAGCGCTAGTTGTATCGGCTGCATGTCGCCTCACTCCATCTCTCTTCTTACAGTCTGCTGCATAGAAGTCTGCTGCGTAGAAGTCACCCTATCAAAATCACTCTACAGAAGCTGTAAAGCAAAAACCACCCGATTCTTGCGAAAGGCTAGCGCTAAAAAATCATGAAAGAGATTTAAGCAAGACTTAAGCGTCAGCTGCTTCGATACAAGCAGGAGTTTCATTACGAGGGTTGTTCACTGTTGTACTAACCGGACGTATCTGCATAGCATCCGCATCGTAAGGAACTAGGAGAGATTGCAGCGGTTCCTTTACTTGCAGCTCAGCGTCCAACCACTGACCGTAATTCTCGGGGCTAACAATCACCGGCATCCGATTGTGGATAGAGCGCATCAGCTCATTGGGTTCGGTCGTCAAAATGGTGCAGCTTTCGATATGGCTGCCGTCACCGCTTTCCCACACCTCCCACAGACCGGCCATGCCAAAAACCGACTGATCGGCCAGCTGAATATAGTATGGCTGCTTCTGCTTGCCCGCTTTTTTCCATTCGTAGAACCCGTCGGCAACCACCAGACACCGCCGCCGCTTGAACGCTGCGCGAAAAGAAGGCTTTTCGGCTGCCGTTTCAGAGCGAGCGTTGATCATTCGGTTACCCATTGCTGGATCTTTTGCCCACGAGGGAATCAGTCCCCATTGAAAGATACGGTATTCTCGTTGATTACTAGACTGGCCACTAGACCGGTCAGCAGAAGACGCGGCGATCGCTGCCACTGGTTGAGAAGGGGCAATGTTGTAGCGAGGGATTGGGTCGGGATGATCCATCAACTTAAAGGCTGCTGCGATCGCTTCACCAGAAGTTTTGAGCGTATAGCGTCCACACATTTGTATACTTCCATCACAAAAAAATAGCGATCCCAGCCTAACAATATCTAGAATTGATGACACAGAAAGGCACTTGACAAATCAGCCAATAGGACTCGACCATTAGCTGAAGCCTAGTGATAACACGGGAATCGAGTTCTTTCCTCACTCATAAAGAAATCAGCTTATTAAGAAATCACGAGAATATTGACTAATCGATTGATTCTGTATCTTGCAATACGCTTTATAAGGTTGTAAAACATAGATAGCAAAAAGAACGGTAGCGAATGAAACAGTTGGCACCGACTTTCTACCTTGGAAATATTCAATTTTCGATAGCTGTTATTAACTGTATTCCGGTCTTACTTGAGTCCGTCTTACTTGAGTCCTAGTGGCTGACTGATTGAAGCTGTAGCGTCAAGGCTAGAAGATTAACTATCTCTAGCGGTTATACGCGCATGCGTTGACCAGAACTTACATAGGCACTTAGCGTGAGTACTCGGCATAGGCGCTTAGCGTGAGCACCTGGCATAGGCACGACTAAAAGCCGCACGACCAAAATTTTTCGACTTTTTTCGACTTATTGAACGATCCACTGACTGATTCTCCCCATATCACCAGTCTATGGCTGGCATTTCATAAATGCTCACATCAACAGAATCTTATATGCATCAAACAGCAGACGAGCTTAATCCTCAGCACACAATCCAAAGCGAAGATCTGCTGGAAATCTGTGCGATCGCTAGCCGAGAGACCAGCATCGACAACATTTTTGAACAGATAGAGACTTGGAACTTCGAGCAATTCTTTGGACTTGCCTGCCACCTGTTTATCACAACCACGTCACAGCGCTCACGCGTTCAGCTAGCCAATCTACTGCCGAAGTTTGGCAGCATCGCTGTTATCTCACTTGTCAAAATTTCTCATCACTTCAGTGCATCGATACCCGCTCAGCGGAAAGTTAGGCAGTTAGCAATACATAGCCTAAAAGAGATGTCATTGCAACCGCTGGTCATTGGTCTAGCGCCGATTGTTCAAGATAAAAACGACAGCCGTGAACTTGCTTCTACGCTCATTCCTCTTCTGATCACTCTCGCGGCGCATCACCCAGAATCACTACTCTCTGAGATCGCTAAGCGACTATCCACCGAAGCTTGGAATAGGCTACAAACGCAGCTTCTAAGAGAGCTTTCTGATCTCAGACGAGAACAGAGATTCAACGGCACAGAGCGTCATGTCAAGGTTCGCATGAAAAACGAAGCGCTTCATCTTGTAGAAGTTGCTTGCTAGTGAAATCGTGATGGCTGCGATGCGATCGCGAAAGCTCATGAAAACATAGAGAGATCTCGACAGAGAAATCTCAAGCATGAAAACTAGGCATAATAAACGGGACTGGCGCGATTCGAACGCGCGACCTAGCGCTTAGGAGGCGCTTGCTCTATCCATCTGAGCCACAGCCCCAAACAATTAGCCCATAGGTACTATAGGCAAACTTTACTTTTAGTATGAGCGACCCATACTAAAAGTACTATAGCAAGACTTTTTAGCTTTTTAAGCAGACTTTTCAACGATCCAGGGTTCATCCCAAGGCCCGCCGCCAACTTCTAGCCCAGCTAGCTGACTGGTCGTCTCTAAAATAATAGACTCCGTTCTATTGCTTCCTGTGCGCTGCCACAGCCGAATGTGCATTTCTCCATGCGTCGTATCTCGACACAGCCACCGCAGACCCTCACGCGTTGGCACTCGCACCCATGCGCCGTCATCTGGCGCGCGACCGGTAATCTCTACCCGGTAGCGATAGTTGCGAGCGCTCAAATGCCAATAGCCCCAAGGCTCAACAGTCCACGAGAAATCTGATTGAGTCGACACCAGCTGATAGAACTCGCCCTTGTAGTGGATTCCAATCAGACCAACGTCCTCTTGCCAAGCCAGTACGTTTCTAACCCCACCGACTGCTGTGACACTCAAATCGGGAGTATCGGGAAAGGCATTGCACTGTAGCCAAAACCATTTATCTGGAAACGCACCGCCCCAGTTTTTCTCCGCATAGCAGGGAGAATCCTGAAACCGGTACCGCTTGCCCTGCCAGTATATCCAGCCGGAAGCCAACCCGTGAGCCATCAAGACCTGCCACCCTGGCTCGAACACAGGTAGATAAGATAGCCAGCCAGCGGTGGCCTTTTGCCGGTCGCTATCCCAGCGATCGCCCCAGCCATAGAGTGGCGTAATCCGATAGTCCCACTCTGCTTTTGTATGGCCCGAAGGCAGTAGCAATTTGCCCTGATGATGATCGCTGGTGACCTGATAGCCTTCCGAAACCTTCGCGGCAAAGTCGGCAGCATCTAGGTACCGCGGCGCTCCACTCTGAGCGGACCGCCAGTGACCCAAGCCCAGCCGATGAGGCCACGCCCAAAACTGACTAACATCGGCAAAGGTGCGGCAATAGTAAGACTCATCTGGACCTAAAATCTGAGCTGCGCCGCCACTGCAGTCGGTGCCGCCCGCTGGATCGTCAATGGAATACATGAAGGCAAAAGTCTGGGCAGTATCGGGCAGGGTGAGACGCAAATACCAGCCCTCAAAGAAGCGCGCCGTCTGAGCGCGCCAGTGATAGCCACTATGGGGAATCATCTGAGAGGTCATTTGAGGGGTCATTTGGTTTCTACCCAGCGAGGAACATAGCGCCAAGCCTTTTTTAGTGCGTTGCGTCGCCACTGATAGTCAGGCTGCTTTTCAGCCACAAGAGACCAGAAACTTTTGGAGTGATTCATGTGAACAGTATGACAAAGCTCGTGCACCAGAACGTAGTGAACTAGTGGTCTGGGCAAAAAAAGTAGCTTGAAGTTGAGGCTTATGTCCTTTTTCGCAGAACAGCTAGCCCAGATTGTTTTTTGACCGCGGACTGAGATGTGGCGGCAGGGCAAATTGATATCCTGCCCAGTTGCTCTTAGCCAGGGGACAATTTCGCGCTCTGCCCGGTCAGCTAGCCACTCGCGCAAGGCAGCTTGGCAGGCGGGCAAATGATCTGTATTGCCCCGTAGGATAAGGTGACGATGGGCCGAATCGGGCAGGCAGAATGTCTGGTGGCTAGCGGTAGGCCGATATTCGATTGCCCACGTTTCAAGAGCTTGGCGATCGCGCTGATGAGCGCTTTGGCCAAAACCCTTTGGCCCCTTTGAGGTAGTTGCTCTCGACGATTGCCCGCGCTCAGATAGCTTTGGCTCTTTTGTAGACTCCTCTATAGGCTCTGCCGTAGACTCTTCTCCATCAATATCACCTTCAACCACATCAGATCGCCAGCGGAAGAGAATAGTCTCTGGCTTTTCGACTTGCCAGTCGTCCGGGGCCTGAGCGCGATCACTTAGCAGCCGCGTTCTCGTTTTTTCAATCCAGCCTTGTCGCTTCGCTACAATTTCTGGAACGCGTTTGTAATCGAATTGAGGCGGTACCACGACTTCTACCTCACCTTCTACCGACACCCGAATAGACACATGCTTAGAGCGACTGCTCTCTCGAACCTGATAGGCAGGTAGCGCTAGCTCCCGCCGAGATGCATCTAGAGCAGCTTGGCTATTCTTGAGTTTTTTAGTTTTCTTTGGCTGACGCATAGCGGCGTGGCGTTCGTTTGGAAGCGATCACTCTATTCTAGCAACTTGACATCTCTTAATTTATTATTAGCGATCGCTCACTGATAAAGCCAGGATGACTCAAAACGATTTCTTACCTGCTTTCTGTCTCATAAACAACTGGTTCCTTCTTTACAGATAGCCAGTAAAAGACAGCCAGTAAATAGCTGGTATAGGTCACTAGAAAAAAGCGATTGGGAAATTTATGTCAGCTAGTCCTAACAGACATAAATAAATAAATAAATACATACATGCGTAATCGTCTTCATCTGCTGACAGCGTCTGATAGTGACTAAGCTATTTGCTGGTTATCCGGCTCAAACACGCCAAGCGTCCTATCAGCAAGGGTAACGATAGAATCCAATCATGTGTTACCGCGCCGCGGATATGATTCAAAAGGGCGGAAAGTACTTATATTGCTTTTATTAATTGATACAAAAAATCTATCGAATTAATATGATGCATAATTTATTATGTGATGTATATTGCAATTACTACCTTCAGGAAAATCTAGGCATCTACCGCATCTGCTGCAGTCACACTATTGGCAACAGCTACTTTTATTGCATTTTTGAGAGACTAAGTGCCCTTGATAGACAGAGCGATCTCAACAAATCATTTGATAGATAGCTGTGCCAATGGTCTGGCATCGCCCACTGATGTTCTTAAAAAATCACTTTATACACGATTATGGTGTCAACACTCAATAGAAGGTCCTGCCAATCAACCGGCAGTGAGCTACTCGACGCTTTACATAATGCTGAGACAGCGCTGAAGACTACCGCCATACTGAGCCGTGCTACCGACAAAAGTTTAGGTTTGCAGCATATCGAAATTCCAGCGCTAAAAAGTACGCCTATCAAATTAGAACAAACTGCAAGAACAATTGGTCTTGAGGATACTTCCTTAGGAGAGCCCAGGTTCTTAGATCCGGGGACTAACCCAAAAACAAGAGAGAAGATGACAAGAGAAGGCTCTAGAGCGCAAGCTATTGCCCGTCTTTCTGCCATCATTAATGCAGAGAGAATAAAAACGGGCAGGAGACAAAAGAGCAGAGCTAACGGCAATTACACGACCAACTTTGTCTAAATGCCGTCTCGCTGTTTATTGGAAGAGACGCCATAACTTGTTCTCTCTTTTGAACTATCTTCTTTCGAAATATCTACAGTCAGCACTGGCCTACAACTGTTAGATAATACAGCACGAGCCACTGAACCAATCAAGACTTCATGGTTTGTTCGATAGCCGCGCTTGCCTATAATAATCTCATCAACCGAATGTACCCGAGAGGCCCGCAGAATTTCGGCAGAAGGTAGGCCCGATACCGCTAAAAACTGATGACGAACGTCCGCTAACAGACGTTGAGCCTGAAGTCTTAGCTGCAAGGTAAGCTCTGGCGAATCTTTCTCGCGAACATAGAGCACAATCACTTCGCCATCAATGTGGCGAGCGAGTTCAGCAGCTTTTGTAAGGACAGGAATAGCAAAGGCAGAGGCATCTATCGCGGCAAGAAAAAGCATTTTGGGCGCGATCGCTACCTTAGTAGGGTCCACTTTTCCACGCTCTAGCAGCTTTGGTGCAAATGTAGGAATAGCCCAGGCGCCCAGCGGTGCGGTTACGAGTATCGAAAGCGCGGCAATTGCCAAGATAATTTCTCCGCCCTCTATACCTTGTGCTAGAGGAATCGCCCCAATTGCAGCCTGCACTGTCGCTTTAGCCGAATTGCCGGGAAGTAAAAACAGTCGCTCTTTAAGAGTCCAATCGCTACCTAAAGTAGATAGATACCAGCCTAGCGATCGCCCCACTAGCGTTCCAATTGCCAACAGCAACAGTCCAGATAGCAGCGACAACGACAATACTCCTACCTGGATACTTGCGCCTAGCAAAACGAACAAAACAATCTCGGCAACTACCCATAGACTGTTGAACCCTTCGCGCAATCGACGCGCAACCGGTGTATTTAACTCAGCAAGGAAAAACCCGGTAGACATAACCGCTAGGTAGCCAGAAAACAGAGGAACCCTCGTCGCTAGCAGCACTAGAGCTAGGGCACAAATCGCAGCAACTAAAGTCTCTTGAACCTGGTTTTGAGTCCATCTCCTTTGGCCTAGCAGATAGGATAAGAACTGAGCGGCTGCTCTACCTAAAAATATTCCTAAGACAACTTGGAGAACAACCTGAAATGGCAGCAGCTGTAATGGGCCAAGCGACAGACCATTCGATAGGGTCACGCCAGTAATATCATCTTGAGATAAGAAAGCCAGCAGCAGGCTAAACACCAACAGCAGCAACACATCCGATAGCGCGCTTCCCATCAAAATAGCGTCAGGAATACCTTTGCGTACTCCCCAACCTAGCTGCTTTAGACGTAGCATACCTGGCACAATGACGGCTGGAGATTCCGCGCCAACAACGCACCCGAGCAGCAAGCCAGGAAGAAAGTCAAACTGGAATAGCCACATAGCGCCAAAGGCAACTGCGATCGCTTCACAAGCTGCTGGCAAAAAGCCCAACCGTAGCGCCACTGTTCCCTGCTGCGCCAGCTTCTCAAGGTCTAGCCCTAGCCCAGCCTTCATCAAAATCACTATCACCGCAACCGTTCGCAGACCGTCTGCGGCAGCCAACACATCAGGTGAAATAACATTACCTAGCTGAGGGCCCAGCACGATCCCTACTAGCACCATACCCAGCAGCGCCGGTGCACCTAACCGTTTAGCTAGCTGGCCTGCAAACAAGCCGCCTAGCAAAATCCAAAGAGCACTGCCTAACCAACCCATTGCGCACGACACTTACTAGGAAAAACGATGCAAAAGGACAAAGAGACAGCGGACAGCATCATGCCCACCGTTTACTTTTCCGGGTCTTGCTTTTTCTTTGCCGAAGACACCGAGGCACCAGACACCGAGGCACCGTGCATCAAGCCGCTATCTATAAAATCGAGCAGAACCTGCTGATGCGGCCCGCCTAGCGGTCTAATTTCATTTAGCTTTGCAGAGTACTTTTTTCCAGTGCGAATCTCGGCCTCTGAGCACAGTGCCAAGTCCTGACCTTCGCCTAGCACCAGCGTGCAGGCAGGAACAACTAGCTCACCGTAATAGAAATAGCGGCGCACCCTACTATCGGCTCGAGTATACAACAGATTCAGAACAGGCGGCACATAGGCTAACTCTTCCATCAGCTCTCGGCGCACACCAGTCTCGGCAGCTTCCCCTGGCTCAATATGTCCACCAAAAAAACCCCACACCCCCGGATAGATGATGTGAGGAAAATCATCACGCAGCTGCATCAAGAACTGGTCTTCCCGATAGAGAATAGCCAGCGTTACCTCGACTAGCGGTGTACTTTCAGAGGCGGCTGTAGAAGACAAGACCATATCTTTGATATTCCGCAAGCGATACTGCCGCTCACCATACTACTGATTCTACGGCTGCCGGTGGCATGTTGGTGGTCACAAACTAACGATCGCAGAGCGCCGTAACGCCTTCTCCTGCACTGACGATGCCACAGCCTGAATAAACACCTGCGGGCGTCTGTCCTGACCGGAAAAGGCTAATAACTTCTGCGCCTGAAGCCGATGCCTGACGCACTAGCAAGGTGCTGTTCCAATAGCGCAAGCCGACAATAGTGCTGTAGGCGTAGCTAGAGAACTCGTCGGGAAAGCCTGGATTTTCGGTCTGCAGAGGTCCTCGCGCGCTAGGAAGCTGTGTGCGATACAAGGTATAGCCGCCGCCTTCAGCAGGATTTATCACAAACACCGCCATCTGATCGACTTCAATGCAGGTCTCTAACAGCACCGGAACGGCCACATATCCGGTGTTTTCATCAACCACAGGTTCGCCTACGACTTGCCGAGCAGCCATCATTTTCGACTCGACAACGCTCAGACTTTCGCAGTCCAAAGCGTTGAGCACAGTAACGCTCCAGTTGCCATCAGCTACAGTCAATACATCAGAGGTGCCGCTAGGCCAGTCGAGGCGAATACCTGCTCCGTCATCGATAGTCGTAGCCGTAGGAATGCTATCTGTAGAACTTGTGGCTGAAGGGACGGCTGAAGGGGCGGCGGCTGAAGAGGCGCTAGGCGGTTCAGGCACATCGGTAGGGGGGGAAGCGGGCGCGGCGGATATTCCACCGGTCTGAGCAGCAGAAAACGCTCTGGGGGTACTGGGTCGAGAGCCATCGGCAATATCAAAGCAGTTGGAACCTGCGGCTTCGGCCGTGCTGCCGCTGGTAGGGCCAAGAGCGACACTGAACTGATAGCGGTCGTATTCACGATAGGGCCACTGACCGGTTTGGTCGCAGGTATCGTCTTGGCAAACACATAGGTAAACGGGCACATCTGCATAGTAGCCGCGCCATTCAGCGATCACATCAGCAAGATCGATGTCTTCACCGTTGGCGTAGCGGGCGGTAGGAGGCAGCGGATTAGCCGGAGAGTCAGTCTGAGAGCCAGCCGGAGAGCCAGCCGGAGAGGTAACCGGAGGGTTGGCCTGTGGATTGGCCTGCGCGATCGCAGGTGAAGCGCTAAGAGCAATCCCTGGCGGTATGGCAAAAGAGAGTCCGCCAATGAGCCCAGCTAGGCCGCGATAGGTACGGCGGTAAGAAAACTTGAAAGCGTGAGTAAAGGAAAAAGTGGAGTTCGACATCTTTTGCAGTAACCGTAACGAGTTTTGACAAAGTTTCTGTTCGGGCAATTACCGTCAAGTAGCTGCGTCAAGTCATCGCGCTGGATAATCAGGTAGAGCGTAATCAGACGGAGCATAAGTCATATGGAGCAACTATCATATGGAGCAACTATGGTCTTTCTCCAGTCTCTATATCGAAGCAGTTGAATCCTGTCGCCTCGTTGCCAGCTGCGTTAACTGACCCAAGCGCAACAAAGGACTGATAGCGGACAAAATCTCTAAACGGCCAGGCGGATTCGTTACCACAGATACTGGCAGTGCAGCTACAGGCGTACACAGGAATATCAGGATAGCGATCGCGCCACTCTTCAACAATCAAAGACAAATCGACAGACTCCCCGCGTCCATAGCGAGCCGTTGGCACCTGCTGAGGATCTCTAGCCGGTGCCAGACGACCAGGCTGAGCATGAGCTGACCTCGAAAGAGCTGATGGGTAAAGGAAGCTCATAGCACCACCGACTATCCCGAGCGCTACGGCAGATCTGATGCGATCGCGACTTCGTTTCTTCAGCATGACGATGGCGAGCCCGTTGTTTATACCGACAGTTTTTAGAGTACTGAGTTGACTGATCGCTTGGCAAGCACCCGCAAATAGACCGTTAGATGACCGTTCAGTCCGACAGCCTCCGAGGATATCGTTAGATATCGCCGACCCAGGTGGTAGAAAAAAGAGCGGACGACGCAGCCTGTGCCTGAGATCTCACTGAATCTGACCGAATTTCTTTAGGTTCGCTGATAATACAGCAAGTTTTATTAATATGTTGGGCATATTACTTTCAGCGAAGCCATTCACTGCGGCCCGATAGCCCCATCAGGCATCAGCCAAAGGCGTCAAAAGCTTTGCGTGAATTAAACGGTGAGATAGCTCAAAAGGCGGTCCCTCTAACCAATTGAGGAACCGCCTTTTTTCTCTTTGTTTGCTTTTCTCTATTCTGATTCTTTTCTTGTATCTCGAACCTTTTACGCTGAGCTTTTTACTCTAGATTAAATCATCAATAAGTCATCAAACCGTCAAATAGGCTGTTGTAATCTAGCTAAACTGGCTAATGCTATCAAGCCTAACTAGGTGTACCAAACATACTATTCAAAATCCTTTGCACAATTTGTACACCAGTCACCGCTTGCCAGCTAAAGAGCCCAACTAGCACAGTATTGAGTGTGATGTGAGTATAGCGAGCAGCGTCATTGCCGTTTTTCATAAAAGGTACCATCGAAGCAGATGTGGCGATTAGGCCCATCATGCCTAACCCTGCAAGCAGGTGAGAACCGAAAAATAGCTTGCCGTTATTGATATAGGTTGAAGCCATGCCGCCTAGGCTAACCAAAACCATTGTAGATAGCAGAACAGAGCCTGCCTGATGGTGTCTTGCTAGGAATTTGCCTTTGACTAGCTCTTTCTTCTTTTCTCCGGTCGCCAGCCTAGTTTGTCTGTGCTGATAGCCCAGATAACCAGCGTAAAGAGTCAGTACCAAAATCCCCCACATTAGCGTTGGATGGATAAAATTGAGCCAGGGTTTGATAGCCTCGATAGTTTCGGAGTTCATAGCGCTGCATCATGGGTCTTTACAGTTCTTAGTATAGCGAATGACCTGGTCCAAATTGCGCCAAAGCACCAACAAAACCAACACTTCAAAACCAACGCCTGAAACCGACGATCAAAGCCAGCGCTTAAGACTGACACTCAAAACCAACACAGCTCCAGGTCGCACAGTCCAAGTCGCACAGTCCAAGTCGCACAGTTAGAGACACAAGCAGAGCAACCACCGTCGAGCTATCGTTATTTTGCACCTGTTGTTTCGCACCGCGTAGATCGTATGAAGCGCCTTGATTCTTTTTCGTTTGTCACGCTGATGGGATCGACTGCTGCAATGGCGATTGCAATGACGGTCGGCTGTGGCAGTCCGGCCTTTGGGCAGATACCTAATGAAGTCGAGGGCGCTTCTGAAAGCACGCCGGCAGAAGTACCGGCACCTCCAACAGCAGAGGGTGAAGCTCCTGAAACTCTATTAGAGGAACAGACGGCAGCAGAGGAACAGACGGCAGTAGAGGAGCAGGCGGCAGAAGAACCTACGGTGGAACCAGAAACCTCAACGGCAGAACCCGGCGCAGAAGATACGACGGAGCCGACAGCGGAAGAGCCGACAACAGAAGAGCCAACAACAGAAGAGCCAGCAGCCGAAACAGAAGAGCCAGCAGCCGAAACAGAAGAGACTTCTGAACCAACGCTGAGCGCAGACGAACGCGTTCGACGCAAGCTATTAATTCAAGCAGACGCGGCGTATCTAGCAGGTGACTATAACACAGCGCAAAGACTCTACCAGGAGGCCAAGAACCAGACGTGGCTGCTGCCACATCAGTTTTCGAACCTACCGCCAGAGCCTTTTAGCGACGAGACCATGCTAAGACCAGGCGCGGCAGTGTACTGGCGAGAAACCCAGGAAGGTCTTAGCAATCAGCGTCTTTCGCAGGCAATGACAGCGCTAGCGCTGCTGACGAGTGAGCACCCGGCCTTTGTCCCTGGCCATCTTCAGTACGCGGCGGCGCTACAGGAAGGTGAACAAGACGAGGCGGCTAGCGATGTTTTAGAACAGGCGCTGACGCTGTATCCGGCTAGCGCCGAGCTGCTGCTGGCCCAGGTTGATTTGATGATGGCACAAGGGCAGTGGCTAGAAGCTGCGATCGCCTCCCGCCAGTTTGTCGCACTCAACGCGGACCATCCAGAAGCGGCAGCTCAAACAACCTTAGCAGCTGAGAATCTGCAGAAATTTCAGAGTGAAACGAGGACGCGCATACGCAATGGTGCGATCGCTAACCTCTTCACAGGCGTTTTAGGCTATGCCTTTACAGGCAGTATTTTTGGCCCCTTCACCGCTGCCAACTCAGCGCTGCTGCTGCTGCAAGGTGAAAACGCTGTTGGTAACCAGTTCGCAACGCAGATTCAGCAAAGGTTGCCCATGCTGCAAACTCCCGAAGCCCTAGGCTACGTTCGCAACCTTGGCTATGAGCTTTCTGAGGCCACCGGTCGTCGCGATTTGGACTACGAATTCTTCGTTATTCTCGATCCGGACCTCAATGCCTTTGCCCTACCTGGCGGCAAAATTTTCGTTAACGCGGGCGCCATTCTCAAAACTCGCTCCGAAGCAGAGCTAGCTGGACTGCTTGCTCATGAGCTATCACACAGTGTCCTGTCGCACGGCTTTCAAATCGCCACTCGGGGCAACCTCACCAGCAGCGTTGCCCAATACTTGCCCTATGGCGGTTTAGTCAACAACATCTTTCTCAGCGGCTACTCCCGTCAGATGGAGCGTCAGGCGGACATCGTTGGCACCCAGATTTTGGCCTCTAGCGGCTATGCAGCCGACGGTGTTTACAACGTCATGGTCACGCTAAACGAGCAGGCGGCGGGCCGTAACGCACCCACCTGGCTCTCTAGTCACCCTAACCCAGCCGACCGGGTTGACTACCTCAAAGCCCTCGTAGAGCGCGGCGGCTATAACCGATACGCCTACGAAGGCATCAGTAGCCACGAGGAAATTCAGGCACTCGTCACACGCGAACTGGCGGCATATGAGGCCGAACGCTCAGCTAGGAACGGCGCCAGCTCAGAGGATTCACCACAAAACACGCCAGAAGAGCAGGCACCATAAAACGATCTGTACGAAACCGTTCAGCGGTTTCGTTAGGAGGTTTGCTCGGTAGATGTAATAGATTCAGGCAGCGGAAATGGACCGTGGGAACTAGAGAGTTCTCGGCTTCTATCGGTTTTTAATCGCTGAGATTGATAAAAACTAATGGTCGTCTTATATTGTTTCATTTCTTAAAAAGAATAGATGCAACCATTTAGCCTTGGTACACTACTGCTAGTACTTTCCGAAACATACTTTCAAAAACGACTTTCCGAAATAAAAGTGGCTCAAAAGCATACGAAGAGGACTCAATGGTAGCAACCACAGAAAAAACGCTAAAAGGCGAATTTGATGAGATTCGTCCCGGCGTGAAGGCACCGGCCAAGGACACAATCCTCACCCCCCGCTTTTACACGACAGACTTTGAAGAGATGGCAGCAATGGATGTCTCTGGCAATGAAGCAGAGATAGAAGCCATCATTGCTGAGTTCAAAGTAGACTACAACCGCCACCACTTTGTGCGCGACGAGCAGTTTGAAGGCGCTTGGGACCACATTCAAGGCGAGCGTCGGCAGGTATTTGTTGAGTTCTTAGAGCGCTCCTGTACCGCTGAGTTCTCTGGCTTTTTGCTCTATAAAGAACTCGCTCGCAAACTCAAGGGCCGTAATCCCCTTTTGGCCGAAGGCTTTGATCTGATGAGCCGCGATGAAGCTCGCCATGCAGGCTTTCTAAACAAAGCCATGTCGGACTTTGACTTACAGCTAGATCTAGGCTTTTTGACCAAGAGCAAGAAGTACACCTTCTTTAAGCCTAAGTTTATTTTCTACGCGACCTATCTTTCTGAAAAAATTGGCTACTGGCGATACATCACCATCTTCCGCCACCTAGAGAAAAACCCTGAAGATACTATCTACCCTATCTTCAATTTCTTCGATAACTGGTGCCAAGATGAAAACCGTCATGGTGACTTCTTTGCTGCCGTGATGAAGTCTCAGCCTCAGTTCTTGAATGATCTGAAGGCTCGCCTGTGGTGCCGATTCTTCTTGCTGTCGGTGTTTGCGACTATGTATCTCAACGATATTCAGCGTAAGGATTTCTACGCGGCGCTCGGGTTAAATGCGCGCGAATATGATATTGAGGTGATCAAAAAGACTAACGAGTCGGCTGGACGGCTGTTTCCGCTGATTTTGGATGTAGAGAATCCTCGATTCTTTGCAGCGTTAGATCAGTGCACGAAGCACACGGCTGCTGTGAGTGGAATTAGTCAGTCAAAACAGCCCAGGCTGCTTCAAACACTACGCAAGATTCCTCATATCGTTGCCGTCGGAAGCAAACTGGTGAATTTGTACCTCATGAAGCCAATCAGCATGGAAGCTAATCGGAATATTGTTCGCTAGCGCGATCGCAACATTAGCCAACCGTTAGCTGACATGATCAAACGAGAATAGTCAGAGACAAAGCCTCCTGTTCTGGCAGGAGGCTTTTTATGCTTTGCACCTCGGCTCAGCATCTCTCAGAGATTTTCAGGCCATTCTCACCTGCTATATAGACAAGCTTGATAGGGTAATGGCTCAGTTATCAGTCATTTAGTCAGGAGAAAGCAGGACTCATGTCCACAGCCCACGGCAGCACTACCCGTTCATTGACCGACACGCGTACTTCGGCAGACGGTCGCCAGACAGGCAGTCCCCAAACACATAACCGCTACCGCCTAGAGCGAATTCACTTAGAAGTCACCAATGTTTGCAACTTCAAGTGTGAATTCTGCCCAGATGCCATCATGGAACGCAAGCGCGGACATATGGATTTGACCCTGCTCAAAAAGGCTTTGGATGAAATTGCTGACCAGCGCATGGCCAGAATCGTCGCCTTTCATCTAATGGGCGAACCCTTGATTTACCCTCATATTTTCGAGGCGGTTGAGATGGCGATCGCCCGTCAGCTCAACTTGCACCTAACCACCAACGGCAGCACTTTCCACATCCGCCCTGAACACATCGGTAGACTCATAAACTCCGGCATTCCCAAAGTCACTATATCCTTGCAGACGCCCGACCCTGACACCTTCATCATCAGAGGCGCACCGCCCAAGCTAGCTCCAGAGCAATACTTCGAAGGGATCACGCAGTACGTACAGGCTAACTTGCTATCCGACTCACCTACACGGGTTCATCTCAAGTTTCTAGATACTACCCCGCATCCCTTTTTAGTGCCGCACAAAGCAATGCACGTGGTTGAGGGCAAAGAACAAATGCAGCAGCAGCTCAAAGAGTGGGCTAATCGCCTTCTTGCTGTCCTACCTGCCGACCACTGCGATCGGCCCTCTCCTCAGTCCCTCGAGCAAAAGCTGTCTGGGCACAAACCCGGGCGCTGGCAGGTAATAGAACTCACCCCCAGGCTAGCCCTAGAAACCTTTCCGCTCGATAGCTGGGGCAATGTGGAAAGCACCACCGTCGTGCCAGCTAGCTTTGGCTATTGCAACGGCACCACCGATCAAGCTGGCATCTTATACGACGGGACGGTTGTCCCCTGCTGCAAAGACTACGACGGTAGAATTCCGCTCGGCAATCTTAATGACAATACGCTTAGCCATATTCTCGATCGGCAAGCACCCGCCTGCGGACTGCGTGCAGGCTTCGACAAATTTCAGGTTACTCATCCTGTGTGCCAGCGCTGCATGGGCGCAGATACCCCACAGAAATCACTGTTGAGGCAAGTGGGATCTATTGCCTACTTCAAGCTATATAACCCCCTGATGAAACGCCTCAATCCTGGCTGGGGAGATATCTAGACTATCTAGACTACTGAGCAGACCTAGATCTGTTCGAGCTGGCATTTAAGACCTGCTCAGCCTTGACGTTGGCTCGCACCGCTTTGAACAGACCAAACCGACACAGTCCGCTGCCAAACGCCAAACGCATTAGTAGTAAGGTAGGCACCTCTCGCACAGACTTAATAAACCCAGAAATCCCAAACTTTATTAGCCCCTGTGGGCGGACAACGCCCTGCCAAATCGAATCGATCCAGGACGGCAGCGTTTCTCGTGCCCAATCTGCCGTTTGTACGGAACCCAACACTAGGCCCGTCTGCTCTAATAGCTCAGAAAAGCCTTCAATGCTAGAGAATTCAGGATGCGACCACTGATCTAACAGCTGTTTCATCACCAGCTTCTCCCAAAAATTCAGCGGACGGCGACGATCGTCGCGCTGGTTCCAATCACCGACTACTAGCAGCCCACCAGGTTTTAGGACTCGCAGCAGCTCCTGAGCAAACACGGCCTTGTCTGGCATATGTGGCCCCGCTTCTAACGACCACACCACATCAAAGCTTTCATCCGGAAAAGACAGCGCCATCGCATCATCTACGATGAACTCAGCGTCAACACCCGCTGGCGTTAGCTGGGTGGCTCTCTCCACCTGGCTAGGGCTAATGGTTACGCCCGTCACCTTAAAGCGATAGTCCTTGGCCAGCATCCGACTGCTGCCACCAATTCCGCAGCCCACGTCTAGCAGCGTTGTCCCTGGCGCACAGCGGTTTAGGCCGCCCCATCTCACCATCTCGTGCACAAAGTCTAGCTTCGCCTCTCGGAAATCCTTCTGCCTTGGCGGCAATCCATAATGACCCAGATGAATATGCTCGCCCCAGTAGAATTCTAAAATGCCATCTTCAGTCCACTCGTCGTAGGAATTAGCAACGGAATCAGCGGAATCGTAACGCCGGGGGGTAAGTAGATAGACTGCGATGCCTACGACGGGTAGTATCAGCAGCAGTGAAAGAAGCAGGTTCATGAACTCAGGCGTCTGAAAGGCTTTATATTCCTTAATGATACTATCCGCCAATATGCTCATGCCGAAAGGTCTACCTATAGAAGTTGCGTATGAAAGCTGCTTATAAGGGCTGGTAGAGGGCTGATAATTCACTACTTACCGGTAACCCATGACGACTACTGCCGAAAAGAAAAGCCTCATGCTGTCGTTGTCGCAACTAGGGCCTGGTCTACTAATGGCAGGAGCTGCAATTGGCGTTTCGCATCTGGTGCAAAGCACGCGAGCCGGGGCCATGTATGGCTGGGGGGCGCTGATTTTTGTGCTGCTGGCGAACCTGATGAAATACCCATTTTACGAGTACGGCCATCGCTATGCGGCAGCTTCTGGAAAAAACTTGATTCAGTCTTATCGCCAGCAGGGAAAACGATTCTTTATTCCTTTTCTAGTGATCAGCGCGATTAGCGCAGTGGGCAGCTTTGCGGTCGATGCCTTTGTAGCCGCAATGCTATTGCAATATCTGTATTTGCCGCAGGTGTCGGAGACAGTCTTGGCGACGGGGGTACTGCTGTTTTGCTGGGGGTTGATTGCGGTTGGGCGCTATCGCCTGTTTGAGCAGGTCACTAAGTGGTGCGTTATTTTTCTGGCAATCGCAACTATCACAGCCGTCGTGACAGCCGTTGCCACTACGCTTTCCTCTTCACTAGCAGGCAGCTTAGACCAGATTGTGCTGGCAGAACCGACTTCCGCCACAACTTCCAGCACTGTGGAAGTTGTAGGGGCAACTATTGCAAAAGTATCAGAACGCGGCGGCCTGTTTTCTTGGGAGGCCGTGCCGTTTATCGTAGCGTTTATGGGCTGGATGCCCGGAGGGTTAGAGCTTTCGGTGTGGCAATCGCTGTGGGTGCAAGCCGATGGTCAAGAGAAAGGCGCGGCAACGTCTTTGGCTTCGGCTAGCTTTGACTTTAATTTTGGCTATGTGCTGACGGTCGTACTGGCCTGCTTATTCTTGGCGCTAGGAACGCTGACGCTGCCAGAACAGGGGCTCGCGCCGGAACCTGCTGAGTTTGCCGGTCAGCTAGTAGGAATGTATACCGGCTATATCGGACAGTGGGCAAAGCCGCTGATTGGACTGTGTGCGATCGCAGCTATTTTTTCAACCACTTTCACTGTCGTTGACGCCTTTCCTCGGACCTTAGAAGCCGGGCTATATGAGCTCTTTCCATCGACCAAAGCGATCGCTTTTCCAATTAAACAAGCGATCGCCCTAGTGCTAATCTTTCTGGCCGCCCTACTGCTCAGTCTTTTCACTGCCGGATTCGAGCCGCTAATTAATAGCATTACCATCATCGCCTTTGTAGCGGCTCCCTTCTACGCATGGCTAAACATGCGCAGCATTGCCACCCTAGAAGACGTTGCTCAGCCCCGGCTCTGGCTCTCTAGATTGGCCACCGTAGGGTTTATTTACCTATCTGGATTTAGTCTGCTATTCATTGTCCTTGAAGTATTCGGATAAAGCTAAGGCTCTAGAACCAGTTGCTCGGAGCTGAGTGTATAAGAGCTGAGCGTCTATGAGTCGAATGTTCAAGAGCCGAGCGTTTAAGAGAAGCCGAAGCTACGCTTTGGGGAATCGCCGAGTCGCTACCTTACGCAAGTATAGAAACACCGACTGCGCCGACAAATACAGATGAACCAGCGTCGGGATCATCGCCGAAAAGCCCATCATCACACCGAAATAGATGTTCTTGACGTTTTGTCGTCCCAACGGATCGCGCACTGCACTTTCCAAACGGCCCTCGTACTTCGCCGAACTTTCTACCAGCGACTGCGACGACTGCAGCAGTAGCCCTACAAACCAGCTCGATACGGAAAATACCATAAGCACCCAAAAGGTGGCTAAAATAGCGATCAAGACATCAATACTGAGATGCGCAATGTAGCTCGGTAGCGACGTAGTTTTTAGCGCTCGCCTAGCGATCCAGACTGTAATGAAGAAGGAAGCGCTGTCGAACAAAGCGCCCAAGAAGCCAACCGGGAACTGCATAATCATGTATTCCCAGCGTTCGCCGCTCACCGCTAGCTCTTGAGGATAGGCAGTAATGATGGCCAGCCAGTAGCAGACCATGTTGAGCAGCATAAAAAATATAAATAGCTTTGGGAAAAAAGAAGCTAAGCTACCTCGTTTGTGGGCGTAGAAGTCTAGCAGCTTTCTCAAAGAATTCCGCCAAATCGCCATGATTGGCCGTACGCTCAGTCTTGTGTTAGTCATAGCTTGATGCCAGATAGTTGTAAAAATAGTGATAGATAGTCTCGCTTGTTCTTTCGCACCCCCAAATCTATTGCCTTCTGTGAATTCAGTGCGCTGAATTCTTTGCATTAGATTCTTTGTGCCAAATTCCCTTGCGCCGAATTCTTTGCACTATAGATCAAACTATTCGCAATCGTTTCCGCATAGCTTCCAATATTTTTAGCTGGAACACTCGCCACCTGCGCAATTTTTCTATGCGGCGTTTTTTTGCCCCTTTTTCTTCGCTGCGTTTTCTTTATAGTGCCTTTACAGTACTTTTACGCAATCGCTAACCGCCTACTACATTCGCTCCAACACATCAATGCCCAAGAGCGAAAGCCCTAACTTCAACGTTCGAGCAGTTAAATCACACAGTATAAGTCTTGAAGTGCGTGCCGGCTCCGGGGCCTTTAGCACCGGGCAGCGATCGTAAAATTGATTATACTTCTGGCTCAACTCAAACAAATACTGGCACAGCCGGTTTGGCAACAGATCCGCAGCGACCTCGTCTAGCACCATATCCATCTGTAACAGATGCTTAGCTAGGGTGAACTCACTCTCTTCTATCAGCTCAATGTCGGCCTCTAAAGTTGAGAAATCAACACCGCCACTTCTGCTAATTCCCTGCACGCGGACGTAGGCATATAGCATGTAGGGCGCCGTGTTTCCCTTAAGATCCAACATTCTATCGAAGCTAAAAGTGTAGTCGCTGACTCTGTTTTGACTCAAGTCAGCATACTTTATTGCACCAATTCCCACCTTTTCCGCCGCGTTTTGAACAAACTCATCGGATTCTGTTCTTTCTTCTTTTTCCAAACGCGCTTCTATATCTGCGCGAGTGCGTGCGATCGCCTCATCTAGCAGCGCTTGTAAAGGTACCGCCTCGCCCGATCTCGACTTCAGCCGCCGCCCGTCTTCTCCTAACACCAAACCAAATGGCGCGTAGCTTAGCTCCACATGCTCAGGCACCCACTTGGCGCGACGCGCCACTTGGAAAATCTGTGCGAAATGATTCGATTGCCCGGCATCGGTAGTGTAGACAATTCGATTGACATTGTCCTGATTGACTCGATAGCGAATCGCCGCCAAATCTGTTGTCGAATAGTTGTAGCCGCCGTTCGATTTTTGTACAATCATCGGCAGCGCTTCGCCCTCTTTGTTGGTAAAGCCCTCTAAGAATACGCACTGTGCGCCGTTATCTTCTACTAGTAAACCTATCTCTTTTAAGTCTTCAACAACCGCAGGCAAGAACGGATTATAAAAAGATTCTCCTCTATCAATAATATCTTTAGAAATACCTAGCAAATCATAAATCTTGCGATACGAGCGTTTAGAAAGCTGACACACCCGTTCCCAGGCTTCCAATACCTGGGGATTACCGGCTTGCAGCTGTACTACCGCTTGCCTAGCCTGTTCCTTAAAGGTCTCATCCTCATCAAATCGCTTTTTAGCCTGACGGTAGAAGGTTGCAAGGTCTCCTGAAGTGGAGGCTTCAGCGGCCTCTTGAGGGTTGGGGTACGCCTCTTGCAAATAGGCAATCAGCATACCGAACGGCGTTCCCCAGTCACCGACATGGCTTACCTTCATCACATCGTGGCCCAAAAATTCGAGCACTCGCGCTAGGCACTCACCAATCACCGCTGGCCGCAGATGACCCACATGCATCTCCTTAGCGATATTTGGACTAGGGTAGTCTACGATGATTTTTTGCGCCGGGTCGGCTTTGGCGATACTGAGGCGATCGCTGCTGTGCATTGCCGCAAGCTGCTGCTGCAAATACGCTGTTTTTAGCTTGAAGTTGATAAAGCCAGGACCGGCGATCACAGGCGGTTCGCAAAAGTCTAAAACCTCTAGCTTTTCAGCGATTTGAGTAGCGATCGCTCTTGGATTGCTTTTTAGCGGCTTAGCCAAAGACATGGCAACATTGGCTTGATAATCACCAAACTTCGGGTTATTTGTGCTCACCAGCAGCGGATCAGTATGCTGATACTCAGCGCCAAACGCAGCTACTAACGCAGACTGCAAACGGGCTTTCAGTTCATTTAGCGTTGATTTCATAGCCTTCAGATTTTATAGCCTTCAGATTTTATAGCCTTCAGTGGTAGGGCGATCGCGCCTAGCGCCTAGTCTTCAATACACTCATATTGGATCTAATACCACCAAATCCCATTTCGCCAAATCTACACCATCCAATCATAGAAGCCGTTCCTACGAATGCCCAAAGCCAATCGCCCTACCAAAGCAGAAATCGCCGCCGCCCAAGGCAAAACCATGCCAGACATTATTGCACCTGGTCTCGATGTACTTTTCTGCGGCATCAATCCTAGCCTCTACAGCGTTGTCATCGGCCACCACTTCGGTCGTCCCGGCAACCGCTTTTGGAAAGCGCTATACAAAGCAGGCTTCACACCTAGGCTCTACGACCCTTCAGAGGACGCTTCACTAGTTGAGATAGGCTACGGCATCACAAATATGGCACCTCGAGCCACGGCTAGGGCTGATGAGCTAAGCAAAGCTGAAATTAAAGAGGGCCGAGAACTGCTGTCAGCCAAAATTAAAGAGTATCAGCCTAAATGCCTAGCCTTTCTAGGAATCACAGCCTACCGCATCGCCTTTGACCAGCCCAAAGCCAAAGTCGGTCCGCAGCCTGCCTGGCAAAACACATCCGTCTGGGCCTTGCCGAATCCTAGCGGGCTGAATGCTCACTATCAAGTAGACGATCTTGCGGAAGTCTATAGTTGGGTTCTTAGCAGTCAGAAAGCATAGCGGCAAGAGATGCGCAAGGCAGTTGTAGAAATATAGAAACTGAAAGAACAACAGCTTTAGAGCCAGTGACTAGTCGAGGATTCTGAAGAGCGATGAAAATCCGATCAGCAGAGCAGCAGCAAATTCTCTCGAGATTGCAAGTCAACGTATCTGCTGAGAGTGATAGCCACAGGTAACACTAACCACAAACAATCTGAGCGTGATATTCAGCTTCACTCATCAAGTCAAAGGTATTTTCTACGCGATCTAAAAAGACTTTTCCGTTGAGATGATCAAACTCGTGCTGAATGATACGCGCAACAAAGTCCGTGAAGACTTTTTGCTGAAGTTGACCGTAGCGATCGCAATAATGCACTTCTATCTCACGCGATCGCGTCACCTGACCGCGAAGCCCTGGCACACTCAAACATCCTTCCCAGCCTTTCACCGGCTCATCGGAATAGGCCACAATTTGCGGATTAATCATCGGTGTCGGTGCCATCACCGGCGCATGCAAATAGCGCAAATTGGGTCGAGACGCCACGATGAATAGCCGCACACTCTCAGACACTTGAGGCGCAGCGATTCCAACACCATTAGTTTTAATAGCGGTATGAATTAAATTGTCGATTAGCTGCTGAATATAGGGCGATTGAATATCGTCTATAGAGCGAGCAGGCGATCGCAAAATCGGATTGCCCAGTTCTGCGATCTTCAGCGCTTGATTCATATCGCCTTTCCTATTGCTTTCTTCTTAGTGCAGTATCTACTCGCAGTATCCGCTCGCCGTTGAGTTTAGCGCTGACCAGTCTAGGTCGGAAAGTCACCAGGACGCACAGAGATTTCTATCGACTGGCCGCCTCTGTTAACAGTCATAGCAATTACATCGCCTACGTTCGTATCTGACACAATCTGCTGCACTTCACTAGCGTCAGTAACCGCTTGCCCATTCATCGATAAAATCACGTCGCCCAGCTGCAATCCGGATTGCAGTGCCGGTGAATTGCGAGCAATTCCTAAAATAACAACCCCTGAATCGGCCTGCAAGCGTAAGTTAGAGCGAGCGTTAGAATTAATTTCGTCTTTTAGTGCTGGCGTCAGCGTCTGCATCTGAATACCAAGGTAGGCATGTTCTACTCGGCCTTTGGAGACAAGTTCGTCTGCGATCGCCCGCGCCTGATTAATCGGAATCGCAAAGCCTAAGCCCTGAGCATTACCGATAATTGCCGTATTTACGCCGATCACTTCGCCGCGCTCATTCAATAGCGGACCGCCTGAGTTGCCAGGATTAATAGCCGCGTCAGTTTGAATAAACTCTACTCGCTTATCGGGTACCCGAATTTGCGCACTGGTGCGGCCTGTAGCACTAATGATCCCGGCGGTTACCGTGTTATCTAGCCCTAGGGGATTACCAATTGCGATCGCCCACTCCCCAGGCCGGAGCGTATCCGAATTGCCAATTGTCACCGCCGGTAAATCACTGGCATCGACCTTGATCACCGCAACATCTGTCAGTGAATCTTCACCAATTACCTCGCCTCGAAGCTCACGACCATCTTTAAAGGTCACCGTTACTTCATCTGCCCCTTCAACCACGTGGGCATTGGTCACAATTGTGCCGTTAGCATCCAAAATGAAGCCTGATCCCGTACCTCTCTCCACTCGCTCAGAGGGCGGTTGATTGGGCACGCCCATATCGCCAAAAAATTCGCGGAAAAACGGATCGTCGAAAACGCGGTTTCTTCGGCTAACCACCGTACGCGCCGAGTTAATGCGGACCACAGCCGGACCTGTACGCTCTACGGCTTCAGCGATGAAGTTAGCACCGCCCACTAGCCTTTCGGTACCTGTAGCCTGACTTAGTAGGTAGGGCGTATCTTCAATAGGGGCATCTGAACCTATAGGACTTTCTGTAGTAATAGAGTCTGTAGTAATAGAGTCTGTGGCTTCGCCAGCTTCTTCACTCAGAAACTGAACCTGCTCATAGACCTGCCCATGGACCAGAGCCGACTCTGACTCACGGCGATTTAGCAATGAAACAACATCTGATGCAGAGCGTGCGTGCTGCTCGCCTAACACTAGCAGCACGGTACTCGCGCTTGCGATAGTAACTAGGCCGTAGGAGAGTGATTGCCGTAGCCAAAATCGCCAGTCAAGGTGAGTGGTGCCTTTGTGCTTGTTCATGGGTTTGCTTTTCAAAAATAGCTCAGAAATAACAGTGACAGTAGGGAATGCAGCAAGGAATGAAGAACGGCGAAGGTTTTTCCAGCTTTTAGTTCTATCAGTTCTATCTAGGTCTTCTAACAAATTTTGCTAATCACTGTACTTGTCAGGAGTGCCAGTTCTCATAGAGTCTTAGAGGCTAAAGTCTTAGAGACTAGCGTCTTGACAGCATAGGTACGCTGAGATAGCCAGTTGCGATCGCACTGTTTATCTGGCGCTTTATTCGCCTCTCCTACCAAAAAGTTTAAAAGTCTCTACAGACTATATTTCTACGGAATATCACTCTATAATTCGTACACCTATATAGAAACCGGCCATCAAACCGCGTACATAGATCTCGAATCTCACTAGGGTGCTATATCTAGATAAGCTTTGAACACCCATCAGCTGACAAACCAGCTATCTTCTGTCTATGTGAGCACGTCAAGCGGTGTAGATTCGCCAATGCTAACGAGAGTCCAACTACTGCCGCGATGCGAAGTCAGTTTTCCAAGTCAGTTTTCTTTGCTAAACCGCTTGTTCAAAAAACGCTATTAACGGACAGGAGAGCAAGCTGCTGACCCGTGTTTGGTCAGCAGCGCTGATGGTTAACCCCATCAATTCCTTATGCTCGCCTATCTTTTCATCCACGAAAATCGTAGAGGCTGACCTGTGACCCTCGCAAAAGAAGACCTTTGGAATCAAGTCTTAGCAAAATTAGAAGGGCAGCTTAGCGGTCCCACGTTCGAAACTTGGCTAAAGCCAACCCAAATTCAGTCGCTATCTCAGCAACAGCTGACTTTACTAACAGATAATCCATTTGCGCGTAACTGGTTGCAAAAGCACTATCTTGGCCAAATTGCCGAGGTAGCCGCCGAAATACTAGGTCACGAGGTTAGTATCTCTATTGCAGTCAAAGATGATGTCGAAAAGATGCCTAGTCCGTCGGAGGCGATCGCACAGGATCCCAGCGCATTCAGCGTCAACGCATCCAGCGCTAGCGGACCTGCTATAGCTGCCCCAAACACGGTCGTCCCAAACACGGTTGCTCCAAATACAGTTGCCCCAAACACAGTCACCACAGCAGCCACCGTGAAGGGAGAAAAAAGGCAAACTGAGTCTTCCGATCTCAACCCGAAGGCTGTTTTCTCACGCTTTGTAGTTGGCGCAAACAACCGCATGGCCCACGCCGCGGCGCTAGCAGTCGCAGAATCGCCAGGGCGTGAATTTAACCCGCTCTTTTTGTGTGGGGGCGTAGGGCTCGGCAAAACGCACCTGATGCAAGCTATCGGCCACTACCGCATGGAAAGTGACGAACATGCCAAAGTAGCCTATGTTTCCACCGAAACTTTTACCAACGACCTAATTGCATCTATTCGTCGCGACACGATGCAGCGGTTTCGAGAACAGTACCGCGAGGTGGATGTCATCTTGGTCGACGACATCCAGTTTATCGAGGGCAAAGAGTACACCCAAGAAGAGTTTTTCCATACCTTCAATACCCTTCACGAAGCGGGTAAGCAGATTGTTCTAGCCTCCGACCGCCCACCTAACAAAATTCCGCGCCTGCAAGATCGGCTCTGCTCTCGGTTTTCGATGGGGCTAATTGCCGATATTCAATCGCCTGACTTTGAAACGCGTATGGCAATTCTGCAAAAGAAGGCAGAGTACGAGCAGGTAGCGCTTTCGCGGCCCGTCACCGAGTATATTGCCTCTTCCTATGTCACGAACATTCGAGAGCTAGAAGGCGCGCTAACTAGGGCGATCGCCTACACGTCTATATCTGGTCTGCCCATGACGGTAGAAACCCTAGTCCCAGTCCTCGATCCCCCCGCAGAGCGCTTAGAGTCATCTCCTAAAGCTGTAATAAAAGCAGTCTCAGACGCTTTCAAGATTTCAATAGACGACCTCAAAAGTAATTCTAGGCGTCGGGAAATTAGCCTAGCAAGGCAGATAGGGATGTATCTGATGCGGCAGCACACTGACCTTAGCTTGCCTAAAATTGGGGAGCAGTTTGGCGGCAAAGACCACACAACCGTCATGTATAGCTGCGATAAAATTGCTCAGCTCATCAAGCGAGATCTCAATTTGGCCCAGACGGTAAGAGAAGCGAGCGATCGCATCACACTAACAGCTAATAGCTAGCCTCCCACCAGAATCGACATCGCCCACTTGCGCAGCCACAGCTAGGTCCTTCAACTCAATCCCCCATTAGATTTGATTGTCTAGTGGGGGATTGAGCTATAGCTTTCGTCCAGTTACTTATGATGCGCTTCTTGTGACACGTTTCTAGGCTACGGCTGTTAGCAGGCAACTCAACTCAACTAGCAAGTGTCCTAATGCATCAGATGCGTGCTGATTGACTCAAGCATGAGCGTCTTTCAAATTGGTTATCAATATATTAAGAAAGCGTAAAAAGTACTGAGGATTTTCCTATGGAAAGCCTGTGGAAAACCTGTGGAAAACCTGTGGAAAAAGAAGACCTTCCTGTGGAAAAAGCGAGGCCTTTAGAACGTCTCGTAGAAGCCCTGTGGAAAAACCCCTGAGTTTTCCACAGGTTTTCCACAGGGAGGCAACGGCGCTAATCCTTTCTCTGTCAGCCATAGACGATCTTTTCCACAGATTCCACAGGCTCTACTACTACTACTTTAAATAATTACTTTAAAAAAGATCAGAGAGAAGAGCAGATCACTCAGGCTGAGGAAAACCGTGATTTACCTGAGGAAAACCTATGATTTGCCAAGTGCTAACTTAAGCAAATAGGGTGATACTATTGGGCATCCTTGCAGTCTTTGTTCTGCCCTTTACCCGTCTTCCAGAGCGATGAAATTCAGCTGTCCGCAAACCGATTTCAACACTCACTTTTCCTTGGTTAGCCGCGCAGTGCCCTCGCGACCCAGTAAGCCTGTGCTTGGTAACGTGTTAGTGACTGCCAATTCGGAGGCTCAGCAGGTAACGCTAGTCGGTTTTGACGAGACCTTGGGTATTCAGACCACCTTCGCTGCCCAAGTAGATCAAAGTGGTTCATTGACACTACCCGCTAAGCTGCTAGGAGATATTGTTTCACGACTACCCAACGAAGAGATTGACATCAGTGAAGACGAAGATGAGCCAGTCGTCACGCTTGCCTGTTCCGCTGGCCGTTATCAGGTACGAGGACTCAGCGCTGAAGATTACCCTAGCCTGCCGGAAATAGACTCCCAAGAGGTCATCAAGCTGTCGGCAGAGGCTCTGCTTGAAGGCCTAAGGGGCGCTTTGTTTGCCACCAGTAACGATGAGACAAAACAGGTACTTACGGGCGTGCACCTGACCGCTAACGACCACAATCTGGAATTTGCAGCTACGGATGGACATCGCTTAGCGGTGGTCCAAACCATCGACGAAACTGGCTTGTCCGCAGCGTCAGCGAATATGAAAGTCACTGTCCCTGGCAAAGCTCTTAGAGAGCTAGAGCGGATTCTACAGGCCTATGCTGGTAATAAGGCGGTAGCTTTTCAGCTTGACCAGACTCAAGTCGTTTTTGACCTGGGTCAGCAGCGCATCATCACCCGCCTGCTCGAAGGTCAATACCCCAACTATCGTCAGCTCATTCCTAGCAAATTTGAGCGGCAGCTCACGCTAGATCGAAAGCAGTTGGTATCATCGCTAGAGCGAATTGCGGTCATGGCCGACCAGCGAAACAATATTGTAAAGCTGTCTGTAGATAGCGAGCAGCAGTTGCTGTCACTGTCTGTGGAGGCACAGGAAGTAGGTAGCGGTCTAGAAAGACTGCCCGCGCAGATCACAGGCGACAGCTTGGATATTGCCTTCAACGTTCGCTATCTGCTAGAAGGCTTAAAAGCGCTGCCTACCGCCGAAATTCAAATTCAGTGCAACACAGCTACTAGTCCCTCTGTCTTGACTCCGTTAGGGGGAACTAAAATTACCTATCTGGTCATGCCTGTACAGATTCGCAGCTAGGCCAGTCTAGCCCGCTGCCTAGGGTTCTGGAAAACTAGCCTCTAGAGACCTAGCCCCTGGAGACCTAGCCCCTGGAAGACTGGCATATGAAAGCCAGCACAGATTCAGAGACTTCGTCGCAACTTTATTTATCCAGGAAAGATTAAAAAGTCTTGATTAATATCCTTCCTTGTGTGGGGCACAACTCTCCTGGAGCTGGGTACGTTAACGCTATGACGTGGGTATAGCTGCTATCAGCGCGATGCTAATAGTGGTTCCCGTCATTTTTGATATCTGGTATCTAATTGAGGAAAAGACTTATGGATTTGGTTTTAGCTGCGCTTATGTTTGGTACCGTACTTGTCGCGTTCAGCAAAGAAGTTCTCAATGACTGAAGGCACTTGCAGCGGTTTGACCTCTGTTCGCGCATAGCCCGACTTCTTTCTAACAACTATCCCCTTGCCGGTAAGTTCATTTGCCAGCGAGGGGATAGTTTTTTGGTGCGGATAGGGGTGAAGGCGTGTTGCACATCTCCTACCTCCTAAGCCTAGACGGCTTACACAGCGTGCGCTAAAGCTTTGTAGGTAGATGCTTTAGGCTGCTCGTGAGCTACTCGGCGTGCTGGTGTCTAGATCTCGGTGCTTGAGCTGTCATCGATGGGGCTTTCAGCAACTGAACTTTTGGCAGTCTGACCAAAAAAATCAATTCGATAGTCAGAGATACTAATACCTGTTTGAGCTTCTACCTGCTGCAAAATGTAGTCGGGTAGCTCGATATCAATGTCAATAATCTTTCGAGTATCGAGACAATTTACATGGCTATGCGATGAGCTGATATGCCCATACAGCCGTCCGTCAGAGCGCTCTACGCATTCAATTACGCCCTGCTCTGACAAAGCCTCTAGGTTTTGATAGACCGACGTATGACCAATCTCTCTACCCTGCCGGTTCAGCCTATCGTAGATGTCTCTAGCTGATAGGTGTTCTTTTTCTTGCCACAACAGCTCTAGAATGTATCGCCGCTGACGGCTCAACCGCATACCTAATGACTGACATCGCTCGATTGCGCCTTCTAGAGATTCGATTGGCAAGTTGAGTTCGGCTGATGTTTGCATGGCATGACGAATGGCAATTTTGATAGGAAGTGTTAGCGCCACGAGCGATAAACTTCGCACTTAGGCTAAACCGTAGTCACTACCACTTTAGCTCGGATTTCTGACAAATGTCCATTTGCTGCTGATTCTTAGGATGTCTTGGTTGGAGTTGTCTTACCGTTTTTCTGGAACAATTTTATCTTCGATTCGCCATAGCGAACCCTGTGAAGAACTTCGTGGCGGATCTTGTGGCTCTGGGTGAGCCCTTTCACCGACAAGAACGTCAATATCGACTAATTTGGTAGGATTAACGCCAGCTAGTAGCTCCTGAAGTCTTATTATGCTGTCTTTGTGGGCCCCATCAGTTTTCTCTCTGACCTGTGTGCTAGTAACTTGGTGATGAGTTTCACTAGGTGCTTCTGCCGTATCAAGTGAGAAGAGGTCGAGCTCTGACGAAGCTGTCACCTCCGGTTTGGCTGCTGTATTTTCGATTGCTGGGTCTACCGAAAGATTGGCTGGAGCGGACCACGTTGTAATGTTGCCCGTAATATTACCAGTGGAGATGAAGCTCACGCCAACGTCGTCAGCTATATCGCCAGTGACTATTTTGTCTTCAATGACTATGGCTGCTACCGATAAAGCTTCTCCTGAATCTGCTGTCGAGGTAGTAGAGGCGGAATCTGTAGCCTCTACGTTTTTTGGAGAAATGGTATTTGTGATCGCGCCTACCGCTTCTGAGGGCGGCAAAACGAAGGACATTGCCATTTGAGAACCACCAGTATGCGCTGCTATAGTTTCTGCTGCTGCTACCTTCGGACTCTCTTCAGACAGCCCCGTTTGGCTAGTAGCTTCTAAAGTAATTGGATCGAGATGACTAAGATCTGCAATATTGATGCCAACCGGGTCATAAGCTTTCACCGCCCGTGAAATTGCCGAGATACGTCGCTCTTGATCCTGGCTGATGCTGTGAACGTTGTTGCCTAGTCCGGGCGCATTCCACTGCCGTGTGTCTGGATCGATGTAGGCATAGGTTCTAGCCCACAAGATGGCCTCGCTGCCCTTCATCTGTAGTCGCTTGGCCTGTGCTAACCGATCGATATAGCCGCCCTTATCGAGTGCGGCAAGCGGGGCCTGGTTCGCCAAGTCTAAGCCGTTGAGCTTTTCTTCAAGTGAGAGCTGTATACCTAGTGCGATCGCCTGTGACTCCAGCTCGAGCCCCTGTTGCTTAAGTTGCGTAAGCTGCTGCTTGTCTGCCGCTTCGGGTGACTCGGCTCCGTGTTGATAAGAAAACGTGCCTAGGTTCCATACGCCGTTACCTGGATCGACATGTCCGTAGTAAGCCTGCGTGCGTTTCCCGTCCGACTGGCGTGTGCCTTCCGCACTGCCAACCGTTCGAGCAACTAGTGAGTTACTGCCATGATGAAAGATCCAATCGTCTAGTCCTAGTGTGTCGTAAGAAGTGCTGCGAGTCTCAACCTCGTAGACAGCAGTAGGTAAGTTCTTGCTGTCTTCAGTCTCTAGGTGACGCTCATCTGCTGTTAAATCGTCAATTGAAATAGTGTTTTCTAAAAATGTAAGTGCCAATGTGTCAACTGTATCGATGGCCGTCCTAGTACTACTAGCCGGTACTCTCAATTCTGTTGCTTCTATAGGCGGCAATACCTCTTTTACGTATGTCAAACTCGAGTCTGCTGCCGCAATTTCAGCAGGGGTAGGTACCTCATGATCAGATGTTGAGAGAGATACTAAGGAGATAGAGACAAGCGGTACTGTTTGCTCTTCACCTGATGCAGGCAACTCGAAACTAAGCGCAAGATTATTTTCTTGCGCCTTGGCAGCGTGAGTCCAATATAGGAGTAATAGTAATACGGTGATAGTAGATAGATAAGGCGATCTCAGCATCGGATTTATTCCGTGTTGTCGTACAAATAATCGAAAGATTCAGAGAAATCTAGCTTTCCTCTTTTAGATTTTCGAATCGGATAATTCAATCGAGTTTCTATCTGGCAGTGATCGCTTTTTCTAAGACATCCTTTGCAGGCTCGACGATGATCCATGTACCGTCGGGTTGCCGCCTAAGCGTTGCGAAGCTAAGATAGCTACCTTTTCCTATTGTTTGGCGAGCTTTTATGCTGCCGTAATTAACTCTATCAAGCCCACATAGGCGAAAGAGATAGGCCGGAATCTCGGGTGTAGAATAGAGAGCACAGATTTCTTGCTCACTGGCTTCTACTTCCCCATCGAAAGGCGCATAAATTTTGCCGTTTAAATAGAGCGAGATATCACCGAGGCTGCCTATCACCGCGGCTCCAGCGACTTCGTCGCCGGGGTTAAGTGTCCACTGTTGCTGTAGTGCGATCGCTCTCGGCTGAGGTTCAGACTTCGTTATACAGCCACCGATCAGGAAAGCACCTGCTAGCAGCAACAAACGTCTTTTCAGAAGATGCTTGAACCCAACTAAGTTGAGCAAGGCTATTTTGAACTGCATCCGTCTAAAACAAGAAGCGATAGCCTGCATATTCATCGTCTTCATAAAGAATAACCAGTGCAGTACTAGGGTCAAAAGCTAGGGGATAGGCTTCGCGTTCGGCTTCGACACCAGCTCTGATATTGATACTAGAAAGCTGGCAATAGGGTTCTGTTGTAATTTCACGAATTCGAGCCTTGGCCTCTCTCTCTGGCACGGCTAGTATCCTTAGGAGCTGTTCTCGAGAAAGCTGCGTGCGGCTAACGGCCTCTGTTCCGCAGTTGGCAGATAGCCGATTGATAGCTGATTGAGCCGTCGGTGCGCGAGCAAAAGCTACAGGGTTTTCAAGAAATGTTTTGATGCCTTTTACATCCATCAAAAGAAAAAAGAGAAAACAGATGAGACTACCGGCCAGTAGTGGTTTGACTGAAAACTTGCTGGAGCGGGGCGGGGCGGATGGCGGAAGACTGGGGTTGTACATTCAAGCAAACCTCTAGGTGAGTAGAACGATGAATTATGAGTAAAAGTATGGGTAGAACAATGCGGTGAAGCCATAAGGCAACAGAAAAGAGAGCAATAAAAGAAAGCTAGATCGTATGAGACTAGATAAAAGAGGAATGGTGGGCGCTCGAAGAAAAGCGTTAGAAAGCACTGCCTATGAACAATCCTAGTAGAACCGCGCATAGCCGATAGTAAGCGGTAGTGAGATCTAACGCTTTAAGAACAAAGACTCGGTAGATAGAAAATAGAGCGGCGCTAGAGAGAATCAGAACGACAGGTATTCCGACCGCTGGGTAGCTAAGAACAATCGCTCTTAGAACAATCCGAGCGATCGCAGCAGCGCTGAACCAAATCGCACCGTCTACCCAAGGAAATTGAAAAGGCGATTGCTTATAAATCCCTGCGTACTCTGGCCCGTAGTCCAGCGGGTTGGTCTCGGAAAAACCATTGCTTGGATAATGACTACTGACTTTAAGTGTGATCTGTTTTTTTAGCTTCAACAGCAGAGTTTCTAGAGTAGCCGTCCACGGCTTGCCTGAACGAGCGCGTCGTTTGCCTAGCGAAGTTCGGACCGTAGAAGAGAGCGTGTTGGTGATACGAGGCCCCGGCTCGATTGGCTGAGCAAAGGGCGTATGGCTAGGCCTGTGTGACTCTTTTGAAGTATTAGCGGACTTGTAACCACTAGCGGATGTGTGACTGACAGCAAGGGGGTCAGTCTGCCTGCTCCCAGCGTGGATGCGTAGCGATCGCGCGGTGTCTATGGCTTCTTGCTCTGCATGGTTTAGGTTGATAGTGGTATGACTCAGTTTGAACTGACCGCGTGAGTCACGCTCTAGATGAGGAACGGTAGCAGAGGAATATTGGTCTAAAAACTGAGCGATAGTATCAAGCTGCGGATGGCGAATACCTTGGCGGCGCAAGGCGACGGTAGCCTGCTGAGCGGAGCGTTTCATGGCTATAAGCTCAGTGGCCTGCTGTTGCGATCGCTCATTAAGCTTACGAGCCTGTATCTCTAGCCGACCGATCTCTTGCTCTACTAATTTATTGACGCGCTTATCAGACGCTTGAGGCTGAGTGCGCGATCGCTTTCTGAGTGTCTCTATCACCGCTGCTTGGGGACTGTCAGCGGCGTTGGCCGTATGTTGCTGATAGGCACGTTGCGGGTAAGTATGTTGCTGACAAGACGGTTTAGCTGCTGGCATGTCAGACTTTTGAGTTTTCTGTGGGACGCTAGAAGAATGCGTCTGAGGTGAGTGATGAGATAAGTGAGGCTGGGGCGAGGACCAGGGCACCGAAAGAACATCGCCAGCGATAGGCTCAGATTCTAGTAGCCTCAGCTTTTCACGAATAGCCTGTAGTTCCATGTCAGTTTTTTTCATATCTCCAGGGCGCTGAGCATTGCGCGTAGAGCGATAGAAGCTACGCTTTCCTTCCGATGGTACAAGTGTACTATAAAAAGGAAAGAAAGTCACCCAAAGGCTCAATAAATATTTCAATAGGCATCTATGTTCTATCGATGCGATGGCTGTTTTATTAAGGTTGATACAGTGCTCGAAAACACCTGCTTTACTGGGCTTTCTCTGCTATCAGGTATTGCTCGTCAAGCTTTTGATGGTTTGCTCGGTAGGTTCTCT
Source organism: uncultured cyanobacterium (assembly GCA_963702855.1). Classification (GTDB taxonomy): domain Bacteria; phylum Cyanobacteriota; class Cyanobacteriia; order Phormidesmidales; family Phormidesmidaceae; genus Phormidesmis. Next base: position 2,319,041 of record OY969765.1, read on the forward strand.
GCGGCAGTAGGCCATCTGTACTACTAATTAGCTCAATAATAGTACAGGTTTCTCTACCTGATTCATCAACAAATTTCACTCAGGGGCTTAACATGTGTGAAATGGATGAGGCGATCGCGACTACACTGCACAAAAGCGGTGTATGAGGAGATAGGAGAAAAAGTAAGTCTGCTAAAAATAAGCGCGCTGCTTAGATGCGCTGTCCCTTGAATCGATCAAATGTACTTGTCGAAGGGTTGGTCAATAGATGTGGTCGGACCCGATATATCGATCAAAGTTAGTTTGTCTCTCCGGGCATTCTAGGGCAGCTATAAAGGCACCGTTGATAGATATTTGTTTGGTGCAGCGGTTATTTCTAACGGCAGCAAAGCAACATAAGAGCAACTAAAAGCAACTATAGGGTCCAATAGCAAGGGTTATCGAGATAATGGTCAAGGCTGACTGGCGGTTTTCACGGCGCATATCTCGGTTTATGGCGCAGCCTTCGCCGCCTAATGTATCTCGAAGGTCGGTACCTCGTCGCCGGAATGGCCCAGAGGCTGATAACCCGATCTACCATTCCACGATGGCCCTTTTGCTTGCAGGGCAAGTGCTGCATCGGTTCCTTCGAGGACGTTGGGGCCAGCGCCAAATCATGGACCATCTGATGTGCGCTGGGCCTCGATGCTTGGCACCGGTCGTGATGACGAACATGTGTGCAGGCATCATTTTTGCGATTCAGACAGCGCGCGAAATGGCCCGGTTTGGTGCAGTCAGTTCTTTGGGCAGCGCTTTCGCGGCGGCTTACTGCCGTGAGTTAGCGCCGCTGTTAACAGCCGGGGTGCTTTCGTGCCAGGTGGGCTCAGCGTTTGCCGCTGAGATCGCCACCATGAAGCTAACGCAGCAGATAGACGCGCTTAAAATGCTGCGAACAGACCCCATTGACTATTTGGTGATGCCTCGGGTGATAGCCTGTGCCATTATGCTGCCGGTACTGACAATTTTGGCTCTGTTTTGCGGTGTGGTCAGCGGCGGATTCGTGACGACCCATACCTATGATTTGTCGATGGCGACTTTCCTTAGCGGCGTGCGCAGCTACCTCAGCGTTTCTGATGTGCTGCTAGTGATTGGCAAAGCGGCCTTGTTCGGTTGGGTGATTGCAACCGCTAGCTGTAGCCGGGGCCTGACGGCGGCGCTGCACGGTAAAGGCGTTGGCCAAGCAGCCACTTCGGCGGTGGTGACTGCCTGGATTGCGCTCTTTTTGATTGATTTAATTATTTCCTGCTTTGGGTTGATTGCCCTAATACATTAGTGCTGCTGACGTATGGCCTTAGGCTGTCCTCGATCTAGAGATTTGTAGCTGGTTTTGAAACGCAAAGGTTTGAAGTAGACACTGCCTGGGCTGTCGAGACACCATTTTCATACCGCCGTCATACAAAAGTCATACGAGTAAGTCAATATTTTGAATAGGAGTGATTAGCTCCCTCACACATACACCCAACAGCATCGCGTCGTCCTCGATTTTTCGGCAGCGCGATGCTTTTTTTATCTAGCCTGCCTGCGTGTCAAACTGCTGCGTGTAGAACTGAGCGTACCGGCCTCCCTGTCTCAGTAATTCTGGATGGGTCCCCGATTCTAGAATTTTTCCCTTTTCTAGAAACAAAATGCAATTAGCTTTGCGCACGGTGCTGAGCCGGTGCGCGATGATAAAGACAGTGCGGCCTTTCATAGCCCGCTCTAACGCCTCTTGAACTAACGCTTCTGATTCAGGGTCAAGCGCGCTGGTGGCTTCGTCTAGGATGAGGATGCGAGGGTTGAGATAAATAGCGCGGGCGATCGCAACTCTTTGCCGCTGCCCGCCCGAAAAATTATTGCCCCGTTCATCTACCCACGTGTGATAGCCCTGAGAGAGCTGCGTGATAAATTCATGGGCATTGGCAACTTTTGCCGCTGCTTCGATAGCGGCCTCGTCTAGCTCAGTTTGGCCATAGGCAATGTTTTGTGCCACCGTGCCAGAAAATAGCGCTGTCTCTTGCGGTACTGTTCCAATCTGATGACGCAAGCTGGTAATCGTGACGGTTTTGATATCAATGCCGTCAATGAGTACTTCACCCGCCTGAGGGTCGTAAAAGCGGGCCAGCAGGTTGACGATAGTGGTTTTTCCTGCGCCAGAAGGGCCTACTAGCGCGATCACTTCTCCGGGACTCACGACCAAATCGAGATCTTTTAGCACGGCGTCTGTGCCCTTACCGTAGCCAAAGCTGACGTTGTGATAGTGTACTTTGCCGGTAATAGCCGGCAAGGCGATCGCATCTTCTCTTTCTACTAGCGTTGGCCGCAAGTGCATCAGCTCAAAAATCCGCTCTGCCGACGCCTCGGTCTGCTTGTAGAGGTTGTAGTGCTGAATGGTCAGATCGATGGGATTAATCAAGATTGCGATCGCTGTCAAAAAGCCGACAAACTCGCCGCTGGTCATTCTGCCGGTTGAAATTTGCCAGGCCCCCACGAGGAAAAACAGCATGATGCTGAGTGCTTGCAGCAGTCCCACCGCCGGATATTGCACTGACGTAAGATACTCACTCCTAAACCTGGCATCGCGGTTGAGCTTAGCTTCTTGGGTAAATCGCCCTAGTTCGTATTTCTGAGCGGCAAAGGCCTGGACGATGCGGATGCTGCTGAAGACTTCGGTCGTCAGAGAGGAAAGACTCGCGATCGCGCCTTGATTGCGTCGAGAGAGCAGCAGCTGCCGCTTGCCGAACTGGCCGATCAAGATACCTACCACGGGGGCAATCAGTACACCCGTTAGCGATAGCTGCCAGTTGAGATAGATAATGTATCCGCTCAGCACAACAATCTGCAAAACGCAGGATATAAACTGCTGCGACATTTTGAAAACAACTTCACCTACCCGCTCAACATCTTCTGTGAGCCGATAGGTCAAATCGCCAGTTTGAGCCTTGGCAAAGTAATCGATTCCCATTCGATGCAAACTGGCATACACTTGCTGACGCAGCGCGAGCACGACGTTTAGCGAGCCGCTAATCGCACTCACCCGCTGCCCATACAAAAACGCGCTCTGCACCGCGAAATCCAGCATGGCTAGGCCCAGCCAGTAGGCTGTCTTACCCACATCGCCTTCCCCAATCGTATTAGCTGCCTGCTCTGCCAACTTTGGCAAAATCGGCACCGTAATCACATAGCCAATGACGCAGGCAAACGTCACCGCAAAAAAGCTTTTCTGCGCCTTGAGGAAAGGGACTAGATGGCGGTAGCTAGAGCGATGCCTATGGGAGGTGTTCACAGCCGTCCTCTTGTTGAACCTTGTTGTTAGGAAACCTTTTATTAGAAAATCTTTTATCGGAATCTTCCTAGAACATTCCTCGCTCAATCGGCGTTAGGTTTGAGCGGTATTAGGCTTAAGCAGCGCTGGCTTTCGCTGCAATCGCCTCATCCATATGCTGCAAAATAGACTCTGCGATGCGAGCAGACGCCCCAAACGGTCCAAACCGCTGTCGTCCGTTTTCTACACAAGCGTGCAAGTACTCCTTATCGTCAAGCGTCTTTACCACGCACCGCGCCGCCGCTTGCAAAATAGCGGGCGTTGCGGGCCGCTCCCCGATCGTTTGTACCGATAGCCCCAGCAGTCTTTGCTGCGCCTCGGCAAAAGCATAGGTAAACTGTGGTCCTTTGCCGGCGATTTGCACAATTGGTTTACCGATAGCCATCGCATGATTTACCGCTAGCCCCGCCATGCCAATGACCAAATCAGTCCGGTAGGCAATATCGCTAAAGGCGTCTTTGTAGCAAAGGATGGTCGCTTCGTTAGGATAGTCAGGTGTCCCGGTATGATGCAGCCGTAGCCAGGGCACCTGTTCTCCAATCTCCTGGGTTTTGTCCTGAGTTTTGTCTTGGGCTTCAGTCGTCTGGACCTGCTGCGTCTGGACCTGCTGCGTCTCTACCTGCCAGTCCATCCAGCGATCGCCATCTGCCTGATCGACTATCTTCTCTACTTCAGCAAACACGCTCGGCACTAGTGCCGCTCGGAACTTCAAATCAGGCCGCAGCTGCGCTATTTCTAGCACCATCTGCATCTCTAGCTTTAGGTTTTCAACCGCCTCTACGGTACGTGAGCCCGGTAGTAAAGCCACCATTTTGTCATCTGCGGCTAGCTGCAGATCTTTGTCGGTTGGCTTCAGCCTATCCAAGGCTGGAATGCCACCAAAGTGAATTTTGTCTAGTCCCTGCTTGCGCAGATCTTCAGCGGTGTAGGCGTCCCGCGTGAAGATGGCTTTGCATCGCTCAGATTTCATGATGTTCCACAAAACAAAATCTACTTTTAGGGTTCCTTCGTAAGTGGCTGAGAGCGGTGAAATAAATGACACAAACGGCTTGCCGCTGAGGTACGCAAACGATTGGCCTACCGCGTCTCCGGTCGCGGCTACAAAATCGACTTGGTCGATATGGTGCTTCATCGCCTGATACTGCTTCCAGGTCATTGTTAGCAGACCCGCGCGAATATCGTTGATCAGCCGTAGCCGATTCATAAACGTAAAGCCGCCCGAGGGCAAAACGTAGGTAGGGCCGATAATCGGCACGCCGAGCTTCTGATAGTCGTTACCTTCGCCCACAATCGGCAGGGCCACAATCTCTAAATCTGGGCGAATGGCTTTGAGCGTACGAATAATGTGTGAGGAATGGTTGTCTTCACCGTGGCCATTACTGATGTATAAAAGACGCTGCGACATGGTTCCCCGAATTCCTGACGAGCTACGCTCAATGATGATGAAGACTGTAATGAAGACAGCCGTAGTGAAGACAGCCGTAGTGAAGACAGCCGTAGTGAAGACGGTGAAGACAATCCTGATGAAGACTCAGCATATTCTACACCACCAGAAAGCGGCGCTCTGGACCCGTCAGTTTGGCAAATGATACAAGGGGGGTTGTCACTCTAGCTGGTGAATGCGTAGGTTTGATGTCACTGTAGTTTTTCCCAGCGTGGTTTTTCCACCGCGACTCTGCCACTACGTTTTTTCTTGCTGTAGTTTTCTCTCTGTGATTCTTGTATTGTGATTTTTGATCGGCAAATGGCTCTCTCTTCAGTTCGTCGCGTTTCGGCCAGTGCACTGGGCTTTTGGGTTGCTGCACTCTCGCTACCTGGCTCGCTATCTGGCGCGATCGCTCAACCCTCTCGCCTTCCTGATGAAACCGTAGAGTGTGAGATCCTGATTGTGGGCGGCGGCCTGTCGGGTACGGCAACGGCCTACGAAAGCCTGCTGGCCGGACATACGGTCTGTATGACGGAGCTGACCGACTGGGTCGGTGGACAAATTTCTTCTCAGGGCACGTCTGCTCTCGATGAGGCCAAGCGCCAGCGGGAGCTGTTGTTCTACGCTCACGGCTACAAAGAGCTGCGCAGCCGAATTGAATCGTTTTACGATGAGCTAAATTCAGGGGGATGCTGGGTCAGCGTGTCTTGCTTTTTGCCAAAAGATGCCAACACTATTTTGAGTCAGCAGCTGAAGGATGCGGCGCGGCGCGGTAAGGGCGAGCTAAAGTGGTTTCCTTCTACAGTGGTCAAAGAGCTTGGCATGAGTGCGGACGGTCGGATGATCGAAAGTGCGATCGCTATTCAGCACACCCCGCAGCCCAACACCCCGTCGCTCAACACAGAGCTACTCTCCGAAACCCTTCTCGACAGCTACCAGTACGAAGACTCTGAGCGCTTCGCCAAAAAAATCATCCAGTTTGTTCCTGCCGAGAATGATAATAGTGAACCGGCTGATAGTGGCTCGGCTAACGGCGGACCGGCTGACTGGTACGTGGTCGAAGCTACTGAAACCGGCGAAGTAATTGCCCTGTCTGGCGTTCCCTACAGCTTAGGACTAGATCCGCGCTCTCCGCTCAACCCGTCTTCGCCAACAGCAACCGGCGACCCGTACTGCGTTCAGGGCTTCACTTATACCTTTGGCATGGAGCGCACTGCAGAACCGCAGCCGCAGCCCGAGCCCACTTACTACCAGCAGTATGCGCCTTATTTTAGCTACGAGCGATCGCGTCCTAACAACGACTACTTCGACTACGTCTTCACCTATCGCCGCATTGCCGCCCCTGACCCGCGCCCCGACCAAAAGCAGTTTGGCGTTTCTGCCGTCGCGCCTGGCGACATTTCTATGCAGAACTGGACCTGGGGCAATGACTATCGCCCCGGCACTGCCGCCGACAATCTAATTTTTAGCAGCCGACAGCTAGCTGAATCTGGTCAACTCTCACCCGGCGGCTGGCTTGGTGGTCTGCGCGTAGAAGCCCTCGCCAGGGCAGAAGAGAACGCCTACAGCTACTATCACTGGCTAGTCGCAGGCGATACTGACTCTCAGCTAGGCGCCAATGTCAAAGTACCCAATCCCAATCATCGCTTTGTCTCTGGCCTTGATGCGCCTATGGGCACCGCTCACGGCCTGTCTAAACATCCCTACATTCGTGAAGCTCGCCGTATTGTGGGCCGTCCCGCCTATGGTCACCCCGACGGCTTCAGAATAAATGAACTTGATATTTCACGCGCTGATTTTCGCGACGAGTACTATCAAACTACGCTGGGGGCACAGGGCTATTTACAGCTATGGCGAAATTTGGCTGGCCTTAATACCGCAGCAGTCATAGAAGACAAAGTGCCTGCGGCTGATATCATGCGGCGATCGCGCTCCACTATCTACCCGGATGCTGTTGGCATTGCCCAGTACGCCATCGACTTTCACCCCTGCCTTACCCTTTCACCCCCCGAAACTCCTGGCAACACCGAGCGAGAAAACATCCGCAAGGCCCATGGCCAAGCCTACCCCGGCCAGATTCCGCTGCGGGCGATGATTCCACAAAATATCGATAACCTGCTAGTCGCCGGTAAAACGATTGCTACTAGCAATATCGCCGCTGCCGCCTATCGCGTCCATTCCTTCGAATGGTCAGTCGGAGCCGCTGCAGGCACCACTATCGACTTTGCCCTCACTAACAGCGTCTTACCCTATGAACTTGTGGACGATTTGCCCAATCGCGAGCCTCTGCTCGAACAATTGCAAAAGCAGCTAAATGCTGATGGTAATCCCACCGCCTTTCCCGACACTTCTATTTTTAATCTCGACTGGGAAGATTGGCGCGTTTGGTAAGATTTGCAGATTGTTAGGTCCGTAGATTGTAAGATCTACCAACCGATATTTACTAGGCCAAGAGAGTCTTAGGAGAAATTCTAGGGATATGGACAGCACAGATAGTTGGCAGAATTGGGCAGTTGCAATTAGCTATCTGTGCTTCACAGTATTTATTATTTGGCAGGTTGTGAAACCCAGGCAGCCATAAAACACGCGCGTCATTTGGCCTGTTGCGCAGCCTCTCTTCGACATTTGACGCGCGCCTCTTAGCCATCGCTGCGAGCGTATTGATTCGCTGATTCGTACAGCTAAATTCGTGCGACTGGTAAGATAAACAATCTGCGTGCTTCGACAAAAAGCATATATAGCAAGCGTACGGATGCACTCGTACGCTTACGCGCCACTCAGCCTGCAAAAACAATGGTTTCAACAGTTACCGATGCAGTTGAGCTAAGCGTAGTGAGCTAAGCGGTAGTGAGCCAGATGGCCAACGCGTGGCTAACGCTATAGAAGAAGCGCACACCCTGAAAAGCATCACAGGAATCAGTTGCAATGTTGAGACGGTTTATGACCTGGCTGCTGCGCCAGTTTCAAAGAGCAATAGGCGTTTTGACAGGCCGTCGAAAACCCTCCCATGCGCCTGAACCCGTTAGATTAGACAGAGGTAGAGTCTCCCGGCCAGAAAACGCCGCGGACTCTAACGCTTCTGCAGCGCTGAATGGGCAAGCTATCTCCCTCGAAGAACAGCAGTGGCTACAGTCGATAGCGACTCTTCGCTTGGAAGGGTCGTCTGCGGTGACCGATACGACTGTCAATCTAGTTAACTCTGCGATCGCCGGATCTGACACCCATCAGCGCCTAGATGCCGCGCCAGCCGCGCTGCCTGGTGATCTATCCAATGCGTCCGGTAATATACCCAACGACTTGCCGACTACACACAGCTTTCAACCAGACATTTCAAAGCTGATTGCAGCGCCGTTCTCTCAGACCTCTGCTTCGCTGCCGACTTTGGAGAAGTCAGCCTTTGATCTTTTTCCTGTTCTCGATTCGAAACCTGCTATCGATGAGCAACTGCCAGGAATTCACGATCTGCTGCCAGCTATTGAACAAGATGCTGATGAGTTTCAGTCGTCTGAAGGCGCACAGCAAACGCCGATAGAGCAAACGCCGATAGAGCCATCGTCAGTAGAACCATTACCGATAGAGCCGTCATTAATAGAGCCGTTCCCGATAGAACTGTCACTCATAGAACTATCATCACCAGAACTCGTACCGGAACTTGAAAATGAGCCAGAAGCGATCGCCTCTGAGCGCGATCAAGTAGTGCTCTTTAGCTTTGATATTACTGAAGCGGAAGTGGGCAGAGAGACGGGCAGTCAACCACTGCCACCGGTTAGAGAGGAAGCAGCGCTCGCGGTGGCTCCGATAGCAGCTGACAAACCATTAGCACTTCAAGAAGATCTAGCTCCAGAAGAAATAGCCTCAGAAGAGACGATCCTAGAAGAGACATTCTTAAAAGAGACGGTCTTAGGAGAGACGGTCTTAGAGAAGAAAACTTCAGAGGAGACAACTTCGGACGAGACGGCCTTAGAAGAAACAATCTCAGCAGAGATAGTCCTAAAAGTTGTCGTGCCGGAAACTGTCAATTCAGAAGCCGCCTCTTCGGAAGATACAGAGTTTTCTGAAATAAGGGGCGACGGCGACGCTTTCAATCCTTGGACGACTGCAACACCTGAGCAGTCGCGACCGTCATCCGACCAGCTATTCATTAAAATAGGTACTGTCAAGCTGCTGTTCAAGCTAAAGCCGGGAAACTTTCACGGCTACATAGCGCCCGAAGATGGCACGCAGGATATACTTTTTCACCAAAAGTATATTAATGCCGACATCTTTGAGCAGCTTGATCGCGGTGTGCGAGTCGTGACTATCGTGAAGCAGCTAAAAGGCAAATTGTATGCTACTCGAATAGATTTTCTATAGGAATAGTCGATAGGCAGGATTTTTACTTTCATCCCAGTAGCGATAGCCGAGTCCTGTCAAAAAGAGTTTCCACTGATCGGTCTCGCTAGGCGGCACCTGCATCCCTACAACAATTCGGCCGTAGTCAGCGCCGTGATTTCGGTAGTGAAACAGGCTGATGTTCCACGCAGGGCTCATAGCCTTGACGAAGTTGCTAAGCGCGCCAGGACGTTCGGGAAACTCAAAGCGGTAGAGCAATTCGTTATGCGATAGGGGTGATTTGCCGCCTACCATATGGCGCAGGTGCATTTTTGCTAGTTCGTCGTCTGTTAAATCAAGCGCTTCAAAGCCACTGCTCTCAAAGTTTTGGGCGATCGCCTTCGCTTCGGCCCTATTTTTGATCTTGATTCCTACAAAAATATGCGCTTGGTCAGCATCCGCAATTCGATAGTTAAACTCACTGATGCTACGATTTCCGAGTGTCTCGCAAAACTTTCCTAAGCTTCCCGCTTGCTCTGGAATGGTCACAGCAAAGACCGCTTCTCTACCTTCACCTAGCTCTGCGCGCTCGGCGACAAATCGCAGCCGGTCAAAGTTCATATTGGCGCCACAGGCGATCGCGACCAAAGTCTCGTCTCGAATGCCCTCTCGCTCCACATAGGCCTTTGCACCTGCGATCGCCAGTGCTCCCGCTGGCTCTAAAATCGACCGCGTATCTTCAAACACGTCCTTAATCGCTGCGCAAGTATCATCTGTACTCACCAGCAAAACCTCATCCACGTACGCCTGACATAGTCGGAAAGTCTCCTCACCTACCTGTCGCACCGCCACCCCATCTGCAAATAGCCCTACCTGCTCTAGCCGAACCCGCTCACCTTTGGCCAAAGACTGACTCATCGCATCCGCGTCTACGGGCTCTACACCGATAATTTTAGTTTCTGGCCGCAGTCGCTTGATATAGGCCGCAATCCCAGAAATCAGACCGCCCCCACCAATCGCGACAAAAACGGCATGGATCGGCTGCTGATACTGCCGTAAAATTTCCATCCCAATCGTTCCTTGCCCTGCAATCACGTCGGGATCGTCAAATGGATGAATAAACGTCAGTCCCTTTTGTACCTCTAGCTGACGGGCATAAGCATAGGCATCGTCATAAGTATCCCCATGCAAAATGACTGTTCCACCTCGCGCCTTTACCGCATCTACCTTGACCTGTGGCGTGGTTACCGGCATCACAATCAAGGCGGTAGTCCCCAATTTTTTGGCCCCCAAAGCAACGCCTTGAGCATGGTTACCTGCCGAAGCGGCAATCACTCCTCGCCGTAACAAATCAGGGGGAAGCTGAGCCATTTTGTTGTAGGCACCGCGTAGCTTGAACGAAAATACTGACTGAGCATCTTCTCGCTTGAGCAAAACTTTGTTGTCCAGCCGCGCTGATAGCTGCGGCGCTAGCTCTAACGGTGTCTCTTGCGCAACATCGTAAACGCGAGCTTTCAGAATGCGTTCTAAATAATCCAAATAAACCACAAGTTACTACTGTCAGCACGTCAGCAGAATGAGCGTCATTATCTACTCTACGCTTCGGGCTTGCTGCTGACTACTGAAGTTATATGGTCTCGATAGGATAGGAAGATAATTGTGGGTAGGTGGCTACGGTAGGTCGTTGCTAAATTATGGATGCTCTAAATTATGGATGTTAGTGTTAGAAACGTTTGCGGTACGGATCTCAACGCTTTGGTTGATCTGTACAACTGGTACATTACTGAGACAGCGATTACTTTTGATCTTTTGCCGTACACAACCGAGCAGCGTAGAGAGAGCTGGCTAAACCACTATAGTGATTCTGGACGTCATCGGCTGCTGGTTGCGGAATGCGATCGCCAAATAGTCGGCTACGCCACTAGCAGTAAGTTTGCCACCAAAGCCGCCTACGATACCTCCGTTGAAACCAGCATCTATATAGCGTCTGACTTCACAGGTGGTGGCATCGGTAGCTTGCTATATGACGCTTTGCTTCAAGTATTGAAAACAGAAGACGTACATCGAGCCTATGCAGGCATTACGCTGCCAAATGAGGCCTCCATTGCAATTCATCAGAAATTTGGCTTCGAGCAAGTCGCTCTCTTCCAAGAAGTAGGCCGTAAGTTTGAGCGCTATTGGGATGTTGCTTGGTTTCAGAAAGAGATAGAACACGACTAGCCTATAGAGATTCAATTCCCAAAGATCTAGCTCCTAGAGATTTGACTTCTAGAAATTTGGTTCCTAGAGATTGCATCAGCTGTAAGCGTTGGGAAAAATGAAAAAAGCCCCTAGGAGTCAAGAAACTCTTAGGGGCTACGTTGTATAGAGGAGGTAGACGCGCTTTCTCTAGGAGGTGTCTACTTTTAGGTGACAGGGGAAACTTATTTCAGAAGAACCCACTTGACCTACTTGTCAGGTCGATTGGGTTCTAGAGGTTTAGAAGAGGTAGCCGATACCAGCGGTGAAGCCAACTTCGTCACTATCGGCGAACGGCGCATAGTTAACAGAGCCGTTAGCGACGTAGCGGTCAGCAAAGCGGTAGTCAGCGCCAGCAACTAGGGCAAAGTCAACAGTGCTGTCATCACCGATGTCACCAGAAACACCAGCGCCGAGGAATGGATTGAAGCCTTGGTTACCCAGTTCAACAGAGTTGAAGTCGTAGGTAATAGGAACAAGATAAGAGAGGTCGTCGGAGTCATTGAAATCGAAGTCAGTAGCGACTTCAGGGCGGATGGAGATGTTATCAGCCACAGAGACTTTGCCGTTGATGACGAAGCCATCGTCGCCGCCACCGATACCGACGTAGTTGTAGCTAGGCGCTTCTTGAGCAAAGGCACCAGAGGAAGCGGAAAGAATTGCGACGGTAGCGATCGCAACAGTGGCAGACAGGCGAGAGAAGAGTTTCATGGATATGTCCTCAAAAGGTAGTGGATTAAAAAGAGAGTGTGACGAAAGAAGGTGTGACGAAAGAGGGCTTGAGGCGATCGTGATAAGGGAGTAGATGCGATCGCCTCAGCAGGCGAAGTTCAGGCGCTTCAGCAGGCGGAATTCAGTCTAGAAGAGGTAGCCGATACCAGCGGTGAAGCCAACTTCGTCACTATCGGCGAACGGCGCATAGTTAACAGAGCCGTTAGCGACGTAGCGGTCAGCAAAGCGGTAGTCAGCGCCAGCAACTAGGGCAAAGTCAACAGTGCTGTCATCACCGATGTCACCAGAAACACCAGCGCCGAGGAATGGATTGAAGCCTTGGTTACCCAGTTCAACAGAGTTGAAGTCGTAGGTAATAGGAACAAGATAAGAGAGGTCGTCGGAGTCATTGAAATCGAAGTCAGTAGCGACTTCAGGGCGGATGGAGATGTTGTCAGCCACAGAGACTTTACCGTTGATGACGAAGCCATCGTCGCCGCCACCGATACCGACGTAGTTGTAGCTAGGCGCTTCTTGAGCAAAGGCACCGAAGGGAACTGCTAGAAGAGCAGCGGCAGCAAGACCAAGCGGAGCCCAAATACGAGATAGTTTCATGGAATTATCCTCAAAAGGGAGTAGGAATAACAACGTGGAAACGTTGATGGAGTAATTTGGAACTTCTGTGGCCTATGCTCTTTTCTAGTGGACAGTCCCGATGATGTTTGTAGGGGTGACACTCAAAAAAGCAAGGTTGAGAAGGTTGCGAAGGAAGTTGTTGTTTGAGTTGGAAACACTTGGTTCGTTTCGCATGTTTAAGTTGTATCTTGAGCGACTAGATGATGCGTAAAGGGTATGGACACTTTGTAGGGGTGGTCTAGTAAATATCTATCTCTATGGACGTAAACACGTTGTTTTCCGGTGTGCCAATTGGGATGAATGGTTAGAATTTTTGAAAGAGAGATCGGATGAAAGAAGCAAAGATTTGCGTGTATAGGCAAGCGTGCAAGAAAGAAACTCTCTTCTAAGTTTCTTCAGCGTTCTTTTGGGTTCTTCCTGGAGGTTTCTTACGACGGCATCGTCTAGCTTAGGCACTTGTATAATTTAGACGGATTGAGTAGAGGCTATGTGATGGATGGTTTGCTAGTCGGTGAAGATGGCTGCTGCCGCTGCTGGTGGGTAGGACACAAGCTAGACTATGTGGCCTATCACGATAACGAGTGGGGCGTTCCTGTAGATGATGACCGGCGGCTGTTTGAAAAGATTTGCCTGGAGGGATTTCAATCTGGACTAAGCTGGCTGACAATTTTGAGGAAGCGGGAGAACTTTCGAGCGCAGCAGTTCCAAATTCCAACTTAAGAACATGCGAGTTGAGCAAGAAGCAGTAACGACTGCTGAGATAGCGTAAGGTGAACGAACGAGTTTCCCATAACAGTCCCGTCACCCGTTCAGCTAATGGCCACTGCTAGCATCAGTTTCGATAGTTTGTTATGCGAACTCAACGGTGCGATAGCCGGGCTAGACGACCCGCGCAAACCGAGTAATGCCAGTAGCTACAGCATTCGGGATACGGTTTTAGGTGCATTCGGCTGTTTTTTCATGCAGAGCGCCTCGTTTTTAGACTATCAGCGCCACCTCGATAGCCGCAACGGTCGCAATAATGCGCAGAGTTTGTTTGGGCTGGAGAAAATACCCAGCGTTGTGCAGATTCGCAATATTCTCGATCAGATAGCGGCCCAGGGCCTGTTTCAAATATTCATCAATATCTATCATGTGCTTCATCAGCAAGGCTACTTGCGAGGGTTTGAGACCCTGGGAGGGAACCTGCTCGTAGCCTTAGATGGCACTGACTACTACAGCTCCCATAACATTAGCTGCCCCTGCTGCTCAAAACGAACCTCACGCAGCGGCCAAGTCACCTACTCTCACAAAGCGATATTGCCTGTGATTGTCTCGCCTGCGCAGTCGGCGGTAATCTCCTTGCCACCTGAGATGATTACGCCTCAAGATGGCCATGCGAAGCAGGACTGTGAGCAAGCTGCCGCCAAACGATGGATAGCGTCAGCGGCAAAGATATTTGTCAATCAAGCGGTGACGCTGCTCGGAGACGACCTTTTTAGTCGTCAGCCAATGTGTGAAGCGGTCTTAGCCCAGGGTTTTAATTTTATCTTTGTGTGTTTACCCGAATCGCACCCGGCACTTTACGACTGGATAGCGTTTCAGGCGTCTCATGGCAAGGTAAAGACGATGCAGCGGCAGCAGCGCCGGGGCAAGACCGATGAAGTTTGGCAGTATCGTTATCTCAATGACGTGCCGATGCGAGCCGAGGCTCCTGCGCTATCAGTAAACTGGTGTGAGCTGACGGTAACGCGCATTTCAGATGGGAAAGTCCTCTACCGTAACAGTTGGGTGACCAACCATCACCTCACCGGGCAGCTTGTGATTGAAGTCGCTGCTGCGGGTCGCTGCCGCTGGAAAACCGAAAACGAAAATCACAATGTGTTGAAAACCAAGGGCTATCATCTCGAACATAACTTTGGGCATGGCAAGCAGCATCTATCTGCCTTTTTGTTGACCCTAAACCTATTAGCCTTTTTGTTTCATACTGTCCTTCATCTAGCTGATGAGCGCTATCAGCAGATTCGACAGATTCGCGGTACCCGCCAAGGCTTTTTTCAGGATATCCTGGCGCTCACCAACTACTTGTGGTTTGAGAGTTGGACGGCCTTGCTGGATTTCATGCTAGATCAGTCGAAATCAACCAAACCCATTCGTAGCAATACTTCTTGACGCGTCACTGGCTCATGGACGAGACATGACTCGTGTCGTTTCACAATGTCCGTATCTTGGAATTTGGAATTGCTGTTTCGAGCGGCTTTTGCCGGTTTTGATTTCGCTCAGGTGACGCGGTACACGCAAGAGGATGTGGAACGGCTGCTGCAAGACAAGGGAATTGTGCGTCACCGTCGCAAGATAACGTCGGTAATTAATAACGCAAGCCGAGCAAGCGCATTAGTTGAGGAATTTGGCTCACTCGCGGCTTATTTTTGGCAATACGAACCCGATGACTCAAGTCGGCCTCAGCAGTGTGACTACGCAACGCTGAGGATGCTGGGAAAGACAGTAGCCTCAACGGCAATGAGCAAGGATTTAAAGAAGCGAGGATGGTCTTTTGTGGGCCCGACGACGGCCTATGCGTTTATGCAGTCACTGGGGCTAGTGAATGACCATGTAGAGGGCTGCGAGTGGCGAGATCGCACCAAAAATCTCAGACAGCGGTTCAAAAGACCCACCATCTGAGCTGACAAAACATGGATTTGAATAGATACAAGCTCGCTAATTAGGAAGCTGCTCTAGCCGCTCGGCTAGCCAAACCTTGATGATGGATTGCCTGGTGACGCCTACACGTTGAGCTTCGCGATCCAACGCTTCCACCATCCATATAGGAAAATCAACGTTGACTCTCTTCTGCTCACGACCAGGACGCTTTGCTTTAGAGAAGTCCAGATATTCAGACACATCCTCTCCGCTATCAAACATGGCATCAAAGTCTTCTGCCTTAATCGTTTTCTCCTTCATATGCCGCGAGCTCTCTCCTGATGGAACGTCTAACTGAAATAATCCTGACTGCGCTTCCTCTGTATGTGACTACAGCTGACCAAACCTTGTTTTGGACTTTACCAATAACCATAGACCTTGGTTCGCCTTCTGCTTTCTTAGCAGGAATCTCCAAGTCGGTTAGGATCAGCCCAGATCCGCTGAGCTTCTATAAAATCAATCTTGTGTTTTCCCAGGTTAGCTGCGCTTTTCTTTTCGTCAAACTCGAATTCCATACGGGCATATAAGTATTTATTGTTTTATATAAAAAAGGTTTAATTTCCACACTGTTAATATACCACCACTAATATATTGTTGCTTCGTAGTACTGTCTGCTTTCCTGCTGGATTAAGTGATTGGCCGGATCCCACCTGGTAGCCGAGATCACAAATTTTCGCTGGCCCCTTAACCGAAGGGTCACGATCAGGGAGAATAGTTCTGTTAACTTTTTCAAAGCCTTTTTTAAGACACCGCTCTATTTGCGCTGACATTTTATAGCTTTGAAAGTGTAAAGACGTATTAGGACACCGCTCCATGACAGCAACCCAAGCTAAACCTAAGTCCGCTTTCCCCATTGATCTGAGTGCTTATAAGCGCATCACCTTAGATCCTTCTAACAGCAAGCTCACCGACGAACAGCGTGACGCCCTCAAAGCTAATATTCAGCTTTGCCGTGAAGCGATTGTGTTTTTTACAGCGACAGGTGGCGCACGCGGCGTGGGCGGTCATACGGGTGGGCCTTACGATACGGTGCCTGAAGTGATGATTTTAGATGCGCTGTTCCGAGGCGGCGAAGATAAGTTTGTGCCGATCTTTTTTGATGAAGCCGGACACCGGGTCGGTACTCAGTACTTGATGAGCACTTTAAACGGCGATTTGCCTGCTGAAGAGCTGATGAAGTACCGTGCAGCAGGCTCCAAGCTGCCGGGGCACCCTGAGCTAGGTCTGACGCCGGGCGTGAAGTTTAGTTCTGGTCGGCTGGGTCACATGTGGCCGTTTGTAAACGGTGTGGCGCTAGCAAATCCTGGCAAGACGACGTTTTTGCTGGGTTCTGACGGTGCGCAGCAGGAAGGTGACGATGCTGAAGCGGCTCGCTTGGCTGTGGCTCAAGGCATCAACGTCAAGCTGATCATTGATGACAATGACGTGACGATCGCAGGCCATCCTTCTGAGTATCTCAAAGGCTACAGCGTGCATCAGACGTTGGAAGGGCACGGGCTGAAGGTGCTGGTGAATGATGGCGAAGATATTGATGCGCTGTATGCGAATATCTGTGAGGCGATCGCAACTGATGGCCCGATCGCCGTCATCTGCAAGCGCCCAATGACCGTTGGTATCGAAGGCTTAGAAGGCACCACCCACGGCCACGACGTGATTCCCACAGACTTGGCTATCAAGTACCTAGAAAAGCACGGTCGTCAAGAAGCCGCCGACTACCTCAAGAACATTGAGAAGCCTTCTCATGATTACAAGTTCTTAGGTGCGAGCAGCGAAATGGGCTCCAACCGCAACGTCTTCGGTCAGGCAGCGGTAGAAGTCTTGGGCAAAATGAGTGACGCTGAGCGCAAAGAAAAAGTGCTGGTCGTCGATTGCGACCTAGAAGGCTCTTGCGGTCTAAATCACATTCACAAGGCATACCCTGAGATCTTCATCAGTGGCGGCATTATGGAGCGGGGTAACCTCTCTGCGGCAGCTGGCTTTGGCATGGTAGAAGGTAAGCAAGGTATCTTTGCAACTTTCAGCGCGTTCCTAGAAATGTGTATCTCTGAAATCACAATGGCGCGGCTGAACAAAGCTAATTTGCTTTGCCACTTCTCCCACTCTGGCATCGATGACATGGCGGATAATACCTGCCACTTCGGTATCAACAATATGTTTGCCGACAACGGCTTGGACGACGGCTACGAAACTCGCCTGTACTTTCCAGCCGATGCGCACCAGATGAAGGCTTGCGTAGAGAAGATTTTCCACGATCCGGGTCTACGTTTTATCTTCTCCACTCGTGCTAAGGTGCCGATGCTACAAGATGACAGTGGCAAGGATCTGTATGCGGAAGGCTACACCTTTGTACCTGGAAAAGATGACGTGGTTCGTGAAGGCACAGACGGCTATATTGTCAGCTTTGGCGATGGTCTCTATCGCGCTTTGGATGCGGTTGAGCGTTTGAAGGAAGAAGGGTTGAACATTGGCCTGATCAATAAGTCTACGCTCAACGTGGTCGATGAGCAGATGCTGGAAAAGGTCGGCAGCTCGCCTTTGGTGATGGTGGTTGAATCTTTCAATGAGAAGACTGGTCTGGGCGCTCGCTACGGAACTTGGCTACTAGAGCGCGGCTATACGCCCAAGTTCGCTCATGCAGGCACGCACGAAGAAGGCGGCGGTGGCCTTTGGGAGCAGTTCTATCACCAGGGTCTAGACTCTGAAAGCATCATGCAAAAGGTGAAAAAGCTAGCTGGAAAGTAAGCAATGATGGGAATTGGAAATAACCGTTTTCCTAATCTGCCGACTACCGCCTAGCGATAGGCCCTAGCAATAGATAGGCCTCCTTGACGTTGTGTTGAGGAGGCCTTTTGCGTTTCCTATACTGCATTTGACTCGCATTTGGAACGGGGGCGGTTGAGTAAGGCGGTATGATCGTTAGCAAGTGATGACGTAGGGTTTGCTCTACGTGGATTGCTGAGATATCTTTTTGGAGCGATCACCATGCCCGCAGAATACATTGCAGACGAAGCCGCTTTTGATAGTCTGATACAAGAGGACTCTGTCGTTGTTATCGACTGCACAGCTAGCTGGTGTGGCCCTTGCAAACTAGTCGCCCCGTTGATGGATCAGCTATCAGACGAATTTGAAGGAAAAGCAACGGTCTCTAAGCTGGATTTGGATAGCAACAAGGCCGTAGCTAAGCGGTTTGGCATCAAAAGCATTCCGGCTGTCATGGTCTTTAAGAATGGCGAACTGATGGATACATTGGTGGGCGTGAAGCCTTACTCAACGTTTAGTGAAAAAGTAACGAGCTATCTGGACTAGTAGGATATCTGGACTGGCAGGCTATCTGAGCTAGCTATTTAGAGGGCGTCAGCCCTCTCTAGGCATCGCCCTCTCTTTCTACCTCACTATGAATAAGCCCAACAAACCTGATCCAAATCTGATCAAACTATCGCCAGCCACGCTGCTTGCTATCGTGGTTTCGGTTATTTTTATACCGCTTCTATTGACAGGTTTTCTCTCTCAATAATTTGATTTTGTGAGTTAGTCTGTGATGAATTAAAGTCCGCTTGGGCACTTTGGCCAGTTTGGAAAGTCGGTAGATAAATAGGTTTTAGGAGTATCCGTTATGTGTGGAATTGTTGGCTATATTGGCACACGCGCCGCTAGCGGTATTTTGATTGAAGGCTTAAAGACGCTGGAGTATCGCGGCTATGACTCAGCGGGTGTAGCGACTGTTTCGGAAGGGACGCTGCAAAGAACGCGCGCTAAAGGCAAGCTAGTTAATTTGCAAACGAAGCTGGAAGGTTTGGAAGATCCCGCTAGGCTGGGCATCGGCCACACGCGATGGGCAACGCACGGCAAGCCAGAAGAGCACAACGCACACCCTCATACGAACGCCAGCGAGCGGCTAGCGGTTGTGCAAAATGGCATTATTGAAAACTACCGCGAGCTGCGAGAAGAGCTAAAGGCCAAAGGCTATGCGTTTTGCTCTGATACGGATACTGAGGTAATTCCTCATCTAATCGATGAGTACCTGCAGCACCCTGGCGCCGACGCAGTGCTTTCTGAACAGTCTCCGCTGCTAGAAGCGACGCGTCAGGCGGTCAATCGCTTGCGAGGAGCTTTTGCGCTGGCGATTGTGTCGGTAGACTTTCCCGATGAGCTAATTGTGGTAAGACAGCAAGCGCCATTGGCAATTGGCTTTGGCCAAGGTGAGTTTTTCTGTGCGTCTGATACACCGGCGATTATGCCCTATACGCAGGCTGTGCTGACATTGGAAAATGGCGAAGTGGCTCGATTAACTCCGATGGGCGTAGAGGTGTATGACTTTACTGGACACCGCTTGAAGAAGTATCCGCGCACCCTGAACTGGAACCCCATCATGGTGGAAAAGCAGGGATTCAAGCACTTTATGCTCAAAGAGATTTATGAGCAGCCGGGGGTTGTGCGAACCTGCCTAGAAACCTATTTGGATACGGCATGGGATGTCCAAAGTGCGCGATCGCCTATTAAGCTGAACTTACCTGATACACTGCTAGACGATTTACAGCACATCCAGATTTTGGCGTGCGGGACGAGCTGGCACGCGAGCCTAGTTGGCAAGTACCTATTCGAGCAAGTCTCCGGCATTCCAACATTTGTACAGTACGCGTCTGAGTTTCGCTATGCGCCTGCGCCGATGATGGCGAATACCCTAACAATTGGCGTAACCCAGTCTGGAGAGACTGCCGATACGCTGGCGGCTCTGGACATGGAGCAGAACCGGCGAGCGGCCCGAAGCACTGAGCTAGGCAACGATCTGTATGCGCCTCGGATGCTGGGCATTACGAACCGCGTTGATAGCTCGCTGGGCCGGTTGATTCCTCATGTGATGGGAACGATGGCTGGGCTCGAAATCGGCGTGGCGGCGACGAAGACGTTTGTAGCGCAGCTAATGGCGTTTTACTTCTTGTCCCTAGAGCTAGCCTACCGGCGTAAGACCATTTCAATGGCGCGAATGGCGGAAATTATTGAGGGCTTGCGGCAGCTCCCAGCTCAGCTAGAGCAGGTGCTAGAAAGTCAGGAGCGCTATGTGGAAGAACTGTCGCATGATTTTTCTGAAACGCGGGACTTTATCTTTATCGGTCGAGGAATTAACTATCCGATTGCCTTAGAAGGCGCGCTGAAGCTGAAGGAGATTAGCTACATCCATGCGGAAGGCTATCCGGCGGGTGAGATGAAGCACGGACCGATTGCGCTGCTAGATGAGAAAGTGCCGGTGGTAGCGATCGCAACTCGTGGCAGCGTTTACGAAAAGGTCCTTTCTAACGCCC
Source organism: uncultured cyanobacterium (assembly GCA_963702855.1). GTDB lineage: Bacteria > Cyanobacteriota > Cyanobacteriia > Phormidesmidales > Phormidesmidaceae > Phormidesmis. Next base: position 2,339,661 of record OY969765.1, read on the forward strand.
AAGAAGCCAAGGCGAGGGACGCTCGGCTAATTGGCGTTGTCCCGATGAATGACGCCGCCGCTGAAGAAACTTTTGACGCGCTGCTACCCGTACCGGATGTCGATGAGCTGCTGTCACCTGTGTTGACGGTGGTGCCTGTGCAGCTGCTGTCGTATCACATTGCAGCGCGGCGCGGTTTGGATGTAGATCAGCCTCGAAATCTAGCGAAGTCTGTAACCGTAGAATAGGTCTCGGTTCGGTTGCTCAAGCAATCTTTGTATGTCGTTTGAACTCTATAGCCTTCGCCCGGTCGCTTAAAACACGTTTGCAGGCACAGCCTCTAATAAACCCTAACAAACCTCGATAAACCCTGACAAACCCCGATAAGCCCTGGCAAATAAAGCAACTCGACCCGCGAATGTCTCAATGCATTGGGACATCCGCTATACGGCTTTGGTTATTGACATTTTAATTGGGATTAAGAATGAGACAATCATTGAAGTAAGCCGTTATTCAATGAGACGCTGTGTTTAATAAGACACTGTATTTAACAAGACGTCGTATCTAACAAGAGACTGTATTTGATAAAACACTGTAGTCTGATTCTGCTAGGTGAGTGCACATGGCGCTAGGACTGTATTAAAGACTATGAAAGCAATCGTTGTGGGTAGTGGGGGACGTGAGCACGCATTGGCCTGGACACTGCTGCGATCACCTCAGGTGACCGAAGTTGTGTGCATTCCAGGAAACGGCGGTACCGCGAGGCTCTCTGGCTGTCGCAATGTGGCCATTGCAATAGATCAGGCGGAGGCGATCGCTCGCTGCGCCTTGGTGAACAATATGGCATTTGTCATTATCGGTCCAGAACAGCCGCTAGCCGACGGTTTAGCAGATGCGCTTAGGAATCAAGGAATAAGGGTATTTGGGCCGAATAAAGACGGGGCGCAAATTGAGGCAAGCAAAGCCTGGGCCAAACGGCTGATGGCCGAAGCGAATGTGCCGACAGCAACTGCGGCGGTGTTTACAGAAGCGGCGGATGCGATCGCCTACATAGAGCAGCAAGGCACACCGATTGTAGTCAAAGCGGATGGGCTAGCTGCGGGTAAAGGTGTGACGGTGGCCATGAAAACAACAGATGCGATCGCTGCTGTTCATGCTGTCTTTAGCGGCCAGTTTGGCACGGCAGGGGAACAAGTCGTGGTCGAAGAATTTTTGACTGGTCAAGAAGTCTCTGTGCTTGCGGTGACTGATGGACAGACCATTCGGCCCCTGCTGCCTGCGCAAGATCACAAGCAGGCTGGAGACGGCGATACTGGCCCTAACACCGGTGGTATGGGCGCCTATGCGCCTACGCCAGTGATGACTTTTGAGCTATTACAGCGCGTCCAATCAGAAATTTTGGACCCGACACTAGAGGCACTCAAAGCGCGGAAAATTGACTATCAGGGCGTGCTGTATGCCGGTTTGATCGTGACTCCAGCAGGGGATCCAAAGGTAATCGAATTCAACTGTCGGTTTGGCGATCCAGAAACGCAGGTTGTGCTACCGCTTTTAGAGACGCCTTTTGAAGAGATTGTGGCAGCGTGCTGCGAACAGAAACTCAGCACGCTGCCGCCCTTCGAGTGGAAAAAAGCGGCAGCCGCGTGCGTAGTAATGGCTGCCGAAGGCTACCCAGGAGCCTACCAGAAAGGGCTGTCTATTGACGGCTTAGAGATGGCAGAAACAGAGGCTAATACTGTTGTGTTTCACGCCGGGACGCGCATCAGAGATGGAAAGCTAAAAAGTAGCGGCGGCCGGGTACTAGGGATAAGTGCGATCGCGCCCACGTTTGAAGCTGCCTTGGCCAAAGCCTACAGCGCCGTCGATAAAATTGACTTTCCTGGTAGCTTTTATCGGCGAGATATTGGCCACCGGGTAAAGGGCCTAGGCTCTGCGCAGCCCACAGCACAGACTTTCCCTCAGCCTACAGGAGAAACTGCAGAAGAAACCGTAGAAGACCGCTAAGTTTTGGTTAGGAAGCTCAACTACGTCTAGAATAGAAGTTGTAGGAAAGAGCCGACCAGCAAAGGATAGCGCTGCTTCTGGTAATAGGCAATCCGTCGCTTACCAGCGAGGCCAAACCAGCAGCCCAAGATAAGTCGCTATGCAACTTTTAAGCCAACTCAAAGCACTACTGGCCACGTGGTGGAGCGACTTTACCCTACAAACTCGCCTAATGGCAGGCGCCACGGTACTCGTCTCTCTAATTATGAGCGGGCTAACGTTCTGGGCTGTCAACACCATTCAGCAAGACACCCAGCTCAATGACACTCGCTTCGGTCGCGATTTGGGTCTGCTGCTCGCCGCTAACGTTGCTCCTTTGGTAGAAACCAACGACCGCTCAGAGCTAGCTCGATTCTCCTACAGCTTTTACGAAAATACCTCTAACGTCCGCTACATGCTGTACGCCGACCAAGAGGGCGAAATCTTCTTTGGCATTCCCTACTCCGAACCTGCTGTTCAAAATTCCTTGACCTTAAGGCGGCGAATGAAGCTGCCTGCCAACTACACCAGTAGCACCGACTCGCCCATCGTGCGTCAGCACATGACGCCGGCTGGCATTGTGACCGATGTGTTTGTTCCTTTAACCATCAACGGTGCCTATAAAGGAATGCTGGCGATGGGCATCAATCCAAACCCTACAGTGGTCGCTTCCTCGCATCTGACGCGAGATGTCACGGTCGCGGTCTTTGTCTCGATCTGGGTGATGGTAATTCTGGGCGCGGTGATCAATGCGCTAACCATTACGCAGCCCATAAAAGAGCTATTGCTAGGCGTAAAAAATATTGCTGCCGGCAATTTTCAGCAGCGGATCGACCTGCCATTGGGCGGTGAGTTAGGTGAGCTGATCTATAGCTTCAATGACATGGCGGAGCGCTTGGAGTGTTATGAAGAGCAAAATATTGAAGAGCTAACTGCTGAAAAGGCGAAGCTAGAGAGTCTTGTTTCTACTATCGCCGACGGTGCGATATTGCTAGATGCTGAAACTAATGTCGTACTTGCCAACGTAGCGGCTCGTCGGATGCTGGGGTGGGGCGCGACGACATCGCTTAGCGGCAGCTTTTTAGCGATGCTCCAGCCCGAAGTGCGAGCCCAACTGTCTCCTGCGCTCTCCCAGGCTGCAACTGCAGAAGCCCACGAAGGCAGCGAGCTAAGAATTTCGCCGATAGATGGCGTTCGTACGATTCGCGTGGTACTCAACACGGTGCTCGATCAGTCGCGTGAAAACGTGAAGGGCCTGGCGATTACGCTGCAAGATATCACCCGCGAAGTCGCGCTCAATGAAGCAAAAAGTAGCTTTATTAGTAACGTCTCTCACGAGCTGCGCACGCCGCTATTCAATATCAAATCGTTTATTGAGACGCTGCATGAGTACGGGGAAGATCTAAGCGATCAGGAGCGTAAAGAGTTTCTGGCAACTGCGAACCACGAAACTGACCGACTAACTCGACTAGTTAATGATGTTTTAGATTTGTCTCGGCTAGAATCTAGCCGTCGCTATGAGTTCTCGGCGGTAGAAGTGCATCAACCGATTGAACAGGTATTGCGTACCTATCAGCTCAATGCCAAAGACAAGCAAATAGTATTAGAAAAAGAGATCGAGGATGATTTGCCTGCGGTATTAGGTAACTATGACTTGTTGCTTCAGGTGTTTGGCAATCTGGTCGGCAACGCGCTAAAATTCACTCCGGCTGGAGGTCGGGTAATCATTCGCGCCTATCGGTCGCCTAGTGCTCAGCTCGAAGCGCAGGGCCACTTTCCTAACGCGCAGGCTCACCTCCTAACGCAGCAAGTGAGAATAGAAATTGGTGATACCGGCATCGGCATCGACGCTGAAGACCAAGCAGCGATTTTTGAACGATTTTTCCGCGTAGAGAATCGGGTTCATACGTTAGAAGGTACTGGGCTAGGGCTTTCCATTGTGAAGAACATTATGGACAAGCACAACAGCCAGGTAAATCTTGTTGGGGAAGTCGAGGTGGGCACGACGTTCTGGTTTGATTTAGCCGTATACGATCTGACTGAGTACACAGATCGTTAGTGGATACAGTGGATACATAAGGGTCAAAGGCGATCGCATAGATATAAGCGCGTGGCTAAAATTGTTGGTACCTTTTTTGACAAGATTGTGAGAACGCGTCTAGGTAAAGGTGGTTTGCATGGCCAGACTAGCCGTGACATATCAACTTTCTATAGATAGTCTCTAGATTTCGGCGCCGTTTGAGAGAGTTCAGATCGAGTTTGGCTGTCTACAATTTAGGCGATACCGAACAGATAACTGCCTATAAAGGGAGGCTTTTTATGAGCTTATTAGACCAGCTGAAAACGATGACGACCGTAGTTGCAGATACGGGTGATATCGGTGCGATTGAGCAATTCACGCCTCAAGACGCAACGACCAACCCGTCTTTGATTACAGCAGCGGCGAAGCTCCCCCAGTACCAAAGCATTGTAGATGAGACGCTAATGCAGGCAAAGAAGGCGCTAGGCGAGAGTGCTTCGAATAAAGAAGTGGCTACAGAAGCGTTCAAGCATCTAGCCGTAGCGTTTGGTAAGCGAATTTTGGAGATCATCCCCGGTCGAGTCTCTACAGAAGTAGACGCTCGCCTTTCTTACGATACGGAAGGAACGTTGGAAGTAGCGCGTACGCTAATCAGCGAGTATGAGGCAGCGGGCATTAGCCGCGATCGCATCTTGATCAAAATTGCCTCTACCTGGGAAGGCGTCAAAGCCGCAGAAATTCTAGAAAAAGAAGGCATTCACTGCAACCTAACGCTGCTGTTCGGTCTGCATCAGGCGATCGCCTGCGCCGAAGCCGAAGTAACCCTAATTTCGCCGTTTGTAGGGCGTATTTTAGACTGGCACAAAGCAGATACAGGCCGCGACAGCTATCCACCGTCTGAAGATCCTGGCGTGCTATCGGTAACCGAAATCTACAACTACTACAAAAAGTTTGGCTATAAGACCGAAATCATGGGCGCTAGCTTCCGTAACGTAGATGAGATCAAAGAGTTAGCCGGGATTGACTTGCTGACTATCTCACCCAAGCTGCTAAAGCCCCTTGCTGAAACAGAGGGCGAGCTACCGCGCAAGCTAAATCCAGCAGGGGCAAAGGATCTAGACATTGAGAAGCGGTCGATAGATAAAGCGACCTTCGATGACATGCAAAAGGCCGACCGGATGGCAGACGAAAAGTTGGTAGAGGGAATTGAAGGCTTTACCAAAGCCCTAGAAGAGCTAGAACAGCTACTCGCCGACCGGCTCGCTCAGATGGATCAGCCCGCAATGGCATAGTAGGTCTGTTGTCTTATACCTGTTGTTCTATACGTATAGGCGGCAGCAGCTACATATAGGCAGGCGGTAGATGAGCTTTGCTTTTGCCTACCGCAGCGCATAGACAATATGGCGCTTGTAATCTAAAAAATCGCGAGTTAGCTTCATATCTAGCTCGCGATGGGCTGGTAAATCAACGGTGACGGTTTCGCGCAGCTTGCCAGTCTTATCCATGATATGTACCCGCTGCGAGAGAAAGATGGCTTCTTCTACGTCGTGGGTAATCATGAATACAGTAACCTGAGTTTTTTCCCAAAGATCGTGAAAGAAGGCCTGTAGCTGTTCTTTGGTTTGGGAGTCGAGCGCACCAAAAGGTTCGTCCATTAGCAAAACCTCTGGCTGGTTGGCTAGGGCGCGGGCGATCGCAACTCGCTGTTTCATTCCGCCCGAGAGCGCTTTGGGATAAGCTTTGGCCCAGTCGCTTAATCCTACGATGTTGAGATAGTAGGCAACGCGATCGCGTATTTCCGCCTTAGGCAGCCCGCGCAGCTTCAGACCAAATGCCACGTTATCCGCTACCGACAGCCACGCAAACAGCGTGTAGTTCTGAAAGACCATCCCTCGATCTGCCCCTGGCCCCGGAACAACGTCACCATCGACTAAAATCTCGCCGTTCGTCGCCTGCATCAGTCCAGCGGCAATGCTAAGTAGCGTCGATTTGCCACAGCCTGATGGCCCTACAATGCAGCTAAATTCGTTCGGCATTAGCTGAACGCTAACATCATCAACCGCGACAATAGATCGCTTGCCTTTACCAAAAACCTTTGTGATATTGCGAATCTCTAACTTTGGCTGATCGAATTTACGATGGGTCAGCTCTACGTGATCGAACGGTCTGATATCGGCCATAGTCTATTATTCAGTGCTTCAGTGCTGGGTAGATTCGGCCCACGGCAGCAGCCAGCGAGCGAGCAGCCTGAAGGCTAGATCGGTCAGTAGCCCTATGCAGCCGATAACTAGGATGCAGAATAAAACTTTGTCGGTTTGAAGCGTGCGCTGCGATCGCACAATTCGATATCCCAATCCGCTCTCTGCCGCTAGCAGCTCAGAAATAACCAAAAAATTCCATGCCCCTGCTACATTCACCCGCAGCGTATCGACGATGCTAGGCAGCGAGGCCGGTAAAATCACGCGAAACAGCAGATCGCGGCGAGTCGCACCCAGGGTATACGCCACATTCAACGTGTCATTAGGGATAAACTTCACCGCGTCTGCCACCATAATCGCGTTGTAGAGCACAATACCAAGAAAAACAATCAGCACCTTAGGCAGCTCATCAATTCCCACCCAGACAATCATCAGCGGCGTGAAAGCAGCAACGGGCATATAGCGCACCGTTCCTACAAACCCACCAAACAAGCTGTCCATGCTGTAGAACGTCCCCATGGCAATTCCCATCGGAATACCGATAAGCGACGCTAGCCCAAAGCCAACCATCACACGCCCGGTGCTGACTAGAATGTCGGTCACCAGCGTCCCCTTCTCCTGCATAGACAGCCCTGCACTTAGCACAGCTGTTGGAGTTGGCAAAAACGTCTCATCAACGAGTCCACCATAGCTCAGCACACTCCAAACCATTAGTGGTACCGCTAGCGCTGTGAGGGTCAACACCGGCCGCAGCCAGCCCGGAAACCCCTGACGAATACTCCAGAATACCGACGGCTTGAGATAGCGCTTTTGAGATTGGGACACGAGTGACCTGTGAGTTTTAGTCGTGCGTTATAGGAGGTAGCGGCGTGTGGGAGGTAGTGGCGTGTGGTTATTGAGATAGCGTTAACTAGGCGCTAAGTTGCAAAACGCCCAGTCGTAGAATACTCAGTCGCAAAATACTAAGTCGAGGCTGCTTCCACAAACTGCGGATCAAGTAGGTCCGCAAAATCTCCTAGCTCCGATTCTATTTGCTCTTCACTCAGCAGAAAAGCAGCCAGCTCGGCTAGGGGCTCGGCTACATATAGATCGCTATCGGGCTGAGCCATCATCTCAAGATTGGTTTTTTGGTCTGGCAGCTTTACTCCTTCAAGATCGCCAGCGACGTCTTCGGGCGCTACATCTAGTGCGATCGCGCCGATAGCGTGCCCCTCTTCCGGGTTATCTTGCAAGAACTGCAGCCCTTTGAAAATGCCATTGACGAACGCCTGAACCGCTTCAGGATTTTCCTCAACGTAGGCCGTATCGAATATATACATATCAATGATGGCTGTGGGCATTTCACTAGAATCGTAAATTACCCGGCCATCTTCAACCGCGTCGGCAGCCTCTTGAAGATAAGGGGCATAGGTTACGGCAATATCTGCATTTCCCGATTGAAACGCCGCTGCTGCCGCTGCGGGATCTGTGTTGATGATAGTGACATCCTCTTTACTGAGGCCAGCTTCTTTGAGCACCTGTAGCAAGAAAAAGTAGCTAACGCCACTCGTATCTACAGCAATTTCTTTCCCCGCAAAGTCTTCAATACTGGCAATGCTGTCCTTGGCCAAAATGCCGTCACCACCAACTGAGTTGTCTTGAATTAGGACAATCTTGTAATCCTTTCCCTGATCCGACAGGGTGACTGCCTCCGAGCTAACAAGTGAGAGGCTGTCTAACTGGTCGGCTAAAAAGGCAGAGAGATAGCCGCCGCTATCGCCAAAGTTACGAAGCTCGAAGTCAAGCCCTTCTTCGGCAAAAAAGCCTTTTTCCTGGGCAATGTACAGCGGTACCTGGCCGACCCAGGGTGCCGTGCCGAGGGACAAAGACATCGTTGTTTCAGGTGTGCCGGTGGCTTCTGTATCTGTAGCGTCTGTTTCGGTGTCAGCTTCGCTAGTCGGCGCACTAGCGTTACAGGCGTGAAGAATGACTGCGCTAGAAGCACCTGCTAAAAGCTGTAGGGCTTGGCGACGGCGAATTTTGAATGAGTCGGGCATTGGGGGGCTCCTCTTTCTTTAATACTTCAATGCTTTAGTCAAAGACCTTGGGTCAAAAACCTCGGGTTCACCACAAGTTGGCTAAGCGTGTTGCCGTTTGACGATACCCCGAGCGATTGCCTTCGATTTCTTTCGCTGGATTTCTTTGGCTCATACTATACGACATAACCTTGAAAAATTAGGTACATCTGACTGGTAACCCTGCGTCAGAGCCGTTGGCTAAGACCGCACTAAAACCACTCGTCTTGAGCTTCTGCTTTGGTATTGGTATTGCGCTCAGGTGTCTGTCGCTCGAAGCTGAGATGAACGGAGCGGGTTTGCTCGCCGTCGACGGCTACCGCACGAATCGGATAGTCGATTTGGCCGTCAGGAAAAGCCATGTGGAAGCGGAAGGTGCCATCGGGGTTGAGTGGGATGACTTTACCGCCAATGGTAAGCGTGGCATCGGGTTCGGTAGCCCCATGAACGATGAGTTCCGCATTGGCCACCAGCCAAAAATTGTGCGATCGCTCTGGCAAAGCCGGGCCTCCTAAGCCAACACCGGACATATTTAGACCCGATACATTCTCGCCAGAAGCACCAAGCTGCCGATCGGGCACTGCCGACAGCGGTACACCCGATTGAGGAAGCGCTCCAGGGACCGCTGCGGCCTGCTGCATCGAGCCGTATAGCGACCCGGCTGAGCGCAAAGCGTCTTGGCTTTGAGCGATCGCAAACAGATCTTCGTGAACTTTAGGCAAACCTTGGCTTTGGGCGTCATCTGCCTTTGTGAGTGCGTAGGGCTGACCCAAATCGCCGAAGGATCGACCTGTTATGCTTTCACCCCAGCTAATAGTCACGAATTCGTCTCTTCCCCAATCTGACGGGTAGATTGGGGGCGTGCGGATGGCTACAGAGCGAGCCAAGACTAGCCAGCGCTCATCGTCGGTTAAGTAGCCAATTTCAACGGCGTAATCGCGATCGCTCACGGGTACTTCCAAATACCAAGAGCGGGCCATTTCGTGGCAGTCCTGCTGTTGCATACTGTGAGGCGCTTGCGCACTGATGGAGATGTCGGTAACATCATAAAGTCTCAGCATCAGTCGCTGACCTCCCTGCTGGCGCAGCGCTTCTTTATGCTCATTAGAGACATCCCAGTAGGCGTAGGCCCATTTGGGATCGCGAGGAAGTAAAACAATCCGACTGTCTCCATAACCCTCTGGCAAGTCGGGCAGGTCGTCATCTACGGTCACTAACTCTTCAAGCCTCAGAGGACTAGTTTCTTCCATATTGGTAGAGGTATCTATAGGGGAATTAAGCGTTGAAGCGACAGTAGGCACATCAGGTTCTTCCAACGGTTCAGTCTCTTCTGACGGTATCTCTTCTGACGGTATTGACGTAATCGCGTCGATCGCTAAACCTGCGGCGGCAATACCTATGAGGTCAGCTGCCCTATCTGAAGCGTTAGGTTCGACGGCAGGATTTAGGCCAACGAATCCTGGATCAGCGGACTCTATAGCAGTTTCTGGGTCACTAGATTCTGAAACGGCAGCTTCCAAGACAGTGGACTCTGGGACGGCAGGTTCTGAAGCGGTAGTCGCTACCGGCTCTTGAAAGATGACAGTGTTGTCGCTAATGATAGTCTCGCGAGTAGGCTCAATATCTAGAACTATTTCTGTCTCGGCAATCACCGTGTTACGCGTGGGTTCGAACGTATTTATATTTGGCGTATTTATATTTGGCGTATCTACGTTCGGCGTATTTATGTTTGGGCTTGGTGTATCTGCGCTGTCTAGCTCTGGCGCGTCTACATCGGCGATCGTCGGTGCATCCATCTCAGATGAGATCATTGCCAGCTGATCATTATCATCTAGTGCCAGATCGAGCGTTTCGTCCCATTCTTCATCATCAGTTTCGATGCCCGCGCCCAAACCTGAAAGAGCTACGCTACCGACAGCAGCCGTGCCTCCCACTGCGCTCGCTATGTCTATGTCTGGACTTGACGTATCTGTGCTATCTATCTCTGGTGTGTCTACATTTGGCGCGTCTACGTTTGGCGCGTCTACATTTGGCGCGTCTACATTTGGCGCGTCTACATTTGGCGCGTCTACCTCCAGCACGTCTACGCTATCTGGAACTGGTGCGTTTACATCGGCGATCGCCGGTGCATCCATCTCAGATGAAATAATTGCAGGCTGATCTGCATCATCTAGTGCTAGGTCGAGCGTCTTGTCCCGTTCTTCATCATTAGTTTCGACGCCCGTATTCAATCCAGCATCTAGGCCTGAAAGAGCCATGCCGTCAACAGCGGCTGTGCTCCCTGCTGTTGCTGCTATTAGGTCTAGATTAGTTCCTGTCAGATCAGGCGACTCTTCTAGATCGGTAGACTCGTAAGGAGGAAGATCAGTTGCACTTGTCACGCTGTTGTCGACGCCAGCAGCGGCGGTAGCTGACGAGTCGATAGGTAAAGGCGTAGCCAGAGGCGGAGTCGCTCCTACTGCCGAGTCTGGCCGAGACTCATCGGTAACGCGATCGGTTGAAATGACAGAGTGGGCGCGGTTAGAAACTTCTCGCTCAGTGGCCGGGTCAGTTTCTGGGGGCGGGACCGTCGCGGTCGGTGAGGTTTGTCGAATCGCTTCCGCGCTGCCGTCGTCGCGCTTTTTGCCTAACAGCAGCCAGAGCCCTGCGCCTAGCAGACCTAGTAATGGTATTAGCCACAGCCAGGGAGAAAGCCCAGCGTCATCTTCGGCTACACCACCGCTTTGGCTCCCAGCTGCGGTGCTCCCAACTGCGGCGCTTCCATCCGTTTCCCCAAAGGGCAGACCGTTGAGTCCCCAAAAGCCTTGGCGACCGTTACTACCGCTGACAAACAGCTTATCGTCTTCATCGAACCTAAGATCAGTGACGGCATTGTCCGCACCGACAATTGCTGGAAAAGCTGGGCCTAACGCATTGCCTTCCAAATCCCAAAAGCGAACGTTGCCAGTGTTAGTGCCAGTCGCTAGTGTTTGACCGTCTTCGCTAAAGGCAAGGGCTGTCACTGCACCACCTGCGCCCAAAAGCGGACCTGCGACCAGATCGCCCGCACTATCTTCAATAACCGCTACGTTCTCTTCTGTAGCCCGCGCGATAAATTCTCCATCAGGGCTTGTAGCTTCGGCTAAGGGCCCTTCAATGTTGGCCGCCGCTGCCGTTTCTGCATCGCGCACTTCGGCGATCGCAGCTTGACCCTCTTCCCCAGTCGCCACTGCCAAAAAGCCTTGAACCGTTTCGCTAGGACTGTCTAGATAGACATAGTTACGCGGCTGCGAAAACGGATAGGCTGGATTGTCAGGTAGGGTCTTATGCATAGGGATGATTTTGACATCACCGTTGCTCAGAACTTGACTGGCGATCGCATAACCGATGCCATCATTTCCCAAAGCGTCTACAACCGCGTCCGTCTCGTCCACGCCGACAGGATCCGCCGTTTCTCCAGTTACAAAGGGCGCTGCTTGAAAAACGGGATAAGCTTGAAAGGCCCGGCGCGTATCGCTAGTATCTGGCCTATCAACAAATCGAACGGGACCCGGCTCACCCCCTAGCTCAGCCCAGTCGGTAATCTCACCTCTAAAGATTTGAGCGAACTGCTCAAAAGTGATGTCGCCACTGAATGAATTGTCTGGACCGGTGATAACGGCGATCTTTTCACGCGCGATCGCTACCGCCTTTAGCCCTTCACTTTCTTCTTCTGTGAGTGGGCGACCAATCGCTGCTAGATCGACCTCACCGTTTTGTAACTGCTCGATAGCCGCATCGCTACCGCTAGCTTCGTTAGTAGCCTCAGCAGTTGGGTAGCGCGCTTGAAACTGATCTATAAGCGCCTCGTTCATAGAGCGCATGCTAGCGGACCCATCAATCCGCAGAGGCTCGGATCCGTCAAGCGAAGCAGGCAGCAAAAACTCAGGCGCTTCAGTATTCTGTGCAAGCAGTTGACCTGAAAAGATCTGTAGCCTTCCCTGCGAGAGGGTCGCGGCAACGGCTGGTTGAACTGGCACAGTCACAGCCGTCAGCAGGCAGAGCTTGGCAAAGATAGAACGGTTGACGCGCATCATAGAGCCTAGGTTTCAAAATTATGAAATTACCTTAATATCTCAGTGATTCTTCTGAGAGTCAATCCAATTCGCTGAAAGCTGGATGTTCTCTTATCTATTAGAAGGATAGTAGAAAGACACTAAACAGAGGCAGATAGGCGCTTCTAGCCTAGTTCTCCATGATCCGTAGGCAGTGAATCTATGCGCTAAATGATACGCGTCAAATGATACGTACTAGCGCTACTTTACGACGGCTTCTTCCCTTTCTTAGAGCGCATTTTCTTAGAGCGTGTTTTGTCGCTAGGTGCTGTTTGATGAGGGCCAAAGTATTTTTCACTACGGTAGCGAAGCCAAATCCGCAGCTGCTGAGGGATCTTATTTTTTTGTTCCTTAGTAAGTTGGTTGTATAGGCCAAGCGCCTTTTCTCGCTCATTGCGGCAAGCGGCGTTGCGGTGCGCGTCCCAAAGCCCTTTTGCAGCGCGAATGCGACGACAGGTTTCTTTGATTAAAGCCTCCCCTTCCAAAGGGCCTGTGGGCTGCTTCTTTGAATTGGTCATAAGCTTCAAGGTCTCCTGTAATCGGGCAGTTTGTTGCATCGCCTTATACAAAAGTTGGACGATACTTTGGCGATCGCAGCTTAAAATACAGAGGCTTTGTTTTTACCCACTCTATGAAAGTCACCTCTTGGAACGTCAACTCTATTCGCACTCGCCTAGAGCACGTTACCCAGTGGCTGCAATCTAACGCGGTAGACATCCTATGCCTACAAGAAACCAAAGTAATAGACAAAGACTTTCCCGAGCAAGCCTTTACTGATATTGGCTATCACGCCTATTTTTATGGCCAGAAGTCGTATAACGGCGTTGCTCTTATCAGCAAAGAACCGCTAAGTGATGTTCAGATGGGCTTTGGTGCCCTCATCGATCCAGATACCGTCGGCGACCTAGACGAGCAAAAACGAGTTATCAGCGGTGTGCTCGGTAATGTACGCGTTGTAAACCTCTATGTTCCAAACGGCTCCGCTATTGGCAGTGAAAAGTACGCATACAAGCTCGGTTGGCTCTCTCTGCTCAAACAATACTTAAGCTTGCAGCTTGCTGCCTATCCAAAGCTCAATGTCTGCGGCGACTTTAACGTCGCCCTAGAGAATAAAGACATCTACACCGATAAGAACAGAGATAAACACATCATGTCTTCTCCAGATGAGCGAGAAGCGCTGCGCGATGTTCTTTCTATTGGCCTATCCGACGCCTTTCGCAAGTTTACAGACGAAGGGGGTCACTTTAGCTGGTGGGACTATCGCACTAACTCCTTTGCTCGTAACACCGGCTGGCGAATCGATCATCACTATCTCTCTTCTGCGCTATACGAGCAGGCAAGAAGCTGCACTATCGACACCGAGCCTCGCGCCCTAGAAAAGCCTAGCGATCACACGCCTGTAACCGTAGAGTATTTGATATCTAAAGCTATCTCGTAGCCTGATAGTCCAAGCAGCCATCACAGGGTCCGCCGGGATTAATAGCGCAGCGAACAAGTTCAGATCGGGCGTTGTAGGTGCAGGTAATATCACCGATGACCCAGATACCGTTAAGCAGCGTGCGTTCTTCGGGCATCGCGGTGGCCTTGACGTGGACAACGGCTTTGTGAAGATAGTAGCGACCTAGCTTGAGCTGGTACTGATGGCGACGCACCAAAATCTGATAGGTCTTTCCTTCAAGATTGACGTAGGTGCCAGGGTAGAGGCTGCGGTCCATTTTGATGCGACTGAGTAATTCTTTGGAGTCGCTAAGTACGATATCGGTTGGTAAGGCTTTTAGCTCCATAAATAAATAGGTGATAGCGAATAAAAAATAGTGAACCGCTCGGCGATCGCGTCACAAGTGTCAGCAGATAGCTGTGCAGCGAAGGCCTGTATAAAGTCATCCCCCAACCTTAGAAGATCGGGGGATGACTAGTCAGTCGTTAGCTAATCTGACTAGTTGGCCCAACCGGCCTAGACCAGTTGGCAACTCTACTTACTTCTTCTACTTACTTCTTAGCGGCTTCCTGACGCTCTTTAGCTTCCTTGATCACCTCTTCCGCCACGTTCTTCGGACATGGAGAATAGTTCCCGAACTCCATAGAGAACTGACCACGACCCGACGTCATGGTGCGCAGATCGCCAATGTATCCAAACATCTCACTCAAAGGCACATCTGCTTTGATGCGCACGCCCATAGGGTTCGAGTTTTGAGACTTGATCATGCCACGACGACGGTTAAGATCGCCAATAACATCACCCATGTGGTCATCAGGCGTGAATACGTCGACGTTCATGATGGGCTCTAGAATTTGAGGACCTGCTTTGGGGAAGGACTGACGATAGGCAGACTTGGCTGCAATTTCAAAGGCGATCGCACTTGAATCTACCGCATGGAAACCGCCGTCTGTTAGCGTGACTTTTACATCCACCATCGGGTAGCCAGCCAAAGGCCCTTTCTCTAGGCTGTTCGCAAAACCCTTCTCAACCGCAGGCCAGAATTCGCGCGGTACGTTACCACCGGTAACCTTCGATTCAAACTCAAAGCCAACTCCAACCTCAGAAGGTTCAATGGTGTAGTCAATCTTTGCAAACTGACCCGAACCACCGGACTGCTTCTTATGCGTATAAGAATCGCTGAGCACCTTGGTGATGGACTCACGATAAGCTACCTGCGGCTTACCGACGTCAACCGCAACGCCGTGAGTACGCTTAAGGATATCTACCTTGATATCAAGGTGAAGCTCGCCCATCCCTTTAATGATGACTTCGCCGCTTTCTTGGTCAGTCTCTACATAGAATGAGGGATCTTCTTGAACCATCTTGCTCAACGCCAGACCCATCTTCTCAGAGCCACCCTTATCCTTGGGCTCAATCGCAATCGAGATTACTGGATCTGGGAAGACCATGGGTTCTAGGGTTGCTGGGTTCTTCGGATCGCACAGTGTGTGACCGGTCTGAACGTTCTTCATCCCTACGATGGCGACAATGTCACCCGCTTGTGCCGTATCAATCTCCTGACGAGAGTCAGCGTGCATCTCAACCAGTCGGCCAACGCGCTCAGTCTTGCCGGTAAAGGTATTGAGAATCGTGTCGCCCTTGTTGAGCGTGCCGGAATAGATACGCGTAAAGGTAAGCGCGCCGTAGCGATCGTCCATGATTTTGAACGCTAGTGCTCGCAGAGGCGCATCAGGCGTGACTTTCGCAAATCCACCTGTCTCATTACCTTCAAGATCAACTTCAGGCTGAGGCGGAACCTCAGTTGGGTTAGGCAGATAGTCTACAACCGCATCAAGTACGTTTTGTACGCCCTTGTTTTTGAAAGAAGAGCCACAGTAAGTAGGGAAGAAGGTTAGCTCACGAGTTCCCTTTCGGATACAGCGCTTGAGCGTATCAATATCGATCTCTTCCCCTTCTAGGTATCGCTCCATAACATCGTCTTCGACCTCAACCGCGCTCTCAATAAGCAGTTCGCGGTACTCAGCCACTTTTTCCTTCATGTCTTCAGGAACATCAGTGATCGTGTAGTTCATTGGATCGTTAGAGTCGTCCCAAATCCAGGCCTTCTCGGTAAGCAGATCGACGATACCCACAAAACCATCTTCAATACCAATCGGCAGCACCATGACCAGCGGCTTGGCTACTAGGATTTCTTCAACTTGCTTAACGACGCTGTAGAAATCGCCACCCGTGCGGTCTAGTTTGTTGACATAGATAATCCGCGCAACCTTGGAATCGTTTGCATAGCGCCAGTTCGTCTCAGACTGAGGCTCTACACCACCGGAGGCGCAAAATACACCAATACCGCCGTCAAGCACTTTTAAAGAGCGGTAAACCTCGATAGTGAAGTCTACGTGGCCAGGGGTGTCAATAATATTGAGCTGGTGATCCTTCCAGAAGCAAGATGTCGCCGCAGACTGAATGGTAATGCCACGCTCTTGCTCTTGGTCCATAAAGTCCGTGGTTGCCGCACCATCGTGAACTTCACCGATTTTGTGGATTTTGCCGGTGAGCTTCAAGATTCTCTCGGTTGTCGTGGTTTTGCCCGCATCTACGTGGGCAAAGATACCGATATTCCGGTAGCGGGTCAGGTCTTTCATGGTGATTCTGTATTTGAATTCTGGGATTATAGTCTCGGAAGTCGTCGGCGCACCACGTTTTAAGGGGTGCTTACAAGTTGGTGAACATGACCTTATGCTCTTTTTCTGAACGCTAAGGCTAGCTGTCAGCGCCGTTCAATGCCATAGAGTCTAATAGAGTCTAGTAGCTAAGTATCTACTATCGACTCAACCTATGAGCGGTTGCAAACATTTCGAGCAGAGGTAACTAATACGTCTAACAATAATGGTGCTAACTGTTAAACATTGTAAATTATTTTGACGTGGACGTGGCGACGGTTTCTCTCGCTGGGCTGTGGGCAATCCGTACAAAGTTTTCGTACGAACTGCCCTTTGCTGAAAGCATTCCTGTAGGCGCGATAGGAGAAGTGATTTAATGCTTGGGGTTAGTGGAAGCTTTTGGTATAGGCCGGAACGTGTTGACCGAAACGTATTGACTGAGAAAGGAAAGGGGATAGCTCATATCTTCGGCGAAACCAAGAATATTGCGATCACGCCATTCATACAGAAGCTGTCTATCTGTATCAGGTCTATCTGTATCTGGTCTATCTGTATCTGGTCTATCTGCATCAAATAAAAAGGT
Organism: uncultured cyanobacterium; assembly: GCA_963702855.1. Classification (GTDB taxonomy): domain Bacteria; phylum Cyanobacteriota; class Cyanobacteriia; order Phormidesmidales; family Phormidesmidaceae; genus Phormidesmis. The sequence goes on from OY969765.1 coordinate 2,356,688, forward strand.
TGCGCCTCTTTGGGTCAGATAAGCCGCGTCCGGGACGTATGTTTGCCAATTGCTAAGCACTTCTACCATGTTACGCAGTCTCAACGTCGCTAGCTCGAAGGGCCGTTGAAAACCTTTTCCGCCAGCGGCTTTGAAAACCTCGCCTTTGATTGCAGGCAAGGGCGCGGCCTTTACCACTTGATCATCAGCAATCAACTGCGGTGCGCGCCTATCACCCGTGTATCCCCGGAAAACCTCCTTGAGGGTGCCGGGACTGCCGAGGCCCATACACATCAGCAACAGGTTTAAATAGCCTACTTGCTGTGGGCTGATCTTAGGCAAAGTAGCATTGAGGCCTCTGTATAGGCCTAGCGCCTGGTGGAGTGAGGCAGCCGGATCAATGTATAGATGTTGGGTTGGAAAGCCGGTGTAATGACAGAACTTTTTTCCGGCGGCGCGATCGCCAATGCCTACCGCTCTCACTTGAACGTTGGCAGCCATTATGTTCTTACGTTCGCGCTCTATCCACCATGCGTATTCCAGCGTGTCAAAATCACCTAGCTGTGGCCACACTAGAATTAGCGATCGCTTTGCGGGTTTGCAGTCTGCAAGCAAGGGCGCATTTTGTCCATCGCTCACCCGCAGAGGCCGAGCTTTGCTTAGGACTGACAAAGTACTCATAAAAGAGAGCTACCAAGTTGATTACCGATCTGACGTTACTAATCTCTTAATTGAGTAATTGAGGTTCTTCTCTAAAGTTTTCACGATTAGAGCCTTTACGATTAAGACCTTTACGACTGAGGAACCCACACCGAAACAGAACCAGCCTGGCATGGAAAATCGCCGTATCCATCCTTGTCTGTGGTTACCGTTTCATTGATCTGTTCGGTTGCATCTACATAAGTGCAGTTAGGATGTCCCACATCCATCCTCTTTCTCCCTGCGTCGCCGTTGCTCATGACAACTGCCATGCCGCCTGGATTTCTCTCCGTACCCAGCCGCGTCCAGCCGACAACATTGCGATGGTCGAAGTAGTCATTTTGTTGTCCATGCGCGTAGGCATGTCTTGCTTCTAAAAACCTGTCGATTATGGGCTGGTGCTGCTCTAAAAAGACCTCATGCACCTGCCCTTCGTCATCAGTATCCTTGTAGTGACAGCCATAGTAGTCTCCGTAGAAGACACAAGGATAGCCATCTTTGCGCAACAGAATTAGTGCGTACGCTAACGGCTTAAACCAGCCTTCTACCCACGATTCTAGAGACTGTAGAGGCTGCGAATCATGGTTATCAACCATGGTCACCGCTAATTCTGGATAAGTTGTGACTAAACTGTTGTTGAAGATGGTGCGCATGTCATAACCATTGCCCACTAAGCTCGCGTGATGAAAGTTGTAGTGTAGAGGTACATCGAACAGACTAACTAACTCATTTGTGAGTTCAATGAACCGGTGTAGCGCTGTAATTTCTCTAGACCAATATTCTCCTAAAGCAAACAAGGACCGTCCGCTGTATCGCTGCACGTGCTTCATCCATTGGGGAAAGAAACCAGCTCTCACGTGCTTGACCGCATCAAAGCGAAACCCATCTAGATCTGTCGTATCGACATACCATTCGCCCCATTGTTTGATAGCATCGGTTACTTCTGGGTTGTAAAGGTCTATGTTGCAACCCATCAGATAGTCATAGCCGCCCCTTTCGAGAGAGACCTGGTCGTGAAACCTTTTTCCTTCGAAGAGATAGACCGCTTCGTAGTCGTCATCCTCTTCATAGCTGTTGTAATCCGTAGCGTTAAAGTGGGTCCAGTTCCACTCCATGTCAGAATACTTTCCCTTACGACCTGGAAAAGTAAATCGAGTCCACGTCTTGATTGCTTCTTCTTCCCCGATCTGTTGTGTTCTATCCTCTGGTAGATAAGGGGTCGCGCGTATCTCCTCTTCCGCGTCCGCTCCCATCATATGATTTAGAACAATATCCGCGTAAACAGAAATGCCAGCTTCCTTAGCTTTCCTGATTGCACTTACATACTCGTCGCGAGTCCCGTATTTCGTGCGAACAGAACCCTTTTGATCGAATTCACCTAAATCGTACCGGTCGTAGACGCCGTATCCTACTTCCTTGCTTCCTCCAATACCTTTGTAAGCAGGAGGCAGCCACATTGCTGTTATCCCTTTGTCCGAAAGTTCCTGAGCAGTTTCGGATAGCTCGTTCCAAAGAGAGCCGTCAGACGCTGTGTACCAGTGAAAAAACTGCATCATCACGCCATTGGTCGTATACATACTATTAAAAGAGAATTTCGAAAGAATAGGGTAGGCTTACCACCATGGTAGGTTCGCCATCATTGTTGCACTGGTCTTCTTTCCATGTATTAGTCTCCAGATATATCTGCCACAAACCAAAATGATGAAACTTCTCTTGTCTCTTTGTCCTTAGGATTCTGTTCCTGACTCAAGTTCTGTTAGCTAGCTATTCTGTTGTTCGGAACGTGCTCTCGCTACAACCTTTGCTCGCTCAACTGTGCTTGCTCAGTTGCGAGAGGGAGCTTGATGTTTGACTGGATATAGGTGATAGGAATGGGCAGATGATAAACCTACTCAGCGAGAATCATAACAAGAAAAAGAAAAATATGCAACTTCTTGATTGCAGAAAGTATGACGACAACCTGTAGCGATGTAGTCAAATGCCTATGTCTGAAGATCTGTATCTCGTCTATATGTTCTATCTGTTAGGGGAAAAGCTTGTTAGAAAAAAGGCTTTTGTCCCGATTGTTTATCTTGATCAAATTAGTCTCAATCAGCTTAGATAGTCTTTTCTGGGCTTCTGACTCTAGGGTTGCTCTCCTGCATGATATGAGCTTCTGACCAGTGGACCTGATCGGACATGCTCGAACCCTAGTGCTTTTGCGAGTTCTCCCATTTGCTCAAACTCTTTGGGTGCCCAGTACTTTTGTACGGGCAAGTGGGCTAGCGAAGGGCGCATGTATTGACCGATAGTGATGCGATCGCACTTGGCTGCTCTCAAATCCACCATGGTTTCTATCAGCTCTTCTATCGTTTCGCCATGTCCTACCATGAGTCCCGATTTGGTGGGGATCGCTGGGTTAGTGGCTTTCACATAGCGGAGCACATTTAGCGATCGCTCGTATTTTGCCCCTCGCCGTACCACTGCCTGCAGCCGTTTCACCGTCTCTACATTATGGTTAAAACAAGCGGGATCAGCCTGTGCAACTGTCTCTACCCGCCGCTGCTGCTGCACCTTAGAATCAGTACCACCCCAGAAATCTGACGTGAGCACCTCAATTTCTGTTCCAGGACTCGCCTGGCGAATAGCCGACATCGTTTTTACAAACCAGCCTGCGCCTCCATCCGCCAAATCGTCTCTAGCAACCGCGGTCAGTACCACATACTTCAGTCCTAAGATCAGGACCGATTCTGCTACCTTCAGCGGTTCCTGTGGGTCTAATGGCATCGGCGCGTGGCCCTTATCTACCTGACAGAAGGCGCAGCTACGTGTGCAGGTCGGCCCCATCAGTAAGAAAGTCGCCGTCTTGTTTGCATAGCACTCCCCCCGATTCGGACAGCGTCCCTCCTCGCAAATTGTATGAATATTGCGCTGCTTAATGACCTTTTGCACCGCCGACAGCTCGCTCGCTTTTCCGATAGGCCGTCTCAGCCAGTCTGGTAGGGAAACTATCTCTGGCCGAGGACGCGAAGGCGATGTAGGCAAAGAGGATGAAGTAGACGGCGAAGTGGACGAGCTGAACATAGATCCGCAGGAAAAGAGTGCCTACATTCTATAGCTTTCGCCTGGTCGCTCATCCTCTGAGCTGGCCTTTCTGTTTTTTCTTCCCAGTAATCTGGGCAACTTGGAACTGAGCGTATGCATCAGCAAAGGCGCAGGTTATATCACCTTGTCAGTTATCTCTCGCCAGTCAAAGGAGTCCGTTGTGGCCAGTCATAAAATTCTAGTAATTGACGATAGTAGGGTTATTCGTGCTCGCGTACGAGACATGCTGCCAAATGGCAACTTTGAGGTGATCGAGGCCAAGGACGGCATAGAAGGCATAGAGGCGATTCGTGCCCAAAGGCCCAACCTAATCATGCTGGACTTTCTACTGCCTCGGATGAGCGGCTATGAAGTCTATCAGGAAATTCAGTCCAAAGCTGAGCTCCAAACCATTCCGCTGGTTATGATGTCGGGCCGTCGCGAGGAGCTGACCGAAAAAATTCAAGAGCCCTTTGAGTTCTTTGAGTTCATCGAAAAGCCCTTCGAGCAAAAAGAGCTGATTAGTGCTATCAAAGGTGCAATGGCCAAGGCCCGCAAGCCGCGCCCACAGACTTCTACAGCCGACGCTGCTAAGGGTAGTAGCCATACTTTCGTCGAGATCTTGACCTTGCAAAAGCAAGTTGCGACCCTAACGAAAGAAGTCGCGGCTCTCAAGTCTCAAAACAATAAGATTCTCGCCTTTATTAAAAAGAGATTTGCGTAGCACTGCATAGACCGGTCGTAGGAACTGATGCGTTGTAGAGGCTGACACGACTCAACTCTCAAGTTGAGCTATGCCGTCAGGAGTTCCTGTTTCTGCTTCTGGGTTAGAAGTGTTGTTGATTGGCGCTCTAGCGGGCTGTCCCCCGTAGCGTTGCGCAGGGACGGTAGGCTTTATGACGCCAGATTCTTCGTTGATAATAGATGGGCGAGCTGCCGTTAATCTGCGGTGATGCGGCTTTACGTGAGGGATGAGCGAATGGGGTTTCTCGAGTCCGTGGGTCTCCATAAGTTCCTGGTTACCCATGATGTCTAGGGGATCGCCGTCGGCGATGATCTGGCCGTTGTCTATCAAGAGAATGCGATCGCAAACTTCCAGCACAAATTCTAAGTCGTGAGACGAAATCAGCAGAGTTTCAGTAGACTTTTGCAAAAAGCTGATCAGCCGCCGCCGGGTGCGCAAGTCCAAGCTAGCAGTCGGTTCATCATACATAACGACTTGCGGCTGCATCGCGAGCACGCCTGCGATCGCTACCATCTGCTTTTCTCCACCTGACAGGTGATGCGGCGCTCTATCGGCTAGCGGCTCCATCCCTGTCATCTTCAGCGCTCGGTTTACCTGCACGGCTACAGCTTCCGCCTTTAACCCCATGTTCTGCGGGCCAAAGCCAATGTCTTCTCGTACAGAAGGCGAAAATAGCTGATCATCAGGATCTTGAAACAACATGCCAACTTCTGGGCAAAACTCTCCGGGAACGACTGGCATTCCAAGCAGAGAAATTTCCCCTCCCGGCGCTGGTGTCAGGACGCCGCACAGCAACATGAATAGAGTGGTCTTGCCGCAGCCATTATGGCCAATGATGCCGACGCGCTGGCCGCTGTAGATACTAAGCGAAACCCCATTGAGAACGGGCTCACAGTTAGGATATTGAAACGTGAGATTTCGAGTAGAGACTGCAATCTGCTGCGCCTGTGACTCCTGATTACCGGCTCGATTACTAGCTTGATTACTGGCCTGGTTATCGGCCTGGTTATTGGCTTGGCTATTGGCCTGAGTGCCTGATTGTTGATCTATCAAATTTGAACGCATATCTGAACGCATACTGATTGGCCTATTCCATCAAAAAGGTTAATTCTGCAATCACAAAGCCCAAGGCCGTTATTGCGCACAAGCTAGTGAGTACTATGCTTGTTGTGTCTGCTGGCTGGCGCGCGGCAAGCTGAGCCTGCGGCAGCCGCCCGTAGCCGCGAAGCTGCATGGCTTTATAAACCCGCTCTGAGCGCTCGTAGCTACGAATCAACAGCGTTCCTAACAGCCCTGATAACTGAGAGAGCGTGCTGCCTTCTAGTCGAAACCAGCGTTTGCGATGGCCAAAGCCTCGTAAGTGCATAGATCTTTGCATGGTAGAGAGCATGTCGGCTGTTTCAAACAGATAGCGGTAGGTGAGCAGCGTCATGTCAGCTAGCACGGTAGGCAAGCCAAATGATCGCATCGCCCTCAGCAGCGTCAGAAATGGCGTTGTCCCTAGCAAAATAAAGCCTAGGGTCAAAATAGACACAAACCGCGCTACCACTAGCACCATTGTCATCAACCCTTCTTGGCGCAACGCTAGCGGCCCCCAGTGAGCTAACACTGTCTCTCCTGAGCCAAAAGGAAGTACCAGCACCACCGTGAGGATAAATAGCCCCGGATAGCGCAGTCTCTTCAACAAAAAAGAGAGCGGTAGCCCCGATAGGGCATACAGTACCGCGGTGACACCTAGCATAGGTATTACCAGAGACAGGTGCTTGACCGCAGCAAAAGCAAACATCAGCAGCACCAAGCTGAGCAATTTGAGCCTAGGCGTCCATCTGTGCAGGTGCGATCGCCCACCGATGTAAGTTTCGAAACTAATTGAGGCCATCTGCTATCTCCCTGTAAGCAGCTCAGGCTTTACCCGCTGCAAAAATATAGTCAGCATTGCTGTAAAGCCGCCCTCTAAAATAGCGAGCGGTATGTGCATCAGCGTCAGTGTCATGATCGCCGTTCGCTCTGTGCTCGCATCAAAGTCTGCTGGAACCGTAGTAATGACGAGCCCCATAAAAATCAGCGCCGCTAGCGCTAGCCCAACGGACCCGCCCAAAAATGCAAAGATGCCAAGCAGCAAGGGGCGCTGTGGCTCGTTCTTCTCAAATAAAAATCTCAGTTGAAAGATGTGGTAAGACAGCAGCGCCGGCACGCCCATCATCGTGGCATTGACACCAAGCGTTGTAAGACCGCCATGACCTACGATCAGCGCCTGAAAAAACAGGCCAATGACAATGGCCGGAAAAGAGAAGTAGCCTAAGACAACACCGAGCAGTCCATTGAGTAACAGATGCACACTCGCTGGCGGAATTGGAATGTAGATAGAAGAGGCAACAAAAAAGGCAGCTGTTAGCAAAGATGCCTTGGGAATCTGAGGCCCCGGGTTACCTTGCTTATTAATCTGGCGCAGCGAATACCAAGTGAAAAACCCAGTCAGCCCATATCCAGCTAGGCATACTTGAGCGGGAACAATCCCATCGGGGATATGCACTAAGCTTTACCTCCTAAAGGTTTGCGTGCAAAGAATAGGGCTGTGCCGACAAATCCCCAGATAATAGCCGCCATGCTGATCCATCGTTGCAGCGGTGGGGCCGAGGTTGGCCTCGGTAAAGCCCCAGACGTACCAGCGCCAGATGTAGCCCTAGATGCACCAGCGCCAGATGCACTATCTGCTAACCCCTCAGTCCCCTCGACAGCAAACGTTGTAGTTCCGCCATGTCCTGCTTGTCTGACGGTAGCCTCCCACTGACCTGCCGACGCGCCTTCTGGTGAAAACAAAAAATATCCCTTTTCGTCGGTCTGCCCCTCGATCCAGGGCGTTTTGGGATCGCTTGGTGAGTAGATTAGAACTTGGGCGGCTGCCATGGGTTCTCCATTGTCGAAGGTGGCTTTGATGGTAACGGCTGTCTGCGTTGCTTCGATCAGCGCGCCGTGTGCGATCACTTCGGGCGTTTGATAGCCAAACAGCAACCCAAGCACTAGCATTCCAGTCGCTAGGCCATAGGCAGCTAGCTTACGAACGGACTGATGAATTACTGACCGGCGTCTGATCGGCTGGCCTACTGAGTTACTTGAGTTGCTTCGCAATGTCCTTCTCCAACGTGGCCTAAGCTCGCCAAAATTGTTTTTAATTGGCTGTAGTCCTCTGCGCTCATTTGTTCTTCTAGCTGCTCGCTATTGAGCGTGAGCTTGCCGCCATCGGCCAGCGCGGCCAGCGTCCCAAAGCCTAATGCGCCAGTGTTAATCTCGTCGTCAGCGGCAGCTTCACCATCGCCAAACAGATGGTCAAAGTGGAAGGTCGCTTCCACATCAGCGGTGTCTGAACTCTCTAAAATGCCTTTGCGTTCGTCTCCAACAAAGTCACCGCAGCTAAAAGCTAGCTGATCTGCTAGCTGTATCTGAAACGGAATAGTTTCATTGGCTTTGGTGGCCGACCCAACCATCATTAGCGGATAGCCTGCTGCCGGGCCCGCTTCGGCAGGGGCTAGCCGCCAAGCCAGCGCATTGTAACGTCCGCTGGGCGCTTCTGGAATTTCGACGACGGCAATAGGATCGGCTTCAGTATCACCCTCGGCCAGATCGACCGTAATCGGCTCTGCTACTTTGACCTGCTCTTTCGCTTCGAGCGATTGACCTTTGCCTGCTTCAAAAGGGGGATCGCTCTGGGCCGCGACAATATCACCTAGTGTGACGTACACATGGTCAAAGCTGATTTGCCAGCCGTCTTTGTCGGTAAAGCCCTGACGAACGAAGTCTTCACCATTAGCGTTGATCACCAGCGTCCCGAAGCCAGTGCCTCCAGGCTGAGCAACCCCAGATTTGTCGTCGAGGTCAGCGGTTGCCTTGGCATCAGTCGGCGGCTCTGCTGATTCAGTCGTAGGCGATGGACTACAGCCTAGTATAGGCAGCGTCAGGAAGAGGGCAACAGTCAGTCCTGCAGAGCGAATAGGAATGGTATAGCGATGCTGAAAAGAGCAACGCTGAGGGATGAAAGTAGATAGGAGTGATCGCAGCTCAGTTTTCATGCTAGTAGAGGTGACTCCTTGCCTGTAACGAAAGCATGGATGACGATCGCTGCCTTTTGCAATGCCCTGGGGGGGTATCCGCTCCTATCTTCAGATTCTCGTTAGAATCTCCCGCGCTAACGCTCAAAACGTCTGTGGCTAGCGGATGTAGTGCGATCGCCCGCGCAAATCTTTGTGCCAATCCAAATGCCGACGATCCGCGAGTTTCGCTATGCTATTAACGCTTATCTGCTTTGGCTTACCAAGGATGCAAAGAGTATCTTTTACCGAAATCTTTTAACCGAAAAGTTAGTAGACCGGTAAGCGCTTAAACAGACCAAAGACAGCTTCGCTAAATATAGATAGCTTTACTCAACTTCACTTAAATTATGCTGGCTTAATCTCTTTTGTCAGTTTTCAAAGGCGCTTCTAGCTCTAGCTGCTGGCAGCTTTCATCTAATTCCCTTGACGACCCCTTGATGACTCAGTGAAGCCTATTTCTTCTAATCCTCCCACCTCTGGCTACCCTGCCTCTATTCCGGCTCAACCTCATCGAGCCCAGTCTCGTTACGCCCAATCTCATCAGGTCCAATCTCATCGGGTCCATGATGTGGATAGCGAGATGCAGCCAAAGAATCAAGCGCACCCTCACGTTCATAGTGAGGAATCTTTGCGTAAAATCGTCAATCGGCTTTCTCGTTTGGAAGGTCACATCCGGGGGATTAAAACGATGGTGCAAGACAATCGACCCTGCCCAGATGTGTTGATCCAAGTAGCAGCGGTGCGAGGCGGATTGGATAGAGTGGCGCGTATTATTTTGGATGAACATCTGAGCGAATGCATTACTCGAGCAGTGGATGACGGTAATATTGCGGCTGAAGTAGATGCGCTCAAGGCGGCGCTCGATCGCTTTATCTCCTAAGGCTCGTGGATTATAGGCTCGTGAATTATAGATTTGATATATGAAACATATTGCGATCGCAGGAGCCGGGCCTGCCGGGGTAGCTACTGCCTTTTTGCTGGCTCAGCAGGGTCTAAAAGTCACGCTGCTGGAGCAAGAGCCTGAGTTTGATCGCGTTTTTAGAGGTGAGGGGCTAATGCCGTCTGGGCTAGCTGCGCTGCATCAGATGGGGCTAAAGGAGACCTTCGCGCAGATTCCATCTCGGCAGCTGAGTGCCTGGGACTTCTATGTGGGCGGACGACGGCGGATGCGAGTGCTAGAGCCGGAAGTAGATGGCTTGGCGACTCAGATTATGGACCAAGGGGCGCTGCTAAGAGCGATAGTAGAAAAGGCTAAGATGCTGCCTAGCTTTGAGTTTTGCGCGGGGTGGCAGGGGGTAGAGCTGCTGCGTGATCGCAAGACAGACGCCGTGATCGGCCTACGCGCCAAAGCCAAAGGAAAACACGGCGGCCAAAGCAGAGACATCCTAGCAGACGGGGTCATTGCCACCGATGGGCGCTACTCGCGGCTGCGCAAGCAAGCAGGACTTGCCATCACCTCTTCACCAGCTCAGTTTGACGTGCTGTGGTTCAAGCTGCCAGCTCCCCCCCAGCTAGCAGGCGAGACGCCGTTTGTTGCCTGCTTGCAGCCCGATCGTCAGTTTGCTTTCTATCCGTCTTGGGATGGCACTGTGCAAGTTGGATGGATTGTTGAAAAGTCGCAGAAGACGACTGGGCTATCTGGCCTGCTGCGATTGCCGACGCCGACTTCGCTAGCTGAGCTGAAAGATCGCGATTGGGTCGAAGAATTTGCCCAGGCGGTGCCGCCGAAGCTAGCTGCGCATTTTCGTGAGCATCGAAACGAACTAGAGGGACCTATCTTTCTAGATGTGCAGGTTGGCTGCTGCGAGCAGTGGAGTTTGCCGGGCTTTTTGCTGATTGGTGACGCGGCACATCCAATGGCGCCAAATCGGGCACAGGGGATCAATATGGCCCTGCGCGATGCCATTGTGGTCGCGAACCACATGCAGCAGGTAGACAACCGCAATGGACCGGTTCCGCACGCGGTGTTTCAGGCGATTCAGCGCGAGCGACAGCCTGAGATAGAGTCGGTGCAAAAGATGCAGCTAGCCGAGTGGCACAAGGTCGCATTCATTTCGCAGCCAGGACTGCCCTATGCAGGGTTCAAGGCGATCGCAACTTTGTTTGGACGGTTTCGGTTTGCCCAAAACATTTGGCTACGTGAGCAAAAGGGACTGCGCGAAGGAGTGGCAGATGTACAGCTAAAGGTGTGTAGCTGAAGGTATGCGGATAAAGGTGTGCGACTAAAGGCATAGATCTGTCTTAAAGAGCTAATTTTCAAAGGATCACGATACCAACTCTTCTCTAGAACTAAACCATCCGGTTTAGTATAGAACTGTTCAGCCAGGTGTGTCAGTCAGCAGCCGTCCTAACAGGTGGATCCAACTCTGAGGGCACTACCTAGCGCTGTAAGCAGTAATAAATAGCCGTTCGATATGTTTGACGGCTGACGCCCCGGAATGTTCATGATTCTTTTGTACTCGCGTAATCATTCCCGTTCTTTTAATGGTCGTAGCAGTGGTCGTAGCAGTGGTCGTAGCAGTGCTCGTATTAGTGCTCGTGTAGCCAGCTTTATGAGCGGGCTATGTTTGGCCCTGTTGCTGCCCCTGGTTCAGGCAGCGCCTGCGGCTGCGGCAGAAAAGGTGATACTGACCTACGGCTTTATTGAAATTTCGACGACAGTCGATGCCCTGCGGCAGTACGCCGACTCGGGCGTGGCCACTCGGGAGCTAGGGTCATATCTGCGGTATCTGAGTCAAGAGCAGCGATCGCAGTTTCGTCAAACGTTACAGGTGCGGCAAGATATCGACCATGTGCAAATCTCCCAGTTTCTCTACTCTGCAATTGGTGAAAATATTCTGCGCTCTTTGGGCCGCGTGATTCAAACCGCTGGCCGCAGAGACGGTGCTAAAGGCATTAGAGGAGCGCTTGTGCTAGCGGCGGCTGAGCCAGAAGGACTGTCTCTGCTGAGTATGCTGGAAAAGTTTCCTACCAGCGCTGTGCGGATCGATTCACAGCAGGCGTTTCGCTTGCTGAACGCCTCTACTGATTTGATTCAAGATACTCAGCAGGCGATCGCGGCCATCAGAGCCCAGAGTCAGCCGCCTTCTTTAGTCGGTGCGGGCGCTGCACCGCTAGCATCGCTCTCTCAGCCCGGACCCTATGCCGTAAGTGTGCGGACGCTGACGATCGTGGACCGTGATCGCGATCGCACCCTGCTGACCGATCTCTATCTGCCCACTGACGCGCCACCGGCTGGCGTTATAGTCTTCTCTCATGGGCTAGCAGGCGATCGCAAAGGGTTTATTCCTGTCTCCGAACACCTAGCCAGCTATGGCTATGCCGTCGCGGCCTTAGAGCACCCCGGCAGCAACACCCAGCGACTATACGACCTGTTTGAGGGAAGCGCTCAAGAAGTCTCCGACCCGCGTGAATTTAGCGATCGCCCCAAAGACGTTTCCTATCTGCTAGACGAACTCACCCGCCGGAACCAGGGCAATGGTCCCCTTGCCAACCGGCTAGATCTCTCGCGGGTTGGCATTATCGGTCATTCCTTCGGTGGCTACACTGCCCTTGCTCTCTCCGGCGCACAGCTCAACTTTAAAACTCTACAAACCAACTGCGACTCGGATGAGTTCGTCTTCAACGCTGCCAACCCGTCCATGCTGCTACAGTGCACTGCCCTGCTCGATCCCGATCAGTTTAGTGAAAACTTGCGTGACGATCGCATTCAGGCCGTCATGGCCCTAAACCCAGTCACCAGCAGTCTATTTGGCAAAGAGGGCTTCGCCAAAATCGCAGTTCCTAGCCTAATCGTCGCTGGCACCAGCGATCCGGTGGCCCCTGCCCTACTAGAGCAAATCCGTCCCTTTACCTGGCTCAACACGGCAGCAGCGACCTCACGAGGTACGGTTCCTGGAAGCGCAGCTTCCGAAAGTGCCGTTCCCAGCCACTACCTGGCGCTGATCCAAGGGGGCTCTCACCTTTATGACCCGTTTGAGGTTGGCGGCCCAGACAGCGTTGCGTTATCTAATCAGCTCGTGAATGCCGATCCGCTGCTGGTCTACAGCTATCTCAAAGCGATGGCTTTAGTTTTTATGCAAGCTGAAATTGATCAGGTTCCCGAATATCGGGCCGCTATAGAAGAGGCTGCGATCGTTCAAATTGGTCAACAGCCCTTACCGCTTTATATTGTCAACCGGCTGACAAGCGCGATGCTAAGACCATCGGTAGCGTCGTCAGTACCTACGCCTAGCGCTGCTACTCCCAACGCCTCACAATAGAAACGTTGTCGCATCGCTGAATCTTATGATCTTGAACGTTTACGGCATACCCAACTGCGGCACTTGCAAGAAGGCAACGGCTTGGCTAGACGAGCAGGGTGTTGACTATACCTTTATCAATACCAAAGAGAACCCACCCGTCAAAGCGCAGATTGAGCAGTGGGTGGCCATGCTAACAGCGAGGCCGATGCGTAATACTTCTGGTGGGTCTTATCGGGCTATCGGCGAAGAGAAAAAAGACTGGAGTGATCAGCAGTGGGTCGATGCCTTTTCTCAAGACGCCATGCTGCTAAAGCGTCCTCTGTTTGAAAAAGATGGAAAGGCCGTGATGGTTGGATTTAGAGCCAAAGAAGAAGACAAGCTGGCTGTTTTGAGCTAGCTGTTCGGCTCGAAAGATCCAAATAAAGAGATCTAAATCAAGAAACCCAGCCGTAAGAGATCCTGCATTTTCTATGCCTTTAGAAGCGTCCTTGGAACAGATAGAGCAAACAGATATAAAGCAAATAGACACAGAGCAAACAGACGTAGTTATTATCGGCAGCGGTATCGGCGGTCTGTGCTGTGCAGCCTTGCTGGCGCACTATGGTTTGCAAGTAACTGTCTGTGAGAGCCATACGCTAGTAGGTGGTGCGGCTCATGGCTTCTGGCGGCAGGGACATCACTTTGATTCTGGCCCATCGCTGTATTCAGGCATGTCCTATAGCCCATCACCTAATCCACTGCGTCAGGTGCTAGATGTGATGGGTGAAGATCTGAACTGGGCCAACTACGACACTTGGGGCTGCCGTTTGCCTGAAGGTGATTTTGATACTGCTGTGGGTGTCGATCAGTTTTGCGAGGTGCTGCAAGACCTGCGCGGACCGCAGGCAGTGGCGGAATGGCGAGAGCTTCAGCGCGTGATGAAGCCTTTGGCTAGCGCGGCGGTGGCGCTACCAACAGCGGCTGTTCGATTTGACTGGGGCGCAGTGAAAACGGCTGCGCCTTTTGTGCCGGCGCTCGTTCGGCATACGGCAAGTACGCTAAAGCTCACAGGGCCGTTCAGCCGAGTGATGGATCAGGTGATTACCGATCCTTTCGCTCGCAACTGGTTAGACATGCTGTGCTTTTTGCTTTCTGGTTTGCCTGCTAGCGGTACGAGTACGGCTGAGGTGGCCTTTATGTTTGCTGACTGGTATCGGCCTGGGGTGCAGCTAGACTATCCAATTGGCGGCTCGGCGGCGCTAGTTGATGCACTGGTGCGAGGCATTACGAAGCACGGCGGACAGGTGAAAACGGGCGCTCACGTTAGCCAAATCAACTCAAAAGATGGCCGGGTGACGGGAGTGACGCTGCGTGGGGGACAGGTGATTGAAGCGCGTGAAGCGGTGGTGTCTAACGCTTCTGTGTGGGATACGCTGAGGCTGATCCCGGCTGAGGTTCTGCCGAAAAAGTTTGTAGAAAAGCGGCAGGCAATGCCCCCGTGCGATAGCTTTATGCACCTGCATCTGGGTATAGAGGCGGCAGGCTTGCCGGCGGATCTGGCCTGCCATTACATTGTGGTAAACGACTGGGAAGTGGGAATTACCGCGCCGCAAAATCTAGTGTTAATCTCGATTCCTTCCGTGCTAGATCCTACGCTAGCGCCACCGGGAAAACATACGATTCACGTTTATACGCCGGGGAACGAGCCGTATCATCTGTGGGTGTCTATGAAGGCTAATACCTCTGCTAATACCTCTACCGATACGCGGCAGGCCTATGAGCGGCAGAAGGTGGCGCGATCGCAAGTCATGTGGAAAGCCTTGGAGCGTGTCATTCCAGATATCCGAGAGCGAACAACGCTCAGTCTGACGGGGACCCCTCTAACGCATCAGCGCTACCTTCGCCGGCATCAGGGATCTTACGGTCCGGCTATTCAGGCGGGCAAATCGCTCTTTCCGGGCCCCAAAACGCCGCTAACAGGACTACTGTGCTGCGGCGACTCGACCTTTCCAGGCATTGGCTTACCGGCAGTCGCCGCTAGCGGCATGATAGCTGCGCATTCGCTAGTTAGCGTCGCCAAGCAGCAAGAAACGGTTCGTTCGCTGAGCAAATTGGCGACCCACAGCGAATAGCTGTTAGCTGACATACTCACAGCTAACAGGCTTGCTTATAGCTGACTTACAGCTGACCTGTCAGAATACTGATAGTCTCTCTGGTGAAAACAGTTGCTTGAACCCCCAGCTTGAACCCTCAGATGTGTCGACGGCATGACCAAAGGAAATGAAAGTCGGTTCGCACGCTCAGTTACGCTGCTAGCGTTTGCTTTAGTAGGCGGTGTATCACTTTTGCTGTGGGTAGTTATCAGCAGAGTGGACCGAACAGTACAGCTACCGCCGACTCGTGAACTGGCTTTTGATGAGTCGCTGCCTGCGCCATTGAAGGCGCACATTAGCGTTGGCGATAAGACGCTGTTTGCGACTGAATCTGAGAAAAAAGCGGATGGAATCGCTGCGATCGCAGCCGGTAATTATGCCAGCGCTATTACCGCGCTCAACGCATCTTTGGCAGAGAATCCCAACGACCCTGAAAGTTTTATCTATCGCAGCAATGCCCGTATTGGCAGTGAAAGCGCGCTGACAATTGCGGTGGCCGCGCCGGCTGACGATAAAAGCGCGAGCCTAGAAATTTTACGAGGCGTAGCCCAGGCCCAAGCAGACATTAATCGCATCGGCGGCATTGAAGGCACGCCCGTACGGCTGCTGCTGATAGATGATGGCAACGATGTTGCGATCGCCAAAACGATAGCTAGTTACTTAATCGACAATACTGCTGTGTTGGGCGTGATTGGTCACTATAGCAGCGACGTAACGCTAGCGACAGCGCCTATCTACGAACAAGGTCAACTGGTGACCGTTACGCCAGCGAACACATCTGTTGACCTTTCTGGCATTAGCCCTTATCTCTATCGTACGGTTCCGGCTAATAGTTTTGCGGCGGCGGCGCTAGCTGCCTACATGCTCTACTTCCGCGAGGACCGTACCGCTGCAGTTTTTTACGATTCTACTAGTGAGCTAAGCGGTTCGCTAAGAGAAGAGTTCGAGCGCCTTGTATCAGCCTGGGGCGGCAAGGTGATTGAAGACTATGACGTGGTAGACAGCCGCTTTTCTGCTGAGGTCGTAGCTAATAGTAAGGCAGATGTGCTGATGCTAGCCGCTAGCCCTGACTTGATAGCGAAATCAGCCGAGATTATCCGTGCTAATGCCAATGCCAAACCCATTCTAGGCAGTGACGAAGTCTACGACCCCTATATTTTGCGCGAGACGGGTCAGAACGCGCAGGCCCTGACGTTGGCCGTACCCTGGCACGCGCGCGCGGGCGCTACCGATGGCGATTTTGTTGAAAGCTCCCAAAACTTATGGACAGGCGACGTTAGCTGGCGAACCGCGACGGCATACGATGCGATGCGAGCGATCGCAGTCGGGCTAGCCTCAGATCCTAGCCGTGAAGGGCTAAAAACTGCTCTTGATGACAATAGCTTTAGCGTTGATAGCGCTACCGGCCCACTTGTCTTCTCACCGTCAGGCGATCGTCGCAAGGCGGACGGGCTCGTACAGGTAAAAGCTGGCACTCGCTCTGGAACGGGCTATGACTTTGTGCCCTTTACGCCAGATCGGTAAGATTCGGCTCTAGAAGTCAGCTTTAGACATTAGATCTGAAAATGAATCGAAAGCTTTCTTACTATCTTTTTCTAAACGCTTTTCCTAATTAAGTTAAGAAAAGTAACTAATAAAGCCTATCTAGGCTTATCTTTTTTCATAAAAGGAGTGAGCGCTTGCCGCAATTAAGACGGTTGAAGCCCTATAAACTAACGCTTTTAGATGATCTCAGATAGATATAAAGTTGTTATACTTGTTTACAATAATCTGTTTCAATCCTTAATACTTCGCACTCGTATGAAATTCAATCCCCTTGCTGGTTTCTTTAAGCCCAACGTTTCTGTCAACCTCGCCTCTCAGACAACGCTTGCGATCGCCCGTCTTGTCCTCGGATTGATGATGATCCACAACGGTCTAGACAAATTAGGTGATATTGAAGGCTTCGCTCAGGCCTATGTTGCCTATATTGGTCTGCCTTTTCCGATCTTCTTTAGCTACGTTGCTGCCTACACAGAGCTGATTGCCTCGCCGCTGATCATGGTGGGCTTGTTTACTCGCCCCGCAGCTTTTGGCCTGTTTTGCACAATGTGTGTCGCTATCTACCACCACGTCAAAGTCGCTGGTCTGAGCCTGCCCTACCTAGAGCTGTCAGCAATTTATGCAGCCTGCTTCTTGTACTTCACGGTTAACGGTCCTGGTCTTTTCTCTTTCGATGCCCTAATTACAGACCGCATCGACACTAGTGCTTTATCTGCTAGGGCTAAGCGAGTTATGCGCTTAGACAAAAAGCCTGAAGTCGAGAGCGTTCAAAAGTCTGAAGCTAGTGCGCAGTAATTAGCTGTACTGGTTTTAGAAGCCTTTATTCTAAAAGTCTTTATAAGAAGTGACCCCCAAGATTGGTTTGTGGCTAATCTCGGGGGTCGCTTTTTTGCGATCTTGATGATTTCCTATTGATTGCAGACAGCTTGCTATCTCTGTGGTATTCAATGCTCCCTGTGGTGTTTGATGCTATAGAGTTTAGGATATCCGATTGGAGAAGCGACTTTTGCCACCCACTATCCCCCTAAATTTTGTCGATGAGGACCAGATTAAAAAAGAATATGTGCATCAATCTGTTTGGCTAGAAATGTCTGGATTTACGGGCCGTCCCGGTACCTATTGTCTGCTGCCCTCAAAAGACGGTGAGTTAGAGCGCGTGCTTGTCGGTAAACCCAAAACCTTCGATACCTGGACGCTTGGCAGTCTTGCGCAAACCCTACCCGCGCAGAAATACAGCTTGGCCGATGAGTTCTCAGCCGAAGAGTCAACAAAGCTATGCCTTGGCTGGGTATTAGGTCAGTATCGCTTTACCCGCTACAAGCGGCTGGCCGATGCCTTGCCTGAAATAGACTATCCGGAAAGCGCCGACGAGCACTACATCACGGCGGCAGCGGAAGCAACTTATCTGGTGCGCGATTTGATTAATACGCCTGCTTCGGACATGGGCCCACAGCAGGTGGCAGAAGCCGCCCAGAAGTTAGCTGAGCGATTTGGTGCGGACTGCGCGGTTACCGTCGGAGAAGATTTGCTCGATCAGCAATATCCCATGATTTATGCGGTTGGCCAGGCAAACAGCCACTCGGCAAGTCAATCGCCTCGGCTAATTGACATTCGCTGGGGTAAAGAGGACGCTCCCAAAGTAACGCTAGTGGGCAAGGGGGTTTGCTTTGATACAGGCGGGCTAAATATAAAGTCGGCGGCTGGTATGAAGCTGATGAAAAAGGACATGGGCGGCGCGGCGCAGGTGCTAGGGCTAGCCAAAATGATTATGCAGCTCAAAGTGCCAGTTGCTCTACGAGTGCTGATTCCGGCAGTCGAAAACAGCATTTCGAGCAACGCGACTCGGCCTTCGGACGTGCTGACGTCCCGGCAGGGAACGACAGTAGAAATTGGCAACACGGACGCCGAGGGCCGTTTGGTCTTGGCCGACGCGCTCACCGCTGCTAGCAGCGAATCACCCGATTTACTGATTGACTGTGCTACGCTCACCGGCGCGGCGCGGGTCGCTGTTGGTGCAGAGATTGCCGCGCTGTTTTGCAACGACCAGCCAACGGCTGATGCCTTATTGGAAGCGGGCCTAGCACAAGATGATCCGCTGTGGCAGCTACCTTTGCACGAGCCCTACCGCGTCATGCTCGAGAGCAAAGTAGCTGATCTGAACAATATTTCAAGTACGCCCTACGGCGGATCGATTACAGCAGCGCTCTTTTTGCAGGCATTCACTGGAGGGCAAACGCCTTGGGTGCACATTGACTTTATGGCGTACAACCTGCGCAGTTTGCCCGGAAGGCCAGAAGGTGGTGAGGCGATGGGAATGCGATCGCTTTTTGCCATGATCAAAGCTCGTTTTGCCGAATAGCCCTCTCCTGTCAACCGGAGGTGAGTCTTTGAGAGCTGAGCTTTTGAAAGCTGGGTTTTTGAGAGTTGAGCCTTCCGCCAGGCGAGCTAGCCAGTGCCAGCGATTTTTGCGAATGCAAACCAGCGATTTTTGCGAATGCAAATAAGTTTGCTGGTTAGATGGCAGCGACTCCAATTGACATTACAATATCAGCAAAATTTTGATAAAAAATAATCAATAGATTGAGCTAACACTCGTCGCCCGGTGGGAACTGTAGGGAGCTTACGTATATTAATAATTTTTGATAAATAGTTTTTGATTGTCTGCATCAAGCCTGCTACCCCCTTCCTGCCAACTTCCTAACTTCTCTTGCCAACCCCTACTCATAAAAACTACTGCCGTTGGCCCCTGCTGGGTCTTACTTCGATGACATCCACGCCTCCTACCTCGTCTGCTGTTCGCTCTACTGCTTCTCAGACGACAGTGGTGCACTCCTCCAGCCTGCGTCAGCTTTTAGAGGATCGGATTCGTAGCAGCTTGTCTAGCTTAGTGCTGCCGCTAGTATGGGTGGCTATTCTGCTCACCGCTGGCGGCGTGGGTATCCGGGCGGTCTTGGTAATGACTCAAAATCCGCCGCTGCCAGATTGTTCTGAGCTGTCGGCTTTGAGTTCAGACAGTGAGCGTCTAATTTGCGCGCAGGCTAGTGTGCAATCGGGATCCGCCCAGGCACTGATTGAAGCGATTGAGCTAGTTGAGCCTTGGACCTCATCGAATCCTCTGTATGAGGAATCTAGTCGATTGATGGATCGCTGGGCGAGAGCGCTGCTAGCCGAGCTAGAGGAAATGGTGCAAAGGGGCGATCGCAGCCGCGCGGTAGCCCTTGCTGAGCGAATTCCTACTCGAGTGGCGGTCTATCCGGAAGTTGAAAGCGCGATCGCTACTTGGAATAACGAATGGACTATCGGTCAAGAGACAGAAGTCAAAGTACTCGAGGCTATTTCGACGCGCGACTGGGTGACGGCTCGCCGCCGCTTGCAAGGGCTCAAAGCCCTAGAGAGCAACTACTGGGTACGTACCCGCTACCATCAGCTAACAGTGAAAATGGAGCGCGAGCGTACTGCCCACCTACAGCTGCAAAGCGCGCGCGAGCTAGTAGCTACGGGCGATTTAGAGAAGCTAGGTGAAGCGCTCTTGCTGACTAAATCTATCAACTTAGAAACCGACGCCTGGGTCGAGTCCAAAGCTGATATGGAGCAGTGGGCCGAGCGGGTACTGCAATACAGCTTTCAAAAATGGGAAGAAGAAGACATTGAGGCGGCAATCGAAATCGTGCAGCTAGTGCCGCCTGACTTTGCCAGTACCGCCGAAGCGAAAGACCTGATTAGCTTTGGCCATGCGCAGCGCCTAGCGAACAGTCCTTGCGATCAGTGGGCACCTTCCTATGGCCAGGTTTATAACTTGATTGAAGCGATTCAGGCGATGCATCGTATTTCACCCGACAGCCCTTTTTACATCAGCGCGCAAGACAGCCTCAGCCAGTGGCAAAAGAAGCTCGATGATACGGTACAGCTGCACTACGCCAATAGTTTGGCGAATATTGGTCAAGAGTTGACCTATCAATGGGCCATTGCCGAGGCTGAGCAAATCACCCAAGAGCGACCCCAGCGAGTACAGGCTCAAACGCTGGTCTCTCACTGGAGCAAAGAAATTCAGCGGCTAGAAGACAGGCCAGTTTTGACTGAAGCGGTAAAGCTTGCCACCCTAGGCGGTAAGCCTAATTTGCAGGCGGCGATCGCCCAGGCTGCTAAAGTTGATCAGGGCCGCGCCCTGCGCATAGAGGGCCAAACCTATATTGCTGAATGGGAAGATCGAATTGAGACGATTGAAGACCAGCCGATTTTGGATCAGGCGCAGCGGCTAGCTAATGCCGGTAAGCTAAGAGATGCGATCGCAGAAGCCGGCAAAGTTGCCAGCGATCGGGCGCTCTATGCCAGCGCTCAGACGACCATCAAAGACTGGACTGAAGCGCTGCAAATTATTGAAGATCGACCTATTTTAATTCGAGCGGAAAACTTAGCAGCTCGCGGCTCGCTGTCTGCGGCGATTGGTGTGGCTGCGCAAATTGCGCCAGGTCGGGCGCTCTACGACGAGGCGCTAGCAAGTATTAATATCTGGGATAGAGAACGGGCCTATATTTGGTCTTTAGAAGCTGCCGCTGCTGAAGAAAGTGCTGAACAGACCAGCAGCGATAGCTATGTCGATACTAGATCGAATGCTGGTAACGGCCTTGATAACGATCCTAACAATGGCTACGAGGATAGCTACAGCGATGAGTTCTAGATGAGTGATTTGACGACCGGCCCCCCTCCTGCAAGTGAACTCCCTGCTGGGAAGCGTCCCTTGCAGCTAATGCTAATTGACGAAGACCCGGTTTTTCGGCTGGGTCTGAAAGTATGGCTAGAGCAGCAGAGTGATTTTGTGGTGGTGGCCGAGGCAGGAACGGCGGGCGAAGCTCTAAGTGGGGTGCGATCGCGCTTTGCAACCTATCAAGAATCTCTCGACAACCCGGCGCTGCGTCAGAAAAAGCAAACCCTTGCAGCTCCCATTGATCTAGTCTTGCTCGACTTAGGTATAGGGGCGAAAGATCCTAACGCCACCCCCGGTCTGTCCCTTTGCCAGCAAATCAAAACGGACTTTCCTCAGCTACCGGTGATGGTGATCAGCACGCAGCAAGAGCCCGTCCTGCAAGCGGCTGCCGAAAGAATGGGAGCAAGCGCTTATGGAACTCGCGGTATGTCCGTTAGGCGCTTGGCTCAGCTAATTCGGCAGACAGCCGCCAGCGCTAACTCGTCGAGCATGCTGAATACAGATCCAGCGGTAGCGGTAGCTCCGGACGATCCTACGGTGCCCAAAGGCCGAAGCTCCGAGCCCAAAGGCAAGCGCTCCGAAAGCTCCGAGCGCTCCGAAGGCGAAAGGGCTTCTCGCCCCCGCTTGGACCGGTCTCGGCGCGGATTGCCGCTCTCTCGGATAGACCAGATTCCAGGGCCGCTAACGGCAATGCGCATTAGTATGCGGCTCTCAGGCGTTCAACAAATCGACCAAAGCCTTGGCGCGGTAGAAGCCGCCCGTCAGCAAACGACCTCTTGGCTAGCTAGGGCTGTCTTGTCGGGTAAGAAACGCGAGCTAGCAGCCGCTAGATGGCTTACCGCAGCGCTGTGGCGAACGCCGAAGTTTGATGACCAGCGGCCCAATCGACTATCCTCATCGCGACCGGGTCTGAATCGCGATCGCAATGCCGGTACCGATTGGATTCGCATAGCCCGCGGTGATAATGGCGGTAGCTACGCGGACCGGACCGCCGCCCGATACCTTGATCGTGAAGCCCTGGTGCCCGGCGCTACGGCAGCTATGGCAGCTATGGAATCTAGCCTACCGATGCGCTCACCGGCTGGCGCTTTGCAAGGGCGACCGGGAGATGTACAAAACGCAGTCTTCGAGGGCGTATTCGCCAAGCTACAGCGACCGCTGAAAAATATTAGCGACCAGCCATTAGAAATTGACGTGCTGCGGGCCGATAAAAAGCTAGAGCTACTGTACTTAGTCCTGCGGCAGCTAGAAGAACTGCTGGCAGATCTGCGGGCTTCTGAGCTACAGCCAGGGCAGCTAGTGGGGCGATCACGCCAAGTAATTAGCGATCTGTGGAACGAGGTCAACACTGAGTTTTTTGGCAAATACTACACTGTGCGCATTGGCAACATAGAAGAAGAAGTGGTGACGCTGCTGCAAAAGGAAAAGCCGGTGGTGCGATCGCAAATTCTCGACAATATTCCGCTCGTGCCCGAAATGTTTGGCCACTGGCTGTTTCAAGACGCTATGGTCATCGACAGCTCGCCTTATTTGGCCACTACGCCACAGGCGATCGCCTACAGCGAACGTCTGCTCGAAAATTTGACAGTTCAGGTTGCCAACGCGGTTATTCAGCCTTTACTCAACCGCATAGCCGACAGCGAACCGATCAAAAAGAATCTGTATAGCAGCCGGCTGATGTCCTCGCGCGAAATTGAACGCTTTCGTAACGACCTTGCCTGGCGCTACCGCATAGATCGACTGATCAACGAACCTAAAGCCGTCTTTGAAAGTCGCTACAACATCTTTGTGCTCACACCTAGCGGCATCGATCAAACCTCGCTTTATGCACCTCGCCGCTCCGAGCTAGATCGGCTTAGCGGCATTCCTTTGGTTGTGACCCTCGCGCTCGAAACAAGAGATGCGCTCTCCCCTCGCCTGCGAGCGGCGGTCTCCTTTATCGGTAGCGGTGTGGTCTACGTTCTTACAGAAGTTCTAGGGCGTGGCATTGGCCTAGTTGGCCGCGGCATCTTTCAAGGTATGGGCTCGGCCTGGCGAGAGTCGAAAGCAAGACAGCGCCGACCGGGCGTTAGCGATCGCAACCCGGAGGGCTATCAAAACAACTATGTCGAAAATCCTTACTCGCAGGATTTCAACGAGTGGGAATAGGTCCTACAGTCTTGCGCGCCTCACCTATTCGCGCTTGCTTCCGGAATTGTTTGGTAGCCCGTCTATCGCTGCTCTCATCAGTCGCTCGATTTGAGCATGAATTGTATCTAAACCAAATCGCTGCTGAGATATCATTTGACCTCGGTGGGCAATCACCTGCGCCTGTTTGGGATTCTCAGCCACCGCTCGAATAACGTTCGCTAGCTCAACCACATCTTCAGGCGGCGTTAGCCAGCCAGTCTGAAGATGCTCAATAATTTCCAAAGCGCCGCCCGCTGCCGCTGCCACAACTGGGCGATCGCACAGCATCCCTTCAACAATTACCCGGCCAAAGGGCTCTGCTGCTGTTGACGTATGAGCTACCAAATCGCAGGCGCTCATAAGCTCAGGGATATCTGAGCGAAATCCTAGAAACTTAATGCGATCGCCTAGTTCAGCAGCTTCAATCTGCTGCTGAAGCTGCTGAATATAGTCACTCTCTTGAAACAAATCGCTGCCTACAAAGATCGCCATCACCTCTGTCGGACAGTCGCGTAGCGCCTCGATCAAGACATGCTGACCTTTCCACGGCGAAAGTCGACTAAAGTGTCCCACAACGAACTTACCTGATAGGCCAAGCTGTGTGCGTAGCGCTGCGCTTTTATCCTCAGCTATCTGATATTTTCTAAGATCGAATCCGTTATAGACGACATGCACTCGGTCGGCGCGCCCACCGGCTGCTACAAACGCAGTGCGGCTAGCTTCCGAGTTAGCGATCACCAAAACGGCCCGATTAGCCAACGTGACAATGATCTGGCGATTCAACCGGCTGAAGTGCTCGGGTGAGACAATATCATGCAGGTGATAGACCAGCGGCGTGCGGCTAAGATAGCTTGCGATCGCGCCTACTACTAACGCCTTTTGCGTATTGGCATAGACCACATCGTAAGCTTGGCTAAGCTGAGCTGCGGTTTTAATCAACGGAATCAATCGTTTAAGGCTTTTAATTCCAGTTAGCAGCCCGCTTTGCTTACGCATCTGAAGCGGTTGCCCGGATAGAACGTTCGTTGGAACTCCCCGTTGTTGCAAATAATCAGGAAAATCTCCTGACTCAAAAACACCAGCAAGACAGGTCTTGCCAAAGTATTGGGCGATATCAGCCAGGCAAAGTTCCGCACCGCCTAGCTGACCACTTTGATCAAGAAACAAGATTCGCATTGTTTTATGGTGCATTGTTGTTTATCACGCGATGTTGTTCAAAAAATATTGTGACATATTGTTCAATAGCGGTCGTTCAATAGCGGTCGTTCGATGAACAGAGAATGGCTATAGGCCGTAAAGAAAATCGCAATATTCGCTAGCGACCTTGTCTACAGAGAACAGAGCAGCCCGCTGGCGAAGGCGGTTTGCGTCATGGCTTTCAAGCAATGTGTTGCGAATGCCTTCGGCTAAAGCAACAAAGTTTTTAACAGGCACCAGCTTGCCGTATAGACCTGCCTCTAAAATCTCTGCCGGGCCGCTTTCGCAATCTGTTGAGACCACCGGTGTGCCAGCTGCTAATGCCTCTACAATCACATTGCCAAATCCTTCATAAATAGACGACAAAGCGAAGGTTTTAGCGTTCGCCATATAGCTATAGGGATTGCTAACAAACCCTAGCAAAGCAATATCTGCTGACAGACCCAAATCTTGAACAAGAGATTGGAGCTGGGGCTTGATGTTGGGCTCGCGCTTGTCTTCGCCGCCTAGAATAATCAATCGCACAGGCTGATGCTTGCGCACCTCGGCAAAGGCTCGCACTAGGGTTGTAAAATCTTTTTGTTTGACGAGTCGTCCGACGCCAAGTATGACAGGTGGCTCATTGGGTGCAAGCCACGGATGGGGAATAGGCGCTTCGATCTGCTGATGAAAATCCTGGGTGAGGATAGGATTATAGAGAACTCGAATTGTGTTCAAGGCGATCTGACTATTGGCAGAGACATCAGCGGCAACGCCTTTTGAAACGGCAGCGATCGCGTCTGCCTGCGGATACATCCTACTAATACAAAACCACTTAAAGGCGGTGACAGCCGCCCCGTGGCGATCTTTGAACTGCTGCGATAGGTTAGTGTGAATGGTCATTACCACCTTGGTTTTTACACCAGCTAGCTGACGAGCGATGACCGCAGCGCCCAGAATATCTAGAATGGAAATGAGGTAGTCAGGCTGTCGCTGTTGTAAGTAGCGCTTTAAAGCTAGCGTTTTATATATAAGTAGGGGAAACTTTGCGTTGAGATCAACTAGCTCAAAACTCTCTTCAGATGCTAGCGTTTGGAGATAATCACCCGCTGCTTGAGCGACGACTAAATGGACCTCTAGCCCTATTCTTGCGAGCCCGTGAGCTAAATTAATAGCGACTTTTTCGGCCCCACCGCCGTCCAATCTTGGTACGAATAAACAAACTGTTTTATTTATATTCATGTTTTAAAACCCTGCTAAGACTGTCAACACACTCGCTAATACGAGTACTCGCCTCACTATAAAAGCAAAGTCTCTTTCACTCTTTGAGCAATCGCTGGCCAGCCAAATCGAGTCGCTGCATACGTATGGCAGGCGTCTCGCGTAGGTAAGCGAATGTTCCCGGCAAGAACGTCTGACAAAGTGGCAGCGATCGCCTGTTCGCTAGCAGCGCGTGAGATTAAGCTAGCAGAGAAATCCTCAATCACTTCAGGCATTCCACCTACAGGAGTACATAAAACGGGAGTGCCGCTAGCTAAAGATTCTAAGATAACTAGACCAAACCCTTCTAAAGATTGACTTGGAATAATTGTCAGGTCGGCGGCCTGGTACGCGGTAGGTAGCGCTTCATCAGGAACAAATCCCAAGAAGGTCACCTCATTATCAAGACCCAACTCTGTCGCTTCTTGTTCCAATACTTTTCTTAAAGGACCCTTGCCAGCAATCGCCAGCAGCAAGTCGCGATTACCTGCTCTAAGGGATGCGATTACCCTTAGTAATGTGCTGAGCCCCATGCGATGCACTAAACGGCGAGGTGTAAAGATAATGAATCGATCTTTGGGCCAGCCGAGCTCTTCGCGCGCTTGCTGACGAGACAGGTTGTTTTGAAATCGCTGAGTATCTACGCCTCCCGGAATAACGTGGATTTTCTCGCAAGCAACGCCGTACTCCTGGTGTAAGATTTCGCCGAACGCTTTACTGAGGACGATGAAGCGATCGCACCGACCGTAGACAAGCTGTTCCATTTTCTTCTTGGTCCACACACTGACATGGCTACCGCCCTCCTGTTGAGATTCTAGCGCCCAAGGTCCGTGGAACGTACAGGTTATAGGAATGTCCTTTGGCAGATGAGGTAGCGCTGCCATACCATAAAGCGCAAATTGGATATTGATAGCTTGGGACTGCAGAGCCGGTAGCGACCGTAGGGTGCGATAGGCACTATAGAGTCTGTGGTTGAGAGAATCCGCAGGATTAGCTAGATTAATTAGGCGAATAGAAGGAGAAGCTGCGTGCTCTGACGGCAAACCGACACCGCAAAAGTTGACTGTTGTTTCAGGGGTTGCGAGATGGTGTACAAGGTCGTACATATAGCGGTCTAGTCCGCCGGGACTGTCGGGGAACCAGGTGTTGCCAATAGTAGTGAGATTCATAGTGCGACGCTTTGTAAGCGGTATTAGCAGAAGTGACGCTTGATAGAAGAAATAATGATGTTCTTAATAGTCACAAGTTTTCACAGACACATTTATCTCACGTAGAAGACAACCGGTCTGTGATGGTGATTACGCTAGATATAGCGCAAACATAGCGCAGATATAGAGCGAATACGTGCGAGTATCTGCATCGCCTAAACGTCTATAAACTGCTGATAGAGCGTATTCGCTTTTGGCAAAAGCGGATGTTTCTGCAGCGCCGGTAGAATAGCTTGCTTGACTTGGGCTTTCATAGGGGTAGGAACAGCGACTAGGGTTTCTGGCAAGTCAAGCTTTTTTTGAGCCTCTCGCAGTCCTTCGAAGATAGTCTCTCGAGTAGACGATTCTAAAGGTGGCATTTTAAACGAGGTGCCATAGCGCCGATTAACCGCTTCAACGACTTTGTGAGGATGCTGAGTCGCCTGCTTGAAATCGGCAATGGTGATGGCTCGACGTACAGGCCATATTCGCTCGTAAAAATTAATGTAGCTTTGAACAGCTAATCGCATAGATAGTGAGCGATCAACTACTAGCACCGAGGCGATCGCATCCACCGGATTACGAATTAAGGCAATACAGGGAACCCCATACTCAGCGGCCTTAACGATTTGCATAGGCACATGCATATGATGTGCGCACTTAGCAGCAGGGTTGTTCAGACAAAATGCCGCCACAAAAAAAGAGTTGGCCGAACGGGGAAAGCCTTCTATACAAATACTGTCTGTGGGCGAGACTTTAAGCCACGGCTCCCTTTTAACAAAAGGCAAAAGCTCGTACAAGAACTTATAGCGGCCCATGAGCTCCTTTGTACCATATCTCGCATTCTTGACGATGTTTCGTGCAGGCATAAGACGTTCAGCTCCTGAAGCGATAGATGACAGAAGAAAAATGTGGATATTA
Source organism: uncultured cyanobacterium (assembly GCA_963702855.1). Lineage (GTDB taxonomy): Bacteria > Cyanobacteriota > Cyanobacteriia > Phormidesmidales > Phormidesmidaceae > Phormidesmis. Next base: position 2,384,598 of record OY969765.1, read on the forward strand.
TAGAGCAGGTCTTATAGAAGGAGTTTTGTAGAGCGAATTCTATAGAAGAGATGTTGCAGAGCAGATTCTATAGAACGTATGTTATGGATAATTATCCTGTGAGTGAACGCCCCGAATAGCTGCTTGAACAGCGGGTAGAACGACCGATTCCCTTGAATAATTTTGAGTGTGTTTGCGTCCTGCCATCGCCATTCCTAAAAAGCTCCAAAACACAACACCATATACCCCAAGCACGACAGCGCCTAGAGGAATTTGAACAATAACTGCAAAACTAACCGAGCGAAACACATAGAACAAAGAATCGTCTTGCCCTGCCGTTTGGAGGGTTCTGAGCAAAAGTAATATCAATCCACTTAAGTACAGCACCGTGCCAAACCAACCCAATGTAAATAGCATTGTTAGCACACCGCTGTCATTAGAGCCGAAATTTCCTTGCTCAATAACATAGCCCAAGCCGTTTCCAGTGAGCTGAAGAACAGCGACCCCAAACAGATCTTGATACCCGCCTGCTCTAGCCTGGTAGCTTCCATCGCTGGTAAAACTACTCAAGCTTTCGAGGCGAGATGCAATAATATCTGAATACGGTTCTATAGTCGCTAGTGGCACAACGCACAGCACCAGCACCAGCAGCATTGTTAGTAGCCGAATCTGTAAACTGGGCCTAAGTGAGCTGATTAGCAATAGCAGCCCGATGACACCCCCTAGCCAGACCGCTCGAACCTGAGAAAGCAAAAGGGCAAGACAGCCAACGCCAGAGGCTAGCAATGCTCCCTGGTTACGACTACGCAACAGCAACAGCAATCCTGCCATTATCACTACGGCAAAGGGACCTGGGGAGTGCATCGTACTCCATACTCGTATTCCCTGGGGGGTTGGTTGTCCAAACCCAGGTAGTTCGGCGTTAATTAGCCAAAAGCGATCCCATTCGGGTGCGGTCAGAAACTGCCATACGCCATATGCTCCCATCACCGCTATGCCCCATAGGAAAGTTCGCTGAAAGGTCTTGCAGTAGGCTAGGTAGTACTGCCAATAGATAAACAAGTGGAATCCAAATGCAATGGGTACAAACCAGTCTAAGAAAGAAACAAAAACAGCCGCCGGCGATCGCTGAACCAGTCCAATAAACATCGCATAAACAACGGCTGTAATAGGTAAAATGAAAGGGACTGCGTTCAACAAGTGGATCTTAGGCAGATACCGGACAATGGTTATCGCTGTGACCGACGTGGCCAAAAAAGGTGCTAGTAGAATAGTATTTGGGTCTTGCCAGCCTGCTTGGAAGTCAACTAGGCGACGAACGAACGGAGAAAGAAACCACAGCCACCAAACAAAGCCGACATAGAGCGCCGGAGACTTAAAGTACAAGAAGAGGCTGACCAACAAAGCGCCGGCTGGAAAGCACAAGCGTAGAAGGCCAGCAGGTCCTCCTAGCAAGCAGGCTGCCGAGAAGCTAACAAATAGCGTAACCAATACCCAGTCAAGCGGCGGACGAAGTAGCGAGAAACCTCTGTTTTGCTGATAAGTGACTTTCGGTTCAACCTGCATTTAGGTTATTTCTCTCTAGCATTGGCTCTTTAACGTTAAATATCTAGCATTAGAACAAAACAAAATGCTAGTCATTAGGTACTGGAGCGGTGCCGTCACGCTCTTGCCAGTACAGCTCAAAAAGCTTTATTTCCCAAAGGAATGCGTAGAAGCTCCAGAGCGTAGCCACTGAAAAACCAGCAATGCCACACTTATATAGGCCATGCCAAATATACTTTTGAAAAAATTTGGCTGGCGGTTTGCATATTAGGCGAAACAAGCTAAACTTTCTTCCGGCTATGTAAGACTTTTGAGCATCTAAACTTGTGTATTTGTTGAACCGCTCGGTGATTTCTGTAACTGTCCGAAATCCTTGATGCCAAATGATGCCAGGCAATCTGTCGACGTCTTTAGGATCGACATCCGGCACTTCGTGAACGATAACCTCTTTGATACGAGTGATGCGTTTATCATAGAGTCTGATCATCACCTCTGAGTCTGGTTTACCGTCTAGCCACACGCCTAGAAAATCTCCAATTCTGATAACTGAAAAAGCCTTCGCCTCTTCCTCGCGAGATTTGTTCAGAGAGGATTGCTGCTTCCATCTAGAGATGGTGTTACCAAGCTCTTTGCCCGCAATTTCATCAGCATCAATAAAAAAGATCCAGTCATGCTTGGCTTTATCGGCCGCAAAATTTCGCTGAGCTGCGTAGCCAGGCCAAGGGTTGTGGTAAACAACAGCCCCCATCTGCCGAGCAATTTCAACGGTGCGATCGCAACTCCCTCCATCAACGACAACAATCTCATCTGCAAAAGGAAGACAAGACTGGACGGCTTTAGCAATACAGTCTTCTTCATCTTGAGCAATAATAACAGCCGATAGATAGCGATCGCGATCTTGGTGCTTATCTTCTTGCTCCTTCGATGTCCTCAAATTTTCTTGGCTTGGGTGTTTTTGATGTATAAGGCTCATTGATCAGCTGTGCTCCTGTAAAAAAAGGCTGCGGTTTCTGCTTGATTATGTTGGCTGTACCATTTGGCAGCTTGCCTGGAGACGCTATCAAGAGAATTAGCGTTCAAGTTGCTAACTTTAGTTTTTGTGGACAAAAAGTTGCTGCCTTCTATCAAGCCGTCAGCCGGTGAAGATGTCTTGCGAGTGATAATAGGGACCAGGCCATGAGCGCAATAGGCAGCAAACACACCCGATTTTGATAGACGCCGATTATCGCTAGAATAAGCAATACCAGCAAGGGAGAGCTTCATCAAATCGCTAATATGTTGGGCTGGTTGTTCGCCTATCTGAGCGACTGGAATCCCATCTATATCTGCAAAGTCTAGACTAAGCGACGAGCCAATATCTAGTATCTTTTTGATGTCTAACTTTTGGCATATATCAGCTAATGACTGTACTGATTTTTGGTATATCCTAGCCCGCCTTCCAGGGGTTCCAAACACTATTAACCAGGGTTTTCGCTCGGCGATCGCCGGAGGCCTATCGAGTTCACCTATATTCGAGAACACTGAAATTTTACTTACCTTTTTTTTAAGCAGACGACTCAAATACGCTTGCGTAGCCGAATTGTTCGTCAAAGCTAAATCAGCGACGGTTGCTAACCGATCAGCAACATATTTTTGAATAGGTAAAAGGGGTAGATTCTTTCTCAGATAAAAATAGGGAAATTCGTGGAACATAACCACAACTCTTTTGGTCTCTTTTAGACTTTCAAGCGCTGATAAGAGCCAAAAAGGAGCACCCAGCTTAGGATCGTATGGATAGTCTGAATAGTGCAGCAGAATCGTTTTAGCACTCTCTGGAATGAGTTCTATTAGTGCGTTTTTCTCTCTTTGCTTTAAGCTAGAAACGTCAAAGTCAAAATTTTCATAAGGGTTAGTATGACTGTCTAGATCACATAGGATGAAGTGAGTTTTGATCGCGTACTGCGAGAACATTCGGCGAGCTAAAAAATATGAGTAATCGCCTACTCCATCAAGCTTTGGGGGTAACGCTGGCACAATTTGAATAAGGCTCATAAACTTTTATAGGCTTACGCGATCGCTGAACAGATATGACGCTTAATTTCACTTACAATAGCTGACCGGTCGTACCTTTCCATCGCCGCTTGGCGCGCAGCGTCGCCTAAATGACGGCAAAGGTTTTGGTCATCTAATAGATCAACACATGCCTGGGCAAAGCTTTCAGCCGTGTTGCGCTGTAAGTAGCTCTTTTCTGCTTTCATTGCGAGTCCTTCTGCGCCAATCTTTGTTGCCACAATCGCTTTCTCGTAGGCAGCTGCTTCAATGATCTTGATACGAGTTCCACCACCCGAGAAAATCGGACAACACACGATACGAACGCGATCATAAAGGCTATCTAAATCGTCTACGAATCCAGGAAATTCGACACCAGGAACTGCTTTCCCGTAGCTGCGAATATTCTCGGGATGAGTGCCTGCGATAATCAGCTTAGCGTCAGGTCTAGCGCTATAGACAAGCGGCCAAACCTGCTCAATTAGAAAGTTAGCAGCGTTGAGGTTTGGGAAATAATAGTAGCCACCTAAAAATAGCAACGCTGGCTTATGGCAAAATGGCATAGCCGCTGGAATAGAAACTGCATTGGGTACGCTGACGACTCCTTTTGTCTTCCACCGCTGAGCGAGATATTGTCGGTCAAGGTCGGAGCAGACAAAGGTACGCAGAGCTTTTCGGATACTTTGCCGTTCGCCCCACCAGAGCGCTGGAATTTGTAGGTAGTACAGCTTAGTCGCGAGTCGAGTAGGCGGCTCGCGGATTTGACGGGCAAACGCGATGTGCTCAATGTCGTCGAGGTCAAAAAATACAGGCGGGAGCGATTGCCGCGTTTGTAATATAGGCGTCATCGCTTCTAGACGATGGCAAAAAATCGCGTCTGGCTTACGTGCCAAACAGTTTTCTAGTGCAGTGAGCTGTTTAGATCCGCTCGTCGATAAAAACGTTTTTTGCGCTTTGAAGTTGATGATTGGGGCAAGCTGTTGCTGCCATTTGGCCCGTGAGGATTTTGATTGGGAATAGCTGTATTGAGGACAGAGAAATAAAGTGACGGGCGTGTTCCAATGCGCTGATAGGGCGGTCTGCTGCTGGGCGATCGCTGCTGGTGAACAATCGATGCCTTCAGGCACATAGAACAACAGATCGATCTGAGCGATCGCCTTGAACGCATCCATGAACAAGTTGAACCGTCTAAAGGTTCCCTGAACATCTTTTTTGAGGTCGGCTGGAAATCGGCAGGAAGTAATCAGTACTCTCATAATGTCAGGCGCGATCAGTCTCTGGTAGAGTGTCTAGTACAGCAGGCATTCTTTGAGGCTCAAGAAGTGAAGTTGGTAGCAGGCTCTGCCAAAGATCCACGTAATTTTGAATCATGATTTCCTCGGTGAAGTCTTGAGCGCGAGTTTGGGCGTTGTCTGCCATCGCTTGCATTTGCTCGGGATGACTGAGCGCCCAGCGAAGGGCAGTTAGCAAACCACCGCGATCGCCGACTTTGAAGATTACGCCATGAACTTGGTGGCTTAGCACTTCTGGAATGCCACTGGCATCAGACGTTACAATCGGTAGCTGAGCCATCATCGCCTCAGCTACCGCAAACGATTGACCCCCTTCAAAATAAGTTGGAAAGACAAACAAATCAGCCGCCCGCAGCAGCCGAGATACATCAGACCGATGACCTAACAGCAGCACTTTGTCTGTCAGATGAAGTGCTTTAAGCTGAGCTTCTAGTTCTGATCTTAAATCACCATCGCCGACCCAAACAAAATAAGTATTCGGAAACTCTTGAACAATATTTGAAATAGCTGGAATTAGATCGCGATGACCTTTCTGGAAGTTTAAACGCCCTACTGTAATCAAGAGCTTCGCCGTCTCTGGTAAATTTAGCTCGCTACGCACTTGTTGCTTCAGGAGCCGGCTTGACACCTGTTGAGAATCACTAGATGAGGCCAATGGCTTGCCTGGACTGGCCCCGTTGTATATGCAGATGACCTCTTTCTCTGGAATCTCAAAGCGTTTAGATAACAGCTTGCGGTTATTTTTGGAGATTGCTACCCACCGCTGAGTACGCGATCGCACCCATCGGTACGCCTTGATTCGCCAAGGGGTAGGGGTCGTTTCTAACGGCAGCACCAGCCCAAAGCGAACAACTGTTGGTACGTTCATCAGCCCACAGGCTAGAATGCTTCCCAAACAGTGGTCGGGCGCAGGTAAGGTAATTTGTACGACATCAGGCTTAATCGCGATCAGCAGACGTAGCGTTTTCAACAGTCGAGGCAGGTGACGAGCACTGCTAGGTAGCCAGCTATGATCTTCGGCGATCGCTAGCGGATGGTAGGGAATGTCGTCCTGCGCAAAGTCCCAAATAAGCGAAGCTGTTCCCGCTGTGCTAGGAAAGGCTACATGAACGCACCAACCATGCCGTGCGGCTCCTTTCGCAGCCGTCAGATTGTACTCTTCTACACCGCCTCGAAGCGTAGAAGGAAAGATCATAAGTAATTTTTTAGTCGGTTTTAATGTCATACACTTACCAAGCGGTGAATCCCGAAAAAGAAGCGGGATCAGACGAAACCCTGTCTCCCCAGCTCTGCAAGTCTTCAAGCGTAGGACCCAGTCTTTTCGGTCCCGCCTGAACGGCCCTTACTAAAACATTTTCAACTTCAGAAACAGTTCTCTCAGCGTCGAAGCGCTTTTGCGCATAGTCACGACATCGCTGTCCCAGCGTCGGATCGAACGTCTGCCAGCCGTTTAGCGACTCGAGCATACGGGCTAAGCCCGTCACATCACCAACATCAAACTGATACTTAGAGAACTCGTCTGAAATTACTTCGGGAATTCCTCCATAGCGTAGCCCGATAGCCGGTGTCCCACTGGCCATCGATTCTGCTAACGTTCGTCCGAAGGTATCAGGCAGCAGGCTAGGTAGAACAGTCACATCCGCCGCTCTGTATATGGCCGGTAGATCTGACCGTTTGCCTAGAAAGTAAGCATTCTCAGCAATTCCAAGCTGGTGACAAAGCGTTTTTAAGCTCTCGACATACTGTTCACCAGCTTCAGGTGTCTTGTGATTGACCGATCCACCTGCAATCACAAGACACACATCAGAACTCTTCTGCGCTAGCTGAGCAAACGCTTGAATCAGCATTTCAATATTTTTGGGCGGATCGGTACGCCCCGCATAGAGAACAACAAACGAGCTCTGAGAAATGCCTAGAGCCTGTCTTGTTGCTGCGCGATCGCTTTCAATCGAGAATCTAGCTAAATCAATGCCGTTGTAGACAACTTCGATCGTTTCGGGTGCAAAGCCAGCCTCAACGTAAGCCCTCTTTGCGGCTTCTGAAACAGCGATACAGCGAGTTATCGTACTCAGGCCAAAACTCCACTGGCGGTTAAATGATTTCTTTGGTGGAAACTCTCGTAAGTGGCAAACTAGCGGAACGTTTTTCATCCTTGCTATCAAAGCTCCAAAAAAAGAGTTTTGATACTTTTGAATATAGACTACGTCAGGGTTAAGTCTAAACAGGGGAGCGATGCCTTTGATGATTGATAGAAGATCATGAATCGGATTTTTAATGTACACTTCGTGAAACCAAGCCTTCGTAACTGATGCGCAAAAATCTTGATAGACAGGTAGAAAATCTCCCTCGTTTTTATAGACTAGCAATATCTCGTGGTTCCGCTTAGCCAAACCCCGAGTTACCTCTAAAGTGCTCCATTCCATCCCGCCTTGTTGAGAGGAAGGGACAGTAGCTAAAGATAATATTTTCATAGTATTTTCCTCTAATACGCGGACCATACGAGCATGTATAGACTAGACGAAAGCACCTACTTTTCTTTCTGCGATGAAACAGGTAAAGAAGAAAGCGCAAGCTTGTAAGTCTGGGTAAATAGACTAGGTGATAAAAGCATGATTCCAAGCAGATAGGTAAGTGCGCCTATGACTGTATAGACAGTTAGCAATATGTATGTGTGGGCCTCACCATAAAGTACTTGCTTCGCGCCTAAAATAGCCGCCACCATCGCCAGACTGCTGACAAATGGCACTGTATATTGAGAAAAATATTTCTTGAACTCTATCCCAATTACTTTCTTAACAAGTACTAAAAATATAGGAGAAAATAGATACCCGCAGATTACATAAGAGGCGGCAACAGCGATAATTCCCCAGCGTACCGCCACCAAAAAACCTATGGTATTGCAAACAGTTAGCAGAAAGATAACTCGCAGCCGCCAGGCAGGTTTGTTCATCGCTAACAGTAGTATGCCAGTAAATCCCTGCACCGACTGAAGAACACCTATCAAAGCGAGTATTCGCATTACAGGTATACTGGGTAGCCACTCGTCTCCAAATAAGACTTGTATTAGCTCTGGCGCAAGTGTTGCTATGCCTAAGAAAATAGGAAACGAAACCAGGCTTGTGTATTGAGTCACTTCATAAAAAGCTTTTCTCACCTTACCTAGGTCTGTTTGAAGCTTGGAAAAGGTAGGAAGCGCCACCTGACCTGTCACATTAGTCAAAAGGTTAATCATAATTGACAATAGCCGGTAGGCAACACTGTAGTATCCGAGTGCAGTTGCTCCTAAAAAGTAGCCAATCAACAGGTCATCCGAACGGTGATTGAAAAAGCTTAAAAAGTTAAATCCAATGATGTTCACACCAAATGAAAATAGATCGGTGAAGTGCCGAGGCGAAAATTTAAATCTTGGTCGCCAGTGACTTGCGCTCCAAAGCAGCGCTGCACCTGTAAAGCCAAACGTAATTTCTTTTACGACCAAACTCCAGACGCCTAAACCTAACAAGGCAGATCCGATTCCGGCGATCCCACAGGCAATAGTGGCAACTAAAGAGCGGGCAGCGAGAACCTTAAACTGCATGTTGCGCTGTAGTAGCGCACTCTGGACGCTGCTCAGCCCTGAAAACAAAAAGCTCAGTGAAATCCACCGTACAATCGGTGCGATCGCAGGCTCGTTATAGAACCTAGCAACCGGCCCCGCTCCCAGAGAAATCAGTACAATAAACAGCAGACCCGCCATCACACTGGTCCAAAACGCCGTATCTAAATGCTCTGGCTCTAGGTCTCCTCTCTGAACAATAGCCTGAGCAAAACCCTGGTCTAAAAAGATTTGCATAAATGCCAAAAAGACGTTCGCTAAGGCAATTAAGCCAAACGCTTTAGATCCAAGTAATCGAGCTAGCAGCAAAAAAATTACGGTAGAAACAACTTGAGCACCCCATTTCTCAACCGTAGACCACATCGCTCCTCGAACAGCCTTTTGTCTCAAGCTCATAAACCAGCTAGCACCTCAAAAAGAGCTAGATAAACAAATTAAAAACAAATAAGAATCCAACCGACTCAATCTCAAATTAGCTAGCGCCCAATCTAGATATCCATCCGATAGCTGTTAGTAGCAGTAGCTTGAGATCTTGATGAATTGTCCACTGCTGAAGATATTCCAAGTCTCTCTGGCTTACAGCGGACAAACTGACGGCAGATAAATCGCAACCGCTACTTTCAGTAGCTATCTGCCATGCTCCGGTAATTCCCGGCAGCGCGTTTAGCCGCTTTCGCGAATCTGGCTCAACTTGCAGCGCGTCATTAACCGTCCAGGCTTGCGGTCCAACTAGGCTCATCTCTCCGCGCAGCACGTTCAATAGCTGCGGTAGTTCGTCTAGTCTGTATCGGCGTAGCCAACGGCCAACTTGGGTCAACCGCGACTCGGGAGCAAGCCTATGAAGACCAGGGAGAATGGTTCGAAAATTGATGGTTTTGAATAGCTGACCGCGATGGCCTACTCGCCACTGTTTGAAAAAGATAGCGCCCGGTGAATCTAACCATATCAACACTGCTAGAAAAAACAGCAAAGGGCTGAGGCAAACGACTAAGCTAGCCGCTATTAGCCAGTCGGCAACTCGCTTGCACAACCAGGCTAGCGGCGATCGCACCCTTGGCAGGTAGGTAGCTGCTGGCAAGTGCAAGAAAACTCGTTTGTCTGCATTTTTGCAGGCCTCAGCGCAGCTCTCAATCGCTGAAACGCCTAAACTTGTATCCATGCGAACGATTTTGACAGAAGAGTGTTTTAAGCACTCTTCGAACCACTGAAGATTTTGCAAAGCCGGAATGATAGTTCTCCTCGAGCTTTGAATACTTTTGTCGGCTGTTTGAATAAGCAGCAGCTGTCGCCGCCACCGTAGTCTTGAGTAGGTAAGTATTTTCTCTTGAGACTGGACTAGAGATAAGATCTTTGGGGTTTTTAACAGAGCAGTTGATGAAATCATGAGATGACCCTGGAGATAGATGCAGATGCTGAGAGCTGTTACTGAGAACTGTTGTCTAGAAAGGTAAGCTGCCTACAAAGGTAAGCTAGTGGTAGGAGACAGCGTCACTCTGTGCAGCGCTGTCACTAGGTGGAGAGTTAGACATAGAAAAGGGAACTCGGTTCATTGATGAGCGCTGGTCGTGGCCGTTGTTGGCAACAATACCTAATGTGCTGACCGGTGCTAAGATTGCGGTTGCCTGCGTGAGCTGATCTTGCGTGATTTGGTCAAGTCGGCTGACAATAACGACACCTTGACACAGAGAAGCCAGCTGTAGGGCGTCCACGCGTCCTAACACCGCAGATGTGTCGAACACAATCAGGTCATATTGGTTCTCAAACCAGGTTGTTAACTCTCTCATTCGATGAGAGTTCAAGAGCCGCACCGGGTCTTCGGAGATAGGGCCTGCTGGGAGAACGTCTATCTGCGTCCCGGCGAGCGAAATGCTGATAGGTAAAGGCGTACCTACCGAGGTCATCAGCGTGGTTAGGCCCTGACGGTTGGAGAGCCCTAGCTGATGATGAAGCATTGGATCGCGCAGGTCGGCGTCAACTAGCAAGACACGCTTTTGCGATCGCGCCGCGCTCAGCGCTAGTCCGGCAGCTAGCGTCGTTTTGCCTTCTTTGGCAACTGCCGAGGTCACCATTATCGACTTTAGCGGGGTAACGGCTAGCTGAATATTCTTGTAAATTAGATCAACAGCTTCTCGAAATGGCTGAAAATGAATCAGGCTTAGCGTAGAGTCGGCTATAGCGGCTGGGGGTTGACGTGAGATATTCAGCGGCGAAAACGTCGGCGCGCGCTCACTGATTTCTGGTAACACACCCAATAGCGGCAGTGTCGTTTGCTTTCTCAGATCTTCTGCGGTGCGAACTACCGTATCGATAGATTCTCTTCCATAGGCAAGCAGCCCGCCTAAAAACAAACCCGCTACAGCCCCAATGGCTATATTTTGGGACGGCTTGGGCGAAATTTTATAGCCTGGGTTGGGCGGCTCTACTACTTCCCACTTAAAGCCGCCTTGTGCAATCTCGTTGCTTAACTCTTGGCGAGTTTGCAGAAGCTGCTCTAGCGACGTTCGCTGAGTTTCTACTTCGGGCTGCAGCCGGTCGTACTGGGCAATCAGTTCAGGATAGGTGTTTAGCTGCTGCTGCAACGACTGCTGCGTTTTAGCCAAGCTGGCCTCGCGAGCGGTTAAGCCACTCAGTCTTATCTGGGTGTCAATCATCTCATTAACAAGCGCAAGACCGCTCTCTCCTAGCTGCCCGCTAGACAGCAGATCTTGCTCACTGGTAATTGCCGCTGAACCGAGTAAGCGCTGGCTTTCTTGCCGCAATAGCTCTACTTGGCGATCGCGCTGCGCCTGCAACCCTTGAGCAACCGGATCTGATTCGGTGTACACCGCAAGCCGTTCAGAAAGGGCTAGCTCACTGACCTGCAGCGCATTTAATAGGGTTTGGTAGCGGCCAGACTGACTGAGTTTTGCCGCCATCATCGCCTGCTGTGGATCGACAGAAAGCGCTGCCTGAATAGCTTCATACTGAGCTTCGGCTTCTTGGTAATCGGCCTGCACAGCCTGCTGAGTTTGCGCTAGCTGATCGAGCGCTGTAGCCGCGTCAAGTGACTGCTTTTCGGGATCGATGGTCTCACCCTGGCGACGAAACCGCTGTAAAGCCTGCTGAGATTTATCGAGGTTTGTGCGCACCTGCTCGATCTGACGATTAACGAGCACTAGGCCGTTGTCTAAACGCTGCTGCTGCTGGTTCGCGTTGTAGTTAATGTATACCTGCTGGAGCGCCTGTAAAGACTTTTGGGCTCTTCTGGCATCGTCACCGGTAAAGACTGCTTCAAAAATGCGCGTTTTGGTACTGCCTTCTTCGACCTGCGAAAGCGAAAGCGAAGTTTGAAAGTTTGCAATACACTCTGCTTGGCTATCGCCAGGTGCACAGACGTCCGGGTAGATAATCACCACGTCTTCAACAAACTGCTGGCTGCGCATCAGGTTGAGCTGCGTGACATAGTCGATGGCAGTTTCAGAAGAAGAGTTTGAGCGAACGCCGTCTTCTGAGTTGATGCTAATAGACTGAGAGACGTTAGGCTCTACTAGCAGCCGCATAGAGCTTCTATAGGTGGGCGCCTGCGACAGCGTTGCAACCGCAGCCAACCCGACACTGCCTACGACTGCGCTGATAAACCAAGGCAGTCGCCGCCACAAAACCTGTAGTAGCTGACCATAGTCAAGCTCAGGCTCTTGCGTCGCCGATAAGCTGACGTCTGTCACAAATTTTCCTCCTCTTAGTTAGATGGTTATGTCTGTCGGATTGCTATGTCTGTTGAATTGCTACTGATAGATTGCTACTGATAGATTGCTACTGATAGATTGTTAGCGTTAGATAGCTACGTCTGTTAATGCTAGTTGCTTTGGTTGTTTTTGAGCGATAGCTGTGCTCTCGAGCATGTGTTCGACCTGTTTGAAGAAAACGGCTTCTGAGAAGTGGCTAATGGCGTGGCTGCGAATTTCCCTATAGTTCCAGCAAATTCGAGTGGCCTGGATGACGGCTGTTTGAATGGCTTCTGGAGACTGTCGATTGAAGAAAACCCCAGTTTTATTTGGCACTTGAGTGTCTAACACGCCCCCGGCTCCGTAGGCAATAACTGGTGTTCCGCTAGCGTTGGCTTCGATAGGCACGAGTCCATAGTCTTCTAGGGCTGCAACGACAACAGCTTGCGCTTTTGCCATCAGGTGCGATCGCTCTAAATCGCTAACGTGACCTAAAAAAGCAATATTATCGAGCGCTTTAGACTCCAAGTATTGTCTTTCGGGGCCATCTCCAATAATCAACAGCGGCAGTCCTAGCCAGTTGAATGCTTCAACAATGATGTCAATTCGCTTGTAGCTAATTAGCCGGGCGGAAACCAGATAAAAATCTTCTTTTTGAGCACTAAAAACAAAGTTGTCTACCTCAATAGGAAAATTGATCATCCTTGCCGGACGTTTGTATATGTTTTCTATACGGGCTGCTACGGTACTCGAATTAGCAATGTAGAAGTCTGGGTTTTGCGCATGTCTAAGATCGATCTGTCGCATCTTACGAAAGATGGGACGGATCAATGGATACAGCTTTTTGTAGTTTTGATACTGTCGTAGATAGGTATCGGTATCCCACAAAAAGCGGGTGATATTGTGACAGAAGCAAATATGAGTAGCATCAGGTCGCTTGCGTACGGCCTTTGCAAAGCTAGTGGTGCTGCTAATGATCAAATCGTAAGCCTGAAGATCGAGCGCTCGAAAAGCAGAGAAGTAAAAAGGAGCTAGCAGCCTAAAGTACCTTTTGCCGCCTGGGATTGCCTGTAAGCGAGTCGTATAGACGACTCTATCTTTTCCCAAATCAATGCCAGCAGCGGGACTGTGGAGAGAAGTATAAACGTCAGCTTCTGGCAGATATCGGCAAAGTAGCTCAAACACTCTCTCTGCGCCACCTCTTTGCGTCAGGTAGTCATGCACTAATGCAACTTTCATAGAAAATTAACTCGTCGGTTCCAAGTAAGCGAGTAAGCAGTAAGCTAGCTTTTATAAACCAAACAAACGCAAGAGACCGAAGCCGCTGTTAAGCGGGGACAAGACCGTGCCTAGTGTATCCGTTGCTCGGTAAAGTCCACCCGTACGAACGACTACTGTGTCGTTAGGTTGCAAAAAAGGATTATTTTCCAAGTTGACTCCCGACTCGAAATCAATATCAATCTCTTGCTGTGTGGCAGTGCCATCTTCGTTCAGTCGAATCAGACTAACGCTGTTTCGACGTGCTCTGCGGTTAAATCCACCTGCGCTCAAAATCGCCTGATTGAGCGACGGGTTAGGGGGTAGAGAAATCGCGCCGGGGCTCTCTACTTCGCCAACAACATTAACCGTAACTGCTGCAGGCGAAAAGCTAGCTGAAGCGAGTTCGAGAGATTCTTCTGGGCTGAGCGCAGTCGCCGTGGGAATGAAAATGCGATCGCCTCTTTGTAAAGGGAGGTCTGCTTCAATCTGTCCCTCTTGTAAAAGCTGCCACAGGTTGACCGTAATAGCTCCGCTGCTGTCATCTGCCACATAGACATCGACCGCACGACTACTGCCTACGTTGAAAGTAGTGACTTCATTGGGAGTGCTCGCATCGTTGAAAGAACTGACCTCGCTGAAAGTAGACGCTTGGTCTGTTGATTGCCTGACTGTCTGACTGCCTGACTGCCTGGTCGACAGACTGGCTGTCTGGCTAGCTGCCTGGCTGGCCGCACGACTTGCTGTTGGAAATCGGCGCTGCACCAGCACCTGACGAATATCGGCTGACTGTGTGATGCCCCCCGCCATGCTAATCGCCTGAGTCAAGGTCGGGGTTGCAGAACTGTTCTCGCCCTCGTCTGATAGTGTGTAAGAGCCAGGACGATTCACTTCCCCTGCGATCGCTACCTGCAAAGGTCGCGCTTCTAACAGACTAATTGTCACTCTCGGACGGCGCACGTACTCGCTTATGCGAGCAGAAACGTCATCAGACGCTTGCTGTAACGTCAGCCCCTCGACTAGAATTTCTCCAACCAAGGGTATATTCAAGACGCCTCCGGGCAGCACGCTGAATTCGCCGCTATAGTCCGAAGCGTTGAACACACTCACTTGCACCTCATCTCCTACGCCCAACAGATATCCACGGTTCGCTAAATTACTAGCCGGATAATTCGTCGAACTGCTATCAGGAATAGGCTGAAAAGTCTCTTGAGTGTCGTCTTTTGTGTTTAAAGGATTTATTATAGTATTCGTCTGCGGCACTGCTTTAGAAGCTGCTGCTATCACCTGCTCCGCCCTGGCGGAAGATGCTGCTCCTAAAAATATAGAGAGAACTGAGACGCAGACACTTGAACATAAAAAGAGTGTGAATAAAGGGTACGTGGCTAAAGGGTATAAAGTCGATTTCATAGCCTTTAAAGAAGGTAGTGACAATACCGGAATCTGTTTTTAATTTATTTTTAGTTTATTTTTTAATTTGTTTTCACTGGTACAAATCTCTTAGCTTAGCTGAAACAATTATCTCAATAAAACAAGCAAATAGATAGGTAGAGAAAAATTTTGTCGGCGATCCAACAAAGTCTTACAGATATAATCTAGTCATCAAATTTGTTTGTCGTGTATCTATATCTAGCTGTATTCACTCTAAATTACGTGCTCGAACAGCACACTATCGACATACTGCGTCAAAAGCGCTTCTTGTGAACCCATCCACAAAACTGTTTCATGTACACACCTTGTGTACAAAAGCGATATAAGTACTGTATAGCCTGATGGTGTGGATAGTTAGGCGGTGCGAACAATCAATCTCCCGCGGTGTTGACTTTTACAAAACATAGGGTTCAGATCTTCTCCTAAGAATGGTCGCCATCTTATTGCCGAAACAATTCTTACTTCTGCCTAGTGTGTATTATCTATAGTTGCGTATACGCATACTAACTAATAACTAAACAATCGGATCAGTAAAGATGCGTACGATACTCTTTTTCGTACGTGAAAGTAGTGTGAGAAACTTCGAACTTCTTTTATAGTCAGGTTTTCGCTGGCTCTGGGAATATTTCGACCTTTAGAAAAAATACGCCATTTGGCTGAGTGCTAAGCGAAAGCGCTTATTAGGCAAACGCTTGGCTAACTAAACGGCCACCAGCTCAGTAAGACCAATCGATCAGTCAACTGAGTGAAGACGCCGCGCGTCTGATAAGGACGCATAGGTGAGCTGCTAACCCAAAGCTGCCGGTAATAAATACCTCAGAATCCTATCTGTGTTTCCATTTTTGAAACCCAGCGTCTCTTGTTCGGGTAATTTGTCACACTAGTGACTAGAAGCAATAAACAACAAATAATACATCGTCTCATCTATCCCCTACGAAGAATCATTATGAAGCAGCTTGGCCTCGCACTTTTGACCGGCTCTATTTTTACGCTCTCTGCAATCACAGGCTGCGCTGAGGCCCCGACTGAAAGCATGGACTCTGCCGTTGGACTCACCGCTGAGTCAGAAATAGCAATTCCTCAAGCTTCTAAAGAGCGTGCACAGACGCAGTCTGTCCAAAGCGATCAGGTGGCTGATAGTGAGGTTGCAAATGACGCTGTAGATGGTGCACTAGCTCAGCCGCCACAGCTAATAAAGCGAGCAAATCTATCGATAAGTGTGGACTCTGTAGAAGAAAGCTTTGAGCAGGTGAAAACAATCGTGCGATCGCAAGATGGCGATGTGCTCTCGATGCAAGACTATGGCGATCGCCAGCGCGGCATTGACTTTGAGCTGCGCATACCCCAGGAAAAGCTAGAGACAACCCTCGCAGCGCTGATGGAGATGGGCAATGTGCGCAGCCGATCCATCACAACAGAGGATGTTTCAACTCAGCTAGTTGATTTGCAAGCGCGGCTGATCAATGCGCGTAAGTCAGAAGCAGCGCTACAGGAGATAATGTCGCGCTCTGGCGAAATTTCTGATGTGCTACAGGTCTCTCGGGAGCTGAGCAGCGTGCGACAAAGTATTGAGCAAATGGCCGCCGCGCAAAAGAACTTGCAAACTCAGGTGAGCTATTCGACCGTATCGCTAAGTTTGCAGAGTGCGATCACCACTTCACCCAACCAGCCAGAATTCGCAGCGCAGCTAGCTACCTCTTGGAACCAAGCCACCGACTCCGTCGGCGACTTTACTACCGATCTGCTACAGCTTGGTCTTTGGCTGCTGGTCTATAGTCCTTACTGGCTACTGCTAGCAGGTGGTGTGGTGCTAGCCAACAAAGCCCGGCAGTCAGCTGTGCGCCATCGGTCTACTCAAAGCAGCCGCAGCAGCTAACTCATTATCTGAGCGCCTATCTGCCCGTTTGTTTGCCCTGTTTGCTTATCTATCCTGTTCGCTTATCTATCCTGTTCGCTTATCTATCTACCTACTAACAGCGATCTAGTTTGGACTTCACGGAAAACAGGGTCTACTTGAGAACGCGGGGCGTAGGCTTCTGGATGAAGTGCGATCGCCCGTCTTAAATACTCTACTGCCGAGCTAGTCTCCTGCAAAACGGCATAGCAGCGCGCCTGCTGATAAAACGCAAACGACTGATCCGGCTCAATTGCCAATGACTTGTTATAGGCTTCTATCGCTAGGTTGTAGTCGCCCATCTTTTCGAGCGCCCAGCCCAGACTCAGCCAGCTTTTATAGTCATACGCCTGATGTTTTAGCGCCTGCGTAAAGCTATTGTGCGCCTCCGAGTAGCACTTCATCTTCATCAGCGTCAGCCCTCGATGGTGCCAAGTTTTGGCCACATCATGACCCAGAGAGAGGGCTCTATCAAAAGCGCTCAAAGCCTCTTCGTAACGGCCTAGTCGTTTGAGTAGAAAGCCTTTGTGGGTCCAGTACAGCGCTGAAGTCGGCGAAAGCTCTAACGCCCGATCGAACTTTTCGAGCGCCGTCGCATCTTTTCGCTGGCGCATTAGCACTTGCCCTATGCTAGCCCATACTTTATGCGACGTAGGCGCGCTACCAAGCCCTCTAGTTTGTAAAACTGCCAGCGCCTGCTCTAAACTCGCTAACGCCTGGTCAAGCTGATTGAGCTTGAAAAATGCTTTGCCGCGCCCATACCACAGTTCAGCCGCTGCGGCGCCTTCTGCCATCGGGTTAGAAAGTGCTTGAGTATAGCTGTCTACCGCCTCTTGATAGCGGCCTAGTCGATATAGGCTCTTGCTTTTACCGTACATAGCTTTAAAGTAGTCAGGGGAAATGACTAATGCTTCTTGATAACTCGATACCGCTTCACCATACCACCCCATCTTTTCTAAAAGCGTGGCGTAATTGTACCAGACACGTGGCGCCTTTGGGGAGATTGTGAGTGCTTTGGCATAGGCTTCGATCGCTTCCAGTATCCGATCTGCCTGCGCTAGGTAATAACCTAGGTAGTTCCAGGCATCAAAACTATCGGGAGCGGACTGACTCACTTGCCTGTAAATTTGAATCTTACGCTCGATGTCAGCGGATGTTAACACTTGAGAGGCACCACGGCTAGACAGGTCATACTCGGCGGCGTCAGAAGCGGCTTCAAGCGCGGCCACATCGATAGTTTTATTAGCGGCCTGAGAGGCGGCCTGAGAGTCAGCCTGAGCCGTCGCCTTACGCTTAGCGGCCTGATTCGTAGACTGCCAGACAGTGCGTGCTAAAACATCGACATAATATATACCCATGATAATTTCTTTTGTCTCCGATGGTTTTTGGTAACTTACACAACCAAAGCTCTATAGAGCTGCAAGCTGATCTATAAGAGCTGCAAGCTAGCTTTTCTACGGTCTACGTAGAGAACCGCTCGATTTTTGAAACAATCTTGCTTAAAGATGCTCCTCGGACGCGCCCCTCGGACAGTGCCCCTCGGACAGTGCCCCTCGGACAGAGCCTCTTGGATAGCGCCGCTTGAATTTTCTATATTGCGTGACTAGCATTGGGAGACATTCACTAGATGCTTGTCGTCATCTCACGTTGTGATCTAGCAATATGTTCTATGATGTTGCGCGCAAGTTTTCCATAGGTTTTTAGCCTGTGGAAAAACCTGTGGAAAACTTTTTTCGCCTGCGAAAAGTAGCGAATAGTACTATACTTCTCTATTTCTTCTCGCTTCTCTTCTCGCTTCAAAGATGTGGGCTGAATCCTTTTTATGTCAACGGTTTTCAGTAATTTGATAAGGGATAAACCCCCTACGCCTCTATCTATTGTGACTGCTGCGATCGCAGCTAAAGTTTTCCACAGCGCCCTGACAAAAGCGCCCTTTGTAAGGGTATTTTTAAACGCAACTTGCAAGCATAAAAGCGCAACGAAGATAAGTAATCGCGTTTACGCTAAGGCAAATAGCTGTCTCAGCAGACCACCTTTTCCCTGCTTACCGGCAACGAGCTGGTGTAAAAGCTCATATTGCCATCGATATAAAAAGCTCTCTGCATGAACGGCTATACTACGCAGCTTGCTAATTTGATCGAGGCTAGCGGCGGCCTGGGCCCCTTTTTGACTAAAGCAATTTGCCATTGGGTGTTCCCACTGCTCAAAAAAATGACTCAGTAAGGTGCGATCGCGCTCTAAAAGCAACTGCGCCCCTTTGATCTTCACTAGCTTAACTCCACCTTCAGGACGCTCTCTCTGCAAAAGCTGACTCGAAGGCACAGAGCGCCACTGATCGGCTAGCAAAGGCGGCATCATACTAAGGCTGTGCTGATCAGCCGAATCTAGTGCAATTCCTCCAATCTCTTTCACCTGACAATCTTGCGCAAAGGTAGAAAGCTCCTGAAAAAATGGCGTCAGCACCTCACGCTCAACCGCCGCGCTCAGACGTATACCCGCCTCAGAATAGTCGGCGATATTAGCATCCGGGCTGTCAGTTTGAATGATCTGGTCGTTCTTATAAGCCGCCTGTAAATCCTTTTGGCTCGCCGCTTGCAAGCAAAACCAGACGCTATCACCCACCGCTCTTCGCACCTGCTGCTCAATATCAACTGTGTTAGATAGCGGCACGCTGCTCACTATCTGTAGATGCTCTATCTGCGCCTCTTGCCCGGAGATAGTGGTCTCCTGCGCCTGCACCTCCGACTCTAGTACAGCAAACTGCCGCTGCTGCTCCTCCGAAAGCTGCGTAATTTTCTCTTCTAGCAACTCGATTTGAGCTTTCATCGCGGCAATTTGTTGATCCTTCTCGCTTAGTAGCTCGGTGTGCCTCATAATTAGCTGAGTTTTCTGCTTAACCTCTAGCGCACTTAGTCCTGCTCGAATTAAATTGAAGTATCGCAGCTCAGCAATATCAACCGCCTGAACGGGAACATCTGGCAAATACAAGAATCCCTGCCGTTGATTCATCTGCACTACCAGCAAATGTCCCTCTGCGTTTTTAATCGTCAGCTGGCGCTCATTCTCCGTCTTCTCCAAAGTCCCTCTGTAGCGGCGTTTGCTGTAATAAAACTCTACATGCAGGGAAGTGTCTGCGTCTAGAACAGGCCCCAAATTAGCAGAGTCATCTGTAGGGTCATTTCCTGTAGAGCCGTCTTCCGTAAACTCACTTAAGGAGCGCTCTAAACGACCGGACTGATGGTGAATAGGTTTTTTGGTGGTCTGTTCGGCACTCTGTTCATTATTCTGTGATGATGGACTTATTTGGCCCGGGGAAGATACTCTTTCTAACTTAGGCAGCTCGGGCGATGGCCAAACCACTGCCTGCGGCTCTGATACGCCTATCGGTGAGGCCGCGTTGATTTTTGCTTGAAGGCTGCGGACCACCGCCCGAGCAGACTGAAGGGAGGAAGTTGCAGCAGATTGAAGATTCTGCTGAGCAGCATTAGGTTGACTGACCAACTGTGGGTCTGACGGCGAGTCTGACGGCGAGTCTGACGGCGGATCTGGCTGCGGATCTGGCTGCGACTCTCGCGGTGCGTCTGACTGAGTATCTAGCTGGGCATCTAACGGAGGCTTATTGCGAGGAGCTTGCTGCGCAGGAGGCTGTAAGCCCTCTGCTAGAGGTGTTTCACGCCAGGGTTGAATGCCAGCGGCGGATTCGCTAACCGGTTCGGCAGGCCGAGCGCCAATCAGCTCTAGCTCTACGGTGCGTCTGCCTTTCCATTCGTTGATCCGCAGCTTATAGGCAATGTCTAGCGCTCTGGGCAAAGGGTGATAGTGACCCCAACGCCAGGCGATCGCTTTCATGACTGTCTTTTTTGCCAGCTCGTTCTGCGAGTCGCTTTCTGAGGCACGCTCTGACCTGCCCTCCGATATGCTCTCTAGCGGCGCATGTGACACAGTTAGCTTCAGGTGATCGCTCGTCTTGCCGATTACCTTTTGCTCAATTACCGCAACATTCGCCGTCCAGAAAACCGGATCTGGATTTTCAATTCCACAGGGGTGGATCTGATCGATTTGAGCGTATAGATCTAGCGTCAGCGCTGATAGCGGCGCATGAGCATCGACTGTGACTAAAGGCTTAAGATGCTCTATCTGCAGATGCTTGCAAGCGAAGTTACTCAGCCGAGACTTGACCTGACGCAGTTTGCTTGCCTGAAAAGAAAATCCGCCGGCTGCTCGGTGTCCACCGTACTTATCAAGCAGGTCATCGCAAAACTGCAGTGCTTCAAAGACGTTGAACTCTGGAATGCTGCGAGCCGATCCCCGAATCTCTTTCTTGTCATCATCTTCGTAAGTTCCTATAAAAACCGGCACGCCATAGCGTTCTACCAGGCGCGAAGCCACAATGCCAATCACCCCGTGATGCCACTCGGGCTGCACCACAACGAGCACCCGCTCTTTCTTTAGATTGAGCAGACCAGAGTCTATTTGTGTTTCGCACCATTCCACCGCCTGCGCTTCGATTACCTCGCACATTTGACGGCGTAGCTTATTAGCTTCCTCGCACTGCATTGCCCGCTGTAAGGCAACACCCACGTCGTCGGTGGTCAGCAGGTCAATCACAATTTGCGGATCGGAAATGCGGCCTACCGCGTTGATTCGCGGACCTAGGCGAAACCCAATAGCTTCCGGTCTTAGGGCTGTTTCTTCACTGAGCCCAGCAACTTCAATCAGCGCCTGTATACCGGGAATTCGTGACTTCGGCAGCCGTTTTAGCCCTCTTTTAACCCATCGACGATTGACGCCTGTTAGCGGCGCCAAATCAGCGATGGTACCCAAGGTAAACAGCGCCAGCAGAGGAGCCGTCAGATCTCGCGTTTTCTCCAGACGCTGGGCGAGACAAATCGCCAGAATATAGGCTACGCCAACGCCAGCTACCCCCCGATAAGGGGAGGCTTCACGGATTAGCTTGGGATTTAGAATTGCGTCAGCAGGCGGAATGCGCTCAGGAACATCGTGGTGATCGGTGAGGATGACCGTTAGCCCCAGTTCTTTGGCGCGGGCCACTGGCTCATAGGCGGCAATTCCATTATCCACTGTAAGAATGATGCCGCCGCCAACACTGTGAAAGTCTTCGACCATGCGTAGGTTGATGCCGTAGCCCTCATCCATACGGCTAGGGATGGCGTAGCTAACCTGCGCGCCCAAGTAGCGGAGCGATCGCATCAACAAAGCCGTACTCGTCATTCCATCTGCGTCATAGTCCCCGCAGATTAATATCTTTTGACCTGCCGCGATCGCTGCTACTAGCAGGTCCAGACTTTTCGCCAGATCGGGAAACTCATCAAGCGGGGAAGGCAACAGCAGAGTTTCGGGATCTAGAAACTCCCAGGCTTGCTCTGGCGTGTAAATGCCGCGATTGATAAGAACCTGAGCTAGCAACGGTGAGAGCGCTGTTGCTTCGGCGATGTGCTTGGCCTGAGCCTTTTGCACTGGAAAGATTTGCCACCGCTGCGGCGGGACCTGTCGCTCGGCAGGCGAAGAGGGCCCAGCGACGCGCTCGGTCAGTAGGCTATCTTCAGTTTGACTATCCGGGGTCGAAATCAGATCTTCTGACACATTAGATCAATCGATGACTCGCACAAAGCACTATAGCGCCCACTCGCACCTTGAGCACATGACCGCAAAATGCAGCGGATGAACTTGATGGGGAGCAGCGCGGTAGATCGTTTGATCTAATAATAAAGGATGGCTTGCTTAGTGGTGTATTCGAAGTGACCGGTTCGGCAGCTCAGCAGGCAGCTTAGAGGTCAGCTTAGAGGTCAGCTTAGAGGTCAGCTCAATAAACTAGGACTCGGCCATCGTTGGCAACATGAACAGCTCTGTCGCTATCGTGACCACTCGGCAATAGCTCAACCTGTAAGGTTCCTGCATCCGGGCGGTGTAACACTGCGTTTACTGCTCGATTCTGCTCATCCCAAAACACCAAAGACATCTCGTCATCTACCCCAACCAGCGTGTCGATGGAAAATTCGGTGTGAGGCCGTAGCCATTGCAGATCGATATCAAGCACGCGTTCTAGGTTGATCATGCCGTTGGTGCTGTTGATAAATTTAATGGTGATAGGCTGACCGGGCACAAAGCGAATCTGATTCGTTTCGCAGCGGTATGTGCAAGGTTCTGCCTGCGCGGCAGGTGCGAGTGTCGGAGAAGCGCTTAAGAAAATAGTGACAATGCCAGCCGATAGGCACCGTAGAGGATGGCCGGTCTCTAGAGTCGTTAGTCGCAAAATCATATCGATAGTCCCAGGCACTTGTACTTTTTAAAGATGACTCAAATTAAAGATGCCTTAGGGGTATTTGTAGGGGGTCCAGTAATGACACCCCAAATCAGCAAAGCCTTTACCTCAGTCAGGTAAAGGCCTAGGAAAAATCTCCCTAGCCAGCTAGATTCTGGCTAGTAGACTCTGGCTAGATCTGTGGCGATCGCAGTCGAACAGATTTGCGCTTGAGCGTTACTAGCGCGATCGCCATCACCACTATGCCTACCACCTGCCCCGGCTCTGGCACAGACGCTGTTAGCGCGTTACCGGGCTCGGTCAAATCGTTCTGTCCATCCTCCACTTCTCGCTCGAAGCGGTCTTCTCCGGCTTCGGCTGCGCGTAGCAGCTCTCTTTGGCGCTCGTCTACTAACACCAGCATCGAAGAGTAGGGCGTGATGATGCTAGTGCGTTTAGCGATCGCATGTACCGCATCTAATGCCGACACCTGCGTCGTATCCAACACACGCCCCTGCTGACGAATCAGCTCTCTAGCTGCTAGCGCCACGAACCCGGCCTCAGAAGGCGACAGTTCCTCACGCTCGCCTTCTGATGGCGGCTCTACTCGCCAGCTATAGCCATCTAGCCGCGTCTCGTCTTTATCTGCCGCTGCCATCTTTTGCAGCACAGACTCTACGTTTGTGTCCACGCCGCCCCGGCTCGCCTCCAGCATTTGCAGCAAATTGTCTTCATAGGCAGACGGCATCGTTTCACCCAAGTGCACAATCCACAGCGGCGCGTTCAGTTGGGGTAGCGCTGTCTGGTCTTCAGCTAGCTCATAGCTACCCTCATCAGTCAGCAACAGCACCGCATCGTAAGTCTTTTCGCCTCGCTGCTCGGTAAACTGTGTCAGCATATCCGCAGGCTGCAAGGTGCCGTAAAACATTAGCTCATCCACAGCTAAGCCGTTCTGCGCCAAGTCGTTCTGCGCCAAGTCGTTTTGCATAGACGCTTTCGGCTGGCCGGCCACAGTGATATAGAAGTCGAGCGCGTTCTTCTTACCTGCAGCTTTTAGCTGGGCAGCGGCTAGCTTTAGCGTAGTTTGTTGCTCATGCATGCTGTAAGAGCTATCAACGACGACAGCGATGCGTTGATTTGCAGGCAGCTGGTTTGTCTGAGCGGTCAGCGGCGTAGCTATGACGCGATAGCCTTCAGCAAAGTCAGCGTAGTGACTTCTGCGAGTAGCGTTAGCAGTCGTGCTAGAAGAGGTACTAGAAGAAGTACTAGCGCTAGCTGATACGGGAATCGCGGCCTCGAACCATTTGTCTTCAGTAAGCGAGAGGGTACTGGGTTTAATAGTGTGATCGCCCCTCGTGTATTCAGTCTTATTCGTCCAAAAGATATTGCGTTTCTCGCTGAGCTGCGGTAGCGGCCAGCCGACACCTGGCTGCTGCAACACGTCGTATGTCATCGTCAAATCCAGCTCACCGGAATCTCTTACGGCTCGCGTATTTTCTACCGCCGTAGACCCTGGAATTGGAAACACCCGCAGCCGATACTGCCTAGGCCCTACCTGCTCCAGCAGAGCCGGATCGGTCGCTCGCTGAAACTTAGCGCGCTCCACTTCATTGTTGTATACCTGCTGCGCGGCTCCTCGAGGTGAGACTACATGAGGAAACAGCTTGGGGTTCTCTGCATTGCCCAGCCATAGTCCTGTAATTGCTGCGCTCTCCGGCAGCGAGAACGAATAAAAAATCTCTTGATCTTCTGGTGTTGAATTCTCGTAACGCTCATGAATTTCTACCGTCGCCCAGTCGCCGTGCGGCTGCACCGTCACGTCCTGATCTGCTAGCCGCACGATCTGCTTGTCAAGATCGAGGAGACCAGCCTTGGTTTCATCTCGGTTAGCCGTTGCCTGAAGCGCCCTGCGAATAGCTGCTCGCTCTGCCTTTTGAATAGGCTCATCAAAAAACTGCTTATATAACTTAGCCGCCCGCTGTACATCGTCGTCTTGACCACGATACAGAAAAGGAGAAAGCAGCCCATTGTGAATCATCTGTAGAAAATTGCGCGCGTCGTCTGGCAGTGCTGGCCGATATAGCTCACCGAGTCTATTACTCTGTGACCAAGGGCTCAGATAGCGATAGCGGTGCAAATATGCATTAGTCAAGCCCGCGCGAATCTCTCCTACATTCTGTAGCTGTACCTGTCGATCTTGCCGTATCGAACCTGTTAGCTCTATACCCACTGAACTCGGCGCTAGAATTTCAAAAGCCTTGGCCTGTGGCTGGGTTAGCTGCAAACTTATGAATAAAGCGCAACTTATTGCTACGCTCACGCCCGTTATCGTCCAGCTATTTCTCATTCCATGCTGCCGACCAAACGCACAATGAATCCGCTCCCAGGCGTGAACGTAAAAATGCACGAACGCATAGGGCATTGAAACAAAGACTAGCAAGCTAAAGATGCCTAGGAACCCAAACAGCAGTCCTAGCACTCCATCGACCGGGTGGGTAAGAACAAACCAGAGGCCCTTGAGAAAATCGCTAAGGCTGCCATCGCTAAAAAGATAGCCGAGCCAATGAAGGCAGCTAGCAACTGCCTGGGCTAGTACAGGCACGGTATAGAGCAATAGCAAACAGCCCACATAGCCACCGACGAGCAAAATTAGGCTATGCCCCACCATCTGCACCCAAGAGAGCTTTTCGTTTTGCGCGGCGTAACCTGCCAACAGCTCAATGGCAAACATAAATATAGAGAAAACAGCTAGCCCTAGGGTGAAGCCCGTTGCAGACGTGAGTTCACGAATCAGGAACAGCCGTAGCAGGCATAGCGTAAATAGTGGCGCTTCTACCCCGTAAAACAGTCGCAGTAGAGCGGCGGGTCGGTTGCGCAGCCGCCAAAAGCTCAAAATGGTACAGATTGGTGGCACTAGCAGCAGTATCACCATACTGAGTGTGAATGTCGGTTCTATCAATCCAGTGCGCGTATCTAACAGCAGGTCTAAACCAAATTCAGGCAGCAGCCAGATATCGACAATGCCAATGAAGACTAGATTCCACGTCCAAAAAACAAGGTGAGAGAGAACGGCAATGATTTTCTTCATGGCGTAGCATTGAATTTCCCAAACTGTTTGGAACTATTTGGATGACTACACTATGGTTTAGTCTATTTACGAACCCGGCTGAAAACCTGTGCCAGTTACTGAATCGATAGGTGCACTGAGTGTCGCAAACCCGCTACTATAGGTGCAGATTTTACATAACTTTATTAGACTTATTCGACGGTATTATCTGCCGTGATTAGTTAAAGGCAGGCCACTATGGGTTTCTTTCGTCAGTACATCGCACCGCTGTTTATTGTGCTTATTTTTGCGATCGCGCTCCTCGCTACCAGTGCTCGTATCTTTCTTCCTAGCGACATGATGGCGCCGGCCCCCATCTCACAGCCCGTCTCGCAAGCACCTGGCATGGCAATAATACTCAGCTAGTGATTACGCCTTTCCCCGTTGCTGACTACCGTTTAGAAAAAGGCTCTAGCTTAGATCGCGCTCGTCTGGTGAAATTCATGCAGAGAGCCTACCGCGATCTGGGTGCAAGCGAAACGGGCACTCACCTTGCCGATACCGTCAGTCGTCATTTTACGAGTCAGTCAGCTCTCTGGTGGCTAGTTGGTCCTCAGTCGGCTTCTCTCCCAGGCGGTCTGCCTGGTTTACCACAGCGACACGAACCAATTGGGTGCATCTGGCTAGGTGAATCGATCAACCAGCGCGATGGACAGCGGCAAGCCTATGTTTTTTTACTGTATGTGGATGCGGCGCATCGTCAGCAAGGGCTAGGTAGTGCTCTGATGGTTCACGCCCAGCTGTGGGCAAAGCAGCAAGGCTATTCGCAGATTAGCTTACAAGTGTTTGAAGACAATATCTCGGCACTTGGGCTATATGAAAAGCTAGGGTACACACCACAGGCCCGGTGGATGTCTTTAGACATCTAAAGACGGACGTTTGAAGCTGCTTTTGAGACGCCGATTCTCTGCATATAAACATTAGTGTGGACGGCACTGTTGCCAGCGGCAACTACAGCGACAACCGCAACTGCGTCTAGTTTCCTATCGGTAGTTCTCAAACTGCAAAGCTACGGGCCAATCTTCAGCCTTGATCAGCTGCATCGCCTCTTGCAGATCATCTTTGTTCTTTCCCGATATCCTTACCGAATCGCCTTGAATAGACGCCTGCACCTTCTTTAAGTTGTCTTTGATCAGCTTAGAAATCTTCTTTGCGTCTTCTTTCTCAATTCCTTTTTTCAGCTTGATTTCTTGCCGAATGCGGTTGCCGCTAGCCGCGTCGATTTCCCCAAACTCAAAAATCTTCATCGACAGATTGCGCTTTGCCGCCTTGGTCTGAATCACTACATGCACTGCCCGCAGCGTCATATCGCTATCGGTATCAACCTCGATACTGTCTTCTTTAAGATCTAGCGTGGTCTTAGTGTCTTTTAGGTCGTAGCGGCTTTTGATTTCGCGACGGGCTTGATCCAAGGTGTTAACCAGCTCTTGACGATCAAAATCGCTGACAACATCGAAGGAATAAGAAGAAGCCATAGGGTCTGAATATTACGAACAACAAGTGACGAACAGCTGTACGCGAAAGACAAATGTGCTGAACGCATTAGATGATAACGACAAGACTACTAAACCTGCAATGAAGCCGCACCATAAACACCTGCTTGTGTAACAAAAATTACACTACTGCATGCTCTTGAGGTGTATGGTCTTGGGTCGCGTGGTCTTTGACCAGGTTACGCTCAGGCGATCGCTGTCAAATAAAAGCTAGATAAGAGCTAATTAATCAAAATAGAACAGCGTTACGATTTTGCGCTGGTCTTCAGCATCCTGACAGGTCTGTAATAGGGTTTTGCTATCGTGAAAGGCAAAGCAGATAAGCTGCTGACACCGACAGATAATTTCCTGATTGCACATAGCACTAGCATCTGCTAACGGCAGCGTATCGTTTGCCGCGTTCTCTACCAGATTGGTTACTAGCTCAAGCTGTTCACGCGATTCGCGCGGCTGCTTTTTCAAGCTCTGTGGCAAAATCACAGTGAGCAAGTTGGGTTCCGCTTTCATCGCCCCGCGAATAGCCGCAGAGTTCGTCCCGGCGGCGCCTGAGGTGATCAAGCGGTTGCCACCTAGAACTAGCGCGTAGCTCATTAGCTCGATCAGTCGCTGATGGGTGATGGGCACATGGCGCGAGCCTAGAATAGCAACACGCTTAGAACCAGACTCCTGAATGGTGGCCAGCTCTTGTAAAAAGTCATCTACCTTGACAGAATCGAGTGGATTTTCTACTGACTGACTCAATGGCTACCTTGGGGCTAAGGGATACGATGCAATATTCATTTAATAGTACCAAACCCTTGAATCTCTCCAAAGCGAATCCCCACTCTGTATAAAATCAGTGTCCTTTTAGCGCTATTTTCTACGTGTTAGACCAGAAGCAGGACGACGTTGTATGAGACGGTGTTACTGGTTGAAGCGCTAAATTGAAGCACTAGGGATCGAGGATTAAACAAAAGAGTCAATATGTCTGATAATGAGGAAACCCAGTTATTTCGGCTCAAACGATGAAAACCGTCCGCGCTTACTCCTGCGCAATAGAAGAGCAGATGCAGCGCTACTATGAGTCGTTAAGCGAGAAAGACCGTCGCCGCTATGCCGCAATCGAAGCGGTCAAAATAGGTTATGGGGGCATCAGCTATATCCATCGAGTCCTGGGCTGTGTGCGTGGGAGTATTCGGTTGGGAATCGCCGAGTTATCGGATCCTGAGGCAATGAGAGAAGCGCGACAGCGCTCACCTGGCGGCGGTCGTAAAAGTGCTTTTGACACGATTGCAGGACTCGATGCGGCCTTTTTGCGAGTCGTTGAGCGTCACACGGCAGGTTCACCGATGGATGAGTCGATTAAATGGACGCACTTGACCCGTCAGCAAATAGCCGACCGATTAGCAGACGAAGAAGCAATCAGCATCAGCGTGACGGTGGTGGACCAACTCCTCGATAATCATCAGTTCCGACGGCGTCAGGCGCTCAAGCGTAAGTCAACCGGTAGCAACCCTAACCGCAATCAACAGTTTGAGAAAATACACAAACTGGTCGATAGCTACCAATCGGCAGGTGAGCCTGTGATCAGCATGGATACCAAAAAAAGGAGCTAATCGGGCCACTGTATCGAGCCGGACACGCCTACACACAAGCGCCCATAGAAGTCTACGACCATGATTGGCCTTCTCTATCAACGGGCAAAGCGGTTCCGCACGGACTGTATGACCTCACCGAGAACGTTGGCTATGTTCAGATTGGCACCTCTCGTGACACGCATGAGTTTGCGATTGATTCCCTGCGCTACTGGTGGCAAACGTACGGGCGGCAGCAGTACCCAACGGCCACCTCATTGCTGTTGACCTGTGATGGTGGGGGTAGCAATAGTTCGCGCTCTTATCTGTTCAAAGCAGCGCTACAGGACTTGGCTGCTGAGCTGACCCTGGACATTCGGGTCGCTCACTATCCGCCCTACACCTCTAAGTACAATCCGTTCGCGAAGCGTGCCGCAGGCTTATGAACATCGATTGTTTCCACATCTGACGCGAGCGACGCAGGGGGTGATTTTCGATACGGTTGAGACCGTCAAAGACTTGATGGCTACGGCGACAACGGCAACCGGATTGAGCGTTTTTACAACCGTCCTTGACCGAGTCTATGAAACCGAGAAGAAAGCGACTGATGAACTCAAAGCCAGCATTCGCATTGTGTTTGATGACGTTTTGCCAAAATGGAATTACACCGCCCTGGCTAATCCCCCTCAAATCGAATCAACTATTTAATCCTCGATCCTAGGTTAAAGCTAGCTTGAATTGGCTTGGTCGAATTTCCAAGTGAATTAAGCGACTACCGCTGGGCTTAGCCCCAGTGCCTTCATCACGCGAGGCGTATCAAAATGCTGTTCCATTAGGTGTTTGATGCACTCCACCTTAATAGGCTCATGCAGCCTTACCTGGTCAAACGCTCTTTCAATAATTTCCACCGTCGTGAGCGTATCAAGATCAACTGATAGAATGGGCACCTCTAGATCTTGCGCTCTATCCAAGATATCTTTTCGCGGGCTGAGCCTACCGGTCAGCACTAGGCATTGCGTAGAGCTTTCAAGCGCAGCCATTTGAATGTCGAATCGGTCACCCCCGGTGACGACTACCATATTGTGCGCTCGGTTAAAATAGCGCAGCGCTGAGTTGGCATTCATCGCCCCAATGGAGATCTGCTCTACCATGATCTGATCAATGCGCTCAGGGCTGTTGAGAATTTCAGCTTGCAGGTGGTCAACAAGCGCTTCTACACTAACGCTGCGCATGATGGCTGTTCGCGGCAAAATGCCGAACACCTGAATTCCATGGCGCTCTAAACAGGTTTGGACAGAGGTTTTCGCTGTTTCTATTAGGGTGTCGGGGACATCGTTAATGACCACACCGAGCAGGCGATCGCCTAGCTTTTTTTTAGCAGCTAGGAGTTTATCCACAATCAAAGCAGAGTGATAGCGCGTGACCAGTACGACTTGAGCCTGACTCATCTGAGCCATTTCTGGCAGCGATAGGCCAAACAACGAACCTTCTTCTAGGTTTCCAGGGCCCTCAATAAGTAAGATATCTTCTCCCTGACCGGCTAGCACGCTTTCTACTTCTTTCTCGTACACCATCTGCTCTTCAGAGAGCTGCTTTTGAATGGTCGCCTCGTCGAGAACAAACAGCGTTGGCCGCACTCGGTTGTCTTTTAGCCCCAGCGTTTGGGCAATAAATCGGACGTCTTCGTCTAGGCCGTCATCCCCTTCGCTGGGGCAAGTGCCAATAGGTTTGGCATAGGCAATGTCTACGCCTTGCGATCGCAGCTGCAAAGCCAGCCCGAGCACAGTCGCTGACTTACCGCTATAGGGCTCAGTAGACCCAATCAGTAAATGCTTCGTTGTTTGGTCTGCTGACAGAGTCATGCCCTCACTCCTTGTAACTTATAGCGCTTGTAACTTGCGGCTTTGATGACATCCCTTGAGTGCTCAAGTTTCAGCGGGCTCAAGATATCAAACATAGGTTATGGCAGAGGTATCCAATATCTGCACGCTGAAAACCTTGTGGTTATTCTGACACGTTCGTCTGCGAGTCTAACAAGAAAACACAAATAAAAAGCTAGCCACTGCTGGAAATTCAGCGGCGGTGGCTAGCTTTCTAAGTCAACTGCTTGGGACGGTTGTTTGGAGCGATCGCACAAGGTGATCGTTACAGATGTCTAGAGTCTTGGTGGTTAGTGATCGCGCTGATTAAAGACGACTACCCTAGTGATGATCGCTCCTAGATATATGTGACGAGTGATGCCTGACGAGAGAACTATTCGTCGATTCGCAAAAGTTTGCGGTAAAAAGCCTTGTTAAAATCAGGCGTCTTGTTTTGGTTCATAGCAACGATGACGCTGATCAAAAAGTCGATGAATTCGAAGTTGGGCAGCGTAATTTCGTAAGTGAGATCAGGATCGCCGTCAAACTGCATCTGACAGCGGGTGAGGTCAGCGGGCAGCATAGACACGCTCCAAGTTGCCAAAAATGGAATGCTGTCTGTGCCTTCTACCGCGCGCTCACCTTCGATATTGCCTTGCTTGTAGAGCCCGATTGCATAAGGTAGCGCGTTGCGTTTCTTGCCCTGGTAGTAGGGAAGGTAAACACTTGCTTCTGGTTTAGATGCAGGCTGAATAGATTGAAGAGACATGGTAGCTAAGAAAGTGCTTGTGCATAGGTAAAGCTTGGTGCAAGTCTTAATAGACGGATAGAAAACCTTACAGAGAAAGTTCTAGACGGGTAAAGGTATGGGTGAAGCTATGGATCTAGCTCTGCTAAGACTTGCCAACGGTAGAATTCCCGATCGCTAGCTAAGTTACTCATCTTCAACCAGCGCACGCTCATATCAGGTCAAGGGAATATGGTTAAATTGAAAGGATTTGTTAAGAGATGTAGATAAAACAAAACATGGCAGATTTTGCTGAACCCAATGCATCTGAGTTTGAATGGCCTGAATTCGACTTGTCTGAATTCGATTTAGACGCTGACTTGGTTTTTGATAGTGAGCTGTTTCGAGGCTATGACGGACGACGGGTAAAAGCTGCGATCGCGCTGCTGCTGCTATGGGCGCTGACTGCTCTATTGCATAGGGTTAGCTGGGGGCATGGCTTTGTTTTGTTAGTGTCTATTGCTATGGGTATTCACTCGCTGCGCGTTATTTTTGCCACGCCGCCTGCGCCACCAACGCCGTTGCCATCAACCCAGATAATGCCGACGACGCTAGCTATGCAGTCGGCTGAAACGGCCAACTGGCCTCATGTTTCTCTGCTAGTCGCCGCCAAAAATGAAGCAGGAGTGATTGCCAAACTCATTGAGAATCTACTACAGCTAGACTATCCTCAAGATCATTACGATCTGTGGATTATCGACGATCACAGTACAGATGCCACGCCTGAGAT
Organism: uncultured cyanobacterium; assembly: GCA_963702855.1. Classification (GTDB taxonomy): domain Bacteria; phylum Cyanobacteriota; class Cyanobacteriia; order Phormidesmidales; family Phormidesmidaceae; genus Phormidesmis. The sequence goes on from OY969765.1 coordinate 2,417,113, forward strand.
TTTAGATGCCTTAGCCGCTCAGGATGCGCGGATAAATGTTGTGCACCGCGGACCAGACGCAACGGGTGGTAAATCGGGTGCGCTTAACTTGGTGTGGCCGCAAACGAAGGGCGATATTTTTGCCGTATTCGATGCGGATGCGCAGGTGTCCAACGACCTGTTGCGTCGCGTGGTGCCGATGTTTGATACAGCGAAGGGCGGACAGAAAACGGGCGCGGTTCAGCTGAGAAAGGCGATCGCTAACGACAGCACTAATTTTTGGACAAGAGGGCAAAAAGCAGAGATGGCGCTTGATTGCTATATGCAACAGCGGCGGATTGCGATCGGCGGCATCGGTGAATTACGCGGCAACGGTCAGTTTGTCCGACGCAGTGCGATCGCACAGTGTGGCGGTTGGAATGAAGTTACCATCACCGATGATCTTGATCTCACCATTCAACTCCATCTCAACCAGTGGAATATTGGTCTTCTCTTCGCCCCGGCGGTGGGGGAAGAAGGTGTCACTAGCGCACTGGCTCTGTGGCACCAGCGCAACCGTTGGGCAGAAGGTGGTTTTCAGCGCTACCTAGACTACTGGCGGCCCCTAGCCCAAAATCGGCTGGGCTGGATGAAGTCTACTGATATGGCAGGCTTCTGGGTAATTCAGTACATGCTGCCGCTGGTGGCGCTGCCGGATTTAGCGATCGCGCTTAGTCTCCACCAGGCACCCGTCTATGCGCCTATTACTGCGATGGCCCTTGTGATGTCGGCAATCGGCATGTTCACAACCCTACGGCAGGCCGAGCGCATGTCGCCCTGGCAAGCTGCGCTGCAAACCCTTCGCGGCTCATTCTATATGCTGCACTGGGTGGTAGTGATTGGTACCATGGCTATGCGTATTTCAGTTCGGCCCAAACGGCTAAAGTGGGTCAAAACGGTTCACGGCGCTAGCTCGTAGCTCAAACTTTAGCTAGTTCCAACTTTGCCGATTCGAACTTTGATGCGAAAAATGAGAACGCACAATCCAACTGCTAGTGCGATCGCCATAAAGGCGATGGGTGCAAGCCTAGCATTGCGAACGGCAATCCCAATCAGTGCCCAAACCGTTACCGCCGGATACGAGACGTCCTGATACTTCAGCGCTACTGTTGCTGCTAACCCTACGCTCACCGCCATCATGGCAATGGTTGCAACAATAGCAGTAGCAGACAGATCGGATCTGCTAATGGCATCGCTAGCTACGTCAGTTGATAAATTCATTGTGTATATAGCCCCCGCAACATTAAGAACAGAGGCCACAGTAATCCAGGCGAAATAAATGCTGATAGGCGCTTGGAATAGCCAGCGTATCTGCCAAGTAGGCTTCACAGTTCGCGTGCACACGTAGGCAAAGGCCAAGCAGCCTGCGATCCCCATCATGGCAAAGACAGATAGCCAGAACTGAAAGGTTAAAAACAGATATATCCAGATTATCTGTAGCAGGCAGGCACCTATTACGGCGGTAGAAACCTGTTGAAAGGCCCGGCGATCGCGCTGTGCTGGCAGTACCTGATAGACGCTGTAGGCAATCAGCGCGGTATAGATAAGTCCCCAAATGGCAAAGGCGTAGCCTGCTGGCGTAATCAAGACGCCACTTAGTAAGGTGTTAGAGACTTCGCCCGTATTTTTGCCTGCCGGTGGATAAACGTTGGACAGACCATTGATAGCGATCGCCATCAGCACTGCTACTACCGTTAACCACTGTCGGCCAATTGCAATCATTGAATTTTGCATCTTTAACAAACCCGAAACAGCTTATTTTTCCGTTTCCTTTCTGTTCCTAGATTGAGTTAAAACAGCGACTAATTATGACCTTATTGCGAAACGTGCTGATTCTTAACTGAATGTTGCCAATTACAAATGAGTGTTTCGACGATTAGTTTCTCTGAAAGAAATATTCACGGGCGAACCGAAGCGGTTTCGCTACAGTTGAAGTAACTAGATCAGCTGGTTTGAAGCAATCATATCTTCAGAATCTATCAGGAGCACTTGTTATCATGAATTTGTCAAAACTTTCACCAAAACTCTCTTCTAGACAGTTTAACTGGGATGCTTTGGTGCTATTGGTCATTACCTTCTGGCTCAGCAGCAGTGTGCTCATTGACTTCTTTATGATGCCGATGATGTACGAGTCCGGCATGATGAATGAGCCTGGGTTTGCAACTGGCAGCTACAGCATTTTCTGGCTATTTAACCGAGTTGAAGTGCTGTGCGCAGCGTCAATTTTGACAGGACTGCTGGTACTTAAAGAGCGGCGATCGCAGTTTGATATCGTAGCTAGCGGAGCCCGCAGCCGCTGGGCGCTAATCATCGGGGGTACTTTGTTGGCGATCGCACTGACCTACACTTACTTTCTTACCCCTCACATGAGCGCACTAGGCCTACACCTAAGCGATAACTTAGTTGAGCCCATGCCAAAAGAAATGAGCTTACTACATCTAGCCTACTGGGCGCTAGAGGCGATGAAGCTAGCAGGTGCAGCCCTCTTGATGAAGCTCTGCTACCGCGATATCGCAGCCAACTTTCAGTAGAAAGCCTCTGTCCAGTGGAAAGTTTTCTACCAGCTGAAAGCTTTCCACTAAAGTGCGTCAGATTCAGTTCTTGCTTTAGCTGGTTTCTTCGCTTTCAATTTCTATCTAGCTGAAATCGGCTCAATGGAAATTTTAGCTCGCATTGCCTGAGACCTCTAACCATGGAGGCTTCAGGCCTCTTCAGTATTTGGCCATAGTAGACGTACGGCAAGTAGTCCAAAGCCGATAGCAGCTAGCCCTTTAACCAGCTTTTCAGGAAGAAAAAATGAGCTGCTGCCACCGATAAGGACGCTGATAAAAGATGCCAATAGCAGCGCGCAGGCTGTGCCAAAGAAGACGGCTCGAGGAGAGGGGGAAGATCCGCCTAGTGCGATCGCCGCTAGCTGGCTTTTATCACCTAACTCTGAAATGAATACCGCCGCAAAGCTCACAAAAAATAGCTTCCAATCCATACTCTAATTGCTCTTTCTATACTGGCTCTTCTATTTGCCTTTGAAATCAAACGGTATTAGCTAAACGCCGATAATATCGCTCACTAAGCCGATCGTAATCAGCAGCAGCAGCACACCCGCACAGATATCGAGGGTTTCATCTGACACCCGGCTAGATAGCCACTGTCCTAGCAAGACACCAATCAAACTAGTCGCAATCAACGCTAGCCCCGCTCCCAAAAATACAATGACAGGCGACTGCGACTCCGCGCTAATCAGCATCGTCGTCACCTGAGTTTTATCGCCTAGCTCAGCTAAGAAAATGGTGACAAAAGTAGAAATAAAAACGGGCCAAAAGCCGCTGCCTTTGGCCAAAAGGTCTGGTTCTTCATCAGCTAAGCTATCTATAATCGGCGCTTCTGACTCAAAGGAGGATGCTGATGGACGAGAGGTCTGCTCGGAAGAAGTCACAAGAGGTTCAATTTCATATTTTTTTCATTGTCTGCGATCGCCGCCCAAAATCGCAATCATTCGTCAGCGTGTGTTGCCTCGCCACTGATTTCGATCATCTCGCTCTCTATGCCGACCGCAGCGTAAAACCGATCCATCTCCGCGCTTCTATTGCCGTAAATTCCAGAGATCTGCTGCTCACAGCACTCAATAGCGAACTCGTTGATCTGCGTGGAATCGATATCGTAGAGCTGCTGAAAAGTTTCGACCTCAACGCAGCAAAAGTTGGGCCTTTCGTCATAGATCGTGCACTCACGTTTAGCTTTGTCGTAGTTGATGCACCAGCCATCTTCACCTACTAAGCTCATATACAAAGAAAGCTCGTCAGCCGAGAGATAGTCTGATAAGTCAGGGCGATCGGCTGGACTCAGCTCGCAGCAGGCCCCGCAATTTTTTACACACTGCCAAGTCGCCATTTTTTGTCTCTCCTCTTATTCCTCATTTGGCCTCTTTATTTGGCACTCGTTAAGCGACTGTCGAATACTTACTCGATAGAAAGCTATCTACCTGCGTTGTTCGTTTGGGCGTCTACTTCGTTTGGATGCCTATCCGATGTCTATCTGATGTTATCTATCTGTCTATCTATTGAGACGTCCTATTCAGGCATCTGTTTAAGGTACTGTAAATGCTGAGCTATCCGTACAAGCAGCGTACACAAAAGACATTAGGTAAAACTGTTAAATACTAGCAAAAAAACGAAGCGTTTCAAGCTGCATCTTTGGCTTCTGAATCGCCACAGGTCGCTAAACACAAAGGGAAGATCAACCTTAGAATTTTGTAAACAAACTTTAATTTCAATTGCCGCAAGCAGGTACAATACTTTGAAGTGAGATTGCTTAAATGTGGTTCAGCTTCAAATGTTCGGAGGATAAAAAGCTTTGTTAGATAGTGCTCTTTCCGTTGTAAATAGTATCAATTTCGTCTTGATTGCTCAGCTTACGATGCTGGCGTTGGTCGTAATTTCTGGCCCTGCGATTGTATTCTTACTAGCCCTAAGAGGCGGCGATCTTTAGAGCGCACCTTCACCACACCGCTAATACACTGTTCACAATGGCTGAACTGGCTCCTCTGATGAAAGCTTTCCCTGGTGCTTTCGTCAGAGGAGTTGTTGATTGAGGCGTTGCTATTGAGGCGTTCTTCGTGGGTGCCTTATCTTTCTCATAGGAGAAAGATTCCTAGGATCGCTGCTGTAGGATGAATTGCGCGATCGCTAAGTCGACGGGCGTTGTTACCTTCAAATTAGTCTCTTCCCCCTGCACAACGCTCACCGGCACGCCGCATTTTTCGAGCAGCGCGGCATCGTCGGTAACTGTCCAATTTTTTGCCTGTCCTTGCGCATGGCACTGCTTTAGCATTGCTACTTCAAACCCTTGAGGGGTTTGCGCAGCCCAGAGCATAGCCCGGTCGGGTGTATGGGCAACCAGGCCTTTGTCGCTCACCTGCTTGATCGTGTCTTTGACCGGAACTGCTGCGATAAATCCCTGCGTCTTCAAAGCTGCTTGAGCGCAACGGTCAAAGAGCTTTGGCGTTGCTAAGCATCTAGCCCCATCGTGAATGAGAACATGAGTAGCATCAGCCGGCAGTGCTTGCAGCCCGTTGTATACAGAAGCCTGTCGAGTCTCACCACCGCGGATAAATACGACAGGCAGTTGTAAGTCGCACTGATTGACCATCTGCTTGATGTCTGACTGGTCAACGGGCTGGCAGATGATACCGACCCAGGTCAAATGCGTAGACGCTGCTGCCGCTTCTAGGGTCCACGCCAGAATAGGGCGATCGATTAGAGACAGCAGCAGCTTGTTGCGATCGCAGCCCATCCGGCGACCTGCGCCTGCCGCCGCAAGAAGTAAATGCATAGGGATTAGACCCAATAAATAGTTGTATAAAGCATCATTCTCGGCGAATCCGGGTTTTATTCCTAGGGAATTACACTAAGCCAACCAGCTTCCCTTAGAATGGTGAGCGGATAAAAATACTAATTTTAACCGCATGCGCATACTGGCCCTCGTCCCTGGTGGCATCAGTGATCAGCTTTTGTTTTTTCCGGCCTTAGATAATATCAAACGGGCCTATCCAAACGCTGAAATTGGTGTTGTTGCTGAGCCTCAGGCGACCGTCGCCTACCGAGTCTCAAAAATCGTCGATACCGTCATCCCATTTACCTTTTCTGCTGCAAACAGCCCTTCAGACTGGGCCAATCTATTAGGGACCGTGCGCGATCGCGAGTACGAAGTCGCCATTACTACCGACCTGTCATGGAGAATGGCCCTGCTGCTATGGCTTAGCGGCGTTCCGACTCGAGTAACCTACAGCACTACCGATGCTCCTTGGCTCTACAGCGCCACCGTGCCAGATAGTTCAACGACTGGCGATCGCTACTACCAGGCTCAGCGCTATCACAATTTACTCAAAGCAATCGATATTGACGGATCCCTGCCTGATTTGGCGATTAATGTACCAGAAGGCGATATCACTTGGGCAAATGCGCTGCGCGATCGCCTAGCGCTCCAAGGCGGCTACGTGCTTATGTATCCAGGGGCCGACACCGGTCATATAGGCAGCGAGTTTCAGTACCCAACAGAGCACTGGAAAACGCTGATTGCCGACTTTAGAGCCAAGCAGCCGAAGATGCCGATTGTACTACTACAAACTAGCGGCAGCGCAGCGCAGGTAAACGAGCTTAAGTCTGAAGATAGCCAGCTAGCTGTAGTTGCTGCTGAAAACTTGGGTCAAGCAGCGGCTGTCGTTGCCGGCGCAGATCTGGTGCTAACTCCCGACAGCTATGTCATGCAGCTATCTACCGCGCTAAAGGTATTTACCCTCGCGCTATTTGGTCAAAATAGTCCTGCTGAAATGCTACCGCCAGTCAAAGGTAAGGAAATCCGATTTTTGGGGATTGCTTCAACAACAGGACAAATTGCTGACATTCAGCCTGAGGATATTTTACAAAAGGTCTGGGGTGGCTAAGATACCTTCTTAGAATGAGGTACTAGAAAGGGGCATCCTCTACACTTTGCCAAACAGAGCGGGTCAAACAGACCGTTCGCTATCAGAAATTATTCTTGTTAAAACCATGGACCAAGTTCAACAACAGGCGTCTAAGCTGCTGGAAATGCTGCTTTCTAACGAAACCGCTGCTACCTATCAAAAGACGCTCAATCTAACAGGCACAATTCTCAAAGAGACTGCTCAGCTCATTTGGTTAATCATCTGCTCTGCGTTTGTATTCGGTGCTTGGGCCGGTGATACTTCAATGAAAACGGGCAGCCGTCTACGCCAATGGGTAGATCAAAAAGGCAGTCCTAGCTTGGCTTCCGCAGAGGATAAATCCCTCGCTACAACTGGAAAAAGCTTACTTGATCAAGGCAAAGGCGGCATTGACTACTTACTCAATCAGGCAAGAGAGCAGCTAGGGTTAGAGCCAGTAGCATCACAGCCCGCCAAAACATTGAGTAAAGCCTCTATCGCTGACTCTGCTACACCCTTGTTGCCTCAGGCGGATACTCCTGCACCCGCACTAGAACCAACTAAGCCAGAACCGACTAAGCCAGAATTGACTAAGCCAGAACCAACTCAATCAGCTCCAACTAAGCCAGCTCCAGAGCCCGTACATACGCCTACCGCTGGCGCTCCCGCACTTGACGCTGCTATCTCCGACCAACCCGCCGCTCGCCCCGTTCCTAATGAAGACGTCTCTCGTGAGCCTGACGACGGTGGGTGGCCTCCCCAGATAGCTGAAGACTAGGTAGATAAAGATCGAGTGGCTGAAGACTGGATGGCTGAAAATTGATGAGTTTTCCCAAGAACAACTCGAAAGCCAATCTAATTTATTAGACATCGGTGGTGGCGTTCTATTGCTAGCGGTTTTCTGCTAGCACCTACCTACTGCTGCCTAGCAGAAACAGCCCGATCATTGTGATGCTATTCCAGGTACTGTGTAGCAGGATAGACGACATCAGATTTTGCGATCTGACGTAGACAAACCCTAAAATAGCGCCCAGTACCGTAAGGGGTAGCACTTCCGAGAAGCTTAGATGCGCTACCGAAAAGATAAGGCTGCTCAGCCCTATTGCTCCCCAAGTAGACATATAGCGGGTCAAAGACGGCAGTAAAAAGCCTCGAAACAATATTTCTTCGAACACAGGCGCAGCCACAGCCGCCGTGAACAAAAACATTCCTAGCGCAACTGGGTCACGCTCTTCTAGTACTAGCTGCAAGATAGGGTTATTACCCCCTTGGCCTTGCCAAATTTGCTGGTTGAGTAAAGAAACGCCGAGCATTAATGGCAGGGCTATGAAATATCCACCTAATCCCCACAGTGGCCATCGACCCGCTAGGCTAACTCGAAACCATTCTTTTGAAAGCGGTAAGTATTCCTTGATAGCCCAGTACAGTACGCCTAGGGTGCTAGCTGCCATTAGCAGGTAAAACACTAAAGAATACAGCGCTTTTCCACGACTCGATAGCCCTAATATAAGCCCAGTAGAGGCCAAGCCGGCATCGGCAAAATGAGCCTCTGAAAGAACAGATACCAAACCCGCGATAGGTTGCAGAGTAGCAGACTGCGTTATTAGCAGCCCTAACTGAAGCACTAGCGGCAAGGCTATCTGACCAACAAACAGAAACCCACCCACGATTACCAGCCAAATTACCTCCCAGTCCCAAGGCACACTCCACTGACCGTCGTTGATCGCCAGCACGGACGCCCTACCTTTTAGGAACCTTTGACCCACCAGTGCAATTAGCAGCGCTGACCCGAACAGACCTCCAAAGGAAGGTAATAGGCCGACTACGCTGAGCTGAATGAGCGTCTGCTGGGCAGCTTGGCTTTCCTGGGCTTCTAATTGGCTAAGACGTTCTGTTTTGTCCTGTACGGTGTAAAGGCGATCGAGGGCTTGGTAGCGAAACCAGCCTCTTAACTGCGTTTCGACCGTTGGCTTGGTATCAGCGCTGACGATAGCGGGTGTCTGCCAGAGGTCTGACAGTACGGCTGCAGCTTTGGCGGTGCTGGCAGGCCGATCGGCTAGCGATCGCCAAGTGGTTAGACCCTGCTCAACCTCGCCTTGCTGAACGTTCATCATGCCTAATCGCAGATCAATTTGATCGACTAAAGCCTGCTGAGATTCAGCAGTAGCAAGTAGCGATCGCTCACGCTCGGCGTCGATTTCGGTAGACGCCTTGAGCTGATTTTTTAGTCTAGATAGCCCAGCGGTGGCGTCCTTACGCACTTCTTGATATTGCTCTGTGGCCGTTTCTATAGCGTCTTTTCCAAAAACAGCGCTGCGAAACTGATCTACTTCGGCTGCTGGCAGTCCGCTGCCATCCCAGTCGCTGGCTTGCATGACTAAGTCAGTTTGATATAGCTGTAGCTGGCTGCCAACTTGGGGCTCACTGAGGCTACTAATCAGCGACTGGCTCATGACCCATGCTACGAGCAGTGTCAAAACAGAAAGAACAATTCGCTTGAGGGTCATGCTAGTGAAAGACAACGGATAAAGGGCTAGGTTTGTGTATTATCGCACTTGTCTTCGCCCCGCGCCGCTCGCAACCAGGCCATTCAGATAGAATTGGATAGCCCTATTTTGGTTTGTACCTACCTTTTTTATGACAACTTCTCCCCGTCCCGATTCTGGTGCCGACCAGGCTACGCTCGACCAAACTGCCATACAGCTAGATGAAGAGGCGACAGAAAAGGGTTTGAGTGAGGCGCAGTACAAGCGCAAAATGGCGCGCCGTAAAGAGGTGCAGGATCAGCGGTTGGCGGAGCGCAAGGTAGAGAAGGGGCTAATCATAGTGCATACAGGTAACGGCAAGGGCAAAACGACGGCGGCGCTAGGTATGGTGCTGCGATCGCTCGGCCATGGCTTTAATGTTGCGATTGTGCAGTTTATTAAAGGTGGGTGGGAGCCGGCTGAAAAAGCAGCGCTAAGCCACTGGCCCGATCAGCTCAAGTTTCACGCGATGGGCGAAGGCTTTACCTGGGAGACGCAAGATCGTGATCGCGACATCAAAACAGCCCAAGCCGCCTGGGAAAAAGCGCTGACATACATCCGAGATGACCGCTATCGCACAGTACTACTCGATGAAGTTAATATTGCGCTGAAGCTGGGCTATCTATCTGCTGAGCAGGTGCTAGCTGGCTTAGCGGAAAAACCTGAGATGAGCCATGTCATCTTGACTGGACGCGGGGCCCCCGAAGCGCTGATTGAACGGGCCGATTTGGTAACCGAAATGAGCCTGATCAAACATCCGTTCAAAGCGCAGGGGGTCAAAGCGCAAGCAGGTGTAGAGTTTTAAGCACGAATCATGAGCATGTGGCTGTGACCTGACGCACTTAGTCGGTGTTTGCTACACCACAACTGGTCTATTGGTCACTTAACAAATGTCCGTCGTAAGGCATGATAGCTGCAATTGCTGCGACTAGCAGCGGCAAAAACGTGCCTAAAACTATTTGAAACATGCTAAAAATCACCCGCCTCTCCAAGCAGTTTGGCGACAGGCAGGCGCTCAACCAGCTATCGCTGAGTATAGAGGCCGGGGAGATCTATGGTTTACTGGGCCCAAACGGTGCAGGCAAAACCACCGCGCTCAACTTGCTTTGTGGTTTGCTGCTGCCTGATAGCGGCGAAATCCTAGTGCAAGGACAGCCAGTTTGTCAGGCAACGAAGCTGCTGGTGGGTGTCATGCCTCAGCAAAACTTGCTGTACCAAAGTCTGACGTGCGTAGAAAATTTATCGTTTATTGCTCGCATCTATGGTCTAGGCAAAAGGGAGATGAATCAGCGCGTAGCAGCTTGTCTTGCGGCTGTAAATTTATCTGAGCGGGCTAATAGTGTGGTGGGTGATCTAAGTGGTGGAATGCAGCGGCGGCTGAGTTTAGCAGCGGCGATTATTCACCGCCCTAAGCTAGTGGTATTAGATGAGCCGTCTACCGGCCTAGATATTGAGGCGCGTTATGAAGTGTGGGATCTCATTCGATCGCTAAAGCAGCAAGGCGTAACGGTGCTGCTGACGACGCATTTACTCGATGAGGTAGAGCGGCTGTGCGATCGCATTGGCATCATCAAACAAGGTCAGCTCTTAGCCGAAGGGACAATGGAAATGCTGCGGCAGCGAGTTCCTGCCAAAGAAATTGTGATCATCAATACCCAAGATGAAGCCGGTGCAATTGCCTGCGCTCAGTCTCACGGCTTTACCCCCCGGCGCTACGGCACCGATCTAGCCTTTTGGGTGCCCGAACCGCTAGAGCTGTCTGAGCTACTCAATCGCTTTTCAGGCATATCGATTGATTCTATTTCCCGCCACGCTGTTGGCTTGGAGCATCTCTATTTGGAAGTGACCCAAAACCGCTCTCATTTGTCCTCAGGCCAGTCCTCAGGCCAGTCCTCAGGCCAGTCCTCAGGTCAATGCAATTCGTCCTCGGCTGGAGACCAAGTGGTCGCGGCATAGCGCAACCTCCTTATACAGCAACCTCAGACAAGAACTAAAAAAGCCGTCCGGCCAGCCGAACCACGCGCAGATCCTAAGGCGTACTATCCTGCTGAAGCGTACTATCCTAGGAAAAGCAGTTTAGCCTGCGGTTTAGTTATAGAGGCATGCTTCATGGTGAAGTTCTTAGTTGTGATGATCCCGGCTGTTTTGGTGGTTGCGATCGCCACTTTCTCTGTACAAAACGCCACGCCTGTTGCTATCAACTTTCTCAACGCATCAACTATCAAGCTGCCAGTAGGCATTTGGATTTCGGTCGCGCTAGGTGTAGGAATGCTTGGCACGGCTCTTTTGCTAAGTCTCTTTAGAAAGCAAAAACCAAGGGCCCTTTAGATCCCTCTAAGTGCTTGTAACCAGAAGAACTAAAGCTAATAGGTAGGTGGCCATTTACCTATTGGCCACTAGGTAAGCGCCTACTAGATAAGCATTAGGTCAAAATTGCGCCACCCATCAGCTTTTGATAGCGCCGCTCTAATTCTTTCTCCATCAGTGGCCATCGAGTCAGACCGTCACCATCTTTGGCCTCTTCTGCCAAAACGTTAGTTGCCGCTGTTCTGGCAATCTCTAACACCTCTTGATCTTCTACCAGGCTAGCTAGCGCAAAATCTGGTAGCCCAGATTGACGCGTGCCTAGTACTTGCCCCGGCCCTCGAAAACGCATATCCATCTCAGAGATAAAGAAACCGTCTTGTGACTGTTCCATCACCCGCAATCGCTGCATAGCTACTTCGCTCTTGCTGTTAGTCATTAGCAGGCAAAATGACTGATCGCCGCCGCGACCGACTCGTCCTCGTAGCTGATGCAGCTGAGATAGACCAAATCTCTCAGCATGTTCTATCAGCATAACCGTAGCATTAGGCACGTCTACGCCTACTTCTACGACAGTAGTCGAAACTAAAATATGCGTTGCCTGATCGCGAAAGGCACTAATGGCCGCATCTTTCTCGGCTGAGCTCATACGCCCGTGCAGCAGCCCAACTTGAAACTCTGGAAAGATAGTTTCTTGAAGCCGACTGTGCTCTTCTATGGCTGATCGCAGGTCTAGCTTTTCAGACTCTTCAACCAAAGGAAGAACAATGTATACCTGTCTACCTGTGGCGGTCTCTCGACGGATCAGATCATAGGCATCGGCTCTTTCGCGTCCGCCGAGCACCGTTGTTTTAATCGCTTTTCTACCAGGTGGAAGTTCGTCGATTTGGCTGACGTCCAGATCGCCATGAATGGTAAGCGCCAAAGTGCGAGGAATAGGCGTTGCGGTAAGCGTTAGCACATGCGGATTGTCTCCTTTTTGCTGGAGTTTGGCTCTTTGCGCGACACCAAATCGGTGCTGCTCGTCAATAGCAACTAGTCCTAGATTATTGAACTGCACTGGGTCTTCTATCAGGGCGTGCGTGCCGACTAGGACAGGAAGTTCGCCAGTAAGCAGCTCTCGGTGAATCTGTCGGCGCTTAGCGGCTTTGGTGGAGCCGGTGAGTAGTTCTACAGGCAAGTTCAATAGATTAAACCACTCCACTAACTTGCGATAGTGTTGCTCAGCTAAAACTTCTGTCGGGGCCATGAGCGCCGCCTGATAGCCAGACTGTATGGCTGCTAAAATTCCTACGACAGCCACAACTGTCTTCCCTGAACCAACGTCGCCTTGTACCAGACGATTCATCGGCGCAGCCAACTGTAGATCGTTAAGGATTTCTTGGGCAACGCGCTGCTGGGCGTTGGTAAATTTGAAGGGAAGCAGACTGTAGAATGACTCTATCAGTTTGCCAGTAGGGGCCATCTGAGCAGTGGTTTGGGTCTGCTGCTGTTCGGCGCGGCGACGCAACAAGCCTAGCTGCAGATAAAAGAATTCATCGAAGACGAGACGACGACGTGCGATCGCAAGTGCTTCGGTACTGGGTGGAAAATGAATGTGAGCGATCGCGACTGCCAAATCCGCCAGCCCGCACGACTCTCGCAGAGGTCTTGGCAGCGGGTCGCGTAGCTCTACTGCCGATGGCAGCGCCGCTACCACCGCTTTGCGTACTAGGTCCGCCCCTACGCCTTCTGTCAGCGGATACACCGGTACCACTCGGCCTACCGTCAGCGACTCAATCGGCTCGCTCTGCCCACCGAGCACTTCAACTTCTGGGCTATCAATATTGATGCCGTACTTTGTCTGTTTCACCAAGCCGGAAATCGCCACAACAGTGCCCGGCGGGTACAGCCGCTTTTGCCGCTCCTGCCAGCCACGCGAGCGAAAGTGACTGCCAGCCAAAAACCGACTCAGCTTCAGCCGCGAACTGCTGTCATACACCATCAGCTCAAATATAGTCAGCTTGGAATTGCGAGGACTATTAAAGCAGTTACACCGCTTCACCGTGACTACGATGGTGACCGTCTCTCCAGGCACTAAGTCTTTAATTTTTACCTGACGAGCGTAGTCAATATAGTCACGAGGGTAGTAAAACAGAGCATCGCGCAGACTTAATAAGCCCAGCTTAGCTAGCTTCTCGGCTTTATGAGGGCCAACGCCCTTCAAATACGTCAGCGGTTTATCTAAGGGATGGCCGGTGTGAGTTCGATGGATTAGCCCGGTTACGTCTGTTGTTTTGGGAGACTTTGTTTTTCGCCCTGTTCTCTCTATTTTTTGCGCGCTGACAGCCCTCTTACTGTTTGATACTAGGTCTGTCTTGGCTAAGGAATTACTGCTGTTGGAAGCGTCTGAAGAAATCCCTGACGAGGCACTAGGCTGATAGTGACTATTCGATTCTGCCAAAAGGGGTGAAGATTCTACTACTTGTCGAGCCTTGTGCAGAAATCGCCGTGTGTCAGCTACTAGATGCTGTCGTTGTGAAAAAGAGAGCGCATCGTAGGTGTCAAACTGTTCGGAAAGCGTTTCCCACTTATCTTCGCTGATTTGGCCTGATAGGTAGCGATCGCGCGCTTTTAGTCCTGCTTTAAGGCTACTAGAGAGAAACTCACTAAACAGCTGGTGATGTCCTTCAATGTTATTGAACCCACGCTCAGACTCAACGCTTAGCGCCTTTTGCAACCGAACCCAATCCGGCAGAGCAGGAGCGGCTTCTAGGTGCTGCGCTATAGATTCTTGCTCCATCGCTCACTCTCCTACCCTCAAGACATTCTCCTGAGACGTTATCTACGGTTCCTCCACAGCCGTCCAGCTGGCGCGCCAGGCATCTTCGGCTTGGGCGGTTTCTAGCGATCGCTGTGTCTTTTTATAGCGCATCCCTAGCTGCTTAAGGTGCGCCATTTCTTTGCGCAAACGACTTCGCCAAACCGAAACCCTAGGATCGGCAAATTCAACTTCGCTTAGCTGCAAACTAATCGCCGCTAGCTCCGGGAAAGCATCAATTTCTAAAGCCTCAACCGGCACAAATTCTCGTCGAGACCTTTCGTTTCTTCCTTCATTTCTTCTTTCGCTTCCGCTCTCGCCCCTTGTTTCGTTTCGCCGACTGTCGCGGTTACTATCCTGGTGACTATTCTGACGATGAGATTGCCCTTTGCGGCCTAGCTTCCTGGGTCTTCGTTTATTTGCGTTTTCCCCCTCTCTATACACAGGTTCATCGTCTATATCAAAGTTCGCTTCTCCTTTCATCACTCGCACCGATACTTTCACTACATTAGGCACGGCGTTTAGGGGCTCACCTAGTCCTCGTGTGTCAGTTGCCGCACTCATCAATGCCTTAGGAAAGTTAGGCATGACCTCTGCTTTTTGTAGCAGCTCGTTAACCGCATTCGAGACCGTATGGAAAACATCTTGAATCGCCTTTTCCATAAGCATCTGCTGCTTTATCAAATGCATAGGAGTCAGTATCAGTGGTTCTTCACTATCCGCGTCATCCTTGCGATCGCTATCTGAGCGTCGAGCTAACGCCTCTAGCGCACTCAGCAAATCTTCTTCATCAGAGACGACAAGCCTCTGTTCAGCAGCCGGTACGTCATCTACGTCAAAATCTCTACCCTCAAAGTCCTCGCCGTCATGGTCGCCTTCGTGCTCAGCCGACGCCATATCTAGCTCTTGCGCCAGATCCTCTGACGACTCTGAGCCAATTTCCTCAAAATCGAACGAGCTATATCCTGCCTCTTCATAGCTGTCTAGCTTGGAGTCATCTAGCTTTGAGCTGTCTAGTTCGGAGTCGTCTAGGCTAGAGTCATCTAGCTCCTCGGATTCTATCGACGGCTCGTCGTCGATAGCTTCTTCTGAATCTGAGTAGCTAGCGTCTGTCTTGAACCGTGCAATCTCAGAGAGCTTGTCGAGCAAATCGTCACTGCTGCCCGCCTGCGTGTGAATCACCGAGCCTGAAGCTTTTGCCGCTAGCAACTGCTGTAAAAAAGCTAAGCCATTGCTTTTCGCAGGCTGACGACTGGCCTTTTCGACCTGCGATCGCTGCTCAACTAACTGTGTCGCAATCTGCGCAGCCAGCACCTGCACCGACTTTTGCAGCTGATTGCGTTGCTGCCACGATAGCGCCAAGAACTTATCTGGATAAGCCTGCGTACACAAATGATGAACTGCTGACATCATCTGCTGCCTACTCGCCTCACCTAGCGCCTTTAAGTAGCCACCATATAGAGTATCGAGCGCCTCAGCCATATCCTCTGTCCGCTGCTGGAGTAACCCTAGCTCTTTCTCAATTTGGCCGCTTGCTTTAACCATATGCTCTCTAAAATAGCGGTTTTGCCAGTGATATAGCTAACCTAAGAAAAAGTCAACCTATAGAAAGTTAACCTAAAAAATCGGGCTTTCCTGTTCACCGAAAAGCCCGATCCTTAAATATTCAGCTTAACTGATACCGATTTGGTTCTACTACCGGCCAGCCTCACTTCTTCTTTTTCTTGCCCGTTTTTTTATCTTTCTTCTCTTCTTTCCCTTCCTCAGGAGCCTTTTCTTCCTTCGCCTCAGGAGCCTTTTCTTCCTTTGCTTCAGGCTTTTTTTCCTGCTGCTGACCGGTCTGAGCAGCTACTTCATCCGCAAAGCTCACCTCTTCCTTTTCGATGCCCTCGCCTAAAATGAATCGAGAAAATCGACGAATTTGAATATTTTCACCCAGCTTGGCAACAGCTTGCTTGACCAGCTCCGCCACAGTGATGTTCTGATCCTTAATGAAAGGCTGATCGACCAGTGATAGCTCTTTCAGGCGCTTGTCAATTCGACCTTGAACAATCTTTTCCTTGATGTTGTCAGGCTTATTGCCCAGATCATCTCGGCCCATCTCCACCGATTTTTCGGCTTCAGCGATGCTCGCCGGAATATCCTCAATCTTGACGTACTCAACGTTAGGCGAGGCTGCAATCTGCATAGCCACATCTTGCGCTAGCTGCTTGAAATCCTCATGACGGCCCACAAAATCTGTCTCGCAGTTAATCTCAACTAGGACGCCAACTCGGCCACCTGTATGGATATAGCTGTGAACCAAGCCCTCAGAAGCAACTCGGCTTTCTTTTTTACCGGCTGAGGTGATTCCCTTTTGGCGAAGCCATTCACTGGCCTTTTCCATATCGCCGTCGGTCTCTTGCAGCGCTTTCTTGCAGTCCATCATGCCTGCGCTGGTTTTATCACGCAGTTCTTTCACCAGCTTTGCAGAAATACCTGCCATTGTGCCTCCATTTTGTATGATTGTATTTTGTATTGATTGCGTCTCTAGAAAGCGTGCTCAGAAAATAAAGCCAGCAAACTCAAAGGCTATGCTTTAACCATCAACTGCTAAAGCATAACCCACACCCAACTGTCTCTGAGCTTCGGCCGTCTGAACCCAACTGTTTGAACCCAACTGTTTGAACTCACACAGCTAAACTTAGCCACGCAGACTGGTTACACAGACTTTAGCTGTCTGGATTCAGCTGTGTGGCCCTACTTTCTGAATTTAGCTATCAGCAGAGCTTCCTGCGGCTACCGCGGCAGTCTCGGTCACATTCCCAATCTCAGCGCCATCATCGTCGTAGTCAGCGCCGTCATAGCCATCGTAGATATCGGCAGCATGGCTAGCAGCTTTGCTGCTACCACTGTCGGTGCCACCGCCCCGAGAACCTTCGTAAATGGCATCGGCTAGACGACCAATCACCAGCTTGATAGCGCGAATCGCATCATCGTTACCTGGAATAGGCACATCTACAACGTCAGGATCGCAGTTAGTATCTAGCAAAGAGATAATCGGTAGGCCCAGTTTTTGGCACTCTTGTACCGCGTTATACTCACGGCGAACATCGACAATGATGACAGCATCGGGGATGCGGCGCATGGTTTTGATACCACCGAGGTACTTTTGCAGCTTGTCTAGCTCACGGCGAAGCATGGATCCTTCTTTTTTCGGTCGCATAGCGAGTGCGCCGGACTGCTCCATCCGCTCAAGCTCTTTTAGTCGCTCTACGCGGGTTTTAATAGTATTCCAGTTAGTGAGCATACCGCCTAGCCATCTCTGGTTGACGTAGTATGAACCACATTTTTCGGCTTCTTGGGCTACGATACCGGCGGCTTGTCGCTTGGTACCTACAAACAAGAAGCTTTTACCACTTTCCGCTGATTTGCGAACGTATTGATAGGCCTCCTCTAACAGCGTAGCGGTTTGAACAAGATCAATAATATGGACACCATTACGGGAAGTGAAGATGTATTCGTCCATCTTCGGATTCCATCGGCGGGTCTGGTGGCCAAAGTGCACGCCTGACTCTAATAGGTCAGACAGGGATACGACTGGCATTTAATTTTCTCCTTCCGGGTTAAACCTCCATCTGGCTGCATTTGAGTAGACATTTGGTATGTGCCAAAGTGCCTGCTAAACACCCGAAAATCCAGATGTGTGAATTTAGTACAACCCTAATAAGGTAACACAGCACAAGGGTCGTTCGAGGCCGGATTGTGTAGGGGCGTTCTGGGCACAATAAGATTGCGTAAAGCCTCTCTCCGTATAGGGTACAGAGAATCTACGCAACCCACCTACTACTCGTGAAAACCGTATAGGGCCACTTATGAGCAACCTGCAATCGCCAATCTCTCCACCGCCTCGGCCTGCAATGCCACCGCCGCCGCCCCCTCGGACTCTCCCTACGAACCCTTCATTGATTCCTCAGTCTTCTCCTTCAGTGCAACCAAGAATCCCTCAGCCTTCACCTATTGCCTCCCCCCAGACCCAGATGGTGCAGACGCCTGCACGGGCTACAGAGCCCAGAACAGAGACTAGAACAGAACCCGGAGCAGGACATAGAGCGGCGGCTCCACCACCAAGACCATCAGGTGCGGCAGGTAATGGCCCTACGTTAGAAAAGATTATTCGCAAGGCATTTGATGAGGGCTATTCCGATATTCATGTTGGGGTCGGTGAGGTGCCACGGTATCGTAATCGGGGTGAAATCAACACTACGGATTTTCCGGTTACGACGCCCGAGCTATTTGAAAGCTGGCTGAGCGAAATTTTGACGCCTGAGGAGATCGTACAGTTTAAGGAAACACTTGATTTCGACGGAGCGGCTCAGTACGACTTCTCGCGGGTCCGAATCAATATTTTTGACAGTCTGAATGGCCCGTCGATTGTGATGCGACTGATCCCAGTCGAGATTCTGACGATGCAGCAGCTAAATCTGCCGCCTGTGGTCAAGGATGTGTGTCACTACCATAAGGGACTTATCTTGGTGACAGGGCCGACGGGTTCGGGTAAGTCAACGACGATGGCGGCGATGATTGACTACATCAACAAGGAGATGGCAAAGCATATCATCACGATTGAAGACCCCGTAGAATTTGTGCACCAGAGCCGGAAGTCACTGGTGAAGCATCGAGAAGTAGGGGTGCATACGCGCAAGTTTAGCAACGCGCTAAAAGCCTCTTTGCGAGAAGACCCTGACATTATCCTGGTAGGGGAGATGCGCGATCGCGAAACGATTGAAACTGCGCTAAAAGCTGCCCAAACTGGTCACTTGGTATTTGGAACCTTGCACACTAATAGCGCGGTGAAGACGGTCGAGCGGATCCTGGGGATGTATGAGCCTGAGCAACAGGCTCCGATTCGAGTGGCGATCGCAGAATCTCTAGTCGGTGTTGTGGCTCAAGGCCTGTGTCGCACCACCGACGGCAAGCGCGCTGCCTTCCATGAAATATTAATCAACACAGATGCAATCAAAGACTATATTTTGCGAGGTCAGCTAGATGAAGTCGAAGCTATCCTACCTAACTGTACGTTTGATGGGATGTGTACTATGAACCAGTCGCTGTACACGCTGTACGAGGCAGGTCGTATTACAGAAGAGACTGCCCTAGAGCTATCGCCAAAACAAAATGAAATGGCGCAGATGCTGCGCGGTCGCGTGTAGCATAAGCATGCTTCTTAGCCGCCTCTTAACCACTAAGTTTCTGTCGCCAGTGGTTGGTCGTGGCCTGTAGCGTCTCGGGTAGCCACTCGTCGTATTTTTCGTAGATAGGAAGGCGAGGCCGTAAGGTAAATGAGTGCGATCGCAATAGTTCGTCCATTTCATGGTGGGGGCGATGGGGATAGTCAGGATTAACCTCATCAACTGGGCCGATGCCGCCTAGATCGCCCGCACCTAGGCTCAAACACTCAATTAATGCCGCGTCTGAGCGAATTAAATTGGGTGGAATCTGAATCGTAATGTCTTCTGGTAAAACCTGGCGGGCAATCTGCACCGCAGCAGCAAGGTATTTACCATAGCAAGGTGGCCGCTTTTGCGCCTGATGCGTACCGGGCTGATGGGGCTGCAAGATCACTTCTTGAATATGGCCGTACTCTGCGTGAGACTGAGCGATCGCACTCAAGCTATCGCGCCAATCTTTCCTTTCTTCACCTAGTCCTAGCAGCAGACCGGTCGTAAATGGGATTTTGAGCTGCCCTGCCAATGCTAACTGCTGCAATCGCATCTCTGGACGCTTACTCGGTGCATGGGCATGAACCGTCTTTGACAGCTCAGGCGCTAGCTGCTCTACCATCAGGCCCATTGAAACATTGACCTCACGCAGCCTAGCCATTTCTTCGTAGCTCAGTGGTCCGGCGTTAGTGTGCGGTAAAAATCCCCACTCTATCGCCAGTCGACACAGGTCGTAGATTCTTTGAAACCAGGCGCTGCGGTGAGGACTTTGCGGATGCACTTCCCCGCTTAAAACTAGAACCTCAATGACGTTCTGCGACTGTAGCGATCGCAGCGCTGTCCTAGCCACCGTCAGGCTTAGCCACTCATCTTGACCGGGGTCAACTCGAAAATTGCAGTACGTGCAGCGATTGAAGCACTCGTAAGTAGGCACCAGCGTATAGGCCGGACTGTAGGTAATGCTCTTCATAGCTCTATTTTAAGCCGCCAGTGTAAGATAGCTCTGGCGTATTCACAAAGCGAAGGTAGCTCCGTTGAAAACCACTGTTATTATTGTGCGCCACGGGCAAAGTACCTCCAACGCCCAGCGCATTATTCAAGGCCACCACGACACGGCAGTGCTCACGGAGCTAGGCGAACAGCAAGCGCGTACGGTTGGCAAAACTTTAGAGAGCTTATCTTTAGATGCGGTGTATGCGAGCCCTTTGAAGCGGGCTCGAAGAACTTGTGAGCTAATTGTCGAAACCATTCGACAAAAGGCTAGCTGTCAAAAGGTTAGCCAGACGGGTAACCGAGAGGGCCAAACGGCCAGCGAAATGGGGTCGGTGCCTACAGTTGAAGTTACCGATCAGCTCAAAGAGATTAACTTACCCCTGTGGGAGTCTCGTTCTTTTGACGATGTAGAAGCCGAGTACCCCGAGATGTACCGGTACTGGCGTGAGGCTCCCGATCAATTCAAGATGCCACTACCGAATGATGATGGCACGACGACGGATTTTTATCCGGCTCGCGAAATCTGGGAGCGGGCTACATTGTTTTGGCAGACGTTGCTAGAAAAGCACGCAGGCCAGACCGTTTTGCTTGTGGCACACAGTGCAATCAACCGGGCGCTCATCGGTTCGGCCATAGGTCTAGGCCCAGAGAGCCTAAATAGCATGGGTCAAGATAACTGTGCGATCAATGTGCTCAACTTTATGGGGGGCTGGAAAGATGGGGTACAGCTAGAGTCGCTGAACCTGACGAGCCATATGGGCGATCTGCTGCCAAAGCGGCGATCGCGATTCAAAGGCCCACGCCTGCTGCTAGTGCGTCACGGTGAAACTAACTGGAACCGCGATGGCCGCTTTCAAGGACAAATTGATATTCCGCTCAACGAAAACGGTCATAGTCAGGCGGCGCAGGCTGGTGAATTTCTTAAGGCTGTTCAGATCGACGCGGCTGTGACCTCTTCGATGAAGCGACCGAAGGAAACGGCTGAAGGCATTTTGAAGCACCATCCTCACGTAACCCTGTTAGTGACCGAGAACCTGTGGGAAATCAGCCACGGTGAATGGGAAGGTATGCTAGAAACGGAGATTGAATCGGGCTACCCAGGAATGCTAGGCGACTGGCAGAAAACGCCGCAAAGCGTACAGATGCCATCGGGTGAAAACCTAGCAGACGTGTGGACTAGGGCCAAAAAAGGCTGGGAAGAGATCGTCGCAGCCTATAGCGATGCCCTAACGCCACAGACGGTAATGGTGGTGGCTCACGATGCGATTAACAAGGCTATTTTGTGTCAAGTCTTTGGCCTGGGGCCCGAAAAGTTTTGGCAGTTCAAACAGGGTAACGGAGCAGTCAGCGTGATTGACTACCACGGCGGACCGGGTAGCCTGCCGGTGCTAAGCGCGGCGAATATTACCACACATCTATCGGGCAGCATTTTTGATAAAACGGCGACAGGGGCGCTGTGATGCTGGTCTAGGAGTCTGTAGTCTCGGTTAGGAGAGCTCATGGCAGCGCTGGTCAAACAAGCGTATCTGTTGATGGCGGCGGCGGAAGTGGTTGGCGCTGAAGGTACGGGAGATGTGCTAATTGAGGACGGACAGATTGTTGCGATCGCTCCTTTTCTTACTGATATACCGGCTGATACCGAAATTATCAATGGCCGAGGGCAGTTCTTGGGCCCTGGCCTGATTGATCTCTACAGCCAAAGCGGCGAGTCCGGTGATGAGTCTAGAGAAACTCGTGCCTCCTTGCGGCAGGCGGCAGCAGCCGGTGGCTTTACGCGGGTGGGACTGCTGCCAAATGCGAGAGTAGTAACCGACAGCGTGGATGCGATCGCCGCCATCCATCATGAGAATCAGAATCAGGCCGATGCCCAGCTCCTGCCGTGGTCAGCGATTACGCTAGGGGCAAAAGGCGAACAGCTTACAGAGCTAGCAGAACTGGCCCAAACAGGACCCGTAGGCTTTACTGATGGTTTGCCTATTGCAAACAAAGCCTTGCTAAGACGGCTATTGGAATATGCGCAGCCGCTGCAAAAGCCTATTATGCTGTGGCCCTGCGATCGACAAATTGCTGGAGATGGCATTGCTAGAGAGGGCCTCGATGCGCTGCGATTAGGCCTAGCTGGGGTAAGTGCGATCGCTGAAACCACAGCGCTGGCAACGCTCTTGGAATACCTGGTTGAAGTCCCCGCGCTAGTCCATATTATGCGAGTGTCTACCGCACGTAGCGTTGAGCTACTGCGTCAGGCAAAGTCTCGCAATCTGCCGGTGAGTGCTAGCGTAGCTTGGCACCATCTGCTGTTCGATACCGAAGATTTGGTCGCGTATAACCCTAGCTTGCGACACGATCCGCCACTAGGAACGCCCGCCGATAGACAGGCGCTGATTGAAGGAGTAGCCGAAGGGGTGATCGATGCGATCGCGATTGACCATGCCCCCTACACCTACGAAGAAAAGACCGTCGCCTTCGAGTCTGCTCCGCCAGGTGCAATTGGTTTAGAGCTAGCGCTTCCGGCTCTTTGGCAAGCCTTTGTCGCCCAAAAGCCGAACGCGTCGTCTCATTTCCCACAGAATCGGTGGAGCCCTACTCAGCTCTGGCAGGCGCTCAGCGAAGGTCCGGCTCAGTGTTTGGGGCTAACCCCAGGGCAGTTGAAAGTAGGCGCGGCGGCAGAGCTGACTCTGTTTGATCCGCAGGTAAGCTGGGACGTCAAGCCTGAAACGTTGAGGTCTTTGGCCTTCAATACGCCTTTGCTAGGTGAAAGCCTACAGGGAAGAGTGAGAAGAGTCTGGCGCTAGCCGGTCAAAAGAACTGACTTAGGCTAGTCTAAGCTTCCAA
This sequence comes from uncultured cyanobacterium, assembly GCA_963702855.1. Classification (GTDB taxonomy): domain Bacteria; phylum Cyanobacteriota; class Cyanobacteriia; order Phormidesmidales; family Phormidesmidaceae; genus Phormidesmis. The sequence continues at coordinate 2,440,225 of OY969765.1, forward strand.
TCCGGCTAGGCGGCCAAAAACGAGCTGTCGCTTTTCCGATGATGGTTTCTTCTGGTAAAAATCCCCAAACGTGACCGTCAGAGCTGCCGTTGCGATTGTCACCTAGCACCAAGTACTGACCGTCAGGCACAGCGTTAGGCCCCCAGGTGTAGAGCGGTGGCGCTTTGATGTAGTTTTCTTTGAGCGCTTTGCCATCGACAAAAACTTTGCCGTCGCGCACTTCTACCGTTTCTCCCGGCATCCCGACTATGCGCTTCAAGTAGGCGTCTTTGGTAGTTGAATTAGCCGCTTCTAACGCCTTCTGCGGCGCTTGAAACACAATAATGTCGCCCCGCTGCGGCGCTTGAAACAGATAGCTGACCTTTTCGACAACCAGGCGATCGTTAATTTCGACTGTAGGCTGCATAGAGCCGGTCGGCACGACTCGTGCCTCAGCGACGAACTGGCGAATTCCAAACGCCATCAACAGGCTTAGCCCCAAGGTCTGTAAGGTTTCTATCCAGAGGTTTTGCTGCGTATGCCCCTGCTCTTTAGCCATAACAACAAAGACTGCATCAGTAGAATTGTTTGCTTCGCCATTCTATCTTTGGCCTGTGAAAAAGAGGGTAAAAACTATGCCAGTTGTCACGTTGGCTTATCTTAAAGCCAGTCTGAGACCAGCTTGAGAAGAAGCGAGGAGCCAGCTTGAAAACTAGCTTAAAGTTCGGTCTAATCAAGCCCACCCACGCGCTGAAGTGGCCAAAACCGGACCACCGCACGGCCAATGATGCTCTCTCGCTCTAGAAAGCCCCAAACATGTCCATCCGAGCTGCTGTTGCGATTGTCGCCTAGCACCAGATATTGTCCTGTCGGTACGACTTCAGGCCCCCAAGTGTATATAGGCGGCGACTGAATGTAGTCCTCTTCGAGAGCTGTGTCATTGACAAAAACTTTGCCATCTTTGACCTCAACGGTCTCCCCTGGCAAACCAATAACGCGCTTAATATAAGCATCATTGGTCGTTGAGTGAGCAGCTTCTAACGCCTTTTGGGGCGCTCTAAAGACGATGATGTCACCCCGTTTGGGGGGATTGAAGTGATAGCTAATTTTTTCGACAACGAGACGATCGTCTACTTCGAGGGTAGGCAGCATCGATTCGGAAGGGATGAACCGAGCTTCTGCGACGAACTGACGGATACCAAACGCTAAGAAAATGCTGAGCGCGACGGTTTGAAGTCCTTCAATCCACGGATTTTGTTGCTTTTCAGACACAGATTTTACAATTCAGATGAGGTGAGTAAGCAGTGGATGCGGTGAGATGAGGCTAGAGCATATGTTATGCACAGGCTGCCCGCGCTAGGTTGAAAGCAAAACATCAGAACTGCTAGGGGTTTGGTGACATAGCGCTGCTGCTGAACTAATCATAGTTAGTTTCGGCCCTAGCTAGCATAAGCCGAAAAGACACTTACTAAGATGACACAAGCCTGATATGACACAAGCGTCGACCGTACAGCCTACTATCATCCAAAATGTTTCGGTCTTGCTACCCTCGGGTGAAATTGCCCCGCGTGAGGTAGCGATCGCAGCAGGAAAAATCACGGCTGTGGGCACCCAGCTAGAGGTTGCCGGGCAAACTACGGTACTTGACGCGCAAGGTCTCACGTTGTTACCCGGTGTGATTGATCCGCAGGTCCATTTTCGCGATCCGGGCCTAGAGCACAAAGAGGATCTGTTCACGGCTACTTGTGCTTGCGCTCGAGGCGGCGTGACCTCTTTTTTAGAAATGCCCAACACGCTACCGCTGACAACAACTCAATCTGTTTTGACAGATAAGTTAGCAATCGCTGCGGCAAGAAGCCTAGTTAACTACGGATTTTTTATCGGTGCCACCTCAGAAAACTTAGATGATCTGCGCACGGCCAATCCTACTTGCGGTATCAAAATCTTCATGGGCTCAGCCCACGGTCCGCTCTCTGTTGACACCGCTGAAACCATTGAGCCGATTTTTGCGGTAGGCGATCGCCTGATTGCTGTTCATGCAGGAAACCAGGCTCGTATTATGGCCCGTCGCGAACAGTTTGCTGGTGAAACCGACCCGGCGACTCACACGAAAGTGCAAGACAACGAAACGGCGCTAATAGCGACCAAAATGGCTTTGAGCTTTTCTAAAAAGTATCAGCGTCGTCTGCATATTTTGCACCTGTCTACAGGGGAAGAAGCCGATCTGCCGCGAGCCGATAAGCCAAGCTGGGTAACCGCAGAAGTTACGCCACAGCACTTACTGCTAGATATCAGCGCTTATGGAAAGCTAGGGACTTTGGCGCAAATGAGTCCACCGTTGAAGTATCCGCGCGATCACGAAATTCTGTGGCAGGCCCTACTCGATGGCGTTATTGACTTTATTGCTACCGACCACGTGCCCCATACGCTAGCAGAAAAGGGCAGGGGCTACTCGAACGCGCCATCTGGTATGCCTGGTGTTGAGACTTCGCTGCCGCTGATGCTAACGCGGGCTAAGGAGAACCGCTGCACCGTGGCTCAAGTCTCTCACTGGATGTCAACTGCTGTCGCGAATGCGTACAACATTCCTAATAAAGGCTTGATCGAACCTGGCTTTGATGCTGATTTGGTACTGGTCGACTTGGTGACGTATCGCCCTGTTTTGCGTGAAGAGCTCCAGACAAAATGCGGCTGGAGCCCGTTTGAAGGATGGAATCTAACCGGTTGGCCAGTGGTGACAATTGTAGGTGGGCAGATCGTTTACAACCGGGGACAGATTGATACAGCGGTTCGCGGCAGCGCGCTACAGTTTGGCTATGCTTGACGATTGTAAGCAGCAGCTTTGTTGCAGGTCAATCTATGGCTGACTGCTCCACGGTGATTTACTCTGATGCCTAATCCCTTTCGCTCGCTGAAATATTTGCCTTGGGGCGTGCTGTTTCAAAGTGCGGCGGTAACGATAGCGATCGCCGCTGTTCTAGACTATCTGTTGCTGCAAGCGGTAATTGCGATCGCGCAAAACGCTCCTTTTTCTATTCCGCAAACGCTTCTTCTCTATCTACAGCTGCTCGCGCCGCTAGCGGCTGCTTACGGTGTTGGCGCGCTGTCTATCTTCATAACCGCTCGCTTCTTTCGCGAAGTCTTACTCACCGCAGAAACAATTTGGGCGCTAATTGGCTGTGTCATTTTGCTCTTTTGGCTCAAAACCTTACTGCCCCTCCCTGACCTGCTGTTATATCTCAATACCTTCAACATTATGCTGGTCGTTCTAGGTGCGTTCTTTTCAGGAAAGCGCTATTGGCGTTGATTGGCTTGTGCTTCAGGTTGCGATCGCTAAAAAAGGCTGTAGCGCAAAGAAAAGTAAATGCCGCTGTCCTGCCAGCTATCGCTGCTGCTATCGATATCGATTAGTGGAATACCCCAGTCTAGTCGAGCCGATAAGTTCTCGTCGTGCTCCCAGAGCAGACCAAACCCAGTGCCTACCAGAACGTTGTTCTCAGACTGTGAGCCGTTGACGTTCCATGCGGTGCCCGCATCTAGGAAGGGTGCAATTTGAACAATGCTATTTTCGCCAAAGCGAGCAATAGGGAGGCGCGCTTCAGCTGAGACCAGCGCACCGCTGTCCCTTAGCAAGGCGTCTTGACGATAGCCTCTAACGGTCTGCTGACCACCTAAGCCAAACTGCTCAGAAGACAGTAGGCTATCGGCAGCTAGCTGAACGTCGCCTCGTAAAAAAAGCAGTGAGTCTTCACCGAGCAGGCGCACCCATTGAGCCTGAGCGCGCCAAGAGAAAAATTGGCCATCGGGCGCATCTTCCGGACTATTAGCGGCGTTCTCACTACGGGATGCATTGAGAAGATCTAAACCTAGGTTGAATTGCGATCTGGCTGCAAAGACTTGCTGCTGCGATCGCCGCGTCCAAGACTGCGAAAACTGTAAAGCGCTCACCCGCGTCTCGCCGTTGGTATCTGCCCCTGGCGAAAGTGCGAATGGTCCAATATCGTCGATTCCAAGGCTCGTTTGGTTTTCCTTATGTGAGAAAGACAAATCCAACCGAAAATCTTCAGTTGGTGTCTCAATCAGTGGATGATTGATGCCAATTCCATACTGAAACGTGTCAGAGCTGATTTCTAGCACGTCAAAAGGTTCGCCAATCACCCGGCTTTCGCCAATATTTCCTTCTAGCCTCAGCTTTGTATTGTGAGGGCTGATTGGAACTTCATAGTTCAATCCAACCGAGTTGCTGCCATCTGTATTGGCGTAAGAAATATCGACGCGATCGCCGATTCCAAACAAGTTGCCTTCTACCAGCTCTATTTCACGACTAAAGCTACCGATATTAGGCGATCGCCCATTGTCTAACGTTGCGGTCACATCAAATGAATCTGCTTCCGTCACCTCTACGCGCAAAATGCTAGTGCCTGGTTTTACCCCAGCCTGCAAATCTGCCGATACTGTCTCAATAAGCGGATCAATCTGCAAGCGCTGCAACCCTGCTAACAGCTTGTTGGCACTAATTGGCGGCTGTGCGGCTAGTCCTAGCCGACTGCGAATGTAGTCAGCGTTCAGGCGCCGCGTACCGACGACCTCAATTTCTTCAATGACTCCCTCAATCACCTGTATTGTTACCACCCCTCCTTCTAGCGTCTGAGGCGGAACAAAGGCACCAGATGTTAGAAAACCAGCTTCCACATAGCGCTCAGTTACCGCAGAGCGTAGCTGCAACAGCTCATCAAAGGTGATGGGCCGACCAACATATTGCGCAAACACATCTGCAAAATCTTCGGTCGTAAAGACAGTGTTGCCCGCTAGCTCAATCCCGCTCAGCACAAACGTTTCGTTGGGCCCATTGGTAATGCCGTCAGGCGCATTAGATCCCTCTAGATCGCCTAGCAGTTCATCAACAGATGGTAGCTGGGGCGGTAGGGGGGTGTTTGGCAACGGTCTCTCGGGCTGCTGTAGGTCAGGTGTGAGATCGGCAGGCGGCACGGGTTCGGATGGAATGCGAGAAGGCGGCAACTGTGGCGGTAGATTAACTTGAGCGAGCACTTGGAATGGGTCGCTCAGCTCAGACTCTTTGTTTTGTGTGGAAAAGCTTTTTGCAGGTGAGGCGGAGGCTGTAGTGAGAATCCCTATTATTGATATGTTGAATAGCAAGAGACGGAATGAAGTCATAGCATCGGCAATATCAATAGGGCTTCACCTACATATTTCCCGAACCATCAACTTTTGTCTACAGAAAACTTTATGGCCCACAGCCGATTCCGACAGTTAAATAACGGTTAAATGATGGTCACTAACGGCTAGTTAATGGTTAACTAGCGAGCAGACAGCTACCCGCCCATGAGGAGTCAAGTTCGAGCAATTAAGATCGCTCGCAGCCCTGCTGATTGTGCACCGGCATAGTCTTCTGCCTCACTATCGCCCACGTGCCAAGCCTCATGAGCAGCGCAATTGTGCTTAGCTAAAGCAGCGCGAAAGATAGCCTGTGATGGTTTGGCTGCTCCTACTTCGGAGGAGAGTGTCACGGATTGAAAGTAGTCCGCCAACCCTAAAACGCTCAGTACTCGGTGTAAGCGAGAATCAAAATTAGAAATAACGCCGAGCGGAATGCCCATTGTCTGCCAGCGAGCTAGCGAAGTCAGCGCATCGGGATAGACCCGCCACGGCTTGCTAGTTTCAAAATAACCGTAGAGATCGGCGTAGAAAGCATCAAAGCCTTCAAATTTATCGAGTGCACCCACTCGCTCGAATGTTTCTGCCACAATCACTTTCCACCACCGGTACTCTAGCTCTGGAATGGCAGCAGGCTCAGCGCCCGGAAAGGCTAGCCTCTCAGAGGCGGCGAAGCTTTGGAAAAAAGCGCGGTTAACCGCCTGCGGATCTGTTTTGACTTGCGCGTTTCGAGCGAGTCCGCTGTAGATTTCGCCAATGCTGCCTTTTACGCCGAAGAGTGTGCCGAAGGCATCTAGAAAAATGACTTTGGGCTGATTCATCGTTTTTCAGCAGAGGACTTGACGCTTGTATCTACAGAGGTGAGAAGGTCTTGTAGGGGCTGGGTGAGCCAATTGATACCAACACGAACCTGGTGCTCTAGTGTGGGCATACGGTAGAGATAAGTAAGGCGGCGGGCAAGGTGAGCGAGGCTACCGTCTAGCTTGATGCCTAGGCCAGTCAAGGTCGCGTTGTCGCTACCGAGGGTCATCATTTCACCGAGGTGCTGGTAGCGGAAAGATAGCAGCGGTCTTTTAGTTAGGCTAGCCCAGATGTTCCAAGCGACATAGTCAGCCTGCTGAAGCGCAGACTGAGCGGTAGATGGTACAGATTTGCCGTCGGCATCTAGCCCATCGGCTGAGTCACCTAGCGCAAAAATAGTGGGATGATCGATGACTTGAAGCGTGGGGCTAACTGTAAACTGTCGGCGAGAGTTGCGAGGCAGATCGAGTGCATCTAGAGCCGGACTGACCTTGCTACCGATAGTCCAAAGCACGATATCTACAGGTAAGGTGTCGAGCTTGTCTTTGTAGCTGAGGGTGAAGCTATCAGCACCAACTGACTCGACGGTGGTCTCATAATCTATCCAAATGTCTTTCTCGGTGAGTGCTTTTTTAGCCGCTTCCCGGTTGAATTCGGGAGAGCTTTGTAGAACATCAGGGGCGCGTTCTACGATTCGGACTCTGCCGCGATCGCCTAGTCTTTCCGCCACTTTACAGGCAATCTCAACGCCGCTGTAGCCACCACCTACTACAGCTACTCGAATCTTTTCAGGGTCAAGCTCTTCAAGTACTCTTAGCCTTTCTTTCAGTCGATAGGCATCTTCTAGCGACCGAAAAGGAATGGCATGTTCAGCTACCCCAGGTGCCATGTCCATCGGCGTTTCCCCTCCTAGCGCTAGCACAATCCGGTCGTAGGAAAGGGACTCGCCATCTGTGAGTGATACCTGCTGCGCCTCTATATCAATGCTCTCTACGCCACTTTGGCGAAAGCGCACGCCTGTGTTTGCTAGCAGCTCTTCATAGGGCGGCGCGATCTCCCAAGTCTGCAGTTCGCCTGTGACTAACTCGTACAGCAGAGGAGAAAAAACGAAGCGATCGCGCTGGTCGATCAGCACAATATCGGGCTGCTCGCTCTTCCAGTCGAGCTTACTAAGGGCTAAGGCTGTGTAGAGACCGCCGAAGCCGCCACCGAGGATACAGATGGAATGGGCCATGAGGAGAAAAAGTGCATCAAAAAAGGATGAGCAGCGATTGAAACTGCGTGCCTAATCAGATATGTGCCTAATTAGAATAGCGTGAGTCCAAGATCGATGGGATTCATCATTAGGTTGATTTGCCTGATGTTGGCCCATCCGTTGGCTCGTCCGGCTGCGTCGTGACTTCGGCTGATTCGGAGGATTCCTCAGTAGGAACTGCTTCATGTGGCAGTTCTTCAAAGACCACAATTTCTGTGGCTGCTGCGTCACTGCTGTCCGCTTCACTTCCGCGCCCTTCTTCGCCGGCGTGCTCTTCCTCTATGCCGCTAGCTAGTTCAGTGTTACTAACTAGCTCAGCGTCGATAGCGTCGATAGCTATTTCGGCTTTCCTCGCTGTCTTGCTTTCGTTTTCGTCCTCGCCACCTAACGGTATGACCTGTGCGATCGGTGGTTCACTCTGTTGGGTAGCTGCCTTGGTTGGACTATTAGTTTCTGGTTTAGGCATCTCGCGCATAGTAGGCAACAGCAGATTGACTCTAAAACCTGCTATCAAAAAGTCTTTTGCGATCACACTCTCATCACAGGCGGAAACTCGCTTCAGCGCGTCTGGCCCAATTAGCAGAGCTCTAGCGGCGCTAACGGAGATTTGCGTGAACGTGGCTGCTGTGAAAAATGCGATCGCTGCGCAGACCAAACCCGCTTGTGGTGTCAGCATCGGGCTTAACTGTGGCGACAGAGTATAGAGCTGAACTAGCAGCCACAGCAAGAATATGGTCACTACAACAGCTAAAGCCTTGATCTGCCAAGATTTGAAGATCTGCAAACACCGCCGCTGATCTTCACTTAGCATCGAAGGCTTGAGCGCGGAGGGCGGCAGGCTAAAAATGTAGAAGGGCTTTACCCACTGCATGACTAGTCCAGGAACAATACCAAACAGTGCGATCGCCCAAAACTGCCCTCTAAACGGCAAAGCAGGCCCCGCCGAAGCGAGCCCTGCTAGGCAAATGTCCAGCAGCAGAGGCACAAACGCCAGACCGGCGAAATGTAACCATAGATAGCGGTTCTGCTGCAATTTGATCATGTCACTGAATTTAGCTCGTGATTAGATCTTTACACACAAGCGAGCTTTTTAAGCAGGTAATGCTATCTATCAGCAAGCTGCACGATCATCTCGCTAGAAAACAGTCTCAAGATCCACTCACGATCTACGCGCGGGCTAGTGTCCGGCGCTGAGAGATCATCTTGAAGGCATTAATCAAATCACCCTCTTTCCAATCATTGAAACCGCCGACCGCAATGCCGCATTCAAAGCCAGAGTTAACTTCTTTGACATCATCTTTAATTCGCTTCAGTGAATCGAGATTGCCCTCGTAGACAACTTCGCTGCCTCTCGTGACGCGAACCTTACAGTTCCGCGTTACCTTGCCCGACAGGACGTAGCAACCCGCAACAGTACCTTTGCGCACAGGGAAGACGGCGCGAACCTCTACCTGACCGAGTGGCTCTTCAACCAGCTCTGGCTCCAGCAGACCTTCCATTGCTCCTTCAATATCTTCAAGAAGCTTATAGATGATGTCGTAGTCTTGAATGTCGACGCCTAGGTTATCGGCCTCTAGCCTAGCAGCGTTCGAGACAGTGGTACTGAAGCCAATAATGACTGCACCACTTGCTGCGGCCAGATCAACGTCGGTTTCGCTAATTTCGCCCGGCGCGGCCATAAGCACTCGAATTTGTACCTCGCCTTGCGGCAGCTGCTGTAAAGACCCGAGAATTGCTTCTAACGAACCTTGAACATCTGCTTTCAAAATCAGGTTAAGCTCTTTGAGATCGCCCTCTTTGGCCTGTTCTGACAAAGAGTTCAGCGTGACTCGGCGAGAGGCCATTGTCTGTGCCAGTCTAGACTGACGCTGCTCAATAGCCTTTTCATCGGCAGCAGCTCTCGCGTCGCGCTCTTCGGCGTAGACCTCAAACTCTTCACCCGCAGGCGGTACGTCGTTTAGACCTAGCACCTCCACTGCAAACGAAGGCTTGACTTCACTCGAGGAATTACCTCGATCGTCAACCATGGCTTTCACCCGGCCAAACACCGGACCCGCAGCGAAGGCGTCACCAATCTTCAAGGTGCCGTTTTGCACTAGCAGCGTCGCGACTGGGCCTCTAGCTTTGTCTAGGTGGGCCTCAATGACCGTACCTCTCGCCAAGCGGTCTGGGTTAGCCTGTAGATCTTCAATTTCAGCCACTAGCAGCAGCATTTCTAGGATGGTGTCTACGTTCTCGCCAGTAATTGCACTAACCGGCACCATGATAGTGTCGCCGCCGTACTCTTCAGGCACTAGCTCGTATTCCATCAGCTCTTGCTTCACCCGATCGGGATTGGCTGCTTCTTTGTCGATTTTGTTGATGGCAACCACAATGGGTACGCCTGCTGCCTTCGCGTGACTGATAGCTTCGATGGTCTGAGGCCTGACGCCATCGTCTGCTGCGACCACCAAAATCGCGATGTCCGTTACCCGTGTACCCCTCGCGCGCATGGCGGTAAAAGCTTCGTGGCCCGGCGTATCTAAGAAAACGATCTGACCGGATTTGCGATCGCTGTTCGGATTGGACTGAAGATCGACGTGGTAAGCACCGATGTGCTGAGTAATACCGCCTGCTTCTCCTTCGGTCACTTTGGCCTGTCGGATATAGTCTAGCAGGCTAGTTTTACCGTGATCCACGTGGCCCATGATAGTAACCACCGGCGGACGGCTCGTTAGGTCCTCTAGATCCTCGGACCCGATCATATCTGTGACCTTGCGCGCTTCAGGGGCTTCCTCAGCTGTTACCGCCTCTACCCCGAACTCGGTTGCAACCATCTCAGCTGTTGGCATGTCTAACGTCTGGTTGACGTTAGTTGCTATTCCTTTGAAGAACAGCAGCTTGATAATGTCGGTTTGCGGAACGGCTAGCTGGTCAGCTAAATCATGCACGCTAACGCCGCCTGTGAGAACGATCATCTCTGGTCTTTCTGCCGGTGCGTCTTGCTTACGCTCTCGGCGCTCTCGGCGCGATGGCGTTCGCTGCTTGGCCTTCTTAGTAGTAGGCGCTGGCCTAGACTGCTTTTGGCCTTTTGGCTTGGGCGGTCTCATTAGCGATAGATTCATCTGGGCGGAGGTGACTTCGCTGCTCGATGATTCGAGATCTTCAAAGTCCTCGTCCTCATCAATGACAACACGCTGACGCTTGGTTTTGGCGGTCTTTTTCGGCCGTATTTCTTGCTCGTCTTCTTCCTCTCCGGCGCTGCGATCGCGGCGCTTCGGAGGACGCGGCGGGGTAGGCCGACGTAGCTCTAGCGCCGGATCTACAAATGCCTGATCGTCGTCACTATCGCCTTCGTTGTCGTCACTATCTGTGCTCTCTACCGCAGTTTTGCGAGATACCGGACGACGCAGCTCGACCACTGGCTTCTTCGGCGCAGGCGGCGCACTACCGCCGCTGTCTCTGTTTCCACCACTGTCTCTATTACTACTGTCTTTGTCTAGCGTCGGACGGCTAGGGCGATCGCCTCCTTGACTGCTGCTAGAGTCAGCGGTAGACCGCTCACGTTTCAGCACCGGGCGAGCTACTCGACTTACTGACTCATTCTCACTCTCGCTGCTTGAACTACCTAAGCTAGAAGCAGTCCGACTAGACGGCCTAGAAGGCGGAGAAACTAGCTTTGGCTTAAGCTGATCTGGGCGGGTAGCGCCAGAAGTTGTCACAATCTTTTCTAGAGATGATGCTGGCTTAGACGGGTCTTTAAGCTCTTCTCTGTTAGGTTCTTCCCTACTTGGCGGCGCTACTAGCTCAATTGGCGTAGTTGTGCTATCAGCACTCTCACCCAGGTCACTCTCACCATTACCGTTGCCATTGCCATTATCGCTACTGCTGCCGTTACTACTAGCGCTACTCGGTCTGCTAGCCGCTGGCTTCTCTGGCCTAGCGGGCGGAGCAACTAAGGAAGGACCGCTAGAGGATGAGCTGCTAGGCGAAGCGGGCTGCCGGACGTCCGAAGCCATTGATTTTGGAGGCACAGGGGTGGCTTCTGAAGATGAAGCAGGGCGAGAAGGTGGTGCAGCAGGCGCGTTAGCGGGTTTGGGGTAGCGGCGAATTTCTAAAATTTGCTGCTGCCGAGGGCGATTAGGTTTAGCCAGTGGCTTGGTCGCAGAGGGGCTGCCTTTTGAAGGGCTGCTAGCTTTGGGGCGAGTAGCTTTACTCACTGGTTTGTAGCCTTCAGCCGTAGCGACGCTTCTAATCTTGGCTACGTCTTCTTCTGTGATGGTGCTGCTATGGCTTTTCGCCACAATTCCCTCATCTTTACAGATAGCCAAAATGTCCTTGTTTTCCAGATCTAACTCCTTCGATAGCTCGTAAATCCTTACTTTGCCTGTGTTCATCCTTACCCTCTTCAAACCTAACTAACAATATGTGTTACATGAGACCTATTGCCCTTATCGAATCAACACGCTTGACTCCCAAGCATAAAGTAAAGCAGTTGCTACTTCCTATCCTAATATGCCTTGATAAGAATATAGCCGCTCAATTCTGCGCCCTTTGGTGCTTTATAAAGTGTGTGCTTTAAGATGCGCTTACTCTTTTTACTGTAAACGAGTGAGCACACATTCTAATCAAAACAATAGATGATGTGTACACATTGCTTATTGTTTCTTCCGCGCCTTTCGCTTTTTTACTAGCCAAAGTAAAGCTAGTAGCCGCTTTGCTTCGATTGCATTGTTTGTATCAGTCGAGCTTCAAGCTGTTGATATAACTCAGCAGAAACTCTGGTTCTCAAAGCCCGACTGAGCCGATCTTTTTTTCTCGCTGACTGCAAGCAGCTAGCTTTCTGGCAAAGATAGGCAGAGCGCCCCATCCCCGTATCGAGCTGAACATGACGATTTGGATGGGTCCGCACCGCTCGCCATAGCTGATCTCGGTGCGCGCTTTGACGACAGCTCACACATTGTCGGTGGTTTTTCTCTGCCATTTCTCTGTCATCCCTCTGCCAATTATCTTGCGCCGCTTCTTTGCAGTTGTGGCTATTCGCGGCCTATCTACTCCTCCTCAGCCGCTTCTGTAGTCGCTTCTGCGGCGTCGGCTACTGCGATCGCCTCTTCAACCGCATAGTCGGTGGCGTCTTCAGCAGCCTCTTCAGCCGTAGGCGTTGCTGTGTCTTGCTCGAGTTCAGCTTTGTTATCAACCGTATCGTCATCGTATGTTTCCGCATACTCTATTTCGTCATCGCGTATCTCTGCGTCATCAGGAATCTCGTACTCTAGTTCTAAGTCGGCTGCTTCTGCCGCCGCCGCTGCTTCTGCCGCACGTTGCGCACTCAGTTCTTCAATGCTAATGCCTAGCTCTTCAGCTTCTTGAGCGAGCTTCTTCGCCTCAGCCGCCGCTCTCGCCTTTGCTCGCCACTCCTCCGCTTCAGCAATTTCTGCTGCTTCCTCTGCCGCTAGCCTTTCAGCTTCCTCTGCGGCTAGTCTGCGCTTCTCAGCGATTTCCTCCACCTTGGCATTTTCAGCCTCGTAGTCATACTTAGCGGAGTCCTTAATGTCAATCTTCCAACCCGTCAGGCGAGCCGCAAGACGCACATTTTGACCTTCTTTACCAATGGCTAAGCTGAGCTGATCTTCTGGAACGAGCACATGTGCCTGGCGCCCCTCGGAGTCCATTAATCGCACTTCATCAACCCGAGCGGGACTCAGTGCGTTAGAGATATAAGTAGAGGGATCAGGTGACCAGCGAATGACGTCAATTTTTTCGCCGCGCAGCTCGTTGACGACGACCTGAATTCTCGATCCGCGCGCACCGATACAGGCCCCAACCGGATCGACATCGCTTTCTAGCGTATCGACCGCGATTTTGGTCCGCGGACCGACAGAGCGAGAGGGGGGATTGGCCTCACGGGCAACCGCCACAATCCGCACAACTTCGTCCTCAATCTCGGGAACTTCGTTAGAAAACATCTCAACTACAAGGCTGGCATCCGCTCTAGAGACTAGGAGCTGCGGACCTCGGTGAGAGCCTTCGGAAACGCGCTTGAGGGCGACTCTGAAGGTAGCATTGGCTCGATAATTGTCATTAGGGAGCTGATCGCGCTTGAGTAGTTCGGCTTCGGTGTCGGGCTGACCGAGGCCGCTGCTGACTGCCATAATGACAGACTGCCGCTCAAAACGTAGCACTCTGGCGTTGAGAATAGAGCCTTCTAGATCCTGAAATTCTTCTTGAATTAGACGCCGCTGCTGGTCTCGGAGCTTTTGGGCAAGTACCTGCTTAGTTTGGATCGCAGCCATCCGACCAAAGTCTTCCTTCTTTTCTGGCGTGACATCTAGAACGACTTGGTCACCTGCTAGAGCCTCGGGCGCTACCTCTTGAACGGCTTTTAGGCCGATCTGATGATCGGCGTTTTCCACGTCTTCAACGATAGTTTTCTCGGCTAGAACACGAAAGCCTTCTTCTTCTACGTCTAGCTGCACGTTGAAATTATCGAAGTACTCTTCATCGAACTGGCTGTTCAGTTCCTGCGTTCGGCGATAGCGTTCGTATCCTTTCAGGAGTGCCTCTTGCAGGGCTAGCTCTACGGCTGACTCTGGCAGGTTTCGCTGCTGGCTAATACCCTTGATCATCTCTTGCAAACCGGGCAACTCTACCATTGACATAGAAATATGACCTCTTCAGTTGAATTGTTTAGATAGTTGCGAATAGCGCTGCTGTAATTTTCCTTGATGGTCTCTTTAAAGGCCGATGCTCATGACTCGGTACTGAGCTGGACGGAGCTGACAAGTTCGCGAGGAAGCTGGATAGGTCTGCCCTTCAGATTGAGTAAGACTTTCTCTTCATCTCGACCGACTAGGCTGCCCTGCCAAACCTGCTTATTCTTGTAGGGTTCTTTGAGCTGTACTTCTACGGGGAAGCCTTTGAAGACTTTGAAGTCGCGATCGCTGCTCAGCACATCCGATACGCCAGGGCTAGAAATCTCTAATACATAGGCATCTGGAATGATCTCGGACTCATCTAATGCCTCTGCTAGCACAGAATTTAAGCGCTCACAGTCATCGAGCCCGGTGTCTTCTTGGCTTGGATTACGTACCGTAACACGCAGCACGGGTGGGCTTTGGTTAGTTTGAAAGACAGCTTCGACAATTTCTAGGCCAATGCTACCGGCAATTGAAGAAGCCAACTCCATAACCTGGGGGACTAAAGGATGCGTCATAACACACTGCTAAAAAAGCAAAATGCCTAAAATGATCAGAACGGCCAAACTTTTTGAATGACTAGACCCGAACATAGCTAAGCTCAAAATGCTCAGCTCAGCCCAAAGTGCTTAGCTCAGCCCAAAATGGTCAAAACTACAGCTAGCCAATAAAAAAAGCGGGCTCTACAAGAGCTCCCACTTTTCGCGATAGCCCAGTTGGGCCAGACGAGTTAGGCCAGATAGCACTGTGAAGGCTATCTGAAACAGCCCATTAGGCGCTGTCCTAAGCCAGTTTAGCGCATGGCCCTGTGATCTGGTTGCTTCGGCTATGCAACGTTTTGTGGCTGCGTTATTCATGCTACTGGCCCGCTACTGGCCTGCCACTAGTCTATAGCTACTCACTAGCCTCTTCTGGTTGCACCATACAAGCGATAGCGGGCTGCTTGTATTTGATCTATATCTTCGGCAGCTATGCCTTCGACATAGTTGATCTTAATTTCTTCAAGCAAATCGTCAACAAGCTGACGAACTTCAGCGAGCGTGTTTTCTTTTTGTACTTCCTGGCGCAGGCTATCGCCAAAGCTAGCAATTAGCTGGCTAGTGAGGGCCGCGCCTTGCTCGTCGGCAAAAGCGCTTTGCAAGGTCTCGGTGAGCGTTTTAGAAAGCTCGGTCACAACCTGACGAGAAATTTGTTGGGAGAGGGTGTCAAACCCAGGCATGAATTTGAGGCCCTGATAGGCCGGGGCCTGCTGCAATGCGCTTACAACGCTGTGCTGTAAGAGTGCATCAAGCTCTGGCTTAATTTTGGGTAGGACTTGGTACACCACAATATCAGATAGCTTTTTGGCGATGGTCTGCACTTCGTCAATGCCATTGATATCGACGTACTGGGTGCGATCGCCCATCGATACAAGCAGTCGGCTGATTCCCCCCTCGCGAACCATTCTTTGCCCCTGATCGATTACCCGTAGCAATACAATTTCGGTAAGCTCGACCGCGAACTGGCTGACTACCGCCCGACTGAGCCGATTGCGAGCAGGCTCTAAGTTTAACCACCGGGCCTGATGTAGCCTTATCATCACTGGAATGATACGCAACCAGCGCCAAAACCCTAGAAACATGGGCACATCGTAAATGCGCCACAGCATGGCATCGATCCAACTAGTGCTCTGATGCCGGCGACTCAATACATAGGTGCGAGTTAGAAACTCGGTGGCGAATAGAGCCATAAACCAAATGTCAATCTGCCAAAACAGGTTGACTGGAGCACCGCTTTCGCTGATGCCGCGATAGTAGTTAGTCTCCATCAGCGGTCGGATTTCGGTGTTGAAGAACGCTAGTTTTTCCTGAGCGATGCCTTCGGCGATAGAGCCCTGAAAGTCTGCGTCTCTCCAAAAGTCGTTGAAAGCAGCTTTAGAGGATTCTTGATCTGCGCGCGATCGCATCAAGTTCTTAATCTTCTCTAGCGTGCCAGATTTACCGGCAACCGCAAACGGATTTTCATCAACGATGATCGCACTTTGCTCTCTTAGCTGGGCCAAAAGCCGTTCTCTAGCTAGTTCATCAGCGCGACTGCTTCCGGCTCTATCCGCTAGCTCATCGACTGTCGCCAGATAGCTGGTAGTCGTTCGTTCTGGCTCGATTCCTTTGAATTTTTCGCCATACCAAACGGTGGCCTCGGGCAGGACGTTCAGGTAAAGATCGCGAAAGCGAATATAGCTAAGATCGAAGAGGACGAGAATGAGATTGACTAGTGCGATCGCTGTCATTAGCCGCTCAAACCATGTTGCTGGCGATCGCCGCTTGCGGATCACCACCTGACGAGATAGCGCCATCATTCCTCCTCAATATTCATTAGACAGTCATTAGAACGATAGTTATTAGGACGGCAGTCACAAGGCGGTGTCATAAAACGGTTGCCAGAACAGCTATAAATGCCGTCAGCTCTTCACCACGATAGACTAAAGAGAGCCTTTACTTTTCTTTACAAGACTGACATGACTGCTACTGTTGTCAACCAAAACATGCCTACGCCCGTTATTCCGGCAGCCTATAACGGTGCCTACTGGCCTTGGTCAGGCCACCGCGTGCACTACGTTCATGCTGGTGAACAGATCAAAACTCAATACCCCGAGCGGCCACCGCTGCTATTTATTCATGGCTTTGGCGCTTCGACTGACCACTGGCGTAAAAATGTGGCTGAGCTGCAATCAGCGTTTGAAGTATACGCACTCGATCTGATTGGCTTTGGCCGTTCGTCAAAGCCTAGCGGTGGCTATAGCCCCGAACTCTGGCGTGACCAAATCAAGAGCTTTATCAAAACCATCGTTGGTCGCCCTGTGGTCGTGGCGGGTAATTCTATCGGCGGCTACAGCAGTCTGTATACGGGCGCAACTTGCCCAGAAGAGGTAGTCGGCGTGTGCATGATCAACGGCGTCGGTTCCTTTAGCGAGCAGCAGACAGCGAGCGCCCCGAACCCTATCCAAAAAGCGGTTGGTGAGGTAGTAAAGACGGTGGTCTTATCACCTGTGCCTAGCTGGGCTATCTTTCAATTTGTGCGCAAAAAGTCATACATCCGCAAAACGCTAGAGCAAGTGTATGTCAACAAGCAAGAGGTAACCGAACAGCTTGTAGAAGACCTCTATCGACCCGCGACCGACCCAGAAGCCCCAGCCGCGTTCGCCGCGTTATTCAAGGCGGAGCGGGGGGAGTATGTTGATACGCTGCTAGCGCAGATGACCTGCCCGCTGCTGTTGATCTGGGGTGATGCGGATCCGTGGATGGATACCTACAGCCGCGGTGCGCTGTTTCAAAAGTACTACGAGAATCTAGAGGAGCATCACATTAATGCTGGCCACTGTCCGCATGATGACGCACCTGTTGAAGTAGATGCTCTGCTGCGCAACTGGTTGCTCAATACGGTTGTCGGTGAACCTGTGAGTCAGTGGATCTCGCTAGGTTAAATCTTGAGGCGAGATCTCAACCCTAGATCCTCCGCGATCGCATCCCTATAGTCTTTCTGTACTGCCCCAAGCTACCACTACTTTTTGCGCTGTTTCCTTTCAACACGTTTCAGTCTAGGAGGCTGTTTGGAACTTTTTAAGACCTTTGAACCCGCACTCAGACGCAATCTGATTATCTTCTTTTGTGCGTCTCTGTGCTTTTGGGCGGGGCTATCTGGAATGCTGCCTAACCTATCAATATACATAGAAAGCTTTGGGGCGACTAACCAGGAAGTAGGCTGGGTAATGGCAGCGTTTGCTATTGGCCTACTGGGCCTACGCCCCCGTATGTCTCAGTTTATTGATACCAAAGGCCGCAAGCCTGCCTTGCTAATTGGGATTACGGTCATTGCGATCACGCCTCTACTCTATCTTGCGGTTGGTCTTGTTCCAAACGTTCCAATTAGCTTGCCCTGGGGCTGGCAGGTCAAGTCATCTATCTTGTTGTTGGCAATCACTCGGGCCTTTCACGGTATCAGCATCGCCGCTTTTGCTACGGCCTATACGACCTCTATTGCCGATATGGCCCCACCGCATCAGCGGGGCGAACTGATTGGTTATATGAGCTTATCTAACCCCGTTGGTATGGCGATCGGTCCGGCTCTAGGCGGCTATCTAGAAGGCAGCTTTACGTTTGCTTTTCTGACCATGACGGCGCTAGGGGTCGTTGGTACGCTATGCGTCTTGATTGCCCGCGAACCCTCGCGTCCGGTCAGTGATTTGCCTAGCTCAAGCGCTAGCTACCAGCAGAAAGGCATCAAGCGTAAGCGACCTGTCTTCTGGAGCCTCCTCTTTGCCGAACGCATCCGCACCCCGGCGCTGATCTTGTTCATGGTGGGAACGGCCTTCGGATCTATGGTGGCGTTTGTGCCGCTGCACGTCCGCGAGAGTGGAATTGCAGTGAATATTGGCTTGATTTATACGGCGAGTGCGATCGCCTCTTTTTCTATTCGCGCCTTGGCTGGTAAAGCGAGCGATCAGCTTGGACGCGGACGCTTCATTAGCCTGGGTCTAATGTTCTATACGCTTTCTATGCTGACCCTTAGTGTGTCCACCAGTGCCCCTATGCTACTGCTTGCAGGTGCTCTTCAAGGGGCTGGCGGCGGAACCCTCATTCCGATTATCGCGGCACTGATGGCCGACCGCTCACTGCCAAATGAACGAGGGATCACCTTTGGGCTATGTCTGACTGGTTTTGATCTGGGTATTGCCTTAGCGGGTCCGGTAATGGGACGCATCGCCGATTTCAGCAGCTATCCTGTTGTATTTGCCCTTTCTGGGCTGCTGACGTTTCTAGGTCTGCTAATTTTCATCACGACCTCTAGTAAAGACTTGCCTCACTCTGTCCGATTTGCACTAAACGGAGGCAAAGACGTCTACGCCGTCAAAAGCTAGTCCGTAGCCTATACGGTCTCTCTACCTTAATACTTGAATACTTGTTTATTCAGTTCTGTGTCAGCGAAAAAGCCAGCAAAAAAAGCCAAAAAAATAAGGCGTCAGACTCAAAAGTAGCCTAACGCCTTCATCAAACCAAACAGGGATTGGAAAGAGCGAGCCTGGAGAGATTCGAACTCCCGACACCGTAGTCCGTAGCCACGTGCTCTAGTCCACTGAGCTACAGGCCCATCCGCATTCCCGTTTGGGGCTTTAATAGTAACACACCATATAGGCCCCTCGTCTACCTAAATCAATCGCTTTTCTCCGCTGTGTCTTTTCCCTAATTCTGATCAACTCCTTAGTCAACTCCTACGGGCAGATATGAGTTCTAACCCTCCCATGCCGCTTACTCACCTAGATACACAAGGACAGGCGCAGATGGTGGATGTTTCGGCCAAAGCGCCGAGCGTTCGTCAGGCGATCGCAACTGGCACTATCACCATGGCCCTAGAAACCCTCAAAGCCATCCAGCAGGGCAACGTGCCCAAAGGCGATGTGCTGGGCACCGCTAGACTGGCGGGCATCATGGCCGCTAAGCAAACCGCACTACTCATCCCGCTGTGCCATCCGCTGCCGCTCAAAAAAATTGAAGTCTCTATCGATCCAGACGCAGCTTTGCCAGGCTACCGTATCCAGGCTACTGTCAAGACCAAAGCGGAAACCGGTGTCGAGATGGAAGCGCTAACTGCTGTATCAATTGCCGCTTTAACGCTGTATGACATGGCCAAGGCACTCGAGAAAACTATGCGTATCGGTGATATTCAGCTATTGGAAAAGACTGGCGGCAAATCAGGTTATTGGCAGAAACCAGCCTGAAGCCACCACCTGTAACACCGTCATTCACTGCCACCACCATTCACTACAATAAGAAGCATCCCCTAATTTTTTGAACCTCTATGCCCCCTCGCTGGCCTCGCGATCCCGATCCTGCTAACGATCCACCACTGCGTCGATTAGAAGACCGCATCAATTTTGCGGTGCATGTTGCCGGATTCGCGGCCGTCAACTCAGCTATTTGGTTTTTCAACACGCTAAACCCAGGTTCACTGCCTCAAGCCAGTACCGTCACCTTTGTCATGCTGGGCATTTTGTTTACCCACGCTACATACGTCTTTGTGCTGGCGGACTATACCCCAAAGCCAACGGATGTTGGTAGATGAGTTGCGTGAAGCCCGGCCTTTTTTGATTTGTCGAACTGCATGCTATCAAACCGCTTGCTATTGAACTGCCTGCTATCAAACCACCCTATAAGAGAAGCACTATGGCCACAAACTCTACCGAAATGCTAGAAGCACTCGCTGCTGATATCGGCGAAAATATCTATATCGATATTGCCAAGTGGCACCTGTATTTAGGCGTTGCCAAGCTACACACATCGCTCGCTGAGAAACTTTTCCCGATGCTCACTGCTAACAACATCTCTGAAGACGGTGTGACCAAAATCTTGCAGGATATTCCAATCAAGCTAGGGGGCGGCAGGCGCACAGTGCCTTTGTCCGAACTGCTGCCGATGCAGTGTCAGGTAAATCTGATTGATTTATTAGAAGATTATCAGCGCAAGCTGTAAGCGCGACTATCTACTCAAGCGTGCGTTTTTTAATGGTATTACTAGGTTTTTCCTAATTTCCCCTTTCTAAGAAAGGAAATGAAAGTTAATATGGATATACATAGCTTTTCATTTTACTAGTTAGGAGAACAATGGGTCTTTTAGAATTCGTGTTTGGCAAAGGTACTCCCAAAGATGACACTGCGCCAAAGCAGTCGTTTTATCTCAATGATGACGATGCTAAAACCTTCGGCAACATTGAATATATGCGCTCTAACAAAGTCGTTAGACGGACCTTTGCCAAAAAGAAGGGACAAGCTGAGCACCTAGAAAGCGTTAGACAGATTTCAGCACTGGGAGCGAAGTCGGTAGACGGAAATGGTGGCTTCTCGGCCTCTAGCTCTGCGGATACATTCAGTGCGCCCTCTACGCCTACGGCATCTACGTCACAGAGTTCTTCTGCGCCCAAGTCGGCTAGACGTAAGCCTGCTTCTGGCGATATGGATATGTTCCGCAATATGGCAAAAGATATGCGTAAATAGACGCTTCTAGGACCTGATGGGCTGACTGTATTCTTGTAGCTGCTGTCAGTAGTGACGGCAGCGTAGCGACTATAGATCAAAAGCTCAGAATTGGTGATAGAGCAGATAAAAGCGATAGGAACGACAGTTGGCAAAAGCTGACTGTCGTTTTCTTTTAGGCACTGTTTCTTTCAGGTGCTGGTTCTCCTAAGCACCGTTGCTTTTAGATACGGTGCTTATTTGTGCTTAGCGTATTAGGGACTTGGCGAAGTAGTGTCAGCGATCGCACAACCATCAGCCCCACAAGCGCAAGCCATAGTAGATGCGGCTGCTGCCACCAGCTAGCGGCCAGTGCTAGCGGCAAAAAGCCGATGACTGCTGCTGCTAAGGTGCTATCGCGGAGAACGTGCCCAGCGGTCAGGCCAAGAAAATAGCCGTCTAAGGTGAAGGCAACGGCACCGAAGCTAAGAACAGGAACGAGCCAAACAACATAGGTTGGAATTTGCGTCAGCAAGCTGGTGTGGCTAGTGAGGAGGCTGAAAAAGGGAATAGGCCAAATAATTAGGGTGAGTGCGATCGCCATTCCTAGTCCCACACTGACACCTAGACCCAACAGCAGCAGCCAGTGCAAATCAACCGTCGCCTTTTGCCCGTAAAATCGCCCCGCATAGCTTTCTACCGCCAGCGCAATCCCGTCAATAAAATAAGCGGCCATCAGGAACACCTGCATCAGCAGCGTATTGACACCTAGTACCGTCTCACCAAGCCCAGAGCTAAAGTTCGTAAACAAAGAGAGCGAGATTACTAGGGCAAACGTACGAATTAAAATATCTCTGTTGAGTCCGAACAGCGTGCGCAGCGCAGCCGGTTGCCAAA
Source organism: uncultured cyanobacterium (assembly GCA_963702855.1). Taxonomy (GTDB): domain Bacteria; phylum Cyanobacteriota; class Cyanobacteriia; order Phormidesmidales; family Phormidesmidaceae; genus Phormidesmis. The sequence continues at coordinate 2,461,991 of OY969765.1, forward strand.
GCTGGGATTTGATCTGTGGCCACAGGTGCCAGGGCACTGAGCGCGTAAAGACAACCTGAAGACCCGCCACCAGCATGATGTATTGACTCAGTGCAGTCGCTAAGCCAGCGCCATAGCTACCCCAGCCCAAACGCCGAATGAACCAATAGTCAAGCAATATGTTGCTACCATTACCAATCACCGCCAGCAGAATGACGGCTCTGCCCCGGCTGCGGCCTAGTAGCCAGCCAAGCAGCACAAAGTTGACCAACACAGCAGGCGCTCCCACAATGCGACCTTGAAAGAATGCGATCGCTGCTTCTTTTGCGCCCGGTCCCGCTTGCAGTAGCGAAAATCCCAGCGTGGCAATAGGTGCCCGCAACAGCCACACGCCCACACCCGTTCCTAGTGCTAGCAGCGCATTACGCACGCCGATCAGCCAGACCGTCGCTTCGTCTGCCAGACCGTCTGCTTGTGCGGTAGGCCCAGTTGTCCCCATCCGAAAAAAGTTAAAACTCCAGTAGATTACGTTGAAAATAACGGTAGCCAGCGCCACCCCGTTCAGATAGCGAACCTCGCTTAGGTGACCCAAAAAAGCGGTATCAATTAGCCCTGCTAGCGGCACCATCAGATTTGAAGTCGTGTTAGCAATGGCGAGCTTGAAAAAAGGCAGCGTCCATCCAGCGGTCTTAGACGGCGGCAGCAGTTTGGTGAGCAGCGGATGGGCCGACCCAAGGGGTAGGGGCATTCGATTGGTGCTATGTAGAAGTTCTTGAGCCCCTAAAATATTAAACTGGAATCACCTAAACCTGCTTGATAGTCGCTTTCGAGGCTATCTGTGCCTACATCTACTGGGTTTGGTTATTTTGGGCTTGTTCGTTTAAAGGAAAAAACAGCGTGGGCGATTTTCGGCGTTATTTCGGGCGTTATTTTTGGAACTGCAAAACAGTTGCTTTACTCGGTGGAATAATCGGTGTGGCTGTTCCTTTTAGCGCCCCGGCAGCAGCGTCCGTATTGCCACAGATATCTACTCAGACTGCTCAAAATAGGATTGCTCAAGACGTGATCGCTCAAAATGTTGTTCAAAGCAGTCCAGATCGGCTGTTTGTCGCTTATCCGCCTGCCGAGCACGAGACGGTAGCCGATCAGATTTTCTTTATCGGCACGGCAGATCCCAGTGAACCAGTAACGATCGATGGTCAACCTATCGAAAATCGAAGCGGCGACGGCCATTTTGCACCATCGCTGCCGCTGGCACTGGGTGAGAATGTTTTTACGCTGGCACAAGGTGACCAAAGCCTAACGCTGACGATTACTCGAGTTTCTAGCGAGCCGCCTGTGCCAAATGGAGTTGGCTTTGCCGAAGGGACGCTGACGCCTGCTGTAGATATTGCCCGGATGCCTAGGGAGTTAGTTTGCTTGAGTGCGATCGCTTCACCAAATGCCCAAGTCACTGCCACCCTCGGCAGCGAGACCATCGCCCTCATGCCCCAATCCAGCATAGACCTGCCGCCAAACTCAGCCGTACTCACCTCACAAACCGCCCCTGTCACCCTCAGCGCCACCGAGTACGCAGGCTGTACACAGCCTACCGAATCCGGCGAACTAGGCTCGCCTAGCTTCACTATTCAAGCCCAAGGCGAAACGGTCACCGCTGAGGCCCCTGGTCGCATCAGTGTCCTATCGCCAACTAGCTTTGACGTTGCCCAAGTGACTGCTGCTGCTGGTGTCGCCCGCACTGGTCCTAGTACCAGCTATTCGCGGATCACGCCCTTGCCCGCCGGGACTCGCGCTGCCATTACAGGCCGCGAAGGCGAGTGGCTGCGGCTAGACTACGGCGGCTGGATCAAAGCTGACGAAACGCAAGTCAGCGCAGCTTCTGTTCCGCCTCGCAGCATTATTCGCGGCGTCAGCGCCAGCCAATCCGGCGACTGGACTGAGGTTGTTTTTCCACTACAAACGCCCGTTCCAATCTCTGTGCGTCAGGAGAGCCAGTCGCTCTCTTTGACTTTGCACAACACAACTCCCCAAACCGATACCATCTACTTCTCTAACGATCCCGTCGTAGAAAGAATGGACTTCGACTCTGTTCTTCCAGACAGCGCAGAGTATACGTTTCACTTCAAAGAACCTCAGCAGTGGGGCTATAAACTCCGCTACGAGGGTACTAGCCTCATTCTCTCTTTGCGTCATGCACCCCCAAACAACAGTTTGCAAGGCGTCACCATCTTGATCGATCCTGGACACGGCAGCGACCAAGACTTTGGCTCTAGGGGCCCAACAGGCTACCCCGAGAAAGACGTGACGCTAATTGTTTCAAAGCTATTACGCGATGAGCTTGAAGCTCGTGGTGCAACGGTTGTGATGACGCGTGAAGGCGACGACGATTTGTTCCCAGCTGATAGAGTCGAGGTGATTGAGACTACCGAACCAACGATGGCCCTGAGTATTCACTACAACGCGTTACCCGATGCTGGCAATGCTTTAGAGCGCTCAGGAGTTGGCACGTTTTGGTATTACCCTCAGGCGCACGATTTAGCCACCTTTTTACACGACTATCTAATCACAGAATTAGACCGTGAGTCATACGGTGTGTATTGGAACAACCTCGCTTTGACACGGCCTTCTGTTGCACCCTCTGTTCTGTTGGAACTAGGCTTTATGATCAATCCAGAAGAGTTTGAATGGATTACGGATGAAGCTTCTCAGCAAGCGCTCGCTAGGACACTAGCAGAAGGAGTAGAGGCCTGGCTAAATCGTCAGTGACCGCAAGTCGATAGTCCTTTAGTTAGTCAATAGTCTTTTTGTTGAACGCTGCTCGCGCTATGACAAATTTCTCACGGCCTCCTTTCAAGAATAGATTGCTCTGGCAGCAGGCAATGACGCACAGCTCTTTTGCTAACAAGCAATCTAACGAACTGCCTGAAGCTGTCTCTCACAACGAGAGATTAGAGTTCTTGGGCGACGCTATTCTCACTTTCTTGAGCGGCGACTATCTGTATGCTCGCTATCCCAATAGGTCAGAAGGCGAGCTGACAACTATGAGAGCAGCTCTCGTCGACCAAAGCCAGCTATGTCATTTTGCGCAATCTCTAGAACTAGGGTCGTTTTTGCGAATGGGCAAAGGGGCCGAAAAAGAGGGTGGTCGCCAGCGTGCTCGATTGTTGTGCAGTGCATTTGAAGCGATGATTGGCGCATATTTTTTGGATGTAGGACGCGACGTACAGGCGGTTGAATCTTACGTTGTTCCCTTGTTTGACTCAGTCATTCTCTCTATCGCGGGACGAGTAGTCAAAGATGATAAGACGCAGCTTCAGGAATGGGCTCACAAGAGAGGCGAGCGGCTAGAATATCTAACAGTTAGCAGCAGTGGCCCTGACCATAATAAAGAATTTGTTGTAGAAGTTAGAATTGCTGGAAAAGCCTATGGTCGTGGTTGGGGTAAGAGTAAACAGAATGCTCAAAAAGCGGCTGCTCAAGTAACTTTGAGTATGCTCTGAGTCTTTCTCATCTCCGTTGAAAATTCCATCTGTAAAATTCCGGTTACTCTTCCGTGCTTATGACCTCAAGTGCTTGTAACCTTACGCCTCTAAAGACTATTGGCTATGACACTATCTTTAGTGTCACGTACTTCTGTCGCGTACCTCACATTGTAAAGGTGTTGGAGTAGAGATAGAGACATTGAAGTAGAGCTGTTGCGATATAAGAAAAATAATCGCTGAAACCACTACTATGTAACGCTTTCAGCGACTTTCAATGAAGAATGACCAAATGCACTACTGCGTATGGGTTACAGCGATTTTTGAGCCTTATGTACGCAACACGTCTAGTGGATACATTGACGCTTCCTATTACGCTGGAGAATCCTCTTAGTCCAGAGTTTAGAACTTGAAAAACAAAAACTGTTGATTGGGTAGTTAGTTGACAGGAAAAGTAACAAATGAGAGCAGATGAAAGCTCTATCTTGGGAAAGATAGGATTGCGTTTTTCCCTTGTTATTTTTGTTGCTAAGTTGACGTCAATAAGCCGATGACTATGGTGCCAAGAAATAGAATCAATAACATTTGTTTTGTTGTATTTTCTGGCTAGATTCTTATAGGAGACAAAAGCGCTTCGGTCTGCCTGAAAGCTGTTTTTATAGGCGACTAGCGTTCTTGTAGGCTGCGACTATAGCTGCGATTACACGGGGCATTCAAACCTATTATCTATTTGGAGACACTTAAAGTGGCCACAACTAACGACGATATCAACAGTCAAGAATTGAGCGGTGTTCAAGGGCGCCCCGTAACCCCTGAGGAAGTCGCTAGGCACGACGGCTATGTGGAAGGGCGTACCGACGAAAGCTATGCTCAAGGAACCCTCCGGACACAGGATCGAACGGCCGCTCAGGCTCAGGCAAATGATAGTGCGGCGAGTGGTTTGCTGATAGGCCTGTTAGTCGCGCTGATAGCAGCGGGCGCAGGTGCTGCACTTTATTTCCTAACAGGCGATCGCACTGAGCCTGCCCCAGTAGCCGTTCCTCAAATCGAAAAAGAAACTGTCAAAGAAACCACGGTCATCGAAAGAGAGATGCCCTCTTCAGACGTTAGCCTACCAGACGTGCAGATAAATGTCCCTGATGTCGCGGTGCCCGACGTCAACGTCCCTGATATCAACATAAATAATGAGGTGGCTGCACCCACGACAGAGCCTGCGGCAGAACCCGCAGCGACACCTGCGGCAGAACCTGCGGCGGCACCGAAAGCTAAGTCTGCTGAGCCCAAAGCTGAGCTTGTGCCTGAGCAGCCTACAAATGGAACAGCTGCTGAATGAAGTAGTCAGCACCACAGCTAGTGATAGATAGCTAGCTGTTTGATACTCGGCTAGACTCAGGAGTGCGATCGCCTATCTGGAATTTTTTCCAGGTAGGCGACTTTCACTTTATCAGTTTGAAGAGAGTTTGAGAGAAGGTCACAAAACCCCGTTTTCTTTAGGGCGGGGGTGTAGTGACATACATCTTTCAAGTGAGTGTTAGCGAACATTCCTTGCCTACGCTTTGGCTGCCAAAAATCTATGCTTACAAAGAACGCGCTGTAATTTAAGAATGACTAACAAGGCGTACAAGTATCGTTTCTATCCGACTGCTGAGCAAGAGAATTTGCTTCGTAGAACTTTGGGCTGTACTCGCTTGGTTTACAACAAAGCACTATCTGCAAGGACAGAAGCTTGGTATGGAGAGCAAAAGCGAGTTAGCTATAACGATACTTCTAAGCTGCTCACGGACTGGAAGAAAGAAGCTGAGCTGTCTTTCCTTAAAGAAGTTAGTAGTGTTGCACTTCAGCAAGGGCTGAGGCACTTGCAGGGCGCATTCACCAACTTCTTCGCAGGGCGGGCCCAGCACCCGAACTTCAAAAAGAAGCGCAGCGGTGGCAGCGCTGAGTTGACTAAATCGGCGTTTAAGTACAAGGACAGTCAAGTCTACTTGGCTAAATGTGCTGAGCCATTGCCGATTCGTTGGAGTCGGTTGCTGCCTAAAGGTGCTGAGCCATCCACCATTACCGTAAAGCTGTCGCCCGCTGGTCGGTGGACGGTCTCTTTGTTGGTAGACGTTGATATTGAGCCATTGCCGCCCTTGGGTATCAGCGCTTTGCTGACGCTCAGTGACGGTGAGAAGGTCACGAACCCGAAAGGGTACAGAGCTAAGCTCAAGCAACTGCGCAAGGCTCACAAAGCGCTTAGCCGCAAGGTAAAAGGCTCTAACAACCGGCATAGAGCCAGACTGCGAGTCGCTCGCGTTCACGCTGAGATTGCCGATGCTAGAAAAGATATGCTTCACAAGCTGACGACTCGACTGGTCCGCGAAAACCAGACGATTGCCGTTGAAGACTTGGCTGTGAAGAACATGGTGAAAAACCATAAGCTCGCTCAGACTATCAGCGATGCTAGCTGGGGTGAATTGGTACGGCAGTTGGAGTACAAGTGCGATTGGTACGGGCGAACGTTGGTCAAGATTGACCGTTGGTTCCCGAGTTCTAAGCGCTGCCATGCTTGCGGCCATACCGTTAATAAGCTGCCGTTGAATATTCGTGAATGGGATTGTCCTAGTTGCGGTGTTCGGCATGATAGAGACATCAATGCAGCGATTAATATTTTGGCGGCTGGTCTGGCCGTGGCAGTCTGTGGAGCGAGCGTAAGACCCGATAGAGCCTAGCTCAAGAAGGCAGTTGCTTTGAAGCAGAAACCCCTATGCGTGAGCCAGGGAATCCCCATCTTCTTTAAGGTGGGGAGTAGTCAATTTCTGCGTATCACACTTCTTGCAGTGATATTTAGCAACCGATTAGCGACTGAGCCATGCGATCGCCTCTCGAATCCACTCTTCAGTATCGTCCCGCCTACTCAGCGTCGTCCCGCTGCCCACGGCCACCAACGCCTTACTAATTTCACTGTTGCTGTAGCCTAGCGCTACTAGCATCATCTCCACATCCTCTTGCACCGCCGATACTGGACCACCTGTTGGCGCTACGATTCCAGAATGCTGCCGCCACTCGCTCAGCTTTGTCTTTAGTTCTAAAATCATCCGCTCAGCGGTTTTCGTACCCACTCCCGGCGTTCGCGATAGCATCCGCCCGTTGCCATTCACCACCGCCTGAATCAAATCATTAAGACCCAGCGTGTCTAGCAACGCCATCCCCATCTGGGGCCCAATTCCACTAACCGCAATCAGCAGGCGAAACACATCTCGCTCTGCCCTACTTGCAAAACCAAACAGCACTTGTAAATCCTCACGGCTCTGCAAGTGGGTAAAAATTTTTACAGATTCACCGATTGCTGGCAAAGTGCTTAGCGCTCGTGGGTTTACCTGCATGTCATAGCCCACGCCACCTGCATCCACAGTAATAATTACCCTCCCATTAGGTAATTTCTGGCTATCTGCCAAAAAACCTTTGATGTAGCCGATCATAGACGCTGGCCAGGATTTCTCTGTGAAGGTGAACGGTCTTGAGTAGTGCTCTGATTGCCACCCTGGGCCGGTGATCTAAACGGCATTGCCTCACGACGACTCATTGGGCGTACTCCACCAGTTGTCGGATTAATTTGTGAAGAAGGGGTGGCATTCTCCACATCCAAAGACTGACCGCCTTGAATTTTCTGCCGTCCGTTTCTCAATACATGCAGCATTTCCATAAACTGCCGCTCCATGTTTTCCAAAACCTGATCGGCATACGTATCCGCATCTTCTTGGATAGTCTTGGCTTCGTTGGTCGTTCGCAGGCGGGTTGCTTCCCACTCTTGACGCGCCTGATTCTGCAACTGCTCAATTTCTGCTAGCGTTTGCCCACGCAGCGTCGCGCACTCCTGTTCCGTTTTTGCCCTTAGCTGCGCCGCCTGCGACTCCGCCTGCCGAACAATTGCCATCTCGTTAAGAATAGCCGCTGCTTGCTTCTCAGCAGAGGTAATAATTTCCTGAGCATACTGCTCTGCTTCTGCCAAAATTTCCTCACGCTGCTGCACAATCTGTACCGACTCTTGCACCGCCGCTGGCAGATTTACTCGTACCACGTCAAGCTGATCGAGCAGCTCATCTTCAGACACCATTGTCTTCCCTGTCAATGGGACCGTGGGGCTTTCAAGCACAATTTCCTCAATCCGATCCAGCTCTTGCTGAATACTGAAGCGTTCGGAGGCTGGATTTTGATAATAGTCGCCGTTTGCAGGAGTGTTCACAAAATTGTTCGGTAAGAGATTTTTGGCAAATACAGTTTCTACGAAATTCGTGGAGACCGATTCTATTATCGATTATAGGGAAGCTTTTCCATAGCACTTCTCAATATCAATGGCGATATGCGGCGGAACTAAGTGGTCAATAGGCCCTCCAAACTTAGCAATTTCTTTGACCAGGCTACTGCTCAAAAAGCCATATTCGGTTGAAGTGGCTAGAAAAACAGTTTCAATTTCGTCAGACAGTGTCTTGTTGGTATGTGCCATCTGTAGCTCCTTCTCGAAATCGGAAAGTACCCTAAGTCCCCTAAGCAAAACCTTAGCTTGCATTGCTTCTGCGTAGGTTACTGTCAACCCGTTGAAGCTATCGACATCGACATTATTTAATGCCCTAGTCGCCTGTTGAATTTGGTTAATCCGCTGTTCTACAGAGAACAACGGATCTTTGCTAGGATTGCGCGAGACTACTACAATTACCCGGTCATACAGCTTGCTGCTGCGGGTGATGATATCTAGATGACCTAACGTAATAGGGTCAAAGCTGCCAGGATAGATTGCAATCATGAAAGGGGCGATGGGATGATAGATAGGTTCTCTACGTAGTTTATGACCATGCCAAGAGCTGTCCTAAAATTCTCTTCTGAAGACTGTGGTATTTGCCACAAGATGGCCTTTTACGACGAAAAGGTGGCAAAGGAGCTATCGCTAGACTTTGTAGATATCAAAATGCAAGACACTGCTACCTATCGCAAATATCGCAAAGTGTTGCTTAGTCAATATCCTGATAAAGCGGATATGGGATGGCCAACTTACCTCATTTGTGACGAGCCGGAAGGTGAGTTTACCGTGATTGGCGAAGTTAAAGGGGGGCATCCCAAAGGCGAATTTCGTCAGCGCTTGCAGGCAGTACTTGACGGCGAAGCCTAGAAAAGAAATGGCCTGAGTTAGGACAGTATGCGGTCCCGACTCAGGCTCTCTTTAACTTCAAACTGTGTTCATTACCTACAGGACGCCGCCTACAGGACGCCTAGATTCGCAAGACCCAAGATAGCGCCAGCGCCAACTATATGACCTAGGCTAGTAACCGCTAGAAGCGCAGGCAAGCCTAGACCCAAAAACACACCAGGCGCCGGACCTGCATCTGGAATCTGGATGACCTGCTTACCGATGAAGAAGACTAGGGCATTGCAGAGGATCATCACGATGGCGACGCTAGGACCCCAGGTTGGGGTGTGGGGGACGGTGCCTAAATTAGCGAGTAAAGGTAGCATATATACGCTTCTCCCAAAAGAAAATATTGATAGGTAGACCCCAATGAGCTGCTGTAGACAAAAGCACCCGCTCTGGCACGGCTCTGGCACAGCTTTGGCACGCCAGATGGAGGCCAATTCAAAGTATCTACTTGCATAATATCTTTCATGAGAATGGAGATACTTATTGGTACATCGAGCACATTCGTTGCAAGAGTTAACACTCAATACTCAAGAATTAACGTTTAAAGAGGTAGAGGTATGGTCAGAGGCTTGATGTGGTTGCCACTGCTGGTGGTCTTCTTTGCACTGGCGTGGGCGGGTTGGAACGAGTATCGAAAGCTAGAGGCCTATAAGGTCTGGGCGGCTGACTTTGAGCGGGCTAAGTACGACATCTATGCAGCACTTGGACAAAAAGGTGATGAGCTAACTTGGGGATCGCCTACACGTCAGGGTGTAGTAGCGCCTGACGTGCTGACGTTGACTGAGGTTGAGCAACTAGTAATGGAAGTCGATCACCAGACTGTCGATCCAGAGTCTTTGCCGGCTAAGGGTAGAGTTTCTTTGGGCTTTGTGTTGAGCGGCGATCGCCATGCCAGCATTCCTTTCACCGATGGTGAAATTGCTAGGCGCTGGTACGATTTTCTGCGCAGAACATGGGATTTGTAAGCTAGCCGTTTCAGTTGAACTCAGCCAAAATTGAACAAGAGCTGTTTTCTTACCGACCGATAACTCTGCCTACACAGATCGCTACTCTACCTGCACAAATCGCTGCCTACGCGAATCACTATGTCTCCACCTCAAAATACAGCGCCTGAGACAGCGGCCCTAGAAAGTATTCCGTCTGATGTAGCGCAGCCGAAAGCTACAGAAGCTGACGTACAATCCCTTGCCCAGCGCAGAAAGCAGCTCAAGGCCAAGCGCAAAATCAAGTTCTATAAAGCGGTGTGGCGTACGCTAGCGATGGGTGCGATCGCAGCTGGTACGGTGAAGCTAGCAACGTCTCCCCTTTGGTTGCTCCAAGATGTCAAACAGATAGAGGTCAGTGACAATCAGCTACTGTCGGACGAAAGTATTCGAAGTTTGCTAGCTGTGCCCTACCCTCAGCCCTTGCTCAGTGTGCAAGTTGATGAGTTAGAGAGCAGTCTAGTAGCTTATGCACCCATTGAATCGGCTACTATTAGCCGTCGCCTCGTGCCGCCAGGGTTGCATGTAAAGGTGAATGAAAGAATACCGGTTGCTGTATCTGTCGCCAATACTGAGCGTCCTCTTCAGACAATTCCCGATCAGCCAGTTCCATTTGAGGAGCCTGGTCTAATTGATGCGCAAGGCTATTGGATGCCGCGCAATAGCTTTTCAGACTTGGGTGCGATCACACCTTCCCCACAGCTTCGGGTCATTGGCATGCGCCCTAGCGACATCACTGCTTGGCAGGCTATTTACCGCGAAGTCGCTCGGAGCCCGGTTGCTATTACCGCAATTGACTGGACACGAGCCGATAACCTGACTTTGCAAAGTGAGTTGGGCACTGTCTACCTAGGCCCTTACAGCACCAACTTTGCAGCGCAGCTAAGCGCGCTAGATCAGCTGCGTCAAATAGATAGCAAGGTCAATCCCGAAAAAGTTGCTTTCATCGATCTGCAAGACCCGGAACATCCAGTGGTAGAGATTTTGCAGGCTACAGGCCGTCCGCTAAATGACCCATAAGACTGAATGGCCTACAAGTAAGTGATCTGCAAACGATAGACTTGCCGATCCATTCGTTAGTCCGTAGAGAAATGACAGCCTTTTCACCTATATCTATATAGATCTGTGTAGCTGTTCGTACGGCTAAGTCCGTACTTCTGAATATAATTGAGCGCAATTGAAGAAATGGGCCAAAGGCCGGAACCTCCCTATTTGTCAGCGTAATCACCGAGATCAGGATTGTGTGATCGCAGAGTTTGGCTTTTTTAGCAAGTTCCCCTATAGTTGACACTATTCATCTCTATCTATAATGTCCTAAAAGAATTGTAGATAAACGTAAACATATCTATATTAGTTACTCGAACTTTGTTGAGCTAATTGCTTAGTCGTGTCTGCGTCGGCACCTGGTACTTTCCCTGATATCCCTTTGTGATCTGATATCTCTTTGCGAAAATTTATCTGCGATCACAGAATTATCATTTCCAGCTACCTGCTTTAACATCTACCTTATACATACACACCAAAATCATCAGCTCACCCTATGAACAGCGCATCCCCTCCAATAAACTCTTATGTGAATGATGGGTCAGGTGTACAATCGTCTCTTGCAGCTAGTAATGGCAGTACGCTGTCAGCGGAAAGGCCGATGAGTGGAGAAATTATACCAAGCAGCGTTGCTAGAATTAAGGTTATTGGCGTTGGTGGCGGTGGTTGTAATGCCGTCAACCGCATGATTGACAGTGGACTTGCAGGCATTGAGTTTTGGACTGTCAACACAGATGCTCAGGCACTGACTTATTCGAGCACTACGAACACGATGCAGCTAGGTCAGAAGCTGACTCGTGGGCTAGGCGCAGGCGGCAATCCGTCCATTGGCCAGAAGGCAGCCGAAGAATCGCGCGATGAAATTTTTCAGGCATTAGAAGGCTCTGACCTGGTTTTTATTACTGCTGGTATGGGGGGAGGCACGGGTACGGGTGCTGCTCCTATCGTCGCTGAGTGTGCCAAAGAAGCGGGTGCGCTGACTGTTGGTGTGATTACACGGCCGTTTACCTTTGAAGGGCGTCGTCGGACGGCGCAAGCTGATAGCGGTATTGCGGCTTTGCAGGCTAGCGTTGATACGCTAATTATCATTCCAAACGACAAGCTGCTCTCTGTGATTTCTGAGCAGACGCCGGTTCAAGAAGCGTTTCGCGTTGCCGACGATATTCTGCGTCAGGGTGTTCAGGGTATTTCTGACATCATTACGATTTCTGGTCTAGTTAACGTTGACTTTGCTGATGTCAGAGCGGTGATGGCTGATGCAGGTTCGGCGCTGATGGGTATTGGGGTCGGATCTGGAAAGTCTCGAGCGCGAGAAGCAGCGATCGCAGCGACTTCTTCGCCGCTATTGGAAACTTCTATCGATGGCGCTGGTGGCGTTGTCTTCAATATTACCGGTGGCAGTGACCTAACGCTGCACGAGGTCAACCAGGCTGCTGAGATTATTTACGAAGCGGTTGACCCGAACGCTAACATCATCTTCGGTGCGGTGATTGACGACCGGCTACAGGGCGAGGTTCGTATTACAGTCATCGCGACTGGATTTAGCATGGAGAGTAAAAGTATTCCATCGATGGCGGGGGCTAGCAACGTTACCCCGATGAGTCGACCACCGAGCACAAGCGTTTTCGATACGCCAAGCAGTCCGGTCCCAGCAGAGGAAACTGTTAGCGATCCTTCTAATCAGCCAGTGATTTCTCCTAACCTCGATATCCCCGAATTCTTACAGCGCCGCCGTAATCGTTAAGTCTTGATAGCGCCTTTTACTCCACCAATTGCGCTGACCATCGCCGGCTCCGATAGCGGCGGCGGCGCAGGTATTCAAGCCGATCTGCGAACTTTTTCTTTTCATCAGGTGCATGGCACTAGTGCCCTAACCTGCATAACGGCCCAAAATACGACGGGCGTTAGTAGAGTAGACGCGCTGCCACCAGAAGCAGTTATCGCTCAAATCGAAGCGGTTACGAGCGATATGAACGTTCGGGCGGCAAAGACTGGAATGCTGCTAAATCAGGCCATCATTGAAGCGGTGGCGGCGCACCTTGGCCGCTACCCTATTGCTAGCTTAGTAGTCGATCCGGTGATGGTCTCGCGTACAGGTGCCAAGCTGATCGATGCAGGCGCGATCGCTGCTCTCAAATCACAGCTCCTTTCTTTAGCGACTGTTCTAACGCCAAACCGTTACGAAGCTCAGATTCTGGCGGATATGGATATATCTAGTCTTGCTGATATGGAAGCGGCTGCTCAGAAGATTTTAGCCTTGGGGCCAAAAGCCGTGATTGTAAAAGGCGGCGGCTTTTCGGGTGAGCTATTGGGCGTTGACGTGTGGTGCGAAGCCGGGCAGTGTGAGGTGCTAGAAACGCGGCAGGTAGAGACAACCAATACGCACGGAACAGGCTGTACGCTTTCGAGTGCGATCGCTGCCAACCTTGCCAAAGAAATGCCGCCGCTAGCTGCCGTCAAAGCAGCCAAAGACTACGTAACCGCAGCATTGGAACACGCGCTTTCTATTGGCGAAGGCCAAGGACCAGTTGGCCACTTCTATCCCTTGATGGCCCGTTCTTGACTGGCTGCTTCTTACTCTATCTGCTTCTCACCTGTCTGCTTCTCACCTGTTTACTTCCTAGCCGTATGCTGCTCGATCGGCTGCTATTGGTCATCCCCTAGCCTGCTATCGGGCCATACAGATTCCCAGTCGGCGCAGTCTCTCCCTTCCGGGCCGTAGGGATGCATCCCACATACCAGCATCTCTTCGCCGTATGCCGCGCCATGGTAATACTTACAGCCAATGCAGGCCGAATGGTTTTGCAGCCATGGTGCAATCGTATGGGTAACCGGTGCGGTGGTATTTTCTATCCAAGGGGTAAGCCTTTGGTCGATAAATAGCACGCTCGCGTCGACTGCCTCATCCACCTGAGTATCAAAGTTTTCTATGGCTGGTGCAATCGTTTCTTCAATCCCTTTTTCCAGCATTCCAAACGCATCGAGCGAGGATTCTACCAAAGACTCAATGGCTCGATTGCTTTCTTTTGAGACTTCTGCAAACCAGTCGCTAGAGTCCTTGGCGACTTCGTGAATATCTGCCTGCAGCTGTCTTAACCACTCGTCCATTACGGTCATGCTCCTATTACTTTGCCGCTATTGTTTTGCCGTTGTTGTTTTATCTTGTCTTGTCTTGCTTTGTCCTTATCGTTTCATCGCTATTGCTTCGGGGACGCTCTGCAAGGTCAGGTGCCGGTAGGCTCTCTTGCTTACAGCGCTAGCGCGTAGAAATTATCAAACAATTTCCTCAACTTCTCTCACACGAATCTTCTCAATATTGGTAACTGCTATTTTAATTTCTTTAGCTCATCGCGTAGCGCTTCTACTTCTTGACGCAGCGCTTCGGCCTGTCGCTCTTCTTCGGTAGGCGACTCGCTGTCATCTGATATTTGAATCTGTCTAGGCCCGTCTGGATTGGTTTTCGCCGCTTTTTCTTCAGCCACACCCGCCGCTGCCGTCGCTTGGGATCGCTCAACCATTTCGTTCATCATCGTCTGCGCTTCCTCTGCGGTGATCTCACCTCGCTCTACCAGTTCATCGACCAGTTTTTGCGCCTGGATGCGTAGATCGCCAAAGGCACTACCTGCCTTTTCGCCCGCATAGGAAGCAATTCCCACGCCTAGATAAAAAGCTTTTTGTACCAAGTTGCCAAAGCCTGCCATGGGCTACGTCCTCTATTAACGAAGGGTGTCACTACTGCTTTACTAATCTTTAGTGTAGTGATTCTAGGATATGTAGAAGCTACTGAAAACGACCAGCGTGAATAACCGTCCTGAAAAGTAGGATAAACCCGCTGTGATGATTTCCCGCCCTACAGAAAAGCTCTGTAGAAGTAGATGAGGTCTTTAAATCTAAAAAGGCCCGAACTCCACGCCTATCACAAGCATCCCGTATTGCTGCTACCTTCCGGTCCTGACAAGGTTTGGGCGTTGTAATTGCATGGGTCCGAGCCAGCTCTAGCATAGCATCACTTATAGTCGCACAGCTAGTTGAAAGAGTCGATCTGGAAAAATCAATCGAGTACGATGGCTATTTCTGTCATGATGCGGCGGACTTCAAGCGTTAATAGGCCTTGCTTGGCTTCGAGATTGGCCAGAACTAACAGGAGTGTCTCATGGCCGCAGGGCGCAAGCAAACTGTAGCCGTTTGTCCCTTCTACCCAAATGCACTGAACGATGCCTCGCTGAAGCTCATGGCCGATGCGATCGCCAATTGTAACTGCCGCTGCCGCCATCGCCGCAGTCCGCGCTTCGTCGAACCCAGGTGGCAGGGTGCCAACAACGGGCAAGCCTTCACCTGTCACAAAAGCAGCCCCCTGTACGTGGCGAGTGTCGGTCACAAAGGTCTGAATAATCTCATCTAGCCGATCTGTATCAATCCCCATATCAACCTCCCTGCGTGCTGTAGGTTTGCTGAGACGCCTGTAATATCTCTTGAGCAATCGAGGAGACGACTGCTTCGCTGCTTGGCTGCGTGCCAGATGGCTGTGCAAATACAGCCAGCAGATAAGGGTGAGTGCTGTCTGCTTCTATGTAGGCGACCATGTGGCTACCCGCTGCGCTATTGCTAGTGTGCGACCAAAGATGCGCCCCCGCAGGAAAACAGGCCGGTAGCTGCGATCGCTTCAGCAAACCCATCATGCTCTGCGATCGCCGACTGCTAACCGAGACCCCCCCCACAATGCTGTGCAGCAGTCTAGCGGCTGCCTCGGTAGTCAGCTGATTGCGGTTTTCAAGTGCCTTCCCTAGAAAGTCTTGCTCTCTGCCATAGGGGCGATCGCCCCAAGTCTTTTGATTGAGATTGATTGAACGCAGCTCTAGCCATCCTAGGTTTGCAAAGTAGCGATTGACAATGTTGCGCTGCCACCGCCAGGTTTCGTCTGGCCCTAGCGGCAGAGACGGCCCGCTAGTCGTCCCACTCAACATGTCCATAACAAAGCTCGCTGCATCGTGGTTAGTCGCTGTCATCATATCGGTCATGGCCCGCTCTATCTCAGAGCCATCAGGTATCATGCCCTGCTCTAGCCAGTCATTGAGAGCTACTAAGTAAAACAAATGAGCAATGCTGCCAGGCTCTGTTAGCTCTACACCGCGATAGCTAGCCCCTTTCGGTCGATGCTTCCAAAACTCTTCTGAGCTCAGACCACCGCCCGTATTCACGGTGTATGGTGGTTCGTACGCTATCCAAGTGACCGCTAGCTGATGGGGCGCTAAGTTAGGAAAAGTATTCCAGATGGCTTCTACAATGACGTCAAGCTGAGTTTGAAGGGCTGAACCTAGAGAGAAAAACGTTGCGGGCATTTATTAGGGTGAGAAAAATAAGACAAGAAATAAGGCCAAAGAAACAAGGTCGAAGAGACGGGACCCGAAGAAAGGCGTTCATTGGAAGGGTGGGGCCACGTGAGGTGAGCTACACAAACCCTAGATTTGTTCCTTTACCAGCATGGACTAGGGCAAGCTGCTCATATTTTTTAGCGTGTTCAAGCAAATCTGCCGATTCTTCGGCTGAGAGCGGACGAAAGATCTTTCCCGGCACGCCGACAACCAGCGATCCTGGCGGCACGTCTCTATTCACCACAGCTCCAGCGCCGACCATACTGCCAGCGCCGATTCTGACACCATTCAGGATGATTGCCCCAATGCCAATCAGACAGCCTCGCTCTATGTGAGCGCTGTGAATGACCGCCCGGTGTCCTACCGTGACAAAATCTTCTAGTACAGTGGGCAAATGCGGATCTCCATGTAGCACCGCGCCATCTTGTACATTGCTATGATCGCCAATGCGCACCACGTCTACATCGCCACGCACCACCGCGCCATACCAAATACTTGCGCCTTTTCCTACCTCAACTTTGCCAATTACCGTGGCATTGTCCGCCACAAAAGCCGCTTGCGATACATCTGGAGCTGGCCAAACAGAATTCACGGGAACACCTCGCTAGTTATAATAAGTCCATTCTTATTAGACATTCGAATAGTTGCACCCGTTAGTAGCTGTCTGTCGAAAGTACAGGTTATAGAGACTCTTAATGCTTGGCTCTGCCTCTCAATATCCCATATACGGCTCAGAAATACAGTGTCCCCATTGTCGCCAAACGATTCCAGCGCTGCTGCTAACAGACAGCTACCTGTGCTCACGCCATGGTGCCTTTGAAGCTAACCCTCAGACTCAGGAACTGGTGCACGTTCAGTCTGGTCGTCACTGGCGGTTTTGGGAGGGGCAATGGTACCGGCAGCATACCCATCCTGACGGCATTCGATTCGAGATTCACGAAGAGCTAGATCGTCTCTATACAGAAGGCTATCGGGCGACTAAGGTAATTATTGCTGAACGCTACGAACAGCTAATGACGCCGTATTTGGAGCATGGGGCCCCTTGGCAAAGCACGCATCAAGAAAAAGTGCCGAAGCTTTACGGCTTGCCGGTCACCTTTAGCAAATCTGCGGAAGCAGAGCCACGGTGGGAAGTGATTAATTTCGACTTGGAGAAAGAGCGCGGGGTGCCGACTCAGTATCGATATCTAAAGATATTCGAATAGCCACGTTTCTCTTACGCAGACCCCAACTTCATGCATCACGCTTCTATCAAAACAGCAGATATTCACCAGGCGATCGCATTCTACGAACGCCTAGGCTTCACTATACAAACGCGCTTTACCGCTGGGATCACACTAGCCTGCTGGATGGAAGGTCTAGGGGGCCGCATCGAGCTGATGCAAGTGCCGCAGCCTAGACCTGCTTTAGATGCCTTTCGCGACGAGCACTATACCGGCTATTACCATCTGTCGTTTGATTTAAGTGAGCAGGTGCAAAGTTTGTCTGACTGGATACAGACTCTGCGAGACCAAGTAGAAGCAGCCGGCGGTAATCTCAGGGTTTTACTGGAGCCAGAGTCACAGCAGATTGGCGATGATACGTATGAAGTGGCCTTTTTGGCTGACATAGACGGTTTGCCTTTGGAATTTTTGCGGCGCGTGGAAGCCAAATCAGAGGATACGTGAAGAATGGGCGTTGATTTAATGCCGTTTGCTGACAACTGGGCCTATGTCAGAACTGAGTTAGCGTGGCTAGATCGGCTGCTGATGTTAGCAATTGCCCGTCAGCGAAAAGAAACAAAGGCCATCAATAAAGTGGCGTCTACCGCCACCGATAGGCTCAGTAGCCACTGGTGGAAAGGCATTATCTCAGTCGCTGATCCTAACTACGACGACTGCCGAGTGCCGGCTGCCGCAGCAGCGGAGCTAAAGGCTCCGACCACTGCTGGCGTGACGCTTAGCGCTGCTGATAAGTGTAAAAAAGTCGCCGCAGCTGGCTATCAAAGCCAGCTAGAAAATCGCATTAAAACCAGTGCCCAAAAAAATATTATTTTGGCTTTGCCAGCGCTGCGTCACTATTTGAATCTGACGCTGTTTGAGAAAAATTTGATCTTGATGGTGCTAGCTCCAGAAGTGAATCGCCGATATGGTCGGCTGTATCACTTCTTGCAAACTGGAGAAGAAAAGGCCAGCGCTTCTGATTTACCCATGCTAGATTTAGCGCTGCGCTTGCTATGTCGCAATGACTTAGAGCGACGACGTGCTCGCGCTAAGCTGACTGGATCTAGCTCGCTGATAGAAAAAAAGATTCTACGCTATGTGTCTTTGCGCCCAGGGACACGGCTGTCAAGCTATTTGCAGCTCTCTGAGGAATGGGTAGATTATCTGCTAGCCGAACAGCCAGACCAAGAAACTTTGTTTGAGCGGCTAGCTACGCCCGAACCACTTTTGGCGCTTCAGGCTCCCACGCCTGCGACTCGCGCTGTCAAGATTTACCAGCCAGAAACTTCCTGGGATCAGCTGATTTTGCCTACGCCTACTATCCGACAGCTACAAACCCTCAGTCAGAAAACCTCTGCTGGATTTGTAGCTCGCGCTAATGTAGGACACACAGCGCTGTTGGTTGGAGAGGCCGGAACGGGCAAGACGATGGCAGCCGGTGCGATCGCAACCTCCGTGCGTCAGTCGCTCAGCGAGTTGGACCTCGCTAAGGTCCGGCCTGAAGACTGGATAGACGTGCTCGACTCGCTAGATTCCTTTCGGTATCCGGTCTTACTCATTCAGTCCGCCGCTGTTTGGTTTGGCCGCCATCAGCCCGATCAGGTTAATTACAGCCATCGCCCGACGAAAGCTCAGCTACAGCAGTGGCTGCACAGCCGCCAAACCGCTGCTGGGCTTACCCTTTTCAGCACGCGCTACCTACATACTGTGCAAGCTCGATGGCGACAGCAGATGGGCACTACAGTAACCTTGCCCATGCCCTACAAACTTGCTCGCAAAATGCTGTGGCGTCAGGCTTTCTCGGGTATCACCTGTAGCTCAAAGATCGACTGGCAGGCGCTAGCCGATCAGCTCAAGGTAAGCGGAGGTGATATTTATAAGATTGCTGAAAGTTCGGTTGTGATCGCGCAGTCCAAAAATGCCAAAACTGTCATGCTCAGTCACATCAAAGAAGCCATTCGGCAATATGGGCTATCGATCACGCTTGCCTAAGCTGCCATCACTTGAGCCAATATCACTTAGTATCCTTCGGCATCGTCCAACATCTACTGAAATCTAAGCAATACTGCCTCGCTTACGCGCCTCTTTAAACGAGGTGCCTACGTTTCTTAGCCCAGCGCGGATCATCTGCTGCTCTAGTAGCGCAAAAAACTGGGTGCGATCATTTCCCCTAACCACTGCCTGATTGTGCGCCTCGGCTAGCGCTACCGGATAGCCAAAGCCTTTTTGCACCTGCGCTAGCATCAGGCTTAGGGCAGAGTCTAATAGTGCTCTGTCATCTACCATCCACTGCGGAAACTCAACTCTCGCTACTTCTGCGCCCACATGCACATAGCAAAAGTACACTGTGTTTTCTCCATAGCAGCTAAGGATAGGGGTAGAGCTTCGCCAGATCGGGCCACGCTCACCGGGTGAGAGGGTGTTTGTCCATACGGTGACATCACGCAGCGGTGAGAACGTCTGGCAAGGCAGCTGGTTACGACGATCGGCGCAGTGAGTGCGGCAGTCTGGCTCGTCGTATAGGCAGGCCTGTAACCGCAAAAAGTTAAGTGCCTCTCCACTACGCGAAGCGCTGATGTAGCCTATTACCGGCACTCTTGCTTTTTGTAGACGCTTCCAGGATTCTAGAACGGGGATCAAGATTTCGTCACAAGCGGCAGTCGGTAACTGCTCTAGAAACCAGTAGATTAAAGAGCCGTCTGTCAGAGCCAACGTAGGCACAGGATCTGGTGAGCGCCGGTCAGGTGAAGCGTCTGAAGTGTCCGCTTGACGAATGCTTTCAATCATGTCACCTAGCATGATCGCTTCAGCCGCTGTGCGCTTGAAGCCCATCCACTCCTCTGGGCGAATGCCCCACTGGCGCGAGGCGTAGAGATCTTCTGGGCGATAAATGACTTCGGGTATGCTGTCGAGAACGGGATGGCGGCTCTGGCCGTAGTGAATGATCACACGGCTGATGTTGAGCAAATAGCAGTAGGCAATTTCGTGATGGTTCGGCGAGATTTGAGAGCCGTCTGAAGACACAACCGTATGAGCGGCTGGGGCAGCCTCGATCGCGATGCGGGTATTGAGCGGTTCAATCGGCGCAGCGACGGCAAAAAGTAAGCGATCGCGATACTCTGACAGCTGCTCGGTCAGCTCCTTCTGCGCGCCTGCTGCCTGCATCATTAGCTTACGCGCAAGCTCTACTCGCCGCTGTGCTGCGTCCGCTTCTTGAGTCAAATGGTCGCTGATTCCCTGCATCTGACGGGTCAGCTTAGTAAGATCGAGCACGGTAAGTTAGCGCCAGTTATCGAACTTTTGTACTACTTGCTGCAATGATAGTAGCCGAATTCTCGGATCTTGTCTTGAAACCTCGCGGTCTGACTCAAGGTTATAGCCCCAACCAGCGAGAAATAGCTCTACCTCGTCTAGATCTGGCTGCTGAGCAACCGCTTGAAGCGCGGGCAGTCTATCTTCTACAAACCAAATTTGCCTGATATTGTGCTTTTCTTTCAACAGACGCAGCGTTTCATACTTTTGTCGCTTCACCTCCTTACCAAAAATCTGTGCGGTAGGAAAATCCAATCCACTTTGCGCCAGCAGCGCTTTGATAAAGCGTCCTTCTTTGGTGCTGATGATATAAACCGGAATTTCTCCGGCTAGCAGCTCGCTAATACGGTCAATCATGCCTGGATAAAAGCGGTGTAAGTCTAGCCAGCTTTGCAAGTCGCGCTGAATCCACTGGTCGCGAACGCTGTCAAGAGTCTGCACAGACTGCGCTTTGGTAAGGCCTGCCGCGTCTAAATAGGGCAGCGCCATCTGCGGCCATTGTTCAATAATCTGGGCTGAACTGGCACCTTTGACTAAGGCTTCTACCAGGACAGGCATTTCCCAGCCGGTTTCAATGACTGGACGTAGTGGATAAAACTTATCTGCTAAACCGTCAGGCGGCTGGTCGATTGGTCGGTCGATTAGCTGATTGACCTGTGGACGAAAGAGCTGGCAGTAAGCTTGCCAGGCTGTTTGGAAGTATTCGATAAGGCCGTCACAGATCACGCCATCGAAATCAAAGGCAACGAGTTGCGGGGTCGTCATATATCAGGAGACCTGTGTTTAGAGGAAAGACAGCTAAGTGGACGTGAGCCTATCCGGTTCAGCTTCAGTGGGGCTAGGCTTCGGTAGGCTGATTTTTGGTGGGCTGGCTTCAATGGGCTGGGTTTCGACCACTTGAAGTTCACCTAGCTTGCCTTGATGTTGAAGCGGCAAGACCACGATAAAAGTAGAACCCACATCGAGTTTGGATTCCAGACGAATTGTGCCCTGAAGTAGCTTTGCCATCTGGTGGGCGATCGCTAACCCCAATCCCGTACTGCTTGGCAGGGCCTGTCCGGCTTTACCTTGATAGTAAGGCTCAAAGATACGCGCTTGCTCGGCGCGTTCTATCCCTACTCCCGTATCTGCGATCGCAATTTCAACCTCATCAGCCACCTGGCTAACGCTCACTTTAATATCACCCTGCTCGGTATAGCGCACCGCATTGCTAACCAAATTAGTCACAATTTGACGGAGCCGAGTGCGATCGCTCAGCATAGGCTGGTCGAGTTGATCGCACTCAAGGGCTATCGACAGTCCTTTTTGCTGCGCTAAAGTAGCCATAACTAGCACAACTTCTTCTACCACTTCACACAGATCCACAGGCGCTAGCTTCATCGAAATCTGGCCTGCCTGCCCAGCAGAAACTTCTAGCGTTTCGTTGATCATCTCTAGCAACTTGCGTCCGCTAGAAAGCACCTGTTCAATGAAGCTTAGCTTTGGCTCTACGCTGCTGTTTTGCTGCCGCAAGAATAAGTCCGAATAGCCAATGATGCAGCTCAGTGGACTTTTTAACTCATGAGCGAGGTGCGCTAGGTTCTTTTGCTCGTTGCGTACTAGTCGATCAAGCTCTTGGTTACTAATGATTAGCTCGTTGTATAGCAAACTAGATTCACGCAGTCGCTCTTCGGTATAGCGCTCCATGCACACAGCCATAACCTGATCAATCGCGCCATCAATCAGGCGTACGGTCCTTAGCAGAACCAGTGGATCGCTACCTAGTAGCTTGCTTTCCAAAGCTTCAAAAATAACTTCACGCAATATGGCATATTCTCTGACGATCTCTTCTGCATCGTAGCCCTGCTGAGCCCTTAACTCGCCGTGATTTAGCCCTGTGTTTAACATGGCGCGAATGTCTTTACTATCTTCGCTTCCCTCTTTTGAGAGCAAATCGGAGATTGCGCTCATTAGACTTGGTAGGCTGTCTAAAATGCCTTCGTAGGTGAGGTTGCGATCGCTTTCGATTTCGCTATCTTCTGTAACTTGAACCATCCAAGCGCGGATAATTTCATCTTTTTCCTGGGCAACTAGTTGACCAAAATCCATGTAGCCTCGCCTGGACTTTCCTTAAGATTGTACGTTGATAAGCAGTCTGATCAAGGTACGCGTCTAGTGTAGTTAGCTTGTACCCATTCCATATACAGAACCTATGCCATTAGCTATCTGTAGGTTTATTGGCAGGCTTGTTGGCAGGTTTGTTAGCAGGTTTGCTAGCTATATCGCCACCGGCACTCGCTAGAATGAGGCAGGGATAAAGCCTCCGGCTAACCTAGCAAAAAGTACCAGTCAAAAGTACCGGAGCGAGTAACGGCAAGTAACCCAAGCTGCGAACAAACGAACAAACCTTAAGCGATATGAGCGTCTCTTTTTCAGACGAATTTGATGTCATTGTAGTCGGCGCAGGCCATGCAGGCTGCGAATCGGCACTAGCTGCGGCCCGGCTGGGCTGTCGGACGCTGCTGCTGACAATGAATCTAGATCGGATTGCTTGGCAGCCTTGCAACCCAGCAGTGGGAGGCCCGGCCAAGTCTCAGCTTGCGCACGAAGTAGATGCTTTAGGTGGCGAAATCGGCAAAGTTGCCGACCGCACTTATCTACAAAAGCGCATTCTCAACAGCTCCCGTGGTCCTGCGGTTTGGGCCTTGCGCGCTCAAACCGACAAACGTGAATATGCTGCTGTCATGAAATCGGTGGTTGAAAACCAAGAAAACCTTACGCTGCGTGAAGGCATGGCAACCGACTTAGTACTGGGTTCTCACGACGAAATTATTGGCATACAGACCTATTTCGGCATGACCTTTGGCTGCAAAGCGGTCATCCTCACCACGGGAACTTTTCTCAACGGCACTGTCTGGGTGGGTAAAAAATCACTCTCGGCTGGTCGCGCCGGTGAGCCGGCTGCTATCGGCATGAGTGAGACGCTCAATCGTCTAGGCTTTGAAACCTCGCGACTGAAGACCGGCACGCCAGCGCGAGTCGATAAGCGCTCTGTTGACTACAACCAGCTAGAAGACCAGCCCGGCGACCTGGATGTACGCTGGTTTAGCTTTGATCCTGAGGTATGGAAAGAGCGGGAGCAAATTCCTTGCTATATGACTCGGACCACTGCCGCCACGCATAAGCTAGTGCGCGATAACCTGCACCTTTCTCCGGTATACGGCGGCTGGGTAGAGGCGAAAGGGCCCCGCTACTGCCCCTGCATAGAAGATAAAATTGTGCGCTTTGCAGAAAAAGAAAGCCACCAGATTTTTATTGAGCCCGAGGGCCGAGACTACCCTGAGCTATATATTCAAGGGTTTTCTACCGGACTGCCAGAGACGTTGCAAGTAGAGATGCTGCGATCGCTACCTGGGCTAGAGAACTGTACAATGCTGCGCCCGGCTTACGCGGTGGATTACGACTATATTCCGGCGACTCAGTGCCTGCCAACGCTGATGACTAAGCGGGTAGAAGGACTGTTTTGCGCGGGTCAAATCAATGGCACAACGGGGTATGAAGAAGCCGCAGGTCAAGGGTTAGTTGCTGGGATTAATGCGGCTCATTTAGTCAAAGGAAAAGATCAGGTGGTCTTTCCCCGAGAAGGTAGCTATCTAGGGACGATGATTGATGACTTGTGCACAAAGGATTTGCGCGAGCCCTATCGCGTTTTGACGTCGCGATCAGAGTATCGCCTGCTCCTACGCTCGGATAATGCGGACCAGCGGCTGACACCTTTAGGTAGAGAAATTGGGTTGATTGATGACCGGCGCTGGCAGCTTTATACCCAAAAGCAGGCGAATATCGCTGCTGAAAAATCGCGACTGAACGAGTCAAGAGTGAAGGAACAAGAGGCGGTTGGCCAACAGATCTATGCTGATACCGAGCAGCGGATTAAAGGGTCGGTGACCTTGGCCGATTTGATTCGTCGCCCGAAGTTTCACTATGAGCAGCTAGAGAGCTATGGTCTGGGTAACCCTAGTTTGACCCAAGCGGAGAAAGAAGGAGCCGAGATTGATATTAAGTACTCTGGCTATATTCAGCGGCAGCAAAAGCAGATTGATCTGGTCTCTCGTCAGTCTAATCGGTCATTGCCGCAGGATTTGGACTATATGACGGTTGAGACACTTTCGATGGAGTCGAGAGAGAAGCTGAATAAGGTGAAGCCGCTGACGGTTGGGCAGGCGACGCGAATCGGTGGGGTGAATCCGGCGGATGTGAATGCGCTGTTGGTGTTTTTGGAAGTGCGCGGTCGCAGAGTATCTGCTTAATAGGTACTTGAGCAACACCAGACAACTATCTCCAAGGTCCTCAACTCCGAGATCTCGAGGGCCAAGATCTTAAACTTTTGAGGCGGCTAGCTCTCGCCACTCATGAACTGCGAAAGGAGGAACCACGAGCTTGGCTATGCCACCGCCTGACAGCGGAATATCGATTTGTAGGGGAATATCGCCTTTCAGCGCTAAGAGCGTTTCAGCAATATTGTATTGCCCAGCATTGTCTGGCAGCTCAGAGGTTTGAGGATCTAGCTCGGGCGCTGCGCTCCACTGTAGGCTAGACCCGGTGGCGACGGTGAGCGGCTCGTGCGCATCTAGTGTGACCAGTCCAGGAAATCCCACTAGGCGCAAATAGAGCCCTTGAAGGCTGTCGCCCTGATACCGTTTGAAGACAATCACCTGCCAAGAGCGATCGGTGCGATCGCGCAAACTCTGCTTAGATCGAAAAGTCGTTTGACCGGGCATCTCTCGATACGTATGCAAAGACGCGACCGAAACCGAAAGCGCATTGGCATAGCTTACCGGTGGCCAAACCAACAGCAGGCCACACAGTAACACCATCGACCAGACTATCGACCAGAGCCGCCTATCCAACCGTTGAGTAATCTTTCGCCACATCACTATCATGACTTGCCAATTATGGTCTGCTGATTATAGTCTGCTGATTGTGGCCTGCCAATGCGATCTACCTACTTCTACCTACTACAGTCTGCTCATTCGCTCAATGACAGCGCGATAGCCCTCGGCCTGACCGTTTGATAGGTACTGGTTAGCCGCGGTCTGCAAGTCGCTGTGGGCACCAAAAGCATCGCCTAGTGCTGCGAGCGTGAGCCCTCGGTAGTAGTAAACATCGGCGTTAGCCGTAGAGTCTTGACGGATGATGTGAGTGAAATCTTGGTACGCATTTTGCGCATCGCCTGTTTCGTAGTAGGCGCGACCGCGAGCGGCGTAGGCGGCTAGATAGCGCTCGTCTAGCTCAATGGCCTGACTGTAGGCTGCGATCGCAGCTGGCAAATCACCATAAATCGCATAGGCATCAGCTCGCCCTTTATACATACCGCTATCTGCCGGGCTCAGGCTAATCGCACTTTCATAGTCAACAAGAGCCGCCGCCACATTCTTGTTAGCAATATGCGCTAAGGCCCTCTGGTGATAAGCCTCTCCGGCATAGGCATCTAGTTCAATGACCCGGTCAAAGTCGGCGATCGCCGCCGCATAGTCTCCTTGTGTACGGTAGAGTGAACCCCTTACCATATAGGCCTGTACAGAATTTGGCTGACGTGAGAGGACCTGATTAATATCAGCTAGCGCCTGTCTCAACCGGCCTAGGGCTGCCTGTACATAGCTACGGTTGTAATAGGCTTCGCTGTTATCGGGTTCTAGTTTAATCGCACGGTTTAGATCTTCCAAGGCGTTGGGAAAAGCCGCTAAATGATAGTAAGCCACGCCTCGATTGAGCCAGGCCTCTGTATAGTCATTGCGCAGCTCGATCGCTGTAGAAAGAGGCGCCAGCGCATTAGCATATTCGCCTAGCCTGATTAACGAAGCTCCTCGGTGCATGTGGGCTAGCGCATAGTTAGAATCAAGGCTGATCGCGCTTTCAAAGTCTGTTAGCGCTTCTCCGTGGGCGCCAATTGCGGCTTTGGTAATGCCTAAATAATCGTATGCTTCTACGCGGGTAGGCTCGAGTGCGATCGCCTGTTCAAAGTCATCTATCGCTGCTGCTAGTTCGCCCATGTCATAGAACAGCGCCCCTCGAGAGAAATAAGCCAAACCATACTCTGGGCGAACGTAAATCGCTGTCGAGTAATCGGCCATTGCCGCTGTCGGATCGTTCAAGTTCAGCTTGGCGGCTGCTCGAAACAGGTAGGCTTCCGCATAGTCGCTGTTGGCTGCGATCGCCTCGTCAAAGCTAGCGACTGCCAAATCATTTTCACCTTGGCTATAAGCCTGAACGCCGTTATTGTAGTGCTCCACCGCGCTGATTTCGGCGGGTGTATAAATCTCCTCGGTGACGGTCTCGAGAGTCGCTGGTTCAGGTAGCAGCAGTTCGGGCATCGTCGCCGTGCCTGCCTCATTTACGCCTGTCTCGTTCTCATCTACGTTCGTCTCATCTACGTTCGTCTCATCTACGTTCGTCTCACCCCTCTCAACAGCATTCACAGACCCAGTAGATTCAATCGACTCGACCGGCTCAACCGGCTCAACCGAATTCATAGTGTCTGCCGGTGCTGTTAGATCAACCCTTTCGTAAGGCTCTAGTACAGGCAGCGGATCTGGGGATGTCAGATCAAAAGCCGTCTCATCTAGAAAGACGGGTAAGTCTATGGCGTCCACAAATTCTTCATTAGCCTTGGCGGGCAGCATCACTAACAGCCCGCCCACAAGCCCAATTGATAGCCTGCCGAGAAAAGTTGTAATTCTCAAACCTGTAAGACCGCTGGGATTCATGACGTTCCTTGCTAAGGCAAAATACTGTGCTTATGCGCTTGTAGCCCACCATCACACCCCCCAGATTGCCCAGCTCGCCACTAAAACCCGTCTGATGAAATCACGTACATGGCGACCACGTAGCGCCTAAAGTGGGGGAAATGCAGCCGCTAGCAAACACACCGAAGCAATTGACAGCGTGTGGCACAATTGATGGGTTCAGCCCACAATTTTTCCGAAACTTTCATGACTAAATTCGTCTTTGTAACTGGCGGTGTTGTTTCTAGCATTGGCAAGGGAATTGTGGCAGCGAGCCTAGGGCGGCTGCTCAAGTCTCGTGACTACTCCGTTTCTATTCTCAAACTCGATCCCTATATCAATGTCGATCCAGGTACGATGAGCCCTTTTCAACACGGGGAGGTGTTCGTTACAGAAGACGGTGCAGAGACCGATCTGGATCTGGGCCACTATGAGCGCTTCACCGACACTTCTATGTCACGGCTCAATAGTGTGACGACAGGGTCGATATACCAGGCGGTTATCAACAAAGAGCGCCGGGGCGATTATCAGGGGGGTACGGTTCAGGTCATTCCCCACATTACAAACGAAATCAAATCGCGGATTCATCGTGTTGCTCGTAACCGTAACCCGGACGTCGTGATTGTTGAGATTGGGGGCACGGTTGGCGATATTGAGTCGCTGCCGTTTATGGAGGCTATTCGCCAGTTCAAGCAGGACGTGGGCCGCAACGATGTGATTTACATGCACGTTACGCTCATTCCTTGGATTCCGGCAGCGCATGAGCTAAAGACTAAGCCCACACAGCACTCAGTAAAAGAGCTGCGCTCTATTGGTATTCAGCCAGATATTTTGGTGTGTCGTAGCGAGCGATTAGTGCCCGATGAAATGCGTCAGAAGATATCGAACTTTTGTAACGTGCCGATGCCCTGTGTGATTCAAGCTTTGGACGCGCCTAGTATCTACGAAGTGCCGCTGTATATGGAAAGAGAAGGGCTAGCAGAACAGTCACTGACGCTGCTGAACTTAGACCAGCGATCACCCAATCTCTCAAGCTGGATCAGACTCATTGAGCGAATGCACAGCCCTAGTCAAACGATAGAAGTTGCTCTTGTCGGTAAGTATGTGCAGCTTAATGATGCATACCTTTCGGTGACAGAGGCTCTTCACCATGCCGGCACTAGCTTTGATACCGACGTCAAAATTCGCTGGGTAGACTCAGAAAACATTGAAAAAGACGGGCCCGATAAGCATCTAGAAGGTGTCTGCGCTATTGTCGTTCCGGGAGGATTTGGCTCTAGAGGTGTCGACGGCAAAATCCAAACGATTCAGTATGCTCGCGAGCGCGGTATTCCCTTCTTAGGGCTGTGCTTAGGAATGCAGTGTTTGGTGATGGAATGGGCAAAGCATATTGCTAAGCTACCTAGCTCCAACAGCTCGGAGTTCGATACAGAGGCTGAGAACCCGGTGATTAGCCTGATGCCAGAGCAGGAAGATGTAGTGGACTTGGGCGGTACGATGCGGTTGGGTCTGTGGCCTTGTCGCATTGAGCCAGATACGCTAGCTAGTCAGCTTTATCAAAAAGAAGTAATTTACGAGCGGCATCGTCACCGCTACGAATTTAATAACGCTTACCGCAATCTGTTTTTAGAAACTGGCTTTATGGTTAGTGGAACTTCGCCTGACGGTCGTCTAGTCGAGATTGTTGAACTGCCAAGCCATCCGTTCTTTATTGCCTGTCAGTTTCACCCAGAGTTTCAATCGCGCCCAAATACGCCCCATCCGATGTTTTTGGGTTTGATTGAAGCGGCGCTAAAGGACGAGGAACCTATGGTAGATCTGTCTAGAAGCAGGAAGGAAACCCCAGTTGAAGCCTGAGGGATGTATAAGGTCTACGGCTAGTTCACGACTTGAGTGCCGTGACTGCGCACCTCAGCACCGGAGCCAACTACTGGATTTTTGATCGTATCGACTTCGGAGAGTTTGCCGCTGATTTGCGCGTGGGGCAATGCCTGTTCTCGCGCAATTAGCGCCTCTAGGTTTTCAGCCAAGATGGCACGAGGCAGTTCGCCAACGGCGGCTCCTTTTTCTGTACTATCCGCCGCTAGAAACTCAAAGTGAGGAATGCCATCGACTCGGTAGTTGAGCATTTCAGGCAGCCACTTAGTGTTGTCTACATTGAGCATGACGAAGTTAACGCGGCCGGCGTAGCTGTCTTTGAGTACCTGGATATCGGAGGCCATCGCTTGACAGCTCGTGCACCAGTTGGCATAGAACTCAATTAGGGTTGGTTTGCTGTTAGCCATTGCGGCTTCGAGTGGAATGGATTGCTCAGCCATCTCGGTAAGTGAGGCGGCAGGAGAAGCAGTTTGAATGCCAAGGATAAGGGCAATGCTGAGGAGAGATGCGATCGCGACTACGACTAAGTTTCTTACCTTTTTGGCCATACTTGAGCTGGCCAGTTCTGAAGATTCCACAGACATATCTTGGCTGATGTAAACAGGACTTTACCTATCTTATCCTGTTGTCTCATTCTCTTGGTGCCACCACCGGGACCGCCAGCCAGAACGATAAGATATAGCAAACGGATGCATTTGTACGCCTGCGCGTCGCTCGGCCCACAGCGCAAAGCATGTTCTAACGCATTAGGGTGTTTGCTATAGGTCTCTAGCTAGAGACTAGGGAAAACAGACCGTGAAAAAAAGACTAACGCTAACCTTTCCTAAGCGCACTATCCATATGCCGATTACTTATCGGCTAGCCAAAGACTTCAACGTCGCTGCCAATATTTTTCGGGCTCATGTCGCGCCTGATCAAGTCGGTAAGCTGTTGGTGGAACTCTCGGGTGATATTGATCAGCTTGACGCTGCTATTGACTGGATGAGGGCTAACCATATTGAGGTCTCTCTGGTCAATCGAGAAATTGTGATCGATCAGTCTAGCTGTGTGCACTGTGGGCTCTGTACAGGGGTGTGCCCAACAGAATCTCTACAGCTAGACCCCAAAACGCACAAGCTGATGTTTACCCGGTCTCGCTGCATTATGTGCGAACAGTGTTTGCCTAGCTGCCCAGTCCAAGCTATCTCTACCAACCTATAAAGCCGTGCGTTTAATTCCTCGGCTTTCCATTCCTTGGCTCTCTATTTTTTTGCTGCTGCTGGCAAACGTCGCCTTTGGCATTTTCTTGCACGAACGTCAGATGTCACCGCTTATCTGGGGCCTAACGGTTTTATACGTTGTTTTAGAGTGCAGTGTTTTAAGCATAATCTGGGAACCGGTTCGCGATTTGCTGCTACTAGGATTCAAGTCGGACGTGGGCTATTCGGCTATGGCACTGGTAGGGGCCTCTTTTGCCGTCATCGTTTTAGTGTGGGCCAATGTCTCTAGTTACTTTTTGACGATGATTGCTGCGGCCTTGCTGCTGCGAATAAACCTGTACACGCGGCGAATTGGATCGGTGCTGTCGTTTGTGATTATGGTGACCGTCTCGCTAATGGGCATTGCTATTAGCTGTTTGCCCACCTGGCTAAACCTATAGTTCTAAGTTTAGAGTTCTAGGCTTAGAGTTCTAGGCTTAGAGTTTTAGGCTTGGAGTTCTAAGTTTAGAGCACTGAACCTAGAGCATTAAACCTATGGCATCTGTGGCACTCTACAAATCGGCACAGGTTTACTATTTTTAGCTGTAATTGAAAGCGATCCTAATCACAGCACAAGCGTTTAACTGTTGCCCTACCCCATGTCAGGCCGTGTCATGGGGTATTTTTTTCTTTAATCCACCTAGCCAGAATTGGATTCACTATCTCAGGCGCTTCATCCTGTGGGCAGTGACCGATTCCCTCTAGTTCAATAAAGTCTTCTACGGCAGGATAGTCCGCATAGGCGCGGGCGAGCGCTATAGGCTCCCACGGGTCTACTTGCCCCCACAAGATCAGAGCTGGGCAGGTGAGCCGAGGCAGCAGGTCTTCTGGAATGGGTCCCTGAGAATAGCGGATAAAAGCTAAGAACACATCAACCGCGCCCGGATCGAAGGCGGGCTCTAATAGCTGTGAGACTAGCTCGTCGGTAACGGCTTCTTTGCGTCCGTACGCCTGACGCAGAATGTTCTTTACGGCCTTGGGTTTGGCGAGCTGAGCGAAGAAAAGCTGGATCAGCGGACGATAGCCCAGTACTTTCTGAATGTAGGGAGTGGGCGCACTGCGATACCAGGGTAGCGTCTGACGTTTGCGATCATGCAGTAGCCGCAAGGAGCAGTCCAAAAGCGCTACGCCTTGTATCCATTTGGGCTCACTCACGGCTGCCTGCATAGCGACGATGCAGCCGATAGAGTTGGCCACTAGAAAAGCGCTGTTACCGATGACCTGCTGGCAAAAATCTATAATTTGCTGGCCCCAGGTCTCAAAGGTGTAGTCGAAGGGTTGGCTAGGTGTCGGTTTGGCGGATTTGCCGTAGCCGAGCAAATCAATGGCGTACACCTGACAGGTTGTAGCTAGTTCTGGTATGTTTTTACGCCAGTGAATGCTCGACGCGCCAAAGCCGTGAATCATGACGACTGCGGGTTTAGCTTCTGGGTCTGCCGCCGGGTCTGCCGCCAAATCTGGTGCCGGGTTAGCCACCGAATCTGTTGCTTCAGCTATGCCTGCATACTGATAGGCGATGGTTAGCCCATGCCATTGCCAAGTAGCTGAATGTACGGCGAGCGGCGAATCTGTAGCGATCGCGGCCCCAGGCGGTAAAGGTGAAGGCATAGGAGAAAATCAGACCGGTAGGTATAGCGTGAGACTATGCCTACTAGCGTAACGGTTCTACCGCGTCCGCGGGGCCCAAAATAGAAACGGACTCTCGGTCAAAGCAGCGTTTGGCAGCGTTCTGTACATCTTCTATTGTGACGGCTGCGATCGCGCTTTGAAACGTCTGATCAAACTCAATACCTAGCCCTAGCACCTCGTACCAGCCCAGTGTTTGGGCAATCTGACCGTTCGTCTGCTTGCCCAGCGCGTACTGACCGAGGATTTTGTTTTTAGAGACCTGAAGCGCTTCAGCTGTTAGCGGCGTGGTCTTTAACAGAGCTAGTTCCCGACGCAGTCCGGCTAGCGCTACCGGC
This sequence comes from uncultured cyanobacterium, assembly GCA_963702855.1. GTDB lineage: Bacteria > Cyanobacteriota > Cyanobacteriia > Phormidesmidales > Phormidesmidaceae > Phormidesmis. Next base: position 2,494,379 of record OY969765.1, read on the forward strand.
ACGTTCTGTGGCGCGGTGCCAATATACGCTACAAACTGTGATTGACCATAGCGCATCGGGTAAAAAGCTGACACGTCGTATGCCAGTCCCTGCTTTTCTCGAAGCTCTACAAACAGTCGACTAGAGAGCCCATTGCCCAAGTAAGTACTGATAACTTTAAGCGCCGCGTAGTCTGCGCCACCGACTGCATCTGCCAAATAGCCAAGTACTACAAAAGCCTGATTTGTTTCTTGAACAGTGACAATTTTTTGGCTGGATCTTTTGACAGTTGGAAAGCTAACGGCAGGTAGCGGTGCGCTAGGTGGTTGCCAGTCACCAAAGCAGGCTTCGACTAGCGCCACCGATCGCTCGGGCAAAATTCGACCCACTACGGTAATCACCATATTATCTGGGCGATAGTAGCGCTGATGTGCCGCCTGCAAATCAGCCTGCGTAAAGCGCGCAACGCACGCTTCTGTCTGCGCATAGGTCAGACCATAGGGATGGCCCGCATAGATGGACTCTCTTAGATGGTTATAGGCAACGCTGAAGGGCTGTTCCTTTATAGAGCGCAGCCCCTGTAGAATCAGGCGTCGCTCTAGGTCGATTTCAGCTTGGGGAAAGCTAGGCTGCCGGATGACTTCTGCTGCTAGCGCTAAAACGGTTTCAAAATCAGCAGAGACCGTCTTAAGGCTGACGATGCTGTAGTCAGAGGCGACATCTGCACCGAAGCTAGCGCCAATAGATTCCACTACTTCAGCAATTTCTAGAGCGTTTTTTGTAGCAGTACCTTTGGTTAGCACAGCGCTAAGCAGATCTAGAATTCCGGAGGTTTCGGGTGTTTCTCGACTTTGCCCTGCTCGGATAAAAATACGAGAGGCGATGATATCAGCGACCGGATTCTCGATAGCAATGACGGTAAGCCCGTTGTGCAGGGTTTTTCGGAGTGTGGCGGGCTGTTTGGTCAAAGTTGAAGAAGTCACGTGGCAATATCGTCGGTAAGGTGAGGTTGATAGTCAGGAATGAAGCGAGAATAGCAGGTATTTATACCCAATCCTACTGGAGTGTTGCGCGCCCGTGTTGTAGCCTTTTACCCTAGCTCGGATTGAGGATAACGGCAGCGTAGCGCTGGACACTGAGATATTTTTGGGCAATTTGCTGAAGCGCAGGGGCCGTCGTCGCCTGCACCTGCTGAGGGTAGGCCAGTGCCAGGGTCGGGTCGGCGATGGTGGCATAGTACCCGTACAGTTCGGCCATTTGACCGGGCGTCTCTGTGGAAAAGGCGTAGTCGCTCAGGAGCAGCCGCTGAGCGCGAGCGAGCTCTGCGGGTGAAACCAGATGGCTAGAGAGCTGTTCGATGCGATCGCATATCAGCTTCTCTACCTCCTCTACGCGATCTGCCTCTAGCCAGATCGACAAAGTCAGCACGCTGCAATCGGCCTGCAAGCTAAAGCTGCTGACGATCTCCTGTACAAGCTGTCGCTCTTCTCGTAGCTCTCTGACCAGCCGGGCTGTTCGCCCACCACCTAATATCGTGCTGATGACATCTAGCCCGCAGGTCTCGGCCAGGTTGGCAATCCCTGGTCCTAACCAAGCTAGCGTCAGGCGACTTTGCTCTATATTAGGCAGTTCCAAAACCTGCCGCCGCTGGGACTGCTGCAGTAGGGGCGCGGCGCTAGCTGCCGGAGCGCGCTCCGGCTGAGCAAAGTGGCTAAATGACTGCTGTACTAGCTCTAAGGCCTGCTGCTGGTCGATTCCACCAGCGACCACCACAGTCATATTTTCTGGCTGATAGTGAGCTTGGTGAAACTGCCGCATTTCTTCAGGCGATCGCGCTAATAGCAGCTCAGGCGTTCCTAGCACCGTTCGTCCGTAGGCGTGGTCGCCATACAACAGCTCGCAAAGCGCCTGATAGGCCACCCAGTCGGGGTCGTCGTAGGCCTGACGAATCTCCTCGAGCACAACCTGCCTTTCTTTACCAAATTCATCAGCTGGAATGGCCGCCCGCAGTAGCAAATCAGCCAAATATGGCAGCGTTTGCGGCAGTGCCTCTGCGGTCACAGTGATATAAAAGTGCGCATAGTCATGACTAGTCGCCGCGTTAGACACGCCTCCCTGGCTCTCGATAGCCCAGTCAAACTCACCTGGCTGTAGCTGCTGCGTTCCTTTGAACACCATATGCTCTAAAAAATGTGCCATGCCTGCCCAATCAGCAGGTTCTTGGCTTGCACCTGCTCGCACCCACACATCTACTGCCACAGCCGGTGTCGCCATCGCTTGGTGGATCACACGCAGGCCGTTGGGAAGATGAATAATGGCTACGTCTTCAGAAGCATTAGATACTAACGGTGAGCCGGTGCTAAGGGCCCCAGAGCGAAGGACTTCAAATTGAAGGGACTCAGGCATAGGAGACTGGGAACCGAGAAGTTTGAAGTCAAGGAACTCAGCGTCAGGAGACTCAGAATAGTGCAATCGCTAAACCTATCAAAGGTAAGTCATCTAACAAGATGCTAGCGGGCTTTTAGGCTATTTGAGTACTCAATATAAATCTCATCAAAAAATAAGTCTCATCAAAAAATCCCCGACCAAAAAGGACAGGGATCTTTCAATCGTTCAACCGCAGCGCCGTCTTACCTCAGTTTTTGACCTGGGGTAACCAGGTGGGAATCTCGGCTATGGGCTTATAGTTTCCGAGTACGAGCCGGTTAAGGCAGGCTCGGTATACTGCCGCCTGAGCTGCAAGACACCCAAGAAATGAAAAACATAGATCAGAAAACGTTGTTGGCAGTCACCAACGCCGTAGCAGAACTGAGCCAATCATAACGAATATCTTCCCTGATTCGACAAGGGGGGATCCATACAGAAGAATGACGGATATTCCCCTGACTGATGAGATATTTGAAAGTATTGTACGCATCCGCACGCTTGCTATAGGTCGTGTGTGCCATACCAAAGCGACTCGATATTTTGGATGATCTCAGCTATGGCGGTATCCGTAGCGACGGTATCTGGGGCAGCATTCAAGGTGGTAGTCTCTGTGAGGACGGTAACGTGACCTAGCTTGCGGCCAATGCGCGATCGCGTTTTCCCATACCAGTAGAGGTAAGCGTTGGGCAAAGCGGCGATCACCTGCCTTTTGTCTCTGTACTCGCTTGTTTGACCGGCTGGCGTGTCTTCTGTGCCTAGTAAGTTCACCATAATAGCTCCCGGACTTGTCAACGCTACTGAGCCCAATGGCCGCCCGCTCACTGCCCTTAGCTGCTGCTCAAATTGAGAGGTGACGCAAGCATCGAGCGTGTAGTGCCCAGAGTTGTGCGATCGCGGGGCGACTTCGTTGATGAGCACCTGGCCATCTGTCGTTAGAAATAGCTCGATGCCGAAAAGGCCGACAGCACTTAGGCTGTTGACTAGCTGGGTGGCGATCGCTCGTACTGTTTCATTCACCTGGGGCGAAATCCGTGCTGGTGCTATCACTCGCCGACACACCTGCTCAATCTGCTCCGTTTCTACTATCGGATAGACGGCAACTTCGCCCAATCGCGATCTGGCCACCATAACTGCTAATTCTTTTTCAAACTCGACAAAGGCTTCTAGCAAAACTGGCTGATAGCTTAAACGCTGCCAGGTGGTGGCTACTTCTTCTCGCGTTTTTAAGATGAACGTGCCCTGCCCGTCGTAGCCATGACGACGAGTTTTGAGTGCCAGAGGTAAACCAACGGCATGGACCCTTTCGGTGAGCTGGGGTAAGTCTGCTTTGCTGTGGAGAGTGGCGAAAGCGGGTGAGGGAAGATTGATGCGATCGCAATATTGGCGCTGATCGTATTTATCTAGCAGCGGCGCTAGGCAATCTAGCTGCGGATGAAACACAGCGCCTTTTTTCCCTGTCACCTCTAGCTGGCTTGCCTCGAGTTCTCGCAGTGCAGGCAGATCGATAAACTCGTTTTCAAAGGTGATGACATCGCAATAGGTGGCCAGTTCGGCGGTAATGGTGGCGTCGGCGACAGGGCCTAGAAGGGTTTTGTGAGCGATCGCGCAGGCCGGATCAGTGCGGCTTGGTGTTTGAACGATCAGCTCAAGCCCTAAGTTCTTAGCGCCATCTGCCATCATCCAGGCAAGCTGCCCACCGCCAACTACACCCACTCGTCGAACTTCTTTATCGTTAGCTACCATCTTTACTCTCTTCGCTCAGTGTCTAGATACGTTTAGATATGCCTATCTATGCCTGATGTACTTATTGATAGTGCTATAAAGCTATCGCTCTTTACAGCTCGAAGCTAAAGCCATTTTTCTGCAGTAATTGGTACTTCTGAGCATCAAAATGATAGAGCTGTACCGACCGCTGCGCTGCACCAGTTTCTTTCTCTTCTATATCTATCAGCAGATCCATTTTCAGCAGCTTTCTACAAAAGTTTCGCTTGTCTATCCTTCGCTCTAAAATTTACTCATACAGTCTCTGTAGCTGCGAGAGAGTGAGTGTTTGGGGCAGTAGCTCGAAGCCGATGGGCTCGAAGCGAATTTACTGCGTAGGCGAGCGATCGCACAGTCTAAAATCTTCTGGTGGTCAAATCCTAAGGCAGGCGTATCTGATAGATCAAACCATTGAGCCTTGCTTGCATCATTGTCAAAGCAAGCTGACACTGATGCGATCTTTAGTGCCAATTTTTTGGTGTCAATTTCTTAGTTTTCTAGTGTCACTCTCTTAGCATTGAGCTTTCAGCCGAACGGTCCTCGCCTATTATTCCTCGCCTATTATAAAGTGTGCAAAAGTATGCAATCTCCTATTCCAGACTTCTTTAATCCTGAAACCGTTGGTCAAATTTGGCGCGTTCCTTACCAAACTCGAGCGGCTGAAGCAATGGACTATTGCCTGCGGCACGGCATTCCTCCGGCGCGTGTCGATGAAGCGCGTGTCTGCCTGCTAGCTATTGATGTGCAAAATACATTCTGCCTACCTGACTTTGAGCTTTTTGTAGGTGGGCGCTCCGGCAGGGGGGCTATAGACGATACGCGCAGGCTCTGTGAGTTTATCTATTGCAATATGGATGTGATCACTGAAATCATCCCAACTATGGACACTCATAGCGCCGTTCAAATTTTTCACCCGGCCTTTTGGGTGGATGAGGCGGGTGAGCATCCGGCACCGATGACGATGATTTCGTTTGACGATGTGCAGCAGGGCAAGTGGAAAGTGGATCCTTTGATTGCCTATGGATTGGCTGATAGCTACCCGGAGACAGTGGCAGCGGCTAGTAACGTTCAGGCGTTTGCCTATCACTATGTGAAGCAGTTAAGCGATCGCGGTAAGTATCCGCTCACTATTTGGCCCTATCACTCGATGCTAGGCGGCATTGGCCATGCACTTGTTCCCGCCTTCGAAGAAGCCTGTTTCTTTCATGGATTGGTCCGCAGCAGCCCAACCCGCTTCGAAGCGAAAGGAGACAACCCGCTGACTGAAAACTATTCCGTGCTTAGCCCGGAAGTGCTGACAAATGATTCCAATCAGCCCATTGCCCAGAAGAACAGCCGCCTCATTCAGCATCTGCTCGAATTTGATGCGATCGTTATTGCTGGGCAGGCAAAGAGTCACTGCGTTGCTTGGACGGTGAATGATTTACTGGACGAGATTCAACGCGCTGATCTTGCGATCGCCCGTAAGGTGTACCTGCTAGAAGATTGCACTTCACCTGTAGTTGTCCCTGGGGTGGTCGATTTCACCGACGATGCGAATGCTGCCTATCGTGCCTTTGCAAAATCTGGAATGAATCTGGTTTCGTCTGTGGACGCTGTAAAAAACTGGCCGTCTTTTCCTTTGGAGTTTTGATCACATTCCTTGCGTTGTCCAAATTTGCAGGCTTTACCATTTGAAGTCACAGCCATGTTGCGACCGTCTCAGCGGTCATTTGGCAGATGTTTTCGAGTATGGCGATCGCACCGGCTGTCTTCAGCTTTTCAGCATAGCTAGCTTTATAGGCTTCGTCTTCCTGGGCGTGCGGTGGCAAAATGCCTATCGCCAACCACGTTCGCTCAGGAAATTGGGCTTTGGCGGCTGTGATTGTTTTCATATCAGCGGCGGTATCTCCGGCATAGATAACCGGTAGTGTGTGGCTGATAGCGTGCTGCGCTTCTACTTGCCGAACCGCCATCATCAAACCTGTAGGATCTGGCTTGCCCGGCGCATCTTCCATTGCAATCAGAACAGGCTGGGCAACCCCAATTCTTCTTTGCAGCACGAAATTAGCAGATCCCTGGGTGGCGCCACTAAAAAAGGCATAGGGAGTGCCGGACTGCTCTAATGTCTGGAGGTATGCCAGATCGACTAGCAGCGGTTCGCTAGAAATGTAGCCGGTCCACTGCTCTGGGTCTTCGGTGTCGGGCCCGCGATATTGTCTTTGAAAGTAATCGGTAATTTCTGCATAGGTGGCAGTAGGCTGAGGCCGATCTTTGCTTTCTAGGGACTGATTTTCAAAGTAGCGGTGAATCATCTCTTCCGAAGCTTTCCAGTCGTTGTTCCAAACGCCTTCGCTTTTGAGCTGATCAATATCTTCGATGGTCGGACGATAGCGGCCCTGGGTGTAATGCTCTACGGTATCTGCGATCGCTCTTCGATAAGACCCGCCAACGTCGCGCAGCACACCGTCGATGTCAAATACAGCTATGGCAAAAGGCGTCATTCTTCTAAACTTGCTAAACAGCTGGGAATTAGTGGGGCCACCTACGGATGTCAATGCATGTCAGAACACGCTAGGCCAAAACACGCTAGGCCAGAACACGCTAGTTTCTGGAGCCAAAGCCTGTTGGCTATCTTGACTAGCTTACTATTTGCGGGCAGCTTCGCTGCAGGCAAATATACGACAGATGAAATGGGGCCGCTGCTGATTACGCTGCTACGCTACCTGATTGCAAGCGCATTTTTGCAGCTGTTGATTTGGTATAGAGGTGACATTGGGCTACGGATTGGATCGGCTACCTGGTCGGATAAGTGTTGTTTGTTCTTGTTAGGAACGTCTGGCGTGATGGGCTATCACTTCTTTTTCTTTTCTAGCTTGCGCTACACCGCTGTCGCCAATTCCGCTATCATCAACGCATTCAACCCTGTAGTGACAGGCCTTTTGGCGGCTGTCATCTTGAAAGAGAAGCTGGCGCTGCGAAACTATGTGGGGGGTGCGATCGCTATTCTTGGTGTTCTTGTTCTTCTGACTGGCGGCAATCTTTTCTCTTTGCTTCAGCTTCAGTTCAACCAAGGCGATTTGCTGATGCTGTGCGCAGTCTTTTGCTGGGCGGGCTATTCTATTCTGCTGCGTCATCTAGGACGTCGCTTCAGTGGCTTAGCAATGAGCTACTATGGCGCGCTATTTGGCGTGATGCAACTATTACTGCTAGTCACACCAACGCTTTTGAAAACAGGACTGCCTAGTCTCTCGGTTGCCTCTATTCTCAGCGTTTTTTATATGGGCATAGGCGCCTCTGGCATTGGCTATTTGTTGTTTACTATCAGTACGCAGCGAATTGGGCCTACAAAGTCTACGAGTATCGTCTATAGCGGTGTTCCGGTATGGGTAGCTCTGCTCGCCTGGCTGTTTTTCAAAGAGCCCGTAACGCCCTGGATGCTAGTGAGTATGGGACTAATCTTGGTGGGGCTAAAGACGGTGCTGCAACCGGCTAAAGAGTAGACTTGTTGATCAGTCTGACCTACTTGTTTTTGCGTGAGTGTTCATGCATGAGTTGTGAAAATGGCTAAGAAGGAAGACTTTCTAATAGATCTAAGAGATTATCTAGTGTTGTCTGTAGCAGATCTCTTTGTGCTTTTATTATTCGTGCTTCCATCCCAGGAGACTGAGAAGAGAACGAAGAGCCAAGCGGTGTTCCAATTGCCTTGTTACCAGCGTTTTCGTAAGCTTCTAGATCTGTTAGTGCCGCTTCGCTGAAGCCGCTGAGGTACGTATCTGCCCATGTTTGGTCATCTAGCTTAGCGCTGGGCGCTGTGACAAATCGCAGTTTTAGATCTGATGGACATTCGCTCTGTAGTATTTCGCTGGCTTGATGCACCCAGTGAACGATTGGCTTTTGGCGATCGCACCAGGCAGGCTGCAAGTTATTCAACAGCCATGCTTCAGCAGCTTTATCTTTTCGCGCCTGGACCAGCCCTAGGCGGTAGTGAGCTTGCAAGTTAAACGGCTCTAGCCAGCGACGCAAGACACCTATGCTCTTTTCAAACCCAGCCTGAATCAATGTCTGCGCTTTCTTTTGAATCTCTAGCTTACGCGGGTCGATAGGATCTGGGTCTGATGTATTCGAACTTAGCGCCGTAGCCGAAAGTTCTTCTAGTTGAGTGCTCAACGCTTTGGTAACGGCGGCAGCAACAACTTTTAACCTGGGTAATGTCTGTCCTGGCGGTCGTCCGCTAGCGAGCTGAGCACCGATAGTTTGCAAGGCCGCTTCTAGCGCCGGTAAACCGGTTTGAGTGGCCGCGACGATGTCTCCCTTAAGGCGTGCGCGAAGAGCTGGCAGAGCATCGACCGGGTATAGGTTACTGACACCTGAGGGTAATTGAGCGCGAAAGCCTTCAGCCAAGAGCCTAAGTCTGAGACCGACCTGCTGGCGATCGCTCGTCTCCATCAGATTGAGAAAATTCACGACAAAGATAACGGTCGTAATCCCCCGGTCCAGCAGCCAGTCGCGTAGATGTTCTCTTTCGGCGAGGCTCAGCAGCTTGCGACCATCGAGGAGCTGAATGACTAAGTCTGCGCCCAGTAGCTGCTTTTGCACCAGATCGTTCTGCGCCTGCTGGTCATCTGTCCCCGGCAGGTCTATCAGCTCTATGCCTAGCTTTAGTAAAGGATTTGGGCAATAGACATCTACCGCAGCAACATCTGTGCGCATCTGTCGCTGCTCGTCTAGGACGGCGTAGTCCTTTAGCGGACTAGTTCCTGCCTTTTCGTGAACAGATCCGTCTGTGTGAACAATGCAGGTGCGCGGCTCTGGGCCGTATTTAATAGTGATGGCAGCGCCGGTGGTGGGCACCAGGTCCATTGGCAGCGTTTTTTCGCCTAGTAGGGCGTTGAGTAGGGTGGATTTGCCGTAGTTAAAAGGGCCAAAAACGGCGACGCGATAGGTGGGATGGTGAATGCGATCGCACGCCTCAATTACCTCAGCTTTTAGCTGTGATTGCGATTCGCCCAGCAGTCCGGCTGCTCGTCTGAGCATAGAAACCAAACCATTCTGTCTGTCGTTCTGTCTGTCGTTCTGTCTGTCGCTCAGTGCGATAGCTTCATAAGAGGGTAGTTGCTCTGGTTCTCTATTCATTTCATAAGTCTCATTAGTCGGCCACTAATACCATTTGGTAAGCAGACTCTATGCGTAGGCTAGCTGCTCGAATAGTCGCTTCTGCCGCTTGCAATCTTGTAACTTCCGCATCGCGATCAATCTCACGAGATTCCTTTTGGATTACCAGGTTGTCTAGTTCGGCTTTGCGATCGCAGATATCTTGCTCAATTCTCCCCATTACTTCCGCTTCGTACTGATCAAAACACGCCTGTACGCTGTCATACATCGGTTGCCACTGCTCATCAGCCAGCTTCGGCAAATGCTTCATAAGCTCCTTTTTCATGGCTTTGGCTAGCGCCTGTCGGGCGTGGTCTAGCTGAAACGCGCCCATACCAAACCCAGCTAGTAAGATCCCTACAGGGCCAAAGGCAGCGCCAAATAGCGTCCCGGCGATTGCCGTAATCGCACTTGTCGCCAGAAAATCCGCTGAGATACTCTGCCAATCGAAGCCAGTTGCTGCCATGACTGCGGCTGCAGGATCACGGCTAGCCAAAGACAATAGGCCCACTGCCCACTTCACCCAAGCTGGGGAAGCTTCGTCCTGCTCCCCGGTTGGCAGACCCTTGATTCGCACTTGGTCGGTCAGCTTTTCTGTCATTCGCTCTGTTATTTTTTGGTAGGCGCTACCGTAGCTAGCAGCGCTCTTTGAAAGGACTGAAAAGGCTGCGTCAATCTCTTTTTCGGCTGTCTTTGACCAGGCGTGAAACTTGTCGTTAACATAGCGCTCGAAGGCTTTTTTAAGCTCGATGGAGAAGGCAGTTCTGCCTTGGTCAGAGAGAAATTCACCCAGCCCTAGCTCTGGCTGATAGGGCAAAAAGTCATCTTCAAAGGTATTTTCTAGCTGGCAAATGTAGGTTTTTAGCGAGTCGGCGATGGCCTGAGATTGGCGATCGCGCATCGTGCGAATGTCCTTCCTAAATCGAGTCTGAATGTCGCCTAGCGCTTCAAACTCGGGGCGTACAGATTCGATTCGCTGCTTGAGTTCGTCTACGCACTGGTTTAACAAAGGAAGCCTGCGAGCAGCGGCAGACTCGAAGCGATCGCGCGTTTCTCTCCCCAAGGTACGCGCCTGCCGCAATTGCGCCACTGCCCGCTCTTGAGTCAAGAATATACTGAGCGCTTGAATAAAGTCTGTTAGGTTTGTTTCTTCTAAACGCAAGGTAGGGTCTTTCAATCTTTGTCGCAGGGCTTCTAAGGCTGATACCGCAAAGACGCGATCATGATAGCAATCTATTTCATCTATCTGACAATACCGGCTCAAATGAACGTAGAACAGTCTGTGCAGTTTAGCCTCAGCCTCAGCAACTTCCACCTCATCGTCTGGATCGAGCAAACTCTCCTTAATCTGATCCCAAGCGTTGATCAAAAAGAAAACAGCCAAGCCACGACCTTCTAGATAGGTTTCTAAGTAGCGCCGCTCTGCTAGCGTGCAAGGCTGCGTCGCTCTTAGCATAAACAGAATGGCATGACAGCTGTTGATATAGCTCAAAGAAAGCTCATTGCGAGCTTCGGTATCGTTTAGTCCCGGACTATCAACAATTTCTACGCCCTTTTGCAACAGCGCTAAAGGATACTCTGCAACAGCATGGCTGACGTTTGGAAAAGCCAGATTGCCTCCTGCTTCTAGCTCTTTTGCCCCTATTTTTGCTTCTGCCGGATCAATCGTGTAGCGCCGCTTGAAGGTCTCAACGTCTAGCACTTCGGGCGCTTTATCGTCTAAAAAATGAACAGTAATTTGCCTAGTTGGGCCGTAGCGTAAAATCGTCAGCAGCGCTGTGCAAGGATTCACATCGCTAGGCAACAGGTTTTCACCAATTAGCGCATTTAGGAAAGTACTTTTGCCTCGCTTCATATCGCCAAGCACCAGAAGACGAAAGACACCTTGCCGCAGGTTTCTACTTGCCGCTTCTATATCTTTGATGGTTTGCGCTAATCCCATTTGCCCAGATTGCTCAGCGCCGATAGCTTCGGCACGCGTCGCCACGTCAACCATGACAGTCAGCTCGTCGGCAATTTGATTTTTGACTTGGGCTACTTTGTCTAGATCAGCAAAAAAATCCGCTGGCTTTGGAGTTTTGGTCATAGGTTTTGGTCATAGGTTTTGATCATAGGTTTTGTCATTAGAAAAAGACACCAAGGAAACTACGTCGATAGCCAGCAAGCCAGAGGAAAGAGAAGATATTCTACAAAAAACAGCTTCCAAATGAACTGATAAAATTCCGGGTAAGAGATATCTTTTTTGACAGGAGCCGGATCGAGATCTACCCGGCGGCTCAGCCACCAAAAAGAGAGAATGCCAATACTTTGGGCCGCTATTAGAAACAGAGCGTTGACGCCCGATAGAAAAGGGGCGACGACGATAAGTCCGCCATAGCAAGCAGTGAGAACCCAGCGAGCCAGATTAAAGACCTTTTTTTGACCTAGCTGCAGCGTGTAGGTAGAGATATTGAACTGGCGATCGCCTTCGAGATCGGGAATGTCTTTGAAAATAGCGATCGCAAAGCTAAATACCAGCACAAACAGCGTCAGCGCCCACACCCGTGCAGGAACTGCGGCCTCTAGCCCTAGCTCAGTTGCAAAATATAGATACAGACCCAAATTTACGATGGCGCCGCGCACGACCAGAATACACATCGAAGCCCAAAAAGGGTGCCGCTTTAGCCGGATGGGGGGCAAGGAGTAGGCGGTGCCGATGATCAAACTCAAGACGATAGTAAGAATGAGGTAGATATTTTGGGAGAGGATAGAAAGCGCGATCGCCACTATTCCTAACAGCCACACCAGCTGCTGAGCGTGCCGTTTGGAGAATTCACCCGACGCGATGGGCAAGTGTGGCTTATTAATGCGGTCAATCGCAATATCTTCAATCTGGTTGAGTCCGACGATGTAGACATTGCCACACAAGCAGGCAATCCAAGCCGTCAGCCAGCTACCTAGAATTTGCACCGGGCTGAGGGCTGAGCCGAGCTCTGGTCGTAAGGGCGTAGCGGTAGACGAAGCAGTGGCCAGTGCGGCGGCCACTGCGGCGGCCAGTGCGATCGCTAGCAGTGCCGCTGTGCTAAAGCTGGTGCCAATAATCGTGTGCGGTCGAGAGAACTTCCAGAAAGCCCTGAGCCAGGCTGCGGGCTGTTTGACTGGATGTAAAGGCAGACGTGATTTACTGTAGGCACTTGTCGCAGACTTAGCAGATACAGGGGGTTTAGCCATATTGAAAGTTAGCCATCATAAAAATTAGCTGTTTGGAAAAATTCGGAAGATACAGACAGCGTACGGATGAGGTCGTACGATGGCGTGCCACTTTGCTTGCAGTATGAGAAAGCTCGAGTCTGTGTGAATGCATTGGGCTAAGTATTGAGCAAAGTATTGGGCAAAGTGGCCAACGCCAGAGAACGCTAGTGTGCTCTAGCGAGATTCTTCGAGAATTTGGTGTGAATTGGGATAATTCACACTATAAATTTAGAGCCTACTTGGACGCTTAAAATCTTCTGAAAATTTCTACTGCCTAACTCGGTGGCTTTGGCTAATTTGCCAGCTCAGCACAATGACCGGTACAAGGCCAACTAGCAAAATCATCAGAGCGGGCGCTGCCGCTTCGATTAGCCGCTCGTCCGAAGCATACTGATACACGCGCACAGCTAACGTGTCGAAGTTGAAAGGTCGCATAACTAGGGTTGCAGGCAGCTCTTTCATCACGTCGACAAAGACCAGCATGATGGCGGTGAGCAGGCTGCTAGTCATCAGCGGCGTGTGGACTCTAGCTAGAGTGGCGGTAGGCGTGTAGCCCAAACTGCGAGCCGCGTCGTCCAAGTTGGGGCGAATTTTGCCCAGGCCAGATTCTATGGGGCTAAGGGCTACTGTCAAGAATCGGACCAGATAAGCAAAGATCAGAGCGGTGATAGTGCCGCTAATCAGCAGACCCGATGAGAGGTTGAAACTAGCCTTGGTCCAGCTTGCGATCGCACTATCTAAGCGAGTAACCGGAATCAGGATACCGACCGCAATCACCGCACCCGGAATGCCGTAGCCCATAGCCGCTAACCTGACACCTGTGCGAATCAGCCGGTTGCCATTGAGCCGTTGCCCATAAGCCAAGACAAGAGAAAGCAGAAGCGCGATCGCCGCAGTCAGCCCCGCCACCGTCAGGCTATTGCCCGCTAGCTCAACAAATCGATTGCTCAGCGCTTTGTCCAAATTTTGGTAGACCATCTTGATCAGCAGTCCACCGGGCAGCAGCAGGCCCAGACAAATCGGCAAAAAGCAGACTGCGAACGCCAAAACGCCCCTTATCCCGCTGAGCGGATATTTCGTCGGTGCCTGCACGCTATTGTTGGCCTGATAGTACTTTGCCTGCCGCCGCGACCACCGCTCTAGCAGAATAAGCGCCAAAATAAACAGCATCAGCACCGCCGAAAGCTGCGCGGCGGCGACCCGTTCGCCCATGCCAAACCAGGTGCGATAGATGCCGGTTGTAAATGTCGCGACACTGAAATATTGCACAGTGCCAAAGTCATTAAGCGTTTCCATCAGCGCCAGCGAAAGCCCCGCGATGATGGCAGGCCGAGCGAGTGGGACCGCAACTCGGCTAAAGCTGCGCCAGGGACCACAGCCAAGCGAGCGACTAGCTTCTATTGTGCAAATTGACTGCTCCAAAAAAGCGACCCGCGCCAGCATATAGACGTAGGGGTAAAGGGTGAGCACAAACATAGCGATCGCCCCCCACACCGAGCGCACATTTGGAAACCAGTAGTCCGTAGCCTGCTCCCAGCCAAAGAGCGATCGCAGTCCGCTCTGAATCGGGCCGTAATACTCTAGCCAGTCGGTATAGGTATAGGCCAGCAGATAAGCAGGCGCAGCTAACGGCAGCAGCAGCGCCCACTCAAAAATGCGATCGCCCGTAAATTGACACATGGTGACTAGCCACGCGGTGCTCACGCCCACCGCTAACACGCCAACGCCCACACCTATCATCAGCGTCAGTGAGTTGGTGATGTATTTAACTAGCACCGTATCGACTAGGTGCGACCAAATTCCGCCCGTATCAGCAAACACGCTGCCCAAAACGACTAGCACAGGCAGACAGACTAAAGCGGCAATGGTCCAAGTTGCGATCGCCCACCCGCTAGGTACATGAGCAGAGAAAGGGCGTAAGCGAGGCATATTTTGTAAAAAGAGTCTGAAAGGTAAAGGCTTAAGAGAAAGACTACTATCTGTAGTTTAAATCATAGCCAATAGCGACTTTGGGCCTCTCTATAGTAGCTCTCAAGCAGAGAAGAGAAGTAGCTCTCAAGCAGAGAAGAGAAGTAGCTCTCAAGCAGAGAAGAGAGAATTGCCGAATTGCGCGATCGCACCGCTCTAACTCACCGATCTTCGCTACTACCAAGTTCGCTACTACCAAAACAGCTAAACCCTATCACCAAAGTCCAAGGAGCTCTTTTCAGGTATGTTTCTCAATAAGCGATTGCTATTGCAAACAGATGGTTGATTCGCTATTATTCTCATTAGTTAGGTGTTATTGACTCTCATCTATCGACTTTCGCTCAATCGAATTTTACTAAATTGACTTTCACTAAGAGGACTCCCTCATGGTTGCCTATTCGCCCTCTGCATTGAAAGCTGAGCTACATGAGCGCGGATGGCGGATGACTCCTCAGCGAGAAACCATTCTTAAAACCTTCCAAAATTTGCCAGAAGGCCGTCATCTCAGCGCTGAAGACTTGCGCGATCATTTGAAGGAGAAGGGCGAGCCTATTGGACTATCTACGATCTACCGCAACCTCAAGCTCATGGCTCGCATGGGCATTTTGCGAGAGCTAGAGCTAGCCGAAGACCAAAAGCGCTACGAAATCAACCAGCCCTCGCCCCACCATCACCATCATTTGATTTGTGTACGCTGCAATAAAACAATCGAGTTCAAAAACGATTCAGTGCTAAAGGTAGGCGCTAAGACGGCAGAAAAGTCTGGGTATCAGCTTCTAGACTGTCAGCTTTCTATTCATGCCGTTTGTCCCGCCTGTCAGCGCTCAATTCTGCCTATCTAGTGTCTTAGAAATATCATATAGAAATATTCGGATAGGTAGCACCCTCGAGGAAGCCCTTGAAATTGGCGTACTCCTAACTAACGGCTATTGAATATCAATCTCAGTAAGCGAGCAAATTATACATACTTAAAACCTGATGTGCTTCATCGGGCGGTCGGTTCGTATTCGAAGCGTTTTGACCAACGATCGATGAATGGTTGTATTGTCCAATGCAGGTCAACCCGCTGAGATCAACCTACTGAGGTCAACGCATGTCAATACAGCCATTCATCAGCAATCAAACAGTATCAAGCGGTATCAAACAGTATTAAAAGGGGTACACCAGGGGCGCGATCGCAACTGTAACGATGCCGTACAGTATGTTTAAGGGAACTCCAATCCGCAAAAAGTCAGAGAACTTGTAGCCGCCAGGTCCGCATACCATTAGGTTTGTCTGGTAGCCAATTGGTGTGGCAAAGCTAGCAGAGGCGGCGACCATAATGCTAATTACAAAAGGTAGGTAGCTAACGCCTAGCTGATTGGCCAAAGAGAAGGCAATGGGGAAAATTAGGGCCGCCGCCGCATTGTTGGTGATAATTTCTGTGAGGACAGTTGTCACAGCGTAGACCGCGATTAGCGATAGCCAGGGATTGTCGCCAGCGATTCCAATCACACCGTTGGCGATCGCCTCTGCGGCCCCAGTTATGTTTAGCGCCTCACCAAGTGCCAACGCTGCCGCAATGACCAGTAGCACCGACCAGTCAATGCTGCGCAGCGCCTTTGTTGGTGAGCAGCAGCCTAGCGCAATCATCCCAACGGCGGCGAGTACCGCTGCTTGTAGCATACTAAGCCAGCCCACAGCCGCTAGCAGCACCATGGCAACTGTGAGAATAAAGGCCACATGTGATCGCTCGTGTCGAATCGGCTCAGAATTCGGAACGCCACTTACCAGATAAAAGTCGCGCGAAATTCGGCGCTCATCAATAAAGGAGGAGGCTGCTTCTAATAGCAGCGTATCGCCAGCCCGTAGACGGATATCGCCAATCTTACCGGTGATCCGTTCACCATTACGAGCCGCTGCCACCACCACCGCGCTATACCGACTGCGAAAGTGACCTTCACGAATCGTCCGACCCACCAGTGAGCAGCTATCCGAGACCACAGCTTCTATCAAACTGCGCTCTGCGCGCGAGCCCGCTAGCTTAAACACCTCATCTGTTGCAGGCTCTAATCCGCGAATGCGCTGCAAATCCAAAATAGAATCTACTACGCCTACAAACACGAGGTGATCGTCGCCTCGCAGCACCTCTTCAGGACCTACCGCAGGCCGTATCTGATCGGCATTGGCAATTTCTGCTAGGTACAAATTGGGCAAGTGTCGGAGCCCAGCCTTCTCAACAGTTTTGCCAACTAGCGGACCTGAAGGGTCTACGCGCATTTCTACTGTGTACTCGCGCAGATCGCTTTGAGTGTTAAAGACGGCCTTACGATCGGGCAGTAGCCAGCTCTGTGCGACAAACAAGAACAAAAATCCTAGCAGGGCGCAGGGAAGCCCAACAAAAGCAATATCGAATAGCTTAAATCCGCTGCCGCCCGTTGCCTCTATCAGCAGTCCATTGACTACCAGGTTGGTGCTAGTGCCGATAAGAGAGCACAATCCACCAAAGATTGCCGCATAGCTCAGTGGAATCATCAGCTTGGATGGGCTAAAGCGCAGCTTGCGGCACCAGTCGTTCACTACCGGAATAAACATGGCGACGACAGGCGTGTTATTAAGAAAGGCGCTCGCTCCCATCACAGGTAGCATCAGGCGCACCAAGGCCCGGCTCGGCGTCTTGGGCGTTCCCAAAACCTGCTGCGACACCCACTGCAGCGCGCCAGTTTGCTGCAATCCAGCTACCACAATATAAAGCACGGCTACCGTGATCATGCCGGAGTTGCTAAACCCAGCTAGCGCTGCTTTTTCGTCTAAAACGCCGCTCAGAAATAAAACTGCCGCTGCCCCTAAGAAGACGATATCGGCAGGCAGCGTTGTGAGCGCATTGCCCAAAAAGGCCACGATAGTCATGGCAATAGCTAGCCACGCTTGCCATGAAAGCCCACCTATCAAAGCCACTTCTTGACTAACGGTTGAATTTAACGAGAAGGCAATAGCCAGACTAGCTGCAATGCCGATGCCAATTAATGCTGCGAGCATCCAACGCTTTTGATTGCGCGATCGCCCATAAAACATCCGCCATGTACTCATGATCAAAGCTCCTCGAAAAGCAGATCGAATAGGTATGCTTCAAAATATTACAGCGTAAATTCAAAAATGAATCAAAAATGTTTTGAAAATAATTTTAGAAACTTCCTGAGTCACAATAGGCTACATGTCACACTAAATACATAAGCCGCTTTAGATAAGTCGCCATAAATAAGTCGCCATAAATAAGTCGCTCTAGCAGGAGGTATCGACATGCCCGGAAAAGTAACGCAAGCGGCTTCTGCGGCGAGTAATATGGCTACACCTACTCAAACGCAGACGCAGACGCTGACTCAAACGCTAACTCAAAATTGCTTTCTCTTTCGAGGGCTCGACCCAGATACACTCGCACAGCAGCTAAGCGCAGACCTCTGCCCCCAGGAAAAGCTGTTTGCCAGTCGCCCTATCTATACCGCTCACCTACCGGATGAGCCTTTAGATGCGCTTTACGTCATTCTGTCGGGAGGGCCGGTAGTTGTGCGTAGCGCCCCGCTAGACCGGGTGATTGCCCTGACCTATGCGGGCGGCTGTTTTGGCATGTTGAGCTTGGATTTTAGCTATGGCCGGGTGCATCACGGATTTCCTAGCCTAGTGGAGTCTTATAAAACAACCGATGTGGTGAAGATTCCACAGGCGGTGATTCAATCGCTGTATCGAGACCATCCAGATTTTCAGTCGCGATATGCGCTGCTGTTCGAGCTACGTGAAAAATTTCGGTATCATCTGCTTAACTGTAGTACCTACCCGCCTCAGGCAGTAGCCGCTCTGCTAAGAGGCTTGATCTATCAAGAGAGAGCGCTGAATAATCAGCCCAATCGAGAGAATATTTTTTGCTTTGATCTGCCAGTAGATATTATTGCCAAAGCCTGTCAGCTCAATCACCGCACGGTAGAGCAGGTGCTGAAAGGAATGACAAAAGCGGGACTACTCAAGGCAAATGCAAAATCTGAGACAAGTACAGATCTTGTTCAAGTTTGTGACCCAGAAGGAATGAAATCTGTGTATGGAGCTACCAGAGATAAGGTTGCCTGGTGGCCTCTACGCTAGTTTTGCCCTGCTGGATTTTCCCTA
Source organism: uncultured cyanobacterium (assembly GCA_963702855.1). Classification (GTDB taxonomy): domain Bacteria; phylum Cyanobacteriota; class Cyanobacteriia; order Phormidesmidales; family Phormidesmidaceae; genus Phormidesmis. The sequence goes on from OY969765.1 coordinate 2,513,015, forward strand.
CCGGTTTTGTTCTAGAGGATCGCTGCTACCTGATGCATAGCTGTGGTGATGGCTGATAGCTCGTCGGCCTGAATGATGTAGGGCGGCATGGTATAGAGCAGTCGGCCAAAGGGTCGAAGCCATACTCCTTTTTCGACAAACAGCGGCTGTACAGTGGCAATATCTATAGGATTGTGGAGTTCTATGGCCGCGATCGCACCCAAAACTCTCACCTCTTTCACCGCCGCCAAGTCCCGACAAGGCGCTAGCTCTGTTTTTAGCTGCTGCTCAATCTGCTCAATCTTTGTGTGCCAGTCATAGCTTTCCAACAGTGCCAAATTCGCTAGCGATACCGCACAGGCTAACGGATTGCCCATAAAAGTCGGCCCGTGCATAAACACGCCTGCCTCGCCTGCTGCAAATGTCTCGCTGATGTGGGTGGTTGTTAGCGTCGCCGCCAAGGATATAAATCCGCCCGAGAGCGCCTTTCCTACGCACATAATGTCAGGGCAAATGTCTGCATATTCACAGGCGAACAACTTACCCGATCGGCCAAATCCGGTTGCAATCTCATCTAAGATGAGCAGCACATCGTGTTGCTTGCACAGCTCGCTAGCGCTACGCACATAGTCAGGATGATAGAAGCGAACGCCTCCCGCGTTTTGTACCACCGGCTCAAAAATAGCGGCTGCGATGCGATCGCCATTCTTTGCTAGCAGCCTTGCAAAACTCTCAATATCTTGCGCCTGCCATTCGTCGCCAAATCGCACCTGTGGCGCATCCGCGAAATACTGCGGCGTTAACATTCCTTTGAATAAATGATGCATTCCATTGACTGGATCACAGGCCGACATCGCCGCAAACGTATCGCCATGATAGCCGCTGCGAATGGTCAGAAAACGATTCTTGTCTGGTCTGTCGCGATTGTGCCAGTACTGCACGGCCATCTTCATCGCCACTTCTACGGCCACCGAGCCCGAGTCGCAGAAAAACACATGCTGTAGATCGGCGGGCGTTATGTCAATCAGCTTTTTCGCCAGCTCGATAGCAGGTCTGTGGGTCAATCCACCAAACATGACATGTGACATTTTTTCTATTTGCGATCGCGCGGCCTCATTCAGTTTGGGATGGTTGTATCCGTGAATGCAGGTCCACCAAGAAGAGATGCCGTCAATAAGCGATCGCCCATCTTCTAATTCAATCCGCACCCCTTGCGCCGAGCTTACTGGAAACACCGGCAGCGGATTTGGCATTGCAGCGTAGGGGTGCCAAACGTGCTGTCGGTCTAGATCGATGAGCTGTTGCAGTGAATCCATAACCGGCTGAAGAATTGAGTCGAAAAAAGAATACGCTGTTTAATCGTTTTAAGCCGTCGCTTTTTAAGCCATCAATTTTTTAGCCATCTTCGGCCACTGCACGCTGCCTGGCTACTCGGCGCAGCTTCTGCGATACAATCCCGTATTTTGGACCAAACAGCATTGCAGCGGTAAAAAACAGCGTCATGAGCACCACAATGCAGCCCCCGGTTGACGCGTCTAAGTGATAGCTAGCGTATGTCCCTAGCAGGCACGAGAGTACGCTCATCGCCACTGAAATTATTAGCATATGGTCGAAGCGATCGCTCAGCAGATAAGCCGTCGCGCCCGGTGTAACCAGCATCGCCACCACCAGCACAATGCCCGCCGTTTGTAAGGCAGTAACAATTGTCAGTGCCAGCACGCCTAGCAGAGTGTAGTACATCAGCTGAGTATTAAGCCCAATCGCTTTCGCATGGTTTGGGTCAAAGCAAAACAGCAACAGGTCTTTGCGTCGAAATAAAATAATTGCCAGCGTCAAAAAACCCGCAATCAGCGTCTGAATAATATCCTGCTCAGAAATTCCTAGCACATTCCCAAAGAGGATATGAAACAAATCGATATTGCTCGGAATTTTGGTTGCCAGCACTAGCCCAAAGGCAAAAAAACCGGTAAAGATAACGCCAATAACGGCATCCTCTTTGAGCCGAGTCTGCGACTTTACATAGCCAATTGCCACCGTCGCCCCAAAGCCAAACACAAAAGCGCCCAAAGAGAACGGCAGCCCTAGCGCATAGGCTACCACCACACCGGGCACTACCGCGTGAGACACCGCATCTCCCATCAGCGACCAGCCCTTGAGCGTAATGTAGCAAGAGAGCACCGCACACACGATGCCGACAAAGGCACTTACCCACAGCGCCCGAATCATGAAGCCCAGTTGAAAAGGCTCAATAAGCCAATTCCAGGCGGCTTCTGGTGACACGGCGAGGAGTAGGTCAGTATTCACTTGTCAATATTCCAAGATCCGGCTTTCTCCGGCTGAACAAATGAATCGCCTGGCTGATTTACGATCTGCGCGGGCGACTGATTAACTGTTCTAGGCGCGCTGCTTGATTGCATACCGCTCGATTGCATGCCGCTTGATTGGATACCGCCAAACGGCATACCGCCAAACGTCATGGCAAGATTTTCGGGCGTGAAGGTAGCCTCGGTAGTGCCTGCGGCTAGAATTGTTTGATTTAAGAGAATGACGCGATCGCAAAAGGTAGAAATAGAAGCCAAATCGTGCGTAGACACCAAAATCGTATGCCCTTCATCTCGCAGCTGCATTAGCAGTGTGATAATGCTTTTCTCGGTTTTTACATCTACACCGGTAAAGGGCTCATCTAGCAGCATCACCTTACTCTCTTGCGCTAGCGCCCGCGCCAGGAAAGCTCTCTTTTTTTGTCCCCCCGACAGCTCACCAATCTGACGATTTTGAAACTCACTCATGCCCACGCGCTCTAGGCTCTCTCTTACCTGCTGGCGGTCCTTCCGGCTGGGAATGCGAAACATATTCATATAGCCGTAGCGGCCCATCATCACCACATCAAATACGCTAATTGGAAAGTTCCAATCCACTTCGTCTGCCTGCGGTACGTACGCCATTAGCTGTTTCTTTTGTGCCCTTTCCACCGATATCCCATCGATATGAACCTGACCCTGACTTGGCGATAGAAAGCCCATAATCGACTTAAACAGCGTAGATTTTCCGCCACCATTTGGCCCGACTAAACCTGTGATAGTTCCTGGTTCTACATAGCAGCTAGCGTTGTATAGCGCCAAACGAGCGTTGCTGTAGGTGACGCTGATGTTGTCTACGGCAATGCCATAGGCGTTGTTAGCATTAGAGTGGGTAGTTGCAAAGGCCATAGCGCGAACAAAAAGAAACAACAATACAGACGGACTAAAGACGAAACAAGCTAGATAAAATCATAAAGACACTAAAGTACAGCTATGGACAGCTATGGGACAGCTATGGCTTTCCATCCGACAGCCCATCCGCAATCAGCGTAGTGTCGTATTCCAGCAGCGATAGGAACGTCGGGACAGGGCCATCTGCTGTAGAAAGCGAATCCACATAGAGGCTACCGCCAAAATTCGCGCCGGTTGCGTTGGCCACCTCTTTTTGTGACTCAGCGCTAACCGTGCTTTCACAAAAAATAGTGGGCACTCGGTTGGCCTTCACCTGGTCAATCACAGTTTTTAGCTGCTTGGGGGTAGATTGCTGCTCGGCATTGATTGGCCAAATATAGATCTCTTGAAGGTCGTAGTCGCGCGCCAAGTACGAGAAAGCGCCTTCGCAGCTCACCAGATAGCGCTGTGAAGCGGGCACTGCGGCCAAATCAGCTCTAAGCTTGGTGTCTACCGCCTGAATCTGCTGAGAGTAGGCTGCGGCGTTTGCGTTGTAAACCTCAGCGTTTTCTGGATCTAGCTCTACAAAAGCTTTGCGAATGTTCTCAACGTAGATAAGCGCATTCTGCGGTGACATCCAAGCGTGAGGATTAGGCTTGTCGGCGTAGGGACCTTGGGCGATCGCAATCGGCTCAATACCATCTGTTAGCACCGCCGTTGGTACAGTGTCCAAATTTCCTAGGAACTGATCAAACCACCGCTCTAAATCCAGCCCGTTCGACAAAATCAAGTCCGCGTTCTGCGCTTTGGCAATATCGCTGGGTACTGGCTCATAGCCATGAATCTCGGCGCCCACGCGGGTAATCGACTCTACAGCTAGCTCATCGCCTGCGACCGTCTGGGCCATATCCGCCAAAATCGTAAACGTAGTCAGCACCTTCTTTGGGCCCTCGCTACTTCCTGTCTTTGCCAGGTCACTCGCCGGCTCGCTAGAACTACACCCTAGCAGTAATAACCCGACAGCTAAAGCCAGCCAGCGATTCATATTTCGACTAGTCGGCCCTACGGCTAGACCCATGATTGCCTTATGCTTTTATCACTTTTCTTTTCATAATTGTTTCATAATTCAATAGAAACGACAATGCTAGAAAACCTCACCGAAACAACACGCCGCTAACACTCGGCGCTCTGCAAAGGATGTAATAAGCTATGGATAGCAGGTTTCTACCCACATCTTGTGTTTCTAGCCCTTGCCTATCCCGATCGAAATCGATCTCTATAGCCCTATTCGAGCTGCCTTGTGAGTCCTATCAACCGTCCAGAGCATAAACTTGAGCGTAAAAAATCAGCGGCTAAGACAGCAGCTATTCTCGACGGTGCGATGCAAGAATTTTTGGCCAATGGCTATGCGGCGGCTAGCATGGACCGCGTGGCTGGGCTAGCAGGTGTTTCCAAGGCGACGGTGTATAGCCACTTTCACGATAAAGCCAGCTTGTTTGCCGCCCTCGTACAGCAGCTAGCCGAAGACAAGTTCAAGGCAACCTCTTTTGACCCGCGTGATGAAAGCACGATGAAAGGCGACCCTAGAGCGGTCTTAACTCAGCTAGCCAAATCCGTACTAGACGAGTCGGCATGCGATCCGCAGTTTTGTGAATTTATGCGGCTAATTATTGGTGAGTCGGGACGATTCCCGGAGCTGTCTAAACCCTATATCGAAAACGTCGCAAAGCCTTTGATTGATGGCTTAACCCGCTATCTCTCTAACTGCAAAGAGCTGAACTTGAGCGACCCTGAAGCTTCTGCTAGAACTTTCTTGGGAACGCTGATTTACTTCGTGATGCTGCAGCGGGTTTTAGGTGGCGCGATGCTGATGCCGATGGAGAGCGATCGCATCGTGACCACGCTGGTCGATCTGCTCGTTTTGCCGTGAAGCTGTCGTGATAGCTGCTGTTGTGGCTGCCGTGATAGGCGGCACTGCTGTCGTTGAGCTACTAATTGCGTCTAGTTACGTCCAAGAGGCTTAGTAGCGCCTAAGAATAATGTATCAGCGCTGATTGTGGGAAAAATTGATGTAGCCATTAGCCTTTTGCAAGAAGTCTTTTGGTCATACGTATCTCCAAATAGGAAGCCCACAGCATGGATGCGCAGCCTGAAAACATCGCTCAACAAGGGGGCCTTAGCGCATTGCCTCCTGCCCTCCTTCAGCAGGCGATCGCACATACAGCCGGTGGATTAATCATCTGCGACGCCCAGCAGCCGGACTTGCCTACTATCTACGTTAGCCCTGGGTTTGAACGCCTGACTGGCTACTGCGCCAGTGAAGTCATTGGTCGTAACTGCCACTTTTTGCAAAAGGCAGAACCCGATCAGGTCGGCACGCGGGAAATTCAACAGGCGATCGCTCGTGGCAGCGGCTGCAAGGTTTTGCTGCGCAACTATCGCAAGGGCGGCGAGGCTTTTTGGTGTGAGGTCACCCTTTCACCGATTATTAACGCTGATGGTGTGGTAACTCACTATGTCCGCACCCAGATCGATATTTCGCACCATATAGAGTCCTTTCAGATGCTTCAGCGAACGGAAGAGAGGTACCGACATCTCTATGAAGAAACGCCGGCTATGATGCATTCTATCGACAGCAGCGGACGCATTAAAAGCATGAGTCGATACTGGCTTGAAACGTTAGGCTATGAGAGAAACGAGGTTATTTCCAAGCCTCTAACCGACTTTTTGGCAAGCTCATCTCAGCAAACGGTCAGTGAAGTTTTCTCTGCGCTAGCGTCTCAAAAGGTAGATCGCAATCGGCTTTGTCAGTTCGTTAAAAAAAATGGAGAGCGGATGGACGTCCTGCTCTCGACCTTAGCTGGCTGTAGCGACAGTCTGAGTAAGGGCAGCAAGCTTGGCGTAATAGTGGATATCACTGAAGGTAAAAAAGCAAAAGAAAAACTGCGCCGAAGCGAAGCTTTGCTGCGTTCTATCAACAGTTTGCCGCCGACGGGCATTTTTGTGATGGACTGTCATACGAACGAGGCGCTGTTTATCAATCGCCAATTCTATTCGATTTGGCAGTTAGAGCATTTGCAGCCGGCGGTAGAACGCGGTGAGATAGACGGAGAGCAAGTCCTAGCAGAGTGTTTGAATGGGATAGATCCCAGTCAGTTTGCTGTAACGTCTACTGCTCAAGACTTCAGCCACGGTAATAAAGTTGTTGAAGACGAAGTGCCCATGTTAGACGGGCGTACGCTCAGGCGGCTCTACGGCCCGATCCAAGAAAACGGCACTACTTTCGCCTATCTATACATCTTTGAAGATATCACCGAGCGCAAACAGGCTGTACAAAAGCTAGCTCGAGCGACCGCAGCGGCTGAGTCAGCTAACCGAGCGAAGAGTGAATTTTTGGCTAATATGAGCCACGAGCTGCGATCGCCTCTCAATGCCATCTTAGGGTTCACGCACATTCTACAAAGCGATGAGCTAAGTCCTACTCAAAAAGAGAATCTCGACATCATTCGCGCTAGCAGCGAACATTTGCTAGCGCTGATCAACGACATCCTTGATATCTCCAAGATTGAAGCCGGAAAAGTTGTTCTATTGCCTAGTGAATTTGACCTTTATCGGCTAATTGATGAACTGCCCCAGATGTTTAGCGCTGCTGTCGCCGAGAAAGCGCTGGCGCTAAAAGTGGTGCGATCGCCTCGCATTCCTCGTGTGATTTATACCGATCGCCTCAAGCTCAGACAAATCCTTATCAACCTAATCAGCAATGCCATTAAGTTCACAGCAACAGGTACCATCACGCTGTCGGTCACGCTAGCAGCCGCTTCAGCCAGTGCACCTGCCGACCCATCAAATAACCAAACCGATACCGCAATCACCTTCACCGTTTCCGACACTGGCCCTGGCATTAGCCCCCAAGACCAGCAGCGTTTATTCGAGGCCTTTGTGCAAACCAAGTCAGCGCTCACAGGGCACAAAGGCACTGGACTAGGACTCACTATCTCCAACAAATATATCCGCTTGCTAGGAGGAAATCTTAGCGTCAAGTCTGTACTAGGTAAAGGTTCTAGATTCTCCTTTAGTATTGCGGTACGGCCAATTAATAGCTTTTCAGAACAGCTAGAATCCTCTGCTGTAGAAGGAAAAGTCGTCGGACTAGCGTCCGGCCAGCCCCAGTACAAAATTCTAGTTGCAGATGATGTCGATCTTAACCGCAAGCTGCTCGTTCATTTGCTGAGTACTGTGGGCTTTGAAGTGCGTGAGGCTCGCGATGGCAAAGAGGCGATCGCCCTTTGGCAAGCTTGGCAGCCTCAGCTTATTTGGATGGACATTCGGATGCCTGTTATGAGTGGAGAAGAAGCTACCCTACGGATTAAAAAGCAAGATACAGGCAACCGCACCCGAATTATTGCCCTGTCTGCCAACGTCTTCGAAGAAGATAGAACTGCGGCGCTTGATAGCGGCTGTGACGACTTCGTGAGTAAACCTATTAGGCCGAACGAAATCTTCGATAAAATGGCTCAGCATCTAGGGCTCGTCTATCAATACGAAGGTCAGCACGAAGGTCAGCACGAAGGCCAGCACGAAGACAGAAAAAGCAGCGCTCAACCTAACAGAGTATCCAGCTCAGCGCACTTAGCCGATCTGCTTGTTCAAACCTCTCCCCAATGGCGATACGATCTCACCCAAGCCATTCTCGATCTGGACGACGAGCAAATTTTGACGTTGGCCTCACAGCTACCACCCTCACAGCAGCCTCTAGCGATCGCGCTTAGACAGCAAACCGCATCGCTCGCTTACAGGCAACTACTACAAATGCTTCAAGACGCCGATGCCGCCTCATGAAAAAACCTGCTCAGTGAAGTTGTTCTTCAGAGGCATTGTTCTTTGGAAGAGTTGTTCTTTAGAGGAATTGTTCTTTAGAGGAATTGTTCTTTAACAGGCACGGCTGTGTTCAAGCGAGCTGCCTATGTAGCACACATCAACAACCATCAATGTTTCTAGTATCTAAAAATGCAAGCCTTGGGCATACTATAGCCCTACTCACTACCCTGCTATCTACAGGTCTATAAGAACAATGGATCAGAACACCGCTTGCCTGAACTCCATTCCTGCTGAGAGCGATCGCTTCAAAATCTTGGTAGTAGATGATTTACTAGACAACCTACGGCTGCTTGCTAACTTACTGACAGAGCAGGGCTACACCGTTAAGAAAGCGCCAGATGGCGCGATGGCCCTAAGCAATGTTCCTCGATTCCAGCCCGATCTGATTTTGCTTGATATTATGATGCCAGAGATAGATGGCTACACCGTGTGTCAGCAGCTTAAAGCTAGTCCTGAAACCCAAGATATACCGGTTGTTTTCCTTAGCGCGCTAGATCTTACCTTCGATAAAGTGAAAGCATTTGATGTGGGTGCTGCCGACTATATCAACAAACCCTTTCACCCCGCAGAAGTGTTGGCACGGGTGAAAAACCAAGTCAGAATTCGACAGCAAGGCCTACAGATTCAGTCTCAGCAAGTCACAATTCTACGACAGGCCGAACAGTTGAAAGCTGTCGAAACCAAGCTATCCGCTCTAAGCACAGCGCAATAAGCCTGCCTGCTACATCCTGCCTGCTACATCTTGCCTGCTACATCCTGCCTGCTACATAAGGAGAAGAAAGGAGAAGATGCTACGCTCAAGCTGGTTCCCATCTTTCCTGCTTCGGCTTTTCTGTTTCGGCTTTACTTTGCTTCTTCACCCTGCTATATGCTGCTTCCTGCTGTTTCATCTGTTCACGTCCTAATCGTAGGTGCCTCTGGTGGTATCGGCCTAGAGTTTGTTAACCAGTTTCTAAAAGACGACCGCATTTCACATCTGTTTGCCACCTATCGCTCAGAACAAACCAGCACGCAGCTCCTTTCTTTGGCCGAACGCTATCCCACGCGACTGCACTGCCTATCGGTAGATCTCATTCAGGAAGCGCAGATTGAAAGCGCACTTGCCCAGATAAGCGCTGTTGTTCCTAACTTGCATTTGGTGATCAACTGCGTTGGACTGCTGCATAACGAACATCAGCAGCCTGAAAAAGCGCTCCGCCAGCTCAACAGCGATAGTCTGATCAGCTACTTTCAGGTCAACAGCATTGGCCCAGCGCTACTTGCCAAGCATCTGTTGCCCCTACTCAAGCATTCAGACCCAAGTCTATTTGCCACTATATCCGCCAAGATTGGCAGTATCGGCGACAATCGCATTGGCGGCTGGTATGGCTACAGAGCCTCTAAAGCCGCGCTTAACATGTTCTTGAGAACTGCCGCCATTGAGTATCGGCGCCGTAGTCCTAAAACAACCTTGGTGATGTTGCATCCTGGCACGACCGATACAGCGCTTTCAAAACCTTTCCAAAGTGGCGTTCCACCTGAAAAGCTCTTTTCGACTGAGCGGACGGTCTCCCAGCTAATTAAGGTACTGTCTGCCGTGAAAGCTGAAGACAGTGGTGAGTTTTTCTCTTGGGATGGTAGCCGTTTACCGTGGTAACGAAGGCGGCAAGGATAACGGCGTGATTGAAGCTTCGCTCAGCCATCTTCTACACCAGGTCTTGGGGTCGAAAAGACAGGCTGTTTGTTGAGGTATCTCAACCAAACGCCACCGACAACTGCAATGAGTAATGCTATCCAACCCGTGAGCGATCGCAACAGCAGAAAACCACCAACTGTAAACATAGACCCAAATAGCAGCATCAGCGCCGCGACGATTCGCTGTCCTTCCAATCCTAGGTTTTGCAAAGGCCGCAGCCCAGTCCTTTGCCTTTGTCGGCCCCAGCCAGGACCACCGGGGCGAATTTTTGCATAGAAGCTGTCTAGCGTTTCATCGCTCTCCGGTGGCGTGAGTAACAAGGTAGAGATCCATATAAAGCTAGTCGCTAGGGTGATAACTAACAGCCGAGCCCCAAAGTCTTCAATCAAAAATCCAGGCGCGACGCTGGTGAGCGTTCCGATGATAAAACCGCCGACGATGGCAGCTAGCTCACTCGCCGCGTTAATGCGCCACCAAAACCAGCGCAGAATCAGTACAAGACCGGGACCGGTGCCCACCGCAATTGCCAGCCTAAAAATAGTTGCAATATCAGGTGCCACAAAAGCCGCCGCCCCACCTAGCGAAATGATTAGCAAAGAGGCCAGTCGGCCTACGTAGATTAGCTCGCCCGAGGTTGCCCGCTCACTCATGAACCGGCGGTACAGATCATTAACGCAATAAGAGGCACCCCAGTTGACCAGAGTTGAGGCTGTGCTCAAGAAAGCGGCAATTAGCGAGGTAACGGCGATGCCCAAAAGAATGGGGGGCAGCGTATCGATCATGAGCAAGGGATAGCCAAGCTCTCGGTCTGCTAAATCTGGGTAGAGCACTACTGCGGCTAACGCTGAGATAATCCACGGCCAGGTACGAACTACATAGTGCAAAAAGTTGAACAGCCAGGCGGCTTTTTCCGCGTCGGTTTCTGTCCTCGTTGCAGTTAGTCGCTGTACAAATTCGCCGCCGCCATCACTGCGCCGAAAAGACCACCACTGCAGCATAATGTAGGCCAAAAAGGTACCCGACGGAATGCCCGCCAGCGTGGACCACTGAAGGCCCTGGTTGAAACTGACAGGGATGAAGCTGAGCATTTCTGGATTGATTGCCGAGATCTGCTCGACTAGCGGGCGCATACCGCCGACAGCTCTAAGCGATGCGATCGCGACTATCAACGAACCGAACAGCGCCACAAAAAACTGAGAAAAGTCAGTTGTGACCACATTCCATAGGCTAGAGAGTCCTGCATACAGCAGCACCAAAATGCTGATAGAAAGTACGCTCCACAGCTCTAGATCGTTTGTCGCCGGATCAAAGCCAAAGCTCTGCCACACCTGCAGTACGCTAATTAGCTTGACCATCGCTAGCATGGCATAGCCTAGACCCAGGCAGTTCATTGGTACAGCAAACACAAACGCCTTGATGCTTCGAAGCGCCGCGGCTAGCTGGCTGCCGTAGCGCAGTTCACTTAGCTCTGCGTCGGTCACAATTTCTGAGCGACGCCACAGCCGGGCAAACAGATACACCATCACCACATGGCCAATGCCGAAACTCCACCACTCCCAGTTGCCTGCGATGCCTCGATTGCCAACAATACCCGCAATATAAAGGGGCGTGTCAACTGAGAAAGTTGTGGCGGCCATGCTAGTGCCTGCTAGCCACCAAGAGAGCGATCGCCCGCTAACAAAGAAGTCTGTCAAGCTGCCGAGGGCTCGCCGCGAGAAAAAGGCACCAAACCCAAGCACGAAGAGAAGATAGCTGATGACAACGAACCAGTCGATAGGCTGCATGGAGAAGATGGCGATCGCTAACAAAAAGCTATGCAATCATGCCATGCCAAGCGACGCAACCTACAAAGAATGTGGCTTTTTGCGACTAGATGATAGATAGACCACGAATAGATAGATCACGAATAGATAGACCACGAATAGATGATGACAAAAGGTAATGAGTAAGGCGATCCGCCTAGCCTCGGCGTTCTAGTACCCATCCTGCTCAATTTCCTCAATCACCTGCAGCCCGCGTGAGTCACCCACGCTCAAGATGGCCGTTCTAGCGTCTTCTTTTACGCCAAATTCTTCGTCTTCAGCGAACGCCTCAATCAGCGCATCAATCGCAGTTGCGTATACAACGTTGGAAGGTAGCTCCGCGCAAATTTGACCGATCGCCCAGGCGCAGTTGCTACGGACTGCCGGAATCTCATCCCTGCGCATTCCTCCAATCAGAGGAGGTACCGCTTTGATCATGGTGTCGTAATCGATTTTTGGCGTTTGGCCAAGGGCACTCGCTGCCCACAGTCGGACCGCTGTGATGTCATTTTTTAGGGCGTCTTTGAGGGTTGCGATCGCCCTAGCATCCTGATGATTGCCCAAGGCCCACACGATCGCTTTGCGCACATAGCCATTCCACTCTCTATAGAACTGAGCAATCAAAGGATCCACAGCACTTGAGCTGGTATTTCTGCCTAGCGCATTAGTCGCACTTACTCGCACAAGCGGACAGGGATCGCCTAGCAGCCCGATTAGAAAGGGAATAGCCCTGGCTTCATCCATTTCGCAAAAGGCCCGCGCCCCTAGCATTCGCTGCTGACTATCCGGGTGATAGAGCAGTGCCAGCATGATGTCAACGTCGGGTTTAGGCGTCGTATCTTCGCCTGCAAGTGCAATCAAATCTAACGGATCGTGAGGGGTAGCTCCGCCGATTTCAGCTTCTAATACCGATAGCTCGTCTTCGTATATGTTCACTGCAACCTAATATTTTGGTGGGGCGGTAGGTAAGCACCGCCCCATCTTGCAACTATCGCGCCACTATCTTTAACTATCTTGCAACAACGCCTACAGCAGTCAGAAGCGCGCTAGCCTCAAAGCTCAGCTAGCACCTGCCGTGCTGCCGCAATGGTTTGGTCAATATCCTTATCAGTATGTGCCAAGGAGGTAAAGCCCGCCTCGAACTGCGAAGGTGCAAGATAGATACCCGCTTCTAACATGCCGCGGTGGAATCGACTGAACTTTTCTAGATCAGACGCTTTCGCATCGTCGTAGTTATGAACTTCTCTCCCGGTAAAGAACATGCCAAACATCGCGCTGACGCTGCCACCACTGACCTCATGACCCGCGTCACGCGCAGCGGCTAGCAGACCCTCACTGAGCTTCTTGGTAATTCGCTCTAGCTGCTCGTAAGTGCCGGGGCGACGTAGAATTTCCAGCGTTTTGATGCCGGCTGTCATGGCCAGCGGATTGCCCGACAGTGTTCCTGCCTGGTACACCGGTCCGGCTGGCGCAATCATTTCCATGATTTCGCGACGGCCACCATATGCGCCAACGGGTAGACCACCGCCAATAACTTTACCCATCGTGGTCAAATCGGGAGTGACATTAAACCTTTGCTGCGCGCCACCGTAGGCAATGCGGAAGCCCGTCATCACTTCATCGAATACGAGTAGCGCATCGTTGTCTCTGGTGATTTCTCGTAGGCCCTCAAGGAAGCCGACATCGGGAGTAATAAACCCAGAGTTGCCGACAACGGGTTCTAAAATAACGCCGGCAATTTCACCAGGATTTTCTGCAAATAGCTTCTTGACGGCTTCTAGATCGTTGTATGGCGCGTTGAGTGTATCGGCAGTCGCGGCCTTGGGAACGCCTGGTGAGTCTGGCAGGCCAAGGGTAGCAACACCCGAGCCGGCCTTGACTAGAAACATATCGGCGTGACCGTGATAGCAGCCTTCGAATTTGATGATTTTGTTGCGGCTAGTGAAAGCACGCATCAGGCGTAGAACAGCCATGCAGGCTTCGGTGCCGGAGTTGACGAAGCGAACCATTTCGACGCTAGGGACGGCTTCGATCACCATTTCGGCTAGCACGTTTTCCAGATAGCATGGTGCGCCAAAGCTGGTGCCTTTATCGATAGCTAACTTGAGCGCGTCAAGAACTTCTGGGTGGGCGTGGCCGCAGATGGCGGGGCCCCAGGTGCCGACGTAGTCGATGTACTGGTTGTCGTCTACATCCCAAACGTACGCGCCTTTGACGTGGTCAAACACGATGGGCTGACCGCCGACAGAGCGAAAGGCTCGCACAGGAGAACTGACGCCACCTGGCATTAAAGATTGGGCTGCTGAAAAAATCTCGTCAGACTTGGTTGTTTTTAGGGTTGTGGTGCTAACCAAAACACGCTCCTTGGGACTAAAAAGAGTGATTAATCGCTAGTTGTCGTCGTTGTCGTTGTCTTTGCTTTTGCCAGCTTTTGATGAAAGCCGTGCCAGTGGGCTCAGACCTAACGATAAGCAGCAGTTTTTTTATCCTAACGGGTTGGGATCCTTTTTCGTTTCACGATGTTAAGGAATGTAGAGATCTCAATAAGACGTAGCATGAGGAGTAGAAAATTATTGACTTTTTGTCTCCGTGTGCTCGGCCCATGAATTCCTCTGCTCAGACTATTCCTTCTAAAACTTCTGCTCAAACCATTCCTATTGATAAAATTCGTTTTAACAATCAGGGCCTGGTGCCTGCGATCGCTCAGGACTATCTAGACGGTACGGTCCTGATGTTGGCATGGATGAATGCGGATGCCCTACAAAAAACGATGGAAACGGGCGAGGTTTGGTACTGGAGCCGTTCTCGGCAAGCGCTGTGGCACAAGGGGGAAACGTCGGGCCATATTCAAAGACTCAAGGGGTTGCGCTACGACTGCGACAGCGACGCGCTACTGGTGACGATAGAGCAGATTGGCGATGTGGCCTGCCATACCGGTGAGCGTAGCTGCTTTCACCAGGTGGAGAGCGGCGGTCAGGTTGAAGTCGCAGCGCCCCCGGCAGATACGCTCTCTCAGGTGTTTGCGGTGATTCGCGATCGCAAGCTCAATCCTCAGCCTGACTCCTATACAAACAAACTATTTGCCGGTGGCGACAACAAGATTTTGCAGAAAATAGGCGAAGAGGCAGTCGAAGTAGTGATGGCCTGCAAAGATGATGCGCCAGATGAAATCGCTGGCGAAGTAGCGGATTTGCTGTATCACACCCTAGTGGCGATCGCCCACCATGACGTCGATCTCAAAGCGGTCTATCGTAAGCTCCAGTCGAGGCGCTAAGCCTAAAGGCAGACCCGGTATAGACCCGAAGACCCTAAATTTGTTAAAGCCTGAAAGGGCTAGCATCCGTAAAAGCGTACGGATAAAATTAGTACAGATAAACTATCATAGGCCGAAAGCAGTTATTCGGGTAGAGAGCATGGCCGCCCAGGAAAAAGCACGGTCGAAGCCGCTAGATCCTTCTATTGAAAGTCGAGTTTTGGAGCTGCGATCGCAGCTCCAAAAAGCCAGCTACGCCTATTACGTTCTAGACGCGCCTGAGCTGCCTGACTCGGTATACGACCGGCTGTACCGCGAGCTGCAAGATCGCGAAGCGCAATATCCCGAGCTGCGATCGCCCGATAGCCCGACCCAGCGAGTCGGCGCTCAGCCTGCCGAAAAATTCACCTCTGTCGCTCACAACATCCCGCTCTACAGCCTAGAAAATGCCTTTGATACCCACGAGTATTTAGACTGGCAGGCCCGCTGGCAAAGGTTAGAACCTGATATCGCAGAGGCGGAAGCGGTTGCCGAGCTGAAGATTGACGGCAATGCGCTAGCGCTCACCTACAAGAACGGCCTGCTTGTTCGCGGTGTGACTCGCGGCGACGGAACTGTCGGCGAAGACATTACCCAAAACGTGCGGACGATTCGTGCCCTTCCTTTAAAGCTGCGTATGCCTGCTGGCAAAGCGCCACCGCCAGTAGTAGAAGTGCGCGGCGAAGCTTTTCTGCCCCTAGATGTGTTTGCCGACATCAATCAAAAGCGTGAGGCCGAAGGCACCGCCCTGTTCGCCAACCCGCGCAATGCGGCTGCCGGCACCCTCCGCCAGCTAGATGCAAAGGTCGTTGCCGAGCGGCGGCTAGATTTCTTTGCCTACACGCTACTGATGCCAGCCGGCACAGGCGATCTGATCGCACCAGACAATCAGTGGGCAGCGCTAGAATTTTTGCAGTCGCTTGGCTTTCGAATAGAGCCGAACCGGCAGCGCTGTGAGTCAGCGGCGGCTGTTTCTAGCTATTACGACTATTGGCAGACTGCTCGCCACGATTTGCCCTACCTGACCGATGGCGTGGTTGTAAAGCTCAATAGCTTTGAGCTGCAAGACCGTCTGGGCTTTACAAATAAGTTTCCGCGCTGGGCGATCGCACTCAAATATCCCGCCGAAGAAGTCCCTACCATTCTCGAAGCGGTGACCGTGCAAGTAGGCCGCACGGGTGCTATTACACCCGTCGCAGAGCTAACCCCCGTCCAGCTTGCTGGAACCACCGTTTCTAGAGCTACTTTGCACAATGCAGACCGGCTAGCCGAGCTGGATTTGCATCTAGGTGATACGGTAATCGTGCGCAAGGCGGGAGAAATTATTCCCGAAGTCGTCAAAGTTTTGCCAGAGCTGCGGCCCGAAGGTGCAGTGCCCTATCAGCTACCTGCCACTTGCCCCGTGTGCGCTCAGCCCGTAGTTAAGCCCGAAGGTGAGGCGGTCACCCGCTGTGTCAATAGTGTCTGCCCGGCAATTTTGAGCGGGGCGCTGCGTCACTGGGCTAGTCGCGATGCAATGGATATTAGCGGGCTAGGCGAGCGTCTGGTGAATAGCTGGATAGAGCAAAGCGTGGTGACTTCTGTTGCCGACTTATACGATCTGACGGTTGAGGACTTACTGCCGCTAGAGCGGATGGGTAAGCAGCTTGCTAAGAAGTTGATTACTTCAATTGCCGCCTCGAAACAGCGGCCCTGGGCTAAGGTGCTCTACGGTTTGGGCATTCGGCTAGTCGGGAGTACGAACGCGCAGCTACTAGCCGATCACTTTCCGTCGGTAACAGCACTCGCTGAAGCGGATGAAGCGGCCATTGCTCAGGTGTACGGCATTGGCCCTGAAATTGCTCAGTCAGTCACCCAGTGGTTCCAAGTTTCTGCCAACCAGGCGCAGATTGCTCGGCTACAGGCCGCAGGGCTACAGCTAGCTTCGCAGGCAGCCCCGACCCAGCCCTTATCACAATCCCTTGCTGGTAAAAGCTTCGTACTGACGGGAACACTGCCAACTCTAAAGCGCTCTGAGGCTAAAGCCCTAATCCAATCGGCAGGGGGACGAGTGAGCAGTGCAATTAGTGCCAAAACAACCTATGTTGTGGTAGGTGAAAATGCCGGATCTAAGCAGGTTAAGGCTGAATCATTAGGTATTACCCAGCTAAATGAAGCTGAGCTTCTGGTGCTATTAGATTCGGCCTGAAGTTTTCCAAGAAAATCTAATCTGAAAATCTAATCTGAAAACCTGACCTGAGAATTTGACTCAAAGGCCTGACCTGAAAACTGAGCCAGGGAATTCGACCCAGAAAATCCAACCTAGAAGCTTGATAGAAAAGGCCAGGTGAAGACTGCAAACTAGAGCCTAACAGAGGACCTCTAGAGCGACTGGAACTGTTAAAGAGACTGTGCTTTGACCTGTGATAATGCGATGAAAACTAGGCAACATACTGCTGCGGCAGTGCTCTTCCGCTGTAAGCAACTGTTAGGAGCCTGTAGCCGCCGATCGTGGGGATTGGGCGTAGGACTATTGCAGCTTGCGATCGCACTTTCCCCACAGCAGGCCAAACCGTCCTACGCGGCTGAACGGGTGACCTTTTCTCTTGGCGCAACGATAGAGCGCACAATCTCCGTCGAGTCGATAGAAATCTACGCTGATGAAGGTCGTATCACTGACGAGCTAGCTCCTTACATCCGCTACATTGACGCCGTTGATCCCAGTGCGCTAGAAGCCTTTCGCGGCTTGCTCTCTCGGCGGATTGATGTGGATGTTACGACGGTTTCTCAATTTTCATACACGCTGCAAGGTGAGTATGTGCTAGATGAAATTGGAAAAGTTTTTCGCACAGGTGCACGGCTCTCAGGGGGAAGAGGTCTTCGCGGCGCTGCTATTCTATCTGCCGCCGATGATGAGACGGGCCTAACGCTACTCAACGTGATCAAGCGCTTTCCTACACCGGTTTTGCGCGTCGACTTGCAGCAGGGATTAGGGATCGTTAGTCAAACCAGTGAATCCTTCCAAGAGAGCAGAGCCGCTATCGATCTTGTTGAGCAAATTTCGCTGCAAACGCTGACAGATGACTTTCCCAAAGGACAGTCTTTTGCCACTCTCAACCAGCTTGTGAGTCAGATGGGTCCTTTTCCGGTTAGCCGGACAACAACGCAGATCAAAGGAGCTAGAGCACCTGTCGATATCTACCTGCCGCAATCCCCTGTAAGCTTGTTCACCGAGGCGATCGCCGCTAGCGATCCTCAAGTGGCACCCGATCTTACCTTGCTCAACACTCGCTCAACACCAACTGTTGTCATCTCTCACGGCTTTGGTAATGAGCGCAAGACCTATGGCTATTTAGCTGAGTTTCTGGCCTCGTACGGGTTCGCGGTGATTAACGTAGAGCATCCTGGCAGCAGCGCCGCACAGTTTAATGCCTTAGTGTCAGGCCGCACTAGCCAGGTAGTGCCCGACAGTGAATTTATTCGCAGACCCGAGCTAATCTCTCAAGTTTTGGATGAGCTAGAAGCGCGAACAAGCAGCGACAAAACTTTTGCTCAAATGGATCTCGACAATGTTGGTATTATCGGCCAGTCCTTTGGTGGCTATACGGCTTTGGCAGTCGCAGGCGCACCGATCAACTTAGCCTTTTTGCGAGCTAACTGCCCTCCGCCCGAATTTAGCCTCAACTTGGTTGTGCTCTTGCAGTGTCAAGCTGTCAATTTAGCTTCACCCGATATTGATACCCTCAACTTTTCAGACCCTCGTGTCCGCGCTGTTGTTGCCATCAATCCGCTGACTAGTCTTATCTTCGGTCCAGAAAGCATTGGCCAGATTGATATTCCTGTGCTGATGGTAGCTAGCAGTGGGGACACGGTCGCGCCTGCACTGCCCGAACAGGTGCGACCTTTTACCTGGCTAACCACGCCCGAGCGCTATTTGCTGATGCTAGACGGCGGTACCCATTTTTCGACGATCCCCATTACGGGTGGAGAAACATTTCTGCTGCCGCCTGAAATTTTAGGACCTGCTCCAGAAGTTGCGCAGCAATATACGCAGGTAATGAGTCTGGCCTTTTTGAGCACCTACCTCAAAGGCGATCAGCGCTATCAGCCTGTTCTTTCAAGCGCATTCGCAAATCGCTTTAGTCAGCCTGAGCTACCTTTGAGCATCATCACTAACTTAGACTCAGCTCAGCTAAATCGACAGCTTCAGCTCGCAGTCCAAGGAGATTTGCCCATAACGCAAACCCTTGAGCGCGCATTAGATGACATGATTGCACAAGCGTCGCTGCGCTCGAAATAGCTCCTCTAAATAATTCTCATGCTGCACGGTTTTATCAATCTTCATAAGCCCCTCAACTGGACTTCTCACGACTGTGTTGCCCGCGTCCGTCGGCTGCTTGATACCCAGAAGGTCGGGCACGGTGGCACGCTTGACCCATTAGCTACCGGGGTGCTGCCTTTAGCAGTGGGTAAGGCTACGCGACTGTTGCAGTATCTGCCAGAAGGAAAGGCCTACCGGGCCATTATTCGCTTTGGCCTAACCACGTCTACAGATGACTTGGAAGGAACGGTGGTTCAGCAGCAGTCAGCGGCCCATCTCCAGCGTCAGCAGGTAGAGGCGCTGTTTACTCAATTTGTGGGTGCGATCGCTCAAAGGCCGCCAAGCTACAGCGCCGTGCAGGTCCAAGGAAAACGGCTGTACGACCTAGCGCGTCAGGGAAAGGCGATAGATGTGCCCGTGCGTCAGGTCGTAATTCATCAGCTGCACAGCCGGCGCTGGCGTAGGGGTGAGCAGCCAGAGCTGACGGTTGATGTGGTCTGCGGACCTGGAACCTACATTCGCTCGCTCGCGCGTGACTTAGGCGAGGCGATGGGCACCGGGGCAACGCTAGTAAGCCTCGTACGATTGCACAGCAATGGCTTTGATCTCGAAAACAGCATCACGCTAGAGAACCTAGCAGCAGCGCTTGAGCAAAATACGTTTATGCCGGTTACCGCAGGCATTGTGATGCAGCATCTACATGCGATCGCGCTGCCACCCGACTTGGCCCACCGCTGGTGCCTAGGGCAAAAACTTGCTGTAGAAGCAGTTCTCCCTTACATAGGCGCTCAGTCCATTCAATCATTAACGGCAGCTCCCATCAGAGTGCTAGAAGAAACCACACAGACGTTTTTAGGCATTGCTGAGTTTCGAGCCGGATTGCCCACGTTAGACACATCCACAGCGCCCAACCATAGCCAGCCGGATAGCCAGCCAGATAGCCAGCCGTTTTATGGTGAAGACAAAGCTGAAGCAACTTCTGGGCTTGTCTTCGCACCTAAAAGGGTGTTTTCATCTCCAGACAAAATCTAGGTTTATACCTATTTAGACTCACGGCTCCAGACTGACAGCTATCTAAGCCATCTCATCCCACAGCCAAATTCGCAATGTTGGTTTATCTAGCTTTACTATTGCTTAATTAATGAAAACCTTGAAGCAACAAAGCTAGGGGCCTGTTTGTGCCTCTCTAGACCAGTTGCAATATCCCAATCGCCCGCCGAGATGACATTAGAGTGCGATATGATGACTTTTAACATCAATCGCGTTTGGAAATACAAGATGGTAACGCTCAAAATCGTTGTTTATATCACGGTCTCTTTTTTCGTTGGCCTCTTTATCTTTGGTTTCTTGAGCGGAGACCCTGCTCGTAACCCCAGCGGCAGAGACTTCGACTAGATTCACAGTCTCGACTAGGTGAATAGTCCCGAGTTGTGATAGCCGAAGTGTTTTGATAATCCAGGTGTTTCGATAGTCCAAGTGTTTTAATAATCTAAGTCTGATAGGCTACTTACCCTAGCTAATAGCTGCTCAGCCGAGATGAAAAAAGTCGCTTGTTATCTCTAAATATTAAGAATTGCCAGAACAGCCCGCTTTGTCGGGCTGTTCTTTTGAATGCCTAAGCCTTGTGAGGTATCGGATGGTTTTACGGGAGGTGGTTGCGTATGGTTCACATTAGCTTGCCACCCGAGCCACCTGCTGCTGTGGTCAGGATAGAGGCATCAGCAGGAACAGAACAGCCTCCGAACGATGGTTTGCTGGACTCTTTGTTGGCCGCTGCCTTATACCCGCCAACTCAGCGATCGCCTGCTGTTACGCTAGCGCAATCCGCTGAGCCAGATTTACCCGTGCTGCCCGCAGGTGCAGGGGATGACGTGACCGATACGATCGATGATGAAGCTGACGAAACAGACGCCGCAGAACCGACCGCAGAACCAGCCGCAGAACCGGCTAATGAAACTTCGCCCATAGAAATTTCGCCCATAGATAGTCTGCCAGCAGATCGACCAGCAGACCGCTCACCTGAAGACGCCCCCACAAACGTAGAGGACTCACAACCAACAGAAGAGCAAACAACAGAAGAACAAACAACAGAAGAATTCGTTTCTCAACTACGGCTCACCTCAGATACCCAAGTGTTTGATCCGGTAAGCCAGACCATCACAGCGCGCGGCAACGTTGTGCTAAGGCTGAACGATGCCATTATTGAAGCTAGTGAGCTATGGGTAAACCTGACTAATCGCTATGCGTTAGCCAAAGGTGATGTGCTGCTCACTAGAGGTGCACAGCTAGTTGAAGGCAGCCGCCTCGAATACAACTTCATCCAGCGCTCTGGAACCGTGAATGATGCGGTTGGAACTCTATATCTGCCCAATGTTGAAGAAGATTTTTCTTCGCCGCTAGAGAGTGTATCGGCGTCGCGTCGCGCTTACGATCCGATCAGGCGAGATGACTTGCTAGTCGAAAACGATAGCAACTTATTGTACGGCACACCTTTAACGGCTCAGACGTCGGCTCAGCGGCTCAGCCGTCTAGAGGCGGATGACAACAACCGAAACTTGCTCAACCAGCTACGCTTTGAGACCGATGAGCTTTCTTTCGATGTCGAGGGTTGGCGAGCTGAGGATGTGCGGATTACCAACGATCCGTTCTCCCCACCGGAGCTAGAGCTGCGTGCAGACAGCTTGCTCTTACGCAATATTTCATCTACTCAAGATGAGCTGCTGCTAAGACGGCCGCGCCTGGTTTTTGACCAGGGATTCGCTTTGCCGCTATTTCGATCGCGTATTCTTCTTAGCCGTGGCAATATTAACCCAGATGATCTCACGCCGGTTCCGGCACCGATTGGCCTTGATAGCGGCGATCGCGGTGGGCTCTATCTCGGGGCCAAAGTTCCGCTAATTACTACCGAGAAAGTCCGTTTTAGCGTGACTCCTCAGTTTTTTGTCGCTAGAGCCTTGGGTGGCGAGAGCAGCTCTCCTATTGATGCCGAAAATTTTGGAGCGACTTCAGAACTCAGAGCGCAGCTAGGCGATCGCACGCTGCTGACAAGCAACGCCGACCTTACTAGCCTCAACCTTTCTGGAATCACCGAAAATCTGCGCGCTGACGTTCGTCTCACACAGCTAATTGGCACCCACAGTCTGTCCTTGCAGTACGGTTACCGCGATCGGTTATTCAACGGCTCGCTGGGGTTTCGAGATGTGCAGTCTAGCTTCGGCGCCGTTTTGCTCTCTCCCGTATTTAACCTAGGTGAGAGTGGTTTGCAGCTCACCTACCAGGCGAGCGCTCAGGTAATCAATGCTGAGACTGACCGCCCTGAGCTGCTCGCGGCTCAGGGCTCAGACACTGGCAGAGTAACCATTGGCCGCTACCAGGGCAGCGTTGCTCTAAGGCGTGGCTTCAGTCTGTGGCGCGGTGAGCCCAAGCTCGCCACCCAAGAGCAGGGCCTGCGCTTCACCCCCCAGCCAGTCGTTCCCTATCTCAATCTGGGTCTAGGGGCTAGAACCACCTTCACCCAGTACACCAACGGTGACTCCCAAAACAGTCTGATAGCCGACGTTGGCTTAGAAGCACAGCTAGGGCACTTTGCTCGCAACTTCGGCGACTATACGCGTTTGAACGTCGGTTACTCTCAGTCTTTTATCGGGGAAGCCACCTCACCTTTCTTGTTTGACCGCGAAGTAGATCGCAACGTCCTGTCACTAGGCATCACACAGCAGATCTACGGCCCTTTTCTAGCCGGCTTCCAAACGGCGCTCAGCTTTAACGGCGGACGTTCTATTAGCAATATCTATTCCCTAGAGTACAGTCGCCGTACCTATGGGCTGCTGCTACGCTACGACACAGCGCAAAACGTAGGCTCCATTGGTTTTCGCCTCAGCAACTTTAGATGGATTGGCGACACCAATCCCTTCGATACGCCTCGGATTCGTCAGGTGCGCGGCGGCGTTATCGAAACCCGTTGATCTTTGCTATCGTTGATCTTTGCTATCTTCGGTATGGGTATAAATTGACTAACAGCGATCTAATTGAACGCGTCTCGAAATCTGAAGAGTCACCTTTCAGGTGAGTCGCATTGATATGACCTTAACCCCTTTTTCTACCTCGCAAGAAGCCCAGCAGGCCGCCGCACTAATGGTAGGCTACCGCTTTGACTTGGGCTATCACGATGCGCCACAGTGGGTATCCCTATGGCTAGAGCTATATCGCCCTACTTGGATTAGAGACGCGGTGGTTGAAGCGCTTTACCAAGGTCGCTACAAAGCCTTTTCAGTTCGCCAAATTCTAGAGCTATGGCAAAAGCGAGGTCAGCCCATTCGCCATACGACTTACGAGTTCGAGGCCGCTGTTTGTCGGGAATATGGCGGCGCCAAGCTAGTTGCCATAGCAGCGAAGCCATCAGCTACCTACCCACACTCAGCTAACAACAAAACTGATACCAGCAAAGCCGACACCGGCGAAATTGACATTAACAGAACCGATACCAGAAAGACTGATACCAACAAAACCGATCCAGCAGCAAAGCAGCGTACTCGACAGTATGCCGGTGGCCGTATGTATCAGTCTCTCTCATCTGTGTCCTTCAATCTTTCCAAGTCTAAATCCGAACTTATCGAAACAGCCGAAACGCTTCACGCCCACCGACAGCCGGGTGATAGAGTAGGCACTTCTACCAGAGCCATCCAACCCTTTAAGCCGGCTCTACCCTTTTCCGCACAAACGCTTCGCCTAACCAAGCAAAAGGCTTCGCTCGCTGTAGAGTCTAGTTACTAGGAGTAGCCGGCTAGTGCTCAGTCAGCCTATTCTGCTTTCGGTGGCTTTACACCTAGCCGAATCTCAGAGCAAAAAGAAGCAATTCGCAGCCCATCGCTAAGTTCAGTAATACCTGTTCTCATCCGTAGGTTGTCGTTAATAAACCACAGTCGCTCTACAGAATGCGCTTCGGGGCCATCGCTAACGAACGTAAGTACCTTATTTTCAAGGCTGTAGCTCCCTGTCAGTGGTTCGCTCTCAGCGCTGCTACTGCGTAGAAAAACGCCGTTTTGATTAGCTTTATGCTCCGCTGCGGCGGCAAGCGGTACCAATAGGGTCGTAAGCACAATGGGTTTGCTATCGCCTTCAATCGTGCTGTTTTGTTGAATCTGTAGGCCGCAAAGCGGAGAGAGGTTTTCTGGCTGATCACCTTTTATTTGGCTATCTTTCATCTGGCCGTCTTTCATCTGGTTATACAGAGCCTGCACCTGATCGGCGTCGGGTGCTAGAAAAGTAACCTCCAAGTCTGACTTACCCGCTTTGGACTGCTGCGAAGATAGAGCGTGCGTGGTGCGCTGCGAAAACCAGCGTCCGGCCATCTTTTCAAAAAAGTTCACAATTTCCATTGGCCCACCGAAAATAAGTCTACAGTTCTTTAGCGTCTTTAATTTTACGCGTAAGTGGGTACGGGCGCTGTGATGATAAAGCGAGCTAAATCCTAGGCGCTCCTACTGCTAGCACGTCCCAACACGCAGCGAGTGATAAGCTAGCCAATGGAAAATAAAGCCAATATTAAGAGCGTTCATCCCATGACCGGATCCAACCAAGTCCCTTTATTGTTACGCGCAGCCCAAGGCGAATCGGTTGAGCGGCCTCCGGTTTGGATGATGCGACAGGCAGGCCGATACATGAAGGCTTACCGAGATCTAAGAGAGAAGTATCCTTCTTTTCGTGATAGATCTGAAATTCCAGAGGTGGCTATCGAAGTTTCCTTGCAGCCCTGGAAAGCTTTTAAGCCCGATGGCGTAATTCTGTTTTCAGATATTGTGACACCGTTGCCGGGTATGGGCGTGGCTATGGATGTGGCTGAAGGTAAGGGCCCAATCATCGATTCGCCGATCCGCTCGCAGGCTCAAATCGATGCGCTCACGACGCTCGATCCAGATGAGTCTATGCCCTATATCCGCAAGATTTTAGGGGCGCTGCGTGAGGAAGTTGGCAACCAATCTACGGTCTTAGGATTTGTTGGCGCTCCTTGGACTTTGGCGGCTTACATTGTCGAAGGAAAGGGCTCTAAGACGTATTCTGTCATTAAAAATATGGCGTTTAGTGAGCCTAAAATGCTGCACCTGCTGCTGAGCAAAATCGCTGATAACATTGCGATTTATGTTCGTCACCAAATTGACTGTGGCGCTCAGGTCGTGCAGCTTTTTGACTCTTGGGCCGGCCAGCTCAGCCCTCAAGACTTTAGAACGTTTGCGCTGCCTTATCAACAGCAAATTGTTCGCCAGGTGAAAGAAACGCACCCAGACACGCCTTTGATTTTGCTGGTGAGCGGTAGCGCTGGTGTGTTGGAGATGATGGGCGAATCTGGTGTGGATATTATCAGCGTTGACTGGTCTGTGGACATGGCTGATGCGCGGCGTCGGCTAGGTGCAGATATGAAAGTGCAGGGGAATATGGATCCGGGTGTGCTGTTTGGCTCTAAAGATGTAATTCGCGATCGCATTATCGACACTGTAAAGAAAGCAGGTCCCAAAGGCCATATCCTGAATCTTGGCCACGGCATTCTACCGGGCACCCCCGAAGAAAACGGCGCTTACTTCTTTGAGATAGGTAAGCAGGTCAATGAGCTTCTATAGCTATAGTGCATACCTAAAGTGCATGAATTAATAGCCTAGCAACTGGCCCAAGGTGCTTTATACCTTGGGCTTTTCGGTGTCAAGATAATAGAATCCTCTTTTTTATTCTTCCTTTCTTTTTTCTTTTACCTCATGGTTCGCTGAAAGATAGTTGAGAAAGTCAAATAGATGCCGCGATAATGAGGTCAAGTACATCAGGGCATAGCGGCTATGGCAGAGCTTATCGGGAACGAACGGGTCGATGATATTCCATTGCTATTGAATCAGATGAAACGACTAAATCTGAGCGGGCTGGTAGACGAGCATTTTGCGGGGCATGGGAACTGGCAAGGCTTGAGTGTGGGCAAGGTGCTGACGGGCTGGCTGTCTTATCTACTCTCGCAAGGAGACCATCGCCTCAATCAGGTGGAAGCCTGGGCGGCGGGACTGAGCAGCACTTTGCAGCATAGTTTAGCGCCAACTGTGCGGAGTCTGGACTTCAGTGATGACCGCTTGGAGCGCGTCCTAGACCGATTGAGCGATGACCCGCAGTGGGACGCATTTGAAGGCGCGTTGAACTGTCATACAGTACGGGTGTATGACTTGAAGGTATCGTGTGTCCGTCTGGACACCACGACCAGTAGTGGCTACAGGCCAGTCGAAGGCGAGGGCTTATTTCAATTTGGCCACAGCAAAGACTATCGGCCCGACCTCCCACAAGTGAAGATATCGCAAGCGGCCTTAGATCCATTAGGGATGCCGGTGAGCACCACAATAGTGAGTGGCAATCAAGCAGACGACCCGTTGTACATACCCGAGATCAAGAAAGTCCAACAGAGTCTGGCGACAAGCGGGTTGACCTACGTCGGCGATAGTAAGATGGCCGCGCTAGAGACAAGGCGCTATATCTCCCAAAGCCAGAACTACTACCTGTGCCCGCTGCCAGAGAAGCAAGTCTCCAAAGCCGACCTAGCCGAGTTACTCGCACCTGTTTTCCGAGGCGAGGAGACGCTTACACCCGTTGCCGCGCCCGAGCAAAACAGTCGTGACGCTAAGGCAACCACGGAACCACCCGCCGAACCTGAGTTGATAGCGGAGGGGTTTACCTTCACGATGCCGCAATCGGTTGAGGTGATGGCAACGCCGTTCACCTGGCGCGAACAGTGGCTGGTGGTGCATTCGTTCAAGTACGCCAGACGACAGCAACAAGGGTTGGACAACCGCATCCAAAAAGCCACCGAGGCACTGAACCAACTGAACCTGACGGGTCGTGGCCACAAACGACTCTCGCCTGAGGAAACCGAGGCTGCCGCTCACCGAATTCTTCAGCGCTATCGCCTCAAAGACCTGATTCAAGTCGCCTACGAGACCAAGGCTGAAACGACGCACAAACGCGCCTACCGCGACCAGCCAGCTAGGACTATCACCGAAACCACCGTCACGGTGAAACCGACATTGAACGATGACGCTTATCAACACTGCTCGCAGCTAATGGGCTGGCGAGTCTACGTGAGCAACGACCTTGAGTTGTCACTTGAAGAGGCCGTCTACGGCTACCGCAATGAGTACCTCATTGAACAAGGCTTTGGCCGATACAAGGGCAAAGCACTCGGGCTGCGGCCTATCTATTTGGCTTCTGACGAGCGGGTCAAGGGATTGATTCGGCTGTTGAGTTTGGGCTTGCGAATCCTTTGCCTGCTCGAATTCTCCGTGCGCACTCAATTACAGGCACAACAACAGGAACTGCCTGGGCTCTATGCGGGTAATTCCAAACGCGCTACACAACAGCCCACCGCTGAGCTACTGCTCAAAGCCTTTCGCGGCATTACCCTCACGCTTATGGATATTGACCAAGTTAGACAACGCTTTCTCTCACCCCTCTCAGAGCTACAACAGCGCATACTACAGTTATTAGACACCCTTGATGAAATCTATCTCTCGCTGACTGGCTAATTGTTGCGAACTCCCTTTTTTATCCGCGAACCTTGAGTTTTACAGAGAACGTTATGCGTATCTTCATCACTGGCGCAAGTGGCTGCATCGGCCATTACCTGGTCGAAACGCTGATCGAAAATAGCGATCATGAGCTGTTTTTGATGATGCGCAATCCTACCAAGCTGAAGGTGCCGACTGATAGCCGTTCTGGCGTGCATGTGCTAGAAGGCGATATGCGTGAGGTGGCTCAGTTCTCGGAGCTGCTGAAGACGATAGATACGGCGATTTTAGTCGCAACCTCTTGGGGAGATCCTAAGGAAAGCTATGAAATCAACGTTGAGAAGACGCTAGAGCTGATGAGTCTGCTTGACCCTGAACGCTGTGAGCAGGTGATTTATTTCTCGACGGCAAGCATTCTAGATAGGGATAATACGCCGCTGGCTGCCGCCGGTGAAATTGGAACGGACTATGTACGCACAAAGTATATTTGCCATCAAAAGATGAGTGAATTAGCGATCGCGCCTCGTATCACTACAGTGTTTCCTACCCTCGTTTTCGGTGGCAGCGAGAGTAAGCCCTATTCGCATATCGCAGGCGGCCTTAGCGAAGTTGCCCAGTATATCGGCATTATCCGCTTTCTAAAAGCCGACGGCAGTCTTCACTTTATTCATGCCAAAGACATTGCCGAAGTCGTTCGATACTTAGTCGACAATCCGCCAGCTGAAGGCGATTCTCGTGAGCTAGTTATCGGCAATCCGGCAAAAAGCGCCGATCAAGTCGTTGAAGAAATCAGTGACTATCTCGGCAAACAAATCTATTTTCGAATTCCGCTCTCCTTTGGTCTAGCCAACGCCATCATCAAAATTTTCGATATCAAAATGGCCGAGTGGGACCGCTTTTGTATGGACTACCGCCACTTCACCTATCAGCATCCCGTTACTCCCTCTAGCTTTGGTCTAAAAGATAGCTATCCCACCATAAAGGGCGTGTTCCGCGCTGCGGGCGTCGTGCCTAAATCCGAAGCTAACGGCTAAGACTAAAGGTCCTGTGCTCATAACTAGACTGGTATAGTACATTTGTCATAACTCCTATCGATATTCTGCGGCGCGCTTCATGGCGATTATCTCTTCAAAACAATCTGCTGCTGGCGGCTCTAATGGCCAACCGAAAGCTGAATCAACGCCTGCCAAGTCGGCTTCTGCTAAGCCGCCCTCAGCTACTAAGACATCCGATAGCAGTCTTGAAAAAGCGCAGCCCGCTAAAACTGATCTATTAAAAGGGGAAGCCAAGCCGACGGAGCTTGCTCGTCACGAAGACGGCATCCGCCCAGAAGCAATCAATGACTATATCGGCCAAAAAGCGCTAAAAGAAGTCCTGAGTATTGCAATACAGGCGGCTAAATCTCGCCAAGAGCCACTTGACCATCTGCTGCTGTACGGTCCTCCTGGTCTGGGAAAAACGACGATGGCCTTGATTTTGGCTCAGGAGATGGAGGTGGACTGCAAAATTACGACGGCTCCCGCATTAGAGCGGCCTCGCGATATTGCCGGTCTGCTGGTGAATTTGAAGGCGGGAGATGTGCTATTTATCGACGAAATCCACCGGCTCTCACGCGTGACTGAAGAGATTTTGTATCCAGCGATGGAAGATGCGCGTCTAGACATCACGATTGGTAAAGGGCAAAGCGCGCGGACGCGTAGTATTCCTCTACAGCCCTTTACGCTAGTAGGGGCAACAACCAAGGTCGGGGCACTGGCCTCACCGCTACGCGATCGCTTTGGTCTGATCCAGCGCCTGCGCTTTTATGAAATTGACGAGCTAACGCAGATTGTTTTACGCACAGCCGACGTGTTAAAGACCGAAGTTTTATCTGAAGGCGCCGAAGAAATTGCCCGCCGCGCTCGGGGCACGCCGCGGATTGCCAACCGTTTGCTAAAGCGCGTGCGTGACTACGTGCAGGTTAAAAAACTAGGGGCGATTACGAATGCGATCGCAGCAGAAGCGCTAGAACTTTTCAACGTCGATCCTCGCGGTCTCGACTGGACCGATCGCCGCTTGCTCGCCATGATGATCGAAAACTTTAATGGCGGCCCGGTAGGTCTCGATACCATGGCTGCTTCCACGGGTGAAGACCCACAGACTATCGAAGAAGTCTACGAGCCTTATCTTTTACAAATTGGCTACTTACAACGCACGCCCAGAGGTCGTATGGTCACCCCTGCCGCCTGCCGCCACTTAGGCTATCAGATTCCTAGCAACCGATTCTTTATCCATGACGCGCCGCTGTTTAACTTTCTCGATGCAGATAGGTCGTCAGAAGACCAGGCAGCAGCAGCCCAGTCGGCAGGAGCCCAAGCAGCAGGAGATCAGTCACTAGAAAATCAGG
This sequence comes from uncultured cyanobacterium, assembly GCA_963702855.1. Taxonomy (GTDB): domain Bacteria; phylum Cyanobacteriota; class Cyanobacteriia; order Phormidesmidales; family Phormidesmidaceae; genus Phormidesmis. Next base: position 2,543,046 of record OY969765.1, read on the forward strand.
CACCAGAAGATCAGGCGAATAGCTCCGCCGATAATTCGATATCTACTAGCACAGCGCAGCCATCGCTTGATTCAGATGGTTTGTTGTAAAAGGTTTATGCTACTGATAGTTCGCCCCTGACAGCTCGTGACTTTAAAAGCAGTTATCCGAAAAGTAGTCATCCAAAAAACTCTGAAATGGTCTCTGACGCTAGCGTTATGCTGCTCCATACTGCTGAGTAGCACGCTGGGTCTCGCCCGGTCCTGTTTTGCGGTTGACATACTCACTCTGTCTGCTTTGCCTGCTGCTATAGAACCTGCTGCCGTAGAAGTAGAGTCCACTGACCAACCAAACTGGACCCTTATCAACGAGCTAAGAAAAGCGGCTTTCGCGGCTACTCAGGCCGGTCAGTTTGACGAAGCAGAACGGCAGTGGTCTGCGCTCATCGATCAGCTGCCTAAAGAAGCCGCCGTCTGGAGTAATCGGGGTAATGTGCGCGTTCGGCAAAACAATATAGAGGGTGCAATGGCCGACTATACCGAGGCGATCGCCCTCGCACCTGCCGAGCCTGACCCGTATCTCAACCGCGGCGCCGTTCTAGAAGCGATAGGGCAGTGGGATAAAGCAATTGATGACTACAACCAAGTTTTGCAGATCGACCCTGACGACCCGGCTGCTTACAACAATCGAGGTAACGCGGAAGCCGGTAAGGGTGATTGGGAGCTTGCGATCGCCGACTATCAAGCGGCTATCACCCTGCAGCCTAGCTTTTCACTTGCTTATGGCAACTACGCCCTTGCTCTCTACCAAACCGGCGAAGATAAAAAGGCTTTGCAGATTATGAAAAGCCTCGTGCGAAAGTATCCTAGCTTTGCAGACATGCGTGCGGCCCTTACCGCTGTACTATGGGAATCGGGCCGACGCGGCGAAGCCGAAAGCAATTGGGTTGCCGTTGTGGGACTAGATACTCGTTATAAAGACCTCAACTGGGTGAGAAGTGTAAGGCGATGGCCTCCCAAGATGGTGACTGCGCTCGATCATTTTTTAACACTATAGTTTTTAACACTGTAAGCAAATGCACTATGAGCAAATACACTACAGGCAAATACACCTATAGCAAGCGCTCATAGGCTAGCCAAATGCTAGGCTGCTGACTCCTATAGCTTGTTCATCTCGTCTTATACCTGTATACGCCAAACTCTTCCTATATATAGCCTTCGCCCGGTTGCCTAGAACGCTTCTGTATGCCCTCATCCGTTAGTCATAAAAGCAGCTCAACCTGTAGGGGCCCTAACGCATCAGAATATTCGCTGCATGGGTGCTGGGTTGAATGCATATTCTTGCAGGAATTTACGCACAAGTGGCTGCGTTTGAGTAATAAATTATACGCTTACGTGTTCTGCGGCTAGTCATGTGAGTACTGCCAACAGTACTAGCGGATACACTGATCTACACAGATATAGCGCGAGTTATGATATCACAACTTCTAAGTATCTACCTATTGATTAACAGTCTTAACTAGGGGATACGGAGGCAACCGGTGTGTAGGATTTGTCTTTCTCTCATCTGTTCATATCATCGCAAGACTTCCCTGCCACACGGAAGGTTCAATATGCTAAAACGTTCTTCTCTATGTTCTCTCACTTCTACTGACATTTCGTTGGCTGGCACTCAGGCAGCAGTAAAAATGCCGCAACCGATCGGAAATGCCGACAAACATCGCCTGGTCAAGCTTTCCGACGAGCAAGGTAAGATATGTGTGTCAGATTGGTCAGATATCAGCTTACTTGATTGCTGTGAGTTTGGTGATAGCAGCGCCGTCGTCGACCACAGTTCGTATTCATCAGTTGGGATGGAGCTTCGCCGATTCAACTTGCCTATGAACGCGGCTAAAGGAAACGAACGGATACATCAGCTAATAGATCACCTTTACCAGCAGCAGCAGCAGCATCGCATAGAGCGCCGACTACGTAGAACCCTAAGCTTTAGCACTATTGCTGGCACTATTGTCGCTGATACTGCTTCGCTACTCCACGCTAATCAAGCCGTCTTTCTTCGTCACAACCTCAGCACCCAAACCTGCCAGCAAGTCACCCGTTATTGCCAAAATGAAGCGCTTGCCTGGCAAACTGAAGTCTCTCTCAGCCCATCAGAATTCCCCAACATACTCAGTCAGCTATGGCAAGGCAAAATGATGTACATCGCATCGAGTTGGCCCTCCTCGTTGCCTACCGCTCCGTCTTTGTCAGATACCATATACACTGTGCTCAATGCTGCCGAAGTGGCTGCTGGCGAACAACGCCGATGGCTGTCCCGATGGCCAGGAACTTGGCTGCTTGTTCCTATTCGCAGGCTGCCTATTCATATACCGGCATCAATTCCTGTGGCTATGGCTGCCAACATAGAAGGAGAAGCTGACTATTGGGGGCTGCTAGCGCTGTCTTTGCCGCAGCAAAAAACGTGGACGCAAGATGCCATATCAGCTATCTACAACGTCACGATTGAGTTAGCCTTCGCTCTTCAGCAAAGTCAGCAATATCATGAGCTAGTTGCAGAGAATCAAGAACTACAAAAGCTGGCGTTAGCTGACGGCCTAACGTCGCTGGCTAATCGCCGTCGATTTGACCAGCACCTAGCGGGTGAATGGCAGCGCTTGGCCAGAGATCAGCAGCCTCTATCGCTAATCCTATGCGATCTCGATCACTTTAAACTGTACAACGATACGTTTGGCCATCAAGCAGGCGATCGCTGTCTGATTCGAGTTGCTAGAGCTTTACTCGGTGGACCTCAGCGCCCTGCAGATTTAGTCGCTCGCTACGGTGGTGAAGAGTTCGCCATTATCTTACCTAACACTGACACGCAGGGGGCGTGGCGCATTGCCCAGAAAATTCACAGCAGTATCCATGCCCTCAAAATAAAGCACGCCCCAGGTCACTCAACGGCCTACGTTACCGCTACTATGGGAGTCTCAACAATTGTTCCAGACCATGGCAACAGCTCGCAAATGCTATTACGGGCCTCTGATCTAGCGCTTTATTATGCTAAGCAGCAAGGACGCAATCGTACCTACGTCAACGGTCACCACAACACCATTAAAACTTATGCCAAGAATGGTGTTCTTGCGGATGATAACGGTCTAGACATAATGCCTTCGGAGCCGTAAGCAGTTACTCTTTGTAGTTTGCAAGGGCTGCAAAGCTGTCTGGCTCTAGGCTAGCCCCGCCTACGAGGGCTCCGTCGATTTCGCTTTGGGCCATAATTTCATCTACGTTAGCCGGTTTGACAGAGCCACCGTATTGAATAGAGACTTCCGGGTTAGTCAACAGGGCTCGAATATGACCAATCACGCGGTTAGCCTCGGGGGCTGCGCACGTATCGCCCGTTCCAATAGCCCAAATGGGCTCGTAGGCAATGACTAAGTTGTACTGGTTGATATCTGTCAGCGCTTCTTTGACTTGACGCGTGATAACGGCTTCGGTTTCGTCAGCGTCCCGCTGCTGCTTGGTTTCACCTACGCACAAGATAGGTGTGATACCGGTAAGCTGAGCTGCTTTGAGCCGGGCATTGACTGTTTCGTCTGTTTCCCCAAAGTACTGTCGTCGTTCGCTGTGACCAATGACAACGTATCGAACGCCTATCTCCTTCAGCATAGCGCCCGAGATTTCGCCGGTGTAGGCACCTTCTTTTTCCCAGTGAATATTTTGGGCACCGACTTGGACTCGACTGCCCTGCAGCTTGTCTATGAGTGGATTTAGCGTGGTAAAAGGTGCACAGAGAACTAGCTCTCTACTTTCGGGGACACCTTCAAGCTTGGGCATCAACTGTTGCACAAAATCCAAGGCAGCGGCCTGGGTTTTGTGCATCTTCCAATTACCAGCAATTACAACTTTTCGCACAGTTCTTTTTTAATAGGCGTAGCATCTTCCGATGCTACAGGTAAATGATCGCTGGGGGCAAATGATTATTGAGAGCGATAGACAAAGGAAGTTGGAGCGCAAAAGATGGCAGTAAGAGGCGCGTTTGAATACCGCGCTCTGCATTCTAAACCTTTCGCTCCGCATTCCAAACTTTGCGCTCTGCGTTCTGTAGCCCCCTTCTGTTATTCGGCTCCTGATGCTGCTTTTGCTTTTTCTGCTTCGTCAGGATGAATGCCCAGTCGGGTCAGGTTCACCCGTCCGCGATTATCAATCTCGCGCACTTTGACAAGCACTTCGTCTTCTACATTCACTTCATCTTCCACCTTGTTGACCCGGTAGTCAGCAAGCTGTGAAATGTGAATCATGCCTTCCTTGCCTGGCATAATCTCGACAAAAGCCCCAATCGGGATAACGCGAGTAACTTTACCCATGTATACGTTGCCAGCTTCGGGCACGTGGGTAATGCCTTCAATCATCTGCTGGGCCTGTTTGGCCTTACCTGAATCAATTGCAGAGATAGTGACGGTCCCGTCGTCTTGAATGTCGACTTTGGCCCCTGTCGCTTCGGTGATGGCTTTGATTTGCTTACCACCTGGGCCAATCACCATTCCAATTTGGTCCGGTTTTACCTGCATGGTTAACAATCGAGGCGCATAAGGAGAAACTTCATCGCGAGGTTTGTCGATGACCTCAAGCATTTTTTCAAGAATGTGAAGGCGAGCCGGACGCGCTTGCGTAATAGCTTCGCTGATAACAGCCATCGGTAAGCCGGTAATCTTCATGTCTAGCTGCAAAGCAGTAATACCGCTATCAGTGCCAGCGACCTTGAAGTCCATATCGCCAAGGAAGTCTTCGATGCCCTGGATGTCTGAAAGAATGCGAACTTCTTCGCCTTCACGAATAAGTCCCATAGCAGCGCCGCTGACGGGTTGCAAGATAGGGACACCAGCATCCATTAGGGAAAGGGTCGATCCGCAAACCGATCCCATAGAGGTAGAGCCGTTTGAAGATAAGCATTCGGAAACGACGCGGATGACGTAAGGAAAGTCTTCTTGCGAGGGAAGAACGGGCATGAGGGCACGTTCAGCTAGAGCACCGTGGCCGATTTCGCGGCGACCGGGCGATCGCATTGGCCGCGTTTCACCCACAGAGTAAGGCGGAAAGTTGTAGTGGTGAAGGTACTTCTTCTCTTCGCCAGGGTGCAAATCATCCATCATCTGGGCATCGCCAGGTGTGCCTAGAGTTGCTACAGAGAGCACCTGAGTTAGACCTCGGCGAAAGAGGCCGGTGCCGTGTACTCGCTGGGGCAGCACGCCAGTGCGGCAGGTAATCTCGCGAATCTCGTCTAGTTTGCGACCGTCAACACGAACGCCTTCTTCTAGAATTTGCGATCGCATGAGCTTTTTGGTGAGGCTTTTGAATGACTTACCTAGTGCCTTACGGTCGTTCTCAACGCTCGTTCGAATAGCGTCGTCTTCGTCTTTGGCTGCAATCTCTTCAGCGATGGTGGCTTTGATAGCATCGAGCTTGTCATCTCGCTCAGACTTGGTTTGCTCGAACTGCTTGAGCACTTCTTTGATTTTAGCAGTGGCGCGATCGCTCAAAAATGCTTCTAAACTCTCATTGACTTCTGGCGCTGGCTCGGTAGGCCGCTCTAGCCCTAGCTCTGCGACCAAATCTAGCTGCGCCTGAATCAAATCACGAACAACTTCATAGCCAAAGTCAATCGCCTCGATCACATCTTGCTCAGGCAGCTGGTTGGCCCCAGCTTCGACCATAATCACCCCATCCGGCGAGCCTGCTACGATCAGATCTAGCTCACCGTCCTCAATTTCTTGATAGGTGGGGTTGATAATAAAGTCGTCGCCTACTAGGCCAACTCGAACGGCAGCCATCGGACCGTTAAACGGAATTTCGGCCAGTAGCACTGCAATGGATGCGCCAGTTGCTGCTAATACATCAGGCGGCACATCCTCATCCATTGAGAGGGTGGTAGCGACAATTTGAATGTCGTCTCGAATCCACTGGGGAAACAGTGGACGCATCGGTCTATCAATCAGGCGACTAGTGAGGGTAGCGCGCTCCGGCGGACGGCCCTCTCGGCGAAGAAAGCCTCCGGGGATACGCCCTGCGGCATATAGGCGCTCTTCGTAATCGACTAGTAAAGGTAGGAAGTCGATACCTTCTCTACCGCTAGATCTTGTAGCTGATACTAATACAGCCGTATCGCCTGAACTTACAAGTACCGAGCCACCAGCCTGAGGGGCAAACAGCCCTACCTTCAGCTGAATATCTCGACCGTCGATGGAAATCGACTTATCAATTTCTTGCATTGAGGAGTCCTTACTCTTTTTAGTTTTCTCGTTTTGTGCTGTGGCAATCGTATCACTGATACCGAAGCCTTGCGTGGTTGCTTGCCGCTGGCTCGAGGGAACAGCGCTGCTCGCCAATCGTAGCTACAGACAAAGCAGCTACAGGCAAAGATGAAGTTGGGATTATTGTCTGCACTCTATGCTTGACGCTCGCATTTTTGCCAATACTATAGTGGTCAAGTTAAGGGCTAAATCTTCCTTGCACATTCTCGATTCTCTTTAGCATGAGCCTCTTTAGCAATATGGCAATCCTCGTGACCGGCGCTGCCGGGTTTATCGGCTACTTTCTATCTCTACGGCTGCTAGAAGCAGGAGAGCAAGTATACGGTATTGATTCACTCAATAGCTATTACGATGTCGAGCTGAAGCAGGGACGGCTTGCTCAGCTAAGAGACTTCGAGAACTTTACTTTCGAAAAAATGGACTTGAGCGATCGCCAGGCAGTCGCCACCCTTTTCGCCGAGAATAACTTCAGCTGCGTGGTGAATCTTGCGGCCCAAGCAGGCGTCCGCTATTCTCTCGAAAATCCGCTCGCCTACGCCGATAGCAATCTGCTGGGCTTTATAAATATCTTGGAAGGATGTCGCCACAGCCAAGTCGGCCATCTCGTATTTGCCTCTTCTAGTTCAGTATATGGCAAAAACAAAAAGGTGCCCTTTGCTACCGACGACCAAGTTGATCATCCTGTATCGCTATACGCTGCTACCAAAAAGGCCAACGAGCTAATGGCGCATTCCTACAGTCATCTGTATGGCCTATCAGTGACTGGGCTGCGATTTTTCACGGTGTATGGTCCCTGGGGTCGCCCTGATATGGCCTACTTCAAGTTCGTTGATGCGATCGCCCAAGACCGACCCATCGACGTATACAACCATGGTCAAATGAAACGCGACTTCACCTACATTGATGATGTTGTAGAAGGTATTATGCGCGTTATCAAAAAGCCGCAGGCAAAAGTCACCCTATCCGAAGCCGAAGCTCAGGGCAAAGAAACCACTGCCCCCTACAAAATCTATAACATCGGCAATCACAGTCCTGTTACCCTGATGGACTTTATTGCCACTATCGAAAAAGCGATGGGCAAAACCGCTCACAAAAACATGATGCCGATGCAGCCAGGAGATGTTCCATCGACCTACGCTGATGTCCAAAGTCTGATGGATGACGTCGGATTCAAGCCAAAAACGCCGCTATCTGTCGGCATCCAAAAGTTTGTCGACTGGTACAAAGAATATTACAAGATCTAGATCGCAAGGTCTAAATCTTAGGTAACTTTAAAAGAATGGAGCTAAGGAGATTCGAACTCCTGACCCCCTCAATGCCATTGAGGTGCGCTACCAGCTGCGCTATAGCCCCACTTGTATTACTACTACTAATACCTTTTCTTAGCCTACTATAGCCTCGCTCAATTTGCTTATCATTTTAGCGCCGACCATTCTAGCGTCGGCCATTCTATCTTAGCCCAGTGCTTTCATATCCTTGGAGATAAACTTAAAGGCAAAGAAGGAGAGGTAAAGCGGAAGGAAGCAAAGTGGAAGGTAAAGTCGCGTCCCATTACACGAATGCCTCCGTACAATGGGATTATATTTACAGTAGAAATATTTGTAGAAATAAGAGCTGCGTCAACCTATGGCCGCGACCCCACCTAGTGCTTCTAATCCTCAGATGTCTGATTCGACATCAGATCGTTCAGATGTCGATCAGATTATTCATCAGCTTCGCCGCAAAGAAGGAAACTGGGTGAGTTGGGGCCAGTCTTGCCAGACCCTACAGAAAGCTGAGATGTCCGCGCAGGAAATTTTTGAAGCGACTGGGTTCGAGCCTATTCAACAAAACCAGCTAATCGTGGCCTCTCAGGTGTTTGCTTCAATGGAGGCCGGTGGTGTTAGTGACGTCGCCAAAGCCCACTATGAAACTCGAGGTAGCGATAGCCTGTACGAATTCCGCATCCTTCCTCAAGAGAATAGAGCTGCCGCTGCTGACTTTGCCTTTGCTCACGGCCTAGATAGTAAGCAGGTCAAAGAGGTTGTTAAAGCCCTACGAGACTTTTACTACAGCGAAACGCCGCCGCCTGGTTTTGAAAAAACGATGGGGGATGCCGCCGCCTATCACTACTGGCGCTTGGCTCGGCAGCAGAGCGATCTGCAAATTAGATCTCAGTTGATTGCTCAAAGCCTGCGTTTTGCGACTTCTGAGAGCGCCCGCAGTAAAGCTGAAAAGCTACTGGTCGATTTTACGGTAGTTTCTGCCAAGCCAGCGCCGCGCCTACCCATTTTTCGCTTAGAGAACGAAGCAGACTCGCCTGTCATTGTGCCAGTGGCTGGTCAGATGCCAATGACGACGGAAGATTATAACCAGGTGCCGGGTGCCGACCCAGAAGAGCCCTTTGGCGTGGTGAAGTTTTCGGGCGTAGGGGCTTGGGTGCCGGTTCCAGGCTGGCAGGTCATTCTGAAGGCGGAAGACCCAATTGCGCTGCTGGCAAAATACGGCCAGCTACCGAACCCGCCTGAAGGCATTGCCGATGAAGATGTGCTGATTGTGGTTGATAAGGCTAAGCGTGAGTGGGATGAGTTTAGCTACTTTGTGGTGGACGCGGGTGGCCAGTTAGAAATCAGCTGGTTTGAGTCAGCTCCGGCAAGCAAGCTGCTCGGCAGCGTGGTTTTGATTATGCGTCCGAAGAAAATATTTGACCAAGATTACACCCGCGAGCTGTGGCAAATAGACGAATAAGGAGGATAGTGTGGCATGGCTTTAGAACGCCGTTTGTCTCGTGAGATATTTGCTGAAACTGAAATCGTCGAGCTGCGACAAGTTTGCATGACGCCTAGCGGTTTGTTCGAGCCGGGTAAGTATCTCGTAGGTCAGCTGCCAGATGCTGCTTTCGAAATGGGCCTGGTAGAAAGACTGCCGCCTGTGCGAGGCAAAAGCGAGGAGATTGCGCCTCCAGATTCCAACGGTGACGCTGATGAAGGTAATGCAGAAAGCTAGAATATAGAAAAAACAAGGACTCTTTTACCATTTACACTCGTCCCTTAGCCAAGCTGATAGAAGAATTCCAGCGCTTGCCCGGTGTCGGTCCAAAATCTGCCCAGCGACTAGCGATGCATATCATCAAGCGCCCAGAGGCAGAGGTGAGAGCCCTCGCCAGTGCGTTGCTAGACGCTAAACAGCAGGTTGGCCAATGCTCCCAGTGCTTTTACCTGTCAGCAGAGCCTGTTTGCAATATCTGTCGCGCTCAGTCTCGCGATCGCACAACGCTATGTGTTGTTGCCGAATCACGAGATGTCATTGCCCTAGAAAAAACCCGCGAGTACAAAGGGAGATACCATGTGCTGGGCGGATTGATTTCGCCGATGGATGGCATTGGCCCGGAGCAGCTGAATATAGGTCAGCTAGTACATCGCGTGAATAAAGAAAGTACCAGTGAAGTGATTCTGGCAATTAGTCCGAGTATTGAAGGCGATACTACAACGCTGTATGTTGGGCAGCTGCTAAAGCCGTTTACGAAGGTGACCCGAATTGCGTTTGGTCTGCCGATGGGTGGCGATTTGGAATATGCCGATGAGGTGACTTTGGCTAGGGCGTTAGAAGGGCGGCGAGAGCTAGATACCTGATCTTCTCTCTATTTTTCTAGTCTCTCTTTCTGACCTTTCTATCTCCTTAGCCAAAGCTAAAGTCGTGAGGATGTATGACTTGCTAAGTCTTTTAGTAAGCCAATGTCTCTAGCGTCTCTCGTAGATACAGGCGCACCAGATTTTCTACCGAAGTCGTGGTTGTGATAGAAGAAAGCTGTTCGGCTTGCCAGCTTTGAAATCCAGAGCTGGCTGCGATCGCGCTTTTTAACCCTTGCCAAAGTTCAGCATTATCTGCGGCGTGACTAGGGCTAGTAGATGGGTTTTGCATAGTAATCTCCACTTCAGACAGTACTGTCTTGGTTGTTAGCTAAATCTTATTCACTCCGTTCACACCCCGAGGATAGCTTAGGCTTTTATCGCTATCTGTAAGGAATGCCACAGTTTTCTCAGAGCGGTTTTCTCAGAGCGGTTTTCTTAGAGCGGCTTCTTCAGTCGTATCACAATGCTCTCAGTTAGAGCCAAGAGCAACTACAAAGAATCACAATGCTAATTAAATTTTCTAGTGAGGAATAAACCCTGACACTTCTTCCCCACTAGGAAAATAGGCTTTGCCCTCTTAGGCTTAAACTCAGACTGCCGCTAGCGTAAATTTTTCACTGATCCGCTTCATGGCTTCTTCTACATTTTCGCGGCTGTTGAACGCCGAAATTCTGAAATAGCCTTCCCCCGCCGAGCCAAAGCCTGCGCCGGGTGTTCCTACGATATTGCAAGTCTTGAGCAACTGGTCAAAAAAGTCCCAGCTAGAAAGTCCCTCTGGCGTTTTGACCCAGACATAAGGTGCGTTGATACCGCCGTATACCTTAATACCCGCCGCACTCAGCTGTTCTCGAATGATTCGCGCATTTTCTAGATAGAAACTTACCAGCTCTATTGCCTGCTGCTGTCCGGCATCGGAATATACCGCTTCAGCCGCCCGCTGAACCACGTAAGAAACCCCGTTGAATTTGGTCGACTGACGACGATTCCACAAGCTCCAGATATCTACATCAGAGCCGTCTTTGGCCTTGCCAGTCAAAGACTTTGGCACGACTGTTAGGGCGCAGCGAGTGCCTGTAAATCCGGCATTCTTTGAGAAGGAACGAAATTCAATCGCGCAGTCTCGTGCGCCCTCAATTTCATAGATAGAGTGTGGAATGGACTCATCTGTAATGAAAGACTCATAGGCCGCATCGAACAAAATGATTGAACCATTAGCTTTCGCATAGTCCACCCAGGCTTTGAGCTGATCTTTGGTCATGGTTGCGCCTGTTGGGTTATTCGGCGAACACAGGTAGATCAAATCAACCTTTTCGGAAGGAATGTCGGCTACAAAGTCGTTGTCGGCGCTGATAGGTAGATACGTAATGCCCGCATACTGACCGGACTCGTCGGCCTCACCTGTATGGCCTGCCATGACATTGGTGTCTACATAGACGGGATAGACCGGATCGGTCACCGCAATGCTATTGTCATCCCCAAAGATATCTAGAATATTACCGCAGTCGCACTTAGAGCCGTCAGAAATGAAAATTTCAGCCGGATCGACTTCGCAGCCCCGTGCCTGAAAGTCGTACTGAGCTATCTTTTCTCGTAGCCATAGATAGCCTTGCTCTGGACCATAGCCGCGAAAAGAGGCGCGATCGCCCATTTCTTTTACTGCCTCAATCATGGCCGTCCGGCAAGCTTCAGGCAAAGGCTCTGTTACATCGCCAATGCCTAGCTTAATCACAGGCGCGTCCGGATTGGCCTCAGTGTATGCCTTTACCCGGCGGCCAATCTCCGGAAATAGATAACCCGCCTTCAGCTTCAGGTAATTATCATTAATCGTAGTCATAAGTACTCGCATATCTGTAATAAGCCTCCAGATCTTATCAGGCACGCCGCTTACATTCATCCCTGACTTCCTAACCCACGACTTTCTAACCTTGAGTCCTCTCTCTATGTCTCTTCAGAACTCCATATCTCTTCAAAACTCTAGCGCTTGGATTTTTGATATGGATGGTACCCTCACTGAAAGCCTTCACGACTTTCCCGCCATCAGCCGTGCCCTCGGCCTACCTCCGAACGAACCTATTCTCGAAGCGCTTGAGCGCCTTGACCCCGTAGAGCTAGCCAAACGCCAAAAACAGCTCGCTGAGATTGAAACTGAGATTGCTTACCAGGCAACCCCCCAACCAGGCGCACACGATCTTCTCAGTGAGCTGAAAAGCCAGGGGAAACGTATCGGTATTCTTACGCGCAACACAAAAGAGATCGCCCACATCACGCTCAAAGCCTGCAACCTAGACCATCTGTTCCACCCAGACGACGTTCTAGGGCGTAGCTGCTGCCCTCCCAAACCTCAGCCTAACGGAATCCTCAAGCTCTTGTCTCAATGGCTAATCACCCCAGCCGATACTGTGATGACGGGTGACCACAAGTTTGATTTGTTAACAGCTCGTAACGCCAATGCCATCGCCGTCTATCTAGATCCGACTGGCAACTTTCCTTGGCAGGACTACGCTGACTATAGCGTGAAGAGTCTAGTTGATCTGCGGCAGCTCAGCCTACTGACTCGATAGCAGTTCCGATAGTAAGGCCTTGAATAGAGAAGTCAGAAGTGAATTTATCGATACTTAGTCAGATGACAGAAGAACGTGCGAATTAGTCTGTGCCTCAGAAGATTAGAAAAACACTTGAGGCTGGCCACCGAGGAAGCTTTGGTGACAGGGGCTGCCAAGCAACCGTCGGGATAAAGAAAGTATGAATGCCTGTTATCAAATGGCGCTTTTAGATGAAGTATTTTTACCTATTGACTTTTCAGTTGACGTTTGTGGCGAAAATTCGTTACATTACTTAACAAGTAAGTTGCAGTGCGAAAGTTAAAGCGCTGTTTGAGAATCATTCTTAGTTGTTTACTTAGTATCCCTACCTACTTATCACTTCACCTTGGACACAAGGAGTCTTTCAAAATGGCTGTTGTTCTATCGCTATTGATTGTTGGTTGGCTGGTTGCATTTGCTCTAGGTGCTCAGTCTGGTTTTGATACTCAGCCCGAAACAGCGGCTCCTGTAGCCTCAGCTAATCTGTCAGAAACTTCCGCTACTTACAGCAGTCCCGCTTCTGTTGCCTAGTCTCAAATTGTTGGTCTGAAGAGCTAGCTTCTACGGGCCGAGTTTCAAAGGCCTGTTGCTAGAGGCCTGTTGCTAGAGGCCTGTTGCTAAAGACACAGAGACTTTGCTTTGAAGATTGTTTGATCGAATACGGTATGGCAGGCTCCTCCTTAGATCTTTGCTCGGTTGAGGACCGCATCAGCGTTTCGCAGCAAGCCGCTCAATTTTTCGTAGCCTACGCTGCTGAAGACGACACTGATACTGATGTGGGTAAATGCCTTGTAGCAAGCTGGCAAACCTTAATCTTCAGTGCGCTCCACTGTAATTACTGTTTCAGTCACTTGCTCAAAGGTGTCATCATGGCTGATGACAAATAGCTGCTTAAAGGATTTGATGCGAGCGATCGCTTCGGCCAGGCCCTGCCGTCTAACTTTATCCATATTAGTTGTCGGCTCATCAAAAAAGGCGACATCAATATCGGCCAACACCTTTAGCAACGCTAGTCTTACTGCTAATGCTGCACACATCTGCTCACCTCCCGACAGATTGATAAACCGCCGGACATGGGCACCCTCTTGCACCGTAATCTCGTAGTCTGCACTCCACTTCAGTGCCACATTTGCCCGACCAAGTAGCTCTCGAAATAGTCGGTCGGCTTCTCGTGATACATGCTGCACATAGCGTTCAGTAATTCTAGGCCCTGCTGTTTTGTATACCCGGCGAGCATAGCTAACAAAGCGTCTAATCCGCTCGCGCTGTTTCAAATCTTGCTGCGTCTGGTCACGCTTTTCGGCGATCGCTTTAAGCACGCTAATTTGCTCGCTCAGGTCTCGAAAGCGCTGCTGTAGCTGCGGCAGGCTGCCTCTTAGTCGGTCAGCTTGAGAGTTGATGTCTGTGAACTGCTGGTTAATGACAGCAAACGCAGTAGGATCAAAGGCCGCCGTCAAAGTTGCTAGCTGTTGGTCGCTCGCTGTCTTTTGTGCCTGCGTCTCTAGTAACTGTGTGGTTGCGGCTTCGTACTCCTGGACAAGCTGTTCGAGCTGCTGGGCAGCCTGCTGGTTTTGTACATATAGAAGATAGCCAGGCTGATGCGTTTGTCTCTGCTGTTGTTGTAGCTGCATCTGGATATCTAGCTGCGCAAAGTCTTGTAGCTGTGAAGCGATCGCTGCTAGCTTCTGCTCATCTGCTATTCGGGCTGTCTCTAGGGCCTGATGCTGCTGTTGTACCCCTCGCTGCGGCTGAAGCGTTCTCTGCAAAATCTGTTGCTTCGCGCGAGGGTTGTCTAGCTGTTGTAGCTGAGCATCTAACTCTTTTAGATTTTGTGATGTTTCACTTTCAGCGCCAAGCTGCTGGAAGCTTTCTGCTAGCTGTAGCTGTAGCTGTAGCTGTCGATCCAAGAGCTGCGATCGCTTTTGTTCTCGAGCTTTGATACCAGCTACCTCGGCCCGCTGAGCGTATGTCTGCTGAAGCTGCCGCTGCAAGCTATGCCTTTGCTGCTGTAGCTTTTGAGGATCGGTTTGTGTGCCCAGATCGACCAAGATCCCGTTGATCATCGCTAGCGTTTCTTTGGAGAGAATGCCCCCCTGAAAAAGGGTGTCTCTAATTGGTGCAATCGCCCCTTTGTCCAGATCCTCAAACTGAGCGACCCAGCCATCCAAAAGCCGCAAGGCGGCACCTACCTGTGTGCGATAGCTATCTTGCCGGGCCTGTCCAGTTTTGCTTAAAGCGCTCAGCTCCTGCTCAAACTGCCGCGCGGCTGCCAGCCGACTCAACTGCTCTTGAACCCTCGCCTGCTGCTGCTCTAGCTGCGGAATGTCCGCAATTGCAGCGCGCAGGCCGTTCAATCGCTTCAGCTCACTCTCAGTTTGCTTCAACTCTTGCTCTACCTGCTGCTGCTGCTGAGTTAGCGACTTTTGCTGAAGCCGAACCGCTGAAAATGTCTGTATCTGCTGCTGCAAAGTAACCCGCTCAGCCTCTAGCTGAAGCTGCACCGCTACAGACGCCGCTAGCTCACTGAGTTCTTCTTTAGCTGCCTCGAACTGCTCTAGCTTAGCTTCTAGACGCGATCGCTCCTGCTGACTTCGACCTAATGACTGTTGGAACTGCTGCTGCTGCTGCAAAAGTTGCTGCCGCTGCTGCTGAGACTGATTCAAAGTCTGGAACTGCCTTTCTGCCGACAAAAAATCGGCATGTGCTGTTTGATTGGTCTGACACACCTGTTTTGCTGTTTCAGCCTGCGCCATTCCGGCTTGGATGCGGCTAACGGCCTGCTGATGAACCGCTAGCTGCCCGGTCAGCGTTTGTTGCCGAGCTTGCAGCTGCTGCACCTGCTCTGCCTGGGCCAATAGCGCCTGCCGCCGCTGAGCCATCTCCTGACTTTGCTGCTCTAGCCGAGCCAGTAAGCTTTCTCCCTGTGTAATTTCAGCTTGCAGCTGCTGATAGCGGTTTTCCAGCTCACCCCAGTTCTGCAGCGCCTCTTCGTACTGCTCTACTAAGTCTTTTAGCCGCTGTACCTGCGCCTCGGCATACTTTCTTAGACTGTTGCTTTGTCGATAGGTTTCTCGATATTCCTCAACTTTCAAGATAGTGTCAAAAATCGGCTTGCGCTTCTCAGCAGAAAGCAAAAAGTCTGCCGTAAACGTTCCCTGCGGTACCCCAATTGTATTGGCAAATAGCTGACCCAAATCAGTACCGGGGGCAACGCCAAGGTGCTGCCTAAGCCAAGGGAGTACCTCGTCTTTTGTGCGAGTATAGGGCAGCTTTTCAGCTAGCTGCGGATCGTAAAGCACATAGCCTGATGTGGTAGACCGCTGCACTTCATATGTTCTGCTATCTTTGCTAGAGATAAACGCAACTCTAGCTTGGGCGCTGCTCGCGCCGTTGCGAATTAGGTCTTCTTTTTTATAGCTGCCTTGATAGTTGAACAGTGCCCATGCGATCGCTTCTAAAATGCTAGTTTTGCCAGCTCCGTTTTCACCACAGATCGCATTCGTTCCCGGCTCGAAGTAGAATTGTTCCTCTTTGTGAGTCTTGAAGTTAGTGAGCGCAACGGATAGAATTTGCATCCTAGATCTGGCGACGGGACAAAGGCTGGCACTACTTACCTATCCTACTAGTTACCTATCCTACTAATTACCTACCTTACTAATTACCTACCCTACTGACTAATACTGTAGTATCAACCCGTGTTCAGCATAGCGCTCCTAACGCTCTCCGGCACCAACAGACTCAAGCACCTGCTCTGAATCGATTGGCAGTGGTATGCCATTTTCCGCGGGCTGAATCAGCCAAATCTCAACTTCTTCCGCCGGGTTAGAAGGCGATGGCACCTTGCCAGCGGGCACCATCACATAGCTACCGTCGGCGATCATTTTTGTCATCTCAGGACTTACCTGGATCATCGTTGAACTTTCAGCTGCTATTGATGTCGCTGTCAGTGCAGAGGTTCTACTGCTTCCTTTCTGCCAGGGGTCGGCAGGCACTATGTCAGCTCTAGAATCACTGGCGTTATCACTAGAGCCGTTACCGCCTGAGCTATCATCGCCTGAATTATTCGTGTCTGAGTCATCAGTATCTGAGTTATCAGCGACACTAGCGTCGCGCTCAGAGCGGGCGAGCTCAATACTATTTTCTACCATGGGTCGAACCTCAGAAATCGCTGAGGGCTGCATTCTAGGAAATGTAAACCGACTAGCAATGGAGGCCACGATTCCGGCAGTTAGCGCCAGCGGAATCAACAGGCTAGTGCGAAACCGTAACCGATTTTGAACTCGTTTGCTGGTTAAGGCAAAGTCTTGTGCTAGTTCAGAAAGCTCATCTCTATTGAGCTGCAAAAAGGCTAATGCTTCTTGTAGCTGCGTCCCGCCTAGCAAATGCTCAGTTGCTATTGGCCGCTTCCGTTCTTCCCACTCTTGTGCCTGTCGCTCAAGTCGTCTTTGCTGTCGCATAGTACTTCGCGACTCCGCTAGCCAGGCGCGCAATAGACCCCAATCATTCACCAGAGAATCATGCACCATCTCTACTATTCTTGGCGAACCTAAAAGCGGCTCTGTTTTACTAAGCGCATTATTCACCAACCATGTGTTTAGTGGGGAAGCCTGCTCACGCTGCGTTTGCCAGGTAGCACTTGGCACTTCTATGCCCTGTTCCGCACAGGCGCTAGCCGCAACCGCAGCTTGAGAGACAATCACAAGGCGCTCTGTCGCTAGCTTGTCTAGCGTACAGTCAATTATCTCTGCTGGAAAGCGCTCGTTAATAAGCTCGCGCCTAAAAGCTCGACGACGGTAATCTTCGCGGCCTTCTCCTAGCTCGCATAGCGACAGAAATATCCGCCGCGCTGCCTGCTGCATCTCCTTATTCAAGCTCTCGAATACTGCTGAAGCCCGGTGAGTCATTACATTCTTAACGCCGCCTAGGGCCATATAGGCATCCATTGTGAGTCTAGGCGCGGCCGATCCCGTTGTTCCGGTGTCTCGCTTGCGCCATAGTTCTAGCAGCGTCTGCTGTATTAAAGGTAGTTCGCCTGGTGCCCCATTGGTATCCATCGCTAGGGTGTACAGCATAGTCGGATCTAGCTCAATCCCCATTTTCTTAGCTGGTTTCTGGACTACTGCCTTGATTTGTTCGTAGCTCATAGGCGTTAGTAGAATGGTGTTTTTCTCTACTAGTTTTTTGAGCGCTGGGTAAGGAAGTAGCTCATCTATTGCATCCGCTCTTAGGCCAATGACAATCCCCATTGAGATACTAGGATCGCCTAGCGCTTCCATCAGACACTGAATAAAAAGCTGGCGCTCTGCGGCTATGGTCATCTTGGTAGCTGAGCTGGCCTCAAGGGGAGTGCTAAATAGCTCTTCAAACTGATCAACTACTAGCCATAGCTTTGAGGCTGCTGGAACAGATGTTTCACCTGGTTTCATCAACGTGGCTCTAATCAATTGAAGCAGGCCGTCGCCTCCGTGTGACACGAGTAAGCTTTCTGCCTGTTGCATCTGCGCTGCACGTTCGACCCCTTCTAAGTGAGCAGAGACAAAGGCGGCAGCGAGCCCTTTGATCGGATGTCTTGTTGGATTAACTAGCTTTATCTCCCAGCGATCGCTGCCTGGAATACGCTCACCTTTATGCAAATGATGCACTAGCCCAGCGCGCAGTAAAGAAGTCTTTCCGCTGCTAGAAGCTCCTACCAGGGCGCAAAAATTGCTATTCTCAACCTGCTCTAGTAGCTGGGTAGTGATAGCTTCTCTGCCAAAAAAATAGTCCGCATGAGCCTCATCGAAAGGCGATAGCCCTCGGTAAGGGCAGAACCCGAAGGACAGCTTTTTCAATCTAGAAAATGTGCTGATGGGGGTCTTAGAAAACGCTGCTTTCAAGCCGCTCACTCGGGTCAATACAATTTCACTTCCCGAGCTTTCAAATAGCGGCTGCTGTAGCTCGCCGCGTAGCTGCTGGCTGATATGTTCGGTGAGTGCGTAGCTGCTGACCTTACCGCCTTCTTGCTCATAGGGATTTAGCCCAGAAAGCAACGCCTGAGTAAAAATACTGTGTTTGCCTTCTAACGCTTCATAAGCTGACTCGTACTCACGTGAAGCTGCCATAAATAGGCGATCAATACCCGGTCTTGCGCCAGGATCGGCGTCTCTAAATGTCAATAGTTCGCCGCTGTGACAACAGTCTAATATCACCACGATTTGCCGAACTGGACTCTGCTGTAATAGCCGTCTTAACCAGTTCAAAGAGATGCCAAAGTTACCCCGGTTCGGATCAGTATCGCTAGTCGCTAGATAGCCCTCTTGAATACCCGCTTCACGCTGTAGGCCATGCCCTGAAAAATAGAACAGCGCGGTGTTTGGAACATTCTTTCCCTTCGGCTTGAACAGTTGGACTAGCAATGACTCCAGTGCTTGGGTCGTGACACCAAGTCGGTGTCCAACAATGGGCCGTTTGTTTTTGATCACCTCTGGCAAGCGCTGTACCCGAAACTCGCCTTGAGTTTGCAAACGCGCGGCAACGGCTTCTGCATCTTCTGCGGGTGCGTTAAGCCCTGGC
The DNA here is from genome assembly GCA_963702855.1 of uncultured cyanobacterium. Taxonomy (GTDB): domain Bacteria; phylum Cyanobacteriota; class Cyanobacteriia; order Phormidesmidales; family Phormidesmidaceae; genus Phormidesmis. Next base: position 2,562,062 of record OY969765.1, read on the forward strand.
AGCGCTTGATATTGGTTGATGCCAACAATTAATGCATCCCGTGACATGTATAAAACACCTTTTTAAAGTAGTGCACTCTAGCTCGGCGCTAATGACAGACCTGACTAAATGCGGCGCGGATCGAAGAAAAACAGCTTTGTTCACATCCGTCGAAAACGACTCGATACCAGATCTAATGCTCAGTTAATTTCAATTAATAAGATCAGCTGAAATTGGCCAGGAAAGATACCGAAGCTTTGTTTTCGTACTCTGAAGATAGACAACTTTCCAACTAAACAATCAGGGGGGTGCTCCCTTTCGTTTCTTCGTATCTAGAAAAATTGATATGAAGTAGTTGAAGCGTACTTGCTGATAAATACGGAGGCTAGAAGAATGGTAACAAGTTGTCTTGATATGACTCGAGCCAAGCTTCACCAAAACTACTGAGATACGTATTCTCTCGGATATCTTTCTTCAGTAGATACCCGTGCGGTTGAACCTCCAAAGAGAAACGTATCGACTTCAATTGATACGTTTTAAGCCATCTGGCTTATTTCTTACGCGATCAAAAATTCAGTATAAAAGACGAGATTTGGGTAAAAAAGTATACCCAAGATAGATTCCTTTTGCCGTGAATCAACTTTCGTTGTCTACTGCTTTCCATGTATAGACAAATCTAAGAAACCTGTTTATGCGCGTCAGAAACTACTTCTATGGTTGCAAAATGAACTTTCTAATGTGTTTGCCTGTTTCCATTGTTGTATGGGCTGTCTGTACGTCTGCTGATGAAAACATCCCGGCAATCGGTAGCGTGTAAGTGCCTGCTGCTACTTTGTCTAAGATGTGTTGATAGCCTGTGTGTTCCGCAGCTGTACTCTCTATAGAGTTCAGTAGCCATCCACGAATCGTGGCATCTTTACGAATTAGCGGTGAGATATCAACTGTACCTGGCGTGCCTAGCAAGCAGGCCGTACACCCAAAGCGTTCCTCCTGGTGCTAATAATCGAATCTCGGTGTTCAAAAAGTTTCCTGCCGCGATTGGATCAAATATGATGTTTACGCCTTTACCCTGCGTGATCTTTTTAACGCTGCGCCACCAAGGCTGCTCGGTGTCTTTAGCTAGCACAATATGATCGTATTGTGCGGCCTCTAGCTGCTTTAGAGCCTCTATTTTTTGGGGACTGGTGGTGGTGTGCCAATGGTAATGCCTGCTTGCTGCTTGACGACTTGGCTAGCTGCGATCGCAACACTACTACTGGCCGCCGGCAGCAGTACTATCTGCCCTGGCTTTACCGCCTGCCGCCATCCTAATACCCCCCACGCTGTCAAAAAAGGCAGCTACAGCGCCCCTATTAGCTCATCAGGAATACTGTCTGGTACAGACACCGTATCCTTGGCTAACGTGACAAACTGCGAGCGGTAAGTTCCTTCTCCCATAGGTGCGCCCAGCGTCAAAATGACCCTTTGCCCAGTTTGGCGATCGCTGACTCCGTCTCCTACGGCCACAATCACCCCGCCCCCTTCAATTCCCGGCGTAAAAGGCGGCTCTCCAGAACTCAACCGATACTCGCCGCGCCGCGCCATCAAATCAGCCTGGTTCATGCCGATGCTCAGAAGGTCGATAACGACTTCACCTCTTTGAGGCGTGAGCGGAGCCACCTCTCGAGTCTCCATGCGCTCTACGCCGCTGAAGGCAGTCACAGTCACCGCTTGCTGAACTGATAGCATGGTTTGAGACCTCACAGATATGAAAAGAAGCTGCTTTAAACGTGTAAATGCTGAACCTAGGCTAGCTGTGTTGAGTAGTCTTAAACCCTTGGGTACACAAGTCTTGCGGAGCTTTAACCAATTTGAAGAGTATCAGAAAAAGAGAGCCCAGAATTAAAGAGAACTAGGTGCGCTTAGTGAACACAATGTGGACGAATGACAATGAGCTTGGGATCAATCCGCCCTGCTGGAAAAGCGCGCTGTTCTTTTTAGATACTTTTACCTATCTAGACTCTGAGTTTGGCATTGTCGACCTAGTCGGCACAGGGATGTTCGATCTCTCTCATCCGGGAACAGCGGAGGAATTAGATTTGCCCAAAGCAATCCGCGCTATTCGGCAAAAAACTGCAATGGCTAAGCTAATTGTGAAGTGGATTGCAGAAAACAAAGAATTGTTAGACGATTATCCGGTAGAACTACAGTCGATAGGCTTCAACCTATTCAATCAAAGCTGTAATCGTATCTAACAATAAAGATGGAACAGTCAATAGCTGCTATGAGCGACTGGGTCTTGCAGGCGCAGCTTTTACAACAGCAGCTGCAGCGATCGCTCACAAGGGTCGATGCTTTGTGCTTGCTTACAGCAGATAGCTTACTTACAGCAGACGATTCACTTGCAGATGGCTTGCCTGCGGCCGATCGCTTATTTGGGGCTGATAGGCATTCTTCTCATGATGCCAGCTATCTTGATGCTGTTCGTCAAGTGCTAGCGCTAACCCCCACATTTGTAGCTTGCTCTAACGCTAGTCCCCACGTTCACTGGGTTATAGATGTGGTGCTATCTGCTGAGGTAAGCGTCGCGGATCAAACCGCCCGCGCACGGTGCTATGCCGAGTATGGCGTTGCCGAATACTGGTCGCTGGCGATCGACGCGGTAGAGCTGAGAACCTATCGATTGCTAACGGCAACGGGCTATCAGCAAAGGCGACTCTTTCATGCTGGCGACTGTATCAGTCCGCAGGCTTTCTCTCAAATCACACTACAGCTTCAAGAACCGCTGCCGCTCTACTTTCTAACCCGCACGGCAACCGGCACAAAATCTTATCACTCTACCGTTTTTCCTCTACGGATGATAGCCTAGTGCTAGACTTATCACCCTATATCGAGCTGTCTTCCACTCGCAGTCGCACAGAAGCACCGTGAGAGGGTAAGCCTTCTGCCCGAGTCAGCACATCAATGTCGATTGCCACATCCGCTAGGGCACCACGAGTGTACTGTACTAGGCTAGAGTGCTTCATGAAGGTTTCGGTGCTCAATGGCGATGCGTAGCGCGCGGCACCGGAAGTTGGCAGTGTGTGGTTGGGCCCAGCCAAATAATCCCCTACCGCTTCGGGCGTATCGTGGCCCAAGAAGATAGCACCTGCCTGATGGATATGAGACAGCAAGTCCCAAGGGTCTTCTACTTCTAGCTCTAGGTGCTCCGGAGCAAATATGTCTGACAGCTCAGCCGCAATTTCAAGTGTGTCAACTACAATTGCCACACCGTAGTGGGCGATCGCCTTTTCTGTTAGCGTCTGGCGCGGGTGCTCCGCTAGCTGGCTTTCGACCTCCATTGCGACTGCTTGTGCGATCGCCTTGTCCGTCGTGATTAGCACCGCGGCCGCTAGCGGATCGTGCTCCGCCTGCGCTAGCAGATCAGCCGCAACGTGTACCGGATTGGCAGAGCTATCCGCAATGACGAGCACCTCAGAAGGCCCTGCTAGTGAATCAATGCCCACTGTCCCGTACACCTGCTTTTTCGCTAGCGTGACATATATATTGCCAGGACCAGTAATGACATCTACTTTGGGAACTGTCTGTGTACCGTAGGCTAACGCTGCGATCGCCTGAGCTCCCCCCACCTGATAAATCTCCGCTACGCCTGCTTCTTGAGCCGCTACTAGCACAGCCGGACTCAGCGTTCCGTTCTTGCCTACTGGTGTCATCATCACAATGCGCGATACCCCAGCCACTCGCGCTGGGATCGCATTCATCATCACCGTGCTAGGGTAAGAAGCGCGCCCGCCTGGTACATATATCCCAGCTTTCTCAACCGGCGTGTACCGCTTTCCTAGCACCACGCCATTCTCTTCAAATGTCACCCAGCTAGTCGGTACTCGCTGCCGGTGAAATGCTTCAATATTAGCGCAGGCTTTGCGAATCGCCTTGAGTAAACCCTGTGAGACTTGCTGGTAGGCCGCATCAAGTCTAGCCCCGTCTACACGTAGCGTCTCGACTGTGAGTATCTGCTGATCAAACTTTTCGGTATAGTACAGCAGGGCCTCGTCTCCCTTTTGCCGTACAGACTCTATTATTTGGCGTACCGTCGATTCTTTCTCAGCAACTTGCTCGTTGTGAATGCGATCGCAAATTCGCTTGAGTTCTGCTTTGGCATCATCTAACTGGTTGATAATTCGCAGCATGTAAGAAGAGAGGAAATAAATGAATCACAGAGGTTTGCTCATAGCTTAGCGTGGAATTCTAGTCCTCAGTGCATCTGAGCTGAGAGTTAAGCGATGCAAACGACGTGTTCCACTACCACAGATGAGACTTCGGTGCTACTATTGTTAATTCTGATAGTTTTATTGAATTGATAAGGGCGAGTAGCGAAGCAATCAATGGCAAATACTAAATCTGCGCTCAAACGCATTCAAGTTGCAGAGCGAAACCGTTTGCGTAATAAGTCGTACAAGTCAGCTGTAAAGACCTTGACCAAGCGATACCAGCAGGCGCTCGAAACTCATGCGGCTGCTCCTTCTGACGAAAGCGAAAAGCTAGTTCAAGAGAGCATGTCCGCTGCTGTCAGCAAGATTGACAAAGCTGTAAAGCGCGGCGTTCTGCACAAAAACACGGGCGCTCGTAAGAAGTCCCAGCTCTCTAAAGCACTTAAGACTCAGTTAGAAACCGACCAATCAGTTCCTCAGTCAGATGCGCCTGTGGCTGCTAGCGTTCCTGATGTGGCTAGTGAACCTAATGTGGCTAGTGAACCTGAAGAGGCAGATGAAGCTGATCTGAGCGAAGACGCTATTGCTGTAAGTGAAGATCCTAGCAATGGTGAGGATACCAGTACATCTGATACTGAAGCCGCTAGTGCGTAGAAATAACGCGTAAAAGTCGATATTGGCGAACTGAATCATGGCAAATTCGTGCTAAAAATTTGCGACTTTGATGCCACCCGAAACTATTTTGAAACTATCTAGTTAATGAGTAAGTTGCGCCTAGTCGATACCCACGTTCATATTAACTTCGACTCATTCGATGTTGATAGAGATGATGTAGCCGCAGCATGGCGAGAGGCTGGCATTGCCCACCTAGTACACTCTTGTGTAGATCCTTCTGAATTTCCAAAAATTCAGGCGATCGCACACAGGTATCCCGAAGTGTCTATGGCTGTTGGATTGCACCCATTAGATATGGACAAGTGGACGAGTCGTACCGCTAGTGACATTGCCTGTCTAGCGGCGTCTGAACCCAAGGTCGTTGCCATTGGGGAAATGGGTCTAGATTTCTATAAAGCTGATAATAAGGACGTCCAGCGGCAGGCTTTTTGGTCTCAGTTAGAAGTGGCTCACTCATTAGGCTTACCGGTGATTATTCACTGCCGAGCTGCCGCTGTAGAAATGGCTGAGCTGCTAAGGACCTTCGTTAAGACCAAGGGACAAATCAGCGGCGTGATGCACTGCTGGACCGGTACTCCGGAGGAGACTCAGCGCTTTTTGGACCTTGGCTTCTTTATAAGCTTCAGTGGTATTGTTACGTTCAAAAATGCCGCGCAAGTAAAATCGTCAGCTCAGATGGTCCCTAGCGATCGTATCTTGGTTGAAACAGACTGTCCGTTCCTCTCTCCCGTTCCGCAGCGCAAGCAAAAGCGCAATCAGCCTGCGTTTGTTCGACATGTTGCCGAATACATTGCTGAACTTCGCAACGTTCCAATAGAACTCTTCGCAGTTCAGACAACCCAAAACGCTCAGCGTCTGTTTAACCTGCCAGTAGCGCTACTTAGTTGAAGTTATCTGATGAAGCCTTGGTTCTTCATCACAAGACCGCTCAACATACTCGATACAAGAGCTATCGAAGAAGCTTTTGTGAGTCAAGTTAAGTGAGCAGACAACATCTGCACTCATCTTTGCTGTCAAAAGATAACACGGACAATCAGATGTCTTGACAATCTGATATTTCTAAGATCCGTATTTAGATTATGATAGATAAGCCTAAAAATCCTCTTTCCATCCACAACCCTCACTCAAGCCCATTTTCGTGATCTACCGCTGTAGCCAAAATGCCTTAAAAGCCATCGTACTCAAGCTTCAGGCTTTACACATAACCTGAGACCCACTCTACTCTTAATAGCATTATCCCTTATATTGACCTACTCATTACCGCTTCTGCTTTTGAATTTCTCTGCTTTGACCTTTCAATTACAGGTAAGTTTAGAAAACTTAACATTGCGAAGAACGTGCAGGAAGGTAGACACTACCTAAACAAGAAAACTGCACATATACAACTGTGACTAAGCCTTTGTTGAGGGTGCATCTTTTGTTAAGCATTCTAGCTAGCCCCGAATGAGCCTGGCAAAGCAGGCCGTTGATCAAAACGCGTTGCTGCTTTAGCTCTTAGCACGGATTTCACTCACAACTGATATACCCACTGAATCTACCGGCTCAAAAAGCCTTTGATTTTCTGCATCCCCTGCTGTACAACCGTTTGCCTGCTTGGCGCGATTTTTGAGGAACCGCATGACTGACTCTACCCTAGCTACTGTCGATACTTCTGCCGATACTTCTGCGGCTATTGAAACGACTGGTGCTCTTGTCCCTGCGCCTACACCTACTCACCTACTGCCCGATTTAGTCGAAATTCAGCGAGCGAGCTTCCGCTGGTTCTTATCCGAAGGCCTCGTCGAAGAGCTAGAAAGCTTCTCCCCAATTACTGACTATACTGGCAAACTTGAACTTCACTTCTTGGGGAAAGACTATCGTCTGAAGGCCCCCAAATATATGGTGGACGAGGCCAAGCGACGAGATAGCACGTACTCAGTACAAATGTACGTCCCGACGCGCCTAATTAACAAGGAAACCGGGGAAATCAAAGAGCAGGAAGTTTTCATTGGCGATCTGCCGCTAATGACCGATCGCGGTACGTTCATTATCAACGGCGCAGAACGCGTCATCGTCAATCAAATCGTTCGTAGCCCTGGCGTTTACTACAAGGCTGAGACAGATAAGCATGGTCGTCGGACATATACTGCCAACCTTATTCCTAACAGAGGCGCATGGCTAAAGTTTGAAACCGATAAAAACGACCTCGTTTGGGTCCGCATCGATAAAACCCGCAAGCTTTCCGCTCAAGTATTACTCAAAGCCTTAGGCCTTAGCGACGGTGAAATCTTTGATTCACTGCGTCACCCTGAATATTTCCAGAAGACAATTGAAAAAGAGGGTCAGTACAGCGAAGAGGAAGCACTGCTAGAGCTTTATCGCAAGCTACGCCCCGGTGAACCGCCTACTGTTAACGGCGGTCAGCAGCTACTGGACTCAAGATTCTTCGATCCTAAGCGCTACGACCTAGGCAAGGTTGGCCGTCATAAGCTCAACCGCAAGCTGCGTCTCAATATTCCTGAGGCGACTCGCGTGCTTACACCCCAAGATATTGTCTCTGCTATCGACTACCTAATCAATCTAGAGTTTGATATTGGTAATCCTGATGACATCGACCACTTGGGTAACCGCCGCGTGCGATCGGTTGGTGAGCTATTGCAAAACCAGGTAAGGGTTGGATTGAATCGCCTAGAGCGGATCATCCGTGAGCGAATGACTGTTTCTGATGCAGAGTCATTGACGCCTGCTTCTTTGGTGAACCCTAAGCCTCTGGTTGCGGCGATTAAAGAGTTTTTTGGTTCTAGTCAGCTGTCCCAGTTTATGGACCAAACTAACCCGCTCGCTGAACTGACTCACAAGCGCCGAATCAGTGCGCTTGGCCCAGGAGGTCTAACGCGTGAGCGCGCAGGTTTTGCCGTCCGAGATATTCATCCTTCTCACCACGGCCGTATCTGCCCAATTGAGACACCTGAAGGTCCGAACGCGGGTTTGATTGGCTCGCTGGCTACTCATGCTCGAGTTAACGACTTTGGCTTTATCGAGACACCCTTCTTCCCGGTCGTGAACGGCCAAATCATCAAAGATAAGCCGGCGGTATACATGACTGCTGACGAAGAAGACGATCTGCGCGTAGCGCCAGGCGATGTACCCATTGATACGCAAAACAACATTTTGGGTGAGTCTGTTCCGGTTCGCTACCGCCAAGACTTTACGGTTACTACGCCGAAGGAAGTCGATTATGTAGCGGTCTCCCCCGTGCAGATTATCTCGGTGGCGACATCATTGATCCCGTTCTTGGAGCACGACGATGCCAACCGCGCCCTGATGGGTTCGAACATGCAGCGTCAGGCAGTTCCCCTACTAAGGCCAGAGCGCGCACTCGTTGGCACAGGGCTCGAAGCGCAGGCTGCACGCGACTCGGGAATGGTGATTATTAGTCGCACAGATGGGGTGGTTACCTATCTAGATGCTAACTGGATTAAGGTGACCGATCCTGAAGGCAAGATACACACTTACGAGCTGCAGAAGTATCAGCGCTCGAACCAGGATACCTGCTTGAATCAGCGGCCTTTGGTCTATGAAGGGACTAACGTGGTAGCCGGGCAAGTTATGGCGGATGGTTCTGCTACAGAAGGCGGCGAGATTGCGCTTGGTCAAAACGTTCTGATTACCTATATGCCTTGGGAGGGCTATAACTACGAAGACGCTATTCTGCTGAGTGAGCGTTTGGTGTACGAAGATATCTATACCTCTATTCACATCGAAAAATACGAAATTGAGGCGCGTCAAACTAAGTTAGGGCCAGAAGAGATTACGCGCGAGATTCCTAACGTCGGTGAAGACGCGCTGCGTCAGCTAGATGAAACTGGCATCATCCGTGTCGGTGCCTGGGTTAGCTCTGGCGAAATTCTGGTGGGTAAGGTGACGCCAAAAGGCGAATCGGACCAGCCGCCAGAGGAGAAGCTGCTAAGGGCTATCTTTGGTGAAAAGGCTAGAGACGTTCGCGACAACTCTTTGCGTGTACCGAACGGTGAGAAAGGTCGTGTTGTGGACGTTCGGGTGTTTACTCGCGAGCAGGGTGATGAACTACCGCCGGGTGCAAACATGGTCGTGCGGGTCTACGTTGCTCAAAAGCGCAAGATTCAGGTCGGCGATAAAATGGCCGGTCGTCATGGTAACAAAGGGATTATTTCTCGAATTTTGCCAGTAGAGGATATGCCTTATCTGCCGGATGGAACGCCTATTGATATCGTGCTAAACCCACTAGGTGTACCCTCGCGAATGAACGTAGGTCAGGTGTTTGAAGCACTGCTCGGCTGGGCCGGACAGAATTTGGGTGCCCGATTCAAGGTGACACCGTTCGACGAAATGTATGGAGAGGAAGCTTCGCTAGAAACCACTCACGGTAAGCTGCAGGACGCTCGTGAACACAGCGGTAAAGACTGGGTCTTTAATCCAGATAACCCTGGAAAAATTCAGCTTTATGATGGCCGTTCTGGTGAGCCCTTCGACCAAGAGGTCACGGTAGGTCAGTCTTACATGCTGAAGCTGGTGCATCTAGTAGATGACAAGATTCACGCTCGCTCGACCGGTCCTTACTCACTGGTGACCCAGCAGCCGCTAGGAGGTAAGGCTCAGCAAGGGGGACAGCGCTTTGGTGAGATGGAGGTATGGGCCCTGGAGGCCTTTGGTGCGGCCTATACGTTGCAAGAACTGCTGACTGTAAAGTCTGACGATATGCAAGGTCGTAACGAGGCGCTCAATGCAATCGTGAAGGGCAAGGCGATACCTCGTCCGGGGACACCTGAGTCTTTCAAGGTATTGATGCGTGAGTTGCAATCGCTGTGTTTAGATATTGCGGTTCATAAGCTAGAAACTCAAGAAGATGGGACTAGCCGAGATACTGAAGTTGATCTGATGGCGGATGTTGGCAATCGTCGTACGCCTTCTAGGCCTACGTATGAATCTATTTCTCGTGATGAGCCTGCGCCGGGTGCAGGTGGAACTGTGGGAACTGCGATCGCACCTCTGGGCTCGTCTGCTGTGTCAGCTAGCTCTATGTCTGGTGAGCGAACCGAAATGCTGTAGGGCGTAAAACCTCAGTAGCGTAAGCGGTGCTATTGAGCGCCGCACGCATCACTGTCCGGTGAATCAGAAGTATTGAGCCTCGTTAAGTTGTAAGGGAATAAACAAAGAATGCCGAAAGTAGAACAGCGGTTTGACTACGTTAAGATCGGTTTGGCTTCACCAGAGCGAATTCGCGACTGGGGTGAGCGCACCTTGCCAAATGGTACCGTCGTCGGTGAAGTCACCAAGCCAGAAACCATCAACTACAGAACGCTGAAGCCGGAGATGGACGGGCTGTTTTGTGAGCGAATATTTGGCCCTGCAAAGGACTGGGAATGCCACTGCGGTAAGTACAAGCGTGTGCGTCATCGTGGCATTGTGTGCGAGCGTTGCGGTGTAGAAGTAACCGAGTCGCGGGTTCGGCGTCATCGCATGGGATATATCAAGCTAGCTGCACCTGTTGCGCACGTTTGGTATCTCAAGGGGATCCCTAGCTATATCGCTATTTTGTTAGACATGCCTTTAAGGGATGTCGAGCAGATCGTTTATTTCAATGCCTACGTGGTGTTAGATCCAGGCAATGCCGACAACCTTTCCTACAAGCAGCTGCTGAGCGAAGATCAGTGGATGGAGATAGAAGATCAGCTATATGACGAAGATTCTCAGCTTGCGGGTATTGAGGTAGGTATTGGCGCAGAAGCGTTAAAGCAGCTGCTAGAAGACTTGCAGCTGGAAGAGACAGCTGAGCTATTGCGTGAGACCATTGCCACCTCGAAAGGGCAAAAGCGTGCCAAGCTGATCAAGCGGCTACGGGTAATTGACAACTTCATTGCGACAGGGTCGAAGCCAGACTGGATGGTGCTAGATGTCATTCCAGTTATTCCACCCGATTTACGGCCAATGGTGCAGCTAGACGGCGGTCGTTTTGCTACGTCTGACCTAAATGATCTCTATCGCCGAGTCATTAACCGTAACAACCGTCTCGCTCGCTTACAGGAGATTTTGGCGCCCGAAATTATCGTTCGTAATGAAAAGCGGATGCTACAAGAGGCGGTAGATGCCCTGATTGATAATGGTCGTCGGGGCCGTACCGTCGTAGGCGCAAACAACCGACCGCTAAAATCGCTTTCGGACATTATTGAAGGTAAGCAGGGCCGCTTCCGTCAGAACCTTTTAGGCAAGCGGGTTGATTACTCAGGTCGTTCGGTCATCGTAGTAGGTCCGAATCTAAAGATTCACCAGTGCGGTCTGCCGCGAGAGATGGCCATTGAGCTGTTTCAGCCGTTTGTGATTCACCGGCTGATCCGTCAGGGCCTAGTAAACAATATCAAGGCGGCGAAAAAGCTGATTCAGCGTAATGATCCTAGCGTTTGGGAAGTGCTAGAGGACGTGATCGAAAACCATCCTGTAATGCTCAACCGAGCACCGACGCTGCACAGGCTAGGTATTCAAGCATTTGAGCCAATCATGGTTGAGGGCCGAGCAATTCAGCTACACCCTCTGGTGTGCCCTGCTTTCAACGCCGACTTTGACGGTGACCAAATGGCGGTTCATGTTCCGCTCTCGTTAGAAGCGCAGTCAGAAGCACGCCTACTGATGCTAGCGTCCAACAATATCCTGTCGCCAGCGACGGGTCGACCGATCATCACGCCGAGTCAGGACATGGTGTTGGGTTGCTACTACCTAACGGCAGACAACCCTGGAAAGCAGAAAGGTGCGGGGCGCTACTTTGCCAACATGGATGATGCGATCGCTGCCTATGAGCAAGACACGATCGATTTACACGCCAAAGTGTGGCTTCGCTTCTTAGGCACTGTTGAAACTGCCGAAGAGGACAGCGAGCCAGTAGAAATCAAAGATGATGGTGCAGGTGGAAAAACAAAGATCTACAAGTTCCGCCGTGTTCGTGAGGACGAATCAGGCAACATTATCTCCCAATATGTAGAAACCACACCAGGAAGAATCATCTATAACCGCGCCGTACTAGGCGCTTTGGCTGAGTAGATACTCATTTGATTTACCGATTAGGAATTTGCCGACTGAGTAGCGTGATCGCGTAAGTCGTGCAGATAGAGCGTTGACTTCACTAAAGGGCCAGCGCTCAAGCCTAGCCAAGCACAACCAAACGCAGTCAAAAAACAGTCAGACACAGCAAGCAAAACAACCAGCAGCAAGGCGTACAAGGGGCGAACATGACAGACAAAGGCGAATCTAAACCTGTTATATTTAGAAACCGAGTTATTGATAAGAAACAGCTAAAAAACCTAGTTTCCTGGTCTTTTGAGCACTACGGTACTGCCCGTACCGCTCAGATGGCCGACGAAATCAAGGGACTAGGATTTAAGTACGCTACCAGGGCAGGCGTTTCTATTAGCGTCGATGACCTAGAAGTGCCGCCTAGCAAAAAGGCGATGCTAGAGTCCGCGGAACAAGAAATTCGTGATACCGAAGAGCGGTACACTCGCGGCGAAATCACCGAAGTAGAGCGATTTCAGAAAGTAATCGACACCTGGAACGAAACCAGCGAACACCTAAAAGACAAGGTTGTAGAAAACTTCCGCGAAAACAACCCGCTGAACTCTGTGTACATGATGTCCAACTCCGGCGCCCGAGGAAACATTTCTCAGGTTCGCCAGCTCGTTGGGATGCGCGGCCTCATGGCCAATCCTCAGGGGGAAATTATTGACTTACCGATTAAGACTAATTTCCGAGAAGGACTGACAGTAACTGAGTATATTATTTCGTCCTACGGTGCGCGCAAAGGTCTTGTCGATACAGCCTTACGAACTGCTGACTCTGGCTACTTGACGCGCCGACTAGTCGATGTCTCTCAAGACGTAATTGTCCGTGAAATCGACTGTGGTACGACCCGCTATGTTCCGGTACGGCCTATGGTTGACGGTGAGCGTGTTTTGATCCCGCTTAAAGATCGTCTATTAGGCCGAGTTCCTGCCGAAGATGTTGTTCATCCTCAGACAGGCGAGCTGATTGTAGCTCGTAATCAACCGATCACGGACGATATTGCGATTGAGATTGGTAAAGCAAAGGTTAAAGAAGTAAAAGCCCGTTCGGCGCTAACCTGTGAAGCCGCCCGTTCAGTCTGTCAGCACTGCTACGGTTGGAGCTTGGCTCACTCTCACTTAGTAGATCTAGGTGAAGCCGTAGGTATTATCGCGGCTCAGTCTATCGGTGAACCGGGCACACAGCTCACCATGCGGACGTTCCATACGGGCGGCACCTTTACCGGTGAACTTGCACCCCAAGTAAGCGCTAAGCGCACTGGCGTTATTCGCATTCCTGACGGTTTGCGGACCCGTCCTTTCCGGACTCGTCACGGCGAAGATGCGCTGATGATGGACGCCAACTGTCAGATCGCGATTGAGTCAAACGGCAAAGAGTACTCGGTAGCTTTGCCTAAAAACTCTATCTTATTTGCCAAGGATGGCGATGAGATTGAGAAAGGTGCAATGATCGCCGAGATGCCGAGCACTAGTCGAGTTCGCAAAGTTACAGAGAAGGCGAGCAAAGACGTTACCTCAGATCTTTCGGGGGAAGTAGCCTTCGATGGCCTAGTGCAGGAAGAGAAGACTGACCGCCAGGGCAACCTAACGCGGCTAGCGCAGCGAGGTGGCCTGCTTTGGGTGCTTTCTGGCGAAGTTTACAACTTGCCACCAGGCGCTGAGCCGGTAGTTAAAAACGGCGACGAGATAGTGTCTGAGGGCGTTCTAGCTGAGACTAAGCTGATTACAGAGCGCGGGGGAACTGTTCGACTTACTAACGTCTCTAACGATGGTAAAGGCGGTCGTGAAGTTGAAATTATCACAGCTTCTGTAGTGCTCGATGAGTCGGAAGTCGAGATAGAAAGCGGTCAGGGCCGTGAGCACTACTTCTTGAACACTGCTGGCGGTCAGCGGTTCTCAATTAACGCTACGCCTGGCACAAAGGTTTCCAGCGGTCAGGTTGTTGCTGAGCTAGTTGATGATACATTCCGTACACAAACGGGTGGCATTATTAAGTTTGCAGGCGTGGAAGTCGCTAAGCGAGGTAAAGCTAAAACGGGCTACGAAGTCACGAAAGGCGGCACGCTGCTGTGGATTCCAGAAGAAGCCCACGAAGTGAACAAAGATATCTCCCTATTGATGGTGGAAGACGGTCAGTTCATCGAGGCCGGTACAGAAGTTGTCAAAGACATTTTTTGTCAGACCAGCGGTGTGGTGGAAGTAACGCAAAAGAACGACATCTTGCGGGAAATTGTGGTGCGTCCTGGTGATATCCACATGGTGGATAGCCCGGATGATGCTGGCAAGAAAAGCGGCACGATTGTCAACGCTGGCGAAGAGGTGATGCCAGGTGTTGTGGCTGACGCGCTGCGCTATGTGGAGTATGTCGAAACGCCCGAAGGTGCGGCGCTACTGCTGCGGCCTGTGCAAGAGTTTGAAGTACCTGAGGAGGCTTCTGTCCCGAGCCAAATGGCGGTCAGTGACAGCGACGATAATGGTATCAGTCTCAAAGCTGTGCAGCGCCTCTTATACAAAGACGGTGAGCGCGTAAAGTCGGTAGAGGGGCTTGAGATTCTGCGTACGCAGCTAGTGCTTGATATTGATGAGGGCGGTACGCAGCTAACTGCTGACATTGAGCTGAAGAGCGAGGGCGAAGGTGAAGATGCTATCCATCGTTTGCAGCTAGTAATTCTAGAGACGCTAGTTGTCCGTCGAGATATTGAAGCTGACCAAACGCAGGGCAGTACAAACACTCGACTGCTAGTGTCAGACGGCGACGAGATCACACCGGGGGCAGTCATTGCTCGAACTGAAATCCAGTGTAAGGAGGCAGGTCAGATTCGCGGTATTCGTGAGGATGTGGAATCTGTTCGCCGCGTGCTAGTGGTGCGTGACACTGATCAGGTTGTGATAGAAACGAATGGCCAAAAACCATCTGTTTCTGTGGGCGATCTGCTGGTGGATGGCACTGAGGTAGCTGAAGGCATTCGTAATAATGAGTCTGGCCAAGTTATCGCGGTAGAAGATGATCGTGTCGTGATGCGAATCGCGCGTCCCTATCGGGTATCGACAGGCGCGGTTTTACACATTGAAGACAAGGATCTGGTACAGCGCGGTGATGGTCTGGTGCTGCTGGTGTTTGAGCGGGCTAAGACTGGGGACATCATTCAGGGTCTGCCACGTATTGAAGAACTGCTAGAAGCGCGTAAACCTAAGGAAGCCTGCATCTTAGCGGAGCGTCCTGGCATTGCAGAAGTGGTGTATGCCGAGGATGAAACGGTTGAAATTAAGGTGATAGAAAGTGATGGCGTAGTGACTGACTATCCGGTCACACCAGGACAAAACTTGGTGATTGGCGATGGACAGAAGGTCGATACAGGCGAGGCGCTAACAGATGGCCCCTCTAATCCTCACCAGATTCTGGAAGTCTTCTTTAAGTACTACCGGGAAACTAAAGGCACTCATGAATCTGCAATGCTTAGCCTAGAGAGGGTGCAGTCTTTCTTAGTGAATGAAGTTCAGTCGGTCTACCAGTCTCAGGGGATTGATATTTCGGATAAACACATTGAAGTGATTGTTCGGCAGATGACGTCGAAGGCGAGACTCGAGGATGGTGGCGACACCACTATGCTGCCGGGTGAGCTAGTGGAAATTCGCCAGCTAGAGCAGGTGAATGAAGCGATGTCGATTACGGGTATGGCTCCAGCAGAGTATACGCCTGTGCTGCTAGGCATTACGAAGGCTTCTTTGAATACGGACAGCTTTATTTCGGCAGCGAGTTTCCAAGAGACAACGCGTGTTCTAACTGAAGCCGCGATTCAGGGTAAGTCTGACTGGCTACGCGGGCTGAAAGAGAACGTAATCATCGGTCGATTGATTCCGGCCGGTACGGGATTCAATGCATACGAGGAGCCGACGTCGCCTGAGATTGATACCTCTTTTGATGGGACATTTTTAGGCAACGATATGGCGCTCTCTGACATGGTGCTAGATGATCGCACAGCGCGAGCCTATGACCGCGAAGGTGGACTAGACCTGATCGCTGGCGATGGTATGGTTGGCGGCGAAGGCGCGGCTGACGGTGAGAACGGCGTTAAGTCTGGAATTATCATCGGAGGTGACGGCTTGATTGATGACCAAAGTACGGCTCTGTAGGTAGAAGGCGAACAAAGCAGCTATGCGAAAGCTACAGGAGTAGCAGATTAGACGACGATTAGAGAATGCGGGGCTTAGCTGGTATGCTAGGTCCCGCATTTGTTTGGTTTACCTGTTTCGTCATGCCGGTCATCCCTTCGAGGCGGTTTATCTTAAATGTGTTCTTTAAAGGGCTGATTTATGGCTTCTCCTTCTGCTAGGGAAATTCTGTCTGTGCTGCTGCCTTTTCTGAAGGTTGCTGGAGCTTATGCTCAGCAAATCCAGAAGCAGATCGCGGTTCATCCTGATAAGTATGATGGCGATCACTTTTTTGCTAATGCGCTGACGGACGCGGATCTATCAGTGCAGACGTTTATAGAAGTAGTGCTGTTAGCTAAGTTTCCTACCCTGAGGTTTTATGGTGAGGAGTATGAGCGCTCTTACAACACGAAGTATTTTCGAGCGATCGATCTGGGACCCGAGGGTGACTATCTAATCACGTTAGATCCGATTGACGGTACGCGCTATTACATGGACGGGCATCCGAACTATCTGGTGATAATGACGGTGCTAAATGCAGATGGGTTTGAAGGGGCGATCGCACTTAGCCCAGCCAACAACTGCTATTACTATTCGCTGCGTGGCCAAGGCACTTTTGTCGGCAGTCTAGACGATGACCTAGACCAGTGCAAGCCACTATCGATCGATAACCCGGGAGAAACCGTGGTGTTGGGAACGGCGCTAGACCCGGTGGCCGATGCCGTGCGATCGCATTTTCCGGTTATCAGCCTTAAAACAGACTACTCTAGCAGCGTTCCTGTACCCCCTATTAACGGCCTGCTCACAGGTGAAGTAGCGGGCGTTGTGCTAGCAAGCGCTCAATTTATCGATACCGCAGCACTCGCCTGGATGGCCCAAGAGATGGGATATTACCTGACAACCTACGATGGGAAACCTCTGCCACTAC
The DNA here is from genome assembly GCA_963702855.1 of uncultured cyanobacterium. Lineage (GTDB taxonomy): Bacteria > Cyanobacteriota > Cyanobacteriia > Phormidesmidales > Phormidesmidaceae > Phormidesmis. The sequence goes on from OY969765.1 coordinate 2,579,053, forward strand.
CTACCGAGTGCACAAACTATCGACAGTCAGAAATTATTGTTTCCGCGACAGAAAGTATGCAGAAGAAGCTGATCGAGATTATGCAAGCAAGTAAGCAGTCGTGACCTAACTAAAGACATACTAAGAGTAAATGTGAGTCCCTACCTTCGAAGGTAGGGACTCACATTCATCTACTGGCAGAAAAGGGCTATTTAAAGTGCTGACTGTGTAGTGTGACTTTAGTCTTCACCCCCTTCACCCCCTTCCTCTTCCATCGGTTCTTCCATTGACTCTTCTATCGGCTCTTCTACCGAATCTTCTACGGGTTCTTCAATCGTTGTATCGTCTCCCTCAATCGCTTCGCCACCTTCTTCGGCAGGTTCACAGCCAGTTGCTAGCGTAGCTACTAGCCCTAAAGATAAGAAAAGCTCAGCTACTTTTATCTTTTTCGATGTACGCTTAGTCATAGTGATATTGGATGAATGAATATGACAATGATACTACCGCTATTGATATGTAATATCAATAGTGTCTATCTTGGTTGAGCACACACGCAACGCTTTTATTCTCAGCTAACACATCTTCATTAACACAGTTCTACCGAAACGACGCTATGAGGACGCTGGTGGCTTCAGCTTAGAGCTATCCGATAGCGTCGCTTTAGAATTAGTGCCTTTCATTTCTTCAATATCTAGCAGGCTGATAATAATGCTAGCAATAGGAATAGAGAGAAATATTCCCAATACTCCCGCAATACGAGCGCCGACAATGAGTGCAAAGAACATGACAACTGGGTTGATATTCAAAGACTCTCTCATAATCCGAGGAAGGAGAATATTTTCTTCTACCTGCTGCAAAACTATGCAGACAATCGCCGCTTGAATAGCGAGCACCACACTTTGAGAAAGTAAAAACAAACAAACTAGGCCAATTCCTATGGTTGCTCCGATTCCTGGAATCAGATCGAACAGGCCAGCGATTACCGCAAGCGTCAGCGCATACGGCACTTTGAATAGTAAAAATACTAAGAAGGTAGAAATTCCAAAGAAAATAGACAGTAGCAGCCTGCCCCAAAAAAAACCTAGCAAGCTCTCTTGAACGGTATCTGTAATCTTCTTTCGCTGCGCTTCAGGGGCCCTTTGAATCATCCAGTCCCAGATGCGATCGCCATCTAGCAGCATGAAGTAGGTAACGACAGCAGTTAAAATAGAATGCAGAAAATTATTGAGTAGTGCCTGTAATAGACTAATACCAGCACCTAGCAATCCTACCGCTTGGTCTCTTAGCTGTACGCCTAGCGACTGCAAATCGATCTGTAAATTCCAGCGCTGTAACGATTGCTCTAACGTTTCAATTCTAGGCGTCAGGGATGTCAGAAAATCAGTAAGGTTGTCTATAAGCGGCTGACCTTGTGAGACAACGGCTAGCCCGATGGTGATGACGATACCGGCAATTACAGTCATCGCCACCGTAAAGACAACTAGAACAGCAAGCTGATGAGAAAGCCAGCGACTTAGCCAACGCACTGGGTAACTGAGCAGAAATGCCAAGATGGTTGACAGGGTAAAGATAACAACAACAATCTCAAAGTATTCGAGTAGCTCTACCGCTGCCCAGCTACAGGCGAACAACAGCAGATATCTCAGCAGAGAAGAGGTGTCGAGATACTTCCAAATCGGGTGGCTTTTCATAGGCAAACTATTCCGGTTTGTCTACAGGTAGAGGCTCTGGCTGAACCGACACGGCAATTTCTTGAATCAGGACGTAGGGCTGCACGATGAGTGAAGTGAATTGAGTGTTCTCCCCGTTCCAAATCGCGAGCTGCTCGGCGCTAGGTTTGGCAATCAACTGCTCGGTAATCCATCGTTCTACGCTTCGAGTATTGTTAGATGCGATCGCAACCCCCACTTCAGCCAAATCGAGCTGCGCATTCACAACCACGACTGCATCGCGCTGTGCGTGAGGCTTCAGCCGTTCCCACCGGGTAGGCCCCATCATACTCTTCAATTCTCTATACAAATCCTCTGACATGAGTGCTCTTAGAATTTCTTAGAAAGTTCTTGGAAAACAGTGTTAAAGCATTCTACCGTGCAGCCCGGTTACAACCTATTCACCTTATTTATGTGCGTTCCAAGTCGCACGCGTCCTACGTGTTAGCGTCCTAAGTCGTGCAGCGCATGGATCTCATCCGCACAGCGCTGAGTAACTGCCTGAAGCTCAGCTTTATCTTTTGTCGTAGGTGGCGAGATAACATTGCCGATACGAACAGTTACCGGAGCCGGGTTTGGCAACGCCGATCCTTTGCTTATAATACGCTCTGTTCCCCACAGGCTGACCGGCAGTAGGGGAACCTGGGCTTTAGCTGCAATCAGTGCGGCTCCTAGCTTAGGCTCAGACATTCGCCCATCCGGTGTCCGCACGCCCTGCAAAAAAATACCCACTGCCCAGCCTTGCTCTAGCTGCTGTAGCGCCGCGCGAATGGCACTGCGATCGGCGGAGCCCCTCTTGACCGGATATGCCCCATAGGCCCTAATCGCTGGTGCAAACACCGGCACTTTGAATAGTGACTCTTTGGCCATAAACGAGACGGGCCGACGCATACAGTTCGAGAGCAGAGGTGGGTCGAAATTACTCGCGTGATTGGCTACCACAATTAGCGGGCCTGCCATCGGCACCTTCTTTGCCCCGTAGATCCGACCTCGAAAATAGCCGTGCAGCATCGGACTTACCATAGACCATTTGAATAGATGGTAGAGCGCTAAGCTGATAAACGGTTCACGGTCTCGAGCCATTTCAATCTCACGGATTAATCTCACAGAGAATTGCCCAAATTCTTGCACATTTTCACGACTGATAGATAGGTTTGCGTTCAATCTACGCGAGCTTTCGATTCAAATGAACTAGTTACCGATAAGAGAAAGCGTACAGAATTTTACTTCGCAGCGGCTTTGTTGCGTGAATCAGAAAACAGTCAGAAGTCTCCTGCTGTGGTCATTCTTTAAGCTTCAACCGGATAACTATCGGGCATTCCTAGCTGAGTCATTTTGTTGAGCGCCTTGCACTCAATCATCAGCTCTGTCGTCTGCGTTTTAATCTGCCTCGCACACACCTCTCCTGTGAAAATGGTTTTAAGTCGATACATCCCGGTTTCGCTCAGCGAGCGACGGTGGTAGTCAATCTCTTCTTTCCAAGCCGAGCGCCCCACCTGTCGAATGCGTCTGAGGTTCTCATCACGAGGATGTGCTGGCCCTTTGCGGTTACCATGAAACCAAATCTTGGCATCTTTGCGCGGCGGTATCGCAGCGGTTGCATCCCGCTCCTCAATGTAATCATAGACGTAGCCACAGTCGTAGGCACCATCTGCGCTCACTTGCTCTATCTCATCGTCAATCTCATCGAGCAGTTCGCCTAACACTTCGCTGTCACCCGTTGAGTTGGGTGTGACCACAGCGGCTAGAATTTCGCCCGTCTCTTCATCAATGCCGACGTGTAGCTTTAGCCAGGTGCGGCGCTTGCTAACCCCATGCTTCCGCGCTTTCCATTCACCCTCTCCATAGACCTTTACACCGGTACTATCAATCACAACGTGGCGACTGCCCTGCGTCGGTGTTACTGATAGGTCTATCTTCAGTCGCTTGGCACGACGCGATAGCGTGCTGTAGTGCGGTAATTCTAGCTCTACAGACATCAACTTAAACAGCGAACGGGCAAACCCGATGGTCTGACGCAGCTTTTGTCTGTACACCGACTTCAGCGTCAACAGCGTCTCTATCGCCAAGTCGCTGTACGTATCCGATGCGCCCGGTTTTCCTGTCTTCTGGGTATTCTTCCACGCGACCAAAACGTCTTCGTCTAGCCAGATGTGAAGGCTCCCCCGGCTGACCAAGGCAGCGTTATAATCTGACCAGTTGCGGAGCTTGTAGTGAGATGTCATCGGTGGCGTTGTGTGTTGTCGTAACTGCAACTTACCAAGCGCTCTCTACTCTCCGCAGCTACCTATCGACCTATTTGTGCAACAAAGCCCTTCGCAGCTGACTCAACATCGGACACATTCTTCAACGTCAACCCTTTACAAGTTCGCTTGATTAAGCCGGTTAAAACCTTACCGGGACCCACTTCTACAACAGTATCAACGCCTTGATTCGGCAGCCCAAGAGAAATCTCGCGCCAGCGGACGGAGCTTGTCATCTGTTGAGTTAGGCGCTCTTTTAATATGACTGCACTAGTCTCGGGCAAAGGATCGACGTTGGACATTACAGGAATAGTGGCGTCATTGAAAGTGACGTCGTTTAAGACGGGTGCAAAGGCTTTCGCAGCGTCGGCCATAAGCGGAGAGTGAAACGCACCGCTAACGTTCAGCTTCACTGCTCGCTTGGTTTTGACACTGGCAATTACATCGTCTACGGCTTCTGGCGTACCTGAAATAACAACCTGTCCGGCATTGTTGTCATTAGCCAGTACAACCCCTTCAGTCTCAGCAATCTTCCCATCTAGCTCGTCACGGTCAAATCCCATCAACGCGGCCATCGTACCCTCTGAGGCTTCAGACATGAGCAGAGCGCGGCGCTTTACCAGCTTTAAACCGGCGGCAAAATCAAAGACGCCTGCAACATAGAGCGCTGAATATTCACCTAGACTGTGACCGGCAACCACATCCGGCTTTTGACCGTTAGCTATCAACAGATCTGCTAGCGCGCACTCTACAACGTACAAGCAAGGCTGTGTGTAACGAGTATCGTTCAGCAGCGCTGAGTCTTGGCAAATTTCTAATACTGACTTTTCAAGGATCTGATCTGCTTCGGCTAATCTTACCGCCGAAATCTCTTCGAGATCTTTGCCCATGCCGACTGCCTGTGCGCCTTGTCCGGGAAATACCCACGCGGTTTTGGTCATTGTTCTATTTGTTTAACCTCTGATAGATGTCTAGCTAGAAGACAGCTAGCTTAGAGACCTTTTCTAAAAAGCCTCTACTTTCTGGATTCCTGCTCTTCGCATCTTCTACTTTCCCGTTTTCTACTTTCCCCATTTAAGGACCGCAGCTCCCCAAGAGAGACCTGCGCCAAATCCGGATAGCGCCAGCACATGGCCTTCTTTTATTTTTCCAGCGCGTACCCATTCGTCCAATGCGATTGGAATAGAAGCCGCGTCAGTATTACCGTGCTTGGCCATGTTGCTAACCACACGCTCGGTAGGAATATCAAGCCGCTGAGCGACAGCATCTAAGATGCGCTGGTTAGCTTGATGCAGAATTAGCCAGTCTATGTCTTCTGTAGAGAGTCCGGCGTGAAAAAGAGATTTTTCAAGCACTTCGGGCACTCGCTTGACGGCGAACCGGTAGACTTCGCGGCCATTCATCGTGACGGGGGCGAACTGCCCTGTTTGGAGGGTCACGTCAGCGATAAGTGGTGCGGATTCGTGAGTGTATGCGGCATTTAGACAGCTATTTAGACTGCCGTCACTATGCATTTCAAAGCTGAGTAAGCGATCATCCGCTGCGCTGCGCTGCATGACAATCGCACCTGCGCCATCGCCAAATAGAACACAGGTTCTGCGATCGCTCCAATCAGTCCACCGTGACAAGATATCCGCGCCGACTACCACGACTGTCTTATAGGCCCCAGTTCTAATAAACTGAGCTGCCGTCACTAGCGCAAAAACAAACCCAGAGCAGGCCGCGGTAATGTCAAAAGCCACCGCTTGGATAGCCCCTATTTCGTGCTGAATCTGACAGGCTGAGCCGAACAGATCATCGGGGGTAGAGGTAGCTAAAAGAATCAGATCAACATCTGTTGGCGATACACCGGATTGTGCGATCGCCTGCCTAGCAGCTTCACCGCCCAAAGAGCAAATCGAATCGCTAGCATTGGCAATATGGCGCTGTCGAATACCCGTACGACTGGCAATCCAGTCATCAGAAGTATCCACTACTTCTGTCATCTGCTCATTTGTGAGCACCGTTTCTAGCTTAGCCGAACCGCTACCGATAAAGGCAACGCCATATGTTTGCTGCGTCATGAGGTTACTTACCTTCAGGAATGGCTGGGATCTGCGTGGTAGCTGCAACCTTCTGGTACTGTCCTTTAATCCGGTCGATCACCTTGTTATCAACGGCATCTTTCGCTAGTCGAATAGCATTGTAGATAGAAGGGGATCTAGAACTACCGTGGCTAATCACCGCTACACCTGCCACACCTAACAGCAGTCCACCTCCGCGTTCGGCATGGTCCACTCGCTGTTTCACCCGCTTCAAGTTCCCTTTCATCATCGTGCAGCCGACTTTTCCTGACAGCCCTTGGGGTAGTTCTTCACGCAAAATTTGCAGCACAGAGCCGCCCACCGCCTCGGCAAACTTGAGCAAAATATTGCCAACGAAGCCATCGCAGACAATGACATCAAAATCGCCCGTCAGCACATCGCGACCTTCGGCATTACCCACAAAGTTAATCGCACTTTGCCCGCTTAGCGTTTTGTGCACAGCAACCGCTGCTTCGTTCCCCTTGCTTTTCTCTTCGCCAATATTCAGCAGTCCTACCGCCGGATTTTCTGTGCCCAGCACATAGCGAGAATAGATGCTGCCCATAAAGGCAAACTGCTCTAAATACTTAGGCTTAGAATCTACGTTGGCTCCCACGTCTAAAATCAATACGGGCTTGTTGGCAATCACCGTCGGGAACATAGCCCCGATGGCGGGTCTATCAACACCCTTAATCCGGCCCAAGCGTAACAGCGCTGCCGCCATTGCCGCGCCCGAATGACCCGCCGAGACTACACCCTCAGCGCGACCTTTTTTTACCAAATCCATCGACACATTAATCGAAGCCTTTGGCTTACGTCTAAGCGCACTCAAAGGCTCCTCATGCATTTCTATTGTTCCTTCTGCCGGTACAATTTCAATGTCATTAAGCAGCTCAGGCTGCGCTACTGACGCCGCAATCTGTGCAGGATCGCCAACTAGCAGCACCTTAATACCTAGTTCTTCCTTCGCCCTGATAGCGCCAGCGACAATTTCATCCGGAGCATAGTCGCCACCCGTCGCGTCTACTGCGATGCGTACCTGCGTCGAATCCATTAAAGTTCTATCCTGTGGTTTGGCCTTTAAACGGACCAATAGAAACTTTAAGAATTCTATCAGACTTGTCGCGCTAGCACCCTGATCGTACCAGCACAGTCTACTGTGTCCTATTGGTAGTGCTTGCGTTTATTCTTCGCCTGGTTCTACGATTCGCTGAAACAGGTAGCCCGTACCGCGAGCCGTTAAGATCAGTTCAGGGTTGCTAGGATCGTCTTCGAGCTTGGCGCGTAATCTAGAAATGTGAACGTCTACAACGCGAGTATCAACGTGACGCTCAGGCGTGTAGCCCCATACTTCTTGAAGAATTTCAGAGCGAGAGAAGGGCTCGCCAGAGCGGCTTACTAAAAGCTCAAGCAGGCTAAACTCCATGCCTGTCAGTCGGATGCGCTCGTCACCTTTGTACACCTGGCGCTTGTTGGTATCAATGCGGATATTATTGATCGTGATCACGCCCGAGCTAGGAATGCCCGATGCCCCGGTCTTCTCAACGCGGCGCAAAACAGAACGAATGCGTGCCTCTAATTCCTTAGGAGAGAAAGGCTTGACGACGTAATCATCTGCGCCTAGCTCTAGGCCAGTAATGCGGTCGGCAACATCGCCTAGCGCGGTCAGCATGATAATAGGGATATCTGATTCTTTGCGCAGCTCTTGGCAAACGCCGTAGCCGTCAAGCTTAGGCATCATCACATCGAGCACGACTAGGTCGGGAACGGTATTGCGGAATGTATCTAGGGCTTCTTCTCCGTCAGCTGCAGTTACAACGTCATAGCCAATCATCGAGAGGCGAGTTTCCAGAATGCGACGAATGCTGGCTTCGTCATCAACAACCAGGATTTTTTCTTTAACGCTTTCCAAGGTTCTGTAAACTCCTATAAAGTCGTGGCTAAAAGGTCGCTGCCGATGGCTTCGTCATCGCTTCTCAACATCATCTCAATATCCCAACATGAATATGAGATCAGTATGAGGAGGTTGGAGCGAGGGCATAAGGCATACGAGTTAATAACGATTTACTAAAGTTAATTACAAAACCATGACGTTTAGCAACTAACGCTTGTGCCGACAGTCCTTTTATCTTCCTTGATTGTATGCGTTAGATTACTCGAAAGCCTAAAAGCCAAAAGGGTTTCAGTGTTTCTTAAGGTTTGTGCCAGAATTGCTACGAACCGACATAAAACGCTACAGCGCTCACCAGTTCTAGACTTTAGATTAAGAAAGTTAGCGCTGCGCAAGTCAAAGTTAGGTATTTAATCTTAATCTTTGGCGACTTCCAATGAAGGAATAAAGTGTCGGTCTTATTAAGAAATGTATCGGACAAAACAGCTTTGTTTGCTCTTTCCGGTTCGCTCTTAGAGGCGGTACTCAGTCAGCGTAGCGGTTCTTTTGTACTAGTATATAGCTAGTCGCATATAGCTAATTGTTGTTCACGCTTGCTGAGTCATTTATTTATGGCGAAGACCCGCTCTATTTATGTTTGTAACGCCTGTGGCGCAGAGTCGCGACAGCATTTTGGTAAGTGTCCGACCTGCAACACGTGGAATGCGCTAGTAGAGCAGGTTGTGGAGATAAAAGAGCCTGCGAGTACGCGACCTAGCATGAAGTCGCGCGGCGCAGGGCGTCAGAAGAAGGCGCCTGCTCAACCTAGGCTATCGCTGACGTTCAATCAGATTCAGGACCATCCGCAGGCGAGAATTCCGTCTGGGTACCAAGAGCTAGACCGGGTGCTAGGTGGCGGTATTGTACCAGGGTCTTTGGTTCTGCTGGGAGGCGATCCTGGTATTGGTAAATCTACGCTGCTGCTGCAAACGGCAAATCAGCTGGCGAAAGAGACGCCGATTTTGTATGTGTGTGCAGAGGAATCTGGCCAGCAGGTGAAGCTGCGATCGCTCCGCTTAGGCATCAATCAAGCGGTTACCCAAACTCCCGATCAAACTCTCAATCAAGCCGCTGCCGACAGTAACGGAAAGCAAAGAAAGCAGCCGCCTAGCGCAGATAAAAACATTCTCGAAAATCTCTATCTGCTGCCTGAAACAAATCTAGAAACTATTTTAGAAGAGCTCGATTCGCTACGGCCAAAGGTGGCGGTAATTGATAGTATTCAAGCGCTATTCTATTCGGCCCTAACCTCTGCGCCAGGTTCAGTTGCTCAGGTAAGAGAATGTACGTCGGCGCTGATGCAGCTAGCAAAGAAGGAGAATATTTCACTGTTTATTGTGGGGCATGTAACCAAAGAAGGCGCGATCGCCGGCCCAAAAGTCTTGGAGCACCTAGTTGATACCGTGCTGTATTTTGAGGGCGATCGCTTTGCTAGCCATCGTCTACTGCGTTCAGTGAAAAACCGCTTCGGGGCCACTCACGAGCTCGGTGTGTTCGAGATGGTTGATAAGGGCTTAGAGGAAGTGCTAAATCCTTCTAAGCTATTCATGAGCAGTCAAGAAGAGAACGTGCCGGGGGTTGCGACTATTGTGGCCTGTGAGGGGACGCGCCCGCTGGTCGTAGAGCTGCAGTCTTTGGTGAGTCCCACTAGCTATAGCTCGCCAAGACGCTCGACCACTGGCATTGAGTACAACCGGCTATTGCAAATTTTGGCGGTGCTAGAAAAGAGAGTAGGCATTCCGCTCTCCAAGCTGGATGCCTATGTGGCATCGTCGGGTGGGCTAAATGTAGGGGAGCCCGCAGCGGATTTGGGTATCGCGGTGGCGGTGGCAGCGAGTTTTCGCGATCGCATTATCGACCCAGAACTAGTGCTAATTGGCGAAGTGGGCCTAGGCGGACAGATTCGCCCGGTGTCGCAAATGGAGCTAAGGCTAAAGGAAGCGGCAAAACTAGGATTCAAGCGAGCGCTAGTGCCAAAAGGGCAAAAGCGAAATGGATTGGGTATGGAGGTGATTGAGGTAGGGCGAGTTGTCGATGCGATCGCAACTGCTCTAGCTAACTCAACTCAGCACGCGCCAGTAGAATCCGCTGCCGTGTAAGAGGCTCTAATATCAGCAGAATTAAGAGACAGAAGCGACTAAAGATAGAAAGGCTGTAGGCGTCCGTTGCAAAAGTGAATGCAACGGATGCCGATTTTACCGCAGCACTCTCACCTGAGCGTTCTTACCATAGGGCTCTGGGGCTAGAACTGTTGGCTGGAGCCGGACTGGAGGTAGGTGCTGTGGCTGGTGGTGCTGTCTGGGTCTCTACTGCCGGTGCAGCCTCGGTATCATCAATTGTGTCATCGGCAGTGCTACTAGAAGCGCCAGTGCCCGGTTCAGTGCTCGGTTCAGCGGTAGGGTCAGCAGCTTCAACGGGCACGGCTTCACCGGCAGTTTCTTCATCGGTAACGGCTTCTTCAGACATTTCTTCGCCGGCAGCCTCTTCAGAAGTACTTTCACCTGAAGTAGGGCTTGCCGATGGTACCGGCTCGGGCGCAGGCGTAGGTTCTGGCATCGCGCCCGAATCGGGTGCAGGCGTAGCTGTTGGGTCAGTGGGTGCAGGGGTGGGCTCAGGTGTGTCTTGCGCTTTGAGCGCTGTAGGGAATGCTAAGAGCAAACCTACGATGGATAAAACAGAAAGGGGGAGAAGCAATCGTTGACGGCGTAGATTGTCTTTTTTCATCCTAGTATCGTGCCTCACAGGCGAAGTTCTTTTGGCCCTGCTATTATGAACAACTGTGATTGAAATCACAAGTCGTAAAAGAACAAGCCGTAAGAACCTCGATTAGATAAAGCCTAGCTAGCGATCTAATCAATTTTTGACCAACTGTCTGATTAACTGTCTGGCAAGTTATTAGGAGAGTTTGTGGATGAAAGGCTTCCCTGATCGCAAGAAAGGGTGTCCTCTAGCAGTTTTCCATCTTTCCAGGTGCCAGATTTTAAGGAGCCGTCAGACAGAATGAAGGTGCCTGCTCCGCTGCACTGATTCGCCTCAAATCCACCGACATAGCGCTCACCATTTGTCAGCATCCAGGTGCCTGTGCCGCTGAATTGGTCTGCTTCAAACTGCCCGACGTATCGCTTGCCGTTGCTAAAGGCGAAGGTTCCACAGCCGTGGCGCTGACCGTCTTTGTATTCGCCATCGTAGCGATTGCCGCTGGGATAGACCATCGTGCCGCGCCCGTCAGTCGGCAGACCATTTGCAAAGTCGCCGTAGTACACCATGCCTTCTTTGTATTCGTGAGCGATCGCGCTGTCAAGCAAGGTAGTCGGCTCTGTTTCTTGGCAGGGTAGAGAGATAGATAGAGGAGCTGAGTCAGCAGCGCGATTTAACTCGGGGCTCGATTCTAGGTTTGGCTCTGGGGCTAATCCTAAAGAAGTCTGTCTATTTAGCGATATTGCGTTGCTAGATCTTAGGAAGCTAGATCCGTTGACCGCTATGCCAATGGTCGCGACTATTCCAGCTACGATCAGTCCACCAAGCATAGGGCGGCTTAACCATCTTTGTTTGAAGGACTGTTTCTTAGAAGACTGGCTTCGAGTAGCGAGAGGTGATGCGATCGCTGCTATTTGAGAACCCATTCGAGAATCGGCTTGAGAATCCGTTTGAGAACCGTCTTCAGAATCGGCCTGAGAAGATAGCTGCAGTAACAGCTCAGCCATTTTCTCGGGCCGAAACTGTCCTCTGTAGGGTCTGCGCTGACGTTGACGAGCGGCTAGGTAGATATGGCTGCCGCAAAGATTTGTGAGCGCTGTAGCGCGATCAGCCTGCCAGTTCGAACAGCAGGCACCAGTAAAGCAGGCACCGGTAAAATTAGTGCCCATCACCTGCGCGTTGGACAAGTTGGCCTCACTAAAGTCCGCTTCGCTGAAGTTGGCCTGGTCGAGATTGGCTCCGCTAAGATCGGCCCCATTTAGATGTGCGTTGCTGGCGTAGGTAGCTAGTAAGCAAGCCCCATTCAGCTTTGCGCCACGTAGGCTGGCACCAATTAAGCAGGCCCTTGCTAAATTCGCACCGCTCAGGTCAAACCCGTCAAGTGTCTGGCCAAATAAATAGGCCTTACTTAAATCCGGCTGAACATCAGGATTTTCGGCTCTCCAGCGATTCCAGCTTTCAGCGCCCTGCTCTACTATTGCCAGAAAATCTATTGCCAGAGAGTCGGTTTCCGCCATACATCCAAAATAATAGGCTCAAACTAATGGGCTCAAACTAATGGGCTCAAACTCATGGTTTCAGCCTAACAATTTCTGCTGCCGAACGCGCCAATTTGGCCAATGCCTCTGCATAGCTAAACCACTTTCGATTCTGAAATCACAATCATCCGACTACCATCTGAAATCACTATCAAGCGAGTCACTATTAAGCAACAAGGCTGGGCAATAGGTGTCAGCGTTCAATGGTGTCAGCGGTGTCAGCGGTGTCAGCGTTTAGTATTGAGCGCTACCGGCTAGACTATATCGGGATGGATAGCTTGACCATCAGGCACCCGCTGATCTTGCCTTACCGATACACGATCTTCATCTATTTCTGCAGACAATAAAAATTCTGCAAACAAAAAATGCGATCGCCTCGCAATCGGAAAAATGCCAGCCGCTTGATGCAGCGCTCAAAATGTAGTGCCCAAACTTGATACTAAGACGTCTATCGAGATTAAATGAAAAGGCAAATCCCCAGGTAGATTGTATGAACGTCGAGCAGCTCAACCAAGAATTCGGAACTTCCGATCAAGTCGAGATCGCAACAGGGAAAGGTGGGTTTCCGGTAATCGAAGTTAACAATCGAAAGGCTAAGGCCAAAATTTCTGTTTATGCAGCGCAGGTCTTGTCTTTTCAACCCGAAGGAGAACCCGATGATCTGATATTTGTCAGTGAAAATGCTTACTATCAAACAGGCAAGGCAACCAAAGGCGGCATTCCTCTCTGCTGGCCTTGGTTTGGCCCAGACCCGGAAGGGAAAGGGCGAGCTAGCCATGGATTTGTGCGCAATCGGATGTGGAATTTGCTGAGCGTAGAAAACATGCCAACAGGGGAAACAAAGGTCCGGCTAGGCGTAAGCGCGAATGAAGAAACGCAGGCCATCTGGCCATATAGTTTCGAACTGGTGATGGAGATTGTTGTCGGCGCTCAGCTAACGGTAACTTTGACCACCCAAAATACAGGCGACGAGTCCTTTTCAATTACCCAAGCGTTTCATACCTACTTTTCGACTGGCGATATCAGTCAAGTAAGCGTGCTAGGACTAGAAGAAACGCCCTATCTAGATAAGCCAGATGGCGGCAAAGAAAAAATGCAAACTGGTGCGATCGCTGTCACTGAAGAAGTTGATCGTGTTTACATGGGTGTGAAATCTGAGCTTGTGATTGAAGACGGCGCCAGAAATCGCCGTATTCGCATCGCTTCTACGGGAAGTAAGACTGCGATTGTTTGGAATCCGTGGATAGAAATTTCTAAGAAAATGGCCGATTTAGAGGCGCAAGATTACCAGCGATTTATTTGTGTGGAAACGGCAAACGCGGTAGATGACGTTGCTGAAGTCGCTGCTGGCAGTGACTTCAGCCTGCAAGCCGTCTACAGCATAGAACGCGGCTAATTCTCGCTGAGCCTTAGTTATTCCGTAGCTAGCGCGTCTCAGTAAAAACGTGTTGATACTGTTATCTTTCTAACAGGGGAGGAGAGAAATACTGATATTAAGTAAAGCTTCTCTAATACAGGGAAGCAGATCATACCAAAAGTCCCTTCTCTCATGGTAGTTCTATAAATACATTCGCTCCCTGCTCAGGCGCTGCCTAGAGTAGGCTTTCAAACCACAGAATAATTAATCTATTAAAAACAATTTCTATAGCTTTCTCTTGGCTGCTTATGACAGGTTTGTAGGCACATGATCGTTAGAGACAAAGTGACTTGCTTCCTAAATGCTCTAGCGCGTCAAAGTATTTGCTATAAAACCAAAGCTTGCCGCTACCAACACGCTTTCTACGATTCGCTTGACCGACTCGCTTAGCTAAATGCTAGATCTCTTTTTCTACTTATTGCCCTTTATCCTCGGTGGAGCGCTCTCAGGGATTATCTGCGGACTGCTGCCGTTCTTCCTGTCATTGAAGCGTAGACGCCCTCTACTTGGGCTAGCTGCTCTTACCGTTTGCACGACCTGCGGTGTTATTTTTGGCGCTATCTTGGCTTTTCCCGTAGCCGTTAGCTTTTCGGCGGCTATCCTACTCACAAAAAGACGCTTCCTGAGGCGAAGAAGGGATAAGCTCTCTATCTCTGCAGATACATTTACAGACGATAGAGAGTGGGTAGAAGCAGAGTTTGCGGACGATAGAGAAGAGTCTAAAACGCCCGTGTAGTATCTGTTCTTCGTTTTTTATCTAGCTGGCACGCCGCTGAGTAAGGGCTTTGCCTTAGCGTTGAAGTTAGCGGCCTGTAGTGCAGCGACGGCGGCCTCGGCATTGCGGACGCGATACTGGTTGCCTAGGCGAATGGCATGGCGCTGATGGCGGGTGCGAATAACCGCAATCACAGGGGTTTTGGCGGCGAACCTATCTTCGCCTTGTAGGACTTTGAGCACATCTCGCAGGCGATTTTGCTTTTCGATGTCGCCTGCGACAGAAGGGTCAATGTCTAGCATTACCATACTGACGGTTTCAATCGGCTGAGCGTCATCGATAATCATCTGTACGCGGTCGTCACGGCGGTCAACTTTGCCCCAGATCATCAGGCGAGCGTCAGGCTTAATGTGTTGGCCAATACGAGCGTATGCTTTGGGAAAGATAACGGCTTCCGCATGGCCTGTCAGATCTTCTATCTCGACGACAGCCATAGAATCGCCTTTTTTAGTCGTGACGGGCTTGACCATGCTGAGCATGACGATGGCCGTAAGCGTGACTTTTTCTGGCTTATCGGCTAGCTCGGCTAGTTCGATAGGGGCAAGAATCTTAGCTGAGTGCTGAATGTCTTTGAGCGGATGGTCGGAGATGTAGAAGCCGAGAAGCTCTTTTCTAGCCTGAGACGCTCTTGCGGTTCATAGTCTGAGACGAGCGGCGCTTTGGGCGCGGATTCAAAGGTAGCTGCAGGGGTAGTGGCAGGGCCTGCAGGTGCGGCTGATCCGAGTATGTCAAAGAGGTTGCCCTGGCCAACTTCGCGATCTTTAGCGCGCGATTGCGCCCAATCTACGACTAGCTCTAGGTCGTGCATGAGCTGCTGACGGTTGGGCTCGATGCTTTCAAATGCGCCCGAAAGAATCAGCGCTTCGAGGGCACGTTTATTGACTGCGCGCAGATCCACGCGATCGCACAAATCTGACATAGACTGAAACGGCCCATCAGTCTCACGTGAGACGATCAGCGCTTCGATTGCCCCGAGTCCAATATTTCGCACCGCCGACAGGCCAAACAAAATCTGATTATCTAGTGGTGTAAAGTCCACGCCCGAGCGATTTATGTCTGGCGGTAGCACCTGAATGCCCATACCCAGACAGCTAGCGATGTACATCTGCACCTTGTCTTGGTCGCCGCTAATAGCCGTCAGCAGCGCCGCCATGTACTCAACGGGATAATTTGCCTTCAGATAAGCAGTCTGAAAGGTGACAAATCCGTAGGCCGTAGAATGAGACTTGTTGAAACAGTACTCCGCGAACAGCACCATCTGGTCAAACAAATCGTTTGCGCTCTTGCGGGGGAACGTATTTTTCCCCGCACCCTCAATAAATCTTTCCCGGTGGAGCTCCATCTCTTTTATCTTCTTTTTACCCATTGCTCTACGCAATAAGTCGGCTTGCCCAAGCGAATACCCCGCCAAGTCTTGAGCGATTTTCATGATCTGTTCTTGATAGACCATGATGCCATAAGTCTCTTTCAGAATCGGCTCCAAGATCTCGTGCGCATAGTCAATCTTCTCTCGTCCATGCTTACGGTCAATAAACTTAGGAATCAGCCCTGCGTCTAGCGGACCCGGACGATAGAGCGCTAGCACCGAAGAGATATCTTCTAATCCGGAAGGCTTAAGCTCCTTGACAATCTGACGCATTCCAGAAGACTCTAGCTGAAAAACGCCCGCAAGCTCCCCGCCTGCTAGCAGCTTGTAGGTGGCCGGATCATCTAGTGGCAGCGCGTCAAGATCGATTTTTATGTTATGCCGCGATTCGATATGATTCACCGCTTTTTGAATCATGGTGAGATTGCGCAGGCCCAAAAAGTCCATTTTCAGCAGGCCGATCGCTTCGACATCTTCCATGTAGTATTGGGTGATAATCGCGCCATCGTTGTTTCGCTGTAAGGGAACGATGGTATCAAGTGGGTGCTCGGAAATCACGATGCCTGCCGCGTGCATTCCGAAAGTTTTGTTGGTGCCCTCAATAGTGATAGCCGTATCAATCCATCGCTGAAAAGTAACGCCAGTGCCGGGAATCAGCTCGCCGCTGTCATATTTTTCTTTGAATTCTGCGGCGGGCGTGTCGTCCGAGATCATCATTGCTAGTTTAGCCGGCTTGCCCCGAGAGACCGGGATCAGCTTAGCGAGCTTGTCTGACTCGTTGTAGGGAATGTCGAGCACGCGGGCTACGTCTTTAAGCACCGCCTTAGAGGTCATGCGGTTGAATGTGATAATTTGCGCGACGTGATCGGTACCGTATTTTTCAGTGACGTATTCGATTACCTTTTCTCGTTTCTCGATGCAGAAGTCGGTGTCCACATCAGGCATAGATTTGCGCTCAGGGTTGAGGAAGCGCTCGAATAGCAGACCGTGATGCACAGGGTCAATATTTGTGATGCCCATAGCGTAGGCAACCAGTGAGCCCGCCGCTGAGCCGCGACCAGGACCAACAGATATATCATTATCCCGAGCGAATTTGATGTAGTCCCAAACCACCAAAAAGTAGGTAGCGAAGCCCATTTGGTGCATCATAGCGACTTCATAATTCATCCGCGCCTGATACTCTTCAGAGAGTTCGTCAGCGCTAGAAACGTTCATCCGTTCGAACAAACCGTCCCACGCTACTTTCTCCATGTAGCTTTCTTTGGTATGGCCTGCGGGAATAGGAAAGTTGGGAATTTGTGGATTTCCAAGAATGTTGTATTCTTCGACTTTGTCGGCAACTTCTTGGGTGCGGTTGACCGCATCAGCGATGACTTCTGGTGAGAGATGATCGCGAAACAGCCGACTCATCTCTGCTTCTGATTTGAGGTATTCTGTTCCGCTGTAGCGAAGCCTTTTGTCTTCTGTAATTAGCTTGCCTGTTTGAATGCAGAGCAAAGCGTCATGCGCTTCTACATCAATACAAGAGATAAAGTGAGAATCATTAGTTGCAACAACTTTAATGTCTAGCTCTTGAGCAATACGAACAATCTCAACGTTGACAACGCGATCTTCAGGAGAGCCGTGGTCTTGAATTTCTAGATAAAAGTCATCGCCGAGCAAATCTTTGTACCACTGCGCAACACGGCGAGCTACGTCAGGGCGATTTTTCATAATCGCTTGTGGAATTTCGCCGCCTAGGCAGGCGCTGGTGATAATTAGCCCTTCGTGGTATTGCTCTAGTAAGTCTTTGTTGATGCATGGTCGCGAGAAAATGCCTTTGCCCTGTACGCCTTCTAGATGAGAAACGGTGGTGAGCTTTACGAGGTTCTTGTAGCCAATATCATTTTTGGCAAGCACGAGCTGATGATATTTGGGTCGCTTTTCTTGCTTGGTGATGTCACCGTTAATGACGTACATCTCGTTACCGATGATCGGCTTAATGCCTTTTTTGCCGCATACTTTTAGCAGCTCGATCGCGCCGTACATCACACCGTGGTCGGTGAGTGCTATCGCGTTCATCCCTAGTTCTAATGCTCGGTCTACCAAGGGATCGATATGGCTAGCACCATCGAGTAAGCTGTAGTCGCTGTGGATGTGCAAACCTACAAAAGACATAAGACGACGCGCTCCTCAATAGCCGGTGGCGTAGACATTCTATTTATCCACTCCTCATTTAACCACTATATATAGGATTTTTTTTAGAGCGGTTGACAGATTGACACTATTTGTAGAGTCGTCTTTGTCCGAAGCTCATTCATCTAGAATTACACATCCAGAATTACATATGATGCCAATGCTAGGGCGTGTCATCAACTAGAGAGATGAAAAAATCGTCAGGCATTTTTATCATAAAGGTGCTGACACCCAAAAGGAACGATGACAACCCGACGATATGCTTTGCGAGATGACCAGTGGGAGCGGATAAAAGACATGCTGCCCGGTAAACTAGGCGATGTCGGTGTGACCGCGAAGAACAACCGCTTGTTTGTCGAAGCTGTCCTCTATCGTTACCGAGCCGGGATACCATGGCAAGATTTGCCAGAGCGTTTTGGTCATTTCAAGGTTGTTCACACCCGCTTTAGTCGCTGGAGCAAAAAAGGCTTATGGCTGAAGGTATTTTCAGCCCTTTGTGAGGACAGTGACAACGAATACCAAATGACCGATGCGACGATTGTGCGAGCCCATCAGCATTCTGCTGGGGCCAAAGGGGGGGCGATGAAGCTATCGGTCGCTCAGTCGGTGGACTGAGTACTAAGATTCACGCTACCTGTGATGCCTTAGGCAATCCAACCGGCTTCTTTCTGACGGCAGGACAGGCCCATGACCTGCCAGGTGCAGACGTGTTGATTGCTGATATTGAGGCTGAGGCACTGCTAGCCGATAAAGCCTATGATGCGGATGAACGGATGAGAGCAGTGCTGAAGGCACAGGGCATTGAGCCTGTGATTCCCAGTAAGTCAAGTCGCATAGAACCGATTGACTATGACAAACACCTCTACAAAGCGCGTCATCTGATCGAGAACTTTTTCGCTAAGCTGAAGCAGTACCGGGCGATTGCAACGCGCTATGACAAGACGGCTCGCAACTTCTTAAGTGCAGTTCATATGGCAGCTTGTGTCATTTGGCTTAATTGATGACACGCCCTAGTCTCAGCTAATCTATTCTTTTTGTAGGGGCTACAGCCAGTAGCAAACAAAACAACTTGACCTAGACAACTTGACCTAGAAATGTTCCAATGCACGACATTGTCGGAACAGCTGCTGCGTTTGACATAGTACTTAGCCCCCTTCAGCACGCCTCAGTATGTAGAGTGATTCTTATTCCTATTCTGTACGATCTAGCTATATAGATAGACGTAAAAAAGAGCGAGCCCGGCGAAAATCAACTTTGGCGATTGACTAAACCAAACTGACTAGTTTAGATATACTCGATCTTAGGCATATATTTCTGACTGTGCCGCTCGAGACTTTCGACATCCCACCTAATATCTCCGCTTCAGAATCTCCATTTCAGAACACTGCTCGATCAGTGCAAAGGTACCTCTTCTATGACGGCCTCTTCGGACTCACCATCTACGCTACCGGTCTCTTCTAGTCAAGCTGCCTCTAATACAGCTCAAGTTCCACAAACTCAACCAATTAGTGCTTCCCTGCGATCGCGCGATCGCACGCCGCGCCGTTGGTGGGGAATTTTCGCACTCATACTGCTAGCTGGCGGACTTGGCTTCATCCTTTGGAAGCTGTTCGGCCAGGGTGAGCCTGCTATGCAAGGGCAACCCCCTGCTCCGGTACAAATAGAACGACTGCAAGAAGAGTCGTTGGAAGAGAGCGGCGAGTTTGTTGGCATCTTAGATGCTCAGTCAGGGGTAAGCCTTCAGCCTGAAGCAGATGGGCGAGTGGTGCAGATTTTTGTTTCCTCGGGCGATTCGGTGGCGGCAGGCGATCCGATTATGCAGCTAAGTCAAGAGCGATCGCAGTCTGACTACAACGCCGCTTTAGCGAGCGTCAGCGCGGCGCGTTCCGCTAGAGACAACGCCCGCGCTCAGCTACGCGCGGCTGAAGCTGGACAAACTGAGCTATTAGCCGACCTAGATTTGCAAGAGACGGACTATGCCAGAACCGCTGTGCTCGTCGAGCGGGGGGCACTCGCTCAAGAACAGCTCGATAATGTGGTGCGTGATCGCGCAGTTGCCCAGTCGGCGCTTAACGCTGGCGCTGAAGAAATTGACGCGCTAAGAGCAAGCCTAGCGGCAGCCGAAGCCACCCTCACCCAGTCGGATGCCAACGCTAGCGCGACCCAGCAAGACCTGCTAGATAAAACTGTCACCACCCCAATTGCTGGCATCGTGGGTGATATTCCCATTAATCTAGGTGACTACGTACAAGCAGGCGCTCAGCTGACGACCATTACCCAAAATCAAGACTTAGACTTAGAGATTGCGGTACCCATTAACGACGCTGAGCAACTGCGGGCGGGCCTACCGGTAGAGCTCAGTTTGTTCGGCCAAGATGAGGCGATTTCCACCGGTAGCATCCGCTTCGTTTCCCCTACTACCGACCCTAACACTCAAACCGTTTTGGCTAAGGCACGCTTTTCGGCTCCTGGCGTTTCACTACAAGACGAACAGCGTCTAAACGTTCGCATCATTTGGGATGAGCGCCCCGGCATATTAATTCCGACCACAGCTATTTCGCGCCTAGGCGGAGAGACCTTTGTATTTGTGCCGGGTGAGCCCGATCCTCCAGCAGAAAGCGGCGACCCAGAAGGTGGCGGCCCAGCAAGCGGCGGCTCACCTGAAGGAGGGCGTTCGTCGGGCGCTAACGGCGATCAGAATGGTCCACCGCAGAGGGTTGCTCGGCTAAAGTCGGTGACGCTAGGAGAGCTACAGGGCAATGAATATCAGGTGCTCGAGGGCCTGAATCCTGGCGATGAGGTGATTACCTCTGGGCTGCTGAACCTGCGTGACGGGGT
The DNA here is from genome assembly GCA_963702855.1 of uncultured cyanobacterium. GTDB lineage: Bacteria > Cyanobacteriota > Cyanobacteriia > Phormidesmidales > Phormidesmidaceae > Phormidesmis. Next base: position 2,599,783 of record OY969765.1, read on the forward strand.
GCCGATTATGCAGCAGGAGGAAGGCGCTGTTGAAGGGGGTCCGGCTGTCGGAGGGGCTAGTGAAGCTAATGGTAGCGAGTCGGCTGAAGGTGAGGGTTAGGCTATGTTTGTAAATTACTTCATTAAGCGTCCTGTCTTTGCTACTGTCTGCGCCTTGATCATGCTGCTAATTGGCGCAGTTAGCATTCCGACCCTGCCGATCGCCCAATATCCAGACATTAGCCCAACGCAGATCAACGTTACTGCCACATACATTGGTGCCGATGCTGAAACCGTAGAGCGCGGTGTCACAACCGTGATTGAAAGGCAGATTAACGGTGTAGAGGGCATGCGATACATGACCTCTAACAGCAGCAATAATGGTGTTAGCAATATTGTTGTCACCTTTGACTCTTCTCGAGATAAAGACATTGCCGCTGTAGATGTGCAGAATCGGGTCTCGCTGGCGGAGCCTCAGCTACCCGAAATCGTGCGGCAAACGGGTGTAACCGTCGCCAAACAAACCAGCAATATCCTGCTGGCGATGAGTCTGTTTACTGAGAATGACGAGTATGACGACATCTTCTTAAGCAACTACGCCGATTTGTACATTGCGGATGCCTTGCGCCGAGTTGACGGGGTGGGTAACGTCACCATTTTTGGTGAGCGTACCTATGCGATGCGCATCTGGCTCAATCCTCAAGAGCTTGCGGCCCGTGGGCTGAGCGCAGATAGTGTAATTACCGCCCTGCGAGAGCAGAACATTCAGGTGGGTGCAGGACAAATTGGGCAGCCACCGTCACCCGAAAATCAGAATTTCCAGATTGACCTGCGGGCCAATAGCCGTCTGCAAACGCCGGAAGAATTTGAAAACTTGGTGCTACAGACTGGAGATAGTGGTCAGCTCGTTCGGCTTAGGGACGTAGGCTACGCAGAGCTTGGGGCCGAGCGGTATAGCTCTTTCTTACGCTTTCGCGGCAATGAAGCTGTGGGTTTAGGTATCTTTCAGCTGCCGGGAAGCAACGCGCTTGAGGTGGCGGCGGGTGTCAAAGAAACCATGGCTGAGCTGGCAACAGAGTTCCCGCCGGGAATGGAGTACGGCATTGGTTTTGATACGACTGAATATGTGCAGCAGTCGCTGTTGAGCGTGCTGTGGACGCTGGTACAGGCGATTGGCCTGGTGGTGCTGGTTATCTATATCTTTTTGCAAGACTGGCGAACGACGGTCATTCCGGCGGTGACGATTCCGGTGTCGCTGATTGCGACGTTTGCCATTGTGAAGCTGTTTGGCTTTTCGATCAACAGCCTAACGCTATTTGGGCTGACGCTGGCAACCGGTATGGTAGTCGATGACGCCATTGTGGTGGTAGAAGACATTAGCTCGAAAATCAACCAGCGAGGTTTGGAGCCTGAAGAAGCGGCCATCACCTCAATGGGTGAGCTAACCGGTGCGGTAATTGCTACGTCGCTGGTGCTGATGGCGGTGTTCGTGCCAGTAGCTTTTTTCCCAGGGACGACAGGCGCACTGTACCGGCAGTTTGCGCTGACGATTGCCTTTGCGATCGCCCTTTCCACTTTCAACGCGCTGACCCTTACCCCCACGCTTTCTGGCCTACTTTTACGGCCTAGGCAAGAGCCAACTGGCTGGCGGGCACGCGTCTTTAATCCATTCAACAACGGGCTAGACTGGCTGCGCGATCGTTACAGCTATCTGCTTGAAAAGCTCGTCGGCCTTAAGCTCATCGTACTAGCTGGGTTTGTCGCCTCGCTGGTTATCACCGGCTGGCTCTACACCACCGTGCCTTCTGCCTTTTTACCCGATGAAGACCAAGGCTATTTCATTACCCTGATCGGAGGCCCCGAAGGGGCTTCTATTAACTACACTAGCGATATCATGGAGCAGGCCGAAGCCTTGCTGCTAGAGCAACCTGAAGTGCGTGCTACCTTTGCGGTGGGTGGCTTTGGCTTTAGCGGCAACACGGCCAATAGCGGTGTTATTTTCACTACGCTCAACCCGTGGGGCGATCGCGATGCTACCGCCTTTGACATTATCGAACGGGTCAGCGGCCCGCTAATGGCGATCACCGAAGCACGTATGCTGCCGGTCAACCCTCCGGCTATTCAGGGCCTCAGCAGCTTTGGCGGCTTCGAGTTTCAACTGCAAGATCGACGTGGCAACGCAGAGCTAGGCCAGCTAGTCGGCAGTATGGGGGCAATTATGGGCGCGGCCAATCAAAACCCTCAGCTCAGCTCGGTGTTTAGCACTTATGCGGCCAGCACGCCTCAAATTGCGATTGACGTCAATCGTGATCAGGCAAAGTCGCTCAACGTTAACATCAACGACATTTTCAGCACGCTGCAGACCAATTTGGGATCGAGCTACGTCAACGACTTTAACTTGCAAGGTCGAACGTACCGCGTATATGTACAGGCGGATGAAAAGTTTCGCTCGACTCCGGGTGATATCGACAAGCTGTACGTGCGATCGCAAACCGGTGATCTAGTTCCCATAGGCAACCTAATTTCCACCACAGACACCACAGGCGCACAGACCATCAACCACTACAACCTTTTCCGCTCGATTGCCATTAACGGCCAGCCAGCAGAAGGGGTTAGCTCTGGCGCGGCGATTGATGCGATGGAAGGGGTTGCCAATCAGGTTTTGCCAGCCGGCTTTGGCTACGAATGGTCGGGCACCGCGTTAGAAGAGATTGAAGGCGGTAACCAGGCGCCAATCATCTTTAGTCTGGGAATTATGCTGGTCTTCTTAGTGCTAGCGGCGCAGTACGAAAGCTACGTGGATCCGGTGATTATCTTGTTTGCGGTGCCGCTCGCTGTTCTTGGCGCGCTCATTGCCCAAACGCTGCGAGGCTTGCCTAATGATGTGTATTGTCAAATTGGACTGGTGATGTTGATTGGACTAGCCAGCAAAAACTCGATTTTGATCGTAGAGTTTGCCAATCAGCTACGCGAGCAGGGTCGCTCAATCACGCAAGCCGCCTTAGAATCCGCTCAGCAGAGAATGCGACCCATCTTGATGACCGCGATTTCGACGCTGAGCAGTATTTTTCCGCTGGTTATTGCTTCTGGTGCGGGTGCCGGTAGCCGTCAGTCACTGGGCACTGCTGTCTTTGGCGGTATGCTGGTCGCTACGTTTCTTAGCCTATTTGTGGTGCCCATTCTCTATATCGTGGTGAAGCAGCTAAGAGAAAGCAATGGGCCTAGGCCAAATGTGCCTCGCTCATCTGCTCTAACCGCTGAGCCTAGACTGAGCGCTGAGGGCCGACGAGTACAGACTCCCTCGCTGCCCACGAGCGCTACGACTCAAGGCGAGCATTGAGTAGCTTAATAAAGTCTCCAGGGGTGTTGAGCTGAGTAAAGCTGATAAAGGGAACAGGCTGATCGGGCGCTAGCGTGAGCGAAAAGCTGTCAGGATCGTCGATAAATTCTTTCATCTCAGCGACAAATTCTGCAGGTAGGGCCCCTTCTGTAGCGCCTTCTTCTAGGCTGGCGATCAGTGACTGTTTGGCTTCGTCAACAGTAATGCCTTCTTCAGCGGCACCGGTTTCAATGACTCGCTCTATAAACGAGTCGTCGCTGTAGGTGATTTTGCCATTTTGAAGTTCTGCGCCCAGCAGTGAGAAGGGGAAGTTCGCGATCGCATCATCATCCAAAATGACATTCGCAAGTTCCAGGTCAATCTCGAACGTGCCCACGTCTTCAGCGCCTAGCTCGATCTTCTTGAGGCGAATGATTTTCTCGTCTGCTGTGTACTCGTACTCAGTAGCAAAGTCACCAGAAAGATCGCCCTCGTATCCTAGCTCTGCAAGGCTAGCCCCGTTTTCATTTAGCGTTGCGAGATCAATCGAAATGCCTTTAAGTGCAAAGTCAAGCCGAGTTGGAATATCATTCTTTTGATCAAAGTCGTAGAGTACTACTTTGTCCACCTTAATCGGATCAGATGAGCCTACCGGCGTAATCACTACGCCCTTGACGGTTGTGCCCCGGCCAATAAGCGACTGGTCTACCTTCTGGTAGTCGACCTCAACATATTCAGCCACATCTGCGATCGCCTTATCCACTTCCTTTGCCGCAATATGTGATGCCACTGCCTTGCCGCCTAAGAAGAGCGCAATCACCGCGCCCATGCCAACACCGGCTACAACCTTCTTATCCATAATTTTTATACTGTTCCTTCAAGGTTAAAACCTACACGAATCCGACCTTAATTTCCGCATAGGCTGGCTATCTTTCCCAACCGTCCGCCCTAGCGTACCCAAACAAACATGTCTTGATGGTTTATAGGGCTAGTGTTACTGGCATAATTTAAGGGACTAACGATTCTGTGCTTCGAAACCCAGCCACAAAGAATTAAACACAAAGACCCAGACACAAAGAATCAAACACAAAGACCCAGCCACAAAGACCCAGCCACAAAGAACTAAACACAAAGAACTAAACACAAGGAATTAAACATCACAGAGCCTAAAATGCAAACCGTCCAAGCGCATCATGACAACCTGCTAGACCGGCTGTTTATTTGGCTGTTCTCTCGCAAAATGGCCAATGCAATCGGTACAGACACGCCGGTCAGCGGCTACGGCGGCTTTGTCGATCTTTCTAAGAAGATTATGCAGGGGCGTAGTGCTAATGAGCAGCAGGCTGTAGTGGCACGTGTGCTGCAATCGCTAGTGCCTGCACCTGTGCTGTGGATGATTCGCACCGTTTTTTCGCCAACCCGTTTGGTGTGCGTGCTCAATGCCTGGTTTGCAGCGCAGATGTTTGAGTGGCTAGTAGGGCCGTGCTCAGTGGCTGAGGCAGAGGTAGTCGGGCTAGATGGTGAGACGCGATCGCAGCCCAGCGCCGTCCATATAGAGAAGTGTCGCTATCTAGAAGAAAGCCAGTGTGTCGGCATGTGCGTCAACATGTGCAAATTGCCTACCCAAACCTTCTTCACCGAAAAATTTGGCATTCCCCTCACCATGGTGCCAAACTTCGACGACCTCAGCTGTGACATGATTTTCGGTCAAGTGCCGCCCGCTGCCGAAGCTGATGAAGTCGTGGCCGAATCCTGTCTGAGCAACTGCCCTCGCGGCAAGCCATCAGCCGAAAGATGCCATAAACTTTAGATGATAGTTAGCGTTGAGCATGAGACTCTGATGACATTAGCGCCTGTTCTGACCAAGTCTTATATCGAACAACGAAACACAGGGTATTGGATCGAAGGCACCCGCATTTCGCTTGATTCGATTGTCTACTCTTTCTTAAATGGAGAGTCGCCCGAGACTATTGCTCAAAATTTTCCGTTGCTGTCGTTGGAACAGGTCTACAGGGCAATTACTTTTTATCTTGCCAACCGTGAGACCGTTGATACGTAGTTAGAAGAAGGCGAGTCTGATTTTTTGAAGCTGCAAAGCGCCTGTAGAGAAAAAAGTCCTTTACTCTATCAAAAGCTGAGAGCTGCACTAGATCAGCGGCAAACTTCGGTATGACAAGGGTTCGATTTCAGGCTGATGCTGACTTGAGGCAGGCTATTGTTTCGGGTGTCACTCGCAGGAAACCCGATTTGGATTTTCAGTCGGCTAACGAAGCGAAGCTTGAGGGTATCAAAGACTCGGAAGTTTTGGCTATTGCTGCACGCGAAGGCAGGGTGCTTGTGACTCATGACCGCAAAACGATGCCTACGGAGTTTGGTCAATTTATTTTGTCTCAGCAAAGCTCCGGCGTACTGATTCTTTCACAGAAGCTGCCAATCAGCGAGGCAATAGACGAGCTTATTCTGGTCATAGCTGGATGCGGTGAATTGCCATCATAGTAGCCTTTGTGGATGATTATCTGGGAGTTGTCAGTACGTTGATGAATACAGCTATCGTTCTATGTCTTATCGTCGCGGCTGTCGTACTTATTGTCATTTTCGTTTTCCGCGATCGCCTTTCGATCCTTTCGTTTGACGGCAGCAAGGCCAGGATGGAAGACAAAATGGAGCCAAAGGCACCCGAGATTGAAGATGAGAAGCCTGCGGGCGTGGTTTTCAAAGGCAACAAGCTACGAGGCGACGGTGAGTATCGCATGCGAGATGCCAACTTTTCGGACAACGACGTAGATGGTAAGCAAAAGCTGGAGCTGGGGCTACGATGAGCCCTCTGGTGATGTCAAAGGTAAGGAAAGCTAGACGCAGTTAACCAATGGCAAAGCAGCGTCACTTGGCAAATCGTACGAAAGAGTTGGATGTTTTTCTAAAAATGGCCGAGGGTAAGCATGACTGTCGAATTATGTTTATCGAAGGACCATCAGGTATGGACAAGACATCTTTGCTGACACGTTTTAAGCAGAGATGCCCGGTTCAGTACGTGCCGTTTGACTGTAAGGGAGTTGCGAGTGTCGCCGCTTTTCTGTCACAGGTCGTTGTTGATTTAGGGCGTGGGCAGTTTCCGACTTTTATGAGCAAGGTCAAGGTGTTTGTAAAAGCAGGAGTTGATTTTTCTGAGAATGAGTTTGACGCAGAGAAGCTGTCAATCATGATTAACTCTGATGTCGATCCAGCTACGCAAGCTCACCGATTAGAACAGCTACAGCAAGCATTCTTTGATGACCTGGCAAAGCTTGAAGGTAGAGTTGTAATTACGTTAGATACTTATCAGTTAGCAAATGAAGCTTTGCAAAATTGGATTGAGAGCAGATGGCTCCGAACCGTTGGGCGACACTTGAAGAATGTCATTACGGTGATTGCAGGGCAATCAGTACCAGATTCTGCCGACAATTCTGTGTGGGGTGATGAATGTGACCACTTTAAGCTATCTCCCATAGTTGAGGTTACTGCCTGGTGTCAGTTTTGCTCTGATTTGCAGTTTGATTTACCTGAAGAAGCTATTAAGGCGATCGCTTTGGTAGGAAAAGGACATCCTAAAACGGTTCATCAGATGTTGTCATTAGCGCTAGAAAGTTGGTCAGCATAGAAGAGTTGCTAGAACGAGTACAGCAAGCCGATACAGAAATGGGTCGGCAGTGGATTCTGCTGGAGCTACAAATGAGCCAGATGCCGGAGGCACTTGTCTCTATGCTTTGGGCTGCAGCCATTCCTCACTTTTTTGATGAGCAGGTATTAGCAGCTTTGCGACCGGAGCTAGCGGATGAAGCAGAGGAACTGTTCGCTGATTTGCAGGCACTGACCTTTGTAGAAGAATTTCAGGGGTAAGGGTACAACATTCATGAACTCACGCGAGAAGTGTTACTGAGTAGGCTATGGCAGCAAGATCGAAAAGAGTTTCTACTGCTGTCAAAACGAGCAGCGAATTACTTCTTTGATATGAGAGTATCTTCTGAAGCAGATGTTGAGTTTACCTATCATGAGATTTTGGGAGAAAGCCAACCATCCGACAGACTTCTGGAGCGAGTAATTGACTGGTGGCGGTACTATCAAATGGATCGCATTCAGTCCGTCCTCCAAGCATTTTCGGAACATAAAAAGGCAGAAAGGCTAGATGATTTTGGTCGTATCTTTTCTTACTATCTAGCTGGGCCTGTCAGAAGCTATTCGGCAAACTACAAAGAAGCCGAAAGGCTATTCAGTCAAGCTCAAGGAGAGTATGAGAATCGGCAAGAGCAAAACCCTCGTTATGCTGCTATGTTGTTACGCGACCTCAGTAGCAGCAAGAGCGATCAAGGTAATATTCATCAGGAAGCTATTCCAATCTGTGAACGGTCTCTCAAAATTTGTGGGTAGTCCATTTTAGTAAAGGATAGAGAAAATAGCGTCAGGCTCATTCTCGGCTATCCTTTCTCTAATTAAGCGGTTGTACTCATGGATAAAATTCCAAATCGCACCGATGTGGTTCTCTAGCTTTTTGGAGAAGGAAAGCGTTTTCCTCACTAATCGCGAGACCCGTTGCCTTAGGATCGAGGATTAAACAAAAGAGTCAATATGTCTGATAATGAGGAAACCCAGTTATTTCGGCTCAAACGATGAAAACCGTCCGCGCTTACTCCTGCGCAATAGAAGAGCAGATGCAGCGCTACTATGAGTCGTTAAGCGAGAAAGACCGTCGCCGCTATGCCGCAATCGAAGCGGTCAAAATAGGTTATGGGGGCATCAGCTATATCCATCGAGTCCTGGGCTGTGTGCGTGGGAGTATTCGGTTGGGAATCGCCGAGTTATCGGATCCTGAGGCAATGAGAGAAGCGCGACAGCGCTCACCTGGCGGCGGTCGTAAAAGTGCTTTTGACACGATTGCAGGACTCGATGCGGCCTTTTTGCGAGTCGTTGAGCGTCACACGGCAGGTTCACCGATGGATGAGTCGATTAAATGGACGCACTTGACCCGTCAGCAAATAGCCGACCGATTAGCAGACGAAGAAGCAATCAGCATCAGCGTGACGGTGGTGGACCAACTCCTCGATAATCATCAGTTCCGACGGCGTCAGGCGCTCAAGCGTAAGTCAACCGGTAGCAACCCTAACCGCAATCAACAGTTTGAGAAAATACACAAACTGGTCGATAGCTACCAATCGGCAGGTGAGCCTGTGATCAGCATGGATACCAAAAAAAGGAGCTAATCGGGCCACTGTATCGAGCCGGACACGCCTACACACAAGCGCCCATAGAAGTCTACGACCATGATTGGCCTTCTCTATCAACGGGCAAAGCGGTTCCGCACGGACTGTATGACCTCACCGAGAACGTTGGCTATGTTCAGATTGGCACCTCTCGTGACACGCATGAGTTTGCGATTGATTCCCTGCGCTACTGGTGGCAAACGTACGGGCGGCAGCAGTACCCAACGGCCACCTCATTGCTGTTGACCTGTGATGGTGGGGGTAGCAATAGTTCGCGCTCTTATCTGTTCAAAGCAGCGCTACAGGACTTGGCTGCTGAGCTGACCCTGGACATTCGGGTCGCTCACTATCCGCCCTACACCTCTAAGTACAATCCGTTCGCGAAGCGTGCCGCAGGCTTATGAACATCGATTGTTTCCACATCTGACGCGAGCGACGCAGGGGGTGATTTTCGATACGGTTGAGACCGTCAAAGACTTGATGGCTACAGCAACCACGGCAACCGGATTGAGCGTTTTTACAACCGTCCTTGACCGAGTCTATGAAACCGAGAAGAAAGCGACTGATGAACTCAAAGCCAGCATTCGCATTGTGTTTGATGACGTTTTGCCAAAATAGAATTACACTGCCTTGGCTAACCCTCCTCAAATTGAATCAACTATTTAATCCTCGATCCTTAGTGTGTTATTGAACCTTTCTATGTAGCTCGTCAAGCCGCTATCTTTACCAACAGCTCGATGGCGATTAGCTGGAATCACTGTCTCGTAGGCTTCCCAATAATCTGTGTAGACCGTGGCACATTGCCTGTACACAGCAGGAATGGATTGCCACAATGACCGAGCCGATGCTCTTGAACGGTCACCAATGTGGCAGCCAATCACTTCTCGGGTCTCAGCATCGATAGCTAGCCAGACCCATTGCTTGTTGCCTTTGTCATCGACAAATGACCACAACTCATCCATCTGCACTTTCAACTTACCTTTTGGCTTCGGCATCACTACTGCTGCTTTAGGCACCAGCTCATAGCAGACATTCACATAACTTTGTAGCCAACTCTCAGAGACCCCTGTGGCTCTAGCGATGCCTGCCAGCGGGATTTTCTCCAGCAGCAGAAGATCTACTAAACTCTGCTTGTTCTTATCCTTTGGCTTCCATTGTGGATCTTCGACAAACTGCCGATTGCAGTCCCGGCATTTGTAGTTTTGCTTGCCTCGACGGGTTGTACCGTTCTTTGAAATGTCGTGCGAGCCACAGGTTGGACAAGTCATCTCAACTTTCATCTGCTTACTCCTCTTGAGTCGCAACAGCGATGTCTTATTTTCCTCTATCCTTTACATTAATGCACTACCAATTTGTGAAGAGCGATTAGGATCGGGTCATCCCTACACCGCCACCAGTCTGAATAACTTAGCAGGACTGTATCGGTCTCAGGATCGCTATGAGGAAGCGGAACCGTTGTATTTAGAAGCGCTCGAAATCTGTAAAGCGGCACTGTGGGCGATCGTCATCCCTACACCGCCACCAGTCTGAATAACTTGGCGTTACTTTATCAAAAGCAAGAAAGATATGTAGAAGCCATCACGCTGTTAAAAGACTGGCAAAGGGCTTTGTTGCACAAATAGGTCGATAGGTAGCTGCGGAGAGTAGAGAGCGCTTGGTAAGTTGCAGTTACGACAACACACAACGCCACCGATGACATCTCACTACAAGCTCCGCAACTGGTCAGATTATAACGCTGCCTTGGTCAGCCGGGGGAGCCTTCACATCTGGCTAGACGAAGACGTTTTGGTCGCGTGGAAGAATACCCAGAAGACAGGAAAACCGGGCGCATCGGATACGTACAGCGACTTGGCGATAGAGACGCTGTTGACGCTGAAGTCGGTGTACAGACAAAAGCTGCGTCAGACCATCGGGTTTGCCCGTTCGCTGTTTAAGTTGATGTCTGTAGAGCTAGAATTACCGCACTACAGCACGCTATCGCGTCGTGCCAAGCGACTGAAGATAGACCTGTCAGTAACACCGACGCAGGGCAGTCGCCACGTTGTGATTGATAGTACCGGTGTAAAGGTCTATGGAGAGGGTGAATGGAAAGCGCGGAAGCATGGGGTTAGCAAGCGCCGCACCTGGCTAAAGCTACACGTCGGCATTGATGAAGAGACGGGCGAAATTCTAGCCGCTGTGGTCACACCCAACTCAACGGGTGACAGCGAAGTGTTAGGCGAACTGCTCGATGAGATTGACGATGAGATAGAGCAAGTGAGCGCAGATGGTGCCTACGACTGTGGCTACGTCTATGATTACATTGAGGAGCGGGATGCAACCGCTGCGATACCGCCGCGCAAAGATGCCAAGATTTGGTTTCATGGTAACCGCAAAGGGCCAGCACATCCTCGTGATGAGAACCTCAGACGCATTCGACAGGTGGGGCGCTCGGCTTGGAAAGAAGAGATTGACTACCACCGTCGCTCGCTGAGCGAAACCGGGATGTATCGACTTAAAACCATTTTCACAGGAGAGGTGTGTGCGAGGCAGATTAAAACGCAGACGACAGAGCTGATGATTGAGTGCAAGGCGCTCAACAAAATGACTCAGCTAGGAATGCCCGATAGTTATCCGGTTGAAGCTTAAAGAATGACCACAGCAGGAGACTTCTGACTGTTTTCTGATTCACGCAACAAAGCCCTGGCAAAGCATTAAAGTCGAACGTCAGGAAACTCAAAGTCAATCGTATGCAATGGGCCTCAGAACAATGGGCAGCCTGTATGAGAAAAGTCAGCAACTTTCACAGGCCCTGCAAGTGTATGAACAATCCTTGTTTATATTAAGTCGGAAGTTAGGTCCCAAGCATCCAACGGTCCTTATCTTCAAAGGGGAAATAGGGCGTTTAAAGAAACGAATGAAAAAATAGTCTAAGCGGAGAGGTTAATAGGTATTCAGCAGTGCTGTCGCCTTAGGAAGATCAGTATGTCGTGCTGTTAAAACTGAGCAGCCCAACAGCAACCTAGGTGCTCCGCTGAGCAAAGGCTTTAGCCCTATAATGTGTCTAGAGCTAAGGCTTTCGTCTTACTATGACCGCTGCTATCCCAGCGCAAACTAAACTACGTCTCATTACGACAGACGAGTATCACCGCATGGCGGAAGTTGGTATCTTGACAGCAGATGAGCAAGTGGAGCTGATTGCCGGACAAATTATCCAAAAAATACCAAAAGGTCTTTGTCACAGTGCGCTCTGCAAACGGATAGAAAAACTGATTGAGCGGCTTTTAGGTGATCGCGCGCTAGTTCGACTTCAAGATCCAATACAGCTAGACCTCTACTCAGAACCTGAACCCGACATTGCAGTTGTACATCCTGACAGCAGCTTCTATGAAGATCATCACCCTGCGCCAAACGAGATTTATCTGATTGTTGAAATTGCAGATTCTACCATAGAGCGAGACTTACAGCTCAAGGGAAATCTCTATGCAGCCGCAGGGCTTACAGACTATTGGGTCGTAAATGTGCAAGCCCAGCAGCTTCATGTTTTCAGACAGCCACAGGCAGATGGATATCAAAGACAGACGATATTGAGAGGTCAGCAATCGGTTAACTTGTTGGCTTTCCCAGAATGCAGTATTACTGTGCAATCATGTTTAGCTGAGACGATCAGCATAGCTATCCTCTACCCGCCGCCGGATGTAGCCAAACCAAACCGGTTAAACTAAAAAAGCACTCTCTCAAAATCCTTTTCATGCCGCTTTCTGAAGCAAAGACAAGCAGTTCTACCAACGACACAGACATCTGGAAAATAAATCTTCTCTATGACGGTGATTGCCCACGGTGCGTTAGAGAAGTCAACTTCTTGCAAAAAAAAGACGCTGGACGCGGCCTTGTCAAGTTTACAGATATTGCGAATCTGAACTACAGCCCAGAAGAAAACGGCGGCATTGATTTTGAGACGGCAATGGGGCGCATTCACGCGGTTAGATCCGATGGTACTGTAGTCAAAAATGTAGCTGTTTTTCGAGAAGTCTATACGGCCCTTGGCATCGGCTGGCTATATGCGCCGACCAAATGGCTAGTGATTGGCCCGGTAGTCAATAAGCTATACGACCTGTGGGCCGATTGGCGATTGGCGATGACAGGAAGGCCATCTTTGGATAAGGTGATTGCCCAGCGGCAGGCGAGAATTGAGCAAATAGACAAAGGTCGCTGCCGCATTGGTTAGCGCTAAAACGAGAGCTGAATGCCGCCTGCGACCTCAACACTGTCGTCATCAAATACGTTCTCTACTCGCAGGTATGCACCTGGGCCTTTAGCTGTGCCCGTACCGACGCGCTGAGCGATGCGATCGCCCGCCTTATCGAGTAAAAACTGATTCACCGGAATCTCTACTGATTCACCCTGCTCACTAGCTAGCACCTCCATCACCTGTTTACCTTCCACGTCCAGCACAGGCTCAGTCTGGTAAACGGGAATAACATTGCCCGTAGCATCCACCTGATACGCATCGCGCTGCACTTCGCCAAACGGATGAAAGACAACCTCAGCCCTTACGCCTGTTTGGGAGCCATCTGAACCGCGACCTACCACAGTGTCTCTAAAAAACACCTCGGCGCGGAGCGTATTTGCTGCTGTCGTCCAGGGCGTGTTGCCGAAGTTGTATACGCCGCCTAGGGTCAGCTCGCCCAGCACTGCCGAGAAATTAGGATAGCTGTCTCTTTCAGTTACTAGCGCCTGCTCGCGCGAAATTTCTTGGCTCGATTGACCGATTACTGTCTCCTCCGTTGCTGTTTCGATCAGCGATCGCCTACCTATCTCTACGTCGCCGACTTCTCGGGTTTCTCGGTTGCTAACATTGATAGTATTTGTGGTGTTACCCGGAGCAGAGGCAACGTTCCTCAGCTCTCCAGCCTCGTTAATATCAAAAGATGCTGTTCCGATGTTTTGCTGCGTTGTTCCATTCTCTGTTCTAATCGTGTCTAGCCGTGACCTAGACGATGAGAAAGTCTCTATGGTTCGCTGTTGAAGCAACCGATCAACAGCGTTTACTGTGGTGGTTCGTGATAAAAATACGGTGTCCTCCTGATTGCCAAAGCCACCTGTCAGCGCCCCACCCAGATAAAGCCCACCAGCTCGCGTTGTCTGTATATACGCTGGCTGTCCGGCAGCTTCAACTGTGCTGGAAGGAGAGAGTATATTACCTAGGCGCGCGTCAGCTTCAGCGGCTATAGAAAGATCTACGGTAGATACCCGCTCGCCGCCGGGAACCTCGATATACTCACCTTGAATACCATTAAACCGATCGGTCGCTGTGTTGACAGCCGCGACGGTATCTTCTACAGCATAGATATCTGCGCTCTCTGGGAAAAAGTTTTGCGGCTGAAAGTCGGCTGAGATAATGTTGAAGCTACCATCGGTGATGCTGTATCCGTTAGGGCCGACAGAGACGGCGTAGGTTTGGCCTAGCTGGAGGTTTTGCCCTGGCTGCTGGGGAACTAACGCATAGATAACGTGGGTAGCTTCGCCGGCACCTAGGGTAAGGGACGACTGCGCAAAACCCGCTTTGGTCCACTGGGGCACGAAGGTAAACGCGCCGCCGGTCTGTTCAATCAGCAAGCCGCCCACGTTGTCGGTATAAGCAGAATCACCGCGACCCACGCGCTGCGGATCGGGTGGTGCGATCGCAATCTCCTGATTGGCTGGCAGCTCAAAAATGCCATTCACAGAAGTGAGCTGTTCTCCTGGCGTAGTGACTAATCTTGTCGGAACATAGCCGACTATCCGCCGATTATGAAATAGGCCAGTCGGTATCAACAAATCGGAATTCTCTGCGCCTGCTGCCACCAGCCGATTGCCTAACATGTCTTCGGCCAAACGGTGAGTTCGCGTTAGGTATTGAGTGACGCCTAATCTACCGGTTACTCCGGCTTCATTATCATCCGCAAAGGGATCGAAGTGCAGATTGCCTGTCAGCAGCGTTGGCGGCGCGCTAGGGTTGCTAATCAGCGGCCTGAGCTGGCCGGTTGCCCCTAGGCCATCGCTACCTAAGCGAGCTTCACCAGCGTTGGCATAGCGGCTATAGACTAGCTGTTCATCGTTTGCGCTACGCACACCCGCTGCATGGCCTAGCAGATTTGAGGGATTCTCGTCGGCAATGTCAACTTGACCCCTCTCTCTTCTTAGCTCTACCTCTTCAACAACAGTTTGCTGGTCGCTCTCAACTCGATCGACTGTACTCACTACCTGATCGATAAAAGGAGGGAGTTCTACGCGCTCAGTGCGGACATCGACCGTGAGCGTAGGCGATTCTCTAGTAGCGATCGCAGTTCCTACACCAGTAGGTGCCTGTACGTACTCTCCGTCATCAAAATCCAGATCGCCGCCCCCCTCTAAATCTTCAACAATAAATTCTCCTACTTTGCCGCTTGTACTAAAGTCGCGAGCAAAGTAAATAGCCGACTGGCTAGGCGCCGCACCGTTACTCCTAATATTCAACACCCGCAGTTCAACCACGTCATCTGCGCCGTAGGTAACCGATAGCGACTCTCGCTCTGGTAAAACCACGTTTCCAGGGCCTATGGTGACACGCCCCCCTCGGACATAGGCCGTTTGGGTTGTACGGTTGCCATCGCGTTTGATCACGGCGACCTGAATACCCTCCCCAAAATCATGGGCACCGCGAACGAAGTTCAAGTCGAACGTTGTTGTTATTTGCAGCGACTCCCGCTGCAGGTCATAGCGGTCATTTGTCCCCTGCGCGCCGTTAACAATGCTGTTGAAAGATTCTTCAATGTATGACACATCAGGGCGAATCTCGATACTGTTGGGAGCCTGCCTTGTTCTATCGACGCTTACTGGTACTCGTTCAGTGGTTCTAGCGGGTAAAGTAGCCGGCAGCGGAATTCTTGAGCCGTTCCGCAAAGGTCCGGTGCGAATGTCTCGAGCATTGTTATTAACGCGAACTGACCCGTTGTCGTCACGAATAGGAACATTAGGAGGACCAGCTGGTGGAGCGGTTTGCGCTGCGGCTCTCGGCGCACTTGTTCCAAAGCTGCCTATCGCTAAAAGCAGCACCATAAATTCAACAGAAATAGCTGAGCCGATAACCTTGACGCAGGTAGTCCGTAGAGACGACATAGAAGCCATTGAAGACCTAGACTTAAACTAAATAAATGTATGATTTGTTCGACAAATTTCTCTCTGCTTGAATCTAACTTCCAAACGGAGGAACTTTCTTCGATGCTCAGGGATCTTACCTATATTGCTTCGAGGATGACTACTAGTTTTCGGCAGAAGACGCAAGATCTTTATACGGCCAACACCGAAAAGACTGCAAAGAACAACCAAGTTAAAGGCAGTCGAACCTTAATAGCTAGGACTCTTGCAAAAAGTTCAGATAGCCGTTTGTTAAATTCTTTACAGCTATCTCATAGAACTGCTGGCCGTGCGCCGGCGTTGCAAGATTGGGATTAGAGCCCATCCGCCCATCGGTATAAAATGCGCGAAAATCGCTCGGACTGTAGATAGATCTGTTTTTAGGTGCAACTGTCGGCGATAGTGTTGCTTGCTTATGTATGTCCGGATGAACAAACTGGGTGAGCGCAACTTCACTCGGGGTAGCATGGGATCCCTCTTGGTCGCCATAGAGCTGTTCGGCTAAGCCTTTAACCGCGTCGCTGTTGTACCAGCTGGCCAGCTTGCAGCGGACGCGACTAGCATTAGGTAAGTTAGCATCTGCGATCGCTGCATAAGTCTCCGAGAAAGCAGCTTTCACTGAAGCGACATTGCCCCCGTGCCCATTGATAAAGTAAAACCGCTCGAATCCGTTTCGAGCCAGCGGCTTCACATAGTCTTGAATCAAGGCAATGAGCGTACTAGGCCGCAGGCTGATGCTGCCGGGAAAGGCTAGATGGTGCAGCGCCATGCCAACGTTAATTGTCGGGCCAATCAGCGCGCCTGTGGCCTCGCCCACACCTTTGGCAACCGCTTCGGCACAAATAGCATCGGTACCGATAAGTCCTGTAGGACCGTGCTGCTCGGTAGAGCCAATCGGGAAAATGATGCCGTGCGATCGCGTCAAATAATCTTCAACCTCTGGCCAAGTGCACAAATGCAATAGCATTATAGAAGCCTCCCTTCACAAAAACCGTCCGTTCAACAACCGTCCGCCGACTACTCTATAAATGACAAAAATATAGATGGAAAGAGATGACAAATGGCCCATTCGAATAGTCTAGTCATCAGTATCAGCTAGATCAAACACCTGACCATCCACCAGCAAACGGGTGATCCCCTTTGCCGTTAGATAGGGACTTGTTCGTGTAATCAAGCTGCCATCAGGTACCTTGATAACCCTTTGCTTGTTGCGAGAGAATCGTCTAGCCACCCGGTGGTTGTCGAATACCGGCAGCGTATTGGCCGTTTCCTCAGCGCTTGGAATTTTACCTAAATCCGAAAACTCAACCAGTGGCCGCGTAATTAGCTCTGCTCGCATATCGACTACCAGATAGCAGGGCTTGGGCAATACTGCCTGATCTAGCGGCATGATTTCGATTGCCGTCTCAGAGACTAGCCTTGGCTTCGCTACTTCTATCTCGTCATCGTCATCGTCGTCATCCTCATCGTCCTCATCATCATCACCGAAGTCATCGCCTAGCGTCTCATCTAGTCCCAGCAGATCGTCGTCGTCGTCGTCGTCGTCATCGTCCTGACTAGCCAAGATCGGTCGAGGTCGAGGTGCTGTAGGCTTGTCTTCTATAGTTTTCTCTTCTACGATTTCATCTTCCGCGACGACTTCGTTCTCTACAGCATCACTAGGCTGCTCGTCTATAGTCTCTTTACCTACAGTCTCTTTACCTATAGTTTCTTTGCCTATAGTCTCTTCCTGTATGGCCTTATCCTCGGACAATAGCGGTAGCTGTTCATCTGTCTCCTTAGTTTGAACCCGGCTACGTTTACGACGACGGCGAGGCTCAGCGGTTTCTAGGTCAGGCTGCTCTACTACATTCTCTGTAGACTTCAGCTTGGGCGGATCTACTTTTGAGGTAGATTCTAGATCTAGGTCCTCGTCTGAACTTTGGGAACCCTTGGAGGCCTCAGAGACTAGGGTGCCATCGGCTGTCGGCTGATTAGCCGCAGGCGCAAATTCTGGCACTGTGTCCGTGCTGGTATCAATTTCTATAGGCGCTGCTTTGACTGGCGCAGGCTTACTGTGCGATCGACGCTTCGAGGCTTCTACCTTATCTGAGGTTGCCATCCGCTTTTGAGCAATCAGCGTGCTGTACTCGTCTGCCGGGATGGAGCCCTTTAAAATTCGGCTAATGGTGCTGTTGCTGACCCCATACTGTTCAGCTAAGGTCGAAGTCGTCTGTTCAGGTTGTTTGTACAGATCAATAATTTCGCTTTTATCTGAATCAGACAGTTTTGTCGGAGCCATGCTGTCAGTATCCTTCGCAATTGTCCCTCATAGTATGGCAGGTTTTTTGGCGATAGTTTCAGCCATAGTGAGCAAAGTAGCAGTAATGCCGACAGCTCTATCCCTACAGGCTTTTAGAGCACTCAACAGCAGATAGAGATGGCCTACAGCCATAGCTCAGAGAGTAGCGATCGCCGCAATCAGCCGCAATCAATTTATGAAGATAGCTCGATTGTTGCCTGACAGCGCGTTTGGTGCCGTCAAAGGCCGCTTTCTGAAAGGTCAACCTGCCTTGCCTCTAATAATCTGCTTTGCCTCTAATAATCTGCTTTGCCTTTGATAACCTGCTTTGCCCATCCATCAAGCAACTGTATCGTAAACGCACAAACGCCTAGAGCCAAAGCAGTCTGGATTGATAGGTGGCTTCTGCGGCTAAAGCTATCGTCCATTGCTGTAGCGCTTGTGTGATAAATCTCGCGATCGCTCTGTCAGGCGCTCGCTATGTGCGCTAAACTAATGCAGCCTATTTTTGGATCCTTAGCTCAGTTGGATAGAGCAACCGCCTTCTAAGCGGTCGGTCACAGGTTCGAATCCTGTAGGATCCGTTGGTAAGATATGACTGTGAGAGTGATAGGCGATCGCTCTCTTATCTGACTATGCTTATCTGACTATGTTCATTGACTAATGTCATTGACTAATGTCATTGGCTCGAGCTCTGCCAGGTGTGGATTTGCCAGAAAGCGATGTCGTCGATAGCGATCGCAAGTCTGCTTTGTAGCTTAGGTCTATCGGCTTCTGTGATCAGCGACTGCTGATAATATTAACTGCCTGCGCAACATCATCTTCAATCTTTCTACCCATATTTTCGGTGCTCAGCCGCATTTCTGGTCTGCGACAACTCGAGTAGTCTGCTCTAACCTACCTGCCGTTAACTGTTTTTGAGGAGTTGGGCGAGGCCTCGCACTCAGCTTATAAACGCAGTTTTTCAAAAAGACTGATCGCCGATAAAAGGCTGTACATCCCCGCGCGAATCAGCAGTCAGGATGAGAATACGTTTGTTCATCATGAGGTCACCTTCATAGCTGGCGTAGTTCTCGTCACCAAACCTCCATGTCCGTCCTATGTAGCCTTCCTTGAGGATTTATTCTCAATATAGAATGCTGCCCACGGAACTTAGATTGAATTACGTCGCTTAATGCAGCTAACACCGAAGCTACGCTAAAGACGTATTGCTGCGAGTAGGATAAAGAGTACACGACATTCTTGAAGGATAGGCTATGGGTTTGGATGAAAGTGCGATCACAATAGCTAAAGACGCAGCCAAAAACTACTGTCAGCAAGCAGCTGCGCTACTGTTGTATCAGTCTGTCTTCACTAGCAATATCAGCACCGCCCTCCTTTCACTGCTAAGCGCTATCTCCGCAGAGAACCAGAGCGCAGAGAATCAAACCGCTTGTCTGCTCGCTTACGGACAGTGGTTTTCTGCATTAGCCACACAACAGCAAAGCTGGCAGCAGCACCTGATTACTCAAATCATTAAGTCGGACAACGCCTTTGCTCGACAGGCCCAAACCCTGCCACAGCCCTTTCTTACAGATACTAAGACAGCAAACATTAAGACAGCAAACATTAAGACAGCAAACACTAAAACAGCAAATGCTCAAATAGCCAAACCGCGAATAGTCCAAACAACAGATGTCCAAACAACAGACGCGCAGCTAGCTGAACATATTTCGCTGAGTCTTTTAACCGCCGCAAAATACGACCTTGCTATTCTTCACAGCTTCTATCGGCTATCTGCCGATCGGCTCAGCCAGTGGGTTGCCCAGGTGTGCGATCACGCTGCGCCCCCAGTCATGCATCCTGTGGCCTCTTCTCTCTCTTACGCCTTACCCTTTCTTGAAACCTCAGACTGGGCAAACGCGTCTGCCGAACTCGCAATGTATTACCGTGCTCACGGCGTCGGCATCTTTGGTCAGTTCATTGCCCTCCGCTGGCAGTCAAATGCCGATACCAGCGAGTACCAGCTAACTGGCATCCCCGCCCCCGATCCCGTTCAGCTAGATCAGCTTGTTGCCTACGACCATCCCAAACAGCAGCTTATTCAAAACACCGAGTTCTTGCTACACGGCTACCCCGCTCAAAATGTCTTACTTTATGGCAGTCGAGGTTCGGGCAAGTCATCTTTGGTCAAAGCGCTGCTAAACCAATATCACCATCAGGGTCTACGCCTAATCGAAGTTCCCAAAGCTCACTTACAGCATCTGCCTCAAATCGTCGGCCCGCTCAGCCACGTTCCTCAAAAGTTCATTATCTTCGTTGATGACCTTTCCTTTGAAGACGATGATGAAGCCTTCAAAGCGCTCAAGGTCGTCCTTGAAGGTGGCGCGACCGCAAGACCTCAAAATGTCGTTGTATATGCAACTTCTAACCGCCGTCACCTCATTCGGGAGTTCTTTGACGAGCGGCCTAGTCCCAAAGACGCCGATGAAATTCAAGCGTGGGATACGGTGCAAGAGAAGCTTTCATTTAGCGATCGCTTTGGCCTTACCCTCACCTTCACACCTGCCGATCAGCCTACTTACCTCACTATCGTTCGTCACCTGGCCACTCAGGCTAATCTCAATCTAGAGCCCGAAAATCTAGAATGGCGTGCTCGCCAGTGGGCAACTCGTCACAACGGCCGGTCCGGTCGCAGCGCTCGCCAGTTTGTAGACTTTTTGATTGCTGAGCAAGGCGATCGCTAGCCTCCCGCCAGCCAGATGACGAAACCTACCCAACCCGCTACTTTAAAGAATCCATACTCTTATAACACCTTTCTCATAGCACCTTTCATGGCAACTCCCTCTTCCTTCCAAACAGTTACCCTAGGGCCCAAAGGGCCTAAAGTTCCAGCACTTGGACTTGGCACCTGGGCCTGGGGCGACTCTCTCTTTTGGCAATATGGCGGAGCCTATGGCGCAGACGATGTGAGAGCCGCTTTCAATGCGTCTTTGGCTGCGGGCGTAAACTTTCTAGACACCGCAGAGATATACGGCCTGGGCAAGTCGGAAGAGCTAATTGGCCAATTCATGCAGCAGAGCGACCAAGAAGCCATCGTCGCCACTAAGTACATGCCCGTCCCCTGGCGATTTTCTGCGCAGTCGGTTGCCGACGCGGTAACTGCTAGCCTAAAGCGTCTGAAGCTTCCCGCCGTGACACTGTATCAGGTGCACTGGCCGTTCGATTTTTTTATAGGGCAAGAAACCTTAATGAACGCGCTAGCTGACGAGGTCGATCAAGGACGTGTCAAATCGATTGGTGTCAGCAACTACTCTGCCAAGCAAATGCGCGAAGCCCACAGCTACCTTGCAGCCAGAGGAATTCCGCTGGCGGCGAACCAGGTGCAGTATTCACTACTTCACCGCAACGTAGAAACCAATGGCGTCATGGAAGCTGCTCGAAATCTAGAAGTCGCAGTTCTAGCCTACAGCCCACTAGCACAGGGATTGCTCACCGGTAAATATACTGTTGGCAGCGATCTGAGGCCAGCAGGTGCTCGTCGACTAGATCCTAAGTTTAGTAAGAAGGGGTTAGAGAAGATTGAGCCCGTCTTGGCAGCGCTGCAATCTATTGGTGAGGCGCACGGTAAAACTCAAGTGCAAGTGGCGCTGAACTGGTTGATTAGTAAAGGTGGTGTGGTCCCGATTCCAGGGGCAAAGAACGCCAGACAGGCTGAACAAAATGCAGGCGCTTTGGGCTGGTGTATCAGTGAGAGTGAGCGTGAACAGTTGGATAATATTTCTGCTCCTTGGCTCAAATAGCCAACCGTCCGAATGGTCTGGGTTCTTATGTTTCTTGGGCCTGTTAGCTCACTAGCTCACTCTAGTTTTCCGCGCATTGCTATACATTAGCGATCGCTGAAATCACTAATTCTTACGGACTAAGTGGCGTACGAGCATACGAGCGCATCCGTACGCTTTCTATAGCAGGCAACACGACTAGCAAAGTAATGATGCATCTTTACTCTGCTACATTTAAAAACTCTCTAATAGAGGCGTTAGCCTTGCTAACAGCGGATCAATTTTCTCTAGCTGAGCAATTTGGTCAATATCAGAGGTCTGATTCGCCTCAGCTTGAGTCTTCTCGGATGAAGAATCAACAGTCTGAGAGATTTTGGGTGTCTGTTCTTCCAATCGCTCAAGTCGCTCAAGTCGCTTAAGGAATTTTGAGTTCTCTATTTCAAGCTGCTCGCTTCTGCTTTCTATAGACGCAATCTGCTTCGCCAACTCCATAAACAGACTGACTGACTGGGTAGGTTCACGGTCAACCAAAAACTGATGCAGCGCAACCTTACACAGTTCACTAAAGCTGTGATAGCAACCGTCCGCTAGCTCCATTTCAATGGCTTGAAGTAGAAGCTGGTCTTGACTACCCTGATCAAAAGCAACCATTTTGCGAGCTGGTTTGGGTGAGTTTGCCATCACGAACGAAGCGGTAGTGCTAGCTGGGCTTCCCCGTAGATATATTGACCTAAGACATTAGCAACGCGAGAAGGTTTTGCTAGGTGACCTTTTAGCTTGGCTTCTTTTAGTAGCGGTCTTAGCTCGTTCCAGAAAAATTCGCCGCCGCCGCCTGTAACGATTACATCGCTCGTTCGCTCAGGCAGCCAGTTAAGCAAGCGGCTAGAGAGCTCACTAGCAAAGCTTTGGCTCAAGCTAGGCAAAATATTGTCTAAGTTCGTTGGCTGTGACACGCCTTTAGGACGGTAAAACCTTGTCCCTTCCGGTTGATGAACGGCCTCAATTAGAGAGAGAGACTGACTGTCAGCACCCTGAATTTGGGCGGCCACCTGATCATAAAATTGCGCCATCGCAAATGATTCACTTTGAGAGGCTCCTCTTGCGAAGCGAAAGCGATCAACCATCAAAAAGTCTGTGGTTTGGTGACCAATGTCAACAATGCCAACCGATAAGCTAGGAAAATCGACAGTAGAGCGCTTGCTGTTGCTAACCTCACTCCAAATCAAACTTCCGTAGCCTTCTGGCATCACCCAGACTTTCTGAATGTGGAGGGTGGTCGGCTCACCTCGGTAAGACATAACGTGAGGGCCTTCTAACAGGCTAGTGATATGCTTCTTCTCTCGATCAAACTGCTCTTGTGAGTGATAAGGAAGTCCTAAAACAACAGAGAGGTTACCACTGAGTTTGAAGAAGCCGACACATGCTAGTGTCCTTACTAACGCGCCTTCGACCTTTGACTGCCCTATCCCTAGATCTGCCCCAAAATCAGCAGCTAGTTGACCTATCGCATAGCCTTCTCCTTGATATTCTAACCAAATATCAAGCAGCGGATCGCTTGGCTGAGATTCAAAGCCGCCTCGTCTGACCTGGTCTACGGTCAAACGTGCAACGTTCGCTGAGATAAGAACCACTTCCTTGAGTTCACGACTGACTGAGGTTTTGGTTGAAGTACGGCCTAAATCTACACTAAGCAGTGTCGAGGGGTCACTGATTGATTGAGGATCATTCATGAGGAATCTGTCAAAGAGATAAGGTTAAATAGCCTTATTTCATCATCTTGAATGTGACTTATTTACGATGTTAGCTTGGCAACAAACCTTACGTATTATGGAAAATTTTATACAAATGTCAGGAGGTCCTGAGTTGCGTAAGCGATGTTTGCTTTCTGTGGCTATGTATCACCTCGTAAAACTGCGCTAGTTTGTGAACCTATACCTTATAAATCTGTAGAGATAGGCAAAGGAGGTTCAGCAGGGGTTAAGTTGTAAGAATGAAAGGCGCTTACTCTAAAACGCTTACGTCCAGTTGATTTATCACTGCGCGCCTACGGTTGTCACTTCGTTGCTCTATCCCGATTTATGTTTAGTCTCTCGAAAAGGTCACCTAGAAATAACGTCGTTGTACGTGAGCGACAGATTGAAGATGAACGGATGCGCGATGTGGAGCTGCTGTTAGAAAGCTTGTTTCTAAGAGAGGAAGTGACAATACGGCTGGTGCTGGACTGTCTGTACGATGTGGGCGCAACAAATTTGGTAAACCGGCGGGTGCGATCGCGTCCTCTAAACTATCTGATGAAAATGATTGCTCGCTTATCTAAACCAGCCTTTCGTCCATTCATGCTTCGCTGGACAAGAAAAAACTGCCCTCACCTCATTGCAAAGTGGCTGCGTTCACAGGTGCGCTTTGGTCCCAAGGATGTCTTATTGCCAGATGTTCAAGGACCGCTCAGCGATCCTACTATTCGACCATCTATTCGACCATAGTCTTCAAGAGTGACCTTTATCAGGTAGCTGCTATCAGGTAGCTGATACCTGATAGCGGCGCAGTGTAAGCGACAGACATGATAAAGTTTGAGGCGGATGGCTGCGATTTTCTACGTCCGTATAGCGTAGGGTCTCAAGCAGGTGTCTATCCTACAGGTCTGTCCCAATAGCTAATGTCTGTTCCAACAGAGAGAAACCCGACGTGAGTTCAATCCAGATTCCAATCCTAGATCTCAAGCCCCAATATCAGGCGATTAAGGTAGATATTCGGGCAGCTATTGACGAGGTGCTGGAGTCGGGTCAGTTTGTCCTAGGCGCAACAGTTCAGCAGTTCGAATCAGAAGCAGCTAGCTACCTTGGCGTAAAGCACGCGATTGGTGTGAACTCAGGAACAGACGCGCTAGTCATTTCGCTAAGAGCGCTAGGCATCGGTGCGGGCGACGAGGTGATTACCACCTCGTTTAGCTTTTTTGCCACGGCAGAGTCGATTAGTATGGTGGGCGCAAAGCCTGTGTTTGTGGACATTGCCCGCGATAGTTTCAACATTGACCCTACCCTGATCAAGACGGCAATCACGCCAAACACTAAAGCGATTATGCCGGTGCACTTGTATGGCAATCCGGCTGCGATCGCGCAAATCACCGACATTGCCACTCAGCACAACCTTAAAATCATCGAAGACTGCGCTCAGGCCTTTGGCGCCGTATACAAAGGCACTTGCACTGGCTGCGCTCAGACCTGTAAAGACACAACGCGCAGTGCCCTAATCGGTAAAAAAGCGGGTGCTTTAGGCACCATGGGCGCTTTCTCGTTTTTCCCTACCAAAAATCTAGGGGCCTATGGCGACGGGGGCCTAATTACCACAGATGACGATCAGCTCGCCGAGCTAGCTGGAATGCTGCGCGTACACGGTGCAAAGCAAAGGTATCATAACACCCTGCTCGGCTACAACTCCCGACTAGACGCGATACAAGCGGCTGTCTTACGCGTTAAGCTCGGCTACATAGATAGTTGGAATCAACAGCGGCGTCAGGTTGCTAAAACCTATAACGACCTGTTAGAAGGCACAGACGGCATCGTTACGCCTGATCTGACAGACGGCCACGTTTTTCATCAGTACACCGTTCGCATCCTGCATGGCAAGCGAGATCAGGTGAAGCAATCGTTAACAGAAGCGGGTGTTAGCTCAATGGTTTACTACCCTTTCCCGCAGGATCGACTGCCGGTGTACAAAGGGCAGTACGCGGCTAATATAGTTAGTGACGAGGTAGGGAAAGAAGTATTAAGCCTACCTATGTGGCCAGAGCTCTCGACCGAGACTAGCGAGCAGGTAGTAAAGGCACTCCAAGAGAGTTTGCGATAGGCTCTACGATAGTTTGACTGGCCTATAGAAATCTAGCCTATAGAAACCTGGTCCCTAGAAATCTGATCCCTATAAATTTGATCCATAGGAATCTTGCATACAAACTACAAGCTGCCAACACTCAGCTCTATAGGCCAATAATCTGTAGCCATATAAACTCGAGCCATATAAACTTGTGATGCTGCGAGTGAAGGCTGCTTTGTGCAGTCTCAAGTGCTATGCCTAACGATACGATTTTTAGTAAGATAATCAGTCGAGAAATTCCAGCGGATATCGTATACGAAGACGAGCTCTGTTTGGCTTTCCGGGACGTCGCACCGAAAGCACCAGTCCACATTTTGGTCATTCCCAAAAAGCCTATTCCCTATCTGTCAGCAGCTCAGGCGGAAGACAAGGCCTTGCTGGGGCACCTGCTATTGACCGTCAGTGAAATTGCCAAAGAGCAATCGCTAGAAGAGGGATATCGAGTAGTCATCAATACGGGCGAAGAAGGCGGACAGACGGTGTTTCATCTACACCTGCATTTGCTAGGTGGACGGGCTCTAGGCTGGCCACCCGGCTAATAAGCTACTCGTCGATCCGTTCTAGCTGCCAAAGAATTTGGTTTCCTTCTCTACGAATACGAGACACGCTCCAGTTCCGCCAGGCCCAATAGTCACCTCGGCTAGTGACAGCACTCGCGTTCACATCCATTAGATCTGCCAGTTCAGCGCTCGTGATTAAATAGCCCTGTTTGGCCAGCTCGTCAGTTATTTGGAGCGTTTCTAGCGTGTTCTTCAGTCGCTCAACCCTAGTACTTTCGACTGTATCATTGCTTTCATGGGAACTTTTGGAACTAGAAGAAGCAGCCATTAAGGTCTCCGTTGCTTGTTCTGCCGATGAGGGGGTCTCGTAGCATATTAGCGCTGCTGCTTCAGATGATTCCTGCGTAGTACCTGTATTTATTCCAAGCCTACCTATTGAGTTATCTCTCTGGTTTAGGTCAAGTTTTACCTGGTTTTCCTTAGGTCTTTCAGGTCTTTCAGGTCTTTCAGATTTTGCTGAGGCTGCCTCTACCTTGCTACTTGATTTGCGCTTCTTGCCAACTTTGTATTGATCTAGAGAGATAGATTGAGCATGTGAGTGGGCTCTGGCGATCTCATCGCAGCGTTCGTTCCCTAAGTTGCCTGTATGGCCGCGGACATAGCGCCAGTCAACAGTCAGCTCGTTGCGGGCGAGGGCTTGGCTAAGCTGATCGAGCTGCTGCCACAGATCTTTGTTCAAGACAGGCTTGCCAGCAGCGGTCTTCCAGCCTTTACGCTTCCAGCCTTTGATCCATTTGGTGATACCGTTCTTGAGGTATTCGCTATCGGTATGAAGAATAACAGGAGCGCTGCTCTTTTCTAGGCCCGCCTCGTCAAGTCTATCTTTTAAGAAGGCTAGGGCTGCGATCGCAGCTTGCATCTCCATTCGATTGTTAGTGGTGGCTGTCTCTCTACCGCCCAGCTCATGCGCCTGACCATCATCAAATTCTATGCGGGTGCCCCAGCCGCCAGGTCCTGGATTACCAGAGCAGGCACCATCGGTATAGATTTCTTTGACTTGCGCAGTGAACATATTCGGCAACCTTTTTGGACGCTGGTAGTGGTGTACTTAACCGAAAGGTAGCTTAGCGCGAATGTACTCTCGGCGCATCTGGGCGATCGCATCTATCGAAATTCCTTTGGGGCACACCGCCTGACACTCGCCATGATTAGAACAATCGCCAAATCCCTCAGCGCTCATCTGCTGCGTCATCTTGACTACTCGCTGCTTGCGCTCAGGCTTACCTTGGGCGAGCGAGGCTAAGTGAGAAATTTTAGCAGCAGTAAATAGCGAGGCTGAGGCATTCGGACAGGCTGCCACGCAGGCACCGCAGCCAATACAGGTCGCATAGTCAAACGCTCTATCGGCGTCAGGTTTGGCCACTAGCACCGCATTAGCCTCAGGCGCGGAGCCTGTTTTTACCGACACATAGCCACCTGCTGCCGCAATGCGATCAAACGCCGAACGATCGACAACTAGATCTTTGATTACAGGAAAGGCAGTAGCTCGCCAGGGCTCTAGTGTGACCGTATCGCCATCTTGAAAGTTACGCATGTATAGCTGACAGACCGCCGTTTTTTGCTGAGGTCCATGAGCCTGACCGTTGATCATCATGCCGCAAGAGCCACAGATACCCTCTCGACAGTCATGGTCGAACTCGACCGGAACCTCGCCTTTTGCAGTGAGCTGCTCGTTGAGTATATCAAGCACTTCTAGGAAAGAGAGATCGCTTTCAACGCCCTCTACAGCGTAATTTTCAAAGCCTCCAGCGGTCTGTGGATTGGCCTGTCGCCAAACTCTCAAGTTAATTTTCATGCGTGTAGTTAGCAAGTAGTTTACGGGGCTAGGCTGATTGGTTGGGCTTGTTTATCAGAATAAACCCATGTATTTGACCAAGCCTGTCTATTAGGTCTGCCTGTTTAGACTGAGTCTGCCTATTTAGGCTATTCAGGCTATTTAGGCTATTTATTTATAGGAGCGTTGGGTAAGTTTCACATTGTCGAAAGTCAAGGTTTCGCTAGCTAGCTCAGCGGGTCGTTCATCACCGGTATATTTCCAGGCGGCGACTGTAGAATATTGCTCATCTCGGCGCTGAGCTTCTCCCTCAGCCGTCTGGTACTCCGTACGGAAGTGACTGCCGCACGATTCCTCGCGGGCAAGCGCGTCGCGGGCCATCAGTTCGCCTAGCTCCATAAAATCGGCGACCCGTCCCGCAAAAGCTAGATTTTGGTTGAGCGTATTTGCCTCTCCAGGCACTCGCAGATTCTGCCAAAATTCAGCGCGCAGCGATCGCACGGCCTCAATCGTCTTCACTAGCTGTGCCTTACTTCGACTCATCCCCACCCCATTCCAAATCAGATGACCTAGCTCTCGATGAAAGCTCAGCACCGTCTTTTCACCCTTAATGCTCAGCAGCTTTAGCGTGCGAGCGCGGGCCGATGCTTCCGCTTCCCCAAAAGCATCATGATCGGTTGCTACTGGCTCTATATCTGTTGTTGCAATGTAGTTGCTCAGCGTGTAGGGAATGATGAAATACCCATCGGCTAAGCCCTGCATTAGAGCACTTGCCCCTAGCCGATTAGCGCCGTGATCCGAAAAATTTGCTTCGCCCAGCACAAATAGCCCAGGCACAGTGCTCATCAGGTGATAGTCCACCCAAAGCCCACCCATGGCATAGTGCACAGCTGGATAGATGCGCATAGGCACTTGATAGGGGTCTTCACCTGTGATCCGCTGATACATGTCAAATAGATTGCTATAGCGGGCTGCGATCGCATCTTGGCCTTCGGTTGCGATCGCATCGCGAAAGTCCAAATACACCGCTAGCCCCGTTTTCCCAACGCCACGCCCTTCATCAATTACCTGCTTAGCATTACGAGAAGCCACATCACGCGGCACAAGATTACCGAAAGTGGGATAGCGCGTTTCTAAGTAGTAGTCGCGGTCCTCTTCTGAAATCTCATTAGCCGGTCGCCGGTCGCCTGCTGTTTTCGGCACCCACACCCGACCATCGTTACGCAAGCTCTCACTCATCAACGTCAGCTTCGACTGAAACTCACTCGCCACTGGAATGCAGGTCGGGTGAATTTGAGTAAAGCAAGGATTGGCAAACAGCGCCCCTCGCTTATGGGCTCTCCACGCTGCCGTCACGTTAGAGTTTTTCCCATTGGTTGAGAGATAATACACATTGCTATAGCCACCAGTAGCTAGCACCACCGCGTCACCCGCATAGCGCTCAAACTCTCCAGTAAGTAGGTTGCGCACAACAAGGCCCCGAGCCAAACCCTCCACCACGACCAAATCCAGCAGCTCGCGCCGAGGAAACAGCTCAATTCGTCCGGCTGTCACCTGCCGCATCATCGCACCGTATGCCCCTAGCAGCAGCTGTTGGCCCGTTTGCCCTCTAGCGTAAAAAGTTCGAGAAACCTGCGCGCCACCAAAAGAACGGTTAGTCAGCAAACCGCCGTATTCACGGGCGAACGGAACCCCTTGGGCAACGCACTGATCGATAATCTGATTACTGATTTGGGCCAAACGGTACACGTTGGCTTCTCGCGAGCGATAGTCACCGCCTTTAATTGTGTCGTAAAACAGCCGCCAGACGCTATCGCCATCGTTGGGGTAATTCTTCGCGGCATTAATTCCCCCTTGAGCCGCAATACTATGAGCGCGGCGCGGTGAATCCTGAATGCAGAAGCTTCTGACCTGGTATCCCTGCTCAGCTAGTGTCGCAGCGGCTGAGGCTCCCGCTAGGCCAGTTCCCACTACTAAAATAGTGTGCTTAGCCTTGTTCGTTGGATTGACCAGCTGACAGTGGTCTTTAAAGTTTCCCCACTTTTCAGCCAGGGGACCTACGGGAATACGTGCATCTAGGGTCATCGTTCAAGCCTCAGCCAATCAAACCAAAATAAATTGCTAGCGGCAATCCGATGAAGCCAGTTGCGATCGCGCCTCCTAGCACCGCGCTGGTCACAAACACCGCTGACTTCGTCGCTATCCCTAAAGAGTGCAGCGCGCTCCAAATGCCATGTCGCAAATGCAATCCCAAAAAGCTCAAGATCACTACGTAGCCAGCGGTATATCCAGGATGTTGAAACGTCTCAAAAACCAGTCGAGCCAAATCGCGATCGGCAGATCCTGGCACCGTATAGATCTTGCCAAACTTGAAAGTCGCAAGATGAACAACTAAAAACAGTCCTAGTAAAAGCCCAGATACAATCATCGTGCGCGAAGCTAGCGTCTGTCGGCTAGGCGCTTCTGCACTTTCGTACTCGGCGTATGCTATTTGTCGGGCTTGCCGCTTGCCCCAATAGATATTGATACCAATAGCCGCATGGATACAAACCATCACTAAAAGCGCCCCTTCTATCAAATAAAGCAAAGGGCCCCAACTCTCAATAGAATGAGCCAGCTGATTATAAGCAGAAGGACTAAAAAACAGCGTTAGGTTGCCTAAAACATGAAAGATTACAAAAGTGACCAGACCCAGGCCAGTGATGCCAGTCAGCAGCTTTTTACCGATAGGCGATGAGTAAAGACTGCTCTCATGACCAGTAAGAGTAGACTCTGCCTGAGCTGACTTTTTTTGAGAGGCTAAAGAAGAGACTTGAGAGGGAACCATTACCTGCTGTTGCCGCGAAGTCTGACGCTGAGCTGACCTTTGTGGTGATATCCGTGTTTCTATTTGCGTGTATCTATTTATATATCCATTTAAACGTAAAACCGCCTGAAGATGTTTTTTCTCAGGCGGTTCGACATTATTTGGTACACACCATCAGGTGCAGACCGTCAGGTGCAGACTATCTTTAGTGAAACTTTAGCAAGACCTAAAGCGGTTACCCTTCAATTTTTACTGAGAGGATTTTGTCCCCTTTCGCGATCGCATTCACCACATCCATATCTTCTGTTTTCCCAAACACAGTATGAATGCCATCTAGGTGGGGCTGGGCCTCATGGCAGATGAAAAATTGACTGCCGCCTGTATCTTTTCCAGCGTGGGCCATAGATAGGCTACCGGCTTGATGCTTATTAGGATTGATTTCGCACTTGATCTTGTAGCCAGGACCGCCGGTGCCAGTACCCAGCGGACAGCCGCCTTGAACCATAAAGTTAGGAATAACGCGGTGAAAGCTCAGATCATCATAAAAGCCGTCCTTGGAAAGCTTTACAAAATTCTCGACAGTCTTAGGAGCATCCTGTTCAAACAGCTCAAGGTTGATAGTCCCCTTTTCTGTTTCCATAATTGCATGGGTCATACAGTATTCCTTTGCGTTGTTACCACAGCACACATTCTATACCGTTGCCTTCGCAATCGCAGGCGGCTACCACTACCGCGTAGTTAGAATTCCTAAGACGCTTTTAGCATCTTCAGCTCCTGAGTGTGAGCCGATTCAATCACTTGCAGCCGAGTTTCAAACTCCAATGCCTGCAAATCACCCTGTAGAGTTTGCTCATCTTGGTAGTACTCTATCTTTTCGACTAGCTGCCGTTCGTAATCAGTCCGTAGCTGATCAGTTGCTGCTCTCAGCCGGATCTCGTGCTCGTCTTCTAGCTGTTGCAGTCGCCTTTCACTATTTTGTAGGGCGCTCAAAAGTTTTTTGACTCGCTGGTTCAGCAGCCAATAGACAACACCAGCAGCAATCACACCAATACACAGTCCAATAAATAGGCCGATTATCAAAGCTCAGTAGCTCCATCTACGAAGTGGACAAGGCGAAATGAACAAAACACAAACGAGATTGACACATCAAAATACAGTTTCAGAAAATAGTAGCCACTAGTTGAGCTCTAACGCCACAGCAGCAAACTATGAGGAAATGTTACAACACAGACTATCTCGACTTCGAAGAAATATTGTATGCATCCGCTTCTAAATCAGCAGTTTGGAGGTTTTTAGGGTTTGGACATTATGAAACCTGCTAGCGTGGTACTCAGTGGAAAAGATAGGGTTTTCAGTAAGATAAGAATACTAAGTGATTAAGTTTGAGGATATGAGCTTTTGAGTAGTAGCCCCCTAAAAGCAGCGATGAGCGAAAAGCAACTGGGTACAGATCCTGAGACTGCGGCAGCTAACGCAGAAGCTGAGCAGCTGGGTATTGACACTGACTCCGTGCTTCTTCCCAGTGCGGACGACGAGTACAAAGCGCCAATTGATGAGGCAGCGAAAGCCCTAGCGCTAGCGATCGCAGAAGCAGCCGACGACCGCAAAGCTGGAGATATCACAATTTTGCAGACCGGCGACGTTTCTTATCTAGCTGATTATTTTGTAATTGTTACAGGATTTTCCAACGTACAGGTACGGGCTATCTCAAATGCGATAGAAGGCGCAATAGAGGATAGGTTTGATCGTCAGCCAATCAGAACTGAAGGCATGAGCGAAGGTCGCTGGGTTCTTAAAGATTATGGCGATGTTATTGCCCATGTTTTCATGCCGACCGATCGCGAGTTTTATGATTTAGAAGCTTTTTGGGGACACGCCGAGCGCATTGAGTTTACCCCTGCTTCGCTCAACGTCTGAACTAAGCAGCTGAACTCGGCAGAAATCTAGCCTAGAGTATATAGCCTAGAACATAGATAATATAAGCAAAGGACAGATGACAAAGGATCGTGACCACCCAGCTCGACTGTATATAGATCGATGAACGGCGATACAAAGAAAAGCTCCATCAGCGCCCGGTGTCCGGTCCCTGTTGATCAAATTCCTATCAAACAATACGAAAGTATGAGCGAGTCCTGGTTTTATAGCTGGGGGGCGCGGGGCCTGCGTGACTATCTAATTCCACTCATAAGCCTATGGCTGCTGAGCTGGATTGTAACTGGACCTATGGCAGCTGTTAGCTTTGCGCCTACCAAGATGCCGCCGCAGTTTTTGATCAGCGCATCTTTGGGGGCACTGCTATTGCCTGCCTTAGCTTTAGTTCAGCTTTACACTGGCTGGCATCACGTATGCGATCGCCTTGCGCAACGGGCCGTTCACTACGAAGAGTCTGGCTGGTACGATGGTCAGACTTGGCAAAAGCCAGAAGAGGTTTGCAACCGCGATCGCCTTATCGCCGACTATGAGATCAAGCCTGTACTACATCGGTTACAAAAGACATTCGCCGTTATCTGCGGCATTGTTGCCTTTAGCCTTGTAACCTGGCAATTTATCTAAGTGATTCATAAAATACCGTACGGAATGTTGAATCTATGAATAGAGTGAGTCGTCATTCCTCGTCGCTGCTCGAAATTCAGCTGCTGCGGGAGGGCATCGTCGAGTGTACTCATAAAGCTCACGCGGTTATCTGTGACGAGCGAGGTCGGATATTGACTAGCGCCGGCGATCCAGAATTCGGCAGCTTTATTCGCTCATCGCTCAAACCTTTTCAAGCGATGGCCGTCACCACAACCGGAACGCTAGATCGCTTCAATCTAACCGATAGGGATCTGGCGATTATTTGCAGCTCGCATCACGGCGATATAGAGCAAACCCGCCAAGCGTTTAACGTACTCTGGCGGTGCGATGTCGAGCCGCTCGCTTTGCAGTGTCCTACCCCTAAGGGTAAAAATACGCCGCTAGCCCACAACTGCTCAGGTAAGCATGCCGGTATGCTAGCGGTCTGTAAGCATAGAGGCTGGTCTCTAGACGGATATCTGCAGCGATCGCATCCCGTTCAAAAGCTAATCATTTCTCAGCTATCAGAACTGCTTAAAATGCCTGCTGACGAGTTCATTTGTGCCCACGACGACTGCGGCGTTCCCACCTATTTGATGCAGCTAAGCCAGATGGCTACCCTATATGCCAAGCTGACAGGAGGAAAAACCCTCAATCTAGAGAGGATCTGTCGCGCTATGACCCACCACCCGATGATGATTTCGGGGCCAGAAGGCTTTGACAGTCAGCTAATGCAGCTAACAGAAGGCGCTCTAGTGAGTAAGTCGGGCGCCGAAGGCATTCAGTGTATTGGTAGAGTAGGCGACGGATTAGGTATCGCTATCAAGGTTGTGGATGGTAGCAAGCGAGCTAAATACGCGACAGCAGTCTTTTTGCTGAAGCAGCTAGGCTGGATTACTCCCGATGTTTCCGAAACGCTATCTGAGCAGTTTATGGTCTCTGGGAAATATACCCGTTTAGATGTCAGCGGTGAACTATCGATGATTTGAGGGTTAATTTAAAAGAAACTGTCACAATCGAGAGACAACCCGCTATACTTATTAAGCGGTTAAGAGCTAAGCGGTTAAAAGCCAGTGCCTGATGAAGATCTGAAGGTAACTGTCTAGAAAACGCACTCTTAAAATCGCACACATATCGCGGGGTAGAGCAGTCTGGTAGCTCGTCGGGCTCATAACCCGAAGGTCCATGGTTCAAATCCATGCCCCGCCACCAAGTCGTAACTTCGACAAACAGCTTTAAAAAGCTATTAAAGAGAAAGGCTCCTTAGGATAGTTCCGAGGGGCCTTTCTCTTTAATAGCTTCACTCTGTTTTCATCTGCTTTTAGCTAAAGACAACTTTTAGACTAGTTACTTTGTTGAACAAGTGAAGCGCTAAGGAGTTTGCTATGCTCAAAGCATATCTAAAGTTGTTTCTACCTACGCGCTCACATAGGTATAACCACAACTATGCCGAGCGTTATTGATAAAGTAGCTTGGATCGTTCGATCTAAGCGCTTCTAGCAAAACTCTCTCTTGTATGAGACTAGCTAGAAGGGTGTATCTGCAGCTAGCCATTGCACCTTTAAAGGAAAGCCCAATTATTGAGCTTAAATGCGCAAACTAATGCCGTTCCTATGCTTGGCACTATCTAAACCTATGACTTCACCTTCGATTTGGAGTCTCAGCTTCAGGGTCAATGCGTCTGCGCTACGTCACTGAATGGTTATGATTTGTTTTCACACTCTTCACAATCATACTCCTTTCCCAACAACTTTTATAGATAGATAGATATAAAGCTCTCTCTATCGAATCTCTTACAAAGAGATTGTGTGTTTACTATCTCGATTTAGATAGAAAAGCTTTAGTAGCTCCCAATAGTGCTAGGGAGCTGCTGCCAGAGAATTACTGCCAGAGAAATAACTAACCAAGAAGGTCAGAAGCCTCCGATCTTGCTGATGAGTTTGCTCAAAGGAAATCTATAAACAGTACTTCAGCTCATCTGACAGCGTAAGAAGTTGACAGTCCAAAAATTGACAGTGCAAAAAAGCAAGAAATTGTACCGACATGTTATTAGACCTCAAAGGTTCAGAGAATCACACTAAGATTACGATGCAACAGACTCTTCCGGCCCGAATTCCCTCTGTGCAAGCTGCTAGCGCTGCTGTGTACGTTCCTCTCTTCTACTCAGAAAGAGTTAAGAATCCAGGTAAGTCCCATTTTGTTAAAAGCGTTTTGCTAGGTCACTGGGTATTTGGCGTTATTGCTTGGAGCTGTATTAGTCCTCATCCGATTATTAGCGCGCTAAGCCTGTTTTTTCTGACTATCAGCTACTGGTGCGTGTATGAAATTGGTTACCAAGAAAACGATACGGTAGGTGCTAAGTACGAGAAAAGCCCCACGCTATCATCAACATACAGACAGTATGAGTCTCGGATAGATCTGAATACGCCTTGGCCTTGGTGCTGGGCGATTGGCCTCGCGATTCCGGGCTGCTTCTTGTTTGCCCTGAGCCAGTGGTCCATTCCATTAAGCGACATGGTGGCTCAGTTGAGCTTACCTGATACGGATCTGTTCTGGTCTACAGTAGGCAGCGCAGCAATGGGTGAATTAGCAATATGGCTGGTATATCTAGTAGCTATTCGCCTCACTTTCTGGATATACAACCAGGCCAACGAGGTTGCTCGTATCTGGATTTATCCTTTTCTGCAGTTACAACGACTGTTTGGCTTTGCTCTGTTAGCCAGTACAAGCGCAGCAGGCGCAATGCTTTTGATGGCCTATTCGATTTCTCGATGGATACAGTACTGCATCTATCGATGTGGCGGCGATCGCACTTGTTTCCCAATCAATGTCAGCTGTCTATTGTTGTTTACTCTGATGTATGCCTCTTTAGCCTTGGGAACATCTGACGTGATGGCTTTGATGACTGGCCAAAGCGCGATCGCATTTGCCTACTGCGCGTTTAGAGCAGCCAAAAAGAGAAAACAGATAATAGCTAACGTAGGTTGGATTAAAGAAGATTAGCAAGATATGTAGCACTGGTGTGCCATTAAATAACACACCATTACTCCCAAAGAGTAGCTGCTGTAAAGTGTTGAAATACGTGTATAAACACAGTATATGAATAAGGTATTGACCGAAGACCCAGTCGTTGTAGAACAAGCTATACAACCGCTGCCATCACATCACCAACAAGTTCTAAGTTCTGTACAAACTGCTGAGAAAGACAATCCAATTATTGTTGATTTCGACGAAACGCTATTTCTTAGAAATTCGACTCAACTGTATTTAGGATCGATCTATCCTCGGCCTTTGGGAGCAGCTTTTTTGCTTGTGATTAAGGCAATAAAGCCCTGGCGCTTTTTTCCGCCTCCCTTCAAAGCAAACGATATCTCTAAAGACTGGCTGTTAGTGCTTGCGGCCACGCTTCTGTTTCCTTGGACGCTGATTGTGTGGCGATGGCGAGCAAATTCACTAGCAACAAAGTACTGCAATCAGCCGTTGGCACAGGCTATAGACAGTAATGCTGAAGCACCTATCGTTATTGCCACCTTAGGATTTGGCTTCATTGTTAATCCTCTGATTGAGCATCTGCCAATGGTGTCGATCAAGAGCGCTCGCACTCGGATTGTTGCTTGCCGCTTTTGGCGAGGCGCAGCGGATAGGGCAGCCGGTAAGCTCAAGATGGTACTTACCGCTCTAGATAAGTCATCTGTTCGCAAAGCGATTGTCGTTACAGATTCAGCCACCGACCAGCCCATCCTTGATGTAGCCGCTACACCCTGCTTGATAGTGTGGCCAGAGGCTAAATTCGTTCCAGCAATGGCGGATCTGTACCTACCACTTTTATATGCAGAGAAAGTCAAAAACCCTGGAACATCGCATTTTATCAAGCAGGTCATCCTAGGTCATTGGCTATTTGGCGTTATCGCCTGGAGCTGCATTAGCGCCCATCCACTGCTCAATGTATTTGCTCTATTTCTTTTAACGCTAAGCTACTGGTGCATATATGAGATTGGCTATCAGGAGAACGACACGGTTGGTGAAAAGTATGAGAGTAAGCCGACCTTGTCCTCGGCGTATCTCGAGAGGACGTATCAAGCTAATTTGAATACGCTCTGGCCTTGGTTCTATGCGATCGCTTTTGCAATTCCAGGGTGCATTTTGTTCACGCTTAGTCAGTCAGCAATACCGTTCTCAATAGACAGCATAAACCTCTATCTGACTCAGTTCTCCACTTGGGGGTCTACGTCGCTTGGGTCGGCTCTGTTGACTAACGGCCTGCTGTGGCTAATATACATAGTGGCTGTTCGGGGCTCTTTCTGGCTTTACAATCGGCTCAACGAAGTTACTCGCGTCTGGGTGTATCCGCTGCTACAGGCTCAAAGGCTGTTCGGATTTGGCATCCTCGTGAGTACCAATGCGATCGGTGCGGCACTGCTATCGTCATTTGTTATTTCTCGGTGGATACAGTACTGCGTCTACAGATGCGGCGGTGATCGCACTCGCTTTTCAATCAACGTTAGCTGTTTGCTGCTATTTACGCTCTTGTTTTCGGCGTTGGCCACAAGCACGACTCCATCTGATTGGATGACTAGTCAAGCAGCAATCGCATTTATCTACTGCGCAATCAGAGCCATCAGAAAGTTGAGACAGCTGAAGCCGCAGCTAGGTCTAATTAAATAGCCACTAGCTAGCAGCAGGGTCATTCCAAAATAAGTTTTGACAGCTGAGCGATGATTGGACCTAACACCAGCGCTGGAATAAAAGAAGCAATACGAATTTTGCTTGACTCTAGAAGGTTGAAGCCTAGGCCTAAGATCATAATGCCGCCAATACCGGTAATCAGTAAAACGTTAGGATCCGTATCTGGATTGGGTATTGTTTGAGCTAACGAACTCGCTACGAGAGAAAGGCCGCCTTGATAAAGCAAAATAGGTAATACCGAGAAGCCGACGCCGAGGCCGTAAGTTCCGCTTAGTGCAATCGAAACCAATCCATCCATTGTGCTTTTGATCACTAGAATAGTATCGTCGCCGAGCAGGCCATTGTTCAAACTGCCTAAGATTGCCATTGGCCCAATACAAAATAAAAGGCTAGCAGCGACAAATCCTTCGGTGAAGCGGTTTCCCCCCTGGATGCGGGCCTTGATCCAATCACCCAAAGACACCAATCGCAATTCGAGCTGCCACCATTCGCCAAGCAGCCCTCCGCCCACCAGCGCTAGGAGCGCTAAAATCACGCCCTCAACACCGCCTACACTAGCCTGCGAGAGAGCTTGAGCCATAGAGAGTCCGATGAAGATAGTTGTTAGGCCAACGGCTTGAGTAATGATGGTCTGCATATTAGCGGATAGTCTATTGCGCAGACTTAGGCCGCTGAGTGTTCCTAAGATGACTAAGAGGATGTTGATCCAGGTTCCGCTGGTTTTAGCCCAAAAGGTTAACATTTTGTGATTTCATGACAACATGCAGCCTATTATGCAGGTATGCGGCTGCGGTCGTAATGTTTGCCGGAAAGCGGAGAAAAATAATAATGCCATCGGCCAGTTTGCCATCAGATAGTTTGCCGTCGGTCAGCTTATTAGGAGCTCAGACTTAC
This sequence comes from uncultured cyanobacterium, assembly GCA_963702855.1. GTDB lineage: Bacteria > Cyanobacteriota > Cyanobacteriia > Phormidesmidales > Phormidesmidaceae > Phormidesmis. The sequence continues at coordinate 2,638,637 of OY969765.1, forward strand.
GAGATAGATACTTTGCAGCGTGACCTAACAACGCTACTCGAACCGTTAGGCGGAATGGCCCACTTTGTTAGGCCAGGCGATCGCGTTTTACTTAAACCCAACTTGCTAACAGGTTCTCAACCGACAAAGGAATGCACGACCCGGCCTGAGTTAGTCTATTGCGTTGCCAAAATGGTACAGGCCGCAGGTGGAAAGCCATTCTTGGGCGATAGTCCAGCATTCGGCAGTGCGCGAGGCGTGGCAAAGGCGAACGGACTCCTGAGTTGGGCTAACAAAGCTGGCGTACCAATTGTAGAGATGCGCGGCAAGCGCTACACCATCGAAAGTAAAGGCAACCCCAATGGAGAGGAGTTTGGTCACTTTTTGTTGTCCAAAGAAGCGATGGACGCGGATGTGGTGATTAATCTGCCGAAAGTCAAATCTCACGTGCAGATGACAATAACCCTAGGCGTCAAAAACTTATTTGGCTGCGTTCCAGGAAAAATGAAAGCCTGGTGGCACATGGAAGCTGGCAAAGACGCGCAGCGGTTTAGCGCCATGCTGGTAGAAACAGCGCGGATGATTGCGCCAGAGTTGACTATTGTTGACGGTATCATAGGTCACGAAGGCAATGGACCTAGCGGCGGAGAGCCTAGATCTCTGGGTGTTTTGGCAGCTTCGCCAGATGTGTTTGCGCTCGATAGAGCAATGGTAGAAATCTTGGGTGTGTTGCCTGATCAAGTTCCTATATTGGTAGAATCCCAACGACTGGGGCTCTGTTCGTCATTGGCTGCGATTGATTTTCCTTTACAGCAGCCACATGAGCTAAAAATTAAAGACTGGAAGCTACCGACTAAAATGATGCCGATTGATTTTGGAGCCCCGCGGGTATTACGCTCTACATTCAAACATCTGTACATTCGATTCATTAAAGAGCCTATAACAGCTTATTCTGTCCGCTGAGCAGGGCTCAATATAGATAGGAAAATCGGCCAAGAGTCTTGAAGCTCCTGGTCGATCTTCATGTAAAACGCTAGATATGCTGCGAATTCAACCTATTCTTGACTAGTTAGCCTTTCAAACGAGGATTCACCTCTCTAGCCATGCCTTTGAATGGAGATAGGCTAGGACCTGGGCGGCGACGACTAGCGCGACTCGGCGTCTCTAGGTAGTCGGTGGCGAAGGTTGTGACGGTCTCCTCTATGACGTTGCCTTGGTCATCCAAGGTTTTGCCTTTAGCAGTTGCGGCGATCGCAGCCACGATCAGATCTTCAGCTGACGGCGCAGCAGGTGCAGGCGCTGCTTCTACAGGCTGACCATCTGCTTCAGCCGGCGCAGATGGCGGAGCGCCTTTTTCTCCTGAAGCAGGCTTCTCCGCGATCACTTTTGCCTTTTTCTCAGCTTTATTAGCAGCAGCTTCTGCCTTGTTAGCCACTTGCTCAGTACCCGTCTGCGCTCCGTCAGCAGCGTTATCTACTAGGTCCTGCGCCTTATCCACTACATCCCCGGATACCTCTTTCACCGTTTCTACAGCAGTCTTCGCGGCTTTGGTGGCAGCTTCCTTGATGTTCTTGATGCTATCTTCGGCAGCATCATCCAATTCTAAAAAGTACTTCTCTTTGCCAACGCCTAGCGTTTTACCGATCGTCTCGAATATCCCACCAATCATGGCAACTCCACCAGTGTATGTTCCTGCAACTTTCTTAGCCGCTAACGATGCGTCTTCCACATATAGCGGCGCTTTTCTAATTATTGGTTTTGGTTGTGAGTGAGCGCAAGACAGCGTTACGTCTATTTACAAAACTTCTTGGTTTTCACAGCCTTTTTTAGAGGTTTAGGAGCTACGTAGAAATAGATCCACTCAAAGCAAAAAGAAAAAATGCCTGGGAAATAACCTCCCAGGCATCTTACAAACGATGCTTTCTTCCGATGCTTTTTTACTAAAGTTCCAGCTAATTAGCTGTAGGAATCAATCTACGACTAGTCTGCCGCAGATATTAGCTCTCGCTTCTCTTCAGTCTTAGAAGATTTGACAACTATCTTACCCTCTTCACCCACATCGACGACAGCGGTATCGCCATCTTTGATACGGCCAGAGAGAATCTCTTCGGCGAGCGAGTCTTCTAGCAGACGCATAATTGCTCGGCGCAGCGGCCTCGCCCCGTAGCTAGGGTTATAGCCCTCTTCGACTAGCCTATCTTTGAACGTGTCAGTTACCTCTAAGGTAATGCCCTGTTCGCTGAGACGACCAAACACCTCCTTGAGCAGGATAACGGAAATCTCTTTGACCTCGTCTTTGGTCAGCTGACGGAAGACAATGATTTCATCTAGACGATTCAAGAACTCGGGACGGAAGTACTGTTTGAGTTCTTCGTTAACGAGAGAGCGGATGCGATTGTATTGAGACTCGGCTTGATCGGCTTCAAGCTCGAAGCCTAAACCACCGCCACCCTTTTCGATCACTTTTGAGCCAATATTGCTGGTCAAAATTAGCAAAGTGTTCTTGAAGTCCACAGTGCGGCCTTTGGCATCAGTCAGGCGACCGTCTTCCAAAATCTGCAGCAGCATATTAAAGACATCAGGGTGAGCCTTTTCGATCTCGTCAAACAGGACCACGGTGTAAGGTCGGCGGCGAACGGCTTCGGTGAGCTGACCACCTTCGTTGTAGCCCACGTAGCCGGGTGGAGAGCCAATGAGTTTAGAAACTGTATGACGTTCCATAAACTCGGACATATCTAGCCGAATCATCGCCTCTTCAGCACCGAAAAAGTAAGTCGCCAGGGACTTAGCTAGTTCAGTTTTACCCACACCGGTAGGTCCAGAGAAGACAAAGCTGGCAATAGGACGATTGGGACTTTTGAGCCCGACGCGAGCTCGGCGAATAGCGCGAGAAATTGCTCTGACAGCCTCGTCTTGACCAATGAGCCGCTGGTGCAGCACATCTTCCATGTGTAGCAGCTTCTCAGATTCGCTCTCGGTCAGTTTATTAACCGGTACGCCTGTCCAAGAGGCCACAATATGAGCGATATCCTCTTCAGTGACCTGAGGAGACTCTTCTTTGATTTGTCCAGCGGCGTCTTCGTCCTTTTTGGTTTGAGCGATGGTACGAATTTCCGCCTTGATTTCCATTTCGCGATCACGCAGTTCACCGGCTTTGTCAAAGTCCTGTGATCGCACGGCGTTGTCCTTATCTTTGAGCACCTGACGTAGCTCTTTATCTAGCTCTTTGGCCGCCGGGGGAAGCTGCGAATTCAACAGGCGAACCCTTGAGCCAGCTTCGTCAATTAAATCGATCGCCTTGTCTGGCAAAAAGCGATCGGAAATGTAGCGATCAGAGAGCTTTGCAGCCGCATCTAAAGCTTCGTCTAGGATTTTGAGCTTATGGTGTTGCTCGTAGCGATCACGCAACCCGTGAAGAATTTCAATCGTCTCATCGACGCTAGGCTCGCCTACCATCACTGGCTGAAAGCGCCGCTCTAACGCTGCATCCCGCTCAATATGCTTGCGATACTCATCTAGCGTAGTAGCACCAATACACTGCAACTCACCACGCGCTAAGGCGGGCTTTAGAATGTTGGCCGCGTCAATAGCTCCTTCTGCCGCGCCAGCACCAATCAAGGTATGGACCTCGTCAATCACCAGAATGACGTTCGCCGCAGAGCGAATTTCGTCCATGATTTTCTTCAGGCGCTCTTCAAATTCTCCACGGTACTTGGTCCCAGCAACCAGTAAGCCAATGTCTAGGGTGACGACTCGCTTGTCTTCAAGGATGTCAGGAACGTCGTTGTTCCCAATACGCTGAGCGAGACCTTCGGCGATCGCGGTTTTACCCACGCCGGGCTCGCCGATTAGCACTGGATTGTTTTTCGTGCGCCGTCCCAATATCTGAATAACGCGCTCAATTTCTTTCTGACGACCGACAACAGGGTCTAGCTTGCCATCTGCAGCCATCTGCGTCAGGTTGGCGCCAAACTCATCAAGCGTAGGGGTCTTAGTGCGGCCCTGGCTGCTGCTGCTACCAGATACCTCAGCGGTTTCGCCCAGCATTCGAATAACCTGCGTGCGCACCTTAGAAAGATCGACACCAAGATTTTCGAGCACACGAGCGGCGACTCCTTCACCTTCGCGAATCAGACCTAGTAATAGATGCTCTGTGCCAATGTAGTTGTGGCCGAGCTGCCTAGCTTCTTCGAGCGATAGCTCAAGCACCCGTTTAGCCCTAGGGGTAAATGGAATTTCGACAGCAACAAAACCGGATCCACGACCAATAATTTTTTCGACTTCAATGCGAGCGTCTTTAAGATTGACGCCCATAGACTTAAGGACTTTGGCGGCGACGCCGGTGCCTTCTCCGATCAGTCCAAGTAAAATTTGCTCTGTGCCTACGAAGTTGTGGCCAAGACGACGGGCCTCTTCTTGAGCGAGCATGATGACCTTAATGGCCTTTTCTGTAAAGCGTTCAAACATGGCGGTTTTCCATCACCTGCTGCGGGCTGGTTGTGCTGATTCTAACACAGCAAAAATTCGTGGAGAGAGGGCGGTGTTCACTACCGCGAAAGGAAATTAGCGAATGGGTTCGTAATACAATTAAGATTGTGACATTTTGTGTTTGACTTGGACCTGCTTGTTTGTGAAACGGCTACAGAGCTAACAGAAATTAAACGGTGCTTCAAGTAAGCAACCAGATAAAAATATCGATAAGTTTGCCAATCTATGTTTTTAACAAATCGTTTTTAACAAATTAATTTCCTATGGTTTACTTGCTCATTATTAACCCGTTCTATCAATAGATATCTTGAGATGTCTTTTCGGTAGATATCTACATGCAAAAAGCTGCGGTTGAGATTCCTACTTTTCAACCGTAGTTGCCAAACCTTTGCTAGATCTATCTAGATAGCCGTTTAGCTGTGAAATACTAATATTTAGAGGACTGTATGTCCGTAATGACATGTCCGTAATGACGGCTAATGTAGGCGATTGCATGTTGGCGATATTGAGCAATCTGCGCCGCACAATCCTCACTTTGCAGGCCGCTACGCCAGAGAATTCGAGCATCTTCCCCGTCCGAGTAGTAGCGCCTGCGTTGCCCGGCCTCTTTGAAGCCAAACTTTCGATAGAGTGCTAACGCCGTTTGGTTAGAGGCTCTTACTTCTAAGGTGGCACGCGTGAGGCCACGACGGCGAGAGCATTCTAACAAGTGGGTCAATAGCAATAAACCCAGCTTTTGTCCTTGATAGCTTGGCTCAATGGCCAGTGTTGTGATGTGGGCTTCCTCTAAAATCGCCCATAGACAGCCGACGCCTATCAGCGTGATTGAAGATGAAATTTGGGTCGTAGGGTCACTAGCCGCTAATGCAGACAAGTTAGGGTAGATAGCTGAGTCAGTGATTTTTCTAGAGGTTTGGTCAGGAGTTTGGCCAGAGGTTTGGTTAGGAGTTCGGTCAGGGGTTTGGATCAAGGCTTGATCAGAAGCTTGATCCGAGGCTAAAAGGAGCTGCTGACGCTGCTGAAGCGGCTCAGCAGTTAAAGCACTGACCAAGACACACAGATCGCTGTAATCACTGACTAATTCCTTTTGATAGCCTGAAGCAGTCCACAGCCCACCTAGGCAGCGTTGATCTAGGGCAAGTACAGCTGGAATATCAGCCATAATCAGAGGAAGGCAAGCTAGAACAGACAATAGATGTTACCTAGTTCCAATGTGAATCTTTTTCCAATGCACGCAAGTAGACGGCCAATTGTACACTTGTTAACGAATGCTTATTTAATGAGCGCTTTTGCTTGCAAAGCTTGTATCTTTCTTGATCTCTACCCTTAATTTCCTCGATCTATGGTTTCTACTGTTTCAGCTGCACCACAAAGTTCAAGCGATCAAGCGTCTAGTCTGCAATATTTGGCGCAGGTGGACACTGAGACGTCACCCAATCAGAACCTGTTGCCTTTGAGCGCTGCGGTTAATGATAAAGATCACTTAGCTGTCGGCGGCTGTGATGTGGTGGAGCTAATTGAGGAGTTCGGATCACCGCTCTATATATTAGATGAGAAAACGTTGCGTACTGCCTGCCGTCAGTATAAGCAGGCCTTTGAAAAGCACTATCCAGGAGAGTCGCTGATTGTCTATGCTTCTAAGGCGTGGAACTGTTTGGCGGTGTGTGCGATCGCTACTCAAGAAGGTATTGCTATTGATGTTGTCTCGGGCGGTGAGCTACAAACCGCAGTAGCCGCCGGTGCTAAAGGCGACAAGCTATATTTTCACGGCAATAACAAATCAGCCGCAGAGCTGAAGCTAGGGTTAGAAGCAGAAGCTCGTATCGTAGTAGACAACTGGTACGAGCTAAAAACGCTCAGTCAACTGGCCCAAGATGCCGGAAAAATAGCGACCATCTTGTTGCGCCTAACCCCTGGTATTGAGTGCCATACTCACGAGTATATTCAGACTGGCCATATCGATAGCAAATTTGGTTTTGATCCTGACCAGCTAGAAGAAGTGTTTGAAGCCGTCTCGAAACAGACGAGTGTCAACTGCGTTGGTTTGCATGCGCATATCGGATCGCAAATTTTTGAGCTGCAGCCTCACCGAGATCTCGCAGAAGTTATGATGCGCTGGTTTCAGACAGCCAGTCAATATGGAATCACTATTAAAGAGATAGATATTGGCGGCGGGCTTGGAATTCGCTACACCGAGTCAGACGATCCTCCGAGTATTGATGAGTGGGCAAAAACCGTGTGTGAAAGCATGGTAGCTGCCTGCAAGTCGAACGATTTACCTTATCCAAAGCTGCTGTGTGAACCTGGCAGGTCGATGGTGGGCTCTGCTTGTGTGACAGCTTATACGGTGGGCGGTCAGAAGACAGTACCTGGGATTCGCACCTATGTTTCTGTTGACGGCGGAATGTCTGATAATCCTCGTCCGATTACTTACCAATCTGTTTACCGCATACTAGCAGCGAGCAAAATGTCTGCGCCGCTCAGCGAAACGGCGACTGTAGCCGGTAAACACTGTGAGTCGGGAGATGTGATCATTCACGCTGCGAGTCTGCCAAAGCTAGAAGCCGGTGAGGTGCTAGTCGTGCCCGCAACAGGTGCCTACAACTACAGTATGTCGTCGAACTACAACCGAGTGCCTCGACCGGCTGCTGTAATTGTCAATGAGGGCAGAGCGGATTTGATTTTGCGCCGAGAAACTTACGAAGACCTCGTACGTCATGACTGTCTACCAGAGTCGCTAAGACCAGAAGGCAACCTTTAAGAGACCATAACGCAGCCATAGCGCAGTAGTATACGGTCATCAGCCGCAGCGGTTGAGAGCAAAGATTCTGATGTTGACTACGGTGAAACAGGCCTGACTCTTGTATCGCACCATCATTGATATTGGTTTAGTGTTTGCACTGGTTTACATGGTGCTGTCGGTGATTCGCGATCGCCGCACGATGTGGATGGTACAGGGGCTGATGATTCTCATGGCGGCGACTCTACTGAGTGGCGTGCTGGGTTTCGTTGTGCTTCACTTTTTGATGGAAAAGATTTTGCTAGGAGCGTCGGTGGCTCTAGCGATTATGCTGGTAGCTGATTTTCGGCGGCTGTTAGAGCTGCTGGGGCGTGGGGAAGTTGTTCAGCTATTTAAGGGGCCTGAGAACCATCTTTCGACGGCGAATAGCGTGATCGATGAGCTAGTTGAGGCGGTTAAGGGGCTCTCTCAGAATCGGACTGGAGCGTTAATGATTTTAGAGACGGATGAACCGATTGAGGAAAGCGATTTTTCGGTGCCGGGTGTCAAAATCAATGCGGTACTTTCGCGTGAGCTGCTGCAAACTATTTTTCAGACAACGACACTGCTGCACGATGGTGCGGTGCTAATTCGCGGTTCGCGAGTGCTAGCAGCTGGGGTAATTTTGCCTATCTCAGAACGAGATGCGTCTCGTCAGCTAGGGACTCGGCACCGAGCGGCAATGGGGATTACCGAACGAGTGGAGCAGTGCATCTGCGTGGTGGTCTCTGAGGAAACAGGCTCGATTTCGGTGGCAGAAAGAGGGATGCTAAACCGGCCCCTGACCAGCAGTAAACTGAGGGAGCTGTTGATTGATAAGTTTTCGCCTTCAGCTGACGGTGACACGGTTGCGCCTCAGCTTCGCAGTTTGGGCCGCCGACTCAGCATCAAAGGAATAAAGCTGTTGAACATGCTCAAGCGTAAGCTGCCTCGCCCTACCTCTCAGGAAAAGAAATGACGGCTAATTTTGGTGTCTCTTTAGGTTTTTCTACCGGCTCAATGCCGCTACCTGAAGATTTGGACTTGGGCCGGATGCCGTCACATGTGGCGGTGATCATGGATGGCAATGGTCGATGGGCAAAGCAGCGCGGACTGCCGCGGATTATGGGTCATCGTAAGGGAGTAGAGACGCTGAAGAAGCTGCTGCGCTGCTGCCGTGATTGGGGCGTAGGGGCGCTGACGGCCTATGCCTTTTCGACAGAGAACTGGGGACGGCCTACTAGAGAAGTAGATTTTTTGATGACGCTGTTTGAGCGGGTGCTGCGTCAAGAACTCAAAGAAATGATGGAAGAGGATGTCCGGATTGAGTTTGTCGGCAATTTAGCGGCGCTGCCAGAGACACTACAAAAAGAGATTGACCGGGCGGTCACAATGACCCAGGCGAACCGGGGCATTCGGTTTTCGGTGGCGACGAACTATGGGGGGCGGCAGGAGATATTACAGGCTTGTCGGGCGATCGCCTCTCAGGTAAAAGCCGGTAGCCTACAGCCTGAAGATATTGACGAGTCTTTGTTTAGCCGACACCTGTACACCTCTGATATTAGCGATCCAGATTTGCTGATTCGTACGAGCGGAGAGATGCGAATCAGCAACTTTTTACTTTGGCAGCTGGCCTATTCGGAGTTCTACATTACCGATACGCTGTGGCCTGATTTTGATACGGCGGAGTTTCATCAGGCGATGAAGGCGTTTCAAAAGCGCGATCGCCGATTTGGGAAGGTGAAGGAAAGCGAAAACGATTAGCGACAAAGTAAACCCCTAGCGCAAGGATCTCATGGACGTTTCTGTAATTGGTGCTAGCGGCGATTGCGGTCGTGAGATTGTGGCACAGCTTGTGGTGTTAGGGGTGCTAGCTCCGACAGAACGGCTACAGCTTGTCGGCAGGGCTGAAGGCCGCAGCAGTCAGGTGCTGTATGGCTTGTGCAGCGACTTAAGCGATGCCTACGCGGAGAAGGCGCCTATTTTCGATGTTGCCCTTTCACCGGAAGAGATAGTCGCTGATGTGATTGTCATGACGGCAGGTGCGACGGTAGGGGGCAGCGTCACGTCTAGATCGGAGCTAGCGGCGGTCAATCTGCCAATGTTCGAAACCTATGCCAAGGCACTAGCCACACATGGCTATGGCCACGAGGTCATGATTATTGTGACTAATCCAGTTGAGCTAGCCGTAGAAGTGTTTAGCCGCTACCTGGGTCGGCATCGGGTGATTGGAGTAGGCGCTTACTCAGATACGCTGCGGTTTCGGCGGGAGATCGCGGCAGATTTGGGCGTGCGTAGGCAGCTTATACAGGGATTTGTGGTGGGCGAGCACGGCCCTGGAATGCTGCCTTTGTGGAGCAGCGTGCGCATCCACGGTATGACTAAAAACGAGCTGCGGGCCACTCGGCGTCGAATTCAACGGGAACGAACAATTCAAGCATTTCCGGCGGAAGTCACTCGCGAGCAGCAGACAGTTACTGAACTCTTGAAAAATGATGATATCCCGGCAGCTTACCGGTATGTAGACAGCCTTGCACCGGACTTGCGTGTGCTGCTCAAACCTTTTGTGACGCAGCTGTCAGGGGCAAAGACGATTGTTGCTACGGCTAATGTAACGGTAGATCTGGTGCAAAACTTGCTGCAAGGGAGAGAGATGGTGATTTCTGGGCAGGTAAAGCTAGAAGGCGAGTTCTACGATATTCGTACGCCGTTGGGAGTGCCAATTGTGGTAACGCCGAGCGGCTGGAGCCGGGTGGTAAATCTGCAGCTATGGGCGGAAGAAGCGGAGATGCTACAGCATATTGCCGATAGCTTAGAGCGGCGACTAAAGGAGGATTTGGCAAGTGGCTGACCACGTAGAGAACCAGATAGCTGAGAACCAGATAGCTGAGAACCAGATAGCTGAGAATCGATGGATGTTTGTGATTCGAGCGCTGAATCACCCTGGGACGCTGACAGCAGCGGCGGCGGTTTTCTCGAATCGGGGTATTTCCTTGGAAGGTTTTTTGGGCAGCGGAATTGATACCACAACGGTAGAAGATGGCCGACTGCTATTTAGCTTTCGAGCAACGCAGGCGAAGCGGGATTTGCTTAAGCGATCGCTCGAACGCCTGCCGAGTATTTTTCGAGTAGATGCTTATCCATACAGTGACCCACGGCTCAGGGCGATCGCGATCGCGAAGCTGATACTAGAAGCGCAGGTGGAGGCTACCGACAGCCTAACTATTGAATCTATCTTGTGCACAGAGGAGTCGCGTCTGCTGCTGCTAAGCGGAGTACCCCAGATAGTAGAGGGCGCGATCGCACAATTGCGTCAACAGCGACAGCTTATAGACGTAGTGATGTCCGCGATTACGGTATAAGTTGTGCAATGCGGGGTTTGCGATCGCAAGATAAGCAACAACTAGCTATACCGCATAGTTGGCAGCTTTATATTCTTTTCATAAACCAGCGTGAACGGCAACCGTTTCACTTGTCAAATTGTGTAGATATGTGCGATAAGTATTTATTAGGAAAAGTCGTTTTCAAGTATGCATTTGTTCAATCAGGTTATTGTACTGATTGCGCTGTCATAGGTTGAATAAAGACATATCCGCATTATTGCTATCTACCCAGTCGTCTGTCGTTTATTTATAGTGAGTGGTTCACAAAATCTCAAGAGACGAGAAAAATCAACATAATCCACTGTTGTTCGTCCCGTGAGCGTAATCAGCTTACAACGTAGCGCCTGTCAATTTCTCTGCACCTACCACACACCAGCCGCGCATCAGGTCACCCATCAAAAGATTATCTATTCTGTGGAGTATATGCTCGCGATAGTGCTCCTTTAGCAGCGCATGTTGTAGCAGCGCATGTTGTAGTAGCGCATGTTGTAGTAGCGCATGTTGTTTATCACAACTGTATCTATCTGTATCTGACAACCCTATTTTCAGACGTATTTGTTGCTAGTGAGTAAAAAGTAAAAGTAGAGATAGCGCACAAAGCGCAACTAATGGGAAACGCACGATAGTTAGCCGCTCTTGCAGCGAAGCTGACGTGCTGTTTTTTATCCCTATGTTCTTTACATTTATTCTTTAAAGATTGCTACGACAGCTTCCTAGATGCGTCGCTCTCTCCGCTTCGTAAAGCCAAGCGATAAACAACATCAAATAAACAGCACCTAATAGCAACACTGTTATCTTCAGACGCGCTTTCAACTGTGTCTCTTGCCACAGCATGTCAGTAACTGCATGTTGAAGATTGCAACATAATTGTATTGCCTAGAGAGGAAAGAAAAACTTCGAAAACATTCTCTCTAATTAAAAAAATATCAGGACGCGAGAGAGTTAGCAACTACATAACTTAATTTAGACTCTCTCTCCTTGCCCAAACCATAGTCACAGCTAAAGCTCCTTTCTATAGGGCATAGGCAGTGGGGTATAGGCAGTGGGGTATAGGCAGGCCGTGAGATATAAGCCACACGTCAGCAATGAGCTCACCTATTACGCCAATCACAGTTAAAGGCGACGTTGAAAAGATCGGCTGTCGCTATGGAGATTGTTCCTTCAAACATTAATGCAGCTGAGCCATATGAAATGATTAGCATATTTAGCTTTAGGGCGCGATCTCAAGCGAAACCATGACAGTCGAAAGAAACTAAAAGAATTTGCGAGCTTTTGATCTATGATTTCAAATAATTCAATGAGAACGACACAGCTCCCTTACCCTCTACCGACACAGAGCGTAACCGGTTTTCCTGTTTCATCTTTGCCTTTTGATAGCCAAGTACGGATCATCATAAATTGGGCTAGAGCGGGTTGCAGCAAGGTAGTCTGTGTTTCTAACGTGCACATGATCATGGAAGGTCACTGGGACCGCAAATTTGCTGACGTGCTGAAGAGAGCAGATTTGCTGACGCCAGATGGCATGCCATTAGCCTGGATGACGGGCTTAATGAAAGGGCAGCCTCAAGAGAGGGTCGCTGGAATGGAACTTATGTCAGCCCTGTGCGAGCAGGCGCAGCAAAAAGGCGTAAGTCTGTTTTTTCTGGGCTCGACTCCTGAGATGCTCGAACAGATTCGACAGAATTTATCGAGAGACTATCCCAACTTACAGATTGCTGGAATGATTTCTCCACCCTTCCGCTCTTTGAGTGATGAAGAAGATCAGCAGATTGTGAAGGACATTAATCAGAGTGGAGCAAAGCTAGTCTTTGTCTCTTTAGGGTGTCCAAAGCAAGAGCGTTGGATGTCTGAGCACAGAGGACAAGTCAAAGCGGTAATGGTTGGTGTTGGAGGCGCTTTTTCGGTATGCGCCGGTACGAAGCGATGGGCACCTACCTGGATTAGAAATTATGGAATGGAATGGCTATATCGGCTCATACAGGAGCCCAAACGACTATGGAAGCGCTATGCATTCACAATTCCCCCTTTCCTATGGCTAGCCTTTAAGCAGATTGTAAAAATGCGGCTGGGGTTGGAGCCAGATCTGTCTGTTCGTCAGTCGGTAGCTAGGAAATGGTAGCAAAGATCTGACAATTAGTCTGCTTATCGGCTTCGACTATATTTGGCTAGCTATATTTGGCTATATGCAGTAGAAGCCAAACGCTGGTTCTCGTAGATATGAGCCTGTCTTCTAAACAATACTCCGGACAGAATTAAGAGACTAGACTACCGTAGTCACAAAGGCTCTGGTAGTTGGGGTGGGCTTTGATCAAAGTTGCGTCCAAATCTAATTTGTGAATAAACCGCTCAAGCAGATGCTGATTGAGTTTGCGACGTTTGTATGAAGCCATAGAAAAAACGAAGGGTTGCTCCGGGTCGCGATGCGAAAACTGCTCATATTTAGCGAGATTGAGCGCTGTCAAAGACGCATTGAAATGAAAGTCTAGCTTCTGCTCATCTCTAGCTTGGCAATCGGCGAGTCCAGTGAACTGCTTTGCGTCCCTAAAAATGAATTCAATTTGGAACCTGGCCTTGTACGCTCGGTAGAGTTGGATTGGGTCAAGTGTTAGGTCAGTTGAAAAGAGTAGCGCAAAGCAAGGTCGCTCAGGATGCTTGCAGTTAATCAGGTACGCCACCCGAATCTTGCGCTTGAGACTCACTGACCAGACGATAGCGCTATAGAGGTAGGTGTCCACCTCAGGGGCTACTTTGCCATGCGCTCGCCAGCGGCTACGTTCTGACAGATTCACCTTGCCGTCATACTTGCGGCGAGCCCCCTTCTGCTTTTGAGGCCCTTCGTAGAGGTACTTCAAATTGGCATCCTGACGCAGCTTGCCAATCACTTCTAGCCCCACGTCTGTTACCCCATCGACCCACTTGCGCTTGCTGTAGAACCCATCGCCGACTAGGTGCCGTACGGCGGTAGGCAAGGCCGCTACTGTGGCCCGTAGGTGGTCGAGGTAAGCATCGACCCGAGTGCGCTCGCTGTCTTTCTCAATCACAGGCGTCTGCTGCACTGAGAGCGTGTAACCGATTGAGTTATCCACATCCACCACCGCTATCATCGAGATTTCTAAGCCCCGCTCGCTGCGGCCTGCTTTGCCGTTGTGGAAGTAGTCCACGCCATAGGTCGCCTTGCCACTTTTTGGCAAGAACGAAGCATCGATTGCGATGACTTGGAAGCAGGTCGGTGCGATGACTAGCGAGATCGTCTCCTGGTTCAACCCCATGAACGCATAAGGCTCATCAAAGTGACGTCGATACGTCCGCTCTGATAGCTCGCTATAGCGGCTCAGGTTCGTGAAGTTTACCTTCCCGCACACCACGTAGATGGTTGTGAACAGCGTCACTAAGAACTGGCGACGGGGTTTGCTAAAAGGCTTACTTTGCGAAGTAAGCCAGGTATGATAGACGGCATAGCTATTCAGATGGTTTGTTGTGTTAACAAAACCCTAGTCCTGAATAGCTTTTCTGTCTATTTCTCTCCCTTTTCTGTCCGGACTATTGCTAAAGAGTATGCATTCTAAAAAGTACCTTGGCCGTTTTGAGCAGCATCGCTCAAAACCAGCAGTTCCAAATTCCAACTTAAGAACATGCGAGTTGAGCAAGAAGCAGTAACGACTGCTGAGATAGCGTAAGGTGAACGAACGAGTTTCCCATAACAGTCCCGTCACCCGTTCAGCTAATGGCCACTGCTAGCATCAGTTTCGATAGTTTGTTATGCGAACTCAACGGTGCGATAGCCGGGCTAGACGACCCGCGCAAACCGAGTAATGCCAGTAGCTACAGCATTCGGGATACGGTTTTAGGTGCATTCGGCTGTTTTTTCATGCAGAGCGCCTCGTTTTTAGACTATCAGCGCCACCTCGATAGCCGCAACGGTCGCAATAATGCGCAGAGTTTGTTTGGGCTGGAGAAAATACCCAGCGTTGTGCAGATTCGCAATATTCTCGATCAGATAGCGGCCCAGGGCCTGTTTCAAATATTCATCAATATCTATCATGTGCTTCATCAGCAAGGCTACTTGCGAGGGTTTGAGACCCTGGGAGGGAACCTGCTCGTAGCCTTAGATGGCACTGACTACTACAGCTCCCATAACATTAGCTGCCCCTGCTGCTCAAAACGAACCTCACGCAGCGGCCAAGTCACCTACTCTCACAAAGCGATATTGCCTGTGATTGTCTCGCCTGCGCAGTCGGCGGTAATCTCCTTGCCACCTGAGATGATTACGCCTCAAGATGGCCATGCGAAGCAGGACTGTGAGCAAGCTGCCGCCAAACGATGGATAGCGTCAGCGGCAAAGATATTTGTCAATCAAGCGGTGACGCTGCTCGGAGACGACCTTTTTAGTCGTCAGCCAATGTGTGAAGCGGTCTTAGCCCAGGGTTTTAATTTTATCTTTGTGTGTTTACCCGAATCGCACCCGGCACTTTACGACTGGATAGCGTTTCAGGCGTCTCATGGCAAGGTAAAGACGATGCAGCGGCAGCAGCGCCGGGGCAAGACCGATGAAGTTTGGCAGTATCGTTATCTCAATGACGTGCCGATGCGAGCCGAGGCTCCTGCGCTATCAGTAAACTGGTGTGAGCTGACGGTAACGCGCATTTCAGATGGGAAAGTCCTCTACCGTAACAGTTGGGTGACCAACCATCACCTCACCGGGCAGCTTGTGATTGAAGTCGCTGCTGCGGGTCGCTGCCGCTGGAAAACCGAAAACGAAAATCACAATGTGTTGAAAACCAAGGGCTATCATCTCGAACATAACTTTGGGCATGGCAAGCAGCATCTATCTGCCTTTTTGTTGACCCTAAACCTATTAGCCTTTTTGTTTCATACTGTCCTTCATCTAGCTGATGAGCGCTATCAGCAGATTCGACAGATTCGCGGTACCCGCCAAGGCTTTTTTCAGGATATCCTGGCGCTCACCAACTACTTGTGGTTTGAGAGTTGGACGGCCTTGCTGGATTTCATGCTAGATCAGTCGAAATCAACCAAACCCATTCGTAGCAATACTTCTTGACGCGTCACTGGCTCATGGACGAGACATGACTCGTGTCGTTTCACAATGTCCGTATCTTGGAATTTGGAATTGCTGGCTCAAAACGGCTTTTTCTTCCTAAGGATCGAGGATTAAACAAAAGAGTCAATATGTCTGATAATGAGGAAACCCAGTTATTTCGGCTCAAACGATGAAAACCGTCCGCGCTTACTCCTGCGCAATAGAAGAGCAGATGCAGCGCTACTATGAGTCGTTAAGCGAGAAAGACCGTCGCCGCTATGCCGCAATCGAAGCGGTCAAAATAGGTTATGGGGGCATCAGCTATATCCATCGAGTCCTGGGCTGTGTGCGTGGGAGTATTCGGTTGGGAATCGCCGAGTTATCGGATCCTGAGGCAATGAGAGAAGCGCGACAGCGCTCACCTGGCGGCGGTCGTAAAAGTGCTTTTGACACGATTGCAGGACTCGATGCGGCCTTTTTGCGAGTCGTTGAGCGTCATACGGCAGGTTCACCGATGGATGAGTCGATTAAATGGACGCACTTGACCCGTCAGCAAATAGCCGACCGATTAGCAGACGAAGAAGCA
The DNA here is from genome assembly GCA_963702855.1 of uncultured cyanobacterium. GTDB lineage: Bacteria > Cyanobacteriota > Cyanobacteriia > Phormidesmidales > Phormidesmidaceae > Phormidesmis. The sequence goes on from OY969765.1 coordinate 2,654,869, forward strand.
ATCAGCATCAGCGTGACGGTGGTGGACCAACTCCTCGATAATCATCAGTTCCGACGGCGTCAGGCGCTCAAGCGTAAGTCAACCGGTAGCAACCCTAACCGCAATCAACAGTTTGAGAAAATACACAAACTGGTCGATAGCTACCAATCGGCAGGTGAGCCTGTGATCAGCATGGATACCAAAAAAAGGAGCTAATCGGGCCACTGTATCGAGCCGGACACGCCTACACACAAGCGCCCATAGAAGTCTACGACCATGATTGGCCTTCTCTATCAACGGGCAAAGCGGTTCCGCACGGACTGTATGACCTCACCGAGAACGTTGGCTATGTTCAGATTGGCACCTCTCGTGACACGCATGAGTTTGCGATTGATTCCCTGCGCTACTGGTGGCAAACGTACGGGCGGCAGCAGTACCCAACGGCCACCTCATTGCTGTTGACCTGTGATGGTGGGGGTAGCAATAGTTCGCGCTCTTATCTGTTCAAAGCAGCGCTACAGGACTTGGCGATTGAGCTGGGATTAGACATTCGGGTCGCTCACTATCCGCCCTACACCTCTAAGTACAATCCGTTCGCGAAGCGTGCCGCAGGCTTATGAACATCGATTGTTTCCACATCTGACGCGAGCGACGCAGGGGGTGATTTTCGATACGGTTGAGACCGTCAAAGACTTGATGGCTACGGCGACAACGGCAACCGGATTGAGCGTTTTTACAACCGTCCTTGACCGAGTCTATGAAACCGGGAAGAAAGCGACTGATGAACTCAAAGCCAGCATTCGCATTGTGTTTGATGACGTTTTGCCAAAATGGAATTACACCGCCCTGGCTAACCCTCCTCAAATTGAATCAACTATTTAATCCTCGATCCTAAGGTACTCTTACCCTCACAGCGGCATTTGCATCGCTTTGTCCACCGTACACAAGAGCTCTCCTAGACTCAACTATCAGCCGCTACTATCAATCTAGGTTGCGACTGTAGTCAGTCTCCTACTTCGATCTGTACGTCAGACAGTTAATTCTAGAAGAGCTCCTTTGGCGATAGACCTAATGAACAAGACGGTCCTGACCAAAAGGAATAGCTTTCTAGTTCTCTCTATTCACTAGCCCCAAAACATTGATGTTCGCCATACGTAGCTGTTCCATAGCTCGATCAAGCAGAGACTGTTTGAGCTGACCCGGTTTAGTCACTAGCAGCAGGCCATCTGTGTTGTCGGCAACAAGATAGGCATCAGACTGCCCAAGCAAGGGCGGCGTGTCGTAAATAACAAAGTCAAATTTAGACTCAATCCGTTCAACGAACTGTCGCATGCTTCTCGAAGAAAATAGACGGGTAGGTTCGAAGGAAGCTGAGCCGGACGCAATGATATACAGACTAGAATTTGGCGCAAACTTTTGAATAACAGCAGGGTTAGATTCGCCGGAGAATAGGTTGGTTAAACCTTTTTCGTTCGATAGTTCTAGATAGGTATGAATGTGGGGATTGCGTAAGTCAGCGTCAACTAATAGTACTCGCTGTCCCATAGCAGCAATAGTTTCTGCTAAGTGAATAGCAACTGTAGATTTGCCCTCGCCAGGCATAACGGAGCTAACAGCAACAGAACGAACAGGCTTGTGTGTGTTTAACAAGCGGATATTGGTATACAAAGAGCGAAAAGATTCTGAGAAAGGATCGCCTGCGTAAACCTTATCGGATGCCTTTTGAGCAGTAAGTACTTTGCTGCGGCTAAAGCCATTGCGTTCAGAAGGAGCCGCTGCGTCCGCATATTGAACAGATTCTGCAACGTCTTTTCTTTCAGATACTATTTCAGGAAGCGTCTGGTTCGGAATTCTGCCCAGCACAGGTAGACGGGTAGCGCGACGAATCTCCTCGTCGTTATAGATAACACCTGCAGACTGGTCCAGCAGGAGAGCAGCACCTATGCCGAGCAGTAGGCCAAGTAGCCCACCCAAAAGTAGGTTTTGCGGAAGACTGTCTGGCGCGGGCTGCGGGCTTGTGGGAGGGGTGACAATTTCCCACGGAATCTCACGCTGTGCGGCGTCAATCTCTAAAGCCTCTTTTTTCGAGAGGAACTGAGTTAGGTTTTCAGTAGCGACCTGGAGTTCTCTTTGAATATCTGTATAGTCTCGTGAAATGCCGGAGAGGTCATCGACGTTAGCATTTAGTCCTGCGATAGTCTGCCCAATCGCCTGGTCACGGGCCTCAAGTTCACGAATTTTACTGACGATCTCTTGTTCGGACTGTCGTCCTTGGTCAGCCAGTAAGTTGAGTAAGTTCTGACGCTGCTCTTTGAGTACCTGCAAGTCTGGACTAGCGTCTAGGTAAAGGGTTGAGGCCTCAGCTATCTGAGCGTCTATCTCTAGTAGAGAATTTAAGAGCGTTTGATAGCGAGGATTGTCAGCCAGTGCAGAAGATGCGTTTGTTTCCTGGGGCTGCTGTAGCTGCTGGCGCAAATTTTCGTAAACATCGCGATTTTGCTTGAGTTCGACTTCGATTTCAAGCTGTTCCTGAGTAAAAGCGCTCATTTGGCTAGAGAGCTGGCTACCGCGGGAGTCTGGATCGATGAGATCGTTGTCTAGCCGCAAGTCCTGAAGTCGGCTCTGGAGATTGTTGACTTTTTTTTGCAAGTCGGGCAGTTTTTGATTGACAAAGTCGATGCCTCGGCTAATGTCCACTTGTCGAGATGAGAGACTGTATTGCAAGTAGGACTCTGCAACCGACTCAAGAACGGTCTGGACTTTTTGGGGGTCAGGGTTGTTGAAGGTGATCTGAAGGATATCTGATCCTTTTGAAAGCGCTTCGAGCTCTAGACCGAGGCGGATGCTGTTGTAGCACATTTCATCAGTGACATCGGCTGGGTTGACTGCCTCAGCCGATGGGCTGCAAAATTGAGGATAGCGGGATTTAACATCTTCAACGACTGGCTGAAGAACGCTAGGACTGCTAAGAATTCTCACTAAATCTTGATCGACAGCAGCTTTTTGTGCCGAGGGTTGCTGACCAGTCAGCGTTTCGGGAACCGTAGAGATAACTTCGGTCTCGGCGGTGATAGGCTGCACTAAGATTTCTAAGGTGCCGCTGTAAGTTGGTGTATCTGTGAGCACTTTGGCAGCCGCAGCCGCAGTTGTGAGCAGCGTGATGCCAGTAATCAGCAGCCATTTTCGCTGTAAAGTGCTTAGCAGTTGACCTACATTGAGTCCACCTTCTGCGTCTTCGAGTGAGATAGCAGCGTCAAGCGGTGATGACAATAGAGGCAGAGTTGTTTCAGGTTTCATATCACGCTCGAAGGTAGGATGGAGATATCAGAAAGTGGATAACCGTAGTTATCAGTTTAGGGTTGGTGGCTTGGTTAGGTTTTAGTCGAAGATGTTGAAGAATCGGAATATAGAGAACAGACCACCGAGTGGATTGACAACAGTTCCTATAGCGTCTGAGACGCTAGCTAGCCCGTTGCGATTGACAATGACAACGTCGTTATTTCTTAGCAGTGGGTTGTTCTCTTCACTAATACCCTCGGCAAAATCTACAGGGATGGCGGTGCGGTTGACAGTGCCATCTTCGTTAAGCCGTACAAGTTCGGCGGTGCCGCGACGGGCCCTGTTGTTGAAGCCACCAGCCGCGAGAATTGCTTGGCTTAGAGGCGTATTAGGAGGCAGTTCGACAACGCCCGCACCTTCTACCTCACCGACAACGTTGACGCGGATAGAGTCGGGTGAGAAACTAGCTGAGGCTGACTCACTAATCTCTTCGGGGGTAAGGGCAGTAGCAACCGGAATAAAAACGGTATCACCTTCTTGAAGGATGGCGTCTTGCTGTAAGTCACCTGCCTTTAGAAGCTGCCAAAGGTCAACTTCAAAAACCTGAGGAACGCCTGCTCTAGTGGGTCGAACAACCTGAACCTTTCTGATATCGGCAAGGGGCTTGATGCCGCCTGCCACCTGGATGGCCCTAGTGACAGTAGTCGGTGTGTTTGAAGAGCTAGCAGCGCCAGGGGTGCCTGCATCACCCGTACGAGCGATGCCACCTTGTAGTGTGTAGGGGCCGGGACGGTACACTTCCCCAATAATAGCGATGTTGATAGCTTGGTTAGCGTCGGTAGCGAAGCTGGCGTCAGCGAGGAGAGACGCGTTTGTCGAAGGGGCTAATGCGGTAGGAATAAAGATGGCGTCGCCGTCTCTGAGGGTGACATCTTGACTCAAGTTTCCATTTTCAAGCAGGTCCCAAAGATTGACTGTGACAACTTGGTCAGTACCGTTTGGCTGAGGCCGTCGGACTTGCACTTGGTAGAGATCGGCGGACTGAGTGATACCACCTGCGGTTTCGATTAGCTGACTAAGGCGAGCAGATTGGGTGTTAGTTTGTTCTACGGTGTATGAGCCTGGGCGACCGACTTCGCCGGCAATTCCGACCTGAAGGGGGCGGCGGTTTAGCAGGCTAAGGGTGATGATTGGGCGGCGAAGGAACTGAGCGTAGCGCGCAGAGATGGCGTCGGAGGCGGCTTCTAGACTCAGGCCGTTGACGTTGACTTTGCCAACTAGCGGAAGATTAAGAGCGCCGTCAATAAGCACCTGGCTTTCGCCGCTGTATTGAGGGACCCTGAAGATATCGACGTTGATGACGTCGCCGGCGCCTAATGTGTAGGTAGATTCGGGAGGAAGCGCCACCGGCGCTGACACTGAGGTGGGTATCGGGGCGGATGGTGGCACCGACGGGGTTACAGGCGGTGGAAAAAGTGTAGGTAGAGAGCTATCGGCACTACGCGGCTGTAGGGTAGGAACCTGAGCTTTTACCTGAGGTGCAGTTATGCCGACGATGGCAATGCAGCCGCTGATAGTTGCTGCTGTTATCTGATGTATAGGATTAGAAGGCATAACTATGGAGCAGGATAAGGATTGGGTAGATAGGAAAAAGCACTTGTGGTGGGTGCTAAACGGAGATTGGACTTCGGACTAGGCTTTGCAGAATTACTTCTTAGACACTCCTTTGATGATCTTTTCTGGCAATTAGAGGTTGCTCCGGAGCGTTTTGTGTGATAAGTGACTGCTATTTTTCCCGTCATCCTGGTTTGGAGATCCGCCTGCTCTTTGGTGGGTTTATCTAAACTTGAATCTTTCCGGTGTTTGCTCTCGAGAACTGTCCGGCAGTCGGCTAGCGAAACGGTTTCTGCTAGTGCTTTTTGCTGCTTCGATAGGGCGATCGCACGGTTCATGCTGCCCATGAAAATTCAGTAAAGCTTCCGGACGAATACCCATCGCGGGCGTTAGATGTGACAGGAATAGACAAAAATCCGAGTTAGACAACCTTTAATGGTTGCTGTAGTCTTGGCCACTCAGCTAAATACATTCACGTTAGCTAGGACGCATTGCCTAGGACTGTTATGCGCTGAGAGCGAAGTGGGTACGCCAGTTTGTGGATGCATCCGCACGCTAGCTCTAGAAAAATTATTCGCGAGCTATCTTCTCAGTAGAAATAGCTCAAGCCAAAAGCTATCCCAAAACTTATTGAGCGGATTGCTTAGATAAGGACGGTAGGTTTAGAGAGTATTTATCGCAAGATGCCGAGCTAGTATGAAATTGAAATTGCCCAACGCCGTTCGTGTTCTGATTAAGGCAACTAGCTTTTGGCGAGAGAATCATCTGATTCTGCGGGAGTTTAGACACTTTCGTCGGATCGCAATTTTGGCGGTTATATTCGCTCTGATCGCGGCTTTCTTTGAGGGAATTACAGTTGGCTTTATTGCAGCGTTTTTGCAGGGCCTCACCAATCCTGAAGAGCCCCCTATTCAAACGGGCTTTGCTTGGTTGGACACCGTAGTTTTGGCAACAAACTCCTCTGCTGCTGAAAGAATCTATCGACTTTCTGGGCTGTTGCTAATAGGGGTCTGGCTAAAGGCCGTCTTTGATTATTTGGGTAACGTGTACTCTAAACGAGCCTCTTTGAGCTTAGTAGATCGCCTGCGCCAGAGAATTTTTGATCAGCTAGAGAGCCTAAGTCTGAGCTTTTATTCGACGGCTAATCCTGGCGCGTTGATCAGCACAGTAAGAGGGGAGGTCAATCAGGTCCAACAGGCCTTTAACCTTCTTTCTACTTTTATGGTTCATGGCTCCAAGCTGTTGGCCTATCTAATATCTATGCTGCTGCTGTCCTGGCAGCTCTTTTTGACTTCGATCTTGGTGTTTGGACTAATGTCTGTGGGTCTGACTTCGCTGACCGCGAGGGTTAGAGAGGCTAGCTTCGAGGTACCAAAGGCGAACAAAGCGTTTACTTCTAGCGCGCTTTCGTTTATCAACGGAATTCGTACGGTACACGCGTCAGGGACGCAGGAGTTTGAACGCCAGCGTTACTATGCGGCTACGCGTCAGGTTTATCGGTCTCAGTTCGGGCTAATTAAGCTTTCATCAATGGTGCAGCCGATAGTTGAGGGCCTAGGCGCTACGCTGTTGGTAGGTATGGTTGTCGTATCTTATAGCCTGCTGATTTCTACCGGAAAGCTGAAAGCGGCTGAGCTGCTAACGTTTTTGTTTGTGTTGATTCGGACGACGCCGCTAGTATCGTCACTTAACGGTATTAGAGTCGGCTTTATTTCGTCGCAGGGTTCTTTGGCAGCGGTTACCGATTTGCTGCAGCGTGACGACAAGCGTTACTTCGAAGATGGTCACAAGTCGTTTGGGGGCTTGCAGCGTTCAATCGATTTTGAGGCGGTTGATTTCTCGTACAATCCTGGCGAGCCTATCCTACATGATATTACGCTATCGATTAGGCGAGGCGAGACGACTGCGCTAGTGGGTTCTTCGGGAGCAGGGAAAACAACCCTAGCGGATTTGCTACCTAGATTTTATGATCCAACCCAGGGTCGAATTTTGATTGATGGCGCAGATCTGCGTGACTTGAAGATTAATTCGCTGCGTCACAGGATGGCGATTGTAAGTCAAGATACGTTTATCTTCAACACGACAGTTAGAGACAATATCATCTATGGTGTTGAAGGCGCGAGCGACGAGGAAATATACGAGGCTACGCGAGCGGCGAATGCCTTGGACTTTATTGTCGATCTGCCGCTAGGGTTTGAGACGGTATTGGGCGATCGCGGCGTCCGGCTATCTGGCGGGCAACGACAGCGAATTGCGATCGCGCGTGCCCTGCTGCGAAATCCAGAGATTTTGATTCTAGATGAAGCGACTAGCGCGCTAGATTCAGTCACAGAAAGTTTGATTCAAGAGTCGCTAGAGAAGCTGTCAAAGGGACGGACAGTGATTGCGATCGCGCATCGCCTCTCGACAATTGCTAATGCCGATAAAGTAGTGGTTTTAGAGAAAGGGCGCATTGTTGAACAGGGTCCCTATCAAACGCTAATTGAAAAACGCGGAAGCCTCTGGAAATACCACCAGATGCAGCACGCGTGATAAGTAAGAAGCCTAGAGGATGTAGAAGGCATCTTTTTTTACAGTTCATCCATAAATCCAATCGCGGGATTACCCGGTTACTACGACTTATGTTGCCAGCACATATCAAAAATTTTCTGCTAATCGTTGGCGCGATGAAAAGCGGAACATCTAGCCTATATCATTACTTAGGAGAGCATCCACAGATCTCTCTTTGTTCTCAGAAAGAGCCTAACTTTTTCTCTGATGATACTCTCTTCAAAGAAGGGCTAGATCGGTACAGAAACTTGTGGAACTTCGACAATAGCGTTCATCAGTTCGCGATGGAAGCTTCTACCAACTATGCAAAAGTTCATATATTCCCGGAGACGGTCAACAGAATTGCATCAGTAGAAGCAAACTTCAGATTTTTGTATATTCTTAGAGATCCGATTAAGCGAATAGAATCTCACTACACTCACACGATGTTTAGGAAGCGAAAACTTAGAGGTCGTATTGAACCTGATGAGATTCATCCTGGTGTGTTGGGTACCTCTAAGTATGCCATGCAGATCGAGAGATACTATAAGCAATTTCCTCGTGAGTCTATTCTCCTGCTTGACTTTTCTGAGCTTAAGGAAAACCCAAGTCAACTTTTGGACAAGGTATGCAACTTCCTAGGAATTGATAGGATACCTCACTTTTCAGAGAAAGAGTCAAAAAACCGTTCGAAAGGAAAGATAATCGACGGAGCGCTCTGGCCTGTGTTGGAGGCAATGGCTGAGATAGTACCCTCTCAGCTAACTCCAAGGGGAACTCGCAATGTTGTTCGTGGAATGTTAGGGAAAAAGGTGACTCAGAAAGTAAAACTTTCTGAGTCACAGCGAGAATTTGTCTCGAGAGAGTTGAGAAGTGATCTGCTAAAGCTGAAATTAGAGTATGGCTTTGATATATCCAGATGGAATATAACGTTTGAGTTTCTTGCTTGCTTCAAATAGAAATGAAGACGTACGTTGAGATCATTCCCGTGACGGCATTAGACTTTGACCGCAGAAAATTCCACGTAAGATTTTTCGAAGGACAATTTTCAAAAAAACGACTAGCGATTGTGATCGCACAATGCCTTTTGACAATGCCTTTTGACAATGCCTAACACAGACAAAACAGTGTTTTAAAGAAGGGAGCTTTGCCATACAGGTAAATTATCGGTCGTCAATTAAAGAGATATCGCCAGGTGTATATAATACAAAAGGGAAACAGGTCGCCATTATGTTTTCGAGGACTTCCCAAAAGATTAAAGAGGTAGCAGGAGATCGTAAAGATGAACTCGATCCAGTCATACTACTGAACGTTGCTTTCGTCCTAATTGTTCTAGCTTTGCATCACGGCACGTATACCTATGACTACATAGGACCGTTGAGAGATCTTAGTATGAACAAGTATTTTCAGAAGCTGGCAGTAGGCGGATTCCTTTTTCTCTCTGGGTATAAGCTCGCGGTGTCGAAGAGGGCAACGCCGCCTATACCATTTCTGGTGAGTCGCTTTATTCGAATTTACCCCCCATACTTCATTGCCCTAATCGCTCATAGCTTTACTGTCTACCCGCAAAAGTATGGAGAGCTTCCTAGCTTTAAAAATTTTCTTTATCACGCCACTCTCCTTCAGTCTTTATCCCCTAGTCTGGTAGGAGGTTACTACCAGACTATTTGGTTCGTGAGTATTCTCTTATGTTGCTACTTTCTTTTCATAGGAACACGCGGACTGCTGAACAAACCTAGAATATACCTACTATCGGTTTTGAGCTTGGCTGCAGTTATCAATTTGGTAAGAAACATACTATCTCAGTTTGAGATCGACGCTTTTTCAAACGGATTTGAGATCTATCTATCTCTGTTTGCTAGCGGTATGCTCTATGCGGCTTATCAAAATAGAGCGCGAGGACTGCTCCGCAGCCCAAAAATACTATTTTCTCTCATATCTATTGTCGCTGCTATTTGGCTCTGTTTTATGGTAGGTCTAGCTGCTGATTCTCTTAGCAGCGAAAGTAACCACGTTCGAATTTTCAACTTTGCATCTTTGCTAGCAACGACTGTTCCTATATATGCAATCGTGCTCACCTATCCGCTAAAGATAGATAAAGGGTCTATCATACGCAGTTGCCTGAATATAGCCTCCTCTGCTTCATTCTTCGTGTTTTTATTTCACCGCCCAATCTGGTCTGTAATGCAGAACTTATGGGTAGAAGAAACAGTAGTTCAGTCTATGTATATTTTGCTCATTGGTTTACCAGTAATATTCTTTTTTTCATATTTTGGTCAAAATCTTTACACGAAACTGAGTCGACGATTTTAGCGAACCGCTCTGAAAAGGCACTGCTAGGCGTGAATGATTATGAAAGTAGTGAACGTAACAAGATATCAAGATTTCAAAAAGATGAAAGGCGCAGAAAAGAAGCTTAAGCTACTTGGTCGTTACGCTAGTTGGGAACAGCGAAGTCTCCCAGATTTCTTTGTGGCGGGTACGCAAAAGGGCGGTACGACTTCTTTGTATGCTTACTTGGCTCAGCATCCAAACATTATAGGCTCACTAAGAAAAGAGGTCCGCTTTTTCCCATCGCCTGTTGTCCGTAAAAAGGGAATTCGGTGGTATAGAAGTCACTTTCCAACTGTTCGGGAAAAAGAGAAGAGGAATGCCATAACAGGGGAAGCCACTCCACTCATGTATGACATGCATTCGCCCAGTCTAATGAGAGAGGTTATCCCAGATGTAAAGCTCGTATTTTTATTGAGAGACCCTGTCAAGCGGGCTTTTTCCCATTACAAACATAACACCAGAAGACCTGGTAGAGAAAACTTGACGTTCGGCGAAGCCATTAGGTGTGAAAATAGTCGAATAGAACAAGATATTAAAAAGTCTAAAGATAATATATGGTATGACGATGCTGCTTATAGAAGACATTCTTATATAAGCAGGGGACTTTATGCCGATCAGATAGAAAAATGGTATGAGTTCTTTCCAAAAGAGCAAATGCTGATAGAAGAGAGCGAATATTTCTATTCAAATCCGCAGGAATTCTTACGTAAGGTAGTAGCATTTCTAAATCTTCCTTCTTACGAATTCAACTGCAAAGATAGCTACAACGTTGGTGGATACGATGACGCTATTTCTCCACGCGATCGGCAATATCTAGAAGTACTGTATAAAGAACCTAACAATAGGCTATTTGAGCTTATAGGAAGAAGGTTATGGAATAGATAGGACCTTCCTCTAGAAGAACTGACCTAGATACTCGAGTCGAGATCGTCGAACGCGTGCTCAAGCTGAATCAGCATCACTTTCTATTATCAATTTGATTATGACTTCAAAATCAGATGGTTTTTTTACCGAAGCAAAAAGGGATTTAAAGTCCTTGAACAAAGGCGCTAGCACATGGGTTAGAAAGATTATTTCTCATCCACATAAAGATCCCATCTTCGTTCTTGGAAACCAAAAGTCTGGAACATCTGCTATTGCTTCCTTATTAGCAAAGGTAGCTGACTGCTCTGTCACAATTGATCTAAGGGAAGAAATTAAAACCCCAACCTTTCAGCTAGTGAGGAAAGGGGATTTATCTTTTGATAAATTTATCTGGATAAATAAGCTTGATTTCACTAAGAAAATCGTAAAAGAGCCCAATTTGAGCATCTTCTACGACGAGCTACTTCTCCGGTTCCCCGATGCTAAGTTTGTCTTCGTTGTGCGAGATCCTAGAGATAACATTAGAAGCATTCTCAATAGGTTGAAAGTACCAGGTAACCTTGAGACTTTGAATGAAGAAGACTTCCCCGAAATCTCACATGCATGGAGCCTGATATTAAAAGGTGAGTGGTTAGGATTAGAAGGAAACAACTATATAGATTTCTTAGCAAATAGATGGAACTACTTGAATGAAATCTACCTACACAACCAAAATAATATTGCTTTGATCAGATACGAAGACTTTAGGAATAACAAGCTTGAAGCCCTGAAAGAGCTGGCCCTAGAACTTGACCTGACAGCAGACAGTGACATCACTCAGTGGCTAGACTACCAGTTTCAGCCCAGGGGGGCCCACGATATATCATGGCATGATTTCTTTGGCCTAAATCTAGAAAAAATTGAGCGGATATGTGCCATAAAAATGAGAGAACTAGGATATTCTACGGTCTGCCTAGACACAAATTCTTCTCAAGGTACCACCCAAACAAAATCAATACTTTGATATCACCTATAGCGATCGCATTGGCGAGAGCTATAAACAGAGAGCTATAGGTAGAGAGCTATGGATAAGAACTTATGAGAATCGCTTTTATTGTCAGTCACTTTCCGAGCTTGTCGCAGACATTCGTGCTCAACCAGGTGGTCGGGTTAATCGAACAGGGCCACTCTGTAGATATCTACGCAGAGACTGCATCTGAAACTGATACCAAACTGCACCACGATGTTGTCAAGTACAAGCTACTTGACAACACTTACTACTTCAATCGGCCAAAGCAGCGAATCGCCGAAGTGACGAAGGGCGGCTGCATAGTCTTTTTGGAAACTATCAAAAGCTTCAGGTTTTTACAACGGGTTTTAGAGTATACGCGCTGGGACAAGGAAGACGCTCTCTTCTCTCGGCTGAAATTCATCTACCTTGCCAAAGAGTTTATGAATAAACCCGAGTACGACGTGATTCATTGTCATTTTGGGCCCAACGGCAGCAAAGGAACGGTTGTCAAAAAAATGTTTTATCCAGATAGCCTGTTGGCAACAACGTTCCACGGTTATGACCTGACAAAATATCTGTCCTCCGGAAAGAACCCATACCGTCAACTCTTTGAGAGCGGCGATCTCTTTTTACCTATTAGTGAGCACTGGAAGCAGCATCTGATTGAGTTAGGCTGTAGTCCTGAAAAGATACAGACTCATCATATGGGAGTTAATGTTGAACGATTTGCAGTCAGTACACCTGTTGACAATAAAAAGAGACTAAAGCTAATTACAATCGCCCGCTTGTCTGAGAAAAAGGGAATTGAGTACGGAATTCGAGCAGTTCATCAGCTGAAAAAAAGTCATCTTGATGCTGACGACATTGAGTATTCGATTGTGGGGGAAGGTCCGTTGAGACCCAATCTACAGGTGCTGATCGAAGAATTAGACCTGACGCAAACTGTGAAACTGCTTGGCTGGCGACAGCAGCAGGAGATAGTTGAGTTGCTGGGGCAGAGCCAAATTTTGCTCGCGCCTAGCATAACGGCTGCCGATGGAGACCAAGAAGGTATCCCGGTGGTATTAATGGAAGCAATGGCAATGGGAATTCCGGTGGTGAGTACGCTACATAGCGGTATCCCTGAGCTGGTGAAAGACGGTAGCTCTGGCTTCTTGGTGCCTGAGAGAGACGTAAAGATCATGGCTGAAAAGCTCGCCTTACTAGCAAACTCATCAACACTTCGCACGGAAATGGGGCTAGCAGGCCGTAAGTATGTGGAGGAGAACTTCGACGTGCATAAGCTGAACTATCAGCTTTCTGAGCTGTTTAGGAAAACTAGCGCTCAAAAAGTTGGCAGCCGAGAAACCAGCGGTCAAAAGCAAGCGGTCAAAAACTGACTGTCAAAAGCTGATGGTTGACAGCTCAAAAAGTGCGTAACGGCGATTATTTACAGAACGGTTTGTGCTTATGTCTACGCCCTTCGTTTCAATTATCATTCCAACGTTTAACGATTCTGAGCGTTTGCAACACTGCCTGAGTCTGCTAGAAAATCAAACCTATCCAAAGCATCTCTATGAGGTGATTGTCGTTGACAACAACTCTAGCGATGACATTGCGCAGGTTGTGGCCGGGTTTGAGCAGGCGAACTATGCGTTTGAGCCAACGCCTGGTTCTTATATCGCCCGGAATAAGGCCTTAACTATTGCAAAAGGCGAGATTTTGGGATTTACTGATTCCGACTGCGCACCGGCTTTAGACTGGATTGAGCAAGGGGTTACTCTGATAATGGCCCATCCTGGCTGCGGATTTGTCGCAGGCCGGATTGACTTTTCTTTTAAAGATCCTAACAATCCGACAGCAGCAGAGCTATACGATAGTATGCACTTTCTTCGGCAAGAAAAGTACGTTCGGGAGTCGAACTTTGGGGTTACGGCGAATTTATTCACTACGCCGCGGGTGTTTGAGGCAGTGGGTATGTTTGACGCAACGCTGAAGTCAGGGGGCGATAGCGAATGGGGCAAGCGCGTGCATGCGGCTGGCTATTCACAGTTTTACGCTGAGAACGTGATTATTACCCATCCTGCTAGGTCGGATTTGAAGACACTAATCCAGAAGCAGTGCCGCGTTCATCGAGGCAAGTTTACAACTAACCATTGGGGAGACATGCCGGTCTCGGAGTTTGCGCGGAAGACCTTACTCGATCTGAAACCGCCGGCTAGATACCTACTAGAAATCCTTGGGAATGAGGATATCAAGAGTATGAGGAAGCGACTTCTGATTGTCTACATTTACATGTATCTACGGGTAAGAAAAGCGACAATCAGCCTTCGGCTTTATTGTACATAAATCGCTTGCTATACGTTGAGCTTATGCAGCTTTTGTCTGGATATTGATAGCATGTCTGCAAACTATTTTGGTTGACCAATTGCAGTTAGTACGCTTGTTTCGATCAATTTTCGCATTGAAGTAGGTAGTAAAAGGCTAGAATTTCAGGAAATAATCCGAAATGAGAGCTCCGGGACACGTCTTGCCTCGGAGCTTTCGTTTGCCCGAAAATTACACCAGGATCATGCAGAGTGCAGATACTTGACACTCTTTCCCTAGTCCTACGGGTACAGATTCTTGTTTCGCAAGCTCCTAACTAGATGCCTGAGCAAGCTAAAGTACCCTCGTCAGGTCGTCTCTATAAGTATCTATTAAAGTCCTCTGTGTGCCCCATATCTGTGTGCCCCATATCTGTGTGCCCCATAATAGATGGTGAACGAGTATGAAAGTATGTTCAACCTATTGTTCAAGATGATAGCGTCTGCATAGTCGAACATATCAACGCAATCAATTGTAACGCCGAGTTGTCAAGACTGTTTTCTAGCGCTTAACTGGCTTTCAGCACTCTCTTTTCAGCACCCTCTTTTCAGCACCCTCTAAGCTACGCTGTAAGCAAAGCACTAACCGACTTCTGATGGGTACGCTCACGTGAAAACTGCATTTCTTCAAGATTTGTTCAGAAAGTGGTCATTGACAGGCGGCTGATCGCGATTGGGCCGTAAGTTAGACGCAGAAAGATTGTCTAGCGCGGCTTGATCAATCGCGGTGGCCGAGGAAATAACAATCGCATCTCCGTCCTGAAGAAAGATATTTTGGCTGATATCGCCATTTTGCAAGAGCGCCAGCAGGTCAACGCTCAGCGTAGTCAAACGACCATCCGAGCCCTGACGGCGCACTTCTACCTGTTTGAGGTTGGCGGCTTGGGTCAGACCGCCTGCCTGCTGAAGGGCCTCAAATATGCGAGGGTAGGCGGCCCCGTCGGCAACTAGTGTGTAGAGTCCTGGCTGGCTAATTTCTCCTGCGATCGCAATCTGCATAGGCCGCTGCTGCAAGACATTGATAGAAACAAGAGGCGTTTGCAGCTGTGAGACGTAGCGAGCAGCGATCGCATCTCCTGCCTGATCCAAGCTCATGCCTCGCACCGCCGTTCTGCCAATCAAAGGCAAGTTGATAGTGCCGCTAGTCGAGATCCGATGCTGACCGCTGTATTCAGGTACGTTGAAAACAATGACCTCAATAATATCGCCAGGGCCCAAAATATAGTTTTCATCAACCCCGGTACTCACGATGCCGGTATTAAAAAGTCCGGGCGTCAGCGGACCCGTATTAACAGAACTACCGTTGGGTTGCCCTGTATTATTGGCAGGCTCTGTCCTCATTGAAGGCGCATTGGAGGGAGAATTTCCAGCGGGTGGTTCAGCTCTAGGCGCTGTCTGGGGACTGCTGGGTGTCGCCGGGTTGAGTGTGGGTATCTGGGCGATAGTTTGGGCCGTATTTGGCCTAGTAAAGGCGGGTGCTACCGCTGCTGCGGGTGCTGTTCCTTCTGACGTGAGGGCTGGCGTGAGGGCTCGATGTGCGATCGCTGCGGCTAGCGCTTGGCTGCCAGCCGTCGCTGCCTTTATCTGTGTATCTTGTGCTGTATCTTGTGCTGTATCTTTGGGTGTTCGGACCTGAGTAAACTGGGCAACGGGCCGAGCGTCTACGCTAGCTAGGGTCGCAGAGATAGTTGGGCTCTCGAAAGACTGGCCCTCAAACATCTGGGCTTCAGACTCAGGGCTTCCGGATATCTGGCTTTCGGATATCTGGCTTTCGGATGCTGGGTTATCTAGAGATTGGCTTTCAGATGGTTGATTATAGAAAGCATACTGAACAGACGGCTGAAAGCGTGACAGATCAGGGATCTCATCAAAGGTTTCGGCAGCGGTTTCGGCGGTGGTTTCGGCAGCGGCGACTAGCACAGGAGAGCGATCGCCAACAGCACGGCCAACTACCGACTTTAGCTGAGCTCTATCAAGCCCCAAAGAAAAGGGCTGACTCGTTTGCGTACTCACCGAGGATATCGCTTCAAACGGTAGCGGTGAAGAGGGCAGCGGCGAAAATGGTAGGGGTGATCCTTGAGTGGTAGACCCCTGATTGGCCAAGTGCTGATTGGCCAAGTGCTGATTGGCTAGTGCGCGCCCGGCTGAAAAGCTTGGCTGAGCAAGCACCTCAGACTGTCCTGCTGCTGGTAGCAAAACAGGACTATACGCCGAACCTTCAGACTCGCTTTGACGCAGTGACTCTAAATCGGTCGTTTCCGTTCCTGCTTCCGTTCCTATCGTGGCCGCCTCAGATGCGGGCAGATTGAGGCGATTAACACCGTGCCACGACAAGAGCCCGATGGGGACAAGGGTCAAAGAAAATAGAGAAGTACGGCGCATAAAAAAGACCTTTGCCTCCAGGCGGGTAATGCAGGCTGACATCTGTGCTCAAGTACTCAAGTGCTCAAGTACTTATAGCTATATATGTGTGGATACTTGGTACGGCGGCTGTATCAGGATATTTGATCTAGATCGCGCGCTGGCTTCATGAAAAGTTGAAGAAGTGAATGCGGTGCGATCGCCTAATCCGTTATCTGAAATGTACGATTGCCTGAGATCTGCTGACTTTTCTGAAAGCGGAATTACATGGACTTTCCGGAAGATCGGAAAAATCGCTAGAAAGCATATCAGAGCGCCTAGCAGAGGGCCTTTATCTCAAAGGTCTGTACAACGGGGAACTTATGTTATGGAGAAGGTTCGTAGTCCTTTCGTCTCAGTTATTATTCCGGTCTACAACGACAACCGACGGCTCGAGCTATGTCTAGAAGCTCTAGAGAAACAAACGTATCCCAAAGATGCCTATGAGATTGTTGTCATTGACAATGGCTCAACAGAGGACGTAGCGAGCGTCGTTGCCAAATTTGACCGCGTGAAGCTCATCTATGAATCTCGCCCCGGCTCTTACATTGCTCGCAATAAGGGATTAGAAATAACAAAAGGAGAGGTGATCGCGTTTACTGACTCCGACTGCATTCCTCAGCCGCAGTGGATAGAAAAGGGTGTTGCGAGTCTATTGAAAGTGCCAAACTGCGGTCTGGTAGCTGGCAGAATAGATTTGTTTTTCCAAAAGCCAGACGCGCCTACCCCGGTCGAAATATTTGAGTCGGTTGAGCTCAATTTTAACCAAGACCAAAAGCTCAAAGATGACCGCTACGGCATGACGGCGAATGTCTTTACCTTCAAGCGGGTTCTCGACGACGTGGGCTATTTTGATGAGCAGCTCAAATCGGGAGGCGATCGCTACTGGGGACAAAAGGTGCA
Source organism: uncultured cyanobacterium (assembly GCA_963702855.1). Classification (GTDB taxonomy): domain Bacteria; phylum Cyanobacteriota; class Cyanobacteriia; order Phormidesmidales; family Phormidesmidaceae; genus Phormidesmis. Next base: position 2,672,107 of record OY969765.1, read on the forward strand.
CGACGCTGGATATCAGCAGGTCTACGACGATCAGGCGCTAGTGCTTCATCCGGCAAGACACTCCTTTGCCGATTTGCAAAAGCGAATCGCCAGGCTAACCGGCGGTAAGTTTGACCGGATGATGCAGCAGAAGCCCTCTATGAGCGCGATCTCGCTAGATTTGGTTAGAACCTTCAATCCTCCTTTTCGGAGCCTCTATCGCGCTTGGAAAAACGAAACCGTACAGGGCACAGATAGAAAGCTCACGCTGATAATGGTGATGTTTTTTGCTCGATATGTGGTGATCTCAGAAAAGATGCGGCTTTATCTAGGCGGTAGCTCCAACCGAGGCTAATTTCTACTAGCAGCTACCTCTCTCTTACCAGCTTTATTTCAGCTAAATTTATTGCTATGAAAACTCAAAGCGCAAACGTTGATTTGCAAAATGTCGACTTACAAAGCCAGTCAGCAATTCAGTCAACAGCGCATCAGTCAGCAGCGCAGACGGCCGCTCAAACCGTCTCAGCGTCAGACCGGCTGCCCTTGGTCAGTATTACTATTAATAACTACAACTACGAGCACTTTGTCGCCGAAGCAATCGACAGCGCGCTAAACCAGACATATCCTAATATAGAAGTTATTGTTGTCGATGATGGGTCTACAGACAACTCGGCTGAAATTATTGCGGGCTATGGTGATCGGATTATCAGCGTTCTGAAAGAAAACGGCGGTCAGGCCTCCGCTATGAACGCGGGATTTGCGGCTAGCAGTGGCGATATTATTTGTATTTTGGACGCGGACGATCTGTTCTTACCCGAGAAAGTAGCGACTATTGTTGAGTTTTTCCAAAAGGATTCGAGCTTCGGTTGGGTATTCACAGATTCAGACTTTTTACAGACAGAAGAAGTTGAGTCGACAGCGTTTCCTGCACTCTGTGAGACGATTCGCGGCAAAAGCTATCCGTTCAGAGAGCAGGAGATTGACTTTCGAGACGGTGTAAAATCCGGCAAAATCCCCTACTTTCCGCCGTCTACATCCAATCTTTGCTTCTCTAGAAGCCTACTAGAAAGGATATTTCCACTGCCCGAAGTGAGAGGAATATCGGGTATGGCAATCTCAGATCTGTACATTCATACGCTGGCGATTGGATTTACGACTGGATACTTCACTAAGCAGCGAATGGGCGTGTATAGACACCATGGGACAAACATGATGAGTCTGGGCTTTCCTAAGCTGAGAAGAAAGATAGCTGAAAAGAACATGGTGACCGGATACTGGATACGTCAAAACTTTCCAGAGTTTGAGAAAGTTAGCGATAAATTTGTTTCGAAAGGGTTTAGTACTTATCTCAGCAGTAGCTACCCAAAGTCTCATACAGCAGATATTACCTGCGAAGGACTACTAAAAGCTTACCTAGCGGAAGGCTCCTTTTTGCAGCGAATTAAGATCCCTCTGATGATTGTTTATTACTGGCTCAGGTTGCGCTTTCAGAAGTTTGTGTAGGTGGGTGGTTGCTTTATGTGATGGCTGTGTGCGATCGCTTTGTGTGATGGCTGTGTGCGATCGCTCTATGTGATTACCCTCGAAGCACCGCCTAAAATCATCCGGTAGCCACCAGCACAGCGCTGGAATGAGTTGTCTAGAACCCAAATGTTCTATCGAGAAAAAGTTAGGAGAACGTATCTCTATGCGCGTCGCTATCTTGCGTAGAACGCCGACAGCTTCAGTCAGCATGGATGTTTATACCGCAGGTCTAATGAGAGGACTCAGCAGTGTTAGACCCGATTGGACCGTTGTAGACTACTATCCACAAGCTAAGCCTGCTGACGGCTTGTTTTCCCATATAAAGATAAAGGAAATTCAGAAGTACTATGAACGCTACTGGCGCTACCCTACGCGCATAAATCACCTTGACGCCGATATCTTCCACATTATCGACCACAGCGACGGCTATCTGAGTCCTCGGCTGCATCGGTCTAGGCAGGCCAACGTTGTCACCTGCCACGACTTGATTAATCTGATCAAACCAGAAACCTTTAAAGGTCGAGCTAGCTTTCCGCTGCTCAGCATGACCTTGTGGAAACGGGCAATAGAAGGAATGCGTCAAGCCGATCATATCATTGCTGTCTCTTCCCATACAAAACAAGATACTGTCGAACATTTAGGCATTGCGCCTCAAAAGATTACAACGATTCCTAACGCCGTGAATCATATTTTTCGCGCTCTGTCGCCAGACGAAATTCAGGCGGCGCGCGATCGCTACAACCTTTCAGCAGAAACCTTTTGCTTGCTAAATGTTGGCTCGAATAACTCTCGTAAAAATATTTCAACCATTTTAGAAGCTGTAGCAGAGCTGGTAGAACAAGACATACCCATCCACTTTTGGAAAGCCGGGACAGACTTCAATACAGCGCAAAAACAGTTTATTCAGGCTCGCGGACTAGGCCCATACATAACCTACCTAGGAAAACCCAACGAAGAAACCCTAGTTCAGCTATACAACGCGGCTAACTGCCTGATGGCACCGTCCCTGTACGAAGGTTTTGGTCTGACTATTTTAGAAGCGATGGCCTGCGGTACACCCGTCATTACAGCCAACGTCAGCGCCATGCCCGAAGTGGCCGGGGATGCTGCGATTCTAGTAGATCCACAAAGCATCGACGAGATTGTTCAAGCCGTTCGCAACCTCTATACCGACCCAGGCAAGCGCCAAGAGCTGGCGCGCTCAGGGCTTGACCGGGTTCAGCAGTTTACATGGGAGAACACCGCTGAGCAGGTGGCCCAAGTCTATGAAAAAGTCTTGGCCAACGCGTGATCGTTTGTCTAATACGATTCCTTCCTCGAACCCGCAAACCAGCTTTGGTTCTGCCAAGTTATTTCTGCCAAGCTATCTAAGAGAAAAGCATGAACTACCAACTTCAAAACGCGGCCCGATTACATAGCCGAGATCTTGTATTTGCTACAGCCTACTGGCGAGAAAAGCTGATAAACCAGCTGCGGGGCAACACTGCTAAGTCATTAGTACTTTGCAACTCTTACCCCAAGAGTGGAACTCACCTGCTCTACCAAATTCTTTATTCCATTCCTGGACTACAGCCTTGGGATGACATCGTTTCGGTGCAGGCCCTGTGCGGAATTATGAACACAGCTTCTCACGTTCGCTGGAAGGTCGGCTCCGCGCCTGACGGCTCAATTGTCAGAAGCCATCTCATGCACTGCGATGAAATCTTGAACGTACTGCAAGAGTTTGACTGCAAAACGCTGTTTATCTATCGCGATTTGAGAGATGTCGCGGTCTCTCATGCCCGCTGGGTTACAAAGGAAGAACGTATCTTTTTGCACGACGCCTATACTCAACAAGCCAACTTCGACGAGCAGCTAATGAGCTCTATCAAAGGGGTGCCGCTAGGTACACCTTTTGGTTCAAATGTATCGCAGCCGGATATTGGTACTGACTTCTCTAGATGGCAGGGATGGGTGAGCGATCCTAATGCTTACGCTGTAAAGTTTGAAGATTTGGTTGGTGAACGAGGCGGGGGCTCTGAAGAGAAAAGGCTCTATCTGGTAGAGCAGATTTTGGAATACTTGGGGATTAGCCTTTCGTCTGAGCAGATCAAATCTCGCTTTGCTTCCTACGCTTTAAATCCGGAAGAGTCCCATACCTTCCGAAAAGGAGGGAAAGGAAGTATTGGTGGCTGGAAGGCGCTGTTTAAAGATGAGCACAAGGCTGCTTTTAAGGCAGTAGCGGGCGAAACGCTCATAGAGCTGGGATATGAACAAACTATGGATTGGTAAGGTAGCTTCTTATGAATAATGACTTTCGACTAGGGGTAGTCTTTACTCACCCAACGCAGCATCACGGCCCGCTCTGGCGAAAGCTAAGCGAACAGCCTGGGCTTTCGCTCAAAGTGCTCTATCTTTCTAGCGAGAATCAAGGTAGCGGCGACACCTTTTTGGGCAAAAGCGCTCAGGCATGGGATGTAGACCTCATGAGTGGCTACGAATATGAATACTTGAAAGATCTGTCGGGCAAAGTTCCCACGCAGCGTGTCAAGACTGCTATCAATCCTAGCTTAACTAGCTATCTGACCCCGCAGAATTTTGACGCCATCTTTATGCAGAGCTTCGTCAATTACTCTTATCGGCTAACAGCGCTCATGTGCAAGATGCGCGGGATTCCGATGATCATGCAGAACGACGCCAGCATGATGTCGGACGCTCGGTACAGTCGAGCTCGCTTGGTGGTGATGTCTGTGCTCTATCCCTGGATGAACAACATAGCCGACTACTGGCTCTCCTGCGGCGATCACAATGAGATTCATTTGCGACACTACGGCGTAGCGGATGAAAAGATTGTTCGAGGCTGTCATCCAATCGATGGCGATCGCTTTGAAGCAACCATCGCCGCCCACCCAGAAGAAGTTCAGAAGATCCGCCAGGAACTCTGCTGGGATGAGAACACAGTTCTCTACGGCTTTATGGGCAAGTACATTGAGCGGAAAAATCCTTTTGAATTTATCGATGCGATCGTTCAGGCCCATCAGCAAGATTCTCGGGTACGCGGTGTGCTCTTTGGCGGCGGCGATTTAGACGATGCGATTAATCAGCGCCTGTCTGAGCTGAACGGCGAGGTGATTAACTACGGGTTTGTCAACCAGGCGAAAATTCCCCTCTACTTTGCCGCGCTAGATACCTTTGTTGTGACTTCTTGGATCGATCCGCACCCGCTAGTGGTCTCAGAAGCAATGACGTCTGGAACGCCGCCTATTTTGAGCGATCGCTGCGGTAACTGGGGCTATAGCGACACCGTTCGCCACCGCGATAACGGCCTGGTATACCACTGCGGTCACCCAGAGGATCTTGCGAAGGCGATGTTAGAAATGACGGACGCTGAGACTCGTCAGCGATATAGCGATCGCTCTAAAGCCGTCTTCAAAGAGCAAGATCTCTACTGCGAAGTGGACGCTTTTCTAGAAGTCATTGAGCGCATAAAGGAAAAGAAAGGCGAAGCGAGACAGCCCGCTCCTCGTGCCGTCAGACTATCCGAGAGCCTGAATCGTATTCCTGTCAACACGCCTTAACGTCACTACAGCTCTTTTACTAGGGCCTTCACTACAGCTCTCTTACTAGAGCCTTTACAAAAGATGCCACAAAAGATGAAAGTACTGATATCTGCCTATTCTTGTGAGCCCGGTCGGGGTTCCGAGCGTGGCGTCGGGTGGAATGTTGCCTGCGAAGTGGCAAAGCGACATGAGGTCTGGGTGTTAACCCGCCCGGATGAAAGCAAAGACGCCATTGAAGCCGAACTAGCAGCCAACCCAAACCCCAACTTGCACTTTGTGTACTTTACCCTGCCTTTTTGGCAGGACAGTATGCGGTTCGGTCAGTCTGGGGCAATGCAGATTCACTACTATCTGTGGCAAATTCAGGCTTACTTTATCGCCAAACATCTGCACCAAGAGATTGGCTTCGATGTGGCCCACCACGTTACATTCGTCAAATACTCTGCGCCTAGCCTACTCGCTCTATTACCGATTCCTTTTGTCTGGGGAGCCGTCGGCGGCGGCGAGTCAGCCCCACCCAAATTTTGGAAGGACTTTAGCTTACGCGCTCGGTTTTACGAATGGGCGCGCGATATTGTCCGCAATACCGGCCAAAGAGATCCGCTCGTCTCATTAACCATTCAAAACAGCGCGGTTGTGCGGGCGACTACCGACGATACGGCCAAGCGGCTATATCGTATGGGGGCGACGCAGGTAGACATCGTTCCTGAAGTTGGCCTGCTTGATGAGGAAATCGCCGCGCTCAACCGGTTTGAGCTGCCCTCTTCTCAGCCAGTTCGCTTCATTAGTATGGGCCGACTGCTCCACTGGAAAGGGTTTCATCTAGCTATTCAGGCATTCGCCAAGGCCAACCTGCCTGATGCAGAATACTGGCTAGTGGGTGACGGCCCCGAGCTAGCGGGCTTAAAGCAGCTGGCAAAAGAGCATAACGTGTCTCATCAGGTGAAGTTCTGGGGACGGCTAACGCGTGAGGAAACCCTAGAGCACTTGGGTGAGAGCCATGTGCTTGTGCATCCGAGCCTACATGATTCGGGCGGGTGGGTTTGTGTTGAGGCAATGGCCGCTGGTCGACCTGTCGTCTGCCTAGACCTAGGAGGTCCGGCTATTCAGGTCAGTGACCAAGCCGGGTTCAAATCGCCTGCGAAAGAACCCGCACAGGCAATTAGCGATATGGCCACAGCGATGCAAAAGCTGGCCCAAGACCCTGAGCTGCGCGTCCAGATGGGCAAAGCCGGTCGCCAGATAGTCGATGGAAACTTCAATTGGAAAGTGGTCGGCGAACGGTTAGACCAGGTTTATCAAGACGCAGTTGAACGCGACGCGCTTCAGCGTAGAGCTGTGGCGATTTAGTGCGATCGCCCATCCAAGCCACTCATCCAAGCTGCTTACCCAAGCTGCCGACTCCACCGAGATAGACCCTGCATATCTTCCGCCTAGCCCTCTGCTTAGGTCCTCTGCTCAGCTATAGCTAAAAAATCAGCCAAAAAATCGATCAGCGATGCATATACTCATTCCTGTCCTCCATCGACCCTCCAAACCCACAGGCGTGTGTCGGCACGCGGCCAATTTGGCTCGATGCTTGGCAGAGACTGACCCTGTTAGCCAAGTTACGCTGCTCATTGGCAAATGGCAGCAGGCATACTTTGAGCGCTGGTTTGATCCGCAGGCGTCTCAGGCATCTCAAGCATCTCAGGCGTCTCAGGCATCTCAGGCGTCTGAGCAAGCTGCTAAGATCCGCATAGTCGCTGTCGATATCGAAAATACGTCTCTTACTCGCAATCGATGGTTTGTATTTGGCTTGCCCAAGCTAGCCCAACAGCTCCAGCCGGATATTATTCATATGTCTTTTCCACTGCCCTTTGTACGCCAGTGGTTCAAGATGCCGGTGGTTTCGACTATTCATGATCTGTACCCTTATGAGTATCCGGAAAACTTTGGATACCCGCAGGTGTGGTTCAATCAGGCCTTTCTGTGGCAGTGCATCCACAGCAGCGACGGCCTAGTTAATGTTTCTCAACAAACGCTGAGCGCGCTCAAAAGTCATTTTCCAAAGGTCAAAGACGACAAGCGAAACGTAGTTATCTACAACGTTGTAGACTTTTCTGGGATTGAGTCGCAAGCACCTCGTCAGTTCGTTTGCGATCAGTCTGATAGTCAGCCGGTCAATCCTTTTCTGATTACGGTCGCTCAGCATCGTAAGAATAAGAACTTGGATCTGTTGATCAAAGCTTATGCGGCGTTGCGTCAAGGCGATCGCATCCCCACTGACACGCGGCTGGTGCTGGTGGGTAGTTCGGGCCCTGAAACAGAACTACTGATGGAGCTGGTGCGATCGCTAGCCCTAGAGGACCAGGTTTTGTTTCTCTCAGGTCTTAGCGATGAAGAGCTGCGATGGCTCTACGAGCAGGCGGCTTTGTTTGTGATTGCCTCTTCAACAGAAGGGTTTTGCTTACCGCTCGTTGAAGCGCTAACGCTCTGCTGTCCAACAGTTTGCTCTGATATTCCTATTTTGAGGGAGGTTGGCTCAGATCGCTGCCGCTATTTCGATCTAGACCAAGAAGCGCAGCACAATCTGATGGAGGCGATAGCGGCTGAACTAACAGCTAACAAAGATCGCCAGCAGCCTGCAGAGAATCAATTCTCAAGAGCGCACATTGCTCGGCAGCTATTAGATTTTTATCGCCTGTTTGGGTGATTGTTTAGACAACTTTCAGTATCTAGTCAATCTCTCTAACCACTAGCCTCTAACCACTAGCCTTTAACCACTAGTCTCTAACCATTAGTCTCTAACCACTAGCCTTTAACCATTAAAAAGAACGATGATGGAAAGCCAACTAAGGCACTTCGACGGAAGCAGGTCAGCTAAAGAAAACGGTGAATTAAGAAATTCAACCCTTATTCTCGTCGCGTTTGCATCCGTTTTCTTTCCGCGTTTCTTCGTTTCTTTTGGCGTCCCTTCTGCCATCAACTTTGCGCACTTTATTATTGTCCCTAGCGTTTTTCTGATCGCTGTTTTGACGACTAGAACGCGCGATCGCAAAAGCGCTCAGACGGTAACGCAGCTATCAGCCGGACTCTTCATCTTACTTATCTGCCTGCTGATTAGCGGACTGCTCAACGACGCAGGGGCCATCAACATTTTTCTAGAGTTTATGCTGCAAGCAGAACCGTTCATGTTCTTAGCCGCAATTCTAGCAGTGCCCATGCACGGTAAAGCGTTGACGAGATTTCGCAACTGGCTGCTGGGCTTCGCTCTAGTTAACTTGCTTTTAGCGATCGCCCAGTCTGTTCTTTTACCCATCGGACTCTACCCAGAACCCCAAGGTGGAACGCTTCAAGATAATATCGTCGGCGTTTTTGGCGGCGGCGGCGGCAGCGCTGCTAACTATATTTCCTGCACCATTTCGCTCTACTTTGGCCTGTATTTCTTCAATAGTTTCAAGCAGCTTTCGCTTGTGGTCAGGCTGCTTCCCTTGATAGGAGCGCTGTATCAAACTCAGGTATCCGACTCAAAGCAAGTATTCTTGGCGGTGGCCGTAGGCTGGGGTCTGTTGGCAGCTACCAAAGTCAAGCGGCCCGCCAAACTCCTAATGTATTTACTCGTTGCGGTAGTCGCCATTCTGCTCTTTCGGTGGGCGCTACTCAACCTGAACGCGCCTATTCTACGCCCATATCAAAACTGGATACATCGACCGATTTGGGGCTGGGACGGGCTGGCCGCACAAACCAAATTTGCCGCCTTTCAAATCATTCCTACGCACTTTGAGTCACCCCTTAACTGGTTCTTTGGCCTGGGACCAGGTCATAGCGTCAGCCGGCTAGGCGGTTGGATTCTAAGAGACTACAAGGCCTTACTGTTTCCCTTGGGCGCAACCACCCATCCGGCCACCGCAGAAGTTTGGGAGGTTGTGAGCACCAGCTATTTGCCACAAGAGTCCACCATATACTTTCCCCTATACACCTGGGCAGGCATCTGGGGAGACATAGGCATTGCCGGACTCGGCGCTTTCTTGTATCTTTGCTCCATTGCGTGGCAAAGGGTTTGTGTAGATGACTTTGGCCGCTTCTTACTGCTATCGACAGCTGTCTTTGGCTGGATTTTGACCCAGATGGAAGACCCCGGTCAGCTGCTCGCGGTAGCCTGCTTGATGGCGTTACAGTGGCAGGCAACTAGAGAAAAGCAGTTAACTCTTGGGAAGACAAGACGTTTATAAACGTTTGCTTTCTAAACGGCTAGGCACAAGTATTTGAGCTATAAGTATTTAAGCTCGAGTATTCAAGCTTAAATATTCAAGCTTGATTTGACTTTAAGTATTCGGAGAGGCTGGTGGTGGTCGTCAACAAAGCGAAACTAATCTCTAGACTGTTGCTCGGCATCTTCCTCGTGATTCCCTTCTTACTTAGAGAGATATCCGAAGGTCTTGAGCCCTATCCAGCTGTTTTACAGCCCGTAGGCGCTAACAAAGTCTCTACTACCGATAATGTATTGGTTTTTACCGAAGCACAGCTCATTGCTATCAAAATAGATGGATCGGTGCATGAGGTAGATACCGAAGCTTTTACTGGTCAAATTCCTCACTACTACTGGGGAAATATGGCTTATTTAGGCTTTGGCTTAGGTCCAGCTAGAAGCCAAAGCCTATCACTAGGAATGTGGAACCTAACATTTACAGAGACCAAATCGAGTTCGCTTGAAGAGCGGCAGGCTGCGCTACGCTGGATTCATACCCGGCTTGAGAACCAGGGGCTAAAAGACGTAAATAAGCTAAGTGCACGTCGTATGGAAGTATCTTACGACAAAGGCTCTGGCGCTGAAGTCAAAAGAGAACTGGTAGAAGAAATCGATGTTGATATTAATTAGCAGATGTCTTGACTGGATTGAAGGCAAGATAGAAAAAGCTACATGGGTAGACCTGCCATCGCTCTGCTGCTTTAGAGTTATATTTGGTCTCTTTGTCATGCTATTTCTTTGGAGGAAGTATTCGTGGATAGGCAGCGTACCAGATGCTTTTTTTAGTCCACCTATGCTGAGCGTAGCTGCTCTATTTCGTGGATTTCCGTCGGCTTCCTTGCTTCGACTTCTCGATCTGGCGATAGGAATAAGCACTTTTACACTGACAACTGGACTCTTTACTCGCCTTTCTACCATTCTACTGTTGGTATTGACAGTAATCGGAGAGAGTTTCACCTTTTCGTTCGGCAAGATAGATCACAGTATCTTGTATCCTTGCGTCCTGCTAGCCATGTCCTTTCAAGATTGGGGTGCGATGTTCTCGATTGACGCACTCCTCGGCAAACAAAGCGCTTCTGAGTATTCAAAATTAAAAAAGAAAACAGCAAACCTATCCTTGTTGGCAGTTTTCATCGCGTTTGGATTCTTGACAGCAGGTTTTGGCAAGGGGCTAAGCTGGATCGATTTGGACTTGACGACGAGTGGATTTTTAAGCTGGTTTTATTCGGGATATTATAGCAACGGGCGCGACCAGTTCCTAGCTCCCTTTGTGCTAAATCTCGTTGATAGGTCCTTCCTCTGGGAACTGATAGATATCTCGGCAGTGGTCTTCGAGCTAGGTTTTTTATTAGCTATTTGGACTCGCAGAAGCTGGTATGTATGGCTAACAGTTGCCTGCTTGTTCCATCTAATGAATTGCCTATTGCTCAATATTCAGTTCAACGCCAACGCGGCTGCTTACCTAGCCTTTGTACCCTGGTTTCAATTTCCAGTGGTTAGCTATGTCTTTACCAAGCGAAGTAAGTGGACTCTCGCTAGCGTGACAGCTTTCGGTATCTTTGCACTCGTTTTGCGTGAGCCGATGTCTGGGCGGGCTAGCAACGTTGTTTCCTATTTACTAGAGTCGATGGACCTTGGACAGGGGCTAGTCGTTAGCAGCGGCTTCTGGCTGGTAGCGCTGCTAATATTTCTGCTGAGCTTCAACAAGTTTGTTAATCTGCCACAGCAGAGGCTAAGACCTAGTCGCATTGGCGGTAATGCTATCAATAGGCAGGTAAGTCAAGATCAGGTGTAAAGGCCTCTAAGGGCGATCGCACTCAATAAGCATAACCTTACGGGTGTCGCCTTTGTAAAGTTTAGTTTCTATAAACGTAGACATCCCCGTATATTCACAGAGCCTTCGTATCTCTGACTAGGAATGTGTTTATATAAAACGAACATTCCTAGTCCGTATTTACCGCTATTTGGCTTGCGAACTGCGCTTCGGCGAAGCTTGCAAACCAAATATTCAAAGCAGGTCTGCGACTATGCTTCCTATCTCCAAAGGTATCTTAAGGCTCGCTATAGCTATCGGTCTTGTAGGTCCTTTTTTACTTCGTGATATCTCTAATAGTTTAGAACCCTATCCAGCCGTCTTACAGCCGACAGGCTCTGGGAAAATATTCACAACAGACAATATTCTGACCTTCACCGAGACACAGCTAATTGCGATTCAGGTGGATGGTTCAGAACACAGAGTAGATACGAGAGCCTTTGTTAGTCGAATTCCCCATCGCTACTGGCAGCCGATCGCCGATATGAATTTCGGCTTAGGACCGGCTGCAACACAAAGCGTCTCGCTAGACGCGCAGGAAATAGCAGTCGCAGAGGTAGAAGAGAGTTCTCTTGAAGAACGACGAGCCATGCTGAACTGGATTCATACTCGTTTGGCCCAGCAGGGACTGCGTGAGATACACCGTCTTAGCACACGCCGTATAGAGGTATTTTACGACAAAGAAAGTGGCACTGAAGTTGGAAGAAAGCTAACAAAACAAACTGATGTTGACCTCAATTAATAACTATCTCGATCGGATTGAAGCAAGAATTAAGAAGGCAACGCAAATCGACCTGGCATCGCTCTGCTGCTTTAGAGTCGTCTTCGGGCTTTTTGTGATGCTGTTTCTCTGGTCAAAATATGCTTGGCTAGGCGCTGTACCAGATGCGGTCTTTAGTCCACCTATGCTTAGCCTAGCTGCCGCATTTCACGAATTTCCGTCCCCCTTCTTCTTTCGTACAGTTGATTTTGCAGTTGGGGTATGTACGCTTACGCTAACGATCGGCCTTTTCACTCGCCTATCGACTGTTACGCTATTCGTATTGCTTATAGTTGGCAATAGCTTTAGCTTTTCACTTGGCAAGATAGATCACAGCATTCTGTATCCGTGCGTTTTGCTAACAATGTCCTTTCAAAATTGGGGAGCGATGTTTTCAATAGATGCTGCACTCCAAAAACGCAGCGCAGCTGACGGTTCGGGCGCAGAAGTGGTGAATTTGTCTTTTTTAGCAATTCTTATCACGTTTGGCTTTTTGACCGCAGGTTTAGGAAAGGCACTGAGCTGGGTTGATTTTGATTTAACGACCAGCGGTTTCTTGAGCTGGTTCTATCACGGTTACTACAGCAATGCTCGTAATCAGCTGTTGGCTCCTTTTGTGCTCAACTTTGTCAACATACCGCTGCTTTGGGAGTTGATAGATATCTCAGCAGTGGTCTTTGAGCTAGGTTTCTTGGTAGCTATTTGGACTCGCCGCAGTTGGTATCTATGGCTAGCAATTGCTTGTTTCTTCCATCTGATGAACTGCCTGTTACTCAACATTCCGTTTAACGTTAATGCGGTGGCCTATCTAGCCTTTGTTCCCTGGTCTCAGTTTCAGATAGTCAACTATATTTTCTCTAAAAAGACTAAGTGGGTTCTGATCGGAGTAACCGCGTTCGGTACCTTCGCACTGATTCTTCGTGGAGCATCATCTGAGCGGATGGGGGGCATTGCCTTCTCTCTACTCAGATCAATTGGCATTACTCATGGATTATCTGTCAGCAGCGGTATGTGGATAGTAGTGCTATCAATATTCTTGCTGAGCTTCAACAAATTTGTCAGCATCTCGCGCACTGAGACAAAGCTAGAGCGACAGCTGATTGAAAGTGATTGAAAGCAAGTCGTGCTAGCTGAGAATTTTATGAAGCTGTCTGTAGAAGCGATCGCATCGACGATTTCGAGAATCAGTTTTGAGTTTAGCGAAGTCGGAGCAGCTACCTACACAGCGCTAGCTTCATCAACTTGTGCTGCCTTTGTAAAGTTTGTAGATGATAGAGCCAGGTACTCCCGCATTTTCCCGGAGTCTCCGTATCCTTATCTAGAAATGTTTGAGTCAAATAAACGTTCGTATTACGCATTTACCGTCAAAGTCTTCACATAATAGGACCTACGAGCTGGCTTTAGCGCAGATTTTAACGCTCTCACTTTAGCGATTTTTGAGATGCGCTCTCCATATATAGGATATGGGCTTCGGTTTCATCGCTGCATCGGCATTTAACGAGAAAACCAAATACAGATACTAGGTACTACGCTAGCTAACCAAAAGCATCGTTGACCGTGCTTTCAGTCAATCAGGGATAAATACTTCTTTAAAACAACGTGAGCTAACAGGCTGTATACCCTGTTGTCAACTAATGGTTTCTTCAAAAACAACTTCATTTAAGATCATTTGGAAAAAAATTAGACTGAAAATTTCGGTGTATCTTCTTGCGTTGCGCTCCAAGCAGTGGACCAAGAATCTTATTGTTTTCGCCGCGCCGCTCTTCGCTTTTGACATCCGTATTTCATCGCTCCTGGCAAGCTCTTTAGCGTTTGCCCTATTTTGTTGCACTTCTAGCAGTTTCTATCTGATCAACGACCTTTTAGACGTTGACTCAGATCGCCGTCACCCGGTTAAGTGCAAACGGCCGATCGCGGCAGGGCTGGTGAGCATTCCTGAGGCTATCTCTATGGCGGTTGTTTTGCTAGCAACCGCGCTGATAGTAGGCTGGTGGAGATCGCCAGGCTTAGGGGCCGCCATCTTAGGATATGCGCTGCTGCAAGTCGCCTATAACCTGTCGCTAAAGCATAGGGTCATTGTAGATGTAGTAGCGATCGCAACCGGTTTCATCTTACGCGCGTTAGGCGGTGCAGCGGCGACGGGGATTGTTCTCTCTAACTGGTTCTTGCTATGCACAGCGATGCTGGCCTTATTCCTAGGCATTGAAAAACGCAAGGCAGAGCTACGTCTTTCAGAGATTAGAGGCAAAAAGTCTCGAAAAGTATTGCTGCGATACTCTCCGGCCCTGCTAATGAGAATGGAGAGCGTTGTCACCAATGGCACTATTCTCACCTACGCGCTCTGGAGCTCAGGACCAGCGGTAGACGGAGCCTCAACGCCTTGGATGATGATGACGCTCCCTTTTGTTCTACACGGTATCTTCCGCTATCAGCTATTGAGTGACCCAAGCGAGATAGCGCGGCGCAATCCTGGTGTAGAGCAGGGCGGAAAGACAGAGCGCCCAGAAGAAATGCTTGTTAAAGATAAACCACTTCTATTAACTGTATTAGGGTGGGTCGGCGTCACTTTCATCATTTTATTGTTAGAGCATCAGCAGCTGATTAATTAAAGCAATCAGCTAAAAGACATTAGCTAGAAGACATTGGCTAAAAGACATTAGCGTATCCAAGAAATGAAAAGAAAACCTGTAGAACCGAACATAAATGGCGCTGCCAATGGTGCTGCTGGTAGAAAAGCCGCTGTATCAGACCGCTACCGTTTCCCTAGACAAACTCACTCGCTGGCTTCGGTGAGTATTGAGAGTCTAGTCAATTCGAGTATTCAAGGTATTATTCTCGATCTTGATAACACTGTTGTCTCAGAAGACGATCGCTATCTCTCTCGTCAGGCGATCGCTTGGATAACCCAGGCCCAATCTCAAGGGCTGAAGCTGTTTATTCTCTCTAACGGCAAGCGTCGGCATAGAGTGGACTACTGGTCACAGCGCTTGAATATACCTGCTATTAGCCCTGCTAAAAAGCCCTTTCCCTTTGCATTTCGCAAAGCTATGAAGCATATGCAGGTTAATCCTAAGCAGGTGGTTGTGATTGGAGACAGTCGCCATACGGACATTTTGGGCGCTTGGCTAGTCGGCTGCCCTAGTATCCAAGTAGCGTCCTTACCGCACCCACCGCGATGGTGGGAAAGCCTGCTTGGAAAATACGTTCAAATTCCACATGTAGACGCGCAAGCGCTAGAAGACTTTCACCCCTCGCACTGCCACAACACCCCCTGATTTCCCCCCTGATTTTTTATGCTAGCTGCACTTTTGCCCGGTTTATTGGTCTTAGTCACTGTTGGACTCAATACTTTAGCGCAGGCTTTGCTGAAGCTAGGCTCAGGTCAAAATCCTCTGAATCTCTATCTGCTCAGTGGGGTCTTGGTCTATGGCTTTAGCACTATCTTCTATATTTTGGTGCTCAGCAGGTTTAACCTATCGACTGCCTATCCAATCATTATTGGGCTGACCGTGCTAGCCACTACGATGACAGGCGCGTTTCTCTTAGGAGAAAAAGTGGCCACAACTCACTGGATAGGCATCGGGCTAATGCTGAGCGGAATTTCTGCGATCGCATTCGGTAAACCTATCCAGTAGACAGCAATTAACAAAGGCCATCGAGAAAGGCCATCGAGTCTCTCAAAGACTTCATGGCCTTTTTACATCCCTAATACCTTAAGTAAAACAATCTTCAAATCCTGTGGAGATGACAACATGATAGCTCGTATCAAAGCATCAGCTAAGCTCACGCGCGAGACCCAGAACTCTCCCCAAACGCCGCTAGGTCGGCTGCGTCAGCACTGGCCCGATCTTCTAATACTGGTAACGCTATTTACGACAGCCATCTTTTTGGTGTATCAGGGAAGCCGGCTAATCAATGCGGCCATTCTCGATAGGCAGGCCTTCGACGTATGGTTTGACGCTGATTTGTATCGCGTCTTTAGCAATATGACCGATCGCGGTAGCGATCACTATCGCACCAGAGTGCATCCGATCTTTTCACTGATTGCGTTTCCTCCAGTTAGGCTACTCGCACAAGGGCTCGACTTGGGACCTGTTGCGGCGGTTAGGGCGGTGATTGCAATTGTTGCTGCGCTCTGGTCAGCCGCGCTGTTTACCCTGCTAAGGCTGCTCGGCTGTCGCCGCACAGATGCTGTTTTGTTTAGCCTGCTTGCCAATGTCAGCGCCGCCGCTGTCTTTTGGTTCATCGTGCCAGAAACTTATCAGTTCGGCTCGCTGTCAATTCTGCTGGCGCTTGGCTTTGTTGCGCTTACTGAGTATCGTCAGTTTTCGTCGCTTTGGTATATCGGCATCAGCGCCCTAACGCTCAGCGTCACCACCACCAACTGGATGGCTGGCATCTTACTGACTGCTGTCAGTTTCTCAAAGAAAAAAGCGCTGCAAGTTACAATTAACGCCTTTTGCTTAGTCGTTCTGCTATGGGGAGTACAAAAGGCGATTTTTTCTAGCGCTGAGTTCTTTCTAGGTGTAAAGGAAGAGAAAAAGTACATCGCTCCGTTCGATCCGGCAGGGCCGATACATGCATTCAAGTCATTTGTTGCTCACACGATAGTGATGCCATCTATCGATGTGACTGAGAATATGCGAAAGGTATCGCGCTGGCCCATGCTATCTATTCAGGCTTCTGTGCCAGGATCGGGTAGTGCGTGGGGTGCGATCGCAGTTGTCGCTTGGACCGCTCTGTTAGGCTTGGGCATTTGGGGCTTCTTTGCCTATCGGCGGCATACCAGACTGCGGATAGTGCTAGCACTAACGCTGCTCGGACAGCTCTTACTTCACGCTGTCTACGGCACTGAAACCTTCCTTTACTCTCTACATTTCTTACCGCTACTTATCCTGCTGGCCGCATTTAGCACGTTTACGCGGGCTCGCCCCGTTGCTCTGCTGCTTACAGCCATATTAGTTGTCACCGCAGGCACCAACAACTTCATTCAGCTTAGTAAAACTGCCGAAATAGTTGACGCTAACGCTCCTCAGCGCTACCAGGTTCTTCACCAAATGCAGCAGCGCCCCTCAGACCCCTGGCCACGAGGCTCAGGGCACGTCGTACTTGCTGAACCCGGTAGCCTCGAAGCCGAAAAAGCTTACTACGAGCCAGCCGGCAGCTTTAGTCCTGCTGTAGATAGCTTTGGCGTTTCCCTGTGGCTAAGCGATGAGTCCGGAAACCTTCAGCTAACCAGCGACAGCATTCCAGAAGACGAAATCAAGCAACAGCTCACCTGGAAAGAAGGTAGCGCTGTTCCTGGAATCATCGCCGATACGCCCTACTATCAAACAGAGTGGTCTATGGACAGCTCAAAAGATTGGCGGCTCCGGCTGACAACCGATCAGGAAAAATCTGAAGAAGAGAACGCTGAACCAAAGCAAGCGCTCTCTCCTCAGCTTGCGATCCGCAGCGTTGGGCCAGCAGGCAGCCCGATTAATCATCTAAGCTGGGACGGCCAACAGCTACTTATCAATCAGCGCTGGCGCGTGACCCCTAGTCCGCTACCAGCCAAAGTCTTCTTGGGCACAGAAAGCCAGAAGGGTTGGGTGCATGAAACCTCAGATATCTCTAGCTGGGAAGGTAAAAACGGATGGGGGTATGCCCGGTTAGCACTGGCCGAGGGCACCGACTGGAATTTTACTCTTCACGACACCTTTCAAGACGCTCTTATTCAAGACACCCTTAACGGCACGCTTCAAGGCGCTCCTCAAAACTCAGCGGTCTCGTCGGCAGTACCTGCCTCACCAGAAATTAGCGCTGCGGATACGCGCACGCCAGTGAACATCAACCTGCCCGATCGGGAATTCGCCGATAGTGTAGAAGCTCAGGTTGCCCACCTAATGATGGGGCTAGTCGGCGCTGAAACCCGCCCTGGTGAGCCAACTAACTATCCCCTAGCCTGGCAACGAGACGGAGTCTATACGGTCGTCTCTCTGGCGCGGGCCGGAAAACTGCCAGAAGCCAAAGCGCTGTCGATTGATTTTGCTGAGGATGATTTTTTCGGCGGCTTTGGCGCTGAAGCTGACGCCCCAGGACTGTCTATTTGGGCCTTAGAAGAAGTCGCTATCCGCCTCAAACAGCCGGCATACGACCAATACCTCTGGCCGCATGTGCAGCGCAAGGCCGAATTTATCCTAGAGATGATGGCCGCAGATAGCCCAATTTACAAGCCTTTTGTAGGTCCGATAGTACCAAAGCACGAGGAAAAGCCCGAAGCCTATCTGGTCGCGGAGCCATCAGAAGACGGTTTGATAGTCGGGCGGATGGATTGGCAGCGGCCCCTGCTGTTTATCAACGCCGTTAGCTACCGAGGGCTATTAAACGCGGCTAGCCTGGCAGATCGGATGAACCAGCCTGATTCGGCCCAGCGCTGGCGTGAGGCAGCAACAACGTTACAGGTAGCCTGGGAAGACGCATTCCTTAACTCTGCTGAGGTTGATAACAATCGAACCTACATTAGTGCGCTGTGGCCAACCTGGATTGGGGAGAACCAAAAAGAGGCGATCGCACAGCAGTTAGAAAGCCGCTGGGAAAAAACTCGCGACGCATCCGGCAGCTTCGAAAAAACGCCTCTATGGACCTACTTCAACGTGGCAGAAGCGCACCAGTGGCTGTTTGTCGATCGTCCTGAACGGCTGTGGACGACCTTGCGGTGGTTTTGGAATCACCAGTCATCTCCGGGGCTATATACCTGGTGGGAAGGAGACAGCGAAGAGAACACCTTTAACCGCTGGGAAAATGTTCGAGGCTGGGTCACACCGCCCAACGTGACACCTCACTATTGGACTTCTGCCGAAATGCTGCTGATGCAGCTAGACATGCTGGCATATAGCGATCTGTCGGCAGAGCAGCCAACCGTTGTTATTGGCGCTGGTATCCCGCAGGACTGGCTAGAAAAGCCTATGAGCGTTGACGGACTATCCATGCCAAACGGCAGACTAGGCTGGCGCTGGGACGGCCAAAAGATGCAGGTGACTATTACTAGAGAGAGGGCTGGAGAGAAGGCTGGAGAAAGTACCGAAACGAAAGTACAGCTAGGCTCAGTGTTTCCAGCCGGAACCCCCCTCGAGGTTGTCTATAGTCCCACATAAAGGCAGC
This sequence comes from uncultured cyanobacterium, assembly GCA_963702855.1. Taxonomy (GTDB): domain Bacteria; phylum Cyanobacteriota; class Cyanobacteriia; order Phormidesmidales; family Phormidesmidaceae; genus Phormidesmis. The sequence goes on from OY969765.1 coordinate 2,691,096, forward strand.
TTCGGCTGAAAGCCCTGCTTGAAGATGACAGTTTCAAGTAGGGCTAAGCCTATCTAGTAAACCTACTATAAAGTTTGAGACCTTACAGCTTCAGTATCGAGCATAGTTGATTAGTTTATAAGAGTAGTCACTAACACTGCATTCATACGTAGTCCTTCTTAGGACTACAGGGTCACTACCAGCTATCAATTTATTAAATTATCAATCGATTGATAATTTAATAAATCGATTCTCAGAACTTCTAATTGGGCTACTAAGGGTGCCTGTGAACTCACTTTGACCTGCGTACCGTTTTTCTCTGATCGCAAAAAATCCAAGAATAATTTTGTTGATCTTTAGTTAAGAACATGTACCGAGACCAGATAGAGAACGTAAGATCTTTTTACATGTTCGTTCTCAAGCCTTATCTTATAGGCTTTCTTTTCTGGACTTCTTGGAGGCCATACAAATTCTTCGGCAAAGATATTTTTGACAAAGATATTCATGCAGAGAAAAAAGAGATGATTACTCGCTAGAGACTGACTGACGCTTTGCTCGAGACCGCTATGACAACAGCGCTATTTGAAAGTGTCGTGCCAAAAAAACGTGCAAAAAAAGTAGGACTGGCGAACCTTGAAGCGATAGAACTAATCTTCTTAGAGGTTCTTAATTAAAGATATCAGAAAGATATCTAAGAGTAAACAGAGCAATCTTTCAATTATTCGAATCGCTTCGTTCTCTAGCAGATCTCAAGCCTGCTCCGCATTGTTCAAGTTATTAATAGCGAGACAATCTGACGCTCCAAAATTAAATGTTGAAAGATTCAAATCCTGAAAAATTCAAATCCTGAAAGACTTAACTCCTACAAGACTTAACTCCTACAAGACTATGGCTACTTTAAAAATTACAGACTTCAGTGCCTCAGATAGCCTCTTCCTAAACGGGGATGCCTTAGTTGTCGATGGACTGCTACGCCTCACGTCAGATGAAACCTGGCAGGCAGGGAGTGCCTTCTCCAATCAGGTTTTGACCATCGATGCAGACACTGACTTCTCTACTCAGTTTCAGTTCGAGCTTAGTGGCGGCGACGGCGCGAAAGGGGCGGATGGCTTTACCTTTTTACTTAATGGCGGCAGCTCGAGCGCGCTAGGCGCTGCGGGTAGCAAGCTAGGCTATGGCGGTATCTCTCAAAGTTTGGCTATCGAGTTCGACACCTACAACTGGAAAGAAGTCAACGGCAACCACGTTGCTCTACTCACCAACGGCAACACGTCTAAGCATCTATCGCTGGGCACACCTGGATTTGACCTGAATGGCAGCGGGCCGCTCACAGCTTGGATTGACTACAGCGGTCAGAGTGACAAACTCTCTGTATATGTCTCTGATAGTGATACGCGGCCTACGTCTGCACTGTTGGAGCACACGATTGATATTGCATCAGTGCTTGGAGAAGATGCTTACGTTGGCTTTAGCGGCGGCACCGGTGGGTTGACAAATGATCAAGACATTCTCAACTGGGAATTCAGCAGTAGTGAATCTCTCTATATTGATGACGGTGGCAGTGACGACGGTGGTGAATTTCAAAACGATTTAGTTCTTTCTGGTCTATCTCAACCCAATGCGATAGTGACCTTACCAGATGGACGGATGCTGGTTGCAGAAAAAAGTGGCGCGATCAAGCTAATTGACTTGCAAGCGACATCACCTAGCATTGCCAATTATCTGACCATTCCCAATGTTGATAATTTCAACGAAAAGGGTGTCTTCAGCCTCGCGCTCGACCCATCTTTCGAATCCAATGGCTATGTCTACGTTTACTATGCCAATAAAGCCCTAGATCGCCTTCTTGTTTCTCGTTTCACCCACCAGGGAAGCACCGCATCTTCGTCCAGCGAATTCATAGTTTGGAAAGATAAGATTAAAGCAAGTAGCTTTAAGTGGCACCCTGGCGGTGCGATGGACATTGGCCCAGATGGAAAAGTTTATATCGGTACGGGTGATCATCTCTCACCTTCAGCAGCTCAGAATCTGACGTCTTCAGCAGGCAAAATCCTTCGCGTCAACATAGATGGGTCGATCCCAACAGATAATCCTTTCTACGATGGCAATGGACCTAACGTGGATGCCATTTGGGCAGTTGGATTAGCCAACATTCCAAATGGTTACCTAGATCAACAAAGTGGAAAGCTGTTTGTCCCCGATGTCGGCAAAAATGGGGATTCAAATGGCAGCATTGATGAAATCAACATTATTGAACCTGGCTCGAACTATGGATGGCCTAATGTGGATGGGGTAACCGATAGCCCCAGCTTGACCAATCCTATCTATACTCACGATCGGGTTTCGGGTAAATCATTTCAAGGGTCTATCAAGGGGGGATTTGTCTATCGTGGAGATCAATTTCCGATAGCCTTGCAAGGGGCCTATATTTTTGCTGATGCCGAGCGAGATTGGATCAAATATCTCAAGTTCGACCAAACGGGCAATCTTCTTGACTACGATTCAGAAACGGCGGCAATTGATGCATTTCCCCTAATAGCTGGTGGCATTGGTGAGATTACAGCCATGGCACAAGGTGCGGATGACTCACTGTACTACCTGAAATATGGTGAGGGAGAACTGCGCCGTGTCTCTTTTGTCTCTGCTGACCCCACACCAGATACAACAGCACCTACGGTTACCGCGACTACCGGAAACGTCAGCCTAGCTGGTGGTCAAACTCACCAATTTGAAGTGCTCTACACAGACGCTACTGCGGTTGATATCTCGACTCTCGATAATGCCGATATTTTAGTTTCAGGTCCCAATGGATCTAATCGGTTGGCCACGCTGTTAAATGTAGCTCCCAGCAATGATGGGAGTCCGCGGACAGCAACCTATCAAATCGCTGCGCCAGGGGGTACTTGGGATGCGGTTGATAGCGGCACCTACACGATTTCTCTAAAGGGCAATCAGGTCAGTGATACAGCTGGTAACTTTAGTAGTGCTGGAACTATAGGTACCTTTCAGGTAAATATAGATGCTGATACCAGCACCGATACCGATTTTAATTTCGTTAACTTTACCGATCTCTCTAATCTCCAGCTTAACGGCGCTTCAGCAGGGGTGAATGGTAGGCTGCGCCTTACTCCAGATCAACCTTGGCAAGCCGGTACGGCTTTCCTAGACCAAGCGTTAGCTATTGATGGCGATACTGATTTTTCGACCCAGTTCCAATTCCAGCTGAGCCAGGGCGATGGGGTTGGCGGGGCTGATGGCTTTACTTTCTTGCTACAAAGTGGTGAGCTCGATGCCCTTGGTTCTGCCGGGAGCTCTTTGGGATACGCAGGCATTTCTCAGAGCCTCGCTATTGAGTTCGATACCTACAAGTGGAAAGAACTCAACAACAACCATGTGGCCGTGCTGACTAATGGCAATACGACTAATCATCTGGCTATAGGATCTCCTGCGATTGATCTCAACGGCGGCGATATTATCAATGCTTGGATTGATTACGATGGATCAACCGATCAACTGGACATCTATGTATCTGATAATAATGTTCAGCCTGTTGGCCCCGTACTTAGCTACGATATCGATCTTGATGCAGTCCTTGGCCCAACCGCCTACGCAGGTTTTAGCGGGGGTACTGGGGGCCTTACTAATGTTCAAGAGATTCTGAATTGGGATCTGTCTTTTTCTGAAGCCGCGCCATCTAGTGAGGTTCCACCTAGCGAGGTTCTTGAGTTCCAGAGCCGACGAATTCTCTCTGGACTGAACACGCCGGTTTCTATGACAACCTTGCCAGATGGACATATGCTCATTTTGGAAAAGGGGGGTGCTATCAAACTCGTAGATCCGCAAGCGCCTAATGCAGAAGCAATCGTCTATATGACTATCACCGATATTGACAACAATGGTGAGCGCGGCCTACTCGATATCACCCTCGACCCAGCCTTTGAGACAAATGGTTATTTTTATGTTTACTATTCTAAAAAGTCTGCCGATCGAATGGTGATCTCTCGATTCACTCATGGAGTAGATGGACATAATGACCATGCTCATCTCTCTAGTGAAGAAGTCATTTGGGAAGACCCTAGCTATACACTAAGCACTGTCGGTAATCCGTGGCATAACGGTGGTGGACTTGATTTTGGTCCTGATGGCAAGCTTTACCTAACGATGGGCGATCGCCAAAAACACCTCGCTGGACATCCTCAGAACCCTCAGTACACAGCTGGAAAAGTTATCCGCCTCAACAAAGATGGCTCAATTCCTTTAGATAATCCTTTTCATGATGGGGCAGGCCCAAACCTAGATGAAGTGTGGGCAGTGGGGTTGCGAAATCCCTTTAGAGCCAGATGGGAGGGCCAGAAGTTCTTCATCGCAGAGGTTGGCGGCAACGTCGGTTCCTCGAAGGAGGAAATCAATCTCGGACAGAAAGGCGCTAACTACGGCTGGCCTAACGTTGAGGGCAATGCGAGCAACTCGGCATTTATCGACCCACTCTTTGCCTATGAACATGAAGCGGTTAATGGTCACGAGAAGGGCGGCTCTGTGACAGGGGGATTTGTTTATAATGGCGACCAGTTTCCCAGTGAGTTACAAGGTGCTTACATCTTTGGCGACTTTCATCAAGGCTGGATTCGCTATCTTAAGTTTGATCCGTCTGGGAACCCCATCGACGCTGACCCTTCTACAGCTAAGATCGATGCCTTCAGTCTTGTCTCTAAAATAGACGGTGCTAGTAGGCTAGGCAAATTAGCACCGGGTACTGTTGTTTCACTTGAACAAGGTTCTGACGGTTCCCTTTACTATCTCAACCTCCCGACAGGAGAGCTAGCTCAAGTCAGCTATGGTGGCAATCAGGCTCCTAACATCACCACGGCAACAGCGGATCCGATATCAGGAGGATTGCCACTCACCGTGAACTTTAGCGGTGCGGCAAGTGATCTAGAAGGCGATCCGCTCAGCTACACCTGGTTTTTTGGAGATGGTACTCAGGCAAACGGTGCGAATGCTAGTCATACCTTCAACAATAAAGGTTCCTACAGTGCGCAGTTGAGTGTGTCTGATGGCGTCAACAATCCTACCGTTTCTTCCCTCCTCGATATTCAGGTTGGCTTGCCACCGACAGTATCTATCACCACACCGCAAAACAATAGCTTCTTTCGAGCTGGAGATGTTATTGATATCGTAGCGACGGCAACGGATGATGGGCCTCTCACAAGCAGTGATTTTAGTTGGGACGTCGGCTTTGTTCACAATGGCCACACACACCCAGCGGCAGAAGCAAAGGGAAAGAGCTTAACCCTACAAGTGCCCTCTACTGACCACGATTTTCACGAAGACACTAGCTATAGTATCAACCTCACCGTGACAGATGAGGATGGATTGACGACAAGCAAAAGTATTGAGCTTTTCCCTGAAAAGGTTGATTTGACCTTCGAAAGTAGTATCCCAGGTGCCACCTTTACCTTGGATAACGTGGTATCGCAAACAGGAACACTTATTTACGATACAGCTATCAACTTCAACCATACGATTGAGGCTTCGCAAACACTGTTAAACAATGGTGCGATCTATGCCTTTAGTCACTGGTCTACGGGCGAAACTACACCGACCATTGGTATTATTACTCCAGAGATCGATGAGACGTTTACAGCCTTCTATAGCCTTGCTGATGGCTTTGCACTCGATTTCGATACTTTTACTAATGTGTCTGAGCTGACTCTTAATGGCGCTACCGAAGTAGTTGATGGAGACCTGCGCCTTACTTCAGCTCAACCCTGGCAAACAGGTTCTGCTTTCTACAACCAAGCTATAGCCATTGATGACATGACTAGTTTCTCTACTGAGTTTCAGTTCAAGCTCAGCGGCGGCGACGGTATCACCGGGGCAGATGGGTTTACTTTTATGCTGCAAAGCGACGGCCTCAATACCCTTGGTGCGGCAGGCAGCGGCTTAGGCTATGACGGAATCTCCCAAAGCGTTGCAGTCGAATTCGATACCTACAAGTGGAAAGAGCTTAATAATAACCATGTAGCTGTGCTAAAGAATGGTGATAAGAATAAGCATTTAGCGATCGCAACCCCTACTGTGGACCTCAACGGCGGCGATATCTTAAATGCCTGGATTGACTACGACGGTACGACCAACCTGCTAGAGGTATTCGTCTCGGGCAGTGCCAATAAACCAGGCGCATCTTTGTTAAGTCACAATATCGATCTGGATGCAGTACTAGGCTCGACCGCCTACGCAGGCTTTAGCGGCGGTACTGGTGGGCTCACCAATGCTCAAGATATTCTTAATTGGGAAATGAGCGTCGTCTAAACACGGTAGCGATCGCGCTGCTACCAAGACAGGCCGTCAAGATAGGCCGTCGAGATAGGCCATCGAAATAGATTGCGTAACCTGGTAGGCACTGTGAACTTTTCGGACAGATTCATCGAATGGGTTTCTCTAAAGGGGCTCTCTCAAATGAATCTTCCGGATTTCACGGTCTTGCCAGGTTAAAGACTGTATGGCAGCTGTTCTAGTGCCTTAAAACAGCTGCGGGTTGAGTTGCTTCTTTTGCGAACGGTTGAGTGCCTGCAAACGTGTCCTAAGCAGCTCAATAAGCGCTATATTTTCTCCTTTTCTTTTGCCAGAAGCTAGCCGATCACACATGATGAACCTTGCCGCCTCTGCCCCAGCTTTCAGTCACAATCCAACGATCGATCTGCTGCTGCGCTGTGTTTCCCCAGCACCCAATAACCAAGTTGCTCAGCAGATAGAAGCGATCGCTCAAAGCCAGATTGACTGGCCTGCGCTAGTGCAGCTAGCTTACGAGCACCGAGTTGTGGCCCTACTTTACTATCGGCTTGAGGCCATAACGCCAACAGCGGTTCCTCCTAACTACATGGCGGCGCTTCGTCACCGAGCCCATAAAATTGCGCTGCGCAATCTATCTAGTACAGCGGAGCTGCGTCGGCTGTTAGGACTGATGAGCACAGCAGGCGTCGACACTCTACCCTACAAAGGCCCAGTGCTCACTCAAATGCTGTATGGCAGCCTGAAGCGACGGTCGTTCGGCGATCTAGACATTATTATTCAGCCGCAGGATATGCTATTGGTTGAAAAGCTGCTGATAGCAGAAGGCTACCGACCTTATTTTGGCAAAAAAACAGCCACAGAACTCGCTGAGTATATGGCCTCAAAAAACGAGCATACCTATGACTTCTATCACAGCGACAAGCATGTTCTAGTAGAGGTGCACTGGCGATTCTGGCCACCGTATTTCTCGACGGTGAACCCTAGTGAGGTTTGGCCTCGCCGTGAGCGAACAAAGCTAATAGATAGAGAAGTTTCTACTTTTTCAACAGAAGACTATCTAATTGTTCTTTGTATGCACGGCTCAAGACACGTTTGGCAGCGGCTATCCTGGCTGTGTGATATTGCCATGCTGCTAGAAAAGTATCCGGCGCTAGACTGGCAGAAAGTGTTTTTGCAAGCTGAAGAGTGGGGCGCGACTAGGATGCTCTGTGTGGGGCTGTATTTAGCGCGTGAATGGCTAGGGGCCAGTTTGTGTGCGATCGCTACTCAAGCAGTGGCAGCAGACCCGACGATTCCGCTGCTCGCCGACTGCGTAAAAGACCAGATGTTTTCGATTGAGCAAAAGCCCAGGCGATTTATTTCGACCACTCGATACCAGGTCAAAGTCAGAGAACGCTGGCAAGACAAAGCGGCCTATGCAGAATCTTTTGTCTACTGGCTATTGAAGGGTCGCTTTGAGGGGAAGAAGGTCCCCGCGTAGTACCCGCCTGATACGTAGACCAGCTTAGTTAAGAGAATTGCCAGGAGTTACTAAGAAGCCCCGAACTTACGAACGGGGCTCTAAAACCAGTTAAGACTATTGGCTGAGACAGCTAGTCGAGACAGCCCGCAGCTAGCGGTAGCTTTAGCGATAGCTTTTGGCCTGCGTCTCAAACAGATTGGCATACAGCCCCTGTCGGTCGATCAAAGCCTCATGACAGCCGCTTTCAACGATTCTTCCCTGGTCCATCACGTAAATTCGATCGGCCATCTTCACCGTTGATAACCGGTGAGTCACCAGAATAGCGGCCTGGTCTTCAATTAATTCTCTAAATCGTTTGAAGACTTCGTACTCCGCCTTTGGATCCATAGCGCTAGTCGGTTCGTCTAGCACAATGACCTGAGAGTCTCGCAAAAAAGCCCTCGCTAGCGCGACTTTCTGCCACTGGCCGATGCTTAATTCTTCGCCACCTTTGAACAATTTGCCGAGCATCGTGTCGTACTTTTGCGGCAGCCGTTCAATTACCTCGTGAGCGCCTGAGCGCCGAGCCGCTGATATCACCGCAGCGCTTTGCGCCGGTAGCTGAGTGTTGCCTAACCAGATGTTGTCTTGAGCCGAAAGATTATACTTGGCATAGTCTTGAAAGATAACGCTGATTTCATCGCGTAGACGATCGACTGATAGCGCTTTAATATCAATACCATCGATGGTAATTCTTCCGTAAGTCGGATCATAGAGCCGACACAAGAGCTTGATTAGGGTAGTTTTGCCAGAGCCGTTTTCACCTACTAGCGCAATCGTTTCCTTTGGGTGCACGGTCAGTGAAATATCTTTTAGCGCCTGACGCGTCGTTCCTGAATACTGGAAGTCTACGTGCTCAAAGGCAATACCCTTTTGCATTGGGTTAGGCATCGGCTTAGGATACGCAGGCGTGGTGATAGTTGGCTTTAGCGCCAGTAGCTCGTACAGGTTTTGGAGGAAAAGGTTGTCTTCATAGAGTCCTGAAAGTCCAGACATCAGGGTTTTGAGCGCACCCTGTCCTCGCTGCAGTGCCTGGTGATAGAGTACCAAGTCGCCTAGCGTCAGCTGTTTTTGCAGCGCCTGATAGAGAATAAAAAGATAGATACCGCCAATTAGAATGCCGGATATAACATTGGCAACTAGGAACGACAGAGAGCGGCTAGCCATCAGTTTCAGCTTAGCTTTGTATAGCTGAGTCCGCAGCCGGTCGAATCGCTGGCTAAACAGCGGACCTATGCTAAATAGCCGAATCTCTTTGGCAAACTGTTCTCCAGTTAGTAGAAAAGAGAGATACATCGACTGCCGGTTAATGGGCGTCCAGACACGCTCCCACTTATAGAGCGCTTTGGTATAGCGCAGCCGCACCCACACCGAAGGAATAGCCGCGACTAGCAATACGCCAGTGATTCCCCAGTGCAGAGTTAGCAGCAGTCCGATCATGGCGGCTAAGGAAATCGCGTTTTGGCCAACTTGAGCCAAGCGGGTGAGCAGCTGCGCCGGACGATAGGTAGCCTCTTGCTGCGCTCGCTGCAGCGTATCGTGGTATTGCGGATCTTCGTAATATTCTAAGTCGATGTCAACTGATTTGTTGTGCAGTATGCTGCGCATGTAGTCAGAGACTTTTTGCGTTTGCGCTGTGTTGACCAAATCCGAGAAGGCGCTACACAGCAGTGTGACCAGTGCAACAGCGGCAACTGCAATCAGCAGAGGCGTTAATGCCTGTACAGAGAGAGATTGCTCTGCGATCGCGATTCCCTCGCTCAGCGCGTCCACTAGCAGCTTAACAATGTAGATAGATACCAGCGGTAAAAGCCCTTGCACCACAATTAAACAAAACCTGACCAGCGTCCAGGTAGGGCCGCTTCTCCATACCAAACGCAGCGTGGGTAGAAAAAGCCAGGTTCGTTTAATCTTCCGATTAAGCTTTTTGAGTGCTCTCATATGTTTTTATGGCAATCTGTAAAAGATGCACCCGAAAAAATGCTGGGTCAGATAAAGCCTCAAGCTGCCTTCAGATAGCACTACCTAGCTATGCCGGCTAAGTAGTGCTAGCTAGGTAGTGCTAGGTAGTGCGCCGACTTTCGACCCTTTGTTTTAGCTACATCTTTGGCTACATCTGCCTTGACAAGCTCAACTAGCAGCGGCAAGTCTTCCAACGCAGGTTTGCGAGTAAAGCGGCTAAAAGAAACGGCGTTCATTAGCTTTGTGCAAAGCTGAAAGTGACGGGCAATCAGCGATTTGTGTTCTTTGAGCAAATTGATGGTTCTAGTATGGCAAACCAGCGCGCTGAACGTTTCTTGAGGAGCGATAGGAACAATCTCATGCCGATTTCCTTTCTCAAGCATATAGATTTTTGTTAGGGGCAAAGGATTTTCCTGAAACCCTTTCGTAAAAGGATACGATAGCTTTTGAGAATTTGTATAAACTGGCGATAGCCTTTCCACATCTTGCCCTAGGCTCATAAGCGCCTCTGGTGATACCTTGAACTGTGGATACGACGGCAGCACAACCGCTTGATCTCCAGTGATTTTTACAGGCATCACGTCATCGGTCAAAACGTCGTAGCCCTGACGATGAAATGCAGTTGCTAGGGTCGATTTTCCCCATCCAGATCCGCCTAAGAAGGCAACAGCACGGCCATCAATGTTGATACAGCTAGCGTGCAAAACAAGCAGCCCTCGCTGCTCTAGCAGTAGGCACAGCGCTGGGCCCAATATCGTAGTTTGCAGCAGCGACTCATCTACGCCAGGCATCGGATTGACTGTAATTTCTTCTCCACCAGAAAACAGAAAGCGAGCAACCTCAGGAATCTCTCCTATGATGCAGTCACTGCCCTCACTGTCTACAGCATGGGTGCCTACTGTGCCACGCCTTATGGAAATATCTGCCTCCCCTTCTGAAGGGACCAAAGCTGGAAGCTCTATTTCTGAAGCTAGGCAAAAGTTAAATACTTTGTAGAAGTGCATATTCTTTATCTACCGATGTATCCTGCTAGGTGGTAGCTATATCTACGGTGAAGCGATCGCAATAACAGGACAGGTGCATCGTCAAGACAGCCTTGTTCTATCGATCTTGCTTTGTTAATCTTGCTTTGTTAATCTTGCTTTGTTAATCTTGTTCTTTCAGACCCTCAATCAGGCAGACAGGCAGGCCTAAACTAGACCTGCCTGCCGACTCACCTTACCTACCTATTACCGTGCAACGCCACAGCGGCTTCTTAGGATGTACAGATAGTTCTGTGACAAACGAAACCCTATGGTTCAGACGGTAGAGTGATGTCGCTAGAGCCGAGATCATCATTACCGCTAATGGAATTACCGCCCATGAAAACGAAATCCGTTCGTGAGCCAGCACCCAAAATCTGAGTAATTTCAGCCACACTACCGTGACGAATTAGCTCAGGGGCATGGTAGGTTTTCTTCATACATGAATCTCCTGGTTAGGTGTCTAAATTGTTGTATCTACACTGCTGTATCTACATTTAGAAATAGTGCCCTTATGGGTCTATCTCCGGTTTACGGGAGTCTCTAGGTCAATTGAACCGAGGTCGTTGCTGTCGCTGATGATTGCGCCGCTGCTGTTGAAAACAAAGTCAGTGCGCGCGTCGCCACCCAAGATTTGAGTGATCTCGCCGACATTACCGTGACGAACTAGCTCGGGAGCATTGTAGAGTTTTTTCATGATTAGTATCCTTTTAAGATCTCAGTTGTTCAGTTATTAGCATGTCTATGCTTACGGTAGTGCCCCGATTGGACTTACAACGTAGCGCGGCGCTGAAGGCACTGAGATAGCGCGGTTCAATTGCCGTTAAGTGTACGTCTGCCAAGATTTTTATCAGCTGATAGCTGTCATTGCTCTTGATTTTGTTGCTTTTGATTCTGCTGTTCGTGTTTCTGCTGTTTGCAATTCTACTGCTTGCGATTCCACAGACTCTAACCACAGCGTTAGGATAACTGCCTTCCAGACTGTCATACAGTCGTCGTTGCTTGCCTGTTCAAAATCTGATGTCATTCGCTGGTAGGCAGCCTGTACGGGTTTTAGCTCGATGTAGTCTTTGAGTCGCTGAACCTTGTTGGTCATGACTTCATCTACTAGCTGGCGATCGCGTTTCAAAAAACCATGGTCGAAGTTAGGAGATAAGTCTGCTTTGTCAAAGCGCCACTGCACAGCTTCTGGAAGAATGCCAGATAGGGCGCGGCGCATAATCACCCGACCAAATCCGTTAGATAGCTTTTGGTCGGCAGGGAGCGCTAGGCAAAACTCGATTAGGCGTTTATCCATAAAGGGATGACGGACTTCTAATGAAAACCTCGCGGCATATCGATCGACTTGTTCTAGCGTGTAGGCAAAAATGCCTTGGTTTAACTCCAGCAGATGCTCTTGTCTGAGGGTCGCAGGCGGCTCGCTTGGCAGACTAAATGCTCGCGTGCGCGCTTTCAAACCGACGCTGTCGGCAAAGGTGGAATTGATCCAGTCGGGCAGATCGTTAGCGTCTGATGCGTGGCTACTGTGACGCCACCAGTGACGCCACTGCCGCCAGATAGGCTTAATGCCAGAGTCTATAGCCAGGAGTTTACGCGATTGTCCAAAGTGGCTATGGAGTAGCTGCAACGCTTTGGCAAAAGCGATCCATCGGCCTTGTAAGATTAGTCGGTACAGATGAGGCAGAGCGTAATGACGAACAATCGGGTAGGGTGCAATTTTGTGCATCGCGGCGATCGCTTCAGCTTCTTTGATTAGCGTCTGCCATTGGCCCTGATGTGCCAGCTCTACTAGTCTTGTAGTGCCATGGCTTACGGTTGTATCACCATCAAATCCATCTAGAACGACTCTAAGGCCTAGCTCATTAGCCGCTTTATTCGCAATCCATGGATAGAAATGATTGGGTCCGATGTATGCTTCGTCTTCGTGTTGGAGAATTGTTTCTATGTTAGCAAGCGGACTGGTTTGATCGCCATGAATGTAGTGAGGATTGAGGCCACCTTGAGCCAGAACAGTGTTGATAAAAGAACGCTCATCGCATTCCGAGACTTCATCGAATATAGTCGAGATTGTCTGTAGAGAACCCTCACCTGATTCTAACAACAGATTTCTGGCAACGCAGGTCACAGAAGAAGAATCTAGGCCGCCACTGAGCTGAGACCCTATCGGAAAAGCGCTACGCAGCCGACATTTCACGGCTTCTGTAAAGACTTTGCGAAACGCCTGAGCATATGCTTTATCTGAGTCTAGCACAATCTCTTTGTTTGGATCCAGCTTCCAATAGCGCTGCATTTTCGTCCCCAATTTAGAGACTTCCATGCTGTGAGCGGGCGGTAGACGAAGAATATATTTGTAAATGGTGATCGCTTTATCTTCCATCGCCAGCGTCAGATAGTCACCAATCCTAACAGGATCGATCTGCTGCGGCACTTGAGGCAAGCACAGCAGTGCTTTTATCTCAGACGCGATCGCAACTATCTCACCCGGCTGCTGATAGTAGTAAACGGGCTTTACCCCGAAGTGGTCTCTGGCACAAAATAGCGTTTGGCTAGCTGAATTCCAGATGGCAAAGGCAAAATCGCCTAACAGCTTCTCTGGGCACTGGCTTCCCCACTTTTCGTAGGCCGCCAAGATAACGTCGCTGTCTGTTAGCGTTTCTGCTGAGCGATCGCACAAACCCAGCAGCGGAATCAGCTCATCCCGGTTGTCTATTCGCGCATCGGCGGTTATGGTCAGGGTTGCTTTGGTTAAGGGCAGGTTTTCTGTCAAAGACTCTGGTGTCGTTCGCAGCATTCGATGCCCTAGGCCGATCGCACCTTCGGCCCAAACGTTGGAGCCATCAGGACCCCGGTGAGCTATGGCATCAACCATCAAGCGCACATCTTCAGCAGCCACAGACTGCTTACCAAGATTATAAATTCCTACGATGCCGCTCATTTTCCTGCTCCCGCTGGGGAAAGTGATTTGAATTGGCTCAGATTGCCAAGGCCGCCGACAATAGCCCGCCCTTGATACTCGATCCAGGCGTGAGCCTCGAATCCCTGAGCCGCGCTTTTAGCAACACCTATATGCAGCTGGTGGGGATGGTTGTATCGGTGCAGTAGTAGCTGCGTTGTCAAAGCTCTCGCCAGACATTTAGCTCCACCGGGCGCGTAAGCCCCAGCGACCGCAATTGTCCACACAATAAACTCTACAGACATAGGCTCTAGCGCTTCACAAACCCAGACGCCCATTACAGTTTTCAACCAGTGCCTGATAGTGCCATAAGGAAACAGCCACAGCGCCAGACGAATTGCATTGAGCCAAAAGCAAGCGTATAACAGTACTCGCCGCTGCCGCCAAGACAGCAAACGCAACTTGTTACTGCGCTTCATCACTCACCTCAACTAATCTTGCACTTTCCAAGTCTGTTATAATTCTTGTCAAATCTTGTTTGCATACCTCTGCAGACACATCGTATTCTGCAAGTAAAGTTTCGTGCAGTTCACCAAAGCTTCTAGGTTGTTGGATTAGCTCCCAAACGCGAGCGCCCACTTCATTCAAACCATAGTAAATGCCAGAGTCTAGATTTAGAATGACTGCCTCTTCGGCAAGCTCTGACGAAATTTGGCTCGAAGCTGTTGAAATGATAGAACTCTCTAGAGTTTTTGATAATTGGAAAGACATAGTTATCCTAGACTGTTGGCTTGCAAGCCTGTTGGCTCGAAGATGGGCTTAATGCTTGGTAGAAGAGCATCCTAAAAGATGTCGGAAAGAACCCATATCCTCTAGCGAGCTGTCCGTTCCCTCACCTCTACTGAAACTCTTTTTGTTATCAGTCAGGTGGTACGTAGTTTCACTCAAGCTTCAAGCCGGTTTATCCTAACTTAATAATTGCGGTGGACGTGATAAGTCATGGTAGAAGCACGTTTGATCGCAATAGGTACCGCTATAGAGCGAAATCATATAGAGCGGAATCATATAGAGCGGAATCAAAGGTAGAGCGAATTAAGTAAAGGGCGAATCGAGGGACGAAGGTAAAGAGACGGCTAATTGAAAACAGGCCGCTCTGGAGATGTCTTTCACTATGCTGCCTGAGTTTTATAAAAGCGGCAGGATTGCTGAGGCAGTTCACAGTGTCTTAACAAAAAAACAGTAGGTTTACATAGCTTTACATAGTAGGTTCATCGAGATAGTCAGTCCCCATACCTGCTCGTCAAAGAGTCCAAGATGGAGGAAGTCGTCATCTTGGCTAGCGCGGTAGGTGAGAATTTGATAGGTGGCTAGGGTAACCAGGTCGGCAGCCTTTTTCTGGCCGCTATATTCAGCTAGTTGTTCTTCTTTCAAAGTGATTTCATCCAACAGTTCTTTCTGCCACTAACGTACAGAAGTTAGGCTGCTAGTAAGAATAAGCGTTTTCTGCTGGACTTGTGCTATGGCTGCCATGCCGACTGTAGTTTTGCCGGCTCCGCAGGGCAACACAATCACATCTCCTAATTAGTACTGAGCGGTAGCGTGTAAGCCAAGCTTGCGCAGCCTGTTGCGAAAGCGGGTTTCCTAATCGAGTAACACTACCAAATGCCGATCGCCCGCTAGCTGACAGTATTTTTTAGTGCGAGAGTCGTGGGCAATCAACGCCGCTAAAGTGGTATCTGCGCATTCAATCAATCGAGCGATACATTAAGCAGAGTGGTTTTGAGCCACTTTTTCCAAACCGCTTAGGTGGTTTTAGCAGGCGCGGCGCTCATCGCTCTTTGTCCAGCTTTCGTCATTCGTTAGCTGAAGCTTTATTTGGCCTGGAATTGCTCCGGTAGATAGCGGCCTTTGGTCACGTAGGCGGCTTCGGCGACAGCGGCTTGCTGAAGGGTATCGAGCTCTTTCCACAGCTTTTCCCAGACTAGGCGATCGCAAATAGCTAGCGATCGCCGCAACCAGTTCTGCTTTGCGAGTGGGGTTTTTCTTTGTCGGCAGCAGCTGTAGCAGCTTCTTCAGCTCGTCTACCGTATGAAAGGTCAGGCCTTCTTCGAGGGTTGCCAGGGGGCTAGTTTGAGGGTTGGTTTGAGTAGCAGCCATGCTCGGGGGCGGGCGATCGCATCCTAGTACCTGCTCCAAATCTATAGCAGCCAGCTCAAAAATGACGAGTAAAATCAGACTTTTTGGGACGCGCTAGGCTTACCGGCTAGATCAAAATGGCTAGGTCAAAATAGCCTTGGCTTCGTTCATCCCCTAGCTCGAAACAGCATCTCCTCTTGAAACATCTCTTTTCAGCACATCTCCTCTCGAAACATCTCTTTTCAGCACAAAGAAGAAAGGTTGCTCCGATGCTTTGTAGTCCATCAGTCCAAGTAGCGTGTCCTCGTCTACCTTTCTAAACACATCATGAATAGGTAAGTGATCGTAAATCATTGTGGCACTGACCTTACCGCTGTGTTCCATCATGCGCAGCCGAGCCTGGCTTGTCTCAGTCTTCAGCAGCGAACTAAACAATGTGTAAACAGGTGTCACCGCTTCAGTTTTAGGAATAGGCAGTTTCAGTGCCATTTTCATCATCTCTGGGCTAGGCGAAACTTTGAAAGTCTGTTCCTTTCCATCTAGAAAAAGCAGAGGGTGAACGCACTCAGGGCTAACGAACTCTTTTCCATACCAGTTCGCAGCTTCTAGTAAACCGTCCATCGGGTGGCCCGTGTGAAACCCTGATCCCTGCCATCGACCCAGCATAAAGTCTATATTCACCGACTCTAACTGATCGAATAGAGCTAGAGCTTCTTCGGTAGTCGTGCTTTCTTGCTGAAGGACTTTGTCAATTTCAGGGGTAGTAAGCATTTTGGTAGGAGCGTCTGCAGGATCAGAACAGGCGTATGAGCGGTTTGACATACTCTAAATTATGTCACTCATGAATTCACTCACGGCAACACCTGCTGTTGCATCTTAATTGACCTAATTTCACTATGCCCTCTGTAGCGCGGTCTAAGTTCGATGCTACTTTGGTGCGATTCAATAGTTTGTCCGTACTCCCATATATCACTTTTTACATATTGCATTTCGCATCTCATGCATAGTCACCACCGCGCGTAGTCTAAAGACATAGATTGGCCTCTGAGCGTATAGGAGTTGGTGAAAATTAGCGAAAGATGAACGCTATAAATAGTCCCCTTGACGGTGGGCAAACCTTACCAAGATCCGACAGTTTAAAGGGTGAAATATTTTATCACTGCTACAGACTATGTCGGATCTCAGCGCTTTGATTACGCCTGCTTCTGTTCAAGATTTGGCTAGCTCTTTGCAAACGCCTTCTGAGAACTCTCAGCAGCCGAATACGCCTAAGCTTTGGAAGCCAAAGCAGGTTTTGTTTACCCCCGCAGCGCTAGAAGAACGCTGGGGTCAGCAAATTTATCAGCGCATAAGCGATCTGGGCTTACCCATCACAAAGCTGAAGAGCAACCGGGTAACTGGGTTGCGGGGAGCGAGCGAGCGAGAGACGTACGCGAAAGCGAAGCAGACAATGGCAGTGGTAAACGCGCCACCAAGCGCTCTGAAGCTACAGCCGATTCCACCGTCTGCCGATTGGCAGTTTCATCTAGCAGAAGGCTGTCCGGCGCATTGTCAGTACTGCTATCTGGCTAGCAGCCTATCAGGACCCCCTGTGATTCGAGCATTTGGAAATTTACCCGAGATTTTAGAGGCCACCGACAACTATACAAAGGAAGAGGGCTTAACTAGTTTTGAGGTTAGTTGCTACACCGATCCCTTAAGCTTAGAGCACCTGACCGGTAGCTTGAGCGAGTGCATTCGCTACTTCGGCACGCAGCCTAACAAGCGGCTGCGCTGGGTTTCCAAGTTTAGCCATATAGACTCACTGCTGCCGCTAGATCACAATGGCCATACGCGATGCCGAGTCAGCATCAACGCCGATCCGGTGTCAAAAGGTTTTGAAGGAGGAACGGCGTCAGTTAGCGATCGCATCCAAGCGCTTAGAAAGCTGGCCTTACCAAAAGCGCAGGATGGCGGTGGCTATCCTGTTGGTTTTGTGATTGCGCCAATCATGGCTTTTGAAGATTGGGGTCGTAGTTACGAACAACTTTTTGAGGAAATAGAGACTGCCCTTGACTTCGACTGTGACCTCACTTTCGAGCTAATCACTCACCGATTCACTGCCAAATCTAAAGAAGTGTTAAATAACTGGTATCCCAACAGTAAGCTAGATATGCAGATGGGTGATCGCACCACTAAGCGCAATAAGTTTGGTGGCATCAAATACGTTTACAACAAAGAGACCACACAGGCACTTCGAAGCTTCTTCGAGCGTCAGATTGAGCAGCGTTTTCCAGCGGCGAATCTGTTGTACTGGACTTAGAACACTATGTTTCTAAGCGCCGAAGTAAGCAGCGCCTCTCTTAAAAGATCTGTTGTACTTTACTTAGAACATCAGTAAAAAGTTTAGTAAGAAAGTTAGTGAGAAGGTTAGATTTCCTACTGATTTTTATTGTTTTTTCTGCAATCGTTCTGTAATCGCATAGATTGCGTGTGAATAACTTTATTAAGAAAGCAGAATACGGATGCCTATTCTTGAGGATGTTGATAGCCTGTATAAATACGGATAGCCCTCTCAGTATCTCTACGGAGACAATGCGCTTTAATACGCTCTAGTACCCATCAAATCAAAGCCTGTCTAGTAGTCAATCGCACATGACCTCTAGATAAAGATTGTCCGATAAATCTGTTTTAACTTAGACCTATTTAACCGGCATTAACTATGAAATCTACCTTAGTCAAGGAATTTGAAAGCAAAGAGGCTTGTCCTCGCTGTGAAGAAAAGAAGCTTTACACCAACGATACTCAAAAAGGTGTTGCTGTAGTTCACTATCACTGTCTACGCTGCAACCACGAATTTTTTGAGCCAGCCGAGTTCAAAGAGTTGAAAAAGCACAGAAGCAAAGCTGGTAAGTCAGAGGAGCCGTCTGGTCTGCTGGCATCTGTCTTTATCGCTGTGATGATGATTGTCATCTTTGCAATTACACAGGCCGATCGACAAAACCAGCCCGAAGGGACATTTGAACTGGATAACCAGCCGAGTGAACAAAGTGATTTCCTCAGCCGTTGAGCGCTGCCAAACAGCAGATACTGGGTCACTAGTTGCTAAACGTCAACTGCTAACTATTAACTGCTGAGCATCAATCTTTAGGCCTCTCTCGCCAACAGGCTATGGCGTTTTGTCTTCAGAAGCATCTTCAGCTGAGAGGTCTTCTGTCGTCGCTTCTTCTGTGGCAGCAGCAGGTTCACTGGTCTCGTCGGCGACCAGCCACTCCTGTGTCGGTCGATTGACGGCGTTGAGTATACTGCCTGGAACGGCGTAAATGTCGGCTGCTACAGGCGGTATCTCTTGGTCTGTATCTTGGTCTGTATTGGTATCTAGTTGAGATGGCTGTGCAGATAAAGCCTGCACGTAGCGCTTGTCTCCCGCAAAATCAAGGCCGCCCACATGGAGTAGATAGTCGTTGCCTTTGGCGGTAAACGATACCGAATAGTCTGGGTCGGCGAGGCCAAATTCCTCCATGCTCTCCGTCGAGTCATTCCCTGTCGAGTCCTCAGTCTTCAATGAAACCGGGCGAGCGGTAGGGCTAGTAAGCTGACTGAGCAGAAATGCGATCGCACCGCTTTCTGCGATCGCATCTTTCGGCTCAGCCATTTGCCAAGTGCCATCGTCGTTTTTTGTAAATGACAGTTCTTCAGCCTGAGAATTATTTGAAGAACTGTCTACAGAACTGTCTGAAAAGCCGTCTGAAGACTGGCTAGCCTCGCGAATCACTACAAAAGACTCGATGTCTTCTTCATCGATAGGAAATAGCTTTTCGCTGGATTGAGCATCGGCACCGTCGGTGGTATCGGTGGACTGAGAGCCGGATCTGTTTTCAAAAAGCAGCACGCCACCGGTAAGTGTGATCGCACTTACTAACAGCAGCAATGTTCCACGATTTAGCATATTTATTTCCTCAGCGCTTCCTCAATGCCCCTGCGATCGCAAAGTTCTCTAACGTCTTTCCAACAGCCTTTCTAACGCCGTCGCGCCCACAGAGCCCCCGCGCCGATTAGCCCCAGCAGTGGAAAAACTACCAGCGTTAGTAGCATCAGCAAAATCTGCTGCTGTACCGTCATATTCAACCGTCGGTTAGTTGCCTCCTTTGGGCGAATCGATAGCGTTGGACTATCAATTTTGCTTAGCCAGCTCACTGAGTTTAAGAACACATCGCCATTTAGCTGCTGATCGAACAGGCCATCAGTCGCAAAACTAGAGTTGCCAATCACCACCATGCGGCTATCCCTAGTGCCAGCGGTCTCAGTCGATTCCTCTCCAGCGCCAGCCGCCTCTGAAATCTCAGCCTCCAAATTCTCTAGCTCGGATGTTTCAGCCGCTTGTTCTTCAGTTTCGCCAGCTCCAGTTTCGCCAGCTTCAGGCTCAGTAGCTTCCGACTCAGCGCCTTCCGTTTCACCAGCTTCCGTTTCACCGGCATCAGGTCCGGCAGTGTCAGGTTCGGCATCCTCTACGACTGCCGGACGTGACAGCGCTACGCCCAAAGCAAACGGTCCTTCGGGTGCCTTGTTGGCATCGACCGCAATCTCATCCCCTTCAGAAATTGTTTGTGCGTGGCTATTTTGATTCGTAAATAGCAGGGGAGACTCTTCTATGTTGGCCACCTCTCGAATCTGTAGCGGCCTCGCTACGGGAAAGAACGAGCGTCCCTGGTCAAAGGCTTCTGTAATCGGGTGGTCACCATAGTCTGTCACCAGCGGAGCCGCCGGACCAAGGCCTACTAGCTGCCCTCCTCCAGAGGTATCGATCACAATTGTTTTTTCGGGGACTACACCCCACTGGCTCATCAGAACCTCTAGCCCGGTTTCCACCTGCGGATCTATCAGCACAAATAAACTGCCGCCCGCCTCCAGGTAGCCTCGAATAGCGCTCACTTCCGCATCAAACAGCCTTTTCTCCGCTCCGGCAATAATCACGACATCTGCATCATCTGGGACTGTCCCTGCCTCTGCCAAATTCAGCGGCAAAACGGTAAAGTTTTCTCCTTCTAATTGGCTTGCGGCTTCAAAAAATCCTGCCTGCGAACCATCAATGGCATATTCACCGTGGCCTTGCAAAAAGTAAACAATTGCGATGTCTGTTTGGCTAAGCTGAGCCAGTTTATTGGTTAGCTGGCGTTCACTTAGCGGCTCTTCTGGACTCGTTCGCTGTACCAGCAGTGTTCGCTCGCCCGAATCTGCGGTTGGCGCTGCCGTTTGCAAGAAAACCTCACCGCCCGTTTCTACACCTAGCGCCTGTGCTAGCTGAGGCTGCGCAAACGGATCGATATATTCATAGGTCAAATCGCGGTTGAAGCGGCGATAGCTTTCTAATAGCTGCTGATCGGTTGGATTCGGCGCGGGGCTAAAGATCAAGACTTTGGCGGGCTGTGTCAGGTCTCGAACCACTCCTTGGGAAGCTGGCGAAAGGGTCAGAAGCTGCCCTTCGGTAAGATCGATGCGGCTATCGTAGCGGGCCCCTAAAAAGTTAACCAGGCCTAAAATTAGCAGGACTGAAAAAATAGAGACAGCGGCGTTAGTACCTGCCTGCGTGGAACGCTGCTGCCAAAACCGAGTGGTAAACACACTGAACTCACCAGCCGCAATACCTGCAACTAACAGCAGCAGGCCAATAACGAGCAAAGCCACAGCAATGAGCGTCCAACCGTTGAGTATGCCAACGACTAGACCTGCTGTCACCAGCGTCAGCCCCGGCCACAGCAGATATTTTAGGAGGGGTTGTATCGTTTTCATCTTTAACTCTTAAGATCGCTGAAAGCGCAGCGTGTCAATCGATTGCGCCGTCAGAAATAATCCCAAAACAATGTAGCTAAAAAACAAAATTAGACCGCTGCTGTCAAATACGCCCAGCGTAAAATCAGTGTAGTGCGTCAGCAGAGAGAGATGACCGAGCGCTGAGCCAATCGGCCCAGGTAGGCCCGTTGCGATCGCATCAACTACCCACAGCACCAGCACCAACCCAAACGTCATCACGGCTGCTAGCACCGTACTATCTGAAAGTGATGAAATAAACATCCCCAGCGCTAGCACACTCGCCGCCAACAGCAGTAGCCCCGCATGGCCCAATAGCAGAATCGCTGCCGGAAAAGTCGGCTCACTCGACCAAAATGCCACTAGCTGCACAATCAGCAGCGGCAGCAGCATCGCACTGTAAAAGGTCACCACACCAAGCAGCTTACCTAGCGCTACCACCCAGTTAGTCAATGGCGAAGTCGCTAGCAGCTCCAGCGTACCTTGCTTACGCTCTTCGGCGTACAGCCCCATCGAGAGCATCGGTAAGATAAACATGGAGAGTGAGCCTAACAAATTTAGATATATCTTCAAAAACTCGTAGGGCACGTCGATTGCCTGTAGGTTTCCCCCAAGCTGATCGGCAGCGCTCACCTGGGCGATCAGGCCCTGTGGCGAGAGCAAAATAGTGACTAAAAACAAGCCACCAATCAGCCAGAACACTACCGCGATCACGTAAGCAAACGGTGATATGAAATAGCTCTGTAGCTCTCGTCGATAGATTGCCAGTAGGTTGCTGAAAAACATCTTCATGTGTCTTTCTCCTGTTCAAAGGTAGCTTCGTTAACTTCTGTTGAAGTGTCAGATGTTGAAATATCAGAGGCTGAGGTATCAGAAGCTGAAGTACTAGAAGCTGTCAGGGTCTCAGAATAGGCCGGCGCTACGTTCTCTATAGTCGGATCTTTGAGTGAACTGAATTCTGATAGTTCCTCTGATGAGGGCTTATCTTCTGATAGAGCGGCTGTATTTAGTGAAATTTGTGGCGAATCTGACGGTGCACTCTCTGCACTGTCTTCTGGGCTGGCGTCTTCTGGGCTGGCGTCTTCTGGGCTGGCGTCTTCTGGGCTGGCGTCTTCTGGGAGACTCGCTTCTAAGGTGCTATCTTCCATCGTCAGGTCAATAAACACATCTTCTAAGCTAGCTCGATTCCGACTTAGCTCGAATAGCTCTAGTCCCTGACCGATGACTCGAGCAGCGATCGCATTACCCAAATCTTCTGCCCCCGTCGTCACCTGAAAGCGCGAGTGCCCTTCTGCCAACCCTTCTGCTGTCAAGACATCTGCCGCCACTACACCCGGCACCGTTCTCAGTACCGATAGGCATCGATCAATCTCACCGCGTAGTTCTAACCGATAGCCACCTTTCCCCGTTAGCCGCTCTACCAAATGCTCTGGGCTGTCGGTCGCGACAATTTTGCCCTGCTTGATGATGGTGATGCGATCGCACGTTGCGCTCACCTCTGGCAAGATATGCGTCGACAAAATGATCGTATGCTCACCCGCCAAGCTTTTAATCAGGTTACGCACCTCAATAATTTGCCGGGGATCGAGTCCTACCGTCGGCTCATCCAAGACGATCACAGGTGGATTATGCACAATTGCCTGAGCAATGCCCACCCGCTGCCGAAACCCTTTAGAGAGCTTGCGAATAATCATCGTCCGCTTCTCCTGCAAATTACAGCGATTGATAGCCGATGTCACCCGATCGGCCAAATCTCCTGCCGACACTCCCTTAATTCGGGCAACAAACTGCAAGAATCCCTCTACCGTCATCTCCGGATACAGCGGCGGCGTCTCCGGCAAATAGCCAATACTTTGACGCACTGCCATCGACTCGGCATGAACATCTTTCCCCGCGACCCTAGCCGTCCCCTGCGTTGCTGGCAAGTACCCAGTCAGAATTCGCATCGTTGTGGTTTTGCCCGCTCCGTTAGGCCCCAAAAAGCCCAAGATCTCTCCTGGCTCTACCGTGAACGTTACATCCTCAATCGCCACAGTAGAACCATAAGACTTACTCAACTGGTCAACTTCAATCATGATGTTCTGCGGTTGGCTTACACTAGGGACGGCAAAAGAAAACAGCAAAAATCGTCATAGGCACGAAATTGTATCACCTGCGGGGATAATTCAAACTTCAAACTTCTGTCTTATGGCCAAGAAAAAGTTTCCCTACCTAGTTGGCTCAAAATGGACTGCCCAGCAGAAAACAATGGGCTGGCGGCACTTTCACGTCGCTAACCGCAAAAATCAAGACCCGTGGGTTTTTGCCGAGCTAGTTGCCGCCTGCGATCCGACTGTCCGATTTTGGCTAAATGCCAAAGTGCTCAAAAACCGTCTGCTCTGGGCCGCTGGTTGGCAAACCCTGGGTGAAATTGAAGCGCTCGCAGCTGACTATGAACCCACTTCAGAAGATCTATCAGAATAGTTGCAGAATAGTTGCAAAGGCTAACCTAACACCCTAGATAGAAACCTCTCGGTGAGAATACGTCTACAGGCGTCTATCGTCGTTAGGAAATAGTACTAAGATAAAGAGGCGAAAGATCGCTTTAGCAACTGATGGTCAAGCGAACATCGATATGCCCATCGATATGCTCGTAGTGATGGGCTAGCATCAACTAGTACACAAGCGCTAGGGAGTTACTTTGCGCCAGCGTAGAGAGAATTCTAAAAAGAAAGATGTCTTAGAAAAACTCATAGAGAACTCAGTCGAAAGTAGTGAAAGCTGGTTCTAGAATTTTCCGTCCACTCTTTCAATAGCCCCGCCCACCATACATTCCTAATAAGATCCATGCTCCACCTGATCTACCTCCTTGCCTTTACAGTCTTAGCCGTGATTGCTGTCTCCAATATGATCCGCAATCTTGTCAGGTTGGGAACTCAGGTACAGCAGCCAACTCGCCCGAACGGCTCCTCACGGTCGACCCCCCACCCCGAACTGCTCAACGACAGTGGCGAGATGATCAACGAGCCGCTGCTAGTCATGCGCTCTGTTTCGATTCAAGACGCTAGAGAGCAGCTAAATGCACTTTACGAAGCTTCTTCAGGCAGCGACGATTCAACTTCTGAAGAAAATTAGAGAAGAAAGTCAAAGAAGCCAGTGGATAAAAATTAGTAGATAAAGAGAAGCTAGTAGATAATTGGTTGGTGGAGCCATCGGACTGGAGCTACTAGACTAAGCTACTAAACTAACGGTATGGACCCTGACTCTCCTTCTCAAAATCAGACGGCTGCGCAAAAACTAACGGTAAACAGGCCTTTCCCCCACAAAATTATCACTCTAATTCATAAGGAAACGACAGTTCCAGGTGTGGTAGGACGCAAGCTAGTAGATATGGGTTACGAACTAGATACTCGTGCTCCTATCTTCGGCGACCCGCTGCCGCAGCGCTTTGATGACTATGCGGGGGTGCTAGTGTTTGGCGGACCCATGAGTGTGAATGATGATGAGCCTTATTTGCACAAGGAAATGGATTGGATTCGCCAGGTGATAGCCGCAGGGCTACCGTATTTAGGAATCTGCTTGGGCGGACAGCTATTGGCCAAGGTACTAGGCGCACAGGTCAAAAGACACGACGACGCGCTAGAGGAAATTGGCTACTATCCTATCTACGCCGCAGATTGCGTTACGGACTCGGGTGAGGTCCTTTTTCCGGACGTCCTGAACGCCTATCAGTGGCATAAAGAAGGCTTTGATTTGCCGGCCGGGGCGGTGTTGCTAGCTAGCGGCAAAGATTTTCATAATCAGGCGTTTCGATGGGGCGATCGCGCCTACGGACTACAGTTTCACCCCGAAATGACAGCCGATATGGTCGATTTTTGGACTGAGAAAGGTGCTCACCTACTCAATGCGCCCAACGCCCAATCTCGATGCGAGCAAATCACTGCGCACCAGCGCTATAGCAAATCTGTAGAGCGCTGGTTAGAAGTGTTTCTACGCAGTTGGCTTACGCCTGCGCAACCTGACGCCTACCATTAAACTGGCAAGCTTATGGCAAACTCGCAAGCTTATGGCCTCTACAAAGTAGAATTTACGCAGCACAGATACGGCAATATAGACACAACAGCATAGACGCAGTCGAGGTGGCGCATGAGTCCGATTAAAAGAGCTTGGAATCGTTTAAACGGAAAGGCGCTGTGGAGCGTTTTATTCGCGCTTGCGCTCTCTATTACTTTTCTCTTTCAAGCCTGTGGCAATGCTGCTAGCACCAGCGCTCCAGAAGCTGCAAACGTAGAAGCGGCTGACGCACCCGTAGCTAGCCAAAGCGATGGTAAGGTAGATGCCCTAGTTCAAGAGCACAGCGGCGATAAGCCTACCGCTACCCCAATTGCTGCCGCAGAGCCTGCCGTGCCTGTCACGGGTGAAAATGTTACCTATGCCACCATTGAGGGGCAGCCTGTTACTGGCTACCTGGCTCGGCCTACTGCCCAGACTGACGAAGCGCTGCCTGCTCTTATGGCCATTCACGAGTGGTGGGGGCTGAACGAAAATATTGAAGCGATGACTCGACGGCTTGCCGGCGAAGGCTATACCGTCCTTGCGATAGACCTCTATGGCGATCAGGTTACCACTGACCCAAGTCAGGCTCGTGAACTGATGCGCAGCGTTATGGACAATCCCGGCCCCGCTCAAGAGAATCTATTTCAAGCCGCCGAATTTTTGAAGAGCGAATACAGCGCGCCGGTGCTGGGCTCGATCGGCTGGTGCTTTGGGGGCAACTGGTCTTTGCGTACAGGTCTTTTACTTTCATCCGGCTTAGATGCTATGGCTATCTACTACGGCCAGCTAATCTTGGCACCCGAAGCTTTGGATGCTCTAGATATGCCTATTATTGGCTTCTTTGGTGAAGACGATAGTTCTATCGCCGTAGAGGATGTTGAAAACTTTGAAGCAGTTCTGAGCGGTCTGGGTAAAATCGCCGATATTAACCTTTACCCTGGCGTTGGCCATGCATTCGCCAATCCTTCTGGGCAAAACTATAACGCCGCTGCTGCCGAAGACGCTTGGGCAAAGACCACTGCATTTTTCGATACCTATTTGCAGTAGATGGTTTGCAGTAGCTGGTTTGCAGTAGATGGTCTGCAGTAGCTGGTCTGCAGTAGCTGGTCTGAGTATTTGATTTGCATTGGCCAGCCTACCGTTTATTACTATTAGGCCACTGCCGCTAGGTCATTATCGCTAGGTAATCAGCGCTAGTCTTCTCGTCGGCTTAGCCACCACATAAAAGAATTAGCATCATTCTGCATAGCTAATAGCTCTGCTTCATTCTGCTGCGCTAGTTTGTAGTACCACTGGCAGTAGTCTTCAAACGCCTGCCGATGCTCTACTTCTCTTTTGAAGTTGATAGCCGCCTGATGGGCTTCTAGTATGTCGCAAACCGGTCGCACTTCTGCCGACTCAGGTAGCAGATACTCAAACATCGGTCCTTCAAATGCTTTTGTCACACCAATTACCTAGAACCCACTTTTATTTGCCCTTCAAAGCGGGGCCTATAGAACGAAATTCGCCAAAACATAGCGGACTTGCTGCCTGCTCACTTTATCCTAGCGGCTATACCCAGCCGCGCAATCGATAGATCACAAAACCCAGATATTCTTTCAGTGCGTGCGTGAACCGGGCTGTGGATTTAGCCTCTGGCAGCAGTGCTAGAATGTGTCCTTCTAAGGTGTCAATGCTTGCCTCGGTTGGCACGAGGTAGTCTGTGGGCGCTGGGACAACGTTGATGCCTAGTTTGCTGAAGATGGCCACCGAGCGAGGCATGTGAACAGCAGAGGTGACTAGCAAAATGGATTCAATGGATTGCTGCTCGAGTATCGGCTGGAGGTTCACCGCATTCTGCCGCGTGTTCAAAGAGGTGCCTTCTAATAAGATCGCTGATGCGGGGACGTTCATAGCTAAGGCGAATTCTTTCATGTCGTCAGCTTCAGAAGCATCACTCCCGCCGCGCCAGGCGATACGACCACCGCTGAGAATAAGCTTGGGCGCTTTCCCTTGGTTATACAGGCGGGCTCCGTAGAGGATGCGATCGCCTGCCTCTGACACTTCTACCCAGGGCCGAGGGGCAATTCTCGATAGCGTCGCGCCGCCCAAGACCACAATGGCATCGGCTGTCGGCATAGGGTCTGGCGGAAAATACTGCCACTCTAGCGTGCTGACAAGCCTGTCACTCACCAGCGGGTTACTGGTGAAAAACAGGATGAATAGAGAAAGTGCGATCGCCCAGGTTGCCCGCTTGGGATGCTTCCAAATCCACAGCAGTCCTAGCGCCATTAGCAAGCAGCTCAGCCCAACAGGATATACGAACAGTGGCAGCAGCTTAGAAAGGAAAAACATCGTAAAAAAAGAGTTGTCAGAAATAGCCCTGCCAATAATAGCCACCGCTATTGGCCGCCGCCATTAGCTACTTACGGTAGCTGCTATAGACAGCGCTTGCGTTACTCAAAAGCCTATCGACTTAGCCGCCTAGACCGTGCCTTTTTCTTTCGCTCGATGTAGCGCCGCTGCGCCTTGTTTGTTTTTAGAAAAGGCAGCTCTAAGCGAGGGTTAACCTCTGAGCCATCTGGCTCGGGGCGTCTGAGGTGATCAGTCGGTGGCAAGTCCTTAGGACCGTGTGGGGCTCCGCCCTTAATTTGCCACCAGGCAGTGACTATGCCACCGGCTAGTCCACCTAGGGCTCCAAACAAAATGCTGAAGGGCACACCGTAATCTAAAAAGACAAATAGAAGTAGGAAAACCAGCCAGGTTCTAATGGCTGCAGGAATAAATAGATCGGCCACAGCGATACTGTCCGCACTTTAATGGGTTTGCTTTGTACTTTCTGAATACCCTTTTTTGAACGCCTTTTGAATGTCCCTGATAAATGTCCTAAATATTCCTAAATATATAGCGAAAGCGAAGTGCAAACACACAGAGGCGCTGAAAATAGGTGCTGATTACGTGTCAAACACACTGGCTAGCTGCTGCTGAATGGCCTCCGACGGCTGAGTAGTGTCGAGTGTTACCACTGGATCGCTTGGGTCAAACGACTCCATAGACTGCTTTGCCAAAATGGCGGCTGTCGCGTCGGCAATGTCGCCGCTGCGCTGCGCTACTCGCGCTCTGAGTACGTCCGCAGGAGCAGTGCAGTGTAAGAACGCTATAGAAAGGTGCTGTAACTGGGCGGCGTCGAGGGCCGCTTGGCGTTTGGCCTGTCGGTCGAACTTTGCATCTAGAATGATGCGATCGCCCTTGCTAGCTAGCTGCACCCCTAGCTCAATTAGCCGCGCATAGGTCTTTTCGGTCATTGCTGGGGTATAGATCTCGTCTGGTCCTTTTTCATGTAGCGCTACGCCTGCCAAATGCTTTCTGACCGCGTCTGAGCGCAAGCGAATTGCCTTTGCCTGCATTGCCAGCTGCTGGGCAGTCGTACTCTTACCCGACCCGGACAGCCCGCACATCACCACTAAAGCGCCTTTTTTTTTTGCACGTAAGACCAGGCCAACCGGTAATACTTAGCCGCTTTTTCACTCGCCGCTTGCTTATCTGCCTGCGAAACTGACGGATCGCCCAGCATAAAAGAGGTCACCTTTGCTCGTACATAAGACTGACGGCTTACGTACAGCGGTAAAATCTCCAGCCCCTCGTAGTCGCCCGTTTCTTCTACATACTGATTCAAAAACACCTTGCTCAAGTCGTCGCGCCCGGCGACTTCTAAATCCATCACGATGTAGGCAACATCGAACATCGTGTCGACAAAGCGAAAAGGCTCGTTAAATTCGATGCAGTCAAAGAGCAGTATCTTGCCTTTCCACTCGCAGATATTACCCAAGTGCAAATCACCATGACAGGCGCGAATGCGGTCCTTATCTAAGCGCTTTTGAAATAAGGCCTGCTCAGTGTCAAAGAAATGGTCGGTATAGGCTTTGGTTTCGTCGAACTGCTTCTGCGTTTGGGGATGATCGACGTCGCTATCTCCGGTGAATACGACGGTTTGTTCGTAGTTTTCATCGATTGATTGGCGGATGGCGGGAATCGTACCATAGGTGCGAACGTGATCGCTAGTCGTCGTATTTTTGTGGAAGTTGGCGATAGTAGTGGCTAGTGATCGCACCTTGTCTTCATCCAATAGCCCCTGCTCAAACTGCTCGCTCAACAGCGCCGACTGGGGAAACTGTCGCATGGTGACCGCGTATTCTATCGGCTCACCGCTGCCTTTTAGGGTGATTGTCTCGTCGTCCTGTGTAATGGGAACCACATTTAAGTACAAAGACCCTGCACCCGTCTGGTTTAGCCGAATTTCCTCCTCGCAAAAGTACTTACGTTTCTCCAACGTAGAGTAGTCTAAAAAGCCGTAGTCAACTGCTTTCTTAAGCTTGTAGACATAGTCGCCTGTTAGCAGCACATACGATACGTGAGTTTGCATCAGACGAATCGGCGTAGCCACAGGATGTGGGTAAAACTCGGGCTGAAGCATCTGTTGCACGACAGCGGGAAGCGCAGAATCAGTCATAGCAGTTATCAAAGCAGCGTCGTTGCTCAGCTATTATGCCAGCTTTACGAGTATTCGGCGTATCGATGCCTTCAATACGTTCCTATCAAAGGCGAATAATAGCCGATAGAAAGACAGCTAATAGGCGGTTGTTGAAGGGGCCGACGGCAGGAGATCTGATGGAAAAAGAGCTAACAAAAAAGGAACCAAGAATTTCTCCTAGTTCCTCTTCCGCTATCTTCCTAATACGCACATATAGTTTAGACGTGAGCTATTATGGTGCAGCTTCAATTTCAGCCGCCGCCGCTTCCGATCCTATAGTCTCAGTTCCTTCTTCCTCATCCTCAGCAGCAATCGTTCGAGGAGCCAGTACAGAAACAACTAGCAGCTTATCATCCGCAGCGATTGAGGCGCCCGCAGGCAGCTTAATTTCTCCAACGTGTAGCGCATCGCCGATCTTCAGCTCAGAAACGTCTACATCCAAAGACTGCGGAATCGCATCGGGCGGACACTTTAGCTGAACTTCGGTTATGACCATGTCTAGCGTACCGCCTTGCTCTTCTACGCCGACAGCATTGCCAACGAAGTTAATCGGCATGCTCACTTCAATCTCAGATTGAGAGGCAATAGAGAAGAAGCTGAGGTGGTGAATTTTGTTTTTCCACGGGTGCTTTTGCACCTCACGCAGAATTACTTTGCCGCTCCAGTCGCCGTCTGTGACGTTTACGGTAATCACCGATTTATTCACAGTTGCTTTGCGCAAAAGGGCTTCAGCTTCGTAGTTGCTAAGCTTTAGCGACATCGAGCTAGAACCGTCATGACCGTACAAGACGGCGGGCAAAGTGCCTTCGCGGCGGAGTTTTTTGGGCTTGTCTTCCGCTGCACGCTGGGTGCAGTTAATTGTTAAATCCATGAGAGTTTTGTGTGTTCAGTCTGTGGTGAAATCAATTTGATGGAGTCAATTGATGGAATCAAAAGTAAGGCAGGTGTCAGAGGCCAGACAAGCCCGAAGATCTATAGTACCTGATCGAGCGGCGATCGCATCAGGACTTTTGGTCTGACACTGGCGGCAGATTTGCTCGTGATGGGTGAAGGTTATGGTCGGTTTGCTTTTTGGTTAATCAGCAGGGCTGTAATCCAGGCGGCTAGGATACCTACGGCCAAGCTTACGGTCAAAATTAGGGTGGCGCTCAGCAAAAGGTTAGCCACAGGCGCGGGCTGCTCGGCGGGGGCGGGTCGCCATGCCTGCACGAGGCTATCGGCTCTGTCGCCAATGCTGGAGGCGGCAAGGGAGGCGGCGCTGATGCCAACACCTGCGATCGCCACTGTCCGATTTAGCACCCGTTCATTTTGCGTCCGTTCAATGTCAATAATGCCTTGCACGGTTTGAATAGAAGCGCTCAAAGGCTTTCGTGCTCCTTCAAAGGCCGCAACATCGGCTCGAATTTGACCGATATATTTTTCTTTGGTAAGCGTCACAAGGTCGCCCAGAAAAGCTAAATCGGCGGATGCATCAATATCGGCCATCGTGGCAGTGCGCTTGCAGTAGCTCGTCAGGTTGGTACTGATCTCGGGTTCTTTTTCTCGCAGGTAATTGAGCTGGTTTTCATAAATGTGGGCGGTGCGCAGTGCGTCTGCCAAATGCTGCTGCAACAGCTTTAGGTTGAGGCAGGGGCTTTGCACATGTCGTGAGAGCTGAGCAACCAGCGGATCGGCGGCGTCTGAGGCTTCTTTTAAGTTGCCTTTGAGTTTGCGGCTTTCTTCGTATAGCCACAGCACTTTACTACGGTTGTGAAACAGGCGAATGAGATGACGGTTGAGCTTGCTCATGGTCGCCTCTACTTCAGACTCGGCTCGGCCCGCAGGAAAAAGGAAAATCAGTACGTGGTGGTTGCTGTTTTTGCCATCTAAAAAGGTGTCTAACTGTTGCAGTTCGTACACTACGGCACCGTCAAAGCTGCCTTTGCCTGCATAGTTGCGCTGCCAGCTTAGCGTTTGCCCTGGCGTTTGTGCATTAGCTAGAGCGCTGTAGCAGGCTTTTGCGGTGGCTTCCGCGTCTTGATGAGGGCTGCTGAGCTGTCCCCAAACCAGCCAGCTTTCGCCCAGCTCGCCGTGCTGGTGACGGATGCGATTTTCTAGGATATCGGCGGAGATAGTCTTTACGGTATGAGGGGCAGCGGCTTGCTGTGCTTGCGCTTTGTCTCCAGAGCTATCGACTTGTAAGGCATAGGTATCGCCAAGCTGCACGGGGTAGTAATAGCCATCTATGGAGTCGTCTGAAAAGACCTCATACCTTTTGCCGTCTAATAGCTCTACGTAGTCGGCAAAGTAGGCGTCTGTTTCTCGAATATTTTCTGGTTTATTGCCATTGGCGTCGGGATACAGCCGCTGCCAAAATCGCTGCTTAACAGCTTCCGCATTCTCTCGCGATCGCCCGAGACCTTCGCAAAGGTCATATAGAAAGAGATCGACGGTAAGAGCGTTGAGATCGTTCACAAATAGAATCGCTGACAAGCGTACTTGTTTAGCTGAGAAGAAGATTTAGAGATTAGAAAAGCTACGCAAAGAGGGCGTGTAAAGAGACTCTACAAAAAGACTATGCGCTACGAGCCAGGCATTAGAAAGCGTTTGAGTGACTGAATAGGATTTTTTGATGATAGTGCTTGCTGAACAGCCTGGGAATTGGCTTCATCGACTCTGCTAGTGACGGCCTTGAGTGTCTCTCGATCTTCTTTAAACTCGTAGCGTTCTGGGCCGGACACGATGTTGCTGGGTTCGTGGGCAGGGCCCGCATCATCATGATCGGGCGGGAGAGATGAGATACCCATGCCACGTTCGGCGGCGCTACTGGTGAGAGTGCTGTAGGCGTAGTCAAAATCTGGCGCTAAAAGGGGCGAAGCTTCTGCCAAGTCCCCTAGTTCATCAACGCGCGTGTCTAATGACTCAGCAATCGACCTGATCTTTTCCCAGAGGGAATCTGGCAGGGTCTTTTGTCTCATGACTGCGTAGACAAAAGATTTGAGAACTAAAAGTTCGACGTCCTTCATGAGGTTACAGTCCGGTAAGGGTAAAGGGAGCCCAGAAGTAGGGATGGCTAAATGGCTGGTCTAGCTCAGAGTTTTCTATGTCTTTCTGTCTTTGTCTTAAGAGTCGTTTCATTGACGAAGACGTGACTAGCTCAAGGGCTTCGGAAAGCCAGTTTTTCAGGGTTTGACGGTTGGCATGGGCTAGAAAGCTTTGCGCTTGCCTGAGCGCTGCGGCGGGCGTCATGCCTTGGCCCAAATTGCGATAGAACTCAACGATTAATACCATACTGGCCTCTGACTCTACTCGCCAGAGGGTGCTGAGGACGCAGCGTGCGCCTGCACTGAGAAAGGCGCTGACGAGGCCAATGTACTCGTCGGTGATGGTTTCGCTGCCGGTGATGGCGGTTTCGCAGGCGGCGAGGGTAACTAGGTCGAAATGGCGGAGGTCTTGCTGAACGATGTCGATGAGGGTGAAGCGGTCTATGCCGGAGAGGAAGAGGCAGGATTGAGCGGGGATGCTGGGGTTGTAGATGCCGTGGCCGCTGAAGTGCAGCAGTCGGTAGTTGCCTGCGAGGGTGGATTGAAGCTGGGCTTTGGTGGCGTTGTCTGCGTTGAGCGTGTGGTAGGGCTGCGGGGCTACGAGCTGGCGCAGGCATTCGGCTTCTAGTTCGGTAAAGGGTAGATCGGCGAGTCCTTTGGTTGCTTTGGTGCTTTTGGCAGTGATTGCGACTTCGTGCTTTGGGTTTTCGACGATCAGGAGCGGTGCGAGCGGTGGCGGCTCTGTTATGGCCTCGGCAGTTTGTAGCGGTAGATGAGGGAGATAGCGGCAGGTGTAGTTGGCAAAGAATCCATGTAGCGGAAAGCGGTGCAGATCGCGATGAGGAACTAGCAAAAGCTCGCTGATCTGATTCTCGCTGGGCTGGGTTTGGCTGAGTTCGGCTTGGATGGCGTCGATGTTAAGTAGGTTGCTGAGCTGGGTTAGTCGCTCAGTCATATTTTGCCGCCAAGGATGGTTTTCTTTGGCGTTTGCTTTGTTTAAGCGGCTGTAGTCTGCATAGTCGTGGTTCCACTGCTGTAGCCACGTTTCCCAGGCGAGCTGCTGCTGTAGCCAGTCGGGGTGCTCGGGGTTGGCGTTGGGGTTTTGGGAAGCGCTGAGGGGAATGAGGCGAGGTGTGGCATCGCCGGGGAGGAGTAGAAAGGTCGTGAGGCGGCTGGGGCTGAGGTGCCAGTAAACGATGGATTGATGGGGGCGGAGCTGAAGTTGAGTAAGGTCTAAGGGTGGAATTTTGTCGAGCCGGAGCAGCCATTGCAGGCAGAGCTTCTTGCCAGTTTCGGCTGTGGATAGGGCTTTGCTGAGCTGGTTTTGCTGTATCAGGCTATCGACGCTGAGCTGATCGAAG
Organism: uncultured cyanobacterium; assembly: GCA_963702855.1. Lineage (GTDB taxonomy): Bacteria > Cyanobacteriota > Cyanobacteriia > Phormidesmidales > Phormidesmidaceae > Phormidesmis. The sequence goes on from OY969765.1 coordinate 2,725,599, forward strand.
CGGCTGGCGATGAAGGCAAAGGACTGTTTTTGAGTATGTGAGAGCTGATCGTCCTGGAGCAGTCTTTTGATGAGGTCGCGGCCCTGACGCTGATGTTCTTCCGCTATCTCCGGTTCGCCAAGCCGGATGCATAAGTCGATTAGCGTTTCTAAAAGATTGAGGTAGAAGCTAGGTGCTTTGGCAGGTAAGCCCGGTGCAGAGAGGGCGGTCTTGAAACTGTTTTGGGCCTTTTGCCAAAGTTCTCGTGGGTTTTGTCGCCAGGGGCTGCTCGGATTATGAGGAAGTTTGGCCTCATCCAGATGCGACTTTCCAGTGGCTTGATGGAGCTTGGCCCAGTCCTCTGGCTGGGTGTCTTTGCGGATGGTTTTGTCTAGCGGCGCTTGGTAGCTGGCAAGTTTGCCGTGGTATCCGCGCTGATTTAGATCGGGGTTGGTGTGGTGTGGATGCTGCTGTTCGCTTTGCTTTAGCCACTGAGTTAGCGCCTTGGGGATGGGCTGACGCAGGAGGGCATAAAGCGGCTCTAGATTGGGTGGCTGCGATAGAAACTGCCGCAAGGCGGGTGAGAGTGAGGGGCTAAAGGTGTCTGCTATTTTAGGAAAGCTTTGTTTGAGTCGTTGAGCAGAGGTGGCTATAGACTGCTCTAGAGACTGCGTAAGCGAGTCTGCGTCGGGTGGCTGCCAGTTTTGGAGCAGTTGACGCTTTGAGTTGTCTAGGCTGGTGCAAACAGTAGATGCGAACTGAGCGGATAGCTGCCCTATATTATTATCTGGACGAAATGCTGCAATTCCCCTATTGATCCAGGCGGTGACAAATCCGGGTTCTAGCGCGATCGCTTGGTCAAAACTTGCAATTCCCATCTCGTGCTGTCCTAGCCGATCGGTTAAGACAGCACCGCGACCGTTCCAAGCACCGGCATAGTCGGGCTGAAGTGCGATCGCTTGGTCATAGCTCTCAATCGCCTGCTCATAACGGCCCAGCTTGGCTAGCGAAGTGCCGCGGTTATACCAAGCAATGGCATAGTCGGGCTGGAGTGCGATCGCTTGGTCGTAGCTCTCAATCGCCTGCTCATAACGGCCCAACTCGTCTAGCGAAGTGCCGCGGCCAGACCAAGCAATGGCATCGTCAGGCTGGAGCGCGATCGCTTGGTCAAAGCTCTCAATCGCCTGCTCATAACGGCCCAGGTTGTATAGCGAATTGCCGCGGTTAGACCAAGCAATGGCATAGTCGGGCTGGAGTGCGATCGCTTGGTCGTAGCTCTCAATCGCCTGCTCATAACGACTCAAGGCTTTCAATAAATCTCCCTTATTTGCCCAAGCTGAAGCTTCTTGAGAGTGCTCCTGTACGTAGCGGTCTGCAATCGTCACTGCTGCCTCAAAATTCTGCTCATTCAGCGCTGCTTGAATTTGCTCAATAATCTGCTGCTGTTCATCAGCTATCGAATCTGGCAGTGCAGCCTCTTCAGTAACTGCGGGACGTTCTATCTGCAACTGTCGCCCCACCCTCGCCGCCACCGCCCCAAAAGGCAACGCGGCCATCTCACCCAACTGCTGTAGTTGCCTCGCCAACACCTGATGCGCCTGTGCATCCACTAGCCACCGCTCGCTAAACGTCGATAGCCAATCCGCCAACTGCGCCGCACTCACTCGCCGCCGAATCAAAACCGCCTGCAAAGCCGCCCAGCTCTCGCCTGCCTCAACCTTTTCTATCAGCGCAAACAAACAGCTCTCATAGTCCGTATCGCTAAGCTGCGGTTTGGCGACTGCCGCCGATTGTGGCCGCTGCTGCGAAGCCCGCCCAAACAGGCGCTGCCGAATCCAAGACCATAGGCGACGTAGAAACCTAAGCATGAGCGTAAACAAAGGGCAGCATTTGCTCCATTATGCGAGGCACCGCCCGCTTCACCTATCCCTTTCCCAACTTCTTCACGGATCTAACAAATTGACGTCCGATAGTGCTACTATCCACACCGTTTTAGCCTTCGAGCTATTACGTCAAAAACATGGACAGCGTTTATTGCCTGCCACTTGTCAAATCTTGTAGCAGAGGCAAAATATTCGGCAGCTCAAGTTCCACGACATCTCTAATAATGTCTAAATCAATACCGTCATATTCGTGGACGATGATATCTCTCAATCCAGCCATCTGTTTCCAAGGAATTTGATGATGGTGATCGCGCAGCGCTACTGATAATCGCTTAGTTGCCTCCCCAATCACAACGAATCGTAGGACGATGGCGTCCTGGTCTTTGGTGCTGATTTCATTCCAATCTATGTCCTGCGAATATTCGAGGATCAAATTTATCGAGACGATGATGTCAAGAATTGACTGCCGATCCCTCTGCATAGATTACCTGCGCGGATTCTAAAATGGCCTGACGGCGGAGAAAGTTACGGCTGTTCTCAATTCCTCGCTTACTGACAAGATCTACTGGACGGCTAAGCAACCGGGATAGCTCGGCGCGCATGTCGAAGAATTTGAAACCATATCTAGCATCAGGAGCGCTAACGTAGAGCAAATCAACATCGCTATGCTGGTTCCCTGTTGGGCGAAAGTCATCTCGTAGAACGGAGCCAAACAGAGAAAGCTCAACGATTTGCCACCTTCTACAGAACTCAGATATCTCTGCTGCTGTTAAGTCCAGCCGCTGATAGAGTTCTCTGATAGAGGGCGTTGAGTGCATAACTACAGAAGCCTAGCTTTGTTTGTCAAAGACTCTATGATCTAAGCAAATTTTCCAAAAGCACTGGTGTGCTCTTCGAGCAGTGCTCGCTTCGGTCCGTGAATTGGATCTTCGACAATGATGGTCTGATCACGGCTAGCACCTAACGAAACGATCGCAATTGGAGCCTCTGTCAGCTTGGCCAAAAACTCCAAATAGTCTAAAGCCGCCTTAGGCAAATCTTCTAGCGTGCGGCAGTGCTCGGTTGACTCCTTCCAGCCGGGAAGCGTTTCGTAAATTGGCTTGCACCGGGCAAACTGCTGGGCCCCGCTGGGCAAATCTGTACAGCGTTTGCCGTCAAGCTCGTACGCAACACACACCTTGATTTCATCGAGGGTATCGAGCACATCTAGCTTAGTCACCGCCAGGCAATCTAGGCCATTAATCCGCACAGCGTAGCGACCCACTACACCGTCAAACCAGCCGCAGCGGCGACGACGACCCGTGGTGGTGCCAAATTCTGCACCGACTTCGCAGATTAGGTTGCCGACCTCATCGTCTAGCTCGGTAGGGAAAGGGCCTTCGCCCACGCGAGTGGTGTAGGCTTTGGCCACGCCAATCACCCGGTCAATCGTAGTCGGGCCCACGCCAGAGCCAATGCAGGCACCGCCCGCCACTGGGTTAGAAGAGGTGACGTAGGGATAGGTGCCGTGGTCGAGATCTAGCAGGGTGCCCTGTGCGCCTTCAAAGAGGATGTTTTTTTTCTGCTGATGGGCGTTGTAAATTTGCAGGGAGCTGTCGGTGATGTGCGATCGCAGCTGATCCGCATAGCCCAAATATTCTGTTAGCACCTCGTCAGCATCCAGTGGCTTCAGGTTGTACAGCCTTCCCAGTACGATATTCTTCGCCTCAATCGTCCATTTCAGCAGCTCGGCAAATTCATCTTTATCCATCATGTCGATGATGCGAATGCCCGTGCGCTCTGACTTATCGGCGTAGGTGGGGCCAATGCCGCGCTTTGTCGTGCCAATTTTCTTATTACCCCGTCGCTCCTCCGCCGCCTGGTCAATCAGACGGTGGTAGGGCATGGTCACATGCGCCGTTTGCGAAATAAACAGGTTGTCTGATGAAACGCCTAGCGCTTCTACTTTGTCTAACTCAGCGATCAACTCCTTGGGGTCAATGACCGTGCCGCTGCCGATAATGCACTCGGTCTCAGGGTAAAGAATCCCTGATGGGATCAGATGTAGCTTGAAGGTTTGTCCTGAAACGACAACGGTGTGGCCAGCATTGACGCCGCCCTGATAGCGCACAACCACATCTGCTGATTTGCTCAGCAGGTCCGTGATTTTGCCTTTACCTTCATCGCCCCATTGAGCGCCGATAACAATAACGTTAGCCAAGAGAATACATTGCTAGAGTTCAACCAAACAACAATTATCACCAAGCTGTGAGTGAAGTGTCAACAACAAAAGTTGGCTGCTAGTCATGATTGAGCCGCTAATTGGCAGCTATGCCGACGGCTACGGAGCGAGCTGAACTAGGTGCAATCACGCTCAAGTCTGAATTGCTTCGCTATGATAGGCGATAATGAAATTAGTCACTTGTCCGTAATTTTCAGCTTCCGTATTTATCTTTATCATCTGCACTTCTTTTCATCTGTATGAACGCGCGCACGCGTGAGAGTAGTCGTGCTAGCAACCTTCAAAACGAGGATGAAAATCCTTTTCTGATTCCTTTCCTTACTAATTTCCTTTTTTTGAGCTAAGGCTCAGCTGCCTTTATTTATTCGCATTATTTAGGGCCTGCGGCGTACCGCACGGCGCTATTTTCCTGTATTTCCAATTCTGTTTTTTGTCCACCTTTTTTGTCCGCATCTATCCCATATCTCTAGTTCCAAGGATTAATTTTCATGAGTTTGTATGCAGAACTTCACCGGCACTTAGGTGGCTCCGTCGTTCCTCGAGTGCTATGGCGCTATTTTGAGCGCAATCGCCCCGATATTTCAGATGAATTCGATAGCTACGCCGCGTTCGAGCAATTTTACACGCAGCCTAAAGACACGCTAGAAGAATACTTACAGCTACATACACTAGTTGAAAGCGTGCAGACTCGTGAGGCGTTGCCTTACTTTATCTATCGGCTCATTCGAGGCGCGTACATCTTCGAGAATCTCGCTTATCTAGAGCTGCGCTATACGCCGTTTTACCGTACCCCGGCTCGTCTAGATCAGACACAACGAACCGATGCGATGGCTGAAATCATCGAGATTGTCGGTAGAGCTAGTCAGCAAAGCGAGTATCCGGTTGTCACCAAACAAATTCTCTGTATGCACTCCCGTTTGCCGTACGAGGTGAACCGAGCCACGGTAGAGCTAGCAGCCCAGTACCCTGACTACGTATGCGGTATAGATGTTGCGGGTGGAGATGCGGCTTACGACATTGAGGAGCTAAAGCGACTGTATGAACAGGCTCAAAGTCTGGGAATTAAAACGACTGGGCATTTGTACGAAACCCAAGACGGCTGCTACCCTGAGCTGCTACCTTACTTGATGCGGATCGGTCACGGCATTCAGATTCCACTGCACTACCCCGAGCTATTGAAAGAAGTAGCAGCGCGGGGTCAGTGTTTGGAAGTGTGTCCGACAACCTATTTACAGACAGGAACGCTCGAAGAGATTGGCCAGTTAAAAACGGTCTTCAATCGCTGTTTTGATGCGGGGGTAGACATTGCTATTTGCACAGACAATGCAGGCTTGCATAATGTTCGGCTGCCGTTCGAGTACGAGAATTTGCTGACGCACGATGTGATCGGCTTTGACGGACTTAGGGCCTGTCAGGCGGCAGCGTTCAAGCATTCTTTCGCCTGGCCGCACCCACAGCAGCCCGCGTCTTTGATTTCTCGTCTGCTGAGCGAGCAAACTCAAATGAGCCATCGTGAGCAGACCGGGCGATCGCGAGCTTAGGCCCTAGACGCTAAGCTTGCCTCGACAGCAATCTACTTATGCTGTTCGCAGTCGATTGCTCGCAATCTTATTGACTGTCCTTAGCGGATTTATCCATCTTGCTGAGGACTTTCGCTTGAAGGGCAGCATCCTGGCTAGCTAATCCTAGTATCTGCATATACTCTGGCATTGTCAGACCGCTGCTTTGAATGATGTTGACGGCGTCAGTTTCAATCGACTGCTCTATTTTGAGTGCTTCTGCGGTGGTCTTGGCGGTTGGAATTTCGGATTCGCGATCGCTCAGTAGCTGAAGCACCTGAAGGTAAGCCTGCGCAAACTGATCTACTTTTTCAGCGGCAACATCTGCTTGTGGGCTAAAAGCTTGAGTGATAGGAGCTTGAGCCGCGTCAATTTGAGCAACAATCACTGGAAGGATCGCAAGGGTGGGACTAGCATCTGAGCTGACGAAGCGAGAACTAGCAGCGGCCAGATTGGCGAAACTAGGGTTAGCGGAACTAGGACTAGCGAAACTGAAAAGTGTGACCCCGCATAAAACGCTGCTCAGCAGCCAGCGAATGCAGCTAGATACCCGACCTGATGTCAGGCCCGGTGTCAGAGGCACCCAACGGAATATTCTATTAAGACTGCTGATATTCAACATGGAGATGTCTAGAGATGATTACAATCGTACGTAAGCATAATTACAGATTAACGCCCATGTCAGTTATTCAAGCTTCCGAACATAAGTTTCAAGAGATAGAGCCCCAAGAAATAGAGACTAACCATCACAACGAAGGTCAAAACAACCTTTCAAAACGGGAGCTTCAGATTGTGGAACTAGTTGCTGCTGGTCTGACTAATCAAGAGATTTCAGAGAATTTGCAGATCTCTAAGCGCACGGTCGATAACCATGTGAGTAATGTGCTTAATAAGACCGCCACCGGTAATCGGATTGCGTTGGTCCGCTGGGCTTTGCAGTCTGGAAAGGTCTGTATTGATGAGCTAAACTGCTGTGATTTGCCAGACGAGCCAGCGGCATCGTAGATTTGAGGGATTTGGTGGCTAACATTTTCATGGCAAAAGTTTCTGTGACTGGACTCTCATGAGCAGCATTCAAGCGATTCGCGGCACGCGCGATATTTTGCCGTCCGAATCTCCGCTGTGGGAAAAGATAGAGGAACTTGCTAGGCAAACGCTAGCAAGCTATGCCTATGGGGAGATTCGCACGCCTATTTTTGAGCAGACGGAGCTGTTTGCACGCGGTATTGGTGAAGCAACCGATGCGGTGGGTAAAGAAATGTATAGCTTCGAGGATCGCGGTGGGCGATCGATTGCCCTACGACCAGAAATTACGGCAGGCCTGGTCCGAGCGTTTATTCAAAACAAGCTGTTTGCCCAGGGCGGTGTGCAAAGGCTGTGGCATCTAGGTCCGGCCTTTCGCTACGAGCGCCCTCAAGCCGGACGGCAGCGGCAGTTTCATCAGCTAGATGTGGAGATTTTGGGCAGCCGAGACGCTCGCGCCGATGTGGAAATTATTGCGATCGCTACTCAAATTCTCAACCGCCTGGGTCTCAAAGCCCTTTCTTTAGATCTTAACTCTGTCGGCAGTGGCGAAGACCGTCAGAGCTACCGTGACGCTCTAGTTGCCTACTTTACCCCTTACAAAGACGACCTAGACACTGACTCGCAAACTCGCCTCACGCTCAACCCGCTGAGAATTTTAGACAGTAAAGATAAGCGAACCCAGGAAATTGTCACCGATGCGCCGAGCTTACTCGACTACCTCAGTGATGATTCGCAGCGCCATTTCGACGCGGTACAGCAGCACCTAACAAACGTTGGGATCAGCTTCAACATCAACCCCCGCTTGGTGCGCGGCCTAGACTACTACACTCACACCGCTTTCGAGATTCAGTCTTCTGACTTGGGTGCGCAGGCCACCGTCTGCGGCGGCGGTCGCTACGATGGCCTAGTTGCGCAGCTAGGCGGCCCCGATACGCCTGCTATTGGCTTTGGCATGGGAATAGAGCGCCTGATTATTTTGCTAGAGCAAATGGGCCGCTATAGCACAACGCCTCAGCTAGATATCTATCTGGTTTCTCGGGGCGAAAAGGCTGAGATGCAATCGGCCCAGCTCGCTAACCGGCTGCGCCAAAACGGCTATTCAGTGGAAGTCGATCTCAGTGGGAGCGCTTTTGGCAAGCAGTTCAAGCGAGCCGATCGCAGCGGAGCGGTTATTGGCCTGATCTTGGGTGATGCCGAAGCCGCGGAGAACAAGGTTCAGCTAAAATGGCTGGCTTCTGGTAAGCAATACGAAATTGCCCAAGACGAGCTGATTACGCAGGCGGATGACATTAAGCCGAAGATCGTTCGAGCACGTCAGTAGTCGGTGGAGAAGACTGCAAACCCATCGGATTTGCTTACCTACAGTTGTTTAGCTATCGCCCGTCAGTTAACGATTCGCCGCCGTTTTAGCTGCCTACGACAGTTGCCTACATCAATTGCTCATGTCAATCGTCTGGGTCAATTGACTGGGTCAATCGTCATAGTCAGGAAGCTGTGGTAACTCTTCGGCTGCGTTGATCTGACGGCGCATTTTGCTAGCAACTTGAGCAAAAGCAGCGGCTTCTTCTTCACTATCGGCTAGGCTGCGGCACTCTTCTTTCGTCAATTTTTCTAGTAGCCGCTGTAGCATATCTGCCTCTTCTGCGGAGAGCAACGCGTTCACTCTTACTCTAGGAACGGGGCTGCTGGCTGGATAGATTTTCATATTTGTATCTAGTCAATTGAATCGGCTTTCATTTTCTCAGGCAAGCGGGGCTGTGCGCATGTTCTCTACGTTTCCGTAATATTCGTCACCTCAAAAGTCGTAGAGTCTGACCTTTGGTTGTTTGATCGAAAGGTGTTACGCAATTGGCTACGCTCGTTACTGAACTGCCGAGCTGGGTAACCAAAGCTATATTACCGGGTTAAGTATTTTTTCTCATAGGACAAGCATTGTACTTGCCAGGTGTGCACTCAGCAATGCTTTTGTACATGTGGAGACTGAGCAATCTGAAGACTAGCGGCTGGAGGCTGAGCAATTTGAAGGCTCAATCTAAATACTAAGAAGACCCAGTGACTAAGACTGCTCTTCTAGATATAGTAGAAAGCTCATCAGCTCTTCGTCGGTGAGCTGCTGGCGCGATCGCTTACCGTATGTCTTCTCCAGGTACTCCCTGCCTCGAGTGCTGTTCCAGCCTAACCGTCGTAGCTCAATATCTGTCTGTGCAATCACATCAGAAAGATCGACTGGCGCGGTGCTGGTATTGAAACTTTCAAGGGCGATCGCGCTTGCAGAAGGTGCCTTGAGCTCAGGTTCGGGCAGCGGCTCTTCTCTAATCGCGTCAATGGGTGGACCAAGATCCTCTTCTGCGTCTTCTGCGTCTTCTGCGTCCGCAGAGCTAATTTCTAAATCAGGTTCGGATGTGTCGATGCGATCGCTAGTTTGTTCTACTAGGCGCGCGTCCTCTTTCGAGACGTCTTTTTTTGAGATCTCTTCTTTCAAACCCTCTTCTTTTAAGACCTCTTCTTCCAGAGCGTTCTCTTTCAAAGCGTTCTCTTTCGAGATGTCTTTTTTCGAGATATCTTTTTTCAGGGCGTCTTCTTCCAAGACATCCTTATCCACAGCGTCTTCTGCAAAGATATTCAGGATGGCCAGGGCGCGATCGCGCGCCTTATCTTCAGCGATCTGCACGTCCACGCTGGCGGCTAACCCGGTTGCAATTTCTTCTCCCGCTTGGCTAATGGCAGCGCGAACGACATACTGCCCCTCGTTAATAGAAATTAGCTTGGCGGTTAGCGTACCGTCTGGATATTGCGCTCTGAACTTTTGAAGAGGAGTGGCCACGAGTGAGTACAAGAAAAAATAAATGGGTGCGGTCTTGACAAGTTGGGGCGGCTATCCGAAACGGTCTAGCTCTCTACTTTCGATCTATTCTAAAGAGAGGCAGACATTCGTGCGCTGCCTTGATTTTTTTGCAGAAACTACATGCTAGACCGCCTGCTCGAAATGTCTCCAACCCTAGGGGGAGATACCTTACTACTACTGCCTGTACTGATTTTGCTAGAGCTGGTGCTTTCAGCAGATAATGCAATCGCACTCGCTGCGATCGCCCAGGGTTTAGAGACTGCCGACTTGCAAAAAAAAGCCCTAAATATTGGTCTAGTTGCTGCTTTCGTGCTCCGCGTTGCGCTGATCCTGGCCGCCGGCTGGGTGCTGAAATACTGGCAGTTTGAGATAGCGGGTGCAATTTATCTGTTATGGCTAGTCTATCAGCACTTCTTTACCCGCGATGATGAGGATGGCGATCATCATGGCCCTAGGTTTGGCAGCCTGTGGCAGGCGATTCCGACTATTGCCCTGACCGATCTAGCCTTTTCGCTAGACAGTGTGACCACCGCGATCGCTCTTTCTAAAGATGTTCTCATTGTGCTGCTAGGCGGCACAATCGGTATCGTTGCTCTGCGCTTTATGGCCGGACTGTTTATCCGGTGGTTGGAAATTTACGTTCACTTAGAAGACGCTGGTTTTGTCACGGTTGCCTTTGTGGGTATCCGCTTAATTATTCGCGTCATCAACCCTGAGCTGGTCCCCCCAGAATGGGTGATGGTTAGCCTGATTTTTAGCTTATTTGCCTGGGGCTTCTCTAAAAAAGTTGAGGCCACTGAAGGAGCAGAGTCAGTTGTTCTATCAGGCACAGAGGCCTCAGTCTCTATTCCCAATCTTTCTGGCGCTGTCACCCATACAGCCGAAGCCGAAGCCGTAGTCTCGGCTAATGAAGATAAACAGCCAGAGGCGACCTGATCTATCTGTGCGCTGGTTGTGCGCTGATATAGCTGTCGGCCAACCCAGCTGCGCACTGTTCATGAGTGTTTCCTTGTCTGCTGGCAGCGATCACAGGTTCCACAGCACATAGAAGCTGCCTCTTTGGTGAAGCCAAACTCTTGTAGCAGGACCTGCCAGCGACACTTCTTGGTATAGAGATAGCGCCTCATAACTGTGCCTGCTGAGGGCTGAGCGCTGCTGCGAATTTTTCGATTCTTTTGAAGACGATAGGTAAATGGATCTAGCCACCGTAGCTGGCCATTTCGATGTAATAGGGCTAGCGCCTGCGCACCTTCTTTGAACTGTGTCGTCACGTCGTCGATAGAGCCTTCTTCAGGAATTTTGCGAATTAGCTGGATTGCTGTTCGCTCCATGATTTGAGCCTTTTGCTCAAAAAACTGCCAGCGCTGCTTGTCTTCGGGCGCGAAGAGCCCGGTAGGTTCGCTGACCAAAGAAAGTGCGATCGCCGCCTTTCCATCACGTCCGCCGCGTCCTACTTCTTGCACATACTCCGATATCAGGTTCGGCACCTCGTAATGTGCCACAAATCGACAGTCTGGCTTGTTGATACCCATACCAAAAGCCGACGTACACACAACAAACTGACACTGTCCATTAATCCACTCAGCTTCTATCCGCCGTCGCTCAGCCGCGCCAAGGCCACCGTGATACGCCTCGACCGAGTAGCCCTGCCGCCCAAACCACTGGGCTAGCGATTCTGTGCCACGACGCGTGCGAGCATAGATGAGTCCAGACTGCTTGCCCTGCTGTTGAATGAATTTCAGCAGCGAATCTCTTCGTCCGCGAGGAGACCAGACAGTTTTTACAGATAGCTGGAGATTGTGGCGATAGGGGTTGAGCCGGATGACTTGGGGCGATCGCAGTCTCAAAACGGTGCTCAGCGTTTCTTGAGTTAGCTCATCAGCCGTCGCTGTGAAAGCCGCGATCGCAATTTTGCTTCCTCTCGGCTTGCTCTCTAGCAGCGCTGAGCGTACCGCGCCGAGTCGCCGATAGGTAGGCCGAAAGCTATCGCCCCACTGCGTCAGGCAGTGCGCTTCATCAAGTACCAACGCATTGATCTTGATCTGAGGCCGAATCAAAATTTCCCACACCGGCTGGCTGAGCAGCGTTTCGGGTGATAGATAAAGCAGTCGCAGTCGGTTACTTTCAAGCGCTCTTAGCGTTTGCCATTTGCTCTGCTGGGTTAGCTCGCTGTGCAGCGCCGCAGCCGGAAGCTGTTTCTCTCGCAGCTCCTGCACCTGATTTTCCATAAGCGCGACCAGCGGCGACACGATCAGGGTCAATCCGCTTTGCATGAGCGCCGGTAGCTGGAAACACACCGACTTTCCGCCGCCTGTGGGCATGATTGTCAACGTATCTTGCCCGCGCAAAATTGCCTGGGCAATTTCTCCTTGTGGTGCACGGAAGTCTTCATAGCCCCAGATTTTTTGGAAGCGATCGCGTAGCAACTCCAAGTCGGTCTGCCCATACCCAACTTTGGTCCTGATATCGGCAAACTCAACCATGCTACAAATTCCTCACACTATGCAACTTCTAGCGTTCCCTGTCGCTGAGTTGGACTGATTGTCTACCTACTTGTTTGGCTACTCTCCGGCTGCTCCCCAGCTTGGCTTCGCGCTGTTGCTGCCAAACAAAAACCGCAGCAAGAGGGCATCTCTCGCTGCGGTTGTTTACTACAAGCTTGGCTTGATGTGGTCTTTGGTCCTCAATTTTTAGCGATAGAATCGAGACGCTACCGATTGAAAAGATTACCTAGGTTGTAGCCAACGCCCACCGTTCCGCCAAACTGTGAGTCATTTAGAACTCCATAGTTTAGCTGAGCGTTGAAGGTAAACTGTTGAGAAACCGGTACGTCTACCCCAGCTGACAGCAGCAGGTTGATATCAGAGTCATTGTCTTCGCTGTCGGTATAGGAAACGCCAGCGCCAGCGTAGGGCCGTAGCTGGAAGCCCCCTACGTCGGTATTAAAGCGGCTAAAGTCGTAGGTAACAGGAACCAGTATGGCGAAGTCGCTGCCAACAAGAATGCTGGGTCTTGCGGCCAATCGTTCAGTAAAAGAAAACTTGCTAATTGCGGCAAAGCTAACATCGCCCGAGTAGCCGAAGTCAGCACCAATTCCAATAAAGTCAGAGCCGACTACGTTGCTTCCTCTTGTCCGACGACGGGCCTGTGCAAGTTCTGTCGGTTCCTCAACCACCGGCAGCACAAGCTCAGAATCTGCTGTGGCTGGCAGAGCCTCCTCCGCTACGACGGGCTCACTAACCAAAGCTAAATCCGCTGCTGTTGGCTCTGCGGTCGTGGTTTCCGCTGCGGCAGTTGAGCTACTCTCTGAAAAGTTTTCAGCTTGCGTCCAAGACTGAGGCTGAGGTTCGTCAAAGGTAAGATCCGCAGCTGATTCGTAAGTCGCTGGTTCGTTTCCAGCCAGTTCATTTTCAATAGAGCCGACTTCAGTTGGACCATTAGCGCTTACGGTTTGCGCTCTAGCCGGTAGTTGCAATGACAAAGCAAATAGCGAAAGACTTAATATCCCAAACAATCCCTTTCTGACAGACATGTCCAATTCACTCCTCTAAAAAATGCGGCGTAGATGGTGTAATCTATGGCTTGCTCTAACAGACTACTCGCAATTAGATCAACTTATTTCTATCTAAATAAAGAACTCAATGAAGAAGTCCTGTCTTGCTCTTTGACATTTCCTTTTGACACTTCCTTCTACCAGCAAACCGTGTCATTAAATCTCCATGCAAAGCGGCGAGATCATTGCATACGATCAATGGTTCTGTATTGGATCGCCTCAGCGACATGATGGGTCTCGATACTATGATGGGTCTCAATATTGTTGGCAGCTTCACCGCTAGTAGCGCCCGGATTAGCCGCGCCCAAATCGGCAATCGTACGCGCTACTTTCAAGATGCGGTCCGTGGCCCGAGCAGAAAGACCTAGCTTTCGGACAGCGCCTTCAATCAGAGCACGAGTTGTTTCGTCGAATTGACACCATTCGCGGATATGACGGCTTTCCATATCCGCGTTGCACTGTAGCGCTGGTGACTGCTGAAATCTGGTTTGGGCGATCGCTCTAGCTGCTTCTACTCGCGATCGCACTGTCTCAGACGCTTCACCGTCAGGCTGCCGAGTCACTTCCTCCGGCTTCAGCCTGCCAACAATCACCTGTAGATCAATCCGGTCCATCAGCGGACCCGAAAGCTTAGCCCAATATTGTTCGCGGTTGCGTGGGGTGCAGGTACATGGCTGCACCGTGTCGCCGAAGTAACCGCAAGGGCAGGGATTTGTACTAGAGATGAGGGTGAACTGCGCCGGAAATTCTACCGACTGTCGAGTGCGAGTGATAGTGACCTTGCCATCCTCTAGGGGCTGACGCAAAAATTCCAGAACGCTGCGCTTGAATTCTGTTAGTTCGTCTAGAAAAAGGACGCCGCGATGAGCAAGAGAGATTTCGCCAGGCTTGGGAAAACTGCCGCCGCCTACTAGCGATGGTCCAGATGCGGAATGGTGTGGCGTTCGAAAAGGTCGCTGACTCACTAAATGGCCTTTCTCTTTGAGCAGCCCGGCAACAGAGTGAATTTGGGTAACTTCTAGAGCTTCGGCAAAAGTAAGCGGCGGCAGGATGCCCGGAAGTCTTTGGGCGAGCATGGTCTTACCACTGCCAGGCGGGCCAATCAGACAAAGGTTATGGCCTCCGGCTGCGGCAATTTCGAGCGCGCGACGGGCCTGCGCTTGCCCTTTGATATCGCGCAAATCTAAGACCGGCGACGCCGATCGCAGCAGCGCCTCTGGTTTACTAACGGTAACGGGCTGATGATTGTCTGGGTTGTTGAGAAAGTCCACCGCTTCGCTCAGATGTTTGAACCCGTAGACGTTTAGATCAGGGACAACGGCGGCTTCGTAGGCATTGTCGGCAGGAAGGACGAGCCCTTTGAGGCCAAGCTGTTTGGCTGCTGCTGCGATCGCAACTACGCCTGCTACTGGCCTTAGCGTCCCATCCAAAGACATTTCACCTAGAAATAGATAGTCGTCTAGATCTGTCTGTGCCACCATCTCGGAGGCGGCCAAAATGCCAATTGCAATTGGTAAATCGTAAATTGGCCCTTCTTTTCTCACATCTGCCGGGGTGAGATTGATCACCACTTTCCGCATGGGGAAAGCAAAGCCTGCGTTTTTGAGGGCAGCTCTGACGCGTTCGCGCGATTCTTGAACAGCCGTATCCGGCAATCCCACAATGACAACGCCAGGCAGCCCACCCGAAAGATCGACTTCCACACCGACTTTTAGCGCGTCAATTCCGATCAGTGAAGCGCTCCAAATTCTTGCCAGCATTGAACGTCATTGCCTCTCGTCATTGTGCTCACTATCGTGCCCCGAGCGCTTGGCAAATATCGAGCCTGTTGACTTCGTTCCCAGTGCTTGGCGCTATGGAGTATTAAATAAGTCCTGCCTGCAAAGTTCTCATAGAATTGTTTTCATAGAAAAGTTGTCAAAGAGGCATCCATTCCCCAGCACTATTCATCGATGCGGAGAGGGCAGCGAGAATAGAGACCAGGACTGTGCCGGTCTGCCCAGACGAGATGTGCGAAGGCTGGTTATGGCGAACGCACTTCGCGAAATGGTCGCAAACGTTAGCGAGCGGTTCTGATGGAGGAACTGGAAGTGCGTGCACTTCTACATTTTTAGGAATAAACAAGCCATCTCGCTGATCTAGCTGGCCCTGCTGCCGAACGAGGGGGCGCTCTATATTCATCTCGTCAAAAATTAGGCTGCCCTGGTCGCCGACGATGCAGAGTCTTCTTTGCTTGTCGGGGTTGGCCCAGCAGAGATGAAGGGTCGCCTGAAAGCCGCTGGCATACTGAAGCTGACACCAAACGACGTCTGCGAGACCACGGGGAGAAAGTGCGGTGGTGACGTCGGGCTGTAGCCAGCGATTGCTTTGGGCGCGTACCTGTGTAGGAATAGCGCCGAGCCAGTGATTGAAGATGGCAATGTCGTGGATAGCCAGGTCCCAAAGGGCGTCAACATCTTGGCGGACGGGGCCTAGGTGAGTGCGAGTCGCGTAGCCGTAGCGGAGAGAACCGATAGCGGGTACCGAAGCTTTGGCGGCGGTGACTGCGCTGTGGAATAGATAGGTATGGTCAACGACGATCTGTTTGTTTTGCTCGGTGGCGAGGGCGCATAGGGATTGACTGCTAGCTGTGTCTAGGGTGAGAGGCTTTTCGGCTAGAACGTGCAGATTTTGCTTGAGGGCGGTTTCTATGAGGGGATAGTGGGTGGCCGCTGGGGTAGCGATCGCAACGGCATCTAGGCCTTCTAAAGCCATCGCTGCTCGCCAGTCGCTTAGCAGCGTAACTGAATCATCCAGTTCCCTAGCCAAATCCGCCAGCCTCACTTCAGACGCCTCTACCACTACCCGCAATTTGATCTGTGGATGTGCCAAAAAATTGCGTAGCAGATGGGTTCCCCACCGCCCAGCGCCAAAGAGTGCTAGATGAATCGGGACGGTGTCAGTTGGGGCGATAGGACGAGTAGTCGGCGTCATTCTATAAGTCAAGTAGTCTACTAAGTAGTCTACAAGCGGCGATATACACCAGGATTCCCGCCGGACTGTAGACAATCCGGTCAGTAACTGCCTATGAGACCTTTCGTTCCATGTCCGCTTCTTTGGCTGCTTCCATGGCTGTTTGGAGCTGATTGAAGGCGACCTTCGCCGCCGCCTGCTCTGCAATCTTCATAGAGCGACCTTTGCCCTCACCCCATAGCTTTCCTTGGAACCAAGCCTGCGCTCGAAATCGCTCTTCATCGCCGTGAACTTTGCTGATCTCGCTTACTTCGTAGGTGGGTAGAGATTTGTAGTGCGACTGAGTAAGTTCTTGTAAGGCCGCTTTGTAGTTCTGTCTAGCTGGGTCGGTCTGCAAGGCTTGGGTAAGCTGGACGAAGTGAGAGTCGAGCCAAGGGCGAATCAGGCTGAGGTTGCCAGTACTTAAGTACAGCGCGCCGAGGATAGCCTCGAAGGTGTCGGCTAGCCGAGAGTCTGCTCCAGCCTTATCGCCAGCGGCGCTGCGCGAAAGCACCAGATAGCGACTGAGATTGTACTGCTTGGCAAGAATGGCAAGGATGCGATCGCTGACAATTTGCGATCGCACTGCCGACATATCACCTAGAGGCATCTCTGGATATGCTTCCATCAAAAACTCAGCCGCCGCTAGCCGCAGCGCCGCATCCCCCAAGAACTCTAGCTTTTCATTATTGCGATGGGCCGAGCTAGAAATATCTACTACTGCCAATCTCAGCAGATCTTGTCGAACAGCCGTAGGATCTATCTGAAGATCTGCTAATAGAGGCGTTAGATCCGCTGCGTAAGGCGCAACATTTGAGTCAGCCATCGTTGAATCAGCCATGAGCACCGCCAGAAAAAATATCTAGAGAAAGAGATCTAGAGTTGGACCTAAGCCGGGTTCTGTTCCTTATCGATCTTCTGACGAGCAAAAGACTAATAAAGGTGGTTATCTATCTAGGACGCCTGTTACCAAACGCCTCAAGCGGCACACTTAAATCGAAGCCGGTAAAAAGTCAACCGTCGCTCCTTCGGCCTTGCACCCAACCGGGGTTTACCTGGCCAGCACCTCTCGATGCTGCCGGTGCGCTCTTACCGCACCCTTGCACCCTTACTCGTAGAAGTAGAAAATCTACTTCCCGTTAGCGGTATGTTTCTGTGGCACTCTCCTCACGGTCGCCCGCACTGGGCGTTACCCAGCAAGTTTGACTTTTCGGGAGCCCGGACTTTCCTCAGGTGCCACAGCAGATACTGAAGCATCTCCTATCGCACCCGCAACCACTGAGCCAACTCTAGGCAACTAGTGTATCCTTTCTAGCCATCTCTATCCGTCAGCCTGCTATCGGTTGGCTAGGCATCCTACATCACTTCTTCCTTCCGGCCGGATTAGTAGCCCAAAACCAGCTATTTTGGGGTCGATTGCGCTCCCCTATCTGTCTGAGCAGCCAGCGTAACGGCGGTAGCGCAACCTGGTCGGGTTCAATTTCTAGCTCAAAGACAAACGGCACCAACAGGTTGATTAGTTTGCTGTTGGGCTCTGTCACATGCTTGATGCCAATCATCAAATCAAGCGTATAGAGCGGCTGAATGTTTTTTTCTTCAGTTGTGGGATCGGTCATTTGGCCAAGCTCTACGCGCTCTTCCAAGTCAACTAGCGGACTTGCTAGCACCATCCGCTGGTCCTCAGCGCTGTATGAATAATTTTTTTCGATTGTCACATCTGCGTTCATCGACCGCTGTGGATTAACGACGCTAAAAATCTGGGACCGCGAAAAGTCGTTTGGCATATTGGGCGTGCTGCGAATGATCCGATTGCTCTGCTCAAACATTTCTAGCGAGCTATGGTCCCAGTTGACGTATATCTGCATATCGCCCGTATCGTTCACAACCAAAACAGAGAGGTAGGGGATTTGTCTGAGCTTTTGCTGACCTGTCGGCGTTATCCGAATGAGAATATGTTCAGTGAATACTTCCAGAATACCTTCATTGCTCAGGCCTTTCTTTTTAAGTGCTACGGCCTCTGGCGATTGTAAAGCCTGTCGTTCTGGTCTGCTAACGGCTAGCTCTATCGCCGAAAACTTCAGCTTACCAAAACTCATTTTGCTTGCAGAAGCCTTGATATACTTAGCGTCCTCTTGACAGTCGAGCTGACCTTGCACTTGCTCTGCCAAAAAATCCTCATCCAAATGAATAATGACCCTATCTTCCTGTCTTTTTTCCAACGACAGCGCCATTTTATAGAGGACATAAAACACCACCAAAAAGTAGACGAATAGAAGAAGCGTTTCCATAGCTGTCGAGAATATTGGCCAGAATTGCCCCTAAGCTTACACCGAGGTTTACCTATCGGGTTACACAGCTACATATAGCCGTCCTACGTGATTTGTGAAAAAGAGCCGTACATATTCATTTTAGGGAAGTCGAATAGGGCTAAGTCGAGGAACTGCTCGAATAGAAACTTGATGCCTTTGAATGACGGTTGTAGTCCGGCTAGCCGTCGCATCCCGTTCTTGGCTTGTAGCCATACGTCTTCAATCGGGTTCTGTCTCGGGTCGTTAGGCGCGAACTGAACGCAGTGAATCGGCCACTGCTCCTCCGCTAAGCCTGCGTTCACCTCGGCGAGAAAGTCACGGATCTCATGCGAGCGATGATAGCTCGCGCCATCCCACAGCAGCAGCAATCTCTGTTGTGGAAACTGGGCTTGTAAGAACTTGAGATAAGCCAACGTATTGGTTGTGTTGCCCGCATCATACGCTTCAATCAGCACGCGCTTGCTCAGTAGGTCTAACGCACCGTAGTAGGTCTGTCGTTCGCGTTCGTTCACCATTGGTACGTTCACTCGCTGACCTCGGGTGCCCCAAACATAGCCTTCTAGGTCACCGGCCATCAGGTGACATTCGTCCATGAACAACACGCGCAGTTGTCCGCACGCTATGTCAGCTTGGTAGCGTACCAAGAGGCGTTGGATGTCGGCTTTTTTGCCGCCACCGCCTCAGCATCGCCCTTCGGGTTTACCTTGCTGGTCTTCTTCCAACTGATGCCTGCCGCGTCAAACAAATCGTAGTAGCTTTGTTTGGACGCATAAGTGACATCGTACTCAGCCGCTAGATGGTATTCCAGCTCACCGAGCGTCCAGATACTTTTCTGCTTTAGCCATGTCAGCACGGATGCTTTTTCATCCGGCGTTAAGTAGCCCTTACTGCCTTTATGTTTGGGTTCAAAGCCTGGAAGTCCCCCGGCCTCGTACAGTTGCTTCCACTCGTGTATCGCCCCAAGCGAGACGTCGAGAATACTCACGACTGATTCATAGCTGTGCCCTTGATAGAGCAGCTTGACCGCCAGCGCTTTCTTCACCTGACGACTGTCTCTTTGCTGGCGGATAAAGCCTTTGAGTGCTTCTACTTGAGCCGACTTATCAACCGCAACAGACTGACCCATAGCATCTCGACTCATGAACGAAAGTCTGTTAATCCTAGCTCGAAAATCGAGCGCACAGCTAGTCCATTTAGGGACTTATTCTTTTCACTTATGATGGCGGACGGCTATATTTACAGATGTTGACGCTGCTACCTCGCGTCTGGCCGCAGTGAGGCCAACTTATGCGATCAAGCACCGGTCGCTAAGCAGCCGCTACTAGCCTTCGCCTATGTGTCCAAAGTTTTGATCTAATTAACTGTAAGTCAGTACAGATTTTTTATCGACTTCAAAATTTTCAATATGAGGCTAGCGTCCGGCTAGTGCTCTTGTCGAAGAGTACGTACTGATTCAGTATTGAAATGGAGATATCTATCGCTTGAAAAGCTATAAAAGCTATATTTGAAAGCTATTCAAGTTCGCTCAAAGATAGCACTTGAGACAACATTTGAAGTGCAACTGTTATTATAGAAAACTTGTTTTAGTTACTCACAGATTTCTGGTTCAAGCTCTACGTAAAACGTTCTCTATTTCTTCCGATGGATGATGTTGACGAGCCAAATTACTACAATAGAAGTAGTTTAAATAAGCGAACGTACTTATTTGTAATAAGGGCTTTAATTGCCACTAATTTAAGCAATGTCGTTCGTTACTAAAGCTCGTTTCAAAGTCAGGAAATGGAGCTAAACACGAATTTTAAAGGATGAATGTAAGGAATGAGCGCTTTGCCCTCTTGAAAGCAATTCTTTCTTTACAGGCATCGCCGAGGAGGCCACCCATGAAACTACTAACTAAACTACGCACTAAAGCGCGCCGCAAACTGTCCAACGCTGCTGCTTACTCATCTGCTATTGCAATTGGGTTAGCTGGTATGACGGCGGTGATGCTTCCTCAGTCGGCAGGGGCTGCAAATCCAGCTGATATAGCCCAGCTAACAGAAACCGGTATATGTAAAGCTTGCGATCTCTCCGGCGCTGATTTGACAGGTGAGCATTTGATTGGTGTTGATTTGAGAGATGCCAATTTGACTGGGACCATTCTGGTAAATGCCAACTTGGAAGGCGCTGATTTGACGGGGGCAACCCTAATCAATACTGACTTAAGCGGTGCCTTTTTGACCAATGCGTCGCTAGACAGCACCGTAATTACGAATGTCGACTTCTCTGAGGCAACGCTGATTTATACCAGTCTCGATAATGCTGAGATAAACGACGTTGATTTGGTTGGTGCTAACGTAATTAGTACGCCTATTAGCATTGGTGGTAGTTATGATCAGTAAACAACATCAGCGACTAAATTAGAATTGGTGTCACGACCAATAGCAGATGACCAAAATCTCTCTCTACAGCTTTGATCTTTGCGCCATTCTTTTATCCACTGAGTAGCCCTATGCGTGTCCTATGTGTGCATTATCTGTATATAGCCGTCCGCCATCATAAGTGAAAAGAATAAGTCCCTAAATGGACTAGCTGTGCGCTCGATTTTCGAGCTAGGATTAACAGACTTTCGTTCATGAGTCGAGATGCTATGGGCCAGTCTGTTGCGGTTGATAAGTCGGCTCAAGTAGAAGCACTCAAAGGCTTTATCCGCCAGCAAAGAGACAGTCGTCAGGTGAAGAAAGCGCTGGCGGTCAAGCTGCTCTATCAAGGGCACAGCTATGAATCAGTCGTGAGTATTCTCGACGTCTCGCTTGGGGCGATACACGAGTGGAAGCAACTGTACGAGGCCGGGGGACTTCCAGGCTTTGAACCCAAACATAAAGGCAGTAAGGGCTACTTAACGCCGGATGAAAAAGCATCCGTGCTGACATGGCTAAAGCAGAAAAGTATCTGGACGCTCGGTGAGCTGGAATACCATCTAGCGGCTGAGTACGATGTCACTTATGCGTCCAAACAAAGCTACTACGATTTGTTTGACGCGGCAGGCATCAGTTGGAAGAAGACCAGCAAGGTAAACCCGAAGGGCGATGCTGAGGCGGTGGCGGCAAAAAAGCCGACATCCAACGCCTCTTGGTACGCTACCAAGCTGACATAGCGTGCGGACAACTGCGCGTGTTGTTCATGGACGAATGTCACCTGATGGCCGGTGACCTAGAAGGCTATGTTTGGGGCACCCGAGGTCAGCGAGTGAACGTACCAATGGTGAACGAACGCGAACGACAGACCTACTACGGTGCGTTAGACCTACTGAGCAAGCGCGTGCTGATTGAAGCGTATGATGCGGGCAACACAACCAATACGTTGGCTTATCTCAAGTTCTTACAAGCCCAGTTTCCACAACAGAGATTGCTGCTGCTGTGGGATGGCGCGAGCTATCATCGCTCGCATGAGATCCGTGACTTTCTCGCCGAGGTGAACGCAGGCTTAGCGGAGGAGCAGTGGCCGATTCACTGCGTTCAGTTCGCGCCTAACGACCCGAGACAGAACCCGATTGAAGACGTATGGCTACAAGCCAAGAACGGGATGCGACGGCTAGCCGGACTACAACCGTCATTCAAAGGCATCAAGTTTCTATTCGAGCAGTTCCTCGACTTAGCCCTATTCGACTTCCCTAAAATGAATATGTACGGCTCTTTTTCACAAATCACGTAGGACGGCTATACATAGGGTAAGCCACATTAAAAGTGAGCGATTTCTACATTGCGTAGGAGCGTTCACTCTTCTGTTTGTAGTTTGTTCGTAGGCATATGGATAATCGAAACAGCAACTGATAACAATGTTGGCGGAGCCTTTTCTTGAGCCTTTGCTATGGCCTTTGCTATGACTGCCAGAAATTTCGCTCGCTAGTATCTGTGGCTAGTTTTGTCAGTCTTTCAGCTTCTATGAGCTAAGCCTTTGGTCTGTCCTAATCTGCCCACTCGCTTTGGACGTCAGCATAGATTCGCAGGCAAAGGAAGCGCCATGAATAAACCTTGCGGTAGGATAAAGGCCGAGCTTCTTTAAGTCTATTTTGGGTTCAGCTTCAAATTCTTTCGTCTGCTCACACCATGCAAGAATTTCTCGATAACATCTCCCGCTATCCCCGCTATCTGATTAGCGTTTCGCTGGGCATTTTTTACAATGCGATCGCACCTCTAGTTTCCCTCCTCAAAAATCCCCTATCTGTGATCGCCTTAATTAGCGCTGTCATCGCGACCTTTATTGGCCTCGTCTTCATCCTTCAAGGAATGCTAGGCATTGCCTAAACACTTCTAACCCATTACGTTCTAAACCTCATGGCTAACAGTAGACGAGTCGCAAAAGTCTCCGCTTCTATCAAACGCGAAGTCAGCCAAATGCTGCTAAACGATATTAAAGATGAGCGCGTCGGCGCGGGCATGGTAAGCATTACTGACGTTGACGTCGCTGGAGATCTGCAGCACGCCAAGATATTTGTCAGCATCTATGGTAGCGATGAAGCCAAAGCTGAGACGATGGCGGGACTGCAAGCCGCGCAAGGCTATGTGCGCCGTCAGCTAGGCCAGCGAATGAATCTACGCCGCACACCCGAAGTTACCTTCAAAGAAGACCGCTCGTTCGATCTGGCGACGAATGTGCTGAACGTTATTAATCAAATTAGCGCCGAGCGCAAATCAGGCGATTCGATCGACGCTCAAGAATTGGGCGATACCGAAGCGTCATAGGCGTTCTGCATCTGCTCAATATTTTTTCCCTTACTCGATGCTTTCCTCTCGTCTACCGAGCCCCGACACACTCACGCTTGAAGAGCAAGTTGCGCAAATGATGGTCGTGCGCACGACAGGTCACTTGTTCGACCATGAAGTGGAATATCCGCAGTGGGAGGCCAAGAACGCTGACCTTCAGCGGCTATTAGCTTTGGGAGTAGGTGGCGTTATTTTACTCGGTGGCAGCGCGGCAGAGGTGGGGGTGCGCACGCAGCAGCTTCAGACTTGGGCAAAGTATCCGCTATTTATGGCGGCGGATATAGAAGAGGGCGTTGGCCAACGGTTTAGTGGGGCGACTTGGTTTGCCCCGCCGATGGCGTTAGGGAGCATTGCCCAAAAAGATATGTCATTAGCGCTGAGATTAGCTAAGCGGATGGGGGCGGCTACAGCACAAGAGGCGACAGCTATTGGGCTGAACTGGGTACTAGCGCCGGTGGTAGATGTTAACAATAATCCGGCCAACCCGGTGATTAACGTCCGCTCGTTTGGTGAGGAGGCCGAGGTGGTTGCGCAGCTAGCCTGCGCTTTTATTCGGGGAACACAGGCTCGAACCTATGGTAATGCGGTGTTAGCGTCGGTGAAGCACTTTCCTGGACACGGAGACACCGATACCGACTCACACCTAAGTCTGCCGGTTGTTAGTCATACTTTTGAGCGGCTGCAGGCGCTAGAGCTGGTGCCGTTTGAGCGGGCGATCGCAGCGGGCGTTGATAGCGTTATGACTGCTCATCTTCAGATCCCTCAGCTAGATCCGGACTACCCTTCGACCCTCTCTAAAATGACGCTGAGCGGTTTATTACGTCGCGATTTGGGCTTTGATGGGCTGATCGTGACTGATGCGCTAGTGATGGGCGGAATTACGCAGCGATATGGCGCTGAAGAGGCGGCAGTGCTGGCAGTAGAGGCGGGGGCGGATGTTTTGCTTATGCCTGAAGATGCCGAAGGGGCGATCGCGGCAGTTTGCGCGGCTGTACGGGCTGGGCGGATTGCGCCCGAGACTATTTTGCGAGCGGTAGAGCGCATTTGGCGAGCCAAGCACAAGCTCGCTGACTTGCCGGTGACCGATGGTTTGTCTCGTCACGCTTGGCAGCATCAGTCGGTACCGCCTGTACAGATAGAACAGATTGCGACTGAGGATATTCAAGCGCTAGCTACAGACATTCTGCGGGCATCGCAGCAGGTGAGCAACGCGCCTGCACAGCCTTTGAGCCAGGCGATCAGCGCGCCGTTGATTCCCGGTCAGAACCTGGTACTTGTTGACGATCTGTTGCACTGTCCGTTTTTGGGTAGAACTGCGCCAGCGCTAACGATGCCAACGGCGCAGGGCTATACGTTGAGACTGATGGATGTTCGAAGCGCAGATGTCGATCGGCTGCCTACGGATATAGCGACAATCGTGCAGCTATTTATTCGGGGCAATCCGTTTAGGTCCACCGACAGGCTAAGTGTGATCGCCACTCAACTCATCACCGCACTCGGCAACAACCTCCAAGCCGTAGTGATTTACGGTAGTCCTTACACCTACAGACAACTTCAGCCCTTACTACCAGCAGGAACACCCTGCGTGTTTACCTACGGGCAGATGAAAAGGGCGCAGGCGATCGCCATACAGCCATTGCTGAGTTCTAAAGAAAAATCGCTAGCAATAGGCGCAGCAGACAGAGCCTTTACGGATTAACCGGATATCATCTGCGAGATTTTCTCTAGAGAAGTTCATAGCTTTTACCGGATCTAAGAGGGTTTGGGAGAACGCAGGCAAAGCCCGGTGCTTCAGCACGGGGATGTAGTTCGCGAGTCTCCCAGGTGAGTGCTAGCGTAAGAACATGTTGATTCTAGAGTATAAGGTCAAGGCAAAGCCTCAACAGTTTGCCGCAATAGACGAAGCTATCAGGACTGGGCAGTTTGTTCAGAACAAGGCTTTGCGTTTGTGGATGGATGTTAAGGGCACGTCCAAATATGACTTGAGCAAGCTGTGCAAACAGCTAGCAAAAGAGTTTGACTTTGCCAATGAACTCAACAGCATGGCTAGGCAGGCCAGCGCTGAACGTGCATGGTTTGCTATTAGCCGCTTCTACGAAAACTGCAAGCAAGGCGTTAAGCCTGTTGGTATTCCAAAGTTCAAGCAGTTTGCTCGCTCAGTCGAGTACAAAACGTCCGGCTGGAAACTGACAGCGCCTAAGCGGATTAAGTTCACTGATAAGAAAGGTATCGGCCTTTTGAAACTGGTAGGCACTCACGACCTTGGCAACTATGCTGAGAAGCTGATTAAGCGAGTGAGGCTGATTCGCCGCGCAGATGGCTACTACTGCCAATTCTGCGTAGCCGTAGACCGCAAGGAAACGCTAGAACCATCTGGCAACACAATCGGCTTAGACGTTGGCTTAGCTGACTTCTACACCGATTCCAATGGCGAGAAAGAAGAGAACCCTAGATTCTACAGAAAGCGTGAAGCTAAGCGTAAAAAGCTAGCTAGGCGCGTCTCTCGAAAGAAAAAGGGTCAGCCAACCGCAAGAAAGCAATAAATCGACTAGCCAGGTTCGAGCTTACAACTTCACGCAAGCGAAAAGACCACGCTGTAAGATTGGCGTTGTCCGTGATGAGATCTAACGACCTCGTAGCGTACGAAGACTTGAGAATCCGAAGTATGGTCAAGAATCACAACTTGGCTAAGTCGATTGCTGACGCAGGTTGGTATCAGTTCAGAACGTGGCTAGAGCGCTACGGCGATATATTTGGCCGGGTAACCGTTGCGGTGAATCCTGCCTATACGTCGCAAGCATGTTCTAGCTGCGGAACGATAGTGAAGAAGTCTCTCTCTACCAGAACTCACGCCTGCAAGTGTGGCTGTGTGCTAGATAGAGATGAGAATGCAGCTATCAATATTTTGAACAAAGGACTCGGTACGACGGGGCACGTCGGAACCGCCTTGCTAGACAAGGAAAACGCCCTGTGAGATACGACCTCTTTGGGTTTGGCGGTAACGTTGGATCTGAAAGTTATGTCCCTGACCAGGGAATCCCCGCGCCTTCAGGCCGCGGAGTAGTCAATCTTCTTGAGCGAAATCTATTCACATCCCCATCGTTGCATAGCCAGAATCGACATATATCACCTGTCCGGTAATGCCGCTAGCTAAATCACTGCACAAGAATGCAGCGGTATTGCCGACTTCTGTCTGAGTGACTGTACGGCGCAGGGGCGCAACTTCTTCAACGTGGTGGATCATATCTAAGATGCCGCCAATGGCCGAAGACGCTAAGGTGCGAATTGGGCCGGCAGAAATGCCATTAACCCGAATATTTTGGGGGCCCAAGTCGGCGGCTAGGTAGCGCACGCTCATTTCTAGAGCGGCTTTGGCCACGCCCATGACGTTGTAGTTGGGAACCACTCTCACGCCGCCTAAGTAAGTTAGCGTGACAATATTGCCGCCATTTGGCATCAGGTCTCTAGCGCCTTGAGCTAGGCGGGTGAGCGAATAGGCGCTAACGCTCAACGCTAAGTCGAAGCCAGCGCGTGAGGTATCGCTAAAAGCGCCGGTTAAGTCGTCTCTATTAGCAAATGCTAGGCAGTGAATCAAAATATCAAACTCGCCCCACTCTTTTTTGATCGTGGCAAAAAGCTTATCTACTTGAGTATCGTCTTGAACGTTACAAGGTAAAAAGAGGCTGGGATTAAGCGGCTCTGTTAGCTTCTTAACTTTGCTTTCGGCGCGCCCCTTATCGTCAGGAAGATAGGTGATTCCAATCTCTGCTCCGGCGGCGTGGAGCTGTTGCGCAATTCCCCACGCGATAGAGCGGTTGTTGGCAATGCCGGTTACAAGGGCTTTCTTTCCGGTCAGATCTAGCATGACTCTTTTATCTGGTTACTCTTTATTTATCTAATTGGCTGTCGAGCTGATGTTTCAGCGGGCCATAGGAGCATACTGAAAAATGGGGATCTCGGTATAGAGGGCAGTTTACATAGAGAGTGGTTTGCCCTGACGAGAGAATATAGACGGTTCTCACGTTTTTTCGCGGCTTCTAACGCCTCAGTGTGCGTAAACATACAATAGGTATCCGCAAAAGTGCCTACAAATATTGGCTACTAACGGACATAGGGACGGTTTGGTAGTGAACAACACAAAACGCTGCTATCGGCATAAGCTTTAGTAGTATGGGTACTAGTGAGCGTCCTATGACATTTGGGCTATTTCCTATTGACTAGGACTTGCTCAACGTAGGTCTAACCATCCCGCAGCCCCTTTTCAGCCTTTATACATATGGTCGCAATTCATAACTCACCGATAGCTGATGTGTTCCGCACGTTATCCGGCGGAAATTTGCCTCCTGTCGTCGATTCCTACGAACGCAACAAAACTATTTTCTTTCCAGGTGACCCGGCTGAGCGAGTCTATTTTCTAACAAAAGGTGCGGTCAAGCTTTCGCGGGTGTATGAAGCGGGTGAAGAAATCACAGTCGCGTTGCTGCGCGAAAACAGCGTGTTTGGCGTGCTCTCTTTGATTACGGGTGACAGGTCAGACCGGTTTTACCATGCGGTTGCATTCACCCCGGTAGAGCTGATCTCGATTCAGGTGGACCAAATGAATCAGGCGCTAAAAGAGCACCCGGAGCTGTCGTCGATGATGCTGCGTGGTCTGTCGTCGCGAATTTTGCAGACTGAGATGATGATTGAGACGTTGGCTCACCGTGATATGGGCTCACGGCTAGTGAGCTTCCTACTGATTTTGTGTCGAGATTTTGGTATGCCAGGGGCTGAGGGCATTACGGTGGATTTGAAGCTCTCTCACCAGGCGATCGCAGAAGCGATTGGCTCGACGCGGGTGACCGTAACGCGCCTGCTAGGCGACCTGCGCGAACAAGAGATGATTTCTATCCATAAAAAGAAGATTACGGTCCATGACCCGGTTACCCTATCTCAGCAGTTTACCTAAGCTATGGCGGCTATGGCTTTGAGCTATGGCTTCGAGCTATGACTCAAAGCCGGTGACTTCGTAACCTTGTAGGTCGGCCAGGTTTGTCAGAACAGGTTCTGTCGATTGTCTAGTCCTGTTGCCGGAGATATCGCTAGGTATATACCCGGATCAAATGAATCGATCGGTTATATCTTGGATGAGGGTAGGTGATGCCTATTCCCGAGCGGTGGTGACGGCAGATGGCAGCGGTGAATGACTGGATTTGTATTACTTTTTGCGGTGGCCTGCTTGGGCGGTGTAATTGCCACGGTGGGCGATCGCATTGGCATGAAAGTTGGCAAATCGCGCCTAAGCCTGTTCAATTTACGCCCTCGCCAGACCGCGACCGTTGTGAGCGTTGCTACCGGCATGGTGGCTTCTTTCTCTACGCTGATGCTCCTTATTGCCCTAGATAGCCAGCTACGCAAAGGCTTGTTCCAGCTAGATGATATTCAGCAAGAGCTAGCCCAGGCTCAAACCGATCTAGAATCAACTCGCACCGAAAAAGAGTCTGTCGAATCGACATTAGAGGAATCGGTTCAGCTACAGGCAAAAGCGCAGGCACGCTTGCGAGAAACCAACCAGTCACTGCGCACAGCGGTCGCCCGTGAAGAAGAAACGCTCTCTAATCTGGTTGAAACGCAAGCGCAGCTAGAAACAGTTTCGGATCAGGCTATTGGCTTGAGAGGTGAGATCGAGGGACTGCGCACTGAGCGGCAGGCGCTAGTAGAAGAGCGGGCTACGGTGCGATCGCAAATTGTCCAGCGCGACCGGGAAATTGCTCAGCGCACTGACCAGCTTAGAGAGCAGAGCGATGCCCTCGCAAACCGCAACCAAGAACTCAGCCAGCGTGACCAGGAAATTGACCAGCGCGATCAGGAAATCGCGCTAAGAGAAGCCCGTCTAGAAGAATTGCAGGCGCAGCAGCAGTTTTTAGATCAGCAGATTGCGCGCCTAGAAGATGACTTTGATAACCTGCGGCTAGGCGCAGTCGCCATTTCGCGCAATCAGGTTTTAGTAGACAACGTTGTCACCGCTAACAACGCCACAGAAGCCCAGTCTGCTTTGCAAAGAGCCCTTCTTGAGGCTAACGTAGTCGCCCTTCAGGCCGTGTGGCCGGGTATTTCGGCTATTGAAGATTTTGTCCTGCTCTTTGATCCGATTAACTTCAGCCAGATCATTCAAACTATTGATGATGGCAGAGAATACGTACTGCTTGTTTCTTCTGAGGCAAACTACGTTGTTGGCGAACCTTGCGTCAACGAAATTCTCAATCAAGATGGGGAGGCTTGCCTGCTTGTAGACATGGAATCGGTCGTAAATGAAGTTGTCTACTCACCCGGCGATAGCATTGCTTCTGTGCAGATAGAATTAAGTGATTTTGACGATGCCAGTTTGCGTGAGCGCCTTCAAGCGCTAGGCGCTCGTGTAGAAATTCAAGCTAATCGAGACGGCATCCTCAACCCAGGTCCTATCGTCGCTAGAGGATTATCAGGCCCGGTATTAGCGTTTCTGCGGCAGGTGCAGCTTTACGGCAGACCGCTTCAGATTCAGGCGATCGCTAGCCAGTCAGCCTACACTGTTGGTCCCGTATATTTGGACCTTGTTGCTGTACAAAACGGGCAGATTCTCTTTGGTACCGCCACTGCACTACAGCCCCCTACGGAATGATGCACTAGGCGATACAGCTCAACTCACTTATTTTTTACGAGTTACTCGTGAAGAAAGCTACTTTTTTCACAAGTGATTTTCTGCGCAAATAGCTTTCTTTGCAGGCAGCTTTCTTTGCCAGTAATAGCGTAAACCGCGCAGTGAACAACAACATGAATAACAGATTTAGCACCATCGGATACATATATCTTTATCTGATGCAACAAAACGCTTCATAAACCGAAGTAATACCTTGCGATACATCACGAAATCCCACATTTATTAAGGTATCTCGGCTTAAATCTGACAAAACCTTGCAGATGGTTACTAGATCTAAAAAAATTAAGTAAATCTATTATTTACTGTCTAAAATAAATCAGCAGTTCTAACGCACTTATTAACACTCCTTGAAGGCTGTTTCCCACACAACAGATCTCGCCAACGTTAGCGGTTTCTATTTGCCCACCTTTGAACTGAATCTCAGTGGCTCTACCTAGAACACTCATCCAAAATACCTGCCTTCAGATACGTTTTTGGGCGAACACTCTGGCTAGCTACTGTCTCCTTATTCGCCCGCTACTGGAGCCTTCTCATGAAGTTTGAAGACATCTATCAGTTTTTTGAAGAGCCACCCCCGGTTTATCTCAACAAAGAGCTGGCCGTCTGCTATGTACTTTCTGTGCTCATCCGTCACGACTCGTACGGTACAGAGCTTATCCATGCCATCGAGAAAGACTATCCTGACTATCGACTCTCCGATACCGTCCTTTACAGCGCCCTGAAATTCTTAGAGAATCAGGCCGCCATCATGGGCTATTGGAAAAAGGTAGAAGGCAGAGGGCGGCCTCGCAGAATGTATCGGCTTCGGCCCGACTGGCAAATGAAGGCGCGTGAGCTTGCTGATCTATGGCAGCGCTACATGGTAGGTCAACAAAGAGTTGGTCTTCAGAAGGTGCAGCAGAGTATTTCACAAGTTCCAGTTCAGCCTCGTGTGGTATCTGCTGAAATGAAGTATGCCGGTTCTTGAGAACTCGACTCTCTACGTCGGTTTTTACGCCGACTCGTCGGACCGAGTTTTCAAGCCGAGGCTTTATGTGGTCAGCTAGCGGAACGTCAACATTATTATTAAAAGCGTCAAACGATTAGATCGAATGACCAGGTAGTCGAGTGACTAAGGCGTCAGGATAAGTTTCCTGGCGTTTTGTTTTGGCTTTTATACATCAGATCACATCGTCTTAGAGATCAGCTTCAGAATCTAGCTATAGAATTCAGAGCTATAGAATCCAGGGCTCTAGAATCCAGGGTTATAGAACCTAGAGGTACAGAACTCAGAGCCCTAGAACGCCTTAGAACGCCCTAGAACTTAGATGGAGAACTCAGCTAGGCTGCTAAACTGAGTTACATGCTTGACTTGTTCTTCAACTGAGTTCGCTGCCCTCGATGTTTCTTTCCGATCCGACTCGCGCCTCTACGCTTCTATTAACTGCTCTGATGGTGATTGGGCTCGTCTTTTTTATCCGTGCCTCTACCAAAGATCGGATCGAAGTTATGCAATTTGGATCGACTCAGGCAGCTGAGCCCTTACAGCAAGAGCTCGTCAGCTATTTTCAGACTCGTGCCTATCGTCAAATTGCACTGCCTGCCTCTACTGCCGGCACAGACACTACCTCCGATCGCGCGGCTCATACAGATACCATTACCGTTGCTGGCATGGTGAGTCCTAGTGTCTTTATGGCTGTTTTTCTTTCGGGGCTAGCCGCTGTTGGGTTTGCCTGTCTAGCACTGGTTGTAGCGACCCTCTATCCGAATTGGGGTCAGTTCCTGTTTGCTCTGGTTTTGCTATCTCCTTTGGCAGGTCTCTTTTATTGGCGCAAGTCTAGCCGCCCCGAAAAGGTTACCTTCAAAGTCGAAGCTGCCGAGGCGATCGCAGAGCCGACTGAAGAGAAGATCGTTTCTAAATTAACGATAGAGGGCCATCGAGATGAGCTGGCTGCTATGAAAAACGCATTTTCACCTATGTTAAAAGCCTGGTCATAGCGAAACCAGCCATAGCGCAAATGCCCTGATGTATTGAGGCATGTGTGAGGTCAGTTACTTGAGGTGCGTTAGCAGCTACCGCCTACAAACACATCCTGAGTAATCTATTAAAACTGTAGACTGCCAGAACTATAGAAAAAATCTGTAGCAAAAAGGAGTGCTGCTAGCAGCACTCCTTTAAGGAATTATCAGAACGAAAGACGCTTAGAACAGCGGTATCGCAGTGTCGTGCTCAGTGACGTTCTGCATAATTATAGAGGGTGTTGGGAAATGCCCTACTTAGAGACTGCCATTTCTTCTTCTTCTTCACTCATCAGAAGACGAAGACTTGGAAACAAAAAGTGGTTCTCCTCAACGTACTGAGCGCCAAAAAGGCCCTTCTCAGCCCAAAAGTAGCGGTCGGTGGTGTGCTCATTGCGCTTTACTAGCAGTAGAGCAGGTGGACAAATGCCTTGAGCGTGAATGTAATTTCGAGCAGCGGTAACAGGTTTTTCTTCCCCGCTCTCAATGCTAAATTGAGGAACTGCTTCGAGAATGCGACGTCCTTCTAGGCGACGACGGCTCTTCCGCTTACGTCTTCGTGCCAAATTTCCTTCCTCCATTATTGTGTGTCTAGTTGCAGCTAGTAAGATGCAGCCTAGAGATGTGGCTAGTCAGAGATGTAGCAAGAGCTACAAAAAAGCTAGACCTTGCAAAATATATCAGGTACGCCTTAGAATTTCAAGTTAACTTAATAGCCAAACTATCTTTTGTACATATTGTTATTTTCAAGCAAACACCATATTTGACAAGGGTTTAGGCGATTTTCCATGGCAAAACATAGAGCAGCCTAAGTCAAAACTTTGTAACAAAGCTAACGGTTTTACCCATACATTCTAGATTCTTCATTTTCTCTTCACCGTTATTATCTTTCCCTTCACTGTTCGAGAGGCTATCCATGGCGGCGATCGCCAGTCCCGAATTTATGGCGCTAGCGAGGGCGCAGTTACGATTACTCACTCAGCAGATGGCTGAGTCTTCTGCGGCTGTCTATATCGCAGATTATATTGCGGATATAAGCAGGCCACGGACGGACATTAACTGGGCGCGTCACCAGCGAAAAGAACCCAATTTTATTCCGGTGGTAAGCTATCCGGAGCCGGTCGATAGCTGGATCGCAAATTTCGAACGAGCGACTGCCTGGCAGTCGCCTAGCGAACCCATTCACCGTCGCTTATTGCCCGGAAGTTTACCGCAAGAGAGACCCGCTTCGCCGGAGTCTGAGGCAGAATCGGCCTCAGACAGTCCTCAGCAGATGCCCCGCCAGCAGATACCCCACCAGCAGACAGCTCATCAGCAGTCGTCTGCATCTCCAGCCGAAGACTGGCCAAGCATTCTGTATCCTGATCGTCAGCTAGTGGTGCCGTTGGTGTATGCGGAAGTCGTAGTGGGTCTAATGGTGGCAGTTAGACGTGATCGCGCTTGGAAAAGCGAAGAACGGGGCTATGTCGAAGGCGTAGCTGAATCACTAGCCGCTGGCTGTATGTTAGAGCGCCGCGCACAGTGGCTACAGGGGCAGATTGCTGACAAGCGCGATTTGCAAAGCCGTCAGTCGGAAATCTTTCACAATCTGCTGCATCAGTTCCGCAATCCGCTAACAGCCGTTACGACCTTTGGACAGCTACTGGTGCGTCGGCTAGAGTCTGAGGACCCCAACCAAAAGATTGCCACTGGAATCGTGCGAGAAAGTAAGCGGCTACGCGAGATGGTGGCTCACTTCGACGAAACGGTTGCGATTGGCGATGCGGACCTAAAGACAGAGCTAGCCGGGCCTTTGCGCTTATCTTCGCCTGCACTAGGGTTACTGCCGAGCGCAGAGGATACGGCCCAAGATCGTTTATCTATGAAAGATCCATTCGAGGGACGAACCCAAATCCATAGCGATGGCCAATCTGACTTGGGACACACCCTAGTGCTTTCTGCTCAGTATTTACCAGATATTTTAGAGCCTATTCTAGCGGTGGCTCATATTGTGGCAAGCGAGAAAGGGGTGAAGATTCAGACGCAAGTGGCGACGGATACGCCTGCGGTGTGGGGAGAAGAAGAAGCGCTAGGCGAGGTCGTGAGTAATCTGATGGACAATGCGGTGAAGTATGCGCCCGCGGGTGCCTGCGTGTGGATGCAGACTGGGGTCAGTCGTACCAGACAGGACAGACACTATCAGGGTGTGGTGGTGGGCGATACGGGCCCAGGAATTCCGCCAAGCGATTTGGAGCGGCTGTTTGAGCGCAACTATCGCGGGGTGCAAGCGGCTAGCGACATTCCAGGAACAGGACTCGGACTTGCGATCGCTCAATCTCTTATGGGCCAAATGCATGGATTTATCGAGGTCACAAGCCCAGCTGTCGGTACGCCCTGGATGCCGCAGCAGCTATTTCAATCGGAGGAATCTGGTCCTGGAACGGTATTTATCGTTTGGCTGCAAGAAGTCGACTTGCTATCAAAGCGTCCTTGAGCTTGTAGTTCTCAAGACCCTAGTCCTCTTAGGTTTTTCGTACTTAATCTCGGTAGCCTGACGTGCTAAGACCTCTACTACACGGCTACTTCGGCTTATCTCCTGACGATCTAACAGAGGTGACTTTCCGCAGCAGATCAAACCAAAAGCTAGCTCCCATTGAAAGCGCTAGGCCCGTCATAGCCCAACCGATCCATCTGCGTCGAATAAAAGGGATAGACCAGCCTGCTTCAGCACTCTCCTGGGCTGCTAGAACCTCAGCAGTTCGACCAATTGGCAGTGGATAGTCAGCAAGCGTTTCTTCTACCGCAGTTCCGACCGAGCGCAAATCTTTTTCTATGCGCTCCGAAAGCTGATCGATTGAGAGCTCACTTGCTAACGCTTCAGGGCTATCGATATTGCGTAGCTCTAACTGTTCAGCCGTTTGTACAATGCTGTTGCGAGTCGCTTGGTCGGTTGTGAGCCTTTGGAACATGTAGAAGGTGTCGGCGTTGAGGATATATGCGATCGCCAAACCAATGAGCAGACCAACGCCTTTTACATTACGTCGATAAACGCCGCTAGCGCGTTCCATGCCGTTGTTAAACCAATTTTCTAGCTCCTTTTGCAGCTGATGAATTTCCGAGCCTGCCGTTTGAACTTGCGCCTCCGCTCGATTTGCTAGTGCTGCCAAACTCGCCCTGAGATTGGCAGGAATAACCTCTTGCTGAAGCTTTTCGAGCAGGCCCTGGACGGCCGCGCCTTCTCGCTGGGCCAGCGCTACTAGCTCACTATAGGTCGGGCTTTGCGGATCAAGCAGCGTGGCCAGATCTTCTAAACTAGGCCTTAGTCTTGCAAGCAGCGCGTGATTTTGGTTGCTGTGCCCGCTGAGCCCGGTCCGCAGGTAGCGAATGCGGCCTAAGAAAGACTGCACCATTTCGGGCTTTGCGCCTAGCGCCTGTAGCGGTGTATCTGCCGCCATATTCTCAAAAGCCTGAAGCTGATCGATAACCTGGGTGAGCGCCGATTCTAGGGTTAGCCGACGCGCACTCAAATCAGCCTGAACTTGAGCAATAGACTGATCAAAATAAACGGTCTCAGCAGCTAGAAGCTCCTCATTCTCTAAGCGGGCGCGCAGCTCATTGACCGTATTGTGAAGCGGAGTTTGAACCTCTTGCCGTAAGAAATCACTGAAGCGCGAGCGTATCAGCAGCCGCTGGAAGTCTTCCAGCTTTAGCCGTTCTATTAGGCTAGTCGCAAAAGTCTCAGCCGGGATGTAAGAGGGTCCACTGGTGCTGTTACCGAAGACGTTGCGCCTGAAGGTAACTAACCGATACAGCTTGCCTATGCCGTGAAGCAGACTGCGTAATAGGCCACCGATGCCGCCCTTGGCCTCGTAGTTAAGATCTTCAATCAAAGGGCTAGCATATAGCCTGTCTGCGAGTTCTCTTGCTGCCCGCTGATTCTCTTTAGCGTCCTTGCCAGGTGCTGTCTGCCGCGCCTGGTCTTGGTGCAAGGGGGTGCTAGCGTGCGGAGCGTTCAGACGTGAGGTATTACCTGCTAGCAGCTGTTCTATTGAGCGCTTTAGGTGTTCGGCCCGCCATTGAAAAAGGGCACTTAGAATCTCCTGAATTTCGCTAGCAACCAAGCTAAGCGTTAAGTAGATAAAGATCAGCCCGATAGCAATTTCTAAGACAATAGGTAGACTCATAGCAGTGCGCCTTGATGTGGACTCAACGGACGGTCACAATGCAATAGACTGTGCAAATGAAGATTACTGCAAAAGGTGACTGAAGTTTCGGCCTAACGTTATTGTGGTTAAGTATTGCGATCACGCTACAGCTTAGTCAGATGATGGGCTAGCCGAGCTGCTTAAACAAGTTACGCAAGCGGGCGACGGCATTACTATTTAGACGCGTGGTACCGGCTCGCCTAAATCATCTTGAAATAAGCCTATTTCACGGTTTATCTCGCACCTGGCCGATAGATGAGATATCGATAAGGCATTTATTAGCGATCGCCTTTTCTACTTTGTGGTTAGCCTTCTGTTATGGGCCTTTTATCAACTAATCGTCGTCGGTTTCGTCTCCATCAATCTGCTTAAGCTTGATATGCTTACGACCCAAGGAGATTTCAAATTCATCGCCGGGCTGTAGGCCCATTTGCTTGGTATAGGCAGAACCAATTAGCAAGTTGCCATTTGACTGAACGGTAATGCGATAGCTAGCACTCCGTCCCCCTCTACCATTGCCTGTCTGAGTGCTGTCGATTTGAATGCCTTCTGCTTCAATCAGCGCATTCAAAAATTTCATCATATTAACGCGGGTAACGCCATTCTTCGTCACCGTGTAGTACCCGCACGTTTTTGCCTTCTCTTCTCTGCTCAGGTGCTCTAACTCTTTGACCTTTTTGAGCAGCGCTTTACCCGTTAGGGCCTCCGCACTAGGATCGTTAACCATATACTCAATTCTCTATACTGTCAGCGAGCTTTAATAACAGATGGTGGGTGTTAGCCCAGACCGTGACCTCACGCTTGATAAACCCCGTGCTTGGTAAGCTGATATGAGATGGAAACAGAACAGATGTAGCTGTACTTCCAGCCATACTTCCAACTGTGCTTCACACTTTTTAGATTAGTCTCTAGGTTTGGCCTGCTGTGGGTGCGTTCCTTTTGCTCGGTTCCTTTCTATTGTTTGGTTCCTAATTATAAAACCACAATTCTCAACGAGAGTAAATAACAACGGTTAGTAGGTCTTGATATAGGTCCAAAAATGCTCAGCATACTGACACTATAGACAGCAAAAAAGACAGCAAAAAAACTTTTAATTACGGTGTTGAAAGGCTTATCTTTTCGTATTGAGCAGTTAGACCAAGTAGGAAAAACGCTGACCTAAAGAATTGATTCCAAAGTATTGACTTGTCGTTTTTGGTGGCCTGTTCGGTGGCCTGATTTTTATGAAGCTTACTACGCGAGGCCATTACAGTGTTAAAGCGCTGCTAGACCTTAGCCTGCAGCCGTCGGGCTCACGATCTTCTGTACGCGCGATCGCAACTCGTCAGCAGCTGCCCGCTCCTTATCTAGAAAAGCTGCTGATCAAACTTAGGCATGCAGAACTTGTGCGCTCGGTGCGGGGGGCTCATGGGGGCTATTACCTAGCTAGACCTCCAGCCCAAATTTCGCTTGCCCAGATTTTAGAAGCAGTGGGCGAGTCGGTGCACCAGGCGGCGCATTCTATTATCACGTCGCCGCAACCGCAGGCTGAAGACTGGGTCACGTCTGTACTGTGGCAGCGATTGAGCCAAAAGCTAAAAGAAGCGCTGAGCAGCATTACCTTAGAAGATCTGTATTACGATGCGCGTAGCTGGCAGGCCGCTCAAGGAGAAGATGCAAGCTTTGTGGTTTAGGGCTGACGGACTCGAATTCGCAGCGCTTAACAGCAATGCAATGCTTCTAATTGCTGCGGCTATTCTAGATTTTGGGCTAGGTGATCCGTGGAGTTGGCCTCATCCTGTGCAACTCATGGGTAAGGCCATTGACGCTTATGCTCAACCCCTAATCGAGAAAGCCTACTCGCCTGTGGTGATGAAGCTAGCCGGTGTTGGACTAGCCGTTTTACTGATAGGGGGGACCGCTGGGCTCAGCGCAGGGCTTTTGGCGCTTTTGGCGCAGGTGTGGTCCCCTCTGCGATGGATGGTAGAAGCTATCTTGCTAGCGAGCTGTTTCGCTGGACGGAGCTTGCGCCATGCGGCTGAAGATGTCCTAAGGTCTTTGCCTTCTGTATATACCCTAGAAGGAGATACCTCAAAAGAAGATGTCTTAGATACTGACGTACCGGGTATAGACGCGTCGGGGCCATCTGCGCAGCGACCAGCGCCGTTAGCGCAAGCAAGAAGAACCCTAGCGCGCTACGTAGGCCGAGACACTGAGCACCTGTCGGCAGAAGAGATTCGGCGCGCTGTATTAGAAACTGTTAGCGAGAATGCAGTTGACGGCGTTTTGGCTCCTTTGTTCTATGCCATTGCGGGCTCGCTCGTGGGGATGGCTGCGCCGGTGGCTTTGGCATACAAGGCGGCTAGCACCCTAGATTCGATGGTGGGCTACAAAGAAGCTCCGTACACTAATTTGGGTTGGTTTAGCGCTCGTCTTGAGGACGTTTTGACGTGGCTACCCTGTCGGCTCAGTGTCTTGACCATAGCGGTGTTGTCTAGGCGACTGCTGCGCGTGCTTCGGATTTGCTGGCGCGATGCTAGAGCCGATCCAAGTCCTAACGCCGGATGGAGCGAGTGTGCCTATGCTGCCGCGCTGGGCGTACAGCTAGGCGGAGAAAATACATATCGCGGCCAGGTGAAGGTGAAGCCTTTGTTAGGAGATGCTGATATACCGATTACAGAACGGGTTATTAGTCGCGCCATGATGTTGACCAGATGGAGCTTTTTAGTAGGTCTGAGTGCAGGAGTTTGTACGATATTGCTTACATAGATATGAAGGCCAATCGCTTATTGATTGGGTTCTAATTAGTCTTAGTTTTTGACAGAATTAGTCAATAGTTTGAGAACGAGTTTGAGAACGTTTTGTACGACATACTTCACACTACAATTGAAAGAAGCTGACTCAATCGGGTGACTGTCGTTTTTGGGCAGGTCTAATTCGTAGATTTTGACTGTCTATTCGAACATCTAAGCTGCGTTTTAAGTTAGGCAGTTTGCTTTCTTGAGGTTTGTGTTGATGGATCAAAAGATTGTTGAGATTCTGTCTGCTGAAGATATTCGCCGTACGCTTAACCGGCTAGCTTCGGAAATTGTAGAACGATCGGGCGATCTTGATAGCTTGGTATTGCTAGGCATTCATACAAGAGGAGTACCTTTGGCGCGATCGCTCACTGAACAAATCCATCGACTAGAAAACGTAATGGTTCCAGTTGGGGCGCTCGATATTACTTTTTATCGCGATGATCTAGACCAGATCGGGGTACGCACCCCTGCCAAGACTGAGATTCCTTTTGATCTAGCAGGCAAAACGGTGGTGCTAGTAGATGATGTTATCTACAGCGGACGAACGGTTCGCGCTGCGCTGAATGCGGTGCATGATTATGGTCGCCCAGATGCCGTCCGTTTAGCTGTGCTGATCGACCGCGGTCATCGACAGGTGCCGGTACATCCAGACTTCGTGGGAAAACATTTGCCAACAGCTAGCAACGAGAAAGTGCGGGTGTTTGTTGAGTCTATAGACGAGCGCGATGGGGTTGAGCTGTCTCAAACTGAATGAATCCATAGGAGGG
This sequence comes from uncultured cyanobacterium, assembly GCA_963702855.1. GTDB lineage: Bacteria > Cyanobacteriota > Cyanobacteriia > Phormidesmidales > Phormidesmidaceae > Phormidesmis. The sequence continues at coordinate 2,765,118 of OY969765.1, forward strand.
CGGCGCTGCTAGACTTTTACGATATGTGCGATCGCTGCTGCTGCGCCTAGGGATTACGGTAGTTTAAATAACTGCCGCTTTTGTTGTGAGAACCCTAGTCTTGAGTCCTTCACTGCCTGCTTCGTCACCCGCTTCATTGCCGACAGAATCACCCGTCAAATCACTCAAACCACCTGCACAGTCATCTCAAAGATCATCTCCAAGAGCACCCGCAGAATCATCAGCTGCCCTAAAAACTCAGGTGCGAAAAGCAGACCATCTGCGCATCTGTCTTGACGAAGACGTGCAGAGCCACCGCATTTCCAATGGCTTCGAGCGCTATCGATTTACCCACTGCTGCCTACCAGAGCTGAACCGGGACGAGATTGATCTGGGTACGACGTTTCTAGGCAAAACGCTCGGAACACCGCTGCTAATTTCCTCGATGACAGGTGGCACAGAGCAGGCCTACATCATCAACCAGCGGCTAGCTAGAACGGCCCAGCGCTATGGCCTAGCGATGGGCGTAGGCTCTCAGCGGGTAGCCGTAGAAAATCCGGCCCTAACGTCTACCTTCTCGATACGGAAGTATGCGCCCGACGCGCTGCTATTTGCTAACTTGGGCGCGGTGCAGTTGAACTACGACTATGGCGTATCGCAGTGCCAACGGGCAGTGGATGCCTTAGAAGCCGATGCGCTGATTCTGCACTTAAATCCGCTGCAAGAGGCGGTGCAAACCGAAGGCGACGTTAACTTTAAGGGGCTGTTAGCCAAGATTGGGCAGCTTGTAGAGGTGCTGGGCGTGCCGATTGTGGCCAAGGAAGTTGGCAATGGAATCTCGGCGCTGATGGCGCAGCGGCTGATGGACGCTGGGGTAGCAGCAATTGATGTGGCAGGGGCGGGCGGTACTTCTTGGGCGCGGGTAGAAAGTGAGCGCGCGTGTGATGCTAAACAGCGTCGGCTAGGCAACACCTTTGCCGACTGGGGCTTGCCAACGGCGACCTGTATTACCGAAGTTCGTCAGCTCTCTCAAACGGTGCCACTGATTGCGTCTGGAGGGCTGCGCAATGGGCTAGACGCGGCTAAAGCGATCGCACTAGGCGCAGATCTAGCAGGACTAGCGTTGCCGTTTTTACAGGCGGCGAGCCAGTCGGAGGAAGCCCTAGCGGCGCTGAGTGAAGCGCTCATCGCTGAAATAGTGACAGTTCTGTTTTGTACCGGCTGTGGCTCGCTGCCCGAATTGCGGCAGCCAGGGATTTTGCGGCTCGTGGGATAGCGCGAGCGTTTCGACTTAACTTAGCTAGTTTCGTTGAGCTAGTTTCGTTAATATGAAAGGGCCAAAGGCTTTAGCTAGCCTACCGTCATATTCAACTCGTTATATTTGACTGATGCTTTATAGACAGCAGACGGAAAATCGACAGACAATTAACGCTATAAACAGTTAAACATAGACTTTTGAGCTATAGACTTCTGAACTGCAGACTTTCAAACTGTAGACTTTCAAACTGTAGATTTTCGGCTTGTAGATCTTTGACTTCGGTAACGCCGAACACGTAAATGCGAGATTTCTTTAAGATTGCGGCAGCCAGTGCGGTTGGTACCCTAGTGGGGCTGCTCAGTTTGCTTTTGCTAATGGGTATTGGTGCTTTTGGCTTGGTCGGTGTGCTGCTCTCTTCGAGTTCGTCCGAGCCGGAGGTAGAAATTGAGGACAAGTCGGTGCTGGTGTTTGACCTATCGACCGATATTGTCGATGGCGCTGTAGCTAATGGCGGGGCTTTGTTTGAGGAAGCTTTTTATGGGAGAACGCCTTCAATTTCTCTGTACAATGCTTTGCAGACGATTGCAGCCGCAGCAGAAGATGACAAGATTTCAGGCATTTATCTAAAGGGTTCGCCGCAAGAAGGGCTCGCTACTCTTAAAGAGGTACGAGCTGCCCTGAGTGAATTTAAGGAGTCAGGCAAGCCAATTTGGGCATACAACACAGGTTTCAATGAGCGCGATTATTATATAACGTCGGTAGCGGACAACTTGGTGCTCGCCCCAGTTGGGCTAATGGAAATCAACGGATTTAGAGCAGAAACTCAATTTTTGGGCAATGCACTGAAGAAGTATGGGGTAGGCGTGCAGGTGCTGCGAGTCGGTCGCTATAAGTCGGCGATAGAGCCTTTTGTGCGTTCGGAAAGTAGCCTAGAAGAAAAGCAGCAGACAGAAGCGCTGATTGGAGATTTGTGGAAGGACTTTGTGCAGACGGTAGCGGCTGACCGGAAAGTGACGCCGGAGCAGGTGCAGCAGCTCGCTGATGAGGTGGGTCTAGTTGAGCCGGAGCGGGCGCTAGAACTGGGCCTAGTCGATCAGCTCGGATTTTATGATGATGTGCTAGTGAACCTCAAAGAGCTAGCGGGCGTTGACGACGAAGACGACGAGGAAGCTATTGTCACTAGCGAGTTAGAAGATTTTCCGCAGACGTCTTTGACCCAGTATGCGCAGGTTGTAGGAAGAGCCCAAAACAGTGGCTCTATGGGACAAGGCGATGCGATCGCTATTGTGTATGCCGAGGGCAATATCGTGGTGGGGCAAGAGACCGTACCTGGTTCAGTGACTTCTCAGGGGCTGTCGGCAACGCTACGTGAAATGAGAAAGGACGAGAATGTAAAAGCGGTGGTGCTGCGGGTCAATAGTCCGGGCGGCAGCGCGGTTGCCTCTGAGGTCATTGCTGATGAAGTGAAGCTGCTAGCCGAGCAGAAGCCGCTCATTGTATCCATGGGTGATTATGCGGCTTCGGGCGGCTACATGATTGCGGCGCCGGGTGCGAAGATTTTGGCTTCGCCAACGACGATTACCGGATCGATTGGGGTGTACAGCCTGCTGCTGAATTTCCAGGAGATCGCGAATAAAAACGGCATTACTTGGGACGTAGTTCAGACTGCTCAATTGGCCAGCATGAATACGACCGCTCGCCCGCAGACAGATCCGGAGCTAAAGATTCAGCAGGACTATACAGACGCGCTGTACGACCGCTTCACTAGCCTGGTGGCAGAAGGTCGTGACATTCCTCAGTCGCGAGTGAATCAGGTGGCACAGGGCCGAGTGTGGACTGGCGAGGATGCGATCGCTGCTAACTTAGTAGATGAGCTAGGCGGGCTAAACGATGCGATCGCCCTAGCGGCTAAATCCGCCGAACTAGAAGACTATCGAGTCAACGAATACCCCCGTCTGCCTACCTTTGAAGAACAGATTATCGACAGTATTTTCGGCACAAGCATGATGGCAATTCATCAGCTTCCGTGGAACAAAGACCCGCTCACCGATCAGCTGTTGAAACTTCGAGAAGAATTCAAACTGTTGGAGACGCTCAACGATCCAAACAACGTCTATATGCGATTGCCGTTTACAACAGAAATTGAGTGAAAAATAGCCGTGACTTTGTGAGCTTATAGAGTGAGCTTATAAACTCGGTAAATAGAAAACTCGGTAAATAGATCCCATGAACAAATCCTGTAAACAAGCGCCGTGAATAAACACGAGGACTACTTTCGCCCTGTGATTGCGGCAATGGAGGGCTACGCGCCCGGTGAATGGCCTGCGCTAGATTCGGGTGTGCTAAAGCTGAACTCGAACGAGAACCCTTATCCTCCCTCACCGAAAGTGCTGGCGGCGCTAAGTGAGATTAGTGCCGAGCTGCTGCGGCGCTATCCTAACCCAAGCGGAAAAACATTCTGTGACGTAGTGGGCAAAACGTTTGACGTGCCTGCTGACTGGGTGATTGCGGGTAATGGTAGTGATGATTTGCTAACGCTGCTGGTAAGAGCCTGCGCGGGTTCTGGGATGCGATCGCTAGCTTATCCCACCCCTACCTACGTTTTGTATCGAACGCTTGCAGCGATGCAGCCTGCAAAAATTCAAGAGATTCGCTATCAGCAAAGAGGAACAGATTGGATTCTACCGGTAGAAGACTTATTAAAAGCAGATGCGGCGGTTACCCTAGTTGCCTCGCCTAATAGTCCATCTGGACATTTGGTTCCTCAAGTGGATCTAATCCGGTTAGCTAAGGGTCTTAGCGGTGTTTTGGTAATAGATGAGGCCTACATAGACTTTGTGGGTGTAGATGCAGATAGGGCATCGCTGGCGCTAGTGCGTGAGTTCGAAAATGTCATTGTGCTACGAACGCTCTCGAAAGGTTACGGCCTAGCGGGGTTGCGGTTAGGCTTTGGGTTTGCTCAGCCTGCGCTGCTGAAGGGACTGCTGAAGGTGAAAGATAGTTACAACGTAGATGCGATCGCGCTAAAGCTAGGGGAAGCTGCGATCGCCGATCAGACTTACAAGAACACCTGTGTACAAAAGATCATTGCGGCTAGAGAACAATTATCCATTGACCTACAGCACCTAGCCTTCAAAGTTTGGCCCTCGCAAACTAACTTTTTGCTCGTGCAGCCGCCAGGTGAAACGGCTCAAAGCATCTATCTAGGGCTAAAAGAGCGCGGTATCATGATTCGCTACTTCGCCGAGCCAGGACTAGATGACAAATTGCGAATCACTGTCGGCACACCAGAGCAGAATGCGCGGATGGTCAGCGAAATTACGAGGTTGCTCTACGTAGGATTGCTCTAGGTAGGATTGCTTTAAGTGAGATTGTCTTAGGATAGAAGCGCGACAGGAATGGGTCTAGCTACCGCTAGCCATTATGAAATCTTAGCGATAATCAGATGAGCTTCCCCTTGTCGAAAAAGCCCGCAATAGAAACAGAACCGGCCTCCACAGAGCACAGGCGTCAAATTGCGCTGTCTTTGGCAGAACAGTGTGCTCAGGTGCTAAAGCAAGATTTTCAGGCAGATGAGGTGATTGTATTTGGCTCTTTGCGAGGGGATACGCCTTGGCACAGTGATTCGGATATAGATTTGGCAGTGCGAGGAGTATCTGCCGATCGGCTGCTAGAAGCGTATGAACAACTTCGCAAGATGATGCCAGCGTGGCTGCCTTTTGATTTGGTATCGGTGGAAAGGACGGATGAGCGAGTGCGCGATCGCATACTACAGCCAACACCTATGCCTAATAATATATTCCTAGACACAAAGGTTCGTCTAGAAGACGAAGTGATCGCAATTAGCCAAACTATAGCTGTTCTAGAAGAAGTTCTCGCTCAGGCTTCGACCACGCCGAAGATTCTGCTAACGCCTGCGCTCGCCTCTTACAGCGAAGACTTTTACTCAGGATGTGAACGCTTAGCAGAGCGAATAGCCGTCATGCTCGATGGTGGATTGCCCGAAGGTGAGGCCTGGCATCGAGCGCTGCTACTGCAGATGTCAAAACCGGGCGGGCAAGGTCGACCGCCACTTTGGGACGGCCCACTTCTACAGCAATTGGAACAGCAATTGGACAGGTATCGTAGCTTTCGCCACCGCGTTCGGCATCTCTATAGCGTGCAGCTAGACGATAAAAGAGTTCTGTCAATGGCAGGCTTGAGCATAGGCATCGTTGGGTGCAAACGTATTGCCGTCATCATCTACAGGCGTACTTCCTGACAGGTAAATGGTCTGACCCGCGCGAAGGGCGCGGCAGTAGCCTACTTTAGGCTCCCACTCAGTGTTGGTAAAGTAACGCTGCACCCTCACGATACTAGCACCGGTACACGCTTATACGCTGGTGTGTGAGACTTTGGATCGATTACCGCCTTCATCAGCACATTCGCTTCTGGGTAAAACATCAGCGCCGCCCCACGCCGAACCGCGCCGCTAATAATCTCTATGTTCTCTAGTTTTCCAGCCTCTCCTCGAACACTCACGCGCTGATGATCGACAAAACCACCTCGCTTAATATCTTCAGGGTGCATCAGAATGCAGTCTCGATGAGGCATTCCGCGATACTTATCTCCTATCTTATAGACAACCGTGTTGTGCTGACTGTAGCTGCGAGCTGTAATCAAGCTCAAGACAGTCCCGGTCTTTTGACCGAAGCTTTCAGGCGTCGGCGCGCTCAGCTTTGGCATAGGGGTAAGCTGCAGCTTGGCCTTACCAGAATCCGTTTTGAACTGTGGCGTCGTGAAAATGCGGCCTGCGATTGTAAACTCTTCTTTGGTCTCGTCTATTTGGCCTATTTTCTCGTAACCAGAGACTGTTTTGGCAATCAGCTCACGCACATAGCGAGTATCTCTTAGCTTACGCCAATCGATCGGTTCGCTGCCGTGAATGCGGTGAGCTAGCTCTGTAAGTAAATGAACTTCTGAAACCAGTTCGGCCTTGTCCAAATGCGTTTTACCTTCGTCATTTAGCCGGACAAAGTTGTTGCCAGATTCAACTGTCGTTTTGTGAGGATTCTCAAAACGGTTGAGTACAGGAAGAATTAAAGTGTTGGTTTTTGCAAGACCGTGAAAATGGCCCAGGTTCGGCTTTGTTGCAATGTAAACAACCGTCTCTATTTGGCCTAAAGCTCGCTTTGCCTGAGTGAGATCTGGATTCGCGGCGTAAAGATTGCCGCCTAAACACAGCAGTGTATCTACATCGCCTGCGTCTGCGGCCTCAATGAGTGCGCGGGTATGGTATCCCGGTTCGCGCTGAAGCGATCGCCCCACAATCTTCTCTAGGGCTTCACGCAGCGCAGGCTTCAGGTCATTCTTGACCCCCATAGACCCAAATCCCTGCACATTTGAGTGGCCGCGAATCGGCATCACACCCGCACCCATCTTACCGACGTTACCCGTAAGCAGCGCTGTATTCGCAATGCCGCAGACGTTGTCTGTCCCGTTGACTTGATGCGTAATGCCCATCGCCCAGGCAAAGACTACTTTGTTAGACTGACTAATCAGCGTAGCGGCAGCTTCGATGTCCGCGCGCAAAATGCCGCAGGTCTCGGTGATAGCTTCCCAAGGCGTGTTTTCAGCCTGTTCTACCACAGCTTCCCAGCCTTCGGTATGCGCCTGGAGAAACTCTCTATCGATTAAATCTCTTTCTATTAAAGACTTTTGAATGCCGATAAAGAGAGCTAGATCGCTGCCAGGAATAGGCTGCAGAAACAAGTTGGCAATCTCGGAGCCAGGAATAAGAGACTTGACTGGAAAAGAGGGTGAACCGTATTTAACCAAGCCCACTTCGCGAACAGGGTTAATCACCAAAATCTTGCCATTGCGCTCGTCACGCAGCTTGATTAGCTCGTTCATCAGTCGTGGGTGGTTGGCGGGTGCATTCGAGCCAATGAGCACCACACAGTCGGATTCCTTGAGGCTTTCAAGACTCACCGTGGAGGTTCCACTGCCAAAGACTTTACTTAGCCCAGTAGTAGAGGGCCGATGGCACATATCTGAGCAGTCAGCCAGATTGTTAGAACCGTGCATCCGCATCATGAGCTGTAGCAGAAAAGCCGCTTCGTTAGAAGATCTGCCCGAGCTGTAGGAAGCGACCCGCTCTGGCGGCTGACGAAAAGCGTCTGCCATGATGCTATAGGCGTCGTCCCAGCTAATTTGCTGGTAGTGAGCGCTGCCTGCTTTGAGAATGGCAGGAAAGCTTAGCCGCCCGAGCCTGTCCGCTTCCATAGAAGTCAGCTGCTGCAACTCTTCAATGCTATGCGTATCGAAAAAGTGCGGTTCTACAGGCGGCTGCAACTCGGCGATAATCGCTTCCATGCTTTTCATGCAGCGCTGCACTTTTTCGCCTACCTCGTTGGTAAAGCCACCTTTTTGCCCACCAGTGCCCCAGGCACAGGAAAGACAAGCACTTTTATGAAACAGCGTTTTCCATACCGGCGGCCCTTCTGGCGAAAGCGTGTGCTTTGCCCAGTATTCAATCACGGGTAGCCCGCCACCGATGGCTTCGCCGCTGTGGGCTTTGGTTTGGGCATCGTCTGACGTTTGGATATCGAAGGAGCGAGTATCTTCCATAGGGCTACCGCAAAGCTACATTAAGCTAACACTACTCTAGTTTTAGGCGGCTGTACTCTAGCTAGCGAGAGGCTATCTGTGGCTACGATGCTCTGTGTCAGGGCCTTTGCTGCGTCAGGGCCTTCAAATAGGCTTTCACTGCGTTTGCGTAGCCCATTTCTAGTGCGTCTGCGGTAAGTGCGTGACCGATGGAGACTTCTAGTAAGTTAGGAATTTCTTTGAATTTGGGTAGGTTGTCTAGGTTTAGATCGTGACCGCCGTTGATGCCAAGGCCCAAGTTTTGAGCGCACTCAGCAGCAAATTTGTATTGCTCGAAGCTTTCGTCACCTTTGCCCTCCCGGTAGGCAGTAGCGTAGGGTTCGGTGTATAGCTCGATGCGATCGCACCCTAATTCTGGCACGTGCTTGATCTGCTCAATATCTGGGTCCATAAACAAGCTCACCCGACAGCCCAAAGCATTCAGCTCGTCTACAATCGGCCTTAGCTTATCTACATCTTTCATAACATTCCAACCGTGATCGGAGGTGTTTTGCGTCGGATTATCTGGGACGAGGGTGCACTGATCAGGCTTGACTTCGCGGATGATATCCATGAAGGGAGACTCTAGCGGGTTGCCTTCGATGTTGTACTCGATAGTGGGATGATGCTTTAGCAGCGTGGCTAGGTCATAGACATCAGTACGGCGGATATGACGCTCGTCTGGTCGCGGATGAACGGTCAGGCCGTGGGCTCCGGCGGCGATGCTAATTTCGCCCATTTTGACTACACTTGGAATGGCAAGGGGGCGAGCGTTACGCAGCATTGCAACCTTGTTAAGGTTCACACTCAAACGGGTCATGACTCACCTTTTAGCTTAGGAATAACGAGATAAGTTGCCATAAAGTAGAGCTGAATGATAAACAGCACAACGTACTCTCTAGCTAGATAAGGGAGATGAGTACTAGAAACTTGAGAAAACAACAGAATGCTCAGCAGTAAGAGGGCAAGATGTTTGCCGGATGTTTTCATCTTCTTTTTTGATTTCATTGAGAGAGAGAGGGCGCGAAAGACGATACGAGAGAAAAAGTAATAGGAGTCGAACAGCGTAAGTTAGGTAATGTGAGTTAAACAGCACGAAGAAGCTACACGAGCTTTTGATATTGCCGGAAGGCGATGCCGGTACGTCTTTTGACCTCTACGGCTGAGCGGTAGTCGCCTCTAAGCGTCCTTTCTTCTACGATTTTTTGAGCAGCGATCGCATCTACTCCTCTAGCTACCATTTCGCTTGCCGTCAAAAAGTTAATCTGTCGCCAAGTATGGTCGTCATCTTTTTGCGCATCGTATGAAAAAATTAGCTGAGGCGTGATCCGTCGAACCAGCTCCTCCGGTAAACCTGCAATTTCGCTGAGTTCTTCGGTGTGGGTAAATAGATGTCCCTCATTGCGAATAAGATCAATGTCGTTAGCGTACACAATTGGAATATTGAGCACTCGCACTAGATCATGCTTTGAACAGCTATTAAAATCGACTTGCACTAGCGGAGGCGCAGGCGGCTGCGTATGCTGAGCTCTAAGCCAAATGGCCAGGCCAATTTGTATTAGCCAAGCCAGTGTAAAGCTACCGCCGAGAGCCGTCACAATCGATAGTGCAAAAGCACCCCATCCCAACTGCACAGATCGAGTATCGCCTAGCCGACTACTTTCTTTGACAATCGAAAGCCCGCCAAATATAGGGACAAAAGACAGCCAAAATCCATTATGGGAAACTTGGTGAGAAACTTCGGCGCTAGGGGTGACGGAGAGTTTTGCGTTGGACATGAGCTGATTGCCTAACAGAAATCTAGTCTAGGGTGTGGTTAGATTGCCTTGGGAAGGTAGTTCAGATAGGAGTGAGTTAGTGGAACCGCGTTGAATTAGGCTAAATCGAATTGAATTTAATTAGATAGAGTCGAAAATTTTTCGTCGCTTTTCTTCGTATTCTTCGGCAGTGATGATTTCGGCTTCGTAAAGCTTCTTCAGCTCAGTGAGTGCATTTGCCTTATCCTTAGTCGATTCCCCAAATTGGCTGGCGCTCCTCTGGTAGGTAGCCATAGGTGGCGACCCCGGTAGCGCGTGGTTGTATTTGGCATTGAATACTCGATCATCCATCACCAGAAAAAGAATGCATTCAAAGAACGCGACGATGGCCGGAATCCCTGTCCAGCTAAAGAGCAGGTAAATAATTCCCATGCCCGTTTGCCCCAGATAGAATTTGTGAACGCCTATCCACCCAACGGCTAAAGCGAGTACGGCAGCAACGACCTTATTTTTCATTACTTTCTAGCGGTTGACGTGAGGACAGTAATTGCGATAGATGACCTACTGCCATGGTACTAAAAATTGTAGGATGCGTGAGCATCAGTAAGTCAGGGTCTTTGAGAGTAATAGCTTAAGATTCATAGCTTAAGATTCATAGCTTAAGATTCATGGTAGAGGATGATTATTCCGGATTGGACTATGCGCTGCTTGATTGGCTGGTCTCAATTAATAATTGCTGTCTTTTGACTGACGGACATGTTCGATGTGCTTTCGATGCGTTGGGTCGATGTGTTGAGTTAGTGTCGTTCTGTGGATAAACTGGCGATCGTTCAGATACAGACAGTAGGCGTAACCTATGCCAATCAGGTCGTGGCGCTTGACGCTGTGTCTCTACAGCTAAACCGAGGAGAGTTTACAGTTGTGCTGGGCTCTTCGGGTGCGGGTAAGTCAACGCTGCTAAGAACGCTGAACTATCTGACGCCACCGACTTGTGGCCGGATTTTGGTGAGTGGGCTAGGTGATTTGCGCGAAGCGACGGTGCTGCGATCGCACCGCAAGCAAACCGGTATGATTTTTCAGCAGCATCAGCTGATCGAGCGGCTGTCTGTCTTACAAAATGTCCTTATGGGCAGGCTAGCCTATCACTCTTTCTGGCGTAGCCTGCTGCCTTTTCCCCAGCGCGATCAGCAGCTCGCTCTGGCCTGTATAGCCAGAGTAGGCCTCATCGATAAAGCCCTCACCCCTGTAAAGCATTTGAGCGGTGGCCAAAAGCAGCGAGTCGGCATTGCCAGAGCCCTTGCCCAACAGCCCAAGCTAATTCTGGCAGATGAACCTATCGCCAGTCTCGATCCAGCTAGCGCGCACGGCATTCTGTCGCTGCTGCGGCACGTTTGTCAGACTGACGGGATTTCGGTAGTGCTGAGCTTGCATCAGGTTGAGTTTGCCAAAGCGTATGGTGATCGCATCATCGGCCTAGCGCACGGTCGCATTGTTTTCGATGCGCCGCCTACAGCCTTGAGCGATCGCAACATAGAAGAGATTTACAGCGGTACTTCCTAACACGCTGCTTTTCACAGTATTATTTGTTACCTGACTAATTTTACCTGACTAATTTTACTTGACTAGAGCGTAAAGCAAAGGCGTAGGGCATGACTAGCATTCAATTGAAACAAGGCATTACAGGCATAATTTTAATGGGCCTAGTTGTCCTTTCTAGCTGTAGCAGTTCTTCTAGTTCTTCTGATGAAGCAACAGAAACAAAAGCCGATAAAGATACTGCTAGAGCTAACCCATCCAAGCTAGTTGTCGCTTTGTTGCCTGACGAGAATGCCGCTACTATCATTCAAGATAACCAAGGACTCTCCAGCTACTTAGAAGAGACCCTTAGTAAAGAGGTGGAGCTAGTTGTAACAACAGACTATTCTTCAATGATCGAAGCGGCTAGAAATGGCCGTGTAGATTTGGCCTACTTTGGACCTCTTTCCTATGTCTTAGCCAAAACCAAGAGCGATATTGAGCCTTTTGCTGCTCGCCTAGAAGACGGCTCAACTACCTATACCTCGGTTATTATTGGCAATGTAGAGGCGGGCGTAGATGAGCTTTCAGATATTGAAGGCAAAACAGTAGCCCTTGGCGATCCGGCGTCTACCTCTAGCCGATTGTTTCCGGAGCTAACGCTTGCCGAAGCGGGTCTCAAATCAGGTGAAAATTATGAAGCTGTTTTCCTCGGTGCTCATGATGCGGTTGCTCTAGCGGTCCAGAGCGGCAATGCCCAAGCGGGCGGCCTTAGCCGTCCCATTTTCGACTCTTTGATCGAAGCTGGAACGATCGATGCAAGCAAGGTTGAGGTGATTGCTGAATCTGAGCCTATTCCTCAGTACCCCTGGACTTTTCGTTTCTGACTTGGACCCTAAGCTGCAAGATCAGCTGCGATCGGCTTTCCTATCGCTAGAAGACGAGTCAGTGCTAGCACCTTTCAAAGCAGATGGCTTTGCGGCTGTGACCGATTTGGACTACGACGGTATCCGCAAAGCCGGGCAGAAGCTAGGACTTGATTTGGGTGAACTTGTGGAGTAGAGCGTAGCGATATTTGGCCTATGAGCATTACAACAGACCGTGAAGGCGAGGAATTAAGTGAAGAATCGAGCGACGATAGCGTGAGCATTCATAGATTGAACACTGCTCAGCTAACTAATCGCGCCGAGACAGACGGTCTGTTGCGTCAGTATCGACAAAGATGGCTCAAACAGATGGTCCGTATCTTTTTGATTGTGAGCATCGTTTTAGTCAGTTTCATCACAGTCGATCTGTTGAATCTTGAACGGCTAGCAGAGGGTATCCCGGCAACGATTAAGCTTTTAAAGGAGATGTTGCCGCCCGACTTTAGCCGCTTTCGGCTGTGGATTATGCCTATTGTTGATACGTTGGCTATGAGCGTAGCGGGAACTGCGATCGCGGTAGGCATCTCTCTGCCGCTATGCTTTTTGGCCGCTCGCAATACTACACCGCACGTTGTTCTTTTCTATCTGTCTAGAACCCTTTTGAATGCAACTCGGGCGATTCCTGAGCTGATTTTGGGCATGATTTTAGTGGCGGCGGTAGGGTTTGGCAAGCTACCGGGGACTCTGGCGCTAGGGCTTCATTCTATTGGAATGGTGGGTAAGTTTTTTGCAGAAGCGGTTGAGCTGAGCGATCGCGCCCCAGTAGAAGCCGCCAGATCGGTCGGCGCGACAGAGCCTCAGGTAATTGTTCACAGCGTGCTGCCTCAGGTCTTTCCCCAAATGGCAGACGTCACATTTTACCGATGGGAATACAACTTCAGAGCGTCTATGGTGTTAGGCGCGGTGGGTGCAGGCGGCATCGGCCTAGAGATTATTAGCGCCCTGCGGATCTTGCAATATCAACAGGTCTCTGCGCTCTTGATTGTTGTATTAGCTATGGTGACCTTGGTCGATAGCCTTAGCAGCTACTTGCGCAGTGGACTAGTAGACTAGATGAGCCTATCTAGTCTAACGTCTGTAATTGTTTACCGTAATTAGTTACAGCAACAGAATTTACTCATCGCCTTCTGCAACAGAGCAACCCTCTTCATTACAAGAGATACTACTATTAGCCATCGCTTCTGCTGGCACAAGACTAAATCCGCCCACGCGTACACCTTCAAATCCAAACTGTTCTTGCAAAACCTGACTAAAGCTAGCCATAATATCGGGCAGTTTCTTTTCAATTTCAGTCTTTAGCTGATCAGCTTCAGGAGGTGGATTTCCAACAGTTTCTACCGACATAAGACGCTTTCCTAGAGAGGGATCTCCTTTCAATCTTAAAAGGAAACCGAACTCAGGCTCACGCAAGCTATATAAAGTGACACATCTTCACAAATGCATGGGTGAGGCACTTTCTTCATATAGCTTTGGCTACTTACCTCATTGAGTTAGCGATCGCTAAAACCGCTGATCTTCCACGGCTGAGCGGAGTGCATTCATACGAATACGACAGCACTATCTAGTCGCTCTGCTAGAATTTATTTCTGTCAACCTTCCCTATTTAGCTCCTTTAGTTTCAGCTTTGTTTAGAGCCATCATCTATTATTCAGACCGGAAATTAGACAGGATTATCTAGATTAGGATTGAGCTCAACCATGACTGCTGCCCTCAAAAAAGACATTCAGCGCATTACACCCCTGCCCATGCCCGTAAGCTTTGAGCAGTTCATCGACTGGTATCCTGAGAACTCGCAATATCGTTACGAGCTACGCCGTGGAGTCATTTTTCAAATACCGAAGCCCAGAGGAAGACACTCAGAGATTGCTGGGGACATTGCAAAGCAGTTGAACTACGCGATTGATGAATCAGCACTACCCTATTTTATTCCTCGCGAATGTGTCGTAAAGATCAGTGGTGATACGGGCTACGAGCCAGACGCCATTGTGCTCAATAGGGCTGCGATCGCTGAAGAACCCTTATGGGAGAAAGCCTCTACAGTTCAAAATGGCGATACGATCAGGCTGATTGTTGAAGTTGTCTCTGGCAACTGGCAGGATGACTATGAGCTGAAGCTAGCGGCCTATGAATCTATCGGCATCCCTCAGTACTGGATTGTAGACTATGCCGGACTAGGCGGCGTTCGCCATATCGGTCGGCCCAAGCAGCCCACTCTCATAATTTGTACCCTAGTAGAAGGTGAGTATGAAGTCTCTCGCCTGCGGGTGGATGAGAAAGTTGTTGGGCAAGTACCTGAGTTTGGTGCAGTGGCAGAACAGATTTTGTCAGTACATGCTAGTAAATAGAAGCTAGGCTACATAGGGGCTAGGCAGTTCCATAACATCGAAGCTTTATCAGAATAAGCAGCCTGAGCTACTCGATATACGATCTGGGTTTTGAGGATTAGAGAGCTTTTTACGTATCGTTAGAGGTATTGACCTTTGTTCTGCTCCTAGGTCTGATCTAAAGTTGTAAGGGGCAAACATTTCCCCTTGCATCTACGTAAAAATACGCCTATCATTTTTTCTAAGGCTACGGCTCGATGGCGTAACCTTCTCAGAACTCAGCAAAGCTTTAGCACCGCTGATAGGTAATGACACACCTACCAACGGCTAACGCACAGGATTACCACGCAATCCCGGACGCTAAGGGTAAAGATAACTCCTAGCCACCCCGATTTGCACGTCATTTCTGTGGATGGCTAAGGATTTGTAAGTTCTGGGTTTCCTTACACACAGGAAATCCCAGAATCACCATGTTTACCCCCACTCTTCAGGGCGCTCTTGCGTCCACATGTTTCAGTGCCTCAAGCAATATCTCAAGCAATACCTTAAGCGGTACCTCGAAGCCGCCGACTCAGCGGCCCGTCGCTCAGGCCGAACCCGTCCGCCATACGCTGTGCGGTAGCCTTGGCGCTGTTCAATCCACCATCAAGCTGTTGTACAAGCGGGGCTACGCTACCCCAACCGACTGGAGCCAACCGCAGCCAACCGGGCGCCCCAACGAGTTTATTTCTGTTTTGAAGTGGAAGGCGACTCTTTAGAGGAGAGACTACCTAGGTCGGGTTGTGATCGGTCTCACTAGAATCGCTCCTAGAATCGCTCCTAGAATCGCTCAGTGTGCTACTGCTATTACTTTCTTTTGAACTCAACTTAGAGGGCTGACGCACAACCAAAAGCTATGCGAGCTGTCGTTGGGTTGCTGCATGAGTTACCACAGATGACACCGCTTCTTCATGGCGTAGCTCCTCTCTGAGAATCGTCTGCGCTATGGCTAGCTTTTCTCGGCAAACCCTAATTGGGAACACTAGAGCGCAAAAAGAGTAGTACTTTGGTCATTAGCGCTTTTAAGAGGCTAAATCATCGAGAAATTCGGAAGCCGGATCAACGCCTGTGATCATCAGCCGATCGCGAGCGCGTGTACAAGCCACATAAAGCAAGTGGCGCTCAGTGTTGTAAACCTCTTCTAGGTCGGCTTCATCGGAGATAGTTTCGATGCGCTCTTGAAGGGGTAGAACTTCATCATCACAGGCCATGACTGCTACGGCGCGAAATTCTAACCCTTTGGCAAGGTGCATAGTGCTTACAGCGATACAGCCTTGGGGAGGCGTGAGCTGGCTGTCTAACTTAGCGGCTCCTGCTCCTGCTCCTGCAATGGCAGCGATCGCACGCCCCATCTGCTCTTTTGACCTCACAAATATACCGATTTCGTCCGGCTGTAGCCCATCTGTAATCCGCTCAGCTAACCACTCACTCACTCGCCGAGTTTCTTCTTCTTCGTCTTCACAGATTGCAATCTGAGGCGGAGGCCCGTTGAACACAGAGACGGTGTGGCGTCTTTCTTCTTTGTTGCCATCTACATCAGCAAGAATATCAGGAAGAAGACAGTCAGCTTGCTGTCGGATTTGATGGGAGGTGCGGTAATTGATTTTGAGGGTTTGCGATCGCCCTCGAATATCGACACCCAATGACCTCCAAGAGTAGGGCTGCTGAAAAATACGCTGGCCTAGATCTCCTGTAAAAAAGAGACTATCAGGATAGCGTGTACCCAATGCGCAAAGAAACTGTAGAGCCGCGATACCAATGTCTTGAGCTTCGTCTACGATGACGAAGTCGAAGGGGGAGGTGCTCTCTTTTATGTAATTTGTGGCCTGTTTGAAAAGTCCAGACCAAGTGATTTGTTTTTCTTGGCTAATCGTATCAAGCGCTTGGCTAAAGATGGTCCACAGCAGCTCTCTCTGTTTGCTGCCGACTCTAGTTTTTCGGCCTAATCGTTTGACGTTTTTGTAGGCTTCCCAGGTGCTGACCTGTCTGGCATCAACGATATCTTTCCATTCGTTCCAGAGAAAGGATGCGGAGAACTGTCCTGGTGCGGTTTGATTAGCGAGGGTGATGAGCAGCGATCGCACTTCGTCTGGTCTAGCAATGTTAGGTTCGCCGTAGGACTGTGTGTAAAGGTTGCAGGCAACTTTGCGCATAGATAGAGATTGAATGCGATCGCGCACATCAGGTTCATTACCCACCAGCCGATCTAGCTTCAGGTGTAGCGAATTCGCAAGCGCCTGAGAGAAAGTCGTCAGTAGAATTTTCGCATCTGGATGGCGACGTGCTAGGAAGACGGCCCGGTGAAGGGCGACGATTGTTTTACCAGTGCCTGCTGAACCGGCAACGCGAGCAGGACCACTGTAGTCGCGTTCAATCAGGTGCTGCTGAGCAGGATGCAGGAAGACAGTCCATTTTTCCCAGGGATAGTCTAGGGCTCGCTGAAGTTCTTCCTGGTTTGTCATTACCCGGAATCGGCGTTGAGCATCGGGGTGGCTGAACGGATCGCTGTCTTCAGGAAGTAGGGCTGGCGGCTCTGGCGTTCCGCCTGTTGCTAGTTCTAGCAGAGCTTCGGCGGCTTCTTGAGGAAGGTGTTCGGCGATGTTGAACAGCGTTATCTCATTGGCGATTTTGACATCGTCAATCCATTCTAGTGGAATACCGTAGCTGAGCAGGTTGTCTTCGGAGAGGTGGTCGAAGAGTGGTGGGAGCTTGCTGGGTGCTTTCTTTGAAGTGGTTTTGGCGGTGGGCAGTGTAGGGATCGGGATGGGTTGGCGAATGGTGATCTCTTCGACGGTTTCGCGGACTTCGACGAGTTGGGCTGCGCCGGTTTTGGGATGGCGTTCTATTTTTCGTTTTTTGGCCCAGGCGTAGGCGTTGTCGTGATGATCGACATAGCAAAGTAGCAGGCTGTTAGCAGTGCGATGGACAATGAGACGAATGTCCATGTTGGCACTGATAGAGCAAAAGTTAGGATCTTTAGTATTGGTGAGCTTGTGAAATCGTAGGCTGGAGCTCCCTGGATTTAGCTGTAGGTCGAAGGCCGTCATTTTTACGCTCTTCTGTTCTTGATTTGTCAGCTTGTTGAGGCTATCAGTAAAGGTATCGGCGATACGAAATTCCATTGTTTACTCAGTCCAATCATGGATGCGTTGACAAACGGCTGTGAAGTTGTTGAAGACTTCTTGGTTCGTGAACTGAAGAATCCTTAGTCCGTATGATTCCAATATGAGAGTTCTCTGTTTGTCGTAGACTATGCCATTTTCAGTGAAATGACTATCGCCATCTATTTCAATTACGAGCTTCAGGGTAGCACAGTAAAAATCTACAATGAAGTGATCAATAGGGCGCTGTCTCAAGACCCTAAATTTAAAGGTCTTTAGGTAATCGAACCAGAGTTTTTTCTCTGCGGCAGTCATATTTTTGCGGAGTTCTCTAGCTCTATCGCCTAGCTCTCGATTATACGGAAGATAAAAGCTTCCTTCAGTCAGTTTACTCATGGTTCGCTGAAAGATAGTTGAGAAAGTCAAATAGATGCCGCGATAATGAGGTCAAGTACATCAGGGCATAGCGGCTATGGCAGAGCTTATCGGGAACGAACGGGTCGATGATATTCCATTGCTATTGAATCAGATGAAACGACTAAATCTGAGCGGGCTGGTAGACGAGCATTTTGCGGGGCATGGGAACTGGCAAGGCTTGAGTGTGGGCAAGGTGCTGACGGGCTGGCTGTCTTATCTACTCTCGCAAGGAGACCATCGCCTCAATCAGGTGGAAGCCTGGGCGGCGGGACTGAGCAGCACTTTGCAGCATAGTTTAGCGCCAACTGTGCGGAGTCTGGACTTCAGTGATGACCGCTTGGAGCGCGTCCTAGACCGATTGAGCGATGACCCGCAGTGGGACGCATTTGAAGGCGCGTTGAACTGTCATACAGTACGGGTGTATGACTTGAAGGTATCGTGTGTCCGTCTGGACACCACGACCAGTAGTGGCTACAGGCCAGTCGAAGGCGAGGGCTTATTTCAATTTGGCCACAGCAAAGACTATCGGCCCGACCTCCCACAAGTGAAGATATCGCAAGCGGCCTTAGATCCATTAGGGATGCCGGTGAGCACCACAATAGTGAGTGGCAATCAAGCAGACGACCCGTTGTACATACCCGAGATCAAGAAAGTCCAACAGAGTCTGGCGACAAGCGGGTTGACCTACGTCGGCGATAGTAAGATGGCCGCGCTAGAGACAAGGCGCTATATCTCCCAAAGCCAGAACTACTACCTGTGCCCGCTGCCAGAGAAGCAAGTCTCCAAAGCCGACCTAGCCGAGTTACTCGCACCTGTTTTCCGAGGCGAGGAGACGCTTACACCCGTTGCCGCGCCCGAGCAAAACAGTCGTGACGCTAAGGCAACCACGGAACCACCCGCCGAACCTGAGTTGATAGCGGAGGGGTTTACCTTCACGATGCCGCAATCGGTTGAGGTGATGGCAACGCCGTTCACCTGGCGCGAACAGTGGCTGGTGGTGCATTCGTTCAAGTACGCCAGACGACAGCAACAAGGGTTGGACAACCGCATCCAAAAAGCCACCGAGGCACTGAACCAACTGAACCTGACGGGTCGTGGCCACAAACGACTCTCGCCTGAGGAAACCGAGGCTGCCGCTCACCGAATTCTTCAGCGCTATCGCCTCAAAGACCTGATTCAAGTCGCCTACGAGACCAAGGCTGAAACGACGCACAAACGCGCCTACCGCGACCAGCCAGCTAGGACTATCACCGAAACCACCGTCACGGTGAAACCGACATTGAACGATGACGCTTATCAACACTGCTCGCAGCTAATGGGCTGGCGAGTCTACGTGAGCAACGACCTTGAGTTGTCACTTGAAGAGGCCGTCTACGGCTACCGCAATGAGTACCTCATTGAACAAGGCTTTGGCCGATACAAGGGCAAAGCACTCGGGCTGCGGCCTATCTATTTGGCTTCTGACGAGCGGGTCAAGGGATTGATTCGGCTGTTGAGTTTGGGCTTGCGAATCCTTTGCCTGCTCGAATTCTCCGTGCGCACTCAATTACAGGCACAACAACAGGAACTGCCTGGGCTCTATGCGGGTAATTCCAAACGCGCTACACAACAGCCCACCGCTGAGCTACTGCTCAAAGCCTTTCGCGGCATTACCCTCACGCTTATGGATATTGACCAAGTTAGACAACGCTTTCTCTCACCCCTCTCAGAGCTACAACAGCGCATACTACAGTTATTAGACACCCTTGATGAACAGCAATTCCAAATTCCAAGATACGGACATTGTGAAACGACACGAGTCATGTCTCGTCCATGAGCCAGTGACGCGTCAAGAAGTATTGCTACGAATGGGTTTGGTTGATTTCGACTGATCTAGCATGAAATCCAGCAAGGCCGTCCAACTCTCAAACCACAAGTAGTTGGTGAGCGCCAGGATATCCTGAAAAAAGCCTTGGCGGGTACCGCGAATCTGTCGAATCTGCTGATAGCGCTCATCAGCTAGATGAAGGACAGTATGAAACAAAAAGGCTAATAGGTTTAGGGTCAACAAAAAGGCAGATAGATGCTGCTTGCCATGCCCAAAGTTATGTTCGAGATGATAGCCCTTGGTTTTCAACACATTGTGATTTTCGTTTTCGGTTTTCCAGCGGCAGCGACCCGCAGCAGCGACTTCAATCACAAGCTGCCCGGTGAGGTGATGGTTGGTCACCCAACTGTTACGGTAGAGGACTTTCCCATCTGAAATGCGCGTTACCGTCAGCTCACACCAGTTTACTGATAGCGCAGGAGCCTCGGCTCGCATCGGCACGTCATTGAGATAACGATACTGCCAAACTTCATCGGTCTTGCCCCGGCGCTGCTGCCGCTGCATCGTCTTTACCTTGCCATGAGACGCCTGAAACGCTATCCAGTCGTAAAGTGCCGGGTGCGATTCGGGTAAACACACAAAGATAAAATTAAAACCCTGGGCTAAGACCGCTTCACACATTGGCTGACGACTAAAAAGGTCGTCTCCGAGCAGCGTCACCGCTTGATTGACAAATATCTTTGCCGCTGACGCTATCCATCGTTTGGCGGCAGCTTGCTCACAGTCCTGCTTCGCATGGCCATCTTGAGGCGTAATCATCTCAGGTGGCAAGGAGATTACCGCCGACTGCGCAGGCGAGACAATCACAGGCAATATCGCTTTGTGAGAGTAGGTGACTTGGCCGCTGCGTGAGGTTCGTTTTGAGCAGCAGGGGCAGCTAATGTTATGGGAGCTGTAGTAGTCAGTGCCATCTAAGGCTACGAGCAGGTTCCCTCCCAGGGTCTCAAACCCTCGCAAGTAGCCTTGCTGATGAAGCACATGATAGATATTGATGAATATTTGAAACAGGCCCTGGGCCGCTATCTGATCGAGAATATTGCGAATCTGCACAACGCTGGGTATTTTCTCCAGCCCAAACAAACTCTGCGCATTATTGCGACCGTTGCGGCTATCGAGGTGGCGCTGATAGTCTAAAAACGAGGCGCTCTGCATGAAAAAACAGCCGAATGCACCTAAAACCGTATCCCGAATGCTGTAGCTACTGGCATTACTCGGTTTGCGCGGGTCGTCTAGCCCGGCTATCGCACCGTTGAGTTCGCATAACAAACTATCGAAACTGATGCTAGCAGTGGCCATTAGCTGAACGGGTGACGGGACTGTTATGGGAAACTCGTTCGTTCACCTTACGCTATCTCAGCAGTCGTTACTGCTTCTTGCTCAACTCGCATGTTCTTAAGTTGGAATTTGGAACTGCTGCTTGATGAAATCTATCTCTCGCTGACTGGCTAATTGTTGCGAACTCCCTTTTTTATCCGCGAACCTTGAGAGTTTAGACATGATGATTGGATAATGGATGTGGCCTTAAGGTGCCCGGTTCCACATATCGCTTAGGAAAAAGAAACCAAGGTAGAGAGCAAAGCCATTGTTACACCCATTCAAATTTAGTCGCCGTCTCAAAGTCCCCCTTCCCGAGGGGGCTAGGGGGGATCCCGGCAAGCTAGAGAGATCGGGATCCCCCCTAGCCCCCTTTGAGAACTAATCCTGTAGGGGTTTGGAAGGGGGGGATTGGGAGTTTGTAGCGAATACTTTCATGACTTTGCCTAGAGAAAAAGAAACTAAAGTGAGAGCAAAGCCATTGCTACACCTATCCAAACTTAGTCGCCATCTTAAAGTCCCCCTTCCCAAGGGGGACTTAGGGGGATCCCGGCAAGCTAGAGAGATCGAGATCCCCCCTAGCCCCCCTTGGGAAGGGGGGGATTGGAGTTTATAGCGAATACTTTCATGACTTCGTCTCCAAGGTGGTTGATCACCTTGACGGCAATTCGCCCGGATTTGGGTTTAATGAACGGCCTTGAAGTATCACTATTCAGGCTACTCCAGGCTTCGGCATCGATCTCGTTCTTTAGGGTAGTTTTGAGTGACTTGTAAGGATCGCTTGCGCCGAGGAAATAGGCGTGGCGGACGAAGAAGCTTTCTTCGTTGTAGTCGGTGTCGATGAACCAGCAGGCGATTTCGCTGGTGTTGCTGGATCGGACTTCGCCGGATTGGGGGTGGAAGACGTCTACGCCGTTGATGGTGACTTGGATTTTGCCTGCTTCTACGGGGGTGATGTCGATGTCGGGTTCGCCGAAGATGACGAAGAGGTTGGCTTTGTCGGTTTGTTTGAGGTCGGTGGCCATGTGCAGATCGGCGTTCATCCGGGCTTTGAGGATGCGGATGCGGCCTAGCTTGTTGAAGTCGGTGGAGTGGGCGTCGTAGTTGAAGGCGCAGGAGATCAGGGCGTCGAAGCCTGCTTCTCCGGCTTCGCGGGCGGCGGCGGCGAGGTTGTCGCGGGTGACGGTGCCGTATTCGGGGCCGATGAAGATTCCGGCTCTTTTTTCGGTGGGGGCGGGTTGGGTTTGGTCGGCTTGTGTGGGTGTGTCTGGGTGCTCTTGTGGGTAGCGGCCTTCGGCGCAGATGTAGGTGCCGGGCCAGGGGGTGAGGGTGGTGAAGTTGATTTTGTCTGCTTTGTGGGCTTGTTGGACGCCTGCGGTTTTGAGGTTTTCGAGGATGACGGTGGCGAAGTCGGCGGATTCGCTGGTGCTGTCGGGGGTGCTGGTGCGGAGTCCGGCGGTGGAGGGGTCGATGAGTTCGTCGTTTTCGTCTACGGCGAGGACGCGGTGGGGGGAGAGGCTTTCTACGGTGAAGGGGCCTGCGACGCGGACGGTGGATTTGTCTTCGTAGGGTTTGTCGTAGAGGAATTCTTGATCGGCTTTGGCGGCGATGGAGGCGTCAATTTCTCTTTGTCGGGCGATGCGGGCTTGCCACCAGTTGGTGTGAAGTTGTTTGGCGGTGTCGGGCCAAGTGTCGTCAGCTTCGCGGGGGATTTCTCTGGGGATTTCCCATTCTTGCCACTCTTTGTTTAGTTCGGCGTTGAGTTTTTCGCGGAGGGGTTCGAGGGTTTGTTGAAAAGTCTCGTAGATGGTGTCGATTTCGGCGTTGTTGGCGATGGATTTGAGGGTGATGTGGGGGACGCGCTGGTAGACGAAGCCCTGGCGAATGTTGCCGTAGGTAGGGTCTTCGGAGACTGGCGTGCGGGTGATTTCGGCTTCTCTTTGTTGGCCTTCGGAAGAGTCGGCGAGGAGGTAGTAGGGGTAGCGGGCTCCCATGATGCGGGCACGGGCTAGGGCTAGGGCGACGCGGGAGGTGTCGATAGTGATCCAGCGGCGTCCCCACTGTTCGGCGACGTAGGCGGTGGTGCCGGAACCACAGGTTGGATCTAGAACGAGATCGCCTGGATCTGTTGCCATGAGAATGCATCTTTGAATAACAGCCGCGCCCGTTTGAACAACGTAAACTTTAGGATCAGATCTGCTTTGAACGCCACCTCCGATGTCCGTCCAAACATTGTTTATAGGGTTAATTGTAAAATTGTCGAAATACCTAACGTACGCAATATTTTTACCTAGTAAACCAAGACGATTACTTTTGTAAGCACGCTCCATACCTGTTGGATATTGAGCAGTCCAATGTCTGCCCTTAGCTGGGTAGTAGTCCCTTCCATTAAAGCTGAATGGAGTTGGCTCAGGGGGAGGATCTTGACTATCAATAGCTCCGTATCTGAACAACCTAGCGTTATCAGCAATAGAAGATACTCTTGCTTTTTCGTTTTTCGTCAGTCGCCTTCGATTTCCAAATTCATCTTCAAGCTGGTCGTATTTACTCTTTGGATCTTCCAGGGGATTTCCTTTCTCAACAAATAGTTGTCGATATTTTAAAGAGTCGTAGTCCTTCGAGTACCAAAGAATATAATCACCTGAACGACTAAGAGCGGAAGAAGTAAATCCGCTAGTTGTTGAGTAATTAATCATTGATACGAAGTTATCTTCCCCCCAAACCTCATCCATTAAAGCTCTGACTCTATGAACGTTTTCAGCTCCTATCTGTACAAAAATTGAACCGCTGTCTGTTAGAAGATCTCTAGAAACAGTTAGTCGATCTCTTAGATAGGTCAAGTATGAGTGAATTCCTTCTCTCCAAGTATCACGAAATGCTTTTACTTGCTCTGGCTCACGAGTTATATGTTCTCTTTTTCCATCTGCAACCTTATTACTCGTCGTTGACCACTGAAAATTAGAATTAAACTTAATCCCATACGGCGGATCAAGATAAATACACTGCACCTTCCCCCGCAACCCTTCCCGCTCCGCCAAGCTCGCCATCACCTGCAAGCTATCGCCCAAAGTCATCCGATTCGTCCAGTGGGCATCGTGCTGATAAAAATCTGTTCCCGTCGCCTCTTCTGGCAACCCATTAAAATCCGAAAACAAATCAATCTGCTGGTCCTGCTCTGCCTCTGCCCGCACCTGAGACTGCCGCAACAAATCATCCACCAGCACCTTCGGATGTACCTTCTCCTGGATGTACAGCGGCGGCGCACTCACCACCAGGTCACTCCAATCCTGCTCATCCTTCCCCCGCCACACAAGCTGCGGGTCTAAATCCCGATTCCGCCGCTCATAAGCCACCTGCACCGGAGTCTTCTCATCCTCAGCCATCACCGACTGGTACTCCGCCGTCGGAATATTCTTGCGCGTGGCCTCATCATGCTTGAGCGTTTCCACCTTCTTCGGCTGCTTAGACTTAGATTTGCGGGCCATGAGTAACTTACAAAATAAAGAGTATAGAAAATCTGATGCTTAAGGCTGAGAGGTAGACTGATTAGCAGCATACTGATGAAGCACGCTAGCCATGAGCAGAGCAACTGAGGTATCAGCCCGCTGCGCTATCATCTCCAACATTTGTAAATCGTCAGCAGGCAGCTCAATACTGATAGCCGCCAGCTCATTGGCTTGAGCTAGCGCATAGCGCTGATACCGATTGATGGCTTCCGGTAGGTCAGTAATAGACTGCCACTCTCCTAGCTCTACCGATTCTAAAATCTCTAGTTCTTCCACATTCAGCGTAGACATAGCCTATCCTCCTAAGTATTTCTTTTTCATTTTTCGGCTAGGAATAATCGTCTTCAGAAAAATCACTTCATCGTCTTCCACAAATGGCACCAAATATACATATTCGTTCATAGCAATAACAAAAATCCTTTGAGACGGATACTTTGTCTGGTCAGGGTGCTCAATAATATCCAAGATCTGCTCTTCCTGAATAGCCCGCAACACCTGTTGAAAGCTAACCTGCCTCTCAGCCTTCAGCTGCTCATTTTTGTCATCACTCCATTGAAACTGTTTCAATATCTATCTCTCTGTAGCTTCTGTCATTTGGCCGAGGTGTCGTTTTCAGTCTGAAAGGTACCTGTTTAGCGTTATCAGTCATACGCTCTGCTCCCTCCTTTCTAAGGGGGTTAGGGGGATTGTCTAAAGCTCAAAACGTCGAGAGATCCCCCTCAATCCCCCTTAAGAAGGGGGGAGGTAGGATGCAACGCTAAACAGATACTTTGAAAGCTATATTACAACGGATGCAGGCGTAGAGGGCTTTGCTAGCACCTGCTCAAACCATGCGATCGCAGCATCCCCTTCCATCCTCACAATATCCGTCACCGTTCGACTATGCCGCAAGCTATTGCGCAGCTCAGCTATCTGGTCAAACTTCACGCTCAGCGCATTTTTATTCTTGAAGCATTGATCAAATCGAGACCACAAACCTCTGCTAATAATGACCGTCTGAAGCTCGCGCAGGTCGAAATATTCTAGTCGCTGCTTTAATGTCTGGTAGTTAGCCATATCTAGCGCTGCGTTCTTACGTACGGCTCTAGTAATTCGCTCCATCACGTCAGTTTGTACCCCGCCAGGCAACAGACTAAAATCATCCTCAAGCTGTTCACCTACTAGCGATCGCAACCGTAGCTCTATCCGCTCTACTTTTTCATCTAAATCTCGCAAAGACGGATCGAGATCTAAACGCTCTTTAACCAGCAAACTTTCAATTGCTGCTCGAATTGTTTGCTGACGCGCCGAAGTAAAATCAGCAAAGTCCTCTGGCGTAAACGGATCTCTGAGTAAAACATCTATTGCTTCTGCCGAGACAAAGTGAGACCTCAAAATGCCTTCGACGGTCTCTCTACCACTAGCAGCAAACCATTCAGGTAGATACTCATTCGGTAGGCGATCGCGAATAATCACCCGGTTCGTCTCTGCTGTCAAAGGCGTCCGGTTCAAGATCGTATTCACTTCCTTGCTTTTCAAATGCTTATTGCCCCAAGCAGCCGGAATAATATGATGATCGTCCAACTCCTCCGGCAAAGGAATATTTCCAGACACCCAATCTTTAGCCCCTTGAATCGCAAACAGATTGAAAACGCCATTGTATAAGGACGTACCACGACTGCGCTGAGCGTAAAGATCAAGCTTTGCAAAACTATCCTTAAACTCTTGAATCAGCTTTGGCTCAGGTCCATTCTCTTGAAACCAAGCCTTCATGTCTAAAAAGTCTCTAGCACTGGTTGATTCCACAGAGCCAGAATATCGGTTATCAAAAACAGACGCCCAGTACCAATGACGAATCTTACGCTGCGCGTGTAGCCGCAGTTCTACAGGCAGCTGCTTTGCGTACGACTGCAACGCCGCAAACACTGGCAAAATAGAAACGTAAGGCAAGTACTTCGCAGACACCACCCCGAATGCTTGCGGCTGACGCAACAGCTTGATCGCCTCATCCAACGCCTTTACCGCTTGATTCCAGCTCTCTTCAAATACATTCTCATCAGAGATCAATACTTCCTTGTGCCGTGTGCCATCCGGGTCTCTGACCGGCTTTTCCTGTCCTGGCAACAGAAAGTACAAATACTTAGGGGAGCAATACGCCTGCCGCAAAATCGACATCACCTGAAGAATGTACACGTTCATCTTGTTCGTATTCACGAAAGAGAGCTGAGGTTTTGCCGCTCGCCACATCTTCTTTAGCTCTACATTCTTTGGTAGCAACAGCGCATTTAGCAAATCGAACACATCTAGCCGGATGCCTTTACTATTTATTTGAGTAAAGATGTCGCAGACTTTGTCAACGCCGATGTCTTGGTCTAGCTCAATGTATGAGACCTGATACTCATTGATAAGACTTAGCAAATGCACTCCAAATGCCTCAGCATCCCTTGCCCGTACAGACGCATCAGGATCTGCCGAGAGCGATTTTTCGGCTTCTGCTATCCAATAGTTTTTGTAATCCTGAATCCAGTTGAACAGCGCAAACCTATCAGCACCTATCATCGCCAACGGGAAAATATGCAGTGAGAACTGAACGTCTCTATTATTAGATATATGTTCCCACCGCTTAGAGAGAAATTCATAGCTGAAGGCATTATCATATTCCCCAGCCATAAACTGATCAACTCTCACATAGAATCGAACAATACTCTTCTTCTTTGGGAAATCCTTGCCAGGTGCGACAAAAGCATAGTGCATCGCTGTAAGCCGCTGTTGACCATCTAGTACGATGTACTTCCTATCACTCTTCTTTCCTGCACAACCGTACACCCCCTCACAAGAGAGGGCTCTAAAGCTTTCTTTCTTGCCCGTCCAAAGCAACAAACTGCCAATGTAATAGTCTAAAAATATAGACCGCATCAAATCGCGAATATCTTTAGGATGCCACTCAAATTCTCTTTGAAAGTTCGGAATAACATATTGCCCTTCTTTCAGATTGGAGAGCAGCCTGTCAAGACTAATGTAGCCAGGTCGTTGAGCATTTCTCATTTCACCACCCCCACTAACTGAGCACTCACCGCCTCTTCCACCACTTTGTTAAACTCCGACTCAATCTCAAATACTGCCCGAAACTCCGCAAACGCCCAGCGTCCCATACTCCCCAAATTATTCACCCCTGGAATCCAATACTTCTGCACCGCGCTCGCCTTATCCTTTGCATTCTCTCCTCGATATCCCTTGATCTCCACAATCAAATTCAGCAGATCCGCTCGCCCGTCATCCACCTGCACCACAAAGTCAGGCAGATACTTCCGCTGCTTAGCTCCTGTTAAATACGGCACCTCTAGGCCCAAGTTTTGATTTTTCACATAGCTGCGTACCCGCTCGTGCGACTCCGCCACCCGGCAAAACTCCGCCTCCCAGTCGCTATCAAGCACTACCCAGTTAACATGGCAGCGCCGCGCATCCGCCTTCCATAGCTCCGGCTTCGATGTATTAAAGTTCACATGCGCCGTTGAACCTACTGGATTGTACGCATCCAAAATCGCCTTAATCTGTCTATCGTCCACACTCGCCGCTGTAATCGCCTTGCAAATTCGCTCACAGGCCATATTTGCTATCTCTTGATATAGCACCTGAGCCTTGTAGGTCTCGCTCGTACAGCGCAAATAATCCTTCATCCACTGCTTCGTAATCCGCTTGAGCTGACCAAACAAATGCACCTTGGGCTCTTCCCCCGGATTGCGATACTGGTTGTACAGCAAATGCTTCGTCAGCTCAAACAAAATCGTAGAATCGCGCGTATCCATATGCTTCACATCTAGATCAATGCCCTCGCCCACAATGCCTTCGTTACGAGTAATCGAAGGCCCTACCAGCATCGGCGTTAGCTCCAGCAAAGCATCCTCATCAAACTGCGCCTCTAGCCGCGTATCTGGCAGCTCCACCCGATACCCTTCTACCCGAGGAAACCGAATCTCTAGCCCATCACGCTCAGGCCGCACCGCCCTCACATTCACCGTTTGCCGAGGCGGCACCGGCTTCACCACCACAGGCTTCGCTGTAAAGTCAAACGGAATACCTAGCACATCGGCATACTCCACATTGAACTTGCCGTCTTCATTCAGCTCGTAGGACTGCCTGCGTAGTGCGCGCCCAATCACCTGCTCACACAATAGCTGCGTCCCAAACGCCCGCACACCTAGCACATGCGTCACCGTATTCGCATCCCACCCTTCGGTCAGCATCGACACCGACACCACACAGCGAATAGACGCGCCCAGTCTGCCAGCTTTACCCACCGTATTCATCACCTCACGCAGCAAATCCTGATCGGTAATGGTATTGCCTGCCGCCTGGTCGCCGCTGCGCTGCACGATATCTCGGCGAAACTTTTCTATTTCGTCAGATGCGATCGCCCGAAACTGACTATCCAACGCATCCCCCGACTCCAACTGCTCACTATCGATTAGCAGCGTATTCGGCAGCGCGATCACATTGCCATACTCATCAGTATTGCGAAACAGCGGCAGCCGTCCTGGATAAGGCGTAATCTTGCCCTCCTCGTCCTCCCGCTCAAACCCAGAGACAAAGTCGTACACCAGCTTAGAAGTAGAGGTGTTGTTGCACACCACAATAAACACAGGCGGCACGCCAATATTGTGTTTTTCCCACAGCTCAAATGTCTTTTCGTAGTGGCCATACAGTGCATTCAGCGCCGTCTGAAGATCAGCAGGCAAACTCAGCGGATCAAGCACTGCTGCCTTACCCCGTCCCTTCTTCGGCATCTTTTTGCCAATGTGCTCCCACAGATTCCGAAACTTCGGCATCTCCCCGCCCGGCACATTGTCCGCCACTGGCACCCGAGGCAGCTTCACAATGCCGCACTCAATCGCATCCATCAGCGAAAAATCACTCACCGTCCAGGGAAACAGCGTCCCCTCCGCGTAGCCCGATCCTCTGAGGAAAAAAGGCGTCGCCGACAGGTCGTACACCTTTTGCACACCCAGCTTGCGCTTTACCACCTCAATTCCCGAAATCCACAGCCGCGCTGCCTCGTTATTCTGCTTTGCCTCGCTTTTGTCGTCTCCCTTTAGATCAGACACATCGTCCGTATCGGGTTTTTCGCGATAGCAATGATGTGCCTCGTCGTTGATCACCAAAACATTTTTTATACCCATCAGCTCGGGCATGACGCGCTTGAGCATCTGGCCTTCTGTTTCAAGCGTGTCTAATTCAGGACCGCGCCCCTGCACTAGCTTTCGAGTTCCTGCCGCTAGCTGCATTCGCTCGCGCAGCTTAAAGGCGTGATAGTTTGTGATTACGATTTTGGCCTTCTGCAAATCAAGCAGCATGTCACTGGGTAAAAGTTCGCGCTCAGCGTAGTAGCTTTCAGGGTCATTCGGCTGAAGGACGCGCAGGCGATCGCGTATCGTAATCCCTGGCGTCACGATCAAAAAGCCCCGTGTAAACCGGCTGCTCTGCGGATGCCGTACCGCATTTACCGTCTGCCAGGCAATCAACATTGCCATCACCGTTGTCTTGCCCGCACCTGTTGCCAGCTTCAGCGCAATCCGCAACAGCTCAGGGTTTGCCTCTTCATTTACACTGGCAATGTGCGACAGAAATGAGCGCCCTTTAGGAGCGACTTCCGCCAGCCAGATTGCCGTTTCCGCAGCTTCTACCTGACAAAAGAAGGGACGAAGACCCTGAAACTGGTGCGATCGCCAGTGCTGGAGTAACCGAGCCGTTTCTGGCGTCACCTTCCAATCTGCCGGGTTCGGTAACTGCCGCCAGACGTTCACCTTTTCGCGAATGCTGTTGATAAATAGAGAAAGATCGTAAGCCTGAGAGTCGTTAGAAATTCCTTGGGTGTCGTAAAGAGATAGCGCCTGCTGAATATCGTCTTGAGCCTTTCGCCGCTTTTTAGGCTTAGGAATTGGCGTCAGAAACTTGGACAGGCGTCTATGTTTGATGAGCTTGTTTGTAGGTTGACCATCTTCGTCCAACTCCCAATGCAGCGCTGGGTATTTGTAGGGTGAATTCAGAATGGGCTGCTCAAAAAAATGCTCTGCCATACGGTGTATCTATGTTTGCGGCTTCTAACCGTGCACAACTGCGCTCAAACTACCCTATACCAATCAAGAAATATAGGTAGGAGATGATTATTCAGCTAAAAAATAAGGAAGACTCTAAATATATTTAGAGTCTTGACCGATCGCAGTGATCTTTGATGCTGATTCAGCCTTGCTCAAAACTCTTCTTTAAACCTGTTAGGTTTTTGTTAAATCGGGATGGCGGGATTCGAACCCACGGCCCCCTCGTCCCGAACGAGGTGCGCTACCAAACTGCGCCACATCCCGCTAACTGCTTCTGTGAAAAACTAATGAAGCAATTAACGCTTAATAAGGGTATCATACGCCCCTAAAAATTAGCAGCAGAAAATAAGTCGCCCGCAGGTAGCTCACAAGCTGCTATAGGGCTGCTGTAGGCTAGCAGGCCTGATCTACCGATTTTTTACCTGATTTGCTAGCAGGGAGGATGAAGACATGGAAGGCTTTGTGCGGTGCGTCTCCCAAGGCTTCTTCTAAGGAAGTGGCTGTGAGAAGAAGTGAGTGTGCGATCGCATTCCAAAAAAACACGTAAAACTATACATAAAGCCTTATTGATGTTGGTACTTTGTCAGCATCTATCGGTACACTGCTGAGGGCATCGTGACGCTGCTGAGGCAGCATGACACCGTCCAAAGCCGTTTGCCTGTACTTATCTCTTTATTCCTTATTGCGACTGAACTATGGCTTCTGTTTCACCCTCTACGTTTGTTGGTAAAGCAATCAAATTTGGTACGGACGGCTGGCGCGGTGTGATTGCCGCCGATTTTACCTTTGAGCGGGTGGGCAAGGTCGCGGCTTTGGCGGCTCAGGTGCTAGAAGAAACCTACGGCAGTAACGGCAGCAAAACAGTGATTGTCGGCTACGACCGACGATTTCTCTCGTCAGATTTTGCTCGGTATGCGGCAGAATCGATTGCAGCGGCAGGGTACGAGGTCAAGCTGTCTGAAAGCTTTGCGCCGACGCCTGCGTTTAGCTGGGCGGCGTTTGACCAAAAGGCGCTAGGGGCCGTTGTGATTACCGCTAGCCACAACCCGGCGGTCTACAACGGGCTAAAGATTAAAAGTGCGCTGGGTGGGTCGGTGCCGCCGGAGGTGACCGAAAAGGTGGAGGCGAAGCTAGATCAAGATGCGCCTAAAGCTGACCAAGCTGGCAGCATTAGCGCGTTTGACCCTTGGCCGAGCTATTGCAACGCATTGCGCTCAATGGTGGATATTGAAGCTATCTGCAAGGCGGTAGATGATGGCAAGCTGACGATCTTTGCAGAGGTTATGCACGGCGCGGCGGCGACTGGAATTGAGCGGCTGCTAGGGCGAGCGGTGAATGAGATAAATAGTGAGGCCGATCCGCTATTTGAAGGGGGCGCGCCAGAGCCGCTGCCACAGTATATTCCTAAGCTGTTCAAGGCGATTGAGAATAGAGAGAATGCCCAAGATAAAGACAGCCTGACGGTCGGGCTAATTTTTGATGGAGATAGCGATCGCATTGCCGGTATGGACGGAAAAGCGACGTTTCTCAGCTCTCAGGTATTGATTCCTATCTTGATGGAACATCTGACTAAGCGCCGAGGGATGACAGGCGAAGTAGTGAAAACGCTCAGTGGCTCTAATCTCTTTTTAGCCCTAGCTAAACTGTACGATTTGCCAGTGTACGAGACGCCAATCGGCTACAAGTACATCGCCGATCGCATGTTGGATGCGGATGTGTTGATCGGTGGTGAAGAGTCAGGCGGCATTGGCTATGGCCACCATATTCCAGAGCGGGATGCACTGCTGTCGGCGCTATATTTGTTAGAAGCGGTAGTGCAAAGTGGGAAAGATTTTGGTGAGCTAAACGACGCGCTTAGAGCGCAAGCTGATTTTACTGCCGCTTACGACCGGATTGATTTGCCGCTAGCAAGTATGGAAGTAAGAGCGAAGCTGCTAGAGGCGTTGCAATCTAGCACGCTAGAAACGGTAGCGGGAAAACAGGTAAGCAACTGCATTACTGTAGATGGCTACAAGTTCAACCTAGAAGACAATAGCTGGCTGTTGATTCGCTTTAGTGGAACAGAGCCGGTGCTGCGCCTGTACTCTGAGGCTGGCTCGATTGAGCGTGTTCATGAGATTTTGGCGTGGGCCAAAGACTGGGCAAACTCTGTTGAATAGCGGCGATTTAGCTAGCTAATCAACAGTTTTAAGATGAGAGCGATCGCTACGACAATAAAGATTGGTTTGATCAACTTTGTTCCTTCTTTAGTAGCAAAGCTAGCGCCGACAAAAGATCCAACAATCACGCCAAGGGCGCCCGCGCTGCCCTTGGCGTAGTCAATATTGCCAGCCGTTGCGAAGGTGATTAGCGCCGTGATGTTTGCAAGAAAGTTAAGCAGCTTGGTCGATCCGGTGGCGCGTAAAAAGTCTATGGGGAAAAGCGACAGTAGAGAAAAGACCAGAAAAATGCCCGTGCCTGGGCCAAAAAAACCATCGTGAAAGCCGATGGCGCCGCCCGCGATCGCGCCCCCTAACCGACGCGGTTGTGAGATCGTGCTGCTGGTTTGAGCAGTTCCAAAGCTGGGCTTGAAGACAACAAACAGTGTGATGATAGATATAAGCACCACAACCGTAGGCTCAGCCCAAGCTGAAGGCAACAGCCCAATGCTGCGGCTGCCCAGATAGGCCCCAATGATGACGGGCAGGGCCATTAGCCGGCAGGCATCCCGGTCGATTTGCTTGGACTGGGCAAATTTTAGGGTGCTGGTGAGCGCGCCAAACGTGCCGCAAAGTTTGTTTGTAGCGATCGCACTGCCGACAGGCAGCCCAGTAAACAAAAGCCCCGGCAGCATAATTAGCCCGCCGCCACCTGCGATCGCATCCACAAAGCCAGCGGCCAACCCCACCAAAAACACCACCAGCAAAATCATCAGTAGATCCTAGTACGAAGCTTCGTATTCTAAGCCCTGTAGCAATCTACTATGCAAGACTGCTTTCTATGCAAGATCGTGCAGAATGCTGCCAAGTACGCAGATACCCTGCTTAGTCTGCTCTGGCGGCAGTGAAAAGTTTAGATGCAGAGCCGGATAGCCTTGTTGCGATGGAAAGAAAGCCGCGCCTGAACCCAAAAGCACATTTTGCGCCGCTGCTGCTGTTGTCACCTCATCAACGCTGATCGTATCGGGTAGCTGAATCCATAAGAACGTACCGCCCGCTGGCCGAGTCCACGTTACAGTAGAGGGAAAGTAGCAAGACAGTAAATCTATCATGTAGCCTCGGCGCTCTCGGTGCACCGCGCGAATTCGTTTGAGACGGCGGCGATAGTGGCCAGAAGCAAGATATTCTTTGACAATAGCCTGAGATGCGTTAGAGATATGAAAATCATGGAGTAGCTTTCGCTCTGTGAGGGCTTTGTTCTGCTCGCCAGTAATCGTCATATAGCCCACCCGCAGCCCTGGCATGAGCGTTTTAGAGAACGTGCCCACGTAAATCACCTGATCGGTGGCGTCGAATGCCTTGATCGGCGGCGGCGTGGTCTCAAAGCTCAGCGGCTCATAAGCGTTATCTTCAATCACCAGGCAATCGTACTGCTGGGCAAGCGCCAAAAGTTCGCGGCGGTGACTTACAGACGTTGTGATGCCAGTCGGGTTGTGCAGAGTACTAATCGTGTAGATCAGCTTGGGTCGGTGGCTTTCTAGATATTGGGCTAATAGATCTAGGTTTATGCCCGTAGCGGTCATAGGAATGCCGATAATCTGCGCGCTGTGCTGCTGAAGAATAGAGAGAAAGCCGTGATAGGTGGGCGCCTCGATTACGACGCGATCGCCCGGCTGGATAAAATGGTCGGCCAACAAAGACAGGGCCTGCATAGAGCCACTGGTAACAATTAGATTCTCAGGAGAAATCTCTAAACCTTGTTGCATTAAAAGCTGAGAGATCTGTCTGCGCAGCTCTATGTCGCCTTTTGGGTCGCCTTTGCGAAAGAACACATCTGAGTCTTTCATTGCTCTACGAGCGACCCGCTGAAAGTCGTCAGCATCGATTGGCTGAGGGAATCCAACACTAAAATCAATCACGTCTGGCTGACTGTGCGCTGCGATCGTAGCGTAGTAGATCTCAGGAAAGGAGTGGGTTCCGCCCGTTGGAATGATGACTTGCTGAGCAGGATTAAAGCTACCGCTACGCTCAGCCCTTGAGGATGAAGGCGAGGACGAGGGTAACGGGGGCGATGCCGCTGCGCTTTTAGCCGAATTGATAAAGAAACCGGCACCCTGTTTGGCTCGCACTAGGCCATCTGCTTCAAGCACGCTGTAGGCTTCGATAACAGTGAGCTTGTTTACATTTGCTGTTTGAGCTAGGGCCCGAATGGAGGGGAGCTGACTATCGGGCGGCAGGTGACCGGTATGGATGAGGTGATGAATGCGATCGCGTATCTGCAGATAAATCGGCTGTTTTGCCTGACGGTCCAACGGAATTTTCATAATGGCCGTGTAAGACACTGTCTGTACAGTAAACGCTGTCTATACACTAGATGATTCAGGCAGCGCTTACATCGTACAGTTTTCGGCACTTTAGCTAGTACAGTTTGCGAAAGCCAAGCAGAAATACTCAAAACTGTGAAAAGTCTAGCCACTGTACTAGCTAACTTTGGCAAAAGCGTACCTTCCAAATCCAAAACTCATCGGTCATAGTCAGAAGGTCGCTAATTCAAAGACTCGCCCACGAGGGCAAACAGCTATGCAATCCAATTTTCTATCCAAACCCGCTGGTTCTCTAGAAGCGGAATTTCGGCAAGTTAGCCAGCAATATCAGGGGATAGGCTGCCTCAAAGTTTGGCTACAGCAGGGCAGCACTGCTCTACTCAATTTTTTAACCGGTCAGCAAGCGCTCAGCCTTCGTGTCAAAACGTTAGTTGATGGCAAGCAGCAGTGGACCGCTTACGATCCGGCTACAGATACTCGTCGCGTTTTCGATTCGCGACAGGCTGTTCGAACATGGTTGGAGCAGCGATATTATCGGTAGGATCTGATAGGACTAAAGCTAAAGGCTCAAACCTGAAAGGTCTAACTAGCATCTAGGAGAAGTGTGATGAAACTAAAGATTACTCAAGTCGATGCGTTTACCGACAAGCCGTTTGCTGGCAACCCAGCGGCAGTATGCGTGACAGACAACCCGCTAGAAGAGGATTTGATGCAGGCGATCGCAGCCGAGATGAATCTCTCTGAAACTGCCTTCCTCTATCCTCTGAAGGAAACAACAGAAACAGAAAAAGCAACGGAAGTATTCTCAGAAGAAGCAACAGAATTAGAAGAAACAAAAGAAATAAATACAACAGAAGAGGCTACAGCAGGCGTCTACAGTCTTCGCTGGTTTACCCCGATGACCGAAGTAGACCTGTGCGGCCATGCTACCTTGGCTAGTGCCCATGTCCTATGGAGCGAAGGCTATTTAGAGACAGACAGGCTCGCTAAATTCAAAACCAAAAGCGGCTGGCTTAGTGCTAAAAAACAAGGTGACTGGATCGAAATGGATTTTCCTACCCAGCCCGTCGAAACAGCACAGTATGTGATGCCCCAGCTAATCAAGTCGCTTTGCTGTGGCGGTAACATCCGGGCGGTTTCTAAAAACGACGTCAACTACCTTGTTGAGATGCAAACTGAACAAACTCTGCAAGACCTTCGCCCCGACTTTGTCGAAATGAGTAAGCTACCAGTTCAGGGCGTTATTGTCACCGCCAAAGCTGATAGTGAAGATGACTTTGTCAGCCGATACTTTGCCCCGGCGGTCGGCGTCAACGAAGATCCGGTAACCGGCTCGGCTCACGCATCCTTAGCCCCCTACTGGCAAGAAAAGTTAAACAAAAAGATTATGACTGCTCGGCAAATCTCAGCAAGAGGTGGCGCTTTGCGCGTTACTTGCAACGATAACAACCGAGTAACCATCAGCGGTCAGGCCGTTACCGTCTTTAACGCTGATCTTTCGCTGGAGCTATAGTAACAGTGAGATAACATAAAAAGTCCTGAGATCTTTACGCAACAGCGATCGCATCTCAGGACTTATTTATTTGATCCTTGTTTATCCGAATCAAGGTTAAATTGTGATAATCAGATTCTGAAAGTCAGGCTTTAAAGGCCAGAAAATTAACCTTCAGTTGCTAGCTCAGTACTGCCCCGGCGACGGCCACCTGTCAAACTGTTGAACAGCATCACGCCAACCGCTTTCACTAAGTTACCCTCTAGCTCCTGGAACAGCTCCATATTCAAACCAAAGGCATCATTAGCTTCTTCAACAATTGCCTCTGCTGTTGCATCATCAACAGGCGCTTCACTCAAAGAAGCCCGGTAATTGTCCTTGAAGGCTTTTTCGTCTTCAATAGTGGGAAACTCATAAAAAGCAACACCATCGCTGCCAGATAGGTTCATCGCTCGCTGAGAGATTGTCTTGAGGATTTGACCCCCAGAGAGATCGCCTAGATAGCGGGTGTAAGAGTGTCCCACAAGCAGATCGGGCGCTGTTTTAGAAATCTCACGAATGCGGTCAACGTACTTTTTGCCGCCCTTGCTCAGCACAATCTCGTCGCGCCAGTTAGCGCCGTGGTAAAAGGCCAAGTCTTCTTCTAAAGATTGCTTACGGTTAAGCTCAGGAAAGTAGATTTTGGAAACAACAGGATGATTTTTGTGTTTTTCTAGCTCTTCTTCCATCGCACAATAGATGAAGTAGAAGTTACCAACTAGCTTACGGTACGACTTCTTTTCCACCACACCACGCAAAAAGCATCGAACAAACCCGACGTTTTCGGCCATAGTGTGAGCTTTTTTAGTGCCCTCACGGAGCTGGGTCGCTAAATTGTTGCTCATTTTTTGAAGAGTCTGAAAGGTTAGTAAGTTTAAAGCTTAGAGGGAGGGGCCATCTAAAGAAAGATTTCGCAACATTTTTTCATGATGATCAAGAGCACGTTGATCAAGAACACGTCAATCAAGAGCATGCCGACCAAAGAACAAGTTGCGCCTCACCCTCCCTCTAGCTTCACGCGCAGAGCACACTGACAAAAATCAAACATCTCGAGATTCAAATATCTTAGGATCAAACGTCTTAAGATCAAACGTCTTGGGATCAAATATCTAAATCTGTCATGTTTAACCGAGGTCCGTAAGTTTCAATGAACTCTCGGCGTGGCGCGACGCGATCGCCCATCAGCACTGTAAAGATGCGATCGGCTTCAGCCGCGTCCTCAATCTCTACTCGCTTTAGCGTCCGCGACTCGGGGTTCATCGTGGTGTCCCATAGCTGCTGAGGCATCATTTCACCGAGGCCTTTGAAGCGCTGAATGTTGTACTTAGCATTGTCCGGCATAGCGGCGATGCCGTCTTGTAGCTCTCTTTCGCTGTAGCAGTAGGTATGGTTTTTACCACGCTCTAGCTTATATAAAGGCGGGCAGGCAATGTAGATGTAGCCCTGGTCGACTAGATCTCGCTGATAGCGATAGAAGAAGGTGAGCAGCAGCGTACGAATATGCGCCCCGTCTACGTCGGCATCTGTCATGAGGCAAATGCGGTGATAGCGCAGATTTTCAGGAGCAAAGTCCTCGCCCTTAATCCCTAGGCCTAGTGCCGTAATTAGCGACTGGACTTCGTTGTTTTTGTAGATTTTGGCATCGTCGGTTTTCTCTATATTGAGAATTTTGCCACGCAGCGGCAAGATAGCCTGAAAGCGGCGATCGCGTCCCTGCTTTGCACTACCGCCCGCAGAATCACCCTCTACAATAAAAATCTCTGACTCAGACGGATCGCGCGAGCTGCAGTCAGATAGCTTACCGGGCAGCGTCGAAGACTCTAGCACCGACTTGCGACGGACCAAATCACGCGCTTTCTTCGCCGCCTCTGCCGCGTTAAAGGCCTGAATCGCCTTCTCCAAAATGGCATCCGCCACACTTGGATTAAAGTCCAGGTATTCGGCGAGTGCTTCACCCACCAAAGAATCAACGATGCCGCGCACTTCGGTATTGCCCAGCTTCGTCTTGGTCTGGCCTTCAAATTCAGGCTCTGGCACCTTTACTGAAACGACCGCTGTCAGGCCTTCACGGATGTTTTCCCCAGCCATATTTGACTCGGTATCTTTACGTTTTTTGCGCTTACGAGCGATCACATTCATCGTCCGCGTTAAGACGGCCTTGAGCCCTTCTAGATGGGTGCCGCCATCTATCGTACGAATGTTGTTGGCAAAGCCCATTAAGTTATCTGAAAAGGCATCGCCGCACCACTGCAATGCGGCCTCTACCTGTACACCGTTCTTATCTGAATTGACATAGATAACATCAGGGTGCAGAGGCTCTTTATCGCTATTAATGTATTCGACGTATTCTTTAATGCCGCCTTCGTAGCAGTAGTGAGCCACCCTAGGCTGATCTGATTTGAGTAAATCAAGGCGATAGTCTGTAAAAGTGATGTCTACGCCCGCGTTCAAGTAGGCCAGCTCTCTGAGCCGTCTGGCGATAGTGTCGTACTCAAATTCTACGGTGTGCGTAAAAATGGTTGCGTCCGGCTTGAAGACAACTTGCGTTCCGGTTTTGCTGCTGCCTTTTGCGCTTTTGAGTGTTCCAATCGGATTGCCACGCTCAAATCGCTGTGTGTGTACTTTGCCCTCGCGCCATACGGTCACTTCTACCCATTCAGAAAGGGCATTGACAACCGACACCCCGACGCCGTGCAGACCCCCAGAGACTTTGTAGCCGCTATCGCCACCAAATTTGCCACCCGCGTGCAAGACGGTAAGAACTGTTTCTAAAGCGGACTTGCCCGTAGTAGGGTGAATATCTGTTGGAATACCACGGCCATCGTCGATAACCGTAACTGAACCATCTACATTTAGAGCAGCGGTGATATGCGTACAGTGGCCCGCGAGCGCCTCGTCAACGGCGTTATCGACAACTTCGTATACTAGGTGATGCAGTCCCCTTGGTCCGGTGCTGCCGATGTACATTCCCGGTCGCTTCCGTACAGGCTCTAGCCCCTCTAAAACCTGGATTTGCTGAGCGCCGTAGTTATTCGCCATACATTTTTCTCCTGAAGTCAATAGTGACTAATTGCCTTAAAGCCTGTTGGGCCTACGATTAGCCTTTTTGTTCTAAGTTCTCTCTAGTTGGATACTCGCTTTAGATGCTTGCTAAGACCACTCCAAATATTGATAGGGATGGATGGGGGCTGGTGTCTTTTAAATGTTTCATCTAAAGCCCCTATTAAGAGCTCATATAAGCTGGCAGAAGATCACCAAAATGATAATGTGCCTATAAATTCTAGCACAAAGGTGTTAAAAGCGATTTTAGAGCGGTTTCAGCTCGCTTCTAAAACGAGGGTCGTAGTGCCTTTTTAAATACCTTCTACGTATGTCTGGTCCTGTTTCCTAATAGTAGTTCTTTTGTACTCTTTCAATCCTTCTCTTATTATCCTTACTGGCCCCACAGCCTCTGGCAAGTCTAGTTTGGCTGTAGCCGTGGCTAAACAGGCGCTGTTGACCACTAGGCCAATGGCCATTCTCAGTGCGGACTCGCGGCAAGTGTATCGCGAATTTAACATCGGCACGGCTAAGCCTTCGCCCGCTGAGCAGCGGCAGATTCCCCATCACCTAATCGATATCTGTGAGCCGATTGAAACGTTGACTGTTGCCGGCTATCAGCAGCGGGCGCAGTCGATAATTGCGCAAATGCACCTGAAAGGCGACTGGCAGCCTCTGTTAGTGGGAGGGACAGGGCTGTATGTGAATGCGATCGCTAAAGGACTAAAGATTCCTAGCGTGCCTCCCCATGCTGAGCTGCGATCGCAGCTTGCAGAGCTAGGCCAACCCCTGTGCTACGCGCTTTTACAGCAGGTAGATACGGCAGCGTGCGCTCGCATCCATCCTAACGATCAGGTAAGAACCCTACGGGCCTTAGAAGTCTATTACGTAAGCGGGCGCAGCATTTCTAGTCAGCAAGGTGAAGATCCGCCAGGCTATCCCATCCTATATATAGGGCTCACTTGTGACCCAGATAGGTTGCGATCGCGTATCACCACTCGGACCTATCAAATGATAGAAGCAGGCTTTGTTGAAGAAGTTTCTAGCCTAGTTAGGAAATACGGTCCGGACCTGCCCTTACTCAAAACGCTGGGCTACGCAGAGATAAAGCAGTATTTGACAGAGGATATCTCTTTAGAGAAAGCAATCGAGCTAACGGTGCAGCACACCTGTCAATTTGCCAAGCGCCAGCGGACGTGGTTTCAAAAAGAGCCGCGGATTGAATGGTTTGCTGCTGATGATTCGGATTTAGTGAAGAAGGTAACCAAGCGAATTGAGGACTTCCGGCGTAGCGTAGCCGAACCTACAGCTCCTCGGTAGTCAGCTCTGGAATCACGACCGACTCTTGCCGCTTCAAAGGCTGCGCTTCTTCGACCTTGGCCGGTACGAGTTCCTTCTGGCGTTCTGTTTCCTTCTGGCGCTCTTCTAGCTTCAGCGGTAATCGTATAGGTTCTTGTACTTTTGCCTTCTTCGTCTTCGGCAGGCTTCTTTCCAAATCGCCCAGCGGTCGAGGAATTACCATGACGGAATTAAGCTCGCCAATGCGCTCAGCTTCGCTCATGCCGGCTTCGACTGCGATCGCTACGTTAGAAAGCGAGCCTTGAATAATGATTGTGCACAGTCCTTCCCCAATCGTCTCATGAGAAAGCAGCGTAATTTCTGCTGCCTTCGTCATCGCATCCGCCGCGCCGACCATCGCCGGAAATCCTCGGGTTTCTAGCAAACCAATAGCGCTACCCCCCATTGGGGTCCCTGCTCCCTCTAGATCTTCCATACGCGCGGCGATCGGCAGCACTGCCTCTAGATTCGCCATAGGCCTAGGAATCATCGTGGCCGAGACAAACTGGCCAAACTGCCGAGCAGTCTTTTCCCCGACATGGACAGCCATACGCACATCAGCTACTCCACCTCGGACAATTGCCGTACAGTGGCCGCCACCTGTTTTTTCGTAGCCTACCAAAAACACATTAGAAGACTTCATCATGGCATCGGCAGTGCCGATAATAGCAGGAAAGCTAGTCGTAGAGACTAGCCCCAGCGCCGTGTCACGCAGCCAGTTACGGCCGCCAGGTGCTTTAGAAACCTTCAGTCTGGCAGCTTTATTTTGTTCAACTGGAGTCGCGTCTGAGTGCATAAGAAGCCTCTAAAGTGGCTAGCCGCCGTTTGGAGATACCTTTTGGAAATAGCTTACTAACACCCTAACAAAACCACTCTAATAAAATCTTAGGAGACTAGCTTGCTAAGGTCCGTTTGATTAAGGAAAGTCTTGATTGAGCAGACTTGTGATTGAGCAGACCTGTGGTTAAGTAAGGATATTATGGCGAAGGCCGGTTAGGAAACAGAGTTGAAATTAATTGGCTCACTTGGTCTTTGCCATATACCCGATCATTCGCTGGCACGCTGAGCGCTGAGCCATTGTTGGATGAGGGGGTAGATAAGGCACCGCTACTGTTGTTATAGCCGTTGCTCAATTGTACGCCATTGTTTTGAACCGACGGATCTACAAATTCACCGTTTTGATCGTTCAAATCCGGGATTTCTATAGCCTTCGGGCCGATAGGCGGTGGTTCGACAAAAGTATTTACAAAACTATCGTTTTCTTGATGTGTGCTAGCTGTAGAAAAGCTATCAGAAGCACCGTTAGAAAAGCTATCAGAGAAACTGTTAGAAGCACTGTAAGTAGAGGCGCCGCTAGAAGCACCGTTAGTGGTCTCCTTATATGTATAGCTACTGCCGGACCCCACTGAATTAGCAGGCGAGCTAGCAGCCTTTTTAGCGCTCCTACCACCTATTAGCGCCTCACCTAGCAGGGTATTAGGTGGTAGGAGCGCGTCAGCCTCAATCTGCGGGTTCATGAGCGTGCTGCCAGGACTAACACAGGCATGAGTACCTATCTTTCCATGCCCTACAATCAGGACATTGGCACCTAGGCTCACACCCAACTCTATAGTCAGCACGCCCTGACGAGACTGTATACAAACACCGCCCGCGAGGCAGGTCCCTGTAGCGATCGTAATGCGGCTCCCAGGCAGCGCCTGAAGCACAACGCCTGGCGCAATTATCGCTCCTTCGGCTACCGTTACATCGCCTGTTACGCAGTAGTGGGTATGGCTCACGAGGCGAGGTGGCTGGTTTCGAAGCGAGTTCTCATCCGGGGACAGGCGCATAGGAGCAACGACATAGAGTCATGATATACAGTCACGGCATACGGGTTCTATGGACGCTGGATAGTGGTCTCTAGGACGCGGCGCTTAGCCTGAGGATCTGTGCCAATAAGGCGAACATACTCACCCTGATGCTGGGCTAGCTGTTTACCTAGTTCAGAGATAGCTTCAGCCGGACGACGAGCTGCGATCGCATGCCCTGTTTTCCAAATGCCGCTGCGGTAGCGACGCTTATCCGCATACTCTACCGAGATCTTATGTCCCTGATTGACTAGCTGAGTCACCTGATCTAGCACTGCCGATTCTATGCCACCGCTCTTGTCACTGTCGTAGTTACCCGTCTGGGTATTATATCGACCCGCCTGGCCGTTGCTGTTGTAGCCACCCGACTGACCATAGCTACTGGGCTGTCCACGAAAAGCAGGATCGTCGTAATGGGGAGGATTAGCGTTGATTGGATCGCGGCCCGACCCAGAATTATTTCCCTTTTGGCCAGGTCTTTGAATAGTCATCTCTGCCACCCGCCGCTTTGCTTGGGGGTCAATTCCAATTAAGCGCACGTAGTCGTTACTGTGCTGAGCTAGCTGCTTACCGAGCGCGGAAATCACCTCTGCCGGGCGGCGAGCATTAATAGCAGACCCCGTTTTCCAGATACCGCTACGGTAGCGGCGCTTGTCTGCATACTCAATAGAGATTTTGTGGCCTTGATTGACTAGCTGGGTCACCTGATCCATGACTGTCGCATCCATTCCACCATCAGACCTACCGTTGGGCTGGCCGCGAAAAGACGGATCGTCATAGTGCG
Organism: uncultured cyanobacterium; assembly: GCA_963702855.1. Classification (GTDB taxonomy): domain Bacteria; phylum Cyanobacteriota; class Cyanobacteriia; order Phormidesmidales; family Phormidesmidaceae; genus Phormidesmis. The sequence continues at coordinate 2,808,823 of OY969765.1, forward strand.
GAGGATTGGCATTAATCGGATCGCGTGAGGCTTCTCGGCCATTGGCCGAAACATTGGAGGCAGCGCCGTTGCCGTTAGCAGCGCCGTTACGCTGATCCGGCTTTTGAACAGTCGCTGCCGTTCCGCGCGTTTTCATCTGCTCGTTTACGCCAAACACCCGGACGTATTTATCTGCGTGCTGGCTGAGGAAGCTTTGCAACTTGCTAATCGCCGAAGACTCGCTGCTGGCGTTGATAGAGGGCGCTGTTTGCCAGATGCCACTGCGGTAGCGGCGCTTGTCTGCAAACTCAACGCCTATCTTGTTACCGCTGCGAATAATTTGACTGACTACCTGGGCAGCCTCGCTATCGATGCTTTCTCCCTGTGCGCCGCCTTGAGAAAGGTTTTGACCATAGCTGCTTGAATAGCCACTTAGCTGGGGCTGACTAGCGCCTCCTACGTTTGGCACAGCCCTAGCTGAAACTTCTACTTGCTTACCATCAGCTCGCTGAATAGTTGTCGTTGCTGTCCGACTTTTTGACTTAGCGTTGATGCCAAACATCCGCACATACTCGTCTCTGTGCTCATCTAGACAATGCTCTAGCTTGGCAAAAACTTCTCTCTCGTTGCGAGATTCAATCGGAGAGCACACCTTCCACACATTGCTGCGGTAGTGACGTGGCCCGGCGTGCTCTGTGCCGATTTGATAGCCTGCGTTCAATAGGTTGCGCACTTCTTGGGCGATTCCCGTGTCTAAGCCGTCGCTGCTTTGGCTAGCCCCTCGCTGGCCAAACTCTCTGTTATTGCTGCCGTAAGACTGACTACCATAGCTACTGCTTGCACTCGATGAAGCTTGAATAGCCGGGTCGCCAGGCCGCTGAACGGTGACCATTCCTACGCGCTGCTTTACCTTGGGGTCAATGCCAAACATGCGTACATACTCGCCGCTGTGTTCTGCTAAGCATCTCTCTAGGGCCTCAAATACAGCCTGTTCCCGAGTCTCTCTAATCGGCGTGCAGGTCTCCCAAACACCGCTGCGATAGCGACGTTTGTCGGCATGTTCCATCCCGATGCGGTAGCCCTGGCTTAGGTGCTGACGCACCTGCTGGACGATTTCAGTCGAGAGTCTTTGGACTTGCATGTTAGCTCCTTGAGTATCGTACGAGAATTGACTAGATTGATCAGGCGCAAGGTCAGCGCGGCTAGTGTGTTGTTGGCTGGCGCTTGCCTGTGGACGGTATTGCGAGCTGCCTTTGGGTGAAGAGCCGCCTGCATTAAAGGCAGAAACTAGGCGAGCGCGAGATTGACCGGTCGCTGAACTAGTCGTCGACCTCTGCCTAGAAGCGGAAGTTTTTCCGTTTGATTGGAGTGCGCTGTGAGTAATTTCTTCAGCCAAGGCAAGCTCTTCAGAGCGCACCTTTGGTAGCTGATCGGCTTGGTGCTGGGCATTAACTACCACGCCAGCAGGCACGCAGCGTCCTGGGGGAACTTCTACGTCCTGTATGAGGGCATGAGCAGATATTACGCAGCCTTCACCTATACGCGCATTGTGTATGGTGGCTTGAAAACCGACAAAACAGCCCTCGCCAATGAAGACAGGACTGTGAATCAGTGCTTTATGGGCGATCGCACTCTCTTTTCCAACATAGACAGAGTAGGCCTTAGATCCGCTAGGATTCATGACCTGGGGGCCGGCGATCGCTTCTAAAATGACCCCTGGAAGTAGCCGGGTGTGATCGCCAATCCAAACAGATGCGCCCTTCGCTGCGGTAATTGCGGTTCCAGGTGAAACGCTTACCCTCGGCCCAAGCTCAACATCGCCTTCTATCAGAGAAAACTCATGAACCTCGGCTGAAGCATCAACTCGTGGACTGGTCGATAGACTTAATCTGGGAATAGCAGACATCGCGTTATTTGCGGCGCTGCGAGCTAGGCTATGGGCTACCATCTGACCTTTTAACTACCTACGAACGGCTGGAGGTGTACCCGTCTTGTTAACTGCCAGCGCGAGTACCAGTGCAAACATTTGTAAAACGTTTCTGGCTGGCTCTGATCTCATCTGAAGTCTTCTCTTTTATCGTAGAGCAGGCCATTGTCGAGACTAACCGTGTCAACAATGGCAATAATGGCTGCATCTACAGGCTTACTCTGATATCGCTGCTGCTGCCTCGCACTGCTGCCTCGACTAATAAGGACCCATTCGCCCATACCTGCGCCCACTACATCCGCAGCGACCTCGTAGTCGCTTTGGAGGTCGCCTGCTTCATCTATAAGCTGAACTAGCAGCAGTTTGACCCCCATTAAGCTCTCGTCTTTAACGGTACTAACTACCGTTCCTCTGACTTTTGCTAAGCGCATAGAGTTTTTCTATCTCTATTTTATTGATCAAAAGCCATGCTTTTCTACTGCTTTTTCTAGTGCCTTTGAAGTGAGCGATCTTTAAAGTGAGCAATCCGTGAATAAGCGATTCGTGAATCATTCACTTATCTGCTACATTCATCTGCCGCTACCTATCTGCCATAAGGGCGAATGCCACTAACACTTTCGCGGAACTGCTCAACTGCCTCGGTATAGCGAATTGGCAAGACAAACTCTAGGTTCTCGTGTGGGCGCGCGATGATGTGAGTCGAAAGCACCTGGCCCCCGTTCACCCGCTTGACGTTTTCAACGCCAGCCGCAACAGATGCCTGTACCTCTGAAACATCGCCGCGAACAATAACGGTAACTCGACCACTACCGATTTTCTCATAGCCAACTAGCGTAACGCGAGCGGCTTTCACCATCGCGTCAGCTGCTTCAACCACTGCTGGGAAACCCAACGTTTCCACCATGCCTACTGCAATTGCCATAGTCTTTTCCTAAAAATGCCTAAAAAATAATCGTAAAACAAGCACAACAGATCAAAGTCTTGAGGCCCGTTGTCTTAAGGCCCGTTGTCTTAAGACTCGTCATCCTGAGGTTTATATAGGCTGTTTACCTTAAGCGATCCGCTCTGGGCAAACAGCGCTATTACTCAGTCAATCCAAGACCCATCACGCTAAGACCTGTCATGCTAAGACCGGAACTGCTCAACCGCTTCTGTGTAGCGAATTGGTAGGACAAACTCCAAGTTCTCGTGCGGACGCGCGATGATGTGGGTCGAAAGCACCTCACCTCCGTTCACCCGCTTTACAGATTCTACGCCAGCAGAGACAGATGCCTGTACTTCTGAAACGTCACCTCTAACGATCACGGTGACTCGACCGCTACCAATTTTCTCATAGCCAACTAGCGTAACGCGAGCGGCTTTCACCATCGCGTCAGCTGCTTCAACCACTGCGGGGAAGCCCTTTGTCTCAATCATTCCAACAGCGATAGGCATTAACCGAAATCTCCTAAATAAAAGAAGCTACTACAGACCGAATTTATGATAGAAAAACCTTCGTTCGAGCACGGAGATCCCAACAGGCAGTGCGTGAAAAATCAGCTGTTTCTACTTTTTAAAATTCTTTTAATCTTGCCTGGGTAACTTTAGTGCGTCATAACTCAGAATAAAATGACGTTGTCTCTTTGACAATATAAGTCTCAATGATTGTGGCTAATAGCGCACATCATTAAAACTTATGTAGGAGCATTGCCATTTGGAGCCAACTGTGTGTGAGCGATCGCAATCAGCCTTAGTTTGTTGCGTAGCGCTAAAGCCGAGATATTGCGGCAGGTTGATTCAAAAGAATGTGGTGCGATTTCTTGAGATTCGTCGGAAGGCTAAGCTCACTGTTCAGGTATTATAAAGAAATATGGAGGACGCTCACACTTTCGATAAGTTAACGCTGTCTCCCCGAAAATAGTAGGCGAAAAAGGCAACATTTCAGTGTTAATAGGCGAACAAATTGGGAGTGAGAAACTCGAGCCTGAAGTTCGAGTTGTTTGCGTAGTGGCCGAGGTCATTTTGTATTTTGTCAAAAATGCATTTTGTTAAATACCTTGACTGTTGTCCTACATCAATTTTCTCTTCAAGCTATTTTTTATTGAATTCAAGTCAGCCTAATCTACTCATTGACCTGACAGGAAAAGACTACTTAAGTAGACAGTCGTCTGCAACTAAAAATATTTTACGTAAATGCCAGTAATGCAGTTTTTTGTTGAATGGAGTTGGCTAATTCCTGTTTATGGACTTGTGGGGGCGCTATTGGCGTTGCCATGGGCTACTCGACTAATTCGGCAAAGCGGGCCGAGGCCAGCTATGTACATCAATGTCTTTATGACATTACTGGCAACACTTCACGGGTTTTTTCTGCTACGAACCATTTGGAATTCGGGTACTCAGGTTGTTAGCTTCGAGTGGCTACAGGTGGTTGGACTTAATCTATCAGCCTCTTTAGATCTCTCTGCAGTCAACTTGATCTTCTTGGAGCTGACGGCCGGACTTAGCTTGCTAGCCCAAATCTATGGCATGGGCTATCTCGAAAAAGATTGGGCCCTAGCTCGTTTCTTTGCCCTGATGGGTTTTTTTGAAGGGGCTATTAGCGGTGTCATTTTGAGCAGTTCTCTGTTCTCCACTTACTTTTTGCTGGAGATGCTGACGCTTTCAACTTATTTGATAGTTGGTTTTTGGTACGCGCAGCCTCTAGTTATCACAGCCGCAAGAGATGCGTTTTTGACCAAGCGAGTCGGTGACGTATTGCTGCTGATGGGGCTAGTTGCCCTAAGTACTTATGCTGGTAGTCTCAACTTTGACGATCTTTATATATGGGTTAAGGACGCTGATATTACGCCGCTCGCTGCAACCCTGGTTGGATTAGCCTTAATTGCCGGGCCTACGGGTAAGTGCGCTCAGTTTCCTTTGCACTTGTGGCTTGACGAGGCAATGGAGGGGCCGAGCCCTGCCTCTATTGTGCGAAATTCCGTGGTTGTTACCTGCGGAGCGTTCGTGCTAATCAAGCTTCAGCCAGTCGTTGTAATATCGCCAATTACATTAGACGTGCTGATTGCCATTGGTGTAACGACTGCAATTGGCGCATCTTTGGTGGCACTAGCGCAAATCGATTTTAAGCGAGCGTTTTCTTACTCAACGAGTGCTTATATCGGCCTTGTGTTTATCGCCGTTGGTACGGAGTGGCCGGGAGTTGCTCTGATGTTGCTCTTTACCCACGCTGTTGCCAAGGCGCTAATTTTCATGAGTATTGGCGCGATTGTATTCACGACTAACAATCAAGATCTCACGGAATCAGGGGGGATTTGGTCGCGAATGCCTGCGACAACGATTGCGTTTTTGACCGGGTCGCTAGGACTGACCGGAATTTTGCCGTTTGGCTGCTTTTGGGCGTTTGCGCTAGGGATTGAGTTTTTGTGGGAGGACCATCCGCTGCTAGTGGGTGTGTTTTTACTGGTGAACTTTTTGAGTTCGCTCAACTTAATTCGGGTTTTTCGCTTGGTGTTTGTCGGTGAGCCACAGGCGAAGACGCGACGTACGCCTGAAGTGGGTTGGCTAATGGCCGTGCCGATGATGACGCTTTCTGTGTTTGTGCTGATACTGCCGCTGGTAATGTATCGAATGTCTTTACTACCGTCGCTGGCGTATCTGAACTTGCCAGCGGTGTTACTGCTAGTGAGTTCGGGCCTGCTCGGGGCTGGGCTGGGCTTTTATGTGCCGCTCAATCGGGCCTGGTCACGCTCTAGTATTCGACCTTTGCGATGGTTTCAAGACTTGCTAGGCAACGACTTTTATACCGAGAAACTATATGAGCTGACGGTGGTTCGACTGGTCGCGCAGCTATCGAGCTGGAGCAGCTGGTTTGATCGCTATGTGGTTGATGGTGCTGTAAATTTGGTGGGCGCGGCTTCTTTGCTAAGCGGTGAGAGCTTAAAATACAGCGCGTCAGGGCGATCGCAAAATTACATTTTGACAATTGTGGCGGGCGTCGGCCTGCTGGTGCTGATGACGACTTGGACAAGATGGTAGGAAAGCTGTGATATTAAGCGCACTGATATTGATTCCGCTGGTAGGAACTTTGCTAATTAGCCTCTGGCCAACGTCGCTAAGCACAACCTACGTTAGACGCGGCGCGCTGGTGACTCTAGCAGTAAATTTGGTCGTAACCGTATGCCTGATCGCCCAGTTCGATATTGCGAACCCAGGGTTTCAATTTGTCGAGCGGCTGGATTGGATAGAGGCGCTAGGACTCTCTTACTCTCTGGGCGTAGACGGGGTGGCTCTGCCGCTGGTGGCAATCAATAGCTTGCTGTGCTTTGTGTCGGTGTATATCAGCGCTGCGGTCAAAAGACCAAGACTGTATTACTCACTGATGCTGCTGATTGCCAGCGCGGTGGCGGGGGCCTTTCTAGCTCAAAATCTCCTGTTGTTCTTTTTGTTTTATGAGCTAGAGCTGATTCCGTTGTATCTGCTGATTGCCATCTGGGGCGGGGCTCGGCGGGGCTACGCGGCAACCAAGTTTTTAATCTATACGGCGTTCTCCGGCATCTTGATCTTAGGAGCGTTTTTGGGCTTAGCGCTGCTGTCGGATACGGGCTCGTTTGATTACAATCCGGCGCTAGTTCAGGGGCTGACTATGTTCCAGCAAACGCTAATAATGGGCTGTCTGCTTATTGGCTTTGGCATCAAAATTCCGCTAGTGCCCTTTCACACCTGGCTGCCGGATGCGCATGTGGAAGCTTCTACTCCACTGTCTGTGCTGCTAGCGGGCGTGCTGCTAAAGCTGGGCACCTATGGTATTTTGCGCTTCTGTGTTGGGCTGTTTCCTGGTGCCTGGCTAGAAATTTCGTCGCTGTTGGCTTGGTGGGCGGTCGTCAGCGTGCTGTACGGGTCTTTGGCTGCGATCGCGCAAACTGACATGAAAAAGATGGTGGCCTACAGCTCTGTAGGCCATATGGGCTACATCTTGCTAGCCGCCGCAGCCGCAACGCCGCTGAGCATTTTGGGCACGGTCATGCAAATGGTAAGTCACGGACTGATTTCGGCCCTGATGTTTTTGCTGGTCGGCGTTGTTTATAAAAAAACGGGAACGCGCGATCTGACAATCCTCAGAGGGCTATTGGCTCCTGAGCGCGGCCTGCCGTTTATTGGCTCGCTGATGGTGTTAGGGGCAATGGCCAGCGCAGGAATACCTGGCATGGTGGGCTTTATTTCAGAGTTCATTGTCTTTCGCGGTAGCTTCGAGAGCCATGCGCCGCAAACCTTGCTGTGCATGGTGGGCTCGGGTCTGACAGCCGTTTACTTTTTGCTGATGATCAACCGCGTATTTTTTGGCCGACTGACGGCGGCTGATGACGGTGTAGGTGGTTCTATCGAGATTACGCTGCCGAAGGTTAGCTGGCGCGATCGCACTCCTGCGATCGCGCTTGTCCTGATCATCTTCGCCTTTGGTCTTCAGCCAGAATGGATGACGCGCTGGATAGAGTCCACTACCACCGCATTCGTCCCGAACGCTATGCGAGCCGGCGCGCTCGTATCTAATCCGGCGCGATCAACCGAAATGGTCTTCGAGAGTGCCTTTGAAACCGCTCCTGGGATTGTCCCTGGAATTGCCTCCAAAGCTGCTTCCAAAACCACTCTAGAAACCATTCCCAACCGTGCTTTGGTAAGTCCTGACGGCGTTGATGGCTCCTCCCCTTTAGCGATCTAACTGGAAATCTAACTGAAATCTATCGATTAGTTATTCTACGCACCTCCGCTATGACCACAACACCTTTAATGCCGCAGCTACAGCCGGTTCCCGTCTATTCCCCGGCAGAATATGTAGAGCGCCTCCTCTCAGGCGGTACCCTGCTACCCGACACAGAAGAGAACCTTAAAGAAGTCATCGGTGTTCTAAAAGCTTATGGCGTTGTGCTAGATGCTTATGCCATCAATTTGCAGTACATTGCCAACCATCAGTTCTTGAATTTGATTCCCATACTCAAATACTTCGATGGGAAAGTGACGCCCGAAAGGATTGCTAAGCACATTTGGCACAATCGCATCAACTACGAATACGCAGAATATGTTATGCGCACCATGATGTGGCATGGCGGCGGTGGATTAGATACCTACCTCGATTCTGAGGAGTTTTGGGCCTGCTGTAGCCCGGCCATTCAGGCGAAATCCAGACGAAATCCAGTCCTATCTGTCTTTGACAAAATTTTTCCAGAGTATCTTCCTGAGCAGGTACGACAGCTGTCTTACTACTCAGGTCTTGGTCAATTTTGGCGAGTGATGAGCGATATTTTCATGAACTTAGCCGAGCGCTACGAGCAAGAAAAGATCGAAACTATCGATCAGGTCGTTGAGTTTATCAAGGCGGGACTCGTGGCCAATGCGACCAAACCCATTACTTACTCGGTAGTGATTTCAGGCACCCAGTACGATATTATTCCTGCCTCAGCGGGCCTAACCTTTTTACCTGATACGGCGGTGCCTTATGTCGAATCTATTTTCTTTAGGGGTACGCCCTTTTTTGGTACGGTTTCTTACAACGCGCAGGCCCATCAGATTCCAATCGATCAGGCGCAGTTTGGCTATGGTGCCCTGTTTGCCGATCCGCTACCGATTGGCGGGGCGGGGATTCCGCCAACGCTGCTAATGCAGGATATGCGCCACTACGTTCCTGACTACTTAACAAAGCTGTATGACAATTCTGTTCGCGGACAGGATGACGTGCGGGTGCAGCTTTCGCAAAGCTTTCAGAAGTCCATGTTTTGTGTGACAGAAGCGGCGGTGCGAGGATTGATACCCTACCCATCTGATACAGAAGATCCTAAAGAGCATGAGCTTAATCGGAAATACTTGAGCGGTTGGATGAAGAAGCTGACTGAGTCTCGGCTGAATGTGGTTCAGCGAGCATGATCTATTCGGCTTCTCTGGTTAAGCCCTCTAGCTAGTTTCTCTAGGTAATCTCTCCGAACCTATCTCCTTGAGTCCGCTGCCGTTTGTCAAATTTTGCCAGGAGTCAAATTTTCGCTAGGATGATACGCCGAATGATCTCAGTAACTTCGGTGGCCATAAGCGCATCGACAAACCTGGCTTCTGCATTGCTATTGCCGGTTCGCTGAGCTGCAATGAGGGTCAGTCCAAAGGTGTACTGCTGATAGCTAGCGGTGGGGTCAGTCGCACCGGGGCGAGGCAGGCTAAATTGCACAAGTGCGCAATAGGTCAGCTCGGTGCGATCGCGTTCATCACTGCGACCAAATCCACTTTTAGAAAGAATAACAGGCGATCGCACCCGCTCACCTAATCCCAGCGTCTCTAGCGCCACATCCACATAGCGAGCCGTGTCTACTCCCATCGCCCGCAGTACGCTTTCCAAGCTGTGAATCTGCGCGTTGGGAATAATCGCCTGCTGAGGTAGCCGCTGGTGCCAGCCCGCCATCGTCACTAGCCGGGTCAAATCGTAGGTAGACACCAAATTCTGCCCCTGGTGGTCTATGCTAGGCGACTTGATGAGCACTTTGCGACTACGGCTGTCCCACAGTTCTGGAGACTGGATAAAAGGCACCTCTCCATAGCGACCCTGAAAAGATAGCTGCTGGTTACCGGTCATCTGCCGCGTCCACTTCTCTAATCCGGCAGGCGTATTGAAATGCTTAAACATTGCCGCTAGCGAATTAGAAGTAGCAATGCGATTGTCATAAGACACAACGCCTGAAGCCAATGCGTTGAACGCAAAGCCGCTTTGGCTACCGGCTTGTCTTACTTGGCAAAGATCGATATCAGTGTGGGGAAAAAGACCGTTGACGCGATCAATCAAGTTGAGTAGTGGAATAAACTTGGTAGCGCTCCACATCTGTCGGTTAACTAACGCATCACGTCCTACCCACCTGGCCCTAAGCTGACCTTCTACTACTGTCGCTGTGCAGACACAGCCCGAAATTATATCAGGTGATAGAAAGTCTAGGCCGCTAGCCTCGATTGCCGGGCGATCACCTCGATCGGGGTAAGGGTTTGCGCCCTCTAAAACAAGTGGAACGGCCTCTAGTTTCTGTAACCGCCGAGCTGCTTGGCTAATTTCACCGCGATAAGGCGATCTTTGAACGCCTCGGTCTAAGAAAGCGAGCTTTTCGGCGTTAAATTCAGCCTCCTGTCGAAAAAAGGTTTGAAACATATCTTGCCACTCTCGAGACAGGTCCGGGTAGCTAGCGGTCAATTCTTCTGGCGGAACTGATAACACCCGGCACAGCAGCGCTGCCACTTCGCCTCGACTGATCGGCTGATTAGGCGACAGCTCTCTAGGTTCAGATAGGCTTTCTAGCAAGGCGTAGTCAATCGCTGCGCCGATTGACTTACGGGCGTAAGCTGGAATACTTTCTGCGTCTGTAAAATTCTGCTTAATCTGCTGCTGCCGTTTCTGTGCCACAGCCGCAGCTTCTAGCTGACTTACGGCTTCGCTGGTTTGCTCATTCGAAATGCCTGCGACGAGCACGACGAGCGCCTGCACCCTAGAAATCGTTTGATTGGGTAGAAAGCGGCGATCTTCATAGCCGCTAAATAAACCTCTTTCGCTGACCCAGGCGATCGCGCTGCTAGCCCAAAACTCGGACGGTACATCTGTAAAGGTGATCGCATCGCGTCCTGCTGGCAGTTGCGGCAGTGCCCTTCGCATCAGCGCGGCAAACTCAGCTCGGCTGACGACTGCTTGCGGACGAAACAGGCCGTTGGGGTAGCCCTTAATCACATTTCTGGCAGCTAACGCCAAAATGCATTTGCTCGCCCAGTGCTGAGCAATATCTGAAAACATAAATTTCGGGCCGTCTGTTTAAGACAACCGCTGTAGGCGCACGGCTGGTCACCTATCCTAACTTGAGCCGCCTTTCCTCGCTGTCAAAGAAAAGCTAGAGAAGCTAGGAGATTTTGCGCTATCTATCAGCCGGTTCACAACAGAATCAAAATATTGTCGTACGCTCGAATAAGACCGAATCGTCAAACTACTTATTCATGAGCCAGCTTGCGCCTTCCTCTCAGCCTAGCCGATCTGCATCAGTCACTCCATCACAGCCTCAATCTGCTACGCCTCTTGAAACGGCTGTGTTTGAAGTCGGCGGCATGATGTGCGCGGGCTGTACTAGCACCGTCGAGAAAAAGCTGTTGCAGTGTAAGGGCGTGCAGAGCGCAACTGTGAATTTGATCACAGAGGTGGCGGCTGTAGACCATTCACCTATTGCTGACTTGAGTGCGATCGCGGATGCGCTAACAGACGCCGGCTATCCCAGTCACCTGCGACAAGATAGCGGTTCCAACAGCGGCTCAAGCAGTAACTCCCCTACGTCTCAAGATCTTCAGTCAAAGTCGGATTGGGCCGCTCGTAAAGAAGATGAGCAGCGCGGTCAGACGGGGCAGCTTGTTGTTGCTGGAGTCTTGCTGCTGCTCTCAACGCTAGGTCACCTTCAGCATCTAAATATTGCTCAGAGCAGTCCTCTAAAGGCATGGCTGAGCTTGCCTATTGTCAGCACGCTGTGGTTTCACGGCATTCTTGCAACGCTGGTACTGATTTTTCCTGCGCGCAAAATTTTGATCGAAGGATTCCAAGGGATTCGGCGGCGATCGCCAAATATGAACACGCTGGTGAGCCTTGGGGCTTTGAGTGCATATACCACTAGCCTGGTGGCTTTGATCTTTCCGTCCTTAGGCTGGGAGTGCTTTTTTGATGAGCCGGTGATGCTGCTGAGCTTTATTTTGATTGGCCGAACGCTAGAGCAGCGGGCTCGATTTCAGGCGGCTAGTTCGCTGCGATCACTCATCGCTTTGCAGCCCGCCCAAGCCAGGCTAATTACTCCCTCCTCAAACGAGCCGTCAAATGAAAATTTGATTTCTGAAAATTCTATTTCTATGAGCGCGAAAGAAGAAATAGGCATAGAAGAAGAAAAAGAAGCAGAAGACGTTCAGATTCCAGTGAGTCAGGTCAAAGTCGGTGACTGGCTACGCGTGTTACCAGGGGAGAAAATTCCTGTAGATGGCGTCATTATCAAGGGCCAAACTACGCTTGACGAATCAATGATTACGGGCGAATCACTACCCGCTTTTCGGCAAGCAGGCGATCAGGTTTCAGGCGGGATGTTGAATCAGTCGGGCGCGATCGCTCTAGAAGTATCAAGAACTGGCGCAGAGACCACACTAGGCCAAATGATTCAGCTAGTAGAAGCAGCTCAAACTCGTAAGGCTCCAATTCAGGGTCTGGCCGATCTGATCTCTGGCTACTTTACTTATGGGGTGCTCACCTGCGCGGCGCTGACCTTTAGCTTTTGGTACATTATCGGCGTACCGCTATGGCCAGAGGCGGCTAGCGCTGCGATAGGTCACGCTCACACCGGCGCTCATAGCATGAGCGCCGACCCAAACGCTACTCATCTAATGGCAACGCATCTTTCACAAGCAGCGAGTGACACTCATCTTGGCACCTCCTTTCGCCTGCTCGTTAGCTTGAAGCTGGCGATCGCCGTCGTCGTGGTGGCCTGTCCCTGCGCCTTGGGTTTAGCGACCCCCACTGCAATTCTGGTCGGTTCGGGCATCGGCGCTGAGCAGGGACTGCTAATTCGAGGGGGTGATATTTTAGAGGCAACCCGCAAGCTAGACACCCTCGTCTTCGACAAAACCGGTACCCTAACTAGCGGCAATCCCCAAGTAACCGACTGTCTGCCGTTAATCGATGACATCTGTGCCGATGACCTGTTGCAAATTGCGGCCACGGTGGAAAAAGGAACGCAGCACCCGCTAGCCGTTGCTATCAGCCAGGCCGCTGCTGGCAAGCATCTGTCCCCCTTATCTGCTGAAGACTTTCATACCCAAGCGGGCCTAGGCATTAGTGCCACCGTAAAAGTATCCGGCCAGCTTAATCAAACGCAGCCTGTTCAAGTGTGGTTAGGCAATCTTGCTTGGATGGAGAAAAACGAATGTGCGATCGCCGATGAAGCTCTCGATATGGCTGAAGCGCTAGCCGAAAGTGGGAAAACCACTGTTTTTGTCGCTCAGACCTGCCAGCTAAAGGGCCAGCCAAAGGGCCAGCTAAAGGACCAGCCAGAGGACCAGCAAATCCGTCAGATGATTGGTCTAATTGGGGTGAGCGACACGCTGCGACCCGAGGCCTTTGAAACAATTGCGCAGATACAAAAGCTAGGAATATCGGTTCAGATTTTGAGCGGCGATCGGCTCGCGGCAGCAAGTGCGATCGCGCAGCAGCTAGGACTCGCACCGTCGCAAGTGCAAGCTGAAGTTTCCCCTGAGCAAAAAGTCAGCGCTATTCGCCAGCTACAGCGAACAGGAAAGCGCGTCGGACTCGTCGGCGATGGGATCAACGACGCACCCGCTTTGGCTCAAGCGGATGTCGGTATCGCCCTGAACTCAGGCACAGACGTAGCGATGGAAACTGCCGACATCGTCCTGATGAAAGATACGCTCACCGATGTGCTCGCCGCTATACGCCTCAGCCGTCGTACCTTTAACAAAATTCGCCAAAATCTAGGATGGGCGTTTGCCTATAACCTGATTTGCATTCCGCTGGCTGCTGGTGCGTTTCTACCGACCTTTGGCCTATCGCTCAATCCTGGCTTTGCAGGCGGTTTGATGGCACTTAGCTCAATTACCGTTGTGCTTAACTCTTTGCTGCTAAAGGTGCGCTCATCAGCTCTCTCTGGCTAAGTGACTACCGTAGCTAACACTACTCTAGCTAGTGGCGGAACGCAGGATCCAAGGTGGGGTCTAGATAGTACTAGTTGCCCACAGATGACAGCCGTTACAAATATAGCTTTCCGCACTTTGCTTACTACACTACGGAAGGCTACAACCCTTATTCTGTAACGCAAAGTGCATAGCAAATGCACGAGTGCAGCCGCGCACTGCTATACATGTTTCCAAACACATACTAAAAAGCGCCGTGTCAGTTGAGTTGCCCACGGCGCTTTGTACTATGAGGGGTGCTATGAGCGTGCATATCAGCCTTGCTTCTTCCAGGTAGCGCTGTGAGGAATACAAATCAAGTTCTCGCCGTAGCTTTGAATCATGCCACCTTGACGAAGTTTCCCCATCAGCCGCGTTACTGTCACTCGTGTAGAGCCAATGGCGCTACCAATTTGAGCATGAGTGAGCGGAAACGGCAGGTAGTAACCCTGATCGCAGTGCTCACCGTGCTCATCAATTAACAAAGTCAGGAAGCCTAACAGTCGATCAATCGTTCGTCGCTGACCTAACGTACTGAGCCAAAGCAGCTTACGCTGATGCTGACGGCGAAAAGCGTCCAGCACTTCTTTCTGGAAGTGGGGCCAGGTGTCTAAATCGTTCCAATACAGCCAGATTACGGTTGTTTGATCCACATGAGCAAAGCTTTGTAGCGTGAATGGTGGCTGAGCCACTACTTCAAACGGCTGACCCGCGCCTACGAACCCCAAAAATGCCTCTTCAGAAGCCACTAACGGCATTCGAGACGCTGCGCTCTTTTTCTTTGTCGTTGCACTAACTTGAGCATTACCCAACAGGCGCACAGATCCTTTCTGAACTAAGTACAAAAGCCCTGGCCTAGCCGGAATCTTTTCGTCCTTATTGAAAGTGCGGCAGCGATAGTGTTCACTTGCCCAGTCAGAAATACGCTGCCAAGCTAAAAATGGGCGAGCATTATCTGATTGGGGGGAGGACATGGTAGCGATGTTGGAATTAGGTTTGACCGTTGTGAATAGCGTCATCTAAATGTAATAAGTAATCTAATGAGTAGTGACAGGGTTCTAGGGCAAGGGTTGACAGCGAAGATTGCGCGCACGCAACCAGTCCGTATATATACGGATAAGCCGCAACACTTTTTTGTCAGCATAGAAGGATAGGGGCAAGTCAAGCTTTTTTGGAATTTCCGCTAAAAAGGAGCATCAGATCAGCGGTTGGTAGTCGTCAGCTATCACAGCAAAAGTACCGTACTAAATCACACATTACTTAGCTAGGACGCTGCGAATACTGTTAGTAGATTAATATAAATTGTTAGGTTTTGTATGCGTAAATTCTCTTCTTTATCACTACTTCAGCATTTTTCGAAAGTATCCGCGGAAAAACAGTGGAAAACATCCGTAAAAACACACGCAAAACCCAAGACGAAATAGTTTATCGGAAGGCTACGATTTCCGACTGTGGAGTCTGCATCGTCTCTCCAAGAAGCAGCTTACTCCATTGTCTAACCCGCTTTTTTTCAAATAACCATAAGGAAAAATCAGGTAACTTCATCAACTTTTCATGTATTGAAAATGATGCCATTGATCCAAATCACGCTGTCGGGAGAAAACCGCCTATTAAGTGGCCTATCCAGTGGAAAGAGATACCTTTACAGCAGAAAAAGACATCATCTTCGATTTTGTACGTCTCTGCGTTGCCACAGGTTGTTGTGCGCGCTCAGTATCCAAGCTTAGGCTTAGATTTGCCGGATACGATTCAATTAGCAACACAGCAGTTAGTCGAACAACTTAATAATTTTCAGTTAACAACGATCAGCAGCGATAGTAATAGTAATCTGACCCATGTTTCCTCAGCGCTTTCCTTTGCTTTTGATCTTTGGCGCGAATTCGAAATAAAAGCCGATCGTTCTGGATGGATTACATTTGAGCTATCTCATCAGGGAATTTTTCATTGGCTCAATCATCTTCTAATGGTTGGACAAATGCCCAGGCAAGAAATAGAACAGATTCCTAAGAGAAATTTCGCATCAGCCACGGCTATAGAGCTTCCTGAGCAGTTGCTCAGTCGGATGGAATCTAGAGACGATTCTAATAGCTCTGCTGGGTATAGCAAAGCACAGAGTAACCTAGAAGCGCTTGATAAAACAGTTGTAGAAGAGCGCTTGTGGCTGCTACAGCACACGTTTTCCCGCTGCAGTTCGTATTTAAAACATGCCCAGTCTAATTCCTTGCTCTTCGATTCTTTACTCTTTGATGCTTTAGCTGAGGGCAACTATCGCAATGATGGCTCATCTGCGCCTATTGTGACGGCCGATACCTTGGCGATCGATACTAGACCAGCTCGCGATTTGCTTCAAGAGCTAGTTCTGACCGCCGACGCAATGTTTTGGATTCCTTATCGTTATCCTGCCAAACAGTATCGTTTGATATTGAAGCAGGCAAGTCTTCTGTGCCAGGCTTTTCAGTGCTTTTACGGAGATTGTCTGCCGCAAAATGACAGGTTGCTATCGGCAGGCAAACCTTATCAAAGCGCTGCGCAACAGTCGCGACTTGTGCTGACTTTGGCAGTACACAAAACGCTGAAAACCCTGCTAGAGAGCTATTTTCAAGAGACCGCACCGAAGTCGCTTTAGGACTAGCTGTTACGTGCTGTGCCAGTTTCTCTCCACCCCATAAAATGTCCACTCAAAGTGACAAAAAAAAGGTCATCCTCTATAGTGTTTAAGTGTGAGGAGCGAACCAGTGAGGGCACCGAGACGAAACACGGCCAGTCGTCGGTGCCCTTTCTGATTTTAAATTTGTCAAGCTGATTCTTATTAAGGTTAGAGCTTGTAAAACTACGGAAGCCACCGCTACGAAAGGCTAAATCCGTGATGGATATCTAGTTAAACCCGATCATCGCGATCGCTCCCTTCATGCTAGCCTATCGGCTATGAATGGAAGCGGACACCAGCGACGAACGAGCTATCGCTTGCTACTAATGATATTGTGGCTGGCTCTATTAGTCTTTGCTGTTGAACTAACAGTTGGATGGGTCAGTCATTCTTTGTGTTTGCTAGCTGAGGCGATGCATACGCTGATAGACATCTTTAGTACGTTGCTGAGCCTGATTGCAGTAGCGTCTCCGCAGCGAACGCTGGGCAAAGAGATTTGGGGTCACGGTCGAGGCGAAGCGGCTGGATCTCTGATGCTGTCGGCAGTTCTAGGATTTGCCGGAATCTCTATTCTGCTGATTGCTTTTGATCAAGTGAGAACGTTTTTTCAAACTAGGCAGGGCGCTTTTCCGGTTTCAATAACGGCTACGCTGATTTTGCTGATTGCAGCGGTGACGACAGCACTAGCGATCGCGGCGTGGTTTGCAAATAAACAAAGTAAGCACAACAGCAGTCTGGCACTTCGACTAAATTCTGAGCATATCTTGAACAGCGCCTGGTTGAGTGGGCTATTGCTAATAGGACTGGGTCTGATTTCGCAAGGATACCACTGGCTAGATCCAGCGCTGGCAACTGTTTGGGTTTTTTGGGCAATCAGCAGCTTATGGCAGATGCTGCACCGACAGCTGCCAATGCTGTTGAAACCAACTGCGATCGCACCTGAAGCAATCACCCAAGTTGTTTGCCAAACCGAAGGCGTTACCCGCTGCACCCGCATCCTATCGAGGGGAATGGTAGGTCGACAGGTTTGGATCGAGCTGCATATCGCTCTTCACCCTGAATATATGGCGATTGCTAGCAGCATTGGCGAAAAGGTAGAGCGATCGCTCAGAGAACACTACGGTCCGGTTCGCGCCCAGATCTGGCTAGATTCTAATCAGCCTAATATCTCAAAACCCGGACTGCACTAAGTTCCAACCTAATTACTAAATAAACCTGCCTAGAGCTAAAGCTCACCCATCTTACCAGACCCATCTTGGTGACACTCAGAACTCATCGGCCCTAAATATCGAATGAGATACGGAGAGAAAACCTCATAGATTAGCGTAAGCGGCTTTCCATGATGCCAAAACAGATAGTGTCGTCCCCAAAAAGGGCCTTTTTGCTCAAACGCTTTTTCTAGAGCTACAGAGCGTCCAAACTCAATGCCTTGAATATCCCGATACAGCTCTGTGCGGAGCTTCGCTAAGCTAGCCCAGATTGGCAAATCTCTGTTCTCTAAATACTCATCAACGTGGGTAGCTTCCCACCAAGATGCAGCGTACGCTAATCGCTGACCAGACGCTGTTCGCAGCCAGACCTGTCGCCGCAGATGAGGACCTGGTACTTCGGCTATTTGCGCAGGTGCCGCATCCCCTTTCGAACCCACAGGTGACATATCGATCACGTCAACTTCGGTCGGCTCTCTTGTCAGTAGCTGTAGGTGACGTGTCGGCGAGCCGTCTCCTAGCATTAGAATTTGCCAAGCAGGCGAAAGCTGATCGTGAGGCAGACCTCGCTGAACGCTTCGTTGATCTCCTTGCCAAAGGGGCTCTAAAGAATACCAGCTAGCATGTTGAGAAAGCGAAATGACAGAAGAAGCTGAAGCCAAAGCACTCACAGAGGTATTTACAAAAGTTTACGTCTATTCCTTCATCATAACGAAGAAATTACGCAGAACCCATCTGTCAGCCATTCCCCTCTACCGGCCGCTCGCGTCTGCTGACCCTAAGCCTGCTAGCGACTAGCTCCTATTACCATCGATACCGGTCCAACCACCGGTATCGGTCGATTCTTAGCCTCTTCCCGCTAGCCTACTCCAATCGTTTCGGTGAGTGGCAAACTAGCTGGAATGCATTATCAGTCGAAACTATTAACCGAAATCATCAGCTAACAATGATCTAACCTAGGCTCCAAAATAATATGCGGATGGCGAGACTCGAACTCGCAAGGCGTGAGCCACACGCCCCTCAAGCGTGCGTGTCTACCAATTCCACCACATCCGCAAAAATGTGTTGCATCGATTTATAACAATACGGCATTGACGTGCACTTTGCTACGACTTTCTTCAAGCATCGCGTGAAATTAGTGTAAGAACAGGGCCTGTCTCCTCTGTAGCCTGTCTCCTCTGTAGCCTCTCTCCTCTGTAAGAGATCGTTCGTAAGAGATCGCTATTAGCCAAAAAGCTCTCCTCGTGAGTGGCACAAAGGATGCATGATACGATCATCTTCTTAATCACTCAGCGAAGAGTTGCCGGCTGCCAGATGAGTTTTTCTAAAATTTTGATTGCCAATCGCGGTGAAATTGCACTACGAATAATTCGCAGCTGTGAGGAAATGGGGATCGCTACAGTAGCTGTGCATTCTACCGTTGACCGCAGTGCTTTGCATGTGCAGCTAGCTGATGAGGCCGTCTGCATCGGTGAAGCCTCTAGCAGTAAAAGCTATCTTAATATTCCAAATATCATCGCCGCCGCGCTCACGAGAGGTGCGACTGCCATTCATCCTGGCTATGGCTTTTTAGCAGAAAACGCCCGCTTCGCTGAAATCTGCGCAGACCACAACCTTACGTTTATTGGTCCGACTGCTGAAGCGATGCTAGCAATGGGAGATAAATCCACAGCTAAAGCGACGATGCAGCGGGTGAATGTGCCGACAGTTCCAGGAAGCGAGGGGCTGCTCGCTAGCAAAGAAGAAGCCGCTAAGCTAGCTGAAGAAATTGGCTACCCGATTATTATCAAAGCGACTGCAGGCGGTGGGGGGCGAGGAATGCGACTAGTGCGCGAACCCAATGAGCTAGGCAAGATGTTCCTAGCTGCTCAGGGGGAAGCAGAAGCATCTTTTGGCAATCCTGGTGTGTATCTAGAAAAATTTGTTGAGAACCCGCGTCACATTGAGTTTCAAATTTTGGCAGACAGTCACGGCAATGTTGTTCATCTAGGTGAGCGAGACTGCTCTATTCAGCGGCGTCATCAAAAGTTGCTAGAAGAAGCCCCAAGTGCGGCGCTTGATGATAACCTGCGCAAGGCAATGGGTGAGGCTGCTGTTCGCGCGGCACGCTCTATTAACTATGTCGGAGCAGGCACGGTAGAGTTCTTGGTAGATCGTAACGGTGATTTTTATTTCATGGAGATGAATACCCGGATTCAGGTAGAGCATCCTGTGACTGAGATGATTACGGGGATAGATCTAATCGCAGAGCAAATCAAGGTGGCTCAAGGCGATCACTTATCTTTTACCCAAGAAGAGATCAAGCTACGTGGCCATTCTATAGAGTGCCGGATTAATGCTGAAGATCCCGAGCATAATTTCAGACCCAATCCAGGTAGAATTAGCGGCTACCTAGCTCCCGGTGGGTTAGGCGTCAGAATGGATTCTCATGTATACACTGACTACGAGATTCCACCTTATTACGACTCGCTTATTGGCAAGCTGATTGTTTGGGGCCCTGATAGAGCTACCGCTATCTGTCGAATGCGCAGAGCCCTACGTGAGTGTGCCATTACAGGATTGCCAACGACCATCGGCTTTCATCAGCGCGTGATGGCGCATCCACAGTTTATAAAAGGCGAGGTCTACACTAACTTTGTGGCCAATATGCTGGAGGCAGAGTCAGCTAGCTAGGGTAGGAACTAAGGCTGGGATCTAAGGTTAAAGTCTGGGTCGAATCATCGGACTGTCGCTGTTAGGCAACAAACTCTTCTGAAGCTAAGACCTCTTCTTCAGCAAAGGTAATACTGTAAATTTCAACTAACGCTGTTCCCTCAATTCTAGTGGCTAGATTTACTAACCGATTAAGCAGCGATCGCGATGATACCCGGCCCGTCAAAATGACCACGCAGCCACGCTGACGAACTTTTAGCTGACTGGTATCGTCACTAACAGAGTGCTTGAAGCAGTGTTCTACTCGTTTGGCAAGACCGTTGTAGTCGTATTCGCCTAGGACCCCTATTCGCTCCGGCGGACTAAAGCCAAAGCCTTTGAGCGCAGAAAATTCTTTATCAGATTTTTTCGGTGCTACTGCACCGAATGACTTCTGTACTGCCGGAACAAGTACAACTGACGATTCACCGATTACACCCATTGGACCCGTATCTCCACATCCAAACAGCTATTTCTGAACAAAAGCGCCGGGCGCTACGCTGGTAGCAGAGCCGGCTTCCGAAAGACTACTGACTTGGTTTAAATAGCCATAATTGGCGGCATCTAACCGTCTTCTTTAAATATCTTCTAACTGAGCACTTCCTATCTATGTATCTTCGTATCTTCTGCCTAAGCATCTTTGGCCAGGCATTTTGTGATAGGTGATTTGACAGGGTTGATGCTCGATCAATAGCTGATACTGCTATCACCTATCACGGCTTTTCTATCACGGCTTATTCATCGACAAATACCAGCTAGAAATATGCAAAGCTTGCGTTAGTTATTACAAACTTTTCCGGTACGAAAAGTTAGGCCTTAGCTGCTCCTTCTTTACAGTCAAGGAAGAACAGTTAAGAAGGATTGTATAAACAATGCAAAGATATTTACGTATATTCAGATACTATGCATGTCTCTGAATTAATTGAGTCAGTATTTTTTCTGAAAACAAGCTGGCTTTTTACCATTGCTTGCTTTTTCATAAAAGTAATGTGAAGTGTCCGGATGAAAAAAAAACCTATGACAGTTTTAAATACTGTCATAAAGGTTCTTTTTTCGAAGGCTTCTATGCTGACTGTCTTTGTATCAAGACCACCGCATGGGCTGCGATACCTTCTTCTCGCCCTAAAGGTCCTAATTTTTCGTGAGTTGTGGCTTTGATACCGACCTGCTCAGGCTGAATGTGAAGCGTTGTCGAGAGGCGATCGCGCATCATCTGAATGTGCGGCTTCAGCTTAGGCTGCTCGGCAATCACCACACTGTCGATATTACTGATCTGCCAGCCGTTATCGCTTATTAGCTGATTGACCTGAGCGAGCAAAACTTGACTATCAGCTCCTGCCCATTTGGGATCGCTAGGGGGAAAGTAAAGGCCGATATCGCCTAAGCTCAGTGCCCCTAGCATTGCGTCCATAATCGCGTGGGTGAGTGCATCGGCATCACTATGTCCTAGCAGCCCTTTGGTATGCGGAATATCCACGCCGCCCAAAATCAACTTTCGCCCCGCCTGTAGACGGTGCACATCGTAGCCATTACCAATGCGGATATTCATAGGACGTTGTCTTGTTCTCTTCTACTCATAAGTTGTCATCATAAGTTGTCATCCTCCTGCCACCGCTTGAACAAATCGGGCCGTCTGTGCTGAGTGCGCTCTATCTGCTGCTGCTTTCTCCAGGCAGCGATCGCACCGTGATTCCCTGACATCAGCACATCTGGCACGGTCCACTGCCGAAACTGTGCAGGCCGTGTGTACTGCGGATAGTCAAGCAGCTCTGTTTCAAAGCTCTCGTATTTCAATGAGTCAGACTTGCCGACGGTCCCAGGCAAAAGGCGAACAACTCCATTGAGTAGGGTTAGGGCTGGAATCTCACCGCAGGTCAAGACAAAATCACCTAGAGAAACTTCTCGCGTCACCAAGTTGAGTACGCGCTCGTCAATCCCTTCATAGTGACCACAGATAATTACGAGCTGGTCGTAGCCTGCAGATAAAGACTTAAACAGAGACTGATTCATCGTTTGTCCCTGAGGTGTCATCAGCATAACCTCGCGTCGCGGTAGCTTCGGTAGCGACTCTACAGCCGCGAAAATAGGCTCTGGCTTCATCACCATACCCACGCCGCCGCCGTAGGGAATGTCATCGACTTTGTGATGCTTGTCGGTAGTGAAATCTCGAGGATTCGTCAGATGAACCGAGGCGATGTCACGCTGGAGGGCTTTGCCAATGAGCCCAGATGCTAACGGTGAGGCGAAAAAGTCTGGAAAGAGACTGACAATATCAAAGCGCAGCGGCTCAGCAGGCCGCAGCGGTTCAGCAGAAGAGACCATAAAATAGCCGCGAGATGAGCGTCTCACAAGTGCCTCAAAGCGAGGCAGCGGTTGATGACAATAAGTGACTGTAGCCAGATAACTATAGCCAAACTGACTATAGCTAATCTTCTATACGCGAAGATAGCCAAAGCAAGCGATTGGTCAGCTCTGCTTGAATCTGCTTACGGTCCATAGAAAGCGCTAAGCCTAGGGCCAGTTCGAAAGCGTTGTGTGCAGACTGCAAATCGCCCTGCTGCTGATAGATGTTGCCTAGCGTGCGTAATGTAAGTAAGCGCTGCCAGTCATCGCCTGTGCGTAGCGTTAGGGCAATGCGCTCATTAAGATAGCTGGAAAGTTCGCTGGGTTCGTTGCGATCGCGATAGATAGCAATCAGTCCATCAATCGCTCGCAGCTGCAAGTAGGGATCGTCAATATCGCGCGACAAAGACAGCGACACTCGGTAGGCACCAATAGCTTCTGCAATTTGACCGCCTGCTAGATAAACATCGCCTAAATTGCTGTCTGTATTGGCCTGTCCGGCATAGTCTCGCGCCCGCTCTCGATAACCAGCCGCGACCTCATAGTATTTGCGAGCATCATTAATCTGACCTTGGGCCGCGGCAATCAGACCCAGATTACTTAGCGAGAGACCGATCCCACTGTTGCTTTCAATATTTTCTGAAACAGCCAGTCCTTCTGAAAAAGCAGCGTGCGCGGCTTCCAAATCACCCGACTGCAGGCGAATAGTCCCTAAGTTATTTAGCGCCAAAATTTGGTCGCTAAAGTTCTGATTGCTGCGAGCGATCCCTAGCTGCTGACGGACAACTCGTTCGGCCGCATCATACTGACCTAGCTCGCTATGTATCTTGACCAACTGTTCGTAGGCTTCGCCCATGCCGACAAAATCACCCAAATAGTGATACGCATTGACGGCTGATTGAAAGGCTGTGATGGCCGCAGCATATTCACCAATCTGTAGCTGTTCTTTGCCTAAAAGCAAGAATTGGTCTGCTACATCGCGCTGCTGCCGTCTCGATTCTATCGGCGGTGTGTGTAGCTGTTCAGTTAGGCTTTGGGCTGCGATCGCCGAAAAGCCCATCACACTCAAAAGGGTCGCACTAGATGTCAAGATGCCCAGCGCGCTCATCGACAGGTAGCGTCGACTAGACGCAACATACTTGTTCGGGTGGTCGGTCCTCTGAAAACCCATCATCTTCCCCTACCGTCTCAAAATCGAACCGCGCCGCTGTTTAAAACGGCCAAAAACGGTCAGAACCATACGACCACAAGGTACCCAAGTTGCCGCACAGGCAATCGAAACGCGCTACTAGCTCATCGGTTGGCGCATCGGTCCGACTCATCGAACTCGATAGTCATCGATCCGCCTCCCTGAGCGGCAGCTACAGACGGTGGGTGCTGTAGATAAATTGCTCGTATATCAGCAGGGATCGCCTGCTCTAATGCCCGATAGGCCTTTCGAATCTCGACTTGCACCTCTAGCGGAGAGACTTGCTCATCTTCGGCCTGAAGATAGGCTGAAATACGGGTATCGCTCCACTTGAAGGTTTTGGCCATCAGGACAACCAGTCGATATCTCGGCGACAGGCTTTCTAAGGCGCGTTCGGTGTAGCACCACAAGGGTGGGGGTGCGTCTTGTAGAACGTAGTGGATAGACTCCACATCTGGAATTTTGATTTGATTGATGTGAGCAGCCGTCAGGTTGACCAGCCATCCTTGCAGTGAGAATTCTGGGATTGAGGCCGCTTTTTCTACAGTTTTGATGGATGCAGTCTTGGTGGGCGTAGTCTTGGCGGATGTAGTCTTAGCGGACGTAGTCTGGGTGGATTTGGCCCTGGTAGATTGAGAGTCAGCCGATTTGGGACGAAAACCGCTTAGGTCGATTCCACTTAGCTCGTTGAGGACGTGTCGCCAGGTGATGGCAAATAAATAGTCGGCTTGAACGGGCGATCTAGCAGAATGGCGAATCAAAGAATACACAACCGAGCTGTATCGGCAAAAGAGCGCTGTGAAATACTTTCCTTCTGTCGGCGATCGCTGCAAACTGTCCACAAGCGCATAGTCGCTCTGAGACATAATCGATGTAACCAAGCCGTGGTCACATTCAGGAAAGATAGGAATTTGCACAAAGTTAAACCAGAACTCGACGGCTAGAACTCAATTGAAAGATTGAAACAACTTTTATTGAATTAACGATCTACAGCTTTCCCAGAAAAACCTAGAAAGTCTCCGAAAAGTCAACAATTCCACTTGTTAAACTGAGAGCTAACACCATCTCGACTCGCTATGACACTTAGTCCCATCTTCTCCGAGGCTACCTTGCCTGTAAGCAAGTCATACATCCCGCTTGCCGGCAGCATTTTTCAAGGACTGCCGCTCGATTCTTTGGTCTCGACGCAAGGCATTATGGTGATGCTGCTCGTTGCCTATGCTGGCGCGATGTGGGCTTTTTTAAGTAGCGCCCCTAAAGTGCATACGGTGATGGTGTCGGATTTAGATATGGCGCGTCGTTTTTACGAAGGCGTCTTGAGCCTGACGGCTGCCGATGTGCCTTTGCACTATTACTACAACTACGAGCAAACGCTGGGGACTAGCGGTATGGACCCGATGTTTGGTACGGGGCTAGGAAGCGCTGGGCTTAGCCGGCCCGGCGGTGAATATAGTACCCCCGAAGGGCTGTGGTACCAGCTCAAGAAAAACACTCAGCTACATGTGATTGGCGGTGCCAGTCTAGGCAAACGCAACCGACAGCGGCACGTCTGCTTTGATCATGACTGTTTGGAGTATCTACTGATGCAGGTGCAGACGCGAGGCATCCGTCACAAGCTCAGACGCGATCGCCCCCTCAACTTTCTGGTCAAAGACCTTGACGGTGAGGTGATTGAGATGGCAGAGGTCGAAAACTAGAGTTAGGGGCAATAGGGTCAACGGTATTGGCCACTGCACTTGGTAAGATCACTGGCACAATGGGAAAGTGATTTCAGTGAGTGTTGCCATGTACGGCTTGATTGAGCAGTTGGCCTCTTTGCACATAGACGCTCTAACCTTTATCCCTCCCCTGATGGGCCGATTTCAATCACCAGGGGCAGAAATTTTCACCATCGGTCCGGTCACTGTTCGATGGTATGGACTGCTGATTGCTTCAGCGGTATTGCTCGGTGTAACGCTATCGCAGTACTTAGCTAAAAAGCGCGGCATAGATCCCGAGAAAATTGGCGATCTCGTTATCTGGCTGGTGCTAGCTGCTATCCCCTGTGCTCGGCTGTACTACGTTTTGTTTGAGTGGCCTGCCTACGCCGACAGACCTGCCGATGTGTTTGCCATTTGGAAAGGCGGCATTGCCATTCACGGTGCCATTATTGGTGGCACGCTGGCAGCCTATGCGTTTGCCAAGTTCAACCGACTATCTTTCTGGCAGCTAGCAGACTTGGTGGCTCCTTCACTCATCTTGGGACAGGCAATTGGCCGCTGGGGTAACTTCTTCAACTCAGAGGCCTTTGGCCGCCCAACGGATCTGCCTTGGAAACTCTATATCCCTTTGCCTAACCGACCGACCTCGCTGCGTGAATTTGAGTACTTCCATCCCACTTTTCTCTATGAGTCTGTGTGGAATATCGGCGTGCTAGCTCTGTTACTGACTCTGTTCTTCTGGGGGCTAAGACACCCCGGCAGATTCAGAGTAGGCACGCTGTTTTTGACGTACATGATTGCCTACAGCGCTGGTAGAGTGTGGATTGAGGGGCTCCGGATTGATAGCCTGATGATTGGACCACTGCGGATTGCTCAAATTATCAGCTTGACAGGTATGGCTATCGGTCTATTGGGTCTAGTGTGGGCCTACGGATTGGGTAAGCGCCTACCGGACACCGTAGCAAGCGTTAAACCAACGCCTGACTATTGATCAAGCAGGTGAGTATCAAGCAGGTGAGTATCAAGCAAACGACTGATTAAACAGATGACCAAACATAAGAAAAGCCCCGAGGGCCAAAAAAGACCTTCGGGGCTTGGAATCAGGGTGCATCTACATACCAAGATGCAGGATTTTTGCGATATATCCTGAGTTTCGTCGTTGCCTTTATTTACTCTTTAAAAAATAGATGGTGATGATAGTGAGTTGATGAATATTGACACTAAATAACAATTTTATTCGATCTGTTTTATCGCGTTCCAAGTAACACCCAGTATTTTTTAAGACCTGACGCTATGCCGGTTTCAATCCATTCTCAAGAAGATATGTCTACGCTATTGCCTGCTGTCTACATTGTGGGTGCAGGGCCGGGGGATCCAGAGTTGTTGACAGTAAAAGCGCAAAAACTCATAGAGAAAGCAGATGTTTTGGTCTACGCCAATTCGCTGGTACCGACTCAAATACTCTCCGCCATTCGGCCTACTGCTGAAAAGATTGCAACAGCCAATATGACGCTAGAAAGTATTGTGCCGTTGATGGTTGAACGGGTGCGTGCTGGCAAGTCTGTGGTTAGGCTTCACTCTGGTGACCCTAGTCTCTACAGTGCTATTCATGAGCAAATGCTGCGGCTTAGTGAGGCGAACGTTCCTTTTGAGGTGATTCCAGGGATCAGTGCTTTCCAGGCGGCGGCGGCGAAGCTGCAGGTGGAGTTAACTATTCCTGCTCAGGTGCAAAGCATTATTCTGACGCGGATTAGCGGTCGCACTCAAGTCCCGCAGACAGAAGAGCTTGCTGGCCTAGCGGCGCATCAGGCGAGCCTATGTCTGTACTTGAGTGCGCGTCATGTAGCGGATGCGCAGGCGCAGCTAATGGTGCACTACCCAGCGGATACGCCGGTCGCGATTTGTTTTCGCGTTGGCTGGCCGGATGAGAAGATTCAGGTAGTGCCGCTTGCTGAAATGGCAGAGGCGAGCGAGTCCGATAGTTTGGTACGGACGACGCTCTATATTATTTCTCCAGCGCTAGCGGGTAAACAGGCGCGATCGCAGCTTTATAATCCCGCCCACACCCATCTATTTCGTCCCAAAGATCAGTCTGTGGTTCGTCCCGAAGATCAGTCTATAGAGCCAATCATGGAGCTAGGGCCAGAAAAGCAAGCCAGAGAAAAGCAGATAAAAGAACAGGAGAGTGCCAGGAAATGAGTTATTTAGTGGCTGTGTTAGGCGATCGCATCCAAGCTGAAGAGGTTTATACCGCGCTCGAAAAAGCCAGCATCACGATGGATAAAGTAGACATCTTGGGCAGAGGCTTCAAATCGGCAGATGAGTATGGACTGATCGACCCCAAAGAGCAGGCCGAAAAACAGATAAAAGGAATGGCTCTTTGGGTGATCCCTTTCGGCTTTGTGGGCGGGGCTACTTTCAATGCCATCACTGGGCTGAACACCTTTCCCTGGGCTGGAACGCTAGGCAACCAGATTATTGGCGGTATTTTGGGCGCGATCGCGGGTGCTATGGGCAGCTTCTTTATTGGCGGTGGCGTAGGGGCAGGTGCCGGCAGTGGCGATGCGCTCTCTTATCGCAACCGTCTCAACGCTGGCAAGTACCTGATTGTGGTCAAAGGGTCAGATGGCCTAATCTCACAGGCTAGCCAGATCATTCGCTCTTTTCGTCCTGAAAATATTCAGGGCTATACAGAGCCTGAAGTTTAGGTCTATGATGGACGTAAACTCATAACGACTATGAGTTTGTGGCTGTGAGTTTGCACCTAGCTTACGCGTTCTCTTGTGCGAGTTCATTTCCATCGTGCCATCCACCTACTGCTATGAATTGACATGAGTGCTGCGTCTTCTTCTGCTGCGTTTTCTACTACTGAGTCTTCTTCTGCTTCAACCTCTGACCAATCTTCTGTCCAGGTCTCTGCTCAGGCAGCCACCAATCCGCTCTTAATTGGAAAAGGTTTGCCGCCTTTTGGTCAAATCCGTCCAGAGCATGTCGTTCCAGGTATCGAACAGCTACTGCAGATACTGGGTGAGGACCTGAGTACGCTTGAGAATCAGCTCAGCAAGAAGTTAGAGGATCCGCAGTCAGCGATAACCTGGTCAGACTTGATCGATCCGCTTACCACTATCACCGAACGACTAGGCTGGAGCTGGGGAATTATTGGCCACCTGATGGGCGTCAAGAATAGCCCTGAGCTACGCGCGGCTCACGAAAGCATTCAGCCAGCACTTGTTCAATTCTCTAACCGAATCGGCCAAAGTCAGACGCTTTACGCAGCACTGAAGCAGATCAAAGAGGGGACTCACTGGTCACAGCTAGTGCCAGCGCAACAGCGCATTGTCGAAGCGGCCCTGCGTGACGCCGAGCTTTCTGGCGTGGCGCTCACAGGTGAGCAAAAGGAAAAGTTCAACCACATTCAGCAGTCTTTGGCAGAGCTGTCGACCCAGTTTTCTAACCATGTATTAGACGCTACCAAAGCCTTTAGTTTGATACTCACTGAGCCTGAAGATATTGCTGGACTGCCACCGAGCTTGTTGAGCTTAGCGGCGCAGGCTGCTAGAGATACAGCTGAGAATGAAGTAAAGAAAACCGCGACCGCTGAGTCAGGCCCGTGGCGAATTACGCTCGATATGCCTAGCTACATTCCCTTTTTACGCCACAGTCGGCGACGAGACTTGCGCGAGCAGCTATACCGAGCCTTCGTCACTAGGGCATCGACTGGCGAGCTAGATAACTCACCGCTGATCGAAAAGATACTGGACCTTCGTCGTCAGGAGGCTAGGCTGCTGGGCTTTGAAAACTACGCTGACTTGAGTCTAGTGAGAAAAATGGCTCCTTCAGTGGCCGCTGTAGAAAGCTTGATGGAAGAGCTAAGGGTTGCTAGTTACGACGCGGCGAAAAGAGAACTCGAAGCGCTCGAAACCTTTGCGAAGGAGCAATCCGCTCGAAGCTATCCGTCGTCGTCACAGGAAGGTGTGGCCCTGAAGCAGTGGGATATGCCCTTTTGGACTGAGCGGATGCGTGAGCAGCAGTTCGATTTGAATGACGAGGCTTTGCGACCTTACTTCCCGCTTCCCAATGTTTTAGCGGGTCTGTTTGGTCTAGCAGAGCGGCTGTTTGGCATTTCAATTGCTGCTGCCGACAATCAGGCACCCGTATGGCACGAAGATGTCCGCTATTTTCAAGTCAGTGATGCCCAGACTAAAGAGGCGATCGCGCACTTTTATCTAGATCCCTACAGCCGGCCTGCAGAGAAACGGGGCGGGGCCTGGATGGATGAGTGCGTGGTTAGGGCGAAAGTACCGGCTGAACTAGACGGTAGCGGTCAAGATGAGCAGATCCGTTTGCCAGTGGCCTATCTTATCTGCAATCAGTCGCCGCCAATTGATGGTAAGCCTAGCCTGATGACGTTCCGTGAGGTAGAGACGCTGTTTCACGAATTCGGCCATGGGCTGCAGCACATGCTGACGATGGTGGACTATCCAGGGGCAGCCGGTATCAATAATGTGGAATGGGATGCGGTAGAGCTGCCTAGCCAATTTATGGAGAACTGGTGCTACGAGCGCAACACGCTCTTTGGGATGGCACGGCACTACCAAACCAATGAGCCTTTACCAGAAGCCGACTACCAGAAGCTGCTGGCCGCTCGACACTTTATGACAGGCAATGCGATTTTGCGACAGGTGAATTTTGGCTGGACGGATATTGCGCTGCACGCCAACTATCAGCCTGGCGGCGAGGAGAGTGTGTGGCAGGTTCGTGATCGCATTGCTGAGAAAACAACCGTCATGGCCCCCCTTCCAGAAAACGCTTTCTTATGTAGCTTTGGTCATATCTTTTCGGGTGGCTACGCCGCTGGCTATTACAGCTACTTCTGGGCAGAAGTTCTTAGTGCAGACGCCTTTTCGGCCTTTGAAGAAGCCGGCCTAGAAGATGACAAGCAAATTAGTAGCATTGGCAGGCGCTTTCGAGAGACCGTGCTCGCTCTGGGAGGCAGCCAGCATCCTATGGCTGTTTTCAAGGCATTCAGAGGCCGCAAGCCAAGCAGTCAGGCGCTGTTGCGGCACCGCGGTCTAGTCGCTAGCTGATATTGGCCGGCTAATACTGGCTGGTTGATACCGGCTTATTAGTGACAAGAAGCAAAGCCCTGCGACCACATTGGGCGCTAGTGGCAGTCTGGCAGACTGCAAGCCAACCCTTTTCCAAAGCAAGATAAGATAGCTGCGAGATGGCTGCGGTCAACTGAAGTGCTGCACCAGCAGACTGAAAGCTTCGCTAAGGGGACGGGTGATTTTGACGAATAGCGAACCAACGGCTAAATCTCAGAGCGTTTCTCGTTGGGAGCTAAGAGAGCTGGTGCGATCGCAGCTCCAGGCCTTACTCGAACAAGAAAACTTTCGCGGTGCCAAAGCGCTACTGGTTCCGGTTCAGCCCGCCGATATTGCCGAAGCGATTGAAGGTCTGCCAGAGACCATGCAGGGCATTGCCTTTCGCTTGCTTTCTAAAAACGAAGCGATTGAAGTCTACGAAAATCTAGACTCGACCGTACAGCAAGCCCTAATCGAAGATTTTAAGCGTCAAGACCTAATCGACATCGTCGATAAAATGTCGCCCGACGACCGCGCTCGCCTGTTTGACGAACTGCCTGCCAAGATAGTCCGTCGCCTGCTAGAGCAGCTCAGCTTGCAAGAGCGTCAGGCAACTGCTTTGCTGCTAGGCTACGAAGCTCAGACCGCCGGCCGCATCATGACGCCAGAGTACGTGGCGCTTAAAGAGAACTGGACTGTAGAAAGAACCCTCAATCATATCCGCGCTCAGGCCGATCTGAGTGAGACGGTCTACTACCTATTTGTCACCAACTATGCCCGTCAGCTCACTGGCATTTTGTCGCTGCGTCAGCTAGTCATCAGCCGCCCCGATCAAACTATCGGTGAGGTCATGACACGAGAAGTCGTCTCGGCTCATACCGGCGACGATCAAGAGGACATTGCTCGAATGATCCAGCGCTATGACTTTTTGGCGGTACCGGTAGTTGATACAGAAGATCGTCTAGTTGGCATCATTACCGTCGATGACGTGATCGACATCTTAGAAGAAGAGGCGACCGAAGATATCTATGCGCTAGGTGGTCTACAGTCGGGCGGTGATAACTACTTCCAGAGTAATTTGCTAGACGTGGCGCGTAAGCGGGTAGTGTGGCTGTCGGTATTGCTGCTAACCAACACGGTAACCACAGCTGTTATTCGCTCTCAAGAAGACATTTTTGAGAAGGTGGTTGTACTTGCCTCCTTTATTCCGCTGCTGATCGGCACAGGTGGTAACGTGGGCGCGCAGTCCTCTACTGTTGTCATTCGTGGCCTGAACACAGACGAGATACAGCTCAAGAACGCTATACAGGTGATTCGGCGCGAAGCGATCGCAGGTGCTTTTCTCGGTCTCATGCTGGGCATTGTGGTGACTGTCTGGGCCTATTTCTTGCAGGGTGGAACCGAATCTGCTCTGCCCGTGGCTATCACTATTGGCATTTCTCTATTTGGTATTTCGGTGCTAGCGTCTAGCGCTGGCGCGGTGCTACCGTTTCTGTTTCAATCACTTAAGCTCGATCCCGCGCTGATGTCAGCGCCTTTCATTACTACGGTTGTGGATGTTCTTGGTGTGCTGCTCTATCTAAACTTAGCTCGGTATATTCTAGGGCTCTAGCCGTCTAGCTCCGGCTGTCTAGCTCTAGCCGTCTGGCTATAACCATCTGACCTGTTTTATGGGGATCACTGCACCGACTGGCACCGTCGAGCACCTTAGAACACATCTATAAATAAGCTGGTTTTGATATAGTTAAAGTTCAATCTTTGTGGGGACGACGGATCAACGTAGAGACAGAGAGCAAAAGCAAAGAATTGTTTAGAATAGACACATGCTAACCAGTGTGTGCACTGGTCAATTAGGTACCCTGTGTTTCAAAAATTCAGACAAGACATTAAAAATGACCTAATTGCTGGTTTAGTGGTGGTGATCCCATTGGCAACTACCATTTGGCTGACGCTGAACGTAGCTAGCTGGGTAATTCGATTTATCACCCGCTTTCCTAAGCAGCTCAATCCTTTTACCGGCCTCAATCCATTTCTCGTCGCCCTAATCAACATCGGCATTGGTTTTGCTGTGCCTCTGCTCGCACTTTTGCTAATCGGCTTGATGGCTCGAAACATTGCGGGGCGGTGGCTGCTAGATTTTGGTGAGCGAATTGTGCAGTCGATTCCCCTAGCAGGATCGGTCTATAAGACTATTCAACAGCTACTGCAAACCGTTTTCCAAGATTCCAAAAGTCGCTTTCGCCGGGTGGTGCTAATCGAATACCCGCGTCGGGGGCTGTGGGCGATCGCATTTGTCACTGGCTCTGCGATCGCTGGCAACCAAAACAAGATGCTGAGTGTCTTTATTCCGACGACGCCAAACCCTACTAGCGGCTGGTATTCTGTTGTCTCTGAAGACGACATTCTTAGCTTATCTATCTCTGTTGAAGATGCCTTCAAAGTATTGCTCTCTGGTGGTATCGTCGGCCCCAACTTAGCCTCGGAAATTCCCGCGCATCGCATCAGAAACTCACTGCCTGACCCATTAACCGATTCGCTACCTGAAGAGTCAGCAGCCTCTGCCACCCTCCCAATTCAGCCGCCGCATAACCTCAAAAAGGCTGATAAAATAGCTGAACCCAAGCTTGATGGTATTGCATGAAGGCGCGCTCTATTGCTCGTGAATTAGCCCTTTTGGGAGTTAGTCAGCTAAGCGATCACGACTCGAATAAAACTAGAGCCAGCCGTAGCACTGACAGCCGAGATCAACGAACTCGTCATCATTCTGCTCTTGCCCAAGCGGTTGTCACCCGCTCTTCAAGCAAAGCTTCTTCTAGCGAGGCGTTGAATGCGCTACTTCTAAAAGCTCTGACGACGCTAAGCGCTGATGCTCAAGAGTCAATCGAAACCGCTGAAGGTGAGATGCAGCGCGGTGGCAGGCTGATATTAGAAAGCGAAACCCGCACGGTCGCATTAGATGAGGTTCGCGATCGCATCGAGCCGGCAATTCCATTAGTAGAAGCTGCAATCAACCGAGTAGGTGACACGCTAGAGCTGCTGATGTTTGTGCAGCAAGAAGACAGAAAAGGTATGATGTCGGCAAAGCAGTCGCTTAAAGACGCGGCGACCAGTCTAGAATCGGCGGACAAGCTGATGGCTGAAAGTGAGCAAAAGATTGTTGATATTGAGCGGGTGCGATCGCAAATAAAAGAGGCCATTAGTATCGTCAAGATGGCCCTTGTCGGCATCAAAAAAGCTCTCGTCCCGCAGCATCTAACAAACCTCATCAGTAACGAAGACATTCGCAGCTACGCCTACGACCTGCTGTTCAACTGGATTCGTCATTGGCAGAACATCGACATTCAGCTAAACGATGCTATGGAAAGATGGACTATCCGCCGTCTTGCTAGAGTTGACCGCGATATCTTGCGCCTAGCTATGATCGAAATTATTCATCTCAGCGTGCCCAAAAAAGTTGCCATCGATGAAGCGGTAGAAATGGCCAAACGCTACAGCGACGAAGAAGGCTATCGCTTTATCAATGGGGTTCTTCGCCGGACGACTGATAAGCTAGAGGCATCAGAATAGTCTGACTCGATTGGCGGTAGGCATAGACATCTAAATCAAGCGTTCAAGACGACCGCTCAAGGCGAGCGTTCAAGACAACTGACAGTCCCAGAACAGTTCAAGAGTAGTGAGTTTAAGGTAATGGCAGCTTTCAACTGGTTCGAGCGCAGCTACGAAGAGCCAAAAGAAGAGGCAAAAGACACCGACACTAGCGTTGAAAGTGAAAAAGAAACGGCTGAAGCCGCTGCTCCTGCTAGCTCTGAAGATTACCTCAACTGGGCCAAAGCGGCCTACCAAAACATTCAGGCACGTCAGGCCGAAAGCGGTCAGCAAGGGGCTGAAAGTATTGAGGCAGACTCGGAGCTAGCAGAAGCCGACATAGTCCCCGACGCTTCAGGACTGAAGGATTCAGACACAGAGGATTCAGACACAGAAGATTCGGACACAGAAGATTCAGGTACCGATGCTTCAGCCTCAGAGGACTCAAACACTGACAGCACGAAAGCCGAAGCAAGTCCTCTTCCTGGGGCTGCGCAGGCTTTCTGGGCCAAGGCAGAGCAGGCCAAAGCAGAACGAGAAGCGCGCCTACAGCGGCTAGAAGCCGAAGCGATTCTAGAGCCCGAACTGGTGCAAGAACCAGCGCCATCTGAGCCTGACCTGGTTCCGTTAGACATTGATCTAGACGAGGCATTTCTTTGGTCGGCAGAAGTCCTTGCTTCCCAAGGTCGCCGTCCTGACCAAATTTCCTTAGAAGAAATTACCTGGTTAAACAAACTGCGTCAAGGCCTCGATAAAACCCGGCGCAGTTTAGTCAACCAGCTCAAATCCATCGTTGGTCAGGGCCCGCTCAACGACGACGCTGTTGAGGAAATTGAATCGCTGCTCTTGCAGGCCGATGTAGGAGTAGCGGCTACTGACAAAGTTATCTCTGCCTTACAGGCTAAGCTCCGCGAAGAAACCCTACCCCCTGAACAGGCCATCAGCTATCTAAAGACGCTGCTGCGCGACATGTTAGAAATGCCCTTGCAAGGGACTCACAACCTCACCTTTACCCCAGAAAAAGGTAGGCTCAGCATCTGGCTAATGACTGGGGTAAACGGCGCAGGCAAAACGACAACTATTGGGAAACTTGCTCACATTGCCACCAAGTCAGACTTTAAGTGCCTTATTGGCGCGGCGGATACCTTCCGTGCGGCAGCGGTAGAGCAAGTGAAAATATGGGGCGATCGCAGCGGTGTAGAAGTCATCGCTAACCCCGGCCAAAACACTGATCCTGCTGCCGTTGTCTTTGATGCCATCAGCGCTGCTACCTCGCGCGACATAGAGCTACTGCTTATCGACACCGCCGGTCGCCTGCAAAATAAGAAGAACCTAATGGACGAACTGTCCAAAGTGCGCAAAATCATCGACAAAAAAGCTCCTGATGCTAATGTCGAATCTCTTCTTGTTCTCGATGCCACACTTGGGCAAAACGGCTTGCGTCAGGCCCAAGTCTTTGCTGAAGCTGCCCAGCTCAGCGGTGTTGTCCTCACCAAGCTAGATGGCACTGCTCGCGGCGGCGTTGCCCTTGCAGTCGTAGAGCAGCTAGGACTACCTATTCGCTTTATCGGTGCGGGTGAAGGCATTGAAGACTTGCGCCCTTTCTCCAGCTATGAATTTGTTGAAGCTCTGCTTAGCGGCTGAGTCTAATTACGGCTAGGCCTGATTACGCCAGACCTATTTAAGGCAGAGGAACAAAGCCAACTTGCGGCAGCAGCTCTTTCCCTTCGTTCGTTTTGAGCATGTCCGCGTAGGCACGGCCTGCTTGCTCAGCGGTCGAGCCGTCTCTACGAATAATGACATATAGCGGTCGCAGCAGTGGATAGCTTTGTGATTGAAAGGCATTCAGGTTTAGCTGGTTGCGGCGAGCGGGGCAATCTGTCGGCTCGACGTAAGGCAGACGATAAGGGGTAACAAGCTCTCTAGCCGATGTGCCCACCGCGACCGGAGCGATGGTGCACTGTCCCACAACTTCGGGGGCAGAGGCGAAGTAGATAGCGCCCGGCGTGCTGCTAACAAAACGGAGGGCTTCAGTGGTGTTGGTCAAAATGGTGGTGTTATCGGCAAAGTCTTCGCCTGCCAAAACGTCTTCTTCAAAGAACTGTACGGTGCCACCATCCTCGCTGCGAGAGGCGGGTTCTATGGTCAGATTTGGGCCGCCAACTTGATTCCAGTTAGTGACTTCGCCCGTGTAGATATCTTTGAGTTGAGAAAGGGTAAGGCCAGGGATGCTGAGGTCTGTATTAGTGGCGATCGCAACGGCTTCTACCGCCACCGGGATCTCTTCTAGCGTGATACCTGCCTGCTGCGATCGCCGCTTCTCAGCCGAATTCAAAGGCCGCGACGACTGGGCAAAATCCAGCTCTCCATCTATCAACATCTGAATGCCCGCACTAGAGCTGTTCGCATCTTTGTAGTTCAGTTGAAAGCTAGGCGCAGCCCTTTGAATGAGCGGATCTATTGCACCCCGCAGAGGTGCCCAGGATGTACTTCCCCCATAGGTAAAAGATCCTTCAGGTACGTTAGGCACCTCATTAAACGATTGGATAGTATTTGTATTAGGCGCTGGCGTAGAGATAGGCGCTGAGTCTGCTGCTGAGTTTGGTGCGACCAGATCTGACGCTGAATCCGGTACTGAATCTGGCTCCGAGCCTGCGACTTCCGTGGGAGTTCCTCCACCATTTCCTGCCAAAAGTCCACTGCTTTTCAACCACCAGCCCGCACTGCCGACCAAAGCTACGACCACTACAAGTGCCGCAATCAAAGCCGGTGTTTCGTTATTAGAATTGCTCAAAACACTTGATTCCATTCGTAAATAGCATATTCAGTCCAGATACCGTTTTTCCAGTAGGGATCCGCTTCTATTAGCTGTCTTACCGCGTCTTCACTACTTGCCTCGTATGTACCAAACACCTTCGTATTATCAGTCGTCGGGCCGAGCGCTGTAAGAATTCCCTTTGCCTTTTGATCGGTTAGACCTGCTAAGTGGTCTTCACGGTAGGGCGTCCGTTTTTCCAATGCATTTTCGCAGTAGCTGCCCCACATCACAAATTTTGCCATAGCGTCCTTACAGTCTCTGTTGTGTCTAGCACCTATCAAATCACACAATCTCAAACTCTACGCCGTAGGTCTCTAAAAGGTCACAGGTGGTATGGTCAACGACGTTAGTGTCGCTAAGTTCTAGGTTGTAAAAGTTGACGGTATCAGCGTCAAAATAGGGCCCTGCGTGCCAGGTGCCTACCTCTAATTTGATAAAACAATTGCCCGGAATCTCAAATACTGTGATCTCCTCTAGCGAAGGCTGTGAGGCCAAGCTAGGCGGCGCAACACCTAAAAACCAGGTCTTCCCGTCGAGCGATCCTAGACACTGAGTACAGCCGCTGTGACGAGTAATGGTGTGAAAACACCGGCCCCGGCGGTGCAAAGCCATGATATAGAAACGCGGGACACCACCTGATAGCTGTAGCTGAGCATCTTGCGGGTTGAAGGCAACACTGTCAGGCTGAGGCAAGATAAGCTGGCCAAACGGACGAAAAGCGGCGGCGGTGATAGGTATTGCGGAGATGTGCTGAACGGAGGCGGACTGGACTGTTGCGATCGCAGCCCCGCGCTGAGAGAAAATTTCAGACATATCGGAAGATGCGGTCGAAGGGGACACGGTTGAGGAAGATACAGTCAAAGAAGACGCAGTTGGGGTAGCCATAAGCTGTGACCTATCGGAATGTAAGCTACAAAAAATCGAGCTGTACGTGGCTATATAAGTTTACAAGCGCTGCTAGTAATGCTGTCGGCTGTATTATTTTAGGGAACGCGGCTCGCCTTCAGGGCCTCACTATCTCTCACCAACGCGATTGCATATGGATGACAAGTTGATGCTGATGATTCCGGGACCAACACCGGTTCCCGAAAATGTTCTTCTAGCGATGGCGAAGCACCCTATCGGGCATCGAAGCGGCGAATTTAGTCAGCTGATCGCAGAAACCAACGAAAATCTGAAATGGCTATTTCAGACAAAGAACAATGTGATGACGCTAGCCGCTAGCGGGACTGGAACTGTAGAAGCGGCAATTATCAATTTCTTGAGCGCGGGCGATCGCATCCTCATCGGCAGCAACGGTAAGTTTGGCGATCGGTGGGTACAAATTGCCACCGCCTATGGCCTAGACGTGCAGGTGATTAGGGCTGAATGGGGTACTCCGCTGAACCCTGACGACTTCGCCAAAGCGCTACAAGCCGACAGCGAAAAGAAAATCAAAGCGGTGATGATCACCCACAGTGAGACCTCGACGGGCGTGCTCAACGACCTAGAGGCGATTAACAAACTTGTTAAAGAACACGGCGAAGCGCTAATCATTGTCGATGCTGTTACCAGCCTGGGCTCTTACAATATCCCGGTAGATGAGTGGGGCATTGATGTGATTGCTTCTGGCTCACAAAAAGGCTTTATGCTGCCCCCCGGAATGGGCTTTATCACAGCTAGCGACAAAGCCTGGAAGGCATATGAAACTGCTACTCTGCCGAAGTTTTACCTGGACTTAGGCAAGTACAACAAGTCGTTAGACAAAAGCAGCACACCCTTTACCCCACCCGTTACGCTCTATTTCGGCATGAAAGTTGCCCTAGAGATGTTGAAGAAAGAAGGCTTAGAAAGCGTTTTTTCTCGCCACACGCGTCACAAAGAGGCGGCTAGGGCGGCGATGAAGGCGCTAGGTCTAGCCTTGTTCGCGCCAGATACTCATGCTAGCCCTGCTGTGACTTCTGTTGTGCCAGATGGCGTAGATGCCGAGAAGATTCGTTCGGTGATGAAAAACCGCTTCGACATCGCCTTGGCAGGTGGGCAAGATCATATGAAAGGAAAAATGTTTCGCATGGGGCACTTGGGGTTTGTCAGCGATCGCGATATCCTATGCGCCATCAGTGCGCTAGAAGCAACCCTTTTAGAACTAGGACACAAATCACCTAGCAGCGGTGTCGTTGCCGCCAGCGAAAGACTCCAAAAAGGCTAGTTTGCAGCCCATTTTGTGGCCCATAGAGTAAGCAAAAAAATCAAGCAAAAGGCTCAGCAGATGGAATCCTCTGAGCCTTTTGCTTGGCAAAGTGGACGACAGAGGCAGCGACATGCCGCTAAGTCTATGCCGCTAAGTCTATGGTTAGGCAGCCAGGATTTCGTTTCTAACCGATGCTTTTAATGACGGGATGAAAGTAAAAGGAGAGTCCAATCACGGTGTAGGTCGCCAGTAGCAAAGTGCCTTCTAGCCAGTTAGATTTGCCATCAGCACTGATGGAATTTGCGACTAGAACAGCCACCGCCACAGATATCAGCTCGAAGTCATTGAAGTCCAAATCCATCGGCTCACCCATAAATGCTCCGATAATCACCAGCAGCGGGCCGACAAAAAGCGCGATCTGTAGGCTAGAACCCATGGCAACGCTAAGCGATAGATCCATTTTATTTTTGAGCGCAACGGTTACGGCGGTTGCGTGCTCGGCAGCGTTGCCGATGATGGGCAGCACGATCACGCCAGTAAAAAGCTCAGAGAAGCCTAGTTGCTTAGAGGCAACTTCTAAGGTACTGACCAAAAACTCTGACTCGATAGCAACGGCCAGGGTCGCGCCTGAAAGAACCCCAACCCAGAGCTTGAGATTAGGCGTATGTTCGTGCTCTTCTACGGCTGAGATAGCTTCCGTCTCGCCCAGATCTAAGGCGTGTGTAGCGTCTTCTTCTGCTATGCCAACATCGTACAAATAGGAATGGGTCTTCATCGAAAACAAAAGCGTTAGACCGTACACCAGCATCAGCACAACAGCGACGGCAATCGAAAGCCTTTGCAAAAGAGACTCTTCAATGCCATTGGAGGTGAAGTCGACAGCGGTAGGTAGCAAGATAGCAACAACCGCTAGGTTCATAGCAGATGCATTTAGCCGCGCAATGGTGGGTTGAAAGGTCTGTTCTTTGTACTTCAGGCCGCCTAGGAGCATGGAGAATCCCATGACCAGCAAAAGATTGCTGATAATAGAGCCGGTGATACTCGATTTGACGACGTTAACAAGCCCTGCGCGCAGCGCAAAGACTGCAATAATCAGCTCTGTAGCATTGCCGAAAGTCGCGTTCATCAGCCCACCCAAAGAGGGCCCTAGTACGACAGCGATTTCTTCGGTCGCCGTGCCCATCCAGCCTGCTAGTGGAATGATCGCTAGCCCCGCGCTGACAAATATAAACAGATCGCTCCAACCAAGGAAGTGACCGGCAATAGAAACAGGTATGAAGGCCAAAAAGCCGTAGAAGATTACATTTTTGACGGACATTTAAGTTCTAAGAGGAAGTTCGGAGTTTACACAGGTTACCCGTGTGGGGCATTCCTATCAAGATATGTTGTAGTATCAGCACGTTTGGGGTAGGTCACATGAAGATATTTTTGAAGGCTTTAGGTTTGCTAGTGGGGCTACCGACAATAGCGATCGCAGCTTTTTTCTTTTGGGCTAGCGCCCGCACCGCTGACCCGCAAACTTACGCAGACACCGTTGAATACGATGCCCCTGCACCGGCGGTCAAAAGTAGCTATACCATTGTGAGCTACAACATCGGCTATCTCTCAGGGCTGACGAACAACACAGCGAATAAACCCGACCAGTCTTTTTTTGAACAAAATCTGCAGCGAGCGATCGCAGCCATCCAGGCCGTTGCCCCAGACGTTGTTGGCTTACAGGAAGTTGACTTCGATGCAAAACGCTCTTACGAGACCAATCAGGCTGAGACAATTGCCCAATCATTAGGAATGAAAGCCAGTGCGATCGCGGTCAGCTGGGATAAAAACTATCTGCCCTTTCCCTACTGGCCTCCTGCTGCCCACTTCGGCAGAATTCTCTCTGGTCAAGCCCTGCTTAGCCGCTATCCTATCGAAAGAAATAGCCGCATCGTGCTAGAGCGGGTCGATGACAAACCATTTATCTATAAAGCTTTTTACCTAGAGCGGCTAGCCCAGGTGTCGCAAGTGAGCCTAGACGGACAGCCGCTGGTCGTGATTAACGTGCACCTAGAGGCATTTGATGAACCGACACGGGTACGACAGACTCAGTTCGTGCGATCGCTAGCAGAAGACTACGCCCAGACGTTTCCCGTTATCGTCATCGGCGACTTTAACAGCGCTCTCAATCGCCCCACCTTCGTTACCGCGGATGGCGAAACCTATGGAGAAACTCAGTTCTCTATCAAAGAAATGCTAGCCTCCGAACAGTTTGCTTCTGCTGTGCCTGAAGCTGAGTGGAATAGTGCGCTAACTTTCCCTTCAGATCGACCCGAATACAAGCTCGACTATATGTTTTACACACCTAAGACCATAGAGGTGTTAGATGCTCAAGTGCTTAGCGCTGCCGGAGAGGCTTCAGATCATCTACCCGTCATGGCTCAGTTCCGATTCAAGTAGTCGCAACCCGATTTTGATTGAGTCGAACAGTCAATAAGAAACCCCAGCCAAGGGGTGACCGGGGTTTCGTTTCTGTATAGAGGTTCAGTATATTGAGCTCGTTCTGATAAAAAGAATATAGGCAAACTGAATCAGCGCCTGTAGCTTCGATCACAAAAAAGCTGTGCGCTCAAACATTAAGTCGCTGGACTCAATTCTTGAGTGGTCTCTTCAGAAAGCTCAGAATCTTTGACCATCGATTTCAGACGCTCAATGCGGTCTTCGGTCGGCGGATGAGTTAAAAACAGCCTCATCAGCCCTTCTTTTGACAGTGGATTCACAATGAATAGCGGCGCAAAGGCAGGATTGCCGTGAATTGGATTCTCCTGTCCCATTGCCTCCAATTTTTCTAGGGCACGCACTAAAGCTAGTGGATTTCCTGTGATTTCAGCCGCCCCGGCGTCGGCTGCATACTCTCGGGTTCTTGAAAGGGCCATACGCAGCAGCCCAGCGCTGAAAGGACCAATGATGAGTAGGAACAGAATCGCTAGGGGGTTATTGCCTCGCCGCCCAATCCGCGCCACTGGAAAGTACAGTGCGCCGATGGTGAGGATACGCCCTAGATAAGTCAGCGAACCTGCTAGCGTTCCAGCGACCGCCTGGGTGAGCGTGTCTCGGTTGCGTACGTGAGTCAGCTCGTGAGCGATCACCGCATCGAGTTCGTCAGGCGGAAGCAGATCAATAATGCCTTGGGTCAGTGCGATCGCAGCATGCTTTGGGTCACGCCCTGTCGCAAAAGCGTTGAGTGCCTTCGACGGTACAACGTAGAGCTTGGGATGGGGAAGTTCAGCGCGATCGCTCAGCTTTTCAATCCGCTCATAGAGATCAGGTGCCTCCTCTCGCGGGGTTGATTGAGCTTTGAAAGCAGAAAGCGCTGCTTGGTCAGAATAGTACCAAGAGCCAAAGCTACCCACAGCCGCAAAGCCTAGGCCGTAGTAGAGACCTTGCTCATCCCCAACCAGCAAGTATCCCGCTAAGATAATCAATCCGCCGAGCAGCGCTAGCAGCGCCAAGGTTTTGAGCTGATTCATGCCAGCCATAAAAAGCCTCATCAGTCGTGAAGTGATAACTATTGAAAAGGATATAGACCGCACAGCGCACCATTCGAGAGATAGATTCTCACAGGCTACGCGGCGGAGAGGCTATATCTTCTTTGATGGCTAAAAACAGCCGCTGTCATCTACCAGATTGATCTCTAGCGTTTAGATAAGAGAATCGAATCGAGCAGAGGTTCTGTCCCGAAGCGGACAACGTCGGTGCAGGGAAGACCCGTTTCTTGAGAGGCTTTGGCGATCGCATCTCTAGCTGTTGCTTCGTCCTGTCCAAACGTGTTCAGCGCAATTCCTGTCACCAGCGCATCTGCAAAGGTTCCACCTGCTCGCACGACTGCCTCGTACAGAGAAACTACCTCAGAGAGCGGTGGTATTTCAAAGTCTGAAAAATGCTGTAGGTGCGTAAGATCAGCCCTGTGAACCAAAATAAGGTGGGTAGGCTGAGTACCTCTCAGTAGAGGTAAGGTGGCCGTAGACCCTGGGTTCAAAAGAGATCCTTGACCTTCTACAAACAAAATGTCGTGGTCGTCGCCGCAGCG
The DNA here is from genome assembly GCA_963702855.1 of uncultured cyanobacterium. GTDB lineage: Bacteria > Cyanobacteriota > Cyanobacteriia > Phormidesmidales > Phormidesmidaceae > Phormidesmis. The sequence continues at coordinate 2,851,927 of OY969765.1, forward strand.
TAGAACGGCCTGCTCTACCGCACCTGAGGCATAGTCTACTCGGATGGCGTCAAGCGCAATGCCGTCTTCTCCTAGCATCAGGCCCGTTTGCCCGGTGGCAATCAGCTTGGAGCGTAGTCCCTTGGCCTTAGCAGCTTTGTTCAGCTCAATGCCCACAGACATTTTGCCTACAGACATATCAGTGCCCACGCAAAGGACGCGATCGCACGCTAGATGTTTGGCTCTGCCGCCGCCTACCACTAGTCCTGCAGGTTCTTGCCTGATATCCCAAACCCACTTACCCGGCTGAATCTGGTTGCGAATTTCTGGGTCCTGATTCATTTGGGTATGCAGTCCATTCATCACCGAGAGCCCAGCTTTGACCGCTCGCGTGACTTCGGCATACCAAGGATCGGGCAATCTGCCGCCAGAGGGCGCTAGCCCAATCGCTAGGACGGTCGGATTTAGTGCGATCGCCTCCTCCACAGACCGCACCACCGGCACCTCTCGATCAATCCCTGTCAATGCATAGACCGACTCACCAACCGCCGTTTCATCAATCACCGCCACAATTTCGTTTTGGCTGTAGCGCAGCAGGGCTGTTCCTGTTTTGCCCTTAGCGCCCTTGAGGCCATTGTGTAGCAGAATAGCGATGCGATCGTCAGGCGTTAGCATGGCGAGAGAGTCCTAGTCCAGGTAGAGTATTTGGCGTCAAAGCTCCACCTGTCAGTTGCGCGCCGAGAAACGGATCGTCTTTGAGGTTGAAGTGACTGTCAAGATCAAGATGATGAGCGAGGGGTGACAGGTGTGACAAGGCCGTATTAGCAATAATACTGTCTGAGTAACAGCCAAACATAACCTGTAAGCCACAGGCTTTGGCCGTATCAATCATGCGCCTCGCCTCGGTCAGGCCACCTGCTTTCATCAGCTTAATATTAATCCCATCAACACAGTGCGCGAGGCGATAGATGTCTGCGCTGGTATAGCAGCTCTCATCAACAAAAATTGGTAAAGGCGACCGTTCAAATAGCTGTGGCAGCTGCTTATCGTCGTCAACGGACAGCGGCTGTTCCAAATAAGTAACGCCCCGCGCTGCTAGCCAATGCGCCATAGTTAGTGCATCTTCTAGGCTCCACCCACCATTGGCATCAATACTTATCTTTGCGCCTTCTGGCACCGCCGACAGTAGCGCTTCAAACATAGCCTGGTCGTCAGCGATGCCCGCCGGACTTCCAAGCTTGACCTTGACAGCGGCAACCTCCTGCTGTGCGCACCACCGCTGCAGTCGCCCAACGGCATCCTGAGGCGAGCTAATGCCGACCGTTACGGCTGTCGGACCAATATGGGCAAGATCCAGTCCCCATAGCTGCCACAGCGGTAGCTCTGTTCGCTTACCTAGCCAGTCGTGTAGCGCCACATCGATCGCGGCTCGCGCCGCCGAACACACAGATAGCTCTAGCAGCTTTGATTCAATTGCCTGACGCTGGAGCGGATGCATCGTCGACAGTACAGGCACCACCCGCCTCAAATCGTCGGTGATCCTTTCGATGGTCTGTCTCTGGTTTCCTGTAGAAAACGCAGTAGCCTCCCCCCAACCCTCAATCCCGTCAGCTTGGAGCTGCACCCATAAGTTGGTAGAACCCGAAGACGTGCCGCGACTGATCGTTAGCGGGACGCGCTTGTGAACGGTAAAAGGCTCAGTCAGAATTTGCATAGGCGTTTTCTTGGCCGGAAAGTTCTGCATACGGCGCGTTAGCAATCTCAATGAGATTGCCGTCAGGATCTTGAATATATACAGACAGCATAGGTCCTAGCGTTCCGGTTCGCCGATTACTGAAGCTGCGTTTTAGAAACAATGCGAGTCCTTTTGCGATCGCGCTCCGATAAATCCTTGCCCGATTGCAGCTGGGTTGCATTCCGCTGTAGTACCGTTGCTGCGTTCTTATCACCCATTTGAATGGCCGTGTCAGCCGCTGACTGAAGCATCGTGACCGCACCTTGGCGATCGCCTGACTTCAGCTTGTCTTCGGCAATCTGCGTCTGTCGGTACTTCGCTAGCGCTAGAATATGCTTCTGCACCGTCGGATCGCTACTCGCCGTGTACTCATCTTGAGCCAAGACTTCAACCGGCAGTGTTTCGGTACTTTGCCCAGTGAGCCCTAGCGCCGGGTCGTCGTAAGTCACTCGAATGCGAGCTATTGACTTCATCCCTGCAGCAAGCTGAGGAATATATAGGTTCAGCAAAACGACGCGTGCTTGATCTGTCATCAAGTCACCGAGCCGGATCATTGCCTGATTGCTCTCCTGCACAGCCGTTAGCTCTACGGTCTCAGGAGCGACCTGGGCAACCGGCTTGAGCTCGGCTAGGCGAGTGCCATCTAGCAGCTCTACATTCAAAAATGCATTCGTTAGATTGACCGATTGCATTCGGGTAAACAGACGGCCAAAGATTGCGATCGCTTCCTCAGCATGTTCGATATAGCTCAGCGAGCCGCCGCCCTCATCGGCAATCTGCTCTAGCACGTCTTGATTCCAATGATCCCCGAAGCCGAGCGTGTTCACCGTCAGGTTGTAGCCCATAGCAACATTTGCCAGCTTCAGCGCGCGCGTATTGTTGCCATGCTCGTTTTCCCCATCAGTTAGCAGCAGCAGCTGAGAAACGTGGTCCTCTTTACCCATAGCCAGCTGCTCAATACCTGCCTTAAGCCCGTCATCAATCGAAGTGCCACCGCCAGCTCTCAAGCTGTCGATCCGCCTCTTAATCTCCTCTAGATCGCCTGCTAGCTGATTTTGTACCAGGACTTTTGCATTGTGATCGAAAGCGACGATAGAAATGCGATCGCGCTCTGTCAGCCGATCGATAATCCGATGCGCTGCCTGCTTCACCGTCTTAAGCGGCGTTCCCATCATCGAACCACTGCGATCTAGTACAAAGCAGAGATTGAGCGGCGCTCTTGCCCCCTGCCCATCAGCTGAGACTGAAACCGACAGCTGACGCTGAGCGCTGGACTGATTCGTAGGGAGGTGGGCATCACTCAGCGCCCATTGCAAACCAACTTTCATGGTACGACCTATATTTCCTATGGGTAGATTATCGAACAGTCTAGAAGACATCATGCCTCTACCGACTCATTCCATATGCTCTCAAAGATGAGACTTACGAGACAAGGTCCGTAAAGCTTAGACCAAATGCTCAGTCCAAATGCTCAGTTAGACGCGGTCAATATGCAGCATCAGCGATTTTCCTCATAATCTTATTTGTTTCATTGGTGTCAGCTCACTGACATTAGCTCACTGGCACTAGCTTACTGACGCTAAGCCACCAACATCAGCCCACCGATACTTATTTACTCAGCTATGTTTTGAGGCCTTATCTTCAGAAAGTTAAGACCCTCGTAAGGCCCTCAAAGGTAGGGTTATCCGCCACAAACCACCCGCTCGGTAGCTCGCAGGCCGTTCACCAGCGAGCTACTATGGAAAACAGATAAATTTAGCGCAGTAACTGCTAAATACCTTTCAGTCACCGTAAGTGCAAGTCCCTATGAGTTCTCCTATCAAGGCCGTACAAACTCAGTATTCCGGCGGCAGCGCGGCCTATCGGAAACCTCCACCGGATCTACCCTCCCTTATGCTCAAAGAGCGTATCGTTTATTTGGGTGGACCTCTCGTTTCTGGCGACGCCAAAAATCAGCTAGGCATGGATGTCACCAAGCTGATCATCGCTCAGCTTCTGTACTTAGAGTTTGATGATCCAGAAAAGCCTATCTTTTTCTACATCAACTCTACTGGTACATCTTGGTACGGCGGCGAATCCATTGGCTTTGAGACCGAAGCCTTTGCTATCTGCGACACGCTTAAGTACATCAAGCCGCCTGTTCACACTATTTGTCTTGGTCAGGCAATGGGTACAGCCGCCATGATTCTTTCAGCTGGAACGAAGGGCTCACGGGCTAGTTTGCCACACGCCACTATCGTACTCAACCAGTCGCGATCGGGTGCTAGAGGACAAGCTACCGATATCCAAATTCGTGCGGAAGAAGTCCTCGCCAATAAGTCTGCCATTTTAGACATTTTGTCGAGCAATACCGGACAGACGATAGAGAAGCTAGACAAAGACACCGATCGGATGTTTTATCTCACGCCAGAAGAAGCAAAAGAGTATGGTCTGATCGACCGCATTCTAAGCAGTACCAAAGAGCTGCCAGCTCCTATTCCTGTTGGCGCAGCTTCCTAATTCGGCGAGCTTTTCGGCCAGCAAACAAGTTAAAGAAAGGTGAGGGTCTAATCCTGATCGGCTGGCCCCGATTGGTTAAACCCCCACCTCTCAACCTAGCGATTATTTCAAGTTGAGCGTAAGTGCCCATGTCAGATGAAAGAATATTTGTGCCTTACCGCTTACCTGTAGGTGGCGGCGCAGCTTGGATAAGCCTAGGGCAAAGAATGAGTCAAGAGCGGATTCTTTTTCTTAACCAGCCTTTGACTTACGATGTTGCTAATGCCATTGTTGCTACCTTGCTCTACCTAGACTCAGACGATCAGAGCAAGCCTATCTATCTATACATCAATTCAGTTGGCGATCCTGTCATGGCCGGAATGGCTGACGCCAGTGTTGGCATGATGTCTATTCGTGCAGGGTTGGCGGTTTACGACACAATCGCCCACATCAAATCGGAAGTGATCACTATCTGTATGGGAACAGCTTACGGCATGGCGGCGCTGCTACTGTCATCCGGTGCAAAGGGTAAGCGAGCTGCCCTCCCTCATACCAGTCTTGCGCTCACCCACCCACCTACCTATACCAAAGGCCAAGCGACTGATATTTCTATTGAGGCCGAAGAAGTATTGGCTAAACGTAAGTTAATTCAGCGCATATTGGCAGATAACACTGGCCGCTCGGCTGATGATGTTGCCAAGGACATGGAGCGTATGTTCTATCTGTCGCCAGTCGAAGCTAAAGAGTACGGCTTAATTGACCGTGTTATCGAGAATCCTGTGCTGCAAGCGGCTTAGCAGATATTAACTAATTGAGCACCGTTGGAATTCAGCAGCGCTCAACCGGCTTTTCCATTCTCTATCGTTCTATTCTTACCTAAAACAAAGTCATGCCCATTGGAATTCCCAGCGTCCCCTACCGCATTCCCGGCAGTCCTGCCGAAGACTGGATTGGTATCTACAACCGTCTGTTTCTAGAGCGCATTATCTTTTTGAGTGACGAAGTTAATGACGGTATTGCTAATGCCATCGTCTCTTATATGCTCTATCTCGATTCAGAAGATCCTACCAAGCCTATTTATCTGTATATCAACTCACCCGGTGGGTCAGTGACAGCTGGTATGGCGATTTACGACACGATGCAGTACATCAAGTCAGATGTGGTCACTATCTGTATGGGCCTAGCAGCTAGTATGGGCGCCTTCTTGCTTAATGCGGGTAGTAAAGGTAAACGACTGGCGCTGCCGCATTCGCGCATTATGATTCACCAGCCTTCGGGCGGGGTGGGTCGCTCCCAAGCAACTGATATTGAAATTGAGGCAGTGCGCATTGTGAAGGTGCGCCAAGATCTCAATGAGCTGATGGCACTACATTCTGGTAAGTCGGTTGAAGAGATTGCCAAAGATAGCGATCGCGACTATTTTATGTCCGCGGCAGAGGCCAAAGAGTACGGTTTGATTGATCGGGTGATTGAAGAGCGACTACCTGCTGCGTAAGTTAGCGTTATACAGCAAATGACGTTTTGACTGTAGGACTAGGCTGCTGTATGGCTGGGCTGTGACAGAGCCAAGGCGATAGAGTTCGTCATATTTGTGGTACTAGAATCTGTACATATGTGAGAAATCTCTTATAATCTTGGCGCAGTCATACGTCAGGCTTTTTTTGGCCTTGCTTAGTCTTCAGCTGGCTGACCGATTTTGATATGAAACTGGCCCACCACTATCGTGTTTTAGGACTTCGTCGCAGCGCCTCGTTCGCAGAGGTCAAGAAAGCCTATCGGCAGCTAGTGCGAAAATATCACCCTGATATCAACTCGGATGAAGCCGCAATTGACCAGTTTATCAAGATCAATGCAGCTTACACTGCTCTATGCGAAGCGCTTCAGATAGATTGCCATACCAGCTCGGCTGCTGTTTTAAACGACAGAGGTTCCGGTGCTATAGACGAAGTAGACGTGAATGCTACGAAGCGCAGCACGCGGGCAAAGGCATCGCACATGTCAGGAACGAACGTTTCGGAACGACTAAGGCTGCAGGCACTGAAGCTGAAGTTAGAGAAGCTGGGTTTAGGAAAATTTTACAAAGGGGAAAGTGTCGAGGCGTCTGGTCAATCGCAACAGACAGAACCTGCTGTAGAGTCGTCGCCTGAGAGGCCTTCTGAACCTATCGCTCGGCCTATTGCCCAACCGTCTTCGTCACCAGCGATCGCATCAAATCAGGTCTTTACCACAGCTGAGTCTGTGTCACCCGAAGATGCCGTCTTGAAGCAAGAGGCGTACACGCAACTAAGAACACTATTGGCTCAGCAAAAGTTCCCGCGTGCGATCGCCCTAGTTGAAGGCTTAGCCCAGCGTATCTCCCTAGACAAAGAAGTCAACCAGTGGCGAGCCATTGTGTATCAGCGGTGGGGACGACAGTTAATTAGTCAGGGGCAATTCCAAAAAGCGCATACCTACTTACAAAAGGCGCTTCAAACCGATCCTGACAATCCTGCGCTTGGAAAAGAGGTGTCACGTGACTTGGGCTTACTTAGTCATCTAAAGTCGGCTGAAGCCACATTCTAAGCAACGTCTCAATCTCATTTTACTTTCACTTTGAGAGTGCTGCTACACCCTAGCGTTATCAAAGCTATGACAGAAGTTAGAGACACCTGACTTGATGACATAAAGTGCTACAGGCGCGGCTAAAAGCGCTGGGCAGTCAGTTTCTTGGGTAAGATGATTGACGAAGGTTCCTGGCTGGGCGTCTGCTAGCGCTTGGCGAAACTGGGGCAGACAAGCAATATGGCGATAGCGTTTGCTAAAGCTAGCGAGCCACTTTTCGTTAGCATCAGGCTCTTGACCGGCTCGCAAAGCTAATGAAATAGCAGCGTCTTCTAAATCCCCATCACAGTCTTCAATTTCCAGAAGCGCGACGAGCGCTTCTGGATAATCGGAAAGGCAGGCATTGAACTGGTCGATTTCTGCAGGTGTCAGGACTATCATGCGGGTAAACGGCAAGCTGAGGAAATAATCTGGTCAAACCACTGCTCGAACCGCTGGCTCCATGCGGCTAGTGAGTAGAGTCTTTCGGCCTGTGAGCGGCAGTTAGCCCTATCTATATTATCTATGCTGGCGATCGCGCGCGCTAGGCTATCTACGCTATTTGGCTCAACCAGATATCCGGTTTCACCTGTCTGTACTATCTCAGATGGACCCCCTTGGTTGTAGGCGATCACCGGCACCCCACAGGCAAGTGCTTCAATCGCGACAATCCCGAAGGCTTCTACCCAGCGAGGCGTTACTAATAACGCTCGGGCCTGTCTTATTGATCTTTGCAGCGCTTCAGTTGGCAAGAAACCGCAATATTCTACTGAGTTAGGTAAACCAGATGTGCGAGCTGCATTTCCGATGGCGGGCTGAAGGGATCGCCAGTAATCAGCGTCTTCGATTTTGCCAAATATTTTGAGCGGTCGGTGGGCTGCTATTGCGGCTGCGATCGCATCTTCCAATCCTTTTTCCGGTGAAATCCGACCCACCCACGCCAAGAACTCGGCTGGGTTCGGACAATAGTCGTAGCGATCGAGCGCCAATCCACAGCCTAAAATTTGCCAATCCAACAGCGGATTGAGCTGACCAAACGTCTCTGTTTGCGAAGTTGTGTACGCCCCCAAGGTGCCAGGAAACCGAACAGATACCTGTTTGATGACTGCATCCATTGCATCGCTCAAGGAGCCCATACTGACAAAATGAGCCACCGGCTTGTTTAAAAATGACGTTAGGTAGAACGGCAGCCAGTCGTAAGCAAAGTTAACTAGCAAGTCATACTGCGATCGCACTCGCTGGGCGTAGTCCCAAATATTGGCTAGCACTGGGCTCGTGACAATAGGTGCTGAGCGAGACCGGGTTTGCGCCGTCTTTTGTAGCGATCCTGGCATCTGAACAATCTTGATAGCATCTGTTTTTGAACCTGCCGCTTCTAGACCTGCCGCTTCTAGACCTGCCGCTTCTAGATCTACTGCTTCTAGGCCTACCGCCGCTAAATTCGCGCCTGCTGGCGTGACTACTGTTATCCGATGTCCGCGCTCAGCTAGCGCCTGCGCCAGATTGGCTACCGTTATTTCTACACCACCCCCAAACCCTGACCCCAGTGGGCCTACAGGTGTGGATAGTAGAAGCAGTCTTAGCAATTTCAAAAAGCGCTGATTGGTCGAAATATTCGCTGAGCTTTCAATCAAACAACTATCTGACCAAAAGCATCTAATCAAAAGAGTAGGGCTTAACTAAAAAACTGCTAATTGAAGACTCTGCAGAATCTGCTAGCTAGAAAGCCTGCTAACTAGAAAACTAAGACGCAAATCGGTTAGGCCCATTGCCACCAGAGGTAAAGGAGCGCATGTTGGTATCAATATCTTGCGTGCGGCGCAGACGATTGAGCTGATCGAGTGCCCAAGTGGCTGTTTGACGCACCTCGGGATCTTCGTCCTCTGTAGCGTGACCTAGCATTTGGCTGATTTGTATTACTAGCTCATAGACGCGAGTAATATCACGAATTGCATTCTTGCGAACTTCAGGATTTTCATCCTGGAGGGCTATAGCGAGTGCTCTGTTCATGGGCTTGAGCGATCGCTGACCAATTTCAGAAAGCGCCGCTAGCACTAAGCTCTTTTCTTTGGAGTCAGCGGTAACCATGATATCTACTAAGGGCTGTACGGCCATAGAGTTACCGCGCTGGCCTAGCTCCCAAATAATCTTTCGCCGCTGACTAGGATCTGGGTTGTGAAGATCTTTAACTAGACTATCGACGACCTCAGTCGATGCTAGGGGAGAAGTGCCGCCGAGCTGTCCGTTCTTCTGCGTCGCAGACGTGACTGCAGCTAACGCGCTAGTGCTGCCAAATGCAGGCGTGACCGTTGGGCCTTGCTCAATTCCTCTAGGTGGCAAGACAACCGAACCAATGCCGTTAGAAGAGCCGTTAGAAGTACCAGTAGGAACGCCGTTAGAAACGCTAGGCTGAATACCTACTGGGCCCCACTCATCATCTGCATCTGCTTCAGCTTCTGCCTTGCCCCGATTAGCGATAAAGAAACCAACTCCGAAGCTCGCGACTAGCGCCGCCAAGCCTAACCCTAGGCCCAGAACTCTGCCATATCCGCGAGCGCTCTCCCCAGCGCTTGCACCTACCGGGGATAATTCATCCGAGTCTTCTCCTATCGGCGGCAAGTCTGCGGCGGGGGTGGGCGCATCTGCGTCCGAAGTGTCTGAGACCTCTAGTCCATCCGCTGATGATTCTGCTGAGGGTGATTCTGCTGAGGGTGATTCTGCTGAGGGGTCCAGTGCTTGTAGCGCCGCCCATGTATCATTGTCTAACCGTCCTGTCTGGTCAAACCCTTTGGCTTTTTGAAAGTCAGTTACGGCACGCTGAGTCGCTAAGCCATAAACACCATCGACCGGTCCATCGTAATACTCAGTGTTCTTTAGGCGATCTTGTAGCGCTCTGACGGCTTGCCCTTCGGTTCCTAGGGATAGCACACTAGAAGCTGCGTTTTCGACGGCCTGCGCAACCACCAAAGGAGCGGATGCAGGACGGGCGATTCCATTTGCAGAGGCTGCACCCTTGACCGGTATGACTGAAACACTCAGTGCACCTAGACAGGTTAGAAATACTAGTGTAGAACGCCGAATCATTGCTATCTTTACCTGCTATGTTCTGAGAACTCGAAGACCCTGTGTAAGAATAAGGCCGTATAGTAATGCCTTTGGAAGATACAGCCTGCTTTAGCCTACAACCGGAAAAAGCAGACAAAGTGTCTGTTGATGACTATATATCGCGAGCTATTGACCATAGGATGCCCGATAGTATGACTGTTCCTTCTTATGAACAGTCAAAAGCTATCAGTACTAGCACAAGCAACTGATCCTCTGAATGCTATCAGCACCTGTTAGATGTGATAAGTAGACATACCTGAGTACGCTTCGCTTGCCGTTATGGATGCAGTACATCAGTGTGCCAAAAAGCCAGTATGCCAGAAAGCTCATCAACAGCCATATTTGATGAGTGTATAGTATCGCAATCGTTCGCTTCGGAAACATACGACACACCGAGTTGTTCTGTTCTTTACGGTTCCTCTCCGTATGTTTGCGCTTTTCTCCAAACAGTCCTGTTTGGAGAAATAGCCAAATTCTTGCTAAAAATGTTATTTTCCCCGAAAATAAGCAAGTTTTATCGTACAGCGCTTTCCGCTACGGATAAAAAGCTCACGTGAAATTGTACGGAAATCCATACAGTTTGCTTCATGTCTTTGGGTGAGTGCTGCTCTTGTTTACGGCGTTTCTGTCCTGCTTGAGGCCGTATTGTTCGATTCCGTATCCTGTGAATGAGCATCCGGTGATAGCGGTGAAGAAAACAAACGCGATCGCAAGGCTGCTAATTTTACGGTCATCTGAGCCCGCTGATTGATTAAATAGATACTAAGTAAGGTGAATAGAACCCCTATCCACTGAAGCTGACTTAGACTTTCTGCTAGAAACAGCGTGCTAAAGAATAGGGCAAAGACGGGTGTCAGAAAAGTGAGCGCACTCAGGCTGGTCAGGTTACCCTGGGCTGCTAGATAGAAAAAGATACCATAGGCGATCGCACTACCAAAAACGGTGGCGTAGCTAATCTCTAGCCAGCCGGTAACGGAAACGCCCTGCCACGTGGTTGGTTCACTCAGTGCGGAAACTAGTACCAGAGGAACCCCACCCAGGATCATGTGCCAACCGGTTGCTGCAATTGGATCGGCAACCTTGGCCACAAAGCGAATCAAAATAGTCCCCACCGCCATCGAAAGCGCCGCCATCAGCATCAGCCACTCTCCTTGCTGAAACAAAACGCTCCAAATCTCTTGCTCTAGCGTGACAACGGGTGCCAAATCAAACCAGCGTCCCTGAATCAAGGCCAAAACCCATTCATCAGGCAGCCCAATAAAGCTAATTCCCAGCAGGCCGATAGCTAGTCCAGACCAGCCCCATGGCCCAATCCACTCCTTGAATAAAAATCGTGCCATCACGGCCACAGCTAGCGGCTGCGAGTCAATCATCACAGAGCCTAATCCCGCACCCGTGCGCTCTAGCCCTCTAGCCAAAAATCCCTGAAATAGCGTGCCATCAATCAGGGCAAATAGACAAATCCACAGCCACGCCTGCCAGCCCTTTGGCTGCTCGCGACCTAGCCAAATCGACACCAGCACCACCAGAATGCCCGCCGGTAAGAGTCTCACACTTGCTAGAAACAGCGGACTCGTCTCAGACATCACGCCTTTCATCGCCACCATAGCGGTGCCCCAGAGAAAGAACGGTGAGATCAAAACCAAAGGATTGGTAAGTAGGGCCGTTGCTGGCTGAAGCGCTGTAGGTAGACGCAGACTTACCCCAGGCTCGGTATCAGCATCTGTAGTAGGAGAGGTGTCAGGGCGAGAATCCATATTTTGAGCGGACGTGGCAAGGCGTATACTTAACTCTAAAGTAATGTTAAGCCCAGCGCACCCTGAGATTTCATGATTTGGCCTTTTAAGCGTCGTTACCGTAAGCAAGTTGCTCGAATTGAGATTTCGGGTGCGATCGCTGGCGCAACCCGCAAGCGTGTTTTAGAAGCGCTCAAGGAAGTCGAAGAAAAGAAATTTCCTGCATTGCTGCTCCGTATTGATAGTCCTGGTGGAACGGTTGGCGATTCTCAAGAGATCTATAGCGCACTACGACGGCTACAGGAAAAAGTCAAGATTGTAGCGAGCTACGGCAATATTTCGGCGTCGGGAGGCGTCTATATCGGGGTAGGCGCTCACCATATTGTGTCTAATCCAGGAACTATCACCGGCTCGATTGGCGTGATTTTGCGCGGCAACAATGTCGAGAAGCTGCTAGATCGCATTGGTGTCTCATTTCAGGTGATTAAGTCTGGCCCTTATAAAGATATTCTGGCGTTCGATCGGCCTTTGACGTCAGCCGAAGAAGTAATCTTGCAGGAGCTTATCGACGTTAGCTATGGTCAGTTTGTTCGGACCGTGGCAGAAGGTCGCAATCTGAGTGAAGAAAGCGTTAGAGAATTTGCTGACGGGCGCGTGTTTACCGGTGAGCAAGCGCTAGCTTTTGGCATGGTGGACCGACTGGGGACAGAAGAAGACGCTAGGCGCTGGGCCGCGGAGCTAGGTGGGCTAGATCCAGATAAAGCCGAATGCTATACGTTTGAAGAGAAGAAGCCCTTGCTGGCGAGGGTGCTGCCCGGTAACCGTTCGCCGCTCGATATTCTACCGGCCCAGATGTCTGCAATGCTGGCTCGTATAGAGTTTGAAGTAGAGACAAACGGCGTGCCGCTTTGGCTGTATCAGTCGCCAACACTGTATCGCTGACGATTGACAGCTGATGGACTTCTGCTTGTCGCTGTCAAGGTAGGATTAATGATGCCGTAAGCTACGTGACACAAAAGCTATAGCAAAGGAAGAAATCGCTGTGAGCACACAGAAGAGCTGGCAAAAGGAGAGCTGGCAAAAGGAGAGCTTGCCGATAAGCTGGCAAATTAAAGCTATTCGAGGCGCGACAACGGTACCCGAAAATTCGGCTGAGGCGATGGCTGAGGCGGTAAGCGAATTGTTAGATGCCGTTGAGGGGCGCAATCAGCTAGATCCGACGAAGATTGTTAGCGTCACCTTTTCAGTAACTCAGGACTTGGACGCGGTCTTTCCCGCTGCGATCGCCCGCACCCGCCCGCGCTGGAACGCCGTTCCACTACTCGACGTGCAGCAAATGCATGTAAAAGGCAGTTTGCCTCGCTGCATTCGTCTGATGCTCCACATCTATCTTCCTGCACACAGCGCCGATGTCAGCCATGCCTATCTGCGGGGAGCTAGTAAACTGCGCCCCGATTTATGTGTGACTGGCGACTGATGTGCGGCTGGCGACTGACAGCAAGATTGAACACCAAGACGGCGTAGATTTATTCCGGACCTGATCCGAACCCATACAGAGAAGTCACCGATGTTCGCTCTTTTGAAAGAACATTTAGGATTATCAACTCCCCCTTAGGGTGTTTTGGTGCCTACTTCTCAAAGACTACGCTTTAGGGTGAAACTCGAAAAAGGAAGCAACCAATTATGGTTACCAGCTCTCAGCCATCTGCTCAATCCGATGTACCTAGTGATATTTCGCAGGAGTATGCGGCCTTTGGCGCGCTAACAACAGACGAAAAGCTCGGTTTGCTCTGGGTACTATATGACAACATGGGTAGCTCTGTTACGCCAGCTGCACCAGGCGCAGCCGGTGAGCAATTTACGAAGCGACTTTTAGATGAAGTCACAGCCATGGACGAGTCGGCACAAATGGGATTTATGCGCGATTTGGTTGACCATAAAAGCACAGAGCAAACCAAAGCCTACAGCGCCTTTACTGAGGATAATAAGCTAGCGTTTTGGTATGAACTTGCTGAAGGCATGGCCGCCGGAAAGATTATTCAAGTGCCCGACGACTACGAGATGTCTGGTGCTACATCACAGGCCTTTTCGGCAGTGACAGCGCTCGATTTCAACCAACAGATCACCCTGTTGCGCTACGCCGTTATAGACATGGGAGCGTAGAGACGATGGTGAGCCGCAGTGAAGTTCGCTGCCTAGTGGAGCAATATTTTGATAGCTTCAACGCAGGCAATTTTGAGCAGACAGCTATGCTATTCGCCCAGACCGGTCAGCTGCTGCCGCCTTTTGAGACTGCGATCGCAGGACAAGACAATATAGGCCGCTATCTCGAAAAAAAGGCGAAAGCCATGACCGCCGAGCCGCAGCACTGGACGTTTCATCAGGAAGAGTCAGGGCAGTGGCAGATAGAAGTACTGGGAAAGGTACAGACAGTTGTCTTCCAAGTGAATGTAACGTGGCAGTTTGCTGTGGTGAGCGCTGCGCAGATAGATTCTGTACGAATTAAGCTAGTCGCTTCACCTAAAGAGTTGCTGTCGCTGCGAGCTTCATCAGGCATGGCTGATTCGGGTAAAGATGCGAGAGCAACTCAGTCAGCAAATCTCTTAATGAGTTAGAGCATTTGCTATACCCGAAAAACCTATAGCTACATAAAAGCCTTACCAAATTAACCTGGTAAGGCTTTTTGACTGGCTTTCCGACGCAGATTTAGTGCGGGCTTAGCTTTCCTTCTTTGGCTTACGGTGGAACCGTATACCCAAGAACAAATCGTACATAAACCATAGAAAATCTTTCGTTTGCATCAGCCCTAGCGACTGTGGCGACCCTTTTTCATCCAGTAAAGGCTTCATCACCTCGTAAGTAGGCTTGTACTTATACCAAGGAACAGAAGGCCATAAGTGATGAACTAGATGATAGTTCTGCCCCATAATTAGTAAATTCAAAATCGGACTGGGATAGACACGAGCATTCTTCCAACGGCCTTGAGCCTTGAATGGACGGTGTGGCAAATAATCAAAAAATAGCCCTAGGGCTAGGCCCACAACCAAAGCCGGTGAAAACCAAAAGTTAAACAGATAGCCAATAAAGCCAAAGTAGCAAGCAGCATAGACAAATAGCCCAACGACCAACCGGCTCAAGAACCACTCCATTAACTCGTTCTTTTTCCAAAGCCTGCGTTGAAAAAAGTAGATCTCATGGTAGAAAAATCTGGCCGCAATCAGCCACAGAGGCCCGCCGGTTGACACGAAATGGTCCGGGTCGTTTTCTGGGTCGTTCACATGAGCGTGATGCTGCAGATGTACCCGAGTAAACACTGGGAACGTAAAGCCCAACATCAGCGCGCTGCCGTGGCCTAACGCTGCGTTAATAGTGGGATTACGGTGAGCAGAGTTATGTGACGCGTCGTGAATAACTGTCCCTGCAAGATGTAGAGAGAGTGTATTTAACGCGAAACAAAACCAGGCCACCCAGTGCCCAATAAAATATCCAGCCGTTGAAATAATTACTAGAGAGACGGCTCCGCAGAAAATTAGCAGATTGGGACTCACACCACCATCGGCATCTAAAAACCGCTTGGGGACTCGCCGGGTAACCGCCAGGGGCTCTAATGCCGCCGACACCATATACTCGCTCCTTTCACACCACGTTTTTCGATCTACAGTCTTCGGTAGTATACGCTACCTGAGATAAATAATAAAGTTTTGTGACATTCTCCTAGAGTCATCAGTTGATGATCGTAAAAGGCTTGATATAAAAGGAAAATTTACCAATCATCTAACACCCTACAGTGCCCTTAATCTAGTATGCAAGTAGATTAAAGGAGCTCTCCAGAACTCTACAGAGGTTTAGTCTAAAAGAGCACTTTTACTTAATTCTTCACTACTCGCTTTTTATTGCTCGGCTGTCTGCCTAGCTATCTACTCAGCTATCTTTGAAATCTTTCTTGGCTGCTCGTCTTTTACTTTAAAGATGCTTTTGATTGATAAGCTCACGGACATAAGGCAGATGCAACGTAGATATAAAGAAGATTCAGACAACCCTCTCAGACAACCCTCTCAGACAACCCTTCTAGATAAACCTCTAAGGCAAACCTCAAAGAGGGAAGAGCCTTGTTATAGCGCTGTTGTGTAGTTGCTGCCACACCGATGCTATAGAAAGGGTCTTACAATGGTATGTTTGAGCAAAGTTTCAACCCTTGTATTTCTACTGATAAACGTATGCGATTTTCCCTAGGAAAGGTTCCCATTGTGCGCCCTGCCTTGCGCCGAACCAAAATCGTTGCGACCATTGGCCCTGCAACCCAAAGTCCAGATGTATTAAAAGCCTTGATAGAAGCTGGGGCGACTACCTTACGACTGAATTTCTCTCATGGCGACCAGGAAAATCATCGCAGAAATATTCAGCTAATTCGCCAAATTTCCTTTGAGTTGCAGCAGCCTGTGGGTATTTTGCAGGATTTGCAAGGACCAAAGATCCGCCTAGGTTGGTTTGAAGCAGGCTTTATTCACTTAGCAAAAGGCGATCGCTTCATCCTGACTAGTCGTAAGATCCTGGGTACGCAAACAGAAAGCTCTGTCACCTATGAACCATTAGTCGAAGAAGTTCCGGTGGGCTCGACTATTCTGCTAGATGACGGCAAGGTAGAAATGAAAGTTGTTGGCAAAGACATAGAGCAGAAAAACCTTCTCTGTGATGTAGTTGTTGGCGGTAAGCTATCTAACAGTAAAGGTGTCAATTTCCCTGGCGTTTATCTATCAATCAAAGCGCTAACAGATAAAGATCGAGAAGATCTGCAGTTTGGGCTAAATCAGAACGTGGACTGGGTGGCTTTGAGCTTTGTCCGCAATCCCCAAGACGTTTTAGAAATTAAAGAGATTATTCAAAACTCTACGAATCGGCGGGTGCCTGTCATTGTCAAGATAGAAAAGCACGAAGCCATTGAGCAAATGGATGCCATTCTCTCTTTGTCAGACGGGGTGATGGTAGCGCGCGGAGACCTAGGCGTAGAGCTACCGGCAGAAGATGTGCCAGTGCTGCAAAAGCGCCTGATCGCGACGGCAAACCGCTTGGGTATTCCCGTTATCACCGCAACCCAGATGCTCGATAGCATGGTCGATAGCCCACGTCCAACACGTGCGGAGGTCTCGGACGTAGCTAATGCCATTTTTGATGGAACCGATGCGGTGATGCTCTCGAATGAAACGGCAGTAGGCGAGTTTCCCGTAGAGTCAGTAGCTACGATGGCTCGAATCGCCAGGCGCACCGAGCAAGAGCAGATGAGCCAGGTGCACGAAGAGTTTAGTAAAAGCCACACGATTCCTAACGCGATCAGTCAGGCTGTTGGTCAAATTGCCAATCAGCTTAGGGCGTCGGCAATCATGACGATGACACGCAGCGGCGCAACCGCGCGCAATGTGTCCAAATTTCGACCTAGAGCACCGATTCTGGCGGTAACGCCGCTAGTCGACGTCTCACGTCAGCTACAGCTAGTGTGGGGCGTCAACCCGCTGCTGGTGGTGGACTTACCGTCTACTGGACAAACATTTCAAGCGGCGATGAACGTTGCCCAAGAGGAAGGGCTGCTGCACGACGGCGATTTGGTGGTAATGACGGCGGGCACCTTACAAGGGGTGTCTGGCTCTACGGATTTGATCAAGGTCGAGGTTGTGACGGCCGTATTAGGAAAGGGGCAAGGCATCGGCGAAGGGTCGGTGAGCGGTCGCGCTCGAATTGCTCACGATACAGCAGCCGTCAAGGACTTTCATACCGGTGAGATCCTAGTCGTGTCGCGCACAAGCGCAGACTATGTGGATGCGATTCGCAGAGCGGGCGGCATCATCACAGAAGACGACAGCGTTACCAGTCACGCGGCTGTTCTGGGGCTACGGCTGGGGATTCCGGTCATTGTTGGAGTAGAGCAGGCAACAGAGATTATCCGCAACGGCACAATCGTGACGCTAGATGTGAGTAGGGGCACGGTCTGTTCAGGAACGTTCAACGCGCCCCAACAAGAAGTCACTTTGGTCTGAACGTCGGTTTAAGCGTGGTCTAGCTGGTCTAAGTGATGGATTAAGCGCCAGCTTGGGTAACTAGCCAGCGACTTAGCGGTGATAGAAGGCAGGAGACCCGCGGAAAATGCGATCGCGTTGCCCCTGAGCTAACCGAGACGAACCGTATCTCGGGTAGTCAACGGCAGCTTTCGGCTCATCGGCTTCGCTTTCTAGCTTAGTAATGG
The DNA here is from genome assembly GCA_963702855.1 of uncultured cyanobacterium. Lineage (GTDB taxonomy): Bacteria > Cyanobacteriota > Cyanobacteriia > Phormidesmidales > Phormidesmidaceae > Phormidesmis. The sequence continues at coordinate 2,869,775 of OY969765.1, forward strand.
GAATGAAGGTATGGTTTGGCCGATCGTAGGTGAGAACGGTGCCGTCGATGATGTTGTAGATCCAGCCGTGAAGCTGGACTGCGTTTCGGTGAAGGTGCGATCGCACTGAAGGATAGGTCTTCAGATTATCGATTTGCGTCAGCACATTTTCAGCCACCAGCGTCGCCAGCTTCTCCGATTTTCCTAGATGACCGTAGTGTTCTTCTACCAGCTCACGCGTCGCTTCTGTATGCTTTAGCCAGTTATAGACCAGCGGCATCTTTTCTTCTAGCTCACCTACTTGCAGCAGGCCCTTCATTGCACCGCAGGTCGTATGGCCACAAACAACGATGTGCTGAATGTCTAGCGACTTGATAGCGTATTCAATCGTTGCGCCCTCGCCGCCATTCGTTGCACCGTATGGGGGCACGATATTGCCTGCATTGCGAATAACAAACAGATCGCCAAGATCCGACTGAGTAATCAGCTCAGGCTGTACCCGAGAATCTGAGCAGGTAATAAACAAAACGCGAGGATGCTGACCCTGGGCCAGTTCTTGTAGCAGCTCTTTATTCTGTGGAACGTAGCTATTTTGGAACTCTCTTAGCCCTTTAATTAGATCTTTCATAAGCTTCGGCCTTCATCGCGTGCTTTTATAATCTCATGCGGTGAGCCTGTGAAGCGGTAGAACATACATCTAAATATCCAAGGATAAACTCATCACTCGCCAGCGCGTAGAATCGGCGTATTGAATTCCATAATGGCTTGAGCAGCTCGCTCAGCCTCTGCTTTAAGCGCAGTATTCGTTTCTTCTAATAGCTGCCAGATGGCTCGCAACAGTTCATCTGTGCCTTTGCGACTAACCGCTGAGATGCGAAAAACCTTTTTCCCTGTAACCAAAGCCAGCTCAGACGCCAGCTCGTCTACCTCCTCGTCTAACAGCGCATCTATCTTATTAATAGCCAGCAGCTGTGGACGGTTCGCTAACCCCCTGCCATAAGCCGATAGCTCTTGCTGAATAATTTTGTAATCCTCTACCGGGTCCATTGCTGTTCCATCTACCAGGTGCAGCAACAGCTTTGTCCGCTCAATATGGCGTAAAAAGTCGTGCCCTAACCCTTGGCCCTCGTGCGCGCCTTCAATCAGTCCTGGAATATCTGCAAAGACAGTCCCATCACCTGTGGGCCTGCGAACGACACCCAAATTAGGCACGAGCGTTGTGAACGGATAGTCAGCAACTTTGGGCTTAGCGGCGGACAGTGTAGAAATCAGCGTGGACTTACCCGCATTAGGTAAGCCAATGATGCCAACCTCAGCCAATAGCTTTAGCTCTAGGCGCACTTTACGAATCATGCCACCGATACCTCGCTGCGACATTTCAGGCGCGCGGTTGCGATTACTGAGAAAATGGCGATTACCCAAGCCGCCCTTGCCGCCAGGGGCGATGATAAGCTGCTGATCAGGTTCGGTCAGGTCTCCTATTATCTCTTCTGCTTTAAGGTCATAGACCAGCGTTCCGCAGGGAACTTCAATGATCAGATCCTCTCCATTTGCCCCGGTTTGATTCTTAGGACCACCACGCTCGCCATCTTCAGCTTTAAAGCGATGGGCATAGCGAAAGTCTAAAAGGGTTTGCAAGTTAGTGTCAGTAACTAGTATGACTGAACCCCCTCTACCTCCTGTGCCGCCAGAAGGACCGCCTGCGGGAACGTATTTCTCGCGTCTAAACGCTGTGAGACCATCGCCTCCGGTGCCGCCTTCTACTTCAATTTCAGCTTGGTCGATAAATTGCATAGAAAGAAAGGGTGCAGCACCTGCTACCAAAGAGGCCGGTTGGAGAAAATTGATTGGGTTCAATACACCAGTGTAGCGCTCGATCGTAGTACTCAGGCTAAGCACCTGCTCTTTCGAACTACTCTCACAGGCTAGTCCCTAAAGCTACTCCTGCAAATCGCTAACGGCTTTCTACAAATCGCCAATGGCTGCTTGAATACGGGCGGCGACCTCTGGATCCTCGCGATGCATCTCTGTAATTGAATTGAACCGCTGTGGTGTTAGATTGCTCTCTTCTGCTAGCTGACTGGCCTCATTACAAAAATTGACTAGGACTGTCCGGAGCTCGGTCCGATCGGCTTTGGGAATATCGGGCATGTCTGAGAGACGGTTACGCACGCAGCCTAGCGGTATGTCTAGTATGCTGAGTTCGCTGTTCGCTGCTGTCAAAATGTCGCTGGCCTCGCTGTAGGCAGCTATTCGCGTGGCTTCAATGTCAATAACGGCGCGCGCGTAGCTAGCAATATCTTCGTCGGTCAGTGCCTGAGCGTAGGCGGGTAGCGTTTGCTTCGAAGTTAGCAGCAGGCTGAGCTGGGCAATCGTAAGGGCACTGAGTGCGATCGCTAACTTAGCTCGATGAGCGCGGTATTTTCTTAAAAGCATGACGATAAACGGCTCCCTATACAGCTATCGGCTGTGCGACCTATGGCGCACCAGACCATCAGCTAAGACTGAAATACAGCACATTCTACTAGGCGCGTCGCACTGTAGCCCAGATCCGTCCGTTTATTCGGACAGCTGTCTCAGTTTGTCCTTATTAGCCAAAACAGCTCGCTATTTCGATTACTTTCGTCTGTAGCGTAATCTCTTCTGGGGTTCCTCGTTTGAGGCTAAATTCCAGCGATAGCAGCAAAGCCATTGCTCTTTGAAGCTGAGCGGGCGAGCAGCCGCGAACCTGCTTTTGTAAAATGTAAACCCGCTTAGGATTGCTAATTTCGGCAGCCTTGGCGATCGCATTGATATCCCGCTCTCCCTCCGCTGCTAGCAAACTCACCCATAGCCACACCCGAAACTGACTGACTAGCGTCGCCACCACGCGTAACGCTGGCTCATTGTTTGCTAGCAAATCGGTCGCTAGGCTCAACGACTGATCCGTTTTCCCTGCAATCAACGCCTCTGCTAGCTGAAAGCTGGTCTGGGTGCTCACCGCAACTAGCTGCGTCACTACCTCCGGCGGCAGCGCCTCTGTCTTTACCTTTGCTGATTTGCTCCAGTACAGACTCAGCTTTTCCACCTCGTTGTACAGCCTACGCGTATCTGCTCCGACTGCTTCTGCTAACAGCTCGGCAGACTGTGGCTTTAGCCGCAAGTTCATCTCCTGTGCGACTCGCTTCACCTGAGCTAGTAGCTGGTCGCTCTGCCAAGGTGCGATCGCCGCAAACTCGCGCACTTCCGCGTATTTCTTTAATAGCTTGGTCGATTTCAGCCGCCCGTCCGGCTTGTTTGCGCTGGTAAATAGCAGCGCCGCTGTTTCTGGAATCAGGGGCAGCGTTCGGCTCATTTCTGCTAACAGCGCCTCAGAACACTTCTGCCCAATAGTGGTATTTGCTAGCCACACAAACCGCTGACCCATACCAAAGGGCGGCGTCATCGCCTGGTTGAGTGCCAGAATCGGGGCCTCTGCGGTATCAGCTTCAATGCGGTCATAATTGAAGCTTGCCCAGCTGGGATCAAGGGCGCGATCGCGTAGCCTCGCCACCGCCTTTTTCAGCTGAAACTCATCACCACCCCAAAAAAAGTAAACCGGCATAAGATCGCTAGACTTTTGTGTTCGCTAAGGGATGAGATAACAACAGTAGAGCCGAGTCAGTAGAGCCGAGTCTCTCTAATGAGATAGGCGCTCATGAACCCTAGATAGACTTATTGGACTTTTAGCAAATAAAGTTAAGATGTGTAAACCTGTCTTAATAAAGTGCGTTACAATGATTTACATAAGTTAAATGGAGGCATCTTCCATGATGGCCACACTTCTAGTATCACTCATTGTCGCTAGCTGGTTTGCTGCTGTAGTCGCTGGTGAGCGAGTCAACCTCTTCGGTCAGCAGGCCGAGTCTTTTGAGGCGATCGCAATCCCGGTAACAGATCAGCAGAGCACTTATGCAGCCCGTGCTGCTTATCGTCATCGCTAGTTGGCAGAGATCTAGTAGCTTCTAGGCTATGCATATAGCCGTGGGTACGTTTATATGCACCAGCAACCCAATTAAAGATTATTTGATCTAGACAGCAAATAATCCCTTCTGCAAAGAGTATGTGCCTCTATCGGCGCCTACTCTTTTTTTGTTTTTCGCAACATCTAGAACTTGCAGACTGCATCAACGTGCTACACGGACCATAGATTTTATCAGCATTGTTTTGATTCTTTGATAGACTTATTTCTATGTGAAAGCGAAGTAGTGGATGCAGTAGTTCACTGAGTTCTCTGCCCCAATCAAATTACATTCATGTAGAGGTATCGAAACTGTGATTCATGCGACGCTCCATCAGCTCAAAGTATTTGAAGCTACTGCCCGCCATGGCAGTTTTACCCGCGCCGCTGAAGAGCTGTACCTCACCCAGCCGACCGTCTCTATTCAAGTGAAGCAGCTGACTAAATCGATAGGACTGCCTCTGTTCGAGCAAATTGGCAAACGTCTCTATCTGACCGAAGCGGGTCAAAAGCTACTGTCTACCTGCCAAGAAATTTTCAATGGCCTAGATCAGTTTGAGATGTCTATAGCCGATCTTAAGGGGATGAAGCAGGGGCAGCTAAAGCTAGCTGTTATCACAACTGCCAAGTATTTTGTCCCTAGGCTTCTAGGTCCTTTCTGCCAGCGCTATCCCGGCATTGATATTTCGCTAAAGGTGACGAACCACAAGTGTATTCGTGAAAGCATGGTCGCCAACGAGGACGATCTTTATATCATTAGCCAGGTGCCCGATCAGCCAGATCTCAACATTCACCCGTTCTTAGAGAATCCGCTAATCGTTCTAGCACCCACTAGCCACCCCCTTGCTCGTCAGAAGAACATTCCGATTGATATGCTCAACAACGAGCGTTTCATCATGCGTGAGCCAGGTTCAGGTACGCGTAGGGCAGTAGAAACGCTGTTCGAAGAACACGATATTAGTGTGAAAGTGAGTCTAGAACTAGGAAGCAATGAGGCGATCAAACAGGCGATCGCAGGCGGTCTTGGCATTTCTGTCTTATCCCAACACACCATCATCTCTGAAGGCACCTCTGGCGAATTCGCCATTCTAGACGTGCAGGGCTTTCCGATTGAGCGAGACTGGTATGTCGCTAACTTAGCAGGCAAGCAGCTATCAGTTGTGGCCGAAACGTTCTTACAGTTCCTGCTCGAAGAAAGTCCTGATATGGCCAAGCGCTTGCTACCGGGACTTGGGAGAGCTGCACTTAATGGGAAAGAAGAGTCTTACAGCCAGAAAGAGCCCATAGAGGTTTAGCCTGTAGTAGATAGTGCAGCGCGCCTCATCCCGATGTAACTAAGACTATCAATCTGTCAGGAAAATCAATCTGTCAGGGAAATACAGAGCTTCATACGATCTAGCTTTATCAAATCAGAAGCTAAAGCAAAAACAAAAGCAGAAACCAGGGTGTAATTCGTCACGCCCTGGCCAATCTCTATGAAAATGATGAACCGAAGAACTATCCGACCCTAGCCGTTCTGGTTCGAGTACGGCTAGAACCTTTGTCAGCTAGCCTCTTTCAAAGCTTCGAGTACTTTATCGTGAATTTCACCATTGCTAACGACTACGCCAGTCGTAGTCAATCTATCAGCCTTTGAGAAGTCCAAGCTTTTGCCATACATATCCGTGACGCGGCCACCGGCTTCTTCAACAACAATAACGCCCGCTGCATGGTCCCAAATTTTCTCCTGGTAGCCTGGATACTTTGGAGACGGTAGCCGTAGATAAAGCACCGCGTTGCCAGAGGCCACCGCGCCGTACTTAGCCTGAGAGTCCATACGCATAGATTCGGTGGTAACCCCGGCGGCTTTGGCGATCGCACTTTGCAAGCTCTGGTCGCCGTGCCCAGACTCCACACTTTCCACAAAGCGAAAGTGCGCCTTGTCATCAGAACCAGTCACCCGAATCGGCTCAGGCGTGCCTCCGTCAATTGCCTGCATCGTAGCGCCCTCACCTCGCACCGCGACAAACAAAACGCCCGTCGCTTCACCGCTTGTTAGCTGTAAAGTAAGCGCCGGGCACGCGAGCACACCAACTTTGATTTCACCTTCGGCGATCATCGCTAGAGCCACCGCATACTGGTCTTTTCGTAAGAAGCCTTTAGTGCCGTCAATCGGATCGAGCGTCCAATAGCGATCGGCCACCGCGCCGTTGCCGTGATCAATCCACTGGGTAATTGCCTCAGGCGTAGCCTCTGGCACAACAGCCTTCACATAGTCAGTCACCTGCCGCAGGCGGTCTGTCATTTCGGGCGTCTTGAGTTCGCCAGCGTCTTCCTCGCCGACGACTGGGTCGTTAGGAAAAGCATCTAATAGGTGCTTGCATACTACTGCCTGTGCCCCAAAGTCGGCGACAGTCACTGGGCTTTTGTCTTTCTTCTCAATGGCCTCAGGCACCATGGTTTTACGAACTTTCTCGCAGACGACGGCAGCGGCGCTTGCCGCGGCGATCGCAACTTTTTTCTCGGTTTCAAATGCCATGGATACGCTCTTGAAGTAACTGTAAAGATGATTAATTTTTCCCTAAAACAGCGTTTGCTTACTGTCTTAGCATCAACTTTCATTAGTCTACGGTAAGCGTCTCTTTGCGCCAGGATAGTCCGAGCTAATTCGCGGTTTCTTCATCCTCTGCGCTCTAGCGCTGAGATTTAGTCGGCTGCGTTTTCATCCGCTGTGTTTTCTTCGGACTCATCTGTCATGCGGTAAACTTTGGTCCAATCACGTGTGCCCCAGTGCTGACAGGCGAAAGAAGCCGTACGGCTGGATTTCATTAGAGTTTCTTCAAACGTGTGTGTCAGAAAGAAATGACAAAAGGCCCCATGAAAGATATCGCCTGCGCCGAGCGTGTCTACCGCGCGAACTTGAGGAACGTCCATCTTTTTTGTAAGGCTGCCCTCGCAGTAGGTGATAGGTCCAGCTCCATTGGTGATAGCGACTTTTGAGATATTGTGCGATCGCAAATAGTCCAGCACCGACTCACTATTCTCACATCCTGGTGGATAAAAGTTTGCCGAAGCTATCACTACATCAGCCGCCGCCAAAGCTATCTCAAAATTAGGTTTCCAGCTGCCTGCGTCGACAACGACCGGAATCTTTTGTGCACTTGCCCACTGCGCAATCTGAGCGCTGACGGCCATCTGGTGACCGTCAATCAAAACAACATCAATCCCATCTAGGATTTCTGTAGAAACTCGGCTGGCCTCTATCTGAATATCTGCCGCGCTGCGAGAAACCACCGCGCGATCGCCTGTTGCTGCCGATACTACAATCGAAGAGACTGGCGGCGGCCCTAGCCTGCCAGGGTCTAAGTCTGCTAAAACGACTCCTTGACCCTGCAAGTCCTCGCGGAGCAAACCCGTTAGCGAATGCTCTCCCAGTACGGAAGCTAACGTCGCTTGGTTGTGTCGTCCTAGCTGAGAAAAGGCAACAGCCGCGTTCGTTGCAGGCCCACCTGCGACCATAAGGCTTTTGATCGCCATAACTTTTTCGTTCGCCGCAGGCGGACGTTCGGCCTGATAAATACAGTCTAGGGTCGTCACGCCGACGAACAATCCACGGACTTTGGTCATCTACGACTTCCTGCAACTTCCATACGACTTCCTTTCGACTCTAGAGAACCTCTCTATGCCGATACGATTCTCACTATAGAGCGTACTCTTGAGCTTAGAATTGACTATTAGGATTTTCCTGCTTTGAACCTCGCCCTTGTGACAGATTCCTACTCAGAGACAACCTCGCTTGAACCCGGTACGCTCTATCTAGTCGGAACGCCCATTGGCAACCTGGAAGATATGACGTTTCGCGCTGTGCGGGTGCTCAAACAAGCTGATGTAATTGCGGCAGAAGATACGAGGCATACGGGCAGGTTGCTGCACCATTTTCAGATCGCGACACCGCAGATTAGCTATCACGATCACAATAGCCAGCAGCGTATTCCGCAGATGGTCAAAAGGCTACAGTCGGGGACGGCGATCGCCCTTGTTACTGATGCTGGTATGCCCGGTATCTCTGATCCTGGTTACGAGCTTGTCCGGGCCTGCATAGAAGCTCAAATTATGGTGGTTCCCATTCCGGGGCCATCTGCTGTAGTGACTGCGGTTTCTGCCGCCGGATTGCCGTGTGATCGCTTTGTCTTCGAGGGTTTTCTCCCAGTCAGAGGGAAATCTCGCACTGCCCGTCTCGATGCGCTAAAAAACGAACCTCGTACCACCGTCTGCTACGAAAGTCCTCACCGCCTGCTCAAAACCCTTACCGATCTAGAAGCCGTCTTGGGTCCGGATCGCCTTATTGCAACCGCCCGCGAGCTAACCAAACGCTATGAAGAATTTTGGCGTGGCAGACTTATAGACGCGATCGCCCACTACACAGCCACATCTCCAAAAGGCGAATTCACGCTCCTGGTTGCCCCTGCTGTTGCACATCCCGCCTCCCTTTCAACAGAGGAAATCATTAGTGAGCTTAAAAAACGCCTTGCTCAGGGTCAATCGCGTACGGAAGCTAGCCGAGCCCTCGCTCAGCAAAGCAATCGGTCTAAAAGAGAAATTTATCAGCTATCTATAGAAATAGACATATACAGCATGCTGCAAGACAAGAGTGTTAAGGGACAAGATGAGAGCGACTTTCTGTAGCAGAACGCGTAATACGCTGTGCATTCTGCTGGATACTCTGTCTTATTCGGGAAGGATTGTAGGTACCAACTATGCCAAAAGCAAAGTACCCAAAGCCGTGCAAGCGCTTAAAGACGGAATACTTTTCACCATAGAAAAAGCAGGGTTCAGCACCCTGCTTTTCGTTGAAACTATCAATAGCGTCCAGAACCTACCCTAGTGCTTCTGCACCACCAACCACTTCAAGAATCTCTTGAGTGATCGCTGCCTGACGCGCTTTGTTGTACGACAGCGTCAGTGTCTTCATCAGTTCCTTTGCATTGTCGCTGGCGCTATTCATAGCAGTCATCCGTGAGGCTAGCTCACTAGCTGCAGATTCCTGCAGAGCTCGCAGAATTTGATTGTTCAAATATAGCGGCAGCAATGCATCTAGAATCTGCGACGGATCCTGCTCGAAAATCATATCCTTGGGAAATTCGCTAACCTGAACATCAGGTGCATCCGCCCGCTCTACTGCCAAGCGACCATCGCGGCTAGTCAGACGAAAAATTTCGTCGTCTTTTGCCTCTAAACCCTGTGGATCTAAAGGGAGGAGCGTTTGTGTAACTGGACGGTTGCTAACCAAAGAGATGAACTTGGTATACACAAGCTCTACTCTATCGACAGATTCAGACAAAAACAGTGACAGGAGCTCATCCGCAATATTGGCGGCTTCATCAGCTGTCGGAATCTGCTCTAGCCCAGTGTACTTGGCATCGATAGGCTGCTCGCGGCGCTCAAAGTATTGAACAGCCTTTCGCCCAATTAAAACATAACTAAAGTCTAGGCCTTCAGCTTTTATCTCTTTGGCTCTGTTTTCAGCGCGGCGAATCACGTTGGAGTTGTAGCCACCGCACAGACCTCTGTCACCAGAGATAACAAGCAGCGCCACTTTCTCAGCATCACGCTGCTGTAAAAGCGGCAGATTCGTTGTGTCTTCAAACTTGAGTCGGCTCTGCAAACCATAGAGCACCTGAGCTAGGCGATCGGCAAACGGACGAGTTGCGTTTACCTGAGCCTGGGCTCGGCGTACCTTAGCAGCGGCCACTAGCCGCATTGCTTCTGTAATCTTTCGGGTGTTCTTGACCGACTTGATGCGATCACGAATGAGTTTTAAATTAGCCATAATCGTTTCTTTATCAGGCTACTGCTCTACCTTTGAACGTCGGCTACAAGCCTAACGCTTGAAGCAGCTCAGGAAAAATAAAACAGCAGCCTCATTTTTGCGTCTCCCTACGCGGCTGAGAATGCCTGCTTACTCTCTTTGATTGCTTCTTCTAGAAGTCTGACAGCTTCATCCGTCAGCTGCTTCGTGCTGTTGATTTCATCAACATACGCTTTTTTGCTGGTATTGACATATGCAATCAGCTCACTGACGTAGTCAGCAACCTTATCAACAGGAATGTCATTGAGCTTGTCATTTACACCCGCGTAAATCACAGCCACCTGCTCAGGCAAAGTCCGAGGAGAGTACTGAGGCTGTTTGAGAATCTCTCTTAGGCGCTGGCCTTTGGCTAGCTGCGCTTGAGTCGCCGGATCAAGATCGGAGGCAAACTGAGCGAAGGCCTGCAATTCATCAAACTGGGCTAGCTCTAGCTTCACCTTACCGGCTACTTTCTTGATGGCTTTGGTCTGTGCGGCAGAGCCCACTCGAGATACCGAGATACCTGCGTTGATAGCGGGGCGCAGGCCAGAGTTGAACAAATCAGAAGAAAGGAAGACCTGACCGTCGGTAATCGAAATGACGTTGGTCGGAATGTAAGCCGAGACGTCACCCGCCTGGGTCTCAATGATAGGCAGAGCGGTCATGCTGCCTTCTCCCAATTCAGGGCTAAGTTTGGCGGCCCGTTCAAGGAGGCGTGAGTGCAAGAAGAACACGTCACCAGGATAGGCTTCACGACCGGGTGGACGGCGTAGCAAAAGCGACATTTGACGATATGCCTGAGCCTGTTTGGTCAAGTCATCGTAGATAATCAAGGTCGCTTTTCCTTTATACATGAAGTACTCAGCGATAGAAGCGCCTGTATAGGGAGCTAGATACTGCAACGCCGCCGGGTCATTTGCGTTCGCCGCAACAACAACGGTGTAGTCTAGCGCGCCGCGCTCTTCGAGTACGCCAATAACTTGAGCAACTGAGGAGGCTTTTTGACCAATGGCAACATAAACGCACACAACGTCTTGATCGGCCTGGTTCAAGATAGTGTCAATGGCGATCGCAGTTTTCCCAGTCTGGCGGTCACCAATAATCAGTTCACGCTGGCCTCGACCAATAGGAATCATGGCGTCAATTGCTGTGATTCCTGTCTGCAGAGGCTCGTACACAGATTTGCGGTCGATGATACCAGGAGCCATCGATTCAATTAGTCGGCTCTCGCTCGTATCGATATCGCCCTTTCCGTCGATAGGACGACCTAGCGTGTCAATCACGCGACCTAGCATAGCCTCGCCTACAGGCACAGAAGCAATCTTACCAGTAGATTTAACGGTACTGCCCTCTAAGACGTCCCGGCCCGTACCCATCATTACCGCACCTACATTATCCTCTTCGAGGTTCAATGCAATGCCGATTGTGCCGTCCTCAAACTCAAGCAGCTCACCTGCCATCGTGTTGTCTAGGCCGTAGATGCGAGAAATCCCGTCACCTACTTGAAGAACAGTACCGACGCTATCCGCTTTCACGTTCTGGTCGTACTGCTCGATCTGCTGCTGAATAATGCTGCTAATTTCGTCTGGTCTGATGCTTACCATTAGAAGTCGCTCTACCTACTAACTACCAATTCTGTACTAAAAATATGGACAATAAAAATTGTTTGGCCGCGTGCCTTGAAAGTGTCTAGAAGATGCTCCAGAAAATCGATCCAAGCAGCGCCTAAAAAAATAGTGCCTAAGATGCACCTAGCTGTAACCCAATCCGACGTAGCTGTCCGCGAATGCTCGCATCTAGGACTTGAGAACCAATTTGAATGATCACGCCACCGATCAAATCTGGATCAACTTTAGCCTCTAGCTCAACCGCGTTTGCCTTTGTCATGCCCTGGACCTTCTGGCGAACGGTTTCCTTCTGCTCGCCTGATAGCTCAACCGCAGAGATGACTTCTGCTAGAACAGTCTGATTTAGCTCGCGTACCTGGGCTTGAAACTGCTGCAAGATGGGTTCTATTAGATAGATGCGACCTTTATCTACCAGCAGCATCAGAAAGTTCTTCATCTGCACATTGGTATCATCGCCTAAAACCTGACTGAGCACACCTCTCTTGGCATCTGTATTGGCGATAGGGTTTTCTAGAAAGTCCGAAAGACCTTCTGATTGCTTGAGCAGATTTAATAGATCTGCCGCGATCTGGCTTAGCTCGTCTACAGAATTTTTGGACTTAGCAATAGAAAGGAGCGCCTGTGCGTAAGGAGCGGCAACCTCTGAAGTAGCGATACTCATCTATATTCTCCTAATCTCCTAGCTGGGCAATACTTTGGTCAACCAGCTTTGCTTGAACACCTTCATTGAGGGCTTCAGGAAGACGCGATCGCACTTTCTCTATAGCCATCTGTGAGACTTGTCGACGCAACGCCTGCACCACTTTGTCTTGTTGAGAAGACAAATCCTGTGCCGCAGATGCCCTGATCCGATCGATGTCTTTTGCTGACTGAGTCAATATAGCTTCGCGAGCAGTCTCAGCGTTGGTTTGTGCCTCTGCTTTAATTCGCTCTGCTTCTTTCTTCGCCATTTGCAATTTCTGCTGTTGCTCAGCCAAAGAAGACACTGCTTTCTTTTGACGCGCTTCGGCATCTTTGATCGCCGTCTCGATTGCTTCGCGACGCTCTTGGAGTTTGCTACCCAAAAAGCCCTTACCGAAGTAAATAAGAACACCAATAACAATGGCCAGATTGATTAGGTTGGTTTCGAGGATGTCGAAATTCAGCCCAAATCCCTTAGTTTCAGAGGCTAGCAGCCCCCACGCTTGCGTTAACACTTTCGATACCTATACTGCTTCGTCTCTTTTAGCTCAGTCTCTCTCTGAATCTGACTTTTTTAGTCCCATTTGCTGATGCGGACCCCTTAGCCTACCGGATCGAGCTATGCTGCTGAACCAAGCAGCTTACCCATTATCTGGTCACTAAGCGAGTCGACTTGTTGCTCCAACTGCGCCAAGGCTGCTGCTTTCTGCTCGTCTAACTCTTTTTGCGCTGTTTCTCGCTGAGCGGCAGCTTCTTGCTGAGCTTCTGCCTGCTTTTGCGCCGCAATCTGCTGAGCTTCAGCCTGAGCTGTCTCAATCACGCTACGGGCTTCGCGGCGCGTATCTGCTAGTGACTTTTCATAGTCAGCAGCCATCTTTTCCGCTTTCGCCAACCGTTCTTGCGCACCTGCTTGTGTGTCGCGTACGTATGCCCCTCGCTCATCGATCGCGTTGCCCAAAGGCTTGTACAAGATAGCGTTGAGTATAGCCATCAAAATCAAAAACTGTATAGCCATCAAAGGCAGCGTAGCGTTTATGTCAAATAGACCGCCTGCTTCTTCGACGCTTTCGACGCTCTCAACAGCTGCAACCGCTAGTAATGTCAGTCCCATCCACATGTCTTCACCTAAACTCGCTAAACATATCGGTTTAACGAAAAACTCCCTATTGAACAAACAGGCAAAAAACTAAAGTGCTTAGGCACTTCAAGCTTTAGAGTTGGCTTGGTCAAACTGGTTACGTGAACCGTATGGCCTTGCCAAACAAAACTGCAAAGCTAGGCGGGACCCTCGCGAGCTCTCACCTAGCTTTGACAGAGCTTATGCGAAGGGGTTAGCGAACAAAAGAACGAGCGCTACAACTAATCCATAGATAGTTAATGCTTCCATGAATGCCAAGCTGAGTAGCAAGGTACCACGGATTTTACCTTCAGCTTCGGGCTGGCGGGCAATACCCTCTACAGCCTGTCCTGCAGCATTACCCTGACCAATACCAGGACCGATAGCTGCAAGGCCAATAGCCAAAGCAGCAGCAATAACAGATGCGCTAGCAACAGTAGGATTCATGATGTTCTTCCTTGTGATTTTAGAGTGTCGTATCCAAAGCCATCGATTGCCTTGACCTTCTGCGTCAGTTTTCACCAAGCAGTCAATCAAGAAAGTCGGGAGGCCAACCAAGAGTGAGATTAACGAGAGTCTCCATCTCTCAAGAGAAATCAACAACGACGGTAAGAGTGCTTGTACCTATCAAGCTTTTATCGTTTTGCTGATGGGAAAAGCCCTTAAAAGACTACCTTTGCGGCTTTTGAGAGCTTTTTGTAAAGCTTATATATTTAGTGTCCTTCCATTGCTTCGCCGATGTATGCAGCTGCTAACGTTGCGAAAATCAACGCTTGAATGGCACTTGTAAAGAGGCCTAGCACCATCAAAGGCAAAGGTACAAATAAAGGAACTAAAAGGACTAGAACACCAACAGCTAGTTCGTCTGCCAGAATATTTCCAAAAAGTCGAAAGCTAAGGGAGAGCGGCTTGGTGAAATCTTCTAGGATGTTGATGGGTAGAAGGATAGGCGTGGGTTCAATGTAGCGAGCGAAATAGCCTAGCCCTCGCTTCTTAAAACCTGCGTAGAAGTATGCTAGTGATGTGAGCAGCGCTAGCGCGACCGTCGTGTTGATGTCGTTGGTAGGTGCTGTTAGCTCGCCAGAGGGAATATGAATAAGTTTCCAAGGAATGAGCGCACCTGACCAGTTAGACACAAAGATGAATAGAAATAGCGTGCCAATAAAAGGAACCCATGGACGGTACTCTTTTTCGCCAATTTGGTCTTTAGCTAGGTCGCGAATGAAGTCGAGCGCGTATTCCATCAGGTTTTGCAGGCCAGAAGGAATGCGTTCCACCTTTCGCGTAGCTAGGAAAGCAACACCAATTAGCAAAGCGGCTACAAACCAAGAAGTGATGAAGACCTGCGCATGAACCCTTAGACCGCCAATGTTCCAGTAGTAGTGCTCGCCTACTTCTAGTTTGGCTAGAAGCGTAGCGTTCAATAGGTGAAAGGTGTTTAGCATCGCCGTTTAAATCTCTATTTCTGTATATCTTGTGCTGATTGCAGTCGCCTGCGCTACAACGCTAGTGAATTGAACCGGTTATAAAACCAGAAATGAAGTGAGCTAGATACCAAAGCACTGATAGACGGATAGCTTAGATGAATAGCGCACGATTCTGAAAAAGCTGCTGTTGAGCTCCTGTTACTGTGTTGAGACCTGTGCAGCGATTGGTAGCTGTGCGACTATACCAGTTTTTCTTCGGGCATCATAGCTGTCCACACCACAAACGTAATCAGCGCAGCCTTATAGGTCAAAAAACCTAAGAAAACAGGTAACACTGATAGCTGCTGCCACTGAGCTGCAATGACCATGACCCCGACAAAGACAGCGAACCTACCATTACTAGGCTTTCTAGAAGGCAGTGGACTCTCACGGCCCATGCGGCCTACGCTTCTAGCCAGCATCCTGAAATAAACTATTCCGGTAACTGCACCAACGACATAGCTAAGCGCAATACTGAGTGAGTATGTGGCGCAGGTTGCTATAAAAATTAGGACGGTAAACCCAAAAGTCAATTTGAGCAGATTTTGCTGGAGTTGATAGTAGTCTTGCATAGAGCTGGTAGAAGCAGCTGGCAACGGTGGGCGATCGCCCTGTTCACCATCGTTCTCCATCTCTCCTTGCACTTGACTTTTTTGCCCTGGTTTATTCTCTCTAATCTCTAGCTTAGCGATCGCTGAGCCAATGTTTTCTTCAGCAATCGCTGAGAGGTTAAGAGAAATGCCGGGTTTGTTTTCAGCAGAATTCACGTTGGTTAGGGGTGCAAGCACGTGCTCTAATTACCCAAACTAGTGTTACTTACCCAAACTAGTGTTACCTGATTTGGACTGTGTCTCATGAACAAAAAGTTCTCAAACAAGTTGGTTCAAAACAGTTTTAATCTGCTTCAGACCAAGGGTAATCATATCATGGCAATAATACTTATTACAGAAAGTTTTAACTAGAAGGCGCGATGCAACCTTTAGGGAAGCGCTAGGATGATGAGCTGCCGTTTTTGCAGTGATCGCACTGTTTCTAGCCCTTTTGCTCCTAGAAACTCACTGGCATCCTCACTAGCAGACTCATTGACCGCTCCAGTATTACCAGCAGCAGTAGATTCGCTGAGAGCCTCTTTTATCGATGCGACCTCGGCGAGCGCTTCAGCGACCGACTGTCCTTGACATCTCTCCATAAAAGCAAATTCTTCTTCAGTGATAGTTACGACCTGATATTCATAGTTAAAGAAGCTACGGCTAGGCCAACCTTCCATGCAGGGATGTCGCCAGGCGATCGCGCTCGACAGCAATGCATCTTCGCTCCAGTCTGTTTTCTCTAGCGGCGGACGGCTCAGGAAAAACTCGAAATGGGTCAGCTCAGGATCTAACACTTCCGTAAGACGATAGCGATCTCTTTGGCATAGCCTTGCGGCTCTCATCGTCAAATCCGGTGCCTCTCCAATTAGTCTTTCTAAATCCCAGTACTGAGGATTCGAGAAGCCCACAAATTCTAAGCCGGATGCGTCAATTAGCTCAAACAGCGTTTTGACGTTGTAGTCGATCTCTTGCGGATGCACATACATATCCGCAAAGCACTCGTCCCGGTAGTTTTCTAACGCCCACCGCGTCTCCTCACGTTTGCGCAGACGGTTCTCTGCGGGCAAGGACGCAAAAAGAGTACGGCCTACCGATACCCCGTCCTTATAGTCGCCACGTCTAGTGCCTTGTAAAAGCGTGATCGCTTCTTGCATGAGCTGAATTTCTCTGCGTCCTAACTCTGCGTAGACAAAGATATGAAAAATACCGCCGGGCTTTAGTTTCTTTGCCAACGCCCGAATCCCCCGAACAGGATCAGGCATGTGGTGCAAAACCCCCACGCAGTTAATCAGGTCAAACTCACCGGGAACCTGATCAACATCGTAAATACTCAGGTTTTGAAAGGTGGCTCGGTCTGCGCCAGAACGCTGACAGCGCTCTGTGGCTACTGCGATCGCCCCAGCGCTCAAATCTATCCCCACCACATCCGCCTCAGGGTTCAAATGAACCAGGTACTCAGTGCCAACGCCTGTTCCACAGCCAGCGTCTAAAATTCTAGGCGCATTATTTTCTGGCTTCCGCGCCGTACAAAAGCTATAGGCAGAAGCCCACTGCCAGCGCCAGTTGTAGCCTGGTGGCGCCTCGTCCAGCAGCGGTTCAGGTGGGAAGGGATACGTATCATAAAGGCTAGCAACCGCAGAGCTGACGGCCGCCTCATTGGCTGCGTTACTAGCTGTGTCGCTAGCTGCTAGCTCCGAATTCTTAGAGCTGACGGCTTTATCGGAAGGCCTGTAAAGAGGAACGTTAGGAGATAGATGTGAAGGGGGCGAAGAAGACTCTGACATAGCAGCGATTAGTTTAGTTGCGCAAGGGGTAGCAAGGGACGGGAGACTCGTTTGTATGCGTATTCGAGATTACGTGCATTCAAGAATATTTACATTCAAGGGGTCCGCCGCTAGCTAGCACTGCCTACCCCTTTTTTTAATTCTTTCTCTAAACCGTGAATTTGAACATAGATAAACTTTACAAAACTTCATTGTTCTCTCAGCAGCAGGCGTTAATCTCGTATGATCTGTGAACACAAGTCGCAATTACTCAGAAGCATTCGGTTTTTAACGCGGGAGATCAATACGGTTCTTAACAATCGCGTAGTTGCCCCGCGGAATCGTTCTAGGCTGAGAGTACGAGTCTTAAATTCTTAATATATTAGGGAGTCTTTGAGAACCCATGACAGTGACAGCTAGTGGCGGAAGCTCTGTAGCACGGCCCCAACTTTACCAAACCTTGCCCGTCTCCACGATTGCCCAAGCGGAACAGAAAGACCGCTATATGGAGCGCACCGAGCTAGGTGAACTCAAGACTTTCTTCAGCTCCGGAATGAAAAGGTTAGCGATCGCGCAAACGCTAACCCGCTATTCCGAGCTGATTGTTTCCCAGGCAGCTAACCGCATCTTCACCGGTGGCTCTGCCCTGGCCTATCTAGAAAAAACTGACGATGCGCCCATGGAAATGACCCGTGGTGGCGTTCCTCTCGATCAAAAAGAAGCCTCTAGGCTGGGGACCGCAACATTTGTCGCCGCCAACGACGATAAAAAAAGCGGCGGTATTTTTGGTGGATTGCGCAATCTGCTAGTCAACGATCCTGATGCTGGCGTTGTTCCTCCAGGATTTCGGCCTATCAATGTGTCTCGCTACGGCCCTAGCAATATGCAGAAGTCCTTGCGAGACATGAGCTGGTTTTTGCGCTATCTCACCTATGCAATAGTTGCAGGTGATCCAAATATCATCAAGGTGAACGTTCGCGGCCTGCGAGAAATTATCGAGAACGCCTGCTCTACGCCAGCAACTATCGTGGCGCTACAGACTATGCGAGGCGCGTCAGTTGGTTACTTCAAAGGTGACTCAGAATCGCAGGATCTGCTGCGCCAGTATTTTGACGTTATGCTCACCGAGTTTAAAGGCCCTACTCCTTCAGATAAGCTCCGTCAGCGCTCATCAAAAGACTTGCAAGGCCTCCAGCTACCTCAGATTTACTTCAATGCTTCAGAGCGTCGCCCAAAATATGCAATGAAGCCTGGCCTTTCTCGCATAGAGAAGAACGACGCTATCAAAGCTGCCTACCGACAGGTATTCGAGCGCGATATCACCAAAGCGTATTCTCAGTCCATTTCTGATCTAGAATCCAAAGTCAGAAACGGCGAGATTTCGATGAAAGAATTCATCCGTCGCTTAGCGAAGTCGCCACTATACCGCAAGCAGTTCTTTGAGCCCTTCATCAACAGCCGCGCGCTAGAGTTGGCCTTCAGACATATTCTAGGTCGAGGTCCAGGCTCTAGAGAAGAGGTCCAAAAATACTTCTCTATCGTTTCTGAAGGAGGATTAGCCAAACTGATTGATGCGCTAATAGATTCTCAGGAATACGCTGACTACTTTGGTGAAGAGACCGTTCCCTATATTCGTGGACTAGGTCAAGAAGCTCAAGAATGTCGTAATTGGGGCGCTCAGCAGGACCTGTTTAACTACAGCGCGCCTTTCCGTAAAATTCCTCAGTTCATCACGCTGTTCGCTTCCTATGAGCAGCCGCTGCCAGACCAACACGTCTACGGTTCTGGAAACGATCCGCTAGAAATCCAGTTCGGCGCGATCTTCCCGAAAGAAAACCGTAACCCAAGTACTCGCCCAGCCCCCTTTGGCAAAGACACTCGTCGGATTTTGATCCATCAGGGTGCCGGTATCAACAACCAGCTCAGCAATCCGGCTGCAAGGCCACAGGCTCCTGGCTCTCTAGGCGCAAAGGTCTTCAAATCTTCGGAAGCCGATATGGCTACCATTATTGGCGCGGTCTATCGTCAGGTATTTGGACGTCCGGTCTACGCCGGTCAACAGCTAAGCGTTGCCGAGAGTCGTTTAAAAAATGGCGAAATTAACGTTCGCGAATTTGTTAAAGCCGTTGCTAAGTCCGAAGCTTTTCGTAAGACATATTGGACTTCTCTTTATGTAATGAAGGCAGTGGAGTATATCCACCGTCGTTTGCTGGGCCGTCCTACCTATGGTCGCGAAGAAAACAACCGGTACTTTGATATCTGCGCTAAGAAAGGCTTCTATGCGCTAGTCGATGCCATGATTGACTCTCAAGAGTATACCGAGTGTTTCGGCGAAGACACGGTTCCCTACGAGCGGTATCTAACCCCAGCTGGGCAAGCGATGCGATCGCTAAGAGTCGGTAGCATTCAAGAAATCGGTGCTCGCCCAGAAGAGAAATCGACTCCGCGCTTTATCGAGCTAGGAGCTGTTTCGGCAGAGCGTCCGCTACCTGAAGTTAGCCAGCGAATCAATCAGGGCGTGAGCGTACAGCGTGAACAAACTAAGCGGTTTAAACTGACAACAACTAGCAAAACAGCCGTCAAGACTGTTGCGCAAGCAGCCTATCGCCAGATCTTCGAACGGGATATCGCTCCTTACGTCGTCAAAGGCAGTGAGTTCTCTGAATTAGAGAGTAAGCTCACTAACAATGAGATTAATCTTAAAGAGTTCATTGAAGCTCTTGGCTGTTCAAGTCTCTACATCAAAGAGTTTTATGCACCTTATCCCAACACTAAGGTGATTGAGTTAGGCACCAAGCACTTCCTTGGACGCGCGCCTCAAGATCAGCTTGAAATTCGAAAATACAACAAGATTCTTGCCTCTGAAGGCATCCGCGGTTTCATTCGCGCGATGGTTAACACGCCAGAATATGCTCAGTACTTCGGTGAAGATACCGTTCCCTATAGGCGCTTCCCTACTTTGCCTGCGGCGAATTTCCCTAATACAGAGATTCTCTATAACCGTCTGACGAAGCAAAGCGATGAGGTGGTTGTACCAAGTTTTGAGTCATCAAAGGTCTCTACGTCCACATCGGAGAGAATGCCGATGATGGCAAATGCCTTAAACGACTAATCACTGCTCGACTGCAACAGCAGCTTTTAGCAAGTGAATAGTCTATCGAGAAATATGAGTGAATAGGGGTGTAATTGTCGGCACCTCTATCTCTGCATTCTAGTTTGTTGTCTCCGAAGGCAGGCCGTTAGGCCTGCCTTTTTGTCTGTTTGCGGCAGCTGGTCTTGGTGGCTATTCGTGGTGGTTGATAGATTCTTCCGGAACGTTGTTCAGAATTATTCTGAGGATCTTTATTACGAAATATTTCTAAACCTCTAAGAAGGTAAGCGAAATGCCGGAAAATGTTTACGTAAGGTGGTTGAGACAGGCAAAAATGAGCTTTACCAGAAAGCGTCTAATCTTAAGTAGCTAACCTTAAGTGTTAAAACTGTTGACTCGATATCTTGTTCGCCTGAATACTTGCTAGCGGACAAAATAACGTAACAAAGTTTATTTAGTAGACCGCTCATCAGACCTCATACTGTTCTTTGTGGGTAAACATATTGCACGTTGTAGAAAGCCTTTAGAAGTTCTCTAATGCTGTTTTCATACAATGTTTGCACAGCTTATTTGCCAACGTTCAGATGTGAGTTAATTGACTGAATCTCAGCTATTTAATTTTTCATCTGTTTTTACTACAGAGCCAGTGAAACTCATCTGGTTTATTCTTTCGGAGGAATCCATTAATGAGTATAGTCACGAAGTCAATCGTGAATGCTGACGCTGAGGCCCGCTACCTCAGCCCCGGCGAATTGGATCGCATTAAGGGGTTCGTTACCTCTGGCGAGCGTCGAGTTCGCATCGCGCAGGTTCTAACTGAGTCTCGTGAGCGTATCGTCAAGACAGCTGGCGACCAGCTATTCCAAAAGCGCCCTGACGTTGTTTCCCCCGGCGGTAACGCTTACGGCGAGGAAATGACTGCAACTTGTTTACGCGACATGGACTATTACCTACGCCTGATCACTTACGGTGTAGTCGCAGGTGATGTCACACCTATCGAAGAGATTGGTTTGGTCGGTGCGCGTGAGATGTATGACTCTCTTGGTACCTCAATTCCGGCAATGGCTGAGTCCATTCGCTGCATGAAGAGTGTTGCAGGTTCCATGATGTCTGGTGACGATGCGACTGAAGCCGCTGGTTACTTCGACTATGTTATTGGTGGCTTGCAGTAAGCCCTCGCAGCAAGCCTTCCCGCTCGTTCACTCTTGTTTTAGTCCATTTTTAGGAAGCAAACCCAATGCAAGACGCAATTACTGCTGTAATTAATGCATCAGACGTTCAGGGTAAGTACCTTGATCAGTCTTCCATGGATAAGCTCAAAGCTTATTTCCAAACTGGTGAGCTGCGTGTCCGCGCAGCAACCTCTATCAGCGCCAACGCTGCTGAGATTGTCAAAGAGGCTGTCGCTAAGTCGCTTCTTTACTCTGATATCACTCGTCCCGGTGGCAACATGTACACCACTCGTCGCTATGCTGCGTGCATTCGCGACTTGGACTACTACTTGCGCTACTCGACTTACGCCATGCTTGCAGGCGATCCTTCTATTCTCGATGAGCGTGTGCTCAATGGTTTGAAGGAAACTTACAACTCTTTGGGCGTTCCTGTCGGTGCAACCGTTCAGGCTATCCAGGCAATTAAAGAAGTCACTTCTAGCCTTGTTGGTGCTGACGCTGGCAAAGAGATGGGTGTCTATCTCGACTATATCTGCTCTGGTCTAAGCTAGTCATCTGCTCATTTGGAGTTCGTCGACTATTCACTAAGGATAAATATTTCATGCTCTCTTCGTTGACTTTTGAGCTTTGAAATCTTATCTAAGTGAGTTTTTTTAGAGGACCTCCACCCCTGTCTAGAAGTCTAGTGTGAGTGTTAGAAAATTGAAGGCTTAGCAGGCATATTCTTAAGACCTGAGAGGCTTCGATTGGTTAGCATTGACGCTTATAGACTTCTAGATAGCTTTAGATTTTTATGCTAGTCGCTATGTAGATGCTGATATTCTGCACATAGATTAGGTGCAAAACGGCCATCTACATTCGAAAAGAACGTGGGAGAGTAAGGAAAGAACCCAATAAGCTTGAAGATATCCGCTCTGTTTTCGTTTCAGGGGATAAGCTGTTTGAGTTTTGATGCAGGTTGCCTGTAGTTGTTTACCCCATAGCTGTTCATCCCAAATCATTGCGGCTATAGAAGTTTTAGTCTAGTTTTAGATACCCCAAGATTTAGATAATTCAAAGAGGCCATCATTATGCGAATGTTTCGAGTCACTGCCTGTGTCCCTAGCCAAACCAGGATTCGAACTCAGCGCGAGTTGCAAAATACTTATTTCACTAAACTAGTTCCCTATGATAACTGGTTCAAAGAACAGCAGCGTATTCAAAAGATGGGTGGCACGATTGTTAAGGTAGAACTAGCTACAGGCCGACAAGGCGCAAACACAGGACTAGCGTAAATCATTCCCATCTCTTCCATGAAAAACTGTATAAGAAGCTAGCAAAAGCCATAGTTGGCGAAAGCTATAGAACGCTGTCTAAACGTAGTTAAAACAGCGTAGTTAAAGCACGATTTAAACATAAGAAGGAGCAACGTCTACTCTCGGCGCTGCTCCTTCTTTTTGAGATGTTTTCCTTCGCTTCTAAGCTAGCTCTATCGCAAACCAATCCAAGTAAAAAAATCCTGCTGTGTGATTAGTTCTATCACTAGCAATGCCATAAAGCCTATCATGGCGAAACGACCGTTGATTTGCTCTGCGTACCGAGTCCATCCAAACCCTGGTGTAAGGCGATCACTGCTAGCTTCTGGCAACTGCTGGGTATCTGCTGGCGGAGAGTTAATACTCATGCGATCGCTCGGTAAGTAGTTGTTTATTTTCGTTCATATTACTATCAGAGGGTCTTTTGCTGCTAGGGCTGGTGAGTAGAGAAATTAGTTGCTCTCTGAAATTACTTGCTCTCTGAAATTACTTGCTCCCTATAGAGAAAATAGCAAACATAGTCATGGCTCCTGTTACTTTGCTAGAACGCTTTTGTCGGTTTCAACTTCTACAAAATAACTAGTAACACAACCTGAAGAACGAGAATGCATCTGCACTTCGGCACATGTAAACACGTCTAGTAAGTAGCTAAGGCGTGCAAGAACTATAGCGGTCAAGCTAATAGAATGGTCGCTACAATTTAGGAGAAGCCGAAAGCCTTTGGATATTCTCCGGAGTATTGTAGAGCCTTAGATTCTATAGAAGCGCGAGTAGCAAAACGACAGCTCGAGCTCTTTATTTAGAAGTGTGTTTCACGGCTTGAGACTTTGCCTGCCGTTAGCTGTCTTAAGAATGAGACATTCATTAGAGCAGGACCGCGCGTGATGTTGACGTCTTAGATATTTGCTTCTATCGTTTTGTACACCTATGTGTAATTGTCTTTTAGGTATATGTTTTTTTATGTATATATAGTTAGCAATAATGAGCTGCACCTAATGAGATATCTTTTTAACTTTCTAAGTTAGATACTAGACGCTATGGTTGATAAAAACGCGCCGTTAAAGGGGAAAGCACTGCTTCAAAAATTCAATGAGCTAGCTCATTTATCGAAAAGAGAAAGGGCACAGGGTTGTGGTTACTATACGCTGACGAAAGATAATCAGATTAGAGCTAACCTAGCTGACTTTTATGATGCACTTCTAGAAGCAAGAGGTATTTCGCTCAGCCCAGATGGTATTAAAGACGGTAGAGGTAGAGAACCCACTTATCGCGTTAGTGTTCATAAGAATGGGCAAATTGTGATTGGCTCGACGTACACCCAAGAGATGGGACTTAAGCCGGGTGATGAGTTTACGATCAAGCTAGGGTATAAACACATTCGGTTAGAGCCAACGACATATGCAGAGGACGACAACACAGCAGAAGCTGATGAGTGATATATGCTTTTGCTAGGCGCATTCAAGGGCGCAATAGTAAGCAAAGTGATTAGGTACCCGCAAAGTAACTTGACGTGCAGATATTCTAGTACACCAGGACATTTGCCATGTATACAAGCATCGTAGACACCTTGCGGTACTGAACTCTATGGAGAGTGTTCGGGTGGAGAGTGTTTGGATGGTCTGCCGATTTTACTGATAGTTAGGATCGTTACTGGATTGAGTGGTGTGAGTCTAGTAAGTGGACCGACAGGCAATGACCGAGAGATAGTTGCTTGTGTAATTTGAGATTGCCAAACTTTTGCTACTTCAGGCTGGTTGATCCAGGTGATGACTTCGGCGAAGTGCTCTAGAGTCGCTAGTGCCAAAACAATTCGTGGCGTATCCACGCTGATGCTTAGTTTTTCGTGTAGCCAGCTTAGTATCTCAATGAGCTGTCCGCTACTGCCGCCAATAAAAATACGGTCTGGGCGCGGTAGGTTCTCAAAAATCTCGAGCGCTTTGGCGTGAACTGTGTGAACAGGCGCGATCGCTAATTTTTCTGCGTTCTCTCTAATCAACGCTGCACCCATGGCTGTCTTTTCAATCGCATAAATACGCGCATTTGGACAGAGCCGACTCAGCTCTATGCTGACAGAGCCGGTGCCTGCGCCAACATCCCAGATAGTCTGATGGTCTAGTGGAGCAAGCGCTCCTAAAATCAGCAGGCGAATTTCCCGTTTGGTTATGAGCATGGGTCGGTCTGCATAACCTTTGAACACGGAGTCCGACAGTCCAATTAGCGGTAACGCACCGAACGGAGTCTGCGAAGGTATCTCAGCCTCGTCTGGCTGACGCAGCAAGACGACGATATTGAGAGCAGAAAATACTGCCACCGCATCTGTTGCTGACTCATAACGACAAATGCGCTCATTGCTACCCCCTAGGTTTTCACAGACCCATAGCTGGTAGCGAACCGGTAGTTCCAGGGCGATCAGCAGCCGGACGATCGCCCCTGGCGTCAGGACGCTATCAGTAAGTACCGCAATTTTGTGATCGCCCCGCTTCAAGGCATTGCTCAACAGCGCCTCGCCCCGTCCGTGCACACTAACTAGCGTGGCGTCTTGCCAAGGTATCTTGAGTCGACTAAATGCTAGCTGCATAGCGCTCACCTGAGGATGGAACACTAGCTGTTCGGCAAGAAAAGCAGATAGCAGCAATCGGCCAATGCCAAAAAAGAGGGGATCGCCAGTTGCTAAAATTACTACGCGAGCGCTGGGGTTGGACTCAAGATGCGATCGCAAATCTTTAAACGTCTGCTCAAAATTTCCCAGCGCCCAAGTGTCTAAATTGGTACCATCAGCCGAGTCGCTAATAAACTTTTGAAAGGCCGCTATGTGTCGCTCTGCGCCGATCAGCAGCGTGGCAGATGTCACAATATCTAGTACAGGTAGCGATAGACTTTGGGGCCCAGGCAGGCCAACGCCAACCACATGAATAGGTGAATGAACGGGATAGACCGGCAGAACCGTACTCATGAGCGCTGCTCCCAAGACCAGATCATCAGCGCATTCAGAATAGCGGCTGCTACTGCCGAGCCGCCCTTACGGCCCTGCACTAAAATATGGGGCACCGATAGCGCCGCTAGTGCCTGCTTAGATTCCACAACATTGATAAAGCCGACTGGCACACCAATCACAACGGCTGGCTGCACATGGCCGCTAGCAATATCTCTGCAAAGTGACAGCAAAGCGGTCGGCGCATTGCCTATGGCAACAATTGCCCCCGGATAGTCCCGAACACAGCGATACATTCCTTCAGCACTACGTGTTTGATTGTGCGTTTGATTATGAGCCTGATGCGGTAGAGGCTGTATCGGTGCATGTTGGACCGCCGCTACAACGGTAGGCTGCCAGGTGCGAGCAGCAACCGTGCGAATGCCCGCAGCTACCATCGAGACATCGGTAATAATAGGCGCGCCCTGCTGCAGTGCGATCGCCGCTGCTGCCATCGGCTCACTTGTAAACGTCAGCAACTGCTTAAACTCAAAATCTGCTGTCGTGTGAATTATCCGCCTAGCGACGATGTACTCAGGCTCAGTGAAGTGATGAACGCCTATTTCTCGATCAACTTGAGCGAAGCTAGCCAGCGTAATATCGTGTTCGGTATAGGCCGGCATTTAGACTAGCTGCCCTTTGGCTGGTAAGACTGCTCTTCTAAATACAGATCGCTAGCGTCAATTTCATCAACCACGATAGACTCGTAGCGCAAAATTCCTTCCACGGTTGCTAGCTCGCCCACAGATGGTTCTGAGCTTTCAGTTTGGACCCACAGACTTCCTGTGTCGTCTTGCAACTGATAAAGCCAACCGTCTAGAAGCGCTGCTCGTTGGGCAACTGTTCCAGAGACAGTGACTGCGCCATCTACCTGCTCTGACATTAGAGAGCCGATGGTGACAACCGGGCGATTGGATAGCCGGATAGCGGGCAGACGAAGTGATGATGTCTCTAAGTCCGCGGCTGGTGTGTCCGCACCTGTATCAACCGCTGTGCAGCCGCCCAGCATTGCTCCAATCACAATGCTGGTGCTAATGCTGGCGTCTAATAGCCTCCTAGTTCTCGCTCTCCATCCATCCCACCTTAATACAGACATTTTCACCAACCGTTTTATGAACTTTGTTCTAATAGTTTCGTTCTAATAGTTTCGTTCTAATAGTTTCTATATCTAGCTCTCTTCTCATGTTTTGGAGTGCTTTTTTCTACACCGCTTTGGTAATCTGGTTTCAGTGCTTATACGACAATTTGCCCCTAATATTATGGCCCAGATCCTGGATGGAAAAGCGCTGGCAAACCAGATCCAATCAGACCGCCTAGACGATATTCAATCATGGACACAGCAGGTAGGCCGTCCACCGGGACTAGCTGTATTGATGGTAGGTGATAACCCTGCTAGTGCTGCTTACGTGCGCAACAAAGAGAAAGCGTGCGTAAAGATGGGTATTGCTTCGCTAGGCAAGCATTTTCCCGCTGATGTAACGCAAGCAGCCGTTGGCCAAGCAATCCTAGCGCTTAATGAAAATCCAAATGTGGACGGTATCTTAGTTCAGCTCCCTCTACCTAATCATTTAGATGTGACTAGCTTGCTTGCTCTAATCGATCCTGATAAAGACGCCGACGGTCTGCATGCGGTCAACCTAGGGCGCTTGGTTAGAGGCGAGCCAGGTCTTCGAAGCTGTACGCCTGCAGGCATTATGAGGCTGCTCGCTGCCTATGATATTCCCCTGAGCGGAAAGCGAGCGGTTGTTTTAGGCCGCAGCATTTTAGTTGGTAAGCCGATTGGGCTGATGCTGCTTGCTGCTGATGCAACCCTTACATTTGCCCATTCAAAAACAGAAGATTTGTCCGAACTGACCTGTTCAGCCGATATTCTAATAGTAGCGGTCGGTATTCCTCAGTTGATTGGAGACACAATGATCAAGCCGGGGGCAACAGTGATCGATGTGGGTATTAGCCGCGTAACCCATGCTAGTACTAAAAAGTCTCGCCTGGTTGGCGACGTCGATTTTGACGCTGTAGAACCCCTCGCTGGCGCTATCACCCCGGTACCCGGTGGAATTGGGCCAATGACGGTTGCCATGCTGTTAGAAAATACGATCGCTAGCTATTGTGATCGCCTGCGGCTTAGTCCAAACCCGTAGCCTTATTTATCAGCGTGAGTGCGTATTAGCGTTCAGCTATACTTTCGCCTCTTACTTCTCGTTCTAAACTTCTTCACTCCACCTCATTGCTTCATGGTGACCACAAATCCCGATAGCCCTAGCACCTTTGATCTCAAAAGCTACCTCAACGAGCGGCAGCTTCAAGTTGAAGCCGCTTTGGATGCGTCTCTGCCTGTGGTTTACCCCGAGAGAATTTACGAGTCTATGCGCTATTCGCTGCTGGCTGGCGGTAAAAGACTCAGACCAATTTTGTGTCTGGCGACCTGTGAGTTACTAGGCGCAGATACTGCGATCGCAATGCCTACCGCCTGCGCGCTAGAAATGGTCCACACAATGTCGCTAATCCACGACGATTTACCGGCGATGGATAATGACGACTACCGTCGAGGCAAGCTGACCAACCATAAAGTTTATGGTGAGGATGTTGCTGTTCTTGCTGGCGACGCTCTGTTGACCTATGCCTTTGAATATATTGCGACGCAGACGAGAGGCGCTAAGCCTCTGCAAATATTGGATGTTGTAGCGAGGTTGGGTAAAGCAGTTGGCGCAGCCGGTTTGGTTGGTGGCCAGGTTGTTGACTTGGCTTCTGAAGGCGCGGCTGTTGATGAGAAAACGCTGACGTTTATTCATATGCACAAGACGGCGGCCCTGTTAGAGGTCTCAGTTACCTCGGGCGCAATCTTAGCTGGCGCTGATTCAGCTGTGATAGATAGGCTTACTCGCTACGCGCAGCGCATCGGGCTCGCTTTCCAAATCGTAGATGATGTGTTGGACATCACCTCGACGCCTGAAACATTAGGTA
The DNA here is from genome assembly GCA_963702855.1 of uncultured cyanobacterium. Taxonomy (GTDB): domain Bacteria; phylum Cyanobacteriota; class Cyanobacteriia; order Phormidesmidales; family Phormidesmidaceae; genus Phormidesmis. The sequence continues at coordinate 2,898,298 of OY969765.1, forward strand.
AGTCTGTGGGTAAAGATATTGCTGCTCAAAAGGCCACTTACCCAAGCTTATGGGGGCTAGAAGCTTCTCAACGTAAAGCTGAGCAGCTCGTGGCTGAGGCGATCGCAGAACTCCGTGACTTCGGTGATCGGGCGCTGCCTTTGGTTGCGATTGCGCAATACATCACTGCACGTACACATTGAACAGCACACTCAATAAATTATTGGCCGACCTTCGAATCCATGCAGGACTTTAGCGAAATCTTTCAAAACCATGTACTGTGGGTAGCCTTGGCCGCCTGTATTACAGCCCAAGCCCTTAAGCTTGTCTTCGAATTTATTCAGCATCGCTCTATCAATCCCAAAGTACTGATCGAAACAGGCGGTATGCCCAGCGCTCACTCAGCGTTGGTAACCGCATTAGCCTGTGGTGTTGGTCAAACTATCGGCTGGAGTACCCCCGCTTTTGCGGTTACCTCTGTATTTGCGGTGATCGTTATGTACGATGCGGCAGGCGTTCGCCAAGCCGCAGGCAAACAGGCTAAAATTCTCAACCAAATTCTAGATGAACTGTTTCAAGAGAATTCAGAGTTCAACGAAGATAGATTAAAAGAACTGCTTGGCCATACCCCGGTGCAGGTGATTGTGGGATCTGCCCTAGGAGTTGCGATCGCCTGGCTGTCAGCACCCGCCGGATTGAATTGACGGTAAAGGTGCTTAACGAACAACCTCAGCCGAAAGCTGTACTACCTGCTGGGCATCTACGACCACCGCCGCTAGCTGAGCGTTGCCTAACCGCTGCAAGGTTGCATTCGCAGCTGCTAGATCGGTAGTGTAGCCGGCCAACAAATAAGCACGCTGCTGGTATACAACTAGGCCCACAGGACGTACCAGCTGACCCACTGCTGTTGCTATCTCAGGCCGAGTACCATAGTCAACTAGTACAGCGTAGCCAGGATCTAATAGCTTAGGTTGATAGGTGATCGCGCCATTTGTTTCACTAGCTACCGACCGAACATCAGCTTGGCTATTGACTTGGCCACTAGCCGAACTAGCAGGCTGAGTGACAAAGCTTTCGAATCCTTCCTCCGTCCTCATATAGCTAGCCCAAGCGTTAGCTGTTTCCAAGCTTGTAAATCCACCTGCGCGGACTAACACCTCATCAACGTACTGGCATATCAAGACCGAACTTTCAATTGGCAAAATTGAGGCAATTTCGGCTCGCTCGGATTCGCTCTCACCCCTTACTAGCAGCAGATACTCTTGCGCAGCCGGCGGTGGGCAAACTGGCAGCGACGACTGCGCGTTAGCCTTTAAAGAAAGGCTAACAACCGCAGGAGCTAGACAAGCCATCAACCAAAAACGACGAAAAAAGGACATGTCTATCGCAAAAAATCAGGAACTGTACAATTCTACGGCTAGGCTGTGGTTTCAAAAGAGGCTAACGGATCGGGAATGGTGCTTGTTGGCGCCTCAAACTCGCCGGTAGCGACATATTCCAGCCGTAACTTCAGCCAAGTCACAAACGTTTTGTCGGTAGAAACAATAGCGGCCGCAGGCTGAGGACATTTGGCTTTGGTCGCAGCCAAGTCAGGCGCATCTAAAAAGGCAGGCTGCTTGATCACCCAGAAATCGACCTCTCGCTCCTCAGCCTGATAGCGACGATAGCGCTCTTGCAAGACCTCATCAAGAGGCTCCTCTTCTAACAAAAAGCGGGCGCTAGCTACCACATAGTAATAAGTCGTCATTTCACACATCAACAGGACACGTATCAAAAGGCTGGCAATTGCCAGCCTTTGAATAGAGTATCCTATGACGCCAGTTGATAGAAATTGCGCCTTAGGATGCTCTTTTCCAGTAGCGTTCTATCTATTCGCTTTTTTGGTCTACCGGGCCGACTATCTAACCTAGGCTAGCGCCCGCTTTTACTTTCCTTATCTTTATACGGATCGCTTTTAGAAATCGACTGGACCAGAAGTCCCCGTGCCAGTAAACACAGGTGCTGGCTCATACTCAAACGGTCCCTGAACGATATCGCTCTCAGCTGAGGTCATCTGCTCAGGACTTATACTAGCTGCGTTTACCAAGACTCCAAGTAGACGAACATCATCACTCAGTTCTAGCTCTTCCAGTGCCGTTTCTAGTACCGCTTTTTCAGTGATGCCAGGCCGGGCAACTAAAATCATGCCGTCAGTTTGAGATTCTAATAGCAATGCATCGTCACAGCGCGTAAGTGAGGGGGTATCTAAAACCACCATGTCAAAGCGAGTCTTAGCGTCTTTCAAGAACCGCTGCATTTCGCTTGATTCTAAAATAGCCGCCGGTTGGCGCTGGGGCCCCGGGGAAGGGCATACGTATAGATTCTCAACTTGAGAAACCATTTGTAAGCTATTGCCAACCTGGCCATTGTAGTAACGTAAGGGCTCTAAAACTGACTGAGGATCAATGCCTAAGCCTAAGATCTCAGCTTTGGAACTAGAGCGCAGGTCTGCTTCAACCAAGAGAGTTCGACGTCCGGCTCTAGCAGATGCGATCGCTACGTTATACGCGCTAATGCTCTTTCCCTCTTGTGAGCGAGTGCTTGCTATTACGATCATGCGGGGGCCAAGCGGACTCTCCTCCGCGCCGACTAGCCGTAGCCGACTAAGCAGCCGCTCGTAGCTAGCGTTGTACACCGAGTTAGGCTGCACAAGTACGGGCACTGAACGAGCCGTACGGGTCTTCATCGCTGGAATCATCCCTAGCAGCGGGACCTCTTGCTCTTGCAGCAAATTCTCTAACTCTTCAGACGTACGTACCGTGCCATCTAGCATATCGAGTAAGTAGACAATGCCGCCGCCTACGACTAGCCCTACCATCGTACCCGCTAGCAAGATGACGATTGGCGCAGGTTTTTCTGGCTCGTTGGTCACTGTAAACGGCGGATTAGCTACCGACAAGCTGCTTACCGTCTCCGCTGCTGCTACCTCGGCATCAACCCGGCTCCCTTGCAAACGATTGTAGAGTTCTTTGCGTAGCGCTACCTGCGTGGCTAAACGCTCTCGCTCCAACTGTTTGTTTGGCAAACTAGAATATTGCTGTCGTAGGTTTTGCGCAGACTGCGCAATCACTTGCTGCTGACTGATAATCGCCTCTCGCTGCGCGTCTAAACTCACCAGCTGATTTGCCAAAGCAGCTCTTGCCGGGTCTAGGTTTGACTGAGTGCCGCTAGGAATGGGCGCAACTGTACCATCTCCACCTAGTACCTCTGCAGATCGCTGGTTTAGCAGCTGTCGGTAAGCCGTCAGATTGTCCCGAAGCTCCACCATTATTGGATGCTGTTCCCTCAAGCCCTGACTACGTTGGAGTGCCATCTCGGTCTCTGTTTCAGAGATTTGAACGCGCAGCTGTGCAATGAGAGGATCAGCGCTCAAAGCTGAAGACGCATAGGCCTGATCGGGATTCATCCCTAGCTGAGACTGAATACTACGCATCTGCGACTCAATTCCTGCCAGCGTGATTTGGTTCTCACGCAGCTGGTTCTGACTGCCAGAAATAGAACTAAGTAAGCTGCCATCAATAGAAGCTTGAATGGCTGGTCCTTCAATCCGGTCATAGGCTTCTAGTGCCTTCTCAGCTTCACGCAGCTCTGATTCGATTTCCGGCAGTCGATTATTCAAATCTTCAGTAATCGCCCGCAGCCGGTCTCTGTTCGTGATCTGACTGAGTTCGACCATTGCATCAAACATATCAGTCAAAACAACTTTGGTTACCTCAGGATCTTCACCGACAAAGCGAACAGTCACTCTAGATCCGTCAGCTGAATTGTCGTCTGATGCTGAAGCTACCGCAATTCTGGTGTTGGCGGCGAGCTCTTGCGGGGTGTAGTTTACTCCCTTCGTGGCTAGCTGATCAGATAGCGCTTCTAGCAAGATATCTGACAGCAGCAGGTCCTCGTTAATAATGCCAAGGCCCTGGGTTTGTACCTGAGAGGCCGTATTTGAAAATGCCACTAGCGGGGCATTATCGACTAGAACACCTTCGGAGTAGTACTCAGTAGGTGGCTTTGGCTGAAAGGCGACTACGCTTGAGGTACCTAGTATAAATAGAAAGGTAAACAACCCCGGCCACTTATAACGGTTTAGCGCAAGCAAATAACGTTTTAGAAAAGGGGATGCCATGACATTTCGAGGGTATTCAGTTAGCGAAGAACTTGTAGCGAAGAACTTACAAGAGCGGACGTGCTGGAGAGGGCTTATCAGTTGTTATTGAATAAACCATCATTGAGAAAATTATCAAGGAAGTTAGAGAATCCGATAGCGTCTCTAAATGGTCTGGTGATAGTCTGTAGCGCAAAGGAGATCCGCCCTATTAGGTTGCGACCTACGACAATGACGTCACTATCCTGTAGCGGCGGGTTTTGCGTGATGTCGCCCATAATTGCTGATTTAGCGTCGATGCTGACGGTAACTGCTCGCCCGGTCTCAGCATCGTAGCGAATGAGTGCAACATCGCCTAGATTAGCGTTGTCTGGGTTCACACCTAGTAGTGTGACTGCATCTAAAAATGAGCTGCCGTTGTTGAGATTGAGTGTCCCTACACCTCCGCGTCCACCTGCATAGTTCAAAAAGCGAACGTTAATGATTGGCTGCGCTAAGGTCGAACGAGCAACGAGGTAGCTATCGTATTCATCTAGCTGACCAGGCTCTAGTTCTGGGATGACAACAACATCGCCGTCTTCTAGGCGGACGTCGGGCAGCGGACTACCTTCTTTTAGCGGGGTAAAAAGATCAACATTAACCGTTGATTCGACAAGACCATCATTGCGTCTGAGCTGTCGCTGCACCTGAATAGACCTCAGATCAGATGTTCGCGTGGCGCCGCCTGCAGTCAGTAGCGCAGTTGCTACGTCAGGCTCAGCTAGCGGATAAAAGCCTGGTCGCTGCACTGCCCCTAGAATCGTCACCTCAACACCTCGGCGGGCTACTAGCGTAATGGCGACGTCTCGGTTCTCACGAATGACCACGTATTGGTTATAAACCGCTCTGAGTCGGCCTTCAGCTTCTTCTAGCGTTAGGCCTTCAAACGACACAGTCCCTTGAAGCGGCACAATGATGTTGCCTTGCAGGTCAAGAGTTGCCTGAAAACTGAGGTCAGGGTATCGCTGAACGCTGACAAAAATACTATCTCCAGGACCTAAGTGGTAGTCTTCAAAGGCCGGCTGCAAGCTAGAGGGGTTGACTACCGTACCTGGAACCACTAGCGGCTGCTCGAAGCGAGTTTCCGGTGCTGGTGGCAAGGTAGGCACCTGGTTGGTTCCTGGCGTTGCCGAGGTCGGAACCTGAAGCGATGGCAGAGACATCGGCTGATCTTCTATTGAGGTCTCTCCGGCATCAGCGGGTAGTGTTGGTAGCGTATCTTGAGCGGAGGCGGATTGAGCGGAGATACTCGTCAGTAATAGGGTGGTTAATAAGAAGCGGGTGATTCTAGTTCCCTTGAGCGTATGAATAAACTGTTTCGGCTTGTCTGCATGTATCGAAAGAACCGCAAGCGCTCTCTGCTGGCTCTGAGTGCTCGCGAATTTCGAAGGGGCTACTGAGCCGACAGCTGAGCTGAGGGCAATATCAGTAGGGCTAGAGAGACCGTTGTTCATAACCGCTTGGGGAAATAAGGAAATAGTAAAGACAGTCGAGTTGACGGTAATCAATTAGACTGGAAAGATTGTGAAGCGCTTTTAGACTCTGGGCTACGGCTTAGAAGATCGGCCTATAGGGCCAGAGTTGAAGAAGATAATTAAGGTCGAAAAAACTAACTCGATAGGCATCTTTTAGCCACTGTAGCCTACGAAGCTATCCAAATATAATGTCAAAAATTTAACATCAGCACATCTTCATAGCATTCCTATTATCATGGCGAGATGTTTAAAGAGCACCGAAATTGTACGGAATCTATGAGGTGCGTATCTGCTCTAAATCTGCCGGGTATACGGATAGACTTTGTGCGAATACCGTTTGTATTAGCTCAGCTTGAACTGATTGACCTAACGCAACAGCCATCTCTTGATGAGGGGCAATGTCGCCTAAAGGAGCGATCGGTAGCCATATGCTCACAGCCACCCAAGGCATTCTTTGGCGCTGCTGCCACTGAGCTTTTTGGTCTGCCCAGAACCACCAAGCGGGTGAAGCACTCCCACCGATAGGACTGGCGTACCATTGCAAAATGGCGTATGTTTGATCCTTATTCCATGCACGGAAGAAATCGGTGTTAATCCGGATAGTTTTATCTAACTTGTCGATATTTGCCGGAATATTTTCTAATTTATTTCGATCTATCTCGAAGGGCAAGGCTTGATGAGAATCGGTTTGCCAGCGCTGAGAGCCTTCGAGATCCAACCATTCTACTTCTGGCTGATCGGCTTCCCATACCTGCGGACGCAGTAAGAGAAAGATAGTTGATGGTGAGGTGGCCGCAAAGCGGCCTTCGTCAACAGTAGAGAGCTGCTGAATGGACCAAGTGTGTCCACCAATTTTAGTTTTGATTTGCTCTTTGACTAGCCAGTCGGGTAGCGTGATGCCCTGGTCGCGGATGGACTGTAGCGCTGTTTGATTAGGCACTTTGAGCGGTGTCGACCAAGGCCAGCTAGAAAGGTAGCGAGGTATGGCACTAACCGCGACAAAGAGAGCCAATATGGCTATGACAACTAGCGTCACGGTAGACTTTTTATTCACGGTTCTAGAGCGCAGGGGAGAAAACACGAATTTAGCATGCCTGCTTTTAGCAAGCGTGTGAGAAGAACAGAAGCGATCGCGCTAAAGAATTGATTTAACCAGACCGGCTTAAAAGTAATCTCGATTTGAATGCTTGGAAGTAGGTAAAGGAAGCGTCGTTTCTCTGCTGGTGTTTTCTCCTCCTATCTTCAAACTCATCGGCACATAGCGCTCTAATAGACGAATGATAACAATTAGCATACCTAGCATTGCCGCAGAGTACAGATCGCCGCCCCAGCTATCGTGCAGCCAATCAAATGCCTTGGTCATCTGTGCGCCGTGGAAAAATGTGAGCGTAGCATTTCGAATGATGTTGCCGATGACGCTAACGCCAACGATGCCAAGGAAGAAAAGTCCCGTTCTTAGCCGAGATCGGTTTAGTCCAGTCCAGTACGCCAAGATAAGTCCCATATAAAGACTAGTAAATAGCATCTTCAGTCCAGCACAGTGGGGGGCCACTTCGACTAGCTGGTCGTTGACATATAGATAGATGCCGTCTACATAGACGTTGATGTCGAACTGCTGCAAGATAAATCCGGCAACCGCAGCGATAAAGCTTTGAAGCGGGAGAACATAGGGTTCTATGAGGTAGGGCAGCTGGGTAGGGGTGGCCAGCAAAATGAGCGCCCATGGGAACGCATACAGCTGGAAACCTCTGCTTCCTTTGAGCGCCAGCAGCAGCGCTGCGAGCAACAGGGGCAAAGAGAGGTTCATGGCGTCTACTAGCCCGCTGCTGTAGAACACAATCGCTAGCAGCAAGAGGGGCCAGGTGAGCCAGTGCGTTTGGGTAGGTAGTTTTTGCCATTGATCCCGCGCTTCCCATACTAGATAGGCGGCGAAAGGAATACCGAGCAGGCCGTGGCTAAAGTATTCGTGCTGAATGCTGATCGATTTGTTCAACCAGCCGTCTACCCAGTACCACAGCAAAGGGCTATAGAGGACCGCAACTAAGCCCAGAACGATACCTTCGAGCGGGATGATGAACGGACTTTGGGGTCTAGTTTTAGAGGTCACCATAAAATCAATCTACCGTAAGGGCGGATTCGACTGGCTGGGCGGTTACAACTGCGGCGATCGCATTTACAACCCGATCGATCTGATCGGCTGTGAGGCCAGGATACATCGGTAAAGATAGGACCTCCTGACAGAGGGTTTCGGCCTGTGGAAAGTCACCTGGAAGATGACCAACTGATTTGAAAGCAGGCTGCAGATGGCAAGGGGTAGGATAGTGGATCCCCGTTTGAATGCCCTGCGCATTAAGTTCTAACTGTAGAACGGTCCTATCTATTGGGCAGTCAGTAGTGACGCGAATGACGTAGAGATGATAAACATGGCCTGTGCTGCTAACGTTTTTGATGGGACGAAGTCCTCTGCTGGCAAGGGGCTGAAGTGCCTGGTCATAATAAGCAGCGAGACGATTGCGATCGCGATTCCACTCTTTCAGATGCGGTAGCTTTAGCTGTAGTACCCCAGCTTGCAGCGTATCTAGCCGACTGTTTACCCCACCCGGATCGGTATGAAAGTATTTACGAGTGGCACCATAGTTGCGAAGCGATCGCACTGTCTGCGCTACCATCGCCTCCGGCGTGACAAACATACCGCCATCGCCTAGCGCTCCTAGGTTCTTACTTGGATAAAAGCTAAAGGCTGCCCCTAGACCTAGCGAGCCTGCGATATAGCCATCTCGCTCGGCCAAGTGAGCTTGGGCTGCGTCTTCAAAGACAATAAGATTGTGGCGCTGAGCCAACGCGCGCAGCTCAGTTGGTGAAACCATCTGGCCATAGAGATGAACGGGAACGATTGCGCGAGTTTTGGGAGTGATGGCAGATTCGGCAGCGGCCAGATCGATTAGGGCAGTCTCAATATCACAGTCTACAAAGACTGGCGTGGCGCCGGTTCGCACAATGCCGATAAGCGTAGCAATGAAGGTATTCGCTGGCAAAATGACTTCATCTCCAGCGCAGATACCGCAGGCACGCAAGCCGAGCGCGATCGCATCTGTTCCGCAGCCAACGCCAATACCATACCCAGATTGACAGGCCTTAGCAAACGCCGTTTCAAACTTAGCGACCGGCTCTCCTAAAACATAATTTCCTTTGCTTAGCGTCTTTTCCATCACAGCTAAAATGTCAGACTGTAAAGGGCGATGCTGCCAAGAGAGATCGACGAAAGGAACAGGCCGAGCGGGCTGTGAGAAGGAATCCATAAACTGGCGTAGAGAAAGAAACTGGCGTAGAGAAAGAAACTGGCGTAGAAAAACTGGCGCAGAGAAAAAACTCAAATTTGAAGCGACCACACTTACAGCAGCCGTCGACTGTCCTATCGCTCGAGCTTAAAAATCACAGTCTCTACATCGTTCGCTGTAGAAAGCTTGCTATAGGCAGTTCGCTGTAGGCAATTTGCTATACCAGTCTAGTGTGGCTCGATTTGTCTGTAAGCAGCTTGGCCTAGGATGAATTCTCTGTGAAACTTGCCTAAAATACTTCAACGGGTTTTGATTAGATAGCTCAATAGTGCCCGCTTCGCGCAACACCCATCACCGCTACTCGCAAAAAAATCCCAACCAAAAGGATTTGCAGAGATTTCATCCCGCTACTCTAATTTCACCGTGTTGCTTTATCTAAGTAAGTAAGCGTTTGGCACCAATGGACTTTCAAACGGCATATCAAGAGCTTGCTACCCAGACTCTTCCTCAATACGAGACAGAAACGACTTTTTTAGGGCGTTTGCGTCGGGGCTATCCACCTGTGCCAGGGCAAGTGACGTCCTTGCTGCTAGCTTTAAGCGTGATTCACAGTAATTTACAGCGTGCGAAAGCTCTCGAGCGCGAGTTAGCTCATGCACTGTTTTTGGTCACTTACGAAAGCCGCAACTTATTCGAGTCGGGTAGAGCCGCACAGGTAGACTGGCCCCCTTTGTTAGATGAAGACATAGAAAGAATTGCGATCGCTGCCTACAAAATATTTATTGATGCGCCATTAGAGAGCGAATAGCCAATCATTGGGACCAGTTATTTAGTAGCCAACCTGACAGCTTGCAACTAGAGTACAAAGAACGCAAAAGAAGCACAGAACTACCTATGGCATCGCCTTCGGAACTTGAGAGCAAATCTCGATTGATACTGGGCTTAGGATTGCTGAGCTTGGGGCTCGTTTGGCTGCTGAAACTGCTGTGGCCCGCCCTAGTTCTGGTTGGCCTTGGCATAGGTTGCTACTGGCTGTGGCATCATCAGCGCCGAAAATATCGAGCCTATTGGCGTCGGCAGAACAGGCTGAGCGAGAAATTTTGTCAACTGCTACAGCAGCGTCAAGGTCGAGTTAGCGCATTAGAATTCGCCATGCACACTCGCATCAACAGCCGAGAAGCTCAAAGATACCTTCACGCACAGGCGCAAGCCTTCAACGCTTTCTTTGAAAGAACGATGCACGGCGACATCGTGTACATCTTTGATCTAGCTGTGGTGTTTAGCCTAGAGCCTGCCCTAGCGCCGCCGGTATACGCGCCATCGTCGCACCGGCTAGTGACTCCGGCAGAAATGGCATGGGCCTACGCCGAGCAAGTCAAACAAACACAGCCCAAATCGACCAATCTATCGTCTGATCTATCAGCTACTAATTCATCAGCTACTTACCAGGGCGCTGCCCCTATGGAACATAAAACGCTGCCAACTGTTCGGGGTAGAGCTTTAGATTCCTCTGAACGCATTGTGACAATAGACGTGGCGGCAGTGAATGAGTAGCTAGCATCTTTACTTATCTCTGAACCTGCTAGATGGTCCATCCGGCAAAAGTCATCGGAAAGATCACGAGAAAGGCAATCTCAAACACGATTTCAAAAAGGGGGTTTACAAAGCGACCTCAGTTATTGAGCATAGGAAAGGTTTGAAAGACGTAGTTAGATTAGGAGCAATAAGCCTTGGAAAAGAGTTTTATTATGATCAAGCCCGATGGCGTGCAGCGGGGTTTGGTAGGGGATATTATCAGTCGCTTCGAAACTAAGGGCTTCATGTTAGTAGGCCTAAAGCAAATGGAAGTTTCACGCGAACTCGCTGAGTCTCACTATGCAGTGCATAAGGATCGCCCCTTCTTCAGCGGTCTGGTAGACTACATCATTTCGGCCCCCGTCGTAGCGATGGTCTGGGAGGGCGAGGGCGTGATTGCTTCTGCGCGTAAGTTGATTGGTGCAACTAACCCCCTAGAGGCTGAACCAGGAACTATTCGCGGCGATTATGGAATTACGATTGGTCGGAATATCATTCATGGGTCTGATGCGCCTGAAACAGCAGAAAGCGAGATTAAGCTGTGGTTTGGCAGCGAGCTTTGCCAGTGGGAGTCTGCTATGAAGCCTTGGCTATATGAGTAAATGTAGCGAGTATCGGATGCGTTAGGGCCTTTGCGAGCCGAGTTGCTTTTTCTGCGTAGTAGCCGTAGCCTGCAAACGCGTTTCAAGCAATCAGTCAAAAGCTATGGAACTAATGCTATAGAAAAATGAAACCCCTTACCCATTGATTCCTTGGGTAAGGGGTTTTTGAATAGCTGAAGACATCTGCTCGAATAAAACATAGTTTCCAACACTCTGCTTTCGGCGTAATCAGGTGCTATAAGCTCTCTTTAAACAAAGCAAAGTGCATAGCGAAATTCATAATGCAGTGTGCATTCTACTTTGCGTCAGCTACATGTTTGCTCTGGCATCCTTGACGGCGGCCATGAAAGCAACGACACCGGCTGGAATGCTCAGTGCCAGAATGACGGCGGTAGGTGCGGTACCCCAGTCTGGATCGCCAGAGGAAAGCTCAAACATGGAGCCGACTGCTGCGATCGCAGTCAAACAAGCTATTCCTAGATATGCGCCGCTTTTCGGGGTCATAGATTTGCTCCAGTGATTTTTCCCAGTGGTTGTTTAAGCGTGTTTAAAGTCTGCTCTAATTTGAATTTTGCTCTAGAAGCCCAGGTAATGAAAAGCTAGCTAATTGCCTGACTAATTCGCTTCACATCTTTAACCTTAAAGCCGTTCTTATCGAGCTCTTGGTTGAGCGCGATCGCATTTTCCACCCGATCGACAAACATCACACCGTTGAGATGATCCATCTCATGCTGAATTACTCTAGCAACCAAGTCATCAGCCTTGAGCTTGCGAGGGCGGCCCGATTCGTCCTTATAACTTATCTCTATCGCTGCGGGGCGTACGACGTCTAAATAAACGCCAGGAATACTCAAACAGCCTTCTTGTCCGGCGGCTAGCTCTTTACTAAAGCTGAGTATTTTAGGGTTGACTAGCACTAAAGGAGGCGTAGCGGCATCTTCAGGATCCGCGTCCACCACTAAAAGCTGCTTATTAACGCCCACTTGCGGCGCAGCTAGGCCAATGCCATCTTCGCTGTACATGGTTTGCAGCATTTTACGAATCAAATCACGCAGCGCATCATCGACTTTGGCAACGCGCTTAGCGGGCTGACGCAAAATGCGATCGCCCAAGTAGTGAATAGAAAGAGGCGGTTTTTTAAGTTTTTTCTTTTCAACTTCAATAACTGCGGGCATGATTCTAGGAATAAAAAGCAACAATCGATAAGTTCCTATTGTAACAACTCAGAACGACTTCGAGAAAGCCAATTGAATGCCCTGGCTCATCTCTTTCCTCTCCTTTGTTTGTGTTTGCCTTTGTTTGCTTGCCCTTGTTTGCTTGCTCTCCTCTGCTTGTCCTCATTTCCTTGCCTGGTCTACCAACCTGGCTGTGAGCAAGTTTTGTCAGTAGCTGTATCAATTTCGCTTGATTCGGGAATCCTGATAGCACTTTCATTGTCCTGACAATCTGACTAATCTATCCGCGTCTCTACCAGCGGCGCTAGAGCTTGAGTCACTGCTTACGACCGTGCTGAAATCTCTTCTTAAGACAGATTATCTATTGATTGAAACCCTACGGGGTCTGCGGCGCGGAGGCTGGATGAACTGGGCGGCTGTCAGTACGATGACAGTGCTGCTTTTCTTGTTCGGCTCTAGTTTGCAGGTAAGCTGGCAGGTCGAAGGGCTACTCAATCAGTTTGGCTCTCAGCTGGTGATTTCCACCTACTTAGAGAGTGGGGTCGATGCTAGTAGCCTAATTGCGCAGGTAAAACGTCTGCCGGGTGTCGTTGATGTCGTCTCCGTTAGCAAAGAGCAGGCATGGTCTCAGCTCAGCGCTGATTTGGGACTATCTGATGTGGCGAATGCGGCGGCTCAGCTCAAAGGCAATCCACTGGTTGATGAGCTGAAGGTAAAAGCTAGAGATACAGAGCAGGTAGCACAGCTAGCAGAGACACTGAAAAGTATGGCCGGGGTAAATGATGTGCTCTACGTCAACGAAGTTGTCAAGCAGCTGCGCGAGCTCAATGAAGGCTTACGCTGGGTGAGCCTGGCGATGGTGAGCTTACTAAGTATGACGGCAACCGCGGTTGTTACGACTACGATTCGATTGATTGCGATCGCCCGCCGTCAAGAAATAGAAGTCATGCAGCTTGTTGGTGCAACCCGACTGTGGATTTACTTACCTTTTTTACTACAGGGCGCCGCCTTTGGCATTATCGGTGCAGGCGGTTCCTGGGGCCTGCTGCTCGCTATCCAAAAGGGCCTGAAGTCCTTATCGACTAATCAGCAGCCTGCCTTTATCGAATTTCTAATTAACGGTCTTCAGCTCACCGCCCAGCAGTGGCTTTTGCTTCCTATTGCTTTGCTATCGCTGGGCACTGGTCTAGGGTTGCTAGGTAGTCTTCTCGCTGTCAAAAAAGTCGCCGCCGTTAGATGTTTATAGGCGAGCTAGGCATGTAGTCTCTGATAGCCTCAACGTCAGCAGATCCTATTCCTATATGTAGTAGTTGGAGCATCTAGTCGTCAGATTTCTACTAGTTAGAGCCTCTACTAGTCAGAGCCAACTAGCTAAAAACCCCCTAACTGCTTCAAGCCTCGGCTCAGAGCAGTTAGGGGGTTTCAACAAATCATCTTCTAAGAGAGAACTCTTTAGATCAAGCTTTGTTTAGTAAGCAAGACCCATGCTCCGAGTCGTTTCAGCGCCTAGGTAAACGCGAATACTCAAGAAATCAGTGGGGCAAGCAGTCTCACAACGTTTGCAGCCAACACAGTCTTCGGTTCGAGGAGACGCAGCGATTTGGCCTGCTTTGCAGCCATCCCAAGGCACCATTTCCAAAACATCGGTAGGACAAGCTCTGACGCACTGGGTGCAGCCAATACAAGTGTCGTAGATTTTAACTGAATGGGACATGAAGTATAGACTCCAAAATTATTATGATTGCAATACTGCCAGTCGCCACCGGCTGACTTGACTAGCTAGATCGTTTGGCCAGCTCATTGTCTAGTTAGTTCGAGGGGAGTTCGTGCCAACTAAGTGCTTTATAGCTTCATATAAAGACATATGAAAACCAAACGAAAAAAGCCGAAGAAAGCCAAGCTAATAAGCAAATGATTTGCGAGCAAGGGTTCTCCAACCCATGTGCAGTGTATCTTGCAGTCGCAAGCGATCTATTAACTGTGTGAGTAAAAATTTATGGAACGTAATATTCTTTTGAACATACTTAATTAAGACCACACTCGATTCGTAGGGGCGATTCGGGAGAGTCACGCTTTCCTATAAGATAATGAAGCTTAAATCACAAAAATCACAAAGTCTTTTTGAGGCGTAGCCGCTACCTTAGTTCTTATAAGCGTGTGCTTTAGAGAGCTGCGTTGTGGCAACAGCATCAGAAAGAATCAGGGTTTTAGCTAAGTTTTTGCGCTTTTTGACGCTGTTTGAAGGTAACTACAGTAATGAGTGACGACATTTTAGGAAAAGTTCAGAAGATTGTTTCTGAGCAACTCGGTGTAGATGAGGCGGAAGTGAAGCCTAGTGCTAACTTCGCAAACGATTTGGGTGCCGATTCTCTCGATACAGTTGAGCTAGTGATGGCGCTAGAAGAAGAATTCGACATTGAGATTCCTGACGAAGCAGCCGAGAGTATCAGCACGGTTCAGTCAGCCGTTGACTTTATCAAGTCAAAGGCAGCTTAGATAGATATATAGATCAAGCGTGAGTAGTTAGGGCTATCGCCAGCTCTACTACTCGCTCATCTATCTTTAATGCTCTCTATTGGCGATTGAATTGGTGAGATCTAATTGGCGATAGTAATACGCCTTCTAAAACCATGGCTTCCGAAGAAAAACAAGTGGACGAAAATCAGCTATCTAAGAAGCGAGTTGTCGTTACTGGCATGGGTGCGGTTACGCCCATTGGCAATACCCTAGCAGACTACTGGCAGGGGCTAATGAGTGGCCAAAACGGCATTGGCCTAGTAACCGCTTTTGACGCTTCGGCGCACGCAAGCCAAATCGCGGGCGAGGTGAAGGGCTTTGATCCGCTTGACTATATGGACCGCAAAGACGCCAAAAGGTCAGCGCGGTTTGCTCACTTTGCGATCGCAGGCAGTAAGCAAGCACTAGCCGATGCCAAACTCGAAATCACGGACCTAAACGCTGAACAAATCGGTGTCATGATCGGCACAGGCGTTGGCGGCATTCAGGTCATGGAAGACCAGCAAGAGGTGTATCTCACTCGCGGACCTAGCCGCTGTAGTCCTTTCATGGTGCCGATGATGATCGCCAACATGGCAGCGGGTCTTACCGCCATCCAAACTGGTGCCAAAGGCCCCAACTCTTGTCCTGTTACCGCCTGCGCAGCAGGCTCTAACGCGATTGGCGACGCCTTTCGTTTGGTCCAAGGTGGCTACGCCCAGGCAATGATCTGCGGCGGTACCGAATCAGCCGTAACCCCGCTGACTTTTGCCGGATTCTCATCAGCGCGAGCGATGTCTACTCGCAACGACGATCCGACCCATGCCAGTCGCCCATTTGATAGGGACAGAGATGGCTTCGTGCTAGGCGAGGGTACTGGCATTTTGATTTTGGAAGAATTAGAACATGCGCTGAGCCGAGGCGCTCGTATATATGCAGAGATTGTCGGTTACGGCATGAGTTGCGATGCCTACCATATGACAAGCCTAGCGCCTGGTGGTGAAGGGGCCGTTCGCGCCATTCGCCTAGCGCTAAAAGATGGTGAGATTTCTCCTGAAGCGGTGAGCTATATCAACGCTCACGGTACTAGCACGCCTGTTAATGATCCAAATGAGACCGCTGCTATCAAAGCAGTTCTGGGTAAGCATGCTTACAACGTCGCCGTCAGTTCTACTAAAAGCATGACTGGTCATCTTCTAGGTGGCTCGGGCGGAATTGAAGGCGTCGCGGCTGTGATGGCGGTTGCTAATGACCGGGTACCCCCTACTATTAACCTAGAGCATCCCGATCCTGAATGCGATCTGGACTACGTTGCTGGCAATAGCCGCGAACAAGCCGTTAACGTCGCTCTTTCTAACTCATTTGGCTTTGGTGGGCATAACGTAACGCTCGCCTTCAAGAAATACCAGTAGAAAGCAGCCGAGAATCTTCAGCGAGATCCAACTTAACAATGACAGCGGCCGCAAACATAGCCTCTCTCAACAGTTATAGATGCTACAGATTCATCGGTATAATGACAGCACAAATCTTCCTAAACATTTGTTTAGCATGTCCACAACATTTTTGGGAGCGTCATCCGAATCGCTATTGTTTAAGAACTGACGATTCTGGGTTTCACCTTCTAGCTCGCCTCATTGACGATTTGGACTTAGGCTGTATCCAAGGCCGTTTCACCTCTCTCTATCAACGCTGTTTTATCCAAAGAAAAAGTATATGGCTGTCGCAACTCAATCGCTCGAAACGCTTTGTATAAATTCCATTAGATTTTTAGCCGTCGATGCCGTAAACAAGTCAAAGTCGGGGCATCCTGGCTTGCCCATGGGTGCGGCCCCCATGTCTTTCGTGCTATGGGACAAGTTTATTCGCCATAACCCGAAGAATCCAAAGTGGTTTAACCGCGATAGATTTGTGCTGTCGGCAGGTCATGGCTGCATGTTGCAATACGCCATGCTCTATCTGACAGGCTATGACAGCGTTAGTCTCGACGATATCAAGCAGTTTCGTCAGTGGGGCTCTACTACACCTGGGCACCCTGAGAACTTTGAGACAGCCGGTGTCGAAGTAACGACTGGTCCGCTGGGTCAGGGCATCTGCAACGCAGTAGGCCTAGCAATGGCCGAAGCGCATCTAGCTGCTAAGTTCAACAAGCCCGATTGTTCGGTGGTTGACCACTACACCTACACCATCATGGGAGACGGCTGTAATATGGAGGGCATTTCGGGCGAGGCGTGCTCTCTGGCCGGTCACTTGGGACTAGGTAAGCTAATTGCTCTTTATGATGACAACCATATTTCGATCGATGGCTCGACTGATATTGCTTTCACAGAAGATGTAAGCAAGCGCTTTGAAGCCTACGGCTGGCATGTGCTGCATGTGGAAGATGGCAATAGTGACCTAGAGGCAATCGAGAATGCGATCGCTGAAGCCAAAAAGGTCACCGACAAGCCCACGATGATCAAAGTAACCACCACTATTGGCTACGGTTCACCTAACCGCGCAGGGACTGGTGGTATTCACGGTGCCATGCTAGGCGACGAGGAAACTGAAGCAACTCGCGAAAATCTTGACTGGAAGTACGATCACTTTGAGATTCCAGAAGATGCTTTAGCTCGCTACCGACAGGCGGTTGATAAAGGCGCGAGCGCCGAAGCTGAATGGCAAGAAGCGATGGCCACTTACCGAACCAAGTATGCCTCAGAAGCACAGGAACTTGAGCGGCTGCTTGCAGGCAAGCTACCTGATGGCTGGGAAGATGCGCTACCCAAATACACCCCTGATGATAAAGCCTTAGCCACCCGCAAGAATTCCGAAAAAACACTTAATGCCCTAGCGCCAGTAATCCCTGAATTGATTGGCGGCTCTGCCGACCTTACGCACTCCAACCTAACCGAGCTGGAGATTTCCGGCGACTATCAAAAAGGTGCGTACGAAAACCGCAACATTCACTTTGGTGTACGCGAGCACGGAATGGGCGCAATCTGTAACGGTATTGCTCTGCATGGCGGTGGCTTGATTCCTTACTGCGCTACTTTTTTAGTCTTTACCGACTACATGCGCGGTGCCATTCGTCTTTCTGCGCTATCTGAAGCAGGCGTCATTTACGTAATGACCCACGATTCCATTGGCCTAGGTGAAGACGGCCCGACTCACCAGCCAGTCGAAACGGTTGCCTCTTTGCGCGCAATTCCCAATCTATACGTCATTCGCCCAGCCGATGGCAACGAAACCTCTGGCGCATACAAGATCGCTGTGAGCAAGCGAAATGCTCCTACGCTGATGTGCTTCTCTCGCCAGGGTTTGCGTAACCTCCCTGGGTCTTCGATTGATGCAGTTGCTAAGGGCGCGTACGTCGTGTCCGACTCTGACGGTACCCTCGATTTAATCTTGATTGGTACAGGCAGTGAAGTTCAGCTCTGCGAAGATGCGGCTGAGAAGCTGCGGGACGCAGGCAAGAAAGTTCGCGTAGTTTCTATGCCTTGCTGGAAGCTGTACGAAGAGCAGGATGCGGCTTATAAAGAGTCTGTACTGCCCAAAGCAGTGAGGAAGCGTCTAGTAGTAGAGGCGATGAGTAGTTTTGGCTGGGCTAAGTACTACGGCGACGAAGGCGACATGATTGCAGTTGATACCTTTGGTGCTTCGGCCCCGGGCGGGGTGATGATGGAGAAGTTTGGCTACACTATCGATAACGTAGTGTCTCGTGCTAACGCACTAATGGACTAGTCAACTCTCTGTTAAAGTGCACAGCTCGAAATAAGGCTTGAGATAAAGCCCCTGTCAACAGTAATTGAGAGGGGCTTTTGTCTTGATTCGCACCTGCATATTTCTAGTACGCTCTAAGTTTGCTCATGTCCCAATCTAGTCGGCAACTTATCTTTGACAAGAAGATTTGAATTATTCAAAGATATAGGTCTATTATCCGAACTGTCGATCTCTTAGGTTTTGAAATATGTCGCTGTATGACTGCATTGTTGTAGGCGCTGGGCCTGCGGGCGCGAGTGCTGCTTACCATCTAAGCAAGCAGGGACACAGCGTACTTCTGCTAGAAAAAGCTTCGCTACCTCGCTATAAGCCCTGCGGTGGTGGTGTCTCGCCTCAGGTGGCACAGTGGTTCGATTTTGATTTTGAGCCAGTTATTTCGCAAACGGTAACGCACGCTCGCTATACGTGGAATAAGGGCGATGCAATCGAGGTGGAGCTGAAACGACCCATTTGGATGGTGCGGCGAAATGAGTTTGACTACTATCTGGTGCAGCAGGCGCAGCAGGTGGGCGCGCAGCTACGCGATCAGACAAAGGTAACGGGCATTGAGTGGATAGAGCCGCGAGATTGCTGGCGGGTGCACACCAGTACAAGTGAAACGGTAGAAGGAACGTATGTAATCGCAGCGGACGGCGGGCGAGGGCCGATGGCGAAGTGGTTAGGGTTCGAAAACCGAAAACACAGCATTGCTGGAGCGATTGAGATAGAGCCAAAAGCGCCAGTAGACGATGGTCACATTGTTCATTTTGAGTTTGGACTGCTAAAAAATGGCTATGTATGGAATTTCCCGAAGGCAGACGGCTATTCGATCGGCAGTGGCGTTTTTAGAACGAACCGGCGCAAAGGGAACGATTTGGTGCAGCCGATGGTGGACTATGCAGAGGCGTTTGGGGTAGACGGTATGCAAGCGCAGAAGTTTGGCCATCCGGTGTATATCTGGCAAGGCGATCAGCGCTTGCATACGCGGAATGCGGTGATAGCAGGCGAGGCGGCCTGTGTCGTCGATCCGCTGACAGCAGAGGGAATTCGGCCTTCTATGTTTACAGGGGTGAAGGCGGCTGAGGCAATAGGGCAGGCGCTTGCAGGTGATAAGTCATCGCTGGCAGAGTACACAAAGGCGATCGCTGCTGAGATTGGCAGTGAGATGAAATTGGCGACAAGGCTAGCGCAGGCGTTTTATTTGGCACCCCATTTTAGCTACCGGACGATTATGCAGCAGCCGTCGGCAACGTGGGCAATGGTAAAGATCTTTTCGGGTGAACTAAAGTATGCAGATATGGCGCAGAAGGCGTTACGGCGGCTAAGTGGTGGCTTGCTAGCAAGGTAGAGTGGCTAGTGTTGACAGAGATATTGGCCTAGATAGGGTAAGGGTGCTATCTTGGCTTTCGCTGTCGCTATTATTCAGCCTATAATCACGGACAATTGTTGAATATCAGTGAAAAATACGTCTAGATTGCCTGTACTCAAGCCTGTAGAAAATTCAGATGGTAGGCCTGCTGTATTCTTTGGCCGAATTTTTCTGTAATTAGTAATTTTTTGTAATTAGTCAAGAGAGCACAAATTCCATGAGCGAAGCCCGCGAGATTGCAGAACATAAGCTAGAGACGGCTATCAAAGATGTTTTGGTTGATGAGCTTGAAGCTTGCTGGAGCCGCTTGAAAGAGGATGCGGCGATCGCAGATCCTGAAGAGGAAATGGGAGAGCTAGCCGAGTGGTTCAATGAACAGATTCAAGCAGCGATTGAAGACATCATTGAACAAGATCCTGTCGATGAAGATGCTGATGCGTTTGATGATGACGATAGTGACACCGACGATGATAATGACGACGATGACGACGATGACGACGATGGCGGCGATGGGGACGCTGAAGAGGAATAAGCTCTAAGCTCACAGTTGCTATAGCGATATTGTGATAGCGCTAGGCAATAGACGCCCTTCCAAGACGGCACCTGATCAGAGCTAGAGACTTCTGGCATACAAAAACATCGCGATGCCCTCAAATACGCTACGCTAGCAACGTAGTCTCCGGTTCCGGTCAGTTTGTCAACTGTGTGGCGCGATTTCTCTACGGCCAATCACGAAGCGCAGTCCTCCGTTACTAACCCAGCGGCAAAAATGTGGTTCACCGACCACATGCTTTTCCAATACCGCCGCTGCCGTCGCCGCTCATATCTTGATATCTACGGCGATTCCGCGCTCAAAGACCCGCCTAGTGACTACTTCGTAAAGCTTCGTCAAGACAGCGCCGACCACCGCCAGTCAATACTTGACCAGTTTGCCCCCCTTAGTCATCCTCTCTATGAACGCTATAACTGGGAAGCTGGCGCGATCGCTACCTATCGGCTGATGAGCGAAGGCGCAGATGCCATTCGTCGGGGTGTATTGGTTGCTGAAGGACCAAATAACACGTTCTATCGCACTGAGCCCGATTTACTAGTCAAACAGACCGGTGAATCATGGCTGGGCGACTGGTACTACGTGCCTTACACTATCAAGCTCGGTAAAAAGCAAAAGCCCGAATACCAGCTTGTCGCTACGTTCAATGCCTACCTATTAGCCGAACTTCAAGGCGTCTGGCCTGAGACCGCTAGGCTTTTTCTTAAAGAGAAAGAATACAGCGTCAATCTAGAACGCTATGTTCCCAAGCTTCAAGAAGCCCTAGACGACTGCCACGACATCATGGCTTCCTCAAGCGCTCCAGAAGTCTTCATCTCTCGCAATCGCTGTAGCCTTTGCCCTTGGCTTAGTCACTGCTACGCCACCGCCAAAAGTATCAATCACCTCTCGTTGCTACCGGGTGTTACCCTTACTCGCTACCCTACCCTTGTAACTCTCGGTCTTACCACCGTCGAAGCTTTGGCAAACGTCAAAGCTACCTATCTTACTGATGCGCTTGGCACCGAACACCATATCAGTGAAAAGCTGGTACACCAAGCTCAGGCCACTGCTACGGGCACTGCTATTGCGCGATCGCATATGGGCCGCTTTCCGCTAGCACCGCACCAGGTACCCACCTCAAACATTGAGCTTTACTTCGATATCGAAGCGGTCCCTGACAAGGATTTGATCTACCTACACGGCGTGCTAGTCGTCGATCGCAGTACTGAGCAAGAGAGCTTTCATGCCCTACTGGCCGAAACCCCAGAAGATGAGGCTAAAGCCTGGTTTGAGTTCCTTTCTTTGGTCAGGCGCTATCCCAATGCGCCAATTTACCACTTCTGTCCGTACGAAGCGCAAACCGTCTCTCGACTAGGGAAGCTGTATGGTACCAACGGCCTCGATATCAACGAGCTATTGAACAGATTTATAGATATCCACAAGTGCATTGTTGATACAGTGGCGCTGCCGGTAGAAAGCTACGCGCTAAAGCACTTGGCGCGGTGGATGGGGTTTGAATGGCGAGATGAAGATGCCAACGGAGCCCAGTCAATTTGCTGGTATGACGATTGGCTAGCCACAGGCGATCACGCCCACCTGAATACAATCCTTCGCTACAACGAAGACGACTGCCGAGCTACCTACCGCGTTAAGGACTGGCTCGTAAAATTTGCCCAACCCTTTTGGGAATAGCTCGAGATATGCCCAAGCGTGTCGGCCGCAGGCTAACTGATATTTTCTAAGCAAAGAGGCTTTGAAGAAAGCCTAAAAGAAATATGAAAAACATGCGAAATCTGTTTGACAAAGGGGCGTTAAATCCGCACAATAGAGATCGCCTTGAGAGCACATCTGTTTCTCAAAGCTGCCTGGAAGAGTTCCTATTCTGTAAGTAGGCGCTTGTAAAGGACTTAAGGGCTCGTAGTTCAATTGGTTAGAGCACCGCCCTGTCACGGCGGAAGTTGCGAGTTCGAATCTCGTCGGGCCCGTTTAATTAAAAGCAAAGAGCCGCTGGTTAACATAACTGGCGGCTTTTTGCTTAATTTCTTTTTTCTCTTTAAACTTCAACAGTCCCGCCGTACTCTACAGGTATTTGGGTTTCTGCAGGTAAGTTCATCACTTTGCTGTACAGGCCAATGTATTCCACTGCGGACTGCTCCCAGCTAAATTTATTATTCATTGCTCGCTTCTGCAGGGCTTCCCACTGGGGCTTGAAGCGGTAGGCTTCCGAAGCGCGAACCATACTAGTAAACAGATCTAACGCCTCGTAACGGTCAAAGCAGTAGCCGGTGCCTGCCTGGTTAATGGGGTCGTTGTGGCTGACGGTATCGACTAAGCCGCCCGTGCGTCTGACGATAGGAACACAGCCGTAGCGCATGGCAATCATTTGACTAATGCCGCAGGGCTCGAAGCGAGAAGGCATTAGAAAGGCGTCGCAGCCTGCATAGATACGGCGAGCGATCGCTTCGCTATACATGATATATGACGAGGCGCGGTTGGGATGGCGAGCAGCTAGCTCCCAAAGCTGGTTTTCGTAGTAGCGATCGCCAGATCCTAGCACCACAAACTGCGCGTTGGAATAAGCCAAAAAGCGATCCATCGTCTGCAAGATTAGATCAATACCCTTTTGCTCTACTAGGCGACTGACTAGCCCAATTAAGAACTTGGTTGGGTCTACTTCTAGGCCCATCTCTTTTTGAATAGCAGTCTTATTTTTCGCTCGCTTGTCTAGCGTAGCTACTGAATAGTTGTGCTCTATCTTTTTGTCTGTCTCTGGGTTGAATTCTTCCAAATCAATACCGTTGACAATGCCACTGAGTTTACCGCTCTCGTACGAGAGTAGTCCTTCTAACATCTCACCGTATTCAACCGTCTGGATTTGCTGTGCATAGGTAGGCGATACTGTATTCACCTGATTTGCAAACTGGATAGCCGTAGCCATAACGTTATGACCCTGCATATACCAAGGACACCAAGCTGTTTTCTCTAACCACCAGCGCCAAGGGCCTTGATAGGCAAGATTGTGAATAGTAAAGACAGTACCAATATCAGAAACATCGTGCATCCACACCGGAATCATGCCAGTGTGCCAGTCATGACAGTGAATAATATTGGGCTTCCAGTGATTCCAAGCGAATTCGGCTGCGCCATTAGAGAAGAACGTAAAGCGCCACTGTTCATCATCGCCGCCATACACTCGATCTGGATCAAAGCACGGATGGCCCATCAGATAAAGCGGTACATCGCTCTCGGGCATCTTTGTTTCGTAGACGGCGAATGAGTTAAACATGGCATAGCCCCACCAAACCGGGTCGATTGGGATGTCTACCTTATCAACAAGTGACCCGTAGTAGGGTAAAAACACACGCACATCGTGGCCCATGTTTCGGAGCATCTTGGGTAAAGTGCCAACAACATCGCCCATACCACCTACTTTTGCCAACGGTGCAGCTTCGGCGGCCACAAACAAAATTTTCATATCAAACCCTTAGGATAAGACCACTGCCTCTCAACTCAAGTTTATAGTGCTGCGATCCCATCTATAAAAAGAGTTCAAAAGCAAGTGATGCCTACATAGGGCTAGGAAATAATTATCCGTTAGTGGCTATCTATTTAGCTATCTGCCGGCTACTTGCTCAACTGTTTATTCAGCCGTTTGCTTAGCTGTTCACTCAACCGTCGTGTCAGCTGGCGGCGCCTGGATAGCCACATCAGCCTCCAGCTCGTCGAGCATAATTTCTTTCTTCCCAGGAACGTATGTCTTCATATGGTTGTGCTGCTGCTCGTTGAGTTCTTTGAGCTGTCTGTTAGCAACATCAAAAGCGTCTCGAATAATAGACTCTAGCGGCTGGTACTGAATGCCATTATCAGGACTTTTGTCGACAACGACTTCGCGGTCCTCTGGTACGGTGATATCGAGACGAACGCGGTAGGGAGAACCACTTTCTGGATGATCGTGCACTTTCTCGATAGAAATGTGGCAGCTACTTATCTGGCTATAGAACTTCTCTAGCTTCTCAATTTTCTCTGCAATTAGGCTCTCGAGCGCGTCCGTTTTATCTACGCCACGATAAGAAATCTCAGGGGGTAGTCTCATGTGTTGTTGTAGTTTTGTCCAATATTTAATAGTCTTCTCTTTATAAAAGAGAAATAGCGCAGACTACATCTATCCTTCGGCCCACCTTTGGCCCAGTTTCGAGTCAAGTTATTCTGACTCAATTAATCATACAAAGCTGCCTATGCCCGGTTTTGAGCGTTAATTTCGTCTAGGATTGCCTGCGCGCCCTGATCCTTAAGCCGCGCTGCTAGTTCTATTCCTAGGTTTTCAGCCTCGGTGGAATTTCCGGTAACGGTATCTTCTATTAGCTGTTGACCGTCTACGCTAGCGACGATGCCCCTAAGCGTCAGCATATCCCCTTCGATAGTGGTGTTAACGCCGATAGGAACCTGACAGCCGCCTTCTAGCTCCCGTAAGAAGGCCCGTTCGGCATAGCAGCGCTGAGCGGTGGGTAAGTGCTCTAGCACCTTGAGAATAGCGAGAATGTCTTCGTCGCCTTGCCGGCACTCAATTCCAAGGGCGCCTTGGCCAACCGCATGTAGCGAGATCTCAGCCGGTAGGAGCTGATGAATGCGATCGCTCATCTCTAGCCGATTTAACCCTGCTGCTGCTAACACAATCGCATCGTATTCTCCATCATCTAGCTTATGTAGACGAGTGTTCACATTGCCACGGATATCTTTGAACTGAAAGTGAGGAAAAAAGTGTCTAAGCTGTGCCAACCGACGTAGAGATGATGTGCCAATTACTGCTCCTTCTGGCAGTGTGTCGAGCTGCTTATCTTTATGCTTTTCGTGGACGACAAGCGCATCGGCTGGGTCTTCCCGTTCTGTGATACAGCCTAGCATCAGCCCTTCTGGCAAGTTAGTGGGCAGATCTTTAAGTGAGTGAACCGCAAAATCTGTATCACCACTGAGCATGTCATCTTCTAGCTCTTGGGTAAAAAGACCTTTATCGCCAATCTTGGAGAGCGCCACATCAAGAATTTTGTCGCCTTTAGACTCCATCGTGCGGACTTCGAAGGTGATATCGGGAAAAGCTCGGCTCAGCTCGGCTTGTACCCAATGAGTCTGCACTAGGGCCAACTGACTTTTACGAGAACCGATCCGAATGGTCCGAGTGGCAACGTTGGAAGACATAACTTAGCGAGCGTTTGCTATGGTGATTTGGCTGAATTCAGCACAAGATCACTAGACTACCGCACCTGGGCTCTAGGATAAAGCACGCAAACCTATTGCCCTTGCCTATTTGCTGATGTAAAGAGGATGAAGGCACGGTTGCTGTAGGCGATTGATAAATCATGAAGTTCTGCGAATAACTGTGTACATCCGTTTACGTAAAGTTTTTGACCTGTCGATACTGCGCTTAGTATCGCTATTTGGCGGTGCCTTGCTGGTAGCTGTGGGCAGTACAGGTGCGATCGCTCAGCAGGTCAATCCATCGCTACGCCAGGACTTCTTAGCCGATCCGCTAGTGAGTGAACCACGAGATCCGCTACTGCCGGTCTTGAGGGTTGAGCGGGAGTACAGCCCGCTAGAGAAAAAGGCGATCGCTGCTGACTTGGACCAGCTGAACCAAGCAGCACAGGTGCAGTTGGCTGCTGGTGATCCGGACGAAGCCTTTGCGCTGTGGAGACGCGAAATAAAGCTGCGGCGAGTTCTAGGTTTGCGCAATGAGTTCGCGGTTATTCAACAGGTTGCGGCAATCGCCTGGGGGCAACAGCGAGCCATGGATGTGCAGCTACTGACGCTGCGAACCCGAGAAATTTGGGATGTAATTCGACTGTCTTTGGGGGTGGATGCTGGAACAGAACCAGAGAGACTCGGTTCTAGCACACCGCCTGATTCATCTATTAGTGGCGCGCTAACTGTTGACATTGCGTTGCTCGACGAGGTCGCTCAAACGTTTGTTACGCTGCGCGATATTGACTCTGCGGTGGATGTTTACCAGCAAATTATTCTTTTAAGCGCCGGACAGGATGAAGTCCAAACTGCCCAGCAGGCTATGCTGGCCGAGCTTCATTTAGAGTGGTTTCAGTTTGCAGAAGCTACGAATATCTATCTCGAATTGCTAAATAAAGCTAGAGCCGAGGATGACATTCTGCGTGAACGGGCCTATTTAGAGCGATTGGTCTACAGTTATCAGCAGGCCGATGCGCTACTAAATGCAGCACGGGCGCAGACAGACTTGATCGCGATATATCAGGCTCAAGGTGAAGAGGAAAAGCTGCCAGAGCTGTTACTTGCGATCGCTCAAAACTACCGCACGCTCAACCTTCCTACCAGCGCCATTGAATACTACCGCGCTGCTTACAGCGCCGCTCAGCGGTTCGAGCAGTTCAGCTTTTCGGCTCGCGTGCTGCAAGAGCTAGGTGTGCTGTATCAGGCGATCGCGCTTACCGACGACGCGCTAGGAGCGTACACCTTACTCGTCCTAGTCGAAGAGCAGTCTTATAATGACTACGGCATCATGAATGCCTATGACGGCATTGGTCAGCTTCAGCGTCGTAAGGGCAATTCGCTCGAAGCGCTAAAAGCGTTTGAAAAGGCGCTGGTTATTGCTAACAGACTGGGTATAAGAGAAGGCTATTTCGTCGAGCAAATTGAATCTGTCACCTAGCTGTTCCGCGCGTGGCTTTTTAGATGCAACTTTTTAGGTGTAGCTTTTTGGGCTTCTCGGCAGGGGCTAGCGAGTAAACTGGAAAAGTGGAACGTATTCTATCAATAAAGCCTATGTCAACCGGTTCGACTCTTTTGCTTGCCACAGCTATTGGCTTTATGAGCGGGCTGCTGATTAGCCTACAAGAAATTGGCTTTAGCTGGCTAATTAATAAAGAATGGATGGGCTGGAAGATTACGCTTAAGAAGATTGCCTTTAGCCTATCTAGCCTAAGCTTTTTATTTGGGATGGGCGCCTACTTACTGACGAACTGGCAGCCTGCTCAAGCTCTGAGTATTGCTGCCGATGAAGTCGTTCCCTTCTTTCTCAAAACAGGCATTTTTATCAGCATTGCAACCCCCATCAGTGGCCAAATTCGCGCCGCACTGGCTCAAGGCAAACCGGTGACTGACGCAACGGCTAAGCAAAAGTAGATAAACACATGAAAAAGGTGGGCTGCTTGCCCTGAATTAGGACGGTGTGCTAGAAATCTACTAATTTAGCTAGAGCAATTCGATCAGAGAGCTAGGCTCTTTTCTAAGTCTTCTCTGTGTGCGTGATCGCATAGCGAGCTGCGGCCAAACCGAGCCTAGCCTGCTCGATTGGCGAGAGTGATTGCCAATCATCTTGACGAACAGACTGAATGATCATATCCACTAACTCATCCGCGCTGCTGCCGCGCATGGCATAGGCCATCGGTCTAGCTATCACCTGCAAATCAGCTTCAGCCAGAGTTGTAAAGCTATCTTGCACGCAGGTAATTAGCTGCCTGGCCATTGGCTGACCGCTTTGAGCCACTTGCTGCGCCTTTTCACTGATTATTGCTAGCAAATCACTCGGCACCCGCTCTGCAAACTTTGCCTGTAGCTGAGTTAATAGACTGGTTTGACTCGTCGCATCACCCCACATTTGGCTCAGCGTTGCAGATAGCTTTTGCCAGCCTCGCGCCGCTTCTTCATCAGAAACTTCTAGCATCTGGCCAGCGGTCTCTAGCTGGGCCGTGTATTCCTCAGCAGCCTCGGGTGCTAGCCAAGGAGCACTTTGCTCGGTATCTAAAATATTTTGCAGCAGCACGACCTCAGCCTGTGAACGTGCTGCCTCGTCCGTGTTGCCGCCTGAAGGTGAAGAATTAGTCATAGGAGTTTCGTTTAACTATAAGTCTTTCAGAGATTGTAGTCGTGTGACTAAAAGAGATACAGAGGCACGTTTAGCCGTTCCGCACGATGCCTCTTCATTATTTTCTTCTAAGCTACTTCTCCTGAGCTATTTCTCAAGGTTCGCGGATAAAAAAGGGAGTTCGCAACAATTAGCCAGTCAGCGAGAGATAGATTTCATCAAGGGTGTCTAATAACTGTAGTATGCGCTGTTGTAGCTCTGAGAGGGGTGAGAGAAAGCGTTGTCTAACTTGGTCAATATCCATAAGCGTGAGGGTAATGCCGCGAAAGGCTTTGAGCAGTAGCTCAGCGGTGGGCTGTTGTGTAGCGCGTTTGGAATTACCCGCATAGAGCCCAGGCAGTTCCTGTTGTTGTGCCTGTAATTGAGTGCGCACGGAGAATTCGAGCAGGCAAAGGATTCGCAAGCCCAAACTCAACAGCCGAATCAATCCCTTGACCCGCTCGTCAGAAGCCAAATAGATAGGCCGCAGCCCGAGTGCTTTGCCCTTGTATCGGCCAAAGCCTTGTTCAATGAGGTACTCATTGCGGTAGCCGTAGACGGCCTCTTCAAGTGACAACTCAAGGTCGTTGCTCACGTAGACTCGCCAGCCCATTAGCTGCGAGCAGTGTTGATAAGCGTCATCGTTCAATGTCGGTTTCACCGTGACGGTGGTTTCGGTGATAGTCCTAGCTGGCTGGTCGCGGTAGGCGCGTTTGTGCGTCGTTTCAGCCTTGGTCTCGTAGGCGACTTGAATCAGGTCTTTGAGGCGATAGCGCTGAAGAATTCGGTGAGCGGCAGCCTCGGTTTCCTCAGGCGAGAGTCGTTTGTGGCCACGACCCGTCAGGTTCAGTTGGTTCAGTGCCTCGGTGGCTTTTTGGATGCGGTTGTCCAACCCTTGTTGCTGTCGTCTGGCGTACTTGAACGAATGCACCACCAGCCACTGTTCGCGCCAGGTGAACGGCGTTGCCATCACCTCAACCGATTGCGGCATCGTGAAGGTAAACCCCTCCGCTATCAACTCAGGTTCGGCGGGTGGTTCCGTGGTTGCCTTAGCGTCACGACTGTTTTGCTCGGGCGCGGCAACGGGTGTAAGCGTCTCCTCGCCTCGGAAAACAGGTGCGAGTAACTCGGCTAGGTCGGCTTTGGAGACTTGCTTCTCTGGCAGCGGGCACAGGTAGTAGTTCTGGCTTTGGGAGATATAGCGCCTTGTCTCTAGCGCGGCCATCTTACTATCGCCGACGTAGGTCAACCCGCTTGTCGCCAGACTCTGTTGGACTTTCTTGATCTCGGGTATGTACAACGGGTCGTCTGCTTGATTGCCACTCACTATTGTGGTGCTCACCGGCATCCCTAATGGATCTAAGGCCGCTTGCGATATCTTCACTTGTGGGAGGTCGGGCCGATAGTCTTTGCTGTGGCCAAATTGAAATAAGCCCTCGCCTTCGACTGGCCTGTAGCCACTACTGGTCGTGGTGTCCAGACGGACACACGATACCTTCAAGTCATACACCCGTACTGTATGACAGTTCAACGCGCCTTCAAATGCGTCCCACTGCGGGTCATCGCTCAATCGGTCTAGGACGCGCTCCAAGCGGTCATCACTGAAGTCCAGACTCCGCACAGTTGGCGCTAAACTATGCTGCAAAGTGCTGCTCAGTCCCGCCGCCCAGGCTTCCACCTGATTGAGGCGATGGTCTCCTTGCGAGAGTAGATAAGACAGCCAGCCCGTCAGCACCTTGCCCACACTCAAGCCTTGCCAGTTCCCATGCCCCGCAAAATGCTCGTCTACCAGCCCGCTCAGATTTAGTCGTTTCATCTGATTCAATAGCAATGGAATATCATCGACCCGTTCGTTCCCGATAAGCTCTGCCATAGCCGCTATGCCCTGATGTACTTGACCTCATTATCGCGGCATCTATTTGACTTTCTCAACTATCTTTCAGCGAACCATGAGTATTTGTTTTCCTTCTAAACAATTTCTACTCAAGTATCTTCAAGTACAAACTCTAGCAATCGTCCATCAGACTTACTCCCAAAGCGAATTTGCGTGCCTGACTTCAGTGGAATTTCTTGCCGGTGGACCTCTCGCCAGTCGCCATCTTGCCGATAAAACGTGCCATAGCGAGACTTGTCTAGCAAAAAATATGCTGTCTTACGCCTACCTGTTGACTGTGCTTCTGAGCCTGTTTCTGATTGTTCCTCTGAGCGTACTTCTGGCACTCGGCGATTAAAAATTTCAGCGTGGCTGCTTGATACCCATGGGTCAGAAATAACCAAATCGTTGCTTTCAGGCCGACGACCAATGCGCAGAATATTACTATAGATAGGCCAGGCGACGCTGTGGTTTTCGCTATCTCTCAATACGGCGTGCCGTTTGCTAGGGAGAAAAGCAGTTGTGGTCTCTCCGCTAATTTGAGTAGTCTTGGTATCTTCGGTAACTAGCAGATCGCCGTTAAAGTCCGGATGCATATACAGAACGGGTAGCGTCCAGGCAGGCTGGTTGAAGTGGTAGAGCGTGAGCAAATGCTGGCGCGCAATCGCTACTGCCTCGTCTACTGGCTTGCGCTCAGCTAGCGTCTGCGCAAATACCTGAATAAAACTAATAGCCTCTTCGTCGGCAATCGAATCGCGCATCGCCACCACCGCGGGCAGGCCGTGGTGTAGCAATACTTCAGCTAGACTGCTGCGCGGCAAAGACTGCTGCTGTGTTTCTTCTGGCTGCGCTCCCCAACAGGTATTAAACACTGCTAACTTCACGCCTGCGCGGGTCAATACCTGCGCTAGCTCCGTTCCACTCAACGTTGCATCTGATAAAAATAGAAGACCTCCATCTGGCCCGGGTACGCCATGGCCAGAATAGAAAAAGACGTTATGGCCCTCTTTCCCTACGGCTTTTGAGAGCTCAGCCGCTGTTGGCTGCAACAGCATATCTACCTGCCGTTTAGCCGTGACGCTTGCATTCAGATCGCCGCTTTGCTCCAGTATTTTTTTTAGCAAGTCAGCCTCTTGCTCTAGCTGTAAACGGGCTGCGGTTGGCGCGGCATCTTCGCCTTGAGCGACTTCGCCTGCTGTCTCAACAGTTTCAATTTCTTCAGCTTCTTCTCCGGGACTGTCTTTCCCCAGCACTAGCAAAATTTTAAGAGTCTCGTCTAAGGAGCTTGCTTCTAGGGGATCGACGTCGCTACTGGTCCGACTGAACAAAATTTTTCGATTGAGCGATAGCGCCCGGCTGCCTGGCTGCTGCTGCATAATTTCCCAGGGCATAGCAATAAGCTCTGGGTCGCGAATATCTAAGCGGACGCGTAGTGGAATGTTCTGTCCCATGGCGATCCCTTGAGACCGCTCAAAGCTGCTTTTAATCGGTCCGTTGAATAACCACTGCCACAGATTGACACCTAGATGCTGCATGTAGCGACTGCTGTAGCTAGAAACTTGAGCGGCGTTCGTGCTCTCACTCTCAGTTTCTATCTCTTCAAATACGAATTGAGGCACATAGGCCGAGGGAATATGAGGCACTTGGGGCAGTCCACGCAGCGAAAACATAGATTGCCAGCTCTGCCAGGCTTGAGCTAGCGAGGTGCTCCATTCGCAGTCGTAGTGCACATGGCCACTAGGATGGGGTGCACGTAAAACCCAGACGGCAAAGCGATCGCGCTGCATATGCAAACTATCGATCGCCACCCACAAACAGAGTGAATCGGAGCGAGAGGTCTGTTCCGCCATCAGCTATTGCAACTGCCCTTTTGAGAGGGCTCTAGATTTCCGTCGATCGGGGATGCGATCGCTGCCAAACCCGGCTCTATAATCCAGCCGCTCGCCCCTGGGGAGAGCATCAAAGGTCGATTAACATCAGTAGACTCTGGGGTATTAAACGAAGGATTAGCTGAATCGTTATCACCGCTAGCTGGCGGATTCTCTGGTGTATTCTTTGATGCGCTCTCTGGCGGTATAGCTGTTGCTGAAGCATCCTCTAAAGGCTCTGAAGCAGCGGGTGCGTCGGGCGCATCCGTCTCAGCTGGAACATCTGCCAAACTTTCTCCCGAGGGAATAGAACACAGCTTTACCTGCACCCAGCTAGAGTTGTCTGCCGCGGTCTGCTTACTCACGACTTGGACAATGCCCCCCACAGGAATAGTTCCTGGAATTTTATTAGGATCGCTGCTAATACCGGTGTCAGGATTAGGATACAGCAGTGTGGGATCTAGCTCGCGGCCAGGAGACCTTTCGGCTGATGAGCTGCGAATACCCACCTGATCAGAGGCTCGAATGCGAACATAGTCACGCACGTTGAGCGGTAGCGGTGGTAGTGGCGGCTTTGTCTGGGAGGCAGACCCATCGGGCAAATCTGTAACTTTTATGCGATCGCCCTCGCCATCAGTCGGATCTTGCACGTCAGAAGACTGCCAGCGCCCTTGTAGCCCGGGCAGAAAAGCATACACTGCTCCTGCGGCTATTCCTAACAGCAATAATGCAACAGCCGCTGTCTTTAAACCATTGCCGTTGCCTGCTTGTGCTGGGCTTACCTTGCCGATACGAGTTCCGGTTGCCGTAGTAGATTGATGCAGTGATGTATCGCCCGACGGCGTAGTCACTGCAGACCGAAGTGCTGTGGTTGGTCTAGTCCTAGTCTTTTTTCTCAAACCGGTTTTGTCCGGCTGCGTATCACCTACTGGCACTTCATCTGATATTTCGTCAGCTAACAGAGCCCCCTCAATCGTCGCTATTTCAGGCGGCACAGTCTGCTTAGAAGCTTGCAGTACCTGGACTCTTAGCAACCCTACCGTCACATTGTCATGACCGTTATACTCATTAGCCAGATCGACTAGCCGAGGGCCGACTGCTTCAAACTTGCCTGCGTGCTTGTCTGGGTGCTTTGAAGCTTGCTGCACTAGAGGACTCAGTTCACGCTGCCAAAACTGTTCTACTCGATCGCTGTCACTCAATCCATCAGAACACAGCAGGAATACGCAGTTTTCATCCATCACAAACCGCTGTACGGTTGGCCGCAAAGACTGAGATGGACCCATGCCCAACGCTTGAATTAGCGAACCTGCTCCGGGCTGCGTTAGCACCTCGCGATACAAGCTTCCACCCAAACGCGTTTGCCTAGAGGCTACATCGTCGTCTAGCGTCACCTGCTGACAGTTTCGACTACTTATCCGGTATGCTCGGCTATCTCCCAAGTGAGCAATATAGACATCTGCCCCCTGCACCAGCGCTAATACAAGCGTTGTCCCCATTCGGTCGCGGGCTTGGCGCTGTGCCTGATCGTTTCGAGCTGATATCTCATCATTAGCCGCACAAATAGCTGCTTCAATGGCAAGCGATAGTTCAGTTGCCGTCATCTTAGGTCTCTTGACATCCAAGATCGGCTGTAGCTGCTGTCTGATAGTCTCGATCGCTAGTTTAGAGGCAACGTCTCCCCCTTGGTGTCCACCAATGCCGTCGCACACAATCAGCAGCTGAGGCGTACTCCTAGTTTGCTCGCTGCTTTTCTGAAGGTAGGTCCCATCTTCTGGAAAGCAGGCATCTTCATTCCGCTTCCGAGTTGGTCCTTGATCAGTGTGTATTGATAGATCGTAAGTCACCTGCTGATCTTGGGCACAGACCGCAATGGCTTGAGCAAGCTGTTCGCTGAGCTGCTCAGCCGTTTGCCGCTGCTGCTCTAGGTTTTGACAAAGCTGTTGTAAAAACGCTCGGATTGCTGTGTGGGCACTGTCCGCTAGTGGCTGCCAATTGCGAGCAAGGTCTACTAGGGTCGGCTGAGGAACTTGGCTTGGTTGCTGGGACTGCTGCCGCGATCGCTGGCGAGTAGCGGTGACAGTAAGCTCCGGCATAGGAGAGGCTAGCTCTAGCAAACGCACGATTCCACCGTCTACCCGTAGTAAAGTGCTATCTAGCAGGGTCATGGCTACCTGCTCAGCAGCAAAGGCATCCCAAAGCTGAGCGATTTGCCACAGCCAGTTTAGCTGTCGCAGCGGCGGCGTCTCTGGCCACTGATTGATCAATCGCGGTAGTTCAAAGGGACCTTTTGCCTGAGCGGTCACCGCTGTTGGGATGGCCTCTGCTATTGACAGTGCTGAAGACTCTAGCATCAGCACATGGTCTTTGTCGGGCGTTTTTAGCAAGGCGTAGGGCCGAGGCACATGCAGGGGATAGGCCGAGAGGTGCAGGTAAGGCAGCAGAAAATCAGGGATTTCGGGAAGTGATTCTGGCAGCAATCCAGGTTTGGTGTCTAGAAAAATGCGATCGCGCTTGAGCAAATACCGCTGATTGATTAGCGTTCCTGGCTTCAGTGTCGCGATCAGGTTGCCTACACCCCATAGATAATGATGAGGCAACATCGACTGACAAACCTGGCAGACATCGGCCTCTTCAGGATTGTCGGTCTTGCAGCTAGGGTTAGGGCAATTAATCACTAAAAGAAGGCCTACATCGTGGCCCAAGAAGACAACATCAAGTCGTAACAGATTCTGGCGCGCCGCCAGGCGAACCTGCCTTTGACCCGTTATCGTCGCTGATGTCCTCAACGACGCGCGGCAGACCCATGCTGTAGTTCAGCACGCGAGAGCGCAGGTTGTAGCTGATCTCGCCCGACTGTAGCAGAGCTCGAATAAAATGCTCTAAATCTGAGCCAATTCTTCGCAAGTTGTAGTCCGTTAGGGCTTCACCAGCATAGCCATCTACAAGCCGATCAAACTCGCGATAGACCTTCTGTAAAGTTTCATCAGTCCAAGAAAATTCATTCTCTGGATCGACGTCTATAGTCAGTTGCTGCTCACTTGGAATCAGCTCGTTGTTTTCGATGGTTGCCGCATAGATCAAAATGTGGCGTGTTGTTGACTTCAGCAGCATAGGTAAAAGGCTCTAAAACTAAAGACAAAGAGGAAAAGGTAAGAAGGAAACTAATATATAGCTACAGAACATGTAGCTGCAAAACTGAGAGAAAGCTAGTTAGTAGCTTCATTGAAGTGCCATCTGACAAGCGTTGAAGTCATTAACGTTGAAGCTAAAGTTATTAACGCTGAAGCAGTATATGCACTCATTACACTACTATGCCAAATCGGCTGCTAAGAATTCGCTTATTTCGGCTTTTCTGCTAGCTCTCTTCTGGCTCCCTTCTGACTCTTTTCTGGTTTGGCTCTTTTCTGGCTCGATATTCCCAAACAGCTTTGTTTGGCTTAATCCAATTGTAGACGGTCGTTTGTCTGCCATGATAGACTCTCCTGCTACGATTTGATTCGAGTATCAATTCGAGTGGCTACACTTTTTCCGTTTTGTTCCTGGAGCTATGTTCCTTGAGCTATTTCAGACTACTTCTGATTCGTCACGCTCAATCTATTGGCAACGCCCAAGCTCGTATGGAAGGGCAGCAGTCTACGCCACTGTCTCTTCAAGGTGAGCAACAGGCTCAAAAGCTTAGTCACTCTCTTATCTGTAACGGCAACACCGACTGTTCAGATCGCCATTTGGCGACCAATCATTGGCCATCCCACCTATATAGCAGTCCGCTTTTGCGAGCTAAGCAAACGGCTATGATACTCACGCGGTCACTGGCGCAGGCGGGGCGTCCTGTTCCGCTTGACTTTAGTGAATCTTTACAGGAAATTCACCCAGGTATCTTTCAAGGGTTAACTTGGGCGCAAGCAACTGTGAGGTATCCGGTTCTTTGCCGCAATCTGATGAAGTCGCTGGCATGGCAGCCTGTACCTGATGCTGAGTCGCTAGTTGCGGCTAGAGCTAGAGCTCAGCAGTGGGTTGATCATCTGCTTGCTCGCCATCAGCCGGGTGAGACCGTGTGGGTGGTTTCACATGCAGGGCTGATGCTACAGATGATCGCTGCGATTTTGGGCTGCGATCGCACTTGGAAGCTCACCGTTCATCACACTGCTATCTTCGAATTTTGGCTAGCAGATACCCACTGGCAAACGCTAAGCCAAGACCGCTTCAATCCCGAATACTGGATTCTTCGCCGCTTCAACGACTATAGTCACCTAAAATCAACGGACATAGCGGCAGACATAACGACTTGACTAACCGTCGGTTGCGCTCAATAATTCCCTTTCCGATTTCAGGTATTCTGATTAAGCAAATAGCATTGATAGATAGCATGGGCAGGATAAACAGCATTGGCAGCTTTGTAAATGCCATCTACGATTACTGTCGGGCCCGTTAGAGGCACTCTCATCCTCGTCTGCCGTACCCTCACAGCCGTACCTATACCATTGTCACCTTCACATTCGCTATGAGCAACCCAACCAATGAAACCCTTGGTCAGGCTCGCCAGGGTAGCGTTGCCGCTATTATTCAAATTCTTAACGAAAACCTGGCCGAGATTGGCATTCGAGTACGCGCAGTCGTAGCAGACGGTATGCTGCAAATCCTCTGCGAAGCTAACTCTACTGACAAGCTAGAAAAGCAGCCTGTTATTAGCCGGGTTCGCCAAGTTCTAGAGAACGTTAGTCCCCAGCGTATCAGCAAAGTCAACATCAACGGTCGCCTAGTGAAAGAAGGAGAGCTTTTGTGGCTAGAAGAAATCAACCGCGACCCTGAAAACGCTTTGCTGTGGTCAGAAATTATCACCCTAAAAAAGCCGTTCTTTGTGAGGCGGTGGATACGCGATCGCAATCTCAAACCAGCAGGCCCCCTTCTGCGAGACATCAGCGAGCCTGAGCCTAAGAAAAGTGGATTAGCTGGTAAACTACTCGGCGGCTCTGCTTTGCTGCTGCTGCTCTTGGTCACTAGCTGGCTGTTTAAAGACGATATTGCGCAGCTAACCGCCGGTGCCCGACAATCTGCGGCGCCCTCCTCTACTGATAGCTCGGCTGATGCACCTCCCCTAGCTGATTCGCCTAGCGGTGCGGCTGGTGATAGAACCGCCGACACGACCCCTCAGAACCCGCCGCTAAGCAAGCCTACCCTTGCTCCTCAAACAGCTTCAAACGACCCTTCTAGTAACTCTGGCGTTGCTGATGATGCTTTTGCAGAGGCTGTTCGCATTGCAAACACAGCAGCAACCGACGGACAAGATGCTGACACGGTCGCCGAGTGGCTAGATCTAGCTACTCGCTGGCAGAGAGCCTCTGACCTGATGGCCCAAATTCCTGCTAGCAATGACCAGTACGAATTGGCACAAGAGCGCGTCGCTAGCTACGCGGAGAATAGCCGAATGGCTCTAGACCAAGCTGTTAGGCTGCAATAGATTAGGCTGTGATAGATGCTGAGCGACCTCTGAAGGTGGGGTGGCTTCGATAGTTTCTCTTTGAGTCTTTACTCAGGGCTCTACTCTAGACTTACGCCCCTCAACGTTCTTGTCTTGGCCTTGGCTGCAACGGGGGCTCGATCAATTTTTTGCGATCGCACCCTGCTTTGGTGAAAATGCTTTTGCCATTCCGTCGGTGCATTCAGCGTTTCTCCGCCGTGTTTTGTCAGCCTAGTGCGTACCTGACACAGTACAGGCGTATTTACGCACGCTCCCGAGATAATCACCTGTCCTTTCGTCAGTGCTGGCAGCTCTTTAAGCAGATCGCGCCCCGCCGCTTCGACGCCATACTTCAAGCTTTCTTGATCTACCGGATTCACAATCCGCATCAAGAATTGACTCATACACTGGGAAAGCACATCTGAATCTAGCTTCCCAGGCCGCTGCGTAATTAGCCCCACTCCCAACCCAAACTTGCGCCCCTCGCTCAAAATCGTTCGCAAAATCGCCTTGCAGCGCGCAGGCTCATTAGCTGGAGCAAATCGATGCGCCTCCTCAATTAGCGTAAATACAGGATAGGGCAGATAGTTCTCATCTCCCGGCGCATTCTTTTCTTTTGCCGTATTCATCCGCGCCAGATAGCTCTGACGCAGCACTGCTGCGCAGATTACCTGCTGCTCTTCCTGGCTAATTTCATTCATTTGCAGCACCGTCACCCGCCCTGGCTCAAACAAATCTTGCGGTGACAGATGATTTGTCTGGTGAAAATAGCGAGAATTGGCAAACCGATCTAGCTTCCACTCAATCGCAGGTGCTGACGATCCAATCTTCAAGTTGCCTTCGTCATCTTCAGAAGTATCTGCCTCATTAACGGCGGCAATCAAATCGTCAACATTCCATCGGTAGTCGCCTTTCCGATGGCGCTTTAGAATCAAGAAGGCTTTGTTGAGAATGGCCTGCTGGCGATCGCTCATCTCTGGCAGCAGCGTCAGCACATCGTGGTAGTCCAACGACGAAATCCGAATCGTAATGTCATCGGGTGTCAAAATCCTTACCTCTGGTGCATAGCCATCTGCTGCCTGGAATGCTGAATGTCCTCGCATCTCTGCTAACGTGCCATACTCCCCATGTGGATCGAAAATCAGTACCGCCGCTCGGTTGTACGGCTGCAAAAATTCCTCAACCAGTACCCCAGCGGTGTAGCTCTTGCCCGACCCTGTTCCTGCCAAGATCGCCATGTGGGTACTCACCAGTTCCTTGACATCGAGCGCGACGGGCACCGCGCCGCTAGGACGTAGCAGCAAAGAGCCGACCTGCGCCGAGCCGACCTCCCCAGGCTGTTTTTTATTTACTACCTTTCTAAGGGTCTCGTCATCGGTGATGCTTACCCTAGCACCAGGATTTGGCGTCAGCCGTGGATTGATAAAGCCTAATGCTGGCTCGAAATAGCCGATTACATCGACGGTCACTTCATAAATCTCTGGATTAGAGTGAGAGAACCCTACAATAGCCGCAATGGTTTCTGGACTAATCTGAGCGTCTGCAAACATTCGATCCGGTAAATGATCGCTCAACCGACGATCAGAGATTTTTCCTAATATTTGCAGCGGCTTGGCTGACTGATTAGCCTCAGGCAATGGCACTTCGTAATAGACAAACTCGCCAATTTTGACCTGTCGATTATCAGAGGTGATGAAAACATATTGGTTGCCGTTCTCACCTGGCCCTTTCACCGTACCAATAACCTGAGAGCTTTCTAGGGGTGGAGCTAGTTCAAGCAAGTTAGCTGTCGACGAAACGCTAATCGAATCAACCATATCAGCCAAATCTGCGAGATGTTTACTGATGTTTATATTAGTTGTAGTGGGCTACCGCGTGTTTAGCAAATACAAATTTACTACCTTATTTACTCCATCTCCTGATGGGATTGCTGATACCGCCAGCTCTGTATTCTAGATGCTGCGTTAGAAACTCGTATTGTCCTTGAAGTTTAGTGCGATCGCGGACGCCGTTAGCCTCACTGCACCCCTTAAAATAGCGATAGTTAGGCAGGCTGGCTCGCTGCGTACGTTTAGGCTCTGAACCGCAACTTTTGTCGGTTAATTTCAGCTACGTCTCCAGCAAAGTCTACAGACAACGGATACTACCGAACAGACCACCTTATCTACAACTTTCCTTGTCTACAGCTTTATTCTCTTTGATCGGAAATATTGCTATTCTTTCTGTGTATCCATGACAGCTGTTTTGAAAGCCAAAACCTGAAAGACTAAGACCATATCTATGTACAAGACTGCATCCATAGAAAGAGAGTGGACACGCCTGTGACGCAAAACACACTATCTCCTAACGAAATGCTTGATTCGGAGCAAGCATTAGCCTCGGAGCGGCCAGCAGCTTTGGCCGACGACGTTAGTATCTCTACTGAAAAGCGGTCCGCTCGGGAGAGGCGAATCTCTGCGTCTATTGTCATTCCTCAGCCAATAGAACAAGTCTGGCAGGTTATTACAGACTACGAACATCTAGCAGACTTTATTCCTAGCCTCACTTCTAGCAAGCGTATCAATAATGCCGAGGGCCGTATTCGCATAGAGCAGATAGGTGCGCAGTGCTTTCTTAAAGTAAAATTCTGCGCCCGCGTCGTCTTAGACATGACCGAAAGCTTTCCTAATAAACTGAGCTTTTGTATGAAAGAGGGTGATTTCAAGCAATTTGAAGGTGCCTGGTACCTACAGCCGTCAGGAGACCCAGCTTCAACCCTATTGTCTTACGACTTGCTAGTTAAGCCTCCATTAGCCATGCCCTTAGCTATCATCGAACGGCATCTCTGCCACAACCTGACACATAATCTTATAGCCGTTCGTCAACGCACTCTAGAACTAGCGCCGCAATAAGCTGTCTGCGTGTGGCTTCGGCATTTGCAAATACAGAAAAGAGGCACGCAGACGATATCGTCTGCGTGCCTCTTTTGCATACCCCCAGGGGAATTCGAATCCCCGTCGCCTCCGTGAAAGGGAGGTGTCCTAGGCCTCTAGACGATGGGGGCGTATGTGTTTTTGACCTCTATAAAGATACCTGTAATCCGGCCACTGTGTCAAACCCTGTTGTCCCTAAAAATTAAGCTGTGGAGTCGAAACAGTACTAATTTAGACATTGCCTTGAGACCTTGACCTCAAGACCTTACCTTTAACAAGAGAGAGGAACCTAGCTAATACGGAACTACAGCGCTATGAATAAGCGAAGCTATCAGTTGCCTCTCCTCACACATATCACCCTTATACAAATCAATAGGCATTACAAATCGTCAGGCAGCTAAGCCAAGCGGTCAGAGTTGCGTAATCGAATTAACTGCCTACGCATTTTTGGGGAGGCCTGAGCGACGTCTTGTATCTGTTCGATCGCAACTTGACTCTCGATCGCCTCTAAATATTCGTCACTGCCGTAGGCGAATGCATCTACTAACGTCTCTATCAGTTCTTCTTTGTTAGTCATGGTCAGCTGTTCTTCGATAATCCGAAATTTGAGGCGCACTTCACATTCATAGATACCAACGTCGTTGTCAGGTAGTGATCGATTCGTCGAACTGTCCATATTTTAAAGTTAAGTTCTGCCGGCTGTATAAATTTGAAAGAATTGTCAGGCCCATAAGCTCAGATGTTTGACAACTTCGTTAGGCGACTCGCGCCACCAAAAAAACAGCTTGTCTGAGTAACTATTGGATTCCCCCAATTTCAACCTAGATAACACTTTGGGAAGTTGATATGAAAGGCTTTCTACTGTTGCGTTTCATCAATTTTTTTGTAAATCAAACCAAAAAATCAACCTTGAAATCGACTACTATGCTCTTTTATGCATTCTTTTTATACGGGTACGGGCGATTGTTTTTATCGACACATCTAGGCTATGCAATCCTGCCAAATACAGAGAAACGCTACCGGTTTTGAAGCCTTAACAATAAACAAAAAATATGTTTAGGCTCACAATTATACAGATAAAGATAGGTTTACGTAATAAGGTCTGTGATGGCAAAAATGGTTAGCTAAGAAAATGAGTGGAGATGGCTAGATACAAAAGCCTAGTCATCTTCTATTGCAGAGATATAACGTGTTGAGATCTGTGCTCTTGTCTCTAAACTCCTATTTCTAAATAGCGTGTTTCCTTATGTAAGGAAGTAGTGCTGAGTGCTCTTTCGCACAAAAGCTCTTTCACACAAAAGCCTTTCACTTAGAAGGAAATGGTTTGGTGAAGCTCATTATAAATCGGGAGCTTGTAAATAGAGAATGGAATAGAAAATATAGCGCTCGTTACGTAACAGGTCATATAGGCAGGCGCTATGTTTGCGCTGATCTAATAGAATGGTGAGCGACTTAAGATCTTTAGGGTGAGCAAGGTTTGCGTGGCAAAGTATCCTCCAGAGCACCCAGAGATGGAACCACTGAGTCGAGCTCAGCTGTTGATGGCAATGGCCGCAACCGCTATGATTCTGGTGCTGATTGCAAAGGTATGGCAGTTCTTTGAACCTTTAAGGCTACCCGTTCTCTTCAATTGGGGTGCTGTGGGTATGGGCAGCGCTGTAGGGCTAGGTATTTCAGTAGGTAGTGCTTTGGTATACGAGCTATGGCCTGCCTATCGTAAGAGCGCGAATGTCTACTTAGATTTCGTCCTCAAGCCACTGTTCACTGTGGACTGTCTATGGATAGGATTGCTGCCGGGAATGAGTGAAGAGCTTTTGTTTCGAGGGGTTATGCTACCAGCGCTAGGTCTGAACGCGACAGGACTGATCCTTTCTAGCTCTTGCTTTGGCATTATGCATATGTCTCGGCTAAGTCAATGGCCTTATGCTGTTTGGGCCTGTGGGGTGGGACTGCTGCTAGGAGGTAGTGCGCTAGCTACAGGGAATCTTTTGATACCGATCGTGGCACATGTGGTCACGAACGCTGTCTCTAGCTTGTTTTGGCAAATGACGCGGCAGAAGTAGCGGTCGGTGACGTTACCGCTAATGAAGCTGCTACCATAACTCGTTCCAAAGCTTCGGCGACAACTTGCGCCCCGACTCCTGGCAAGCTGGCACCTTCTGTCAGGGTTCTCTTCCAGATGCGACTACCGGGCTGCCCACGAAACAAGTGCAGCATATGGCGAGTGATGCTGTTTAGTTTGGTGCCGCGACTTGTCCAGTATTCAATGTATGGCAGCATAGCCTGTACGATTTGCGATCGCGATCGCACTTCAGCCTGCCTGTCTCCAAAAACTTCTCGATCAGCTGTGGCAAATAGATAGGGATTATCGTAAGCTGCACGACCTATCATCACGGCATCAACTAGCTCAAGCTGGGCTTTGGCCTGCTCAAGGGTAGTAAATCCGCCGTTAATTTCTATCTGTAGACGGGGAAATGACTGTTTGAGACGATGTACATCGCTGTGGCGTAGCGGCGGAACGGTGCGATTGTCCTTAGGGCTAAGGCCTTGTAGCCAGGCTTTGCGGGCATGAACAGTAAAACGCTGAGCGCCGGCGGCAGAGACCACACTGACAAAATGAGCCATGTCTTCGTATCGGTCTTGCGTGTCGATGCCAATGCGATGCTTGACACTTACCGGTAGCGTTGTTGCGGCCATCATTGCCGATACGCATTCGGCAACCCGTTCAGGCTGAGCCATCAGGCAAGCGCCAAAGTTGCCGCTTTGCACGCGATCGCTCGGACAGCCTACATTCAGATTAATTTCGCTGTATCCGAAATCAGCAGCGGCACAGGCGCACTTGGCTAGTAGCGCTGGATCATCACCACCAACCTGCAGTACCAGCGGATTCTCTTCTGGTGAAAATCCTAGCAATCTATTAGTATCACCATAGTGAATGGCCATGCTGGTCACCATTTCGGTATAGAGCAGCGTGCGCCCTGTTATTTGTCGCATGAAATAGCGGTAGTGGCGATCGGTGCGATCCATCATGGGTGCGATGCTCAATGGCAACATGGCGAATCCTTGGGTTGGCTTAAGCTTGGAGTTGACTTGATTCGTTGGCTTGGTTCGCTGGCT
Organism: uncultured cyanobacterium; assembly: GCA_963702855.1. Taxonomy (GTDB): domain Bacteria; phylum Cyanobacteriota; class Cyanobacteriia; order Phormidesmidales; family Phormidesmidaceae; genus Phormidesmis. Next base: position 2,941,792 of record OY969765.1, read on the forward strand.
TCGTTTGTCAGCTCGGTGTATTAGTTTGGTCCGCTAGTTCGGTTTCTAGGAGTCAAGCTTACTCAATTTCAGGGTTCTGATAGCTTTATTCCTAAGTCCCACCATAGCGCTTTGATTTCGCTATAGCGCCTTGCTCAAAGTGCTTCGTCGTTGTTTTGACAGAATCAATAAAGGCTTCTGCTAGCTGGGGTTGGCCCCAAATCACCTGCTCGTGCTTGTAAATCACCATGCCAGGGAGCGCACCCTTCGGCTTGTAAACATTTTTGGGCGCAGTCATCACCACGGGTACCTGATCGGACTGGCGCGCTCTGCTGTAGTAAGCGGTAAAACTTGCCGCTAGCTGTAGCGTTTCATCCGTTGGGACCTCTCCGGCATCTAAGCGCAGCAGTACGTGACTGCCTGGGATTTCCTGGGCATGAAGCCACAGATCGTAATCGCTAGCGTGCTTAAACGTCAGCTGCTCGTTCTGGTTGTTGTTGCGGCCAATTAAAAGCTGTAGTCCCTGAGGTAGCTGATAGCAGCGATATCCTTCTGGCTCGCGAGCCGAGTTGATATGGCTTTGACCGGATTTTTTGCTGGATTTGGATGCAGCTGCTCGAGCACTTGTATCACGCAGATAGTTCTGAGCAATTAGCTCTGAGCGAATCTCTTCTAGCGAGGTCAAGTCAGCCTCAACTTCATAGGAAGGCACCTGAATTAGGCTGTCCTCCACCTGTTCTAAGTATTGAATTTCGCGATTGACAGCCGATAGGAGGGGCATCACAGCAATCCGCGCTCGTTTGAGCTTTTGATGCTGTTTATAAAAAATTTGGGCATTTTGAACCGCGTTTTTCTCAGGATTCAGCGGTAGTGTGATCAGCGCTCCGGTCTCAAAGTCTGCTAACTCTATTTGGGTCATGCCCACTTGCCAATCGTTTAGGTGAGCCATCAGCAAATCTGCTTTGCGCCGGTAGTCTTCTGCCTTGTCCGACTGACTAAGCCGCTGGCGAAAGGTAGCGGCTTTTTGGCGAAGCTTGGCCAAGCGAGTTTTCAGTGCTTGGCTAAGCTGATGATGCAGGCGACGAAATTCTTCTTGGTTAAACTGATGGCGATAATAGTCGGCTATGAGCTGTTGAATGCTGGGAACTGGCTTAGTGTCTACGGTTGCTTCTATCAGATGCGCTAATACGGTGTAGCCCCCTAGCGACAGGGTAGCGGGAGAGAATTTGGATTTGGCTAAGCTTTGTAGCCAGCTGCACCAAGCCTGAAACAGGCGCTGCCAGTCTTGTTCTGCTAGGTCTGTTGTCTGGTGATCTGGTGTTAGGCTAGCTGCCCAAATGAGCTGAGTTGCGATCGCAGAACTGACGCCACTATAAGACTTGACCATCATTTTCTTGAGCGAGCCTGGAATCAGCGACACTCGGGCTTGCCAGTCGTCAAAGCTTTCGCTCAGCGTCGGCAGCTTGCCTTTGATGGCGGGTGGATAGACGTAAGGGCGTCCGGTTTGGATAGGACGAACGCTAGACTGCTGCTCGCTTACCTGATGAGCGGCGGTGACAATTTGCCCGTCAGCGGTCGTCAAGATGATGTTGCTGTATTTGCCCATGACCTCCACGTATAGATGCCACAGGGCCGGTTCGTCTGGGCGACGCGCAAACTGCAAGTCTAAGACTCTTTCCCACGGTGAAATTAGGCTAATTTGAGTTAGCGCTAGGCTGCCTAGCTGATGCTTTAGCTGTTGAGAAAAGGTGAAGGTGTCGGGCGCTTTGGGTGGTGGCGTGCTGATGTGAATGCGAGCGGCTTGCGGGTGCCAAGAAATGGCTAGCCAGCCTCGCTTTTCTATGGTGCGTAAGGCAATAAAAAGCGTGTAGCGATCGCGCTGATAAAACTGTTCGCATCTGGCAGGCAACCAGCAAGACTGAAGGTCAGCGCTAAGCGCGGCCAAAGTTGTGAAGTCGACTGGCTGCACGAAAAACCTCTATGAGAATTAGAAGGGAAAGTCTATGAAAGTTAAAGGGAAGAATTGTAGGAAAGAAAAGCTGTCTATAAAAGCTGTATATGTAATTTGAAAAGTGACACTTTATCCAGCTGTTTCTTTGAAACTAATATCTGTATGTAGATAGTAATTTGTAGAGCGTTTATAGTTACGAACTATCGCTAATATCGAGAACTCGTACGAGTATTTTTCGTTAGAATTAGATAGATTGAGCGTTGAGCAAGCATCAGTGGGCAAACGTTGAGCAAGCAGTGCGCTTCTTGCTCGTTTGCAGTTGTTTCAGGGTTTCCGTTACCTATATCCAGTACTGCCCTTTTATTTTATCGAGCCATGAAGCTTATTAACATTGGATTTGGAAACATCGTTTCTGCAAACCGAGTCGTGGCCATTGTGAGCCCTGAATCAGCTCCTATCAAGCGAATTATTTCGGACGCACGCGATCGCGCTCAGCTAGTTGACGCAACCTACGGGCGTCGCACCCGAGCGGTCATCGTGACCGATTCGGGCCATGTCGTGCTATCGGCTATTCAGCCAGAGACAGTGGCTCACCGTTTTGTTGTGCACAAAGATGACAGTTTGAAGGAAGATAGCCCCAAAGAGGCTAGTCCCAAAGAGGCGCTCAATAGAGGCTAAGGCGAGCTGAACTCAGCTAAGGACACACTATTTTGTCAATCTATCAAATGTTGTGGCAACAAACGCTGTGGCAATAAGCGTTATGGTGAGAAAGTAGCAGCATTTTGCTGTTTGCCACATCCAATTTTCCGGTTAACATCGGTCTCTTTCCCTACCTACTCTTCGCATGACTGCTGCTCCTCGCCCCGCTCAGCTCGATAAAATTGTTCAGCGATTTGCCAAAATCAGCGATCCCAAGCGCCGTTACGAACAGCTGCTTTGGTATGCCAAGAAGTTAGAGAATTTTCCACCAGAAGGAAAAACGCCAGAGAACAAGGTAAGTGGCTGTGTCTCTCAGGTCTACATCACTGCCAATCTAGAAGGCGATAAAGTGAGCTTCCAGGGTGATTCTGATGCGCAAATCACCAAAGGCTTGTTAGCCATGCTGATTAATGCGCTCAGCGGTCTCTCTCCCGTCGAAATTGTTCAGCTCACGCCTGACTTTATTAAGGAAACTCAGTTAGACGTGAGCCTAACGCCTTCACGCGCTAATGGCTTCTACAACATCTTTAAGAAGATGCAGCAAAAAGCGCTGATGTTAGCAGGACAAGATGCCGCTAGCGTCACATCGTAGGTTGATGGCCTTTCTATCTACGACTTTTCTAGCTACGGCTGCTTCAGCTATGGCTAGTCTGATTTATTGCTGGTCTGATTCATTACCGATTTTAGCCTAACTATTCTTATCAACGAAAGCATCAATTTTTCTAAACAAGGTGCTGATCGTTGCTGGCTGGGTATATGGATTAAGTAAGACTGCCTTTAGCCAGCGGTGATCGCGGTAGGTTGGCAGCGACAGAAAAATAGCATCGCGATGATCTCTATTACGACTTTCAAGTAAGGGATCACTGACCGGTTCGTCGGAAAACGCGCTGGCCTCCGGTGAGAGCAAACAGTTCTGTAGCTTCGTATTCAGCTGATCTTGCTGCGCGGCATCGGTGCCCTCAGGCGCTAGCCGAAAGCACACTAAGTTCATCTGCGGCTGACTCGCTAGCTGTAGGTAAGGGCGTGCCTGTACTGCCCAGACAAACTGCGAGGTTAGCTCGTAGCTACCGTGGATGATTTCGCGATAGCCTGCTATCCCTAGGTGCTGTAAAGACAGCCACAGCTTCAAAATATCGGGATGACGTGTCCCCTGTACGGTTAGCTCGCCTAGGTTGGGCCACTGCGCGTCGTCGCCCATATAAGGGGCAAGAATGCGAAAGTGTTGCTTTAGCACATCAAACTGTTTGAAAAGAACGGTTGCGCATGTTTTGGTGACGTAGAGCCATTTCTGTGGGTTGAAGGTGATAGAGTCTGCCTGCTGAATGCCAGAGAGCAGGTGACGATAAGCGTCTGAGAAAATAACGGCGCCGCCATAGGCCGCATCGACATGAAACCATAGACGGTGAGCTTGTGCGATCGCAGCCATCTCAGCAATCGGATCAACATTGCCTGTGACGGTGGTTCCAGCAGTAGCCACAATGGCAAAAGGCCGCTGACCGTTGGTCTTCGTCTGGGCAAGTTTAGCTTTCAGATCGGCAATATCTACTTGAGAATTGGCATTGGTGCGCAGGGCGATCGCTGCTTTGGCCCCCAGGCCCATCATCATTGCCGCCTTCTGCATAGAGGTGTGGGCAACTTCTGAAACGAAGAAGACGGGCTGCTTATCCAACCCAACAATGCCATTTTCGAGGGCATCAAATGCCTGGTTGCGCGCGACCGTTAATGCCTGCAAGTTAGCGAGACTACCACCACTAACTAGCACGCCCCCTGACTTTGGCCCTAGCCCAAAGCGGATAGCGAGCTGCTGTAGCACCTGCGGCTCTAGCCGTGAGAACACCGGCGACATTTCAACGCTTAGCATGTTGTTATTAAGCGCCGCAACGAGCAAATCACCAACGATAGAGAGGGTGGTTGGAATAGAATCCATATGGCCGATATAGCCAGGATGGGCAGCGTTCATAGACTGGGCGAGCTGCGATCGCACTTCACCTAGCAAAATATCTGCATCCACTGAGTGCTCTGGAATCTTGGCCCACTGGCTGAATTGCTTGGCTGCGATCGCAGCCGGCAACGGAGAGCGCTCTTGAGCCTGTGTCATTGCTTCGACTAAAAGCGTCACTACCCGATGCAGCAGCGCCTCTATCTCCGTTCGATTGTTTCCATCCGGATGAATAAAAGCAGTCTGGGGTAAAGCGCTCATAGTTTGGTTAAAGAGTGTCTCAACGAAGCGTGTTTCAGCAAAAAGTATTTTGGCAAAGCGCGTTCTAGCGAAGCGTAAAAGAGTCTGAGCGAAAAGGAATTCTCAAAAGATACCAAGACTCGTTAATTGTATAGCTGTGCAGCAGTAGTCAAAATCGCAGCAGCTATCATAAGACCTGAACCAACTCAATCATTATTGACATGAGCGCAACTCTACCTAGAACAGCAGCACTTGGGTGGGGCACTCTTGCAGCCTTGACCTGGGGATTGACGGGGACTTTTACTAAGCTGCTGCCGACTTATACCACCTTAGAAGTTTTAGCGATTCGGCTGCTACTGGCAATGGGCGTTACCCTTTTGCTGTTCCTACTTCAGCCATCGCTCTTATCAAAATCCGTGGCGCTAGTTCGCCAGCCCGTTGGCATGTTGCTCTCTAGCCTCATGCTGTTTTACTACCTGTTTGCCGTGCGAGCTTTCCAGCTCGCACCTGTTAGCGATGTGGCCTTAACCGTCGGTCTTTCTCCATTACTGGCACTTGTTGTCTCAGTAGTTAAAGGAAAAGCACCGGCACTTGCCGAGATATTGGGCGCGTCTACTGCTTTCATCGGGTTGGTGCTTTTTGTTCTTCCTAAAATTCAAGGAATTTCAGGCGATCGCATTCTCTACATTACCGGCTTATTTTTCGCCCTCATGGCTGCTTGCGTCTCGCTTGGCTACGTAACTTTGTTTGAACGCTATGCAGCTCATAACCCTTCACTCAGCCCAATTGTTGTCTCCTGTACGACATTTGCAATCGGAGCTGTCGTGATAACACCTATAGTTGCCATCAATTCGCCAGCCCTTTTGGTCAGAACAATACAGCCAGAAACGCTGAAGATTGCCTTGGGACTAGGCCTTTTATCCACCGTTGTGCCTACTTTTTGCTACAGCTACGCAGCCAAATATCTGCCGCCTGTTCTTGCAACGACACTGAACCTGCTAGTTCCGGTATTTGCAGCCATACTGGCTTTCTTTTTGATCGGCGAAACCATGCCTGCACTCAGTATGGTAGGCGCGGGCTTGATCATTGTTGGCATTATTATCCTTTCGATCAGCCGACCCTCTAGCAAATTGCCTGCAACAGCTAGCAAATCGTTTATAAGCAAGTCGTCTATAAAATGAGCGCGTTAAATGGGCGCGTTCAAAAAAGGACAAGCTAAGGCCAAACTACCAGTGAATGCCACATTCCGTTTTCTCAGTTCCACGCCAGCGACCTGCCCGCTCGTCTTCATTCACAGCAGTCGGCGTCGTTAGCGGCTGATCGCCAATGCTGGTATAGCCCTGATCGTGTAAAGGGTTGTAGGGAACGTCGTGCTCAAAGATATAGGACCAAACTGCTTCTTTTGTCCAATTGGCTAAGGGATTAACCTTTAATCGGCCCTGTTGGTCCCGCTCGAAAATGGACAGATCTTGACGTACTTCTGACTGGTCACGACGGCGACCCGTGATCCAAGCGACAGCCTCTAGTTCATCTAGCGCTCGCTGTAAGGGCTCTACTTTGGTCACCGCGTAAAAGCGATCTACGTCTTCAGCCCAAAGCCTCGCACCATATCGCTGCTCGAAGGCTTCTCGGCTATCAGCATCAACCGCTCTGTACGTATGCAAATCCAAACCATATGCAGCCTTGGCCTTTTCAGCGGTTTCTAACGTTTCAGGAAACAGGTGCAGCGTGTCTAGAAAGATTACAGGCACTGGGTGCTTTAGCTCTTTGTAAAACATGTGGGTAACAACTAGCAGGCTGAAGGAGACAGTCTGAACTAGGCCCTGCGAAATGTTTTGAGTGCACCAAGCTAGAATTTCTTGAGGGGTCGCCTGAGCAAATTGCTGATTGAGAGCATCTAAGTCAAGCTTGTCAATGAAGCGCCGAAGATCATTCCGCTGGCTATTCTGCTCACTACATGGGGAGTTAAGGTCAGAAGGAGTAGAGAATCTGAGCGTCTCTATGCACTGAACCATAGGATTTAGACACAACCTGTGCGCCGGATAGCTATTGAGATGTCGTGGAATGTCAATCGTGCTTAAGCGGCTGACTGTCATTCTTTCCAATCGTACTTCATAATCACCCGTATTCCGATCGGGATACCGGTCATTAACCGTAAACGAGCTGATGCTTGAGCCAGTGACTAGAAGGTGATAACTAGATGCTAGGCAGTAGCTAAGATCTGCAATCCAACGATTTTGTAAAGGCAACGTGTGATGAAGACCCTTATTTTGTACAGCAAGCCAGGATGCCATCTGTGTGAAGGGCTACAGGAAAAGTTAGAGACGCTACCGCTGCAGCTAGAGATTCGCGATATTACTCAGAATGAAGCGTGGTTTCAAAAGTATCAGTACGAAGTCCCAGTTGTGTGTCGCCTAGTAGAGGACACCGCAGGCGAACAAAAGTCTTTAGAACAGGCACTCCCTCGGGTGTCGCCCCGCGCTTCGGCTAAACAGGTGGCGCAAATGATACAGATACATATTGGCCCATTTGAGGCATAATCTCAGCATTCATACTGCCAACTGCCAAAGAAAGCAGGTTAGAGGGGACTGAGCATATGCGACTGAAGGAATTATTTGCTGAGCTGGTGTCGCTGGACTTTACGCTGCCTGAAGAAACGACGGAACACCCTAACTGGACTCAAGAAGTCACAGCGATATCGACAAACTCGCAAACAATCAGCCCAGGCGCACTGTTTATTGGAATGCCAGGGACTCGAGTTGATGGCGGTGACTTTTGGCAAAGTGCGATTAGAAAAGGTGCGATCGCAGCGTTCATTACCCCTGATGCTCTTGTCAGTAAGCCCAACACCCAAGCTGCCCTTGTTCTTACCGCCACCGACATCCCCAAACGCTGTGCCGAGCTTGCCGCCGCATTCTACGACCAGCCCGCCAAAAAAATGAAAATGGTTGGCGTTACCGGGACCAACGGCAAAACGACTACCACTCATCTGATTGAGTACTTTCTCAACCAAACTCAGCAGAAAACTGCCCTTTTAGGTACGCTCTACACCCGCTGGCCTGGCTACGAAAAAACTGCCGTTCACACTACGCCGTTTTCAGTAGATCTGCAAAGGGATCTCGCTAATGTTCAGCAGGCCGACTGTCAAAATGCCGTGATGGAAGTTAGCTCTCATGCTTTGGATCAGCACCGCACCTGGGGCATCCCCTTTGAAGTTTCTGTCTTTACCAATCTTACTCAGGATCATCTGGACTACCACAAAGACTTAGATGACTACTTTGAAGCGAAGGCCTTGCTCTTCGACTCCAGCTATCTCAAAGGCCGAGCCATCATTAACCAAAAAGATCCATACGGCCAAAAGCTAATAGCAAGAGTCGGCAAAGATCGCACCTGGACTTATGACGTTAGCGACGCTAGCGCTGACTTGTATACCCAAGATTTGTCTTATAGTCCGACGGGTGTAGGTGGAAAGCTTTGCACGCCGACTGGGGAGATGCCTTTTAGCTCACCGCTGGTAGGCCAATTCAACTTGGAGAATCTGCTGGCGGCAGCTGGCGCGGCCTTACATCTGGGTGTTTCGCTAGCACAGATTGTAGAAGCGCTCCCTCAGTTTTCTGGGGTTCCAGGCCGAATGGAGCGGGTGCAGGTGTCAGACGCTGGCTCTGCGCAAGATATCAGCGTGATTGTGGACTATGCGCATACGCCAGACAGTTTGGAAAATGCGCTCAAAGCCGCGCGACCTTTTATTAGCGGTCAGCTGATCTGTGTATTTGGCTGTGGGGGCGATCGCGATCGCACCAAGCGACCAAAAATGGGTCGCATCGCCTATGAACAGGCAGACAGAGCCATCGTTACCTCAGATAATCCACGCACCGAAGACCCTGAGAAAATTTTGCAAGATGTGGTGGCTGGAATCAATGGCGAGCTAGATGACGATCAGGTGATTTGCGATCGCGCTACAGCTATTCGCCGCGCAATCTTGCAGGCTAAACCGGGTGATGGCATCGTCATTGCCGGTAAGGGCCACGAAGACTACCAGATCTTGGGAACTGAAAAAATTCACTTTGACGATAGAGAACACTCTCGCCATGCGCTTATCGAACGATTAAAGACCCGCTAAGCGAGGAAATGCCGAACTTATGAAACAATCTAGTCACTATTTGGGAATGTTTTAAGTAGATCAGCTCCTGTCAAGTTATCAACTTTTTTGAAACCTGTCTTTCAACCGGGAATAAGGGGGTTAAAATTCAGCCCTCACAGCGTGCAGCTCATACGACTAAAATCTGTATGCTGTCTAGCCCCACCATTTCCCGATCCCATCGCTGCCTTTTCGTCCGATGAGTTTGCTGCACGATTAAAAAAGGTAATTACACAGGCGCTTTGGGATCTTTTGGCCCGCTATTTATAAACAACTACGCTATGTCGGCATTATCTTTACAGGCTCGTCTGACCGACTTGCACCCTCAGCCCGCCTGGGTGGCTGTCGATCCCAAAGGGTTCAAGGCAGCCTTAGAATCTTTTATTCAATTTTTAATCACGCATGACGTCTCTGCAACGCTTTGGCTAAAGCTGCCTAAAGACGGTGCCTGGTGGAATGACGTCTGGCAATACGCCCAGCAGGCTGTGGGCTGTACTGTCTATACCTTGGGCGAGCCAGCTAAAAATTTTCCCGATACGCTCGCGGCTAGTGTGTGTCCGATTCCGATTGATGCAAGCCTCGATTCAAGTGGAGCTTTAAAGCGGGAGTATCTTTGTTTGGCTGTTGCCGACAATTTTGTGGGCTCACTGCTTGCTGCTCGTGGTTTGGCCACTGCTTCTACGTCAGACAAGCGTAATCTTCAGCTTTATTGCACAACGGCTACGCGAACCCTGAGCGCTTTAGGCACAGGGCTCAAAGCCATTATTGAAAGCACGCTCTCAGCGGAGTTAGACGATGTTGAATCATCCATTACAGCTACAGCGTTGAGCCAATGGGAGCGTAGTTTTTCTGATGACGCGTTTGGTCAGAGCGTTCTGCCACTCGCTGAGACCTTTTTGACCTGGCAGATTCAGTTTCAAGAAAATTTGCGATCGCAGCTAACAGATTCTTCTGGCGCACCTGCTAATAGCGAACAGGCACCCCGTCGCTCAGCTATCTCTCTTGGTTTTTTAAGAAAAGCTGGCGAAGAGCTACAGGTGCCGCTCACAACGATAAAAACAGCGCTTACGCTACTAGGATCGCCAGCGCTCAAACTATCGCAAAGACAGCGCTATTTAGAGATGATTAGCAGTCAGTGCGAGCATCAGCAAGCGCTAATCAAAAGCGTTATCAAGCTGCTGCAAGTCCAGACCACAGAAATGGGAGCGGCTCAGGCAATTAAGCTTTCTAACCTCATCCCAGGAATTGTTAGTACGTATCAGCCTATTGCTGAAGAGCGGGGCGTGATGCTGGCCTATACCGTTCCTAACCATCTTCAAAGGGTTTCTGCTGTAGAGGCAGAAATCAAGCAGATTGTAATTCAATTGATTAGTAACGGCATCCGCACAACGCCAAAAGGCGGACGTATCTGGGTGTCTGCATCGGCTGAAGGCGATCGCTTCATTGCACTAACTGTAGAAGATTCTGGCCATGGCATTGCTAAGACAGATGTCAATCAGCTGTTTGAAGCCTTTTATCAGGTGCCTAACAGCAGCGATGGTACTGGACTAGGTCTCACGCTAGTACGTCAGATGGTGCAGCGAATGGGCGGCAGCATTACGGTCGACAGCGTCCCAAATCAAGGCAGTCGTTTCAAGGTCTTGCTGCCAATCTATTCCTCGGTTGGAGATCTTGCCCGCGTCAATGGGTTGCCAGTCTCTAGGTCCCTAGACGTCGTCGAGGCCTCAGAGGTTAGTCTATTACCTCACGAGCTGGCTAATGATCCTGCTGACGAATCAGCACGAGGTTGGAGTGGCTCAGCGCGATCGCACTGCGAAACGGTTCACACGCGCTAGCTATCAGTCTTAACCAAAACTTTTCTTCGTAATGCCTGATACAATCCCGCATTCAGGTAGTCTGCTAGTTCGACTCTGCTTCCGACGCCTCACCGACTAAAGTCTCAATCAGCAGTGAGGCTTTCGTTTGCTTTTCCTGCAAGAAATGATCGCACTGCTGTAAAGCACTCACCGCTTCAGAAAACTGTTCGCAAACCTCAGCGAGCGGTAAATCTCCGGTTTCTAGCTGGTGTGTAATAGCTTCTATTCGGCTCAGCGTTTGCTCGTAGTTCCAGTCTTTGGGTAGGGAAACAGATTTTTGAGGACGAGACATCTTATGTTTGGGTCTAGTAATTTTCTTTCTCGATAACCACAGCCTTTAGCTCGCCTGCGCCTAGCTGAATATCTAGCTCAGTACCCGGTGGTAGCTGATCGACGCTTACCGCAATTTTACCGTCAGCTCTCACCAGTGCGTAGCCGCGCTTGAGTACAGCTTCAGGATCTAGCGTAGTTAGTTTCTCTGCTAGTAGCTGATGCTGATGGCGAGCGAGCTGTAATCGCTGATTCAAACTGGCAATTAGCTGCTGTCGCTGCCAGTGAATGTCCTCTTGGTGCTGAGCAAGATGACGATCTAGCTGAAGACGGTGGAGTCGAACTTGAATTGACTGTTTATGCTGCTGTGCGGCCTGTAGCCGTTCAGCTAATACTTGCACCACTCGCTGTAAGTATTGCACCTGTTCGCTGTATAGCTCTGCTAGCGCAGGCACTCCCTGTTCGGCAGCAGCGGTCGGCGTATGCGCGCAAACATCCGCGACTAGATCTGCTAGCGATTCGTCACGCTGGTGGCCAATTCCGGTAATCACAGGGATTGGCGAGGCGGCGATCGCCATAATAACCTGCTCATGATCAAAGCAGGCCAAGTCCTCCGAAGCACCCCCCCCTCTCGCTAGTATCAGCACATCTGCTCTAGCATCTTTTACAACTCGCTCAATTGCCTGTGCGATTGAGACGGGCGCACTCGCTCCCTGCACTGTTGCTGGCGATAGCAGTACTTTTATGCTCGGATTTCGTTGAGCCAACGTGAGCTGAATGTCTCCCCAAGCGGCTGCTTGTGGGGACGTAACAACCGCCAGCGTTTGAGGATAGGCCGGCAGCGATCGCTTACGCTCCGCATCGAAAAGCCCTTCTGCTGCAAGCCGCGATCGCAGTTGCTTATACCGTAATGCCTGTAGGCCTTCTCCAGCCGGTAGCACTTGCCAAACACTTAGCTGATACGAGCCCCGCTTAGGATACAGGCGAATTTGTCCTAGCACGGTAACCTGCGTTCCCTCTTTCGGTATAGCGCTGAGGCGAGATAGCTGTGATCTCCACACCACACAGTTTACAGTCGCAGACCCGTCAGGCTCTTGTAACGTAAAAAAGTAGCCCTGCCGATGGTCTCTCGAGCTAGAGACTTCACCTGTCACCCAGATCTTGCGTAGCTGTTCGTCCTCTTCAAGCAAAAGCTTGAGATAGTCTGTTAAGCCCGCCACGCCAACAGTCAGATCGGCGGATGATGTGGAATTGATATCGAACATTTCTCTCGCCCTGCCCCTTTCCCCTCTTAATTCTTTTAAATATCTCACATTACTCTAGACAGACCAGGATATGTTGGTCCATTATTAGTACATGTGTTTTTAGTACATATGTTTTTAGGCATACATTCTAAGCTAGCAGAGACGGCTAGCTTTTGGTGACTAGCCGCCTGCATCAAGTCTTCCTTTCTTATATCTCTTATATCTTGGAGCACCTATGGCCCAGTCTGCTCATGCTTCAGCCATTATCGAATCTACTGAGCTATTTCAGGGGACGGCTTCAGCACTCTCTGCTCAAGTCCCTACCCAAGAAACAAAGCGTCAGCAGGCGTTAGGTCGGGTGCTAAACGATATTGAGCGGCACTTTGGCCAGGGTTCCATCATGCGCCTCGGAGAGGCAAATAAGCTGAAGATAGAGACAATTTCTAGTGGAGCGCTGCCTCTAGATGCGGCGCTAGGCGGGGGGTTCCCTAGGGGACGTGTGACTGAAATATACGGACCAGAAAGCTCGGGAAAAACTACCATTGCGCTGCATGCTATTGCCGCGATTCAAGCGCAGGGCGGCGCTGCTGCTTTCGTTGACGTAGAGCACGCCATAGACCCGATGTATGCCGCCGCAGTAGGCGTTGACACTTACCACCTGCTGATTTCGCAGCCTGAGTGTGGCGAAACCGCTTTAGAAATTACCGACCGGCTCGTTCGTTCATCAGCTATAGATATTGTTGTTATTGACTCGGTTGCGGCTTTGGTCCCTCGCGCTGAGGTCGAGGGTGAGATGGGAGACGCGCCTATGGGGGCGCAGGCAAGACTAATGAGCCAAGCTCTTAGAAAAATCACCGCTAGCATTGGCAAATCAGGCTGTACCGTTGTCTTTCTCAACCAGCTCAGGCAAAAGATCGGGGTGCTCTATGGCAGCACTGAGACGACTACAGGCGGCAACGCACTGAAGTTTTACGCTTCTGTCCGGCTCGATCTACGCCGTTTGCAAACGCTCAAACAAGGCGGTGAAACATTTGGCATTCGCGTGAAAGCTAACGTTGTTAAAAACAAGGTGGCTCCACCCTTTCGCTCAGCAGAATTCGATATATTGTTTGGCCAAGGTATTTCTACTATGGGATGCATTATCGACTTAGCAGAAAAAGCTGGCGTGATTGAGCGAAGAGGGTCTTGGTATAGCTATCAGGGTGAAAACTTTGCGCAAGGTAGAGACAACGCGGTTAGCTATCTCAGTCAGAATATTGGGGTTGCTCAGGCAATAGAGCAGCAGCTTGCGCCTTTCAGCTATGGTCTACAGCCTTAAACTTCAGCCAGCACAGATGAGATCATGAATGAGTAAGATCATGAATGAGCGCTGAATTGGCCACGTGCATTGCCTTGAAGAGATACGCACTAAAGCCATAGATACACGAAAAGCCTAGGTGTCTTTGCCCAGACTTTCAACAAGGTGAAAGCACCATCATGAGTTTTTCTAGCGATAGCGATCGCGTCCTAATTTGATAGAAGCTGCCTGTAGCTCATTTAGGGATAATCCCTAAACACACAAGACAGATCAGCAAATAACAGGACGTTGAGTATAAAAGCAGAAATCTAACAAGAGATCTAATCAACAGAGAACAAGGACTATGCAGTCACTTCGCACTCCGATGGGTTTACTTGATACTTAATCAAGTTGGCTAGCTCCTGAAGCTGGTTAATCGCTTCAGCACCTTCGAGCTTCATCAATTCGCGGTCGTCGCGCATCTCTGTCCAGGTGATGCCATAGTCAGAAACCAAGAAACGAATCAAGTGATCTCCACCTAAGCTCACCATAAACGAAGCACTGTTTAGCTCGTCTCCGCAGGTATAACACGAGGCTAAATAGCCTCTTCTTTCTAGAACTACCGCCAGAGCTTTCAAGTCCAAAACAAGATCTTGAACGAACTGTCGATGCTGATCTGCCAGTCTGACAAACATTGTCTTTCCTCTACACCATCTAATAAGTCTACACATTTTGTTTAATACTTTCTTAACAAGCTACTTCGGTCAGGAACCTGTTGCCTAGTTTTTCGCTCGAAGCGCTTTGGTCAGAGCTTCAACACTAGCCTTATGGCAATAAGAAGTTTTATAACAATTTTAGTTCTTTGATACGGGTGAAATATACCCATTACCAAACATTTGGGCACCAGTCGCTGATTTTAACAAATTAAGAATTGTTAAGTTGTAGCAACTGTATCTTAGCTAAGTAAATCGAAAACGAACGAACGATTTTACGTATAGGGTAGTCAAAGCGCTCTTTAAAAAGGCTCAAAGATAGCCCAAAGTCAGTCTCCGAACGCGCTGAGCACAATGGAATAGAAATCCGCAACGCCCTTGAACGCGAGCTTTGTTCAAAGCATGGTCTTCACAAGGCAAAGCGTCGAGGTTTCTGTAGCGCTGCAGAAGCCTTGTATTTATGAGGCCTTATGGCTACGAGACCTTATGGCTATGAGTTTTTGATTATGACCTATACGATTACGACTGTGTGACGACACAACGCATATCAGATAAAAAACGCTTCAAGAAAACGTTTCACAGAGAAATCCACTGCGACCGTCGCTCTACTAACTGCCTTATTAGCCGTTTTACCGGTCAGTCATTGTCGATTGATACTTTACTAATGCGTGCGTATACCTGCTGCCACTCTGTTCTAACGTAGCGAAAGGCGAATTGACCAATTCCTATCTTGAGAGTACGGAAAGAATACAAAAGTTGATAAAACTGCTTTACAATGGCTGCTTTTAAGGTGCTTGCTGCACCATGCTCCTTCTTTCAGCGCCGCTCGTGGCGTCGCCTGTATGCATCTCGCCCGGCAAACACGAATAGCTCAACAAACAAAAAAAGCTAGTCAACAACCGTCCACCAGCCAAATCCTGGACCGACAAACCGGATTGTAAGCCAAGCTGCAACCATAAGGATGATGCCGACCCAAGCTCCACGGCTTGTCCATGCTACAAACTTAGCTGCGGTTTCTTTGCTAATAGGGATGCCGCGCAGAACTGGCTCCGGCTGGCCATAGCGATCGCCTAGTTCTGCTTTTCGACGTCTAGATTCTCCCATGGCGGCTACTAGAATTGAGTGACTACTAGGCCCTATCATAGCGGGCGGACCGCAGGCTATTAACGGCTTGTGCGCTAAATTATTATTTGTTTAGAGTATAAGTTGTCGGCTTCTATCTGCCTGCTATTGGCTTCTATCTGCCTGTCTGCTTAATCAGCTTGAGAATCAGGCCGATTTGAGGTGCTATTTCTACCCGATTGAGCAGACGAGAACTGATTAGGGGCAAACCAAGACGGATCGAGATCGCTGCTACGAGCGGCAGGACTGAGCGCAGCGATAATCTGTTTGCCGTAGCTACGGTAGTTGACTCGATTGTCGAGTAGAGCCACAACACTAGTTTCGCCATTTGCGCTTCGGTGCGATCGCACCGAAGCCACTGCCTGCTGCAAAGTACTCAAAGCTTCTGGTAGCAAATAGGCCTTGAACCAATCTTGTCTACGCCGCTTGTAAGTAGCCACTCGACCAGCTACCAGCGGATTCTCTAGAGAAGGAATCGGCAGCGTTGTGATAATCAAAAGGGTTGGTGGGGCAACGGTAGACTGCTGCGCTTGCCAGTAGTCCCAGCCAGTCACCAGAATACCTTGAGCTTCGACGGGTGACTCTAGCCGTACCCTTGAACCAAACTCAGCCGCCAACACAGAAGCAAAGTGGCTCCTCAGCGGCATATCTCCCACAATAATTACCGTAGGTCCGCCGGATATGCCAGATGAGCGTCCTGATAAGAGCCTAGATGAGCGCCCGTCTGTCTTTAGCTCGCCTGTGAATTCTTCTGTATGCCTTATGCTTAGCAGCTTCCGAATTTCTTGCAGCGCTGCTGCTTTAAAGTGGCTTGTGTTAGGCATTGGCAGCCGGTCGGGCAAATATAGCTGAACCCAGTCATGGTGACGATCAGGCCCAAACTGTAGGCAAGTCATTTCCCCTAGACCTAACTGCGCCCGATACCGGGTGGCCTTTTTATCAGCGTCTAACGCTGCTCCTATAAGAACTACCGGCTGCTGTTCCCAAACAGGCATTAATACTTGATCTATATCAGTAGGACCACAGCAGAGCGTAATACTGCCTATGCCTCTATCAAACTGACTCCAGGCAAGTCGCTCTGCTTGAAAGAATCGCGACCAAAAGATCTGCCAGCGAGGAGGCATGTGGCTTTCGCGGCCATAGGTTCGTAGACGCTCGTGCAATGTTTGGAGCAGTGCTTGCTCTGCACTGTCAATTAGATGACAGCTATAGGGATTGGCAGGATGCTGGAAAATAGTGTGGGCGATGCGCACACGCATGTCGCGAATATAGTCGCGCTGGCTAGGATATGCCAACATGAGTGCATCCCAGTCTTGTGCCTTGAGCGCGACGCTAAGTTCGGTGCGTACCCACTTTTCTAGGTGACTAACGCCATCTATGAGTGTAGGAATGTGGTTGGGAAAGCGAGTGCGTAAGTTCCGAGTAGCGCGCGTCTTTAGACTGCTGCTGAGGCGATCGCTGATCCACCCTGGCGCAGAGGTTACCAGCAGCCCTGAAAAGTCAGCATTAGGCCACCGATCGCCTGTCTGTACAGCTTTGATGACCGGCAGACGCTGCTGCAGATTTGGGATGTCCTTGTGGAGGACCGTTTCAATTAGATCGTCAGGTAGAGCGAGAACAGCAGGCTCAGGCCACAGTAAAGCAGGAATGAGATAGCTGAGTCGATAGCTACCCTGGTAGGCCGCTAAACTGTCAGTCTGGATGAGAGCGCTGCGGCCTACGCGGAGTGCTCTGGCTACTAGCCGAGCCATTGTGAGATGGTGAGGCCACTGCGTGTGCCCCTGTTCCCGCAAATAAGCCCGCAGGCGCTGGTGCACTTCTGTTTCGATCACAGGCGTAAGAGATAAGATGGCTTCAGATGATTTTTCAAGCGATTTAAAGATAGATTAGGTGGCTTTCATTGTGACATATGAGGATAGGTAAGAAGAGAGGGGTATCAAGGAGATTGTGAGGAGATCAAAGGTGAGAGAATGGGGTGGCTGCGGGCTGAGTAGCCAAAGCTATAGATAGGCGGAGCGATCGCGCTAAATGGAAATTGGAATTGTGGGTTTGGGTCTGATTGGGGGCTGTCTGGGGCTCGACTTTAGAGCGCTCGGACACCAAGTGATCGGTTTAGCGCGGCGATTTCAGACCTGTGAGCAGGCGTTAGCTATGCAGGCTGTCGATGTGGCAGACACGCAAATAGCAGTTCTGGCAAGCTGCGACGTTGTGTTCGTGTGCACACCCATTGCAACTATCGTGCCAGTGGTAGCAGAGCTAGCTCAGGTATTGCCACCGTCGACTGTCGTGACAGATGTAGGCTCGGTCAAGGCTGCAATCACGGAGGCCGCAACGTTACAATGGCCCCGGTTTGTGGGTGCGCACCCCATGAGCGGTAAAAGCGAGGCGGGAATCGAAGCGGCTGAACGCGGACTATTTAAGGGAAACTCGTATGTCATCACGCCCGTAGAAACCGATCAGGTTCAAACCGATCTAGACGCGATCGCCATCGTCGAGCAGCTAGCGCAGTCGTTAGGTTCCCGACTGTACCACTGCACCCCGGCTGAGCACGATCGGGCGGTAGCGTGGATTTCTCATTTGCCTGTAATGGTGAGTGCTAGCCTAATTCAATCAGCAATCAGTGAGCCCAATGAAAGTGTGCGACAGCTAGCACAAAACCTGGCTAGCTCTGGGTTTCGCGATACAAGCAGAGTCGGTGGCGGCAATCCGGAACTAGGGCTGATGATGGCGCAGTATAACCAGCAGGAGATATTGCGATTGCTCAAGCGCTATCAGCAAGAAATTGCCCTCACCATTGGGCAGCTAGCTGCCGAAGACTGGCCTGCTATTGCGCAAAAGCTGCAAAGGACTCAGGGAGCGCGATCGCAGTTTCTCTCGCAGAGCCCAGAAGCCAAATAAACGGCGCGGCTGTCGTAATGACAATCTAATCAGGACTAGAATTCATCGGTTCGACCAAAGCGCAGTGATAGGTTCCCAATGCAGAGTCGACCAAATCTACAAGCTCAGAACCAATACCCAAGAACTATGACCTAGGAATCATGACTGCCCAGCTCCATCACTGGCTCTTGGTACAAAATCGCTGTAAAGGTTACCGTAGAGCCCAAACCTTCACCCATGCTAATAAACTGTACCTTGCCACCCATCGCCTCAATCAGCCTTTGGGAGATAGCCAGCCCTAACCCTGTGCCCTCATACTGCCGAGTACGCGCACTATCGACCTGACTAAACGTCTGGAATAGCCGATCTTGCTTCTCTAGCGAGACGCCAATGCCAGTATCTGCCACGCTAATTTTTACTAGCCCTGGCCAAGTCTGTTCATCAAACCTAAAAGGCTTGGGCTGAAGTTCTACGCTGATAGTGATGCCGCCTTCATGCGTGAACTTGTTGGCGTTGCCCACCAGGTTTAGCAGCACCTGCTTTAGTCGCTGGTAATTACCATACAGCTTAATTTCATCTAGCGTTGCTGGCTGCTCAATACGAAAGCCTAGACCGCGCCGTTCAATATGCAACCGCAGAGATTTGTCTAGCTCAGCTAGTAGCTCTTTCAAGCTAACCGCGCTCATTTTCAGTTCCATTTTGCCAGCTTCGATTTTGGCAATATCTAGAACATCATTGATGATATTGAGCAGGTGAATAGCGGAATTGTGAGACTCCTGGATAAATTCCAAGCGCTCTGCTTCATCATCGGCCATGTTGTCAAGGACAAGACGTAAAAAGCCAATCATGCCATTGAGCGGCGTTCTAAGCTCGTGAGAAGTATTGGCTAGAAAATCACTCTTAAGCCGAGAGGCTTCCTCGGCTCTCAGCTTCGCCTCTCTCAGCTCAGTGTGTTTGCGCATCAGCTCAGCGTTTGTCTGGTGCAGAGCATGCGATTTAGTCCGCAGCTCTCGAGTAATGGCTTTGCTATCGCTAAAGAGCTTGGCATGTGCGATCGCTGTTCCGACCTGATCGGTTAGATCTTTAATTAGCTCAATTTCGAACGGTTGCCAAGGACGACGCGGCGGCTGCTGCAAGACTAAAATGCCGTTGGGCTCGTTTTGGTAGCAGGTCGCCACGGTGAGCACAGTGTAAGGCTGGTCGCCCTCTTGATCGAAATCAGAGATGACCGGTTGCAGGCTTTGGAGCGTATCCCAAAAATCCACCTTTGCCGACAAATCGAACGTTTTACCTAGGCAAGGACGCAGGCTGGCTTGATAGTACTCGGCGACGACAGTAACCGTCTGCATAGGCTCTGAATAGTCGCATACCAGACAGCGATCTAGCCCTAGCATCTCGCCAAGACCGTTTACTGTTTGTTGCCAAATGGTCTGAATATCTAGCGTTTTGCGGATATTAGAGGCCACCCGAGAAAGCAAACCATAGTAGCTACCGCTGTCTTCAGCCGGATTAGCCAAACGCATCTCCGATAGCTGGGTGACTTTGGGCATGAGACGACGACCAACACCTACCACACATAAACTAGAGTGGTCGCAGCTAGCCTCAAAATGACTATCACCATCTCTTGCGCTTTTTTCATTATCAGTTTTAGCGACCGAAGACTGAGACGCCGCGCTTAACGGTAACGGGCTTAGCAAAAACTCGAAGCTGACAGGCTGCTGCCCACAGCGCACCACGCACCGAAACGAAACAGGCGTCTGCTGCTGCAAAACGATTTGAACTTGGGCTAAATAATCTTCTACTGCAACAGGCCCAAACAGCACACAGACTGATTGCCCAGTCAAATCTTCGCAAGCAAGACACTCCTTTGACTGTGGCCAGTGCATAGAAAGAATTTTGCCCTGCGCCGTATGGGTGACCACTAGAACATCGCTGGCTTCGGCAGCATTCCCTAGCAGTGATATCGAGTTGCGATCTGGCACTGTGGTTAGGTGGGTTGAGTCAGCAGGAGAAGAGTGGACAGACCGAGACATTACGTTAAAGGACAAGGCTTGAACAGGTCCATAAGATAATAAAAAGCGGCAGGAAAAAGCGCGGCAGACAAAAAAGAGTGGCGGATGGAAAAGCTCAATAGGAAGCTAGGGCAAGCACTCCCTAACTTTAATCAAAATCATCGCTTGTTTGTATTGTCGCTACTCGATGGGTTGAATAAGGCTGCAATCAGTCTCTCTAGATAAGCCTATTCGAAACGGCTCAAAATGGCTCTCTTTAGCAATCCCATTCTATTGTGAAGTTTTGGTGATCTTTGACTATCAGCCAGTGAGGATATTAGCTTGCGGGCAGTAGCGCTTCCAATATGCTCGATACAACAAGCCAATACCCACTATTTCACCTCTTGTGCAATAGGATTTAAGATAAGTTAAGGTTTCTCAACCGTCTTTTTCCAGACCTAGCTTCTTGATCGCTTTATAGACGGCATCGTCTGACGCTTACTAATTTTTCCCTTGGCCTTTCCATGACCGATGTACCTGTTTCACGACTGCGCAATTTTTCAATTATTGCCCATATCGATCACGGTAAGTCTACACTGGCCGATCGGCTTTTGCAGAAAACAGGTACGGTGAGCGATCGCGATATGAAAGCGCAGTTTCTCGACTCTATGGACATTGAGCGAGAGCGCGGTATTACTATCAAGCTGCAAGCTGCTCGGATGAACTATACCGCCAAAGACGGTAAGCAGTACGTACTCAACTTAATTGACACCCCTGGTCACGTTGACTTTACCTATGAAGTCTCTCGATCTCTTGCGGCCTGTGAAGGGGCGCTCCTAGTTGTTGATGCCTCTCAAGGTGTAGAAGCGCAGACGCTAGCAAACGTCTACCTAGCCATAGAAAACAACTTAGAGGTGATTCCAGTTTTAAACAAAGTTGATTTGCCTGGTGCGGACCCCGAGCGGGTGAAGCAGGAGATCGAAGAAATTGTGGGCCTCGACTGCAGTAACGCTATTTTGGCATCTGCTAAAGAAGGAATTGGCATTGACGAAATTCTAGAAGCTATCACCTATCTAGTCCCATCACCTGAAGACAAAACTCAATCACCGGTTCGAGCGCTGATTTTCGATAGCTATTACGACAGCTATCGCGGAGTGATTGTGTACTTTCGAGTGATGGATGGCGTGATTAATAAGCGCGATCGCGTTCGCCTGATGGTTTCTGGTAAGGAATATGATATTGACGAACTCGGTGTTCTATCTCCAGGGCAGGTGCAAGTTGACGAACTGCACGCTGGTGAAGTTGGCTATATTGCCGCCTCAATCAAATCGGTAGAAGATGCCCGTGTTGGCGACACAATTACCCTCGTCAAGGCGCCTGCTGCCGAACCTTTAGCAGGCTACATCGAGGCCAAGCCGATGGTCTTTTGCGGTCTTTTTCCTACCGACTCCGATCAATACGAAGACCTGCGCGAAGCTCTCGACAAACTGCGTTTAAACGATGCGGCCCTGCAGTATGAACCTGAAACGTCTAGCGCTATGGGCTTTGGCTTTCGCTGTGGATTTTTAGGGCTGTTGCACATGGAAATTGTCCAAGAGCGCTTAGAGCGCGAGTACAACTTAGATCTGATTACCACAGCTCCCTCCGTTATTTACCGAGTACATACTGTCCAAGGCGATGTGATTGAAATTGACAATCCTAGCCTGCTGCCCGACCCACAGTATCGCGAAAAAATTGAAGAGCCCTATGTCCGAGTAGATATCATCACGCCAGAAGAATTTGTCGGTACGCTGATGGAGCTTTGTCAGGGTAGACGGGGTGATTTTCAAGACATGAAGTACCTCACCCCAGGGCGCACGACTTTAGTTTACGAGATCCCCCTTGCAGAAGTCGTCACCGACTTTTTCGACCAGATGAAGTCGCGCAGCCGGGGATACGCCAGTATGGAATATCAGCTGATTGGCTACCGGGAAAACAACCTGGTCAAGCTAGATGTCAAAATCAACGGCGATACGGTCGATCCTTTAGCCGCGATTGTGCATCGCGACAAGGCTTACCACGTAGGCAGAGCGCTTACTGAGAAGCTCAAGGAGCTGATTCCTCGGCATCAGTTCAAGATTCCGGTACAGGCTTCTATTGGTAGCCGCATCATTGCTAGCGAGAGCATTCCGGCCTTGCGCAAAGACGTCTTAGCAAAGTGCTACGGTGGCGATATCTCGCGTAAGAAAAAGCTGCTGAAAAAGCAGGCCAAAGGTAAAAAGCGGCTGAAGTCGATTGGAACGGTAGATGTGCCTCAAGAAGCCTTTATGGCAGTTTTGAAGCTGACGTAGGCATGTTGATAGATGCCCAGATTGCGTCTATTCCAACCTGTTACAAAGCCTGCGCCTCGCTTTCCTGATAACCGGTTAAGCTTTTGGGGTACTGATAGAAGCGGTTGAAGTTTTAGTGAACAACGAAAATTCTGTTAACCATATCAAGTATTGTTTGTTAATTTCTTAACAGCTTTACGTTTGAAGCTTTCAACAGCTCCACAACTGGGGCTCGGCGTCTTTTCGGACCTTAACTCTATGAGAATTTTAGTCACTGGGGGTGCTGGCTTCATCGGCTCTCATCTCATTGACCGGTTAATGGCAGCAAACCACGAGGTTATCTGCCTCGATAACTTTTACACTGGTCATAAGCGCAATATTGTGCACTGGATGGACAATCCCTATTTTGAGCTGATTCGGCACGATATTACCGAGCCCATTCGACTAGAAGTTGATCAGATTTATCACTTAGCCTGTCCGGCCTCGCCCGTTCACTATCAGTACAACCCAGTCAAAACCGTCAAGACCAACGTACTTGGTACGCTTAACATGCTAGGGCTGGCCAAGCGGGTGAATGCCCGCTTTTTCCTTGCCTCCACGTCGGAAGTGTATGGCGACCCGGAAGTTCATCCTCAGCCAGAGGAGTACCGGGGTAGCGTGAATCCAATTGGCATTCGTAGCTGCTACGACGAAGGCAAGCGGATGGCCGAAACTCTATCCTTTGACTACCATCGTCAGAATGGTGTAGACATTCGAGTGGTACGTATCTTTAATACCTACGGACCTAGGATGCTAGAGAACGATGGTCGTGTTGTCAGCAACTTTATCGTGCAGGCGCTAAGTGGTCAGCCCTTAACAATCTATGGTGACGGCTCACAAACCCGTAGTTTTTGCTATGTGTCTGATTTAGTAGACGGTTTTATTCGGCTGATGAACAGCGATCAAACCGGACCGATTAATATTGGTAACCCGGGAGAGTACACCATTATGCAGCTGGCTGAAACCATCCAGAAGATGGTGGATCCTGACGTTCCTGTAAAGTATGAGCCTCTGCCCTCTGACGATCCCAAACGTAGACAGCCTGATATTACTAAGGCAAGACAGCTTTTGGAATGGGAGCCCAGTGTTGCCCTTCATTCTGGGCTAGAAAGAACCATCGCTGACTTCCAAGCGCGGATGGAAGCGAATGGAACGCTAAGCAATCG
Source organism: uncultured cyanobacterium (assembly GCA_963702855.1). Lineage (GTDB taxonomy): Bacteria > Cyanobacteriota > Cyanobacteriia > Phormidesmidales > Phormidesmidaceae > Phormidesmis. The sequence goes on from OY969765.1 coordinate 2,965,601, forward strand.
ACTGAGCAGTCCTGCTATGACGGCGTCATAGCTTTGGCAGTATCTCGACTTTGGTATACCTGAGTCACCGCCTTTAATCATTTAACTATTTTATTGAGAGAGTACTAGCATCATGCGCGTATGTGTCATCGGAACGGGCTATGTAGGGTTAGTGACAGGTGTTTGCCTGTCTCACGTGGGGCACCATGTGATTTGTGTAGATAATAACGAAGAGAAAGTGCAGCTGATGAAGTCGGGTCAGTCACCAATTTATGAACCGGGACTTTCTGATTTGATGAAGTCGTCGATGGAGACTGGTAATTTAGAATTCACTTCTGACATCGGCGCGGGTGTTGCTCACGGCGATATTTTGTTCATTGCGGTAGGAACCCCGGCTCTGCCCACCGGAGAAAGCGATACGCGCTATGTAGAGGCCGTAGCTCGTGGCATTGGTGAGAACTTGAACGGTGGCTATAAGGTTATTGTGAACAAGTCTACAGTGCCTATTGGATCGGGCGACTGGGTACGGATGATTGTGCTTGATGGCCTAAGTGAGCGCCAAAAAGACGTGAGTAGTGAGGCTGCTTTTGATGTAGTAAGTAATCCTGAGTTTCTACGTGAAGGCTCAGCAGTCTTTGATACCTTTAATCCAGATCGAATCGTGCTAGGCAGCAACAGCGAAAAAGCGCTAGGCATGATGAAGGATCTCTACACCCCGATTGTAGCGCGTAAGTTCGCTGAAGATCAGAGTGCACCGCCCGTTCCGGTTGTGACCACTGATTTGAGCTCAGCAGAGATGGTGAAGTACGCTTCTAATGCGTTTCTAGCAACGAAGATCAGCTTCATCAATGAAGTGGCTAATATTTGCGATCGCGTTGGTGCAGACGTAACTCAGGTAGCCAGTGGCATTGGTCTAGATTCTCGTATTGGCAGCAAATTTTTGCAGGCTGGTATTGGCTGGGGTGGCTCTTGCTTTCCCAAAGACGTTTCAGCGCTGGTGCACACCGCAGATGACTATGGCTACGAAGCTGAGCTGCTAAAAGCGACAATCAATGTCAACACTCGCCAGCGACTTCTAACGGTAGAAAAGCTACAGCAGGTTCTAAAAATATTGAAGGGCAAGACAGTCGGTCTGCTCGGCCTGACCTTTAAGCCTGATACTGACGATATGAGAGACGCACCGTCGCTTATCATGATTGAAAGCTTGAATAGATTGGGCGCAAAGGTGAAGGCCTATGATCCTATCGTGTCACAAAGCGGTGTCAGTCAAGGGCTCTCTGGAGTGATTGTAGAAACCGACCCAGAGCGTTTGGCAGACGGCTGTGATGCGTTAGTGCTAGTAACAGACTGGGCTAAGTTTAAAAACTTAGACTATAGCAAGATGGCAGAACTTATGAACGCGCCTGTAATGATTGATGGTCGTAACTTCTTGGATCAAAAGGCTCTAGAGTCAGCCGGGTTCCAATACATCGGTATTGGCCGCTAGTAGATTGAGATAAATCTATATCAACAGACAATCGGAAAGCCTCAGGCTCGAACTTAACGGTGCTGAGGCTTTTTCGTGTCCTAATTTTTCAGAGCGCGCACTACTAACTTCACGTCGTCATCTAACGCTGACTATAACAACATCACACAGCTACCACGTAGAAAAGAGTACGAATTGGTGACTATCTAGCGCGGCTTCTTCAGTCGGTAGGTGATGCGTCCTTTGGTTAAGTCGTAGGGGGTAAGTTCTACTTTGACGCGATCGCCCGGCAAAATCTTGATGTAGTTCCGACGAATTTTTCCTGAGATATGAGCAAGTACATTAAAACCGTTATCGAGATCGACTCGAAACATAGCGTTAGGCAACGATTCAGTAATCGTTCCCTCCATTTCAATCAAGTCTTGTTTAGACAAACTAGAAAATCCTCTTATATCAAAAACAAAAATGAGCAGATGAATGTACCCACCACAAGACTAGCAAATCTGTAGTAAAAACCATGACCGATTTGCGTTCGGATACCCCTATAGAGATACGAAACAAATATAGAGCACGAGATATTAGGGCTTACTGCTCTGAATTATTTGCTTAAGATCTCCACTCACCAGCGCCATTTCCTTGTTTCCATCGACTGAAACTAGCTGCTTTTTGCCGTTGTACAGTTCGATTAGCGGTTCAGTTTGCTCTCTGTAAACCTTTAAGCGATTGCGGATTACTTCTTCTTTATCGTCATTACGACCCCGCGCAAGCAACCGATTAACCAATTCCTCGTCCGGCACCTCTAGATTAATTACAACGTCGCAGGTTTGTCTAATCTCATCAAGAAGCTCGTTTAGAAACTCAGCTTGCTCTACATTGCGAGGAAACCCATCAAGTAGCCACCCGTTTGCCGTATCTTCTTTTCCCAAGCGCTCACGGATCAGTCCTAAAATCAGCTCATCTGGAACTAACTCCCCGGCGCTCATGTAGCCTCCAGCCTTCTGTCCTAGCTCGGTTTCTTCCTTGACAGCAGCCCGTAAAATATCACCTGTTGAAATATGAGGCACTTTAGCGCTTTCACAGATAATCTGCGCCTGTGTGCCTTTGCCCGCACCCGGTGGCCCCAAAAAAATTACTCTGGTCATTACTGCTTTACCATTCCCTCGTAGCGTTGAGAAATTACGTAGGTTTGGATTTGCTTAGCAGTATCAATCGCGACGCCCACTAGAATCAACAAAGACGTAGCACCGAATCCTTGAAATGTCTGAACCCTAGTTGCACTCTCGACTAAGCTAGGAACTACCGCAACCAAACCTAAGAAGATTGCGCCTAGAAATGTCAGTCGGTTGAGTACTTTGCCAATATAGTCAGTCGTTGCCCTGCCTGGACGAATGCCGGGGATACTAGCACCCATCTTCTTCAAGTTGCGAGACATATCTTCAGGGTTTACGACTAGCGAAGCATAGAAGTAGCTGAAGAAAACGATCATTACTAGATAAACAAAGATGTATAGCGGTGAAGAGGCCCGAAAATTTGTCGCCATAAACTGCCTGAAGGCTTCGCTAGGAATGTACTGTACTAGCGAAATTGGAATGATCAGCATGGACGAAGCAAAAATGATCGGCATGACCCCGCCCTGGTTGAGTCTCAGCGGAAGGTAGTTGCTCTTTTCTAGATATAGCTTTCTACCAACCTGTCTACGAGCAGAGACGATTGGAATGCGCCGTGTTCCTTCTTGTACAAAGACGATACCGATGATTGTGGCAATGAAGACAAGGAAAAGGATAACAATACCGCCGATGGTACTGCGATCGCCCGTCTGAGCTAGTTCGACCGTTTCACCCAACACTCGAGGTAAAGAAGACACAATGTTCAAAAAGATCAGGAGAGATGCCCCATTCCCGAGTCCTCTCTCAGTGATAAGTTCGCCTACCCACATTACAAACATTGAGCCTGCCGTAAGTGCTATCACCGTCTCTACAACAAACGGCACACCAAACTCATAGGCATAAGGTCTTAACAAGAAGCATGAAAGCATCGTGCTCTGTACGATAGTCCAGCCGAAAGCAACGTAGCGCGTCACCTGAGAAATTTTCCGGCGTCCCGCTTCACCTTCATTCTTCTGTAGGTCCTCTAGCGCTGGAATAGCAGCCGTCAGCAGCTGCATAATGATAGACGCATTGATAAATGGCAGGATTCCTAATGCAAATATTCCTACTAGAGAGAGCCCACCACCGCCGATAATATCGAGAAATCCTAAGACACCTCCTGCACCGCCGCCTTGAACAAACTCCGAAAATGCGACCCTATCTATTCCGGGCACCGGGATATAGATACCCAGGCGCACCAGAACTAATAGTCCAATTGTTATCAATAAACGACTACGCAAACCTGCCGCTTGCGCCATCTGCAAAAATGTTTCTTGGGCGCTAGGCGACCTGCCTTGACTCACAACCATAATATGAAACCTCTCGTTGCGCTAATAGTGGCGCTCACTTTCGTACGAAGCTGTCGATACTGGCAATAGCTTCGCGCTAAATCTCTTTCTTTAATAATAAAGGGAGTAGAGCGTAACGAGTTGTAGATAGATAGCTCTTCTTCCTTTCTTTGTCTCAATTCCTGACTGTTTTTGAGAAACTCGAAAGATGTAGAAAGCTAACCCTATTTACTACTCGCTCCTCCTACTCCCTAGCCCCACTGCTCTCAAAAGGCAGATTATAAGTAGAACACTCTTGGTGCATCGTCTTCAGCTTAATCTAGTAAGTCAACTCTAAACAATTTCCCAACTTCCGCCTGCTGCTTCAATTTTTTCTTTTGCAGACTTAGTGAAAGCTGCGGCTTTGACATCCAATGCCGTAGAAATTTCGCCATCGCCTAGCACTTTGAGTGGTCCATCGTTGGATGTTATCAGCCCTGATTCTATTAGTGAGGCCATACTCACTTCTCCAGCCAGCAGGTCGGCTAGCTTACCAACGTTGATTACCGTATAAACGTTCTGATTGACAATCGTAAAGTGCTTCAGCTTAGGAATTCGGCGGTACAAAGGCAACTGCCCTCCTTCAAAGCCAGGGCGAGTACCACTACCTGAGCGAGACTTTTGGCCGCGCATGCCAAAGCCGCAGCTGGCACCCTGGCCCGCAGAAATTCCTCTGCCTTTACGCTTGCGACGCCTCTTAGAGCCCGCTTTCGGCTTCGCATCTTCTAGTCTCATCTTGCAATAGTCTCCTTTTATAGTGCTTTACCTAGGGCTTTTTTTGCACCCTTCGCGCTATGCGTACAGCTTTTCAATAGCGATACCGCGCTCTTCCGCTACGCTACTAAGTGTTCTAAGCGAATCGATTGCTACTGCCGCGGCGCGCGCATTGTTGAGTTGGTTATCAGAACCAAGCTGCTTCGCCAATATATTACGAACACCGGCGAGCTCTAGAACAATTCGAACGGCACCACCGGCAATTACACCAGTACCAGGAGCTGCGGGACGCATAAACACACGAGCACCCCCGGCACGACCTGTGGTGGGATGTGGGATAGAATAAGCCTTGTTCAATGGGACTTCTACTAAGTGCTTCTTACCGTCGGCGACTCCTTTTTTCACGGCGCCAATGACATCGCTAGCTTTACCGACGCCAACACCAACCTGACCTTTCTCATTACCAACGACAACGACGGCCCTGAAGCTTAGCTTCTTACCACCTTTGACGACTTTGGTTACGCGTCGAATTTGAACGACACGTTCCTTCCACTCGGAATCCTTTTCCCGATTTTTATTTTTTTTCCGACGCTGCTCTGCCATGTGTTTACCTAGATTTGGAATGGGACTGGGCAATAAGTTAAGCGCTTTCTAACGCTATAGCCAAACAATCACGGGTCTCCAGAACCCATAATCCTCTTAGAACTTCAAGCCTGCTTCACGAGCCGCATCCGCTAGAGCCGCTACTCGTCCATGGTATAACTTGCCACCTCGGTCGAATACAACCTGCGAAATATCTTGCTCTAAAGAACGCTCTGCAATCAGCGTACCTACCGTCGTAGCAGCTTCTTTGGTTCCGCCCATTTCAACACCAGCCTCTTTTTCCAGCGTAGATGCGGAGACTAGTGTCTTGTGTTGCGTATCATCAATGACTTGCGCATAGATATGCTGGTTGGAGCGAAAAATTGCGAGTCTTGGACGCTCAGTTGTACCTTGTACTCGGCGGCGAACGCGTGCGTGGCGACGGCGAGTAGATTCTCTACGGGTTGTTTTCATCGTTTGCTTACCTGTATTACTTGCCGGCTTTGCCTGCCTTTCTTCTAACTTGTTCGCCCAAATAGCGAATACCCTTACCTTTGTAAGGCTCAGGAGGACGGGCAGCACGAACCCTCGCGGCTGTATTACCCACTACTTCCTTATCAATTCCAGTGACAGTCACGCTTGTGTTCTTTTCAACCGCAAACGTGATCCCTTCGGGCGGGTCAAACTCTACAGGGTGACTGTAGCCAAGCGCCATTACCAGCTTGCTTCCTTGAGTAGACGCTCTGTAGCCTACCCCTTGAATCTCTAGCTTCTTTTCGTAGCCTTTAGAGACTCCCTCTACCATGTTGGCAATGAGAGTCCGCACTAGGCCGTGTCTCTGCCGAGCGTTGCGAGATTCATTGACACGAGTGACAACAATCTCTTCGCCCTCCTGCGCAAAAGCAATCTCAGGAGGAAACTCCCGAGAAAGTTCACCTTTGCTACCTTTAACAGTAAGACTTTGACCACTAATTGTAATGGTCACTCCCTGGGGTATTGGCACAGGCTGTTTGCCAATTCTAGACATTTTGCTTCTCCTGTGTTGAGGACTTCGTGAATGGACAAAGAACTAATAGATGTAGCAAAGGACTTCTCCACCAATGCCCTGTCGGCGAGCATCTCTATCCGTCATAACACCGCTAGAAGTTGAAATGATCGCAATACCAATACCGCCTAAAACGCGAGGTAGCTCTTTACGGTTAGAGTAGACACGTAGGCCAGGCTTGCTGACTCGTGACAGCTTACGAATAATCGGCTGGCGAGTCTTACCTTTGTACTTCAGCGTGATCGTAATTTTTCGCTCGATACCCTCGCCGCCATCTGTGGAATCTGCAATAAAGCCTTCTTCCTTCAGAACGGTGGCAATGCTACGAGTCATCTTTGTCGACGGAATATCAACGGTTTGGTGTCGCGCAAGGGTAGCATTCCGAATGCGCGTCAGCATATCTGAAATCGTGTCGTTGGACGCCATAATTCTCTTTCTTGCTACTGCCTCTAATTATCTCGGAAGGGCATGCCCAGTTCCTTTAGAAGGGCACGCCCTTCTTCGTCGGAACTCGCGCTTGTGACAATGGTAATGTCCATGCCGCGAATCTGATCAACGCTGTCGTAATCAACCTCTGGGAATATCAGCTGCTCGCGTAGGCCCAAAGTATAGTTGCCTCGACCATCAAAGCTGCGAGGACTAACGCCTCGAAAGTCTCTAATACGTGGCAAGGTTAGATTGATTAAGCGATTGGTGAAGGCGTACATACGGTCTGAACGGAGCGTTACTTTCACGCCAACCGGCATTCCTTCACGGATCTTGAAGCCTGCGATCGCTTTCTTTGCCCTAGTAACTACCGGCCGCTGGCCAGTAATCATTGCCAATTCGCTAATAGATGATTCTAACGCTTTAGCATTTTGAGAAGCTTCGCCCAGGCCGCGGTTAATCGTGACCTTGGTGAGCTTAGGAATCTGGTGGGGATTGGTATATCCAAACTGCTCTTTCAGCTTGGGTACCGCCTTTTCCATATAAAGTGCTTTGAGTGAGTCGGCCATTGTATCCTCTAAAAAATGTATCCCTGGGCGTTGTCAGGGCACCACGCTGTTGTGCGTGAGTAACGGTGAGGGGCTGTCTTTTTCTATCTTCAAATAACGGGAATGACGATTGATAGGTGCTAAAACTTTTGCATGGATCTAACTAGGCATAGGCCTTGCTAAATCTAATGCCTAGTTTTCTAAAACCTCGCCAGTCTTTTTCAGCATACGAACCTTACGACCATCGTCAGTAAGGGTATAAGTCACGCGGCTGGCCACCTTTTGCTTGGTGGAGTACAGCATAACGTTGGAGCTGTGAACAGGAAACTCTTTAGTTAGAATTTGACCAGATTCACCTTCTGCCTGGGGTTTTACGTGCTTAGTGCGCATATTCACGCCCTGCACAATTACCTGAGAAGTCTTTGCATTGGTAGCGACTACTTCACCTACCTTGCCTTTGTCTTTGCCAGTGATGACCTGAACAGTATCACCCGTGCGTACATGCATTTTGAAACGCTTCCCAGCGTTCTTGTTCTTAATGACCACTTACAAAACCTCCGGTGCTAGGGAGACAATTTTGGTAAAGCTCTTATCACGCAGTTCGCGTGCCACCGGGCCGAATACGCGTGTACCTCTAGGATTACCGTCTTGGTTGATAAGCACCGCCGCGTTGTCGTCAAAGCGAATGCTCATACCACTGTTTCGACGGATGCCTTTTCGCGTACGAACGACGACAGCTTTGACTACATCGGATTTTTTGACACCCATGTTGGGAAGGGCGTCTTTGACAACTGCGACAATCACATCGCCAACGCCTGCATATTGCTTGCGGCCGCCTAGCACCCGGATACACATGAGCTTACGAGCACCGCTATTGTCGGCTACGTTTAAGTATGTTTCTTGCTGAATCACTAATCTATCCTCACCTTATATTTCAGAAGAACTGAGGATATCAGCCACGATCCATCGCTTGGTGCGACTCAAGGGACGGGTCTCGCTGATTTTTACGCGATCACCCTCCTTGCATGTATTTTCCTCATCATGGGCTTTATAGCGCTGTGTTCGCACCATAATCTTGCCGTATTTTTTATGCTGAACTCGGCTCTCGACCGCAACTACCACGGTTTTGTCCATTTTGTTGCTGACGACGAGGCCAACTCTCTCTTTTGCTGCCATTGTTCGCTATGCCTCTTCTTGTGCTGCGGCTAATTCTCTTTCTCTTTCAATCGTCATTAGCTGAGCTAGCTTACGCCGGTTGTGCTTGAACTGATGAAACCCGGTTTCTATCTGACGCGTTGCCTTCTGGAAACGAAGATCGAATAGCTCTCGCTTGGTCTGCGTGATCGCTGTCTTCAAATCCTCATCACTCAGCGCTCTGAGCTCTTTCACTTTCACAAGTGCCACTATGCTTATCCCTCCTCACCTTCTTTTACGATGAACTTAGTCTTGAAAGGTAGCTTGAACGATGCCAATCTCATGGCTTCGCGTGCAACCTCTTCTGAGACACCTGCGATCTCAAAGACAATGCGACCCGGCTTGATTACCGCAACCCAAAACTCAGGGTTGCCTTTACCAGAACCCATTCGAGTCTCTGCGGCTCGCATTGTGACCGACTTGTCAGGAAAGACTCGGATCCAGATCTTGCCGCCGCGCTTGATATAGCGAGTCATTGCTCGCCTAGCAGCCTCGATTTGTCGAGAGGTCATCCAGCAGCACTCAGTTGCCTGAAGAGCAAACTGACCAAAATTGATCTCATTCCCTCGGTAGGCCATGCCACGCATCCGGCCCCGATGCTGTTTCCTAAATTTTGTTCTTCTTGGGCTTAACATGATTAATTACACTGGAAAGATAGAGAGAAAGAATAGAGGCGGCTATACATAACACACTTGAGTTTTGAGCTGCCTTACGAATCGTCAATCTGTAGTCTGCTAGCTATGAATCGCTATTAGAACGATCGTCGAACTGCTGACGGCGACGAGGCTGGCGACGACGAGGCTGCTCTTTGCTCTCCTCTGGCTGATCCTCCTGACCAGGAATAACTTCACCTTTGAACACCCAGGTTTTAATGCCTAAAATGCCATAGGTTGTCTGCGCTGTACGGTAGGCATAGTCAATATTAGCTCTGAGCGTATGCAGAGGAACGCGACCTTCTCGAGTCCACTCCGTACGAGCGATCTCAGCGCCGTTAAGCCGCCCACTTACCTGAATCTTGATGCCTTCGACGCCTGCTCTTTGTGCTCTTTGAATAGCCTGGCGAACAACCCGTCGAAAAGAAACACGGCGCTCTAGCTGCTGGGCAATGTATTCACAAATGAGACCAGCATCGGCATCGACTCTAGCTACCTCTACTACGTTAATTCGTATTTGGCGGCTATCGTCTTTGATCTTCTTTTGTAAACCTACGCGCAGTGCTTCAATGCCCGCACCCCCACGACCTACGACAACGCCGGGCCGGGCCGTGCGAACCTCCAAGTCGATCTGATCGGCTTTGCGCTCAATGTGCACATCAGAGATGCCTGCATTAGCAAGATTCTTCTCTACATACTGCCGAATTTCATGATCTTCCTTAAGTAGTTCTGGATAACGATTTTTGCCGGCATACCAGCGGGAGCGATGCTCCTGGGTGATGCCAAGACGAAGACCGATGGGGTGAATCTTCTGTCCCACTGATGTACTCCTTATTAAAAACGGGTAAGAGGTGCGAAAAACTGAAACAGCTGAGTTTGAATATTGGATTGACCGAGCATCTGCCTAAGCTTCGCTGCCAGGGGCCACTGCGATCGCAATATGACAGGTCGGCTTGCGAATTTGAAATGCGCGACCCTGTGCGCGTGGGCGAAAGCGCTTTAGTACAGGGCCCTGATCGGCGTAAGCCTCACTGATATAAAGGCTGACTGGGTCTAGTCCGTTGTTGTGCTCCGCGTTCGCTACAGCAGAGCGCAAAACCTTAAGAATGGGTTCACAGGACTTATAAGGCATGAACTCCAGAATAATCAGTGCCTCACGGTAAGAACGACCGCGGATTTGGTCGAGCACCCGGCGAACTTTACGGGGAGACATCCGGACAAATTTAGCCGTTGCCTTTACTTGAGAATCTGAATCGATGTCAATCATTTGTTCTAATCTCTTGGGAGGCTCCTTTATCGCCGTGCCTTTTTATCGCTTTTAGCGTGGCCGCGGAAAGTTCTCGTCGGCGCAAACTCGCCTAGCTTGTGGCCGACCATCTGCTCGTTGATAAAAACAGGAACATGCTGGCGACCGTTGTGTACAGCAACCGTATGACCGATAAATTGAGGAATGATTGTCGACGCACGAGACCAGGTCTTGACAACCTGCTTTTCGTTTTTTGCGTTGAGCTTTTCGATTTTTGTAAGAAGGTGGTCTGCTACAAACGGCCCCTTCTTAAGGGAACGAGACATGTTATGTACCTAAAAGACTGTCAATAGAGGAGCTACTTTGCTACTGAATAGGCTAGCGATCTAAAAGTTAAGCGTTACGTCCACCGCGACCTCGCTTAGAAGAACGACGGCGGCGACGTACGATTAGCGTGTCACTACCCTTTTTCTTCTTCCGTGTTTTGTATCCTAGTGCCGGCTTGCCCCAGGGCGTAACCGGACCACTGCGGCCGATAGGCGCGCGACCTTCACCACCACCATGAGGGTGATCTACCGGGTTCATCACACTACCGCGAACCTCAGGCCGTCGACCTGCCCAGCGCTTACGGCCTGCTTTTCCTAGCGTTAGGTTACGGTGTTCAATATTCCCAACCTGGCCAATAGTGGCGTAGCACTCACGGCGCACCATACGGACTTCGCTGGAAGGCAGCTTCAGCGTGACATAGCCACCTTCCTTTGCCACTAACTGTGCCCCTGCCCCTGCTGCACGGACCATCTGACCGCCTTTGCCAGCAACTAGTTCAACGTTATGAACAGTTGTGCCCAAAGGAATTCTATGTAATGGCAGCGCGTTGCCGACCTCAAATGAAGCATCTTCGCCTGCGACGATGGTGCTTCCGACTTCCAAGCCAAGCGGGTGCAGGATATAACGCTTTTCGCCATCTGCGTAATGCAGCAAAGCAATGCGAGCGTTACGGTTAGGGTCGTACTCAACCGTAGCGACCTTAGCAGAGATGTTGCGCTTGTCGCGTCTAAAGTCGATTTCACGGTAGAGGCGCTTGTGCCCACCACCCCGGTGGCGACAGGTGATGACACCACGATTGTTGCGACCTTTCGGACGGTGAACCGAGTAAGTGAGAGACTTCTCTGGTTTGTCAGTCGTGATTGTGGCAAAATCGGAGACTGTACGCTCGCGTGTGCCTGGTGTTAGTGGTCTGTAGGAGCGAATGCCCATGTCTATAATCTGTCGCGTTTACTTGGTAGGAAGTCTTTGGCTGGAGATGACTATTAAGAGCAATGACTAACGGTGCAATAGAAGCAGCGCTAACAAATCGCCGATCTAGACATCAGGGAAAAGCGTGATGGTATCTTCAGGAGCTAGCGTAACAACCGCTCGTTTGTAAGCTGCTCGGTGTCCGACAAACTGTCCTACTCGACGCTTTTTGCGTGGTGGGTTTTGAGTGCTAATGTTAGTGACCTTTACGTCAAATAACTTTTCGACAGCATCCCTAATTTGAGGTTTAGTCGCTTTGGGTGAAACTTCAAAAGTGTATTGATTGTTCTCTAAAGCGATCGTTGCTTTCTCTGTAATTAGAGGCTTGCGAATAATATCTGGAATATCGCGTTCGTTAATTCGCTTACTCACCGTATACCTCCTGAATCTTTTCGAGAGCAGAGGCTGTCACAACAATATGCTCAGCGTGCAAAATGTCGTAAATGTTGAGATTGGTAGCGTCAATCATTCGTATGGTAGAAACGTTGCGTAAAGACCGGTAGACGTTGTCGTTGCGTTCGCTGAAGACCATTAGAATCTTTTCTTCGCGGTTGATGCCCCATCGGTCAATAGCAGCTAGCATTTCCTTTGTCTTTGGCTGACTGAGTTCGCTTGCGAAGTCTTGGACAATAATGATGCTATCAGCGCAACCTTGAAAAGCTGTGCGAAGCGCCAAACGGCGCTCTTTACGATTCATCTTTGTGCTGTAGTCGCGGGGTTTGGGTCCAAAGATGACGCCGCCACCTCTCCACAATGGAGAACGGATAGAGCCAGCCCGGGCGCGGCCTGTTCCTTTTTGCCTCCAAGGCTTTCGGCCACCACCACGAACCTCTGCTCGAGTTTTGCTGGAAGCAGTACCCTGACGACCGTTGTTTATCTGGCGAACCAATGCACGGTGCACAATGTGCGCGGCGCTCTCTTCCTTAGCGACCTTTAGCTCGAGGGTCGCTGTACCAGTGTCCTGTCCTTGCCAGTCTTTTACTACACAATCAACCATGGTCTCTCTCTTTGGCCTATCTAGTCTGGTGCCTTTCAAAGCTCACGCGGTTAGCATTTGCTTTTTGGTACGTTTGAGTTTGTTAGAACGAGCTTACTAGCTAGTACTGTTGACCAACAATTGTCTTGTTAGCTGATACTACTAGCCAACGCTAACGCTACTGGCCAACGATTGTGGCAGGTGTGATATTTAGCAAGGTACCTGCTTTACCAGGAACGCCACCTTTAATCAGTAGTAGGTTGCGATCGCTATCTACTCTAATAACGCTCAACTTGCGAATAGTGACTTTCTCATTACCCATCCGACCGGCCATTTTCTTTCCAGGGTAAACGCGACCAGGTGTTGTACCTGCGCCGGTAGAACCTGGAGCCCGGTGGTTTTTGGAACCGTGGGACATAGGTCCTCGGCGGAAATTGTTGCGCTTTTGGTTGCCCGCAAAGCCTTTACCAATACTGATGCCACTTACATCTATCAGCTGGCCTGCCTCGAACCGATTGGCAGCAACTGCCTGACCAATCTCAAACTCACTTGTGTCGTCAGTCCGATATTCGCGCAGATGTCGCACCGGCGATGCGCCGGATTTCTTTAGATGACCTAGCTTAGGTCTGTTCAACGCCTTTTCTTTGACATCTCCGTAGCCAACCTGCACAGACGAATAGCCGTCTGTCTGCTTCGTTTTTATCTGCGTCACAACGCAAGGTCCAGCTTGAACGACGGTTACTGGAATTGCATTCCCAACCTCATCGAACACCTGGGTCATACCAAGTTTGGTACCAAGAATACCGACAGACACTTAATCTCGACTCCGCTTCATAACGCACCCCAGAAACCGATGACCGCCCTAATCTCGAATGATTAAGAAAAAAGTCATCTACTCGCAGGGTCTTTTGGACAACCAGGTACTCTCAAAGCGCTTGACACACTAACCAAAAGAGCCACAAACAGGCTCTCAATAAAGATAGTGCACCGCAAGGCGCTTGCTTAGCTACGCTGGAAAACAGTTAACAAGGCCTTTAGTTAAATCGATAGCTCGGCTAAATGGCGAATAAAACCAATTAAGAAGCGATAAAACTTACCTTGCCTTCTCACCGCAGACTTGGAGGACGCGCTTGGAATTTGAAAGCCTCAAAGGACTTTCTAGAAAAGACCTTCTAAACGAAAGTCATGCATTCCTCTAGTATCCGCTCAACGGCGAACAGGCTTACTATCATACACGCTTTTGCCGCTGTGTCTACAATTAAACTAAAGGATTTCAGAGATAGTCTGAATTCTTCAGGTAGACGTAGGCAAACGCATCTTGCAAAACACGCATAGATTGCATCATACCGCGAATGCTTGTTATTTACTGCTCTATATCATTTGATCATAGAGCTGCCTATGCCTGCTGAATATTGGCGGCCCTCACAAATGAAGCGGTCCTCACAAATGAATAAGCTGATGAAAATTGACGAGCGATTGAGTGAGGTCTTTTTTCTGGTCAAAACTGCTGACTTGATCACAAACTAAGCGAACGATTGTCACCAGCAATGTAGTTAAGAACTGTTCGAGAAACCGTTTCTAGCACCTGCGGACTATGTTCTGTGCCTATGATTTTGGAGTAATATTACGTTGTCTCTTTAGCCTGCTAATCCTCATGGCGCTGATTGCATTCAATAAATTTACTCGTGACCTTGAAAAAGCCGGTGCGCTAGGCGTACGGATGCCCTTAGAAGGTGGATATGAGGGGCGCTATCGCCGTCGCGTACGTTCTGCAGGCTATGAGTGCGCATACATGTCGGTTAGAGGTTTAGGTGATTTATCAGCTTACCTGCTAGACGTGCACGGTATACGTCCGCCACACCTGGGTAAAAAAAATATGGAAGCTTCTGCGGTGGGCGATCGCTACTATGTACCTCCGATTGTGAGCTATCGATTGCAGGAGATGCCTTCGAGCTCGAAGGGCCTCTTACTCTGGCTAATCGAAGGCCATATCTTATCCAGCCAAGAAATTAAATTTTTGATTTCGTTACCGTCCATCGAGCCTCGAGTGAAGGTGGTTGTCGAAGTTGGCGGCGATCGCACCTTTAACTGGTTCCCGCTGCAGGAAGCTGTAGCGGCCTAGCGCTGAGTTGGTAGGAAATAAAGCCAATACATACCTTGATCCCAACGCAGGTCCGCTTGCGTCTTTGCAATCAGGTAACTGGTTCAAACTGATTTGCGGTGCTAGCTATCAGTCGCTACCGGCTGTCAGAAATCTAACGTTAGCCTATGCCTTGGCGGGCGCTGACTGCATTGATGTTGCTGCTGATATAGCGGTTGTAGCCGCAGCGAAAGAAGGCCTGTCAGCGGCTCGTCGTCTTGCTAACGGCCACGCCTCTGAATGGCGAAGGGCCTCTAGCTGGAGGCAACCCTGGCTAATGGTCAGCATTAGCGCCGGCGAGGATCCTCATTTCCGCAAGGCTTGGTTTGATGCTGATAAGTGTCCGGTCGACTGTTCTAGGCCTTGCGAAAACATTTGTCCGGCTGTGGCGATTGATCGCAAGGGTGTGATCCGCGATCGCTGTTATGGCTGTGGGCGCTGTCTTCCGATTTGCCCCTTAGGTTTGATTGACACCCGATCACAGCCGACAGCGTTGAATGCGATCGCTAGCTCTGTGCTCAGCCAGGTAGATGCTATAGAAATTCACACCCAGGTGGGTTGTGAGCTTGCTTTTGAACAGCTTTGGCAAATAATAGCGCCATGGATTTCGCGCTTGAAACTGGTCTCTATTAGCTGTCCGGATGGAGGAGACCTGATTACCTATCTCACATCACTACAGCGCATCATGAACCGGGCTGCGCCTATAGAACGTCATCAGCCTGCTTTGATCTGGCAGACCGATGGTCGCCCCATGAGTGGTGACATTGGCAAAGGCACCACTCACGCTGCAGTTCGGCTAGCTCAGAAAGTGATCGCCTCGGAAGTATCTGGATACGTCCAGTTAGCAGGGGGTACTAACGAGTACACGGTTCTTAAACTTCGCCAATTGGGTTTGCTGCAGAGCTCAAACAAAGGCTCGACGCGGTCTCGCACAGTCTCTGGGATCGCCTACGGGAGCTTCGCTCGGCGGTTGTTAATGCCAGTTATTGAGCAAACCCATTATCTTGAAGAGGTACCCCAAGCCTTGCACACGGCTGTGTCGCTTGCTGAATCCCTAGTAGCACCCCTTAAAAGTCCGGTGAAGCGCCCTAGCCTTCGGTGAAGCGCTCGTGGATTTTCAAAGCAAGTTCTCAAGTCTTTATTGATACGTTGCGTTGATCCCTTTTTTGATGCAATAGATCTATCAGGCAATCACACCCTGCTGCACGCTCTCGTTTGAAATCCGTTCTCTATGGCGAGTCTTAACGATAATCTGTTTGAAGATAGTCCTTCGGTGGTCAACGCTGCTGAGGCTAGCAAAGTGAAAGAAGTCCCTAATATCTCAATGAAGCTGCCACCGGCGACCGATGACCTGTCCCAGCTGCTTGAGGTTCTGCCAGACTATATCTATGAAAAGCTTGAAAAGCATCCTCGCAAAGCGCAGCTAATCGAAGTCGTTCTAGATTTAGGTCGGCAGCCTGAGGCTCGATTTTCGGATTCGGTGGAATACCTATCTGAGGTACCGGTTACCAAAGCTAATTTGCAGCATTGTATCGATAAGGTAGGTCGCTTTGGCGGTGACAATCGAGCTGGATTGGAGAAAACGCTGCATCGAATCAGTGCCATCCGCAATCGATCGGGAGACATCATCGGCCTGACCTGTCGCGTAGGGCGCGCCGTTTTCGGCACGATAGGAATGATTCGCGATCTAGTAGAAACAGGTAACTCTATCCTAATGCTGGGTCGTCCGGGAGTCGGTAAAACGACTGCACTTAGAGAGATTGCGCGGGTGCTAGCCGACGATCTGATGAAGCGGGTGGTAATTATCGACACCTCTAATGAAATTGCCGGTGACGGTGATATTCCGCATCCGGCAATCGGCAGAGCGCGGCGAATGCAGGTAGCAAGACCTGAAGAACAGCATCAGGTGATGATTGAGGCGGTGGAAAACCACATGCCTGAAGTTATTGTGATCGATGAGATTGGTACCGAGTTAGAAGCGCTGGCGGCTCGGACAATCGCTGAGAGGGGTGTGCAGCTAGTGGGTACAGCGCACGGCAATCGGCTAGAAAACCTGATCAAAAACCCAACGCTTTCTGATTTGGTCGGCGGAATTCAGTCGGTAACGCTTGGCGATGATGAGGCCCGCCGTCGGGGTAGTCAAAAGAGTGTGCTAGAACGCAAAGCACCACCGACATTTGAGATTGCTGTAGAGATGCTAGAGCGTCAGCGTTGGGTCGTCCATGAAGATGTCGCTGGCACGGTGGACTTCATTTTGCGTGGCCGTGTGCCTGGTCAGCAGGTGCGATCGCTAGATTCCGATAACAATGTCGTCATTACAGATGAGCTACCGGCTGATTCTGGACTAGCCACACCAGCTCTGCAGTCTGACAAAAGAGGTAAGCTGCGTGCGGGCAGATTAAGAGCGCAGCCTAGCCCTAGCCCTAGCGGCTGGCGAACCTCTGGCAAGATGAGACCTCCCGTCTCGCCGCTAGGATCCGATTCGTTTGGGAAAAGGGCTAGCCTGTCGAGCGTTCCTTCACCTAGCTCGCAATCTGACTCAATATCCGGGTCGACTTCATCCGGGTCAATTTCATCTGGCTTGATGTCTGACTCGATTCGAGGTAACTCGCCTGTCGATTCCACCGCTGATGATCAGCTTAGATTTCAGGCGCTGTTAGACGATTCGATGCTACAGCTACCGATACCTTCCAATCGTATGGCTCAAGTGGCGGGTAACGATGACTACGACAGTGAAGCCGACGATATTACTCGAATCTATGCCTATGGTATTAGCCGTCAACAGCTAGACCATGTGGTGCGAACACTTGATTTGCCAGTGAAGTTTACCAAAGAGCTAGCATCAGCAGATGCGGTTCTAGCCCTGCGATCGCATATTCGCAATCATTCCAAGCTAAAGCAGGTTGCCAAAGCTCGCCAGGTGCCCGTCTACACAGTAAAGTCGAATAGCATCCCACAAATTACGCGATCGCTTCGCCGACTGCTCGATCTAGACGACGATGGCGAGATGTTAGAAGGTATTAACCTCGATTTATTCTCGCGCAACGGCGCAGATGATGAGCTAGAAGCCTTAGAAGAAGCCCGCCTAGCTGTCGAGCAGATTGTAATTCCCAAAAGTCAGCCAGTAGAGCTGCTGCCGCGATCACCCAAAATCCGCAAAATGCAACATGAGCTCGCAGAGCACTACCGGCTCAAGTCCTTAAGCTTCGGCGACGAACCCAATCGTCGACTGCGAATCTACCCAGCTTAATCATCCCCATCTCTTCCGATTGGGGGCTATTCCTGCTGTCCCCCTTCGGATAAACTGTCGCTTATGTTCATCTTTTCAGCAGGCATGACAAACAACTCTTTTTTGCGGTGTGCTCAACACAGCTCTGCCTTGCTGTGATCGCTCCTCTCTGGAACGCCCTATGAAAAACCTATTATCCCGTGTGTTTGCGCTGTTGCTAGTCGCGGTTATCGGCCTCACTGGCTGTAGTGCGGTTGGCCCTAGCGATGGCCTAACTGGTAACTACACCGAAGATACCGTTGCCTTGATCGATAGCTTGCGTGAGTCTATCGCTCTGCCTAATGACGCGCCTGATAAAGCGCAGCTTCAAGACGAAGCTAAGGCTAAGATCAACGGCTTCGCATCTCGCTACCGCCGCAATCCCTCCGTCTCTAACCTCAGCTCATTTTCTACTATGCGTACGGCTCTAAATGCCTTAGCTGGACACTACAGTTCATATCCCAACCGCCCTGTTCCCCAGAAGCTACAGGAGCGGCTAGAGCAAGAGTTCCGCCAGGTAGAAGCTGCTCTCAGTAGAGGTTCATAACACAAAGAAAGTACGCAACATCCAGTAAGATTTGTAATACTTGCTAACAAAGAAAGATTACAAAACCGCGTTCAAACATTCAAATCCAGATATTTAAATTCAGACATCCAGCCGCACGATGTGTTGCTGGATGTCTGAATGTTTGGTAGCATTGCAAACTGTAGTAAATAAGACCTTTGGGACATGAAAGTCCGCGCCTCTGTTAAGAAAATGTGTGAAAAGTGCCGAGTTATCCGCCGTCGTGGCCGGGTAATGGTGATTTGCTCCAACCCTAAGCATAAACAGCGTCAGGGTTAAGGCTATTGGGCACTGCCGATAATCTCTAAAGTCATTACTTCGGTATGAACTTTTGAGATTCGGTTATTTTAAGAGATCTTGGCTGTGAAGCTTTAGAGAAAAGATTTCAATTGATTAGCGTTAGTGACTATTTTTGGTAACATCGTCTGCTGGTATTTGCTGATAAATGAAATGCTAGCAGTGTAAATAAGGGAGAAACAATCGGTGGCACGGATTGCGGGCGTTGACCTGCCCAGAGACAAGCGAATTGAAATTGGGTTGACCTATATCTATGGTGTTGGCCTAAGCCGCGCTCAAGAGATTCTTGAGAAAACAGGCGTCGACCCAGACGTCCGCGTCAAAGATCTAGCTGATGCAGATGTCATCAAGCTTAGAGAAACTGTAGAAGGTGACTACCTGATCGAAGGTGACCTTCGCCGTCAGGTGAATATGAACATCAAGCGATTGATGGATATTGGCTGTTACCGTGGTCGCCGCCACCGAATGGGCTTGCCTGTTCGCGGTCAGCGTACCAGAACCAACAGCCGTACGCGTCGTGCTGGCAAGCGTACGATCGCCGGTAAGAAAAAGCCCCCACGCAAGTAATTGCAAGCCGCTGAGATAGATTCACCTGTGTACACAAGGTAAATATGTGAAGGCGGCAAGCGTACGGAAACACTCCTGCTTCGAGCAATTACCCTCTCAAACGACATTCTGCTGAATAACTTGGACAACTAGCCATGGCAAAACCGATCCGCAAGAGCGGTCCCCGTAAACAAAAAAAGAACATCCCCAACGGGGTTGCTCACATTCAATCTACTTTCAATAACACAATCGTCACTATCACAGATGCGAGTGGCAACGCGGTTTCCTGGTCCTCGGCAGGAGCTAGTGGGTTCAAAGGCGCTAAGAAGGGAACGCCTTTTGCAGCGCAAACTGCTGCTGACAGCGCTGCTCGTCGTGCAATTGATCAGGGAATGCGCCAGTGCGAAGTGCAAGTCAGTGGTCCCGGCTCAGGTCGTGAAACCGCAATCCGTGCTTTGCAAGGTGCGGGCTTGGAGATCACTTTGATTCGCGATGTGACGCCTATTCCCCACAACGGCTGTCGTCCTCCCAAGCGCCGTCGCGTTTAAGCTGGAGCTATTTGGGTTCGCTCTAAAGCGAATGCCCTTTGAAGAAATGCGAAAGAGTTCGTTATGGCTCTATACGCTCAGCATTAATCGCAAGCAGTTTCTTTCAAACGTCTTATTTTCGAAGGATTTAGGTGTTCAAGCACGATGCTTGAACTTTCGATTATTTTGCGGATACCAATATTAAGATATATAAGCTCATTGGCTAGTTATTTGGTTAGCGGCTTTGACACTAATAGATAGTTTGACATTGATAGATAGCGAGCTAAGCGGCTGTAGCGTCTGTGAAACGTCACGTTTAAGTTTCGTACAGTAATTGAGTACCTGGAGAGGTTAATGCATGGCACAGTTTCAAGTTAATTGTGTAGAGTCTGTTGTTGAAGACGACCAAAGTCAGTACAGTCGGTTTGTAATCGAGCCTTTAGAGCGATCGCAAGGCACCACCGTAGGCAATGCGCTGCGCCGTGTACTGCTATCCAACTTAGAGGGTACAGCGGTTACTTCAGTTCGAATCGCAGGAGCTAGCCATGAGTTTTCTACTATTCCAGGTGTTCGCGAAGACGTTTTAGACATTTTGCTGAATATGAAGGAGACCGTGCTGAAGAGCTATTCAGCGCAGCCTCAAATTGGTCGATTGGTTGTCCAGGGTCCGGCTAAAGTAACAGCTGCTAACTTCGACCTTCCTTCTGATGTCGATCTTATCAGCACCGATCGCTACATTGCCTCTATCTCGGCCGGTCACAAGCTAGAGATGGAGTTTCGCATCGAGCGCGGGAAAGGCTACCGGGCCATCGACCGTAGCCGTGAAGAAACTGGCGGCGTTGAATTCATGCAGATTGACGCCGTGTTTATGCCGGTGCGGAAGGTGAATTACAGCGTTGAAAACTTCCTTGACGCTGAAGGTTTGCCAAAAGACCGGTTGAATATGGAGATTTGGACGAATGGCTCGTTGACCGCTCAGCAGGCAATGAGTGAGGCGGCGGCGCTGCTGGTGGCTATGTTTAATCCGCTAAAAGACGTCACGCTTGAGCCTAAGCGAGACGAGGATACGAAGGAGGAAGATCCTACGTACCAGATTCCAATCGAAGAGCTGCAACTTTCTGTCCGTGCATACAACTGCCTAAAGCGCGCACAGATAAATGCGGTCTCTGACTTGCTTGACTACAGCCAAGAAGATTTGCTAGAGATCAAAAACTTTGGCCAGAAGTCTGCTGAGGAAGTGGTAGAGGCTCTGCAAATTCACTTAGGAATTATGCTGCCATTAGAAAAGCCAGCTAAGTCTGTATAGTCTATTCTCCTTGAGTGCTATCTAAAGCGCCTGGAATGATAGATTTTTCCAATTCAATTTTTTACAGTTAGGAAGGGGATAACGATTATGAGACACGGTTGTCGTGTAGCAAAGCTGGGTAAAGCGGCTGATCAGCGCAAAGCCTTGCTGCGATCGCTCACTACAGAGCTAATTCGCAACGGTCGTATCAAGACCACGGAAACTCGTGCCAAAGCTGTGCGCTCTGAAGCTGAGCGTATGGTGAGCTTAGCTAAAGATGGTTCTCTATCGGCACGCCGTAGAGCGCTCGGCTATATCTTTGATAAGCAGCTCGTCCATGCACTATTTGAGCAGGCGCCTGATCGCTATGCCGATCGCAATGGTGGCTATACTCGCATTGTGCGTACGATCAGTCGTCGAGGCGATAACGCCCGTATGGCTATCATCGAGCTAACGTAAGGTCCTTGTTAGGAAAATGCCCCGGCGCTTTCAAGATCACCCTAAGCTTAAATGTCTGATGGTCGTGCATCGCAGGTATCTAGACAGCTAAAACAGCTGCCCTCAAACAAGCAGGATACGCAAAAAGTAGCCTTAGTCATTCAGTACAGAGGAACTCACTTCCAGGGCTGGCAGCGTCAGGCCGCAGGCAGAACGGTACAGTCAGAGATTGAGGATGCGATCGCTTCTGTTTTAGGCAAGCAATCTGCGTTAGTCGGTGCTGGTAGAACTGACACAGGCGTTCATGCGGCCGCACAAGTTGCCCACTTCTTCGCGCCTGCAGTAATTCCATCCGAGCGGTGGGCTAGTATCCTCAATGACCGGCTTGGCGATGACATTGTTATCCGTGCTGCTGCTACTGTTGCCAATAACTGGCACGCTCAATTTTCAGCTGATTGGAGACGCTACCGCTATACGTTATATACCGGTCGATATCCTAATCTGTTTGTGCAGCCGTATGTATGGCATTACTACTATCAGCCCTTAGACGAAAACATAATGCACGCGGCATTGCGCCTCATGGTAGGTTATTATGATTTAGCCGCATTTCATCGCGCTGGCTCAGATAGAACCCATTCTTGGGTAGAGCTGCAAGATGCGCAATGTAGCCGTTCAGGTGACTTTGTTCAGGTTGAACTACAGGCGAAAGGCTTTCTGTATGGCATGGTTCGCCTCTTAATGGGCTTAGTTGTGCAAGTAGGTACCCAGAAGCTGTCTCCAGACGAGTTTCGAGACATCTGGCAAAACCGACGCCGCCACTTGGTAAAATACTCTGCTCCCCCTCAAGGTCTCTGCCTACTGCGGGTAGGATATCCAAACTTTCCCTTTGAACCCGAGGTTTGGGTTGACACCCAGCCTCAGTTCTTATTGACAACAAAATGATTCACGACGCTCACGGTATACGCTATGTCCACTAAAACGACCCTTACTCCTGTTAACGAAATCCAACGCGATTGGTATGTGGTAGACGCTGCCGATCAGCGTTTGGGTCGGCTAGCTACAGAAATTGCGCAGGTGATTCGGGGAAAGAAAAAGCCTAACTACGCGCCCCACATGGACACAGGCGACTTCGTGATTGTTGTGAACGCCGACAAAGTCGTGGTTACCGGTCGTAAGAGTGAACAAAAGCTATATCGCCGTCATTCTGGTCGCCCAGGTGGTATGAAGACCGAAACATTTGCTCAGCTGCAAAACCGTATCCCTGAGCGTATCATCGAAAAAGCTGTGAAAGGGATGCTTCCTAAGAATGCGCTCGGACGCCAGCTCTTTACAAAGCTGAAAGTATACGCTGGACCTGATCATCCCCATACTGCTCAACACCCACAAACTTTGACCGTTAATACTACTTCCGGAGCTAACTAAGCCATGGCAGACCAATCTGATCGCGCTGTATACTGGGGCACGGGCCGTCGTAAGTCATCAGTTGCTCGAGTCCGTCTGGTTCCCGGTAACGGCCAGCTGACTATTAACAAGAAGCCGGGCGACGAATATCTACAGGCAAATGCTGCTTATATCACCTCTGCCAAAGCACCCTTAGAAACGCTGGGCTTAGAAGGTGAGTACGACATTCTCGTAAACGTACGTGGCGGCGGCTTGACTGGTCAAGCTGACTCTATCAAGCTTGGCGTTGCCCGAGCGCTCTGTGTCCTTGATCCCGACAACCGAATTCCGTTAAAAACTGAGGGCTACCTCACTCGTGATCCTCGGCAAAAAGAGCGAAAAAAGTACGGCTTAAAGAAAGCTCGCAAGGCCGGTCAGTTCTCGAAGCGCTAAGATTCTGTTTGAACAGATTCTGTTTCGATTCTGCTTATACGCTCTGTGATCTCCTACAGTATCAACTTACACAAGTGAGTGAAACGGAGACAAAGCTAAGATTTCCACACCCAAAATTTTACTAGAACCATGCCAAAAGCTGATATTCACCCTGAGTGGTACCCAGAAGCCAAAGTGTTTTGCAATGGCGAACAGGTCATGACTGTAGGCTCCACCAAGCCCGAACTAAATGTTGACGTGTGGTCGGGAAATCATCCTTTCTACACTGGAACACAAAAAATCATTGACACGGAAGGTCGCGTCGAACGCTTCTTGCGTAAGTACGGTATGTCTACAGAATCAGAAGCTACTAGCTCTACTGACGCTGCGAGCGACGCCAAGAAATAGCGACTATAGTCTTGAAACCAATCCGGGTGGCAGACCTTTTAAGGTTGCTACTCGGATATTTTTTTGCGGCGATATTTCTTTTTTCTTAGCAACCAAAATTAGGTAACAGACGATGGCTGAATCTTACTTACTACAGAAACTAGAATCGGTAGAGCAAACGTTTGCAGAGTTGACCAGGAGGATGGCAGATCCTGATGTCGCTAGAGACCCCGATGAGTTTCAGAAAATTGCTAAGATGCGAGCTTCTTTAGAAGAAACGGTACAAACCTACCATAAGTGGCAAGAGACTGAGGTGGAGCTATTAGGTGCGCAAGAAGTATATAAGGAAGCTTCTAGTGACCCAGCAATGAAAGAAATGGCAGGAATGGAAGTTTCTGAGCTAGAAGAGTCCTTAGATGTGCTAGAGAAGCGGTTGAAAGTTTTGCTGCTGCCGCGTGATCCGAATGACGATAAGAACATTATGTTAGAGATTCGAGCCGGTACCGGCGGTGATGAAGCGGGTATTTGGGCTGGTGATTTGCTGCGCTTGTACAGTCGATACGCAGAGGGGCAAGGTTGGCGGGCGAATCTGCTGAGTGAATCGCGAGCTGATATGGGCGGTGTGAAGGAAGCTATTGTTGAGATTCAGGGTGATCAGGTCTACAGTAAGCTGAAGTTTGAATCCGGTGTTCACCGGGTACAGCGGGTACCGTTGACCGAATCGGGTGGACGTGTGCATACGTCTACAGCGACAGTGGCCGTGATGCCTGAAGTAGATGATGTGGAAATTCACATCGATCCGAAGGATATCGTGATGACGACGGCTCGCTCTGGTGGAGCAGGTGGTCAGAATGTGAACAAGGTAGAAACAGCGGTCGACCTAATACATAAACCAACTGGGATTCGGGTGTTTTGTACGGAGGAACGCTCGCAGCTGCAGAACCGCGAGCGTGCCATGCAGATTTTGCGCGCTAAGCTGTACGAGATAAAGCTAGAAGAGCAGCAAGCTGAAATCACCTCAATTCGGCGATCGCAAGTTGGTTCTGGCTCCCGTTCAGAAAAGATTCGCACCTACAATTACAAAGACAACCGGGTGACCGATCATCGCCTAAATCAAAATTTCTCACTACCTCCAATCCTAGAAGGCGATATCGAAACGGTAATTCAGACCTGTATCTCGCAAGATCAGCAAGAACGCCTAGAAGAATTGGCAGCGTCTACCGGTAAGACGGTATAGGGCAACTGTCAAGAGCAGCCTCTTGCGTTCTGCTGAGCATATTTTCATAAGGTGTGTTCTTTAAAAATATGAAATAAATAGACGAATAGCGCCCCCTACAGAGGCTGAAGTAAACGGTTCCTCACTAACCGATCAACCTGGCTATGCGGGCTGCAATTGCATAGTCGAGGCGTATCTCCCTATTTGGGCTGGGCGTGCGAGGTGGGTAGGTGGCCTGTCTGTTTTGTGCAAATAGTTAGATAGCTTATTAAGAAAGGCTTCACTAACTTTAGCGGGTGCAGCCTGTTTTGCCGGACGGCTCGTTCGTGCTAAGTAAACCATCGGAACCTCTTTTGCAAGACCAACAAAGATCAGCCGGAACCCGATCTTTTGAACGTCTAGCTTAGGCAGGTTTATCTCGGCAGCAATGTCAGACAAAGCACGACCTGATTCTGCAAAGGATAGAACCGCTCTTTCTTGCGAGTTAAGACGGTATTGGGGCACGTTACCAGCGGCCGTTTTTAATCCAGAATTTAGTTCTGGCAATTTCTCAATCAGCGAGCCCCAAGACTTGATCATGCGTAGACTAGGAAGTGTAATGTCAGTTGCCTGAATTTTGACTCCAGTCATTTCTAGATAGGGAAAAGGATAGTTGGGGTAAAACGCAAATCTGACATCAGGTGCCTGCATAAGCGCACAGGTGCTACCCAAGACTTGAGAGGAAAACAGCGACTGTAGCTGTCTGACCGTGAGCATCATTTTCTCTTTTAGAAAGGTCCCTAATGCTAGCTTGGGAGGACACTGTCGCAGCAAGCGAGGCAGTACAGCGCTTGGAATAAGATATCTTTCTTGAAGAAATTTTAATAGTCCTAACCCATCTAACCTTTGAGAGGTGGCAACTAGATTGCCCTCCTCAAACCATAGATAGTGAGGGTTGTCTTCAAAGCCTCTTCCAAACAAAGACTTTAGGGATAGACGCCCTGTTTGCCGACTGTCTTTTAGAAATTTGAATAGTTCGGGTAGCGAGTAATCAGAAGTCTGACCTTGAAGCAGCATAGGTTTCTAACTCCTTTTGGGTAAGCGTTTATTTTTTGTAGAAATTGAAATAATAAGCTCTGCCTTTTCTGCGAGATGGCATTATCACGAGGGTGCAGAAAGGATAGGCAAGACGCGGCCACGCGCGTAGTAGTGCACAGGGGTAAGATGCAAAAAGATAATTGAGTATAACTACCTATTGTCTATTCTAAGGAATAAATAGAGATATTAACAAAAAATACAAAAAGATAATAAAAGATAAGAAGACAAAAGCATTGCTAGTTGAGCAAGCGGTTTAGCTTGACTCGGTTAGCAATGCTTTTGTTTGGTGCTTCTGCTGTATCTATGCGGCGCTTGTTACCGAAATGTATCGCTGTATTAGAGCGCTTAGCGCTTTGGTAACTGAGTTGGGCTCTGTAGCATCTACTTCGACAAACGGAGGTCGCTGTGCGGTTTCTACAAAGCCTATTGCGATCGCAATATTGTCAGCG
The DNA here is from genome assembly GCA_963702855.1 of uncultured cyanobacterium. Taxonomy (GTDB): domain Bacteria; phylum Cyanobacteriota; class Cyanobacteriia; order Phormidesmidales; family Phormidesmidaceae; genus Phormidesmis. Next base: position 2,992,205 of record OY969765.1, read on the forward strand.
CTCCAAGCCCCTTCACAATCCAAGTGTGTCAGGCCCACAATCATGGGTAAGGCAACCCGCTCACTCATGAACTGATAGATCAATTGAGCCTTACGAAAGGTAGCCGGTCTATTGGCAGGCACTAGCAGAATGTAGGCATGCGCTTTGCTAATTAGCTCTTCCCACATAAAATCAAATCGATCTTGACCGGGAGTGCCGTATAAATGAAGGGCCATGTCCGGACCAAATTGTAGTCGTCCAAAGTCAAATCCTACTGTCGTCTTTTCTTTTAGTGCGGTCGTTTCATCAGTTGCTTGACGGTCAGTATCTACCACCTCAATTTCGCTGACGGCTCGGACGAACGTAGATTTGCCGGCGCCTACAGGCCCAGCCACAACCAACCTCATGATTTCCATGCTTCTAGATTAGAAAATTATCCGGATGCTGCTTCAACCGAGGGCTAGTTTTAGGTCTGTTACTGATCTTTTTACAGCCAGTTGCAACAGGCCTTGCTTTGCCGCAGTGGATGCCATTACCAATAACACAGCATCATCTCCACAGCTAGTGAGCATACAATAGCCGTGGTCGCTCTCTACAAAAATGCGGCCGACATTTCCTTTTTGCAGTTCTTCTCCGATCCGTTCACCGATAGAGAGCATCGTAGCGGCCATGGCTGAGACTCTCTCTTCATCCATGTTGATCGGTAGCGTAGAGGCTAGCGGCAAGCCATCTAGAGTGACTAGACTCGCGCCTTCAATCTCAGGGCTATTGGTGACTAGGCTCTGCAAGAGCATCTGTATCTTTTGAGTATTTGGAACCATTGAAATAAACTCCCAGATAAAAGGTTTTGTTTGAAGCTGCTCGTAAAGATTCGATAGATGCGTACTAGAGATGTATCGCGCGGACAATCACCACGCTGTCTCACAAAGCGCTATCCGCACAAAGTGACACAATGCCCGTGTAAAACGTGGATAGAGTAGAACATTAAGTAAAGATCTGACTTGGACCTCACTTTTGAGATCTCGATAGCTATCTCACAGGGGCATTAGCCGCACAACGTCATGAGTCCCACCTCGTAGGACTGAGGCGATTTGCTCGCCCCTTAGGCGCTTACCCGTCACTTCTTCTAGCACACCTTGCAGAGCGCCCATTGTGTAAGACAGCTCTCTGTCGGACCCTGGCTTTTCCCCAGCTGAGCAAACTGTCTCTCGGCAGTAAACTAAGAGGGTGTTGTCTTCGGCAAGTTCGATTTTGTCGACGATACAAAGTCGGGTGCCGTTAATTCCTAGAACACCGTTTATAAGTTCAGCAATTTCGTTAAAGTCGCCGGATACGTTGGATAGGCCTAGCTCGGTTGCAAGCCGTCTGCCACGTGCTCTTCCTGCTGCTAGTAGGGCGATCATAGCGGCCCTTTGCCCTAGTGCATCTTCTATTCCAGTGATAAGGGCTCTGAAACAAACGATGCTATTGAAGTCTCCTAACTCTTTCCTGAAATTGTGCTGATCTGCCATGGTTTCACCTTTTATAAATCTACGAACCCAGACGGTTAAGCGACCCATTATCTTTTATGTCCGAATAGTCTTTATCCCAAATGGTGACTCAAGACGTTATCATTCCAGCTTTTCTCTGTCTTTAGGGAATCCGTTTCGCTATAGCTTTCGCGCAATTGTTTGGAACACGTTTGCAAAGCTACAGCTATTAGCAAACAAAGCAGCTCGACCGACAAATGCCCCGACACAGCAGAGCATTTGCTATATGTGTCAGTACAGCTTTGTGCGGATGTCTAAACGAGATTTACGGTCTTTGCTGGCTTTTTGATAATTACCCCCATCCGACAGATACGCAGGTGTATGTAAACGTCTAAATGCGCACCTCTAGATAGTGAATTCGGCTATCTGCGGCTGCTTTATCTGATGCTGTCAGACTTTTCTATCTGTCTGCTTACCTATTTCATGGAATGACCCTCTCAGCCGGAACAGTTTGGCTACAGTTTGGTCACAGTTTGGCCTATCAGATCTCACGGGTAGTCTGTCCTACAATTAATGCTCTGACTAGAATCACATGAGTTTCCTTGACCCATGCCAAAATTTCTGCACATCTCTGATATTCATCTAGGTTTTGACCGCTACGACTGTAAGCGTCGAACGCTGGATTTTTTCTTCTCGCTTAAAGATGTCTTGGAAAAGTATGCGATCGCTGAGCAGGTCGATTTTGTCATTATGGGCGGCGACCTGTTCGAGCATCGCAGTATCAAGCCGGCCATCTTGAACCATGCCCAGTACTGTTTGCGAATTCTGCAGGATGCCAACATTCCGGTCTTGGCAATTGAGGGCAATCACGACAATGCGCCCTATGGCACAAAGTCTAGCTGGCTGCGCTATCTGTCTGACGAGAAGATGCTGAAGCTTCTAGAGCCTGGAAATGTGAATGCTGGCGATTCTTTCTATTCGCCTTGGGATGAAGCAGAAAATAGAGGGGGCTATATCGATCTGGACTGTGGTGTAAGAGTGTTGGGCTCTAGCTGGTATGGGGCGGCTGCGCCTAGAGCGATTGAACAAATTGCCGCGGCGATAAGTGAGCTGCCGCCTGCCTCAGGACCCTCTATTTTGCTATTTCATCACGGCCTAGAAGGGCAGATTGCTCGCTACTCTGGCGCCTTGCGCTACAGAGAGGTACTGCCGTTGAAAGCGGCTGGTGTCGACTATCTGGCACTAGGCCATATCCATAAAAGCTATACAGAAGAGGGATGGATCTTCAATCCGGGTTCGATAGAGGCTAACAATATAGAGGAAAGTCAGTTTGAACGCGGCGCTTACCTAGTCGAAATTGACGCTGAAGGGAAGATAACAGCCGAGCTAAAGACGGACTATCGTCAGCGCCCAATTGTTCGACTCCAGCAAAAGATGCGGACATCTGACGTAATGGAGGCTGTAGAAGAAGGTGCGATCGCGCTCATTCAAAAATCTATAAAAACCAAACTAATCGTTCCCGAACAGCAGCCCATTGTGGAGCTGAAAATCACTGGCACGATAGGATTCGACCGGTTAGAACTCGACACTCGACAGCTCCAGAATCAGCTGCAAGAGATATCGAATGCGCTGATTTTTCTGCTGCGTTATGACGTAGAAGAAGCCGATTATGCGTCACCTATTTCGGAAGAATCAAGTCGGCTTGAAGTCGAACAAGAAGTATTTACAGATCTATTGGCTGCCAATTCTGTCTACAAAAAGCGGGCAGCTCAGCTAGCACAAGGGCTGATTGAGTTGAAGGACCGACAGATGGATGGTGAGAGCGAAGAGAGTTTGTATCAGCTAGTAGAAAGCCTGATGGATTGAGACTGGTGGTTCAATCTAGTGCGTTCAATCTAGTGCATTCAATCTAATGCACTCAATCTAATGCACTCAATCTAATGCATAAGTAGCGATCGCTGTTGCCAGAGCATCCACACGCCGCTGATGCCGATGAAGCTGACAACAGCTAGCTGAAACTGCTCAGGGGTCATCTTTTCAAGCACCTTTTGGCCAAGCCAGTTTGCTGGCAGTGCCGCAAACCCGATAATCAGTCCGTATCCGACTAGAGTAGAAGAGAGCACGCCGAGCACGGCGTAGCTGATGATTTTGACGCTATGAGTGAGCGTCAAGCTCGCCGAGCGAGTAGCGATCATTTGCTCTTTTTCTAAGCCGTAGCTGAGATATGCCGGGTTGAGAATAGGTCCGGTGCTGCCAATCAAGCCGGAGGCGATCGCATTGAAAAATCCTAGCGGGAGAAAGTGCCAAGCCTTGAGATCGAGGGTTAGAGGATTGATGTGGCCATTGGTAAGCGGGGAGACACGATTGCTGAGTAGCCAGTGCAGCACCATATAGATAAGTGCGATCGCGATAAAAACCTGTAATCCCTCAGCCTCTACTTTTGTAAAGGCATAGGCTCCTAAAACTGAACCCGCCACAACACCAGGAATCTGCCAAAGCGTAATTGACCAATCGATATGTCGCCAAAGCAAAGTCATTCGCTGCGCGTTTCCTAGCACGCTGCCTATGGTCAACACAGGTGCTACAGACGATGCACCTAATATCAACGTAGTTAGCGGAATCAAAATGAGTGGGCTACCACCGCCTACCAACATGCTGATAAACCAAGCGGCGAAGCTAACGGAAGAAAGCAAGACGAAAGTGAGAGCGTCGGGCATAAATTAAATGATTTCCAGCCAAATTAGGCGATCAAATCGAACGGTCGAACCGGTCGGTGCCCGAGCCAAAAGGCTTTAGCGAATCAGTATTATACCAAGCTTAACATTGCTTTAATCTTTGCTTAATCAGAGGAATGTGTCGACAGCTTCGAGAAAGCGCACAGGAAAGCGCATAGAAGAAAGTTATCTCGCCGAGAAATTTGCCTACTCTAGCTTATCGCCACCCTTTAGATCTTTACTCTTCCCTAGCTTTTGCATGAAGGCTTAATGAATTCAGCATCGGACTTAGAACGCCTGCTCAAGCTTGGTATCTGTGCCTATCGAAAAGGTGAGTATAGTCAGGCGATCGCAACACTTTCTCGGCTCTGTAAGTCTAAGGACCTTACCTATCGAGCAAAGGGCTACGTGGGACTTGTGCGCATTTACATGGCCCAAAAGAATTGGTCTCAAGCCAAAACGCTTTGTCAAAAAGTAGGCGCTAGCTCAAATCCAGCGCTACGGCAGTGGTCGCAAGAAACCCTAGAAAAAATTTCTGAGGGCATGAAATCGACTACCATCCATACGAATTCTATGTTTCACTATGCTGCTCTAAACGCTGGCACGAGTGTCGAAACAGTTAGTGAGATAGACAAGAAACAGCCGGTGAAACAGCAAGGAGAGGAAAAGCAAGGAGGAGAAAAGCAAAGAGACCCGAACGCCCAGGAAACCTTGAAGTGGATATACGCTGACCGTCTCAGTCAGGGACGAAGCCTAAGATCGATTAAGCCAGGGCAGCTATGGTTAGCGCAGATAGGTGGGGCGATCGCATTTTACGTGCTCTGGCAAACCGTAATTCACCAGGTGGCTGCGATCGCTAATAGCTGTTTAGTTCTCTTAGATAGGTATTTGCCATTTCGGCTGCGATCGCTGCCAGGAGACTGGCAACAGATGAGCTGGCCTCTACTCATAGCCATGGGCATGATTGCGATCGCTGCTCCTTGGCTATGGGACTTATGGCTAAGATCAACTGCCGAGGGCCTGCCCTGTCCTATGAGTTTTCTTCGAACCCACTCATCTGAGGCAGCCGGCCTCATCAACCGCCAGTGTCGTCAGTGTCGATGGCCCCTTCCCACCCTGTGGAAGTTGCCTACTGATATTCCGCTTATTTTCTCTTACGGCTGGCTACCGCGAAATGCCAGAATCGTTATCTCCCAGGGACTGCTGACGCGGCTCAAAGAGGATGAAATTGCTGCGCTAGTGGCTTATGAGATGTCTCACTGGAAACGTTGGCACTGGCGTTTACTCTCGGTAACCGGCCTAATTTTGCAGGTGCTGCTGTGGTTTTACTGGCAGAGTGCGCTGTGGGGAAACCGGCAAATTGGCCTGGTTAAGATGCTGGCAGGCACAACGTCGACGCTAGCCTACAGTCTATTTTGGCTCTTACGCTTGCCTATCATTGGTATGGCCCGGGTAAGAACCTACTACAGCGATCGCGCTGCTACTGTTGTAACAGGCAACCCAAATGGCCTGACAAGAGCCTTAGCCAAGCTGTCTTTTGGTTTGGCAGCTAGCGTAGAGCAGCAAGGCTACACGCCTATTTTGATTGAGAGCTTAACGCCGCTGCTGCCAGTCTCTGCCGACCTTGCACGTCATCGTCTATACAGCCAGATCCCGCTTGCTAAGCTGTTTGCCTGGGACGTCCAAAATCCGCTGAGCGCTTGGATGAGCTGCCTGGCGACTCATCCGCCTTTGGGCGATCGCTTAAGTCGGATGATGGTCTACACTCAGCGCTGGCGGCTGACCTGCGAAATCCATTTAAAATCTAAGCCACAGCGTAGAGGGCTTTCCGCTAAAGAGTGGCAACAGCTCGCTCGGCAGGGAACGCCCTATATGGGGCTAGCTGCCGGGCTAGCGATTGGCCTGCTGCTATTAGGGCTAGGTGCGATCGCCGCCGCGCTCAAATGGCCAATGCTCGATTGGATGCACAAAGATATCGGCCTATTTCGGTGCTGTCTTTTGCTAGGAACTGGAGTTGGCATCACGCTGCGGCTGAATCGATTTTTTCCAGATCTATCTTTTTCTGTACCCCCCTCTGAATCTCTAGATGCATGGGTTAGCGACCATAACCTGTTGCCTGCCGACAGCATTCCAACTAACCTTTCGGGCATTCTGCTCGGTCGACCCGGCATCGCGAACTGGCTAGGTCAAGACTTATTCCTAAAAACGCAGTTTGGACTGATGAAGATCCATTACTACTCTGAGCTAGGACCGTTAGGGAACAGCGTGAGCTTAGAGAGAACGCCTCTGTCTATCAGCCACACGTCAGTTCAGATAATAGGCTGGTATCGTCGTGGCAATCAACCTTGGATTGACATCGACAAAATTCGCGCAGACAATGGCAGCCTTTTACAAGCAGCGCACCCAGTCTACTCTTTGCTGCTAGCGACAATTGCAAGCGGCAGCGGCCTCTGGCTTTTGATCCGTAGTAGTCCATACAGTTGATCTACCGCAAGATCGATGCATACAATCTGCTAACGGCTTTTCTACGGTGCCTTGATGGTGCATTACATAGTTACTACTATCCGTAAATGTGAAGAAATGTTGCGAAACACAAGCAAAGGGTGCTACATTCTTCGCAAGAACTTGGATTTTGTCTATCTATTCCAGCGAACTGGCAGTGATTCTACTGTCTGCGCGGATGGAGTCGGGCACCGGGTTCTCCTACTCTCAACACAGCATCGAAGTCAGCCGATATTGTCGACTGGCTTTTTTTTGTTGGTACAAAAAGCTGCTATGTGAGGTTTTGAGACTTCAATCTTCGATAATCTGGTTTGGCTTCTAACATCGTGATATTTTAATTAGAGGCTAGTCAACGACTTAGCTCTGCAGCTCACCCATCGGCGAAAATAGTAGTCGGCGAAAACAGTCGTGACAACAGTAGGAAAAAGATTTCTTCCGTTAGAAAACGCATCTCTTATCGCCTAAAGCAGCGCCCTTGGTTGGCTCATTACAGATAGGCCCATCACGCCTTGATAGCCTATCGTTCATCTGAATCTGATTATCTGAATCCAATCACCTAATCTAACTTGTTTTATATGAGCCAAGCGTTTATATATCAGGCAAGAGATTGTTGTGCGAAGGTCTTTTTAGAAGGTATCCACCTATCTTCCAGTCGGTATTCTGATAGAAAAAGTTTCATATACCCACCGGTGAAGCATCGGCAGCAGGTTGCTTTAAGCGCTGCCGATAACTCATTTTTGAATTTAAAAGTTAGAGGTTGTTCCCGATGTCAGTTCGTTTATACTTTGGCAATTTGCCTCGGAGTCTAGAGCGCGAAGAGTTTGAAGCTATTTTTTCTGAAGATACTGATGACTTAGTCTCTATAAAGCTTATTTCAGACCGGAAAACGGGTAAATGCCGTGGTTTTGGCTTTGTCACGGTTAAAGACGATGAAACTGCAGACGCCTTAGTTGGTAAGTACAACGGATTCACACTGCAAGAAGCTACGCTTAAAGTAGAAAAAGCGATGCCTCGTACTGAGAAAGAAGAAGGCACTGAGAAAGCGCCTATCCAACAGCGTCGTGCAAAGAAAGGAGGCGCGCGTCGCAGCGGCAATAATGTTGTCGTTGCCGAATCTGACACAGCCGCTGCTGGCCCCGATCCGCGGTGGGCTCAGGACCTAGCTAAGTTGAAAGAGATGCTTGCTGCCCAGACAACTCCTTCCTAGTCTTCTAGCAGCCGTATCAATTGTCATAACTTTCACATCTTAGGAATCAACAAAAAACCGAAGAAAGCAGCTCGTAGCCATACGAGTTGCTTTCTTTATGAATCTCTGAAGTGCACAAGCCCGATGCCTACGACATCCGTGCACGGACTAGCGCTTGAGGCAAGCAGAGTAGCTTACGTGACTTAGGCACGAACGCTCTGCGATTGAAGACGTCGTAATCGTTCTCGACAATCACGTCTAGAATCTTGCGATATAGCATTAATGCTGTCCAAACCGGCCAGCGAGCGTCAGGATGCAAGCGACTAATACCTGCTTCAGCGTCCCGGTAATACTTAAGCGCTCGCTGAATCTGAAATCGCATCAGTGCTCTCCACCGATCGTCTATCACGCCGTTGAATAAGTCTTCTGTAGTGTAGTCAAATAGGGCTAAGTCTTCTAGCGGTAAGTATATCCGTCCGCGCTGTGCGTCTTCTCCAACGTCTCTCAAAATGTTGGTGAGCTGGTTAGCTATGCCCAAAGAAACTGCTTCATCGATGGGGACAGTTGCCGGCTTGGCCTGCATCCAGGGTGCTGTGTTGATGCTGCTGTCCATTCCCATAACAACCGTAGACATCAGTCCAACGGTACCGGCTACCCGATAACAGTAGAGCTTAAGCTCCTCAAAGGTATCGTAGCGATCGCGCACCAAATCCATCCGCTGTCCCGCAATCATATCCCTAAAGGGCTGAATCTCTAGGTCGAATCGCTCTAAGGTATCGACCATTGCAACGTCTAGATTATCTTTGGGCTTGCCCGCGAACAGCGACTCAAGCTGCGTTTCCCAATGGTTTAACGTACTGTCGGTAGTGAATTTACCTTGGGGGCCATCTACTAGCTCATCGGTACGCCGACACCATACGTAAATTGCCCAGATCGCGCGGCGCTTAGCCTCAGGCATGAGCAGCGTTCCCATATAGAACGTCTTAGAAAACTCTGCCGTTATCTGACGACATCGCTCGTAAGACTCCTGAAGAGGGACAAACTTAGGAGCGAGCGTCGTTGAAGGGTGAGTCAGTTGCAGCATCAATGCCTCAAACTGGAAAAATGAACAATAGTAGTCGGACAAATCGGTGAGAAACGTCCTAAGAAAGAAGTCAAGAAAAGAGCCGGACGATTGCGCCTTTGCTCTTCATCATTTGCTCTTCATCACAGCAGCTAGTCGTTGAGTTGACTAAAAACGATAGATGAATCAATATAAAATCGACCGCAAAGTCAGCTCAGGCAAACACCGAGTGAATCTCGATGGAGTTCCCTTCTGATTACTGTATACGGCAACAGTGTCCCTGGGCTAGCGCCAAACGTGAGCTGAACGCAAAGTTTTGGCTATTTTTGACCTCTAGATCGAACATCGGCTACCGATTTGTAGACTTTTCCTTGCGCTGCCTAGCCGTCAGGACTCTAAGAGGACTTGTTTAACGAGGCCGCATTTGGATGTATCTCTGAATCTCTTAGCGATCTGTAACTTATCTATTATATGTTTCAAAGCGTTACATTTTGAGACAATCCGCTTTTCTCTTCTGCCAAGCCTTTGGGTCAGAGTCTTCAAATGTGTATGCAGAGTGCACATCTGAATGCATTCTCTTCATTCATAGAATTTTGGCAAATTAGCGCTTACCTTAGAGAAAGTGAAACGCTTTATCGTTGTGATGAACAACGATAAAGCGTATTGCTAAGAGTTTGATACGGCCGGTTGGATACAGAGATGCGCCTTAAAGCGCGTGCTTTCTACCGAATAAAGTCACCAGAGAAAAAGTTGATTGAAGGGGTTACTTGATGATAGAGACGAGCATTGATTTTTTGCAGCAGAGCGACCCAGCACTAGCTGCCATTGTTGGTAAAGAGCTAACCCGCCAGCAGACGCATCTAGAACTGATCGCCAGTGAGAACTTCACGTCTCCGGCGGTGATGGCAGCTCAAGGTTCTGTGCTAACTAACAAATATGCAGAAGGTTTACCGAGTAAGCGCTACTACGGTGGCTGCGAGTTCGTTGACCAAGCGGAGCAGCTAGCAATCGACCGAGTAAAAGAACTCTTTGGCGCCGCCCATGCCAATGTACAGCCGCACTCTGGCGCTCAGGCGAACTTTGCGGTGTTTCTCGCGTTGCTAAAGCCTGGTGACACCATACTTGGTATGGATCTTTCTCATGGGGGGCACCTAACCCACGGCTCTCCCGTAAATTTTTCGGGAAAATGGTTCAACGTTGTTCAGTACGGGGTGAGCCGTGAGACTGAACAGCTAGATTTTGACGAGATTCGACAGATAGCGATAGAGCACAAGCCCAAGATGATTATCTGTGGCTACTCCGCTTATCCCCGGACAATCCATTTTGATAAGTTCCGAGCGATCGCAGACGAAGTTGGTGCCTATCTGATGGCCGATATTGCTCATATCGCGGGGCTAGTGGCAACGGGTCAGCATCCTGATCCGATACCTCACTGCGACGTTGTCACGACGACGACGCACAAAACGTTGCGCGGTCCTCGCGGTGGCCTGATTATGACCCGTGATATAGATTTGGGTAAAAAGTTCGATAAAGCGGTCTTTCCAGGTAGTCAAGGTGGCCCACTAGAGCACGTAGTTGCTGCCAAAGCCGTTGCCTTTGGCGAAGCCCTAAAGCCTGAATTTAAAACCTACTCTCAGCAGGTAATTAAAAATGCCAAAGCGCTAGGCGCTCAGCTACAAGATCGCGGTATCAAGATAGTGTCTGATGGCACAGATAACCACCTCGTTCTATTAGATTTGCGCTCTATTGGCATGACTGGCAAAGTCGCCGATGCCCTAGTCAGTGAGGTTAACATCACAGCCAATAAGAATACAGTGCCGTTCGATCCAGAATCGCCCTTTGTGACTAGCGGCCTGCGCTTAGGTACACCAGCAATGACCACGCGGGGAATGGGTGAAGCCGAATTTATTGACATTGCCAATATCATTGCTGACTGCTTACTTGACCCTAGCGATGGAGCCGTAGAAGCCGATTGCAAACAGCGCGTAAGTACGCTGTGCGATAGATTTCCGCTGTATCCGCACCTAAAAGCTGCCGAGCCTGCTCTCGTATGATCTAGCTGTCTCTTACAGCAAGACCATACGAGAGCTGCTTGGTTTGCTAGTGGCCGTGGCCTACAAACGTGACCCAAGCAGCTCTCCGAAAGCTATAGAAAAGCGGCTTAGGCCGCATAGAATACCGTTGTTTAAGCCTCAGATATTTGTGTATCTGAGGCTTCTTCTTTAAGAGAAATTAACTGGCTAATGCAATATTTTTAGCTTGAAAGGGAAGCTTAGGAATGTTCGTCCCAACAGCTTTAATTGATATGTATAAGCCATACGTACAAGCCATCGTACAGATGCGTTCGTATACAAGCACCGCTTTGCTGGCAGTGTACAAAGGTCCTAGCCGTTTTTAGCCGATGTGAATGCATTAGCTAAGTACTCAACTAGCCAAAGCCGTAAAAACTACATAGTGGCTTCTGCACTATCTGCATGCAAAGCCTACACACAACGCGCCTACTCGAACTTCGCTGCCTGAGAATAGCTAGTTAAGAGGTATACTGTCGCCGAGTGGTGTTGTTGCTTCTGTAGATATAGTAATTGCCTCTGTAGATACACTCATGGATAGATGCATCGACAAAACGGCTGTGATTCTCAAAGGTGCATAGCCGTTTTTAGCAAGAACGCAATCAACCATTTGTAACTGTCTGTTTTCAGCTTTGCCCACCCTACAAACCGCTTTACTGATGGCGTTCCCGCTCTATCATCTGTTTGCATTTATCATCTCAGCTACGGTTGTTTTAGCCTTGACCCCGGTTGTTCGCAAAGCGGGACTAGCTAGCGGCAGAGTGGATTTGCCGGGAGGTCGAAAGGTTCACAGTCAGCCGATGGTTAGGTTAGGCGGTGTTTCAATCTTTTTTGGCGTACTGATTGCGCTGCTAGCGGTGTGGGCTTTCGGTGGATTTTTAGGGAGTGATGGTGCCCCTTTGCCGCCCGTTGCGGAATATTCTGTCTGGGGCGTGACTATCGGTGGCTTTGCCTTTTTCCTAATCGGTCTGATTGACGATCTGTTCGGCCTGTCCCCGCTTAGTCGCTTGATTATGCAGTCTGCGGTTGCCTCAGTAGCCTGGTTTGTCGGGGTCGATATTCGGTTTTTGACGATTCCTTTTTTGGGCTTAACGCAGCTGCCGGTGTGGTTAAGTCTAATTGTTACGGTCTTTTGGTTGGTAGGAATGGCCAATGCTATCAACTGGATTGATGGATTAGATGGTTTGGCGGCGGGTGTCTCTGGCATCGCAGCGGTAGTAATGATGGTTGTGAGCCTGTATATGGGTCAGCCAGCAGCGGCTCTGATTGCGGCTGCGCTAGCAGGAGGCTCTCTTGCTTTTTTGAAGTACAACTTCAACCCGGCGCAGATATTTATGGGCGATGGGGGTGCTTACTTTATTGGCTTTATCCTGGCGGGAGTGGGTGTAATTGGCTTGGTCAAAGGGGTGACAACGGTGGCGGTATTGCTGCCGTCCTTGACGTTGGCAGTCCCTATCCTGGATATGTCGGCGGTGATTTTGTTGAGAATGCGCCAGGGCTTGTCTCCGTTTGTCGCTGATAAGCGGCATTTGCACCATCGACTATTAAATGCAGGGTTCTCCCATCGCTTTACTGTGATATTTATCTATGTGCTAGCGATTTGGGTCGGCAGCCTAGCAATGGCGTTTGCAGGTTTGAGAGTCGGTATTCCGTCTGTTTTCGCGTCTACGGCCTTACTGAGCTACACGGGCTGGCGGGCTGTTCAGCGCGCTAAATAGTGCAGAAGTAGAAAGCTTCTCGTATGGATAGAGGTAGGGCTCGATTAGATGCTTAGCCCGATATAGACAGAGTCTTTTTGAGCTTGCGCAACACGAGAGACGCACCTCTGCCTCCTCGCCCTGTAGGAGCTGTGGCGAGGGGCTTTCTCTTCAACTCCCTTGAGTTGGTAATAGCGGCTTTCGGTCATATACCTCTAGCCGCCAGTGTTTAGATTTGCGCTTTGATTGCAGCTTCACTGTCCATACCGTGCCGGTCCTATTATGTCAGTCCTACTGTGCTAGTCCTTATAGCCTAGGCCTGTGAACTTTGACACCCTACAATCGACTTATCGACTACACCGGCTTCCCTACCTTCAACCGCTCTGCTCATGAACAAAAGCGCTGAAATTATTTGTGTTGGTACAGAGCTATTACTCGGCGATATTGTTAATGGCAATGCTCAGTATCTAGGTCAGCAGCTAGCGAGCCTTGGAATTGCGCATCACTATCAAACCGTTGTGGGCGACAACCCAACGCGAATCAAGCGAGCGGTGGCGATCGCTTCTGAACGATCACAGCTACTTATTTTCACGGGTGGGCTAGGGCCAACCCCCGATGACTTGACGCTAGAAACACTTGCCGATTTTTTTAATGCAGCGCTTTCTGAACGGCCAGAAATTGTCGCTGACCTAGAGAAAAAATTCGCTCGCCGAGGACGTACGCTAACCGATACTAGCCGCAGACAGGCACTTATCCCCAATGGTGCGGACGTTCTTCCAAATCCAACGGGTACCGCGCCTGGTGTTATTTGGGAACCCAAAGAGGGCTTGTGCATCATGACGTTTCCGGGTGTGCCTCGGGAGATGAAGATCATGTGGACGGCGACAGCGGTACCTTACTTACGCGCGAGCGGCTGGGCAGATGGCGTAATTCACAGCCAAATGCTGAAGTTTTGGGGAATAGGTGAAACGACGATAGCTGAGAACGTCAAAGGATTTTTACCTGCTGAAAATCCGACGGTAGCGACCTATGCGCTAGGGGGTGAGGTGAAGCTGCGAATTTCTGCTAAGGCCGCATCAGTTACGGCGGCAAATGCGCTGATATTGCCGGTAGCTCAAGAGATTCGGCGCTTAACAGGCCCGGCATGCTATGGCATAGATTCAGAGACAATAGCTGATGTGGTAGGACGGCAGCTTATAGCGCGATCGCAAACGGTAAGCGTGGCTGAATCCTGCACAGGGGGTGGGTTAGGTCAGCTACTAACAGAAACTCCCGGCAGCTCTAGCTATTTTTGGGGCGGTGTGATTTCCTACGATAACCGGGTGAAACAGGGATTGCTTGGCGTTGGAGCAGACATTCTAGAGACGCATGGGGCCGTAAGTGCCGAAGTAGCAGTGTCGATGGCATTAGGAGTACGCGATCGCTTAGGTACTGACTGGGGGATTAGTATCACCGGCGTTGCAGGTCCCGATGGTGGCAGCCCTAAAAAGCCAGTCGGACTTGTTTATATTGGTCTAGCGTCTGCTGAGCAAACCCTCACGAAGAAGTATCTATTTGACCAAACGCTTACACGCGCGCAGATTCGGCAGCGGAGCGCACTTAGCGCACTAAACTTATTGCGCATGACACTCTTAGGTCAGAGTGATTAGGCTATCCTATATATGAAGTTTCTTCAGACTCTGTGAATTTACAGCCTAAAGAAATAGAGGAAATTATGTAAATTCCCTCGCGAGTTTTCTTGATCATTGCTCGCAATTGGTTATCATAATCATACGCAGAGCGGTTTTCAAAACTCTTGATCCCCGTTTCGCTACAGTCAATTTGTCTGTGGCTTGCGTCACTCCTAATAGATGTCGAAAGAATATGAGAGGGAGCAATCTAGCTCATGGATTACATTGATGAAGCGCTTGACAAGCTTAGAGAATGGGTTGAAAAGGTGATTGAAGCCTTGTTCGGTCCTGAGACTCAGCCTGAGCCTGAACCTATCCCTATTCCCGTAGATGACCGTCGCCTGCGCGATCGCCGTGGTGCTGACTGGTAGGATAGGTTCTACCTCAATTGAACACAGGTTTGCGTTTGAGTTAAATAGATGTGAGGCTAGTTATATGAAGTCAGCTTTGTATCGAGCTGATTATATTGAGTTGTTCCTGTGACTAGCTAATTGCCTTAGCGACTAAATGGCCTTATAGATTAAACAACCCTATAGGTTAAACAACCCTATAAGTTAAACAATATGATTGACGTTTATTTGAATGAACTGAGCATCGATTAAGCTTTGTTGAGTATTCTTGTCTTAAACGGCCCTAACTTGAATATGTTGGGCAAGAGAGAGCCTGCAGTGTATGGCTCTCAGACGCTAGAAGATATTAACGACGGTCTTAATCAAACGGCTAGTGCTTTAGATGTAACGCTGTCGTTTTTTCAATCTAACCACGAAGGTGTCTTGGTAGGTACGGTTCAAAACGCTTTGAACTTTCACCAGGGCATTTTGATTAATCCAGGTGCCTATACTCACACCAGCGTAGCAATTCGAGATGCCATTTCTGCAGTTGCTATCCCTACGGTAGAGGTCCATCTCAGCAATATCCATCGCCGCGAAGCCTTTCGTCATCGCTCCTATATTGCTCCAGTTGCGGTCGGGCAGATTAGCGGATTTGGTGCCGATAGCTATCGGCTAGGGCTAGAAGGGTTAGTCCACTATTTACGTAAATTGGAAGAAAAAAGTGGTTGTTGCTAGTTCTGCAAAGCATGCTACAAAAATCAAATTTCTGAAGACGCCAACTTCGAAGGCTTGGATAGATCAGGCGACCGCTAACCTAGATACCCTCTTACTTGACCATGCGCAGTGTGAGCGAAAGGCAGCGGGCACGGCAATCCAGATGATGTCACGCTATCCGTCGAGTACTGAGCTGGTACGGGGGCTGACTGCGATCGCTCAAGAAGAGCTTAGCCACTACGATCAGGTGAATAATTGGCTGGAGCAGCGAGGTATTCCCCTACAGCCAGTATCGCCCCCACCGTATGGCGCTAGTTTGAAGAAATGCGTGCGTAGGCAAGAGCCTGACCGTATGCTGGATCTGCTGCTGGTGTCTGCTTTAATTGAAGCCCGTAGCCACGAGCGTTTAGGCCTACTGGGTGAGCACTGCCCAGATCCGCAGCTTGCTAAGTTTTACCGCTCGCTTATGGCATCAGAAGCACGGCACTATGGTAGCTATTGGCTACTGGCAACTACCTACTTTGATACGAGTCTAGTGAATGAACGGCTAGAAGAGCTGGCGGAGCAGGAGAGTGAGATTTTGAGTACGCTCTACTGTGAGCCTCGCGTGCATAGCTAACGTACATAGTTAAGAGGATACGCGCCAAAGACATCGGTAGAAAGGTAGGGACGAAGGCGAAGATCAGGTAATGGAAGTGCAGTTTAGAGACTTTTTGATTCGAGATTGGACGGCAAGCGATCGCGATGCTGCCGCCGGCGTAGTGAAAACAGTGCTCGAAGAATACGGACTAGGATGGGAAGTTAGCTGTGCAGGGTGTAGCGACCAGGATGTAGTCGAAGTCGAAAAGTACTATCAGCAAGCAGGCGGCGAGTTTTGGGTTGTAGAGCATCAAGGGCAAATTTTAGGTACGGGCGGCTACTACCCGATTTCTCGGGGCAACAATGCGGTGGAAATTCGCAAAATGTATCTGATACCTGCGGCTCGAGGGTATGGACTAGGCCGCTTCTTACTTGCTCAGTTAGAACAGGCGGCAGCTAAGAACGGCTTTGAAGAGGCCTGGGTTGAAACCGCAACCGTGCTGAAAGAAGCCGTTGCTTTGTACGAAAGGAACGCCTATCGCCCTATGAGTGGTGTCGATACAGAGCGCTGCGATAAGGTCTATTGTAAGGTGCTAACCAAAACCAAAGCCTAACCAAAATTTTAACCAAAGCAGTAGATCGCTAGATAGTAAGTTGCAGGTAGTAAAGTGATCGCACAGCCATAGTCAGCTATAGCGACCGGGAGAGGGCCCTCACCACAGGCGTCATCTCTGCATCTTGCAGGTTTTCGGGTTTGCTCCATGTAAACGGTGCCTGCTTAGCCGCTGATATCCAAAGTAGCTTTTTAGCTCGGGTCATGGCGACATACAGCAGCCGAAATTCTTCTGCTCTTTTTAGGTTGCTAGCTTGTTGCCAGGCGAATTCAATTGTCGGGATAGGCTCAGGTTTGCTGTCTTGCGTGTAGATAGCGTGGGTATACGCCCGTAGCTGAGCGCGAGCCACTTCATTGAGCGAAAACTGTCCTAGGAACTGTGTCTGCGGTGGCACCCAGTCTTCGCCAGGAAGGTTGCGCTTGTGCAAGAAAGGTAAACACACGATATCCCAATCGAGGCCTTTCGCCTTGTGCATGGTCATGATAGTGATTTGCCGAGGGCGAGCGTATTGGGATTCGGTCTCTTCGGTTTCAACAGCGCGAAAACGCTCGCTGCCTAGCAGTTCTTGCAGAGCATCGATCATGGCAGATAAAGTACTGTTTTCTAAGGTCTGCTGAGCGATGCGAGCAGCGAGCTTGTCGGCAGTGGCAAGCTCGCTCTGGTCGTAGCGAAGCGTGAGGCCAAGAAAGGGAATGAGGTGATAAGCCGGCAGTTCTAGGCGAGCTCGCAGCAGCGAGGCGCAGTAGCGACGAGCCTGCTGTGCGGCAGGGTTGGTGGGTAGGACATCTAGCGGGCCTGGATAGAGAAAGCGCTCGGGATTGGCCGCTAGTGGGTTGAGATCTTGCGTCGCCACAAGCTGACGAGATACCAGGACGCGTAGCGCCGCTTTAATATTGTCAGGGGAATGAGGCCGCTCGATGAACTGTAGCAGCTCGAGCATTTCACGCGGAATCTGACTTTTGCGATCGCGTGCACCCACGTCATAAATGTCAATGTCCTGCGCCTTAAAATCGACGCCTGAGCGCAGCGGATCTTCTAAAATCTCCCGAATAAACTTGCCTTGGCGCGACTCTCGCACCAGGATAGCGACGCTAAGCTCCAGATTGCTTTCAATTGCCTCTGAAACTCTTTTGGCCAATTGTCTCACCGTTTCTATAACTGTCTCTGGCCGAACTATTTCGACACCATTCCCAATCTGCGGCGGATTGGCATCGGGCTGTGGATCGCCGGCGCCTACTGGCAGAATGTCCTGCGTGCGAAATGGATTACCAGGACTGTTTTGGTTAACCCAGTGAAGAACAAAGTTAGCGGCCTTCATGATGCGATCGCAGCTTCTGCCCGCCTGTTCGATCGTAGCGAGCTGTCCGATCTCTTGGCAGCGATCGCAAAACTGATTGAAAAATACCGGATCTGCTGGCGTGAACGTAGAGTTAATAGCCTGATTTGGATCGCCAACCCGCACAATATTTAGCGGCTGACTGCTATCTTCTGGATCGCCTGCTAGCACTTCTAGCAGCTGAGTTTGTAGCGGTGAAGAGTCCTGCGCCTCATCTTCAAAAATCGCAAACACTCGGCTCTGCCATAGCTGACGAATTGTAGGTTCATTCAGCGTTTTAAGTGCTGCCAGAATCATATCGTCATAGTCGATCAGGTTTTGGGCTGCCAAAAGCGTCTGGTAATGGGCATACAGTCCCGCCGCTGTGACCAGTACCGCATAGTCAGCCGCTCCTTCAGACGCGCCGGTCACCAGGCTTTGGGCAATGCTCATTAACGCTTCTGGCAATAGACCCGAGCTTTTGGCTTCGTGAATAACTGTATACGCCAAAGCCGGCAAAACTTCTGTGCGCAGCACCGTCTGCCGGCTCATCTGCTCAGCTTCCTCACCGTCAAAATCTTTTTGTCCTTCGATTAGCCGCCGATAGGCCAGCGGATTATCAACAATCCAACGTTCAACGGCTGTGCGAATCAGTCGGTGACTCTGTGTTGGTGAAATTAGCGTGGTGCCTTCTGCGTCTAGGCTAGATAGGTTGATACCCGAAACGTCTGGATGCCGAGTAGCAATATTCAGCGCCAGACCGTGCAGTGTGTGGGCGACGAAGCTGTTCTGCGGTAGCGATAATAGCTTCAGATGCTGACGAACTTTTGCCTTTAGGTTAGCTGCTGCAGAACGGGTAAAAGTAACTAGGACAAGCTGCTTGCGCGCATGAAGCCGATGGTGAGCTATCGTGACCGCCGCACCGGCTGCCATCCCGGTTGATTTACCCGAACCAGGCACTGCCGACACCGCTAACGGTCCCGATCGCCAGTGCGCCAGTGCGCTTTGACCCGGTCGCAAGCTCGCTGTTAGGCGTGCTAGCTGGTCAGCTCTACCTGCCTCAATCGCTTTCGCTTTTGCGGCTGTTTCACCATCGGTCGTATCATCGGCCGTATCATCGGTCGCACCAACAGGCGTCGTTACCATACATTCCTATCAGCTTTGCTGCGTCATAATAGTACATACAAACGTATATTTTGAGATACGCAAATTGTACTGCAAGTAGCTTTCATGAGTCCCAACCAAGCATGTGGCACGCTATTAAACGCGTTTGGTAGCATGCTATATACGGATGCTTTCCGCCCCCATAACTGTCCTAGTTCCTGTACAAAAAACAAATTGCCTCTCTAGTCTGTATATAGAGCTCCTCTATATACAGAGGACATAGAGGGATTAAGTTTCTCCGACATGTCAAATGCTATTTGAGTGTAACAACGCGAGGCTTTGGTAAAGTGCCTAAAATAGCAAAATAGGGGTGCGGTCTTAGCCTTTGCGTCAACTTAGCTCACTAGCTATAGCCGGCATACGGACATATTGATCCGCTGGCGCGTCACTTTACTTGCAGCACACAACGGTTCTAACCAGTGTGAATGTATTCGGCTAAGTGGCCAAAGCTATATATGTAACGTTAAGAAAGGCTATCCCAACTTAACTACCGGGGAGTAAGAGCAGCCGTGATTCAGGAATTCGGGATATCTATCACTGCCGTTGGCGGCGATCAGTATTTAGTGCGCACCGAGAAAGTAGAAAAGGGCGTACAGCTAGCAGAAGAAAGGGTACGCTGGCCAGTTGCTGAGTGGCTAGCGCAGACCAAGCTGCTGATGCATGATCCGCTACTAGGGCTGCTAAAAGGCCAGAAGAATCGCGCTATTCCGATGCGAGCAGGCACTAGCTGGCAGCAGCACACTAAGCGAGATAGTTCTGGGCTTACCACGCTTGTTCATCTAGGCCAAACGCTACACAACGAGCTGTTCAAAGGACAGCTGCACGATAGCTGGGTTACCGCTCAAGGCGTCGCTCAAAATCGTCAAAACTTATTGCGTTTAAGAATTGGGATTAAAGATAATCGCCTACAGCAGCTTCCTTGGGAAGCTTTGCACGCCGGTTCTCGTCCGCTAGCGACAGGCACAGACGTTATTTTCTCTCGCTATATTCTCGATCGCAGACCCACTCACTCGGCGCTACTTTCAAAGAATGCCGACTCTCCTCAGGTATTGCGAATTTTGACGGTGATCGCATCGCCAAACGACCAAGAACGATTGGAGCTAAAAGAAGAGGCTCATCATCTGCAAACGGAGCTTCATCCTGAGACTCTAGAAATTGATGACACGTTGATCGATGTGCAGCTCACTGTCTTAGAGCAACCTGGGCGAGCCGAGCTAACGCAAGCTTTGGAGAGTGGTAGCTACCAAGTCTTACACTATGCGGGGCACAGCAATCTGGGTAATGCTGGCGGCGATCTTTATCTAGTAAGTCGCCAAACTGGCCTGACAGAACGGCTGAGTGGTGAAGACTTAGCTGGGCTGCTGGTAAATAACGGTATCAAGTTAGCTGTGTTCAACTCTTGCCGAGGTGCCTACAGCACTGACTCTGATCAGGGATGGCAAGAGCGCAATTTAGCGCAGGCTTTAGTTAGCCGCGGTCTGCCGGCAGTAATCGCCATGGCTGAGCGTATCCCAGATAACGTTGCTATCAGCTTTACGCAGCTGCTGTACCGCAATTTAAAAAAAGGCTTGTCTATCGACTTGAGTCTTAACCGAACACGTCAGGGGCTCATTTCAGCCTATGGCTCTGACCAGTTTTACTGGGCGCTGCCAACGCTGTACATGCATCCTCTGTTCGACGGTTATCTAGTCGAAGTATCAGGTGGTTTAGAGAACTTCAGAGAAAACTCTCGCGTTCTTGATTCGGCGAACGATCCTTTTGGTGATATGTTCGCAGGGCCTGGCCTGGCTAATATCGATCTGCCTGCGCGTCCTAGCATTGCAGCGGCTAGTGTTGCTGGCGTTTTCGAAACAGCGGCAACGGGTGCAGTTCTCGACGCTACACGCTCAATGTTGGATGATACAGAACCAGTGAATGATCGAGATTTGTTTGAAAATAGCGATACCGATAAGACAGGCACTAGAAAGACAGACGTTAGAGAGACAGATACCAGAAGGCCAGACGTCAGGAAGACAGGCGTCAGAAGGCCAGGCATCTCAAGACCGTCGAGTTCGGTAGATGCCGACGAAGCGCTGAGCGTTCCTAACAACATAGAAACGCCCGAAGGTTTCTATGGAGAGCCAGCGCATGCTCCAAAGGTTCCAAAACTGAATAGGTCGTCTGCTTCTAGTAAAGAACCTGCTGCTAAAAAAGAAACGATTCCAGAGCTGATAGGCGAGCGTTTGACGCGCAGCCATACGCTGCATACTAAGCTTTTGACCGCACCGGGCATTGCTGCTTTGGCCTTGACTGCCATACTGGCGATCGCAGCAGTTAGCTGGCTGCAGCGAGATGGTTCGGCGCCTCAACCGACAAGAGCTCAGCCGACGCTGGAATCAAATGGTGAGCTAGGGTTGCCCGCTCAGGTAGAAGTAGCGCTCAATCAAGGTAATTTGGATGCAGCGACAGCGCCGGCAAAAGCGTTAATCGACCAGGGCAGGTATCTGGAGGTGATTGCCGCTCTCGAAACGGCTGATGAGTCCAATCGAGACGATGTCATTTTGTCTTTCTTTAGAGGTAGGGCTCAGTGGTCGCTTGTAAAGCAAGGGAGCCCAGATTTTTCGGCTGATGATGCTATGCGTTCTTGGCAGACAGCGCTAGCGAGCGAATCAGATTGGATGGAAATTGCGATGGCGCTAGGGTTTGCGCACTATGCGGTAGGTCGAGAGGAATTGGCTTTAGAAAACTGGGAGCGGGCTATCGAGTTAGCAGAACGGCAGCCAGAGTCAGGAAATGCCTATTTCTCGGATCAGACTTTTGGTGAGTATGCGCTGAATGCACGAGCGGGGGTCGCCATCTCAGCGCTAGCGCTTTCCAAGATTGAAGCTGATCCGGCTGAGCGAAACCGCTTAATAGAGCAGGCATCTGCGGCTTATCGGCAGGTAATGAGTGATGACCCGGCGGCATTTGGATCAAGAACTTTAGGTGACAATTGGCTGTGGTTAGGGGGTGCGATCGCTGATTGGGAAGACACTAAAAAAGAGCTGAGCCAGACCGTGAATTTGGAATAGGAGATTGAGTTTTGAGCGATCGCTCAAAACTCAATTGAAAACTCTCTTGCTTCTTCTAGACAGAAAGCAAGAGGGCTTTTGGTTGGAAATTTTTGATTGTGCTGGTCACGGTGAGTGCTTGCGCAGCTACACCACAGCTACACACCATGGTTACGCACCGCGGTTACATTGTCTGCTGCTCAGGTACGTAAGACATTACCCAGCAGCGCTCGATATGGCGTAACCTTTTGACCTGCCAAAACTTTCGAGGATTTACAATCAGCGTGCGATCAGCTTCCCCAATCGGCTGACTTAGATACTGCCATAGCGGAAACCAAGTATAAGGATTAGCAGGCATCATAGAGAGTGCAAGAAGTAACAGACCAATTAGAAGCCGAGTAATACGCTCACATCCTTATCATTGTCAGCTCGATCTGTTTTCTCCCTCCGTATAACTACCTCAATGTCTAACTCCACACCGCAACCGCCTATGATTGACTGGCAAAACTTCACCGATCGCCTCGGCTCAATTAAGGCAACTTCGGCTCCTAACCAGGTTGCCAAACTATCGAAAGACTACTACTACTTCAGCCCGATTTTGGCAGAGCAGCTTCAGAACAGAGTCGGCGATTTGGTTGTTTTTCCAGAAAGCGAAGCGGAAGTGTTAGAGGTGGCTAAAGCCTGTGTAGAAGCCAAAGTGCCGTTGACAATTCGTGGGGCAGGCACGGGTAACTATGGGCAGGCTATTCCGCTGTCAGGCGGCGTCATTCTAGATATGAGTGCAATGAACGCGGTGAAATGGGTAAAGCCTGGACGTGCCTGTGTAGAATCGGGCGCTAAGCTGGCCGCCATTGATCGAGTGACTAGAGCGCAGGGGTGGGAAATTCGCATGGCTCCCTCAACTTACCGAACGGCGACGATAGGCGGGTTTGTCGGTGGTGGCAGTGGCGGCATTGGCTCAGTGATGTATGGTCAACTTGCCGACCGGGGCAGCGTGCAGGCAGCTCGAGTGGTCACGCTAGAAGACTCACCTCGAATCATTGAACTGCAAGGTGATGCGGTCAAGCAAGTTACTCATGCTTATGGCACGAATGGCATTATTACCGAACTCGAAATTCCATTAGCGCCTGCTTATCCGTGGGCTGAGATGGTTGTTGTTTTTGATGAGTTTATGCAGGCCGCGCGCTTCGGCCAAGCGCTAGGCGATGCCGACGGCCTGATCAAAAAGCTAATTAGTATTCATGCCTGGCCGATTCCTAGTTACTTTAATGCGCTGGCAACGGCCTTGCCCGAAGGAAAAGCCGCTGCTTTGCTAATAGTTTCTGAAGCCGACTTGGTGGGTGTGCGATCGCTTATCAAAGTACACCAGGGCACCATCACCTACGAAAAAGATGCGCAAGCCGCCGCTAAAGGCGCAGCTATTGCTGAATTTACCTGGAACCACACCACCTTGCACGCTCGCAACGTCGATGAGAACTTAACCTACTTGCAGACCGTATTTCCCTATGACCCAGAGCTAAAGCTTGTGCAACATATGTACGAGCACTTTGGCGATGAAGTCATTATGCACTTAGAATACCTTCGCTCTGAAGGTAGAATTCTTCCTGCTGCCCTTCAGCTTGTTCGCTACACCAGTCCTGAGCGTCTAGCTGACATCATTCACTACCACGAAGAAAAAGGGGCATTTATCGCTAACCCTCACACTTACGTGCTCGAAGACGGTGGCCGCAAAACTATCGACGAAAAGCAGCTCAAGTTTAAAGAACTCGTCGATCCCTACGGCCTGCTAAATCCTGGTAAGATGAGAGGCTGGATGGAGCGACATCCAGCGCTGCCAAATAAAGTTAATCTTTAAGAAAGGTAACTAGCTGCTCTAGCTTTTCCCAAGCGGTCCCACTTTTAGTGATTTCCTGAGCTTTGCTGACGCCATCTGCGCAGGCCGCTTCAAAGCTCTCTCCCTGGGCTAATCCGCCTACATTAAGTGCCAAAGCAGCGTTTAACGCGACCACATCCTGCTGCGCTTGGGTTCCTTTTCCCTGGAGCACGTCGCGTAGGATAGCTGTGTTTTCCTCTAGTTCACCTCCTGCTAGGGCTGACAGCGGAGCAGGGGCAAGTCCTAGTGATTCAGGATACAAAACTTTTGGTGTGATCGAGCCACCGCTGACGACTGAAACATCTGTGGGTTTACCCAAGCCAGCCTCATCCAAAGTTTCTCTACCATGCAGCACCATCGCTTTTTTCATCCCAAGCTGGTTGAGTGCTGCGGCCATCGGCTCAATGACAGCAGGATGATAAACGCCAATAACTTGACCCGTAGGCCGTAGCGGGTTTACCAGAGGGCCTAGCAGATTAAAGACGGTGCGGACTTTGAGTTCGCCACGTAAAGGCGCAACTGCTTTCATAGCAGGATGCCAGCCGCGAGCAAAGAGAAAGGTGACACCGACTGCTTTGAGTGCGGCTTTGATTTTTTCTGGAGAGGCGGCAAGGTTTACACCTAGGCCTTCGAGCACGTCTGCGGAACCTACTTTGCTGGAGGCAGAACGGTTGCCGTGCTTAGCGACAGGAATGCCAGCGGCGGCAGCGACGAAGGCGACGGCTGTGGAGATATTGAAGGTAGAGGACCCGTCGCCGCCCGTGCCGCACGTATCAATTCGGGTGGTAGGTAAGTCCAGATCTGCGGTAGTACCGCCTAGGGACTGACCTTGTAGGACCCGGGCCATGCCTGCAAGTTCGTCACCGGTTACGCCTTTGCTTTGAATGGCAATTAGGATGGCGCTAGAGAGAACAGGAGAAATGGATTCAGAAAGCCATCCGTCCATGAGTGCTTCGGCTTGGGCTTCGGTGAGCGATCGCTTCTCGATCAGCTGCTGCAAAAGCTGTGGTCCGTTGAATTCGACGTGCTTTGTGGTGACCATGGGAGAATTAGGAAGAAATTCGAGAATTGAGCTGATGTTCTAGAAAGGTATGTGGCAAACTGACATAGCAATAGGTCTGTAGCAATAAGCGCCTACTCGCGGACCGCTCACTGCCCTAACATTTGTAACTTGTACAGGCTGGCATACAGGCCGTCTTTTTCCAAGAGCTCATCATGGCTGCCCTGCTCGATTAGCTGGCCCTGCCTGAGGACCAAGATCCGATCGACGTTGCGGATAGTAGAAAGGCGGTGAGCGATAATGATGGCTGTACGATTTTCTAATAGCTTATCTAGCGCCCTCTGAATCGTGGCTTCGGTCCCGACGTCGAGATTAGCGGTCGCTTCATCGAGTACTAAGATACCAGGATTGCGAATAGCGGCTCTAGCAAATGCTAGCAGCTGTTTTTGGCCGCCAGAAAGATTGGTTCCACGCTCTCTGAGCGCAGTGCTGTAGCCTTCGGGCAAGGCTTCAATAAATGATGCGACGTTAGTTTGCTCTGCCGCCGCCTGAACTTGGTCAAAGCTGTAGTTTTCACCAAGGGTGATATTACGGGCGACGTCGCCAGAAAAGAGAAAGCCGTCTTGTAGGATGATGGCAATGCGATCGCGCAAATCCTGCTGCGCAATCTGTCGAATATCAATGCCGTCTAGCAAAATTTGCCCTTCACTCACTTCATACAGCCGGCATAGCAGTCGGATAATTGAGCTTTTCCCAGCGCCCGTAGGACCTACTAAGGCGACTTTCTCGCCAGGGCGGATCGCAAAATCCAAGTCTTTGAGCACGTAGTCATCTGCTTTGTAGCCAAAAGACACTCCCTTGAACCGAATCTCTCCAGGAATTACCGTGTCGCTTCCCTTTAGCGTCTGATTTGATAGCGCTACTGGGTTCTTCGCATCACGAATGACAATAGGCTCACTCATCAAGTCGTTAAGTCGCTCTACAGCGGTTAGACCCGCTTGAATAGCGGTGAACTTATCGGCAAACTGCCGTAACGGATCAAATAGCTTTTGCGCGAAGAGAATAAAAGCGGTGAGCGTACCGATTTCGAGTGCGCCGTCGGTGACAAGCGAGCCACCTAGGGCAAGAACACCCGCGATCGCAGCCAAAGCAACCCACTCTAGCGTTGCTGACACCGCCGAATCATAAAAGATTGTTTTGTCAATCGCCTCGACGTAGCGTGTATTAATTGTCCGAAACAGCTCCGAGTTGAACCGTTCCCGTCGAAATAGCTGAACTACGTCAATCCCGCTAATGTTCTCTTGCAAATTGGAATTAAGCGCAGAAAGTTCTTCTCTTGCCACATAGTTTGACTTGCGATACTGCTGCTGAAAATAGATAATCAGCGCCGTAATCGGCAGCAGCATGGCAATTAACATCAGTCCTAGCCGCCACTCTTGCTGAAGCATCGTACCCATCAGTACCAAAATCAGAAACAGGTCGCTGATAATCCCAATAGCACCTGTCGCAAACACATCACCTAGTGCATCAACATCGCTCGTTAGCCGAGTGATCAGTCGGCCAACCGGTGTGCGATCAAAAAATCCCATTGACAATGACGTTACGTGCTCAAACAAATCGCCGCGGACAGAGGCTGTGATTCTTTGGCCAACTTTTTGAATTTGGTAGCTTTGCCAGCCGTCTAACAAGAGGCGAACGGCGATCGCCAGCAGAAGCCCGCCGATAATCCAGTTGAGTCCGGTTCGCAGACTCGTTTCAGAGAAAATCGCCCAGGCTGCCTTTTCTTGCTTAATCAGTGAAATTGCTTGCCCAATCAATACTGGCTGAAGCGCCTGTGCCAGAGAAAGGGGCACTAGCAGTAGCATCGGCAGTACTAGCTGCGATCGATTTTTCACTATGTAAGGCAGCAGCCGTCGAAATAGCCGCCAATCGCCCTGAACGCTTGGCTTCGCCCGCGCGCTGGCACCAGAGTGTGAGTTGTTTGGGGACGCAGATGCCATCGTAAACTCTTAGAGGATAGGAAAAATATAATTAGTCAAGCTGTAAACGTAAGCTGGAATCTAAACTGAAATTTGGGCGATCGCTGCGTTTTGCAATCGGTCGATGAGCTGACTCAATCCCTCTTGATTAAGCCGGTAGCTCAGCGGATGGGCAATCAGTCTAGCCGTGCTGTTATATAGCACCTCTAGCTCTGTTAGGTTATTTTCCTTTAGGGTTCGACCTGTCGATACCAAATCTACAATTGCTTCAGACATGCCCGTAATTGGCCCAAGCTCAACAGAGCCAGAAAGTGGCACAATCTCTACCGCTAAATCCAAAGACTGAAAGTACTGGCGTGCACTATTGACAAATGTTGACGCCACTCGACAGTGAGGCGGTAAATCAAGTGCCGACTGGTAGCCACTATCGCTAGAAACCGCTACCGACAAGCGACATTCACCAAAGCCTAGATCAGCTATCTGCGCTACCTTTGGCTCTCGCTCTTTGAGTACGTCATAGCCTACGATGCCGATCTGAGCCTGGCCGTATTCCACATACACTGGCACATCTTTAGCACGTATCAGTAGACCTCTCGCTTGCCCACTGCTATCCATCATTTGCAGCTGACGAGTACCTTTTGCCAAAAAGCCACTAAAGTCTAGCCCGACTGCTTTAAGCAATTGAATACTTTCTTTGAGAAGCGAGCCTTTAGGCAAAGCAACCGTGATCATATTTTAAAGATAACAACGAAGTTTGAGTAAAGCAGAAAAAGAATCAGCTACCGTATGACGACTACGTGACAGCCCGCATACCAGCATAGCGCTCCGCTATGATATCTAGTCAAACCCCGATACATAGCGCTCCCAAATAGTGCTTCGGCTTGCTTCGCTAGATCGTTTACCCAAATCACTCATCAGGATCGCCCAAGAAACTCCTCAAAGCCTCTCAAGGCTTCCCAAAGCATCCTTGAAGCTCTCCAGAAGCCTCCCATGAAGAAAAATGTATGAAGGAAACGTAGGTGAAAAATGCTACACGTAGATCTCCTTAGTGAGGCAGATCACACATAAACTATATATATTTGCGTATAAGTGTATGTAGAGTTTCTGAAACGCAAGTTAGGTGCATCTAAATGAACATCAGACCGGGTGAAATTCTACAGTCTCATGAAGGTTACTACTACCGCGTGCTGGAAACGACTCAATTTAGCGTTTCGCTGCAGCGAGTAAATGGTCAGACAATATTTGCTTGTCGGCCTGAGTACATTGCGCTTAGCTTTCGGCCCCCTGCTGCCGAGGCGATCTAGCAAAGGGCCTGGAAACAAAAGCCCAAGGCAGACCGCTGTGCTAGCAAGCTGTCATTGAGACAATCTGTTGCGTCGAGATAGTCGTTACTAGAGCTCCTGAAAAATACGTTCTTAAAAAGAAGAGGCTTAACCATTTGGTTAAGTCTTTTTGCTTCGTGTTATGGGCCTGTGTTATGAGCTGATGCCGGGGCTGTATGAGCCGACTGCTTTGATTGCGGCTTCTAGTGCGATCGCTACATGAGTCCAATGCGTTCCGCCCTGGCAATACACCACATAGGGCTCTCTTAATGGACCGTCCGCTGATAGCTCTGACGTACTGCCATCTACAAACGAGCCGCCTGCCATCACCAACCTATCGCCATATCCTGGCATCTTTGCCGGTATTGGACTGACATAAGAGTCCACAGGCGAGCATTGCTGAATAGCTTGGCAAAAAGCAACTAGCTTCTTCTCAGACTTAAGCTTTATTGCCTGAATCACTTGCCGCTGCGCTTCAGCCGCTGGCGGGTTTACCTCATACCCTAGCAGCTCAAATGTTTTAGCCATCAAGTAGTTACCCTTCATGGCCTCCCCGACCATTTGGGGAGATAGAAACAGGCCCTGATACATCAATCGCCCTTGCTCTAGCGTGGATCCTCCGCTGGTCCCGATACCAGGTGCTGTCAGTCTACAGGCTGCCGCTTCTACTAGCTGCGCCTTGCCCGCTACGTATCCGCCCGTTGTCGCCACCGTACCACCCGGATTCTTGATCAAAGAGCCCGCCATAAGATCTGCGCCTACCGCCGTGGGCTCTAACTCTTCGGTGAATTCTCCGTAGCAATTGTCGACAAAACAAATTGTATTTATGTTTTGTTTTCTGACTAATTGTATAATTTTGTTAATATCATGAATGCTAAGGCTAGAACGCCAGCTATATCCGCAAGAGCGCTGGATTAAGACAAGCTTCGTTTTTTCAGTTACTGAGGATGCGAGCTGCCCATAATCAACTTGGCCGTCTTCTGCCAAGTCTAGCGCTCGATAACTAACGCCAAATTCTTTGAGAGAGCCTTGGCCACCCCCCCGTGTGCCAATAACTTCTTCGAGCGTGTCATAGGGTGCACCTGCAATTGCTAGCATCTCGTCTCCTGGCCGAAGAACGCCAAAAAGCGCGCAGGCAATAGCATGTGTGCCAGAGACAAACTGCACTCTAACAGCGGCAGATTCGGACGCCACAATTTGGGCAAATACCCGATCAAGGGTATCTCTACCTATGTCGTCGTGTCCGTATCCTGACACGCTAGTGAAGTGATGGGCTCCTACCTTATGAGCTTTGAACGCAGATAAGATCTTCGCCAAATTCTTTTGGACTAGAAGATCGATATCGTAAAAAGTTTGAAGCGAAGCCTGCTGTACTTGCTGCGTTAGGTCTATAGGTAGGCTAGTGGAACGGGATATGTGCGTGTCTTTCGACCTGTTCATTGACTGCTCTTTTTTTGCCGTTAGTAGGCTGCTTGAATAGCCTGCTTGAAAGCGATCGCAAGCTCATTTAATTTAGAGGTTGCTAACGATTGCTCGAGCCTTGCCGTTTCTGCTTTGAGATTTTAAATGACTATTGCAAGATCAACCGACCGACCGCTCAACTGGCTTATCGTCATATTCATGGTGGCCATCCACCTAGGGGCCCTATTCGCGCTACTGCCTGCAAACTTCAGTTGGAGCGCAGTAGGTGTAGCTTTCATACTTTACTTTATTACCGGATGCCTTGGAATTACGCTCGGCTGGCATCGGCTTATCTCCCACCGGAGCTTTCGAGTTCCCCAGTGGCTAGAGTATGTTTTCCTTGTGTGTGGCTCGCTTTCTTGCCAAAGCGGTGCCATCGACTGGATTGGTTTGCACCGCCATCATCATGCCTTTTCTGACCAAGATCAAGATCACCACAACTCAAGGCGCGGTTTCTGGTGGAGCCACATGGGCTGGCTACTGCATGATGTACCTGCTAAGGCTGAAATTTCTAAGTTCACGCAAGATATCAACGACGATCCTGTCTATACCTTTGTGGACCGGTATTTCCTATTGCTTCAAATTGCATTGGGGGTACTGTTATATGCGCTTGGTGGCTGGTCGTTTGTCGTCTGGGGTATTTTTGTTCGGCTAGTAGTCGTCTATCACTTTACTTGGTTCGTCAATAGCGCTACCCACAAGTTTGGTTATCGCACATATGATTCAGGCGATCGCTCTACAAACTGCTGGTGGGTTGCGCTCTGCACGTTTGGCGAAGGCTGGCACAATAACCATCATGCCTATCAGTATTCGGCTCGGCATGGCTTCCGATGGTGGGAAATTGACGTCACTTGGATGGTTATTCGCAGTTTGCAGGCCGTTGGTTTGGCAGATAAGGTCAAGCTGAAGAAGTCTTAATTCTCCACCTTCCGCGGCACGAATTTCTTCAGGTATCTCTTGCCCGGTTGTTTAGATACGTCTATAGACTGCAGCTAGGCTATAGACACCAGCAAACAAAGTAACCCAACCCAACAAACGTCTATATGTCAATATATTGACGTTTGCAGGTCAATGTTGAGAGGTCCACTGTTGCAGATGATTGCAAACGGCGGTGGGCCTTTTTTCGTTATCTAATCTTTTCAGACGCGATAGACACAGCAGGTTTTCGGACATTCAGTAGCCGTGAAAAATACGCTGGCGATTGCGCATACTGGCCATTCCAATCAGTCCGCCCGCGAGTGATTTTCTATTTGATACGCCCAGGGCAATATCGTTAGCATGCAGAGCGTTTCGAACAAATTGAGGTGAAGTATTGATATAGAGCGATGCGCTGTGACATGTATCCGAAAATAGCCGGCTTTCAGTGTAGTCGTTGGTAGCAATACTATCGGCGTGGCCGCTGCTATGCGTATTGATCCAGTGAATTGCTTCTGCGGCGTCCTTTACCTGTTTAAAGGCAATAGTGCGTCTGAGATAGGCCGATCCCCAATCTAGAAGCTCAGCGGTGTCTATATTGTGTCTTTTGGCCAGCTCTTCTTCCGCTTTAAGCGTGAATCCTTCTTCTTTGAGGCGGTTCCATAGCCGGGTGAGCATGTTGTCACTGTGGGCGCCGTGCAATAGTACCTTTTCAATTCTATTAACAGCGTCGGGCGTACCTACATGACTTTTCACGATCATATGATGGACCTGATCTAGACTGGCGCTCGCAGCCCAGTATAGGTAGCAGTTGCCCATTCTCGAAGGAATAACCGGTGCATTGGCCGACTGTATGGTCTGCTCTACTAGGCTAGGTCTGCCGTGGGCAATAATGAGGTCGAGATCAGAGTGCTGAGCGATTTCTAAGCGAGATATCTCTGCAGGCTCTATCGGAAAGATAAGTGATTCGGAAAGCCCCACACTAGCTAATGCTTCTTGTAAGATGCTGGCAATGATGCGGTTAGTTTTGCTAGCTTCGCCTCCGCCTCTAAGAACAAGGGCGTTGCCCGTGCGAATGCAGAGCCCAGCAGCGATCGCACCTAGGTCAGGGAATGCTTCATAGACAAATCCAATGATGCCCAAAGGTCGTGAGACTATGCTTCCAGCGCCTTTGCCGCAGTCCATACCTAGCGGTGAAACGCTCCCTATGACGGCTAGTCTGTGACAGATCTTAGCGGCTGTTTGTACCCGCTCTGGAGTCAGCTTTAGCCAGTCTACAACCAGCTCCGGGACTGCCATATCTCGGCTGATTTCCAGATCTAATGTATTAGCTTCTAAGATATCGTCTTGCCGTTGGCTAAGTGCCTTTGCCATAGCGACTAACGCTTTGGAGCACTGCTCATCAGCGTCTAGCTGTTTGGTGCAGTTTCGAACTGTTGTAAGAGCTGCTGTTAAATCAAAAAGAGGTAGGGTCATTAAGCTAGCGCCGCAGTACCACCCAAAACATTACTACTAAAGCCACCAGGATTAAAGTTTTACTGGCGATAGATAGCCCAATAAAAGTCAGTACGCCCCAGCTTATGCCCAGTAGAATAGGCAGCAGCAGGATGTTACTTCCTATAGGCGGGGTACTTAATGCAGATTTTATTGTGTTTTTGCTAAGCACCCAGTGCTTTCCATTCCACTTCCAAAGTCGCTGACGAGGGTATGGCGTGGTGAGTTTGCCAATTGTATTAGGCTGTGGCTTCAGCTCAAAGATTTGTTTGCAGCGATCGCATCCCCACGCTTCTGTCAGCGTAATTGGAATCAACCAGCCCTGCTTACATGACGGACAGGGATAGCTGCGATCAAGATCTAGCGCGTGGGTTTCTTCTGAACTCTGCTTAGGATTTTCGGGGGAGTGCACTAGCCTTCCTACCAGATCAAAACGCTCATAGCCTGTAGGAAAAGATAACGCAATTAGCTGAGCAATCGCTGCTCTATAAGCCCGAATATACGAAAGTTGTTAAACCCACTTCAACTACAGCAGCACGTACGCCAAATGGTCCGCCGATAGATAATCATAGATACGGTTGTATAGATGCGGCCAGTTGTTTGACCGATCGCAGCTCCCAACACCCATACTCTTCGGATGGGGCAGAAATTTTCTACCCCCAAGGATTGCCTTTCTCTGGCTGCTTTTTTATTTATCTTTTCTCTGACCTAGTCATCAACGTAGTTAGCAGAAAGATAGCAATACGTTAATGACTGTTTCTTTTGTTGAAGCGGGTGAAGAGATTCGAACTCTCGACATCAACCTTGGCAAGGTTGCGCTCTACCACTGAGCTACACCCGCATATGCCTTTTTTCGACTCTTTCAAATATCCCAAATTAGGGAACAGCTGTCAACAACCTTTCTAATATTGTATACGCTGGTCGGATCAGTTTTCCCGAATACGATCGACTACGGTAAGTTCTCTGGCTAATTCCTCTAGGCTGACTCCTCCAACTCGCCAGCTTCTATTTTCCCACTACGAGCTTGGGGCATCAAACTAGCCATTTCTAACGTATTTATTGATTCTTTTATCTCACCAGCTCCCGGTTTCCCACTACGAACTTGAGGCATTAAGCTGGCCATTTCTAACGCGCTCATCGCGTAGCTCCAGCCCAAATTACTTTTGATGCCCGCTCTCTCTAATGCCTGCTGCATCGAATCTGTTGTGAGCACACCAAATACAACGGGTACTCCCGTCTGAAAGCTAATTGCTGCAATTCCTTTGGCAACTTCTGCCGCTACGTAGTCAAAATGAGGTGTGTTACCACGAATAACCGCGCCGAGGCAGATGATAGCGCTATAGCGACCGCTCAGCGCTAGCTGTCGCGCTACCATAGACACCTCAAAGCTCCCTGGCACCCAGGCGTAATCTACTTGAATGCCCTCTGGGCTAACGTCAACACCATGACGCTTCAGGCAGTCTTGCGCTCCGTCTAGCAGTTTGCTAGTGACTAAATCATTGAATCGCCCAATTACGAAGGCAAACTTCATTGAGCCGGTCTGAGTGAAATTGCCTTCAAAAACTGTCATAGAGAAACTGTTACAGAGAATGAGTGATTTAGTTGAGATAAGCGGTTCGCAGATGACAGTTTAACTTAAACGAGCCATCTTCTCTTGCATCTTATGCCCCCTTTTCCTGCCTTTTCTTGCAGTAAGTCTCTCTTACTGCAAGAAAGAATATAGATAAATCGTTTGAGCGTCTGTGAGATTTGGCCGTTCAAAGTCAAACGATTTGCTAAGACCGCAAGGCTAGTTAGACTACGAGGTAATTGAGGCCACCTACTATCACAACAAGAACACCCCAAACAATAGAGCCTAGAAAAATGAGTCGCTTGGACTGATCCCAGTTGCTAGGTGAAGCATACGCAACGGGTACGCCTACGATCATGACAAAAGACCAAAGCACTAAAACGAACAGAACCAGCTGAAAAATGATAGACATGATCTTTGTACTCTCAAAACACTATTTGATGAAGGCCAGCTCTGAAAAACGTATTTTCCACGTAAGTTTCTACTGAATCCTTATATAGGTAAGCTATCAAAAATCTGTGCCCTTGCGAAAGCGCTCACGAAAAAAACTTTGGCCTCTGATTATTCTGATCTTGCTCTGGTAACTCCTATGGCTGCGCAAATTTCTTCAAGTGTGATCGCGCAAGCCTGTATGTCGTCACCTGTGCGCACCGTCTCTCAAATAGCTACTCTCAAAACCGCTCACCAATTACTGCTGCGTTATGGTCACACCGGGCTATGCGTTGTCAACAGCGCCGAGCAGCTAGTCGGAGTACTCTCTCGTCGTGATGTTGATGTTGCCTTACGGCACGGGTTGGAAAATGCGCCTGTCTCACTTTGCATGAGCGCGCCAGTAAAGACAATTTCGCCCGATACCTCGCTGCTCGATATCCAATCACTGATGGCTGCCTACGATATTGGTCGCCTTCCGGTAACGGTTGCAGATTCGCTAGTGGGGATTGTAACTCGTTCGGACTTACTGCGTCAGCTACAGCGCCTACAGCCGTCTGCAACCGTTTCGCTTCCTCCCCCTAACCGGCTCTACCGGCAGCTAGCTCAGCGCAGCGGAGCAATTTGGCCTGCCCTAGAGCAAATCTCTGAAGTTGCAGAAAAAAACGGATGGGCTCTTTATGCTGTGGGTGGCGCGGTGCGAGATTTGCTGCTGAGTGAGATAGGAAGCGTCTATCCGCTGACCGATATTGACCTAGTTGTCGATGGCGCAGCACCAGGTGCGGGCGTGGCTCTAGCAGAGGCAATTCAATCAAGTCGTCCTCGAGTAGAGCTGCAGGTGTACGGTGACTTTCAAACCGCAGCGCTGACCTGGCCAGTGGGCTCTCTAACGGGCACTGACTCTGAAAAGAATACCTCTTTGTCTAATTTGTCTAGAGAAAATGCTTCAGAGGATACCTCGCCATTTGTGATTGATATTGCTACCGCTCGCACAGAGTTTTACCCTTACCCGGCGGCTAACCCTGAAGTAGAGTCAAGCACGATTCACCAAGATCTCTATCGCCGCGACTTTACTATCAATGCTATGGCGCTGCGTCTAAACGGCGAGCGTGCCGGTGAACTGCTGGACTGTTTTGGCGGATGGAAAGACTTACAGCAGCGGCAGATAAGGGTTATTCACCCCAACAGCTTTATCGAAGATCCCACCCGCATTTTTCGCGCTGTTCGTTTTGCTTTGCGCCTTGGCTTTGCAATAGAAGCGCAGACTCAGCAGCGGGTGCGCTCCGCCGTTCGCAGCGGTCTCTACACACAGATGCAGATGAGTGGAAAGAAAGTGCCCTCCCTTCAGTCGCGGCTAAAGACTGAGCTGAAATACATACTGGCTTCTAATCGGTGGGAGCAAGCTTTGCGTGAGCTAGATGATTTGGGTGCGATCGCCTGCATCCATTCCAGTCTAAAAATGACGCCTACGCGCTGGCAGCAAATGCGGCGCCTGGCTCGTTGGCAGTCCAAATTTGCCGCCGATCATCCGCGCTGGCTGATGCTGTTGCTGCTACTGCTGACTCAGCTAGAACCGAGTACGGGCGATCGCGTTGCCGCTAGACTCAACCTAGACACCCAAAGTCAGGCTCAGCTTCGGCGCTTCCATCAGTGGGAGCCTCGACTGATAGAGCAGCTACCGCAAGCACATCAGCCCAGCGAAATCTACGATCATTTGCATCGCTGCGGTCTAGGTGAGCTATTGCTAATAGCCAGCCTGCATCCCCACACACTTGGCCCTAAAATTTGGCACTATGTAGTTCAGCTTTCTCAGATGCCACCTTTAATCAATGGCACTACTCTGAAGCAGCTTGGCTACCAGCCAGGTCCTCAGTTCCGAGAAATTTTAACAGCCGTCCATCGGTTCAGCCTGGATGGCAAGCTCGATACTGCAGCAGCTGCCCAGGCATATGTTCTAGCCCACTATCCTCTGAGCGACTAATATTCCCTGAGCGACTAATATTCCCTGAGCGACTAAGACCTCCGCTATGTCCCCTACCCCTCTAGATCAAGACAGTCTATCTGCTGACGCAAAGCTTTCCTCTACGAAGCCTTCCTCTACATCGAAAGCCTCAGCGCTAGCCATCTCAGCGTCAGACGATAGTGTCCACTCGCCGTTGACGTTTTCTCAGGCACTCACAATCACTGCTGGAATGGCTGGACTGATAGGCCTGCTCAGCGGTGGCTTTATACGCTTTTCATTAGCCCACTCGCCAACCACGCGAGCATTGAGTCCGCTACAAACATTTCCAAGCCTGCCTAATGGGTCTTCGCAACCCCTGTTAGAACCTTCTGAGGCTTCTTCTACGCCATTAACGTCACCGCTGGGACCTACTCCTGTCGAGGACTGGCAAACCTCTTCCGAGCCAGCCTGGGAATCTAACGTAGACGATGCTGACTCCTTTAGGTCTGAAAGCTTCACTGATCTGTCAGCAACGACTGAGCCCGTCTGGGAATCTAGTGAACTAGCATCCAATGAGCTAGTAGGTGGCATAAAAGATGCGGCTCCTGACTTCGATACCTTTGCAGATAGATCTGAAGGCCGCGCGCGATCTGTGGACGTAGACCCACTGAAAGCACTAAGTAATGGTCCGCTGCTGAGGCAACCTGTCATGGAAGACGCCGTTCCGCGTGACATGGGTGCAGAATCGTCTGCTATAGAAACGGACGGCTAAACAAATTCGAGCATAGGAACACTAGCTAACGCTGCTAATTAGTTAAGTATCAATTGGTCAATGCCGACTGCCTACTGTAGGTTGTCTAGCTATAAATAGTTTGAAATAGTTTAGGCAAAACTCATCAGTATCAATCTAAACAATCGCCGCTGCTGTCAGGTTCATTTGCCTCCATCTCTATTTATCTTATGCGAGAACCGCTGAAGGATGTTTATAATCGTAATTAGGTATTAATGTCTAAAATGTTATGAGTAATCCAATGCTGCAAGCTTTCTTTGTTGGCCGAGCGCTGGCAGCAGCCGTAAGCGAAAGAGCTGAGTATCTTATGAGCGACGGCCTCAGTCGGCTAGGCAAATTCGATGCCGAACAACGTGAGTATTTTCGCCAGTTTACAGAAGAAGTTATGGCCAGGGCCGAGCAGGAGAAAGCCGCCGCTGGTGCTGATTCAGTGC
The DNA here is from genome assembly GCA_963702855.1 of uncultured cyanobacterium. GTDB lineage: Bacteria > Cyanobacteriota > Cyanobacteriia > Phormidesmidales > Phormidesmidaceae > Phormidesmis. Next base: position 3,029,510 of record OY969765.1, read on the forward strand.
CGACTGCAGGAGGCATGGCAAACGCTTCATCTACTGGTAGCTCTGAAGATCTTCAAGCAACCATTGATAACTTAAGGGCTGAAATTGCTCAAGTCAGAGCTTCTATTCAGCAGTACCGCCAAGACGCTTGAGCTGTGCTAAAGACGACTAACTGCAAGCTCTTATCACAGGAATCTCGTTTTAATCAGGTCCCCCTTTTTAAACCTTATTTTTATCACAGGAAAACTGAGTGTCCGCTGCTTCCAGAGAAAGTAATCCCCTTCCCTCATCAGATTCGCAGAAGGCTTCTGTGTCCATTCCTGATCTGTCTACTCATGATATATCTGCTCAAGCCGAGCACTCCCGCCGAAATAGCCATTTAAATCCAGGCGATGATCATGGACTAACCGACCAAAAGAGCGTATTAAATAGTACGTCGAATGGCCATGTATCTAGCTATTCGGTTAAGCATGTAGACGTATCGGGTGGTGTTACCAGCAATGGCATAGCAGACGACGGTGTAGTAGTAGACGATAGTGGTAGGACAAACAGCTCAGTTTCTCAGTCAGTAGTACCGATCTCTTCCTCAGAGCCAGCAGAGAGATTACCGTCAAAGCCTAAAGATCCTACAAACGCTACATCTATTGCTAATAGCGCTGCTCCAGTAGCTTCCTATGGTGGCAGTACTTACAGCGACGGTGACTACCGCTGGAATCGAGGCACCTATTCTAAACCGCAGCGATTCATAGACATCTGGTCGTTTGTAATCAAGCTACTGTCTAAACGTTGGCTATACAACAAAGCTTGGACATACAGCGGCTCGATTACACCTGAAAAACAAGCTAAGCGCCGCAAGGAAATTGCGATATGGCTCAGAGAATCCTGCTTGAGTTTAGGGCCAACCTTTATCAAAATTGGGCAGCTTTTTTCAACAAGAGCAGATCTATTTCCCCTCGAGTACGTTGAAGAGCTATCCAAGCTTCAAGACCGGGTGCCTGCTTTTGGCTACGAGCAGGTTAAGCAAACAATTGAAAAAGACTTTGGTAGGTCTTTAGAGCAGCTCTATAAGAGCTTTGAACCGGTGCCGATTGCAGCGGCTAGTTTGGGTCAGGTGCACTGTGCTCAGCTCTATTCTGGGGAAGAAGTTGTCGTTAAAATTCAGCGGCCTGGCCTCTTTCGACTGTTTGAGATTGATCTTTCCATATTGAAAGGAATTACCCAGTATTTTCAAAATCACCGGGAGTGGGGAAAAGGCCGCGACTGGATAGGCATCTATGAAGAGTGCTGTCGATTGCTTTGGCTAGAAATCGATTTTCTGCATGAAGGTCGCAACGCTGATAAGTTTAGGCGCAACTTCCGAGGCGTTGATTGGGTGAGCGTTCCCAAGATCTATTGGCGATATACAACGCCTCGCGTACTGACGATGGAGTACATGCCGGGCATCAAAATTAGCCATTATGAGGCGTTAGAGTCAGCTGGGTTAGACCGTAAGCGCTTAGCGCGTTTAGGTGCAGAAGCCTACCTACGTCAGTTGCTAACAGACGGTTTTTTTCATGCGGACCCTCATCCTGGTAACATTGCGGTGGACCCGGACGGAACGCTGATCTTCTACGACTTTGGCATGATGGGCCAAATTCAACCGCTGACGCGTTCTTTGCTGATGGACACGTTCGTTGGAATTGCTCAGCGAGATGCCAATCTAGTGATGGCGTCTTTGGTGAAGCTAGGGGCTTTGGCTGAGATTGACGATATGGGCCCTGTGCGTCGCTCAATTCAGTTTATCCTAGACAATATGATGGATAAGCCGTTTGAAGATCAGTCAGTAACGGCCATTAGTGACGATCTTTACGCGGTTGCCTACGATCAGCCTTTTCGCTTTCCAGCGACGTTTACTTTTGTGATGCGGGCATTTTCTACCTTAGAAGGGGTGGGTAAAGGCCTTGATCCAGAGTTTAATTTCATGGAGGCCGCTAAACCCTACGCGACAGAGCTTATGACAAATGGCATGCCTGGCGAAACGAACAACGGTCTTCTGGGCGAAATTAGCCGACAGGCAGCTCAAGTGGGCAGCTCTGCTCTTAGCTTGCCCCGTCGAATTGAAGATACGTTAGATAGGTTAGATAGAGGTGATATTCGAGTTCGAGTGCGCTCTATTGAGAGCGATCGCATATTGCGTCGCAACAGCAATCTATCGTTGGCAAATAGCTATACGCTGCTAGTTGGAACGTTCACACTATCAGCAACGATGTTGCTAATATTTGACTTCATTTGGCCGGCTGCGATTATGGCTATCGTTGCTGCGATTGTAGGTATTGCGCTAATTCGGTTGCTAATGCGAATTGCTAAAGCCGACCGGATGCCGTAGCCGATAGGTGAGCACACGCTGAACAGTGTTGGGTATACGGCAGATAGATTTGAGAACATTGCGTAGGAGTAGTAAGTATCTCTTACCCTCTTATCGGCACGGAAATTACCGCCATAGGAATAACCTCTATTTCGTTTAGGGGTGATACTGTTGAATTACGTTAGAAACCCTCGTCAACTCTGTCTTTCTCAAAGGCATTTATCGCAACTGGCTAAGTGCATGCGGCCATACACTTAGCCAATTGCTTGTCATCTAGGCTTAGCTGACTAGGTCCGCCGTTTATAGCCATAGCATGAGCTGTGTCATAGAAGCTGTATTTCCCTTAGAGCATTATTTGGGTTTGATCTTATGTTTAAGCGTGCGCTCATTTGTACTGATTTCTCGGATAGTCTTCAGCGCCTAGTCAACTTTGTTCCTGATTTAGCCGAGGCGGGCTTGGAGCAGGTCGTATTTTTTCACAGCGTGCCGCTGATGACCTCCCGCGAGATTCCTTGCGCTGATGACGAAAAGATTAGCAAAGCCACAGAAATTTTAAGTCAGGCAAAGAAATCTGTTCCTGAAAGCCTAACCGTCGAAGTTGAGGTTGCTTCTGGGCGTGCCAATGACAATATCATTAGAGCTGCTAAGAAATATCAGTCTGATGTTATCTTTTCTGGCATGCCTACTCATTCCGCTTTGAACGAGAAGATATTTGGTAGTACCACTATGGGCTTTGTCGATAACGTCAAAATCCCTGTGTTGGTAGTGCGCCCACAGCTAATTTCTACCTATCGAGAGGCAGAGCTTTCTCATCGCCTTCAGAATATATTTAGCTATTTATTATTGCCTTACGATGGCAGCGATAGCGCCAAGTATCTTCTTAATGAAATCAAGTCTAGAATTCAAGCAGACCCAGAGGGTTCTTTAGAAACCTGCTTATTGAGTTGGGTGGTTAATGATCACGGGCGCATCTCGAAAGAAGATCTGATGAAAGCAGCCAAGATCGAACTCGATCAGGCAAAATTAGTCCTAGAAGGCTTCGGTACTGAGATCAAAACTGAGATTTTGACAGAGGTTCGCTCTGGCGATGCTATCAAGGAAATTCTAAATTCTGGTAACGATCATGACATTACAGCAATTGCCGTATGTTCAGGGAAAGGCGGCGGTCTCCTAGACTTCGCTATACCTAGCTTTACGGACGCGCTGTTAAGAGCAAGCTGGCACCCAATCGTTCACTTTCCTCGTGAGCAGTGAAGGCTTTCAACCAAAGCCTAGATTCGTAAGGTCGACTGTGATAGTCCCTTGAAATCTGAATGGCATCAAAATCCTAGGGACACATCTATTCCAGCGTGCGCATCGGAGTGCATTGACTCAAAATTCATCAGGATCTTAGGTTTGAGATTGCTTTCTAGCTCTTGCTTGAGCAGCGCTTTGCTGTCCTGTGGATCGCCGATAGCTGGAAAGTTTCGGGCATTGATAGCCCATTCCTTTAAAAGCTTTAGCTGGCTATTTGCCACGTTGAGAGGTCTTACCTGTATGCAGTGGTTAGGCGCTTCTTGAGAAAAAAACAAGAGGCGATATCGTCCTACTTGAGCAAGCTGCCAGAGAATAGCCTGAGATGAAGCCGCTTTGAGGTCGAGATAGCAAGGCAGCCAGCGCGGTCCTTCTACTTTGTGGTACAGCGCGGTCAGCCAAAGCACCATAGGATAAGGTGTCATCGTGCACATGAAGTTGTTATAGCGGGTGCTGCGAGTGCGCCGCTCAATTTCGGCAGTAGACATCATTGCCCACAGTGAGGGGGTTGTTCCGTTTTCCTGTGTCATCAATCGAGGGAATACGATTTGGGCAAGGGGCATCTCTGCTGGCCAATACTGCTGCAAGCAGAGAAGATCTTCTGGCTCGCGCTCCAAAAGCGGATTGATATCTTGCAAAAGTGCGGTGCACCTGCCGGTTTGCAGCGGGTCGCGCCTGACCGAAGAGACGACTTGATTGTTGATAACCGGCAGCTTTGAGAGGGTGGCGTTGATCCGCTGAGAAATCTGAAAGCCGGAACCAAAGCGTTTCTCTAAGGGGGAAAGCGCATCTAAAATTTCTCCAATCGTACTGGGCCGGTCTTCTCGCTGCTTAGCTAGACAGGCCATGACGACGTCATCTAGCGCTTTTGGCACTTTAAATTGCGTCAGCGGCTTGGGTTCGCATAGGCGATGGGCTTTGTACCAACTACCAAAAGTATTGTTTGTGGGTCTTACAGGTAGGGTGCTAGAGAGCATCTGGTACATCATCACGCCCAAGCTGTAGATATCTGATCGGCTATCTAGCTCTCGACCCTCCATTTGCTCTGGAGAGGCATAGGCTAGCGTCCCCATAAAGGTACTGGTTTGTTCACTGCCTGCTTGTATGAGCTTAGCAATCCCAAAGTCCAAAATCTTTACTAGCTCACCTATAGACGGATCGGAAGTCACCAAAATGTTGCTAGGCTTGATGTCTCGGTGAATGATAGGAACTCTTTCACCCTGTACTGTAATGCCGCTGTGGGCGGTTCTGAGCCCTAGTAGAATCTGACGGACTAGCCCTAGAAATCTGGGTACGGGCAAAGGTTGTTTCTGGACGATTTGGCCGATGTTTTCCCCTTTGAGATACTCCATTACATAGAATGGAACTTCGTCTTCGTTGACGCCATAGTCTGTCACTCGCACTACGTGCATGCTCTTTTGGCCTAGCTGGGCGCAGGTCATGGCTTCTCGTAAGAAGCGATCGCGCATATTTTGGTTAAGCAGCGTCCGCGACAAAAACTTGACGGCTACAGGAATGCCTCCTAGCAGAGAATCACCCGCTAGGTAAACTTTTCCCATAGAGCCTTGCCCAATTAACTCTATCAGCTCGTAGCGATTAGAGATTTTGCGGCCAGTATTGGAATCTGTCATGGCGACTGGCGAATGAGTTCCGCCTCCAAAGTGCTGGTCAGATAGTGCCCAGCCATGATGCCGCTCGAAAAGTGATAGCGCTCAGCGCTGATCTGACGGAGCGTTTCAAAGCCTGTGCGACGTTGCTTGTCATTGAGGCTCCAGTAACGCTGAATAATTGAACTGGGCGCAATCCAGCCTTCGCCTTCTACTTGCCCTAGCTGACTGTGCTGTAGCACAAAGGTGTATTGCCTTTCTTGAGCTGTGATTCGACCTCGAGATTGGAGTACGATATCCTCCTGCTCACCCTCCAAGAAGGAGAGTTTGGTCGCTATCATGAAGCAGTCTGTGTGCTTCCAGGCCACTAGAAGTTTGCCTTTGACGGGGATTGGTAGGGCTTCTCTATCTAGCCAGCTACCCTGTAGTTTCCAACGACCAGGCTCAAGTAAAAAGCTGTGGCTCACAGCAAAGATTCCTTTGGTGCTACAAATACTAGCGACGCTGCCAGCATTCTAGAATGCCCACTACCACCCTTAGACTGCCACTAGATCACCACTGGACTCGCTTCTAAACTATTGTCATGAGATTTGTCAGCAAGACCACCTGCTCGCAGACTGCTAGCCCTAAGAAGATTAAGGTCGCCATAGCTGACCAAGTAGGCAAGGTCGATCTGCGCCGGTAACGCTGGTTAGATTTCCAGGAACTTTATGCCAGTGCCAGTAGGCCAGAACAGCAAATGCGATCGCTTCTTTATAGTCGCTATCAAGCTGATGTTCGTTGGTTGTGTTTACCTTCGCACTTGGTAGCCGCTGCCGCAGTCGCTGCATCAAATACAGGTTGCGACCCCCACCGCCGCCAACCAGAATTTCTGCTGGAATCGACGTCAGAAACTGGCGATAGCTCAGTTCAATGGTGGCTGCCGTAAAGTCTGTCAAGGTCGCTATGAAGTCTGCCTCACTTAGCTGGTAGTGCTGGGCGTCCTGCCAGCAGCGAGCTGCATAGTCTGCGCCAAAAAGTTCTCGACCGGTAGATTTAGGCGGTGCTGTTTTGAAGAAAGGCTGCTGCAGCCATCGGTCTATCAGTGGCTGGTAAGGCGTACCTTGAGCGGCCCATTCCCCGTCGACATCGTATGTCTTTTGCTCCATTGCTTGTTGCGTCATGGAGAGCTGTGTGACTGCCCAGTCTATTAGGGCATTGCCAGGGCCGGTATCCCACCCTATGATATCTGCTGGAGGAAGCCCCTGTTTGTCCCAAGGGGGAAGATAAGTTACGTTCCCAATTCCCCCAATGTTTTGCACAGCAAGGGCGTGCTGTGGCTGACTCAACAAGCAGGCGTCAACTATAGGGACAAGCGGTGCGCCCTGCCCGCCTAGCGCTATATCAGCAGGCCGAAAGTTGCTCACTGTAGGACAGCCCGTCGCCCGAGCGATTAGCTCACCGCGCCCGAGCTGAATGGTGTAGCCTAGCCTGTTGTTTTCGGGTGGGCGATGATAGAGCGTTTGTCCGTGAGATCCAATTAGTTCGACACCTGCTAGATCAGTTTTGAGCGCTTGGATAGCTGCAAGGAAGTGATGTGCGATCGCATCGTCAAGCTTGGCTAATGCGGCTAGTGTGATCGGTTCATTGGCACAGATTGAGAGAATTTGCGATCGCACATCGTCTGAATAGGGATACGTTACGCCCTCAATCAGCTCAGCCGAAATTGCATACCCCTCTCCTAAGACCTCAGTTAGCGCTACGTCAATCCCATCGACCGAAGTCCCGCTCATCAGTCCAATAATTTTCATGCGTTACCTGCTCAATGCGAGACCTAGCGATACGCTATTTATTTCAAACCGGTTCAGACTGGTAGCTTATCAATGCCAGTGTTATCTCCAATGACCACCATCAGACTCCCAGCTTTTAGCCGTGTTACCGGACTCGGATTAATAATGAACTTATCGTGATCATCTTCCTTGGCGTCCTCTTTACTAATCGCCATCAGCGTCAGTCCATAGTGATTACGCAGGTCAACTTCCATAATCGTTTTGCCATGAAAGCTCTGTGGCACCATCACTTCTACAATGCTGTGGTCAGGATCGAGCTCAAAGCGATCCAGAATGCCAGGGCGTGTGAGCGATCTAGCCAGCTCGCAACCCATCTCATGCTCTGGAAACACTACGTGGTCTGCACCGACTCTGACGAGCAGCTTTCCATGGATCTCAGAAGAGGCCTTAGCAACCACGTTCGGCACCCCAGCTTCTTTCACATTTAGTGTTGTGATAATGCTCTCTTGTACATAGTTGCCAATTGCCACAATCACCGTATCAAAGTCTGGAATGCCCGCTTCGACTAGCGCTGATGGCTGCGTTGAGTCTAGCTGCACCGCGTGAGCTGCAATCTGGTCTGTTAACACCTGCGCGACCCGGCTCTCATTGGAATCTATGCCCATGACCTCATATCCCATCCCATGTAGCGTCAGGCAAACCGCTCGACCGAAGCGACCTAGTCCAATTACAGCAAACTGACGATTGGTCGCTCGTAAATTCCTGAAAAACTTGAGAGATGAGATATTCACAGACTTAACGACCACTCGCACAGAGATCTCTAAGCATTCTACTGGCTCTAGAGAAACTCTCAAACAGATATTCGACTGATCTTAAGCATCGAGGAAGATAATTGCAGTGGGTTGACCCCTGCCGCGCAATCCATTTCTTTCTTTGATAGGCTAGCTAGATGCTTCCTTGGGATAGGTACGGACGTGAACATTCAAATTGGTCGTGGCAAAACAGCCAGGCGCGCATACGGAATTGATGAAATTGCCTTGGTACCTGGGGCTAGAACCTTAGATCCACAGCTCGCAGACGCTAGCTGGCAAATCGGTGGCATAACGCGAGAAATCCCGATCATCGCTAGCGCAATGGACGGGGTTGTCGATGTAAAAATGGCAGTAGAACTATCTCGACTAGGCGCGATGGGTGTTTTAAATCTAGAAGGCATTCAAACTCGCTACGACGACCCTGAACCAGTCCTAGACCGGATCGCGGCGGTAGGCAAAAGTGAGTTTGTGCCCTTGATGCAAGAGCTATATGCTCAGCCAGTCAAAGCTGAACTCATTCAAAAGCGCATTCAACAGATCAAAGCGCAAGGCGGTATTGCGGCTGTGAGTCTCACACCAGTGGGCGCAGTCAAGTTCGGCAAAGCGGTTGCCGACGCAGGCGCAGACATGGTCTTCGTGCAGGCTACGGTTGTTTCTACCGACCATCTTTCTCCTGACTCCATATCACCGCTGGACTTAGCCAAATTTTGCGAAGAGATGCCTATGCCAGTGCTGCTAGGTAACTGCGTGACCTACAAGGTCACGCAGCAACTGCTGCAGGCAGGTGCCGCGGGCGTTTTGGTAGGTATTGGTCCAGGCGCGGCCTGTACTTCTAGAGGGGTTTTGGGGGTCGGTGTACCACAAGCGACCGCAGTAGCTGATTGCGCGGCTGCCAGAGACGACTATCAAGAAGAGACAGGACGCTATGTGCCCATCATTGCTGATGGGGGGCTCGTAACGGGTGGTGACATCTGTAAGTGCATCGCTTCTGGTGCGGATGGCGTCATGATCGGCTCGCCCTTTGCTAGGGCCAAAGAGGCTCCCGGACGAGGTTTTCACTGGGGGATGGCGACGCCTAGTCCTGTTTTACCTAGAGGCACACGTATCCAAGTTGGAACTACCGGTACGCTAGAGCAAATTCTGCGTGGGCCCGCGCAGCTAGATGATGGCACCCACAACTTTCTAGGGGCTATTCAAACCAGTATGGGCACGTTAGGGGCAAAAGACATCAAAGAGATGCAGCAAGTCGAAGTGGTGATTGCACCTTCTTTGTTGACAGAAGGCAAGGTCTACCAGAAAGCTCAACAGCTAGGAATGGGTAAGTAACCCTTTCGCAAAATGGCTTATCCGACTCAGAGAAATTACGGGGAGACCCTGTAGAAAAGGTCGCTTTGGCTACTGAACTTTTAAGACTTATCTCTGATTGACGTATCAAATGATGGCAAATTAGAAAGAGTCTTCTACAATTGAGTGAAGCGGAGACGCAAGTTTCCGTTCACTCCTCACACCAAACTCCGCTCGGATTCTTGAATCTGGGCGGTTCTTTTATAAAGGTGTCTTTAGTTGTCTTTTCTAGCTGTCCCTCTCGTCTTGCAAAGGCCACGCTAGAAAAATTGCCTTATTGCCTTGAAGTAATCTATTCGAGTCAATTGCATCAAAGAATTACTTTGAAATTGCTACAGATAGACGACACCTTTTCGTTACTCTCACTAATTGTTCTTTGTAAGACCGATTTTAGATATTGACCTTTGTAAATGCAAAACAGCTTTTGGCCTTTCTTGTTTTTATTTCTATTACCTCAATCTGTAAGAAATCTGTAGAGGCTTAGATTGAGAGCAGGTTTTGGCTATGGTAATATTTGATTATCATGAGTGACTAAGGATTTTAAAAATAATGTCAGCCTCACAGGTCACAGATTCGACATTTAAGCAAGAAGTTTTGGAAAACGAGACCCCAGTCCTAGTGGATTTTTGGGCTCCTTGGTGCGGCCCCTGTCGAATGGTTGCTCCCGTCGTTGATGAAATTTCTGAACAGTATGACGGTCAGGTCAAGGTGGTGAAAGTCAATACTGACGAGAACCCCAGTGTTGCTAGTCAGTATGGTATTCGCAGTATTCCTACTTTGATGATCTTCAAAGGCGGTCAGCGAGTAGATATGGTCGTAGGCGCGGTTCCTAAAACGACTTTGGCAAACACGTTGGAAAAGTATCTTTAGCGGCTGAGCGGCCGAAACTTTAGCTATACTATCAGCGCTTGAGACTAATATTTTAAGAATGGAATAAAAAGCGAGCTGCTTTCAAAAGGCTTTAGCGACTGCTAAAGCCTTTTGTTGATCTGCCTGTTATGCTGCCTTTTGTGATCTCTATTTTTTCGCTATGGATGCTCGTCCTTTTCCTAATTCTGGGGTCAACGATTTACGGCAGGACTATTTACGCAGAAATCTTCTTCAAACTTTGGAACGGCTGCCAACCTTAGAGAATGGCGCTTTGATTGCGCAAATTATGGAAACGCTGATCAGGATGGCCGGTCAAGAGGCTGAGCGGCTAGATTGGAAGATTTTGAGTTATTCAATGCTGGACATGGAGGCGGGATTTAAGGCGTTCTATCCCTACCGGCATACTCGCAAGATAACGGTGTTCGGTTCTGCTAGAACACCTAGTAGCCACCCTGAATATCAGATGGCGGCTGAGTTCTCGCGACGGGTTGCAAAGCAGGGTTTTATGGTGATGACGGGTGCGGGCGGTGGCATTATGCAGGCGGGTAATGAGGGGGCCGGGCGCGATCGCTCTTTTGGTCTCAACATCCAGCTTCCGTTTGAGCAAGGGGCTAATCCGGTGATGACTGGCGACGAGAAGCTGGTCGATTTCAAATACTTTTTTACCCGCAAGCTGTTTTTCCTGAAAGAGAGCGATGCGATCGCTTTGTTCCCAGGCGGCTTCGGCACCCAAGACGAAGCTTTTGAGTGTCTGACGCTGATTCAGACGGGCAAGGCTGGCCCGCTACCGCTGGTCTTGATTGATAAGCCTGGCGGTGACTATTGGAAAAGCTGGGACTACTATATTCGCAACCGGCTGCTCGATCAGGGCCTAATCAGCCGCGACGATACCAGCCTGTATCATCTGACCGACAGTATAGATGATGCGCTAGAGTCGATTGAAAGCTTTTACCGGATGTATCACTCCAGCCGCTATGTTAGCGATCAGCTAGTGATTCGATTGAAAGCTGAGCTGTGTCCTGGTGGTATTGATCAGCTAAACGAAGAATTTTCCGACATTTTGGTCCGCGGACAGATTCGAGAAACCTCTGCGCTGGACGCCGAACACGGTGATGGAACGGCGTCACTTCCTCGTTTGACGATGCACTTTAACCAGAGAAGCCTAGGCCGACTGCATCAAATGATTCGCTATCTAGGTAAGTTAGGGGTTACTTGCGAAGCGGTGCAGCATCCAGAGCAAAAATAGTGCGAGACTAGCGCCTGGTGGCTATTCTGGCAGTGTCGTTCTTCTGTGCTCTCTTCCTGTTTGTTGAGTACCGTTCTATATACCACGCTGCCCTATATACCACGCTGCCCTATATACCACGCTGCCCTATATACCACGCTGTAGGTGTAGTAGAATACCACGCGCGATCGCATTGGCCATCCGCTGTCGCCAAGCCGGATCAGCTAGGTTGGGATAGTCTTCTGCGCCTGTGACGAAGCCTGTCTCAACCAAGATAGCAGGCATAGAGGTTTGCCGAATAACATAGAACCGGGCGCTGCGAACCCGGCGATCACGCATCCCCATTTCGCTAAGCACGGTGCTATGCACCGTATTGGCCAATCGCTGACCCGCGTCAGAAGAGTAAAAGGTCTCTAATCCATTGACATCCGGACGACTCATGCTGATGGCATTAGCATGAATGCTCACAAAAATAGAGGCGTTGACTCGCTCTGCTATCTGAACGCGAGGAGCCAGATCTACTTCCATATCGCGATCACGTGTCAGCACTACATTCACGCCTTGCGATCGCAAAATCTCAGCTACTTGAGGCGTAATATCATTGACGACCTGCTTTTCTTGCAAGCCATTAATGCCAACCGCACCCGGATCTCGTCCTCCGTGGCCCGGATCTAACACGACGGTAAATCGACCGCTTGGTAAAGTAGGCAGCTCGCCGGTGTCTAGCTGCCTAACATCAGGTGGCTGACGATCGGCGCTAGCAATTGCCGCTGGTGAGCCAGACGCTGGGAGGCCTTCGTCTGGCACGCTGCTAATAGAGACATCCTTAGGTAAAATCACAACTCCCCTTTCGCTAGCCGTAATCTCCCAGTCAGGGCTTTGTTCGTCTAGTACCAGCGTGATGCGCGCGCGTGCAGGCTCAGCCGATACTTGCTCGGCTCTCCAGCTGCTAATGCTGTAGCGGTTGCTCGGTAGCCTTGCTGTTGTCAGGCCTAGCGCTATCGATGCCTGGTCAAAGTCTAAGATGATATAGCGCTGACCGTTTTCTTCAGAACGGCTGACGCTTAGCTGCGCGCTGTCGCCGAGCGTTCTGATAAAAAAGCCATCTGCGGTTGTAGTAACCCCTTGAATGCGGGTGTTTGCGCTTTGTACAGGCCGATTGCTGACGGTATTCCTAATCTCTGATGATGGTGACGCTGTAGCCTCCGCTTCAGCGTCTGCAGAAGTACTGTTAGAAGTTGAGGTGGAAGCACCATCGGAAGCAGTACCAACAGTGGCGGCTGCGGTCATGTTGTCGCCGATTGCGATCGCCTCTGGTAACTGTACCGACCACTGACGAGGATTTTCTCCTCGTACCTGTACCTGATTAGGATCGACTGTGTAGCCACGGTTGTACTCGACGACTAACCGCGTAGTTTCTGCGTCGCGCTCGCTTATCCTAATTTCTTTGATCGCCCCGTCCATAACCATGTTTTCTGGCCTTGAGAGCGTGGTTCCTGGCATATCAATCACCAGACGAGTCGGGTTAGAAACCAGCTGCGCTGTAGGCTGAATACTATCGTCAGTAGTGAAGGTTATCCGGTTTTCTTGCGGGTCGAATCGCCAGAACTGGAGCCGCGCCGCTTCTGCAGGTAGCGCTAACAAAATCGCCCCTGCTAAAGATACGACGGGTAGTAGACGGTTCAATCTCACAATGCGTGTCCTCAATACCAAATTCAATATCAAATGAGATGACTGACGAAGCCTTACCTGTAAGTACTGTGAAGGTTCATCAGCACTTTGTAAATCTAGAAATTTTCAAGGAATGAAAATATAGGCAGAGAAATTCAATAGCGATCAAGCACCAAAAGCCCGAGCGTCAGACTCCAAAGCACTAATTTGCGAAGCTATCTCCGGCTTGAGCTATCTGTTCTCAATTCATAGATTTGGCTGCTCAGCTCGCTGCATTAACTACCGCTAGCGCTGCTTCATACTGTGGGTTAAGTGATGCGCAAGCGTACGAATGCATCCATTTGCTATATCTTCTCTCGAGTCGTTTGGTTTCTTGAGCCGTCTAGGTTGTCTAGGCTGCTCGTTTTTCCCCGGCTCAGAGATCTTCGAGAAGGTTCTTGGGGAGGTTTGTATATTTGAGAGAACAAATGATTTCTAAATGGTTTCTATGTGTTCCACCTAACAGCCTGCCCCGCCTCTGCCGACCCGTAACAAGTATTTGTGTTTTGTATTTATACCCTTGGCAGATTGAACTTCTTTAAAGAACACCGTTATATCTATCAGACGCCTCTTTCATCCTAATCCGTAGTTCAACGGACAGTTTGGCCAATCCGTGAAGTTGCAGAGAACTTCAAGTTCCCTACCCGAAGTCGGACGCCTCGATAAACTTCACAGACAGATCCTATCTACAGATGCAATTATGTGGTTGAAATACAGCTATGCGAGCTTAGTTAACACTCGGCTTGGTAGCGCTTTTGGCACAGCTGCCGTTAGAATCTCATTGCCCGTTTCAGTAACCAGCACATCGTCTTCTATACGAACGCCGATGCCCTTCCATCGATCTTCAATCTCAGGCTGAGGATATTTGTCCTCTTCTCCTTTTTTGGGGCGATCAGGCTCGTAGTTGGGCGATATATAAATGCCAGGCTCTACGGTGACGATATTTCCGGGTACAAAAGGTTTCCACGTTTTATCAGCGTTGCGCAAAATACCTGAGTCATGCACATCTAGCCCTAGAAAATGACCCGTTCCGTGCATGAAGAAGGCTTTATGTTTTTTGGCCTCGATTAGCTCGTCAACATTGCCTTTGAGCAGACCTAGTTCCACTAACCCGGTCGTGATGACTTTGACGGCTGCATCGTGAAAAGCATTGAATGGTAGGCCTGGTTGCACTTTCTCGATAGCGGCAAGTTGCGCTTTAAGAACAAGGTCATAGATAATCTGCTGCTCTTCGGAGATGCGATCGCCTACCGGAAACGTCCGGGTGATATCAGCGTTGTAATACTCGTAAGCGCAGCCAGCGTCAATTAGCAGCAGATCTCCCTCTTTGAGTGGCCTATTGTTTTCTACATAGTGCAGAATGCAGGCACTTTCGCCGCTAGCTATGATAGAGGGGTAGGCCGGCCCAAGTGCCCCTGATCGGCGAAAAATGTTTTCCATGGCTGCTTGAATTTCGTATTCATACAGGCCGGGGCGCGCCATTTCGCGAACAGTGTTGTGTGCTTCTGCGCTAATAGCGATCGCCTGACGAATCTTTTCAACCTCATAGGGCGTTTTTACTCGCCTAAACTGCTGCATCAGCAGTTTGGAATCCTCGATAGCAGTAGGCCCAGTTCCCTGCTTAGTCATTTTTGCCAGCAAATGCTGCCATAGCCGGATGATACGATCGTTAAACGCCTGGTTGTGACCAAAGTGGTAATAGAGCCGGGGGGCAGTGCAGACATACTCTACGAGCTTCTTACCTAGTTCGTCAATTGAATAAGCTTCGTCGGCTCCATATTTTTCTTTAGCAGCCTCTACACCCGTACGATAGCCACTCCAAGTTTCCTTCTCTTTGTCTTTTGGCTGTACAAATAGAACAAACTTGTGCTCTGCATGAGAAGGTGCAAGCACCGCTACAGCATTGGGTTCATCGAATCCGGTGAGATAAAAAAAGTCGCTATCTTGTCGATATAAGTAATCGACATCGTTGTGCATAACGGCTGTCGGCGCACTGCAAAAGATGGCTGTGCCCTGACCAATTGCCTTTAGCACAGCTGATCGACGCTGGCGATATTCGCTCTGCATGTATTCCGTCAGTATTTCTTAGGGTGCTTACTTAAAAAGCATAGCTCAAAACTTCAATCCGCATACTGTCGCTAGATACGCTGTCTGCACTGATGCTAAGCGTGTTGTCACCCTGGGTAACTGGTGTCCCAGACATGAGCGCGGTAAAGCTATCAACGCCAACGATATCGCAGACGTCGGCATCGGCAGCCTGCGTGCGGTAGTGGGTGGGGATAACGATCTTAGGGGCAAGTGATCGCACTGCCTCGACTGCCTCTTCTGGCGTATAGGCTTTAGGCCCGCCGCCGACGGGCAATAGCAACACGTCGGGGCGACCGAGCAAGATTTTGTTTTCGATTGAGATGGGTGTAGCAGCACCGCCCAAGTGCACAATATTAACGCCTGCCTGGCTCCAAGACCACGCGATATTGGTGCCAAAACGCCGACCGTTCAGCCGGTCGTGGGACATACTCACACCCTGAATCTCAGTTCCCCTAACGGTGTAATCGCCTGGTTCGTCAATAACTTGACTATTAGCGTAGCGATCGCCCAAAAACCCTTCGTCAAACAAACGGCTGCTAAGGAGCACTAAATCCGTGCTTACAGAGGGTTCTGCGTAACCTGCCGTGCATCCAACTGCCTTGAACGGATTGACTAAGACCCGCTGGCCGCCGCCTGTGAATAAAAATGCTGTGTGGCCTAGTGCTGTGATCGTTAGGAAATCGCTTTGTGCCTGGTAAGACTGATATCGAGAAGCGAGCCCTAACCCAATCGTGCTAGCAAAGGTTACACCTGCATACTTCAGGAGATTTCGCCGATTCATAGTGTCCTCAGTGTTTCTGGGGGATTATTTTATCGTGCCGCATGGTGTGACATTCGGCACGGTGGAGTTGGGACAGTTTGTCTAGGCGGACTTCAAAAGATATCCAAGCTATAGTTTTGACTAATCCGCTCACAACTAGTTCGCTTAATCCGCTTGCGACTGATTCGCTCACTATTGGTTTTTCCACGACTGATTCGCTCCCTACATCAACGTCACTACAACCGCTGCGTACAATAGGTGAGCGGACAGGCCAAAGGCGCTTTCTTAAGTTCCCAATAGAAAGTTTTTTAGCAAGTCTTTTCCAGACTCGGTCAGCACACTCTCAGGATGAAACTGTACTCCTTGAATATGCGGATAGTCGCGGTGGCGTACCCCCATGATGGTACCGTCTTCCACCCAGGCAGTGACTTCTAATACCGCCGGGCAGGTTTTAGGATCAATCACAAGGCTGTGGTAGCGGGTCGCTGTGAGAGGATCTGACAAGCCTGTGAAGACGCCAGTATTGCTGTGTCGGACGGGGGAAGTCTTGCCGTGCATAAGTTCGCCTGCGCCGACCACTTTGCCACCGTAGGCCTGACCAATGCTTTGATGACCTAAGCAGACTCCTAGAATTGGCACAGTTGGCCCCAGCGCCTCGATAATCTTGAGCGAAATGCCAGCATCGTCTGGCGTGCCCGGCCCGGGTGAAATGACAATTGCATCAGGGGTTTTCTGAGCAATCTCTTCTATCGTGATCTGGTCATTGCGAAAGACTTCGATCTCGCTAGCGCTTGGTATAGTTTGACCTAGTTCGCCTAGATACTGCACCAAGTTATAGGTAAAGCTATCGTAGTTATCGATTACTAAAATCATGGATTTGGTGAGTAGGCTTGCAAGTCTCGAAAAAAAACTGGAGGGTAAATCCTAACCGAGCTAGGCTAACAGTAGTGTCCAAAGCGGTGGTGCGAAGATCAAAACCGCAATCAGCAGTGCGACAATAGCCGCCATCAGCACAGCACCTGCCGCACAGTCTTTGGCAATTTTCGCTAGCTCATGATACGTCTGCCCAACAGTCAGATCAACGAGCGATTCTAGCGCCGTGTTTAAAATTTCCATCACTAAGACTGCGCCAATCGTTAGGCAGATCACCGCTACTTCAATGCGAGAAATGCCCAAAGCCCAACACAGTAAGATGGCGATCGTGCCAACGCCAGTATGAACTCTGAAATTGCGTTGGGTCTGAAAGGCGTAGGCAATACCAGCCCATGCGTATTTGAAGCTGCTAAAAAGGTTGGGCGCAATTTCCCAAGATTGCGATCGCTCTGAAGCGTCGGCCTCTGTTTCTATTGAAGCTATGTCAGTAGAAATCTTAGCGTGAAGCTGGTCCTTACGCGTTGGCTGCGGGTTCTCAGGAAATGTATGGCGTTCAGAAAGCTTTCTATCGCGGGCAGAGGAATACTGGCTATCACGGGAGAACATATGTAGATAGGGCCTGTTGGCGTCTCAGGAAAAGTGACGAGTGCTTAAGTAGATGCAGTCGATTGACAGATCAGTGACAGATCGATGTTGCCTAATTTGTATGTCAACATTACCTATTACCTGCTTCAATTGGGCCAGTTTCTCCTGAGGGCTGGGCTATTGAAGAGAAGGGCCGTTACTAGGTTGGTGTCTGAAAGGCAGTTATTAAAAGGCAGCTTTAAAGGTCTACAAGATCGAGTAGCTGGGCTTGCTTGTTGAGCATTTGCTCGAGACTAGCGTCGTCTGGATGATCCCAACCCAACAAATGCAGCAGCCCATGAGCAGTGAGCCAGGCTAGTTCTTTCGTGAGCGAATGGTGAGCGCTACGAGCCTGTCGGGAAGCGGTTTCAACTGAAATTATAATATCACCCAAATACAGGGGCTGCTGTTGGTACAGCGCTTCTGTACCGGGAATAACAGTCTCCAACGCTGCAAAGGAGAGCACATCGGTAGGTTTAGCCTGTTGCCGATAGTCGGTATTAAGCTGCTGAATTTCGCTGTCGTTGGTTATGCGTAGGCTCACTTCGTAAGCATCAATAGGAGAGAGCTTGGGGTCTAGCGCATCTAGCCAAGTACAGAGCCAGTCTTGACACGAACTGGCTTTCGCCTCCTTAGTCAGGAGGTTGCTGCCTTCTACGAAAGCTTCTACTTCTATAGGCATACAGGTGCTAGCTCTACCGTGTTAGGTAAGCAAGTCCAATGAACAGGCCCAATAGTCCGACGAAGGAGAGAAAAAAATGATAGAGCGACGTTCCACCTTTTTTGACCATATTACGCATGGCTAGCTTGATGAAGCTGGGCGTAGGTTCGCTTAATGTAGACGGTTTGGAAGCTGACGGGTTAGGGCTCTCGGTGGCAGTTGCTGATGGATTAGGGCTCATGATTAGTGTGTTCTTCTGAGGATAGTCACTCGATCAGCAGATCGTTTGATAAAGAGGCAGGCTGTAACTGACGTTCTACTGATACGCCGCTTCTCTATAATGACGCTTTTTGGTAGTGGTGCCTTTATGTAGCGAAGCTTTTGCAGAATACGCTTACTCTGCAAAAGCTTCTAGACGGTGCTCTCTTGAAGTAGCTGATTCTCTTTTCTGAGGTAGGCCTGAATAAAGTCTTCTAAATCGCCATCCATCACATCTGATACGGCGGTGGTTTCTACTTCGGTGCGCAGATCTTTGACCATTTGATATGGGTGAAAAACATAGTTGCGAATTTGATTGCCCCAGGCGGCTTCTACCATGTCCCCTCGAATGTCAGCGATCGCTTGAGTACGCTGCTCTTGGGCGATGACCAGTAGTTTAGAGGTGAGTAGAGCCATTGCTTTTTCCTTGTTCTGTAGCTGCGATCGCTCTTGTGTACAGCGCACCGAAATGCCCGTGGGTAAGTGCGTAATTCGCACCGCCGTCTCAACCTTGTTCACGTTTTGGCCACCTGCGCCACCAGAGCGTGAGGTCTTAATCTCCAAGTCTTTGTCGGGAATGTCTAACTCTACCTTTTCGTCTAGAATCGGCATCACCTCTATTCCAGCAAAGCTCGTTTGCCTTTTCCCATTCGCATTAAAAGGCGAAATTCTCACCAGCCGATGCGTTCCTTTTTCACCCTTCAAATAGCCATAGGCATAGCGCCCCTCAATTTCCACGGTGGCCGACTTTAGCCCTGCCTCGCTCCCATCAGACTTTTCAATTAGGGTGAAGCGATAGCCATTTTGCTCGCTCCAGCGAGTGTACATTCGCAGCAGCATTTCGGCCCAATCTTGAGCATCGGTTCCACCTGCGCCTGCATCTATCGATAAAACAGCCCCTTTTTTATCGTAAGGACCAGAGAGTAGCTGCTGTAGCTCCCACTGATCAAGTTCACGCTTGAGCTGATTGATAGTTGCTTCTGCTTCATTTAGCAAAGACTCGTCTTGCTCTATCTCTAAAAGCTCTAGGACTGCGCTAGCGTCTTCTAGACCTGTTTTCCAGCCCTCTACCTGAGAAAGATTAGATTTGTAATCGTTTAATTCTTGTAGATGCTTTTGAGCGTTTTCTGGGTTGTCCCAAAAATCAGGCTGTGCGGACAGTTGCTCTATGTCCTGAATTTTGGCATTGAGTGCCGGAACGTCAAAGATACTCCTGAGCTTTGCCCAGGCGCTCTGAGATCGCTTCTATCTCTTGTTTAAGCGTAACAGTGTCAAACATAGGCAAGTTGATGCTTTGATAAGGCACCCCTCTCTCTAAACCGGCTAGACCATTGCTCGAATTACTTGTTCGAACCATTGTCTAAAAGGAGGGGTGCCTTTTAACGGCTATCGTAGTTTAGTCTCTGCCGTTAATCGCAATCAACAGTCTGAGGATGAACACAAACAAGTTGATATATGTCAGATACATCGAAAGGGCGGCTGGTATTGCCTGATCGTCTGTGTATGTACGGGGCAAGACGAAGAAGTCTACAACCGCTGCGCCAACGAAAAGAAGCACACCAATCGCAGAGATTGCAATCTCGAGAAAATTAGGTGCGTATACCCCAAAGAAACTAAGGACAAGCTGGCCGACAATAACAAGAACCAAGGCCATAATGCCAAGCTGAACTGTCTTCGTTAGTGCCATACCGTCCTCATCAGAGAGGTTTGAGCCGATAGGACGAGCAGCGATGAAGGTCAGTCCGCAGGCAAGCGCTGCAAAGCCAACGCCTTGAATCCCAACACCGCTACTTTGCAAAGCAACGGACACTATACCGCTGAGTGTATAGCCTGTCAGCAATCCGTAGGTTGCTAGTAGCGGCAGCGCGACTGCGTTGTTGCCTTTTTTCGCTACGTTTTGGGCGATAAAGAAAAGAGCAATTTGTGCCACGATTGCGGCGAAGAAGGTCGGCATGAATATGCCGGGGTTAGTTCTAAGAACGTTAATCCCGCCAAAGGTGCCTAAAGCCGTGAGAATAAGACCTCCCCCTACATAAGGGAGGGCGTTTGCGATGACGTTAGGACCGACAAGTGCCTGCCCTTTGGCATCTGAGATGGCCTGCCTAAAGTTACTGGTGTTGCTCATAGAAAGTAGCTACTCGCGTAAATTTTATATTTAAGAGTGTACTGAATTCTTTGAGGGTTTGCGATTACGGATTTCCTCTATAGCCGTCCGCCATCATAAGTGAAAAGAATAAGTCCCTAAATGGACTAGCTGTGCGCTCGATTTTCGAGCTAGGATCAACAGACTTTCGTTCATGAGTCGAGATGCTATGGGTCAGTCTGTTGCGGTTGATAAGTCGGCTCAAGTAGAAGCACTCAAAGGCTTTATCCGCCAGCAAAGAGACAGTCGTCAGGTGAAGAAAGCGCTGGCGGTCAAGCTGCTCTATCAAGGGCACAGCTATGAATCAGTCGTGAGTATTCTCGACGTCTCGCTTGGGGCGATACACGAGTGGAAGCAACTGTACGAGGCCGGGGGACTTCCAGGCTTTGAACCCAAACATAAAGGCAGTAAGGGCTACTTAACGCCGGATGAAAAAGCATCCGTGCTGACATGGCTAAAGCAGAAAAGTATCTGGACGCTCGGTGAGCTGGAATACCATCTAGCGGCTGAGTACGATGTCACTTATGCGTCCAAACAAAGCTACTACGATTTGTTTGACGCGGCAGGCATCAGTTGGAAGAAGACCAGCAAGGTAAACCCGAAGGGCGATGCTGAGGCGGTGGCGGCAAAAAAGCCGACATCCAACGCCTCTTGGTACGCTACCAAGCTGACATAGCGTGCGGACAACTGCGCGTGTTGTTCATGGACGAATGTCACCTGATGGCCGGTGACCTAGAAGGCTATGTTTGGGGCACCCGAGGTCAGCGAGTGAACGTACCAATGGTGAACGAACGCGAACGACAGACCTACTACGGTGCGTTAGACCTACTGAGCAAGCGCGTGCTGATTGAAGCGTATGATGCGGGCAACACAACCAATACGTTGGCTTATCTCAAGTTCTTACAAGCCCAGTTTCCACAACAGAGATTGCTGCTGCTGTGGGATGGCGCGAGCTATCATCGCTCGCATGAGATCCGTGACTTTCTCGCCGAGGTGAACGCAGGCTTAGCGGAGGAGCAGTGGCCGATTCACTGCGTTCAGTTCGCGCCTAACGACCCGAGACAGAACCCGATTGAAGACGTATGGCTACAAGCCAAGAACGGGATGCGACGGCTAGCCGGACTACAACCGTCATTCAAAGGCATCAAGTTTCTATTCGAGCAGTTCCTCGACTTAGCCCTATTCGACTTCCCTAAAATGAATATGTACGGCTCTTTTTCACAAATCACGTAGGACGGCTATATGTCTTTTCTATCGACCTTTGCGCAGGTTCTTTTTGGCTTTCTCTAAGTGCTTTCTTCAAGTCCTAGACATTTTTTGTCCTGTTTTTTGTCCTGGGTGATTTCTTGCGTTTGTTTTAGTTTTACTGAGGAGGTAGCTATCGGAAAGCACTGCAATAAACGAGTAGGAAAAAACTAGCTGGCCTCCGTAAAAACTAGGTGATGAAGATGAGCGTTTCTCTCTGTTTTGGGAAGTGCTAATGAATTAAAAGCTGAAGGTAAAGCAATGTTCGCTAGTCGTATAACTACGGTTATCAAGGCCTCTGAGGCTCTTCTCGCCTAGCTTTAACAGTATTGACAAATAGTCCAAAGTTTAACTGCTATGCGTGTATCTGCCTAAGTGTTTGAAGTGTGTTTTAAATGACTACCGTATTTCAACGATGGTGACAAAAGGGTCTCTTCCCGAGAATGAATTTAATTCACGCAACACCGCTTCGACGCAGTTACCGCTGCATTAAATATGACTTCTTCTAAATCTAAATCGGCGCAGCTCCGGTCCCGCGGCATGGAGTTACTCATGCAATACAAGGTGGATCGTTCAGTTAAAATTCGCAATCAGTTGGTTCGACTTAATGCCGGACTGGTTCGTAAGATTGCTCATCGGGTCAGCCACCAATGTGCTGAGCCCTATGAGGATCTTGAACAGATTGGCTATATCGGGCTAATCCGTTCTATTGAACGATTCGACCCCGGTCAGGGCTGCGCGTTTAGTTCTTTCGCGGTGCCTTATATTCGAGGGGAGATGCTGCATTTTTTACGCGATCGCGGCACCACAGTCAAGATTCCCCGTCGCTGGCAAGATCTACAAAAAGAAGGGCAAAAACGTCAGGCCGAGCTGATCCGTCAGTATGGTCGCCAGCCTTCTGATATCGAAATGGCTGAAGCGCTGTCAGTATCTGTTCAAGAGTGGCGCCAGGTCAAGCTTGCGAATAAGAACCGTATGCCTCTAAGTCTAGATGCTACCGTTTGTCATCAAATCGATTCGAGCATCACTTTGGGCGATACGCTGCCAGACATTCATTATCAGCTCTTGCAAGGGTTAGAGGAAGACCGTCAGCAGATTCAGCGGGCGATGAACCAGTTAGAAGAAAAGACTCGCTCGGCAATTGATTTTGTCTTTTTCAAAGGTCTTTCGCGCAAGGAAGTAGCTGAGCGTATCGGGGTTAGCCCTATGACGGTTACTCGTAGAATTCAGCGCGGGGTAGAGCAAATGATTGCCTACTTGCAGCCTCAGCAAAGTTTGCAGACTGACCCATAGCTGTAGCTTGAATTGGGCAGACAAAGCTATAGTTCTGTTTTTAAGACTTTCTTATTTCTAGCTCTCCTAAGTGAAACAAGCCGCCGCGATCACAACCGATCACAGCGGCTTTTCTATCTCTTCTTGACGCTGTCTCTTGTGTTAACTGTGTTGGCTTAGAAACTGTTAGTTCAAACCTGTCAGCTTAGGGCTAATGAGTCGAAGCATATTAAGCTTGAAAGATAATTGCCCTATGCTATTAGGCTCTATTTGATTTACGAGGGAGTTTTTATGGCCACTGCCGAAGCCCGTATTAGTCAAGTTGAGATGAACTCATCTCAGATGTCTACTGCTAGTCCCCAGGCCGATGCTCAGACGAACGATGCCCAAACGAATGATGCCCAAACAGCAGATGAAAGGTTTGAGTATCTCCAAGGGCAGCTAAAAGAGCGCTGGCAATCAATTGATAATTTTGATCGCAGTCCGCGGCAGATTCTGGTAGTGCCTTCTCTGAGTTTGGATCAAGCGGAACTGAAAAAAGTAAAAGGGGTGCACCATTATGAGGAGCGGCTACTGTTTTCGCTAATCCGGCTGCGCAACCCGGAAACGCGGCTAATATATGTCACTTCTCAGCCTTTGCATCCAAGTATTGTTGACTACTACCTAGAGCTGCTGCCTGGGATTCCCAGTTCTCATGCGCGCGATCGCCTAGATCTGTTTTCAACGTATGATTCTTCGCTGCGGCCACTCACCGAAAAAGTCCTCGCCCGCCCACGCTTGATTCGCCGTATCAGAGACAAAATAAAGCCTAACGAGGCTTACATGACCTGTTACAACTCTACCGAACGGGAGAAAGAGCTAGCGCTCAAGCTAGGGTTGCCGCTGCTGGCGCTAGATCCAGACTTGCTTTACTGGGGCACAAAAGGCGGCAGTCGCCAGATCTTTGCAGAATGTGGTATCCCTTTACCTGATGGTAGTGAGCTAACGCATGATGTAACAGAGCTAGCGAATTTGACAGCGGCGCTATGGGAGCGACAGCCAGATCTACAGCGAATTGTCATCAAGCTGAATGAAGGCTTCTCGGGCGAAGGAAATGCTCTGTTATCGCTCTCAACTTTGGCCAATGTGGCACCTGATAGCGCAGAGCGCAGAGCGAGAGCAACGGCAATTGAGGCGGCATTTTCTCAGCTACGGTTTCAGTGTGATACTGAAAGCTGGACGTCGTTTGCACAGAAGATTGGAGAGTTGGGCGCGATCGCAGAAGCTTTCATTGAAGGCGAAGAAAAATACTCCCCCAGCGTACAGGGCCGCGTCACGCCTCAAGGCGATGTCGAAATTCTATCTACTCACGATCAGGTATTAGGTGGACCCGATGGTCAAATATTTCTCGGCTGCACCTTTCCTGCTGCCGATGCCTATCGGCTAGCACTGCAAGAAATGGGTCGGAAAGTAGGCGAAAATCTAGCCGCCAAAGGTGCCCTAGAGCGCTACAGCGTTGATTTCATCGCCGTGCGTCAGCCTGATAACCTAGCACAACCCTGGGATTTGCAGGCAATTGAGATCAACCTGCGCAAAGGGGGAACGACCCATCCTTTTATGGCACTCAAGCTGCTGACAAACGGCACTTACCGCATAGAAGACGGCAAATTTTACACCAAAAACGGTCAGGCCAAATACTACCAAGCCTCTGATAACCTACAAAAAGATACCTACCAGGGTCTGCTACCAAACGATCTGATGGATATCATTGTAGGAGAGCAACTGCACTTCAGCTCGATCGATGGCGTAGGTGCCGTTTTTCACCTGATGGGATGCTTAAGTGAGCACGGCAAACTTGGGCTCACCTGCATTGGTAATACAGCCGAAGAAGCAGAAACCATATACAACCAGGTTGTAGATACTATCGACCGAGCAACGCGTGAAGTTTAACCGGTCCGTCTGTCTAGACACTGCTACGCTAAACGTCATTATTCGAACACCGCCGTCAAGCTGCCACCAATCTGCCGCTATTGATTAGCCGTCTTCATTGCCCTCGCCATCTCTCTGTTATCCTGCTTTTTCTTCAAACTGTCGCGCTTATCATGCAGCTTTTTACCACGTCCTAAGCCGAAGCTTACTTTCACGCGCCCGCCTTTCAGGTACATCTTTAGAGGCACCAGCGTTAGTCCCTTCTGCTCTACCTGGCCAATCAGCTTGCGAATTTCTTGCCTATGAAGCAACAGCTTGCGAATTCGCCTCGGTTCGTGGTTGTACGCAAGATTCGTCATGCTGTGCGGAGAAATATGTACGTTATGCAGCCAAACCTCTCCTCGCTTGACGTTGGCAAAGCCGTCACGCAGGTTAACTTTTCCCTCGCGAATAGACTTTACTTCCGTGCCTGTGAGGGCAATACCCGCTTCGTAAGTTTCGAGGATCTCGTATTGGTAGCGGGCCTGACGATTGTCCGCCACGATTTTAATGCCGCCGGTCTTTGTTGCCGATTTAGTTTGGGTTGCTTTGGCCATAATAACGAAGAGTTAGAACGCTTTGGAAAGTATCAAGCTCTAAAAGGTACTAAATAGAGCTGTGGCTTGCTCTAGGGGTTGATTTTATCCTGCGACTATGCACCACTCATGAAGCTCGTAGACAACGCAGTCATTAGAAATCAGCGGGTCAGCTTCTACGATGGCTTTCGCTTCGGTCATAGACTTGGCTGTAAAAACTAACATACCGCCGCCTCTTTGGGCCCAATATCCCGTTCGCGCCTGGTGTCCTCTCTCAACTAGCTGCTCGACATAAGCGACATGAGCGCTCACAAACTGGTCGAACCGGGGTTTGTCAACGATACCTTTTTCTATTTTGACGAACCAAGCCATCGCCAGAGTCCCCCCAGAGTCTTCTGTGTTTGGAAGAGCAATTTATCAGTCCCTATTATCAGCTCTTAATCTCCTTGCCTGAAAGCTACGCTAACATCTTCTTCCGCACCGCAGTCACATGCGCTAGAGAATCAAAGCCTTGATATCAGCATAAGGCTATGAAGTTGAATTACAGAGGCCTGTAGCTAGTTAGTCTCTATTTTGACTAATATCGCTCTCTAGAGAGAGCGTATACTCACCTGACGGTGGAATCGTCCGTCAAGTACTAAGTCTTACAGTTGATTTTGTCATCAATAAGCAAAAGGAATTAAGTCATGACAACCGAACCAAACGAAGATATTAAGTTGGGTGCTGAACCTGGTAAAGGTGCCGCTGGCGATCAGTGGGCGGTTCAGGTCTCTCAGCCGGTAGGTGATGCTGTTCAACCCGAAGGAACAAAAAGTTTTCCAGGTGGAACACCAGAAGAAGATCTCAAAGATATTGAAGCTGCCAAAGCAAGTGAAGCTGATAGCGACCTAAAAACGACGGACGGCTACGTGATAGATGATTCTGGCCGTCTCAATAACTTCGCGATAGAACCTGAGATGTATGTAGAAGAGTAGCTGCACCCCCATTGAAGACTGCACCCGTTGAAGGCTGCATTCACTGAAGTGAGAGCCTATGTCTCCCACGCTGCTTGAAAGAAGTCTCGTTCGCAAGCCATAGCGTATTTATAAGTGGAGCGCGTGATAACAGTATCAGTAGAAAACTGATCAACGAGCGTTTCAAGCTGCTGAGTCAGGGGCTCAAATTCATCACTGCTGTAGGTGGCAATCCAATCCCGGTATCGGTGAGATGGAATGCCGCCTTTTGCTAGTTCTTTGCCAAGGTAAGCGTATAGCCGCATGCAGGGTGACATAGCGACGGCGGTGATTCCCACTGGTTGGCTCCAAGACGTCGCCAGTAGAAAATCCGTGTATTGCCGGGTTGTGCTGCTAGGTTCTACGGTTCTGATATCTACGTCCCAAGATTCGGCATAGCCTTGGTGTAGGTTTAATTCCTGAAGGACGCCATCGGCTAGTGCATGAAAGATTTGAAAGCTTTCCCAATCTGGCGCTTTTGCCGCAGCAATACTGTAGGCACGAGCGAATGCTTCTAGGAAGAAGGCGTCTTGGCCAACGTAGTAAGCAAACTTCTCTTTGGGTAAGGAACCGTCGCGAATACCTTGAACAAACGGGCTTTGTAAAGATGCACCGGCTAGGCTTTCATTGGCTTGCCAGAGGATAGAAGACAGGGACATAGCTACGGGTGGCAACGGGGCAGATGGCAATTGGACGAGTGGCAGAATCGCTCCATATCATAGCCTGCGTACTGTGAATCTGCGTATCGTGGTCCCGTGGTTTTGAAGATTGAGCGTAAGCGGCCTCTTTTAAGAGAAGCCGCTTTGTTAAGGGTACTTTGTTAAAGGCGTGTTGCTTATGTGATCGCACCCCCATCGACCTTACGCACAGCTACTACAGCCGGCTTCGGCGGGGCGTTCTCAGTTCGTGCAGGCCAATTTGACCCGAGCGGAACCTCCCGCTTTTGTACGAAGCTCTCACCCATCGTCGTTTTCAAGGAAAAATCACGCAGCTCGGTAGCCATGTCTACTCTTGTCCCGTTGCGTTCCCCAGGATGCTGCGCGGCCAGGAATAGCGTTGTGTTATCCGCGGTGAAGAAAGGTCCTGTCAGTTCGCATTCCATTGGACCATAAGCAAACATTTTGGCCTTACCCGCTTGGTCGCCTGAGAGTGAGATTTTCCATAGTGAGTTGTTGCCATACAGACCTAACAAATCCTTGCCTGTAAGCGTATCGCCAGAATCACTTAGTCTTGCTGGTGTAGGGTTATTGTGGGTGCTAGTAGACATGTCTGTCACAATCCACAAGTCTCCCTGGGCATCGAACTCTAAATTGTCTGGGTTGGCAAAGCCAAGACCCCCTTCTGCTGGCTCTCCACCTGCTGCAATCATCTCCCAGGTAAACGTCATAGCTGCCGGTTCGTTCCCTGTCTCGATTACCTTCATTACCCAGCCCTCTTCGTAGCTGGCTTCGCCACTAGGGCCAACAAAAATTTCTGCATCTGGCCCACCATCGCCACCGGGGTTGCCCGAGGTAAAGGCAATAAATAGTGTGCCATCTTGATTGACGTCCGTATCTTCAGGGCGAGCCGCAGCCGTAGCTCCCGCAGCATTGGCGGCAAAATGAGCGTCTACTAAAATCGCACCTTGTTTTTCTAGCTCACTGCCCTCGTAAAGGTCGCCCAGCGTAGCAAATTGCGCTTTAAAGCCAGCAATAGCAGCATCGTCCTCGACTTTTTCGAATCCGCCTTCTGGACGCTTGGGCAAAGTTACCATGCTGCCCACCACACTGCTAGGCAATACCGGGTTGACTGGGGTATCTGGCATTAGCGGAATCCAGCTACCGGTCCCATCAGGATTGAATTTAGCAGCGTAGAGCATGCCGTCTGTCAGTAGTTGAGAGTTTGATTTGTCAGAGGGGTCGCTGACGCTATCGGTGCTAACAAATTTGTAGACGTGGCCGCCTCTGCGATCGCATCCTGAGTAAAACGCCAGCTGCTTATCAGCCTCGACTCGAATTCCAACCGCCTCGTGACGATATCGGCCTAACCAGGTGTGCTTGGTTCCATAGTCTTCCGGATTACTCGGATCAACTTCCACGATCCAGCCGTACTTATTACCGGCTAAGCCCAGTACATTGCCCTGTCCATCCAAGCTGTCATCAAAAGCGGTCGTGCTTGGCGACAGTGAAGAGCCATCGCTGTTGACGCCTTCAGGCACCTGAGCTTGAACGTTTTCTTCGGCGCTAAGTACCGTACCCCACGGCGTAGTGCCTCCGGCGCAGTTGCCAAAGGTGCCAATAATTTGGCTGCCGAGCCCGTCGGTGTAGCCGATCACCTTAGTTTTGCTAAAAATAGCAGTCGCAGGACCCGAAGCCTTAAGATAGCGGCCATCTTCTAGGCCAGAGATACCAGAGATGCGACGGTCATGCTCGCTAGGCGATCGCATCCATTGGCCGTCCGCACCTCGGCTAATCGCAATGACGCCCATTCCCTGCTCGCGCAGCGCTTCTTTAGAGATATCAGCGATCATTGTCTTGAGCGAATCACCATCGGGCAGAGAGAACGCATCGATTCCGCCTTCCGTCTTTTCCAGAGCGCCGATGACTTCTGCAAAAGGTAATGTCTTCCCTAAGATCGTCTCGTAAGTTTGTATCCAGGTGTCGCTGCTGATGTACTCAAAGTTGATTGTAAGGTAGCCCTCATCTGGGCCAGTCGAAATGAATGACAGATAATCATTGTTGTAACCGAAGTGGCTATCGCCCACCGGGTCCCCCCAAGCTGCGATCACGTCGTAAGTAAAGCCCTCAGGGAGCACAATGTCATCTTGAACGGCATATTCTGCGTAAGCGAGTAGCTGTTCTTCTGGACTGATGCCAACCGCGCTATAGGGCATAGGCCCTTTAATTGGAGTGAAAGTCTCTGTCTGCGCAAGAAGCGTATTCCCTACGTCAGAGCTCTGTGCGGTGATATTAGCTGCATTAGCAGCTCGGTCAGTTCCCGGTCTTAGTGCGTTAACAGCAGAAGTCCCTACCGCAGCTCCTAAGAATTGCAAAAAGTGTCGTCGTTTTAAACTCATATGATGTCGATCGATTTCCTTACCGTTGCAAAACAAAACTCTTCCAGCAGAGAATACCGCCGACAGATTAAGCCCTGGTGAAGGCAAGTTAAGCTTTGATAAAAGAGGGAAGCAAAGCTATGCAGACAAGCAGAAAGCGCTGATGTTAGTTCTTTACGAGCTTTGTTTCGTTATCGAGCTGACTGTGTAGAGCCTTTGCTTTATGTAGTCTTTCGTAGTCTTTCTTTTAGAGCGTTGAAAGACTCATCCACGGTCAGCTCTCTAGTGCTTTTGCCTGCCGACAGTCAAGTGCAATCTGAGTCTTTAGCTGATCGAGCGAGTCAAACTTTCTCTCAGGACGAATAAATCTATCTAGGCTTACGGTTAGCATCCTCTGGTACAAGTCGCCTGCCCAGTCCAAGATATGAACTTCAACGCTGAGTTGTTGGCCCTGCACCGTAGGTCGATTGCCAATATTCATTACACCTTGCAAAGCTTCCGCCTCCGCTCCATACACGCGGATACCGTAAACGCCGGTATGGGGCAGATACTTATTTTTTGGAACCTGCAGATTGGCGGTTGGAAAGCCGATAGTTCGACCTAGCTGCTGACCTTTGACTACGCGTCCTGTCAAAATATAGGGACGGCCAAGCAGCCGCGCCGCAACCTCGGGCTGACCTGAGCTAAGAGCTTCTCGGATACGGGAGCTACTAATGCGATCGCCCTGCTCGTACTTCAAAGGCACTTGAATTACGGGTATTCCTTGCGCGGCTGCGATATCTGTTAGCTTTTGAGCGTTGCCGCTGCGCCCTTTACCAAAGTGAAAGTCGCTGCCCACGCTGATCTTTTGAGCCTCCAGTTTCTCAATCAAAACCTTTGTTACAAAGTCCGCTGGGCTTAGCTCTGCTAACGCTCGATCAAACGGCAGCATGACCAGCTGATCGATGCCGAGCCGAGCTAACTGCCAGGTCTTTTCCGCGATAGGTGTTAGCAGCGGTCGAGAAATACCTGAAAAGTATTCGTGTGGATGCGGTGAAAAGGTAACCACTGTTGAATAAGTGCCGGTTGGCGCCAGCTTGCGATTAGGCGATGTCGCTAGCTGAGCACGCTCAGCCGGATCCTTGACGTTCGGACTGTCCATCATTAGGCCTTCGCTAATGAGCTGGCTATAGCCGGCGGAGAGGGTGCCGTCGTGAAGGGCTGCAACAGCCTGGCTACTTAACTCATTTGGGGTAGACGCCGCTGTAAGCGAATCGTGCAAAACCTGAGCCATCACCTGCTGGTGGCCCAAATGTACGCCGTCAAAGTTGCCTAGCGCTATATTCGTGGGGCCTTTGGCCACCTGAAGAGAAGAAGTAATCCACACGCTTTACATTCTGACACATAGATAGACCCTTACCGTTGGGAAAAGCTGCTGGTAGCACAAAGGCTAGTAGAGCAAGGGTCCGCGTTGTGCGATTGACTGTTCC
The DNA here is from genome assembly GCA_963702855.1 of uncultured cyanobacterium. Classification (GTDB taxonomy): domain Bacteria; phylum Cyanobacteriota; class Cyanobacteriia; order Phormidesmidales; family Phormidesmidaceae; genus Phormidesmis. The sequence goes on from OY969765.1 coordinate 3,060,365, forward strand.
AATCTCCTATTGTCATCAAGTGCTAATGCGCCTGTCGTCAAGTGCTAATGCGTCAGCTCGTTGAGACTAGACATCGTTAAGACAAAGCCTGTACAGACGAAACCTGCCGAAACGAAATCACAGACTAGATGACAGCCGCTACCGCTGATTTGCTGAAGGGTGTGCTAGCTTCTCCTTCGGTGAGCAGCTCTAGAACCATTCCTTCTTTTGCCACGATGCTACTAGGGAGGACAAGAGAGGTTTGGCGTGCAATGTCGTCCATAAACTCATCGGTGTGAGTTGGATCGTGATGAAAAATAACTAGCTGCTTCACCTTGGCGGCCTTGGCGAGCTTGACCGCCTCCTGCCAAGTGGAGTGACCCCACCCAATTTTGCTAGACTTCGCGTCGTAGTATTCATCATCTGTATACGTACAGTCGTAGATCATCGCGTCTGCGTCTTTAGCTAAGGCCAAGACATTCTGATCTAGTCGATTCGGGAAATGCTCTGTATCGCTTATATAGGCAATGGCGTGGCCACGGTAGCTAACGCGGTAGCCAATTGCTTCTCCAGGATGGTTGAGCATGGCATTGCTAATCTCAACGTTGCCAATTCTGACAACTTCGCCAACTTCGATATCGCAAAATTCTAGCGTCGCACCCATGATCTGTAGCGGTACGGGGAAGTTCGGGTGCAGCATTTGGTCATTGAGGCGCTGTTCAATCGTGGAGCCGTTGGGTGCGATCGCCCCGTGGATTTTGAACTGATTACCTGGTACGAACGCAGGAACAAAAAACGGAAAGCCCTGAATATGATCCCAATGCGAATGTGTGAAAAACATATTGGCTTTTACAGGCATCTCGTCTAGCATCTTTTGTCCTAAGTTTCGTAGGCCCGTGCCACCATCAAAGATCAGCCGCTCTCCGCCTACATTCATCTCAATGCACGCCGTATTGCCACCGTATTGAACGGTCGTCGACCCTGGGCAAGCCACACTTCCCCGGACGCCCCAAAAGCATATCGAAAACTGATCGCGCTGATCTGACATGAGCCTTACGTGGAGTGATGTTAGCGGAATAACCGTCTATCTTTACAGCGCTATGCTTTTTCCATCCGCGAAGAAAGCCATACGCGCTACATATAAAAACAAACAAATAAAAACAAACAAAAGAAGTACCTGCTTGCAGAATGCCCAAGGCTAATGAAGAGGTCTCGATTATCGAATTGATTTGATTTCTATAGACAGTCTATAGCAGCTTCTATCAGTAAAAATACTGTCTCACGATTGTTAGATTGGTGACTAGAATCATCAAAAAGGCGTGTTTACTATCAGGTAACCTGTAAGTTTTTAGCCTGCCAGTTATGTATAAATTCAAGCGCTGTGTAAGCTGCTAGGTCAGACTGTAGAGGGGTGATAGTGATGTGGTTTCTTTTGATAGCCTGCACGTCGGTCATAAACTGACTGCCAACTGCCACAATCTGCTTTTCTAGCTCAGTCGGCGGCGTGTCGGATGAAGATAAGATTTCGATGTCGCCTTCTTCCATGACTTCGCCTGCTAGCCAGTAGTATGTTTTTCCTCTGGGGTCTACGCGCTTTTCAAACTGGTCGAAATACCGCCTAACCCCCTGCCGAGTCACGACAGGCGGTTGAATTTCGCTAGCCTCTACTGGAGGGACATTGACATTCAACAAAACAGGCATTGATAGTGGATATTTCTCTAGCTGAGTCAATAGCTTGAGCGCAAAATCAGCGGCTGGCTGAAAGTCTTTTTTCACAAAACTCGTCAGGCTAATTGCGATCGCTGGTATGCCCTCTAGTACGCCTTCCATTGCTGCCGATACCGTGCCCGAATAGAGCACATCAGTCCCTAAATTAGCCCCGTGGTTAATTCCGGACACCACAAAATCAGGTGGGTTTGGCAAAATGGCATCAAGCGCAAGCTTCACGCAGTCGGATGGTGTGCCAGAGCAAGCCCAAGCGGCTACTGCCGAATCAAAAACTTCTTCTACCTGATTGACCCTGAGCGGTCTATGTAGGGTCAGCCCGTGCCCAGTAGCAGAACGCTCCCTGTCTGGACAAACCACAGTTACAGTATGTCCGGCACCTGCGATCGCATTTGCCAGAGCCCGAATGCCTAACGCAAAAATACCATCGTCATTACTTACCAATATATTCATCGAATTAAGTACGCCTTTAGGTGTCTGTTGCTGTGCTGAGAGTGCGTCAAACAAATCTGGAAATTCAAAGGGCTACAGTACCTAGACCTCACTGGCAGGTTACCATAGACTAATTTGCCGACCTCCTGAAGTCTTTTCTAGGGTCGTTCCGAGCTTTTACCCAAGCTTCTAGCAGTTCAGCTAGTTCTTACTACTCTACTCCCGCTTTCTTCCTCTCGTTCTGCTGTTCCCGTTCTGCTGCTCTTGTTCTCAAAAGCCATAAGCGACATGTCATCATCCGAAATTGAGTCTCAGCTAAGTGCCGTTCGAAAAAAGGCAACCGACGATATTAACGCTGCTATGGGCCTAGACGACCTAGACAAGGTTCGGGTCAAATACCTTGGCAAAAAAGGCGATCTGCCTAAGGTCTTAGGCGGTATGGGAAAGCTGTCTGCAGAAGAGCGGCCAAAGGTTGGGAAGCTAGCCAACGAAGCTAAAACTGCGCTGCAGTCTCAAATCGAGCAGCGCAAAAGCGATTTGCAATCTACCCAAATTAGAGCGCAGCTAGAATCCGAAACAATAGATGTAACCATGCCAGGGGTTTATCAGCCGCAGGGCCGAATCCACCCCATCAATAGCATCATTGACCAGATCACGGATATCTTTGTCGGCCTGGGATACACCGTGGCCCAAAGCCAAGAAATTGAAAGCGACTATTACAACTTCGAAGCCCTAAACTTTTTACCCGATCACCCTGCTCGCGATATGCAAGATACGCTGTATCTACCGGGTGGTCAGCTCATGCGGACCCACACCTCTAACACCCAAATTCGCTACATGGAAAATAACCAGCCGCCAATGCGAGTGCTGGCCTCTGGTCGCTGCTATCGACGTGATACAGTCGATGCCACTCACGCGGCTGTCTTCCATCAAATAGAATTTTTTGCTGTCGACACGGACATTACGTTCACCGATCTACGTGGTACGGTACAGCTATTCTTGGAAGCGCTATTTGGCGAGATTGAAGTACGCTTCCGTCCTAGCTACTTTCCCTTCACAGAGCCTTCAGCAGAAGTAGACGTGCGCTGGCAGGGACAGTGGTTAGAGGTAATGGGCTGCGGCATGATAGATCCGAATGTGCTCAAAGCGGTAGGCTGTGACCCGGAAGTCTACTCAGGGTTTGCGGCTGGGCTCGGTGTAGAGCGTTTGGCCATGGTCCAGAGCAAAATTGACGACATTCGGCGACTCTACAGCAGCGATCTGAGATTTCTAAGACAGTTTTAGCAAGCCTTTAGCTGGCGTATAAACGCTCTTGTGACTGCGCTTTAGATTTTTGTGTTCTAGATTTTTGTGTTTTAGGGCCGCAAACTATCTTCTCATTTGAATCTAGACAAGCACCTTTTTGTGTCCTCTTCAAGTTCTCTAGGTTTGGTAAGGGGCTGCTATCGGCTTGTTTAGTTAGTTGCCCAAAGGTTCTGTCAAGGTTACTAAGCTCAAGCGGAATGAGTTCAGCTAGCTCGGCTGCGGCGATGTCTTCTTCTGTTTCTGGTTCCACAGGTAGGCGTATGGCAAGCGCGCAGGTATTGTCTATTAGGGTTTCACTTGCCTGAGCGCGGCAGTGTGGCAGGTTAAGCGATCGCAATCCATCCGGAATAAGCTCAGTGAGCGCTAGGTCTGCGGGCTCGTCACCTTCAGCGGCATAGTCAATAAAGACTGTCGGTGGTAAAAATGGCGAAACAACCCGTACCTCGACTGCTTGAGGCTGCTGGCGTAAGTTTTTGCAGGTAACGGCGTTACGATTTGAACCGGTCAACCATAGACGTATTCGTTGGAGCAGCGTCTCAGGTAGAGCGGTCGGTGCAGAAGTTTGGGAGGTCATGGCTTGCCTTTGAACTATCAGAACCACGCAACTCAGCAAACCTCGGTAAGCAAGGTTGCTGAGTTGCGTGGTTCTAATATTCCCGGCGTGTAGCCTATCTTTCTGAGTAGTTGCATGGATTTACGGGAACGCATCAAAAAAAGTAGATGTTTTTCCAAGGCGTATCCGTAGTTTTTCGTATCCACTTTTTTGTTAGTCGTCAGACCAGCTAAAGTGGCTGTGAATCCATTTCTTGGCCTGTGCGATCGCTATTTCTCGACTATCTGCGCGAGGCACGGCTACTGCGCTACCTGTTGTATAGGTCACCCAGGCAGAATAGATCTGCCGATCGTGATGATGGGTTGTGGTGATTTCTATCTGCATTCCACGATAGGTAAAGGCCCATACCACTGCTGGATAGTGAGGGGTGGCGATGTGCTCGTGCATTGAGTGTGCCTGCGATATTGGGTTCTTCGATAAAGAGAAGCTTCAGCTTACGTTAGCTATATATCAGCTATACAGTTTGGCGACGTATTCACCGTAACCGTTGTAGAGCAGCGTCGGCTGTTTCTTCCAGTCCCAGTCATTACCTGCGCCCATCAGTCTCTCTTGGGCCTGCGACCATCTAGGGTGGGATACCCGAGGGTCCACATTGGCCTCAAAGCCATACTCATTAGGTGAAATTGTGTTCCAGTAGGTCGCGGGTTGCTCGGCAACAAACTCTATCTTGACGATAGATTTAGCCCCTTTGAAACCATACTTCCAGGGTGTCACCATTCGAATAGGTGCACCGTGCTGTTTGGGTAACGTGCGCCCGTAAACGCCCACCGCAAAAAAGGCCAGCTCGTTAGCCATTTCCTCAATAGTTAACCCTTCTTGGTAAGGCCAAGGCAGGCTAGAAAAGGACACGCTAGGGCCTGGCGTAACAGCTGGGTCGAAGTATGACTCAAACCGGACAAATTTGGCTTCGGGACGTGGATCTACGGCTTCGATGAGCTTATGCATAGGAAATCCTAACCACGGAATGACCATCGCCCAGGCTTCTACACAGCGAAATCGATAAATCCGTTCTTCTAATGGAAAAACGTTGAGCAAATCGTCCGCATCGTAGGTTTTAGGCTGGTTCACTAGTCCGCTAACGGTCAGTTTCCAGTCTTCAGACGGCAGAGCCTGAGCCTGTTTCCAAATATCTTTAGTGCCACCGAACTCGTAGAAGTTGTTGAATCTGCTAGCGTACTGCTGCTCGGTAATCGGACTGCTTTCTACTGATGTTGTAAAGGCTGGGTTGGTATTGATATCAGGAAGCTGACGACCTAGTGTGGCCTCAAACTCTGCTCGATCAGATGCTTTGAGTGACGGGCGGCAGCCGTTGAGTGCGATCGCGCCTCCTAACCCAAGTCCTGCACCTACAGCCGTCTTAAGGAAGCGCCTCCTAGATTTTTTACGGTTGAAAAAGATATCTTCTGAGGTAGCCTGATGTTCTGAAATTTGCCAGTCGGGACGAATAAGAGGAAAGATCATTGTCTAGGCGCTAGTAGAACAAGCGCTCGGGGTCGTGAAGAAGTAGAGCTCTACTATATAAAGAACCCCACTTTTGATTCTGATATGCTGCTGAGGAAAGAGTCGCTAGGAAGCGGTAGACTGCCCTTCAATGTCTGTTTTTTCCTATGCTCAATTTTCGGATTGGCTGTGCGGTCTGGGCCTTTAAAGACTGGGTAGGCAGCTTTTACCCAGAAAAAAGCCAGCCGACAAATTTTCTACGGCTCTACAGTGAGCGTCTGCTAGCGGTAGAAGGTAACACAACCTTTTATTCAGTGCCATCGCCAGCGATGGTGCAGCGATGGGTGTCGCAAACGCCACCTGATTTTCGGTTTTGCCCAAAGCTGCCTCGCACGGTGACACATGAGGGGCCGCTAATGGCGCACCTAACGGCGGCACTGGCTTTTGTTGAGCTGATGCAAGGGCTAGGCGATCGCCTTGGACCCATCATGATTCAGCTACCGCCAAGGTATAGTCCTGCTACCTTCGACGACTTGGCGACCTTTCTAGAAGCCTGGCCGCGGCAATCTGCACCAATTGCTGTAGAGGTGCGCCATCTTGACTGGTTCAAATCGCTTCCGGCTAAGCGACTGACGGCGCTACTTACCCAGTTGGGCGTTGGGCGTGTGCTGCTAGATAGTCGAATGATGTACCCCCAAACCGTGGGCGATCTGGACCCACAGATACACTCTAACCGGCGTAAGCCGAACGTGCCTTTGCGGCCACAGATAACTGCTGACTTTGCGATTGTTCGCTATATTAGTCACCCTCAGCTCGATCGCAATCAAGACCATCTGGCTCAATGGGTGCCGCAAGTGGCTCAGTGGCTAGCTGCAGAGAAACAGGTTTACTTTTTTGTTCACTGCCCGATGGAGATAGAATCCCCAGGAATTGTTCGCTATTTTCAAGAGCAGCTAGAAGCGGCAGATGTGTCAGTACCCCCCCTGCCCTGGGCACAGCTCGTGCTACCACCAGACCAGCTCAGCTTGTTTTAGCTCAGCTCGTTTCTAACAATTTGCTGTGCTCTTTACTGGGTTTGCTGTGCCCTTTTTGTCGTCAGCGTACGACTGCAGGCGTCTTTGAGCCGTCAACTCTATCGCTAGCTCTAATGCAGCTTCCGTACTTTGAGACCTGGCAGTTCCTTTCCCCGCAATATTAAAAGCGGTGCCATGGTCGGGCGATGTGCGGATGAACGGCAGCCCAATAGTGGTATTTACTGCCAAATCAAAGGCTAAGAGCTTTACTGGAATCAACCCCTGGTCATGATAGAGCGCCAGATAGCCATCATGGGCCGCTCTTTTGTCTGGGCGTAGATCGCTATGCCAAGCCTGAGCCGGCTGTATCCAAAGGGTGTCTGGTGGAACAGGGCCTTCTAGCTGAATATGAGTAAATCGCTGCTGCTGCGCTTGCATCCAGGGAATAAGCCAGTCTTGTTCTTCTCTTCCTAGCTGACCCTGTTCGCCGCTGTGAGGATTAAGACCTGCGATCGCAATCTTCGCTTCACTCAGGCCAAAGTCCCGCTGTAAGCACTCAATCAAAAGCTCTAGCTTTAAGGTCATCAGTTCAGGTGTCAGCGCCTGTGAAACATCTTTGAGCGGAATATGCGTGGTCGCTAGCAGGGCTCGCAAGCTCCACTGATTTCGAGGTGACTTGGCTACAAACAACATGCCGAACCGTTGGGTCTCAGACATTTCTGCTAGCAGTTCGGTTTGTCCAGGGTAGCAGTGTCCGGCAGCGAGCCACGCTGATTTGGCGATAGGCGCGGTGACAATACCCTCAAACTCACCCTCTAATGTGCGGGCGATCGCTTGTTTTAACGTCTGAAATCCAACTTCTCCGCTGCTGCTGTTACCTCTGCCTGTGACTATGTCTGCGCTGACTGCAGCAGGCGCTTCAACGTCTATGAAGTTGAGCGTGTCTGGGTTTCTAATGTTGGCTCTAGGATTGATAGAAAGGATATGGCAGTAGGTTTGGTGAAGGAGCGCGCGATTGCCTATAACCGTGATCTCAGCCTGCTGCTCAAAGCGCGGCTGGCTCAGCGTTTTGAGTACGACCTCCGGTCCAATACCCGCCGGGTCTCCTAGCGTCATAACCAGTTTTGGCTTTTCACCGCTCGTCATCACAGGCTTTACTTCCCTGCCGCTCAAATGACTCAAACCCTGTGGATTAGAGCTATGTACCAAATTTCGGGACTTATCTTGAGACTGATTAGAGAATGAAGACATAGGTACAGAAGCGATTCAGGTCGGCTAACGAAATAAATAATGCTGGTTTACAAAACAGAACAATCGAAGAAGTCATTTGAGTAGGCTGCAATCAGCTCCGTGAGCTTAAGAGAAAAACCTATAGCCTAGTCCCAAAACGCTCTAAAATGACGGTAACGCAACGATAGTGCGAAGAAGCCTAAGTCTTCTTTAGATTCCTATCTTTAGATTTTCTTTGGTGTTCTTTCGTCGCTCTTCTCAGCGACTTAGAAAAGTTCGACTACAGGCTTTTCTTCCTCAGGCCGTGATTATAAAAATAGGAGATAGCAGAAAATGGCAGGCGAAATTCTTTCAACAGCGGTACTCGTATTCAGCATGGTTTTGGTTGGTTTGAGCGTTGGCTTCCTGATGCTCAAAGTTCAAGGCGGCGAAGAGTAAACTTACGCTCTTATTGCCCTCAAGTAATATAGATTCACGCATAAATTCCCGCTAGGTGCAGTTGTCGCCGTAGCGACTTCTGCTAAACTGAGAATAATATTAAGTTTTGTTTACCTTACCTCATGGTCTTATTAGTCGTTGGCGCAACTGGCACACTAGGCAGGCAAATCGTTCGCCGAGCCCTAGATGAAGGCTATGAAGTGAAATGCTTAGTAAGAAATTTTCAGAAGGCTAGCTTTTTAAGAGAATGGGGCGCTCAGCTCGTAAAAGCGGACCTGACAGGACCCGGTAGCCTGCCGCCATGCTTTGAAGATGTCAACGCGGTCATTGACGCGTCTACCTCACGCCCTGCCGAGAAAGAAGGTATCTATGACGTTGACTGGCACGGAAAAGTTGCGCTGATAAAAGCTGCTAAAGAAGCTAATGTTGAGCGATTCATCTTCTTTTCTATTTTAGGCGCAGGCGAGTATCCCAACGTTCCCCTGATGGAAATTAAAGATTGTGCAGAGGCTTTTCTAAGAGAGTCTGGGCTAAATTACACCATCTTTAGGCCGTGCGGCTTTATGCAGGGCTTAGTCGGCCAGTACGCTATTCCTATTTTAGAACGACAGTCAGTTTGGGTGATGGGAGAAGCTGGCTCTATTGCGTACATGAATAGTCAAGACATCGCTAAATTCGCTGTCAGGGCGCTGAAGCTGCCAGCTGCTGAAAACCAGACCTTCCCTTTGGCGGGTACTAGAGCTTGGGGAGCTTACGAAATCATTCGGCTGTGCGAGCGCCTGTCTGAGCAAAATGCCAACGTTTCCAATATGCCGCCTGCCCTACTGAGAGGTGCTCGTAACTTAGCTGCTTTCTTCGAATGGACCTGGGACTTGGCTGACCGGCTTGCCTTTACCGAAGTGAGTGCTAGCGGTAAAACAATGGATGCTCCGATGGATGAGGTCTACGAGACCTTTGGCATAGACGAGTCGGAAATGACGACCCTCGAAGACTACATGCAAGAGTACTTCACACGCATCTTGAAAAAGCTGAAAGAGCTAGACTTCGAGAGTGGCCGAGATGCCAAGAAAAAGGTGCCTTTCTAAAAGACACTCTACTAATCCTTATCAATAGAGTGTCTTTACTAAAAGGTGCATCTGTCTCACTGTGCCTTGGTATTGCTTATTCCAGTACTATCTCGTCGCTATCTGGCCTCTGCCGGTTAGCTTTGGCTGCCAGCCGCGTATAGCTTTTTCCTCGATTTTATAGATTTTTAGACCTGCTAGTGTACACACACAGAAAAAGGCGTGCTATCGTATTTATACAGGTAACTGAGTTGCCTGCACACTGAACACAAATCCGTTTAGGAATACAGGAGGTGATGCCCATGAGTATTAGTGATATGTGCGTGGGTCTCCAGGTTGATGTAAGCCAGCTGTGCGCTGGGGCTGTTCTCTAGAACTAGCTTTGACATCAGTCGAAGCTTAGCTACTAGGATTCCTTCCAGCAGTTTAGTTTTGACCTGAAGACCCGACTAGACCGCTCCCATCTTTAAGAAGTTTGTTTGCTAATAGCAAATTAATTTTGTAGACGGGAGCGGATAGTTTTTTAAAGCGAATTTGGACATAACCCGCTAGGTCCTACTGGCAGTTTGATAAGCACGTACTTCGTTTCAGGGATTCTCTGAAAACTGACAGGTCATGGACAGTTGTGTAATAGAAAAGAAATTGTCCCTAGGTATTGAACCCTGCTAAAAGGATCTGATAGGATTCTTTCTAAGCTTTGGAAAAGAACTGCTGACGATTCGTTTTCAGTGTTTAACCCTTTTCTAGAACTGATAGAGGATTCGCTTAGTTAATAGTCGTCGGCAGCTAGAACGTTCGTTTCTGGCCTTGACGGTATAAGTTGGTGTTTTACCTATTTAAGGTGTGAGGAAAATAAAAATAATGACAAATTGGAAAGCTTTGCTAGCTGCACCTGCAGCTTTAGGTGCAGTTCTCGCAGTTTCTGGTAGTGCAATTGCTGCAGAATCCGTAGAATCCATAAATGAAACTAGCTCCGATGCTGTTGCTTCTGACGTTGTAGTAGCTGAGCCCATTCAGCTCGCTCAGGTTACTAGCGTTTCCGAACTCTCTGACGTACAGCCTGGCGACTGGGCATTTACTGCTTTGCAGCGCTTAGTAGAAGAGTACGGTTGCTTAGAAGGCTTCCCTGATCGCACCTATCGCGGTAACCGCGCACTCACTCGTTACGAGTTCGCTGCTGGTTTGAACGCCTGTTTGGACGTTGTAATTCAGCTGATCGGTACCGATGGTTTGGATGAAGTTCGTCGTCTACAAGAAGAGTTCGCTGCTGAGCTTGCAACTATTCGTGGCCGCGTAGACACACTAGAGACTGACGTCGCTGAGCTGGAGGCAAACCAGTTCTCGACGACTACCAAGCTTCGCGGTCAGCTAGATGCACATCTGGTTGTCCCCTTTGACGATGCAACTTTAGTTGACCTCGACACTGGTCTTCAAGGTCCTTCTGAACCAGATGTTGCTCTAGACAACAGCATTGGTGGAGAAGAGGCGGATGCCACCTTTGAGTACCGTGCTCGTCTAAACTTTGACACTAGTTTCACAGGCGAAGACAGACTGAGAGTTCGTTTGCAGGCTTCTGACGACGCTAGCTCTTTGCGTAACACAACTAGTGGTTTGTCTAGCCAAAGCGGGCGCCGCAATGACCTCGAAGATAACATCGCACTAGACGACGTTTACTACAGTTTCCCAATTGGTAACCGTATCAGCGGTATCATTGCGGCTAACAGCGTTGTTACTGATGACTTTGTAACAAGCACTATCGTTCCTTTCGATGGTCCTAGCGTCGCTGATGCAGGTGGTCCTCAGTTCTACGACCTCTATGCTGGTGGTGGCTCTTTGGGCGTTGGTGCAAACATTGCATTCTCTAACAACCTAGTACTTGACCTTGGCTATGCCACTGACAACGGCAACGAGAATATTGCTGATGGTGGTATTTTCAACGACAATAGTTACATCGCCCAGCTCAACTTCTTGACTGACGGCATTTTGGATGCAGCCGTTACTTACATCGGCTCTGGTGATGCTGCCGACGGCGATGCTGAAAATACTATCGCAGGCTTGATCAACTTCGACTTCGGCGGCTTCCAAATCGGTGGTCACTACGCTAGCACTAGTGTCCAAGGTGGCGATGACGTCGACTCATACATGGGTGGTATTGCGATTGCAGACCTATTTGGTGCTGGTAACGAGTTTGGTGTATACGGCGGTATCTCTCCAGTTCTAGGTAACCCTGATATTGAGCCTCTCTTGGTAGAAGCTTATTATCAAATTGCTGTAAACGAGTTCTTCACCTTCACTCCGGCTGTTATCTATGCTGATAACGATACGGGCGTTGGGGAAGAGGACAACTTCTACGGTGCACTACGTGCTTCGTTCCGTTTCTAAGAATTGGCTGTTCTAAGCCTGGCGACTAGCTACTTAGCTCTATAGCTACCAAGCTAAATAGTCCGATTCTTAGTTTGATTCATAATTTGACCCGAAGAGGTGCCGCAATCTGCGGCGCCTCTTTTGCTTTGGATAGCTGAGACCAAGCTTTTCGAGCAGTTGAGTTAAATATACAATCCCCACTGTGGAACCGGGATATAATTTTTCTAGCTGTTTCGGCTATTCTCCTACGGTCACCATTGTGGAACTATCGTGCAAAAGTGAGTACGCTTTGCTAGCTCTACTGGAGCTAAGCCTGCATCATAGCAAAGGCGAACCGTTACGCATTTGTCAGATTGCAACGGCACAAAGTATCCCAGATCGCTACTTAGAACAGCTGCTAGCAACACTGCGCCGAGGCGGTTTCGTAAAAAGTCAGCGGGGAGCCAAAGGGGGGTATCTATTGACTCGCGAACCGTGGAAGATGACTTTGTTTGATGTGGTTAGTTGCATTGAAGGGTTTGATGCAAAGAAGGCGGTAAAGTCGCCAAAGACAACCGAGGGTACGGTCGTAAACGACGTATGGCAGGAAGCGCGACAGTCAGCAGAGGCGGTGCTAGAAGGCTATACCCTGCAAGACCTGGTAGATAAGCGGAATGCTCATCATCAGGTGGATTTGATGTATTACATATAGCATGAGTAAGCTTTCTGTCGGAAGAGCGTTGCCTTCTAGGCAGAGCGTGCTGTCTACCTGTAGGCGCTTGGTTTTAAAATAATGCGCTTAGTTTTGAAATGATGCTTAGAAGAGACTTTCATGAAAATTGCTAACAACGTGACTCAGTTGATCGGTCGTACGCCAATGGTGCGGCTAAATCGGATTCCGGCGGCTGAAGGCTGTGTAGCTCAAATTGTGGTGAAGCTAGAAGGCATGAACCCGTCGGCTTCTGTGAAAGACAGAATTGGTATCAGCATGATTGAGGCGGCTGAAAAAGCAGGAGACATTGTACCGGGAAAGACAACGCTGGTAGAACCCACCTCGGGTAATACGGGTATTGCATTAGCGATGGCAGCGGCAGCAAAAGGCTACCGACTGGTGCTAACTATGCCAGAAACCATGAGTTCTGAGCGGCGAGCGATGCTGCGAGCGTTTGGAGCAGAGCTAGAGCTAACTTCCGGTGCTGAAGGCATGAGCGGATGCATTCAGCGGGCGAAGGCATTGGTGGACGAACTTCCGGATGCTTATATGCTGCAACAGTTCGATAACCCGGCAAATCCGGCAATCCATCGGCGAACGACGGCTGAGGAAATTTGGCAGGATACGGAAGGGCAGGTAGATTTTTTTGTGGCAGGCGTGGGGACTGGCGGTACTATTTCGGGTGTAGGCGAGGTGATTAAGCAGCGTAAGCCGAGCTTTCAGGTAGTGGCGGTGGAGCCGGTAAATAGTTCGGTGCTTTCTGGTGGTAAACCGGGTCCGCACAAGATCCAAGGGATTGGAGCAGGATTTGTGCCGAAGGTGCTGAATCAAGATTTGATTGATGAGGTCGTGCAGGTGAGTGACGATGAGGCCATCTCGTTTGGTCGGCGGTTAGCTAAGGAGGAAGGTATTCTCTCAGGAATTTCTAGCGGGGCGGCGCTGTGCGCGGCAGTAAAGATTGCAAAACGGCCCGAGAACGAAGGCAAGCTGATAGTAATGATTCAGCCTAGCTTCGGTGAGCGGTATCTGAGCACGCCGCTGTTTCAAGATCCAGAGCCCATGGGTTCGTAAGTCACGGTAAAATACCGTAATGGGATATAAGACGCGTATCGACACCGATCACTATAAAACCCTAGGTATTTCTGAGGGGGCGAGTCAGGCGCAGATAAAGCAGGCCTATCGCAACCAGGCTAAGCAGTTTCATCCTGACAGTCAAAATGAAGGTGCGACAACTGATAGGATCGCTTCGGTAAATGCGGCCTATGAAGTGCTAGGGGATGTGCAAGAGCGACGGCGATATGATGTCGAGCGGCAGCTGGCCGCTAAAGAAAAGCTGCGTCATCGTGCTTCGCGCACTGAGGATTATCAAAATCACTATCGTCAGCGTCGTCAAAGCTCTGCAAACAGCACCACGATTGAGCAATGGCTGCGCGGCGTGTTTAACCCTGCTGACCGGCTGATTAGCAAAATTATCAAGCCTTTGAAGGCAGAAGTAAGGGCTCTCTCGGCGGATCCCTTTGACGATGAGCTGATGGAGACGTTTCAGACGTATTTGACAGCCTCTCAAGAAAGTTTGAAAAAAGCGCAAAAGGCGTTCAAGTCGATGCCCAATCCGGCAGCGGTCGCCAGCGCGGCGGTGAATATGTATTACTGCTTGAATCAGCTAGAAGATGCCTTGGAAGAGATCGAGCGGTTTACCTATACGTATGACGATAGCTACTTACATACCGGGCAAGAGCTTTTTCGAATTGCAATCAGGCTGCGGCGAGAGGCGAAGGCGGAAGTTAAGGCGGTGCGGTAGCTGAGCGCGGCCGAATTTGCCGCCAATTTCGGGCTCATTTTGTTTCTGTTAGAGACTGCGATCGCGCGTTCGTGGCGCATCGCGCTGATGCCAATGACTGTTCTGCTCTGAGCCAGCATAGAGTTGCTACAATGATTCTTTCCCTCGTTTGGCCACGACCTGGCCTTCTTCCGCCATGGTTCTCCCTGTTGTCGCTATAATCGGTCGCCCAAATGTGGGTAAGTCTATGCTGGTGAACCGATTAGCAGGCGGTCGGCAGTCGATTGTCTTTGACCAGCCGGGGGTAACGCGCGATCGCACTTATCAGGCAGCCTTTTGGAAGGATCGTGAGTTCTTAGCGGTAGATACGGGTGGCCTGGTCTTTGATGACGACACTGAGTTTTTGCCGTTAATTCGGGAGCAGGCGATGGCAGCGCTCAGTGAAGCCTCTGCAGCGGTGTTTGTGGTGGACGGTCAGATGGGACCGACTGAGGGCGATCAGGAGATTGCTACTTGGATGCGATCGCACAACGTACCGGTTGTTCTTGCGGTAAACAAATGCGAATCTCCAGACGAAGGTCTTATTCAAGCCGCTCAGTTTTGGGAATTGGGACTAGGTGAGCCTTATGCGGTCTCTGCGATTCACGGTAGCGGTACAGGAGAGGTGCTTGATGCACTAGTAGAACACCTGCCGCCGACTGATGAGCTAGAAGAATTGGATGAGTATCGGGTGGCGATTGTAGGCCGTCCTAATGTGGGTAAGTCGAGCCTGCTCAACGCGTTTGTCGGTGAGACACGATCAATTGTGAGCCCAATTTCGGGAACGACTCGCGACGCGATTGATATGGTGGTGACGCGCCAGCAAGGTGATAACCCAACGCGCTATCGGCTGATTGATACCGCAGGTATTCGTAAGAAGAAGAACGTAGAGTTCGGCCCAGAATTTTTTGGTATTAACCGCGCTTTCAAGGCGATCAAGCGGGCGGACGTGGTGCTGCTAGTGATTGACGCGCTAGACGGAGTAACCGAGCAAGACCAAAAGCTAGCTGGTCGAATTGAAGAGGAAGGACGGGCCTGCGTTATTGTGGTAAACAAGTGGGACGCAGTTGATAAGGACGCCCACACGATCTATGAGTTCGATAAGAAAATTGAGGCAAAAATTCACTTTTTGGGCTGGGCAAAGCGGCTGTATGTGAGCGCGCTGACCGGCAAACGGCTACCGAATATTTTGGATGCGGTAGATATGGCGGCAGAGCAGCATCGCCGCCGGGTGAGTACATCGGTAGTAAATGAAGTTTTAGAAGATGCGGCGAGCTGGCATACGCCGCCGACTACGCGTCAAGGTCGTCAGGGTCGAATTTACTACGGTACGCAGGTCAAATCGCAGCCACCTTCTTTTGCGCTGTTTGTGAATGATCCTAAGCTGTTTGGCGAGAGCTACCGCCGGTATATTGAAAAGCAGTTTCGCAAAAACTTGGGCTACGACGGCACGCCGATTCGGTTGCTGTGGCGAGGTAAGAGTGCGCGCGATATTGAGCGTGGCCACAGCTCAAGCGCCGGGCCAAATCGCGCTACCAAAGTGAGGTATTTGGGTTGAGGGTGGCTTAATGGACTTGATGCGATCGCTGCCCATCGGCCTATATTTAGAGCAACCAGTGAGCTGGCTTCATCGCGTAGATGCTAGGGTCAAGCTAGTCTGGCTATTGAGCATTTTGCTGGCGCCCATTCTTGCTAGCTCTCCTTACCGCATTGCTATTGTTGCTTTTTTGGTGCTGCTAACTATCAGCGCTCGAATTCCGTGGCGAGTGTGGCGCCAGCAAATGGGCTGGCTGCTGGTTATTGGTGTGTTCGTGACGTTGCTATTGCTAGTCATGCCGGATGGTATAGCGGTGTCACAACAGCCTCGGCTACCGACCGCTCAGGCTTTGGCAGAGTGGCCCGAGTCGCTAACGCCGCCTGAAACGCTGCCGACGGTCCCAACGGTAACGGCTTATCGGTACGATATCGTCAACTGGCAGGTGGCCAAGCTGCCACCTTTTGATTTTGCGATTCATATTACACAGCGATCGCGTCGAATTGCTATCAAAGTCAGCACGCTGCTGTTCACCTTACTCTATTCAACCACTCTGTTTTTACTGACGACGGCACCAGAGGAAATCACAGAAAGCATCGAAGACTTGATGCAGCCGCTACGGTGGACAAAGCTGCCAGTCACTGAGATTGCTTTGACGCTGACCTTGGCGCTGCGATTTATTCCACTAGTGTTAGAAGAAGTGCAAAACCTAGTGCGTTCGGTGCGCACTAGAGCCATCAAATGGAGGAAACTGGGCATCCGCGGGGCGATTCAAATTTGGCTGATGGTTGCCGAGCGGCTGATTGAAAATCTGCTGCTGCGAGCAGCCCAGATCGCCAGTGCGATGCAGGTACGTGGCTTTACTAGTCCGAATACACACCGAGTTGTGTGGCATCGGCTGCGGCTGAAATGGTGGGATTGGATAGTGCTGGGCTCGCTGGGCGTTTTTTGGTGGAGCCGAATCGTCTACGGTGGTGTGGCGTAAAGTGGCTCGCGGCGTGAGAGAGACTGTCCCGCCTCTGAGTCCTTGCGTGCGTTACTTTTGGCGATCGCACTGCTTAAATAAAAAATCTGGATCGGCCATCTTCGCCGCGCTCTTCGAGCCTCAGACAAAACGACCGGGTGCGGCAGGTATTGCAACGCTCCTAGAAAGTCCTGCTTCCTTGCCATCAACCGGAGCGACGGCGTTAGCTCGCTATTCTATCTGCGCCGGAGCGCCGCGATTGGTTCAAAATCAGTATCAGTTTTGGACCCCTGAACTTGGCCATATCTTGCCGTTTTTGGCGCGTTTGAGCAGGTTTTCACCACCACTGGTAAAGCTTCTTCCTAATGAAAGCCAGCCGCCGCCAAAGTCCCTTCCTTTCCTAGGAGGATGGCTCGGATGGCTCGGCTACGATCTGGCCTGGGAGATTGAACGTTTACCCTGGCTAAAAGAAGATTGCCTACCTTTTCCTATTGCGTTCTGGTACGAACCCGCAGAATTTGCGCTGATAGACCATACTGCGCAGCGGCTTTGGATAGCGGCTGAAACCCTGGAGGGCGTTGAGCGCTTGTCTAAACGATTTTTGTCTATAGATTTTTTATCTGCAGATAGAGAAGACAAAGGCATCTATAGAGCGGAGAGCAAGGAAGAAAAGGACAAAGAAAAAAGCAAGGAAGAAGAAGGTAAAGAAAGAAGCTCGCCATCTGTTTCTAGACGCGCTGCTGCTAAACGCGCTGTCCACAGCAGAGCTTCACTAAGCCAGCAAACCACAGAGCTGCCTACAAACCAGCTGAAATTTGAGACAGATCGAGCTGAGTTCCAGCAGGCTGTCGAGCAGGCCAAAGCGCATATTAGAGCCGGCGACGTGTTCCAGGTCAATCATTCTTTGCGCTTTCAAGCGCAGACAAGTATTCCCAGCTGGGAAGTGTACAAAAAGCTCCACGCGATTAATCCGTCCCCCTTTGCTAGCTACTGGCACACGCCGTGGGGGCAAGTCGTAAGCTGCTCGCCGGAGCGGCTGGTACATTTAGCATCGGGTGTAGCTCAGTCTCGTCCAATAGCAGGAACGCGCCCTCGCGGTCAGACGATAGCCGAAGATGAAATGAACGCGCGATCGCTAATGAGTGATCGCAAAGAGCAAGCGGAGCACATCATGCTGGTAGACCTAGAGCGTAATGACCTAGGCCGCGTGTGCCGGTGGGGCAGCGTGCAGGTTGATGAGCTGATGACCATTGAGCGCTACAGCCATGTGATGCATTTGGTGAGCAATGTGACAGGCCAGTTACCGCCTGCGGTGTCTGTCGCTCAGCTAGTAGCAGCGCTGTTTCCGGGCGGTACAATCACTGGCTGTCCAAAGGTGCGCTGTATGGAGATAATTGAAACGCTAGAGCCCGTGAGGCGAAGTCTATTCTACGGATCTTGTGGCTACCTTGATCGGCGCGGTCGGCTAGATCTAAACATCCTAATCCGGACGCTTTTGATGACGCCGAACGCCCAAACAATAGACACTCAGGCACCAAACGCTCAAGCACTAGACGCTCAAGTCCTAGACGCTCAAACCCCAGACATCCAGACGCCGAACGCTGCTGGAGAAGAAGAGACCCTATCACCTATATCCAAAGTATGGGGACAAGTTGGCGCAGGTATCGTAGCTGATAGTGAGCCCGCTCGTGAGTGGCAAGAATCGTTGCAAAAGGCGGAGGCCCAGCTGCTAGCACTAGGTCTATAGGTCTTACAGATGAAGCGGAGTAATAGCAGTTAAGCTAAAAAGGCTACTAGCCCACCTTGTTAAGCACCTAGTCTTTGCCAAAACACCGAAAAAACGCTGTAGACTCGGTCATATAGATTGCCGTGGGTAACATATCTCCAAAGCTATCTGGCTACGTTTGCCTTAACCCTTTCACATAAGCCCACATGAGCAACGAAAACTACCTAAATCATCCCAACTTCGGCTTGCTGTTCAGAGTTTGCCTGGTAGGAGAAGGACAAGAGCTATTTGCAACTCTTTACGCTCACAGGCTCTTTTTTGTTGTGAAAAACGATACAAGTGGCCTTTCTTTTGAACCTATTGGTCGAGTAGAAGCTAAGCAGCTACTCGATCAGCGGCTGCGAATTATTCGCCGCACCGGTGAGCAGTCTGAATACGATCAGCTGCAAAAGACCTACAAGCAAGCTTTTTGATCCTGTTCTTCACTATGTCTGTTTCACCCTGTTGTTCTCACTATGTTTAGTGCGCCTAGTGCAGACTCTGCCGCAACGCCAGATCTAGCGGCTCGTCTGTCTGAAAAATTGGCTGCTATTCGCGATCGCATTTCTCCTGCTGTTCGTTTGGTCGCTGTCACCAAAACCTTTCCCGCAAGTATTATTCGGCTTGCTTACGCTGAAGGCATCCGAGACTTCGCTGAAAACAAAGTGCAAGAAGCAATAGAAAAGCAGGCAGCGCTAGGCGATCTTACCGATGCGACTTGGCATTTCATTGGTCATATCCAGTCCAACAAGTCGCGCAAGGTTATAGAGCATTTCGACTGGATACACTCAGTTGACAGTCTGAAGCTAGCGGTTCGGCTAGATCGACAGGCCGCAGAGCTAGATCGGTGCCCTAGCTGTTGCTTGCAGGTAAAGCTGATGGAAGATCCGAACAAAAGAGGATTCGAGCGCGATCAGCTAATGGCTGCGCTAACTCGTTTGGATCAACTTAGCCATATTCAGATTTGTGGGCTGATGGTAATTTTGCCGTATGGATTGAGTGCTCAGCAGGCAAGAGCAGGCTTTGACCAAGCGCGACAGCTAGCCACAGTGATTGCCGATACGGGCATCGTGAACATGCAAATGAGTCAGCTTTCGATGGGGATGTCAGGAGATTTTGAAAGTGCGATCGCGGCTGGCGCAACCATGGTCAGAATTGGCAGTGGTCTTTTCGGCCAACGGTGATACGCTTAGGTCATATTTTGGTAACAGATCTGAAGAAATAGTTCAAGAAAAGACACCAAAAAAACTTGACATATTTTTAAAAGCGTGGGGTAATGCATTTGAATCCAATTTGCGGGTAAGAAACCAAATTGTTGGTTCTGATGACCCTTGGCAAACAAAGCATATTTGTGTATGCTCTTTGCCTGCTAAACAGAGCCTACAGCTAGGCTCGCCAAACAGCTATAGTCCCGTTAACTCCCTGTACTAAACGCTAGTTTGCTGAGTTTGTTTAGTTGCTGTAGACTTCATGTCACTCAAGGTCTTCATCTACCAAATTTGTCTGCGCCTCTCATCTGTGGCTCTCATTCTTGATAGCGCCTTGTGAGGGCAAGTTGGAGTCAAAAAGTAGGAGCTATGAAATTTTTTGATTTTATGGTTTCTTAAACACTGTTTTTGTGATGGTCGTCTTATAGCCTCACAGAGTTATGCCAAGTCGTTAATGTCGTGATGGAGCACAAGTTATGAGCGGTCTTTTCGGAAAGATCAAGGACTTTGTTGGATTGAACGATCCAGCAGATTATGAGTATGAGTATGAAGAGGTAGACGGCGAAGAGTACCAAAACCTCTATGAAGAGGAGAACGACGAGCCAGAGGCCCTCGTTCCGCCTATGCCTGAGGAAGCGGTTCGCCCCGCGCGTCGTCGTATTCGCGAGAGAGTTTTGTCAACTGATTCTGGAATGGTGTCAATGAATAACGTAATTGGAATGCCTGGTGCAATGAATGGCATGTCTGAAGTGTTGGTAATGGAGCCTCGCACTTTTGAAGAAATGCCCCAAGCGATTCAAGCGTTGCGTGAGCGCAAGTCTGTTGTACTGAACCTCACTATCATGGATCCCGATCAGGCCCAGCGCGCGGTTGATTTTGTTGCGGGTGGTACCTATGCAATGGACGGCCACCAAGAGCGCATCGGTGAAAGCATTTTCTTGTTCACACCCAACTGCGTTCAGGTTAGTATGCCGAGCGAAGAAGAAGACGGCTTCACTTCTCAAGAGCCTATGAGCGCCTCGCGGCAGGCAGCACCTACCCCTGCGTGGGCAACTGAGCAAATCGCTCGCATGGCATAGGTGTTTTTGATTAGGCTCAGCGTATAAGCTTCGACCGCTAGGCTCTATGTATAGGCTCTGTATATAGGGCAGCGTTAGTCGTGAGTAAGCTAGTCAGATAAGCTAGCTATTCGCGGTATGCTGTGGAAGAAACTTAAGAGAGCTTGATCTTTTGTCTGTGAGACTTGGCATAATTGGCGGCGGGATAATGGGAGAAGCCTTGTTGTCTCGCCTTCTTGCCCAGAAGCTGTATGTGGCCGGGGAAATTTTGGTAGGAGATCCCTCTCCTGAACGTCGTCAGGTGCTCTGTGAGCAGTATGGTATCCAGGCGAGCGATTGCAACCAAGCAGTAATAGAGACTAGCCAAACGATTCTTTTGGCGGTGAAGCCTCAGATTTTTGAACTTGTTGCCAAAGACTTTCGGGACGCCCGCTGCGATAGTCCTCCTTTGGTAATTTCTATATTAGCCGGTGTGCCGCTCTCGAAGTTAGAGCGAGCTATGTCTGGCTGGCCGGTGATTAGAGCGATGCCGAATACCCCTGCGACTGTCGGCGCGGGTATGACAGCGATCGCTATCGGCAGTCGTGCGCTGCAATCGCATGCCGATTTGGCTATGACGATATTTGCTGCTGTCGGGCAGGTCGTGCAGATACCTGAGGAGATGCTAGACGCGGTAACCGGGCTGTCGGGCTCTGGTCCTGGCTATGTGGCAATTGTAATTGAGGCGCTTGCCGATGGCGGGGTAGCGTCTGGCTTACCGCGAGCGATCGCTAATCAGCTAGCCATACAAACTGTGCTAGGTACGGCAAAGCTTGTACAAGAAACAGCGCTACATCCAGCAGAAATAAAGGACCGGGTAACGAGCCCGGGTGGCACCACGATTGCAGGTATTGCTTGCTTAGAAGAGCTGGGCCTGCGCTCGGCGCTAATCGAAGCGGTAAGAGTCGCTAGTTCTCGCTCACGCGAGCTGGGTAAACAGTCTCACTAAGATGTCCTGGCTTTTAGCTATCTGTCTTTTTCTCTCGTAGTCTTAATCTATCTACTCTGGCTAATTCTCTACTCTGGCTAACTCTCTCTCACTAATTTACGTTTTTGCTCGCTTGTAAGACCTGTTTCTCATGCCTCCAGAAAATCCGACACCCTACGAAGATGCTGATTCTACAAGGATAGGCTCTGAAGAACCCCCTTCTAATTCGCCTGCGCCAATCGATACGCCTTTAGGATTGCGCCGTTCTGATCGCAGTCGTCCTAGTACTCTATCGACCGGCGGTTCTTCGGCAGGTAGTTCGTCAGTGGGCAGTTCGTCTGGCAGTTCTTCGGCTGGTGCTGCTAGTATTGACCGGCTGGTGCGGCAGGGTTTGCAAGACTTAGAGCGACAGCGCGGTGAGCTGCAGCGCGAGATAGAACAGTTGGAGCGGCGCAAAGAGCGGCTAGAGGCAGAAATGCGCTCTAGCTTTGCCGGATCTTCTCAAGAAGTGGCGATTCGCGTACAGGGATTCAAGGACTATCTGATGGGTAGTTTGCAAGATTTGGTAACTGCCGCCGAGCAGATCAATCTGGTTGCGCCGCCGATGGTAGAAGCGCCGCCTTCAGCGTCTGATTCTACACCGCCACCTGTAGCGGAAGCGGATGGAACGGTCTCTTTTTCGGCGCAGCGATTTGCTCAGCAGCGCGATCGCATTCACAGCCTGCTGGATCAATACCGTACGCGCCCAGACTACTATGGTCCTTCGTGGCAGCTTCGCCGTACCTTTGAGCCGATTCACGCCGAACGGGTTTCAAACTGGTTTTTTGCGCAGGGTGGCAGAGGTTCAGTTAAGAGTGTGGGCAGCCGTTTGCAAAATGTGCTGGTTGCCTCTGCGGCCATCTCTTGCCTGTATGCAATTTACGATCGTCGGATGTGCGTACTGGTGCTAGCGACCACGCCTGAGCGCTTGGGCGAATGGCGGCGCTGGCTGCAAGATTGCTTGGGAATTGCTCGCGCTGACTTTGGTACGAATCGTGGAGTGATGCTGTTTGAGTCGGCTGAGCCTATGGCGCAAAGAGCCGAGCGGCTGTTGGATAGCGGTAGGTTACCTTTCCTGATTATGGATGAGGCCGAAGATAAGATAAGTTTGTCTTTACTTCAGTATCCACTATGGCTAGGGTTCGCCAGAGATCCAGAGAATCCTTCTAATGATTATGACTATTACTAAATTTATTATCGAACTGGGACGAAGGCTGTGTTTTTATCGACGGGGATTGTGCTTCTAGGCTTATCTGTAGCCTATCTGTTGGGATCTATTCCAACGGGATTTTTGCTGGCTAAAGCGTTGAAAGGAATCGATATTCGTGAGCATGGCTCTGGCAATACGGGCGCAACGAATGTCTTTCGCGTAGTAGGCAAAGGAGCTGGCATCGCGGCCCTGACGATTGATTTGCTTAAAGGCTTAGCTGCGGTGCGGCTGATGATATGGCTAACCAGCTCACCTGCCTCGCCTTTTGTGCGATCTCCGCTTTACGTCGCTAATCCGGACGTGCCCTGGTCTTTTGCCGGTGCGGTGATTTGCACGCTGGCAGGGCTTTTGGCGGTGCTAGGACACAGTAAATCAATTTGGCTAGGCTTTACCGGCGGCAAGTCCGCGGCAACGGGGTTGGGCGTGCTGCTGGCGCTGGCCTGGCCGGTTGGGCTAGGGGTGGTTGCGGTCTTTGGAACGGTGTTAGGGCTTTCTCGAACGGTGTCGCTAGGCTCAATTGCAGCGGCGCTGTCTGCTTTTGTCTTTATGGTACTGACACAGCAGCCTATAGCCTATGTGCTGTTAGCGCTTTTAGGGGGTGGCTATGTGGTGTTTCTCCATCGCAGCAACATCATTCGGCTAATGTCAGGGACAGAGCCCAAGACATTTGGCAGCTAGGCGCGGCTGGTGCGAGCTTTAGCTGTGATATCTGTGATATCTAGACGGCGCGGTCGGGGCAGTAGGTCTGTAGGCGATCACGCAATCCTTCAGGATCGAACAAAACGGGCAGGAAGTGAATGCTATTGACTTCTTTGAAGTAGAACAAAATTGGGACGGGCAGCCAAAACACTTTCCAAGTTTCCCAATTGGCATAGGGAAAGGTTTTAAGCAGGGTCTCTTTTCGTCGGACCTCTAGCGTAGAAGGCGTAAACAGCAGGCGAATGGTAGTGGCCTGGTAGAGCAAAAAGAGGCCTAGCAGCGCTACGACACTACCTAACCATAGCTGGATAAATAAAAGCGGTAGTGCGATCGCAATAATGCCAATCGGTAGCCTGTAGCTAGGCTCAAGCGTGACTGTATCTGTCGTTGTTGTCATAGTTCGAGACTGGTTTTTGAAAACTGATTTCAGTAATTCGGTGAGATCCGGTGAACAGGCAAGCCGGTGAGGTAAGTAACCAAGCAAATTAGTTGCCGGTGAATGCGCTGCCCATGCCTTGAAACATAGCCCAAGAGAGAAAGAAGTTAGCCACGAAAATAGCGAGCAGCGACGTAACAACAGCGGTCGTGGTTGACTGCCCAACACCTTTCGCGCCGCCGGAGGTTGTCAGACCCCAGCTAGAGCCAATAACGGCAATGAGAATGCCAAAAATCAGCGCCTTGATCAAAGAGCTGGCCAAATCCCAAATATTTAGAAAACTCTGGGCCGAATTGAGAAAAACGGAGGCCGGAATGTTGTAAACAGTCGTGGCGACAACAAAACCGCCTAACATGCCGGTGATGAACGCCAACACGTCAAGCAACGGCAGCATCAGAGCGCAGGCAATTACCCGAGGAATTACCAGATAGTCCACAGGGTCACTTTTTAGCATTTGCAGCGCATCTATCTGCTCGGTTACGCGCATGGTGCCAATCTCTGCGGCGAAAGCTGACCCGACTCGACCCGCTAAGACCACGGCTGTTAGAACCGGCGATAGCTCACGCGCTAGCGTGATAGCCAATATGCCGCCGATTGCTGTACTGGCTCCAAAAGATAGAAATTCGCGCGTCACCTGGATGGTAAAGACCATACCAACAAAAATGGAGGTGACTAGTGCAATCACTAAAGACTCTGGACCTACAGCGGCCATTTGATCGATGGTATTGCGACGGTGGATAGGTTTGGAGATGATATGAATGAGTACCTGCCCACCTAAAAAAATAGCGGCCAACAGCCGCTGGAGCCATAGCCTGAGACTGTTGGGGACAAGAGAGCTAGCCATATGCAAGGTGACGACATCTATGGTGATGACATCGATTTTGGGTGTTACCGCTATCTTATAGCTTTGCTTGCCTAGCCACGATATTTACGTAGCTTCGAGAAGTAGCTTTGAGGAGTAGCTTTGAGAAATCTTGTAGGCTAATCTCCTCACTATTTGGCTTCCCAGAAAATTGGAAAAAAACTTATGCTAGTAAACAGCGTTTTGCAAGCAGTAATTTCAGGTATGGGTTTTAGCCATTGTCTCGATGTGATTCGAGGCTTCTTTCGTTCGCTTTCACAACGTTCGTTTCTACGAAAGGTATTTCATCAGACGCAGCGGCATTTTGGTAGTCACCAGCCTACTGATAAAGCAATTTCTCGATTTGCCCCTAACGCCATCTCTAACCCTGTCTCTGGCGCTGCTCGCGTACTGACAGTTAGCTGGCTGAGCCTCAGTCTGTTTGTAGGCGCGCTTGTGCCATCTGCCTTGGCAGAGTCATCGGTTTCGATTCAGCCGTATTTGGATCGCGTGGCTGAGTCGATCACTGAGTTCACGCTTGACAATGGAATGAAGTTTATTGTGCTAGAGCAGCACGAAGCGCCAGTTGCGACGGTGATGTTATACGCCAATGTGGGCGCGGCAAACGAGGAAGATGGCCAGACGGGAATTGCTCACTATTTAGAGCATTTGGCCTTTAAGGGTACGACCCGAATTGGGACAACTAACTATGCGGCTGAGAAAGTAGCGCTCGACAAGCTAGATGCGGTGTTTGACCAGCTGCTAGCCGCTGAACAGGCTGAGGACGAGGCTGCGATCGCAGCTCTCAGCGAACAGTTTTCAACCCTACAAGCTGAGGCCGTTTCCTACGTCGAGCAAAACAAGTTCGGCCAAATTATTGAACAGGCGGGGGGAACAGGCCTCAACGCAACTACCTCAGCGGATGCAACGCGCTATTTCTATAGCCTTCCTTCTAACAAGCTAGAGCTATGGTTCTCACTAGAATCAGAGCGCTTTTTAGATCCGGTGTTTAGAGAGTTCTACAAAGAGAAAGAGGTCATCTTAGAAGAGCGGCGGATGCGGGTGGACAACTCGCCTATCGGCAAAATGGTAGAGCGCTTTTCGGAAGTCGCCTACACAGCGCATCCTTACCGGCGACCAGTGATTGGCTATCAGGAGGATTTGCGTAAAGCAACGCGGGCTCAAGTCCAGGCCTTTTTTGATAAGTACTATGGCCCTAGCAATCTGATTGCGGCTGTGGTGGGCGATGTAGATCCCGATCAGGTAAAGCAGTTTGCCCAAGCGTATTTTGGTCGCTACGAGTCTCGGGAAAATCCGCCAGCGCTAGTGGTTAATGAACCCCCTCAAACAGAGCCGCGTGAATTTACGATAGAGCTAGCGTCTGAGCCTTGGTACATGGAAGGCTATCACCGAGCCGGCGTCAACGATCCCGACCACGTGGTCTACTCCATGATTGATAGCATTCTGGTAGGTGGACGCACCTCCAGGCTGTACAAAGCGCTGGTAGAGCCGCAGATCGCGCTAGATGTGGGGAGTGCAAACGGGTTTCCAGGCGATAGGCAATCGACGGTGATGCTGCTGTATGGACTGACAGCCCCAGGGCATACGGTAGAAGAAATCGGGACTGGACTAGACGCCGAGCTGACGCGCTTACAGAGCGAGCTGGTAGATGTAAAAACGCTAGATCGGGTTAAAACGCAGGCGAGGGCAGGGCTGCTAGGTCAGCTCGATTCTAATCGTGGAATGGCAAGTCTGCTTACTGAGTACGAAGCGAAGACGGGCGACTGGCGCACTGTGTTTGAAGAGCTTCAGCTGATTGAAGCGGTGAGCGCAGAAGACGTTCAGCGGGTGGCAATTGAGGTCTTTCAGCCAAGTAATCGAACAACAGGCAAGCTAATCTCGGCAGGGCAGAGCCCTTCTGATGAGGCATTGCCAGCAGAGCCGACTGACGGGCCACCCGCTGCGCCGACTGATGAGCCAGCTTCTGAACCAGTTTCTGAACCAGAGCTTCAGTCAAGCGCTTCGGCTGTGCCAACTTCGGCTCGGCGATAGTTCGAGCTTGGCGATAGTACGCTCTAGCGAGTGCGACTTCCAAGCCGTAACTTCAAGGCGTGACTTTCAAGCACAGTATTTTTAAGCAGAGCACTTTCAATTTGTTTTTTACGTCGACCGAAGTCATTTGAGGAATTCATGGGTTTATTTTCACGGCGTTTGCGCGATCGCTTTTTACCATTCTTCTTTCTCGCCGCTGCCACCGCGGCGGTGCTATTGACCCTCTCTTCTTGGGCCGAACCGGCTCAGGCGATTGAGGCCAAAAACTACGAAGATTTGGCTTTTCCCCCCTTAGGCGAGATTCAAATTCCTGATTACGAGCGCTATGAGCTAGACAACGGCATCGTAGTGTATTTGATGGAAGACCACGACTTGCCTTTGGTCAGTGGCTCAGCAACCTTTAGAACTGGTTCGTATTTGGTTTCGTCGGAGCAGGTCGGCCTAGCAGAGATTACCGGTGAAGCGATGCGCCTAGGCGGTACGCTAAACCATCGCTCCGATGAGCTCAATGAAATGCTAGAGCAGCGAGCCGCATCGGTGGAAACCGCTATCGATGATACTTCGGGTAGCGCCAGCTTTTCGACGCTGACTGAAGACCTAGATGAGGTATTCGAATTATTTACTGAGGTAATCACTCAGCCCGCTTTTGATGAAGAGAAAGTGGCACTGATCAAAGGTCAGATAGCCGGCGGCATTGCGCGGCGCAATGATGACCCGGATGAAATAGCTTCGCGCGAATTTAGCAAGCTAGTGTATGGCGCTGAAAGTCCTTATGCGCGCACGATAGAGTATGTCAGCTTGAATAATATCAGCCGTGACAATGTGGTGGATTTTTATACGCGATCGCTCACCCCAGAAAACACAATTCTAGGCATTTCGGGCGACTTCGAGCCTGCTGCTATGAAAGCGCTCATAGAACAGGCACTCGGCGGCTGGACCAGCGAAGCCGCTATGAGCATCAGCGCTCCGCCGGAAGGCACGCAGCAGCAATCAGGCGTGTTTGTAGTCGATCAGCCTCAGCTGACTCAAAGCAGCATTTTAATCGGGCACATTGGCGGTGAGCTAAGCAGCCCTTACCATGCCCCAATGGCCGTACTCAACGAAGTACTCAATGGCTTTGGTGGACGTCTGTTCAATGAAATTCGCTCGCGACAGGGTTTGGCCTATAGTGTGTATGCCTATTGGAGTCCGCGTTACGACCATAACGGCATCTTTATCGGTGGCGGTCAAACTCGATCTGAGGCAACCGTTCCGTTTATTCAAGCGATGTATCAGGAGCTAGAGAAGGTTCGCCAAGCCCCCATTACTGAAACGGAGCTGGCCTTTGCCAAAGACTCGGTGCTCAATAGCTTTGTCTTCAACTTTCAAACGCCAACCCAAACCCTATCGCGCCTAATTCGATATGAGTACTACGACTACCCGACTGATTTTGTATTTAAGTTTAGAGATGAGTTAGAGGCCGCAACCGCTGAGGAAGTACTGGCGGCGGCGCAGGCGGTTTTAGATCCTACCCAGCTAATTACTCTGGTGGTGGGTAACCGAACGGAAATCTCACCGAATCTAGAAGTGTTGGGCGCTCAGATTACGCCGCTCGATGTAACGATTCCTACACCAGTAGCCGCGCTATAGTTCGCCGTAGCTGTTTAGATTTGTCTAGGCGCAGGACTAGATTGGAAAAAGCCCTAGCTACGGATAGTTAGGGCTTTTGAGATGGCGCTGAAGCAGGCGGTTCGGCTAGGATCGTGTGGGCGTGCTCAATGAAAAAACTATAGAAAGAGTAAAGTCAATACAGAAATTGACTGATTTGATCCGATAAGTCAGTGTTCCCTGATGTATCTTGCAGTTGTCAGTTTTTGTTTATTTGGTCTGGCTAATTTGAATTTAGTGGTTTACGGCTATGGAAATTTCACCTTTCAAAATAAAAAAGTTCGTACTAGATACTTCTCGGCTGAGGGTACGCACTCGAGCTGTCGATGCGCCTGCTCGTCGTGACGAGTTTCCGGCGTACTTGGTGGTAAGTACTGCTCCGAATAATATTGATGAGGAGATGCCTTCGCCCCCCGCAAATTCTGTGGACCAGACAAAACAAGGATTGGCAGCGATCGCGCAAGAACTGCACTGCATTCAAACTGATCCGACTATTGACGCTGCCCCCGAACTAGTCGTTGCCGTACACGGCTACAACACCGAAGAAAAAGGCATTCGCGCCTGGTACAGCGACATCTACCGCTACATTGCTCAAGACGACAAGCAGATTCGGCACAGGCGAAACCTAGTATTTGTAGGCTATCGCTGGTCTTCAGAAAAGGTTTCTGCTAATCCACGCCACCTGTGGCGTAGCCTAAGAGCCCTGCCAGATGTGCCGCAAGCGATGTTGGCAATTGCCCTTGTATTTATGCTGACTTATTGGGGCTGGTCTTTATTGTTTGAACCGCTGTGGCGTAACGGCTGGACCGATGTGCTGGGGGTAACGCTGCTGAGCGCGGCGGTGGCAATGTCGATGATGATCGTAACGCTGCTGATATTACGAGTGACGGTATATTTTCGCGATGTGTACCGGGCAGTTAATTTTGGTGTGCCGGACCTGACGGAGCTGGTGCGGCAGATTGACCAGGCGGTGATTGAGCTAAGACTTGAAGAGATGCGATCGCACCATCCAAGCTACCAGGAGAATTCGTACAGCACTCGTCAAGTTGCGATGGGTGAAGCCGATGATAGTAACGGCAACCGGATTCCCAAGATTAAGCTCAGCTTTTTGGGACACAGTATGGGCGGCTTGGTGATTACGAATGTTGTTCGGATTCTCTCCGACGTATTTGATCGTCGCTCTATTGAGCAGAATCCGGTGCCCGATATTGGTAACACCTTGAGCCTCGGTCGCTTGATTCTAGTCTCGCCCGATATTCCTATTCTCTCAATTATCTCTAGTCGCTCTAATGGATTAGCTTCATCGCTGCGCCGATTTGAGGAAACTTATCTATTTAGCAACGAGGGAGATTTAGCGCTGCGGCTCGCCTCTACAGCAGCTAACTATATCTCTTTCCCAAGTGCTAGACAAAACCATGGTCATCGCCTGGGCAGTGTGGCCTTGGCCAATAGCCCACACGACAAAGGAATCATCAATCTAGGCGCTCTGCGAAAAGAGTATCCTAAGCATCTCTCGCTCCAAGAAGCGATCGCAGCAGATGAGTTGGATATTCTCGACAGTTTGTATATTACGCACAGCTCTGGTAAGGGAGACGGCTATCTTTCACTAGGTGAACTGTTTAAGTTAGAAAGTTCTAAGACAGTCAATGCGAGCTTAGCTGACTTGTTTACCTTCTTTGACTGTACGGACTATAAAGACTATAAGCTGACTATCGATGAAAATAGCAGACGACTATCTACTAAAAAGAAAGTGGGCTTGCTAACGCGCGCCAAAGGCCGAAAGAGCCTGAATCTGTGGGACTATACGGAGCTGCTGTTTTTGTGTTTGCAAGGTCAGCTAGATGTG
This sequence comes from uncultured cyanobacterium, assembly GCA_963702855.1. Lineage (GTDB taxonomy): Bacteria > Cyanobacteriota > Cyanobacteriia > Phormidesmidales > Phormidesmidaceae > Phormidesmis. The sequence goes on from OY969765.1 coordinate 3,090,744, forward strand.
CATGGTGGCTATTTTCACGGTCAGTATAGCCGTCAGCTCATCTATCGACTGGCCTTTGTAGGCTTTGAAGATATGCTGCTAGCAGTAAGTGATGAGAGTAACAAAAGAGAGAATAATCAGGAGATCACTATAGACAATATAGCCGAAGACAGTATAGTCGAAGAGACCGTAGAAGTGAGCCCCAATCAGCGAGAGCAGAAGCTAACTCTCTTTGACCAACTTTGCATGGAAAAGGGTATACAGATTTATCTGTCGCCTCTGCGCTATCGGGTAGACGTGCAGGGAGCCGAGATGAGTGAAGCCAAAAAAGAAATGATGCAGTCGCTTCAGCCAAAGCCAATGGTGGAGGAGGTGGAAGAGCAGATAGCTACTGACTCGGCTAACAATTCAGCTACTGGCTCGGCTGAACAACCAGCGTCGCTAGTAAGCTAGAGATTTCTTCGGCCCGGTTCATCACCATGAGGTGACCGCTGTTTTCTACGGTGTAGTCAGGGGTGACAAAGCGAAATGGAAAGATGCGATCGCGCTTTCCATGCACATGTACCAGATTCTCCGGAATCTCTTTGTTTCGCCAAACAACAACCCTATGCAGTGCCCACTTCAGAAAATGCGGATCAGTCTCAACTAAAATAGCCTTCAACAGCTTCTTTTGATCTGTTCCTTCTGGCGCAAATAGCCAGTAGGCTAGCCAGTAAAAGGCCCACAGCAAGCTCTTGAAAGGGACTATGCGATGGAGCGGAAAGACTCTAAATAGCTTGAAGTAGATAGGAACTTCCGATGTCTCCTTGACCGTAGAGAGTAGAATTACTTTTTCTGTTGTAATTTGCTTGGCAATCTCTACTGCAACAATGCCACCAAAAGAGAGCCCAACAATAATAGGGTTGTCGTCTCTTATCTGCAAAGTAAGTTTTTTCGCATAGTCTTCAATCGCTTCTCCTCGCTCCGGATCAATCCAGCGAATATGAACAGGGCGAAAACCATCACAGCGCAGCCACTGAAAGACTCTCTCATCTGCGCCTAGTCCGCTGATAAAGTAAATAGGTTTCAGGCGAGCTGTTTCTTCATCTACAATCTCATCTGGAATCTCATCGCGCGGAATTTCTTCTGGAATTTCTTCTAGAAGTAGCTGATCTTCATCTTTATTTTGACAGTCTTTATTCTGACCGCCCTTACTCTGTTTAACCATGCCATCCATAGGTCTTCCATGGGTTTGCTATTTGCCTGCTAGCCATAGTTTAGTCTCGATTGAGATGCCTTGATGCGGATTGCTGACCAATAGGTTCTGTAAACTAGGTTCTGTAAGCTGCTATACAGAAAGGGCCCTGCGTACGGACTGTCTGATGCTGATTTTGACTTCCTCTTTACGACTAGCTAGCCGGTAATTTTCAACTTGTGCGGCTATCGATGGTTGATGGTCAGAGCGAAACCGTAAACTGGAGGTGCCCTACTAAGCAGCTTTACAGCGCGACTACCCATTATGAGCCTAAGACTTTACCTTTTGCGTCATGGCGAAACGACTTTCAGCATGAGCCGAGGCTTCTGCGGAGCTTTGGATGTAGATTTGACTGAGCACGGTTATGAAATGGCGCAGGCCTTTGCCGATGAGTATAAAAGTCTTGATTGGGAGGCGATCTATTGCAGCCCCATGAAGCGTACTCAGGTAACCGCAACGCCGATTTCTAAAGCCACAGGATTAGAGCTAAAGCTGCGTGAGGGATTACGAGAGTGCAACTACGGTGATTGGGAAGGCAAAAGTAAAGAAGAGGTCAGGCAGGCGTTCCCTGACGACAATTATGACTGGATGACCGAACCCGCCTGGAATCCGCCCACAGCGGGAGAAACGGCAGTAGAAATTCGCAACCGGGCCATGACCGTAGTTGCAGAGATAGAAGAGACCTATTCGGAAGGAAACGTGCTGGTAGTGTCGCACCGAACAACGCTACGAATTGTGCTGTGTAGTTTGCTAGGAATTGACTTGGGGCGCTATCGCGATCGCCTCGACTACCCGGCTGCTTCTGTGAGCGTTGTAAAGTTTGGGAAGTATGGCCCGATGTTAGAGCGGATGGGCGATCGTAGCTATATGTCGTCAGCTTTGCGCGAGCGAGAAGGCGTGTGAATATTCTGGTTCTCAATGCGGGTTCTAGTAGTCAAAAGAGCAGTCTGTACCGCTTTGAGGATAGCTGCTTGCCAACAGAACCGCTCGAGCCAGTTTGGAGAGGATCTATTGACTTTGGTGGAGGTGGAGCCCAGAAGCTAACCCAGATGTCAGTGACAACGGCCTCAGGCGGGTCGTTGACGAAGACTTTTTCAGCAGGCGATCGCACGGATGCCACTCAGCGGCTGCTACAGACGCTATGGCGAGGGCCCACTGCAGTCATTGAAACCGAAGAGGATATTCACGCCGTGGGCCACCGAGTCGTTCATGGCGGCCAAGCGTATCATCAGCCTGTTGAAATTGACAGTACGGTTAAAACCGCTATTCGCGATCTCGCGCCTTTGGCCCCTGCTCATAACCTTGCTAACTTGGCAGGAATTGAAGTAGCTGAGTCTGTATTTGGCGAGTCCTGCTTTCAGTTCGCCGTTTTTGATACCGCTTTTCACCATACACTGCCCGCTGCGGCTGCCCTCTATCCAGTTCCGCAAAGCTGGATAGATAAAGGCATTCGGCGCTACGGCTTTCACGGAATTAGCCACCAGTACTGCGCCCACCGCACTGCCTATCTGTTGAGAGAGCCACTCGAAGCTTTGCGCTTAGTCATCTGTCATCTGGGTAATGGATGTTCTCTTTGCGCGGTCAAAGCAGGGCGCAGCATAGACACAACCATGGGCTTTACGCCGTTAGATGGCCTGATGATGGGTACTCGTTCTGGTAGCGTAGATCCGGGCATTTTGACCTACCTGATTAGAGAGCATGACTTCGATGCCCAGCAGGTAGATCAGCAGCTAAACGAAGCGTCTGGTCTCAAAGGCGTTTCTAGCATCTCTGGAGATATGCGAGAGATCGTCAGCGCCATGCAAGCTGGAAATGCTCGAGCGAAGCTAGCGTTTGATATTTACCTGCATCGTTTGCGCTCAGGCATCGCTGCAATGGTAGCGAGTTTAGATGGGTTTGATGGACTTGTCTTCACAGCAGGTGTCGGTGAACACGCTGCCCTTGTCAGGGCCACAGCCTGTGATGGGCTAAGCTTTTTGGGTCTTGCTATTTCAGAGGAGAAGAATGTGGAGGGAGCGGGCGATCGCGCTATTTCCGCTGATCGGTCTACTGTTCCTATTTTTATTATTCATACCCAAGAAGATTGGCAAATTGCAATGGAGTATTGGCAATTACGTCCTTTTTAGTCTGTTCTATTGTTTCAAATCTGTTCTTGCTAGGAAAATTATTGCTGAAAGATTTTGCAAGAAAATCTCTTTGAAAGATAGCGCTGTTGTATTTTAACCTCATTGTATTTTAACCTCCATTGCATTTTAACTTTGTGGCATTCTGTTAAAATAGCTGAGAGCGCTGTAGAGATGAAAGGCAAGATCCCAGTCGCTTGGGGCACGGCGGTCGATATCTAGGTTCGGGTGAATCGCTGGAAGTAAATCGACAAACTCTAGAGCGTTTTTGCCGAAGTGAGCAAAGCAGTTGTGCGGTATGTCGCTTGGTTTGAGCGGATATTTTGCTGAGTCTCTCGCTGATTGACCTTTCGCTGATTGACAGATCGCTGATCGAATCGATGCCATGAGCTGATTCCACTGAATACGACTGTTGATTTCGCTCTCGGCTCCTAAGGGAATGCCCTTCTGGTATTGGTAAAAGCGATCGCACATCCTCAACACAATTCCTCTTCCTAGCAAGTGCAGATCTACAACCTGCGCATAGTCTTGCACTCTCTCTTTATATACTGTTCTGCCGCGACTTCCAAGATCAATTACCTGCTCAAAAATAGGTAGCTGCCCTTGTGCTCCGTAGGTGACTTCTTTCCAATCAAACGAGAGTTTGCCTAGCTGCTTGTCGGCATTTTTGCAGATAGCAGTTGGCTGCGGTAATAGCGCCTCGAAATGTAGAATTTGAAACGTTTGCAGCGCTTTAATATCACTTATTTTTGTGCAGAAGGCAGGGGTTTGGTAAGCGGCTAGCTGCTGTTGAAAATAGCTGATTTCACCCCAACCACCGATTCGATAGATCCGAAAGCCGCTGCTTGGGACTTTTATTCGAGCGGTGTAAGCGTCTAGATTGAAAACTCGGGCTAAGCCTTGAACTGACTGGGCTCGGTCCGGTTGTGAGGGGGTTGCGATCGCTAAAATAGCGCTTTCTTTCCCATCTGTTGCTGCCTGCGCTTTTATTAGCGCCGCCTGCTGCTCAGCTTTTCGCCCCTGACGAACACGCTCAATGCCCGCCCTCGCCTGAGTAATTACTTTGCGGTGGGTGCTTTGCTGTAGCAGCTTTGTGTAGTTCTTTTCTGCGGCGTCTAGCCGCTGGGTTTGCTCTTGCAGCTTTGCTGCGTATAGCCTTAAGTTCGGGTTTTGAGGCTCGCGCTGCTGCCACTGCCTTAGCAACAAGGCCACCTGTTGATAATCGCTAGCCTCTAGCGCCGCAACCACTTTAGTTTCCATACGTCCATCATCTCTACAGGGCACTCCACAGGGTAAGCGTCTTATAGCTTTCATCGAGTTGCCTAGGACGCGCTACCAGCTACAGCTACTGGGTAAACAAAGTAGCTCGACCCGAGAATGTTCCAACGCATTGGGACATTCGCTGCACAAGGCAATAGCCAAAGCAATCGCTGTAGAATCAGATTGCCCATTTGTGCTAAAGCTCAATACTCCAGATATACGCTCACGGCAGGGTTAGATGACGCTCTTATGCGAGATTAGCTCTTATGCGAGATTAGCTCTTATGCGAGATTAGTAAGTGCCTGCCAAAAGCAAGTTAGCTGCGAGCCCTAGTAATAAAAGAACTCGCAGCTAACTTGATTGCTATTCGTCGCCAAAACCGCTCTTGATAGAACGAGCGCACAAGACAAAAGCTATTTTTGGACGCGCCTAGCCGCCGTAGTTCCACCCAGTAGACTCTAGCAAGAGTGGCTTGCCTTCGCGATGCTCGCCTGCACCGACAACTTCGCCAACAAATACGGTATGGTCGCCGTGCTCTACGCTGCCAACCACCTGACATTCCACATAGCCTAGCGAGTCTTTAATGACTGGGCAGCCGGTTTCTTCTCCTAGATAAAACTCAATGTCTTCAAATTTGTTACCCGCGCGTCGCAAGGGCTTGAAAAAGTTCTGAGCAATTTCTTTTTGCCCTTCTTCTAGCACGCTGATAGCAAAAACGCCGCTGGCTTTGACCATTGCGTGGGAGGTAGAGTCTGCCTTGATGCAGTTGATGACCAAAGGGGGGGTAAATGACCCTTGCATGATCCAGCTAGCGGTAAAGCCGTTGACGTCGTCTCCGTCCTTAGTGCCACACACGTACAGCCCGTGAGGGATCTTGCGGAGCATGGTTTTCTTAGCAGCTTCGTTAAGCATGGTTAGTCCTCAAAAATCGTTATTTCTGTTGATTAGTGTATGGCAAGGGGTGAAGTGAAGGATCACCCCTTGGTTGGGCTTCGGTGCGCTTTGACTGGACTTTGGCTCCACCCGGCAAGAGATGCAAGAGAGTTGCACACATGCGCGGTTGAGCTAGCGATCGCAGCAGAAGCGCTACTTTCGGGCGATGCCAGCCGCTCTAGCAACTTCTTGAACGGCAGCAGAGACCGCAGGCGCGACGCGCTCATCAAAGACCGAAGGCATAATGTTGCTAGCAGAAACTTCTGTGTCGGGGATGAGGGAGGCGATCGCTTTTCCCGCCGCTAAGAACATATCGGTGGTGATTGCCGCGGCCCGGCAGTCTATAGCGCCGCGAATAACACCTGGGAAAGCTAGCACGTTGTTAATTTGGTTGGGATAGTCGCTGCGACCGGTAGCCACAACAGCCACGATATCTTTGATAAGCTCTGGCTGAATTTCGGGAATGGGGTTGGCCATGGCAAAGACGATAGGATCAGCGGCCATGGCTTTGACCATCTCTACAGTGACAACGCCCGGAGCGCTGACGCCCATGAAGACATCGGCGTCTTTCATGGCGTCGGCAAGGGTACCGGATTGCTCAACGACGAACTCTTGCTTGGTAGCCGTAAGGTTAGTGCGATCGCCTCCAATAATTCCTTTAGAATCGCAAATCACCAAATTTTTCACGCCTGCTTTTCTAAACAGCCGACCCATTGAAAGGCCTGCCGCCCCCGCGCCGTTGATAACTAGGCGAATATCACCTATATCTTTTTTCACTACCTTCAGCGCGTTCGTCAGCGCCGCTAAGCTGACAATCGCCGTCCCGTGCTGATCGTCATGAAAAATAGGAATATCTAAATCAGCCTGTAGGCGTGATTCGATTTCAAAGCAGCGAGGAGCACTAATATCTTCTAGATTCACCGCGCCAAAGACTGGCGCAATCCGCTTCACCGTCTCAATAATTTCATCGGTGTCCTGCGTGTCCAAGCAGATAGGAAACGCGTCGAGGCCCGCAAATTCTTTAAACAGCATGGCCTTGCCTTCCATCACTGGCATAGACGCCTCAGCGCCCAAGTTACCTAGCCCTAGCACCGCGCTGCCATCGCTGACGATAGCCACCGTATTGCCCTTAATGGTGTAGTCGTAAACGCTTTCGGGATGGTTAGCAATCTCGACGCAGACGCGACCAACGCCGGGAGTATAGGCCATTGCCAAATCGTCTTGCTCACGCAGAGGAATTTTGGCAGATACGCGCAGCTTGCCGCCTCGATGAAGTGCAAAGGTGCGGTCGTAGACGGCGAGAACTTCTACTTTGTCGAGCGATCGCACAGCCGCCTCTATCTTTTCCGCTGCTTCTGTACTTGCCGCATCGACCGAAATTTCGCGAATAATATACTCGCGACTCTTTTCAACTACGTCAATGTTGCCCAAATTACCCTCTGCGTGTGCGATCGCCTCTAACACCGCCGCCAGCTGACGCACCTGATTCGGGAGCTTGATACGGAGCGTAAGACTATAGCTAGGATTCGGTGTCAGTCTGACCATAAGTGATAAAAAAAGATGAAATAGAACTGATCAATGATGAATAAAAGGGTATCTCTTTTTCATACGCTTAGAGCAAGTAAGATTAGAGCAACTAAGCGCGGGTAAGCTGGTAGTCAAACAGCCCCCATACACCATTTATCGTTCATCCTTCCTCTTTTCCCTATGCCTTCTCTCTATACCGAAATTGACATCAACGCACCGCAAAATGTGGTCTGGGATGCACTTATTCGCAAAGATCAGTGGCGCTTTTGGAACACCTTTCTCTACGATTGCGATCCTGGATTGAGAATCGCTCGCGGCAATGAGATCTTCCTAGCCATGCAGCGCTTAGAAGGCGATGAGGAAACGGAATTTCAGCCGGTGATTACAATGCTCAGAGCGCCCTACATGATGCGCTGGGTTTCCACCATTCCGGGCCTGCGCAGTGAGCACATCTTCGAGCTAAGGGAAAACGTCCCTGGACGGACACGCTACATTCACCGCGAGCTTTTTTCGGGGATTCTATCAAAAGTCTTTTTGCCATTCATTCGTCAAGACGAACGCCAGGGAATCAGACGGATGAGTCAGCAGCTAAAGATGCACGTGGAGCAGTCGATGTTAGGCGATCGCCGATATGATAATCGCCCTGCATACGATAGTCGTCCTACATACGACGGTCGTCCTGCATACGATAGCCAGCCCCCACACGACAGATACTACGACGAGCGCCAGTATAACGAGCGCCAATATAACGAGCCCCAGTATGATGACCGCCGCTATGACGGGCGTCAATACGACGATAGAAGGCCCCCTAGCAGCGGCGGATATAACGACAATCGCCCTCGCCGTCGCTAGAGATAGTGATCTTCCGCTACGGCCTCTATCGCCCTTTTGCTACGGCAGCGGTGAGAAAGATAGCTGGTAGCGATAAAGTGCTACGGGCTTGCCTTTTGCCTTGAAATAATCAGGATCCCGTGGCGATAGATAGATAGCGGTGATCTGATCGGCAAGAATCGGAAAATTAGCATCCGAGCGTCTGCGGTAGACGGTCGTATTTTCCACTTCGTTGAGATAGATCGCTGAGGTGTTGTTGGCCGTTTTAGGATTGCGAAAAAACTGCTGAAAAATCTCTGTCGTCGCAAAAGAACCGGCGTTAGGTGTCTCTACCGTACGCCCGGTCACCGTCGATATAAGCTGCTGGTTATCCTTCAAGAAAGTGATTTGACGATTTGGGTCATCTGGATCTACCTTTACCGCCTTGACCCACTCTTCGCCCAGGTAGGCTCGCGCCAGACTAAGTCCGTTAAAAGCCCGATCCGAGATAACTTCGACATCGTCACCTAGCACTAAGTCTGGCCCTGAACTAGACCTTGAGCGCCTATCCGGTAGCGGCTGATTGAGAAAGCGCCCTCTCGGAGCCGCTTTGGGTATAAAGCGAATCACCGCCGGAATTGCCTTGTGTAGAAACTGCCGATTGCCCTCAAACCCTGGCGTTACGATTTCTGGGGCTAGCGGAGCCACCATGTCAATTAGCGTAGAGCTCATTCGCCAAGTGCCCGCCATCCATTTTGGATAAGCAAGGTCACCTTCAGAAACCTGTACTGTCGGCTTGCTCTGCCAGTTGGGAAAAGCCTGCTGTCGCTGCGTCAGCGTTTCTGCTGCGGCTTGAGCGCTACAGGTTAGCCACACCAGGGCCAGCAGGCCTAACCACAGTAAATTACGCTGAAAGCGCTTCCATAGCAGCTGCTTCCCACTCTGCTGGCTGGCATCTTGCTGTCGAGGAGGCTTCATACTCAAGCTGAAGGATAGTCAATATGAGGTTTGGACAAGTAGGCTAGCTGACTAGCGCCAGCTCACTAACGCTAGCTTAGCGCGCCTCTAGTACCGCATCTACTACCATCGCATCTACTACTGCTGCAATTGAATGCAATTCGGCGCTGATAAGACCTAGTGAGCAGTTAGTGAGCAGCTAGTGAGACTTATCAATCTCAATGGCCGGTCTAGATGCTGAAGCGGAAGACAGCTCTCTAACTCGGCCCGGTCTAGCACCAGATCTAGCGTCAGATCTAATCCTAGACCTAGCGTTTGAACGCTCGACTTGGGTGAATACCTTTTGGATGCCGCTAGCAAAACGGTTACACAGACTAGGCGTGAAATCAAGCGTAGCAGAGCCGCAAGCAAACGTAGCTGCAGAGCCAACGAGATTAACGAAGGCGTCCTGTCCTCTAAGGCCCTCGCCTAATAGAGAAACAAACTCATTAGTGTTGCCAGTTGTCAGCGCAGACGATAGCGCTATGTAGTCAAAATTAGCCGAGCGAATGGCTGAAACAACGCCACCCCATACAGCGGCCCTGCCAATATTAAGCAGATATCTGCTCAACAGCAGCATCGGCGCAAGCTTTAAGGCTTCTTCGCTAGAGATTCCCGTAGCGCTTAGCTTAGCGAGCTTTTTATCTGATTTGAGCTGGGTCTGTAGGTCACTAGCCGATAACGCTGCGAGCGCTTCTAGGTCACTGTCTGTCAGCTCCATAGAGGCTAGTGTCTGCAGGGCTGATTTCTGCGTAGGACTCCAGCTTTGGGTTTCTACTGTGATTGTTTGCTCAATCATCTGCTGCATCTCAGCCGCTGTCTGTGCTGATTCAGTGGGTGAATTTGCCGCACGTGCTGAGGTTGGAAGAAACACTTGCTGCTTGTCAGATTCTTTTGAGGCTTGAGCGGTTACAGTTTGAGCAATGGCGGGTGTGGTCACGCTGGCCGTCAATAGCAAGGTCATAGCGATCGCACCAAAGCGTCTAGCAGACTTGTGTCGCGATCGCTTGGGCGGCTTGATTACTGCGCTAATCGCCTGAGTCATGGTATCTCTCTGGTAAAAGAACTAAAGAAAAAAGCTAAAGAGGACCCTTAGTTTTTCTATCCTAAAGGTAGAGGGCAAAAAGTCTGCGCAGGGCGTCGGACTGACGATTGTTGCTTTGACACCTGTGCTTTATGTCTGCCAGTGTAAAGAGGCCAGTGTAAAGAGGCCAGCGTGAAGAAGCCAGCGTGAAGAGGCTTATCACCCCTGCTCTACCGCTGTTTCTTTGCTGGGGTTGTCTCTATAATTTGTCTACTCCCCCGCAAACTGCTTACTGGTAAGGTTCCCAATGGCCGAAGTTCTCGGTGCCTTTTTAATCTTTACGCTTGTTCCTATCCTAGGTGCGCTGCCGCTCACTGGCTGGATTGTCCGTCTGCTTACCGGTAAACAGCTCAAAAAGTTAGGGACGGGGAATGTCAGCGTTTCTGCTGCTTTTTACCATGGTGGTACGCCGGTAGGGCTTTTGTCTGTCGCCGCAGAGGCGTTTAAGGGTCTGTTTGCGGTTTTGCTTGCTCGCTATTTTTTCGGCGGCGACTCGGTTTGGCCGGTGCTCTCGCTGATGTTTCTGGTTATGGGCCGCTACTGGGGTAGCCAGGGGGCCGGTACGACCAACGTTGCCTGGGGCTTTTTTGCCTACGATCCGGTGGTGGCCGGTCTGACCTTTTTGATTAGCTTGGTAGGCTTTACGGTTTTTCGAATGCGCCAGCAGGGTAAACAGTTTGTGCTGGTGCTGCTGCCGGTTCTGACGGCGCTGCGCCATCCGACTGACGGAATGCGAGTGCTGGTCGTTGCCTGTCTATCTGGTCTAGTTGCCTGGATATATCATAAGATTCCTGATGATTTGGAGCTGCCGGCGACGGCAAGTACAGGAGAATCGCGTCGGATGTTTCGGTTTTTTCAGGGCGATCGCGCCCTTAACGCGCTAACGAGTAAGCTCTCTGTTGATAAAGTGGGCACTAAGGCTGCAACCCTCTCTCAGCTCAATGCCTGGGGCTACCCGGTTCCTCCTGGCTACGTCTTACAAGCTGGCGACGATCCGGCAGCGCTGATTGCCGCGGTGTTCCCACAGGCTGCGCTCGAGCCCCCTGCTCAACCGGCTAATCAGCGGGTACTGAAGGCAAAAACTGCTCGCAAACGCGATCGCATTACCGTAGTGGCTCGCTCGTCTGCCGTTGGCGAAGACACCCTCACCGCCTCCGCTGCCGGTCAGTACGTCTCTGTCACCGAAATCACCAGCCCCGAAGCGTTAGATCGCGCCATTACCGTCTGCCTGAATGCCTACAACGCGCCCTCTGCGGTGCGCTACCGACAAGACCGTGGTATTCAAGAAGGCAAGATGAACGTGCTGGTACAGCCGCATATCTTCGGCGTATTTTCTGGGGTGGCTTTTAGCCGTGATCCGGTCACTCACGTTGGCGATACTGTCGTGGTTGAAGCGCTGCCTGGCGACGCGAGTGGAGTCGTTTCTGGTCGAATGACACCCGAGCGCTATCAGATTAGGGTAGGTGATATAGAACCTGACAGCGGCTGGCAGATGCCATCAGGACTAGACTTAACCGTTGACGGAGCAGGCACCGCGCCCAAAGCCCTCATTCAGCAAGTTGCCTACCTAGCGCGTCATATTGAACAGCGCTTTCATGGCGTGCCGCAAGATATCGAATGGACCTTTGATGGAGAGCAACTCTGGGTTCTGCAAAGCCGTCCGGTCACTACGCTGATGCCTATCTGGACGCGAAAAATAGCCGCTGAGGTGATTCCAGGCGCTATTCGTCCGCTCACCTGGTCGATTAACCGTCCGATCACCTGCGGCGCGTGGGGCGATTTATTTACCACTGTGCTCAAGGCGCGATCGCAAGGTTTGGACTTCGAGCAGACAGCCACCCTGCACTTTAGCCGTGCTTACTTTAATGCCACGCTGCTAGGCGATATCTTTACTCGCATGGGCCTACCGCCCGATAGCCTAGAGTTTCTGACTAGGGGCGCTAAGTTTCAGCGACCGCCGCTGTTGGTGACGCTGCGTAATTTACCTGGACTGCTGAGACTGTGGCGGCAGGAAAACAGCCTGCCCGGTCAATTTGCCAAAGCGAACAGTCTGGACTTTGCCCCGGCGATCGCACATTGGCAGCAGCAACCTGTCTTCAATTTGTCAGAAGCGGATATCGTCAAGCGCATCGAGACTATTTTGGGATTGCTGAAGCAGGCAACCTATTTCAACATTTTGGCTCCCCTAAGTCTGGCTTTGCGTCAGGCGATTTTGCAGGTAGATTTGGCTGATTTAGACAGTCGGCAGAACCCCGAGGTGAGGGCCGTTGAGGAGCTGAAGCAGATTGCTGTGCAAATGCGATCGCATCTGTCAGAGCTTGGCCTGAACTCTTCTATAGAAGCAGACGAAGACCCCCTTCCACCCCCGAGTAACAGTGCGTCTCTCTTTGCTGCCCTGGCAGAGCATCCAGAGGGCCACCTCGTCTTTGACCAGATAGATCGGTTTCTCGAAAACTACGGCTATCTCAGCGAAGTTGCCACCGACATTGCCGTCCCCACCTGGCGCGAATCACCGCAGCCCGTGCGCGAGCTGTTTACTCAGTTTCTACTAAATCAAGAGACTACTCAGTCTCCTGATGTGTCCAGACCTGGCGCTTCGCCCATAGCTGGCTGGAAAGTTCGTCAAGTCCAAGCTCGCCTAGACCTAAAAGGCCGCGTTGCTGAAGTTTACGACCGGCTTTTGGCCTCTCTGCGGGCCTGCTTTGTCGAGCTAGAAAGCCGCTGGCTCAGCACTGGCCAGCTAGAAATCCAAGGAGACATCTTTTTCCTCACCTGGAAAGAGGTACAAGCGCAGCTCAAAACCCCTCTACCCGCAGAAAAACTCCGCCTTAAAGTTCACATAGCCAAGGCTCAGTGGCAGCGCCAAAGCGAGCACCGAGTGCCTTACTTGATATACGGTCAGAGCGACGCTGTCGATATTGCTCACGCCGCCGCCCTGCTACCGCCTGCTGCCGGCATTCTCAAAGGCATCGGAGCCAGTGCCGGTCAGATAGAAGGCACCGTACAGGTCTTGGAAACCCTCACGGATTCGATAGCGGAAATTAACGATCAGATCATTCTAGTCGTACCGTATACCGATGCTGGGTGGTCACCGCTACTGGCTCAGATTGGTGGACTGATTGCGGAAGTTGGAGGGCAGCTCTCGCACGGTGCGATTGTGGCACGTGAGTATGGCATTCCGGCAGTGATGGACGTCACGGATGCGACCCACCGTTTGACCACAGGGCAGCGGGTACGCATAGATGGACAGCGGGGAACAGTTGAAATCCTGTAGATTAATGTCACGCCTACGGTTTAAAGCTTAGTCTCTTGATTAGTCACTTCATAGCCACTTTCCTTCTGGCTCCTAGCCGTAATGAACTCGATTCAGACTCTACAAGGCACCTTTAGTGGCGCGCGCAATCTGCAACTCTTCTATCAGAGCTGGTACCCACAGAGCTGCTCTTTCCAGGGTATTGCCGAAAAGTTGCCCGTTAGGGGTGTTCTTGCTATTGTGCACGGGCTAGGTGAGCATTCTGGCCGATATTGCGCCATTGTGGAAGGACTGACCGCAGCGGGCTACGCGGTATTTGGTTTCGACAATCAAGGACACGGCAAGTCGGAAGGGCAGCGGGGGCATATCGACCGGTGGCAAGACTACCGCGACAATACCCAGGCGTTTTTGCAGCTCGTACGCAGGCAAGAGCCTACCGTGCCGCTTTTTTTGATGGGTCATAGTCTAGGCGGGCTGATTGTGTTGGACTACGTTTTGCGCAGTGCCCAAAGCGCCGAGTTTGAAGCGTTGAAGATCAAAGGGTTAGTGGTCAGCGCACCGCCCATTCAGCCTATGGATAGCGCGGCTAGCTCTATTCGAATTATATTGGCGCGTCTACTCTCTGGTATTTTGCCTAGAGTCAGTATCAAGATGGGACTTGATAAGAGCGGTCTTTCGCGCGATACGGAGATTACTCAGCAGGCAGCCTGCGATCCGCTATCGCATTCCTGTGTAACGCTGCGCTGGGGTAGTGAAACGCTTAGCACCATTGACTGGGTCAAAGATCATATTCGTCAGCTATCGTTGCCTATTTTGCTAACGCACGGGGAGGCCGACCCAATTGTGGCCCCTGATGGCACGCAGGCAATCTTTCAGCAGATTCAAACACCGAATAAGTCGATTACTATTTACCCCGGTAGCTACCACGAACCGCATAACGATTTGGATGCTGATACGGTCGTTGCCGATCTCATTACCTGGCTGGCTGCTCGGATGGCTACGGCCCAATAGATAGGTTGATAGATGGCGCTGTCGGTAAACGACTCTGTAGAAGAAAGTCTGTTAGTATAGTCCCTTGCGTATCTAGTCTACGTAGGTGTTAACAGGGCGTATGCCCGTTGGCGATCGCTCGGTAGAAAAGCTGATATCTTTGGCCAGATCTACTAAAGCGCTAAACATAACCTTTTGATGAATTGCTCTTAGGCTAGTTTTGCTAGTACCGACTTAGAAACCTCTGCATTTTGCAGACCTCTAGGCGCCGGCAAGATGATAGAGCACCTCAGAATTGCCTAGGAGCAATTCCTTTGTTTTAATGATGTCTTTTGAATCTCTCGGTCTGCGGGCCGAAATTTTGCGTGCGATCGCCGAACAGGGTTACACAGAGCCCACGCCGATTCAGCAAAAGTCTATTCCAGTTGTGGTTACAGGTCGCGATGTGATGGCCACTGCCCAAACCGGAACGGGCAAAACGGCAGGGTTTACCTTACCACTTTTGCAGCGGCTGTGCGCCGATCTGCCGCCACAGGACATGTCCAACATGCGGCAGGCTGCGTCCTTTGGCCAAGCCGACAAAGCAGATGGCAAACCTATCTTAAGGAAAAAGCGGGCCTCGGCTTCTGGTGCTTCTGGTTCTGTTCCTAGCCCTAGCTCCAGCGGAGGCAGACGGCCAATTCGAGCTTTGATCGTGACCCCAACGCGGGAGCTAGCTGCGCAGGTCGGTGAGAGTGTGCGCACTTACGGGAAGTATTTACCCATTCGATCTACCGTGATCTTTGGCGGGGTGAAAATCAACCCCCAGATCTCGAAGCTGCGTCAGGGCGTTGACATCCTTATTGCCACGCCGGGACGACTGCTCGATCACGTCGGTCAGCAAACGGTCGATCTTTCACAGGTCGAAATCCTTGTTTTGGATGAAGCCGATCGCATGTTGGATATGGGCTTTATCCACGATATTCGTAAGATTCTTGCTCTGGTTTCCGCAGAGCGGCAGACGCTGCTATTTTCGGCGACGTTCTCAGCGCCGATTAAGAAGCTAGCCGATAGCTTTATGCGATCACCTGAAATGATCGAGGTTGCTCGCCGCAACTCGGCTGCCGAGACTGTCGATCAGATTGTCTACCCGGTAGATCGCGTTCGTAAAAGCGAGCTGCTCTCTTTTATCATCGGTTCGCGCAACTGGCAGCAGGTGCTTGTCTTCACCCGCACCAAGCACGGTGCCAACCGTCTGACCAAGCATCTGCAAAAAGACGGACTGACTGCCGCCGCTATCCACGGTAATAAGAGCCAAGGTGCCCGGACGCGTGCGCTTTCCTCCTTTAAAGCGGGTGATGTTCGCGTACTGGTGGCTACTGATATTGCCGCTCGCGGTCTTGATATTGATTTGCTGCCTCACGTTGTCAACTTCGAGCTGCCGAACGTGGCTGAAGACTACGTTCACCGCATTGGTCGTACGGGCCGAGCGGGGAATGAAGGACAGGCCGTTTCTCTGGTTTGCGTCGATGAAAAGCAACTGCTTAGGGACATTGAGCGGCTGCTGAAGCGAGATATTCCAAAAGAGGTTATCTCGGGCTACGAGCCGGATCCTTCAATTCCGCCCGAGCCGATTCCTAACGGACGTAATAATACGCGCGGCGGCGGTCGGGGGCGATCGGATGGCGGACGCTCTTCGTCTTCGCGGCCTGGTAGATCGAGGTCAGCTAAACCTGTTTTGAACAAGAGTGGCTCTTCAGCGCCAAAGCCTCGCCGGTCATCTAGCTAAGTCAGGCAGTCGCATCGGGTGGTAGGTCGTATCGGGCGACTGATTATATCTGGATGACGATCACATCAAAGTTTGTCAATATGGGGGCGAGTTCCTTCCTTTGGTGTGATGGATGAGTATCAATAGCGATTTGGAAGTGAAGGGCTCGATTACGGAGGGCGATCGCGCGCTTGCCCTTTTTACCGATCGCTACAGCTTTACGCGCCTGCTGGCAGAGCGTATTCATGAGCCGCCGAGTGAGAAAATTCTGTTTTTCCACGGGGCGGGGGGAAATGAAAAGTCGCTGCTGCTGAAGCATTTGAGGCAGAATATTTGTAAGCGGCTGATGACAGAGCAGTGGGCGTAGGTAAAGGCGCTGCCTGATAACACCCTCCCTACTCCGCTCGGCGCGATCACCAACATACTCATAACAACCAGCCAGTTTCCATCCTAAAGATTGCCAAAGCCTACAAAACGCTCTCAGCTTCTTTCCTTCTGATTCTGATTGACCCCAGCGAACCGAAGCCAGCAAACGACTCTTGGCCACTACGTAGATTCACACACATATCTACAGCCGCCAGCTTGACTACACGGCAAAATCAATTTATCTTCCGCCTACCTGCACGCCCTTGGCTACGCCGAACCCAACGACTGGAGCCGCCCGATTTCTACTGGCAGGTCCAACGAAGTGATGGCCATCTTGACCAAGCGAGTCAGCGCAGCGTAGGTCGCTTGGGGCGGGCCCAGCCAACCCCCATGCCGACTCATGAGTCTTCGCTTATAAGCAACAGGACAAGCGGCAAAATAAGCGAAGACACCCAACCGTTTTCACAAAATCGGAGCCCTCTAGAGTGGAAAACACATTCCTAACTCCGGCTGAGATGCGCCTACTCGATGAAATGATCAAAGTGATGGTCGAAGTCACCGCGCCAGTAAAAATAATTTTGTTTGGCTCGCGCGCAAAGGGAACCGCAAAGGAAACCTCCGACTACGATTTCTTAGTTGTTACAGCAAACCCTTTTGGCGAAAGCCACAGCCGCCGTAAAGAAGCAGGAAAACTAGGACAAGCACTCGCTAAATTTAGAGTGCCAAAAGATATTTTGATGTACAGCTACGAAGAAGTAGAACGCCGTCGCCATTGGCAAAACAGTGTTGTATTTCGTGCCTTGCAAGAGGGGACAGTCCTTTATGAGCAAGCTTGAGGAAGCTACTTGATAGAGAAGGCGTGATTGCTCAAACTCAAACCCTATATGGCTAAGTAGAAACTATTCTGAAATCTGCAAAAGAACTCGACATTCAATCCTAACTTTCATGAAAGTTGCCGATCAGCTGCTAGAAGGCCACGTCTCAGCATCATGATATTACACACTATTCATAGTGCCGACGGTGATACGCTCACAATCTGCTTGAAAGACACGGCATACGGCGATGGCGTGTCCTAATAACAACTTATGACCCCTGGCGCAGCTTCTCCAACACGCTCTGATCCTCCATCGTAGTCGCATCGCCTACCACCTCCTCGCCGCTAGCGAGATTGCGTAAAAAGCGACGGATGATCTTACCAGAGCGGGTTTTGGGAAGGGCATCGGTAAACTGAATTTCTCCGGGGCGTGCGATCGCACCAATTTCCTTCACCACATGCTGCTTCAGCTCAGCTTTTAGCTCATCACTCGCGGTATACGTCCCTTCCAAGGTCACAAAGGCATACACATCTTCTCCCTTCAGCTCGTCCTTGCGCCCAACAACCGCCGCCTCTGCAACCGAAGGATGCGATACCAGCGCCGATTCAATCTCCATCGTGCCCAGCCGGTGACCCGACACATTCAGCACATCGTCGGTGCGGCCCATCACCCAAAAGTAGCCGTCCTCATCTTGACGCGCCCCGTCGCCCGCAAAGTAGAAATGCTGACCATCCTTGGGCGGAATGTGCTCCCAATAGGTTCGGCGGAACCTGGCATCATCCCCATAGACCGTGCGCATCATGCTCGGCCAAGGATGCTTTATCACCAAGTAGCCCCCTTCATTTGCCCCCACAGGGTTACCCTCCGCGTCAACAATATCCGCCAAGATGCCTGGGAAAGGTTTAGTCGCAGAGCCCGGCTTTGTTGGGGTAGCACCGGGTAAAGGCGTCAGCATAAAGCCGCCTGTTTCGGTTTGCCACCAGGTGTCAACAATCGGGCAGCGATCGCCGCCAATAACCTTGCGATACCACATCCACGCTTCTGGGTTGATCGGCTCGCCAACGGTGCCTAGAATCCGCAATGAGGAAAGATCGCGAGCATTTGGCTCCGCGTCGCCCATTTTCATAAAGGCGCGAATGGCAGTCGGTGCGGTATAGAAAATAGTGACACCATACTTTTCCACTACATCCCAGAAGGCACCAGGGTTAGAAGGTCGCGGCGCGCCTTCATACATCAGAGTCGTCGCTCCGTTTGACAGTGGGCCATACACAATGTAGCTGTGGCCGGTAATCCAGCCCACATCTGCGGTACACCAGTACACATCTTCTTCTTGAATATCGAAGGTCCACTTAAAGGTCATGTGGGTGTAGAGGTTGTAGCCCGCTGTGGTGTGAACCACGCCTTTGGGTTTGCCGGTAGTGCCGCTGGTGTAAAGGATGAAGAGCAGATCTTCGCTGTCCATGGGCTCGGCGGGGCATTCAGTAGAAGCAGAGGGTTTCACATCGTGCCACCACACGTCGCGCCCTTCTGTCCAGTCAACCGCTTGCTCGGTGCGCTGAATGACCAGCACGTTGGTAACCGATGGCACGGCGTTATTATCTAGGGCCGCATCGACAGCCGGTTTTAGGCCCATAGGCTTATCTTTGCGAAAGCCGCCGTCTGCGGTGATTACGACTTTGGCTTCGGCGTCGTTGAGGCGATCGCGCAAGGCTTCGGCACTGAACCCACCAAACACCACCGTATGGGCCGCACCGATACGCGCGCAGGCCAGCATTGCCATTGCCGCTTCAGGAATCATCGGCATGTATAGGCCAACGCGATCGCCCTTTTTAACACCCATGTCTCTGAGCACATTGGCCATTTGACACACTTCCGCGTGCAGCTCAGCGTAGGTTAGCTGACGCGAATCACCCGGCTCACCTTCCCAAATCAGCGCCGTCTTATCGCGCTTGTCTGTCGTTAGATGGCGATCTAGGCAGTTATAGGAAATGTTGATTTTGCCGCCGACAAACCATTTAGCAACCGGCGGCTGCCAGTCAAGCACGGTATCCCACTTTTCAAACCAGTCCAGCTCCTGTTCTGCCAGCTTTTCCCAAAACGCAGCCGGATCTGCCGCCGCCTTGTCGTAAAGCTTTTGATAAGCCTCCATACTAGGTATTCGAGCTTTCTTAGAAAACTCGGCGGTAGGCTTAAATATCCGCTGCTCTTGCAATACCGATTCAATCCTGGAGTCCGTCATTAGTGAAGTTCGCCTATATCAACGCAGGGTAAAAAACGCAGGGTAGAAAAATCAGATTAGGTGAAAACCTTTCAAAACCATACTGCGAATGATTGCCGACTGCGCACGAACCCTGCGTTCCTTAATATTATTCTTCGCTTACTATGTCTATTGGTGAATATTCCTGGCCTAGATCATGTCACTTTCTTATGCACTTCTAGCTGCGCTGTTTAACCAGCCCTGTAGCGGCTACGATCTGGTAAAACGGTTCAACAAATCGGTCGAGTATTTTTGGAGCGCTAGCCATCAGCAGATTTACAAGGCGCTAGCGAAGCTGGAAGAAGAGGGTGATATCTCTGCGGAAAAAATTGAGCAGGAGAACCGACCGAACAAGAAGCTTTACACCGTGACCGAAAGCGGCAGACAAAGTCTGCAACAGTGGATTGCGCAGACCGAAGCAGAAATTGTTCCCCTCAAATCCAACCTGCTGGTGAAGCTTTCTATTGGGCACATGGTGCCGACCGAAACGCTGCTGACAACGTTGAATATGTACTACCAGCAGCACCGAGAAAAGCTAAAGAGCTACCAGACTGTTTCTAAGCAATACGCGCAGGTACCGCAGCTATCGCGAGAAAGTCAGTTTCAGTATTTGGCGCTCAGAGCTGGGATTCGGCAGCAGCTCGCCTGGGTAGCCTGGTGCGAAGAAGCCATGGGCTTTTTGGGTCAGCCGGTGAGTCAGCCAACAGTCAAATCGGTTGCTCAGCCGGTGGCCGCTCGCGAGTCGCCGCGTGAGTCGTTTAAGGACTTGTCTAAAGACTCACGCGATGACCCGTCTTCGAGCTGACATTTGCGGCACAGACCAAAGAATTCCAGCGTATGATAGAAAATTTGGAAGTGGTGCGATGCGGTGAGGTGGCTTTCTAGGCCATGAACAGGGCACTCGTCCATCACGGTAGAATTGCCGCAGCGAACGCAGGTCAAATGATGGGTATCGGCAGCTTGGGCCAAGCTGTAAAGAGATTCGCCGCTAGAGAGGGTGCGCACCTGAATAGCGCCCTCTAGCTTGAGTGAGTCTAGCGCTCTGTAGACGGTGGCTAGACCCATGCTGAGTTTGTGCTGGCGCAAGTGCACGTAAAGGTCTTGGGCTGAGGTCGGCTCTTTGAGCTGCTTTAGCTGTTCAAGGACCTGGGTTTGGCTGCGAGTACGGCGGCTTTTCATTAGCCCTTTAGCAAGGAGACACGGCGAGCAAACACGGGGGCAAGTAGGCGCTGATCTTTTAAGGTAGCGCGTCTTATTACAGCTTAGTTGATGAGACGAATAAATACGGTAGGATCACGAGTGTTCTTTCCCCTTTGTGACTCCTGTGGCGCAATCTGCTGACGCGAAAGCGTATAACGCTAAAGTCTATGTAACGCTTCGTCCTTCTGTTTTAGACCCAGCAGGAACAGCGGTGCGATCGGGTCTGAGCCATATGGGCTATGACAATGTCTCGAAGGTGAGAATCGGTAAGTACATCGAGGTCGAGCTGACGGCGCAAAGCGAGGCGGCAGCTCAGCAGCAGCTAGATAAGATCTGCGATCAGCTATTGGCCAATCCGGTGATTGAGAACTATCGGATTGAGCTGTTGGCGGCAGGGTAGTGTGTCGGAGTAAAGTTCAGTCCAAAAAAAGGAAAAATCGGATGAAGTTTGGCGTAATTGTTTTTCCAGGGGCAAATTGCGATCGCGATATTGCCTATGTCTTGCGTGACATTCTCCATCAGCCAACCCAAATGATTTGGCACGAAGATAGTGACTTGTCCGATATCGATGTGGTCGTGGTGCCGGGTGGCTTTAGCTACGGCGACTATCTACGCTGTGGTGCGATCGCCCAGTTCTCTCCGGCTATGCGGGCCACCGCAGACCATGCCAAGCAGGGCAAGCTGGTGATAGGTATTTGCAATGGCTTTCAGGTATTAACAGAGATGGGGCTACTGCCAGGAGCGCTGGTGCGAAACCGAGACTTACACTTTGTGTGCGATCGCATTCCCCTCAGCGTAGAGCGTAGCGATTCGCCTTGGACCCAGGGCTACCACAAAGGCCAGATTATCACCGTGCCAATCGCTCACGGCGAGGGCTGCTACTTTGCCGATGCCGATACCCTCAAATCATTAGAAGACCACAGCCAGATACTCTTTCGCTACTGCGACAGTGAGGGAAAGGCCACTGACGCCGCCAATCCCAACGGCTCGCTGCACAACATTGCTGGCATCTGCAGCCAGGCGGGCAACGTTTTGGGCATGATGCCTCATCCAGAACGCGCTGCTGATGCTGCTTTGGGCAATACGGACGGACTAGCCTTGTTTGAGGGGCTGTTGCGCTCGGCAGTGGCGATTGCCTAGCTAGCCTGTGTTGGCTGGCCTGCATCAGCTAGCCTGTCCCAATTGACCTGGTTCTAGATAACCCGATTCTAATTAACCTGTAGACGGCGAGTTACCACAGTTAATCCATCTTCGCGTACTAGCAAAGCAGATACCCAGCGACTGTCAGGATTCGGTGGCGCTTCCCCAATCTTGAACAGACCACCGGCTGCTAGTAGCTCTAGGTCTATTTCTCTACCTGTAAAGAAGTCTGTGGCCGCTGTGCTCTCTTCTACCGCAGCGCCGAGCAGGTAGCGATCGCCCAAAGGCTCCACCACAATGGCATCAAAATCGTACGATTCTCCTGGCGCGACTTGCTCAGGCAAAATAACTGAAATCGTCGGCGGTTGCGCCCCCGTAGAAACCTGATTGCGCTCAGATAAGGTGGCTTGAGAAACGATTTTGCCGCCTTCGTACGTCTGCTCAGAACGAATGACTGACTCTAGAGTAGTAGGCTGACCGTCTATTGTCTGAGTCCCATCAATATAGGTGAGCGTTTCGGCGACAAATCCGCTCGCGGTTGGCTCCCAAGACTGTAGCTCTACGCGGTAGGTGATGCTCTCGTAGCGGCTCCAGAGGGTCTGAAGAGCAGCTTCTAACGTCTCGTATGTAAAGCCGTCTTCATTAGTAAACGCGGTGCTGTAGCTTTGCATTGCGGCGGCAATATCACCCGCAGAAGCGGCGGCCTCAACTTGCGCGATCGCTGCTGTCAGCTCAGCGGGCGCAGTTTCGGGCGAAGCCGCCTGAGCGCTGCTAAGTTTGCCGCTACCGAGGGTAAGCATTAGCCCGCAAAGGAGAGCGGAAGCAACCGGCTGGCATTTGAAGCGCTTTTGCAGCCAGTTTTTCAACCGAGGTTGGCCGTAGAGCATGAATGAATATTTCCTTTGCGAGGGTGAAAGTTAAGACTAGAAGACTAAGACCTGGAAGACTAATACTAAGGGATTAAGACTGAAGGCTGGGTGTCTAGGACCGAGATAAGGGCAGTAGGCTTGGACCTAGAAGCTCGTATCAAGAATAGTTATATCAAGAACGGCTAATCAAATTCTTTGGCGGATAGTCACTTAAACCAAGGTAACCTGAAACTTGTATCATTACGGCACTCGTTAGCGTTAGGCGGCCAGACGGCCATGCTAAAGGTATCTTTCTGGAGGGTTTTTAATGGGAGAGCAGACATTGGCGCCGCCGCACAGGCCATCAGAAAAGCTATCAGAAAAGCCGTTAGAAGAAACCTCAACCGCGCTGCCATCATCTCAGCCCCAAACAGATAGACCTCAAGACGCTAAGCGCGCTAAAGCAAAGCTTTTAATCGCGGCCAGTGGGACCGGTGGGCATCTGTTCCCGGCGATCGCCACTGCGCAGCAGCTCACAGACTACCAGATTGAATGGCTAGGCGTTCCTGACCGGCTAGAAACGCAGCTTGTACCTCAGACTTATCCTCTCCATACAGTTAGTATGTGTGGCGTTCAGGGTGGTTTTGGCCTTAGCACTTTGAAACTGCTAGCGCGCTTTGTCCAATCAACCGCTCAAGTGCGATCGCTGCTGAAGCGAGGAGATTTTCAAGGGGTGTTTACGACCGGAGGCTACATCGCGGCCCCAGCAATTTTGGCTGCTCGCTCTTTGGGCCTGCCCGCTATTTTGCACGAGTCGAACGCGCTGCCTGGCAAGGTGACCCGCTGGCTAAGCCCCTGGTGCACAGCAGTTGCGTTGGGGTTTTCTGAAGCGGTTCAGTATTTGCCCAAGGCGGATACGGTGGTGGTGGGTACACCGGTGCGATCGCAGTTCTTACAGGCTACGCAAACCACTACCGATCTTAGCGATCTACATATCCCGGCAAACGCGCCGCTAATCGTTGTTGTCGGTGGCAGTCAGGGCGCAGTTGCCGTCAATCAGCTAGTTAGAGCTGCCGCCCCTGCGTGGCTAGCGGAGGACAAATGGATTGTTCACCTCACCGGCACCCACGACACTGATACCGACAGCCTTAGTCATCCGCACTACATCCATCGCCCTTTTTACGACAACATGGCAGGGCTGTTTCAGCGGGCTAGCTTGGTCATTAGCCGAGCGGGCGCAGGCACCCTAATTGAGCTAGCTATTACCGGCACGCCGTCTATCCTCATTCCTTATCCCTTCGCGGCTGAAGACCACCAAACTTACAACGCAAATGCCTTTGCCAAGGCTGGTGCCTCTACGCTACATCAGCAGTTAACCCTCACCGCCCCCCAGCTACAAACGCTTGTATGCGACCTGTTCAGCCAGCCGCAGCAGCTTGCAGATATGGCCGCCGCCGCGAAGCAGCTAGCCACCACAGACAGCGCGGCCAAGATGGCCCACCTGATCGATCAGCAGCTTGAAAGAGTACAGAAATAGAAGTTTGAGTAAGAGATCTGGCTATAGAAGTCTGATTATTAAGAACAGCGCTGACGGGCCGCTTCAATCTTTCCTTCTAGCGACGCCGTTTCCCCGGTCAAAGACTCGTGGTAGAGCCGGTCAAACTCTCGGCGAAAGTGAGCTGCAACTGTTTCACTACGAATCACCAATAGCGTTTCATCATTTTGAGTGTTGGCCGCGTCGCTCCAGTTTTGCGAGCCGACAATGACGGTAGCGCTATCCACTACGGCAAACTTATGATGCAGCTTGTCACCGACAGGCAGCTTGGGCATACCAACCGACTGAATTGGGCGAGCCCAGGGCCGATTGCCCGCTTCTATCTGGCAGCGCTGATTGGGAATCGCCACGCCCAGCATATCTAGGGCTTCGCTGTAGTCACGATAGAGAAACAGTGGATCGATTAGAGCTCTGACCTCGGTTCCAACTGCGCTCTGGCGCTCTAACTGGTCAGCAATTGGCTGCTCTGAGAAGACGAAAAGGGCCAGGTCTATACTGCGAGTCGACTGGCTAAGGGTGCGGGCGATCAGACCGTTGCTGCTTTGAGTCCAGGGCTGAGTTGTTGAGAGTGGCGAAAATTGTAGTGTGAGCGTGCCCGTCGACACGGCAACGGTCTTGGGTGAAAAAGGAGCTTTCTTTAGCCCGAACTGACTGTCTGGGCTAGCGCCAGGGCCGTCGCCCCACATGCGGTTAAATTCTTGAGTAAATAGCTGCGCGATCGCTTCACTATCTATTTTCAGCAGCACATTCGCATTTCCTCGACTCTCCAAAATATCCGCGTCGCCATGGATGCCGGAGTAGGTGAAGTTAGCGGAGCCGGTAACCACCCACTGCTGATCTATCACCATAAATTTGTGGTGCATTAGGCCACTCCCCTTCGAGCCATCTGCCGTATCGTCGATTCGAGCGATCTGGCCATCTGTCAGGATCCGTAGCGCCTCTACCTGGCTCGAATCGGCATAGTCATTCTCTAAGACCACACGCACTGCCACGCCCCGCCGCTGCGCCGCCACTAGCGCCTGGGCCACTAGCGGCAAATCTAAGGCTTGAACAGCAAGATCGACTGTAGTAGCCGATTGATCAATGGCATCAACCACAAGCTGCTCTAGGTCGTCGCCATAGCGTGCGATCTGTCGGTAGGGCTCTGTATAAACGTTTGCTTGAGACTGGTTGAAGAAAACCTGAATGGCGGCGTCTTGCGGTAAAGGCGGCAGCAGTGGCTGGAGCGTTGTGTGTGAGGCGCTGTAGAGCCGTAAAGCGGTCGTACTTAACGCGATCACTAGGCCTAAGCCAAAAAGCAAAGTCCGGCGGCGATGGTGAGAGAAATGATGAGAGAAAGCAGCACTCATAGGTCAGATGAAGCCCGGCGGGTTAGAGGGGGATAGGCGGACTGAGCTCGGGCGGATTGGGTGGGTTTAAAGTGGAGAAAGTGAGAAGAAGCGCAAGCCGAAGCCGCTACTGAGGCTTTAAGAAATTCGTTAAATCTAGTTATCCCGAGTAAGGAATGGGCTTTAACGCAGACAGCGAACCCTATAATCAGGGGAAGATTTGTCAGTTGAATCACCTATGCTCTCGCCCGAACAGTTTTTTGTTACTACCGGATATTTTGCGATCGCTACTTTGGTCTTTGGCGTGTTTACGGCTCTGGCCTTTCTCCTAAAGTGGAGTACCCGGTTCCGACTGGTTGGGGCAACTGGCTTTATGGGTGTACTGACGGTAGGTCTGTTTGGCCTGAGCTTTCAGCCCCTCACGCGGACTCCTGTTGCCGGTGCGATTCCCTATACCACCGTGTTTGACTCGGGTGCGTCTCAAATTGTGATCACAGTGCCCAACGAAATTACAGAAACCGAGCTAGACGCCACGCTCAGACAGGCGGCTAGCAATCTGCTAAAACCTAGTCGCATAGGCGGTTCGGGGCAAGCTAAACCTATCATTAGAGCCCGTGCGATCGCTCATGAGTCCGGCACTTCCGAGCTGCTGTATGTTGGCAGTGTCACAGCGGGCACTGGCCGCACGGATGAAGCGAAGACACCTGTTGTCAATATCGATGCTGACGCCTTAGCCAAAGCTAACCGCGTTGCTAGCTGAGCCTTCTGGTTGGGTCTTCTGGTTGGGCCGAAGACAGTCAAAAATACCGCTAGTGATATTGCTAAGTCTTGCTAAGTCACGCGGCTAAGTTAAGCTACCAAGTCACGCTTTTGAAACGCTGCGTCACAATTAAGCTATGTCTGAGCCATGTTCAGGCTATGTCTGAGCTATGTCTAAGCCACGCCATTTTTAAAGTCGTTAAAAATTAGAAATCGTTAAACGAGAGGTGTTCGTATGGCAGTCTCGGCCTTTCCCGTCTTAAATATTGCTCCCGCTCAGGTTGTGCGAGGTAGCGGCGTGCTTCTAGAAAGCACCGCGCTGTTCGCTCGACTGGGCAGCAGGCCGCTGCTAGTAGGGGGCCAAACGTCTTTGGCAGTGGCTCTGCCTTTTATGACCCCGCCGCTGCGCCAGTTAGACACCGCTACCGCTACCTACAGCAAAGACTGTAGTGAACAGGCCTTGGCTGAGCTAAACCAGGCGGCTGAAACCCACCGGGCCGACTGCATTATTGGCATTGGCGGCGGTAAGGCACTCGATGCTGCTAAGCTACTGGCCTACCAAAGAAACTTGCCGATTGTCACGGTGCCTACCTCAGCGGCGACCTGCGCAGGCTGGACAGCGCTGTCGAATGTATATTCACCAGAAGGCGCTTTTTCGTACGACGTGGGTCTGCCCCAGTGCCCTACTGCGATTGTGCTGGACTATGACCTCGTTGCGACTGCGCCAGAGCGGACGCTGATTGCTGGCATTGGGGATGCGATCGCCAAATGGTACGAAGCTTCTGTCAGCAGTGGCCACTCCTCTCATACGTTGGTGATTGGGGCCGTTCAGCAGGCCAGGGTGCTACGAGATATTCTCTTTCAAAAATCAGCCTTGGCCCTCAAAAATCCTGGTAGCGACGACTGGCGAGAAGTCGTTGATGCCGCTGTGCTAATGGCTGGCGTGATTGGCGGTATGGGCGGTGCTCAGTGTCGTACGGTCGCAGCCCACGCGGTACACAACGGCCTGACCCATGTGGCGGCTCATGGCACCCTGCACGGTGAAAAGGTTGCCTATGGCATTTTGGTTCAGCTCAGGCTTGAAGAAATGGGCCCCGGCAGTGCCCTTGCTGCTACGGCTCGGCAGCAGCTTTTGCAGTTTTACGCAGAGCTAGGCTTGCCCACCTCGCTCGCTGATATGGGCATGGACCGGCTCACCATTGCCCAGTTGCAGCAAGCGGCCACCGTTGCCTGCCGCCCTGGCTCGGACATTCACCATTTGCCTTTTCCTGTGCAGCCTCATCAGGTGATGGCTGCGATGGTCTCGACAGCCGCGCCTACTACAGGTGTAGGCACCGTAAGCACACCTACGGCTAAACAACTACAACCCGCAGCGATACGTATGGGCTAGGAAAGCGGTATCCTAATAAACTATTTTCTGATTTTTTAGATGTCTGCCGCAGATACGCTGAAGGCATTCTGAAGCAGCCTCTATACATCATCCAAATCGTTCAAAACAAATATTCCTGAAGTAGATACCCCAAATAAAGACACCCCGAAACATTAGGAGAGATAGCCTCGATGACGCTAGATTGGTTGAGACCCGCTGACCGCCTAGGTTCGCTGCCGCCCTACGTATTTGCCCGTTTAGATGAGCTAAAGGCGGGCGCAAGGGCGCAAGGGGTCGATCTGATCGATTTAGGAATGGGAAATCCGGGTGGGCCGACGCCAGCACCAGTCGTTGAGGCAGCGATCGCGGCAATCAAAGACGAAAATAACCACGGCTATCCTCCCTTTGAAGGAACAGCTGGGTTTCGCAGCACCATCACCGACTGGTATCACCGCCGCTATGGTGTCACTCTCGATCCGGACGGGGAAGCATTGCCGCTAATGGGCTCAAAAGAAGGGCTCGGTCACCTGGCGCTAGCCTATATCAATCCGGGTGATGTCGTGATAGTGCCAACACCGTCTTATCCTGCTCACTTTCGGGGGCCAGCGATCGCTGGCGCAGAGATTTACAGTGTTCTGCTCAGGGCCGAAAACAGCTGGGTTCTAGACTTCAACGATATTCCAGAGGAAGTCGCTCATCGGGCCAAAGTTCTTTATTTCAACTATCCGAACAACCCCACGGGCGCAACTGCTCCAAGGTCTTTCTTTGAGGAGGCTGTGGCCTTCGCTCAGCGCTATGAGATTTTGCTTATTCATGATCTTTGCTACGCGGAGCTGGCGTTTGAAGGTTATCAACCTACTAGCCTGCTAGAGATTCCTGGCGCAAAAGATACCAGCGTTGAGTTTCACACGCTTTCTAAAAGTTACAACATGGCAGGCTGGCGAATCGGTTTTGTTGTGGGCAACCGTCACGTCATTCAAGGACTGCGTACGCTGAAAACCAACCTGGACTACGGTATCTTTTCGGCTCTGCAGACCGCTGCAGAAACGGCTCTACAGCTACCGGACCAATATCTAGAAGCCGTACAGCAGCGATATTTGGTACGTAGAGATTTCTTAGTCAAAGAGCTAGCAACCCTTGGCTGGGACGTGGTCAAACCAGAAGCCACGATGTATTTATGGGTGCCTTGCCCACCAGATGTCAGCGCGGCAGACTTTGCTTTTTTGCTCTTGCAAAAGACAGGTGTGGTTGTAACACCGGGCACTGCCTTTGGCGAGGGCGGTGAGGGTTATGTGCGTATTAGTCTGATTGCAGAGTGCGATCGCCTAGCCGAAGCCGTTGATCGTCTCAGGCAAGCTAACATTCGCTACAGCAGTGTCGCAGCCAGCATCTAAGTAGAAGATCTGATCACCTGTTGTGGTAGACACTGTGGTAGGCACTGTGATAAGCGGGTTAGGTAAAGTATCGCTCGTCCGATTTGCGGCACAGTCTATAGAAGTCTCCAGGGATGTCTTGCTTGAAGGCCTGGCTGAAGTTTCGCCTGAAGGCTTGCTCGAGAGAGATACAATCTGCTGCTGAAGCTCGTCTGATACAAACGCCAAACGAAAATCTTGAGCGCTCTTGAGCTGTTGAATCGTCAGATCTTGACTATCAGACATCTCCGCCGATGCCAAACTGGCATTAACTAGCGTTGCGTTTGTGAATAAAGCATCCTGTAGTTTGGTCGCTTTCAAGCTTGCCTTTGTGAAGTTGGCGCTGCTCAAATCGCTGTAGTTGAGGTAAGCGCGCTCTAAGTCAGCCCCTGATAAATTAGCCTGATAAAAGCTAGTGCCGACTAGCCCGGAACGCACTAGGCTAGCACCGCGTAGGTCTGCTTGATGGAAGTCCGCATCGTACAGATAGGCACTGTCAAGCCTGGCACCGCGCAAGTTAGCACGCGAGAGGTTGATGTTTTCTAGTGCCATGCCACTTAAATCAACATCCTGCAGGTTGGGAATAACTAGCGGCTCATCGCGCCGCCACTGATTCCAAATAGCCACGCCCATTTCTAAGATTGCATAGTGCGCTACAACAGGCGATTGAACGGAGTCCAAGACAGTGGAGTCTGAGGTATTATGCTGAGCAATTGGTGCTACCGTTTTGCACTGAGCTGATGCTCGGAGAAGCTGTTGGACGATCGGTAAAATATACATCGGTGCCTAAGCGATTAATAAACACTAGGCAACCGTAGAAATACGCTATCTGCCTTCTATGCCTAAGAAGATGCTCGCTGGCAAAGGTTTCTCGATGAAGCTATATAAAGCTATCTTTGTGATTCCTGATAAAGAGAGTGTAAATAGTCCGGACAGCTGTAGATATTCCAGGATAAGACTATCTTGAGCGATAGCTCAGCATGGTCTAATGCGGTACGGCGTGGTTCAGCCCAGCGCCAATCTGGTGCTTTGTTTGGTCTGGTTTTAGGCGCTAGAGAGAAACGCCTGACTCGGGCCACGTTGTCCACAGAAAAACAGCGATCGCCGTCAGTGCTAAAAGCCCTTCGAGTAGGTTGCCAATTAGTGAGCTCACCACTACAGCTAGGCTGACCTTCCCCGAGAACTGCACGCGTTCGGCAAAAGCTAGCTCTCTCCGGTAGATAAACTCGCCCACAAACGCGCCTAGCATTGTGCCCGCCAAAATTCCTATCAGCGGTCCGCCTACTGGTAGCGCTGGCAACAAACCCAAAAAACCAACCGCCAGACCAATTACTGAGCCCACCTGGCCCCATTTGCTCGCACCTACCCGCTTTGCGCCCAAGTAAGTCGCTAAATAGCCAATTCCTAAGCTCAACACAAAAGCAGTTACCGCCGTAATCAAGGCGGTGTAGCTCACAGCGACTGGGCTAACAGCTGTCCAAACAAGAACAGCCGCAACAATTAGCCCTGCTCCCGGCAGCGCCGGGACGAATGCGCCCACGAGCCCAACTAGCATGAGCACAACTAAACACCAATAAAGAACGACGAAAGGAATCATGGCTTGGAAATAGGGTAATAAGGAGGTTTCTCAGCGCCGAGTATCGCCTGCGCTCTAAGAGTCAACTAGATGGGTGAGCCAGTCGATGGGTTGAGTTGATAGCGAGCTGATCGGTTGAATTGATGGGCTGCACCTACTGGCTAAGTGCACGTAGAAACTGCTGCAATTCTGCGAATAGCCCTTTTTTCCTTGGCTTTCTGCCATCTGATTTATCCGCAGTTTTGTCTGCGTCTACAGTACCGTCATCGGTATTTCCATCAAGAATCCGGTCAATATCCTCGCCAGAGGGCCGCGCTGTCAAATCTTGAACCCATTCGTATTGGTCAGGGGCAATTTCTCGCCAGATCTGCCAGGGGCCAGGGTAGCAGCGGTAGACAGCGGCGTTGTCGAGAGGCCGCAGGTAGTAGCAGGTTTCTATTTGGCTGAGAAAGCGATCGCGTATCTGCCGCGCCGCGTAGCCAATGCCGACAACCGCTACGTCTTCAAGCGTTGGATTGAGCAAGACGACTGGCCTATCTGTCGCGCTGTTGCATAGCGCCTCTACCTGCTGAACTTCCACCGAAGAAGGATTAACCACCAGATACATCTCATCGTCTGGTTCTACTGGCTCTATCAGCTCGCCTAGCCCGCGAATCATAAACGTTGGGTTGTCCCAATCGCGCCTCGCTAAGGCCGCAGCCCCCGCGTCTGGAAAGAAAACCTTGAACTGCTTTCCCTCAAAAATTTCTAAAAACTGTTCGGCAATCGGCTGATGTTTGAGCTCGGGGATAGCCATTTCGATCTGGAGCCGGAGAATGCCGTCTGCGATCGCAGCTTGAGTCGCCGCTTTGGCTTGTTCAGTGGCATCGGGAAGCGTGGTAGGAATAGACATAGGAAAAAAGGAAACGAGAAAGGAAATCGCAGGAGAGAAGAAGAAAATAGCAGGGGAAGATAGCCGTAGAACTTTAGGCGGTGACTGGTGGGACGTGTGGAAGAGTTCTCGCGAGGATTTGCTTGAGGACCGTGGCGCTCCAGTCTATGTCGGCAGCAGTGGTCTGTCTGCCAAGCGTGAGACGAATGCCGGTTTTGGCGGCAGAATCGCTGTAGCCCATAGCGCTAAGGATAGGACTAGGACTGAGCTGGCCGCTATGACAGGCAGAGCCAGCGCTGATGCCGATGCCTGCTAGGTTCATTTGTCGGACGAGATCTTTGCCGGTGAGCAGGGGCGCGTCGGTAGGCTGGTGAGGCAGGCAAAAGCTGACGTGGTGGGGAAGTCGCTGACGGGGGTGGCCAGTAGGCACTAAATCTTGATGATCGCGCAGGCAGGTGAAAAAGCGATCGCGTAAATGAATGAGTCGCAAGGCTTCTGTCGGCATCTCGCCTGCGGCTAGCTCAGCAGCGATCCCAAAGCCAGCTATAGCGGGCAGTGCCTGGGTGCCCGAACGTAGGCCGCGTTCTTGCCCTCCACCGGTAATTACAGGTATGAGCTGGTCTGTGGTTTGAGGTGGGAGTGCCTGAGACGCAAGTGTCTGAAATGTGAATGTCTGAGAGTGAAACGTCCGAGGGCGGACATAAAGTGCTCCTGCGCCCTGAGGGCCGTAGATCTTGTGGCTAGAGAGTGAAAGCATGTCAATCGGTAGCTGCTGCACATCGATGGGCAAGCGACCCGCTACTTGAACAGCGTCAGTATGAAACAGGATATTTCGAGCGCGAGCAATAGCACCTAGCTCAGCGATAGGTTGCAGTGTTCCTACTTCGCTCTGTCCATAGATGATAGAAACTAGGACGGTATTCGCCTGCAAGGCCTGCTGTAAGTCCGCCGGACTCACGAGTCCATCGCAATCGACCGGTAGCCAGCTTACCTGCCATCCTCTATCTGCTAGCCGTTGAACCGGCTGGGTAACAGCGGAGTGTTCAACTGAAGAGATGATTAGGTGCTGTGGCTTAGAAAATTGCTGAGCGACGCCCAAAACGGCCAAGCTGTTGGCCTCTGTTCCACCAGCTGTAAAAACGATGGATTCTGGCGTAGAGGCGTTGATAAGGCTAGCGACTTGCAGGCGCGATCGCTCTAGCGCGGTAGCCGCCCGATTGCCCCAGTGATGCAGGCTAGAGGGATTGCCCCAGTGCTGTTCCATGGCCGTGTGCATGGCTGCGATCGCCTCGGCTCTGGGCGGTGTGGTTGCGCTGTAGTCCAAATAAATTTGCATCGCCGCAGAGAAAAGTCTAGATACGCTACGCACAAAGCGCTTTGGTTTATATGGGTCTATATGCGCTGTGCATCTTGCTGTGCATCTTATAGGATATCGCTCTGCGGTGGATGTTGACAGATTCAGTGGGCTAGCGGTCAGGTCTTATGGCAGATGTAAATGTCTCTTTTCTTATCTAAAAATGTTTCATGACAACTTTACGTCTAGATCACTTTCTAGGCGAGTTTTTACGTAATAATACTTAGGAGTTTCTCGCTTCCTATCGTCGCTTGCATCACAAAGCTGCCGACATCTATACATAGTTCGCAGAATGTAGATAGAACCCAAGCCTGTCTGCAGACCTAGAAGTAAGGCTAGCAAAATGGGATGGCAAGTCAGCCCAAAGCATCTACAAGCGAAATATCCAAATGGCGATGTGCTTATTTTTACCTGCAGAGCGTATTAATAAGTCTGAATCTATAGAGAGATCTATAGAAAGATAGCTAATAGGCATATATACCGATTGTTAGTTCTTCGGGGGGCTATCCTTTGCAGGATGCATATTGTTAATTATTGACGCTTACCTCTCAACGAGCCGTTAGCAAGCTGTTCTAACGGTTTGCTACATCAATCATTTTTATGCTTTTCTCTGCCTCTAAGATTCCTCACAATGTCTCTGACAATACCTCTGGCAATGTTGAGCTTGTTACTGAATCAAATAGTACTTGTAGCACCGCTTCGTGCCGTGTTGATGGATCGCCAACTGCTCTGACTCGGTTGCCTTCTACCCTGTCTATCAATTTACCCATAGCCGATCTGCCTATAGCTGGGCCATTATCAGTCACGACGCTTTCTATCGAGCCTTCAGCGGTCGGAGTGATGCTGATTATTAGCCTTTTTAGTTTGCTTCTCGCTTCTTTTGGAATAAAGATCTATCGATTAACCTCTTTGGTGCGGCGACGCGATCAGCGTATTAATGCCCTGCTGACAGTAGATCCTGTGACGGCACTACACAATCGCAATCGCTTTCGTCAGATGGGTGAAGCGCTTTTACGCACAACGCCTTTAGCTGCGATCGCGCTGCTTTCCATCCGTCTCGATGACCTTAACGCCATTCGTAGCGAGCTAGGCGACCAGACCAGTGATGAACTGCTGCGACAGATAGCTCATCGATTGCAGACTTGTGCCGAGCCTTTAGACGTTCTGGCAAGAACTGGGGAAGACGAATTTTCGCTACTGATCAGTACTAAATCTGCTTCTAACAACTGCAGCGTGGATGCTCAAAGCCGCGTGGATGCTCAGGATATAGCCGCTCGAAACGTAGACACTCAAGACATAGACACTAGAAACGGTGCGCTCAAGATCGCTAAGCGCATGTTGAGCGTCACTCATCAGCCCTTTTACATTCGAGCGCAGAAAATCAAACTAGAGAGCAGCATCGGAATTGCTTTGGTTGATACGATCTTGAGCGAACCCAACCAGTCTTGCGTCGTCCCAGCACCTCTTAGTGGCAGAGACTTCAGTAGCAAAGACTTCAGTAGCAAAGACTGCTTCGACCGGCTGCTCTTAGAAGCGAGCATCGCGCTATTGCAAGTGAGGACACAGCTAGTTGGAGCAGAGCGCGGGCGCTATGCCGTTTTTAGCCTCGAGATGGAAGTAACGCGAGCCGTACAAGCTCAGCAGCGGCAGGCCCTAAAAGCGGCCCTGGTACGCAAAGAGATGTGCGTACGCTATCAGCCCATTGTTGATCTAGAAACTTCTGATGCGGTAGGGTTTGAGGCGCTTGTCCGGTGGCAACATCCGCAGCTAGGTTTGATTGGACCCCACGAGTTTCTGCCCTTAGCCGAAAGCATGGGGTTAGTCGTAGAGATCGATCGATGGATGCTAGAAACAGCCTGTCAGCAGCTGTCAAATTGGCGAGACAAGCGCCTGTATCCTTTTATTAGCGTGAACCTGTCAGGAGAACACCTTAGCTGCCTAGATCTGGTCGAGACGGTGGAAACGCTGCTATTGCGCTACGGTGTTGCTCCTTCTCAGCTCAGGGTGGAGGTGACCGAAAGCGTTGTAATTGCGGATTCTGAGCAGGCGATCGCGACGCTCAACCGGCTCAAAAGGATGGGGCTGCGGGTGAGTTTAGATGATTTTGGTACGGGCTATTGCTCTTTTGGGTATTTGAGTCAGTTCCCGGTAGATGTGCTGAAGATAGATAAGTCGTTTGTGAAAGGATTAGAGCAGCCAGAGCGCGTTCGTACTAACAAGGCAATCGTGCGCTCGATTCTGGCGCTAGCAGAGGATTTGGGTATTTCAGTTGTTGCGGAAGGCATTGAACATTTGGAACAGCATCAGTGGCTTCGGCAGATGGGGTGTCGGTATGGTCAGGGCAATCTTTTTGCGGTGGCACTAACAGAGCGCTCTGCCCAAGCGCTACTGATAGCAAGACTAATCACAACAAAATAATCGTGGTTAGAGGTCGCGATTGAAACTAGTCTTGATAGAACCAGCTATGACAAGACCAGTTATGACAAGAACAGAGGGCGAAGGCGGTCAATTGCGTTGTCTATGGCCTTTTCGCTTAAGCCGCCAAAGCCGAAGATAAACTCACCGGCTGCTGATGAAGCCGTATCGGGGACCGAAGCATAATAGGGTGCTGTGCTAAACAAATCGACGCCTCTTGTCTGCGCCTGTTCCACTAGTTCACTGGCTGACAAAGATATTGTCTGAAGTGGCAGGCGAGCCATAAAGTGTAGCCCAGCCGGATCACCTACAATTTCAGTGACGCCTATCGGCTGTGTCAGACTTTGCAAAGCATTGACGAGATGCTGTCGCCGCCTGCCGTATACAATTCGCATTTTCCGGATGTGCCTGGCTAAATTACCGCTGACAATAAAATCAGCAAGCGCAGCTTGATGGAGCAGCGTGCCCTGGCGATCGCATGTCCATTTCGCCAGCCGAAACACCGGCACTAAGTTAGGCGGCAGCACTATATAGCCTAGTCTGAGCCCTGGGAACAGGATCTTTGAAAATGTTCCGACATACAGCACGCGCTCAGCGGTACCAAGCCCTTGCAAAGCCGGTACTGGCCTACCGGCATAGCGAAATTCACTATCATAATCATCTTCTACAATCAGGCTGCCGGTTTTACGCGCCCACTCAAGAAGCCTCAACCGCCGAGGCAGAGACATCAACACTCCAGTTGGAAATTGGTGCGAAGGGGTTACATAAGCAAGCTTGACTGACCGGACTGATCTGGCGCTTGATTTGGCGCTTGATTTGGCGCTTGGTTCATGGCTTGATTCACCTCCTAACCCACCGAGGTAATCGACGACTAACCCTTCCTCATCGACAGGAATAGGGATAGGAAGTCCACCATAGCTGCTAACTATTTTTCGGGCGCTTAGGTAGCCCGGATCTTCTATTGCGATCGCCTCTCCCTCCTCGAGTAATATCTGTGCAATTAGCCCTAGTGCCTGCTGTGTTCCTTGTGTTATCAAAATCTGCTCAGGCGTACACTGTACGGCTCTTGTTTGCGCGATATAATCAGCGATCGCCTCGCGCAACGGTCCGTAGCCCATCGGCTCGGTAGCGTACGTCATCCAATCGCTGCTAGCTGACGCATAGCGGTTCACTAGTCGCTGCCAATGCTTGACCGGGAACAGCGATAGATCAGGTTGCCAATAGCGAAAGCTCAACCGATTTGGCGTAGAGGCTGGCAGCGTTACACCTTCAGACAAACGTCGCCCGAAGGCGGAGAGCGTAATTTTGGAAGCAGCTAATTCCTGCGCAACGGGTGACAGAGTTTTACTGGGTGATACAGCCGTCTGCTGGGCCTCTATTCGCCGTGTAATAAGCAGATCGTCTGGAATCTGAGCGCTGACGAACGTGCCCGCACCGCGCCGCGTTTCTAGATAGCCTTCACTAACAAGCTGGTCGTAGCTTTCCGTTACGGTAGTGCGAGAAATTGAAAGAGACTGGGCGAGCTGACGACTAGAAGGGAGCTTCTGATGCGATCGCACCCTCCCCGTCAAAATAGCCGTCCGAATCTGCGTGTAAACCTGTTTATACAAAGGCATCTCGGACTCAGGCCGTATGTCTAGCGCCAGCATTGTATCGATCGGCATCTGCTATCTACCTATCAAGTACCTACCTATCAAGCTTTCTCCAGCAATCTTGGTCTATCTGAACGGTCATTGCCTTCTCAAGTGGACTGCATAGCTCGAGTGGACTGCATAGCTCGAGTGGACTGCATAGATAGATAGAAATTGGCTATTGGAACGAACCAATCTACCGGCTAACTTAGCGGATAAAGCTTGGAGAAAATTCCTCATGAAAACTGCAAAAACTCAGGTGAAACGCGCTCCCAGACGGGGCCACTACGATTTTGAAACCATTACCAGCATTTTAGATGAGGGCCTCGTCTGCCACATTGGTTTTATGCAGGCCAATCAGCCTTTTGTAATTCCTACTGCCTATGGTCGAGTAGGCGATAAGGTCTACATTCATGGTGCGGGCGCTAGCCGCATGATCAAAGCGCTGAGTACAGGCATTGACGTGTGCTTCACCGTAACGCTATTAGATGGTCTTGTTCTGGCGCGCTCGGCTTATCACCACTCTATGAACTATCGCTCAGTCGTGCTATTTGGCCAGGCTCAGGTAGTGACAGCGTCAGCAGAGAAGATGACAGCGCTCAAGGCATTTACTGAACATGTGGCAAAAGGACGATGGAATGAAGTGCGATCGCCCACCGCAGAAGAACTTACCGCCACCTGCGTACTCAGCCTGCCTATTACCGAAGCCTCAGCAAAAATCCGCACTGGTCCTCCTATCGATGCCGAGGCTGACTATTGCCTAGACATTTGGGCGGGTGTATTGCCACTTAGCGTGACAGTAGGACAGCCAGTCGCGGATTCTAGACTACTCCCAAATACAGCGCTGTCAGAAAGCGTTCGTCATTACGTTCGCCCATGATCGGTACGCAATGGCAGCTAGGCCACATAGGGCTAATACAGAAGACTAATACTCAGAGGGTGCACTTTCCGGATTACGACTCTGATTGTTATCAGGGCGATAATCCTCATCAAACTTTGGCGCTTCTGGATCAAACTTTGGCGCTTCGCTTAGCGGGCGGATGTTCAGCGTTCGAGTCGGAGACTCACTGCCCTCAGCTCCGTTTCTAGGACTGTTGCTCCTAGGACCACTGTCCGTTGGCCGGGAGGGGCGATCGCCTCTTTGCCCATCTAAATGCCTAGTCTCTGGTCTAGCATCTGGTCTAGCATCTGGTCTCGATCTATCGTCGGGTGGGACCGAGCCTTCAGGTCTTCGAAACGATTCGGGAGGGCGACCTGATTGCTGCTGTGGGGGGCGCTGAGGAGCAGGTGGACGCTCGCCATAGCGGCTGTTGTCTGAATAGCGATTGTCTGGGGGAGCCCCTACGCCATAAGGCGCGTTATTCGGTCCGCTGCTATAGTTAGGTTCGCTACTAGGACCGCTAGGCCGACTAGGCTGCAACCGCCCCGCTGGACCCCGATACTCTTCGTAAGGTGGACGAACCCGGCCATTAGCATAAGCTTCTTGCGGATAAGTAGCTTGGGGGTAAGGCGCGTTAGCCGGGTTCATTCGCGGCTGTGAAGTGCGATCGCGTAGCTCCGGGCGAAGGTCAGGGCGGTCGTCTAGCTCAGCTCGATAGCCCCGACGCACTGGAGGCCGCTCATCGTAGCGGGGTCTGGGTGGACGCCGATCGTTCAGCGGCTCACGCAGGATGTTTTCGCGAGGCTCACGGCTGCGAATGCTCTCAATCAAAAGCGTTGTCAGCATACCCGCCATCAGCAGCTGCTGAAACGAAGCCAGTAGCTCCATATCTAGGTGAGCTAGCAAAAAGAGCCCCGAGACCAGTAGCAAGACCGCATACACCTTGTCGGCATCTCGCTCATATCCCGGTCTGAACTTCTCTAAGAAAAACAGCGCCAACGCACCGAGAATCAAAATGATTCCAATTAACAGCGGAACAGGTGTTCCAAAATTCACAACCGAATCCTCTTATAGCTTTGGCCGCGTGCCGCGATACGTACAGGCACCTGATGCTTATTTGTGCCTACAGCGCTCCTCACAAATAGCATAAGAAGCACCTCATTAAACCCCTATTCTAACGCTGCGCGGCAAGAGTGCGCAGATAGGTATATCCAGAGAAATGGCCAAACCAATAGCAGCAGCCTTCGATTAGATAGCGGCAGTCTCCGGACAGTAAAGCTAAAGCAGTAAAAAAGCAAAAAAATGGGAGAGCAAGCGTTTGCCCTCCCAATCAGTACAAAATTTGCGCCGCTGTAACATCATGCAATTAGCAAAGTTTACGATTGACTTGTTAGCTGCCAAGACTCGCTTGAGTCTAAC
The DNA here is from genome assembly GCA_963702855.1 of uncultured cyanobacterium. Classification (GTDB taxonomy): domain Bacteria; phylum Cyanobacteriota; class Cyanobacteriia; order Phormidesmidales; family Phormidesmidaceae; genus Phormidesmis. The sequence goes on from OY969765.1 coordinate 3,129,875, forward strand.
CGCGCTTAATTTGGTCGCGTTGGCTGATGAAGATAAGAGCGATCGTTGCAGGCACAACGATAATTAGTAAACCTGCTAGCAGGCTCAACAAAAAGTTAGTTAAAGAGGGCGTCATAGAATCAGTCCTTGGCTTGAGCGCAAGGGGCAAAGAAGAAAGAGCTATTTATTTAGTCTTCATAATATCGGCAATCGCCCGCCTTGGAAAGCGTATAATCAGGTTCTTAAAATCGGCAGAACACAGTCATAGACACGCCGTAAAGACGTAACAAAAATGTAACGACGTATTAAGCTAATAGAATTAACCTGATCTGCAACTACCCTATAACTTGTATGCCTAGCGATATTGCATCCCTAATTTTGAGCTTGGTTTTAGGCCTTTACACACTGCTATTTCTCTTTCGTATCATCCTCACCTGGTATCCCCAAGTCGAGCTAAACAAGCTGCCCTGGGCTATTGTGGCTTGGCCAACCGAACCTTTTTTGATCCCAGTGCGTAAGCTAGTGCCACCAATTGGCGGCGTTGATATATCGCCCATCATTTGGGTGGGCATTGTTAGTTTTTTAAGAGAAATATTAGTTGGTCAGCAAGGACTGCTAAGAATGATATAGGCGATCGCAGCAACCTCAACCCTCAAGGCTTAGACACCACCAACCGCTAGCACCTAGATAGACGATACGGCAAGTAGCCTAACGCGCTAGGTTGCTTGCTGGCACCAGCCCTGGATAAAATGTCTGATAGAACCAGCCAAACTGCTGCTGGATCTGCTGCTGAATGCGAGGGGGAATGATGTGATGTTGCGGTGGTTGAATCTGGCGGTGGCGAGTATGTAGATACTTAAAGCGGTAATAGCTGTCGCTTTCTTTCGGGGACTGAATTAAGTTTTGCGGATCAATGTTCGCTGGCGGCAGCCCTAACCAATCGAATATTCCCTGCATTGCTGCTACAGGCTCTTGCATGAGATGCTCAAACACCACGTAGTAAAGCTGCTTCTGCAGCCGCGCATCAATATCTTGCAGCGCACCAATGGACTGTAAGGGAGAGCCAATTACGCCCTGGTTTGCAAACAGCTTGTCGGCTCTACCGTAGCGAGAGTGCTGGGCTAACTGATCGGGAAAGTCAAGCAGGATAGTTTTTTGGTGCTGCGCCTCTACTGATCCATAGACCTGTCCGAGCTCTCGAACGCATACCAACATTCGGAAGTCTGGTACTAGCTTGTGCAGCAGCTCAATGTGGTGGAGCCAGCCTCTATTTTTATCCACTACTCGGTCTTTTTGCGTCTCAGCAAACCAGCCCCACATGAAGCCTAACGACGAGTTCTCTAACCGCTGATAAACCAGATCGAAATCAACATCAAGCTGTGCTTTGAGAAAGTCGTTGTTGCTGAGACTACTGCGTAAGCCAACTAATGCGTGACACAGCGGCGAACTGTGTCCTGGGCAATAGAGATCCGGATGATGGGCTAATAGTTGACACAGTAGGGTAGAACCCGCTCGAGGCAGCCCCGAAACGCATAGCAGCTGCTTGTCAAACTTCATCGATTCAGACCTGTCGATAGGATCTTGAGATTAGAGATGTCGGCGCTTCAAACAAAATCAGATGTGTTTAATGTGGTGGTATCTATTCCTGTGAGTTGGGCAATCACTTCAGCGGTTTCGGAGATAGAAATCCGGTTACCCCTAAAGCTCAAAGCCCCAAAGCTTAGCCCCTTGACTTCAATCTTGTCTTGCCCAGACCTAAAGTCAGAAATCACATCGCGAATTGGCAGCCTGCCCCCCGAAGCAATCACGAAGGTATCGCGGCCGCTGCCGCCGATGAGCACGTCTCTGCCCTCGCCGCCTTCAAGCCGGTCATCGCCCGCATCACCTGCGAGGAAATCGTTGCCGGTGCCGCCGATCAGTTCATCGTTTCCACCCCCACCAAACAGTTTGTCTCTGCCTTGATCGCCCTCGAGTCGGTCGCTACCGGCATCCCCTGTCAGAAAATCGTTGCCGGTAAAGCCGATGAGACTATCATTACCGCTACCGCCGAACAGCCGGTCGTTGCCTCTGCCCCCATCGAGCGTATCGTTGCCCGAATCTGCTTTAAGAAAGTCGTCGCCGCCGCCGCCGATGAGTTGGTCGTCACCGGCGCCGCCGAACAAGCGGTCTTTACCTTGCCTACCGCTGAGCATGTCATCGCCGCTACCCCCAAGAAGAAAGTCATTACCAACGCCGCCGATGAGTGTATCGTTGCCCTGCTCTCCAAGTAGCCGATCGTTTCCATTTCCACCATCAACTAGATCGTTGCCACGGCGGCCATTTAGCACGTCATTGCCGTTCAGCCCCAGGATTTCATCGTTCCTCAGTGTTCCGGTCAGAACGTCTCTGTTTTTAGTGCCTCGAATAGTATTTCTATCGGCCACCAAGACGGTGGTGCCAAACACAGCATTGTTGTTAAGGTTAGTGCCGATACTTGCTTGAGAATCATTAGCCGCGTCGGCGGCAGTATTCCCTGAGAAAGTGGCTGAGGTGATGTTGACGACGGGTAGAACGCTTGGCATGCCTGAATTGTTGCCGTTAGTGTTTCTGGTAGTATGCAAAGCAAACAGGCCACCGCCTAATCCCTGACCGTTTTCGTAACCATAACCACCAACTGCTGAATTATCTACAAAGTCAGCGTCTACGAGATTTAAGCTACCTGTACGAATAAACGCTCCGCCGCCCAGACCAGCACCGCCTCCAGACTGGCCAGTGTAGGCGTAGCCAAAAATGCTGCCAACAGTTCCGGCGAAGCCACCTTTACCTGCCCCGAACCCACCTCCTCCTGGCGAGCCGCTGGATGCATAGGATATGTAACGCGAACAATAATAGGCATAACAGTCGTAATCAGGTTCATAGAAACCACCCTTACCACCGCCGCCGCCGCCGCCACCGAAGCCGCCATCACCGCCATCACCGCCAGCAGTAGGATTCGTACCTGATAAGCCGTAGCCTCCAGTGCCACCGCCGCTACCGAAGCCACCGTTGCCCGCGTCGGCGCCTCTATTGCCATAACCACCTCTCTTCCCACCAGAGAACAGTGGTCTAAAATCGCCGCCATTCCTAGAGCTGCTGCCGTAATAGCTATACCCGCCTTCTGCTCTGTTTCCTTCAAAGGCGACATTGGAGAGCGTTACGTTTCCACTGTTGATGAACAGACCGCCCCCGAGTCCCGCACCGGCGCCCCCCCCTTCTGTTCCTTTCGCTAGACCATCAACAACATCTACGTTGCTGATAATCACTGTGCCAGAACGAACAAACAGCGGACGGTAAGAGTTGCTGCCACTGATGTTAAATTCCGAGTCGCCATCACTGCTGTTGCCGCTGCCTTCAATCGTGATGTTGCTGTCAATCAGCTGGCTCATTTCGCCGCTGAGCGCGACGTCTGTTTGGAGGGTGATAGTATCGCTGCCTGCGGATTTGTTAGCGCGTGCGATCGCCCAACTTAGTGAGCCTTTTACAAGACCTTGACCATCATCTGTTGTTTGAGTGACTGAGAAGTTTGGCATGGAACGACCCCTAATTCGAGCATTGGTGTCTAAAGCTTTGTGAGTCAGCAAGAAAAAAACAGTTTGCTTGCACAGTAGGTAAGTGCAAGCGAAAGAGAGCTATCCAAAATATCCAAGATATACAAAATCAGATGCGCTCAGCGTTGTAGTATCTATGCCTGTGAGTTGGGCGATCACTTCAGCGGTTTTAGCGATCGAAATCTCATCGCCCTTGAAGCTCAAAGACCCGAAGTTTAGCCGTCTAAGACCTATTTTGTCTTGCCCAGACCTGAAGTCAGAAATCACATCACCCACCGGCAGCCTACCACCAGGGGCAATTACGAAGGTATCGCGGCCGCTGCCGCCGATGAGCATATCTCTGCCTTCACCGCCTTCGAGCAAGTCATTACCAGAGCCGCCGAGCAGTCTGTCTCGACCTTGGCCCCCGTTGAGTCGGTCATTACCCGCATCACCCTGTAGCCTATCGTTACCACGACCGCCGACTAGGCTGTCGCTATCCTCGCCGCCGAGCAGTGTGTCGTTGCCGCGACCGCCTTCGAGCCTATCGCTGCCCGCCTCACCGGTGAGAAAGTCATTGCCAGTATCGCCGACGAGTTCATCGTTCCCACCGCCGCCGAACAGCCGATCGTTTCCTTGACCCCCGTCGAGTTGGTCGCTACCAGAATCTCCTGTCAGCAGATCATTGCCAGTAAAGCCGATGAGCCGATCGTTACCGCTACCACCAGTCAATTGGTCGTTGCCTCTGCCGCCATCGAGCGTATCGTTGCCCGAATCCGCCTGAAGAAAGTCATTACCGCCGCCGCCAATGAGCTGGTCGTCACCGGCGCCGCCGAACAAGCGATCGTTGCCTTGCTCTCCATCAAGTGTGTCGTCGCCGCTGCCGCCAAAGAGAACGTCATTGCCAACACCGCCGATAAGCGTATCGCTACCTTGTTCTCCAAGCAGCTGATCGTTACCATTACCCCCCTCAGCTATGTCATTGCCACGACGGCCGTTTATTATGTCGTTACCGCTGAAACCGAGTATCTTATCCTTACCCGGTGTTCCGGTCAGAATATCTTTATCTTTGGTGCCTCGAAGGATATTCTTGTCGGTCGCTAGAACAGTGGTGCCAAACACGGCGTTGCTGTTCAAGTTAGCGCCGACACTTTCCTGAGAATTATTGGTCGCGTCAGTAGCAGTATTGCCTGAGAAGGTAGCAGAGGTAATGTTTACGATGGGTAGAACGCTTGGCATACCTGAATTGTTGCCGTTAGTGTTCTCGGTGATATGCAAAGCAAACAGGCCACCGCCTAATCCCTGACCATTTTCGTAACCATAACCACCAACTGCCGAATTATCTACAAAGTCGACATCTACGAGATTTAAGCTGCCTGTACGAATAAACGCTCCGCCGCCCAACCCAGCACCGCCTCCAGACGGGCCAGTGTAAACATAACCCTTCCAAACGATAAGACTTCCAGCAAACCCGCTTTTTCCTGCTCCGAACCCGCTTTCCCCCGGATAGCTGCCGGTTGCAAAGTATGTATTGTAATAGTTGGAATAATAAGGATAGTAGTCATAGTTGCTATACTTGTATTCATAGCGACCACCCAATCCGGCGCCGCCGCCACTACCACCGAAGCCGCCATCACCGCCATCACCGCCAGGAGTAGGAATTATGCCTGATGAACCGTAGCCGCCGCTACCGCCGCCGCTACCGAAGCCGCCGTCGCTACCATCGGTGCCTCCATCATTACGACCACCACTCTTCCCGCCGGAGAATAGTGGCCTGAAATCACCGCCATCTCCAAAGCCGTTGTCATAAAAATTGTAACCGCCTACCGCTCGGTTTCCTTCGAAGTCAACATTAGAGAGCGTTACGCTTCCGCTGTAAATAAACAGACCACCTCCAAGGCCCGCACTGGTACCACCACCACTTGTTCCTGCTGCCAGTCCATCAACAACATCTACGTTGCTGATAGTCACTGTGCCAGAACGAACAAACAGCGGACGGTAAGAGTTGCTGCCACTGATGTTAAATTCCGAGTCGCCATCACTGCTGTTGCCGCTGCCTTCAATCGTGATGTTGCTGTCAATCAGCTGGCTCATTTCGCCGCTGAGCGCGACGTCTGTTTGGAGGGTGATAGTATCGCTGCCTGCGGATTTGTCAGCGCGGGCGATCGCCCAGCTTAGTGAGCCTTTTGTTTTGCCCTGTCCGTCGTCCGTACTTTGTGTAACGAGAAAGTTAGCCATAGAACCAGCCGCTAGCCGAAACAATTAGAGACGAGAATACATTTCGGCTATTCAGGTAAGGCAGTTGAAATGCTATTTCAGCTTCTGCATTTTGCTGTAACTTGTCATAATAAAGGTGTGATAGCCCAGCAGTTCCAAATTCCAACTTAAGAACATGCGAGTTGAGCAAGAAGCAGTAACGACTGCTGAGATAGCGTAAGGTGAACGAACGAGTTTCCCATAACAGTCCCGTCACCCGTTCAGCTAATGGCCACTGCTAGCATCAGTTTCGATAGTTTGTTATGCGAACTCAACGGTGCGATAGCCGGGCTAGACGACCCGCGCAAACCGAGTAATGCCAGTAGCTACAGCATTCGGGATACGGTTTTAGGTGCATTCGGCTGTTTTTTCATGCAGAGCGCCTCGTTTTTAGACTATCAGCGCCACCTCGATAGCCGCAACGGTCGCAATAATGCGCAGAGTTTGTTTGGGCTGGAGAAAATACCCAGCGTTGTGCAGATTCGCAATATTCTCGATCAGATAGCGGCCCAGGGCCTGTTTCAAATATTCATCAATATCTATCATGTGCTTCATCAGCAAGGCTACTTGCGAGGGTTTGAGACCCTGGGAGGGAACCTGCTCGTAGCCTTAGATGGCACTGACTACTACAGCTCCCATAACATTAGCTGCCCCTGCTGCTCAAAACGAACCTCACGCAGCGGCCAAGTCACCTACTCTCACAAAGCGATATTGCCTGTGATTGTCTCGCCTGCGCAGTCGGCGGTAATCTCCTTGCCACCTGAGATGATTACGCCTCAAGATGGCCATGCGAAGCAGGACTGTGAGCAAGCTGCCGCCAAACGATGGATAGCGTCAGCGGCAAAGATATTTGTCAATCAAGCGGTGACGCTGCTCGGAGACGACCTTTTTAGTCGTCAGCCAATGTGTGAAGCGGTCTTAGCCCAGGGTTTTAATTTTATCTTTGTGTGTTTACCCGAATCGCACCCGGCACTTTACGACTGGATAGCGTTTCAGGCGTCTCATGGCAAGGTAAAGACGATGCAGCGGCAGCAGCGCCGGGGCAAGACCGATGAAGTTTGGCAGTATCGTTATCTCAATGACGTGCCGATGCGAGCCGAGGCTCCTGCGCTATCAGTAAACTGGTGTGAGCTGACGGTAACGCGCATTTCAGATGGGAAAGTCCTCTACCGTAACAGTTGGGTGACCAACCATCACCTCACCGGGCAGCTTGTGATTGAAGTCGCTGCTGCGGGTCGCTGCCGCTGGAAAACCGAAAACGAAAATCACAATGTGTTGAAAACCAAGGGCTATCATCTCGAACATAACTTTGGGCATGGCAAGCAGCATCTATCTGCCTTTTTGTTGACCCTAAACCTATTAGCCTTTTTGTTTCATACTGTCCTTCATCTAGCTGATGAGCGCTATCAGCAGATTCGACAGATTCGCGGTACCCGCCAAGGCTTTTTTCAGGATATCCTGGCGCTCACCAACTACTTGTGGTTTGAGAGTTGGACGGCCTTGCTGGATTTCATGCTAGATCAGTCGAAATCAACCAAACCCATTCGTAGCAATACTTCTTGACGCGTCACTGGCTCATGGACGAGACATGACTCGTGTCGTTTCACAATGTCCGTATCTTGGAATTTGGAATTGCTGGTGATAGCCGGTCTTCCCTGTCAATTAAGCTAACACTTAGTAGTTTAATAGGGATAATTTGTAAATAAGCTGAAACATGGGTCGGTCGGACTTTTGCTATGGCAGATTAATTCTGCCATCTCGTCTGAGAGCTTTGTTGCTAGAGGTTTGTAGCACTCTTAAGATTGTTTCCTCAAGCTACATCTGTATGCTTTTGTTAGCCGGGTTTGAGAGCGCTATACGAATAAATGACAAGGTTAAAATGATTAAGAACAATACCAGTCCGATGGTGCAGGCATAACTCATGTCAAGATCGCTAAAGGCGGCTTCGTAGACATAGTAAACAACAGTTTTGGAAGCGCTGCGAGGTCCCCCTTGGGTCATGATAAAGACTTCCTCAAATACCTTTGTAGCTGCGATCGCGCTAATCACGCCCACCAAAAAAATGTATGGCTTCATTAGGGGTAGCGTAATATCCCAATGCTTGCGCCAGCCGTCCGACCCATCTATGGCCGCTGCCTCGTACAAGTCTGCGGGCAACCCTTGCAGACCCGCCAGGTAAATCACCATGTAATAACCTAGGCCTTTCCACACGGTTACTGCCATCACGCTAAACAGCACCAGATCTGGGTCGGTGAGCCAGGGAATGCGAACTTCACTCCCTGTGAGGCTAGAAAATATCTGATTGAGCAGGCCATTTTCGGCATACAGCCACTTCCAGGCAATTCCCGCAACCACCATAGAAACCACTACTGGCGTGTAATAGGCCACTCGAAACCAGCGCATTCCTTTGAGCTTTTGGTTGACTAGAATAGCAAGTAGCAAAGGTACGATCGCCAGTATCGGTACTACACATACCAAATACAGCACCGTATTCCGCAGCGTCTGCCAAAACGTCTCGTCTTTTATCAGCCGCTCAAAATTCTTTAAACCCACCCACTCCGGTGCTTGTGTTACATCGTAGCCATACTCCATAAAGCTGTAGCGAAACGCCTGAAGCGCAGGCCAAAACACCATCAGTCCTAGCACTAGCAGCGCTGGCGCCAAAAACAAATAAGGTGTCAACGATAGCTTGCGCTTCATCAAGATTACGTCTCAGTAGATTTCAGTAGAAGCAGACTCAGTAAAAGTAGGCTTAGTCTCTACTTCAACAAGTCTAGAGAATTCAACAGGTAGAATCCAACAGATAGAATTCAACAGATTTAGAGAAAACTATTCAAAGAAACTTACGAAAATCCTCGCCTAAAAACAGTTTCCGCTCCGCCTGCCGTCGTCTTGTTAGACCCGCTAGCACTCGGCCACCTGCTTTGTTCCATCGGGGAAACTGATCTGCCGCTCCACGAATATTGCCGCCATTCAACAGTCGCAGCAGCGTAGAGTCGCGAAACGCCCCGGGTCCGACGTTGTAAGTAAACGAAGCGAGCGCCGAAAACTGATTGTCATTGATCGGTACTCGCACCGCCTCATGAATACTTTTCTCAAACCGAGCCAAATCTTCCTGCAACAGCTCAATCGCCCGTGCCTTAGAGATTCGCATTCTAGGCTTCACGTTGCGCGTCGTGCCATAGCCAATCGTCCAAATTCCTACCGGATCTCGGTACGCTTCGAGCTTTATACCCTCAAACGACTTAATTAGCAGCAGACCATTTTGGTTTGTTCGCTTGGGTTTAGCGGCACTATTTTCCCTAGAGACAGTCACCGGGAGTATTGGCTTAGGCTTAGGCTCTACGCCCCCCTTACTAACTGTCATGCCTGCAGGCGCATCCGGTCTGGCAAACCAGGTCTTCATCCCTGCAATGTTTACAACTTTCTCGGACTCGTTGTGCTTAGAAGGATACTTCGTAATTTTAGAAAGGTAGTGGCCGCCTTCCATCAAGTAAAACGCGGTGTCCGTCTCTTTTATCCACGTTCCCATGATCTTACAATTCCTTACTGTAACTCCTAAGCCCTATATAACCTCATTTTGACTGTCTTCTAACTTACCTTTTCAAATCTGCCCCTTCAGCTAGCGACTGTCGGCGCCTGATTCGGTGATTAACCGCAGCCCAAATGACCAAATAGCCGCTGCCAATTTCGCTGCTTGCCAATCGAAGTACAATATTAAGAAAGAAAACTACTGTGCCTATGGCTTCTCCTGCTGTCTCGAACGCGGCCAATTTAGATGATACCGTCACTAGCCAACAGGCTTCTCAACTGTCCGATCAGACTACAACGCCTGTTATTCGCCGCTTGCCCAATGGCCTCACTATCATTGCCGAGCACATGCCTATCGATGCTGTTAATCTCAGTATCTGGCTTAATATTGGTTCCAAGGTAGAATCTGACGCTATCAATGGCATGGCTCACTTTCTAGAGCATATGATTTTCAAGGGTACGCCGCAAATGAACTGTGGTGAGTTTGAGCGCCTAATCGAGGAGCGTGGCGCGGTCACTAACGCGGCTACTAGCCAGGACTATACTCACTATTACATCACCACTGCCCCTCAAGATTTTGCTACTTTGGCGCCTTTGCAGATAGAGCTGGTCATGAATCCTAGCTTGCAAAACGACCATTTCGATAAAGAGCGCCCGGTCATTTTAGAGGAGATCCGCCGGGCTGAGGATAGCCCGCAAAGACGGACGTTTTACCGCTCGATGGAGATGAGCTTTGATTCGCTGCCTTACCGCCGTCCGGTGCTGGGTCCTAGCGATGTGGTTGCAGGACTCACTGCCGAGCAAATGCGAGCCTTTCACCATACGTGGTACCAGCCGCACAATATGACAGCTGTTGCTGTGGGTAACTTGCCGGTAGAAGACTTGATTCGAACGGTAGAAGAAAGCTTCGAGCAGGCGCTAGCGCGAAGCAGCCGACAGTATTCTAGTCGGGAGATGGTTTCTCAGGTGCCGTCAAATCAGCCGGAAGCGCCCTTTCCTGGCGTCCACCGCAGCGAGTATACAGACAATGCTTTGCAACAGGCGCGGCTGGTTATGGGCTGGCGAGTACCGGGCATGTGCGAGCTAGAGAATACCTATGCGCTTGATGTCGCTGCGTCTATCTTGAGCCGAGGGCGGATGTCTCGCTTTATTGATGATTTGCTAGAGCGGCGTCATCTGGTGAATAGCATTTCGGCTAGCAACATGACCTTTGGTAATCAAGGTGTGTTTTATATTTCGGCGAAGATGCCGGTAGAGAAGCTAGCGGCGGCGGAAGCGGCGATCGCAGAACACATCCAGCGTCTGCACGATGAGCCGATTACTACAGCAGAGCTACGCCGCGTGCAAACGCGAGTGGCCAATCGCTATATCTTTGGTAGTGAAACGCCGAGCGATCGCGCCGGTCTATATGGCTACTACCAAGCGATGACAGGCGATATCCGCCATGCGCTAGACTACCCTGAGCGCATTCGCCAGATCACCGCGGATGATGTTCGTAGCGCTGTGCAGCAGTATCTGCCGTTAGACGCCTACGGTGTGGTCACACTTAAGCCATCTGAAGACCGCAGTGAAGACCGCAGTGAAGATCGCAGCGCCGATTCTCAACCGCAGGTGGCATAGATTAAGATGGCAGGTCCGCTTAGTGAACCGTTAGCTGAGACGATCTCAGCGGAAATTAGCAAAATCACCGGTCATGCGTTTCAAATCGAAGCGCAGCGACTGGTGAGTGGTGGCTGCATCAACCAGGCGGTGAAAGTTTCGCAGGGAGCGCGCAGCTTTTTCGTCAAGCTGAACCAGGCCGCTCAGCTTGCTATGTTTGAAGCTGAGCGAGATGGCTTGCAGGAAATGTCGGCTAGTTGCAGCATTCGAGTGCCGCAGCCGCTGTGCTGTGGGGTAGCTGCCGGATCGGCCTACATTGTGATGGAGTGGCTAGAGCTTGGCGGTAGTCGATCGAGCGGCGCTTGGCAGCAGATGGGGCAGCAGCTAGCGGCTATGCACAATAGCACGAGTGAAAAGGGGTTTGGCTGGCACCGGGACAACACGATCGGGTCAACGCCGCAGAAAAACGGATGGGCTGATGACTGGGCTGGATTTTGGCGCGATCGCCGTCTCGGCCCCCAGTTCTCAATCGCGCATAGCAAAGGCGCGCACTTCCCTCAGCGCGATAAGCTAATGAATGCCATTCCACGCCTGTTGAAGGGCCACACTCCTACCGCTTCCTTACTTCATGGTGACCTGTGGTCTGGCAACGTCTTTATCACGCAAGCGGACGAACCTGTCATTCTTGACCCGGCAACCTACTACGGCGATCCTGAGACAGATTTGGCCATGACTGAGCTGTTTGGCCGGCTGCCCGAAGCCTTCTATCAGGCTTACGATGCGGCTCGTCCTATTGCCCCTAGCTATCAGCAGCGCAAAATTCTCTATAACCTCTATCACATCCTTAATCACTTCAACCTGTTTGGCGGCAGCTACGCCAGTCAGGCTAACAGCATGATGCGTCAGATTCTTGGCTAATATAGCCATACTTTTCCTATAGAGGTCTCGAAAGTTTGATATATTAGTGCTTCAGCGGCGGCATGGCCAAGTGGTAAGGCAGAGGATTGCAAATCCTTTATCCCCAGTTCGAATCTGGGTGCCGCCTTTTTGCTCATCTTGAGGGGCAGATTCAGACAAGGTACGAAACCAATTTTAGGCGTCTTGTAGGCTGATAAGAAAAGTCATCGCCCGCTGACTAAGTCGGTAACTGGGCGAAGATATTTTCGACAATTGCCTTGGTTTTATCATCTAGCGATCGCCAATCAACCTCGCCTTCCTCATCAAACAGCCTCTCATCAGCTTCAAGGCCAGCGGACCTAGCATCGTAGACAATTGCACAGACCTGATAGCAAAGCCCCCAAACATCGACTGTTTGGTCCTCGTGGTCTGCCTGCTGCAAGCGCAGCGTATACAGCGGCGATGGCTGAGGCAGCTTGGACATCAGCGCCGCTACTCGGTCATGCTCTTCAGGCGGCACGCCGTGCAGCTGCTTTTGCAGCGCTGCATAGTCCTGCTGCTGTTCAGGCGTTGTGCCTTCAGGCCATCGCAGTTCCTCTTCATAGCTGCCTTTCCAAGTGGACTGGTCGAGCTGCTTGCGGATGTTATCAATCACTCGAATTAGAGCGGGCTGCATGAGCTGATCGAACTTGGCTCTGGCCAAAGGTGTGGCAAATGTCGGCATGGTCTTTGTGTTCTTATTGTCTTCGTTCCTTGTGTCAATCCATCCGAAACCAGGCTGTGAGTGCTACCGCTAGCCCGTCAGCGGCGTCGTCAGGTTTCGGGATGCTCTCTAGCTTTAGCTCGCGAGCGATCGCATCTTGCACATCTGCTTTATCAGCATTGCCGTGCCCGGTAATCGACTGCTTGATTTGGGCTGGCGTAAATTCCACGAACGGCAAATTTCGCTGCGCCAGGACCAGCATGACTACACCCCGAGCCTGCGCGACCAGAATGGTATTGCCCATCCGATAGAAAAATAGCTTTTCAATCGAAACAAGGTCTGGCTTATATTCATCGATCACACTGTGTAGGTCATCGTAAATGGTGCACAGACGTTTTCCTGTATCCGTCCGAGCCGGTGTTTGCATAATGCCGTAGTCAATTACGCCAATTGCTGGATTTAGATCGCGCCGCTTTGCCGGATCGTACTCAATCACGCCAAACCCTAAAATAGCTAGCCCTGGATCGAGTCCAAGAATACGTTTTGTCATAAGGCGTTGGGTCATCAGACATCAGTCTAGTTTCCCCGGTATAAGCTTTCTCTCGAGCGCATGTTCGGTTATCGCACGCCAGCGGGCTGACGACCATTGGCGGATGTCTCTGGCGCGGCGACACCAAAAGCTATGCTAAAGGTTTTCTCTACCTTGAAGCCTGAATCAATCGACTCTAGCGGATCTTTGCGCAGGCGGTGCCGCAGACATAAGGCAATCACGCGCTGAATGTCTTCTAAGGTAACTTCGGTGCGTTCTTCGTAAGCGGCTAGCGCTTTGGCTGCTCGGTTGCTAACGATGTCACCTCTCAAGCCATCGACGTCTAGCTCAGAGCAAACCTGAGAGATTTTAATGCGAAAATCTCGGTCCATGGTGACCTCTTCCAGGCGATTTTGAGCCCCAATAATCTTCTCTTGCAGAGCCTCCTGATCGGCTTTGCACTGCTCACTAAAGCCCCCGGGGTCCTGGTCAAATGCAGTGCGCTGCTCCACAATTTGTACACGTAGCTCTGGGTCACGAACGGTGCGAATTTCGGCGTGCATACCAAAGCGGTCTAGTAGCTGAGGGCGCAGTTCGCCTTCTTCTGGGTTGCCAGAGCCAATCAGCACAAACTGAGCCGGGTGGCGAATGGAAATGCCTTCACGCTCTACGGTATTCCAGCCGGAAGCAGCGGAGTCTAGCAGGACATCAACCAGATGGTCATCTAGTAGGTTGACTTCATCTACATAGAGCAACCCTCTATTTGCTTTGGCTAACAGGCCCGGCTCAAACGCCTTTATACCCTCTGCGAGAGCTTTTTCGATATCAATGGTGCCGCAGACCCGGTCTTCTGTTGCCCCCAAAGGCAGGTCTACCATTGGCACCTTTATCATTGCGGTAGGGACATCGGCTTCGTCGTACTCGCTAATGACGTCAGGGTTCTTGGGGTCGCGGTTGTAGGGGTCGCCGCTGGCGATCGCAATTTCTGGTAAGAGGTCAGCTAGCGCGCGGATAGTAGTGGATTTGCCTGTGCCGCGATCGCCCATGATCATAACGCCACCGATCTTTGGGTCGATTACGTTCAGAATTAGGGCTAGCTTCATGTCTTCTTGGCCGATCACCGCAGTGAAGGGAAAAACGGCTCGACGGGCTGGCTGCTTGGCGTTAGTCACAGGCTTAGGGCTAGGTGTTAAGAATGTCTATATTGTGCCATAGGAGGCTGTGCGTATCAGCTATTCCTGCTGGTTCCAAGGCGTTAGTTTCAAGGTGTTAATTCCAGGGCTCTAGTTCCAGAGCTCTATCTCCGAGGCTTTAATCCGGTAGCTTGTCTTTAAGCGTATCGACAGCGTCGCTGACTTTACTTTCTACCTCAGCGCCGACTGCTTGCGCCTTTGCCTGCGCTTTATCCTTTAGTTCCTCGCCGGCGCTACTCACCTCGTCAATAGCACTTTCAGCTTTCTCTTTAAGATCGTCTGCTTTACCTTTAATGCTATCGACGGAAGATTTCAGCTTGTCTTCAAGACTCATGCGTTTTGCCTTTTGGTAAGTATATTTGCGCAAAATTATATAAGGTATGGGAGATATGACCTAGCTACGAAACAATTAGACACAGGGTCTTGTTCGTAAGTATTAAGATCAAGCACAAGAAGACCAAGCATAAGAAGACCAAACATAAGGCGTCTAATGGGTATCTACTCGCGATTGATTCTGCCTCGGCTGATGGACCTGTCGATGAGTTCTGAAGCGATGGCGGTCTATCGTCAGCAGCTACTGACTGAGCTAAGCGGTGATGTGCTAGAGATCGGCTTTGGAACGGGGCTGAACTTACCGTACTATCCAGCGGCAGTAACGTCGCTGACGACGGTAGAGCCTAATGAAGGCATGAGTGCGATCGCTCAAAAGCGTATTGAGGCTAGCCCAATTTCTATCAAGACAGCAACGCTGAGCGGTGAAGACCTGCCGATGCCTGACGCTAGCTTCGATAATGTCGTATGCACTTGGACGCTATGCAGCATTCCCCAAGTAGAAAAGGCCCTGAGCGAAGCATACCGGGTGCTGAAGCCCGGTGGACGCTTTTTCTTTATTGAGCATGGCCTGAGCAGTGAGCCTAGTGTGCAAACCTGGCAAAATAGGCTAACGCCCATCCAGCGCGCGATCGCTGACGGCTGCCATCTCAACCGCAAGATAGACAAGCTAGTAAGCGCAACATTCGATGAGGTGACAGTGACAGAATTCTATGGTGACGACCTGCCGAAGGTCATAGGATACTTCTACAAAGGAATTGCCCGTCGGCTAGGCTAATTCTATGTGAGCTATGACTGCTGTGAGCGTCTATTTTTTGCCAGATGAGTTCTTGCTAGATGAGGCTTTACCAGAAGCGTCTTTGCTAGATGAATCCTTATCGGAGGAGGCTTTGCTAGAAGCGTCCTTGCTAGACAAGGTGCTAGATGTATCTTTGCTAGACGGATTTTTGCTAGGTGGGTTAAGCGCGTTGTCTAGCACCTGGCGAGCCGACTCGGCATCGTCCTTAGCATCGCGATAGCGCAGATTGGTCTGAGCAAATGTTTTGAGGGTTTTGAAGCCGGTGTTTAGCTCTTCGATTTGCGTTTCTTCAATGACCTCGTCGGTAAAAAGTAAGTCAATTAGCTCACGAACTTTAAGCGCTTCTTCGCGAGAGCCTTGCACTTTTATCTTGAGTTTGGAGAGGTTGCTGAGCGTCTGAACGGCTTCAACTACTTCATTTTCTTCATCAGAGGGTTCGCTATTGGGCTCTTTCACTTCAATAAATTCCTTAGGGTTAAAGCCGTCGTCGAGTTCGGTGGGTAGCTTACCATCATCCATGAGTGCCATGAGCTTATCCATAGCCTTCTCGCGCGCTTTATTAGTGTCCCGACCGGGCACGTCAATCAAGACTTCAGGACTTTGAGCAAGCGTGTATTGAACCATAATCTCCACTTTAGTATATTTGTATCATCATTTTAGCTGACGGCGAATGAAAATTTGAGACGCTGGCTAAACGTGGCCAAAAAGCTGTCATGGTGATACTTAGTACGCCTTTTTGTGCTGATGCGCAAGCAGTCCATAGACAAAGATTGTAGAAAATAACGACTATAAAAAACGACTAAAGAGCCATGACTATCAAATGCGTCACCGTGCTGATGGCACTAGGACTTGCAAATTTACCTGATGTAGGCGGATCTGTGGATGCTTACGCTCAGATGACTGGCTTATCCAATGCTGATTCACCTGTAACCGGCTCACTATTAGGCCAACTACCAGACCCGCTACCAGATCAGCTACCAGATCAGCAGCTACGGGCGCGCTTGCGTCGTTTGCAGACTGGAGCTGAGTCTGTCCCAGAGCTGTCAGTGCCGAACTCAGAGGCGATCGCACCTTTTCCTGCTCCTTTTCCTACTCTGGGAAGCGCAGTATTCGACGCGCAGCTAGCGGGCTATATGGACTACGTTGCAGCGAATGGGACGCCGGATATTCTGATTGTGGGCAGCTCTCGATCTTTGCAAGGGATTGATCCAGAAGCGCTACGCTATCGGCTATCGGAGCAAGGCTATGGCGATCTGAAGGTATATAACTTCAGTGTGAATGGAGCGACCGCGCAGGTAGTGAATTTCATTTTGAGCGAGCTGTTGCCAGGAGATCTGCCTGAGGTAATTGTGTGGGGAGACGGGTCTCGGGCGTTCAATAACGGACGACGCGATCGCACTTGGGAGGGTCTGACAGCCTCACCTGGCTATCAGGCGATGCTGCGAGGTGAAAAACCAGCGATCGCTAGTACTCCTATATCTTCTGTGCTTGAAGCTGTTGAGTCGGGAGCCGTTGAGTCAGGAGCCGTTGAGCTGGAGGCTGTTGAGCCCGAAGCTGAGCTACTAACCGGGCTGCTGACGATAGAGCCAGTTTGGAGTGAGCTAATTCAGAGCGAGCCAATTCAGAGCGAGCTGACCCAGAGCGAGTCGGACCTTCTAGCGTTACTAAGAACCGCTGCGCTGAGTTCTAGGGTAGATGTCCAGCGGTCGGCTTCAGTCTCTCGCTTGAACAGCTTGGGACTAGATGATCTAGGGTTTGCGGCGATAGGCGATAGGTTTGATCCAGTTGCTTACTATCAGACGTTTCCCCAGGTATCAGGCCGATACGACGGTGCGTATTCACCGTTTAGCCTTCAGGGCGACCAAACGGTGGCGCTAGTGCAAGCCGCAAGATTTGTGCGATCGCAATCTGCTCAGCTAATCTTTGTCAATTTACCGTTGAGCGATAGCTATCTAGACGAATTCCGCCGGTATCACGAGCAGCAATTTCAGCAGTTTCTGCAAACGCAGAGCGATCGCCACGGCTTTCAAGTTGTAGATTTACTGACGCATTGGCAGGGACAACCGGACTTGTTTGCTGATCCTAGTCATGTCAATCGGTATGGAGCGGCTGCGATCGCGGCTCGGCTTGCTCTCGATCCAACGTTGTTGCTGGCGCTTGATACGTCTGCTGCTGACTCATTACAGCCACCTCAGCTCCAGCCACCTTGGCTGTCAGATAATTCTGCTAACTGATACCAGCTTGGGCAGAACCCATGAAAAAAATGAGCTGCCTGTTGTTTACGTGCTACTAGGCGTTACCTGGATGAGAGAAAGCAAGAACTGTTTTCAAAACTGTTTCATAGAGCACAGTACTCTTTGTATAGTGCTCTTATATTTACACCAACACTCCAGCCAAGACAGCGATTCTCCAACGCTTAAGTGCCAACCTCACTTCCTTCGCTGGAGCACACTTTCCTAAGAGCGTAGTCTCTTAGATCTTAAAAAAGTCGATAAAGGTCATCATAGATAAGACATTTAATTATTCATGGAACCCTCAAGCTCAGCCGCGGCTGAGCTTTTTTTTGGAAGTTCTTAAAAAGGAATCAGCCGAGATTGAAATCTCTCTTAGAGATCTTCCAAAGCAGGAGATCTTCCAAAGCAGGAGATCTTCCAAAGCAGGAGATCTTCCAAAGCAGGAGATCTTCCAAAGGGATAGCTCTTTAAAGACAAACTTCAGAAACAAGTTGCAAAAATCAAGTTGCGAAAACAAATCGCTAGAATAAAGAGAGAATCGCCAAAACGTTTCCCTTTTGCGAACTGTTTTATCGGTATCGTACCTTTAGGGGTATATCGAGAGGTACATCAAGAGGCGTTTAGAGAGTAATGTACCTAAAGAGTACTAACACCTATTCCATTAGACCAAGGTCATAACACCGTATAGGCACTTTACTGAAGGCGTAATGCACACCCTATGAAAGGAGAACAAAGTGCCTGTTCGCTATTTTTCACTTATTGTCGGCTTGGTCTATCTGGTCCTTGGAATTACCGGCATTCTTCCGAGCTTTATCGATCCTATTGAAGTTGCGCCTAGACTTATGTCCGAAGTCGGTGTGACTGACGGTCTGGGCTATCTCTATGGCCTATTCCCCATCAATACATTTGAGGCGATGATATACGTCGTGATCGGCCTAGGTGGCATAGCTGGCTACGCTGGAACCGAAGTGTTTGCTCGCTTGTATGCTGATACGCTGGCTGTATGGCTTGGTTTCTTCGGCATTCTTGGTTTCATTCCCATCGCCAATACGTTCTTTGGGTTGATTCCGCTGTATGGCAATGATGTATACCTGCACCTAGGTACGGCTGTGATCGCCGCCTACTTTGGTTTCTTTCTTGACCGAGGCCGCCCCGATCTTGACCCTTCAGTTCCCGATTCTCTCAAGCCAGACCCACTAACGCGCACGCCTTTGAGCTAGAGAACTTGAGCTAGAAGACTTAAGCTAGAAGACTTGAGCTAGAAGCCTCTTACACTTACGCTTTGCACGCCACGATCGTCCGATGACGAGGCGTGCTCTGGGTGACGTATGGAGCACTGAACCCGACTTCCTTCAGCATCTTGGTGACGTCTAACGCCAGATACTGATCGAGGAAAGGCTCAGTGCTTTTGAGTAAAGTCAAGATGTAAGGCGGCATCTTGGTGAATGTCTCAGACTGTGGATTCATATCCATAATGGCAAAGTGTCCACCTGTCCGAACTAACCGGTAAGCCTCAGCCGCGATCTGATAAGCCGCTGTTGTTGGCAGCTCGTGAAATACCAGGCAGGCTGAGACCAGATCGGCAGACTCAGTAGGTAACCCAGTTTCCTCAGCCGCCGCATGTACCCAGCGAATGCCGTGGCGCTCGGCAGTTTTCGCCGTCGGGTTTTCTAGCGGTTTTGCCGTCGGTTTCTCTGACTGGTCGACTAGCTGAATCGACTGATTGGCTGCTTGGCTATCAGATCGGTCAACAGATCGATACTGAGCAACTGTTAAAAAGTGAGGAGATAGATCAACGCCAACGATCTGCGCCGCCGGAAAGGTCTCTTGCAGGGCAAAGCTACTATGGCCTGTGCTGCAACCCAAATCGACGATGTGGTTTGGCGCGGCTGGCAGAAGATCTTTTAGCACCTGGTGATAGCTGGCTCTTAGGTTAGTATCACCTGCTAGACCTGAGCGCTCGTCATCTTCAGGCCAGATGCGTGCGTGAACGGCCTGGGCCGCAACTGCTACCTCCATCGCTGGAAGCCAGCCTAGGTTGCCTTCGTCGTAAGCGTGAAAATTCTGGCTGGTGTAGTAGCTGGGATAGGTGGTGTTAGGGTTTGCGATCGCAGCGAGCTCTTCTTCCCAATCCGGATGAATCTCGTTTGGTCGGCTACTCGGCTGATTTTTGTATGACTGGTGGCGCGCTCGCAGTGCGTTTACCTCATCGCGCCAATACACACCCAGAGCTTCCGCCCGATTTATCATCATTTTACGGGCTTGACCCTTAGCGAACTTTGCCAAGGGATCAATACTCAATATGCCATTAACGAGAGAAGACGCGATCTGATTCATTAGATTAAGAAGGGGCAAGCCTTAAACCGCAGTCCTTAGATTTTAGGCCGTCGGTGATGCGCTAAGTTTTAATTTTTTCAAATCTCGTTCTACATCATAGACACCATATTCAAAAGCGTTCAGAAATAGCAATCAATAACAGAACTTCAGACGGCAGGTGTCCAATAAAGGGTTTAATTTAGGCTTATACAAACTCTATATACTACGCTCTATGGAAAACATCTACGCATCCCTTCTTGATCAAGCTAGCCGCAAATCTTTCGAGCTACCCGGCGCTTACCCTCACTACAACCCTGATCGTCCGGGCCAAGTAGAACACATTTCACTTGATTTGGCCTTCGACATCCCTAACAAAAGCTATAGCGGCACCTGCAAAATTCAGATTGCGCCCGTTGTAAACGGTGTAGACAACCTGACCCTAGATGCTGTGGACTTAAAGATTAAGTCTGTCAAAGTCGGTAGCGCTAACCAGTCTTTTGATTACGATGGCGAGCAGCTACAGGTAAAACTGAAAAAGCCAACCCAGGCCGGTCAATCATTCACCCTAATGATTGACTACGCGGTAGAAAACCCGCAGCGCGGCATCTACTTTGTTGGACCCGACAAGCACTATCCTGACAAACCAACCCAGATCTGGACTCAAGGAGAAGATGAAGACTCTCGCTTTTGGTTTCCTTGCTTTGACTATCCAGGGCAGCTAGCCACCTCAGAAATCAGAGCAAGCGTACCGAAGAAATTCACAGTTGTTTCTAATGGTGAGCTGATCGCGACTGAGACAGACGGTGATGAGAAAATCTATCACTGGAAGCTAGAAAAGGCACACCCTAGCTACCTGATGACGCTGGCAATCGGCGAATTTGAACAGATTAAAGATGAGTGGAAAGAGCGGCCTGTCACTTACTACTTTGAGCAAGGGCGCAAAGCTGAAGCCGAGCTGACTATGGGAAAAACGCCACAGATGATGGCGGCCCTGAGTAAGTGGTTTGGCTACGACTATCCATTCTCTAACTACGATCAGGTATGCGTCAGTGACTTCATCTTCGGTGGGATGGAGAATACCACGACCACACTGCTCACCGATCGCTGCATGATTGACCAGCGAGCTGCCCTAGATAATCAGCGAGCTGAAGCGCTGGTGGCGCACGAGCTGGCCCACCAGTGGTTCGGAGATTTGATCGTGATCAATCACTGGTCGCAGGCCTGGGTGAAAGAAGGCGCTGCCACCTATTCAGAAGTGCTGTGGCTAGAGGAAACGCTGGGACAAGATGAGGCGTTTTACTACCATTTGAACCACGCACGCGCCTACTTGAGTGAAGACAAAAGTCGCTACCGCCGTCCGCTGGTAACGCATATTTACCGCGAGGCGATAGAGCTGTACGACCGGCACATTTACGAGAAGGGATCTTGTGTGTATCACATGATTCGGATGGAGCTAGGAGACGAGCTATTTACCAAAGCCCTCTCTACGCTGCTGACAGATAATGCGCATAGCACCGTAGAGACTATTGACGTGCTGCGGGCAATCGATAAAGCTACCGGACGCAATCTGAGATTTTTGTTCGATCAGTATGTGTATAGAGGGGGGCATCCGGATTACAAAGTGGCCTATAGCTGGGATGCGGATAGTCAGCTAGCTAAGCTGACAGTTACGCAGACTCAAGTTGAAGACGGCAAGTCTCAGGTGCAAGAGGGCCTGTTTGATTTGAAGGTGCCGATTGGGTTTGGCTATGTTGCTGACGAGAGTAGCGAGAAAGCCGACAAAAAGGCGACAGCTAAGGTTAAAACGTTCAAGGTGCGTATTCACGAGCGGGAGCAGGCGCTGTATTTTCCGCTAGAGAAAAAGCCTGATTTCATTAGCTTTGATGCAGGCAACCATTTGCTCAAGACGGTAGAGCTATCCTATCCGGTGGCTGAACTTAAAGCGCAGCTAGCATATGATCCAGATCCGATTTCACGACTGATAGCCGCTGAAGCGCTGGCGAAAAAGGGCAGTTTGGAAGCGGTGACCAGTTTGGCATCGGCGATGAAGTTGGAGCCATTTTGGGCGGTGCGCGCCGAAGTCGCTGAGCAGCTAGGCTCAATTCAGCTCGCCCAGGCTGAGTCGGCTTTGATTGCGGGGCTAAAGGACAATCATCCGAAGGTCCGCAGAGCAGTGGTGAGTGCGCTAGGCGGGGTGAAGAGTGCGCAGAGCTATAAAACCTTGAAGTCGGTAGTTGAAAAGGGAGATGAGAGCTACCTGGTAGAGGCGACGGCAGTGCGATCGCTTGGTAAAGTTGGCAGTGCCACAATAGCAGGTAAGGACAAAGAGAAAAAGACGCTAAAGCTAATCGACACTGTGCTTCAAGAGCGGGCTGGGTGGAATGAGGTGGTGAGAAGCGGTGCGATCGCGGGCCTTAGCCAGTTCAAAACCTCTGAAGCCGCGCTAGACCTGCTGCTGCCCTATACCGAACTGGGCATTCCTCAACCGCTTCGTCTAGCCGCTATTCGAGCGCTAGGGACTATCTCTACTGGCCAGGAAAAAATGGTGACCGAGCGAATTCTCGATCGCTTAGAAGCGCTCTCGCGAGAAGATTTCTTCCTGACGCAGGTAGCTACCGTAGCGGCGCTAGCCCAGATGGAAGTGCGGGGTGCGGTAGCTATTTTACGAGGCCTAGCAGCTCACAGCCCAGATGGCCGGGTGAAGCGTCGCGCCGATGAGTCCGCACAAAAGGTGCAGAAAAAGCTAGGCTCCGACCAGGCGCTAGCTGATTTGCGACAAACGCTAGAAGAAGTACAGCAGGTTAATAAGGACCTAAAGAGTCGTTTGGAAACTTTAGAGGCTAAGGCTAAATCGTAGAGCTAAGCCATAGGGCTTGAGCTGTAGAGTCTAAGTTACTGAGCCTAGGTCGCTGAGCCTAGGTTACGTGGTTTGAACTGCAAATTTCGAGCTGCAAATTTCGAGCCGCAAATTTCGAGCCGCAACTTTCGAGCTATGGGGCTTAGATTCTACTAATTTTCAAACTGTAAAGGAAAATGCTGCTTTGGGTGTGTAGTGAATGATAGGTGTAGTGTGAGAAAGTCACTATAAATGCTGTTGTATTCTTCATTAGCTGCATGAGCACTTGGATACTGAACGGTCGCTATGAGATAGAAAAAACGCTGAGCTGTACGGAATCTAGTACAACTTATTTATCGTGCGATCTCCGCCATTTGCATCGTCCTTCCTGCATCATCACGGGCATTAACTATCGCCAGCAGGGAATGCGCGATCGCCTAGAGCGTGAAGCCAAAATTCTGATGCGGCTAGGTCAGTCTCCGCAAGTGCCCGACGTGCTGGAATACTTCTCTCAGCCGGCTGAATCTCCGGCTGAATCCCCGGCTGAGTCTCCGGCTAAGTCTGTAGAAGCTCGGCTCGACGCTCCGCTGGGTAGCCAAGCTAACCAAGCCCAAGGCAGCGTTTTCTACCTCGTTCAAGAACAGATTCTTGGACATCCGCTCAGCAGTGAGCTAAGAAGCGGCAGGCAGCTTAGCGAAAGCTACGTCTCGAAACTACTGCAAGACACCCTAGTTGCGCTCGCCGCCGTGCATAGACAGGGGGAAGTGCACCAAAACCTGCATCCTCAAAACATCCTTCGTCAAGATTTTGATGGCCAGATCTTTCTAAGCGAGTTCGGTGCGCTTTCTAGGCTTGCTAGAAGCGAAATTGCCCCAGATGGTAACCTGCTCGTCAGTTCACCGGTAAGTCTGCATCCCTATCTTGCACCAGAACAGCTTCAGCCCAACTATGCTGCGCAGCCTCAACCGGCTAGCGACCTTTACGCGCTCGGCCTAATTGCCGTCGAAGCGCTGAGCGGTCAGCCTCATTACAACTTGACCTACGACTGTAACCACCGGCTGCTCTGGCGCGAAGGCCTCACCGTTAGTTTGCCAATGGCAGAATTTGTGGATAGGTTAATTCGCCACGAATGGCAGGATCGGTTTGCCGATGCGGCTGATGCGCTCGATGCTTTTAGACTAGAGTGCGATCGCTACAGAGTCGCCCACAACAGTCAGTCTGCGACCCTTATCGCCGCGCCCGGTCGAAAGGCCGCTGTGCAGACTACCTCCGCTCGGCGACACAGCCCTGACGGTAGCCAGCACCTTGCGGCAGGGCAAACAGCCTTCTCGACCCCTAGCAAACTTTACTCAGCTGAGCCCGTCAATCCCTATCTGGTTAAAGCATTCGCTGGCGGTCTAGCTGTTCTGATTGCCCTAGGTATAAGCGTCAGGACCTACCAGTGGGGGCAGCACCGCATAAGTCAGCTTCCTGAAACCTGGCAAGAGTGGCGAGAGCCCAACCCCTCTTTGCTAGAAACTAAGCCAGAAGCCAAACTCGAAGATCTGACCGCCTTACTAGCTGATGGCAGTATTTTACTGAGGCCAGCCGCGGCCAAAGCCTTTTGGGAAATGGTGGCCGCGGCTAAGGCTGATGACGTTGGCCTATACGCGCTAGCAGGCTATCGACCGCAGGCAGATGAGGCGGCTGCACCTGCAACCGCGAAGAATGACTATCCAAATGGATATGCGATCGCTATCGGTGGTACAGATGAAACCCATGACTGGCAAGCTAGCTTTGCTCAAACCGAAGCCTTCAGATGGCTACAGGCTAATGCCAAGAATCATGGCTTCGAGCTATCAATTCGTGAAAGAGGACTATTTGGAGACGCTTCACCAGAGCCTTGGCACTGGCATTACATCGAAGATTTCGCAGAAGGCGCTGTAGAAAATAACGCCAAAGAAAAATAGCGCCAAAGAAGACAGAGAAAACAACAGTATCGAAGGGAACGACGCAGGTGGCATGTGAAGCTAGCGTCACCAAAATTCATGGAAACCACGTAGTCCCCTACGAAGAATTTATACAAAAAATAAATTAGGATTGATACTTCAGTGATATTCTCCATGCATACACCACACTGTGCGTTGTACACCTAAAATATCTCCTTAAAAAACATCTTCAGCATTTTTATTCGTGCAACCTTTTGCTGATAATGCACTACGGCTGATGAAGAATAGCTTAATTCATGGTATCCATCCCGCTTCGACTCTATAGCTTTCGCCTGGCTGCTTAGAACATGTTTGTAGGTACTCGATCATTAGCGAGTAAAGCGACTCGGCCCGCAAATGTCCTAACGCATTCAGGACATTTACTGCAAGAATCACGTTAGCCCAGGGCCTTTGCTCCTTTCATCTCATGCAAGTTAACCGTCCGCAAAAATTGCTTGCTTACTATAAGATAACCGTAGGAGCCCTTTTCTCAGCCGGTGGCCTGCTGCTAGCACTGTATAGCCTCTGGGTTGCCATCCGATCCGACAGTCTATTCCTGTTCCTAGCTGTAGTTGGCATACTGCTGTTCATGTTCGGCTTCTACTGCCTGCATCGACCCTGCTTTTTGCTAGAGCCCAATCAACTTACCGTATACAACTTACTGGGCGGCACCTCCAAGCGCTACACCTTCGAATCGTGGGAGTTTGTCAAAGCTGACAACCGCCGTATCTATATCGATAAAAACGGTATCACCATCAAAGTATCAGTTTTGCCTTGGTTAGTAAAAGCCGACGACTGGATGACCATGCGCAAGATGCTCTAGGAAAAAGGTAGCACTGCAAAAAGGCGGAAGGTTGCTTAACTGCTCTCTTCCGCCTTGTCACTTATCTTCTTATTTTCCGTCTGTTTTTAGCTTTGCGTGGCTCTCTAGCTTTGCTTAGCTAAAAACTTCTCTAGCTCACTCAGCTTGTCGGCATCAATCTTTGTCTGCATGGGGCAGAACTTAGGGCCACACATCGAGCAAAACTCCGCCGTCTTATAGATATCAGCCGGTAGGGTTTCATCGTGGTACTCACGGGCGCGATCGGGGTCTAGCGATAGCTCAAACTGCTTATTCCAGTCAAAGTTGTAGCGAGCGCGAGAAAGCTCATCGTCTCTATCGCGAGCGCCCGGACGGTGGCGAGCAATATCGGCTGCATGGGCCGCAATTTTGTAGGCGATGAGGCCGTTGCGGACGTCTTCGGCATCGGGCAGGCCCAAGTGCTCTTTGGGGGTGACGTAGCAGAGCATGGCGGTGCCGTGCCATCCGGCCATAGCTGCGCCGATGGCTGAGGTGATGTGATCGTAGCCAGGAGCAATGTCGGTAACCAGTGGACCAAGCACATAGAAAGGCGCTTCTGAACACTCTTCCATCTGCTTCTTCACGTTCATTTCGATCTGGTCTAGGGGAATGTGGCCAGGGCCTTCTACCATCACCTGCACGTCGTGCTTCCAGGCGCGGCGCGTCAGGTTGCCAAGGGTCTTTAGCTCAGCAAACTGCGCTGCGTCGGAGGCATCGTGCTGACAGCCAGGACGTAAAGAGTCACCTAGGCTAAACGACACGTCATAGCGCTTGAATATTTCGATGATGTCGTCGTAGTGCGTGAAGAGAGGGTTTTGCTTGTGGTGATGCAGCATCCACTGGGCCATGATACCGCCGCCCCGCGAGACAATACCGGTGAGGCGATCTTTGACCAGAGGCAGGTGCTCTATCAAAATGCCTGCATGAATGGTCATGTAGTCTACGCCCTGCTGAGCGTGCTTTTCAATGATGTGCAAAAAGTCTTGCGCATCTAGATTCTCGATGCTGCCATGAACGCTTTCTAGAGCTTGATAAATTGGCACTGTGCCAATTGGGATGGGCGAGCTGTTGATAATTGCGGTGCGGATTTCATCGAGATTGCCACCGCCTGTAGATAAGTCCATCAGCGTGTCTGCGCCGTATTTCACTGCCAAGTGCAGCTTTTCAACTTCTTCGTTGATATCAGAAGAGTTGGGTGATGCCCCGATATTGGCGTTGACTTTGCATTTACTCGCGATGCCAATGGCCATCGGCTCTAGGTTTGGGTGGTTGATATTGGCCGGAATGATCATCCGCCCACGAGCGACTTCGTCTTTGATCAGCTCTACGGGAAGATTTTCACGTTTGGCGACATAGTCCATTTCCTCGGTGACGATACCTTGCCGGGCATAGTGCATCTGAGAAACGTTGGCCTGACCTTGGCGCTTGGCGATCCAGCTAGCACGTAGGGGGCTATCTTGATGACCCTTTGAACGAGCATCTAACTGGACAGGGTTCTGTGCGTCAGCGATCTGAGCGGGATCCTGATTCGCGTCCGTGGTTTTTGATAGCGGGCGATTAGAGGTTTGTGTCATGGATTTTGCTTGAGCTAGGTAGATAGCCAGAACACGATAGAAGCGTTCAGGGAGGACGTGTCGGACGATTTGACTAAATAGGAATTTAGAAACAGGAATTTAGAAAAAAGTATTAAAAATCAGCAGAAGGCGATGGCTAGCTGTAGGGTTTTACGCGCTTCAAATCGCTGTAGTTAAAAGGTTTGGTGGTTTTATGTCTGAAGTTGATATCAAGGGCGCACCAGAGCAGGGTGATGGCAGTTGATGTCGCAAAAGCGGCTGCAAAGCTGTTGAGCAAGTCTCCGGCGCCAGGAAGATTTACCAGCGGTGTAAAGTCGGGCCTAGGAAAGAACAGTGTGCCAATAGCAATGCCTAGTATGGAGCTACAGAAAGCGTTGATGCCTGTCTGATAGCGGTTGTAGAAGCTGAAGACGATTGGGAATAGGAGAGCGGCACAGACTAGGTCGGCGATGAAAAATAGATAGAGGACGCTGAAGCCTCTAGCTGCGATCGCGACTGCCGGAATTCCCACAGCCACCGTCAAAACCCGCGAAATCAGCAGCACCTGATCGGGCCGGTTCGACAGTCGCAGTAGGTCCAGCGTAAACACCGCGCTGATGCCGTTGAGCAAGGTATCCAAACTGCTCATCACGAGCGCAACTGCTAGCAAAACCACCGCGCCGACGAGCCAGCTAGGAACTGCCAACACCTGTAGCAAATCAAAAAAGGCTGTCGTACCGCTTAGCTCGAACCCAGCAGCAATCAGTCCGAGCTGTCCAGATAAGAACAGCAGTGGCAAGATGACCAGAGAAGAGCCCAAAAAGGCGCGGCGCACGGTGGGGTCATCCTTACAGGCATACACTCGCTGCCAGTTGCCTTGGTTGAATAGCTCGGCAGCAACAATAGCAATAATTAGCGTCGCGCCAAATCGCAGCCCGTCTATATTGCCAAAGGAAAGAAACTCAGGAATATTTTCGCGTACAGGCGTGAACGCTGCGCTAAACCCACCGAGCAAAACAATGGTTACACCAAAGCAAATCAGCAGCAGCGGCACAATTAGCCCAAACTGAAGCACGTCGGTGAGAATGGTAACTTTTAATCCGCCGTACGTGGTGTACAGAAAGACGGCAGTAATGACAACAATGCAGGTAGTGAGCAGCGGGACATCGGCGACGAGCTGAAGAGTTTGAGCGATCGCAGTTAGCTCCGCTGTCAAGTACACGAACATGTACAGCAGCATCACGGCCAACGTTAGCCAGTACATCGCCGTTCCCCACGGACTTTGTCTATCGCCTATTTGTCTATCGCCTAATTGATCACTAATAGGCTGGTCACTAAACCGGTGGCGCACGTACTCATTGAGCGAGTGGCCCCGCGGCATAATCTGCCGCAGCCTAGGCCCAATGAATACAAACATGAACACCGCCGCCGCCGAGCCAACGCAGTAGCCCAAAATTGCCGTAATACCGCCAAATAAAGAGCCCGCTTCGACTGGGCTAAACAAAATCCAAGCGCCTAGCGCCGAGGCCGTAATCGTTGCCAAGGCCATGGGTCCGCCGATCTGGTTTCGACTCGCCATGTAGTCTTCCAGATCGACGGTTTGGCGACCAATTTGCAAAAGGCCAGCCAGCGCAAAGGTAGCCGCGGCTACTAGTAAGACCAGTGTGCTTATGCCCATGAGCGCGCCTCCAATCTCTGAAGATTTATGCGCTGAAGGCTAGCTTTTAGCAGCAGTGCGACGAGCCGATACGAGCCCTGTGTTAAGTCCTTAGATAGGTCTCGAGGCGAGCCCCAAAGCAAGTTCTGAGGTGATCTGCTAAGTGACGGCTGTCCAAAGAACAGCCTCAAAATTCTATTCATGCTTTCCTCCGCTGGCATTATCCAGACTCAGGTTCAAGGGTGTGTTCTCAGCCTTTACAGGCACCCCTAGCGATTGATTGAGTTGAAATCGTACCACTTGTTCAGTGATATTCCGGAGCAAGTTAATATTTCCATAGAGATTTGAAGGATTTGCATCTAAAGATTGGCTTCTATCGTCTACTTCTTGGTAAAAGAAATTGCGATTCAGCTACCTATTAGACTATGCATCACAAAAATCGACTCAATCACTGCCACAGCTTTGTTTCTGGGCTTGTTGTCAGCGGTTTGGTTAGCAGTTTTGTCAGTGGATTGTTCTTCACCGCTAGCACCGCTGCTAAAATCCCAATCATTCACCGGTTGGCTGTTTTGATGTCCCGCTCGTCTGACGTGGCTCAGCCTCAACCACCCGCCCAGGTGTACGCTGTGAGCCCGACTGTCCTGGCTGTAGAAATCGCCGCGCCCGCTGTGACCCTTGGTCAGCAAAGCCCTTACCAGCCAAAAGCAGACGATCAGATGGTGCCTGATGGTGGGCGATCGCAGCTAAGGCGAAACGGCCAAAAAATTGGCCTCTTGGTTGGGCCTAATCAAGATACTCTCTTCACGTACGACCAGGCTGACAGCACGGCCTTTCAGCTACGGGCCGCCAATCGCAAAGGCTCCTATATAATCGCTTCTAGCGACGACCCAGACTACAGTTCCGCTCAGGCACCTACTGCTGTTTTCCGAAAGAGTAAACCGGTTGCGCTTAGTCACACAGCGAGTGGTGAGCGCGAATGGCCTGCTGCGCACACGCTCTATCTCGACCTGCCTCAGCCTATGCAAGACGGCAGCACCTATCAAATCAGCTTTCTCGAACTGGGCGTAGAAAATACCACCTTTACCTATCGACCTATGGATGCGCACAGCGAAGCGGTCCATGTCTCTCAGCTAGGATTTCGCCCTACAGATAGCTTCAAAGCGGGCTATCTATCTACCTGGATGGGTAATGGGGGCGGCCTAGACTATCCAGACGGCCTATCGTTCAAGCTCATAGATACCCAAACCAATCAGACTGTCTACCGCAGCTCTTCTACCAAAAGACATAGCCCTGGGCAAACAGAGGGGCCGCGCAACCGCGACTATACCCTGAGCGAAGTTCATCAGTTAGATTTCAGCAGCTTCAAGGAGCCCGGTGAGTATCGCCTATGCGTAGAGGGCGTTGGCTGCTCTTTTGGCTTCAAGATTAACTCCACCGTTTGGGATGACGCCTTTTATACCTCAATTCGAGGTCTATATCATCAGCGCAGCGGCATTGCGATCGGTCCACCTTACAGCGACTATACCCGTCCTCGGGCCTTTCATCCAGACGATGGCAATCGGGTCTATCAGTCTACTGCGACCCTGGTAGAAGTCGATATGGGCATTGGTGAAGCGGACGCCTTTGAAGCGCTGGTAGCTGGCAAAACCGATACAGAGGTTGCAAATGCCTGGGGCGGTTATTTCGATGCGGGTGATTGGGATCGGCGTATTCAGCATCTAGCTGTGCCTCGCAGCTTGTTAGAACTCCACAGCTTTTTTCCTGACCATTTCGACTCGATTGCTCTCAACTTGCCAGAATCAGATAACAACCTGCCCGATATCCTTGATGAATCGCTGTGGTCGATTGATTTCTTTCGCCGGTTACAAACCCCAGAAGGTGGCATTCGTGGCGGCATAGAGTCAGCCTCCCATCCGCTACGGGGTGAAGGTAGCTGGCAAGAATCGCTAACCGTAATGGCCTACGCACCTGATGTTTGGTCGAGCTACCTGTATGCGGGCGTTGCGGCTAGAGCGGCCTTTACGCTTAGAGCCTACGATGCTCAGCTCGCTAAAGTCTACGAAGAGAGTGCTTTAAAGGCGATGGCCTACGCCGAAGCGCGCTACATTGCTAGCGACTACACTACAGGCGAGAAAATACACTATGTGATCGATCATCGAAATCTGGCCGCACTAGAGCTGTATCGCCTAACGCGCAACGCCCAATGGCACGAGCTATTTTTGGCAACAACGGTGTTCTCTAATGAGAATGCCTCTGTCTTTATCTACGCTCAGCAAGACCAAGCAGACGCCGCTTTTCTCTACGCTACACTTGACGGTGACACATCTGACGCTGCGCTTTCTGTAGACAAACGGATCCAAAAGAATGCTCGCGCTGCCTTTTTGCGCCGCGCTGACGAGCTTGCGGCGCTAACGCAAACGACCGCCTTTGGCTGGAGCCGGCACAATCCAGATGCGCCGCTCGGCTGGAGCCACGGAACCGGTGCTCCGACCGCCACCAACCTGTTGCGGGCTCACGTGCTCACGGGTGGATCGCGCTACTTGCGAGCTGGCTTGAGCGGCACCCAGTTTGCAGCAGGTGCTAATCCAGACAACCTTGTCTTTACCACTGGCCTTGGCGATCGCAGTCCTCAAAATCCACTAATTTTCGATCAGCGCGTCATGGCAAAATCTCCCCCGCCTGGCATCAGTCTCTATGGCCCCGCCGACTTTTCTTTTTACAAGGATTACTGGGTGCTTGATTCGATTGCCGATGACATGTTTCCGCCGCCGCAACAGTGGCCTAGCGCCGAAAACTACTTAGACGTTTTCAGCAATCCTGTGGGCGCAGAGTTTACCGTTGACTATATGGTTACCTCTGCCTACACCTGGGGATATTTAGCGGCAAGAGAAGATGAGTGACAAAGTCGAAGCAGAATCTAGGACCCAAAACTTTAGGACTCAGAACTCTAGGACTCAAATAGGATTCAAAAGAAATATTTGCGCCTATAGCGGTCTCTATCCTTCATAATGAAAAGGTTTTGTTTTGTTAGCCAATCCCCCTCGCCATGCGTAGCCTTTATTGCGGTCAACTTCGAGCCGAGCATATTGAGAAGACGGTCACGCTCTATGGCTGGGTTGATCGTCGCCGCGACCATGGCGGGGTTGTGTTTCTAGATGTGCGCGATCGCACGGGCACCGTTCAAATTGTCAGCGACCCCGAACGAACGCCCGAATCTTACCCGGTAGCCGAAGAGGTGCGGGGTGAATATGTTGTCAAAGTAGTAGGCCGGGTGACAAAGCGCCCGGCAGACTCGCTTAACGAAAAGCTGCCAACTGGTCAGGTAGAAGTCTATGCCGATGAGCTAACTATTTTGAACGCTGTGCGCAAGCAGATGCCGTTCCAGGTTTCTACCGCAGAAGAAGAGAACGTGCGCGAAGATCTGCGGTTGAAGTACCGGTATTTGGATTTGAGACGCGATCGCATGTCGCGTAACATGCGCTTGCGGCACAGCATTATCAAAGCCATTCGCCGCTTCCTCGAAGACACCGAAGACTTTATCGAAATCGAGACGCCCATCCTCACCCGCTCTACTCCAGAGGGTGCCAGAGATTTCATCTTGCCCTCTCGAGTTAATGAAGGCGAGTGGTTTGCCCTGCCGCAGTCACCGCAGCTCTTCAAGCAAATTTTGATGGTCGCCGGTATGGACCGCTACTATCAAATCGCCCGCTGCTTTCGCGATGAAGACCTACGCGCTGACCGTCAGCCTGAGTTCACACAGCTCGATATGGAAATGAGCTTTATGGACGAAGAAGAAATCCTCACGCTCAATGAGCGGCTGCTAGCCCATATTTTCAAAACGGTTAAGGGGCTCGATATCCCGACGCCCTTTCCTCGCCTAACCTACGCCGAAGCTATGGATCGCTACGGCAGCGATAAGCCTGACACCCGCTATGAGCTAGAGCTAGTCGATGTTTCTGATATTGTTGCAGACTCTGGGTTTAAGGTGTTTTCGGGTGCGGTGAAAGGCGGTGGACAGGTGAAGGTCTTGCCGATTGCGAATGGCAATGAGGCGATTTCTAACGTGCGGATTAAGCCCAAAGGCGATCTGTTCAAAGTGGCGACAGATGCGGGTGCTCGGGGTGTGGCCTATATTCGCGTGCGTGAAAACGGCGAAATCGATACGATTGGCGCAATTAAAGACAACCTGACGCCTGAGCAAAAGCAGACGCTGCTAGAAAGGACCGGCGCGCAGCCAGGGCATCTGCTATTGTTTGCGGCGGGTGATACGGCAACGGTAAACGCGACTTTGGATAAGCTGCGACAGGCGATCGCCAAAGAGCTAGGCCTGATTGACGAAAGCAAAACGAATCTGCTGTGGGTAACCGACTTCCCGATGTTTGAGTGGAATGCTGACGAAAACCGTTACGAAGCGCTGCACCATCCTTTCACCGCGCCCCACCCAGACGATGTTGACGATCTGACGAGCGCTCGCGCAGTTGCTTATGACATTGTGTATAACGGCTACGAGATTGGCGGCGGCAGTCTGCGTATCTATCAACCGGACGTGCAGGCAAAAGTGTTTGAAACGATCGGCCTTTCAGCAGAAGAGGCAGACGATAAGTTTGGCTTTTTGCTCGAAGCTTTTGAATATGGCACGCCGCCCCACGGCGGAATCGCTTACGGACTAGATCGACTGGTGATGCTATTAGCCGGAGAACAGTCAATTCGAGAAGCGATCGCCTTTCCCAAAACGCAGCAGGCTCGCGATCTGCTCACCAACGCGCCTTCTACGGTAGATAAAAAGCAGCTAGACGAACTCAGCGTTGCTTCTACCTATCGGCCCAAAGCAAAGTCTACGGACAGCTAGCGAGCGGTCACGTCATTAGATAGGTTTCTGAATGCTAGGTTTCTGGATTCTAGGTTTCTAAATGCTAGGTTGAATGCAGTGCTAGGTTAAATGCAATGTGCCAGGTGCAATCGCGTTAGGATCTTTGCCAACAGTTGATTCTGCCAGTAGTCAATTTCCTTTTTCCCATGTTCATTGCGCTTATTCTCTTTGTCGGTTTGCTGCCAGCGGGTCTTTCGCTGCTGGTTGCCTGGTTAACGCGAGAACCATTTGAAGCAGAGCTACAGCTGGCCGCTCATACAGTAGCTGATGAGCGGCTTCGCTTTATCACTAGGCGTCCTCGCCACCCTGAAGAACACTACGTCGAAGGCATGGGCCTGGTAATTGGAGACATCACCTGTCAGCTGAATGCGCGATCACCCTACATTCGCTGCGCCGCTAATCCCTCTGGCCCTTGTGAAGGCTGCCGCGAGTACGAAGGCCGAGAGTACGATTAGCCGGGTGAAGATTCCGCAGCAATTCGAGCTATCAGCTCGTCTACTTCAGTTTCCAGCGTCAGATAGTGCACGCAGGCGCGTAGGCAGTGAGGCGATAGCAGGGTACGCACGTAGATCTTTTCGGTCTCTAGCTGTTTGGCTAGCGCACTGTGCTTTTGAGGACTCACCTGACCGTCTATTCCTAAAAGCTGAAAAGAGACGAGTCCAGAGGGCGGTGGCGCATCGCTAAGCACACACTGCACTCCGGGCAGTTCACGCAGCCCTTTCCACAGCCGCTCGCTCAGCGCGCAAATGCGGTCGTAGCGGGCCTGGGCGTCTCCCCATTCTGCCTGGATGGTCATAGCCTGCCGTAGCGATCCCCACAGGCTATAGTCAGAAGTTGCGACTTCAAACTTCTTTCCTGTGGTCTCCCACCCTGTTGGATTTGCCTTTTCGTCAACCTCTACCCCACGCCAGCCGATATATGTGGGCGCGGTCTGGGCAAACACTTCAGGCCGTACATAGAGTGCGCCTAATCCAGCAGGCCCGCACCACCACTTGTGGCCGGTAAAGGCATAGAAATCTACGCTAGTTTCAGGCAGACGCCAGCCAGGCTGATCTAGCGGCAGCGATCCGGTTGATTGGGCGGCGTCTACAAGTAGCCGGGTATGTGGCGCGTGGTTGTGACAAAGATCTGCGATCGCCTGCATCGGCAGTAGCTGCCCTGTATTCCACAGCACATGGCTGACAATTACTAATCTGGTGCTAGGCTGCAGCCCTTGTTTAATAATTTCAACTGGGTCTGCTCCCTTCAGCCAGTCGGACAGCGCGCAGGTGCTGACGCTGACGCCATACCGACGGCAGAGTTCGCGAACAGCCGCGACCACGCCCGGATGCTCACAGTCTCCCATCAGAATGTGGTCGCCCGGCTGCCACGGCAGTCCCCAAAGCGGAATATTGCACCCTACAGTGACGTTTTCAGTCAGTGTGATAGTTTCGGCTGTCGTGCCTAGCGCTTGGGCGATCGCCTCTCTAATCTGTCTGCCTTCTTCTACTAGCCAGTCGTATACCTCTGCGGAAAACGGTCCTTTGGTTTGAATGGTTTGCTGGGCGGCTGATAACGCAGCGATCGCACTATCGGCCATAGGCCCCTGTCCGCCATAGTTGAAATAGCGCTTACCTTCGAGCGATGAAAACTGTTGACGATGCTGAATCAGCGCTGTAGTGGCCAACTGTTCTTCTGAAGACTCTGATTGGGATGTTGGGTCCGAGCGTTCCTGAGCGCGGTTTTCTGTTGGACGGTTTGTTGAAATGGTGTCGTTCAAAGCCAAGGATCCTCTTGAAATTGGTATAGTATTGTTCGCTTTGGCCGATTGCTTTGGCTGATTGCTTTTAACCTTCGCTCAGCCAAATCTTACTTAGCTAGCCTCACTTAACTAAATCTCACAATGCCTTTTCCCAAAGCACTGACCTTTCTAAGTAGCTTATTACTTCTCGGACTTGCTAGCTGTAGTCCGCAAGTCTCTCAGTGTAATCAGCTGATCACCGCCATCAATCAGACTCAGGTGTTTGACGATGAGTACGAGCAGGCAATCAAAGCCGCCCTGGCTCAGCTAAATAGCGCTCAAAATATGGCTGAGCTACAGAGCGGCGCAGGGGTATACATCGCGACCATGCAAAAGGCCAGCACGCAGAGCGAGCTACTTGCCCAGAACCTCAGCGCGATCGCAATCGAAGATGAACAGCTCGTAGAGTATCAAGAGAGCTATACGACAGCCGCAACTCAGTGGAGTCGGACGTTTGCTAGTGCGAGAGATGCCATGCAGCTACTCGCCGATGCTGAAGATGAAGATGCTTTTAGAGCGGTTTTTGGTCGATTTGAAGCGCAAGTTAACAGCGCTTTTAGCGCCCTGCAAACCATAGACGCTGAAGCTAAGCAAATCACCGAAGGCGTCAATCTCTACTGCGAATCCGCCGCGCAGTAAGCTGTCTTTAAATCTATCCCTTTGCCGCTATGCCTTTTCTGCAGCTGATTGACCAATCTACCCAGTCGACTTCTCATCAAACCCTAGAGATTGACGGCAGTCAAAGCGGGCCGCTGACCGGCACGATTACGGTTCCTGGAGACAAGTCCATCTCTCATCGGTCGCTGATGCTAGGCGCGATCGCTCACGGCACCACCCGAATTAAAGGTCTCCTGCTGGGCGAAGATCCGCGCCGCACCGCCGCTTGCTTTAGCGCTATGGGTGCCAAAATATCGAACTTAGAAGATGAATGGGTCACGGTAGAAGGCACAGGCGGCAGTTTGCAAGAGCCCGACAACGTGCTCGATGCTGGTAATTCGGGCACGACGCTACGACTAATGCTAGGCCTGCTAGCTGCCCAGCCCGGAAAGTTTTTTGCGGTAACCGGTGACGGATCTTTGCGATCGCGTCCCATGAAAAGAGTCATTGCGCCGCTCGCCCAGATGGGCGCAACCATCGCTGGCAAAGCCGGTAACACGCTTGCCCCTCTAAGCGTTCAAGGTCAGCAGCTTCAGCCTTTTCACTATCACTCCCCCATTGCCTCAGCCCAGGTGAAATCTTGCCTTTTGCTAGCAGGCCTCTCGGTCAATGGCGCGACTACTATCACCGAGCCCAGCCTATCGCGTGACCATAGCGAGCGGATGCTCAAAGCTTTCGGCGCTGAGCTTTCAATCGATGCGGCTACCCATAGCGTCACCCTGCACGGCCCGGCTCAGCTCACGGGGCAAACGGTTATTGTCCCAGGTGATATCAGCTCTGCGGCCTTTTGGCTTGTGGCGGCGGCTATTACGCCAGGCTCGGATTTGCTAATTGAAAATGTAGGCATCAACCCGACGCGCACGGGTATTTTGGAAGCTTTGGCTGCAATGGATGCGGATATTAGCTTAGAGAATGAAAGAGACGTGACCGGTGAACCTGTGGCCGATCTGCGTGTGCGCCATAGTCAGCTCAAGGGGTGCCATATTGGTGGCGATTTGATTCCTCGGCTGATCGATGAAGTGCCTATTTTAGCTGTTGCTGCTCTGTTTGCCGAGGGCACGACGAAGATCACAGACGCGGCTGAGCTACGCGTCAAAGAAAGCGATCGCCTAGCTGTTATGGCGGCGGCGCTCACTCAGCTAGGGGGAAGCCTAGTCGAGCAGGCAGAAGGCATGGAGATTGAAGGAATGGGACAGGCGGCAACGCTTCAGGCGGCAACGCTTGATAGCTATACTGACCATCGGATTGCAATGGCCTTAGCGATCGCAGCCACGCGCGCTACTGGCAAAACCCGTATTCAACGCGCCGAAGCCGCGGCTGTTTCTTACCCTACGTTTGTCGCCACCTTAGAAGCTGCTGTGACGCCAGCAAGCTGAATATGGACTATGTAAGCGGTTTAGGTTACTAGGCGGCTTGGCTGTTAGGCGGCTATTAAGAAACTTGATGACTTAATGACTTAATACTGATGAAAAGTTTGTAAGCAAAGTTTGAAAGAGAAACCTTTTAGGTTAGTTCTTAGATCATCGGTGCGTGCAACATTCTATGACGGGCATTCTAGTTCCAAGCTATGCGCTCATAGTCTGAAAAATAGGTCTACCTTTTGCTTGCTTCCTATATGGTCATCTCTTGCTATCGCTCCACGCATGAGGGCTAAGAACCCATGCAAAAAATATTAATCATCGAGACGCCTGGACCTGGTCGCAACGCTCTAGTCGATTATCTGATTTCTTTAGAGTTTCTAGTCAATACCGCAGACGATGGTCCGTCTGGTGTTCGCAGGGGTCGTCAGCATCGGCCCGATATCATTATTTGTAGCTGGGAGCTTCAGGGCTCGCACGGCAAAGAAATGAACGGTCATCAGGTGCTAAAGGCGATTCGCCAAGACAGCCAGCTACTGTTGACTCCATTTATCTTGCTCACAAATCAAGAGACGCGATCGCATACTCGCCACGCCATGGAGCTAGGTGCAGACGATTGTCTCGTGCGCCCAGTATCGCCCGCCGAAATTTCTAGCACCATCGCCGCGAGGCTCAAACGGCTCACCGATACTAGCGAGCTGTACACCAACACCCTACGTAATACCGCAGAGCGGCTCAATCGACTGACGCACTACGATAGCCTGACCGACCTGCCTAACTATCAGCTGCTGCATCAGCGTTTAGGCCAATCTATCAGCACCGCTCACAAAAACCAGCAAACCCTTGCCTTCATGTCTGTTAGCTTAGACCGTCTGCGGCTAGTTAATACCGTCATGGGCTATCCGGCTGGTGATGAACTACTCAAAGCTTCAGCTCGTCGGCTACAGGCTTGTCTGCCATCGGGAGCAACGCTCGCACGCCTAACCGCCAACCAGTTTGCTATCCTCTTGCCTAATTTAGAAAGACCTCAGCAGGCAAAAGAAACGGCTGAAAACATGATTGACGCGCTCAGTCGCCCGTTTTCTCTGCCAGGTCAAGAGGTTTTTGTCACCGTCAGTATTGGCATCGCTTTTCTGCTGCACCAAAGCGAGGACATCTATAGCCTGTTACGCCAAGCGGACGCGGCCCTAGAGTTCGCTAAAAAGCAAAAAAGCAACTATTACCAAATCTATCGCTCTGATATGCCCCTGGCTTTCAGTGACCAGATTGCGATGGAAACCCAGCTACGCTATGCCTTAGAGCGCGATGAGTTTGAGGTTTACTACCAGCCGCAGCTCAATCTTCACAGCGGCAGAATTGAGGGCAGCGAAGCGCTAATTCGCTGGCACCATCCAGAGCAAGGCTACATTTCGCCCACTAAGTTTATCCCCCTAGCCGAAGATACCGGGCTGGTCGTTTCTATTGGCCAGTGGGTGCTTGAAACGGCCTGTGCCCAGGCCAAATGCTGGATTATGCAAGACATAGGCATAGAGTATGTGTCTATTAACCTTTCTGGCGTTCAGTTCAATCAAAACAACCTAATCGATTCGATCAAAAACACGCTGGCCACTAGCGGCATTGCCCCGCAAAATTTAGAGCTAGAAGTGACTGAAACGTCTCTGATGCAAGATGCTGAGTCTGCTATTGAGATTTTGAACGAACTCAAAGCGTTGGGCATTCGAATTGCCATTGACGACTTCGGTACAGGCTATTCGTCCCTTAGCTATCTAAAGCAGCTACCCATTGATACGCTCAAAATTGATAATTGCTTCGTGCGCGGGGCACCCCGAGATCCCAAGAATCAGGCGATCTTGCAGTCCACTATTGAACTTGCCCACCGCCTAAAGCTGAAGGTGGTGGCTGAAGGCGTAGAAAACCAGGCTGAGCAGGCCCTGCTAAGTCAGTATCAGTGTGACTATCTACAAGGCTATTGGGTTGGTAAACCCATGCCTTCGACGGCTCTAGAAAAAGTGCTGATCGAAACTCGCGTTCGACAGCTTTCTCCTATCCGACTCGCTGTGTGAGACTAGCTGCGTAAGGCGAGTGCTACTAGAGCCAATACCGACTTTAGTTCCGGCTTCAGTACCAGCTCTTGTATAGACTAAATTCAATGGATTCTATTTTCACGGCTGTCTAACTTCCGTATGCAAGTGATAAAAAACACCGTAGTTTCTCTAGGGTCGGCGGGAATATTAAAGACACAATCTTCTGACGGTTTCTTCTGAGGCCGCACATCTTACGATGAAGCAACTCAACAGCTGGTTTACTAACATCAATGCCTATGCCGACATGAGTCCAGATATTGCTGTGCGCCATCAGGTGAACCGATGGATGAAAGACCGCACTCGCCACAACTTGGGACTTTCAGCTTGGCAAAGGCTTTTTGCCCCACAGTCGAAGAATAGTGAGCTATTAGCGTTTGTCTATCAGCGGTTTGGTCAGTACTCTGGCCTGACGTTTGGCCGAGTTCGCCCGCGCGATAGTTTTCATGAGGATTTACATTTTGCTTTGGTGTGCTGGCACGACTGGGTCATCACTCTTTGCGAAGACTTTTACGAGCAGTTTCATATTGATCTAAGCGATCGCTTAGATGAAGACGATTTTGAAACAATTGGTCAGATGGTGTCTTATCTAGACCAGCAGATAGATCTAGTGCAGGAAAAACCGAGCCGTTCTCAGCCGCAGCTGCAAATGCTTTCGGACCTCGTCGCTTAAAACTCCCTTACATTGAGCGATCGCACCTGCAACAGTTTGTTAGTCTTTTAAGAGCGAATTGTATTGCCGCGAACCGATCGCGTAGCGCAGGGACCTCAATGCCAAGAACTCAAAAGAACGACAACTTCATTGACAAGTCATTTACGGTCATGGCTGACATGATCTTAAAAATGCTACCGGCTAAGAAACAAGCCAAAGAAGCCTTTGCCTATTACCGAGACGGAATGTCCGCTCAAGCAGACGGTGAGTATGCCGAAGCCATCGACAACTACAGAGAAGCCCTCACCTTAGAAGAAGACCCCTACGACAAGAGCTACATTCTCTACAATATGGGCTTGATTGAAGCTAGCAACGGCGAGCACCAGAAAGCGCTTACCCTCTATGAGGAAGCTATTGAGCTGAACCCTAGACTGATCCAGGCTTTGAACAATACAGCCGTGATTTATCACTACAAAGGAGAGCAGGCAGAAGCAGCCGGCGACAAAAGTGAAGCTGATTCTCTGTATGATGAAGCGGCTCGCTACTGGATGGAGGCTATTCGCATTGCGCCGAATAACTACATTGAGGCCCAGAACTGGCTGAAGGTAACAGGCCGGATGAAGCTGGATATGATCTAGGAATACTGATCTAGGAATACTGACCGTTATGATTGATCTAGAACAGGTACGCAAGGTTGCGATGCTAGCGCGACTAGAGCTGAGCGAGATCGAAGAGCAGCAGTTTACCAGCCAGCTAAACAGTATTTTGGAGTATGTTCAGCAGCTAGATGAGCTAGACACTCAGGATGTCGCGCCGACGACTAGAGCTATTGAGGTTAGCAACATTACACGTCCCGACCAGCTAGAAGTCTTTGCTGATCGCGAGGCTATTTTGGAAAGTGCGCCCGATCGCGAAGACAACTTCTTTAAGGTTCCCAAGATTATGGGCAGTGAGTAGCTGTTTTCTCGTGCGTTAGATGGGGTTGAGTCGGATTTCGTGAATACGCACCAGCCAGTGGCATATTAGAGGTCAAGAATGTTGCTTACACGCTTGCTATGGCTGCTGATATCTCTCGCTCTGCCGCTTCAGAAACCTTTTATCCGCCCAAACAGCGCCCGCTGATGAC
Organism: uncultured cyanobacterium; assembly: GCA_963702855.1. Classification (GTDB taxonomy): domain Bacteria; phylum Cyanobacteriota; class Cyanobacteriia; order Phormidesmidales; family Phormidesmidaceae; genus Phormidesmis. The sequence continues at coordinate 3,171,164 of OY969765.1, forward strand.
GCGACTGGTGCAAAGTATTAGCTATCCGCTAGCGCGTGTGCTGTACCAGGTGAAGCTTTCAGTTTCCGAAGACGCTGTGGCTAAGGTTCGCAGCATAGAAGATGCGCGCGTTGTTTTTGTGTGTAACCATCCCACCTTGGAAGATGGCATTGCGCTATTCGTGCTATCGGCCCGGCTCGGTCAGCTATTTCACTACATTGTGGCTTACGAGTCGTTCAGAGGCTGGCTAGGGTGGTTTATTCAGCGACTCGGCTGCTATTCTATCCGGCGCGGACTTGGCGATCGCGCCAGTATCAGCCAGACCCTCTCTCTTTTAAAGGATCCTCGATGTCGCCTGGTGATTTTTCCAGAGGGAGGCTGCTCTTATCAAAACGATACGATCATGCCCTTTCGCCCAGGTGCTATTCAGCTACCTATGTCAGTACTGGCACAGCTTGCTAAAAAAGCCGAGTCACCGGAGCAGGTGCCCGACTTGTATATCGTGCCGCTTAGCTTAAAGTATCGCTACCGCCAGCCAATGCAGCGAGTAATTGAAAAAATGCTGACTCGTCTAGAGAGTGAGCTAAAAATCAAGACGGCACCGTCCGAGTTAGATAACTACCGGCGGCTGCGACAGATTGCTGAACAGGTGATCTTGCGGATTGAAGCTGAAGCTGGTCTGCCTGCTGGGTGCAAATTAGACAGATTAGAGAAGACTTTAGACTGGAATCAGCGGATTGAGCGTCTGCGGCGAGTGTTTATTGGAAGATGCGAATCTGCGGTAGGAATTGAGCCCAATCTTAACGATCCTATCCGTGAGCGGGTATATAGAGTGCAAGCTTGGCTAGAGGACTTTGCCTTTGCTGAGAAAGAAGGTGAACAGAAAGTCCTTTTAGGCCCAGATCGGCTCAAGCCTGAGAAGGTTGTGTGGGATACGATTCGGCTGCTGAATTTTGATGCGATCTACGATGGCTATGTAGCTCAATCGCCTACCCCGGAGCGCTTTTTAGATACCTTAATTCGGTTAGAGCGCGAGGTATTTCACGTAGAACACGCCCAGCCGAAAGCTCCGCGCAGGGCTCACTTTTACATCGGCGACCCGATTAATTTGAAGGATTATTTGACTGACTATCAGCGCGATCGCACCGGTACAATCGATCACCTCTCCGCTCAGCTTCACCAAACGATGCAGACCAACTTAGACAAGATGAGTAGCGCAGTGTCCAGGAACGCCCCACACAAAAGTCTTTTTGTCAAGGATGTGAGTACTAGGTAGATATATCATCATGGTCTTATAGTTGTCAGAGGCAATAGGCTTCACAATAGAAGTATTCTTTGCTACCAAATAAAAGCATAGAATGAAAGACTAGGTGGCTTAACCTATTTCTCCACGGCTTCAAGTTTTAGGGCTTCAAGTTTTAGGGCTTCAAGTTTTAGGGCTTCAAGTTTTAGGGCTTTGAGTCTCAAGAACTTTAGGTCTTTCAGCCTCACTCGCATCTCACCTGTATCTACCCACATGGCATACCTGCCTTATAAGCGAACCTTATCGTCTGGTTCTCTAGATATTCTACCTGAGCAGCCTGTGCGATCGCGCTCAAACGCGAGTACAGACGGCCTGCACACAGGCACCTCCTCGCTATCGTCAGCGCTCGCCAATGAGCCCGCTAAAGATAGCTGGTTACAGCATCGGCTAAAAAGTAGAACGAAAGGCGATCGCTCATTCCTTGCGCTAGTTCGCAGCAAGCGCGATCAGCCTAGTCGTCTGACCCGGCGGCTTAGCGTGCGGCGGCCTCGATATCGTCTGAGGCAGCGGCTAGCTGTTCTGACGGCTGTCTGTGCAACGCTCGGCGGCGCAACCTGGACGAACTTGTTTCTGAAAGATCAGGTGACACTAGCCGGCGTGCCGTACAGCGTTATCGATAAGTTTTGGAGCGATCAGACTGCTCGCGACGCTTATTTTGTGGGTGATACGCAAGCCTTGCATAGCAGACTTAAGGCTTTGGGGATAGAATCGGATATTAAAGACTACTACCGCGATCAGTTTGCGAGTGAGTACGAATTAGATAAGCACATTCACCAAATTATGTTTGAGCGCACTGGCTATGTCGGTGAAGCCTATAGAGTAAATAATCTAGGTGAGCTGATTTCTAATAGCTATTAGATAGCTATTAGATTTTAATGCTATTGGATTTTAATAAATACAGTCTTTCACGACCAGCGCAGTGTTGTTACCCCCTCCCCTTACGCCAGGTGATTTGCTCTGCGTTATTTCTCCTAGCGGTGGCCTGCAGAGTACCGAGAATTTTGAAGCGGGACTGTCTGTTTGGCGGCAGCGAGGCTATCGCCTTCGACTGTGCGATGGCTATGACGCCCGATGGGGATATTTAGCGGGTTCTGACCGCAGTCGGCGGCAGCAGCTGCAAAGTGCCCTAGACGATCCTGAGTGCAGGGCCATCCTGTGCTCTCGCGGGGGGTATGGAGGCACTCGGCTGCTAGAAGATTGGCATTGGCCTACGCTGCCTGCTGGTCAGTCACCTAAGTGGCTAATTGGTTTTTCGGATGTCACGGGTTTGCTGTGGAGCCTAGCGCGGCATGGCGTTTCAAGCGTGCACGGTCCGGTGCTGACGACGCTATCGGCTGAAACTGAAAGGTCGAAAGATCGGCTGTTTCGCTGGGTTGAGCGACACGAGATTGAGCCAATTACTGGTAAAGGATGGTCTGAGTCAGGCTGTGGAGGAAGAGCAAAGGGTACTTTGCTACCCGGAAATCTGTGCGTGGCGACTCATTTGCTAGGTACAGCGGCTGAGCCTGAGCTGACTGACGTGATTCTGGCGTTTGAAGACGTAGGCGAAGCGCCCTACCGATTGGACCGAATGCTGACGCAGTGGCGAGCAATGGGTAAGTTGCGCTCAGTGAGCGGAATTGCCTTGGGTCGCTTTAGCGGTTGGCAACCGACTAAGCCAGGCCCAACGCTGAGCGTGGATGAGGTTATGCGCGATCGCCTCTGCGATCTAGGTATTCCTATTGTGTCCGATTTGCCATTTGGCCATGATGGTGAAAACGCTGCTCTGCCAGTGGGTCTACCGGTGCAGCTAGATGCTGATAGGGGTGCTCTATCCTGGCTTTAGTTTTGGATTCTACCGAGCGGTAGCCATTGAGCGTACTAGCTTAGCTGGTCCGATCTGCTAGCGGGTCCTTTAAGATAGAGACAATTCTATACGCGCTCGCCAAACTTGCTGTGGTTCCTTTAAGAGATGACAACCCTGTTAATACGACGCCTGTGGTTGTCTATGCGCTACTGGCGCTCAATATCGTTATTTTTCTATACGAGATATCGTTAGGCGAAGATGCGCTCCAACAGTTTTTCAACACCTGGGCAATTGTGCCCGTTGAGCTTACAGAGTCTTTGCAAGTGGATGCGATCGCTGGGCAAAGAGAATGGATTACCCTAATTTCGTCTCAGTTTTTGCATGGCGGCTGGCTGCATGTGGGCGGCAACATGCTCTACCTATGGGTGTTCGGTAACAACATTGAAGACCAGCTAGGCGCCGTGAAGTTTCTCCTATTTTATTTGGCCTGTGGTGCGCTAGCGGGGCTGGCGCAGTGGTTTTTTGATCCCACATCGGTGGTGCCGACGCTGGGGGCGAGCGGTGCGATCGCCGGTGTGATGGGCGCGTACATCATCCGCTTTCCTCGGGCGAGAATTCTTACGCTAGTTCCCCTATTTATTTTCATAACAACTCTTCGCATCCCTGCCTTTTTCTTTTTGGGCTGGTGGTTTGTACAGCAGGCTTTATATAGCGCTGTTAGCTTAGGCGCAACGGCTGATATGGGTTCGGGCGGTGTGGCCTATTGGGCTCACGCTGGGGGCTTCGTTTTTGGCGCTGTGCTAGGCCCGTTACTGGGCCTGTTTTCTAAAGACCGCGATCAATACCGTTGGTAACGGCAACGGTCTATCCAAGAGATTTGGCGATAGATTGAGACTAATAGATTAAGGATATAAAACGCTTTGATTTAGGGACTTTGATAGAGACAATGACAAAAACATTAACTGATACGCTAAGCGAAATGCTACCGACTGACTCAGCCATTGGCCCAGCCGAACCGCAAACTGAGCTACACGAAGGGCAGTTTGGTACGTTTACGATTGAGCAAAGCGATCGCACCGAAGTCATCCTATATCGAGCGGGCTTAGCGATCGCCGCTACCAGCTTTGCCTTAGCTGTTCTCTGCACCTTTTTTGCACCGAAGATTGCCCCTATCGCCGCGACGCTCTGCTATGCGCTGCTGTGGTCTGGCCTTGGCCTCAGCCTATTTAAAATCCATATCTACGTGCGTCCTTTACACCGCGCGCTTCAGCTCTTTTGGGCCGTCGGTGGACTAGCAAGCCTAGCGTTAGCGCTGTACTATCCGACGCCGCTAGCGCTTACGGCCTATCAGCAGCCGTTGACGATTTTGGGCATTGGCTTTACCTTCGCTGCGCTAACCGGCATCTTCTTCAAAGAAGCGTTTTGCTTCAATCGGTTAGAGACAAAGTTTTTGGTTGTGCTGGTGCCTGGGCTGCTGCTAGGTCACATGGCTGGCATTTTGTCGACGGGGACAGAACAAAACATACTAATGGCCTGGGCAGCTTTGTTTGCCGTGTTTGCGCTGCGCAAGGTGATTCAGCCGATTCCACCAGATATCGGTGACAAGAGCGTTTTTGCTTATCTAGAGAAAGAGCGAGAAAAAGGAAGACAGCAGGCAGCTTAGCCTTAGAGCTCGGGAGTCTTTATAGGTCTTAACTGGGACGCTTAACAAGCGTATTAGCTAGGCCGCTGACTAAGCAGCGTTAGGGTTGCATTTAGTACGTGCTGGGCACTGCCCCTGAGAAACGACGGGTCTAGCGTTTCTGGTGTATCTTGCTCGGTGTGATAGTTGCCGTTACGAAAATTAGCCGTGTCGGTCACAAATACAGCCGGAACATCTTTTTCCCAAAAAGGCGCATGATCGCTTCGCAGCAGATCGGGAAATAGATTAACTGTGGTTTTAGGAACCGGTAAGCTCATGACTAGCGGCCAATTGTTCTGCGCTGAGCTAACAAAAGCCTCTATCAGGTTGGTGTGACCTGATAGTCCTAACACCGCTAAAAAGTCTCCTGTTTTGGGTAGCGTCAGAGCGGGTAGTCCCTGCGGGTAGCTTTGACAGCCCTCGGTATGGCAGGCATAGCCAATCATATCTAGCGTGATCGCACCTTTCACCTCAGAGAGATTGGCCGGATCGGCAGTAAAAGCTAGACTGCCCAGTAATCCGCTACCGTCTGACTGACGCTCTTCCTGATCGAAAAAAACAAGCTTCAGCGTGTGCGAAAAGGGTAGGACGGCAGGTGCCTGGCTGGCTGTCAGATCAGAAGCCAGATCAGAGACCAGATCAGGCGCTGACTCGGTGATAGATGAAAGTAGGCGAGCGGTCTCAAGCAAAGTGGCGATCGCGCTAGCATTATCATCGGCTCCCGGTGAGTTTCCCGGTGTATCGTAGTGTGCGCCCAATACGAAGCTGCCTGCCGCTGAATCTTGTCCGGGTATCGTTGCGACGATATTGATGCCACCAGTTGCCAAAGCGCCTGTTTCGGGGTGAGCGTATGGCTGCTGGCTAAATAAGACACCGTAGCTCGTAAGCTGATCGGTTATGTACTGGCGGACCGGTACCTTCTGAGCAGGCATAGCTCTGGGATAGGCGATCGCTTTGACGTGCGCCATTAGCTTTGCCTCATCCATACTGAGTGAAGCTGCAGCTAGTGAGCCGTATTCCACTGGTTGACGGTTTGATTGCTGTCCCGGTTGCTGTCCCGACCGATAGCTAGAATCAAAGGCAGGAATTTCTGGAAAGAAAGCTGATGTTAGGGCGGCTATCGGGTTGCCCCATACGATCACGCTCATAACGATAGCTGCGATCGCAAAAAATAGTCCGCCCCGTTTTGTCACCGTTGTCTATCCTACTGAGCTGCTTCTCTTTAAACTAGCGACAACTCAAATTAGAGACAACCTAGTGCATTCGATCATCTATCTCGGGGCTGCTCTCTTGCTGTAGCAGTCTAGAGAGCTGACCTCTAATGTCGGCCATCTCTGGATTGTTCGGTTTCGGCACGACAACCAACCGCGCCTCAATCTCCGAAACGTTGGAAATTCGCGTTGTTTTCTCCCAAATCTTGCGGTCTGTATCCGACTCAGACTCGTAGCGAAAAGTCAGGATATCTTCACCTACTTCTACAATCTCAACGTTTTTGAACCAGCCCTTGCTGCTCTGAATATAGAGCCACACGCCTGGCTTTCCGATCAATTCTCTGAGTTTCCCTTCCATATGCTTTGTGAGGCCTTAACCGAAACAACTAAGCACAAGACGACTAGTGAGAAAACACGCCTCGGGGCAGAGCTTTTCTGAGTTCGCTGTCTGCAATTATTAAAAAATTCTACCACTTCAAGAAGTTTTGTGACAGCTATGTTACGTAAATATTAAAAGAATATAACGATGCTGAAAGTGTCAGCATGTGATATGCGAGTCGTTTGCGGTCCCAAGACTTGAACCTAGATCTAAGCCGTTTGTGATTTGAACGTTTTCTGATCGCTTCCCGTATCGCTTCGGAGACGACCGCCGATCTGGCTACCGCTGCTTATAGTCACTCGTCCGACGTGGTGACTCCCTCGACTTTTTTCGCTCTTTCAAGTTCCGCTTCTTCGGATTCCGTTCTTTCGAGAGCCGGTTCAGTAAAAACCTCTTCTTCGAAGGCTTTAATATCCGCTTTTGGCTGCTCAGGCAATAGCTGTTCTACATCAGAGCCTTTGAGCTCGATTCCTGTGACGTCGGGCACTTCACCGTCAGGCACTTCACTGCCGAGCACTTCGCTATCAGGCACTTCACTATTAGGCACTTCGCTATCAGGCACTTTAATCTCGAAGGGCCCGGTTTCGATACTCTCCGGCTGGCCTACTGGAATGTCTTTTGACGGCGATCGCTCGTTATCTAGGCTGTCATTCTCCTGTTTGATGAGCGGCTCAGTAGCTGAGCTGTCGTCGTTAACCGGAGCTACTGGCTGTTTGCTCGCTCGCCTAGGCGATTCTAGGAACTGGTCAAAACGTTTGAAGGTAGACTCTGTTGCTTTGTTTGACCGAGGTGTGTTAGGCAAATCCTCACCAAGTTCAGGCTCACCTTGATCGAAACTCGGCGTTTCTGTTACAGATGACTCTGTTCTAAGTGATTCTGCCTCGGGTAGTTCTGACTCAAGTGATTCTGTTGCAGGTGATACCGTTTCTGGCTTTTCTGGCTTAACTGTTTCTGGCTCAAGCGCTTCTGGCTCAAACACCTTCGAATTAGCTGGCTCTTCTATCTGAGCCTCTTGTTCGGAGCGCGGATTGATGGGTTCGAACGGTTCTACTGTAGGCGTTTCTACCACAGGCTGTCCCGCTGTAGGCGGTTCTATCGGCGGAAGGTAGCCAGGACTGACGATTTGCCCAATTTGTTCTACCGGAAGATCTCCCCGAATAATTTTGGCTAGGGGGTCTGGTTGGCTAGGGTCGTACGTAAAGGTTCGAACGGTGCTGTTGAATGTGTTCTTGAGCGGATTTCCCTCAGTATCGACTAGGGTAAGCTGCACCCAGTTCTGCCCAGGGGTAAGCCCTTTCAAATATAGAGGCCGCCACTGATCTAAGACAAAACTTTGGCCGTTAACAAGGCCTTGAATGCGCCAGTCGGCGATGTGATCGCTCTCTGGCGTTTCTGCTTGAGCGCTTTCTTGAGCAATTGCGTGCAGCGGCGCGTTGTTTAGATAGAAGTCAAGCAAAACTGGCTCAGCGCCGTAACTACCCTGCGGCTCAAGGTAGGTCAACAGGGGCTGGTCACTATCCGGAACGTTTTCGCTAGTCTCTGCTAAAACATGAAAACTTATCTGCGCGTAGGCGCCCTCTTCTTTAAAGCTTTCTCCCCACGGACGAACTGCGATCGCTCGCAAGGTATGACTACCCGGCGTCAGATCTGTAAAAACGAGTGGCTCATCTAGGTCAAACACCGACCGAGCGGGCTGATTGTCCAAAATTACCTGAATATGTGGACCTAGGGCTAATGTTTCGTCCCTGTATATAGAAAGGCCCTCAAGTGTAAGCTGAACCTCAACTCGATCGGCTTCAATTACCTGATTGGCTTTGGGTGCGGTGATCTCAACCTGGGGTCGAGCCTCCGCTATCAGCCGATTCAGATCCAAAAAGGTAGCGGGTGGGGCTACCTCATTCACCGCGCCGCTAAGTCGTCGCACCTCCTTGCCGCGAAGCAGATCGGGTGGCTCCGGCAGATTGACTACGCGGACGCCTTTAGAAAAGCTGCTGTTACAGCCGCCTATGCCTACACTCAAAAAAACAACCAAACAAAAGGCGAGAATCCTTCTACAGAAAGCTTTCCCCTCTATTGCTGCTGAGCCTGCTGCTAAGCCTGCTGCTAGGTCAATTGCTGAGTATAGCTGCTGTTTCCACCAGACCAACCGCCTGGCAAACAGCCGCGCAAACGACCGCACAAACGACCGCACAAACGACTGGGTCAACTTCAATAAGAGCTTCATAGCGAAACTGAATAGTTGTTATTACTCGATCATATGGGACAGAGGTACCCGATTCGATGAATAAGGGTTACTAACGCGAGTAAAGGATAGGGCGAAGATTAACTCAGCTCTCTATTAACTAATTGATTAATCTGGTCCTCTGTAGCTCTTCGGTGCAGCCGGACCGTTTCTGAGACCTAATCCCTGCAAACAGATTAATTTTTGTAAAAAAATATTGAAATAGAACGCTCTTTAGTGGATGTACAAGACTTTTCTAGTCTGAGCTTTCAAAACGACTGTTGCTGTAGGCGCAGAGCCCAACCGAAGGACTTGAAGAGGTCGTTGCGTCGAAATGTTGCAATTTGTTAAAACAGTCGGCTTTTTCTTCTCTTTGCTTATATCTTGTCGGCGCTCAACCCTCGTGGCATCAGGATTTTCGCTGGTTGAACTATTGTTAACTGCTCGTCATATAGAGGCAGCAGCGTGACTATAATACGTGAGAACATTCTTTGCCTGTGTCTGAATTGTCCGAGAAGCTGCCTAAGAGCAAAGTCCTTTGTCTACCGCTGAATTGAAAGCTGGATCGAGTGCATTGTTTGAGAGCATGTTTTGAAGTCATATAGAGCTAAACAGAGCTAAGCGCACTACCCAAGCGCCGTCTAAACGCCCTGATAGCTCTAATAAACGCACAGTACAAAGCGCCGTTCTTTCTCTGTCTAGAGAGGAGAGTCTCCATGACAACTACCCCGCGCGAGCGGGAGGCCACCAAAGCCAAGGTTGTGGTTGATAGAAACCCCACCCCCACTTCATTTGAAAGGTGGGCCAAGCCAGGTCACTTCGACCGGACTTTGGCTAGGGGACCCAAAACTACCACTTGGATTTGGAACCTTCACGCTGACGCTCACGACTTCGACACTCACACTAGTGACCTAGAAGATATATCTCGCAAAATCTTTAGTGCTCACTTCGGTCACTTGGCCGTTGTGTTCATTTGGCTGAGCGGTATGTACTTCCATGGCGCTCGTTTTTCCAACTACGAAGCTTGGATGAACAACCCTATCGGCATCAAGCCAAGTGCTCAGGTCGTTTGGCCTATCTTTGGCCAAGAGATCTTGAACGCTGATGTCGGTGGCGGATTCCACGGAATTCAGATCACTTCTGGTTTGTTCCAGTTGTGGCGCGCCTCTGGTATTACAAACGAAACTCAGCTGTATGCAACAGCAATCGGTGGCTTGGTAATGGCCGCTCTGATGCTGTTTGCTGGTTGGTTCCACTATCACAAAGCCGCTCCCAAGCTGGAGTGGTTCCAGAATGTGGAATCAATGCTGAACCACCACCTAGCAGGTTTGCTGGGCCTAGGTTCTCTTTCTTGGGCTGGCCACCAGATTCATGTGGCTGCGCCAATTAATAAGCTTTTGGATGCAGGCGTAGCGCCTCAGGATATTCCGCTACCCCACGAATTCCTGTTCGACAGGGCATTCATGGCTGAGCTGTATCCTGGTTTTGCTGAAGGTCTCAGACCCTTCTTTACGCTGAACTGGGGAGTCTATTCGGACTTCTTGACCTTTAAGGGTGGTTTGAACCCGGTTACTGGCGGACTGTGGCTAACTGACTCGGCGCACCATCACCTAGCGATCGCAGTCTTGTTCCTAGTTGCCGGTCACATGTACCGCACTAACTGGGGCATTGGTCACAACATTAAGCAGATCTTGGATGGTCACAAAGGTGATCCGCTTCTGTTTGGTGGTGAAGGCCACGTTGGCATGTTCGAATTCCTAGTGAGTTCTTGGCATGCACAGCTAGCCCTCAACCTAGCTTTGCTCGGTTCGCTAACGATTATTGTGGCTCAGCATATGTATGCGATGCCGCCATATCCTTATCTCGCAACTGACTACGGCACTCAGCTATCACTATTCACCCACCACATGTGGATTGGCGGATTCTTGGTAGTAGGTGCAGGTGCTCACGGTGCGATCGCCCTCATTCGCGACTACGACCCGGCCAAGCATGTGAACAACGTGCTCGACCGTACACTGCGCGTTCGCGACGCCATCATCTCTCACCTCAACTGGGTCTGTATTTTCCTAGGCTTCCACAGCTTTGGTCTTTACATTCACAACGACACCATGCAAGCACTGGGTCGCCCCCAAGACATGTTCTCGGACACAGCGATTCAGCTTCAGCCCATCTTCGCTCAGTGGATTCAAGGTCTGCACACCGCTGCGACCTCAATCTCTGGTACAGCGCCTAACGCACTAGCCCCGGCTAGCTATGCCTTTGGTGGTGACGTTGTCGCCGTCGGCGGCAAAGTTGCGATGATGCCAATTACGCTTGGCACCGCTGACTTCATGGTTCACCACATTCACGCGTTTACGATTCACGTAACCGTACTCATCCTGCTGAAGGGTGTGCTGTATGCGCGTAGCTCTCGCCTTATCCCTGATAAAGGCGCATTGGGCTTCCGCTTCCCTTGCGACGGCCCCGGTCGTGGCGGCACCTGCCAGGTATCTGCTTGGGACCACGTGTTCCTAGGTTTGTTCTGGATGTACAACTCTATTTCGATTGTGATCTTCCACTTCAGCTGGAAAATGCAGTCGGACGTATGGGGCACCGTGTCAGATAACGGCACCGTTTCTCATATCACGGGTGGCAACTTTGCTGCAAGTGCGACCACCATCAACGGCTGGCTGCGCGACTTCCTATGGGCACAAGCAACTCAGGTTATCAACACCTACGGTTCGGCACTGTCGGCCTACGGTCTGATGTTCTTGGGTGCTCACTTTGTCTGGGCATTTAGCCTAATGTTCTTGTTTAGCGGTCGCGGCTACTGGCAAGAATTGATTGAGTCTATTGTTTGGGCTCATAACAAGCTGAAAGTAGCTCCTGCTATTCAGCCTCGCGCACTGAGCATCACGCAAGGTCGGGCAGTGGGCGTCGCCCACTACCTACTAGGAGGGATTGCCACCACATGGGCATTCTTCCTGGCTCGAATGTTATCAGTAGGTTAAGGAGCGCGGAGGAAACATAAATCATATGGCAACTAAATTTCCAAAATTTAGCCAAAGCCTCGCACAAGATCCAACGACTCGTCGGATCTGGTACGGGATTGCCACAGCCCACGACTTTGAAACCCATGACGGGATGACAGAGGAGAATCTTTACCAAAAGATCTTCGCTTCTCACTTCGGTCACCTGGCGATCATTTTCCTCTGGACTTCCGGCAACCTGTTCCATGTCGCTTGGCAAGGCAACTTTCCACAGTGGATCCAAGATCCGCTTAACGTGAAACCGATCGCTCACGCGATTTGGGATCCTCACTTTGGTCAGCCCGCAGTAGATGCATTTTCTCAGGCGGGTTCTAGCAGCCCGGTGAACATTGCTTACTCGGGTGTGTATCACTGGTGGTACACCATCGGTATGCGCACAAACGGTGACTTGTATGCTGGCGCGGTTGGTCTGCTTGTATTGGCATCTGTAATGCTATTTGCAGGCTGGCTACACCTTCAGCCCAAGTTCCGCCCAAGCTTGTCTTGGTTCAAGAATGCTGAATCTCGCCTTAATCACCACTTGGCTGGTTTGTTTGGCGTCAGCTCCTTGGCTTGGACAGGTCACCTAGTTCACGTTGCGATTCCTGAGTCTCGCGGTGTGCATGTGGGTTGGGATAACTTCTTGACGATGAAGCCTCACCCCGATGGTTTGAAGCCGTTCTTTACCGGTAACTGGGGTGCTTACGCGCAGAATCCCGATACTGCGAACCATCTCTTTGGTACGTCTACGGGTTCTGGCGATGCGATTTTGACCTTCTTGGGTGGCTTCCATCCTCAGACACAGTCTCTGTGGCTGACGGACATGGCGCATCACCATTTGGCGATCGCAGTTATCTTCATCGTGGCCGGCCACATGTACCGCACCAACTTCGGTATTGGTCACAGCATCAAAGACATCTTGAATACGCACCGTCCTCCTGAAGGCACTCCCTTTGGTGGTGACTTGGGTGCGGGCCACAAGGGTCTTTATGACACGTTGAACAACTCGCTGCACTTCCAGCTTGCTTTGGCGCTGGCTTCTTTGGGCGTGATTACGTCTCTAGTTGCCCAGCACATGTACGCACTGCCGCCCTATGCGTTCATGGCTCAAGACTTCACCACTCAAGCGGCGCTCTATACCCACCACCAGTACATTGCTGGTTTCATCATGGTGGGAGCGTTTGCTCACGGTGCTATCTTCTTGATTCGTGATTACGATCCTGCGGCTAATGAGAACAACGTGCTTGCGCGGGTTCTTGACCACAAAGAAGCAATCATCTCTCACCTGAGCTGGGTGTCTTTGTTCCTTGGCTTCCATACGCTTGGCCTCTATGTCCACAACGATGTAGTAGTTGCGTTTGGTACCCCCGAGAAGCAGATCTTGGTTGAGCCTGTGTTTGCACAGTGGGTGCAGGCGGCTTCTGGTAAGGCGCTTTACGGTTTTGATACGCTTCTTTCTAACCCTGACAGTGTGGCAAATGCTGCGGCAAGCGGTATTTGGCTACCGGGCTGGTTGGATGCGATCAACAGCGGCAGTAATTCTTTGTTCTTGGCAATTGGACCTGGAGACTTCTTGGTTCACCATGCGATCGCGCTTGGTCTTCACACCACTACTTTGATCTTGGTCAAAGGTGCGTTGGATGGCCGTGGTTCGAAGCTCATGCCAGACAAGAAAGACTTCGGCTATAGCTTCCCTTGCGACGGTCCTGGTCGTGGCGGTACTTGCGACATCTCGGGTTGGGATTCGTTCTACCTAGCGATGTTCTGGATGCTTAATACCATTGGTTGGGTCACCTTCTACTGGCACTGGAAGCATCTGGCGATTTGGAGTGGCAACGTTGCTCAGTTTAATGAGAGTTCGAACTATCTCATGGGCTGGCTGCGTGACTATCTCTGGTTGAATTCTTCTCAGCTAATCAACGGTTACAACCCCTACGGGATGAATAACCTGGCGGTTTGGGCTTGGATGTTCCTATTCGGACACTTGGTCTGGGCGACTGGATTCATGTTCCTCATCTCCTGGCGTGGTTATTGGCAAGAGCTGATTGAGACTATTGTTTGGGCTCATGAGCGCACGCCATTGGCTAACCTGGTTCGCTGGAAGGACAAGCCCGTTGCAATGTCTATTGTTCAAGGACGTTTGATTGGCCTAGCTCACTTTACGGTGGGGTATGTGCTGACCTATGCGGCTTTCCTGATTGCGTCAACGTCTAGTCGATTCGGTTAGACAGTTTGTAAACCGCGGATTAGGTAGATGAAATGGAGCCTCTCAGCATTGCTGGGGGGCTTTGTTTTGTGGAAGCTGTCTTCGAGATCAAGATGTATCCGACCATAGCTCACTTATATTCTTATCCGCATGAAGCGAAAAGTGTTTGTAAGCTAGAAGATAGTAATTGAGTAATGAGCCTTTCTGATAAGGAATAATGAAATTTGGAGTATGACAATACAGCAGCAGTTTGATGTTTTTCTCGTTCATATTAAGAGAGTACAAGTATGTTGCTCTTACACACATAGAAGATGCACAAGCTTTTGATGATCTAGAATGGGGTATCATTCTGACCAAACCAATCTGTGAGTCTAGAGATCCTGCTTTAGAACTACTTCTGCCAAACCAAAGAGGGCCTGAGAAAAAGATCAGTGATTTGGAAGTTTTAGAAGATTTTCTTTCAGCGTCGAATCTTAAGAAAGCAGATAAACAAGCTAGGAAGATAGTTTTAGAAGCTAACAAAGGAAACTGTCTTACAGCTCCTGTAATTAGACAACTTTCTCTAGATACGCTAAGAAATATTGATTGTCTTTGGATGCAATATAGTAACGACAGATTCGGATTAAGAGTTCAGCAGCAGTTATGGCAGCAGTGTCTTGAACCTCAGAAACCATGGTTCAATCTATTTGCTAAACCGACCGCAGTTAGCGATACTGGTGCCTGGAAGCAGTTTGGATACTCTGTTGGTTGGCGCGACGAACATAGAAGGGTTTTGTCAGACACCGAAGTCAATTTTTCAACGGAGGCTCCTATTGGTTGTTTTCCTCAAACTAGACGTTGGTTGCATGGTGGCGGGTATGGCAATGATGTGAAGCAGTTCACAGCTCTAGTTGAACGAATCTCGGAGCTAGGATAGCGTTTTCAGATGTGGAGATTGTTGCAAAGTAAGGCTGTGAGCTAGACAACACATAATCATGTGAACTCGATTGTCTACTGCTGGTGCTATGACAAAAAAGATCCTACTTCGATAGAGAGCATCACATTGAGTTCGCCTTTTGGCATGAGTCCCGTTTTTTTGGGAGGCCGATCCGACTGAGCGCAATGTGGTCTATGAGCTGTATGTGGAGCTAGTGACGCGGGTGGCGATCCAGAGAGTTGCATCCACAAGAAGGGCTGGTGTGGGAGGCAATGAATTCGCTGTATAGCCTGTTTGGCTCGACGCGGGAGATTTTGCGGAAGGCGAGGCCAAATGTGGAGGGGTCTCATGATTCGATTTGAAGAGAGCGATCGCACGTCACATTTTGCTCTCTCTGGTGTCGAGCCATCGCTGAAAAGACTTTTGACTTTCTCCAGAGGGCTGTTCAATAATAAGATTTTGAACACTAATGTCTTCGTCTAACTCGTTCTAATGAATACCACTACCGTTACCGATAAGTCGATAGTTATGGCGCTCTGTATTAGATCCATGAACTAATTTTGGATACCAGGATAAGGGAACCGCGATAGTCCGGCCATCAGATAAATCGACGGTTAGGGCTTCGTCATTGATTTCTAGTTTCTGAATGATTGGAATTTTTAGCAGCGTTGGCATACGAAACAGCTCGTGGCATTAGGTAGGATGCACTTCAATGCTTTAACGATAAACGATGGCTGATAGTGCGATCGCTCTATAATCGAAGCAACCTAATCAGATTCGCTAGCTACTATGCCAAACCCTACGCCAGTTGTGCTGAAGAAAGTCACTTTTAGCCTGCCTTTTGGGATTGGCGGTGTGGAGATGGAACCTGACCCGACTGAGCGCAATGCGGCCTGGGAGCTGTATGTGGAGCTGGTGACGCGGGTGGCGGTGCAGAGTTTGCATCCGCAGGAAGGATTGGTGCGGGAGGCGATGAATTCGCTGTATAGCCTGTTTGGCTCGACGCGGGAGATTTTGCGGAAGGCGGGGCCGAAGGTGGGCGCGTCGCACGATTCGGTGGGCGGAATTGCGATCGCAGTTCTCAACAATGGTCTACGCCCGTTTTTATCTAAGTGGCATCCGCTGCTGCAAGAGTGGGAAGAGCAGAAGCCAACAGGGATGAGTCCGCAGTTGCATGAGAAGGCTTGGGATAAGGAGATGACTATGCGGGGTGAGTTGGATGCACTGCGAGGGAATTTGGAGCAATATGCGAATGCGCTTGCAGAGATTGCTGGGATAGCGAAGAGTGATAGAGGCGCGTAGAATCTTATTGCGTAAAACTTGCTGGAGATAGTATAGAGACTTAGGGCTGTTCAAAGCCTCTGCTTAGTTAGTTAACATTTGCCCAGCTTTTGGAGTCTAAAGATAATTACAAGCAAAAGTAGAGGGCCGTACTTTACGCCAGAAGAGTATTTGCAGCTTGAGAAGGAGAGTGCTATCAAGCACGAATATAGACAAGGGCTTGCATTTGCGATGGTAGGTGCGAAGAAAGCGCACATTACTATTGTGGGTAACTTGTCTGGGCTTCTGTTTAATCATTGTAACTACTCAGGCTGAAATATAGGCAGAACAGGACTGCCTGTAAACGAGCTTTTCAGCGCTTCGAGAACGGAGAAGCCCTGCTTTCTCAGCGTCGAGATATAGCCGCGAATACGACAGAATTGTTGGCTTCCTGTCACCGCCCGAAAACAACCCGATATCTTTTGTTTGAGCTTCATCATGCGCACATCGCGCTCAGCTTGATTGTTATCAAAAGGCACCCGAAAGTCGAACATGAAGGCTAGGACAGCCGTGTCATGTAGGTCAAGTCGGTCGAGTAGATTCTTAGGAGGTGATTGCTTCACACGCCCTCTTTTTTTCGGCGCGTTTTCATCGACAAGTGGCGGTGGATTCGCCTCAAACCCTGTGGCCAGTATCGTTTGATATTTCATCTCAAAGTCGTTGAGCTGTCCGGCGCTCAACACCTTTTCTCCCGCTACTTTGGCGATATCTACTTGGGCTTTGATATCGCAAAGAAGTGTCATCATATCTTCGGCCCACGGTTGCTCATAACGCTCAACGATAAACCGCAGTTCGCGCAGATGATGTGCATTGCACAGGCTGTGAGCGCAGTCATAGCCAAAGTAACTTTGCCAGCCATCGTGGACACTGATGCCGTTAAAGTTCGCTAGCACGTCCATCTCGTCAATCGCGACGCGGCCTCGCTTAGCATGTACGAAGTAGTAAGTCAGCTGAGCGGTTGAGGCTACATGCAACCACCACAGCTTACTGTTAACGCGCAGGCCGGTTTCGTCACAATGCATCACGGCTGCGGCTTCAAGACCGGCTTTAATCTGCGCCTCGACGGGGGCGAGCTGCTCAAAGCATTTCTCCCTCGCGTTGTATAACGTCCCTTCTGAGACCTCAAAACCGAACACTTCGCGCAGCACTTCTCGGGTTCTATCAGACGGCAACAACTGCGCGTTCATCAAGTACACCATCAACCCTCTGACACCATTGCCATATTGAATCCGGCTGTTCACTTCGCCTGGAAACGCGGCTCGGCTAATCGTCTGGCACTGCTCGCAGCATTTGACTTCGCCTTGATGTTCAATGACCTGCAATCTCAATGAGGGCAACTCATGAACCTGCCGCCTGTCATGCGCTATCACGACTGCGGCTCGCAGCGATGCGCCGCAACCCTGACATTCCTCGACCGGGTGCCTCACGACCTCATCAACTTGCTCACGCCACTCCAGGGTGCTGCCGGGATGTCCCTTCTGACCACCGCTAGGACGCTCACTCTTGTTTCGCAGGCTTTTTGTCCGTTTGCCAAACCCATCGCCTGACGGGGGCTTACTGCTGTTGCGGCTATTCTTCTTTTGCTTATCTTCTAGTGCTTTTATCCGCTTCTCTAACGCTACATGGTGTGCGACTAGCGCTTCTACAGACTCTAGATGTTGTTGCGTAAGACCTTCAACCAACGCAATCACCGCCGCCTCGCCTGCTCGATAGACCGCCTGAATCTCTTCACGGCTAATGCTTTGCTTTGGCACTGCTTTACTCAAAACGGCTGGCTCTACTCTCGGCTATTTTCATCCAAACACTAGCGCTGATTGACCTCTATGCTCTTTTATTTCAGAAAATATTAAGCCTGAGTAGTTACTAATCATTTTAGAAACAACGAAGACTGTACCTATTACTCAAATGACATGAAGGTACAGCTTTTAGAAGGCGATTTATACTACTATCCCGATGTGGTGGTCAGCTGTGATGAGAGAGATCGGTCTTTTAATGATGTTTTCATTCAGTATCCTAAGCTGATTGTAGAAGTTCTTTCTGATTCGACTGAAGCTTTCGACAGGGGCGATAAATTTGCAGACTATAAAACAATTCCAGATCTGGAAGAATATGTGCTGATTCATCAAAATCAGATATTGGTAGAACGCTTTTGGCGGCGGACAAGTGGGCTTTGGCTAGCTCAGACTTATCAGGCTGGGACGACGGTAGATCTGGTTAGTATCGGATTTTCTTGTGCGATAGAATCTTTGTATGAGAAGGTTGGGCGATTTCTGAAAGAATCAAGCTGATTAGAGTGATAGAGGTATCAAAAAGAACAATGTTTGAGCGAATTACGTTTGACCCTGAGGTGATGGGTGGGCGAGCTTGCGTGAGAGGCATAAGGGTTACGGTATCGCTAGTCCTGAGTTTGTTGGCCAACAAGATGTCTGTTGAAGAAATATTGGAAGCTTATCCTTATCTGGAAGAGGAAGATATCTCAGCTTGCTTGCGATATGCAGTTTTTCTTGCCAGTGAAGAGGTTTATCAGTTAGATAGTGCTGCATGAAGTTTTTGGCGGATATGGGGGTGTCGCCTAAGACGGTGGAGGTTCTAAAAGCTCAAGGATACGATGCCATTCATATCTCTAGAGAAGGTTTGTTTCGGATGAAGGACGCTGAGATTTTGCAGAAAGCTTTGCAGGAAGATCGGATTGTCCTGACTTTTGATTTGGACTTTGCAGATTTATTAGCAGCGGCAGCAGCCACCCTACCTAGCACGATTATCTTCCGACTTAAGAAGACAGTTCCTGACTTCGTTACAGCCCGATTGCTATCGGTACTGGCAGACTGTAATCATGCTCTAAAGTCTGGTGCGTTGGTGACTATTGAGGACGGTCGATACAGATTGCGGCATCTGTCAATCAATTCGTCAACACAACCAAGTTAGTATGGCGAACCTATCGAAAGTCCTATTTTTATTAGCTATAGCCGTCAAGATCATGCGTATGTTGAAAGGCTCATTGCAGCTTTTGACGAGCGAGGGTTGTCGGTGTGGTTGGATAATCGGATTGACTATGGGGCTGCGTGGCAGCGTGAGATTGAAAAGCATTTGGAAGCATGTCAGGCTTTTGTGCTGGTGATGACGCCGCGCGCGTATGAGTCTCATTGGGTGACGTGCGAGCTGAGCGTTGCGTTGGAGCTGAAGAAGCCGATATTTCCGCTGCTTCTGGAAGGACGTAGGTGGCTCAGCGCTGCGGCGATTCAGACAGTTGATGTGACGGGTGGGACGCTACCGCCAAAGCGTTTTTTTGACGCCGTAAGCGCGTCTGTGATTGGGATGGAGATATCAAGACCCAGCGAAGAATTTTTGAATGTTGCTGAGACGGTTTCTGTTGGAAAGGCTGAGCAGTTTCCGGGTGTAGCAAGCGCTGTCTTGGATGCTAAATATGCAGATCTGGAGCGTTACTTAAAGAATGGGCAATGGAAGGAGGCGGATGATGAAACGTATCGGCTGATGATTACGGAGGTGGGGAAGGATGAGGGGCAGTGGTTTGACTCAAAAGACTTGCTGAACTTTCCCTGTGAGCCGCTGAAGGCAATTGATGGGTTATGGGTAAAGCATAGCGGCGGAAAGTTTGGCTTTAGTGTGCAAAAAGAGATGTATCTAGAGTGTGGCGGTATTCCAGACGGTAAGTATCATGGAGATGCGTGGAGAAAGCTGCGTCAGATGAATGGATGGGATAGAAGTATAGAAAGAGCTATAGATTCCCCCAGTGGTCACCTGCCGAATTTGGGAGGCAGCTTACATGGGGGAGCGGAAGAGTACTTTCAGGATTCGATCGGGGACGAGATCGTATTGATACATCGTGATCGGCGTTGGAGTTTGTTGATGACGACTGACGAATGGATTTCGGATTTAGGGCTTCTCTTTTCTCGCATCCAGACTTGTAAACTGTAACCTGTAAGCGGTTCAGCCCTCTTTAAACATTTATTTTGACCGCCGTTTTGACGAAGTCAAGGGACTTTTGCCGATCCGATACCTGGCACCGATCCTAAGTTGTATCTGGGAACTGCGCAGCGGCAATGTCTGGGTCAAGACAGTTGGCAAGCACAAACTTTTTGGCGACCTCATGCACTTCGTCCAGGCTGGGTAGCCAGTCAGCCCACAGGCTTATTTGTCCTGGGCTGGTTCTTTTGTTCTTGGCTTGTTTGTTTGGGGCTTTGCTTCTAAGCTTTAGTCCGGCGAGCAGTTGGCTACCCCAGTGGTTTTTTCTTTCCGGCTTTGGCTTAGGCTGATACCGCTTGTAGAACTTGCGATAGGTGGCTGCGCAGATGTCTAATGTGGTGCCGAGCGCTAGGAATGCGGGATGCCATTGAGTCAGGCCATCGGCAGTTAGCCGGTCGTCCGTAAGTTACAAAGGCCGTAGTTGCTAAAGTCGTAAAACCAGCCTTGCTGCATACTGGCCGCTTTGGGGTTGGCGTGAATGTAGCGTAGGGTGTTAATCAAAACTCGCGGTTATTGCAGCGAACGGTGATGTGATAGCAGTGGTCAGCCCGTAGCTGCCTTGGGTATCGAGGCATGGTGATACGAAAATACAGAATGCTTTACGGCTGCTAACAACCTCTGTATATGCCAAGGTTTCCTGTTAAAAACAGTTGACGACTCTAAAAGAACACTGATAGGCTAATTCTTATCGCTGTTGTTTGCCGAAAGGCCACAATAGCCTCCCGCCCGAAAATTTAGCAAACGCCGACGCTGACTGCTACCAACAGTCAACGCCAGCTCGCCCCTTAACTGACATCACCAGTCAAGCGGTTGTGGATCATGATGCCATAGCCACCCTGACTTATGACAAGTTGGGGTGGCTAAATTTTCGCGCTTTCTTCTATCACCTTCATCGGAGAAACCGTGAAAATGTTGATCTACACTTGTCAAGACCTGTTGACTTCGACGCCGCCTAGAGTGCAATTCGGCGCGCGATTTGGCGCACAAGTCCCCTACCCGCGCTGCCAAAAAGAGGAGCTGCGCCATATTTTGCTGGGCAGTCCAGAGGTGATTCGGCAGACGATTCATCAGCTACACGTCTTGAACTACGCCGAATGCCTGCTGTGGAGCCCAATTACTACGGTGGGTGAGCAGCTAGTGATTACCAGGGCGCAGGGAGAGGCGATGAGCTTGCTGAGGCGATCGCTCTAACCCAATTTCTAACCCGATCTACAACCCAATTTCTGACCCGATTACTTGAAAGCCTACTTTCCCTTTCTCGATTGCCCTTAAAGAGCTGCCTTGGCGCATTGTTGATGGTGGCTCTTTGCGCGATCGCATTGCAACCTAACTTTTCAACCCGGTTTCTGCTAACACTTTCAGGCTAGTTTGAATCATGCCAATGGTGACGGCGGGCAGCTCTAGCTGAGGCGTCAGGCCGGTAGATTTGATCACTTCAAATAGCTTGATGGCAGTAGGATTTTGCTCGGCAAGCTTACGACCTAGCTCTGGGCCCGTAAAGGCGGCTGTCTCTCCCCACAGCAAGGCTGTTGGCGTTGTGAGCTGACCGATATAGTCAGCCAAATCAAAGCACAGGTCGCCGCGAACAAATGAGAGGGCGGTATATTCGGCGTTGGGCTTTTGGGCGGATTTTAGATAGGCCTCGGCGATGTCGTCAGAAATGCGTTTGGGATTGGCAAACTGGCGATTTTCGAGGAAGCTGCGAATGCCGAAGGGGGTTGCGATCGCACCTGAATACAGCAGCTTATCTAACCCAGGCACGCTGACAATTTGCGCAAAGGGGCTGCGGCTATAGTCGTTACCAAAGTCAGAGAGACCCGCCGGATTCATCAGGACAAGAGATTTGAAAAGAGTGGGCTGTGCGATCGCAATTCTGATCACAAAAGCTGCCGTTAGCGCAGAGGCAACAACCGTAACCGGCTGATCGCAGGTGGCTCGAACAAAGTCGCTAATGCTATCTAAATAGTCTTCTATAGTGTAACTACGCGTCAGGTGAGCAGAGTCTCCCCAGCCGATTAGATCAGGAGCTAGCACTCTGTAGTCACCCGCAAAGGCCGGAAATACTTTTGACCACTCGTACGCAGAAGACCCGCCGCCAAAGCCGTGTAAGAAAATCAAAGTTTCTCTTTCGCTGAGCGGTAGATTACTAGGATATTCCGGCAGAGCTGGAATGTAGTAAACCATCTCCCCTAGCCGCGTAATCGTACGATTTTGATCGACGTATGGCAGGTTGAGCATAAGGAAAGCCGCTGATATTCGCTACGTTTAGATCGTATTAGATCTACAGCGTGACGGGGTATAGCCAAAGAGAGAACTCTAGCGCTGTGACGATGCCGTCCAATAGCTAGCTGTGCCAATGGCCGTTACAGAGTCGTCACAAGGCGATCGCAAAAATGATAATGCCTTACGAGTAGCAGCGATCTAGACACTCCTGCATTACCCGGTGGTGATTGAAAGATAGCGTCATCTTTAGCGCGTCGTCCACTTCAAACCAGCGAGCTTCTACCACCTCGCCCTTCGACACCTGGGGATTCAACTTCGGCAGCTCGGCATCGTCTAAGTGGAACATCAGCGGATATTTTAGCGTGACGTTTTGACGGCGCAGCGGCGTGCTGTACACCTCGTAGGGCTGATCCAAATCGCCTTCAAAGCGAAAGTCTTCTGATAGCTGAGGAATGTCGAGCCCAAGTTCTTCCCAAACCTCTCGACAGACGGCCTGGGGGGCGGTTTCATCGTAGTCTAGGTAGCCGCCGGGAAGGCCCCACAAACCCACGCCTTCGGGCAAGTCTTCGCCACGCAGCCCCAAAGGAACATACCGAGTGCCCTTACTCACGAAGAAGAGAACAGGTAAGACGGTGACGCTGCGGCTAATCCAGATTTCTTTGCCGTCGAGCTGAACACATCGATTGGGGGTGCTTTTGAATTTCACAGTGCAAGTACAGAGGGCTAGACAGAAAACGATATAGCAAATGTTCTAGTGCGTTAGGGCATCTGCGGGTCGAGCTGCCCCGTTAGTGGCTGCATCCTACAAATGTGTCCTAAGTAACCGAGTAAAAGCTACACTCCCCTAAAAGCATACAGGGACGCTCCAAAGAACGTCCCTAAAAAGGCAGATGGAAAGGCAGATAGTTTTGGCTTTACTCTCTACCGTTCCACCGTCTACTGTTTCATTGTCTACTGTTTCATTGTCTACCGTTTCACTGTCTAGGCCGTAACCGCAGCTTTCTTATCGGCTCTTTCGGTGGCTTCTCCGGCAGCTTCTTCGTAGGTAGGATAGTCCGTATACCCTTCTAGTCCGGGTGTGTACCAGGTGCTTTGGTCTGCCTCTGGATTCAGCTCCCAGTTATTTTCAAACCGAGCTACCAAGTCAGGCGTGCTGATATATGGGCGACCAAAAGCGATCAGATCGGCATCACCAGATGCGATCGCCTTTTCAGCCTGCTCGCGATCATAGCCACAGTTACCGATAATGGTGCCGTCAAAGACCTGCCGAAACTCAGCGAGCGTCATGGGCTCACCTAGCTCATGAAAGCCGAATGCTAAGCCGTCCATAACGTGCAGATACGCTAACCCGTAGCTGTTTAGCTGCTTGGTCACATAGGTAAAGGTTTCGCGATAGTCAGGCGCACCCATGTCGTTAAACGTACCGTTCGGTGATATTCTTACGCCGATCCTGTTCGCAGGCCACACGGTCATAGCGGCTTCAACAATTTCTTTCAAGAATCGATAGCGATTTTCCAAGCTGCCGCCATACTGATCGGTTCGCTGGTTCGACCTAGAATCTAGAAACTCATTGATTAAATAGCCATTCGCCGCGTGAATCTCAACGCCATCAAAGCCCGCCTTTTTAGCATTCTCAGCCGCTTTGCGATAGTCTTCAACAATGCCTGAAATCTCTTCTGTTTCCAATGCTCTAGGAACCTCGTAGGGCTGCTTGCCCTTTGCCGTGTGAGATTCGGCTCCTTCAATTTTGATAGCTGAAGGGGCAACCGGTAGCTGACCGTTTTCTTGAAAGCTGCTGTGGGAGGCTCTGCCCGTATGCCATAGCTGCACAAAGATCGAAGACCCTCGCTCATGAACGGCTTTGGTGACTTGCTTCCATCCTTCCGTTTGCGCTTCGCTATAGATTCCGGGTGCCTGATACCAGCCATTGCCTTGCTTTGACGGTGCTGTCCCTTCGGCGATAATTAGCCCAGCATTTGCCCGCTGAGCGTAGTACTTGGCCATCAGGGCGTTAGGAATTCTCTCTTCTCCAGCTCGGCCACGGGTCATAGGGGGTAGGGCAACCCGATTGCTCAAGGGAAGATCGCCCATTGTGTACGGTTCGAGTAGATGGGAAACGTTGGTTGAAGCAGTCATAATGTTAGCTTGCCTGTAGGAATAGGTCGATTAGGGATAGGTTGGATTTTCTTGCTTGGGTTTCTCTTATTTACTTTCTTTTATTTGTTTTCTTCTATCTACTTTCTTTTATTTGCTTTCTTCTATCTACTCTCTTTTATCCACAGATTTCCTTCACCAGACTAAGTGTCTGCGCTTTTTCCCACCAGGTTTTTAGCTTTGGGGCTTCGGCGGTAATCGCGTCGAACTGAGGTGTTTTGGAGATGTAGACAAAAATAGGAATGAGATAAAAATCGGCAATGCTAATGCGATCGCCAAGCAGATAAGGACTCCCCTGAATGAGGGCTTCGATAGCGTTTAACGCTTTTTTGGCAGGCGCGATCGCGCCTTCAATCTTCTCTTTATGCGGCCCACCGCCCTGCTGCGGCACAATTAGGTTCTCGATTGTCAGAACACCAATGGCAGAAGGGTAAAGGTAGCTGTTGATGATGGATATAATTTGATACATCCGGGCCTGTAGCATCAGCGCTGTCGGCTTGAACTTACCGGCTGCAAGTGCCTCGTTGACATAGTGGGTGATAGCATCGGTTTCATAAATTTGCTGCCCTTCAATCTCGAGGGCGGGCACTTTGCCAAAAGGCTGCTTACTCAGATAGTCATCGGTTTTGTTGTCTCCGTTAAAAATGCCGATGTCCTCAAGGCTGTACTCTATGTCAGCTTGGGCAAGTAGCAATCGGACAGTTCGAACGTAGGTACTGACGGGCGTACCGTAAAGCGTGATATTAGACATAGGTAAAAAGGATAAGGAACGTGAAAGCCGGAAGAATGTGAAAGCTAGAAGACTGTTTAACCGTACGGTCTGCTTTGATAGCAGTCTGCTTCGCTAGTAGGCGATCACCTTTCAGACAAGCCATAAGAATAGAAGCGGCAATATAGATAGTTAGGTGATGATCAACGTATAGTAGACCAGTCGTCTACTAGATACATAACTTAGCAGCTAACTCCAAAAGTAGAATCTAACTAGCGGCAGATCTTGCTGGAACCGGCTGATGTAAGATTTGCCCGAACAGTATCTGGATGAACGTGTGCAGCGGCGCGGTTGACTGAGTTACCTTGGCCCTCAGCATTGCGCCCTGCCACCCCAACAAAATAAATTTTGCTAGCTCAAGCGCGTTGCCGCCATCGGCTAGCTCGGCTGCGGCATACGCATCTTCAATACAGTTGGCAAACTGCATTTCCCAAGCGGTAAAGACCTGATCGAGGCGATCGCGAAACAGCTCATTTTGAGCCGACATCTCTTGCGCCAAGTTGCCAATCAGACAGCCGCTGGTGCAATCACTCGTTTCCATCTCAGCAATTCCTAGCTCGAAGTAACTGCTAAGCCTAGCCAGCGGAGATAGCTCCTTGTTACCCAAGCTAGTCGCTAGCTTCTGCTGATACTCGCTAACAAAGTCTTCGATAATCGCTAGGCCAAAGTCCTCTTTACTTTCAAAATAGTAGTAGAAAGAGCCCTTGGGCACGCCCGCGGTGGCGAGTATGTTGCTGAGCCCAGCCGCGTTGAAGCCCTGCCGAACGACAATGTTGCGACCCACTTGAATCAGGTCGTCACGTTTGCCAGTGCGTTTGGTTGTCCTGGTCATGGGGCTTAAAGGGCTGTTTTCAGCGGGTGATGTTTAATGGGTGAGCGCGGCTACGCCCACCCGGTGCATCGCAGGAGAACAGTGGACCTTTAGCCGAGGCGATCGCCAATTGCTTCTTCTAAGACATCGGCCATACTCTTGCCGGTTTCTTTCGCCTTTGCCTTCATTTTGGCAAATAGCTCGTCAGATACGCCAATTCGATTACGACGACGACCCGAGCCTGCCGGTTTTACCGGAGTATAGGTTTCGGTGAAACTGCGAAGAGCTTCAAACGTGTAGCGATCGCAAAAATCACCAAAGCTCTCACCTTCCTGTCGGTTCTGCTTAAAGCAAGCAAACAGCGGTTCTAGCTCTTCTTCTAGATTGTCCTCATGCAGCTTTTCTATGTACGGACGTGCTAGCCGCGTCTGATTCGGGCTGCCGCCTAGCCATAGCTGATAGCTTTTAGGCGACTGTCCGACAAAGCCCATCTCTGCCATATAAGGCCGAGCGCAGCCATTCGGGCAGCCTGTCATCCGGGTGACAAACGTCTCGTTTCTAAGCCCCAGCTTATTTAGCAGCTTGCGAATGCGCATCAATATGCTAGGAATAATTCGCTCTGATTCTGTGACCGCTAGACCACAGGTCGGCAGCGCCGGGCAGGCCATCGAATAGCGCTCTAGCGACTCAAGTTTGCTATCGGGCGTGATACCGTCTCGATCTAGAATCACCTGAATAGCTTCTTTGTCTGCCGGATTAATATCACAGAGAATAACACTCTGGTTGGGCGCGACTCGCATGGGCACCTTGAACGTTTCTACAATCTCCCTGAGGGCTGCTTTGTTGCGTAGTTCGCCCTGATTGTGCACCCGGCCATTACGCACATGCACCCCTACAAACAGCTTGCCATCGCCCTGCTCGTGCCAACCCAAATAGTCCTCAAACTTCCAGGCAGGCAGCTCTCTATACGGCTCTAGCTTTTTACCAAATCGCTTTTCAACTTCATCGATAAACTTAGGTAACCCCCACTGGTGCACCAGATACTTCATCCGGGATAACCGCCGGTTGTAGCGCTCACCGTAGTCTCTTTGCGTAAAGACAATCGCCTTGGCTAGTTCATACACATCGTCTTTATCGACATAGCCAATATGGTCTGCTACGCGAGCAAAGGTTTCTGTTTTGTTGTGTGTGCGGCCCATGCCGCCGCCTGCCATGATGTTAAATCCCTGTAGCTCGCCGCTGTCGTCGGTGATGACTACAAAGGTAACGTCTTGGGTATATGCATCAACAGAGTTATCACCAGGGACTGTCACCGCGCATTTAAACTTGCGTGGCAGGTAGTAAGTGTTATAGATCGGCTCGATGGAGGTTTCAAAGTCGGTGCCCACGCGACCGCCTTGTCGAGCGGCTACTACCGCCGGGTCTTCTTCGGTGGTGACGACCTTTTCGCCATCTAGCCACACTTCGTAGTAGGCCGGTGTCTGCGGTGTGAGCAGATCGGCAATATTCTTTGCGTATTCGCGAGCGATGACGTATTCGGGCTTATTTTTGTAAGGTGCGGGCGGAGCCATGACGTTGCGGCTCAGGTCCCCGCAGGCTCCTAGCGTAGAGCCCATGCTGCGGATGATGTCTGACAGGGTGGCTTTCAGGTTCTGCTTAAGAATGCCGTGAAGCTGGAAGGCTTGGCGCGTAGTGGCACGAATGGTGCCGTTACCGTATTTGTCAGAGATATCGTCTAAGGTGAGGTATAGCTCAGGAGGAATATATCCACCTGGGCTGCGCAGTCGCAGCATCATGGAATAAGGCTTTTCCTGGCCCCGGACAACGTTATCACGGTCGTACTGCTGGTAAGAGCCGTGAAACTTTAGAATCTGGATGCCCGCTTCCGTGAAGTGGGTGGTGTCTCGGGTCAGCTCAGTCGCCACGGGTTCCCGCAGAAACTGACTGCGCTCTTTAATACCTTCGAGTTTGGAAACCTTTTTTTCGACTGGTTGAAGCGGCGTTTGAACCATGAGGAGATAAGAAGCTTGTGAGCGTATGTGAGTAGATGGAATATTAGACTATAAACCCCGGTAATCCGGTCGGGATTACGGGGTTTCATGTCAAAATTCTAACATTGTGATCACGCTTAGGCGGTCAGACCTCAAGAAAACGCAATTATTGCGATCGCGTAATTCAATATTGTTTACGTTCGCGCTGCCAATCTTAGTCTATTCCCCCCTTGATCTACGGCTGTTTTGATGCTCTTCTCTTAGCCCATCTCTTCTCTTAGCCCATCTCTTCTTAACGCCTCTCTTCACGAGTGCCCTTTGCCCTAACGCCTTTTGCTCTAATGCTCTAACGCTCTAATGCTCTCTATAGTTACTTGTAGTTATTTCTCTGAACGCCATGACTGACTCAATGATGTACAGCGAGGACATGTTCGTCTTCCTCACCCCCGACGCGACCGAAACTTTTATGACGCCATCAGAGCTATTGGAAAAGCTCAAAGAAATTTTGGGTCTTCACAAAGATTCCCTGTCACCCGAACTTCAAAAAATGCCCTCCACTGAAGCGCAGGCCAAATACTTGATAGAAACCCACTGCGAGTTTGAAACCTCACCAGGCGAATCGGTGCAGTGGTACGCGGTGCGGCTAGAGAAGTGACTACTCGGTTGATCACTCTAGTTGCTCACTCTATGAGAAGCTCAGGAGCCGAAGAGAGCCAATAGAAGAAGCTAATAGAGAGCCAATAGGAAGAATTAAGCCACTACCGCCCTCATTGCCACAGCAACTTTCTCCCCACTTTCTTGGTGTACTTCCGCTGTAATTCCGGGCCCAAAGAAGCTTTCGATCTTAGGCTGTTTTTCCTGCCACTTTTCAAAAGAAATAAAGGGTGAGTCGAATTCCAGTACCAGGGTGTATGCACCGTCTCTTTGCTCTTCGTGAATGCCGCAAAGCACCGGACGCTGAGTATCGTTTGGACTTAGGCCTAGGCGCTCTAGCGCTTCATCTAGATGGGCTTCTTGGCCATAGCGATAGCGGGTGACATCCCTGCGGAGTTGGGTTTGTGTCTGTGTAGCCTGATCGCGCAGGGTCAGAACGGCTTCGCTAGTGGGCTGAGTGTAGGGCACTGGCTTTAGTTCGGCTGCGCGAAGGGCGAGTCCTCCCAGTAAAATGGGCACACCGTAGAAGAAACCTACTAGGTTGAGCGTGGCGTTTTCTTGAGCATAGGCTACAAATCCCAGCAGGGTGAGGATGGCTCCTACTACAAGGAGAACGGTGCCGAGGGGGATCTTGCGCATAGTGAATAAGGGTTTTAAAGAGTTAGAGTTAAGCACGGACGCAGATGCGCTACGTCCCATATGTGCTTATTCTGCTATAGCGACCAAAGTACGAATAAGCGCGATCGCATTCGCATTTTGGTCCGCATTTTGGTACGTGTGATGAGTAGTCAGTAGGTCCGTTTCCTGACTATTCTATAAAGAAATGTAACTCATCTCGGAGACTCTTTGGATATGGAATTTTCAGCCCTTCAAACCCGAATAGAGCTGATTCGCTCGAAGCGACAGTCTTTGATCAAGCTGTTAGAACAGCCGGGAATCGGTACGCTGCGGATTGATATTAACCAAGCGCTAGAAGAAATGGACGATCTGCTCGAAGAATTTGATCGCGCTTTTCCTGGTCAGGTCGCTTCTTAATTCAGATAGCCACCTTCTGAGCTTCTGGGTCTAAACTTTTGGGTCCAAACGCTTGAGTCCAAACGCTTAGGCCTAAACTCTCAGGTCTAAGCTCTTAAGCTCGAGCTCTTAGGTCTAAGCTCCTGGATCTAAGCTTCTAGAATAGAGTGATTGAAAATAGAGTTATTGAGTGTTTAATTTCAAAGATGGGAAAAACGTTTACCGCTGAAGTCTCGCACCAAGGAACGGTCCATACAGTTGAAGTCCCAGACGATCAGCCGATTTTGGATGCGCTCCAGGCCGCAGGGCTAGATCTGCCTTTTTCCTGCAGCGCAGGCGTGTGCACAACTTGCGCTGCGTTGGTCACAGAAGGCACTGTGAACCAGGAAGATGGTATGGGCGTTAGCCCAGAGCTTCAGGCCGATGGCTACGCGCTGCTATGTGTGGCTTTGGCTACTTCTGATCTGAAGTTAGAAACAGAGAAGGAAGATGAGGTATATGCTCGTCAGTTTGGTCAGCCCGGATAGGTAAGCAGGCGGTACGTAAGATGCAGACCTGGTTAATTACGTTACAGGTGTCGATACAAGCGCCCCCTAGTGAATTGCGATCGGCGTTGCCGGGGTCCGATTTGCTCCGCTCTGATGCGCTGCGATCGCGCATCGAGACACAGCTTTGCACGTATGGCGAACCGCTCCGCTGGGCGGTTACTGCCATTGATGCTCATCGCCAAACCGCTTGCGTAGAGGCTGTGATTACCACAATTCGAGAGTGAAACGTTCTCTTTTGAGAATCTTTCAGATTTTTAGACAGAAAATAAAAAGTTAGATAATCAGATAACAAGATGGCTTTCGAAAACGTCTTGCTACCGCAATGATCGCACCTAGCCAAAAGCTGCACACTACCGTTCTCATTATTCCTACTGGCATCGGTGCGGCTATCGGTGGCTATGCCGGAGACGCGCTGCCGGTTGCCCGCACGCTGGCAAGCGTAACAGATCGGCTCATTACGCATCCCAACGTGTTGAACGGGGCGCAGCTATACTGGCCCATGCCCAACGTCTACTACGTTGAAGGCTATGGCCTTGATCAGTTTGCCGCCGGTCGCTGGGCCCTGCAGCCGGTGCATCAAAACCCAATTGGCCTAGTAATCGACCAGAGCATAGAAGATGATTTGCGGTGGCGGCACTTGCAGGCTGCAGATGCCGCTAGAGCGACCCTAGGCTTAGATGTGAGAGCCCATATCATCACTGACAGGCCGCTTGGCGTCACCCTAAAGACCACCGAGTCAGGCGCTTCGTGGGGCACGCTGACCAATCCAGGCAGTTTGCTACGTGCCACCGAACGGCTGATTGCAGAAGCTAGAGTCCGTGCGATCGCCGTAGTCGCCCGTTTCCCAGACGATAAGGACTCAGCTCAGCTTGAGGCCTATCGTCAAGCCCAGGGCGTCGATCCGCTAGCAGGCGCAGAGGCCGTAATCAGTCATTTAGTGGTTCGCACCTTCAAAATTCCCTGCGCTCATGCGCCTGCTCTGGCTCCCTTGCCGCTAGAACCTACTATCTCCGCGCGTTCAGCCGCCGAAGAAATTGGCTATACTTTTCTCTCATGTGTTTTAGCTGGGCTGAGCCGCGCGCCTCAGTTTGTAAACACGCTAAGATCATCGGATGGTAGCGCTGTAGACCATAGTGCAGCAGGCAACAGCGCAGTAAACAACAGCGCAGTAAACAACAGCGCAGTAAACAATATAGGGTCGCATCGTGGCCTGATTGAAGTGAGTGAGGTAGACGCGGTTGTGATGCCGGAGACGGCTTTTGGTGGCAGCGCGGTCATGAGTTTGGCGCACAGAGCCGCTCAGGTAATTGCTGTCAGGGAAAACACAACCACGATGGCTGTGACCCCCAAAGACTTGGGTATTCAAGCGATTACGGTGAATACATATCTAGAAGCGGTTGGGGCGATCGCTGCCTACAAAGCCGGTGTTGCTCACAGCGCTTTGCTTCCCCAAATTCCGTCCCTACCCCAAATTTCTGCTTGTCCGCCCCTGCCTACTCCGCTCTCGCCTGCGCCTGATTCCAATGCAGTTTCCGATGTGACTTCTGGTCTAGCTCCTGGGCAATCCCTATGAGCAAGCTTGATTAGGCATCCTGCGTAAACAGGCACGATGCGCAAACATTAGATAAAAAATCAGAAATTTCCATACTTCCTGCGGTATCTTTTGAATAACCCTACCAAACCAAAACTCGCCAAGAACTTGAGGACAAAACAACATGGGACTGTTTGATCGCGTTAGCAGAGTAGTGCGCTCTAACCTAAACGCAGCGGTAAGTTCCGCTGAAGATCCTGAGAAGATCCTGGATCAGGCTATTATCGACATGCAAGAGGATCTGGTGCAGATGCGTCAGGCTGTTGCTGGGGCGATCGCATCCCAAAAGCGCGTACAGCAACAGGCTGTAAAGGCTCAATCTGCCGCTGATACTTGGCAGCAACGTGCTCAGCTCGCTCTGCAAAAGGGTGAGGAAGATCTAGCTCGTGAAGCCCTTGTTCGCAAGAAAACCTATGCTGAAACCTCCGCTGGGCTGAATGGTCAGCTCGCACAGCAATCGGGCACGGTCGACACGCTAAAGCGACAGCTCATTGCGCTAGAGAGCAAAATCTCTGAGGCAAAAACTAAGAAAGATATGCTCAAAGCCCGCGCTAGTGCGGCCAAAGCCAATGAGCAGCTGCAAAAAAGCGTTGGCACTTTGGGCACCAGCAGCGCGATGGGTGCCTTCGAGCGCATGGAAGAAAAGGTACTCCAGATGGAGGCCAGCGGTGAGGCAGCAGCTGAGCTAGCGGGCGCGAATTTAGAAAGTCAGTTTGCTTCGCTCGAAGCCGGTAACGACGTGGACTACGAGCTAGAGGCGATGAAAGCTCAGATGCTAGGTGGTTCGTCACCGGCTCAAGGCTCTCTTCCTGCAGCGGATGAGTCTACCACTAAACCCCAAGCGACTACTCAAGACACGGCTGTAGACGCCGAGCTAGAAGCTCTAAAATCTGAGCTGGACAATCTGTAGTTTTAGATTCTTGGTTTTAGATTTTCTGTGGTCTTGATGCTCTATAGTTTTGACGCTTTATAGGTTTGATTTTTTATAGACAACGGTGCCAAAGAACAGACCCAGATAAAACTCACATTGGCTGTTATGCTCGCCTACTCCCCCACTTGAATGAACATTCGAGTGGGGGTTCATTCGTTCATCTTGACTTATTCCTCCTCTTTTCCATAGACCCATGCAGATTGCCGATCGCCTAGCACCATTACAGAAAAACGTTTTTGCTGATATGGACAGTGCAAAAACGCGGGCAATCGCTAACGGCAAATCCATCATTGACCTATCGCTCGGCTCTTCTGACTTACCGACGCCGCCCCATGTCTTAGATGCGATCGCGACTGCGCTTCGCGACCCGGATACCCACGGCTACGCCCTCTTTAACAGCACCCGAGACTTTCGGGTTGCCGCTGCTCACTGGTACGAGAAAAAGTTTGGTATAGCCGCTGACCCTGATACAGAAGTTATGCCGCTCATCGGCTCTCAAGAAGGCACGGCCCACTTACCTTTAGCCGTGCTGAACCCTGGTGACGTGGCGCTGCTACTAGACCCTGGCTATCCTTCCCATGCTGGCGGTGTGTATCTTGCTGGCGGCACGATTCACCCTATGCCTATTCTGGCTGAGAATAATTTTCTGCCTGTGCTGGCCGATATTCCCTCAGCAGTACTGGCAAAGGTCCGTATGATGGTGCTCAGCTACCCGCACAATCCTACAACCGCTAGTGCGCCGCTTTCGTTCTTTGCAGAAGCTGTCGCATTCTGCCAACAGCACAATATTGTTTTAGTCCACGACTTTCCCTATACCGATTTGTACTTTGATGGTGAGCCAGTACCTTCTGTGCTGCAAGCCGACCGGAACAAATCGGTGTCAATAGAGTTTTTTACGCTCTCTAAGTCTTACAACATGGGCGGATTTAGAGTGGGCTATGCCATCGGTAATGCCAATTTGATCAAGGCGCTGCGCCAAGTGAAAGCGACGGTGGATTTTAATCAGTATCGAGGGATATTGAGAGGTGCGATCGCCGCGCTCACTGGTCCGCAAGACTGCGTTACTCACATGGTTGATACCTTTGCTAGTCGTCGAAACGCGGCAATTGCCGCGCTCAACGCCATTGGCTGGTCAACTCCTACGCCAGCGGCAACCATGTACATCTGGGCGCCGCTTCCTAGCAACTTACCCAATGACTGGGCTACAGATTCCATTCGCTTTTGCATCGAGCTAGTAGAGCAAACGGGCATTGCACTGTCACCCGGTCGGGGGTTTGGTTCTGCCGGGGAGGGCTATGTCCGCTTTGCCCTAGTGCAGTCGCCCGACGCTATCAAGACCGCTATCGATAAGATAGGCGAGTTCGTGACTTTGAATCGATTGATCGATTGATTGACTCTGTTACCTGTTGACTCTACTCATTGCTCTACTCAGGAGACCGCTTCGGTGTGCTTGCTTCATCAGACTGGTCTTTGAAATACTCTTCTACCATTCTGTTGAGGTTTTGTACGGATGCCCCTACCTCAACAATGGATGATTCTAGTCGATTGGAGATAATTGCCATTGATTGCAGTTCAGTCAAAATTTTGCCGACAGAGTCTCGATATTGGCGCTCAAATTCTTGAGTATTCACGATGATGTAGAAAGATTGGGGAAAAGAGATGAAAAACAGAACGCAACCTGTATCAATTTATACTTATTTTCTCTCTAAAGATAAGTATGAACAGCGATTCATTTATAGAATCTTTGTATTAGCCGGTCCTCTATAAAGATTTTCCCAGCTAATTATTCAAGGAATTAAAGCGCTGGGCAGAAAACAAGTCTGAGAATATTCACCTAGAATATTTAATAGCTAGTGGCGATCGCGCAATTTTGCAATCACTGGTCTTTCATGCCTTTTTTGCGCTTCTTTTAGTTTAGTGATCTAGCCCTTTCGGTACCGCCTTTTCGCTTTGAAACCTTTCCTCCAAGCTCCTGATCGACTAGAAAATAGGCTTAAAGAGATTCCTCAAGAGCCAGGCGTCTACTTTATGAAAGACGCGACTGACCAGATTCTCTATATCGGTAAGTCTAAAAGCTTGCGGAACCGAGTGCGCTCCTACTTTCGAGATGCTGCCCATCATCATACGCCGCGTATTGCTACGATGGTCCGCAGCGTCGCGGACGTGGAGATTATTGTTACCGATACAGAAGCAGAGGCGCTGGCGCTAGAGGCCAACCTAATAAAGCAGCATCAGCCTCACTTCAACGTGCTGCTGAAGGACGACAAAAAGTATCCCTATCTCTGTATCACTTGGTCAGAAGACTACCCGCGCATTTTTATCACCCGTAAGCGTCGTAAAAATGCCAAAAATCGCTATTACGGTCCGTACGTGGATACGGGGCTGCTGCGACGAACGCTTCAGATTGCCAAGCGCATTTTTCCGCTGCGCCAGCGCAAGCAGCCACTGTTCAAAGACCGTCCGTGCCTGAATTACGACATTGGTCAGTGTCCTGGCGTTTGTCAGCAGATGATTACGCCCGAGGCGTACCACAAAATCGTGCAGCGAGTAGCAATGGTGTTTCAAGGGCGATCGCACGAGCTGATTGACCTACTCACCGCCAAAATGAACCAGGCGGCAGAAAATCTGGACTTTGAGAAAGCGGCGATGATTCGCGATCAAATCAAAGGGTTAGAAACGCTGGGAGAGAATCAAAAAGTAGCGCTGCCGGATGATACGATTTCTCGCGATGCGATCGCGCTTTCTGCTGACGATCAGCACGCCTGCGTACAGCTTTTTCAAATTAGAGCCGGTCGCCTAGTCGGTCGCTTAGGCTTTGTGGCCGACGCTCAGTCCGGTACGCCAGGTGAAATTTTGCAGCGCGTGCTAG
This sequence comes from uncultured cyanobacterium, assembly GCA_963702855.1. GTDB lineage: Bacteria > Cyanobacteriota > Cyanobacteriia > Phormidesmidales > Phormidesmidaceae > Phormidesmis. Next base: position 3,206,713 of record OY969765.1, read on the forward strand.
AAGAGCACTATCGCCTAGTCGATTCGGTCGAAATTCCAACAGAAATCTTAGTACAGCACCCCTTACCCGAGGCTGATATCCTCTCAGAGTTTCTCACCACTCAAAAAACCCGTAAAGTAACTATCGAAATGCCCCAGCGGCAGATGAAAGCAGAGCTGGTAGAAATGGTAGAGCGCAATGCACAGTACGAACTCGCACGCACCCAGCGATTTACTGACCGTAACTATCAAGCGATGGAAGATCTTGCGGCGCTAGCAGATCTACCTGGACCGCCCAAGCGGATAGAAGGCTACGACATTTCTCATGTTCAAGGATCAGATGCGGTTGCCTCGCAGGTGGTTTTTGTAGACGGCCTGCCTGCCAAGCAGCACTACCGTACATACAAAATCAAAGATCCAACGGTTATGAGTGGTCACTCAGATGACTTTGCCAGTATGGCCGAAGTGATTCGTCGTCGCTTCCGTCGCTACGCCGAAGACCCAAGTAAACAGCGAGTGGGTGATCCCGACTGGCCTGATTTAGTCATGATTGACGGGGGAAAGGGGCAGCTATCGGCAGTGGTAGCTGAGCTAGAAGAAATGAACTTACTGAGCGATCTGCGGGTAGTCAGTCTTGCCAAGAAACGAGAAGAAGTTTTCTTGCCGGATGAGAAACAGCCGCTAGACACGGTGGCCGATCAGCCAGGAATCATGCTCTTACGCCGTCTGCGCGACGAGGCGCATCGATTTGCAGTGAGCTTTCATCGAAAGAAGCGCACTGATCGGATGCGGCGATCGCGGCTTGAAGACATCCCTGGATTAGGCCATCAGCGCCGTAAACAGCTCCTTGCTAACTTCCGCTCTATCGACTATATCCGGGAAGCCTCACCTAAGCAGCTTGCCACCGTTGACGGTATTGGTCCTCAGCTCGCCCAGCAAATTTACGAATACTTCCATCCGTCTGCGGTTTCATAGCGGATTGACGTTATCTGTACAGAGCTTTCTAATAAAGTCTAAATAAAGTATCTAAACGAAACATTTGCAGTGCTTTCAGATAGAGCCCTTGTCGCAAACGTCCTAACGCATTTGGACAGTTGCTGTCCGGGTGGCTCTGTTAACTATTTGTCACAAAGACATATCTCAAATCGTATCGGACTTACCCATGAGAAAAGCCTTGCTAGCTAATGTCAGCTCGTGCTTTATTCAACTGGACAAATGCGTTAGCAGCGTATATTTACGGTTTTTATATGTTTACTTATTAGCTTGTGTGCAAGTTGTTTTTGACTGTTAGAAATATACAGGTAAGTTTGCTTTCGAAAAATAGTCTCATAGGATACAGTTTGTGTCTAAATAATTTAGAAATAAGAAGTTCTCTACGATTTTGGTCTGCGCCAAATATGAGAAAGCATTTAGAAATATGAAAGTAATAACGCTGAATATAAAGAAAATCTGTATTTATTTCTGTTTCCGCCTTAGACGAAACGGACTTCAATCCTAGGGAAATAGAGCACAAATACCTATCAATCATTGGCAGGCCGGGCATTTTGCTATTCTGGGGATCGGTCTCACAGCAACCGATCCCCAGCTTTTTATGTCCTTAGACTACTTGGCGATGCTTCCAATAGTTGCCATAATGAACGGGTTGGTTCAGAAGACTTGAAAGATAAAAGATGTTTCCTACCGCAGGAAAACAAATGAGTATCCGCCTCGTCAACTGTTGAGTAATGTCACAAGTATTTTTAAGGCTATGAAGACCCAGAAAAAGCAAGGTCAGTCATTTTTAGAGTCATTTTTGACTGCTAGGGAGAAAACGACGCCTATTCCTGCCGCTGTACAAAGGGTTCACTGTCCAACCTGCGGCGGTCCTGCCGAACGCTACCATTTGAAAGAGTCTAGTATTATTAGAACCCAGTGTGATCGCTGCGACTATCTGATGGTTACCTGCGCTAAGACGGGCCGCGTAGTCGAAGCCTATGCTCCTAGCTTTTCTCCTTCTATGTTGGCAGCAAGCTGACCGCTGCGTTTGGCTTGGTTCAATGCGCTGCGATTGGCGAACACCCACACAGCAAAACATAGTTTAGCTTCAGTGCGTAGGCGTAAGCACAATAAAGCAAGCATATAAATCAGTACACAAAAAGCGCACCCTAGCTGTTGGTCAGCAGATGCGCTTTTTACATGTCTACGCTTTTTGTCTACTTCTATCTGTCTTTCAAAGTCAGCAAAGGTACATTTCTAGCATGAATAATTCTTTACCACGGCTAGATACTTGTTGTTCAAGCAACGGTTTTGTAATAATTTTGTGCGGCAGTTTTTGGCCTGAATCTTTCTAGCTCTGGTTCTTCTCAGCTTCAGTTTCCTGACTATATCTCTCGCTTTCTTTACGCCGCTTAGTTAGCCGTTTATTTATTAGTAATTACAATAAAATTATTCGCGCTGAATCAGTGCCTGCTTGAGCGCGACTATCATTTCTGCCGGCTCTACTGTTTCCCCGGCGGCGTTTGTCTGAACTGTATTAAGCCCTAGTAAGGCATACAAAGACAACGTAATAGCACCGGCCTGCATTATTTTAACGAGCATTTGTTTCTCCTCTCACCCTTAGTTACCGATTACATTAGTGAGCCTAGTGGAGCTGGCGAATTGATGGTGTTACCCAATCTGAATTGGCACAGTATCCGTAAATTTTCATAAGAGCATAGAATCTTTGTCCGCAAGCGCTATGATTCAGCCTGTTGCTCTGCTGTAGAAACAGCGACTCTTTCAATATAACTAAAATAGCTGATGCATCTAGTCGCTAGGATGTAGTAGCCGTAAAGATTTAAGCTGATAATGCGAGCATTGGCATAGGTTTTCAAACCGCGATTTCTGCACGTTTATGAGATCGGGGCTTCTCCCGTTGCTAATATCAGGTTCCAAATGCTTAGCGCTTTAGTTATTAGGAGAATTTCTTTGAAATTAGCGTTCATTATCGATCCGATTGAAAAATTGGATCCTGGCCATGATACGAGTGTGGCCATGATGGAATCAGCTCAGATGATGGGACATGAGGTCTATGTGACTCAAGCCGATCGCTTGGGCGTTGTCGAAAGCTGTGCCTATGGCTGGCTACAACCGATGAAGCTGACACCTGTTGTGCTCGCGGACAATCGATGGACAAGCGATCTCGACTGGTACAAGCTAGGCGATCCTAAGTGGAGACGCCTGGGCGAGATGGATGCGGTATTCATGCGCAAAGACCCGCCAGTGACCATTCCCTATCTCTATGTCACCTACATCCTGGACTATGTAGATGGTGACAAGACGCTGGTGATTAATTCTCCGGCGGGTCTGCGAGCTGCTAACGAAAAGATGTATGCCTTGCAGTTTACTAGGGCGATTCCAGAAACTATCGTCAGCGCCGATAAGCTGGTGATTCGAGAGGCGGTAGAGCGCTGGGGTGCTGGGGTGCTAAAGCCTTTGGGAGGCAAAGCAGGCGAGGGAATTTTGTTCTTGGAAGGAAGCGATCGCAATTTCAATTCCATCGTGGAAGTAAGCACCCACCAAGGGAAAGAGCCGGTTATGGTGCAGGCTTATCTGCCTGCTGCTAAAGAAGGTGATAAGCGAGTCATTCTGCTTGACGGTGAGCCTATTGGCGCGGTCAATCGAGTTCCAACTGGTAAAGAATTTCGTGGCAATATGGCAGTTGGCGGTCGCAGCGATAAAACTGAGCTGACCGAGCGCGACTTAGAAATCTGTCAGCAAGTTGCACCGGCTCTGCGCAAAGACGGCCTGATCTTCGTCGGTATAGACATTATTGGCGGCTACCTAACTGAAGTAAACGTTACGAGCCCCACAGGTGTTCGTGAGGTAGATCGTCTAGACAACGTTCGGCTTGGCAATCGAGTTATGGAATGGGTAGAGGCTTCAGCGCATAGGTCCTAAAATGCAAATCTTAAAATGCAAATCCTAAAGCGCGGGTTCCAAAATAATGCCGTTTAGCGGTTCGTGTGTTTTCGTAGATGTCTATAGCTTCTTTTCTCCAAATTCCCGAGACGGCTCACTATTGGCTATGCAACGGGCAGATTGCGCCAGCGTTACTAGCTGGTGACGCTCAGAATCATTGGAGTGTAAACAGCAAGGGCCTGTACGCAGTCAATATAGAGATCCAAGACGGGCAGGTACTAGCCGTTACGCCTACCCATACGGGTTTGCGGGTAGAGTCACAGCGCGATCTGCCTTTTGTAGAGTTAAGCGGTGGATTGGTTTGGCCGTGCTTTGTCGATATGCATACTCATCTCGATAAGGGACACATTTGGCCGCGCAGTCCTAATCCGGACGGTACTTTTGATAGGGCGCTAAAGGCAGTACATGATGACAGTGCTCGCTGGTGGCAAGCGGAAGATGTCTACCGGCGCGCTGAGTTCGGACTGAAGTGCAGCTATGCGCACGGCACTCAGGCAATTCGGACACACTTGGATGCGTTTAGTGAGCAGGCAGAAATTAGTTTCGGTGTGTTTCGTCAGCTACGGCAAGCATGGGCTAGCAGGCTTCAGCTACAGGCGGTTTGTTTAGTGACGCTAGATTATTTTCTAACGCCTGCGGGAGAAAGACTAGCCGATCTGGTGGCCGAGTCTGGCGGGGTGCTAGGCGGGGTAGCCTTCATGAATCCCAACATCGTTCAGCAGATCGACCGGGTGTTTGAGCTGGCAATAGAAAGAGGGTTAGGGTTAGATTTTCATACGGATGAGAGTTTGGATCCTGAAGACACGGCGCTGCGCTTTGTGGCGGAAGCGGCGCTGCGACACGGTTTTACGGGCCATCTAACCTGTGGGCACTGCTGTAGTTTATCTGTGCAGTCTGACGATGAGGTGAAGAAGACAGTTGAGTTGGTAAAGGCGGCTGAGGTGTCGATTGTGAGTTTGCCGATGTGCAATCTGTACTTACAGGACAGGCAGGTAGGACAAACACCGCGATATAGAGGGGTAACGCTTTTACATGAGCTGAAGTCGGCAGGCATAAAGTGCGCGATCGCATCTGATAACTGCCGCGACCCGTTCTTTGCCTATGGCGATCATGACGGGCTAGAGGTCTTTACTCAATCCGTGCGGATTGCTCACTTAGACCATCCGATTGGGGACTGGCCGCAGGCGATTACTGCCATCCCGGCTGAGATGATGGGATTAAAAGACGTTGGAAAAGTTCAGGCGGGTGGCTCGGCGGATTTTGTAGTGTTTAAAGCCCGGAGCTTTAATGAGTTAATGGCACGGCGGCAGTGCGATCGCGTGGTTATTCGCAAAGGTAAGCAGATCGATACGACCCTACCCGATTACGCAGAATTGGATGATCTGCTCGGTGATTGATGGATACAGGCTACTTTTGCAAGCGGACAAAAGCCTATGATTCCGCTCGCAAAAGTAGTCAGACTGTTCTAGGTAAGCAGCTCTGAGCAATCAAGCTTAAGCAAGAAAACCTACGGCGGGCAAGCCCAAGATGGCAAACCTAAGTGAGCAGTTCTAAGCGGCAACCGCTGTAGGCAAATAGCCCATCTCTTCGAGCTTAGTAATTACCTTGTTAACACTCTCTTCTAGCGTCTCTTTGTGAGTCTCGCAGTTCACTTCTGGGTTGCTTGGCGGCTCGTAAGGGTCGCTGATACCCGTAAACTGTTTGATCTCGCCAGAGCGAGCCTTTGCATATAGTCCCTTCACGTCGCGCTGCTCGCAAACTTCTACTGGGGCGCTGACGTAAACTTCTACGAAATCACCCACGCGATCGCGCACTTCCTCACGGATAGCTCGGTAAGGCGAAATTGCCGCTACCAAAACGATGACGCCGTTACGTGTAAGTAGGTCAGACACAAAGCCGATCCGACGAACGTTCTCATCGCGATCTTCTTTACTAAAGCCCAAACCCTTCGTAAGGTTGGTGCGTACAATGTCGCCATCTAGCACTTCTAGTTTGACATTACGCTCACGTAATTTGGCTGTGAGCGCGTCGTTGATGGTGGTTTTGCCTGCGCCACTAAGACCTGTGAACCAGATAGTGACGCCTTTTTGTTCTGATGGCATAGTTTGTTCTCCTAACGGTCTGATGTTTTCTAACTTGTTGATGGATGCGAGTTTTACCAAATGGAGGGCACTAGCAAGCCCCGGAAAGAGAGATAAGTTTTGAATGGGCGGCTCTTGGCAAGCGGCGCTCTTGACAAGTAGCAATCTCGATAGAAAGGAACAGACCTAGCCGCCGCTATACAGCCATATGGCCAAAGGCGGTGTGATGATAGTCATGATCAGGCTGAGGGGGCCGCCAACCTTCAAAAAATCGAGAAAACGATAGCCGCCTGCGCCGTAAACCATTGTGTTGGTTTGATAGCCGATGGGAGTCATAAAACTGTTGGAGGCAGCAAAGGTCACTACGAATATGGCGGTAAGTGGATTGATCCCGACTGCGTTGGCGACTTGGACGCCGATGGGTAATAGTAGAATTACGGACGCATTGTTTGATAATACGGCGGTTAATATCACCGTGAGTATGTAGATTACGGTAAGCATCCAGTATTGAGATAAACTTCCGCCTAAGGAGACTAGCTGATTTGCGATCCAATCGGTTGCACCCGAGTTTTGCATCGCTGTTCCTAGCGGGATCAAGCAGGCGAGTAGAAAAATAACATCCCAGCGCACAGCTTGATAAAGTTCACCCGGCTTAAGACAGCCCGTTAGAACCATTGCAACGACCCCTGCAAGCGCTGATACCAAAATGGGATAGTCGGTTACAGCGGCTACTACAATCACCGCTAGCCCGATGAACAGGGCAATATATGCCTTGTCTGAGCGCAGCGTATCTAAATCCTGCTGTTCTAGCAGCAGCAAGTCTTTACTCGTTTGCATCCCCACTATGCTTTGCTTGGGTCCTTGTACTAAAAGCAAGTCGCCAAAGCGCAAAGGTAGTTTTCCCATGCGATCGCGTACCAGCTCTTGACCTCGACGAATCGCCAGCACCGTTACGTTATAGCGCTGCCGAAAGCGAAGATCTTTCAAAGTGGAACCCACTAGGTTGGAGTTAGCAATAACCAGCGCCTCTGCAATTCCTTCTTCCTCGCCAAAACTACCCTGCCAGGATTTTTGGCCAAACTGCACATCCGGCAAAATTTCGAGTCCTTCACTTTCGCGAATTTTGAGCAGGTCTTGTTTGCCGCCGCGCGCGAGCAAAATGTCGCCAACGGCCAGCGTTTTGTCTGCCAGCGGCTGAGGAAAGTGCGTATTGTTGCGAATAATTTCTAGCACATCAACGTCGAACCGGCGCTGAAGCTGACTGCCTCGAAGGGTTTTTCCCACTAGGCTAGAGCGCGGAGTAATCACAACTTCGCTAACGTAGTCCTTCATCCCATACTTTTGGCTAAGACCCCGGTCATCTACCTCTCGGTTCGGCATGAGCCAGGGTGTCACCAAGGCCAGATAGGCTAGGCCGACTACAAAGGTGATGATCCCTAGCTGAGTGAACTGAAATAGCGAAAACTCTTCAAAGCCCAGGTCAACTGCCAATCCGCTCGCTAAAACGCTAGTTGACGTACCCACGACGGTAATCATGCCGCCCAAAATAGTGGCAAACGACAGCGGCATTAGCAGCTTGGAGGGCGAAATTTTGTTCTGCTGACAAAAGTCTTCGACAATGGGCAAGAAAACTGAGACGACCGCAGTGTTGTTTACCAGCCCAGACATAGGACCTACAATCAGACCCAAGGTAAATATTTGCTGGCTGAGCCGCTTTCCGCCCCATAGAGTCAACCAGCTGCTAGCCTGCTGTAAAACGCCGGTTCTAGCGACCCCTGCACTTAGGATAAACATGGCCATAACGGTGATAGTAGCCGGATTGCTAAAGCCCTCAATCCCTTCTTGGGGAGTCACTTGCTTGAGTAAAACCAGTGCCACCATGACGCCTAGTGCTGTAATATCAGCCGGAAATTTTTCTACGATGAAGAGCAGCAGGGCAACGGCCACCACACTAAGAGTTATAACAATACTCATAAAGATAAGGCGTTGGGCTATATGTATTCACAACAGACCATTCAGCATTAGGTCCTAAGTGCAAGACTGTCAATGCTGCTGTGGTGAACGCTCTAGCTAAGTTGGGCTATAGGGTGCTCTTTCAGCATGAAAGCTCGACGATCAGGAGAGTTGTGGCGCTTTCTGGCTGAGAAGTTCTAGCTGAATTTTCTTTTGCTTCGGCTGTAGATATAGCTCTTCGAGTAAAACCGCGCCGCCCGCAACCCACGGCGGCACGAAGAGCGCCCCTACAACGCCTAGCACCTGAGTGCCGCCTAACACAGCTAGTAGCTGATAGAGCGGATGAACGCCTACCGACGAGCCGACGAGCAGCGGATCGAGCAGATAGGTTTCGATGTTCTGAATAACAACGTAGAAAAGAACGATCCAAAGAAATAGCCAACCGCCCTGGGAAATGGCGACCACAAGCGCTGGAATAGCGCCTAATATAGGACCCAAAAAGGGAATGAGATTGGTGACTCCAGCGATCGCGCCCAAGCCAATCGCAAAGTCTTTAAGCCCTAAAAAGCTCAGCCCAATACCTGTAATGATTGAGAGTGTAGCAGACACAATCAGCCGCCCGCGAATATAGCCCCCGATGCGGCTGCCTATTTCTGGCATCTGCTGGTTGACCCTTTGGTCCCAAGGCTCGGGTAAAAGCCGAACCAGATTAGTAGTCAGCGTTTTGCTGTCGGCAAGCATATAGCCGGAGATAAAAATGGCCAGCACTAGGCTGAATAAAGTACCCAAAATATCGGTAGTGACGCTAAAAGAGCGCAATGCGACTTGACGGGTAGATCGCACGGCCCAAGCTGCGATCGCCTGCACGTCTAGCTGATCGAATACCTGTGTGGTGAAGTCAGGGCGAGAGTTGTTGAAGGCCAGAGCCCTACTTTCTGCCTGGGTGATTACTTTGCGCAGTAGTAAAGGGAGCTGTCGCACTAGAAGCTGAATTTGTTCGAGTACCGTCGGACCGATTAGCAAGATGACGCCCACCAGCGTACTAATAATGGCGATGTAGGTTAGCAGTGCACCTAGCCAGCGCGGAACGCGATATTGCTCTGCCCAGCTAACGATAGGTGAAATAGAGCAGGCCAGGACAACAGATACCATCACGAGCAACAGCAGACCTCTGAGCTGCCAGCCGATAATCGCAGCTGTGATCGCCGCAAACACAATGAAAACGCTATTTACAGAAATAGACAGTCGCTGTTCAGAATCCATAGCAATTGGGCAAACAGGTAGGCAGGGTGAACAGTCAGAAGACGAATGTAGAGAGAATGCCTAGAGCGTATATCGAAACTGGTCTATCAGCATACCGGGTACCCACATGCCACCAAGCGATCGCTGATTGTATGTGCCTACAGAAGGAACAAACGTTTGCCGATCGCCTAGACCTAACAGGCCCTCGCCTAAGAAGCGATAGAGATCATCGTCAAAGCGTAAATTATCTATCGGGGCAACGATTTCACCCTCTTCTACCCAAAAACAGGCATAGCGCGTCATCCCTGTAACTCGACCTGCGCTCAGATCGCTCCAGTTGAGGTAGTGCAAGTTAGAGAGGTACAGCCCTGTTCCTAGCTGAGCTAGAATCTCGGTCTCTTTGAGCGTTCCTGGGGCAACAGCCGGTGCTCGCATCGCTTCTTGCTTATTAGCTCCATTGCTAATCTTGTTGTATTCTTTCGCGCTACGGCTGTTGATGAGCGAATTGACCCAGCGGCCCGATTGAATAATAGGCAGACGAACCGGAGCAATCTCACCACTGCTGTTAAATCGAGGAATTCCTACTCTTTTAAAGTTTTCTTCTAGGGAGAAGAGCTTAGAAAGCATAGCTTCTCCGCTCTCTAGCTTGCCAAAAGCGCTGTTGCCCTGACGTAGCGCTGATTCTCCCAATCCGCCACCCCAAACAAGCGTATCCATCAGATCGGCAACCGCAGCCGGGGCTAGATAGGTTCGGTAGGTGCCTTTTGGAACGTGGCGAACCGGGCGCGATAGGAGTGCTAGCTGCTGTTCGGCGGCGGCAACGCTTTTTGTGTAGCTATCTTGCTGCCACCGCCGACCTGCTATCGTACTTTTTACCGCCTGATTAGGGCGATCGCCGAATAGCGAATAGTCAAGCGTGAACGTAGGGGCTTCAAACCAGTGGCGTTTACCCTCAGAGTCCGCGTAGGCTCGGTAGGAGATTCCACCCGCGTAGAGTCCTGCAAAGTCTAAGGACCTAACAGGCGAAAGCACTTTATATGCTAAAGCTGACCCGGACAATAGCCGATCGCTAGAGACATTGCGGAAGATTTCGCGGGTCTGAGTGTCAGGCTGAACGCTACCTCTAGAGATTATTGAGCTCTTATCTGTTGAAGCCTCTGTCGGAGCCTCTGCTAAAGCCTTTTGTAGAATGCCTGGCGGAACACCTGGCAGAACGCAGTAAGGATCGACCGGTAGCAGCGGCAGTTCTCTCTGTAGATTTGTCAGAGCGGGCTGTAGCAACGCCCAATCTTCGGCAAAGCTGCCAGTAAAAGGAAGAGTGATAGCCGCGGTTCGTCTGTCATTTTCTACTTTCCTTGCCTTCTTCCTACCTTCTTCTTCCACTTTGGTGTCAGTGGCTTTACTAACGCCCTGATTAACGTTCTGATTAACGTCCTGGCGCGTAGGCTGCGTGCAAGACTCAGCCATCAGGGTTAGCCTAATGCGTCCATCGCATACGTATCCTGTTTGCCTAACCTTAGCTCGGTTGAACCGGGTGAACTGACTTTCTTCTCCCGTCAGCGAAACCGTGAAATGTAGGCTAGGCCGCGCTTTCACCGTCTGTCTGATGGCGTTCACCAGCTCATAGAAGGCCGCTTCGTTGGAACTTTTTGGTGGAGATGTGTGAACAGCGCTGCTGCTAACCGACGAGGTGCTAGATCTGGGTGATAGTTCTGTGTCCTGTAAGCTCATGAGTCGACGCCTCCAAAAACTTCAATATCTTTGAAAGTGCAGGCTGGTGAGGCGTGACCGACGCGGATTAGCTGGTTGGGCTCACCCTTGCCACAGTAGGGTGTGCCATAAGTTTTCAGGGTTTGACGATCGCCGACTTCCTTTAGGTTTCGCCAAAATTGGGGGGTAGTCGATCGGTAGTTAGGATTTTTGAGAACGGTTGTTAGCTGACCGTTTTCAATTTTGCGGGCATATTCGCAGCCAAACTGAAACTTATGACGCTGATCGTCAATTGACCAAGAGCGGTTTGATTCCATATAGATGCCGTTTTCGATGCCGCCGATCATTTGATCGAAATCGGTTTCTCCAGGTTCTAAGTTGATGTTAGCCATTCGGTCGATAGCGGGACGGTTCCAGCTGCAGGCGCGGGTGCAGGCAACACCGGGGACGTTCAGCCGAGTCTGACTTTCTAGGCCGCCGAGCCCCCGCTGCAATATGCCCGCTTTGATTAGATACCGCTTTTGAGCGGGCGTGCCCGTGTCGTCAAACGGGTAGCTAGCTAGTTCACCTGCTATGGTGCTGTCAAAGGTCACATTCATTAGCGGCGAGCCATATATGAGCTGACCAAAGTCTTGAGGCTGCACAAAACTGCCGCCTGCGTAGTTACGCTCGTCGCCTAGGATTCTATCTAGCTCTAGTGGGTGGCCTACGCTCTCATGTAGCTGGAGCATCATTTGATCGGGCGCAAGTACGAGCGTGGTCGTCTCATCAGGGCAGTTGGGGGCGGCCAATAGCTCGACTGCCTGCTGACCAATCTGGGTAGCCCTGTCTAACAGCGTAGGGTCGGCAAATCGCTCCCAGCCACCCTGATAGCTGTGCGCTAGATAGCCGTTATCTGTGCGCGATTGGGTAACGCCTGGGGCCTGGGCGATCGCACCTAAATGGCTCTCAATCATGTGTAGCTGCTGGGATATCTGGGAGCCGTTGCTGCTGACAAACCAGGTGTCAACCTCGTGCATTCTAGCGATCGCACTGGTGCGCACAATGTTATCAGAGACCCTAAGGCGATCGCATAGCTGCCTTAATAGCGTGTTGATTTCGCCGACGCCAAGGCTGTCAAAAGGCTGCTGACAGGGCGATGTGTAGCTGCCGGTCACCGGTGGTCGTACCGCATCGGTAAAGCGATGTATGGCCCATTGGCTAGCGGCGATCGCCTGCTCATAGGCGTGCTGAGCCGCCTGACACAGTGACTCGATCGTCAGCCGATGAGTTGCACTATAGCCGAACTGCCCTTGGGCAAGAACTTCTACCATTGCGCCTCGGCTTAAGGTTCGTTCGTTTTGCTGCGGATGGCCGTCTCGCATCATTCTGTAGCTGCTAGTCTCCTGCATTGCGCGGATGCCAATCCAGTCTGCTGGAATATCCATACGCTCAAGCGCCGCGTTGAGAAACTCGATGCTAGGAAATTCGAGAGAAAGCGGGCTGGCAAGAAGTTCGCTGGTGCGGGAATCGATTGTGAGAGGGCGAATCATAAGAAGCTGAAAGACTTAGGTAGATACTGAGCCAAGACAATCGATGTCGCTGTAGCCTTGACTATCTTTTGAGGCCTGACTTGTGAAAAGTGTGTGTTTAAAGATGTCTCTTATTTTTTCTCTGTTTATGCGAGTCAAGAACCCATCTCAGTAAATCATGTGGTCAATGGTTTTGCCATTAGCTTGTAAAACAAGGTATTGAGAAAAACTTTCATTGTTTTGTAAGCTAGATTTGATATAAAATATTGTTTTATAAGCTAACTTATAAGTTGTCTTAGAGTCATGACAGTTTAGATAAGCTTTTGTCGATATATTTTGTCGGCATGAATTATGAACATAGATTCCCTCGATAGAAAGCTGCTAGCCGTTTTGATGGCGCAAGGACGAGTGAAATGGACAGCGCTTGCTGACGAGTTTGGGGTGTCCGCACCTGCGATCGCCGATCGGGTTCGTCGTTTAGAGCGAGCAGGCATCATCAAAGGCTACGCCGCGCAGATAGACCCTGAGTCAGTGGGGTTTGGTCTAACCGCTTTTGTCAGCGTCACGCTCAGTCATCCCCAGCATCGCCAGGCATTTCTGGACTATGTGCAGGCTAGCTGCGCTGTTCAGTCCTGCCACCACACCGTGGGCGAAGGCGACTATCTACTCAAGGTTTGCTGTCAGTCTACGACTGAGCTAGAGCACCTGCTAAGTGAAGAAATCAAGTCATTAGCAGGCATTGTGCAGACGCGGACGACGATCTCACTGCGAACAGTTAAGGAAACAACGGTTTTACCTATTGAGGAGGAATAATCTCGGATGCTTTTTGTCTTGGGTAAAGGAATTTTGATGGGGCTCGCGATCGCTGCTCCTGTCGGTCCTATCGGCCTGTTGTGTATCCGCCGTACGCTGGCTCAAGGCCGCCAGATTGGGCTCGCCTCCGGCTGCGGCGCAGCAACTGCCGACGCCTGTTACGTAATGGTCGCCGCCTTTGGCCTCAGCGCTTTTGCCGACTTGCTGGTCTCTAATACTCTCTGTTTACAGGCTATTGGTGGCCTTTTTCTCTGCTATCTGGGGCTAAAAACTGCTTTCTCCTCTGCTTTCTCCGCTGGCCCTTCTGCCCTCTTAGATGCCCAGTCCGATACGCTTTCCTCCTCTTCTTCACTCCCATCCGCTTCTCCCTCTGCGTCTGCTAAAGATACCTTAGCTGCCTACACCACTACGCTCGCTCTGACGCTCACGAACCCGGCGACCATTCTTTCCTTCATTGCTATCTTTGCAGGTCTCGGTATTACGCAAAGCGACTATCTGCAATCGATCACCCTGGTGTTTGGCGTATTCTCGGGCTCGCTGCTGTGGTGGCTAGTGCTAGTATCAGGGGCGGCCTATCTACGGGGGCGATTGACGCCGCAGCGACTAGCACGGTTTAACCGCTTTTCGAGCAAACTTTTTGGCCTAATTATCTTTGGCTTTGGTATAGCGGCTTTATTGGTTTCTCTCTAGCTGTTTCTGCCTAGCTATTTTTGCCTAGATACTTCTTGCCTAGCTGGCCTCTAGACGATCGCGGTGATTGGATGATGGTTTTACGGTACGAGCGATCGCAAAAGATTTGGCATCTTCGGCGTTTCTTAAGCATCCTCTTCCTGACGTTAGCACTATTGCTACTTCTAGCCTTTGGCGGTTTGTCTTCGCTGCTAAATCAGGCTGTACAGGCCCAGTCTCCGGTCTCTAGCACTTCCAACACCTCGATAGAAGACTTGCAGCAACAGCGCGATCAGCTCGATCAGCAGCGAGAAGCCTACAGTGAAACCGATCAGCGCTATCAAAAGGCTGAAGACCAGGCGAACGAAAGCCTGCGCGACTTGTCTAAAACAATTCAGAGTACCGATGCTTGGATTACCAATACTGAGTATCAGCTAGCGGAAGCAGAGCGCCGACTCGCTCAGCTAGAAGCCGATTTAGAAACCAATCAGCAGACTTATGAAAGTGCGCGGATGGCGGTGGTCGGACGGCTGCAATTTATGCAAAGGCAGCAGGGCTCCGCAGGCTGGGCGTTGCTGCTACAAAGCCAAAACCTCAACGACTTTCTAGACAGGCGCTATCGGCTCAAGCAGGTGTATGAGGCTGACCGCGTTACGCTAGCGGGTTTGGAGGATCAGTCCGTCGGGCTAGTGGCTCAGCAGCAGGGAATTGAACAGCAGAAAAACGCGATCGCACTCTTGCGTCAGCAGCTACTGGTTAGCCGCGATCAGTACACCGCTCAAGCTCAGCAGCAGACTGATTTGATGAGTCGCCTGCAGGAAAATCGAGGGGCTCTCGCCGCTGCTATCAATCAGCTAGAGACAGATTCTGACGAAATCACAGCGCTCATTTTGGAGCGGGTTGCTGCTAGCGGAGCGGCTGATGAAAAGATCGCCAGAGAAGAAGCTCTGCGAGCCGCTAGAACCTCAGGGAAAATGCTCAAGCCTACCGACGGCCCGATTACAAGCAACTTTGGCAGTCGCTTTCATCCGGTGCTAGGCTATAGCCGTTTTCACGCCGGAACAGACTTTGGCGCAGCGACCGGTACGCCTATTCGCGCTGCGGAAACTGGTATTGTTATCTTCGCTGGCTGGTACGGTGGCTATGGCAACGCCGTTATTTTGGACCATGGGGATAACATAACGACGCTTTATGGCCATGCAAGTCGGCTGTATGCTTCTGAAGGTGACACAGTGAGAAAAGGTGAGACGATTGCCGCGATTGGGTCGACGGGCCTTTCTACTGGGCCGCATCTTCATTTTGAAGTGCGACGTGCCGGAGAGCCGGTCGACCCGTTGAATTATCTATAGTCTGCCTGTGCAAGACTGCCTGTGCGCTATGTAGGCGCTGTACGAGTTAGAGCTGACTTTTGAGTAGCCAATCGGGATAATCTATGGCTATGAGACAATTTTTTTGCTGTTCATTTGCTGGGCTTTCATTTACTGGGCTGTTATGGCTGAGTGTGACAGCATCTGCTGTGGCTCAACCAGAGGAATCTACAGTCGAATCTGCAGCCGAGCCTACAAATGATGCGATCACAAGCCCGATCAGCCTACCGCCCGAAGCTGTTGAGCAGAGCCCAGTATTGCAGCGCTGGCTAGAGTCTGTGCCTGATGTGCGAGCCGATATCCGTAACGATCCGAGCTTTACCACCCGGATTCAGGCAGGCTATACCTTCTTTCCTTCTTCTGATGGTACAGGCGGCTTTATTGTCGGTGTAGATGATGCGTTTGTGGCTCAGCTGCCGCTAACGGTCAGTGCTGATTATCAGCAAAACTTCAGAGGCGATCGCACGGCCTATGGCGTGGATTTGCGCTACTACGTTTTTCCACTAGGCAGTTACTTCAACCTCTCGCCTATCGTGGGCTATCGCTATGCCAAATCGGGCAGTGACTACCAAGTAGATGGCGCTCATGTGGGTTTACGCGCTCGCTTTGTGCCTTCTCGTACGGGCGCGGCTGACCTGACGGTCGATCAATCCTGGATTGTAGGTGACAGTGAGAGCCTTAACATTACTCAGGTGAATCTAGGCTATGCCATCACATCAGATATGCGGATTTCAACAGATTTTGAGTGGCAAAGTACGCCGGACAATGGAGATAGTCGAGTTGGCATTCACTTAGAATGGTCCCTCTGAGAACAAATAACAGCGAAGGCAATAGCGAAGATAACAGCACCTATCACAGGCTAATCCCTAACCAGCGCTGATAGAGCTCATTGAGCGTTCCTTCTGCTTCGAGAGTTGTGAGCGCCCTATTGATAGTATTTATTCGCTCAGCTGTGTCCCCATCATCGCTCACACAAAAAACAATGCCAAAATCTTGCATTGCCAAGAGACGACCCTTCTGTTGAAGCTGCGAAACCGCTCCTGTGTTGAGGGCATCTAACAATATAGGAAGGGCCACTAGCGCTGCGTCAGCCTTGCCGGCTTCGACTGCTGCGAGGACCTCACTGCTTTGGTCGTAGGTCAAGATTTGCGAGCCTAGAATGTCGCTTGCTAGCTGAGCGCCCATTGTATCGAGCTCAACGGCGATCGCTTTCTCCTGCAGCGATTTTAGAGTTTTGATCGTTGGGTTTTGTGCGGTCGTTATGATCGCTACTCCAGAGCCAAAATAAGGATCGGAAAACACAATGCTGTTGGATAGCTGCTTGGTAATAGCCACAGCGCCAAGCCCCATATCGATTTGTTTTGCTTGCAGCATTGGGGTGAGCGCATCGAACGGCTGAGCTTGTATTTGTGCTGTTGCTCCGCAAATCTTGCTAATTGCTTTGATTAGATCTACGTCAAAGCCGACTAGCTGCCCGTTCTCTTCCGTTGCAAAAGGCCGCCTTTCAGGCGCGATCGCAACTTTCCAGACCTCATTAGTCTTGGGGGCTGACTCATCTGGAGTAGAGAGTTCGGCTGTCTTTGATTGTGCAGGACTCTGCGTAGCATTTTGCGCAGGCTCTGTTTGCACAGACCCTGTTTCCGTAGGCTCTTGTCCAATTTCTGGGGAGACCTGGCACCCTGTAGTTAGCGCCGGCAAAGATAGCGCTGATGCCACGCCACCTATGCCTGGCGCCAAAATCCGTCTCAAAAAATGCGATCGCCGCACGTCTCTATCTTCCTGCTTGCTTAAAATGCATAATATACAGAAATCGATGACTGCAATGAATCTGGATTATGGCGAAACCAACTCAGGCCCACATTTCTAAAATGATCTCGAAACGAGAAAGTGCTTTTATTCGCGATCGCACCCTCAAACAAACCGAATACTACATGGGCGCCAAGCTTTTAGAAGTTGGCATAGATCCCAATAAAGGCGTTATCTACCGTTGGAAAACTGTTGATAAAGGGTCCAAAGAAGAATGGACCTACAGCGCTTACTGGGGTGAGTCTCGCGCCAAAATCGAAGCAGAAGAAGCCTAGCTGCTAGCGATTGTCATTACGCATCACTTAAAAGCGTTTAAGAGACTATCAGCAGCGTTTAAGCGACTATCAGCCCCGACAGCAAGTAAGACATCAAAGTGCCTAGAGAACAAGAATCATCGCTCGCTTGTTCTTCAGGCTGACCCTATACACACTGTGTTTCGCTGTGTTTTGTCTGCTTGTCGTCTGATCGCCTCTGATTGCCCCTGATTACCTAAGTACGGCTACTCGATTTTCTACTTCAGCCCGATTAAAGTTAGCAGCCCCTTGCCGGTCAGTAGCTCGATAATCACTAGCGCCGCGAATCCAACCATGGCGGCCCTACCATTTAGCTGCTCTGCGTAGTGGTTAAATCCTTTTTTGGGCCGCTCCATGTTGGGCACCTTAGTTGGCTGAATGCTGGCCATAATTCCTATCCTTAAGAATTGTTTCCTTTCCATTCTCACCAGCGATCGCCTCTACAGTCAATGGCCACCGTAAAGCAATACGCCTATGTGGGCTGTAAAATATATAGCTAACCGCTACCTTGTCATCCGCCTAAAGCCTGATCCGAACAGACGTCAGGCGGGCATCCTGTAGCTAGAGACCGCAACTGGAACCGTAGCTAGGAACCTGTCGCTAGAAGAAGAGAAAAATGCTTTCAACCTCTGATGAGGAGGGGCCTTGTCTGTAACTAATAACCTTGTCAAGCGTATGCAGGCTCAGCCTTATTGGCTAGTTAGCATTATTATCGCGGCCCTATTAGTGTCTTTGCGGCAGATAGGCGGCCTCCAACTTTTGGAGCTAATCACTTTCGACTACATGACCAGATTGCAGCCGGACCAAAGCCCCGACGCTCGTCTTTTAGTTGTAGAGGTGACAGAGGAAGACATTCGTACCCAGCAGGAATGGCCACTTTCTGACCAAACAATTGCAACGCTACTAGCCAAGCTGCAAAGCCATAGTCCCAGGGCTATCGGCTTAGACATCTATCGCGATATTCCTCAGGGAGAGGGGTACGAAGCGCTTGCTGAGAGGCTTCAATCGCCTGAGATCGTTGCGATTGAAGGATTGGGGATTAGTGAGGATGATAATATTCCGCCACCGTCTGCGATCGCGCCAGAGCAAGTTGGCTTCAACGACTTCATTATCGATCCAGATGGCATTTTGCGCCGCAGTTTGCTGTATGCAGCGCTAGGCGAAGAGCGGCTATATTCTTTTGCCCTGCGCCTAAGTCTCCAGTACTTAGGCGTTGAGGCGTATCCGCTGAGCGTCGATGAACGTGCCCTTTCTATTGGCACAACGGAATTCGCTACGCTCATGCCAGATTCAGGCGGATACGACAACATAGATGCTACCAGCTATCAGCTGCTGTTAGACTACCGCTCAGCGAGCACCGCTGCCCGTACAGTCACACTTACTGATGTTTTAGCGAATAGAGTAGATCCTGCTTGGATCGAAGATAAGGCCGTTTTGATCGGCGTCACAGCGCCCAGCCAAAAAGACTTTTTCTATACGCCTTACAGCTCAACAGAAGACAACGAGCACGTGATGGCAGGCGTATCGGTTCATGCCCAGATGGTCAGCCATCTCTTAAGCAGTGTTTTAGACGCCGAACCGCTCTTTTGGTACTTGCCTAACCGAATAGAAATTGGATGGATTTGGCTCTGGTCATTAGCTGGCGGCTTTTTAGTCTGGCGGATGAAACGCTCTTTACTGCTAGGCGCTACCCTGATCGCTAGCGCAATTGGTCTTGGCGGACTCTGTCTGGTCGCGTTTACATTCGCTGGCTGGGTTCCTTTCGCCGCGCCTTTACTTGGGCTACTCCTTGCCAGCGGTACGCTAATTACCTATCAGGTATTCCATCAGTCTTTTTACGACCTGCTCACTGGGCTACCCAACCGCGCTCTATTGGTCAGACAGCTAAAGCGAGCCCTGGCCCATAGCGATCAAGCAGATATTCCCACGGCTTGTGCTGTTTTGTTGTTAGACCTAGACCATTTCAAGGCAATCAATGAAAGCTTTGGGCATCAGTTTGGCGATCAGCTGTTGATGCAGGCGGCAGAGCGCATTCAAGAGAGTCTACCGCCACATACTAGCGCTGCTAGGATAGGGGGAGATGAGTTTGCCGTGATGTTGACGCATCTGACAGAAGCGACGCAGGCGATCAAGACAGCCGACGCACTGTACAACCGTTTGGCTGAGCCCTTTGAGATAGAACAACGTTCGGTCACAACTAGTTTTAGCATTGGCATTGCCCTTAGCCAGCCAGGCCAGATTGACCAGGCCGAGACACTCATGCAAGATGCCCACAGGGCGATGTCTAGAGCTAGGGCCCTAGGCAAAGAGCACTACGAGATTTTTGATTTGGGTATGCGGGCAGAGGCAATCAAACGCTTTCAGCTAGAGGGTGAGCTGCGTACTGCTATCGATAATCAAGAGTTTCTGCTGTACTACCAGCCAATTATCATATTACAAACGGGTAAGCTCGCTGGGTTTGAAGCGCTGGTACGCTGGCAGCATCCGGTGCAGGGATTTGTCTCGCCCGCCTCTTTTATTCCCGCTGCGGAAGCGACCGGACTGATTGTGCCACTAGGTCGCTGGATTTTGGAAGAGGCTTGCGCGCAGATGTACGACTGGCAGCAGCGCTTTCCCTGGACTAAAGCGCTGACAGTGAGCGTAAATTTATCAACAAAGCAGTTTAATCAAGAGCATCTGACTGAAGAAGTTGCTGGCATTTTAGAGAAGACAAAGCTCAATAGCGAGTGTTTAAAGCTGGAGCTGACAGAAACCGCTGCGATGGAAGATGTCAATGGTGCGATCGCTCAATTGGTGCGGCTAAAGTCATTGAACTTACAGCTAAGCCTAGATGATTTTGGGACAGGGTATTCGTCACTGAGCTATTTACATCAGCTGCCGACAGATACGCTGAAGGTAGATCAGTCTTTCGTAGGACGTATGGAAGAGGCATCTAGCGAAGATGGCGAAATCGTAAAGACAATCATTTCGCTAGGCCATCAGCTAAAGATGGACGTGATTGCAGAGGGGATTGAAACGGCTACTCAGCTTCGGAAATTACAGGACCTCAACTGTAACTTTGGACAGGGCTATTACTTTTCAAAGCCGGTGCCCGAAGCTGCTGCTGCTGCTATGCTGGCAGAAAATAAAAACTGGTTAGCTGTTGAAAATACAGACCAGGCTAGCAATACTGATAATTCAGTTGTTGTTACTACGCTCTCAGTAAGACAGAGCTAAAAAACAATCTGTCTACAAATTATCTGTAAAAAAGACCTAAAAAAGCGCTGTAAGCTATGTTGAGTAAAGCTAGTGCTGGACCTAGTCCTTTGCTAGCAACATTACAGCAGCTACAGGAGCGGTTGACGACTATGGCTAATTCGTTACGGTGGACAGCAGAAGCAGAAAATTTGCTGAAAGAGATTCCCTTCTTCGTGAGACCTGCGGCTCGCAAGAAAATCGAAAAGTTTGCGCGCGAAAGAGATCTCTCTGAGATTACTGAAACTGTCTATCAAGATGCCAAGAAACAGTTTGGCTAGAAAAAGTAATACGCTCTGGGTCGAAAAACTTGTTGAAAAGCTGTTGCTGAAGAGCTGTTGTTGAAGAGCTGTTGTTGAAGAGCTATTGAATGAAAAACTATTGAGGAAAAGCTGTTGAGAGAAAAAGAAAAGAACCCACTCAAAGCACATGAATGCTGATTTGAGTGGGCTCTAGGGTGTGTGAGAAAACTAAAAAGAAAATAGGCTTAGTCTATTTGATCGTTTCGCTGTCTACTTCGATTACGACCGAAGGCTGGCTAGCGGCGGTATCTGGCTCGGTAGTCTGTGATTTAGCAGCTTGTGGTTTAACGGCTGTGCCCGCAAAGATCCAGCTACGCACTAGCTCGAAGCGATCTCTCAAGGTTGTGTACCGGCTGCCGTAGCGATTATTGAGCACTTCATCTAACTTAGTCGCTTGCTGTTTAGCCTGTTTCTCCACAGTTGGAACTAGCGTCGTTTTCGATTTCTGCGCCAGGTTCTTGATTAGGCTGATGAGTCGCTCGGTTCTGTCTGGCGCGTCTGCTTCGTCTTGCCAGGCCTGATTGACAGTTTCGGCGGCCTGCTGACTTCTATTTTTGAAGGTGTAGACAGCTTCAGTAGTGACCTCTTTGGCTAGAGGGCTAATAACGCTGCTCCCTGCTCGAAACTCTTCGCGGGTCTCACTGAAGGCGTGACGTAGGATGCTAGCGATCCGCTGGGTGCGTGCTGTGCCTTCTTGAACAAGTGTTTTCAGCTTTTGAGCCGTGGATGGGTTAGCGGCTGTTTCAGTATCGAGCGTTGCGGTCGATAAGTTTGTTTCGGGCATGTATGTCATGGATTTTTTCCTATGTGACTGGAGTTGAGTTTTTGGTGACAGCTTGAAATTCAGATGTAAAGCTAGTGAATTTATCGAGAGCAGATAAGAAAGTAGAAAATCAGCTAACTGAAACGGCTTCGACGTTGATGGTTTTAACGTTCTCGGTGTCGATAACGGTCTCGACTTCAGTTTGAGCTTTTCTACTGAAGAGACTCTTACGCTTTAGTTCTGTAGAAAGAATCTGGCTAACTTCAGTAACTAGGAGGCTGACAATGAGTCCATCGTCAATCCAGCCAATGATAGGAAGAACGTCTGGAGAGAAGTCGAAAGGATTAACTAGATAAAACAGTGTTCCAAAAATGACAACCCAGCGGTATTTTGTATGTCTAAGCGCCTTACGGTACCAGCTATATAGAGCGGATGTGATAGTGTTGCTTTTCTGTTTTTTCATTTCTGTTTTCTCTAGATGGTCCCTTTAAACCAGATGAATGTCAGATTGGAGGCTAAAAGGCGAATTAGGTGAAGTAGAGCAGGTGACGCGCCTTTTGCTTACAGATATATAATCGCATTTTGGTTTGTAGGTGTCAGGTGTAGAAAATACACCGAACTCCCCATGTACGGTCGCTTTAGGCTATACGGTTTACCGAAAAGAACAGACGGTTTACCGAAAGCTGTTTCTGAATAGAGATGACTGACAGGACTTTGCTGGGTCTAAAGTTCTGTTGCAAAGTTCTGCTAAAGCAACGTCGTCAGGTGTCTCAGCTCTGGGAGAATTAGGGCTTCTAAGGCGAGTTTGACGGCTTTGCTAGAGCCAGGAACGGAGAAGACTAGCGTTGCGTTGGTGATACCGGCTACGGCGCGTGAGGCGATCGCACGTGAGCCAATTTCTGTGTAGCTGAGCTGACGGAAAATTTCACCGAAGCCGGGAAGGGTTTTGTCTAAAAGCGCAGCGATCGCATCGTAGGTCGTATCGCGAGGCGCAATGCCTGTGCCCCCGTTGAGCAAAATAGCTTGAACGTCGGCGCGTTTGGCTAAAGCCCTGACCAGCGCCGAAATTTGCAGCGGCTCGTCTTTGATAATTTGATAGTGATTGATCTGGTGACCAGCGGCGGTCAGCTGCGATCGCATAAGCTGACCGCTGGTGTCTGTCTCGGGCGTGCGAGTGTCACTGACCGTAAGAATGGCACAGCCTACGGCTACTAGCGTCGCCCCGTCGGCATGAGGCTGCTCTGAAGTTAGATCCGGAGTGCCTAGATCCGGGGTGCTTGAATCTGAAGCGCTTGGATCGACGTTGCTGAAAGAGTCGGACGTAACCATGTGACAGGAGTAACTATTCAGTCCTCAGCTATTCGTTCTAGCTATTCGTTTTTGGTCAAACCAAGATCGTTTGCCTTGGCATAGCGATCCATAAACCGCATGAATCGATCCCATTCGTCTTGGCCGCGCATGACAAAAACCGCTTCAATACCAGCGGGCTCGCCATTGACAAATTTGCCGTTGACATCGCGAGTAGTCAGCTCGCCTTCTTCGTCAACCATATACAGACCAGTAACTTCACCACCCTCTTCTACGAGCGCTTTAGGCTTATCGAAGTAAAAAGTAGCGGTGCCATCAGAAAGGTCTTTGGCACGGGTGATGCGAACTTCGGGAACAACGTCCTCTTTGACTCCGCGAGAAAATTGCATTTCAGCCATAGTGATTTGTCATTAGAGATAGTTAATGTTTAAGTCTCTCATTTTATTGAGTCATTAGTCGAGGTCCTATTCGAGTTGGCCTGAATCAGTACACAGGCACTAATAGGCGCTAGATCGAGACTTGATAGCGAGAGGGAATAGCGATCATTCGATTGGTAATAACTAGCGCCTGGTAGACCATAGCGGAGACTTCGGCGCGAGTGGCGGTGCGATTGGGACGTAGTTCAGTATTGATCGGGTGATTGAAAACCAAAGAGAGCTGGGTGGCGGATGCGATCGCCTCTCTAGCGTAGCTAGGCACGCTCGAAGCATCGCTGTAGACCTTGAGTGAATCTAGATTAGGCGGAGACATCTGCTGTAAATTGAGTCCGCTAGAGAGCGCTAGCAGTGCCTGAAGCTTGGTCAAGGGAAAATTAGGATCGAACGTCAGATCTGGAAATCCAGAGATAAATCCAGCGCGATAGGCCTGCTGAACGACAGCTGCGCCCCAGAAATCACTGGGTACGTCGCGAAAGCTAACCGCAGGGTGCTTGGGAGATGGATTGAACGCCCCTACGAGCAGCACCGCAAACTGAGCCCTGGTCATCGGAGAGTCAGGCTGAAAGGAACCGTCGCGAAAGCCGCTAAGCCAGCCTTGTTGCACCAACGGTTCAATATAGTCGATGGCCCAGTGTCGAGCAGATAGATCGGTGAAACTAGCAGTGTCGACATCAGGAATGAACGGAGAAACAATTCGAGGCGTCTTGTTGGTAGCGACGAAGGCTTGGTGAACGAGCGCTGTGGTCTCAGCGCGGGTGATGGGCACCAGCGGACGCAGAATGTGAGGATCTGGGTAGTTGATGACCAGCTGACGTTCGGTGGCAGCGGCGACCGGTTCGATGGCGTAGCTAGGAATTTGTGCCCTGTCGGTGTATACCAACAGCGCTTCCGAGCGACCGTCGCCTAGCTTAATCCCGCTGACAAGCGCCACAATTGCCTGCACTCTAGTCAGCGGAGCATTAGGTCGAAAAGAGCCATCGGGAAACCCAGAGATGAAGCCTTGCATTTGGGCCTGCCGAATCGCTTTGGCTGCCCAGAAGTCTGCTGCAACATCTGGGAATATCTGACCGGGGCGGATAGGATCAACATCGACAAAAGCGGCGGCGATTAGCGCGGCGAATTCAGCGCGGGTAACCTGTCTGTCAGGTTTGAACGTGCCGTCAAGAAAGCCTTTGACCAGTCCTTTATCGGCTAAGGTCTCGACAAAAGGAGCAGACCAGTGGCCAACTAGATCGTTAAACCGACTGTCTAAGCTAAGGGTGCTATCTGATTCAGGTTTGGTGGGTACTGGGGGAAAATCAACGGGTTCTACATTGCCTAAGAGGATGCTAGGAACGGCGGCCTCGTCTGGAATTTCGCTAGAAAGATAGGCGATCTGTCCTCTGACTTTGACTGGGTTTAGCTGGTTGCCTGCGGTGGTAACTGGCGTGATCGCATCATTGCGAATATCGTAAGTTTTTCCTTCAAACCAGTTGTCGCCCAAATCTTGCGGCTGACCAATATTGGGTTGAGCCCTGTCTTTTACCCATAGCCCAGTTTGCTGGCTGCTTCTAGCCTGATTTTGCCGAATGACAGGGCGAGCGTAGTCGGCAACTAAAATAGCGCAGCGATTGTCAGCGAATTGGTTGCTGATCACCAACGGGGCCGAGCGCGATCGCAGAGCGATTCCTTCTGCCGATCGTTTGAACTGATTTTGTCGAACCTCGCCTTTTGCCTGGTCAGTCATGGCTAACCCGCTAAGACCGTTATCGACAAACTCATTTTCGCTGAGAAAAGGCTGGGCCGATCCCATTACTAGCGCGCCGTGCTGCTGGCAGCCTAGCACTTGATTCCGGACGATGAGGGCAACGCCTGTTTGAGTGATGATGCCAATGCCCTGGGGATTAGTGATGGTGATCTCTCTGATTTGAGCGCGATCGCCTAGCACGACTGCCACCTGTCTGCTTGATACCTTTCGACTATTGGATTGACTGCTGTTGGATACTAGCGATCCACTGCCCTGAATGGTCGCTGAGCGAGTAGCCTCTCCCGCTACCGTCACGCCAGCCGGAATCTGTAGCGGAAATCGTTCTCTACCCTGGTAAAGACCCGGTGCGAGCTGAACAATATCGCCTGGTCGCGCTAGCTGTAGAGCCCTAGTGACGGTCTCAAACGGAAAATTAGCGTTGCCTTCGTTATCATCATCGCCGACAGGACTGACGTACAAGATGGACATAGCAAAACTCTCTGCAACCTGACTTGGTAACCTGATCGAGCGATCTGCGAGCGATCTGATTAAGCGATTACGGCGTATCTTAGCGGATAAGCCTCTATCTTTAGTACTCTTTAGCACTGTTGATGAGCTATACCACTAAACTATAGATAGCGCCTTAGTATAGATAACGTCCTAATATCGCTGTGTTTTGTTTGGCACTTTTGGCACTTTTGGCGCAGTGGGTAGAAGTAGGCCTTTGTGAGGCCGCGCATCGGATTTGCCTATAAAGTTTCCCGCAAAACCGTATCTAAAACCGTTTATAGAAATTTTGATAGAACTTTACTGACGACACAAGTTTTCCTATGGCAAAGTGGCTAGAGCATACCGTTCATGTAGATGTAGAAACGCCTGTAGAGGAGGTTTGGGCGCTTTGGTCTGATATTTCACAGATGCCAAACTGGATGAAGTGGATTAGTTCGGTAGAAGTATTGGAAGAGGATCCTAGTCTCTCGAGATGGAAGCTGGAAACAGGGGGACTGTCTTTTTCTTGGCTGTCGCGGATCGTGAGTGTGATTCCTGAGCAAATTATTCAGTGGGAGTCGGTAGATGGTTTGCCCAATCGAGGAGCGATTCGCTTCTATGGCCATAAAGACGGCGGCAGCACGGTGAAGATGAGCATTTCGTATGCGTTGCCGTCCATTTTGGCGCGGCTGATGATGAGCAGCTCTTTTGTGGACCGGGTAGTGACTTCGACTCTGCAGGCCGATTTAGATCGGTTTAAAGAATACGCTGCGCAGCACGCGGCTTCGGTGAGTGCTGATGTGTAGAGATTTGCTGCTAGATCGAAGTTCGCGGTTAGAATCTACAGTTAGAATCTACGGTTGAAATCTTCTGGTTGGAACCTTCTGGTCGAAACCTTCTGGCTAAGGCATACGGTGCAAAGGTGATCATGACCCTGAATGTGAGGATAGATTTTGGGGTAGCGCGTGAACAGCTGCGATCGCATCAATTCAGTGAGCTATTTACGCAGACACTTGGCTGGTCTACGCCCAAGGCGCGCTTAGCGCCAACGCAGCATTCAACTGGGGCATGCGTTCCTATAGCCGAGCGAGATCAGGTCATCGTTTGGCAGGTGATGCTAGCACCAGAAGCCCAGCTCACCCATAGCCTGCGCCACCACATCTATACGGACCTGCAGCAAAAATCTGTTGCAGCGGCAGATCCGAGTGAAGCCGGACGGCCGTCCGACTTGTTTCCTCTAGCTATCTTTACAACCGCCGATCGGTGTCGAAGTTTGTGGTGCCAGTCTCCGCTTGAAAGCGCGCTGTTTGTAGACAAGCAGCCAATGGCGCTGTGGATGTATCGGCTGCGGCGACTGGCGAAAAAGTCGCGGGCCCTTTTCCCAACGGTGATAACTGAAAGTCTGGATGACAAGACGTTAACAGCGCTAGTTGACGAACTCTATCAGGGGACGGACGGGATTGAGTTCATAGCCGACCGCCGACTGTATAGCGTACTCACTATGCAGCGCTTGGTTTTTCTGCAACAGCTACAGCAAAAGGGCTGGCTAAATGGTGATACTTGGTATCTACAGACGCGCTTTGGCGAGGCATTGCAGCAGGGGAGAGACCTGTTCTTTTCGCAGTGTCTGCGATCGCTCTATCGCAGCCTGTCTTTACCTAGCCTAGAGCGGCCTTTGGTTTTACAGGCGGCGATTGGCGAGGTTCCTTTCATCGGTCAGCTATTCCACACGCATTGGCTAGAAGAGAAATATCCATCTATTGCGATCCGTGACCAGGCGTTCGAAAATCTACTGGGCTGGCTTAGTGAGCAGACAAGTAGTGATAGGTTAAACCCCTGGATGACAGGAGATTTGGGCTATTGGCTAGAGCAGCATTGGCGACAACAGACAGGGCGTGAGCCGGTAGAGGTTGGAAGACCAGAGATAGCAAGAAATATTTGTGATTGCGCGCTAGATCAATGGGTACTCAACAGACTCGATATCTCTGCCTCCTCTTCTCAGAATCCTCGTTCTCAGAGCCTTCATTCCCAGATACGTCATCCGTCTGATAAAACGCTTAACGATTTCCTTTTTGATGCTAGTGCTTCAGACTGTCGCCGTCTAGTTCAAGACATTCTACCAGAGCTACGAATTCTAGATCCTTATTGCGGCGGTGGGACGCTGCTATCGGCATTTCACCAGCGGTTGACAGAAATTTTTAGCGTTTTGACTGGATACATTCAACAGAACGAGGATAGTCAGCTAAAGATATGGCAGTTGGCTATCCTCGAAAGTCCTAAAAAAGGAACAGAAGAAGAAACAAAAGAAAGAATAGGAAAAGGGACTACGGAAAACAACAATGCTGCTTTAAAGAACATTCAAGAAGGCATTTTAAAGAACACGCTATACGGCGTTGCTCATTTGCCCGAGGCTGCTGAATCTGCCCACTTTCTACTGCTGATGCATTTGATTGCAACAGCGCAATCTGCCGTAGATATTGAGCCGTTGATAGAGTTAGAGTTCAGCGTGATGTCGGGTAATGCCCTAGTTGGCTTTATCTCTGTGGATGAAGAGCGATTTGAACAGGTGAACCGCTCGGATGGAAGCCGCGTGCTGCAAGGGAATTTACTTCAGCCTCTGGCCGCAGATAGCTACCAAACTATTCTAGACGAAAAGAATATTGCTCTAGAGCATTATCAATCGCGATCGCAGATGATAGCTAAGTCACATACCGTACCCCCCTACGCTAGGGCTGCGCTGCTGCGTGAAGAGATTATGACGTTAGACAGCAAGGCTCAGCGCAAGCTCGACACCTTACTACTGAGTCATATGGGTCAGCAGCTCGGCATAGGCTACCGGGAAACGCAGCTATCGGCCAAACCTCAGCGCCGTCTGCTGAGCCTGCAAGATGTAAAAGCACTAAGGCCTTTGCACTGGGGCTATCACTTTAGTGCTGTTGTGCAGCGCGGTGGGTTCGATGTCGTAGCCTGCTGTCCTCCCTGGGGGAGCGTAAAGCCGACTGTGTCAGAGTTTGTTCAGCAGCATCAGGATTTGGCTGAGCGTCAGGGCGTGAGTGAAAAGACGCTAAAAACTTCTAAGCAGGCACTAGCTCAAGCTGACCTCACAGTCGCCGAGGCTTGGTTGAACTATCAAGATCGATACGCTTATATGGTGGATTACTTCTATCGAAGTGAGCTATACGCACACCAGAATCCGATAGTTGACGGTAAGCCAGTTCGCAATCAGCTGCTGCGAGAAAAGCTGTTTGCAGAACAGTGCTTCAATTTGTTGTCTCGCGGAGGGTGCGCAGCGATACTGCTTCCCGAAAAGACGCTGCAAGATGCTAAATCGGAGCGACTGTTGCAGCTTTTATGTGAGTCAGAAGGCGCGCTATGCAATCAGTGCGAGTGGGTCTCGTTCGAGGCCGATCGAAGCATGGCCTTGATTTTGAGTTGGTTGAAGCCCCTATAGGGTTTGATGAATGAGGCGATCAACTTGGGCGAAGAGATGTTCGCGGCTCTTAGTATTGTCTAAGACATGTGCGGCTTTCTGACATTTTTTGTCCAGACTGATCTGAGCGCTAAGCCGTGCCTCTGCTTCGTCTGATGAAAGCTGATTGCGAGACATTAAACGCTGTTTTTGCTGAGTCGCATCGCAGAAAACAACCCAAATCTCGCTGACAAGATGGGTGAGGTCGGCTTCAAACAAAAGAGGAATGGAATAGACTAGCGTCTGCTCAGGCGCAAAGGCCTTTGTTTCTGTCTCAAACTGAGCGCGGACAAACGGGTGAATTTGCTGTTCTACCCATTTCTTTTCAGCGCGGTTGTTGAAGATGATATTACCCAAAGCAGGGCGATTTAGTGTGCCGTCTGGCAGAAGACTTGACGGGCCGTAGCGATGGGCGATCGCACTCAAAACCTTTCCTCCTTTTTTTACTGCCTGCCGCGCATACACATCCGCATCCAATACCGGCAGCTTATGCTGAGTCTTTAGATAACCTGACACTGTACTCTTGCCCGTAGCAATACCGCCGGTCAGACCGATAATGCGACGCTTCTCTGTGGGCTTTTCTAGGGCCCTTTCTCTAGACTTTTCTATAGCTTCGCCCATTGTTCCAATCCCGCTATCAAGCCTTCTAACGTGTGCTCACTCGCCTCAAAAGTAATCTCTCCTAGCAGTTCGCGACAGTCACGCGATGTCTGCGGTCCAATGGAAGCAACGTCGACATTTTGCAGCAGATCTAGCCAGTTTGTCCCAAATGTTTTCTCCATAATTTGCGCAAAGTGGCGCACCGTTTTAGAACTGGCAAAAGTGAGAATGTCTGCTTCGTGACTCGCCAGAGTCTGCGCCGCGCTAGGTGGCAAGGTCGTTGGACAGGCCGACTCGTAAGCCGCAACTTCTACGACTGTAGCGCCTTTGCCGGTCATGGCTTTTACTAAGACATCGCGTCCGCCGCTTTCGACGCGCGGGAAGAGGAGCTTTTGACCGGTAAGATTCTCAGGAAAATGTTCTACCAGCGAATCGGCGACGAAAGTTGGCGGCACAAAGTCGGCAATCAGGCCCCGCTGAACTAGAAACTTGTTGGTCTTCTGACCGACGACCGCGACTTTGAGATGGGAAAGCGCGCGCAAGTCTTTACCCTGCTGTAGGAATCGATCAATAAAGTAGTTGACGGCATTAGGCGAGGTGAGAATAAGCCAGTCGAAGCTGTTGATAGCCGCGATCGCCTGATCCATCGGCTCCCAGCTGGCCGGTTCGCGAATCTCTAAAGCCGGAAAATCGACTACCCTAGCTCCATTGGCTATCAGCATGTCGCCAAACTGACTGGCCTGACTAGCCGCTCGGGTCACAACGACCGTTTTACCCGCTAGTGGCAATGCCCTTGCGGGGGGTGGCGACAGATATTGACGCAGACCCACTACTTCGCCGATGATCATAACGCAGGGTGATAGCTTAGCTGCCCCGACAACCTGGGCCATGCTGAGCACAGTGCCTTGCCAAATCTCCTGCTGTGGCTGACTGGCCCAGCGAACGATTAGCATCGGCGTTTCGGCGCGTTTGCCATGACTGATCAGGCGATCGCAAATCTCCCTCAACCGCCTGCCCCCCATCATGAGCACCACTGTTTCTAGACGAGCGATCGCCTGCCAGTCAAGCGCGTCCAAATCATGTGCGGTAAAAACGCCAAAGCCTCGGCTCAAAACCGGATCGCTCAGCGGCACGCCCGCTAGCAAAGGAGCAACCAGCGCTGAGCAAAGCCCTGGTACTACCTCAAAATCACATTTTTCAGCTTGCAGCGCCTGAATTTCCGCCGCTGCTCGTCCAAATATAAAAGGATCTCCCGCCTTTAGCCTCACGACCTGCTTTCCTGCTTTGCACAGCCTTACAAGCAGTTGGTTAATCTCTGTCTGTGGTGTGCTAGGCTGCCCGCCGCGCTTACCCACATGCCACTGTTCGCACCTAGGCGAAATCTCCTGAAGCAGGCTGCTATCGACTAGCGCGTCATACACCAGCGCGTCAGCCTGGTTCAGCCGCTTTTGCCCTACGACACTTAGATAGCCAACATCGCCAGGCCCTGCTCCTAGTAAATAGACTTTGCCGCTCATTCCTCTTCGGCCTCGCGGCTGAGCTTTTCGGCAGGCAATGGTTTTGCAAATACGCCAAGATGATTGGCAACAGGGCGTAGATTCATCGGAACTCGCGCATGAAAAGGGGCATTTAGGACAATTGGCTGATCTGCTAAGTCGCTGATGGCGAGCGTAGTAGAGCCGCCACCGTCAAAGTTTAAGGCCCGGTCGGCACCTAGTTCAATCATGATCTCGCCTAGTTCAGCGACAGTGACGCCCTCGCTGTAGCCTCGCTGCCTGCCGTCTATAGCCACAATCAAGAGCTGGGTATTATCTGCGTTGACAGCAATCGCGCTTCTTGGATACAGCGCCGTGTTGTGCTTCAAAATCGCTAATCCATCAT
Organism: uncultured cyanobacterium; assembly: GCA_963702855.1. Taxonomy (GTDB): domain Bacteria; phylum Cyanobacteriota; class Cyanobacteriia; order Phormidesmidales; family Phormidesmidaceae; genus Phormidesmis. Next base: position 3,238,284 of record OY969765.1, read on the forward strand.
AAAGCTGGCCGTCTTTAACAATCTGAATATCTCCTGCAATGCCTTGCTTCGTCTCCGGCGGACAGTCGTTCTGCGTAATCCGGATATCCTGGTTAGAAACAATACACAGCGCTGCCCATCCACCCTTGGCTTCGTTGTAGCGATCGCCATCAGAAATCGCCACGCCTAAAGATCCAACGCCATCACCGACATGAGGATAATAGTTAAACGGTGACCTGACATAGTGCGGTGTAAAAAAGCTGCCGTTAATCGCCACATGCACCCCGTACTGCGATAGAAAACCAGGCACAGTATCCGCAGAGAGCTTATGACCGTCAGTCGGAACGGACGGCGTCACCAAAAAATCTACACCGGGTGTCGTTAGGCCCACTGTCACCACGTGCAAGACAAGCGGCCTAGGTCGCTCTCTTATACGGCGCTCGTAAGTAACGCCTGCAAAAAGCGTTCTGACCTCATTGCTGCGCTCGGGCCGTAGTGATAGCCGATACATATAGTATCCGCCGACACCAGCGGCGACCGTAGCTAGAGCGCCTAATATTGTTATCAATCCCTTCAACACCCTATTCCCCACAGGCTCCCTACCGTCAAAATAGTTCCATCAAAATAGTTCTCGTACAGTTTCGCCTACGGTTTTGCCGATCCCCTATAAGCCCACCGATACCTGTCTAGATTCTATCGGTCTATATTTCTTAATCTACGTTTTCTGATTCTGTTGCGCTGTTTGTAGACTCGTGAAGAATTACGCCTTGTCATCATTTCACGGTCAGCGCAGCTACTAAGATAGCAGCATCCAACATGAAACGCAGCTCCCGAGTTCCTTGCATTACAATTCTGTTCATTCATCGTTTTCAGCGCGATTTTGTTCAGCGCGGTTTTGACGCGATATTTGGTAAAGAACTGAGCTTGTAGAGAACTGAGCTTGCGGTCAATCTGCGAAACAATTTCTGTGAAATTAGGAGACCAGGTCATGACGTTTTTCCAAACTCTCAGCAACGTTTTTACTTTCTTAGCAGAAGCTGCCTACAGAATTTTCAGCCCGCACGATGATGCCTACCCTGCAACCGGAGTGCAGCCTTACACTGGCTATGCTTACTCTAAGCGAGCCAGCGCCCGCTGGTAGGCTCTATTGGAATTTGAAGATTCGATTGAGCTGAATTCAGAGAGACTTAGATACAGAAAAACTCCAACTATAGACAGCAAAAAGGCAGAAGCGGCATAACCCTGCTTCTGCCTTTCTATCTTTACCAATGAGTGACCTTTTCCTAGACCTAGATTCGATTAGGCCTCTACCATTTCAGACATTTCAGATGGCTTCTTTCCAACCTTGTCACCTATCGTCATTTCGTCAATCACTAGCGCTGAGAGTGCTGGGATAGAATCATCACCGGTAATCAACCGGGCACCGCGCTGACTAGTGAAGTAGTGCCATCCCCACTGAAGCATGACTAGTAGCTTGTTATCGAACTCTACGAGATAGTAGATGTGAACAAAAATCCAGATAATCCACGCTGGGAAGCCAGAGAGCTTTGTAAAGCCCAAGTCTGCTACTGCCGCGTTACGGCCAATCACAGCCATCGTGCCGTTATCTTTGTAGTTAAAGGCTTTAACTGTCTTACTCGCAAGTCGCTGTCGAATCGAACTAGCTAGATATTCACCCTGCTGCATCGCTGTTGCCGCAGTACCAGGTAGCGGATTCTCTCGCTTGTGGGCATAGTGAGCCAAGTCACCCGCAATGAAAATATCAGGGCATCCCGGCACGCTGAGATCAGGCTCTACAATAACCCGGCCGATTCTATCTAGCTGTGCGCCTGTTTGCTCCGCAATGGTCTTACCAAGCGGTGAAGCTTTAATTCCAGCGGCCCAAAGCACGGTAAAAGCCTGAACTTTCTCGATAGAATCACCATTCTTCAGCGTGACTGTATCGCCTTCAATATTAGTTACCAGCGTGTTAGTTCGAACCTCTACGCCTAGCTTCTCCAAAGAGCGCTTGGCTGATACCGACAAATCGCTCGGATAAGGTGGGAGTACTCTATCCATGCCCTCAAGCAAAACAACCTTAGTTTCGCTAGGGTCAATGCTACGGAAATCCTCGCGGAGAGTCTCGTAGGCTAGCTCTGCTAGTGCGCCGGATAGCTCTACGCCAGTCGGCCCGCCACCCACAATAAAGAAGGTAAGCAACGCCTTACGACGATCCGGATCGCTTTCTTGTTCTGCGGCTTCAAAGGCTAGAAAAATCCGCCGACGAACTTCTAGCGCATCTTCAATCGTTTTCATGCCCGGCGCAATGCTCGACCACTCATCTTTACCAAAGTAGTGGTGGCTAGAGCCCGTAGCTACGATCAAAGTATCATAGCTAACGGTCTCGCCGTTTTTAAGCTGGATTTCTTTTTCTGTAGACTCAATGCCGACAACTTCGCCCATCAGCACGCGCACATTCTTTTGCTTGCTAAGGACAGAACGAAGCGGTGATGAAATATCGCCGGCTGACAAACCACCGGTAGCCACCTGATAAAGCAGGGGCTGAAACAGGTGGAAGTTGCGTTTGTCGATAAGGGTGACGCTGACAGCTGCTTTACCCAGCGCTTTTGCTGCGTACAGACCGCCAAAGCCACCACCGACAATCACAACGTGATGGGACGTTTTAACGCCCGCCGGGGCTGACTTGGAGACGGAACGGTTCTGTAGAACTGCTGTCATAGCTAGCAACCAAAAAATTTGTAACTTAACTAAAGTTTATATCTTTAATATCTGCTTTTTGCCAGCACTTGGCCATGACTTTATGGGAATTTATTATATCCACCGGAGTTGATAGAGGCGTTAAAAATCCGACTACTGCTATGTTTACAGTTCCCAATTATCTCTACCTGTACGATAAAGATGTTGAGTAATTGGACCCAACTACGCAGTGAATCAGGCGCGATCGCAATATGTAGAAAAGCTACTTACAAGCGCCATACTTTACGAAGCTACAAAGTTGTAAAGTTAGAAAATTATGCTGTGTGGTGGCTTTGTTTGAAGCCAGGTAAAGCCAGGTAAAGACAGATAGAGCCGGGTGTGAGGAGATAGAACGTGGGGCTGATTGTCCAAAAGTACGGTGGCACTTCTGTGGGAAGTGTGGAAAGAATTCAGGCGGTAGCTGAGCGTATTCATCGGTCGGTAGAGGCCGGACACTCGGTAATTGTGGTGGTGTCGGCAATGGGCAAAAGCACCGATGTGCTGGTGAAGCTAGCGAATGAAATTTCGGATAATCCTAGCCGCCGCGAAATGGATATGCTGCTCTCGACTGGGGAGCAGGTGACAATCGCACTGCTGAGCATGGCCTTGCATGAGCGTGGGCAGGCGGCGATCTCTTTGACCGGGGCGCAGGTCGGCATTGTAACTGAGGCTGAGCACACGCGCGCGCGCATCTTGAATATCAAAACGACGCGGCTTGAGCGGCACTTGGAGGAAGGCAAGGTGATTGTCGTTGCCGGATTTCAAGGTATTAGCGGTCAAGCAGAGCAGGGAGACGATGTGGAGATCACGACGCTCGGTCGGGGGGGATCGGATACCTCGGCGGTGGCGCTAGCGGCGGCAATGCAGGCAGAGCGCTGCGAGATCTATACCGACGTGCCGGGGATTTTGACCTCCGATCCGCGAGTTGTGCCAGAGGCGCGGCTGATGGACGAGATCACCTGTGATGAGATGCTGGAGCTAGCGAGTTTGGGCGCGAGCGTACTTCATCCGCGGGCGGTGGAAATTGCTCGGAATTACGGGATTATGCTGGTGGTCCGCTCGAGCTGGACGGATGAGCCAGGAACGCGAGTGACATCGCCAGAGCCCTTTCCTCGGGCGCTAGAGGGATTGGAGATTGCGCATCCAGTAGATGCAGTGGAATTTGATGCGGATCAGGCGAAGGTAGCGCTGCTGCGAGTGCCGGATCGTCCAGGGGTGGCGGCGCAGCTATTTGGTGAGCTAGCGACGCAGGACATCAATGTGGACTTGGTGATTCAGTCGATTCATGAGGGCAACTCGAACGATGTTGCGTTTACGGTGCGATCGCACATTCTCACACAAGCCGAAAGCGTTGTAGAGCATATTGCTCCCGCCTTACGCAGCCAATCGAGTCAAGCTCAAATAGTAGCGACCGATCAGGCCGAGGTGCAAACAGCTAGCAACATTGCCAAAATTAGCATTGCGGGCGCAGGCATGATTGGTCGGCCTGGGGTGGCCGCAGGGATGTTTTCTGCGCTGGCTGCCGCTGGCGTGAATATTCAAATGATCTCGACTTCGGAAGTGAAAGTGAGCTGTACGGTTGCCGAAGAGGATGGTAATAGAGCGATCGCTACTCTCTGCAACCACTTCGACGTGGTAAGTTCTCCAGCCAGGCTAGATCGAGCTACCCCCCTAGAGCTGACGAATCTGCCATCGGTTCGAGGGGCTGCTTTGGATTTAGACCAGGCGCAGCTTGCCATCCGCTACGTTCCCGATGAGCCGGGACTGGCTGCCCGAATCTTTCAGATTTTGGCCGATCGGGGGATTAGCGTTGACATGATTATTCAGTCCCAACGCAGTCGTTTGCAAAGAGGCATCATGACTCGAGATATTGCCTGTACGGTGGCCCAGTCGGAGGCAACACTAGCGCGAGACGTGCTGCAAGCAGCGGCTGAAGACTTGGGCTGTGGCGAGGTGCTCGTGAATGAAGCGATCGCTAAAGTCAGCGTAGTGGGCATCGGCATGGTGCACCGGCCTGGCATTGCGGCTGTGATGTTTCAGGCGCTCTCAGCCGCAGATATTAATATTCAGATGATCGCCACCTCAGAAATTAAAATTAGCTGTGTGGTTGCAGAAGATAGAGGAATTGAAGCACTACGAGTTGTTCACGCCGCGTTCGATCTAGCAGGTAGCGGGGTAGTAGAGGCGTCCGCATGAATCAGGAGATCGCGATCTTTTTGGGCAGCGTGGCTCTGTTAATTGGCTATCTAATCTTTTCGGCTAAGACGGAGATGGGTACCAAACTAAACCTGCGCTGGCCGTGGCACAGCAAAGAGTAGGGGGATGTGATGATACGGCTTACTGCTATGGAGGGATATCTACACTCGTAGCTATTCGCTAGACTTGCGATATTAAAAGTGCTTGGAGGTGCACTAGTTATTTAGCATCGCTTAGCAAACTCTAGCTTTAGACAATATCTAGGTAGCCCTCATGAACAACAATCTAATTGAGTCTTTCTACAACTGGTATCGCGGTGCGCTGCGTCATCCCAAATGGCGCTGGGCCGTTATCTTTGGCACAGCGCTCTATCTCATCAGCCCGATAGACATCTCTCCTGACGTCTTTCCTGTTATCGGTTGGTTAGACGATGGCCTGCTAGCGACATTACTGATAACTGAGCTGTCTTCTTTGGCAATGGCCTATTTGAAAAAGGGCAAAGATGAGGGCACAGCGGTTGCTAGCACTGAAGAGGCGATTGATGTAGAAGCTGAAGTAGGCTGAAGTACTAATTAGAAGCATTTAATCGATAGAACAGCCTGATAGGCTTGATAAGATAGTGGGGTTTTCCCAACAGAAGCGAGAGTGCTAAAACAGCGCTCTCGTTTCTGTTGTTTCTCATTTGCTTCCTTCTGTTGATTCTGATGCTGAATGCGAAAGAACAGGAAAAAAGCTCAGATTGAAGGCCACATCTAAGGCGTCTTTTCACCGCTAGTCGCTTCGTCTTCGGATGCTTTTGGTGCTTTAGATGCTTCCTTGTTTGTCTCCTGAGTTATCGCTTTGTCTGTCGCTTCGCCTGTCTTCTCGTTTGCATTTTTATCTACATCTCTACTTGCTTCCTCGGGTGATTCTTCTGTCTTTTCTGGCGAGTCGGCTAGTTCCCACGTGCTAATATCCCAGGTGCTAGCATCCCAAGGCGTGGAGTCTACACCTGTGATGCGATCGCTAATGCCATTGGTCGCCGGTCGTCTTACCAGCGGAATAACTGCCACATCCTTAGTCAAGATCGTATTTAACTGCTGGAATAGCCGCGATCGCTTAGCCGGATCTAGCTCTTTGCTCGCCTGCTGCCAAATCTTGTCGTACTCCTTATTGCAGTAGCGCGCATTGTTAGGCTTTTGCCAACTATTTTTCATAGAAGCAATCTCATCGCACAGCCACCAGCTCATGTATATTGCCGGATCTGGCGTATCGCTGCCCGCATTGTACTCTTGCATGTCCGCGTAGAAGTGATTGATACTGCGCGTTTGTGCCGGATCGGCAGAAAAGAAATCATCGACAATAACGCGGCGAATATCGACATCAATCCCAACTGCACTGAGATCGTCTTTAACCATTGCCTGAGTTTGTTGACGCACCGGATTGATCGGCGTCTGAAAAACCATGCGCATCTCTACGCCGTCTTTGTCACGGATGCCGTTGTTATTGCTGTCGACCCATCCAGCTTCATCTAGTAGGGCGTTGGCCTTAGTCGGATCGTGGCGGTAATAGAGCGATGGATTAGCGTACTTTGTTGGAAACGGTAGAATTTGGTTGGTTCGCTGGCCAGCATTGCCGTACACTTCGTTGGCGATCGCATCTCTATTAATCGCATAGTCCACTGCCTGACGCACCCGCAGATCGCTCAAAAACGGGTGCGGATTCTCCATACTAGAGCGCTCCCCGTCCTTGGTCGGCTTATCGGGATCGGTCGGATTGAGCATAATCCGTTCAACATAGGACCCGAAGGTAGTCGCAACCTGCCCAGCGCCACCGCCAGCCAACTCCACCCGGTCTGCGATGCTGAGCTGCAAGTTATGTGCAAAGTCAGCATCTCCATCGCGCAATACGCGCCGCGCGGCCACATATGGGGTAACGCCGCCCTGCAATTCTACTAAGTCAAACCCAGGAGTCCCGTCTCTAAACTGTTCGTTGGCAGCAAACGTCCAAATGTTGTCTGCGATCACAATAAACCGATAAGCTCCGGTTCCAACTGGCTGCAGATTAGCCGGCGCGCTTCGCACGTTCTGACCCTGCACCGGCTCAAAGATATGCTTAGGCAGCACCATGCCATTTTGTCCGGTAAACGGTAGCGCCCAAGAAGGGTTAGGCTGCTTGAACGTGACCTTTACCGTCAGTGGATCGACAACTTCGACTTTTTCAATAGCCTCGTAATATTTTTCGGTTACTGCCGCTACCTGCGGATCGCTGACAAACTTATAGGTAAAAGCTACATCTTCGGCTGTAAACGGCTTGCCATCCGACCAGCGAATATCTGGCTTTAGCTTCCAAGTTACCGATTTACCGTCAGCGGCTAGCCCACCGTTCTCGGCTGTGGGAATCACATCAGCGAGTACGGGCACCATCTGCCCGTCTGTCCGATAGGTCGCCAGTGGTTCGTAGACAATGCGCGCGGCTTCAAAGTCCTGAAATCCATTAGCCAGATGTGGATTGAGAGTAGTAGGCGTACGGCTATACAGCAGTCGCAAAACAGAAGCCGCTGATTTAGCAGTATCAGTCTCAATCGTTTCTTCCTGCGTTGTGCCAACATCAGGGTTTGTCGACCTGGAACTACAGCTCGGTAGTCCCCACAGCACCCCTAGTAGGAGTGCGCTAAGTAGAAAAGATTTCTTCACAACAGCGTGCCAGTAGAGCAGTAACTCAAAGTAGATACCTTTGCTTTCTTCGCCTTTGCTTTCTTCACCTTTGCTTTCTTCATTTTGTTTCCCTTCATTGGATTCTTTAGAGACTGCTCACCGTAGCTTCAAGGGAATACGCTCCAAAGGAAAGAGCAAGAGAAAGGCAGAAGCAAAAGGCTAGTCTACCGTAGCGTGAGTGGTCGCTAAGTGTGTCTATCGAGTCTAAGGTATCCTGACTGGCACAGCGCTTAGCGGGAGCGATCGCAGCTGGAAGTGTAGCCATGACCTTGGCCGCTTAGCTTGGCGCATTCAGATTAGCTATCGGTTCTATCGGTGACCAGCAGGATCTTTCTTGAGTGCGTTTCGATGCTTTTGTCCTGATACAAACCTCACTAGCGGAATAGTTAGTTGGTAGATGCACCCTGACAGTTCCCTAGCCGCTCATCCGAGCTCTAGGGAATTTTTTTGTCAATTTTTTCTGGGTTATTAAAAGGGTTATCAAAAGGCTGCTAGCCACTAAAAAGGTCACCTGTAAAGATGACCTCTTAAGGTACTTATTGGTTTGAGCCATGCAATAGAAGCTATTCAGGGACCACTTCAGTTGATGGTGCTTCTGCCACTGTTTCTTCTACCGCCACTTCTGCCGCTGCCGCCGCTACCGCTTCTGGCGCAGCCTCTGTAGATTCAGTGGATTCAGTGGACTCAGTGGACTCAGCAGCTTCAGCAGATCCAGTGGTCTCGGTAGATTCTGCGGCCTCGGTAGATTCTGCGGTTTCGGTAGATTCCGCAACCTCAGAGACTCCAGTAGATTCTTCGATGGGCTCCTCTTCTGGCGGATCCACCTTCGGAGTTGGCTTAGGACCGCGCATCAATGCTGGACTTGTAGGCGTTCTAGGGCCCTCATCTTTGCCCCGTCCCCGTCCTTTGCCTTTACCCTTGCCGCCGCGATCGTCACGTCTGTCGCGACTGCCATCGCTCTCGCTGCTGACGCCACCGTCTTTGCGATCCGCTTTCTTTACTGGAGGCGGAACTTTGGACGCTTCAGTTTGCTTCGCATCTGCCGGTGTCCCAGAGGAGTTGTCTGTGGATTGAGATGGCTCAGCAGCTTTGCGATCGCTCTTCTTGATAGGACGATCTACCATGGGTATCTCCGCTGTATACGTGAATTGCCAAACAATCGTATCACGGGTACACGGTCTCGTACGAAGACTAGCTAGGCGGCCAAGCGTCTATGTCTTTGTCTAATGCTGGCTCGCTGCCGAGCAGTGGCGTGTCGGCATCGGGAGAGGCATCGATGGTTGTGCCCACTTCGCCGTTGTCTAGCACGGCTTCTGGATCAAAGTTGAGACCTAGCACATCAATGAGCGCATCTTCGTCAGAATTGAGCTGATAGAACGGCACCATCAGATTAGATAGCTTGGGCTCTAGCGCGTTAACTACGCCCAGGATCAAAAATGAGGAGGGACGGCGTCCCCCTTCAGGCGTACGTACAGAGGTTGTGGTCATCTGCACCTCTAGCCAGGTTCGGTTAGCGCGAAAATAATCCAACCACTTGTCTCGGATAACAGAGGTGAAATTCTCAAAAAAGGCCATTTTTCAACTTGTAGAAGATCGTTAGCGAAGCATCAAATCGTTTCAAAGTTCAACCTTTAGTTCTATCAGCTTGTCATAAGCAATAAGGATTGCTTGGCGTGGCCACATAGGCTCTGACGACAAAGGTTGGCAAGATTGAGGCCGTAACAATCGCCCCAATATCGCAGCAATCTAACACCCTTCAGTCGTTCTGACTAGACCATGAGCAAATTATACTCATCAACGCCTTCTACATTTACTGTGTCTATCGGACAGGCCTAGCGGAGGATTTGACTAGAAATCTTGCTAGGAACTCCATCGAGAACTCGATCGGGAATCTGACTGAGGAGCTGAATGAAGGTCCGACTGGGGACTCGTAAATGGGCTGCTAATAGTTAACTCACTGGACTCAATACCCGTAGTCACGTCAACGACGGCGGGTTGACTGTGCTTAAATTTGGCGGCAGCTTCGTGAACGTCGGCTGCGATCGCTGCTTGAAACTTTGTGACGACAGGATCTGCTTCTAGGAGCTGAAACTTGTAGTACAGCATCTCAGAAAACTTACCAAAGTCACCTGCAAGCACTTCAGCAGGCGCTAGGTTTAGCGGTCCGGTTTCTATAATTTGCTCAATTAGCTGAGGGCTCAAAATGGCCTTAAACTGCTGAATATACGACCAGGCGATCGCCTGCACCTCTAGCTGGATATCGCCATTGTCAACGTAGCTGGCGACCTGCTGCGCTAGTGCGATCCACTCAGGGGCGACCCAGCGACTCAAAGCCTGATGAATATCAAACGTAGCGAGTACCCGATTGATCAGCGATCGCCCGCCTGATTTACTCAGTGAACCATCGTTAAGCGTTGCAATGATTGTTTGCAATAACGACAGTATTTGATTTTGTTCCCAAGCTGTCTCAGTAGGTGCAAATTGCTGTAGATAAGCGCTCGCGACATTTTGGACTGCGTTCCCCTGTTCGCGTAACCAGACAAACACTTGCTCTGCCAATAGCTGCGCGGCCACATCAACCAAACTAGCGTCTTGGCTAAGACTGTCAAAAGCCGCGATCGCCTCATCGATAAATTTCTCTAGCTCACTGTTATCAACCGATACCGTCGTTAAATTAGCTACAATAGCGCCGACAACAGCGCGCAAATCAAGGGCTGTATCAGGTCGCCCAAAGGTGGCGATATAGGCTCTAAGAACGTTGAGAACTTGCTTAAGACTTTGCAGCTTAGACTGCTGCGCCTGCTGAAGAGAGCTTGCGCCAGTACGGGTTTTAGGCGTCGTTGAACCTAACTCATCTGGGGGCGTAGTTGAAGGCATAGGATTCTTCAATCGTAGGGTTATCTAGAGATGGCGCAGTCTCTAAAGCAGCCCTTAAAGAGTAGGCCGCTGGTAGGGCTGTGGACGATATGGCAGCTTTCTTTTCATGGCGATACCTGTGAGGGCACCTGGCAGGCTGCCCGAATCGTCGCCGCGACAGATCTTGCTAGCGTTGCATAATCGTAGCCGCCTTCTAAGCCAAATAGAACTTTGGGCGTCAGTGACAGACACGCTTGAGTAAACCAGCCATAGTCATCTGGCTGCAAGCAGATACCGGCTAGCGGATCGGCCTGATTGGCATCGTAGCCAGCACTAACAATCAGCAAATCGGCTTCGAACTTCGCCAAGAATGGCTGAGCTTTCTCATGCCAAAGCGTTTGATAGTCGCCAATCTGGCTACCTGGTGGTAGAGGTAAGTTCAGCACATTTTGCCAGCGGCCCGTTTCGGCTGCTGCGCCAGTGCCGGGATAGGCCGGAGACTGGTGAAAGGAGCAGTAGGCAAGCTGGGAATACTCAGCAATCAGCGCCTGAGTGCCGTTACCGTGATGCACGTCCCAGTCTAAAACTGCGACTTTTTGAGCGCCCAGCGTATCAAGGGCGTAGTGGGCAGCGATCGCAGCATTAGAAAACAGGCAAAACCCCATAGCGCGATCGCGCTCTGCATGATGTCCGGGTGGCCGCACTAGCGCAAATGCCGGACGCTGATACTGCCAAACCCAGTCCACACCGTCTAACCAAGCTGCTACCGCCAGCAGACCTACCTGATAGCTTTCGGCGCTCATCACTGTGTCACTATCTATACGACCGCCGCCATTGCTCGAAACGCACTCAAGCGATCGCACGTAGGTCGGACCATGTACTTTGTGAACCGCAGCCATAACATCTCGGTGAGAAGGCTCAGTCCAGCGCACTTTGCTAGCCCAGGCATCCTCTTTTGCGGTCGACTTTTGGGCAGCTTTCAAGTGGTCAGCAACAGCGGTCAAACGGCCTGCATTTTCAGGATGACGCCAGCCCGTATCGTGGGCGGCAAAAAGCGAGCTATAAAAAACAGGAAACAGAGATTTCATAAGGGTTTGACGAGTGTTGAGAAAGCCAATTACCAACCCTGTTTTTCATCGTAGAAACAGGGCGAAATATGATAGAATAATTAGCATATTTGACATTAATTCCAAGTCTGATTCGAAGTCTACCAGCGTGGCCAAAATTTAGGCCGCTTCCCTTAGTTTTTCCAGATTGTTTTACAGGCTCTTATACTGGCCCAAACAGCAGCTTGCTTAGCCCCTATCTTACTAAGAACTTCGTTATAACCTTGCAGAAGACATTAACATAACTCCTCAAAAAGAATGGGTCTAAAAGCATGCGTTAGAAAACGAGTTTCACTCATCACCAACCGGTTGATCTTTTAGTCCGGCTAACTGAAATTAGCTAACTGATGCTAGTAGCTAATCTAGTTGGCTGCTATCGGTTGTTTATTCTCTACAGAAAATTTCCTTGGAGTATTCCACATGAGCAGTCCTCAAGAGCGGATCGTTCCTACAGATTTGCGCAATGAGATGTCTCGGTCCTATCTCGAATACGCGATGAGCGTCATCGTAGGCCGTGCGCTCCCAGATGCTAGGGACGGTCTCAAACCTGTTCATCGGCGCATTTTGTACGCCATGCACGAGTTAGGACTGACCGCCGATAGGCCGTTTCGTAAGTGTGCTCGCGTCGTAGGCGAAGTTTTAGGTAAGTACCACCCCCACGGCGATACAGCGGTGTACGACGCGCTAGTGCGAATGGCCCAAGACTTCTCTATGCGTCATCCCCTAATCAACGGTCACGGCAACTTTGGCTCTATTGACAACGATCCGCCCGCTGCAATGCGCTATACCGAGTCGCGACTGCAATCGCTCACCGGCGCGGCTCTGCTGCAAGATATTGAGTCGGAAACAGTTGATTTTGCCGATAACTTTGACGGCTCACAGCAAGAGCCTGTCGTCCTGCCGGCGCGTATTCCTCAGCTGCTAATTAACGGATCTTCTGGCATCGCGGTGGGCATGGCCACTAATATTCCCCCTCACAACTTGGGCGAAGTGATCGATGGCGTGATCGCACTGATCGACAATCCGGCGCTAACCAGTCTAGAGCTGATGGAGTATATTCCTGGTCCGGACTTTCCGACAGGCGCACAAATTATCGGCAGCCGAGGCATTCACGAAGCCTATGAAACCGGTCGCGGTTCGGTGACCATGCGTGGAGTCGCCACCATTGAGACCCAGGCGAATCGGGGGCGACCCGATCGTGAAACCATCATCATCACCGAGCTGCCCTACCAGACGAATAAGGCGGCGCTGATTGAAAAAATAGCCGATATGGTGAATGAGCGCCGCCTAGAAGGCATTTCGGATCTGCGCGATGAGAGTGACCGGGACGGCATGCGAATCGTCATTGAGCTGAAGCGGGATGCCTATCCTCGCGTGGTGCTCAACAATCTCTATAAGCAGACGCCTCTACAAAATAATTTTGGCGTCAACATGCTGGGGCTCGTGAACGGTGAGCCTCAGCTGCTGACCTTGCGTGACTTTTTGCAGGTCTTTTTGGACTTCCGCATTGAGACGATTACCCGCCGTACTCACTACGAGCTGCGCAAAGCTCAAGAGCGCGATCATCTTTTGCAGGGCTATCTGATTGCTCTAGATAATCTAGACGCTGTGATTGCACTGATTCGCGGGTCTGCGGACGCGGCGAGTGCCAAGGGCGAATTGCTAGAGTCTTATGGGTTATCGAGTGCGCAGGCCGATGCCATTTTGCAGATGCAGCTACGCCGTCTGACTGCTCTAGAAGCTGAGAAAATTGAGCAGGAGCACCAGGCCCTAACTGAAAAAATCATCAATCTAGAAGATATTCTGGCTAGGCGCGAGCGAATCTTAGAGATTATTCGCGAAGAAGTCACGCAGATTAGAGCTGCCCATGCTGACGACCGCCGGACGCTGATCAAAGCCGATGAAAACGATCTTTCAGATATTTCACTGATTGCGAATGAGCAGGTCGCTATTTTGGTGACCGAGCAGGGATACATCAAGCGGATGGTGGTTGATACGTTTGAAGCCCAAAACCGGGCGACTAGAGGAAAGTCTGGCACCAAAATGAAAGACGATGACGGCATCGAGCACTTCATTACCTGCTGTACGCACGACCACGTTCTGTTCTTCACCGACAAAGGGGTGTCTTACTCGCTGCGGGCTTACCAAATTCCAGAAAGTTCGCGAACAGCAAAGGGCTATCCGCTAGTCCAAATGCTGCCGATCCCAAAGGAAGAAAAGGTAACCTCGGTAATCGGCGTGAGCGAGTTTAGCGAAGATGATTATCTGGTGATGCTGACTCAGGGTGGTTACGTCAAAAAAACGGCGCTGTCTGCCTTTAGCCGTATTCGCACCAACGGCCTGATTGCGATCTCTTTGGCTGAGGGTGATGAGCTGAGGTGGGTGCGGCTAGCTCGCGCCGAAGATAGCATTCTAATCGGCTCTCAAAGAGGGATGACTATTCACTTCAAGACCGACCACAATCAGCTACGACCGCTAGGCCGTCCGACTAAGGGCGTACGGGCAATGTCTCTACGCGAAGGCGATCGGTTGATTAGTATGGACATTTTACCCTCACAGGTGGTTGAGGAAGTAGAAGGCTCTGTGGCTGACGACGCTGGTGATGACGATGATGCGATCGCGTCCACAACCCAAGAGCTGACTCAGGAGGATCAAGTCCTAAATCAGGGTCCTTGGGTCTTGGTTGTATCAGCAAGCGGCTTAGGCAAGCGGGTGCCCGTTACGAACTTTCGCCTCCAAAATCGAGCCGGTATGGGCTTAGTGGCGATGAAGTTCCGTAAAAAGGACGATGAGCTAGTAGCGCTGCGGATTGCTAGTCCAGAGGATGAGCTGATGATCGTGAGCAATCGCGGCATTATTATGCGGCAGGCGATAGATGCAATTTCGGTCCAGTCTCGGATGGCGACAGGCGTTCAGCTACAGCGGTTAGATAGCGACGATGCGATCGCTGCTGTTGCCCTCGTTCCCCATCTAGATGAATCTGAAAACGATATGCCCTCAGAGGTAGTTGCCGAAGCGGTTGCAGACGTGGTTGCTGAAGCTCAGCTCGTCTCAGATCTAGAAGAAGGCACAGATACAGTAGAGGTAGCGACTTCTAAAGACGGAACAACAGACGAGACAGCAGATGAAACGGTTTCTACCGAAGATTCTATAGAACTGGACATGGCTGAGCGTTCTGACTTGGATCTTGAGCTTGATTAGAACCTCTGGCGTGATATCTCACTTTGCCTAGGTCAAAAATCTCTCATTAGACACATTATTGGCTTAAGTAACATAGCCCTGACCGGAAATAGCTGCGAGTGATACTAACAGATGTTTCACTCGCAGCTATTTTGTGTTTTGTGCTGCCGTTTTAGCTACTTTGAGAACTTCGTCTTGAGAACTTCGTCTTGAGAACTTCGTCTTGAGAACTTCGCCAGAGCGCAGAAAACTCTCGAGTCGCTATGGAAAACGCTACTGAATGGGCGCAACTGTCTATTGATATACTAAGCAGTGGATATACTGGAATATTTTTGTAAAAAAATTAGCCCAATCTTCATAGTTTTTTTCTGCAAACAGCGTTTAAGCGGTACTCTTAATCTCAAATATCAGTAAAACTTGCTGATTACTGATGCTAGCTACGATTTGAACCTTTCACACAGAAAATTCAATATGATCTCTCTATTACCCCCTTTGGGGAAGGGTGTGAGCCTCGCTGGGAGTGGTTTAATACCCTTCCTGGCGCAGACGAGCACCACCGAAAACAGAAACAATGGTCAATCTATGCTAAACGGCCTGACTGCTGGACTAGGCGTTGGCTTTGGTGAGTTTATTCCAAAGCTATTAGGCGCGATCGCTATCCTCATCATTGGCTGGATAGTCGCAACAATCGTTTCTAGTGTTGTTAGCAGCTTACTAAAAAAGACCAGAGTCGATGATCGCATTGCATCTTCGATTACGGGTCGTCCGCCTGAAGACATTCCCGCAGCCAAATGGGTTGGCACCGCCGTCTTTTGGGTCATCATGCTGCTGGTGATCATCGGCGTTCTAGAGACACTGGAACTGACCGTCGTCTCTGAGCCTTTGAACAATTTGCTCACCACGGTATTCGAATACCTACCTAGGCTCTTTAGTGCTGGTATTTTAATCCTTGTTGCCTGGGCTTTGGCGACTTTAGTCAAGACGCTGGTAAGCCGGGGTTTAGAAGCTTTCAACCTAGATGATCGCCTCGCTGAGAATACAGGTGTAGATCCTAGATCGAGTTCTGTTCGAATCCATGAAACGCTAGCTAACGCGCTTTACTGGTTTATCTTCTTACTGTTCTTGCCCCCTATTCTCAACGCGCTAGAGCTCAACGGCCTACTAGCGCCTGTTCAGAATCTGATCGACCAGTTCTTGTCGGCAATTCCTAAGGTTATTCTCGCGGGGATCATTCTAGCCGCAGGCTGGCTGGTCGCCAAGATTGTTCGTGGCATTGTTACGAACCTGCTAGCGGCGACAGGTGTTGATAACCTAGGTCGCCAGATGGGTCTTTCTGGTAGCCCTACGTCTCCTGGCGTTTCGCTATCTGGTCTCGCTGGCACAGTTGTTTATGTGCTGGTGCTGATCCCTGCTGTGATCGCTGCGCTCAATGCGCTAGACATTGCCGCTATTTCTGGGCCTGCTATCAGCATGCTCAACCAGATTCTCAACTTCATTCCCCTGCTGTTGGCCGCTGGCGTCGTCCTTACCGTGTTCTACTTCATCGGTAAGTTTCTAGGCGACTTGGTTACTAGCCTTTTGTCGAGCGCAGGGTTTGACAGCATTCTCAATGTATTAGGCCTTCCCGAAATTTCGGCCCCTACTACCTCTCCTTCTACCCCACCTGTTTCTGTCTATGACCCTAGCGTCAGTACAGATCCCATGGCCACTAGGATTCAAACGACGCCTACGACCACTAGCAGCCGTAAAACTCCTTCTGAGATAGTTGGTCTGATTGTGTTGGTTGGCATAGTGCTCTTTGGTGCGGTCACTGCCACTGAGATTCTTCAACTCGACCAGCTAACCCTGATTGTTCGCGCAATCATGGAAATTGCGGCTCAGGTGCTAATCGGTGTACTGATCTTCGGTATTGGTGTTTATATCGCCAACCTAGCATTCCGCCTGATCCAGAGCAGTGGAAATTCTTCTAATATGCTGGCGCAGGCCGCGCGCGTTGCTATTTTGGCCTTTGTCGGTGCGATGGCATTAGGACAGATGGGTGTTGCTCCTAACATTGTGAACCTGGCGTTTGGTCTGTTGCTAGGTGCGATCGCAATTGCGATCGCGATCGCCTTCGGTTTAGGTGGCCGTGAGGTTGCTGGAAAGCAGCTAGAAGAATGGCGCAACCAGCTCAAAAAATAGACATTAAAGTCAGTCGTTAGAGACTATCAATCAGCTAGATATCACAATCAGCTCCTAAAGTCCGCAGTAGGTAAGTACTTACTGCGGACTTCTTATCGATAAGTTAGCTAGCTTTTACCGTTTTTGTATTTTCTGTCACCTCATTTTTTTGTTATCCCACTTTGACGCGCCGTTTACGAATTTATTTGTAGGCTAACTACAGCAGCTCTCTCACAAGGGTCTAATATTCCTTTGGGGGCTCCTATATAATCAGCACTAATAGAACCGAAAAAGGCCTGCATGAAAAGTGATGATCTCGCCAGATACATAGAGGCAACAGACGGTATGAGTAAGCCTTGGCTGCTGATCCAACTCCGGCTCGCCAAGCTGAAAGAACGTCGGCAAGATATGACAACAGAAGCCTTCAACCATCAGCTAGCCGAACTGCACACCGAACTAATGAAACTCGGTGAATGGTGGGTAGGTCAAGAAAAAGACGTTTTTTAAAAGAACAAATTCATGAGTGCAGCCTCTTCTAACAAGTCACCAAAATCGTCTTCGAAAGGTTCATCGAAAAGCCAACATCGTCACCAATCTGCCGATAAAACAACGCCAAAATCCGTTCCAGCAGAGCTCAATCTGGCGTCTGAGTCCATAAGCGTATCGGATTCAGAAAAGGCCCACTCGGCAAAGAGCGCTCCTGAGCCAAAAAGTGCCGCTAAGCCAGAGAGCTTCGCTGAGCCAGAGAGCACGGACCGCCACGATGACGAAGATATTCCCTACAGAATTGACTTAGAGGATGCTCAGTGGTACCTTAGCCGCGAACTTAGCTGGCTAGAATTCAACCGCCGCGTGTTGCACGAAGCTGTGGACGAGCGGACCCCTCTACTAGAACGGCTAAAGTTTCTCGCTATTTTCAGCTCTAATTTAGACGAGTACTTTATGGTGCGCGTCGCTGTTACTAAACAGCAAATTGAAGCTAGCGTTAATAAAAGAACGCCCGATGGCCGAACGCCAAGCGATCAGCTACAAGACATCAGCCGCCGTCTGCGGCCAATGTTTATTGAAATGCACAGATATTTTCAGGAAGAGCTGCGGCCTACACTAGTCGAAAACGGTATCAGCTTACTGGGCTACGAAGAACTCTCTTTAAAGCAAGCAGACTATCTAGAGCACTACTTCAATGAGCAAGTTTTTCCTGTACTCACACCGCTAGCGGTTGATTCTGGCCATCCTTTCCCATACATTTCCAATCTAAGCGTTAACTTAGCGGTCGAAATCGAAGATAAAGGTGACTCGCACTTTGCCCGCGTAAAGGTGCCGAAGGTGCTGCCCCGATTTGTTAAGCTGCCAGATGAGCTGTGTCAGAACCACGAGCAAGAAGACGCTAGCGGGCAAAAAGAAAAATCGCCTTGCTACTGGATGGGAGTGCCGATGGAGCAGGTGATTGCTCACAATATTGATGCGCTCTTTCCCGGTATGACAATCAAAGATTGCTTCACATTTCGGATTACCCGCAATGCGGATCTTTCTGTAGAAGAAGACGAAGCAGATGACTTGATGCTGGCGATTGAGCAAGAGCTACGCAAGCGTCGATTGGGGGGATCTGTCGTGCGTATGGAAGTTGAGTCAGGGATGAACCTGACCATGCGAGCGACGCTGATGAATGAGCTAGCGCTGAATGAAGAGGACGTTTACGACGTAGAAGGTCTAGTCGGGCTTGCCGATCTGATGAGCTTCATGTCGCTGCCTTTGAGTGATTTAAAAGATTCGCGGTGGAAGCCGACAGTTCCTAGCGTTTGGAGAGGCGCTAACTCAGGGGAAGGGGAAGATATTTTTTCGATTATCAGGCGACGCGATCGCCTGGTGCATCATCCCTACCAAGCTTTTTCTGGTACGGTTCAGGCCTTCATTACCCAAGCTGCTGTCGATCCTAATGTGCTTGCAATCAAAATGACGCTATATCGGACCTCGGGTGATTCTCCGATTGTCAACGCCCTGATCAAAGCCGCTGAAAATGATAAGCAAGTAGTAGCACTCGTCGAACTCAAAGCTCGCTTTGACGAAGAGAACAATATCAACTGGGCGAGGACATTAGAACGATCGGGTGTTCATGTCGTATATGGGCTAATGGGGCTAAAAACCCACACAAAAGTGGCGCTCGTTGTTCGCCGAGAAGACAGCACCATTCGCCGCTATGTACATATCGGCACGGGTAACTACAATCCTAAAACCGCCAAGCTCTACACAGATCTAGGCTTGCTTAGCTGCCGCGAAGAACTAGGCACGGACCTAACCGATCTGTTCAACTATCTTACGGGCTACTCGCGTCAGCAGTTTTACCAAAAGCTACTGATTGCCCCTGTCAACCTGCGCGAGCAAATGACGCAATTTATTCGCCAAGAAGTTGAGAATGCGCGGGCGGGCGAGCCTGGCCGAATTATTGCCAAGATGAATTCTCTAGTAGATGCCAAAATCATTAGCGAGCTGTACAAGGCCTCACAAGCAGGCGTTCAGATAGACCTGATCATTAGAGGAATTTGCTGTCTGCGGCCAGGGGTAAAAGGTATCAGCGAGAATATTCGAGTAATCAGCGTTATTGGCCGATTTTTAGAACACTCCCGCGTTTTTTACTTTTATAACGGTGGCGATGAGCGGTTTTACATTGGCTCTGCTGACTGGATGCCCCGCAATTTGGATCGGCGGGTAGAAGCACTTGTGCCAATTGAAGATGTATCGATTCGCGCTGAGCTAACCGAGCTGATAGAAATCTGCTTAAATGACAATCGTCAGGCTTGGGAAATGGAGTCAGATGGTATGTATACCAAAAGATACCCTCAAGATGAAGAGCCCGAGCGTAGCACCCACGAGATTCTGATGGTGCAGGCAAGCAGGCTTGAATAGCGCCTCGAATTTGGCCTCTTTGGGGGATCGTTAGCTAAGATTCAAACTTCTCTAGCTGCTCTAGCTTTAGCCAAACATTCGGTGTAGGCACGCGTCCAAACTTCACAAGCCCGTAGTCATCGCGAACGTCTAGAATTTCACCCTTAGTTTCAAAAACATAGCTAGAAAGCCGGGTGTCGCTTGCTTTTGCTTCTATGCTGTTCTCAAACTTTTCTCGGACCAAACGCACGAAGTCCCCTTTTTTTACAGGCATAGCTTTCTCACAGAGTCAGTGGTAAATAATTGTCGTCACCCATTGTATCGCTATGGCCTATCTTCATAACTATAGCTTTTGCCCAGTGTCTATGACACGTTCGCTAGCTACCTCTGGCATCTAAGGCAATAGTGAGCAGAGCGCCCAGCTAACTTGAGCCGAACGATATCACCGCCGCAATTTCTGCAAGGCTCTCCTTCTCTGTCATATACCCAAGCGACGCCGCCATAGTTGCCGTTGGTACCGTGCACATCACGAAAATCACTGAACGTAGTGCCGCCAGATTCGATGCTAGTTGTCAAGACCTCTCGGATAGCTGAATGTAAGCTAGCAATTCTTTTTTTTGAAAGGCGATCGCACAGCACCGCGGGTCGAATCCCACTCAAAAACAGTGCCTCATCCGCATAAATATTGCCGATCCCAGCCACTAGCTTCTGATCGAGCAGTGCATTCTTAATGGGTCGCTGTCGTCCTTTGAGGGCATTCACCAGGTAGTCTACCGAAAACTCATCCGAGAACGGCTCTGGACCCAGTCGCTGCAATCCGGTCATCACCGACTCTATCGTCTCTGCTGGCGGTACCCACCACAACCGTCCAAACGTCCTTTGGTCTACGTAACGCAGCTCACGGTCGTTATCAAAAAATAACCGGACACGACAGTGCTTTTGCACTGGCTCTCGCTGAGAGACCCAGAGCAACTGGCCAGTCATCCGCAAATGAACCCCTAGCCAACCAGCAGTAGCGGCCAAGTTCGTAGAAGAGTCTGCTAAATCTATTGCCAAACTTGTCGCTGGCGAACTTTGAGTTTGTAAGACTCTTTCTTCTGGCGCTTTTTCCCCGAAAGCTTTTGCTTCTAAGACTTCTTTCTCTAAGTCTTTCTCTTCTGAAGCTCCTTCTCTCAGGACCCCTTCTTCCGAAGTTCCTCCTAAAGTTCTCTTTGAGGCAGGTGCTTCCAAAGCTGCTATCAAATATTTCCCTCGCCGGTACCAGCCGCTAATCCATACGCCTGTTACACCTTGCAAAAAAATATCAGCCAGCTCCGGGTAAGCAATCGTACGTGCTAGACGCACTTCGCCCCCTTGAACTAGCTGATCGAGTGAAACACAATTTAAGCCCCGACGAACGGTTTCTACCTCAGGCAGCTCAGGCACGCAATTCTTCTCCTGTGCTTCCCTTCATTCCGATCAATTCTGTGGCTGAATCTTATCCCACGAAAACTGTTGCTGGACTTGTCGATAGACCTGTCGCTGAACTCAAGCGTATTAACCTTTCTTCTTTTTAGGGGCTTCAACCTCAACAAGCTCTGCTTCAGCAAAGTTGTTAGTATTGACACCTGCGTAGTTGACCTTGTTAAAACGGACAACCACAGGATACTTAATTCCACTTTGATCGACAGAGGCCACGGAGCCTACTTCTCTAAACCAGTAGGACTCTGGACGGAGAATTCTAACCTTAGAACCGCGCTGGACCATGAATACTAACCCTCTCAACATGAGATAAAACTTACATGACTAGCCATTAGCCAAATGCATTCAACCAATGGTTATACAAAAGCCACTCGCTCTCAAGGTTACTACTCTGTTGGAGTCGAGTCTCTCTTTTTAAGTTTTATTTCTATAGAACAATAACTTTTGCAAAGCCAAATGAGGTGCGCCCATCTACGGCTTTAGTTACTCAACTGAAAACCCCTAAATGCGTCGTACACCGAAGGGCTTATTTCATGAGCTGTATTGGCAGTGCAACTACAGGCACAGCTGCTGTTTCATCTAGCACTTCAGCCGGTGAGTCTTTCTCGGCGCTACCGCCGTTCTCAATAGGACGAGATACCTCAATACCATTCTCTTCGAGGATGACCTGTGGTTCAAATGCCATCGTATCAATACGCTTAACGCGTACACTGCCGCCTGCTAAGCGATCGCCTACTCGTACATATCGCTCCGGTTCACCACTAGCGCTAACAATAGCATAGGGCTCTCCCCCTAGCTGAACGACGCCCGAGACCGCAATCGTAGGCGCAACCACGGGTTGTGGAGTTCGAGGGAGGGGTGTAATCGGAGAAGGTCGTACTAAAGGTTCATTCGGGGGCCGCACTCGTATCGGGGGCAGCGCTGGCGGTCTAGCGGCTACAACCGTAGCACTGCTGCCATTGCTACTACCTCCATTTCTGCTGCTTCCACTGTTACTTCCAGCGGTATTCCCAGCCCCATTTTCATTTCTAGTACTATTCCCATTCCCAGTGCCGCTGCTAGCAAGATTGCTGTTATTACTAGCTGCCGGAATAGCTACGAGCTCAGGGGCTAGCGGAATAGGCAAAACCGCAAATGGATCGGCTCTTGACTGTGAAATTAGACGTGTACGTGCTTCAGGATCGGTTGAGCTAATTAGCTCAGCAGTGACGGCAGGAGGTGCTTCTGCGATCGCATCTACAAATGCCTCGTCAGTATCCCCATCACCGCTGAATACCTGAGCAACATCTTCACTAGCTTCAGTGATAGTTTCTCCAGCGCCTTCGAAAGGGTCAATAATGGCGACGTCTTCACCAGCACTAAGAAACTGACAGCCAGTTAACGGAGCTATTGTGAGTAAGATAAGCAGCAAGCGCCGCATGGTCTGATACCTCCTAAGGCCGGGTACTTAAAAAATGAAGACAGTATGCTTTTGCCTAGGATAGACACAAGGACCTACAAAACTAACGCAAGCCATAAAAACAATCAAAAAGCCATGATTGGTTTACTCAGACCTTACTAGCTGACTGAAGCATAATAGTTTGCAAGTGTTTGAGCCCTTTCTTAACGCGGCGAGAAACCGTAACTGGGCTAATTCCCAATCTCTCAGCGGTTTCCTTCTGGGTCAGATCTTGCAGAAATACAAACTCTACGACTTCACGCGTTCTTTTTTCCAGTTGGGATAGCGCCTGCTGCAAACGGACCCGATCTTCTTGAGCTAGCTGAAAGCTGCGGTAGCTGATATCTGGCAATAAATCGCCTAGCGATGAAGTGATACTGTCGCTCTCTTGCACAGGCACATCCAAACTAATCAGATTGCGGTTACTGCTAGCAATTCTGACCTGGTGCCACTCTTCTACGGTGATATTCAATTCTGCTGCAACCTCTCGGTCATTGGGCCGGCGGTTGAGGTCGGATTGCAATTGCCGAATGGCTCGAGCTGACTGACCTTGTAGCGTTTGCCAGCGTCTAGGAATGCGGACAACCGCGCCCTTGTCTCTAAGATAGTGCTGAATTTCTCCTCGGATGTAGGGAACGGCGAAAGAGCTAAAGGCAAAACCCTTTTGTAAGTCGAATCGCTCAATCGCGCGAATGAGCCCTAGGGTACCTACCTGCATCAGATCGTCAAAAGTCTCTCCAGAGCGGCGCAGCCAGCGGTGAGACTCTTTTCGAACTAGGCCGATGTTGAGCTGTACCAGGCGATTGCGTAGCTCTAATGAGCGGTCTTTTTGATAGGTATTGAGAATCTCTATTGACTGATTTTTAAGCACCTTGTGAGTTGAAATTGGCATACATTAAAGGGCCTACAGGTATCAGTGAAGCCCGCTTCTTAGAGCCGGATCTTAAAAGGATCAGTGTGAGCGAGAGCATGAGCTCGATATGGACGCTTGATGAGCCACACTGACACCATCTAGATTAATGAACCGCTTGCCCTTCAGCAATTGGGTTTCCACGGAATTCTGCATACCGTCGCGTTGTCGTTCTATTGAGAGAGCTGTCGAAACAAGACACGTATAAGCTGGTCTATAAAAAGACTGCTGAAGTTTTAAAAGCAATAAAAAGGACGCCACAAGGCGTCCTTTTTATTGCTATGTCTCGCTTCTGAGCACACGTATAAGCCAGATATGTTAAACAGGGTAAGCCAGGCTTGTTCACCCACGCTTCAAGTCGCTGAAGCGTTGCTAGTTGGGTGAATGAGACACTTGGTGAATCTACTCACCAGAGCCTACCCACTGTGAGCCTGACAACCTAGCTTACGCATCATAGCCAGATTCAATTCGACCGTAGAATACACCTTGTAAGCGCACGTCATCAGCTGCTGCTGTTCCCATGTCTGTATCAGAAGGCTGCTCGGAGATGAACGTTCCTCCAATTTCACCGGTATTGCTATCTACTTTGGAAACCTGTAAGGAAATGTGGCCTTCGCCTACGTCAAAAGCCTTGACGTTCTCACGAGCCAAGTCAACCCCATCGGCGCGAGCTGGCAAAGCAACTGCGTTGTCGTAGCCGGTCGTGAGACCCCGAGCTTTGGGATCTAGAAAGTTAGAAGTGCGGTAAGAGGGAACGCGGAAAGAACCTTCAAAATCTGTGGAAGTTGTAACGGCGTTGAGCCCCGGTTGAGACGTTGCCTTGAGTCCTTTGATGGTGAAAAGGAAGGGAATTTGGTCGCCGCCGGGAAGCAAAACAGTAATTGGTTGAAAGTCCATGCCTAGCTTTTCGTCGAAAAGGAGGCTGCCGTCTTTATTGAGCTTGATGTCGCCGCTGACCTGCTCAATGGAGGTAGTGTAGCGGGTGAGCGATTTACCAGAAATAAATTCTGCCTCTTTTCGCTTGTTGGCAGCCTCTTGCTTGACGAAGAAGCTTGTCGGCTCTAGGCAAAGGTCAACTAGCTTGTATGTAGTGCCGTCTTCAATAGAAATTTGACCACGACGAGTTTCGTCTACCTGAGGACAGCTGTTAGCTAAGCCAGTGTTGCGAATTTGATCGTAGGTGAGTGGAATGTCGCTCGTGGCGGAAGGAGCTTCACTACAGGCTGTTAGAACACCTAAGCAAAGGGCAAAGAACGCAGCGAGCAGAGCGCGATACCTCATGGGTAACCTCAAGACTATGAATTTATAAGGGGTATTTAGTACATGATTTTACACTGCGGTTGACCGGTTTTGATGGATGAATCACTTGCACCGCGGCTTAGCGATCGCGTAGTCTCTGACAGGCTACGGTGTACGAAACACAGATGTGAGAACGCTTGAGTAACCACAATACAAGGCAAGAGCGCTTTTATCGATGTTCGGCTTTGAGGTTAGATAGCGCGCTCGATTAGCCGCGCTGGCTTGCTATAAGGTTGGTTACAAAAGTTAAACATCTCAGGTGTTTGTGTCTCTTTTTTCCCTGGAACCTCTCAGAATTCTTACCCCGAACTTTTCTGCACCCATTCAACGAGTGTGTACAACGAGTTGAACCTCGAGTTAAACGTATTGAGCATTTGTGTCTCTTCTCCTTATGGCTTCTCAGAATCTTCCGTCAAATCTCTCTGAACTTATTCAAATAGTGCGGACAACCGCGCAGCAAAAGGAGGGGGATTGCCTGGCACTATTAGAGCTGCTAAGGCTGTTGGATACGCTTCATTTCGAGATTAGAGATACGCTATTTCGCGAGGCGCTGCCTGATAATCGTCAGCGTTTATATCAGCTACTTAGAGATATTGATCAAGAGGGAGGATGGCCTTATATCAATCGAATGCATTTACGCGACCTGCTAGTCAACATAGAAGAGGATGAAGGAACTGACCTAGTGCAGGGCCATAACGATTCGGATCGTGCTAGTTAGGGCTGTATCAGGTTGGTAGATCTAGCTATTAAGCTAGACCACCGGCGATTAAACCATTGAGATTGAGTTGTCGAGATTGATCTGCAAGATCGAGCCGGAGATACAGGGGCCTAGCGAGCACCTGATGAGCAACTTTATAGGTGGCACAGCTGAAGTGTTAATCGCCACTTTAAAGCCGTAGGGTGAATTTCGGTGTGCTGTATTGGCGAGTAAATAGTCAATCTTGATGTGAGCACTGAGCGGCTATCGCGGTTATCAGAAGCGTTATTGACAGCAGTTACATAGCAGCTATATAGATTTGGTCCCTGACTCGGTTTGGATAGGGTGGTGCATCAGGTGTGAGTGATGGTTCATTAAGTTAAGCGAGCAACATGGTCTCAGGAACGAGAAATAAAAGCTGGTGGAGCGGGTCGCTTCAGCTTTGGCGGCGTAGTATTTCAGGTGCTTTGCTGCCAAGTGTTTTGCTAGGAAGTTTGTCGGTGCTGTTGCTAGGGCCGGCGGCGTCTCCGGCTGAGGCTAGCGTCAATCGGTTTTGTCAGCTATCTCAGAGTGATGTTGATGCCAAAGAATCTTTGCGAGTCGCTAGCTTGGCGGACGATACGGCCGCGCGGCAGCAGTACAAGGCGCTATCACGGCAGCAGATTGATGAGGTAAAAAACTGTCGTCGGACGCAGTGGCCACAGAATCAGGCAATCTGGCTGCGGCTGCATCCCTGTGATTTGGAGCCAGGGCGGCTAGACGCGCTAATGGATCGGATTGTGAATTTGGGCTACAACCAGGTTTACATTGAGGCTTTTTCTAATGGGCAGGTGCTGCTGCCGAAAAACGATAATCCGACGGTGTGGCCGAGTGTGGTGCAGTCCGATCGGCATGCGGATAGAGATTTGCTGGCGGAGGCGATCGCAGCGGCCCATGCTCGTGAGCTAGATGCGTATGCCTGGATGTTCACCATAAATTTTGGCTATTCGTACGGGCAGAGAGGCGATCGCAGACAGGTGCTAGCGCGCAATGGCAGCGGTGCAGACACACTCGACTATGCCGACAACGGTACTAGCGGTACCTCCGAAGAGTCCTTTATTGATCCTTACAATCGTCAGGCTCAACTAGACTATGCGCAGATGGTGCGTGCGGTGATCGCTAGAAAGCCTGATGGTGCGCTGTACGACTATGTCCGCTACCCTCGCTTGTTAGGGGCTGCTTCGGTTGCTGGGGAAGTCAAAGATCTTTGGATATATGGATCTGCGGCTCAGCAAGCTTTAATACAGCGAGCCTACAACAACAAGGGCCGCGATCTTATTCAGCGGTTTTTGCAGCGCGGCTATCTGACGGTTTCTGATGTAGAAGAGGTGGATGCTTTGTATCCTACTGAGGGTGAGCCGCTGTGGCAGAGTCGTAACCCACCGGCGATCGCACCTGAAGATTTGGCGCCTGCTGCCGAGCGACGGCCCGGTTTGCAAAATGAGCTATGGCGGCTGAGCGTGGCTCATGCAATTCAAGGCATTGTCGATTTTTTGCAAGCGGCTGCTACACCGTCTAGACAGGCTGGCTTACCGACTGGCGCGGTGTTTTTCCCGTACGGCAACAGAGCTGTAGGCAATGGCTATGACGCTAGGCTACAGCATTGGAATCGCTTCCCAAGCTGGCTAGACTCGCATCCAATGTCCTACGCGGTGTGCGGTAATGCTAGCTGTATTGTCGATGAGGTGCAGCGGGTGCTAAGTGTGCGTGACGCCGCGACGGTGAAGCCTGCTTTGGCGGGTGTATGGGGCGCAGCGCAGAACAATCGGCCATCGCTAGAGGCCCAAATGGATGGGCTGCAGCAGGCCGTCCCACAGATTGAGACGGTCAGCCACTTTTCGTTTGCCTGGCAAGATCCTGCGTTCGAGCGAGAGCGAAAAACCTGTAGCGCTGGGCCGTCTGGGGCTCAGAGTGTGAACCGTGATTTGCTTTTGGGTTTAGAGGACTCGCCGAGGTAGTCTTCGACAGGATCTCCTAGACCTCCGGAGAATTCCTATAAACCCCCTACAAACCTCCTAGATAACCACGGGGCGTAATAAACCAGCCTGCGTGAACGCGGCTGCTGCGATTGCCGATAATGACGGTAGTGAGCATGTCTATGGTGTGCTCGAGCATATCACCGAGGGTGGTAAGAACGATCTGCTCGTCTGATCTATACAAGGCGCGGGCTAGGGCAACTGGGGTATCGGGATTGCGATGCTGTAAAAGCGTATCGCGGGCGAAGACGATTTGGGTGGTGCGGCTCTTAGATTTGGGGTTGTAGAGGGCGATGATGAAGTCGCCTGCGGCGGCGGCGCGAAGACGCTGTTGGATAACAGGCCAGGGGGTGAGCAAATCGCTGAGGCTGATGGCACAAAAGTCGTGCATTAGGGGCGCGCCAATACGAGAGGCCGCAGATTGCAAGGCGCTGACGCCGGGAAAAACTTTCACTTTGGGCGTTTGACCGTTCCAGCCGTCTGCCTGTAGCTGCTCTAACACTAAGCCTGCCATGCCGTAGATGCCACAGTCACCAGACGAGATAACGGCAATGCTCAGACCCCAGTTGGCAAGGGCGATCGCCCGTTCGGCTCGCTGTCGCTCCTGAGTGATAGGTAGCCCCTCCACGATTTGACTAGGGCGTAGCAGAGGCCGAATGAGATCGATGTATAGCGCATAGCCAATAACAACATCAGCATTAGTGATAGCAGCTTTGGCAGCCGAGGTAATTTGGTCGAGATTGCCGGGGCCAGTGCCGACTAGGTGAAGCTGACCGGTACGGTTGATGTATTCGGTGGGTGATTGAGCGATCGCAACGGTAACGGCTCCTTTCAACCCTGCCTTTTTGACTACCTGTTTTTTAACCCTCAGCCGGGCCGCATCAGTTGAGTCTGTAGCTGCGATCGCGGCGGCTTCGGCCACGCTTGGCGTTCCAACTGTCTGACGAACCACCTCAGACGGATTAGGTACCTCGATTGTCTCTAGCGCCTCGGGGGAGAAGCATTTCAGCGGCCAGCCTCTTTCTTTGACTAGAGCGAGCAAGCCAGCTTCATCCGCTTTGAGATCGAGAGTGGCAATGCCTGCGATCGCCTCCACAGCCAAATGATTCTCTGTGCAGACTTTTTCGACGGCATAGGTAAGAAGAGCTTGATCTGTATCGCGTTCGCAGCCGATACCTAGCCACAGCACGCGGGGATGCCACTGCACTTTTGGCATGGCTGCGTCTGGCTTAAAAGTGCGTTGGATTGGGCTAATCCAAACCCGCGCTTGGGGGGTCGATTGACGGTTGCGATCTTCAAATTCGGGAAAACCAAATTGGAATGTGTGGCCTTTAGGCAAATGCTTTTGCCAAAGGGCGGTGCCTGCTTCTTGAATGATTTGGACTGGGCTTTGATGGGCGATCGCGCTACTTACGCCTAGCCAGTCCCCCGTTCCTTTTCTCCAGCCAAACGGCTCGCCTAGGGTATCGATAGAGGGTAGATCTAAGCTATTAGAAGCACCTGTGATCACGGGCTGTGCTTCTAATAGCTGGCTGATGCGCTGAGTGATGCGATCGCCGCCGCCTTGATGGCCGCCGCACAGACTGATAACGACTTTCCCGGCCGGATCGACAACGACGATAGCCGGATCGGTCGACTTGTCGGTGAGCAGTGGTGCAATCAGCCGCACTACCGCGCCGCTAGCCAGACAAAAAACAAATCCCTCGTACGCCTGCCAATGTGCCTGTAAGAAGATCGCTAAAGACGTGTCGTAGACGTGGTAGCTGAGATTTAGAGAAACGGCTTCGGCCTGTAGACGCGGCCCAACCCATAGCTGCGCGGCCTCTTCATATGCTTGTTTGCCTGTCTCTTGATTCAGTGGAGCTATAAGTGGAGCTAGACGGCGTAGCCCCAGAGGCGTTGTCGTAATTGCGGCAATAGATGGCATACGCACACTTTAAGGTATGACGAAAGCGATCGCAAAAATAGCGACTAAGCAAACAAGCCTATATATGAAATGTATGAAGAAATGTATGAACTGAAAATGCAATCTCTATTCTAAAGAGAAGATCTAGCGCTTAGAGGAGTCCTAATTTCTTTTTGAGTAGGTAAAGCTCGTGTTCTATTTCTAGAGATCGAAATAGATCTTCCTGCTGCGCCAGAGATGATGGACTTCTTTTTACAACAACTTGGTGATCAAGGTCCACTTTGACCTTTTTCTTTAATTCTTCCATCTCCCATTGGGCTTCGTATTGTTTCCAATCCTCTTCGCGCCAATCTACGATTGGAGAGCCGTGGTCTGGTCCACAGAGACTATCTAGAATAAGCAGGCCTCCAATCACGGGAAAAGCGCTCATCATGAACATCCCAGCTTTCATGCTGCCTAACCCTACCCATGCTGCAGTGGCACTCGTATGGGCCGCGCCGTGCAGCGTACCAATAGCAGTGCCTGTTTTTGCGATACCAACGGCGCTAGAGGCCGTGTGAATAATCGGATTACTAGCTAAGAGACCTATTCCAACAGCAGTTTTAGCATTCATATTAGTGGGCAAGAATTGATTTGTGTACCTTCTATCTTCAGCGCTATCAGAGAAGCTCCTTCATTTCTCTCCTTTCTTGACCAGATAAAGACAAATATACGGCTTCTCCTGCTCTAAGCTTCAACAGGACCACAGATGTGTTAGCGATTATATTAGCGATCGCTGAAGCTGCTAGAGAGTGCGCGCTATACCCTTTCAGACTGCTTGGCCGCTGGCTGTGGCTGTGGCTGGAACTGGAAGAGCGTGTAAACGACATTGCGGCGAATGCCGGTCATCATTTCCAAAAAGACTTCGTAGCCTTCACTCTTGTATTCAATCAGCGGATCTTTTTGGCCATAGCCACGTAGCCCAACGGTTTCACGCAGGGCGTCCATCTGCTGAAGGTGCTCGCGCCAGAGGGTGTCGATTTGCTGAAGAATAAAGAAGCGCTCAGCTTCGCGCATTAGACCGGGCTTGATCGTATCAACCTGGGCCTCTTTGAGGTCGTAGGCAATGCGTACCTGCTCAGAGAGGAAGGTCTTCATCTCTCCCATAGAAAGGTTCTCTAGCTGCTCGGCGGTAAGGTCGGCTAGCAGATAGACAAACTCTTGCACTTTGCTAACAACGCTAGCGAGATCCCATTCTTCTGACGGCAGCTCTGGGTTGACGTAGGCTTCCACAATGTCGTCCATGGTCTGTACGGCGTAGCCAAGGACAAGCTCTTTGAGATCTTGCCCTTCTAGCACCCGGCGGCGCTCGGCGTAGATGGCTCGGCGCTGGTTGTTCATGACTTCGTCGTACTCGAAGACCTGCTTACGGATGTCGTAGTAGTAAGTTTCGACTTTCTTTTGTGCGCCTTCGAGCGATCGCGTCAGCATTCCAGATTCAATTGGCATGTCTTCTTCCACGCGAAAGGCATTCATCAGACCAGCTACGCGATCGCCACCAAAAATTCGCAGCAAGTTATCTTCCAAGCTGAGGAAAAACTTAGTCGAACCTGGGTCACCCTGACGACCCGCACGGCCTCGGAGCTGATTATCAACTCGACGAGACTCATGCCGTTCTGTGCCGATAACGTGCAGTCCGCCCAGCTCAATTACCTGATCGTGAGCCACAGAAGTAATCGCTTCGTAAGCCTTTAGCACTTCTTTATACACGTCACGAAGCTTTTGAATAACCGGGTCATCAGTCGGTGCTTTTTCCGCCGCTACAGCAATTTTATCTTCGGCTGCTAGTTCAGAAAGGCTCTGCGCGCCGTAGGTCTTGACTGCAAAGTCTACGGCTGATTTTAGATTGGCCTGGGTTTCAGGCGATAGATCGGTTGGAAAAATCTGAGGTGAGGCCTTCCAGGTCTTTTTCTTCTTACCATCGGCAAATCCCTGCGCCTGCTTGCCGTTTTTGGTGTTGGCCACTTGTGCGACGGCAAATTTGTCGTCGTCTTCAGGCTTGACAATCCGAGGCATAAAGTACTCTCGCACCTTAAGCCTAGCCATGTAGTCAGCGTTACCGCCTAGAATGATGTCGGTGCCGCGTCCGGCCATGTTTGTGGCAATGGTAACCGAACCGCTGCGGCCTGCTTGGGCAACAATTTCTGACTCGCGCTCTACGTTTTCTGGCTTAGCGTTAAGCAGATTGTGCTCAACTTTAAGATCGTTTAGCAGCATCGATAGGACTTCGG
This sequence comes from uncultured cyanobacterium, assembly GCA_963702855.1. GTDB lineage: Bacteria > Cyanobacteriota > Cyanobacteriia > Phormidesmidales > Phormidesmidaceae > Phormidesmis. Next base: position 3,270,072 of record OY969765.1, read on the forward strand.
ATTTTTCGACGCTAGTTGTGCCCACCAGGACGGGACGACCAGTTTCGTGCATAGCGGCGCATTCTTGAGCGATCGCATTCCACTTGGCGTTCTCAGTTTTGTAAACCACATCCGGCAGATCGCGTCGCTGCGAAGGACGATTGGTCGGAATAATCGTCACTTCTAGCTTGTAGATCTTCTCGAACTCAGCTTCTTCTGTTTTGGCCGTTCCCGTCATGCCAGAAAGCTTGGGATAGAGCAAAAAGAAGTTTTGATAGGTAATAGAAGCAAGCGTCTGGGTTTCAGGCTGAATTTCTACGTGCTCTTTGGCTTCAATAGCCTGGTGCAAACCATCGCTCCAGCGACGGCCTGCCATGACTCTGCCTGTAAACTCATCTACAATCACGATTTCGCCATTGCGCACGATGTAGTTCACATCTTTGATAAATAGCTCTTTGGCCTTAATGGCATTAAAAATATAGTGCGCCCAGGGATCTTTAGGGTCAAACAAATCGGTGACATTTAGCAGCGTTTCTGCCTTTTCAAAGCCCTCATCGGTCAGCAGAACGTTACGCGCCTTTTCATCGACCTCATAATCGATCTCATCACCCTCTAGCTGCGTAGCAACTTCCGCGGCCCTTTGATATTTCTCACCAGGGCGCTCCACCTGACCGGAGATAATGAGCGGCGTGCGAGCCTCATCAACCAGAATAGAATCAACTTCATCAATGATGCAAAAGTTGAAAGGACGCTGAACCACGTCAGGCATTTGTGTACTCATGTTGTCGCGCAGATAGTCGAAGCCAAACTCGCTGTTAGTGCCGTAGGTAATATCGCAAGCGTAGTTCTTCTTGCGTTCTTTAGGGCTCATCCCTTGCTGAATAAGACCGACACTTAGTCCAAGAAATCGGTGGACTTGGCCCATCCATTCAGCGTCCCGCCGCGCTAGGTAGTCGTTCACCGTGACGATGTGAACGCCTTTGCCAGATATAGCATTCAGGTAAGCTGGCAAAGTCGAAACGAGGGTTTTACCTTCGCCGGTTTTCATTTCGGCAATCTGGCCGTCGTGAAGAACCATGCCACCTAAGAGCTGAACGTCGTAGTGACGCATACCAAGGACGCGTTTACCCGCTTCGCGAACGACAGCAAACGCTTCTGTCAGAACATCGTCAAGGTCTTCGCCATTTTCTAGACGCTGCCTAAACTCCTGTGTTTTGCCCGTCAGTGCCTCATCAGAGAGGTCTCGAATCTCTTCTTCAAGTAGGTTCACCTCTTTGATATCAGGCTGATATCTTTTGAGCTTACGAGTATTAGGATCACCTAGAAGTTTTTTTAGCATGTCAGGCCACAAAAGAACGGGCAAAAAATGGAACGAGCAGAAAATATAATTCTATCTAATCTTATACGGATAGAAGGCCTCCTCGGAAGATGGTGCCCTGGGCGGGTTACCCTACAGCCAACAGGCTGACTATGGTGCGGTTACATTGATGTGGTGACTTTTGTGTGGCGACGTTAGCGCAGCGATATTTCTTACGGCTCACTGCCGTTAGACGGACTATAGTTTTGCTCACCTGCTAGAGCATGACAGGTGACGCAGCTACGAAGATCGAGCGGCTGCGGTAGCGATACTTGAGGATGTAGCGCTTGAAAGTAGTCCGAATCTTCAAGGCGGTAGGGCGAGGAAGTCCCACTTGGCTGACGACGCGAGTAGGTTTGCAGATAGTTCAGCATCAGCTGCTGATCGAACTGGGTGAGAGTGGGAAGCACGATGCCATAGTGAGCTGGGTCGGTGATGAGTGTTAGCCAGGTTTCGACCGGCAATACCGCAGGTGGCAGAGCGACATGGCAGGTGATGCACTGCTCTATATAGACGTTGTAGCCAGTTTCGTAGCGAGCATCGACAGGATCGACCATGCCGTATGGCGAATCGACTGCCTGGGCAAGGCCCATTCCTAAAAGACACGTGAGTCCGACTGTCAATAACCCTAGCGATAGCCTCCGTAGAAATAGCTTTGCTCTTTGCTTGAGGTGCATCTGGGCAATCCTGAGTAACTGGACGGGGGTAACTATATAGAGGTAACTAGACAGGAATAACTATATTGAAAGATAGAATAACTATATTGAAAGATTTTGGAGGACAAGTAAATGGAACAACAGGATGTAAACAAGCAGTAAAACGCATCTTGAGTAGCATCCTAAGTAACAGTACGCCTGCGTGGCTGATGTCATGATAAGGCGACGAAAGCACAAGATAGTAGCCACAAATCGACTGTAGCCACTATCCTGATGAACGAAGGATATTATTTCCGAAATACTCTATGGACAGTCGGCACATTCAGTTTCGCTATACGCCTGTTTTTACCCATGATCAGCTGCATCAGCTCTGTGAGCTATTTGTAGCGGCGGCTTTTTGGGCTAAGGACCGACGCCCTGAAGAAATGGCACAGGCGATCGCGCATAGCAATCCAGTTGTTACCGCCTGGGACAACAATCGTCTGATCGGATTTTCTCGCGCCACCTCGGATGGTCGATTTCGCGCTACCATCTGGGACGTTGTGCTGCATCCCAACTATCAGGGTTCTGGGCTAGGCCGCAGGCTTGTAGAAACCTTAATTGCGCATCCCCACATGAACCAGGTCGAGCGCACCTACCTCATGACGACGCACAAGCAGAGCTTTTACGAGCGGATTGGCTTTGAGCAGAACAGTACAACGACGATGGTGCTGTACAACCAGCCGCTTGGTGAGCATTTCCTAGAAATTGCTAAGCAGAAAAGTGTGGAAGCTCAGCAGTAAACAGCCTACACAGACATCTTTCAATCTTTCTAAGGAAGTACAAAAGCAGAGAGTACAGAAGCAGAAAGAGTAGAAAGCAAAAACACAAAAACAGCCCGCTTTGAAATTAATCTCAAAGCGGGCTGTTTTAATTACGACTTACTCATCGCGCCTAACTCGACGCATTCGGACGTTACGGATTATCTGTCTCAGAGAATTCAGCATCAATCACGTCGTCTTCACCGCTAGCAGTGCTCTCATCAGCATCAGCCGGTGCGCCTTCTTCACTCTCAGTCGCCGCGCTACCCTGCTGGTACAAGTTGCTGCTGAGTGCATAGAGACCTTGCTGTAGGGCTTCCATGGTGGACTTGATCTTACCGGTGTCTTCTTCAGAGAGAGCCTCTTTCAGATCTTTGATTTGACCTTCGATTTTCTCTTTGTCCTCAGCAGGCACCTTATCGCCTAGCTCTTCTAGCTGCTTTTCAGCCTGGTAAGCAAGCGAGTCAGCTTGGTTCTTCGTGTCGATTGCTTCGCGGCGCTCTTTATCGGCGTCAGCGTTAGACTCAGCATCACGCACCATTTGATCAACTTCGGTATCAGACAGCGTCGATGCACCTGTGATGCTAATAGACTGCTCTTTGCCCGATCCCTTGTCTTTGGCAGTGACGTTCAAGATACCGTTTGCATCAATGTCGAAGGTAACCTCGATTTGAGGAACGCCACGCTGAGCGGGGGGAATACCGTCTAGACGGAAGGTTCCTAAGCTCTTGTTGTCAGTAGACATCTCGCGCTCACCTTGAAGCACGTGAATCTCTACATTAGTCTGGCCATCGACTGCGGTTGAGAATACCTCAGACTTTTTAGTCGGGATGGTGGTGTTGCGGTTGATGAGCTTAGTCATAACCCCACCTAGGGTTTCAACACCCAAAGAGAGCGGCGTAACGTCAAGCAGCAGGATGTCTTTGACTTCACCCGCTAAAACGCCGCCTTGGATAGCCGCACCAATGGCAACGACCTCATCGGGGTTGACCGTCTGGTTGGGCTCTTTATCTAGAATTCGCTGAACGAGGTTTTGAACCGCCGGAATACGAGTCGATCCACCCACTAAAACGACCTCATCAATGTCGCTTTTGCCCAGCTTGGCGTCTTTAAGCGCACTTTCTACTGGGACGCCACAGCGCTTGATTAAGTCAGAACACAGCTCTTCAAACTTGGCACGCGTCAAGGTCGTGTCTAAGTGCTTCGGACCGTCTTGGGTCGCGGTGATAAAGGGCAGATTTACTTCTGCTTGGGTCACGCTAGACAGCTCGATTTTGGCTTTCTCAGCAGCTTCTGTTAAGCGCTGTAGGGCCTGCTTATCTTTGCGTAGGTCAATGCCTTCCGCTTTTTGAAACTCTTCTGCTAGGTAGTCGACTAGCTTTTTGTCGAAGTCATCACCGCCTAAGTGAGTGTCACCCGAGGTAGATAGTACTTCAAAGACGCCGTCGCCAACTTCTAAGATAGAAACGTCGAAGGTACCTCCTCCTAAGTCGAAGACAAGAATGGTTTCATTGCTCTTCTTGTCGAGGCCATACGCCAAGGCAGCAGCGGTGGGCTCGTTGATAATGCGAAGAACTTCTACGCCCGCGATCTTACCAGCGTCTTTGGTTGCTTGGCGCTGTGAGTCATTGAAGTACGCAGGAACGGTGATCACCGCCTGTGTTACTTTTTCGCCGAGGTACTTGCTAGCGTCGTCAACCAGCTTGCGCAAAACCTGAGCAGAGATCTCTTCGGGCGCATATTGCTTGCCGTCAGAGGTCTCAATTTTGACGTTGCCGCCTACTTTTGTGATCTTGTAAGGGACTTCGCTGGCCTCGTTATTGACTTCGTCGTACTGACGGCCAATAAATCTTTTTACAGAGTACAGCGTGTTTTCGGGGTTCATAACCGCCTGACGCTTAGCGATTTGGCCGACTAGGCGCTCGCCCTCTTTCTTGGCATAGGCAACTACAGAAGGGGTTGTGCGAAAGCCTTCGGCGTTGGCAATAACGCTGGGCTTACCCCCTTCCATTACGGCCACAACCGAATTGGTTGTCCCAAGGTCAATTCCTACAACTTTTCCCATGTGATTGCTCCGAGTGGAATAACGAATAATGTGTTCAAAAGGTTATTCCTATAGTGCTCAATGGGAGGGGGTTTACTGAAGGGGGGGTTACCGAACAGCAGGCTTCGGCTTGACGCTGTTTGCTCAGGTAGGCGGCTTCAACTGGAGCGGGTGGCTGCGACGAGTGCACATGCGTTCAAGCTCGTTTTACCGGCGTAACCAACCGGCGTAACCAAAGGTATAGAAAGCTTCGCTAACGGTAGCGTTGCGCAGGAAAGGCTATGCCATCACCGCCACCGTATCCTCTTCTGCCTCTTCTATCAATGACTCATCTTTCGCAGCAAAGTACAGGTTGAGATTGGCGACTGCGAGCGGAGAAGCCTTGCTTAAATTTTGAGGGCTAAATGCGGTTAAGGATTCTAACATTGCTCTTTGAACGATATACTCCTCTCCTTGTCGCCGAGCTTCTACGTCGAACGAGTAGACGAGGCTTTCGTGTAAGGCTGCGGGTACAAAATTTGATTTAGCGTTTTCGTAGAAAGCATATTCTGTTGGCTGATCGTTGGCTTGAGCCTCGTTACTACTATCTTCCGTGGCAGCAACATCTTCGCACTCGATACTTTCATTCTCTGCAAATGCCTTTAGCTGCTTCATTTCCTCTCCAGAAAGCGTTTGAGTCCATTCGATCCGATTTTTCCATGCCTCAACAAAGACTAAATCGTGATTGCGAATTCTGGTGAGTTCTGGAAATAGAAAGTCTAGTTCGTCAATGGTTTCGGCTTTGTCCAGGGTGATGGAAGCGTCTTTGTGGATAGTTGTGTTGAGGCTGGTGAGGCGATCGCACACAGTCTGCCATTCGCATTGCAGTTCGTAGGTCATTGCGATCGCCTGCTCAATGGCCCATACACATTCGCGCCTACGAACATAAGCAATTGAACCAATACCGCTCATGAGCTGGCCATTGTCATAATCCGACAAAGCCTGAAACATCATGTCTCTAGCCGCTTTAATTTCGTTATGGCGTGCGCTCAAGTCCTGCATGGTCACCGCAGAGCCGAGCCGGTTCAACGCCTTATCAAATAGGCCATAAGCCCTCGCTAAAATCGTACGGTGAGCCCTGAACTCTACATCTTCCGATACATGTTGAATGTGCTCAATTAGCTCAGTACCTTGGTCTGCAAATACCTGCTTGAGGTCAATAAATCCCTCTCTGACCTCAACGCGCATTTGCCGCACATCTTTTCTTAGCTTGAGCGTTTGCCATAGATTCACAGCGGATAGTGCCGCAACGCCTACGACACCTACGCCAATCACAGCCGTAGTCGCCTGCAATGTAGCGACCGAAGCCGAAAGTGCCTTGATTCCTTGGAGTGCTTTATGTCCTTGGTATAGTTGACCTGCGCCCATAGCCATTGAAGGCATAGCCGTTAGTGGATTAAGCCCCATGCCAATAGCGTGTGCGGCAAATTGACCTGTTGCTGCGTCTCGAACCATTCCAATCGGTATGCCTGCGGCTGTCTCAACTGGAATATATTTTCCGGCAGCGATTCCTGCCTGTATCAGTGGTGAAAAGTTGTACACGATAAGCTCCTTCAGTAGTTTGTGTAGACGTTAACTCAAAGCTGTCCCTGTCAGATCATTGAGGGCTGTTTCAATTGCTTTCAGCTGAAGACTTTTCTGTTGAATAAGGGCTGATTCTGTTTCTTTTTGCACTAAAGTCTCATTTAGAATACTTTCTTGCGACTCTAGCAAATTGCACAACATGGAAATGGAACCACTAACCGCCTCGTGAAAATCTTTGACCTTCTGATCGAAAATGCTTTCGATATTTTCGGCAATCTTGGTCAGAATCTCTTCAGAGGTTTCAACAAACTTATCTATACCTTTGTTGAAAGCTTCCATCTTTAGCTCACTTTTCATCTCTTCTGCGTCTCTCCCAAACAGCATTCCGACAACACCTCCAACCGCTCCGCCCGCAAGCATAATAGGTAATAAGCCAAATCCAGTGAAAGCCAAAGCTCCTGCGACAATCATGCCACTTCCTGTTAGTCCTAATTCACCACAGAAGCCTTTAGCATCTTTTATAGCATCGGTCCTCAGTGTGAGGTAAAAATTGAGGTTTACACCCAATCCTGATAGCTCAAACTGCTTGTATAAACTAGCGCCAGTATCTTTGTCAATAGTTTGAAGGCTATGTTCTATAGAAGCTATATTCTTAATTATTTCGCTCTCTAACTCGTCTCCTTTGAGCTTTAAGATATCCTGCATAACAGTTTTTCTCGTCCACTCATCTAAGTCCTCAGAAATATCTTTTAAAAATTGATTTGCATAATCGCTGACGATACTTCTTTTGTCTTCGTGGCGGGTTGTCCACTCCTCGCTTTTTCGAATAAGGCGATCATCGAGATCTTCTACCCACTGATTCCATGAGTCACTGACATCTGATAGCGCCTCGTCAATTAAAGTTTCCTTAAAGGTCTGAATCTTGACATCAAATCCGCTAATTTCACCTATTTTCTCCAATGTTTTTTGCTGCTCTACTGCCGATAGCCTGAGCTTGCCTTCCAACATGTCAGATTTCTGCTTGAGACTATCTCGTGCTCTAGAGATCAACCTTTGCGCATCTGAGATCCCCCGATTCAGGGTAAGTTCACCTCTTTCCTCCACTAAGAAGCTCTCTAGTTTGCTCACAAACGCTTTAAACGGCTCAGAGTGCTCATTTACGGTTTGTGTCAACGTAGCTTCCAGTGCAAACCGGCTTTGTTGCACAAATAGGTCGATAGGTAGCTGCGGAGAGTAGAGAGCGCTTGGTAAGTTGCAGTTACGACAACACACAACGCCACCGATGACATCTCACTACAAGCTCCGCAACTGGTCAGATTATAACGCTGCCTTGGTCAGCCGGGGGAGCCTTCACATCTGGCTAGACGAAGACGTTTTGGTCGCGTGGAAGAATACCCAGAAGACAGGAAAACCGGGCGCATCGGATACGTACAGCGACTTGGCGATAGAGACGCTGTTGACGCTGAAGTCGGTGTACAGACAAAAGCTGCGTCAGACCATCGGGTTTGCCCGTTCGCTGTTTAAGTTGATGTCTGTAGAGCTAGAATTACCGCACTACAGCACGCTATCGCGTCGTGCCAAGCGACTGAAGATAGACCTGTCAGTAACACCGACGCAGGGCAGTCGCCACGTTGTGATTGATAGTACCGGTGTAAAGGTCTATGGAGAGGGTGAATGGAAAGCGCGGAAGCATGGGGTTAGCAAGCGCCGCACCTGGCTAAAGCTACACGTCGGCATTGATGAAGAGACGGGCGAAATTCTAGCCGCTGTGGTCACACCCAACTCAACGGGTGACAGCGAAGTGTTAGGCGAACTGCTCGATGAGATTGACGATGAGATAGAGCAAGTGAGCGCAGATGGTGCCTACGACTGTGGCTACGTCTATGATTACATTGAGGAGCGGGATGCAACCGCTGCGATACCGCCGCGCAAAGATGCCAAGATTTGGTTTCATGGTAACCGCAAAGGGCCAGCACATCCTCGTGATGAGAACCTCAGACGCATTCGACAGGTGGGGCGCTCGGCTTGGAAAGAAGAGATTGACTACCACCGTCGCTCGCTGAGCGAAACCGGGATGTATCGACTTAAAACCATTTTCACAGGAGAGGTGTGTGCGAGGCAGATTAAAACGCAGACGACAGAGCTGATGATTGAGTGCAAGGCGCTCAACAAAATGACTCAGCTAGGAATGCCCGATAGTTATCCGGTTGAAGCTTAAAGAATGACCACAGCAGGAGACTTCTGACTGTTTTCTGATTCACGCAACAAAGCCGTGCAAACCGCGCAGATACGAAGTGAACTCTATTGTCGCCACTTACTAGCGGCGCTGCTGGGTTGCGTACGACATTTTTGACTAGCGTTTCAACTTGCGCTGTATCCTCTGGCGATCGCAACAAATCCATAAAGTTAATCAGCACAAACAAGTTGTCAGCCGGAGCATCAGGATCTTCTTTCTGCAAACGCTGTTTCAGGCTTTGCAATAGGTCTCGCTCCCCTTTCGTCATCGGGCGCTGCGCATTTGCCAAAAAGATAGCCGCGTCGGTATCTCGTAATAGCCGCTCAGTCACAGCCGTCCGGTCAGGATGCTCATTCAACCCTGGAGAGTCCACGATTTCGACATGATGACGGCACAGCGCTAGCCCCGGATGCTCCAGCACAATCTCAGCAATATTAGATTCCGCTAGCTCAAGCTCTAGATTTCCTAACGCCGCGTCTTCTGGAATAGACGCTTTCTGCTGATACTGGTCAAAAGGAATGACAGCCTGCGATCCGTCTTTGTAGTGGCAGATGACTCGCTTTTCGGCTCCATACTTCAGCACCGTCAACGTTCCGCTACAGGGAATCGCCCGCACTGGCTGCAATTCTTCGCCCAGCAGCGCGTTTAAGAACGTCGATTTGCCCTGGCTAAACTCGCCTACGATGGCTATCCGAAACTTCTGTGATTGCATTTTTTGGGTGAGCGATCGCACCTCATCTTCTAGCACCGAAGGAAAAATATCGTAGCCCTCTTCCACCTGTAGCACTTGCAGCAGATCCGTACAGATTTGGCTCAACTGCTCCTGATAACCCTGAAACTTTTCGAGTTTTGCATACGAGAGCTTGTCGCTAGCTGAGTGCGGTGAGTTCTTGGCCTGAGCTAAAAATTTAGAGGATAGAGAACTAGCGGCCTTAACAATTGCCGCGTCAAGCTTCTGAAAGCGCTGAGGATCTAGCAGCGATCGCAGTTCCTCTATAGCCTCTAGGTTAACCTCAGATTGATTGTCTTCCAGGCAAGAAAACAATGCTTCTACTTGCTGATTTGGTATGTCTACAGCGCTGGCTACTGCATCAAGATACTGCCGTTCTTGTGCTGCTGCATGGCCGTCTGCGATCGCTAATCTATACCCAAACCCCAAAATTATCAGCTTCTCAGAAACTGATAATGACTCTGTCAAACAACTAATTGCATCCAAACGAGTATAAGTTTTATCTTTTCGTATGCCCTTGAGCATCAAAGAGGCTAGCTTCCTCATGCCACTCCTAGATGACACAAGCTGATTCAAAACTTTCTGAAGATAGCTCTTCTCCTCCTCTGCTAGCCGTCCGTCTGCGTAGGCCACGCCGACCAGTACTGTCGTCATCGCTGACAAAAACATGATTCGAGGCGTCAGGTTGCGCTTTAGCACCTGCTGACCCGTAATCTGGGTCAAAATATTGATGCTGTCTAGCGCTTGTGTCGCAAGGGTTGAAGACATTCTCTACCTGCTGCATAGGATTAACCATTGATATGTTTCCCTACGTATGACTTGAGGTAGATTGGTAAAACTGCCTATTATGCGGCGCTAAAGGCGCTACTTCGTCAATAGACTGCCTAAATGCTTCAAAATTTTTAGAACTTCGTATAGGTTGTTGCGAGATTGCGACCTAGTCCCAAATAAGTCAGAAACGCCGTAGCGATCGCCCAAAGTCTTAACAAATAGATAGCTGCTGCCGTTAGCAACCATGCCATATAGCGGTAGCTCTGGCTTTGGTGAAGCTGCCATGTAGGCCAACGTCTGCGGCAACGCCATCTCCAAATCAAACGTCGTCTTTTTAGACTCAATCACCACAATCCACAGTTGCTCTAGCAGCACCAAGCCGTCGATCCGCCCCCGCAGAACTTCGTCGTTATCTCCCAGCGCTTCCATTTCAACCGGAACTTCAGCTCGAAATCTATAGGGCGTGCTATAAAACCCCGCCAGCTATAATAGCGGCGATAGAATGACTAGCTTAATGGTTTCTTCTAGCAGTGCACCATCAGAAATTTGGTACAGATAGTTTTTTCGCACCGCGTCTAGTCTAGAGCGCTCCGCTGCGGTCAGATCAGGCAGTGTTTCGTTCCACTCCAGAAAAAAATCTGGCTCATCGCTCAACGACAGCCCCAGTTTTTGTTCAACCTGCCCAAAGGTAGTGATGCTTTCTGAGATGGCTGAGATCTGAGACATGCTTGCTCTGGTCGTAATAACAGCAGCTATGACTATTCTACGAGGTTGGGTCGAGGGAGGCTATGACGCCTCGCCCCTCCCAGTTAGATCCGTACGTGCCCGTTTCCGTGCATACGGCTCCCGATGTTCTTAGCTATCGCGTTTGCTCATGTGAACATAGTCGTGGCAACTCTGATGAACCGCTAGAAGGTTGTTACCGTTCCAGTTGTTATGGTCGCCGTCAATATGGTGTAGCTCGACTTTCTCACTAGGAAGCAAGTTGAGATTGCACCGTCCACATCTATGGCCCTGCTTTTGAATTATCCGAAGTGTAGTTCCGTCGTAGTACTTACTGTTGCGTTGGCTCCAGTAAGCGATATCTCCGTCGAAACAGCAGTTCCAAATTCCAACTTAAGAACATGCGAGTTGAGCAAGAAGCAGTAACGACTGCTGAGATAGCGTAAGGTGAACGAACGAGTTTCCCATAACAGTCCCGTCACCCGTTCAGCTAATGGCCACTGCTAGCATCAGTTTCGATAGTTTGTTATGCGAACTCAACGGTGCGATAGCCGGGCTAGACGACCCGCGCAAACCGAGTAATGCCAGTAGCTACAGCATTCGGGATACGGTTTTAGGTGCATTCGGCTGTTTTTTCATGCAGAGCGCCTCGTTTTTAGACTATCAGCGCCACCTCGATAGCCGCAACGGTCGCAATAATGCGCAGAGTTTGTTTGGGCTGGAGAAAATACCCAGCGTTGTGCAGATTCGCAATATTCTCGATCAGATAGCGGCCCAGGGCCTGTTTCAAATATTCATCAATATCTATCATGTGCTTCATCAGCAAGGCTACTTGCGAGGGTTTGAGACCCTGGGAGGGAACCTGCTCGTAGCCTTAGATGGCACTGACTACTACAGCTCCCATAACATTAGCTGCCCCTGCTGCTCAAAACGAACCTCACGCAGCGGCCAAGTCACCTACTCTCACAAAGCGATATTGCCTGTGATTGTCTCGCCTGCGCAGTCGGCGGTAATCTCCTTGCCACCTGAGATGATTACGCCTCAAGATGGCCATGCGAAGCAGGACTGTGAGCAAGCTGCCGCCAAACGATGGATAGCGTCAGCGGCAAAGATATTTGTCAATCAAGCGGTGACGCTGCTCGGAGACGACCTTTTTAGTCGTCAGCCAATGTGTGAAGCGGTCTTAGCCCAGGGTTTTAATTTTATCTTTGTGTGTTTACCCGAATCGCACCCGGCACTTTACGACTGGATAGCGTTTCAGGCGTCTCATGGCAAGGTAAAGACGATGCAGCGGCAGCAGCGCCGGGGCAAGACCGATGAAGTTTGGCAGTATCGTTATCTCAATGACGTGCCGATGCGAGCCGAGGCTCCTGCGCTATCAGTAAACTGGTGTGAGCTGACGGTAACGCGCATTTCAGATGGGAAAGTCCTCTACCGTAACAGTTGGGTGACCAACCATCACCTCACCGGGCAGCTTGTGATTGAAGTCGCTGCTGCGGGTCGCTGCCGCTGGAAAACCGAAAACGAAAATCACAATGTGTTGAAAACCAAGGGCTATCATCTCGAACATAACTTTGGGCATGGCAAGCAGCATCTATCTGCCTTTTTGTTGACCCTAAACCTATTAGCCTTTTTGTTTCATACTGTCCTTCATCTAGCTGATGAGCGCTATCAGCAGATTCGACAGATTCGCGGTACCCGCCAAGGCTTTTTTCAGGATATCCTGGCGCTCACCAACTACTTGTGGTTTGAGAGTTGGACGGCCTTGCTGGATTTCATGCTAGATCAGTCGAAATCAACCAAACCCATTCGTAGCAATACTTCTTGACGCGTCACTGGCTCATGGACGAGACATGACTCGTGTCGTTTCACAATGTCCGTATCTTGGAATTTGGAATTGCTGCCGTCGAAAGGCGATTTGATTCCTCTGACGTTGATGTGTCTATTTTCGGAGTGAGAAACCTTTGGAAACGCCTGCAATAGCAGATTGCTGCAAGTGTGGCGGTTCTGTTTAGGTTCTCGGTTGAATACCCTGTAGGTTCTGGCTCGGATAGCACTCAAAGAGTGTCTGTTGCCACCCATCTTGCAGTACCGATGGTAATTCCGCCAGCCTCGGATAATAGGAGCAAGTTTATAGGCTTTTGCCTGTGAACCATAATTCGAGTTGTTGACAATGTGTTTGACTTTCTGACGGAACGCTTTGAAGTTTGCCGCTGAGGGTTTACTCCTGAACTTACCGTTGGATTGCACCCTAAAGTGCCATCCGAGAAAGTCGAATCCATCTGTCGAAGCGGTAACGCGAGTCTTTTCGGCGCTGATGTTCATGCCTCGGTCCGCCAAGAAGTGGCATACTTTCGCAAGTATCGCATTTGCATCATCTTTCGGCTTTAGGAAGTACACCATGTCATCGGCGTATCTTACCGATGGATGGATAGCCTCTATGCCGTTCAATGCCACATTCGCTAACAGCGGACTCACCACGCCGCCTTGGGGCGTTCCCTGGTCAGGAAACGCAGCATCAACGCCCGCCTTGAGACATCGAAAAATACCGAGTTTCAAAACACTAGGCGCAATGAGCTGTTTCATGATGGCTCGGTGGTTGATGCGGTCGAAGCACTTTTCGATATCAAGCTCGATGATTCGTTTCTTGATACCGTTCTTCTGAGAGTTCAAGTTTAGAAACAGTAGTTTCTGCGCATCATGCGCTGCACGTCCTGGTCTAAACCCATAGCTCCTAGCATGGAAAGTTGCTTCGTGGGCTGGTTCTAAGGCATATTTCGCAAGGCATTGCCATGCTCTATCTGCCATAGTCGGCACTTTCAGGCGTCTGATTTTCCCGTTCTTTTTAGGAATCGGAATCTCTCGTAGTCCTTGATGTCGCCAGTCGTTGACGTTGTGCCTAAGCTGTTCGCTTAAGTCAAATCTTTCCTTGAAACTCAGGGATGATTTACCGTCAACGCCTGCCGTCCGCTTGCCCGCATTTAGCTGCGTGACTTGTCGAATAGCCAGCATTCTTGCCGAGGTAGATTTCAGTATCAGCTTTTGAAGTGACCGCGCTCTACGCCTGTCGCCTGCTCGAACAGCTTTGTACACGCGCCGAGCGCAGGCGGAAAAGGCTACAGCGGAATCGTTTCCACGGTAGTCTTCGCCAAAGTTCACTAGCCGAGAGGCTGTGTCTAACCATGCGCTGCGCCAAGTGTGTGTACTCTGAACACCTCAGGCCAATTACGGCCTGTCCTACCCGATTCAGTGGACTTCAGCGGCTCGTCTCGCTTATCCAGGTTTTCGACCTTGCCCTAGAACCCCTGATTCGTTTTTATTCGTTCCCTCGGTTAGATTGTTGTGTCCTTTTTAGGTGGAGCCATTTCAACCACTGATTCCCCCGGACTCTCGCAGCTTTCTCTCAGAAGGAATCTGCGGGGATTAGCACCAGTCAAGTCAGGGGCGTTCTGTTGTGCCCTGCTTACCGTTAGGTCGCTTTTATAGGCTCTGTTTCACCGTGAGGACGCCCCGTTAGCGCCAGTGTCATCCCACAACGGATGTCTGATTGCGAGAGCGTTCCCAGCTTCACTCTCCAGAATTCCGAGTCTGGTCGGTGTGGGCAGGTAGGGAGTTACATTTGAGTCTAATGAGCAGGACTTGCACCTGCATCCAACTGAGAGTTCAGCCAACATCTTAAGGAAGTTGATGACTGGAAGCTTTTCTCTATGGGGTTTTATGTCATAGCTTTAGGCTCCAACGAATCGCACCTGAGACACAATTTGATCGTCTAGGGAAAAGTTAACCTCTGCTTTGTCTAGACCGTTGGATAAGTAGTCATTCTCAAACGAGTCTTTTAGCCCTTCAATGAGGCTGAATTTGGGTTGCCAATTCAATTCGGCTTTGGCCTTGCTGATATCGGTGAAGAAGTGCTGAACGCGCATGGGGAAGGCTTTCTGCTTGCCGAAGTCGAAGTCTTTGGGACTGTAGTGGACGATCTTGAGCGCGCTAGGGTCTTTGCCAGCAGCGATCGCACAACCCCTAGCTAAGCCATCAAACGTAACCGCTTTCTCCCCCGAGATATTGTAGATCTGCCCAATTGCCCGGTCATTACCAAGGATAGACACCATTGCTGCGGCCAAGTCCTGACAGTGACCTAGATGGGTCAGCGCCATACCACTACCAGGAATCGGAATAGGGCGATCGCGCACAATCCGATCAAAGAACCACTGCTCTAACGGGTTGTAATTCTGCGGCCCATAGATATAGACAGGACGAATGGCGGTAAAGGGAATACCTTGCTCCTTCAAGTAATCTTCGGTGTGGAATTTGCCTTTGTGGCGGCTGTTTGGATCGACCGGGTCGCCCTCTGCATGTGGCATCTGGTCGCTTTTGGCATAGACACCTGCCGAACTGACGTAGATAAAGTGCTTTAGCTTGCCTTTGAACAAGTCGACAAGTGGCTTAGTATTTTCTAACTCTCGACCGTTGTTATCGAAGATGGCATCAAAGGTTTGATCGCACAGAGCCGCTTTCAAAGCGGTCGGATCGGTGCGATCGCACACAATCGTTTCTACATCAGCCACCGGAGCCGGATGATTGCCCCGATTGAGCAGCGTCACCTCGTGACCTTTGCTGACTAGCAGCTTTGTAAGGTAAACGCCAATAAACCGAGTGCCGCCGATAACTAAAACCCGCATAGTGCTGTGACCTACCGAATGAGTGGATACTTCTATTAGGTCTAGCGTTACAGATTTTGGCCCTACTTTTGCGCTCCTTTACCTACCTTTGCATCCTAGCTCCTTATCTCCTAATGCAGAAAATGTCAATAGCATAGGATTATCTTATAGCAGCTATAGACAATTGTTTTTGATGGATTGTCCTTTCAATGCTGTTGTCTGCAACGCTGCAAAAAGGGTGAGCGAATATGTCAACTTATGTCACAAATAAGCGCTATCCCTTTGTGTGCATAGGTTTTCTATTGCAAACTAAAGCAGCAACGAAAGCCGATTGTGAATTGTCAAAGAAGCTCTTCCCTCGATCTCATAATTTTGTAAATAATCTTTTCTGTTCGTAAACAGTTGTTCGCAAAACGCTAGAGTGCCCTTTCTGTTTAAGAATAGAGAAAGGCGCTAGAGACCTTAATCCCGACATCTCACCCCAGGAGTTCACCGCATGTTCACCCAAGTTCGACCCACCGTTAGACACGTCGCGCCAGACGCAATAGGCAGCCGTTCTCTAGTCAAGGTGGTTTATGTCGTTCTAGAGCCTCAGTATCAAAGCTCTCTGTCTGCTGCGGTTCGATCTATTAACAAGAACAACTCTCAAATTGCTGTGGAAATAAGCGGCTACCTCATCGAGGAGCTGCGCAGCGCAGAGAACTACGAAGCTTTTAAAAAAGACATTGCCGAAGCCAACATTTTTATCGGCTCTTTGATTTTTATTGAAGATCTGGCCGACAAGGTAGAAGCGGCTGTAAAGCCTGAGCGCGATCGCCTAGACGCGGCGGTTGTGTTTCCTTCCATGCCCCAGGTCATGCGCCTAAATAAAATGGGCAAATTCTCAATGGCGCAGCTCGGCCAGTCGAAGAGCGTGATTGGCGACTTTATGAAAAAGCGCCGCCAAAAGCAGGGCAGCGGCTTTGAAGATGCCATGCTGAAGCTGCTGCGGACGCTGCCAAAAGTGTTGAAATACCTGCCGGTTGAAAAAGCGCAGGATGCGCGCAACTTTATGCTGAGCTTTCAGTACTGGCTGGGCGGATCGCCCGAAAACTTAGAGAACTTTCTGTTGATGCTAGCCGATCGCTACGTGCTAACAGAAACAGACATTGACGGCGCGCCCAAAGACGAAGCGCTCACCTTTGAACAGCCGGTCACCTACCCAGATATGGGCATCTGGCATCCGCTAGCGCCCGAGATGTTTGAAGATATTCGTGAGTACCTCAACTGGTACGATTCGCGCACAGATATTCCTGAAATCTCTCGTAACGAGAACGCGCCCTGCGTGGGCATTGTGCTGCAGCGCACCCACCTCGTCACTGGCGACGAGGCGCACTATGTCTCTATCGTGCAAGAGCTAGAGTACCGGGGTGCCAAGGTGATTCCCGTGTTTGCGGGTGGACTAGACTTTTCTAAGCCGGTTGATCTTTACTTTTACGATCCGCTCAAGCCAAATGAGGCCATCGTCGATTCTGTTGTTTCTTTGACTGGGTTTGCCCTAGTTGGCGGGCCAGCGCGTCAAGATCATCCTAAAGCGATTGAATCTCTGCAAAGGCTCAATCGTCCGTACATGGTGTCCTTGCCGCTGGTGTTCCAAACCACAGAAGAGTGGGAGGCGAGCGACTTGGGCCTGCACCCGGTACAGGTCGCCTTACAGATGGCCATTCCTGAGCTAGACGGTGCGATTGAGCCGATCATTATGTCGGGCCGCGATGGCATGACGGGCCGCGCGATTACGCTACAAGATCGAGTAGAGGCCATTTCGACTAGGGCCTTGAAGTGGGCTCGTCTGCGCAAGCTGCCCCGCGTCGATAAAAAGCTAGCAATTACAGTCTTTAGCTTTCCGCCCGATAAAGGAAACGTCGGCACGGCGGCTTATCTCAATGTGTTTGGCTCCATCTTCCGCGTGATGGAAGAGATGAAGGCGCAGGGCTACACCGTTGAGGAGATGCCTGAGACTCCCGCAGAGCTGATGCAGCTAGTCATCAACGATGCCCAAGCGCAGTTCAACAGCCCTAATCTCAACATTGCCCACCGGATGTCGGTGGCTGAGTACGAATCGCTAACGCCGTATTCTGAGCGACTAGAAGAGAACTGGGGCCCACCGCCCGGACAGCTAAATACGGACGGTCAAAATCTGCTGGTATACGGCAAGACCTTTGGCAATTTGTTTATTGGCGTGCAGCCGACCTTTGGCTACGAAGGCGACCCGATGCGTCTGTTGTTCTCTCGTTCGGCGAGTCCTCATCACGGCTTTGCTGCTTACTATACCTATTTAGAGAAAATCTGGAAGGCAGATGCGGTTCTCCATTTTGGTACGCACGGCTCGTTAGAATTTATGCCGGGTAAGCAGATGGGAATGAGCGGCAAGTGCTACCCCGATAATCTGATTGGCAATACGCCAAACCTGTATTACTACGCGGCGAACAACCCATCCGAGGCGACGATTGCCAAGCGTCGCGGCTACGCTTCAACGATTAGCTACCTGACGCCCCCGGCTGAAAATGCAGGACTCTATAAAGGGTTAAAGGAACTCAGCGAGCTAATTGGCTCTTATCAAACGCTCAAAGAGGGCGGTCGCGGCTTGCCTATTGTGAATGCGATTATTGAAAAGGCGCGTCAGGTCAACCTAGATAAAGATATTGAGCTACCGGCAGAAGATGCCAGTGGCCTGAGCAAAGAAGCGCGCGATACGCTAGTTGGCAAGGTCTACATCAAGCTGATGGAGATTGAGTCGCGGCTGCTGCCCTGTGGGCTGCACGTGGTAGGTGAGCCGCCAACGGCTGAGGAAGCGATCGCAACTTTAGTCAATATCTCCGCACTCGACCGGCCAGAAGAGGAACAAAAGAGTCTTCAGCGGATTATTGCTGAGAGCATTGATCGCGATATTGATCAGATTTATGCAAGTAGCGATCGCGGCGATCTAGACGATGTACAGCTGCTGTACGACATCAACAGCGCTGTTCGAGCGGCAGTAACTGCCATGGTAGAGTCGCAGGTCAACGACGACGGTCGGGTATCGATGAAATCGATGCTGTCTGTCTTTAACCTGGGCGGTACAAAAGACCCTTGGACCAAGGCAATTCACGATCTGGGCTATAAGCAGGTCGAAAACGATGCGCTAAAGCCACTGTTTACGTTCTTGCAGTACTGCCTAGAGCAAGTCGTAAAAGACAATGAGCTGTCGGCGCTGCTGAGCGCGCTAGACGGTGAGTATGTACTGCCGGGCCCTGGTGGCGATCCGATTCGCAACCCGGATGTGCTGCCGACTGGCAAAAATATCCACGCACTCGATCCGCAGTCAATTCCTACTTCTGCCGCGGTGCAGTCGGCCAAGATTGTGGTGGATCGTCTGCTGGCACGCCAGAAAGCTGAGAACAATGGCGCGTACCCAGAGACGATTGCGGCGGTGCTGTGGGGCACTGACAACATCAAGACTTACGGTGAGTCGCTAGCGCAGATGATGTGGTTTGTGGGTGTGAAGCCTATGCCCGACGCTTTGGGGCGGATGAACAAGCTGGAGCTAATTTCGCTAGAAGAGCTAGGTCGCCCACGGGTCGATGTGGTAATTAACTGCTCTGGCGTATTCCGCGATTTGTTCATTAACCAAATGGCGCTGTTAGACCGGGCCGTGAAGATGGCAGCCGAGGCCGATGAACCCCTAGAGATGAACTTTGTGCGCAAACATGCTTTGCTGCAGGCCGAAGAGTTTGGTCTTTCCTTGCGCAATGCGGCTACTCGTATTTTCTCAAATGCCTCTGGCTCATACGCTGCCAATGTTAACCTAGCGGTTGAAAACAGCAGCTGGGAAGAAGAACAAGAGCTGCGCGATATGTACCTAGCGCGAAAGTCGTTCTCCTTTAACTGCGACAATCCTGGCATGATGGAACAGTCTCGCGGTTTGTTGGAATCTTCTTTGAAAACAGCCGATGTGACTTTCCAAAATCTAGATTCTTCTGAAATCTCGCTGACGGACGTTTCTCACTACTTTGACTCCGATCCAACTAAGGTTGTTGCGAGCTTGAGAGATGACGGTAAGAAACCGACTTCGTTTGTGGCAGATACTACGACCGCGAATGCTCAGGTGCGATCGCTCTCTGAAACCGTCCGCCTAGATGCTCGTACCAAGTTGCTAAACCCCAAGTGGTATGAGGGAATGCTGGCCAATGGCTATGAAGGCGTGCGCGAACTGTCCAACCGGCTAGTCAATACGATGGGCTGGTCAGCGACGGCAGACGCGGTCGACAACTGGGTGTATGAAGATACCAACGATACCTTCATCAACGATCCTGAGATGTGCAAACGGCTGATGGATTTGAACCCCAATTCCTTCCGCCGGATGGTGACAACGCTGTTAGAGGTGAACGGTCGCGGCTATTGGGAAACCAGTGACGAGAACATCGAGCGATTGCAAGAACTCTATGAGGAAGTAGAAAACCGAATTGAAGGCGTTGAGTAAGCGGCCCATAGACTAATAGCAAATAAAGAAGGTGATCAGGTGAGAGCTTGGTCACCTTCTTCGATATCAGCCGGTGTAAGTTATTGATATGAACAACTTACACCGGCTGAACGGAGCCGAAGCCATAACCTAAGCGGACTAATCTTCGAGCAGCGTAAAGCTCTGTGACTGCTACTGCTCTACACCCTCAGCTGCGATCTAGCTAGCGAATATCTTAGAAACCGAGGTCAGCGATCGCACTTTCAGCCGCTTTGAATACCATCTCGTCTGGCATACTCTCCCAGTCTGTCTCCCCAATCTCTCTGTAAAACTGTTCGTCGTAGGGCCGAGTCTTGACCACCACAGGCATGGGTACCGCATGACCTAGCAACAGTGCCTGCTGTTTGGAGTCTAACTTGGATAGAACAGAACGTAAGCTTTGCCCGCCCGAGACACCGGTGAAGATAGCGTCGATGTCTTTTTCATCGTTCAATAGAGCGGTGATGCGCGTTCCTACCTGCGACATTACCTCATTATCAATACCAGAAGGTCGCTGATCAACAACCAACAAAGTGACAAAATACTTACGCATTTCTCTAGCAATTACGCCGAAGATGGTTTGTCTAGCGGTTGCCGGGTCCAAAAAACGATGAGCTTCTTCAATAGTGATAACGAGCGGCTGGGGGCGATCGCACGGATTCTTGCTCTGCAAAAACCGGTCGGCCTTGTGCACATAGCTAGCATGAATTCTTCTAGCAATAACATTAGTCGCCAGCATATAAGAGAGCATATTGCTCTGGGATCCAAATTCAATCACCACATGTTTGCCCGCATCAATTGTCTCCAAAATCTGGTTGACATAGTTATGCGGACAGCTACCGCGAATATACTTCAGCTCTGCTAGCCGAGTAAGCTTGCGCTGCAAGGCCATAATGGACGACTTACTGCCCATTTTCACTTCGCAAAACTCTTGTATTTCCTCATTGCTCAACTGCAACAGTCTATTGATCCAGCTGTTGCCAAACTCATTGCGTAAAATAATTGCATTCTCTAAGCTAGCCTCAGAGAGGTTAAGCTCTCGGCTGATTAGCATCAAGTCTTCGACGTCAATTTGATCAAAGCTGATGTATAGCTCTTGGGCATCTGTCACCCCTCGTCGCTTAGTAGATTCAGGATCGAGCGTGAAAATTTGCACCTGTCCTGGAAATAGCTGCCGTAGGCCCTTTACCGTACTAAACTCCTTACCCTCGCTCACAGCCTCCCAACCGTATTCCGAGTGCATGTCAAAGATTAAGTTCACCGCCGCCTGCTTGCGAATAATCCCTGATAAGATCAGGCGCGTCAGAAACGACTTTCCTGTTCCAGACTTACCAAAAATGCCGTTACTGCGCTCTACAAATCGATCAAGATCAATGCAGATCGGCACCGCCATATCAATCGGCTGACCAATTGCAAAGTTGCGCCGGTGCACGTCGTCTTCCCAACCAAATACCGCTCGAAAATCTCTTTCCGCCGCATCGTAAACTTGACTAAAGTGCCCTGGAATTGTCTTTACCGGTAGCAGTTGCAGCGGCGCACTCGAATTCGCCTCGTACGAAGCGAGTCCACCCGAACTCGACCCATTGGAGCTTGAGCCACTAGAACCTGAGCTATTAGAACTTGAGCCATAGGCTAGTGCCTTCGACTGCTGACGCTTCTCACCTGTGGACGAAGTGACCTCGCAGTCTTCCGTCGGCGTAAACATCAGCATCGGCGTCAGATCGACTGTTCCATACGTTCCCGATCCGGCTAGCACTTCTTGTAAGAAAATATTGCTTGGCTCTGGTGGACTAGCCAGAATACGTTGACTAGCCGTCCCTAGCGCCACGTCGGTGAGCATACAGAAGAAGCGCGATCGCACTCCCTGCACTACCAAAAACTTGCCCACTCGCATCTCTTCGACTAGCACATCCGGATGCAGCCGAACTTCGAGCCCTTTACTCAAGGAGCCTTGAATCACAGATCCTAGTGGACGCATTTCACGCATTACCAATCCTCGGTCGCTCTAGCTCTGCAACCTACAGATACTAGGTGATGGGCCTATGGTAACGGAAAAACGTCTTTTTAGTACATAGGTTCTTTTCGCCGGAACCGACTGCCGGAACCGGCCGCTAGAACTGGATACCGACACCGCCTTGCACAGCGGTATTAGTATCTCCGCCAAACGGCACGATTGCATTGCCGTAAAAAACCAGATTATTTCCTGTCAAGAAGTCCACACCGGGCTGCAGTACAAAGGCGGTACCGTCGCCCATTACTGAGCCCTCGCTGGCAAAGGCTACACCTGCACCTACGTAGATCTCGGTATTAAAATTGAGCGGATAGTCGTAAGAGATAGTAGGGACGAAGGCCGACCCTTCACCGAGAAACGCCGCGCCGCGAATAGAAATAGGTAGCTCCAATACGTTGTAGCGACCGTTGATAGCCACACCAATTTCGCCATCACCAAAGGCTGGACCAATCCCAATGTAGCTACCGTAGGCAGCTTGGGCATTTGCTGGTGCCTGGACTGCTAAGGCAATAGCAAGACTTCCTGCTAGCGTACCTAACGTAACTGCCGTCAGTCTTGCTAGGCGATCGCCGAAACGAGTGATCATCTCAAATTCCTCATCTCAAATTCCTCACACTAAATAGATGGTATAGGCGAAGGCGTATCAATTCCAACAATACCAACCGGATTTTAAGCTCGTAATAACTTACCACGGGGACAGGCGTCAAGCGGGTATTCTCACTTAAGAGGACTTTTAGCCAGTATTTCGCATACCGGCGGCAACACCGTTGATCGTCAGCAAAGCGCCACGTAATAGCTCACCTTTGCTATAGCGCGATCGCACTCTTCCAGTTACTGCGTCGTTGCCGTACTCTCGCAGCCTTTTTAGCAGCGCCACTTGTAAAAAGCTGAGCGGCACAATGCTACCGTTACGCAGTTGAACAGAGCGCTGTAAGCCGGGGTCACCGTCAAGCAGATTGGTGTGGTTCGTGATAGTTAACACCACCTCACGCGTAAGATAAAACTCCGCCGCAATCTGGTCGAACATCACCTGGAAGTCTTCACGCTTGTCTTCACTGCTGAGCTGGTCAACATAGTGATGCGCAATTTGCAAATCAACTTTTGCTAGGGTCATCTCTACTTTCGAGATCACCATCTTAAAGAACGGCCACTTGGTATAGAAGTAGCGCAGCAGCTTAGTATGCTCTTCGGGCTCTTGGTCGATAAATTCTTTGAGCGCGGTGCCTACGCCATACCAAGAGGGTAGCAAAAAGCGAGTTTGCGTCCAGCTAAACACCCAGGGAATAGCTCGCAAGCCATCTAGGGTTTTTTTGCCACCGCGACGGGCCGGACGAGAGCTAATCTGTAGCTGACTAATTTCTTGAATAGGGGTGACCTGGTGGAAAAACTCAACCAGATCTGGCTGCTCGTAGATGAGGGCGCGATAGTGCTCACGCGATCGCACGCTGAGCGTCTCCATTGTCTCGTTCCAGGCCGAAATTCCATCGAAGCTGCTGCCCAGTACGCTACCTTGAATCACCGCAGTCGTGACGGTCTCTAGGTTGTAGAGCGCTAAGTCAGGCAGGTTGTACTTGGAAGCTAGCACTTCACCCTGTTCAGTAATCTTGATGCGGCCATCGACACTGCGACCGGGCTGCGCCAAAATCGCCTCGTAGGCAGGGCCACCGCCTCGACCAACCGAGCCGCCGCGCCCGTGAAAAATGCGAAGAGCTACCTGGTAGGTCTCTGCGATCGCCTGTAAAGCCTGCTGCGCCTTGTGAATTTCCCAGTTACTGCTCAAAAAGCCAGAGTCCTTGTTGCTATCCGAATAGCCCAGCATGACCTCCTGCAGCGCCGTGCCAGCGCTCTCAGGTTTGGCCGTAGCCTGCTTCATAGCCTCGTACCCGCCCTGTAGCATTGAGCGATACAGCGGCAGTTCCCAAAGCTGACGCATCACGTCAGGAGCACGTCGCAAGTCTTCTACCGTCTCAAACAGTGGCACAATTTTGATAGCGCTGATACCGGTGCCTGGGTCATAAAGACCCGCTTCTTTCGCCAAAAGCGCCACTTCTAGCAGGTCGCTAGCCGTGTGACTCATGCTAATAATGTAGCTCTGGCAGATGCCAAGACCGAACTCCTGATGGAGCTTTCGTACCATCCGGAAGGTAGCAATGGTTTCACTCGCTTTGTCTGAAAAAGGCAGTTCCCCTGGAATCATCGGGCGACGAGTGCCAAGTTCTTTGATTAGCCAGTCTGTTTTTTCAGCTTCACTAAGGTCGTTGTAGGGTTTGTCCAGCAGACCCAGATATTCTGTGACTTCTCCGATGGTGTCAGAATGACGGGTACTCTCCTGACGAATATCCAACTGCGCTAGATTGAAGCCATAGATTTCAACCTGGCAGATCAATTCTTCTAAATCCTTGCAGACAAGTCCCGTTTCTTGGAGATTGGTTTGAATAAGCTCAAGCTCGCCAAGAAAATCACTGCCAGAGCTGTATAGGGTTCCGCTACTAGTATCGCTGTCTAAGTTGCTTTCCGACTCTTGTAAGTAGTCGCCATTGTATAGTTTCTGGGACCGGGCCAGCGTATTTTTTAGCCGCCGCTCTATATAGGCGAGCTTTAGCCGGTAGGGCTCTTGGCGGTAGCGAATCGCTAGCTCCTCGTAGATATCTGGCATTTGGGTCTGATCTTGCTCTAGCGACTCGAGCAGTTCGGGCAGCACTTCGCTCCAGTGCAGCGACAGGCTCAGTAGGTGAGTGAGCTTCTGAATAGAGCCAATGTATTTACCGATCACCATGTTGCGCTGATAGTTAGCAGTTTTCCAGGTGATTTGAGGCGTAACCGATGGGTTGCCATCGCGATCGCTACCTACCCAAGAGCCAAATCGGCAAAAGTTGTGCGCTGGCGGTGTGAGACTAGGGAATGTTCCTTCCAAGGCTCGGCACATGCGCTGGTAGAGCTTGGGAATTGTGTCGAAGAGCACCACGTCAAAGTAATGAAGCGTGAAGTCTACTTCGTCGAGAACAGACGGTTTGAACTGGTGCAGCTCATCGGTACGCCACCAGAGCCGAATTTCTTCTACTAGCTGCTCTTGGAGCGCCTTGATTTCCCAAGAGGAGCTAAGACCAATGGCGCGAGCGCTTTCTTCTTCACGATCTAACTGGCGCAAAATTGAAGAAATTCGGCGCTGCTTATCGCGAATAGTGTGGCGCACAATTTCAGTTGGGTGCGCTGTGAACACCAGCCGAACGTCAAGCTGATTGAGCAAACGCTGAATCATTTGGGGCGGTACGTTTAGCCGCTTTAGCGTAGGAAATAGCCAGTAAAAGGTGCCAACATCACGTCTGTTCTCGGTAGCGCTTTCCGCTAGATTGTTAGGCCCCTCGAAGCTGCTGTGTTTTTGACTATTTGCTGTGGTCCTTTCTGCAGCGGCAGATGAAGGCTCGCCCGACCTGTAAAGGGTTTCAGCTGAGGCTAGGGCAGCGTCTTCGTAGGCGGCTCGGTACTGCTCTTGCTGACCCCTTTGTTCGTAGTGCTGCTCAACAATATTGATGAGCTGAAAGTAAAGCGCAAAGGCTCGCGACATCTTGATGGCGTCACTTAGCTCTAACTCCTCAATTAGCTGAAGCACAGGAGAGGCATCTGCGGCGTTAGCCTGACCATCTGGCGCGCAAAGCTGGCTGAGCCTAGTAAGCAGCGCAACTAGGGTGGGGCCACACTCTTCTTCTAGAACGGATGCCCAAGTTTCTTCGACTCGCTTTAGCCGATGCCGTAGCAGCCACTCTTGAGTCATGGTTTCTGGAATAGTCATACCCGTAGCATTTGCAGGTGCATCCGTTAGCGTCGTAGGCGAGTTTCCTGTGGGATGGGAACCTATTGAAGAGAGGGTTGAACTCATACGGCTAATCTTTTGATAGTGAGCACTCGAACTGATTGTAGGAGCTTTGGGGACGGCGCGGGCTGTCTTTACCTTGTGTAATATTGTAGTTTGGCGATTTTCGGCGCTTTACGCTAGAACTCGGCCTCATGCTGCAAGAGCGGTAAGGTTGGCATGCGATCGCCTCTAAAAAGTTCTTCGCTGCTAATACCTAGCTGAATAAGGCTACGGGCTACTGCGTGACCTGCCACTAACGTTGTGAGCAAAGGAGCGCTGGCTAAGCTCACGAGTAAGTCAGTAGGAATAGGTAGTGAAACTTTTAGCTCAGGGCGAGCATCGGCTGCTGGTTCACGAAAAGATTGCATAGTAAGAGACTAGATAGTGTAGGACTGTATCTGAACTGCTGTATCTGTGGCGCGTTGATTGGGGTGCATCGATTAGATCGTACTAATCGAGGTGACTGACTGCGGCTCAACGTCTATGCCGCGTACAGCGATGAGATGTTTCCTCTATTGCCTTCCAAATATCTTCAAGCAAATAACTATTCGCCTGAACTAGGTCAGTATTGTATAGATCAAGATTAACGAGTCCAGCGACTTTTGTGCTCACAATCGGAATCAGTGATTTCAGTGAG
Organism: uncultured cyanobacterium; assembly: GCA_963702855.1. Taxonomy (GTDB): domain Bacteria; phylum Cyanobacteriota; class Cyanobacteriia; order Phormidesmidales; family Phormidesmidaceae; genus Phormidesmis. The sequence goes on from OY969765.1 coordinate 3,296,606, forward strand.
ATCACTTACCGAAACTTTACCTAATGATCACATAATATCTACTCGTGCAAAGTGAGCAAGAGTGACTTAAAATGCAGCGAGCGCTAGGGTGGTCCATTTTGTGGTGCTACCGTTTTCCTACAGTCACCTATGCTAGGTCATCTCTCTAGACAAACTGCGGACGCAGACCCGGCTATGATTCTTTCCTGGCTGCGAGATACTGTCCTGCGGCCCGAGCATAGCTCAAGCACGCGTGTGCGAATCCGGCTACGCGGTAATATTCTGCATGTTTTGTTTGAGTCGACCACAGCCGATTTGACGCGCGAATTTGTGTTGATGCGGCTGGTGCGATCGCTGCTAGAACCTGCGGTAAAAGAACAGTTTGAGGCTCAGTTTCCTCAAATCTATCAGATTTATGTATACAGCCGTAAGGTCTCTGAGCATAAGCCGACATGGAGCGCACCTATCTATCTCAATCGGCTAGAGCGGCACTTAGAGTGGCTGGTGCGAGGGGCTAAAGATACGGATGCTAAGAGCGCAGACGCTAGAAATTCAAATGCTAGAAACACGAACAAAGCAGACAGAAAAGCTAAAAATACGGACGTCTCTGCATCTTCTGAGCAACTTTCTAATATCAAACTAGCGCGCCAGGGAGATTCTGATGCGATCGCACACTATCTAAGTGAAGCACTGAGCGCTCTAAATGTGGGCGTGCAGGTAAGTGCGCGAGTGGTTCCTGGTAAAACCAAGAAGACCAGAGCAGTTGTTGAAACCCACACCGAGACGGCTGCAGAAACAGGTAACGAGGGTGAATCGGGCGGTGGTGATGCGCTAGATGGTGCGATAGATGCGCTAGATGGTGCGATAGACGCGTTAAAAGGTGGTGGTGCGGAAGATCTAAAAGGTAGCGCGAAAGACACCGCTCTCGAAGGTACTGATCTGACGAATCAGTCGCTAGCCGGACATGCGACAGTAAAGCAAGAAGGCACCGAGCTAGCTAACAGTCCGCAGGACTTGCCACAGCAGCGTTTAGATCCGTCGGATGTAGAGCAGCCGGAGTCAGAGCAGTTAAGTTCAAGGCCATCGGATTCAAAGCAGGATCTGGTCTCACGTCTTTGGGTTTTTTGCGAAGCGAGCTATAGCCCTGATCCGCTGCTGATTGCAGAACCCATTGCTCAGCGGCTACGACAGCTGCATTTACTACAGTTTCAAGATGCGGTTATCACTATTCAGGTGACCGGAGAAGCCGCGTCCGACTGGCGACTACGCGTTGATCTGACTCCGCCTGAGCAGATGCTGCAAGAGTGGGGGCGCTGGGGCGATGTGCCCGCACTATCACAGCTAGTCAACCAAATTTCCAAGTCGTATGGTCTGAAGCTGGTCACAGAAGTTAGAAAAAATACGCTGCATTTGATTAGCTACCCAATTAATCCGGTCGATGGCCTGACCGGTGCGCCTTTACTCCAATCCGGTGATGACCTGTGCCGCAAGCAGATTGATGTTAATGGGCTAGTCGCAAGCGTAGCCCGATTGCTAGATGCGATCGCGCCGCAAGGCCTACATCGGGCAATGCTCTACGGCCCATCGAAAGACGATATTAGCCCCGAATGGCTGCGCGGCCTAGATCTGCCTGCCATGACTCGCCCTGCGCTGATGCCAAGCACCGCTTCGCTGGCCGCTAGTGGCGATCTGCGAGCTTTGGCTTACTATCTGACGCGATCACTCAACCCTGACATCACCGAACAACTGGCCACAGGCGGTATTCGAGTTCAGCTATTGACAAAGGACAATCTGCTACACGTCATGGCTGATGGACCGATCTGCCCGCCCAAACATGTGATCGTGCCGATCATTAGCCAAACTCTAAAACAGCTACATTTCCCTGACATAGAAGGTCTGCGCCTATACGGTCGTCGAGCAGGGCAAAAGCAGCCCATTTGGAGTCATGGCCACGACTACGTCACCCGCCCGCGACTAGTGCCCGAAGCCCAGCCAGAGTTTGCTGCTTCTGATGCCTATGCTGGTGAGCTGATCACAACAGTCAGTGATGATGTCTTATCTGAAGAGCTAGCTGCCGATAAAAGCGGAAGTCGCGTCAACCCATTTGGCCTGCTGATGCGCCTGGTGCGACGGACGCTGGTCAAAAGTCAGGTGTTTACGCCACTACAGAACGACGCTGGCACGCTAGCGGTGAACCTACCAGACTCTTTTCAGTCTCAAGGCTTGAAGATGGCCGTGTTCTGGGGCATAGCAGGCTTACTACTAACAGTCCAGTTCGATTTTGTAGTAGGTCAAGCTTTGGGTCAGGCTGCTGCGCCGATTCGACGCTCAGAGAGGGTTGCGAATCGCGACGCGGCTGATACGAACAGAGCGGCTAGCGGCGACGATACGTCAAGCAGCTCTGTTCAAATTCGCCCCGACCCATTCAACGAAGGACTGTCTGAATTAGACTGGCCAATACCCGACGATCCAAACGCCGACTGGAGCGAGGATGGATGGGCCCAGCGAGATGAGTCAGTTAATCTATCTGGTCAAGGTCTCACGGGTCGCTCTGTTCGGCGACCCGCAGACAGTGATTTTACTACCTCTGCCATCACTGACAGTGAGTTGGTATACAGCCCGCAGCAGGACTTGGTGCCAACCGCATCTTTGCTACAGGCCTCGCGACTGCCGTCATTCCGCAGTCAGCAGCTAGATGAAAAGCTAGCGCTATACCGTCAGACAGTAGAACAGTCAGGGCCCCCAGACGTTTTAATTATTGGCAGCTCGCGAGCCCTAAGAGGCGTTGATCCAGCGGCATTGAGGCAAACGCTGGCTGCTGCTGGGCACGGAGATATGAAGGTCTTTAACTTCGGGGTAAACGGCGCAACAGCCCAGGTTGTAGATTTGATTGTCAGACGGTTAATCCCGGCTAATCATCTGCCACGGATGGTGATTTGGGCAGATGGCGCGCGGGCGTTCAACAGCGGACGAACGGATGTGACGTTTAATGCGATCGCCGCTTCGGACGGATACCATCAGCTAGAAGCGACCGATGCGGTCAATGGAGTTGACGGCATTGCGCTTGGCAGTCTGTCCGACCAGCTTACGGTTCGAGCCACCAACGCCGATCAGCAGCTCAGTGAGCTATTCGGCCGGGTGTCTTCTGCCTATACCAACCGAACTAAAATTAGAACTGCTATTGGTCAAGGACTCGGTGCTATTACCCCTGAATTCGCAGACGACGAAAGCACCCGCGCGGGCGCTACGCCTACCGGCAGACCCAGCGAAACGAGCTTAATCGACTACGACGGATTTCTAGCACTTTCTACTCGATTCAATCCTGCTACCTACTACCAAGACCATCCGCGTGTAGCAGGCGCATATGACGGTGACTATAAAGCCTTTCGTATGGAAGGCGAGCAAACTGATGCGCTCAGCAGTATTCTTCGCTTTGCTAGTGAAAAAGACATTTCTATTGTGTTTGTCAATACTCCTTTAACGGATGAGTACCTTGATAGTCACCGCAACCGCTCCGAGAAAGCTTTTCAGCGCTATATGCTGCAAGCCGCAGAGCGCTACTCCGGATTGACCTATCGAGATCTAGGACAGCTCTGGCCTCAGGGATACGACTATTTTTCGGACCCTAGCCACTTGAATCGCTACGGGGCTTACAAGGTCTCTGAGCGCCTTGCTGAAGATCCGTTGATCTCTTGGCCCGACCCCCTGTCTGAAGAAGCACAATAGTCTATTTTGCGGTCCGTTTCTCTTCCATCTTCTCAATGTATTGAAGTGTGCTGAAGTGCATTAATCAAGAGCGATAAATCTCTTCTTTCTGCTTAGCTATGATTCAACCATCTATCCTCTACGGTTTCTTTTTAGTCGTGCTAGTGACGCTGTACTGGCTAGTTCCTGGCAAACAATTTCGTTTGTGGATGCTGCTAATTGCCAGCCTTGTTTTCTACGCTTCACTCCCAACGGCTCAGTATGTTCCGCTGATGCTGATGCTAGTTGCGCTCAACTTTGGCTTGGGCAAGGTGCTTGGTACCCCCTTAGACTGGCGTATCCCGAATGAAGCCTGGCAATATGCCGAAGCTGACTGGACGCGCAAGCGAACTTGGCTGTTGACGCTCGGTGTGAGTCTAAACGTGCTGCTATTGTTGGGTTTTAAGTACGTTTCTCCTAGCCTGTCGATGCTGGGCTTTGAAAGCCTGGTAACTGTGCCGGTTTCTACCTGGGTCATGCCACTAGGACTAAGCTTTTTTACGTTTGAGTGCATTGCCTATTTGGTTGATGTCTATAGAGGTTCACCGGCAAGCAACAGCTTTTTAGAATTCGCTGCTTATAAGCTATTTTTTCCTAAACTGATTTCTGGGCCAATCACGCGCTATCACAAGTTCGCTGGGCAGTTAAAAGGTACAAACTTTCCGCCTATTAGCCAAAGCGTAGAGGGGCTATGGCTGATTGCTGCGGGTGCGGTGAAGAAGCTAATGATTGCTGACAACATTGGACAGGTAGTGAATCTGAGCGCCGAGAGCTTGCCGAGAGCGGGCAGCGGCGACATTTGGCTGCTGGCATTTGCCTATGGCTTGCAGCTTTATTTTGACTTCAGCGGCTATGTTGATGTGGCAAGAGGTAGCGCGCTGCTAATAGGGTTTAACCTCCCGCAAAACTTTAACTTTCCCTATTTTGCGATTAGCATCGGCGACTTTTGGCGACGCTGGCATATGACGCTAGGTGAGTGGCTGCGTAACTATCTGTACTTTCCTTTGGGCGGCTCTCGGCGCAGTTTGGCGCACACTTGTCTGAATTTGATGCTTGTGATGCTGATAGCTGGTGTCTGGCATGGCGATCGCTGGGGCTTCATTGTGTGGGGTGCTATTCACGGGCTAGCGCTGATTGCTCACCGACTCAGCGGCGCGATTAGCGAGAAAGTGCCTATTCTCGATCGGCTATGGTCTAGCCCACTTGGACTGTTGCTAGCCTGGGGGCTCACCCAAATTACAGTTTTCTTTAGCTGGATTTTCTTTCGCTTACCGAACCTAAGCGACGCAAGTTTGGCAATGCGTCACCTGTTTGGTCATCGTGCGGATGTGCAGTTTGCGCAAAAAGTGTATCTAGACGCGGGCGGGCTTAGCCGACAGCAGCTTACTTTGCTGCTAACGACTTTGGTAGGCTGTATGGCGATCGCATACACCTTTCAAAAAGGCTTCAAGTTGCAGATTAGCTGGCCGATAAAGATGCTGCTGCTGCCGCTGTGCTTTTACTGGGCGTGGATACTAGCGCCTGACACGGCCTCACCTTTTATATACTTCGACTTCTAGACCAGGTAGCCGATTACCGCTTATGCATGAGGACTTTCCTTCGCAGGTGTTGCGTATGAGCAGCTAAGCTAATCCTGAAAGCCGCCTAGGTTGCCAATGTAGATCGCATCTGCCCAGCTTTGAACCAGCCACTCCGGACGAATTATAAAGTAATTGTTAAGGAATACATGTTTCTTCATAATGTCCGATACATTATTAACAGTTCAAAGCAAAGGTTTACCTCTTTTGAGTGGCCCAAGCAAAGAACTAATTCGTACCTAACTACTCGGAATAATAATAATGACTACTACTCTACAGCAGCGCGAAAGCGCTTCTTTGTGGGAGCAGTTCTGTCAGTGGGTTACAAGCACCGACAACCGCCTCTATGTAGGCTGGTTCGGCGTCTTGATGATCCCGACACTACTCGCTGCCACTGCCTGTTTCGTAATCGCCTTCATCGCTGCTCCTCCTGTCGACATCGACGGTATCCGCGAGCCCGTTGCAGGTTCTCTGATGTACGGCAACAACATCATCTCTGGTGCGGTTGTTCCATCTTCTAACGCAATTGGCCTTCACTTCTACCCCATCTGGGAAGCTGCCTCACTCGATGAGTGGCTTTACAATGGTGGTCCTTACCAGCTAGTAATCTTCCACTTCCTCATCGGCGTCTTCTGCTACATGGGTCGTGAGTGGGAGCTTTCTTACCGTCTCGGTATGCGTCCTTGGATCTGTGTTGCTTACTCTGCACCTGTAGCAGCGGCAACCGCAGTCTTCTTGATCTACCCACTAGGTCAAGGCTCATTCTCTGACGGCATGCCTTTGGGTATCTCTGGTACGTTCAACTTCATGTTGGTCTTCCAGGCAGAGCACAACATCTTGATGCACCCCTTCCACATGTTGGGAGTTGCTGGTGTATTCGGTGGTTCTTTGTTCTCAGCGATGCACGGTTCACTCGTTACCTCTTCGTTGGTACGTGAGACGACAGAAACTGAGTCACAGAACTATGGTTACAAGTTTGGTCAAGAAGAAGAGACCTACAACATCGTTGCAGCCCACGGCTACTTCGGTCGTCTGATCTTCCAGTACGCAAGTTTCAACAACAGCCGCAGCCTCCACTTTTTGTTGGGTGCATGGCCAGTAGTTGGCATCTGGTTTACCGCTTTGGGTATTTCCACGATGGCGTTCAACTTGAACGGTTTCAACTTCAACCAGTCGATTATTGACTCACAGGGTCGAGTAATCGGTAGCTGGGCAGACGTACTGAACCGTGCCAACCTGGGTATGGAAGTGATGCACGAGCGCAACGCTCACAACTTCCCGCTAGACCTAGCGGCTGGTGAGTCTGCTCCTGTAGCGCTCACTGCTCCTTCCATCAATGCATAGGTTTCCTACCTATACGGATTGCAAAGGAAGTGAAGAAGGCCCTTTGAGGGTAGTTATCTAATTATCCTCGGAGACTTTTTTGCTCCACAAGAAGCCCTCGGCCTTTGTCCTATACGGACACTGCCGAGGGCTTTTTGTTTGTCTGGGTTTGCTGAGAAGGGCCAGATGGCCAAAGCTATAAGGCCCGCTGTAATGTCCGTAGCTTATTGTGGCAGTGCGACGAAGCCGAAAAGGGTCTCTGGAAATTTGTCAGTCACGAGTAAAAGTCCCTGATCGTCTAAACGAGCAATACCTTCCCAGTTTCTGCTGGATGCTGCGAGTTCTAGCTGAATAGGCGCGGTATTGGTTAACTTGATACCGGTCTGACTGTATGAAAATTCGACTAGCCGTTCAACGGTGGGCTGCTGACGATGCGTATTGCCTCTGCCGTAGTGAACGGCTAAGGGATCTCTGAGCGGCAGCAGATTTTGATCGCCAGAGTAGAAGTAATTAACAGCCCAGAAACGAGACCGTTCATCTAAGGCTGTTGCATCTGTAATTCGGTATTCAATGTTGGGAAAAGAAATGGGTGGCTGCGGCCTGAGTTCAAAATCGAAGGCGTGTGCATTAGGACTTGGGTTTAGCTGTATACCGTTAGCTTCATAGATAGTGATAATCTGGTTCTCTGTGACGATTAGTGATTCATCGGCTTTGTTGGGCGAGTTAGACTGAGCTGGACTTTCTACGAGCCTCTGCGGATCGACTACGAGCTGCTTTAAGTCAGTCGTCAAGGTAGCAGCCACTACATAGCCTCTTACAGACGCGTCCGATTTAGCTTCGACGGTGAGAAAAGCTTGACTACCTTTGAACGCGATCGCTTCAAATCCTTCAAACCCTTCAATCTCACTGGCAAAATCAGGTGCAATAAAGGAAATTGGAATTGGCTCCAGTGGCAGGGCATCTTGACTTTCGATAGCCTCTAGAATGTCCGCTTTGCGTAGTACGAATAGGTGATTTCCTAGCCGCTCGGGATACTGTGGCAGCAGAACTAAATAATCCTGATACCAGCTGAGCCCGGAGATTTCTGAATTCCTTTTAGCTAGCGGACCTGAAATTTTAATAGGAATTATCGGCTGTTCTGGGCTGCTAAGAGGTGCTGTTGCCAAGCTTGGCATAGCTGAATCCCGATAGCTAAAGATAGATAGAGCAGTTCCCAATGAGACTAGAGAAATGAGCGAAAGAATTTTTCTATACAAAGCCTGACCCAAAGATCCCTGTGATAAACACTACAGCTAAACATTACGGCTACATGAGTTGATAGGCTAGAAGTAACCACCATACGCATAAGAGTCTATTCACGTTTATGACCGTCAGCCGAAAAACCGCTAAAAAACTCCTATACGACTTTATGTTCGAAAGTGAGGGGGCTCAAGCGTGGGTAGAGGACGTGTGGGGACTTAGCCCTTTTTTAGGTCAAGGCGCAGCTAATGCTGCTGAAGTGCTAGGAGTTTTGATTGAAATGTGCTCAGAAAGACAGCTAAATGCCATTATCGCCAGCCTATACGCAGCGCACAAGGAGGTAATTCAAGAGCTGCCTTCTGCGAGTGAATGGAGAGTCTCGATTGATCCAGAGGCTGAGATGAATTGAGTTCTAGTCGGTAAGCTCTTATTGAAGTTGAATAGGTGATAGCGATCGCCTCTGGCAAATGCCAACTCGAGGCCGAGTAGAACAGACCTTGTAACCCGTGACTGGACACTCTAATAAAAATGCTCACCTGCTGAATTCTGACAGGTGAGCACGAAAAAAAGCTACGTGGTTAGCGAGAGACAAACGCGATCGCACCCTATTAACAGACGTCAGTGTTTATCAGCTACCTACTGAACGGTTACTGAACGGCAGAGGGATAAATGCCATCCGCGACGAATACGGGCTTCTGTTCATACTCAGCGTCGATTTTTTCAGTGACGCTTAAGTCCCAGTTAAAGTCGTAGTCCCGGTCAAAGTCAGCTTGAATATAAGGCCGCAGCACGCCTGTTATGGCCAAAATCTCGTCTTCTTGTATGGGTGTCCCCTCCGTAGAAGGAATCACCAATAAGTTCTTTCCGCTGAAGAGTTCGTTTTCGTCTATGGTGAACAGGCCAGACTCTAGAACCTCATCGACTTCACCTTCTAAGGCAATCCGCTGGTTGTAGTACATATCAGGGTTAGCGGCAACCTCATCAATATCAGGTGCGAGAGCGAGCGACTGCGCAATAATGACCGGCTTTTCTTCGTATTGCTCAAACAGTTCGGGGCTAAGCGTAATGCTATACTCATCAGCTACTGTCGTCATAGAGAAGGTTTCTACTCGACCTGTTATCTGCACTTGGGTATCACCCACATCAGGAATAACAAATGGTTCGGACGAAGCGTTGATAATAAGAATCGCTTCGCCATCGAAATACTCATCATCGGCCACTAGGAAAGAAGATTCATCAACCGTTTCTTCTACCTCAGAGCGAATCGTGACTTCTTCCCCGACGTAGTCAGTAGGCTCTTCTACTATCTCTTCAGCGGTTACATTGGCCTCCTCCGAGGCAGTGGTTTCTGACTGGGGGGAAGCGCAGGCAGGTAATAGAAAGAGTGAGGCCGCAGCTATTGCGCCAAGGGTAGTATTCCTTTTGCTATAGGTTTTTTTAAATTTTGATCTGTTGTTCATAGTGTTCGATAGCTCTAATAAGTAATTGTGGAAAGTCAAAGCGCTGTCGCTAGTACATTTTTCGCTAGAGTCGCCGTGAGGACCTGAACAAAATGTATGTACTAAGCTCTGTCAGCATCCACAGAGTCACACACGCAATGTCTAATTAAATCTGGCTAAAGGTGTGTTCTACAATACATATTTAGCTAGATTGAGATGCTGTTTGTCCTGGAGGAACGCTGCGCGCAACCAAACAGAGGGATAGACCTTAGCAGCTTTTAAGTATGAGACAGCTTTAGAGTATAAATAGGTGGAATAAAGGATAGAGCTGGTGTAGCCACAGTGAGCTGCTGCAATCTTCTAAGTGTTTGCTCTATTATGCATAGAATGAAGTTTGCGGTGGCTGTTCCCCATGCATGAGGGCGATTTTGCAGTCAAATAACGTCAGAAGAAAAGATCAAAAGAGACCCTCAAAAACAGAGGGATTAGGACCGCTGTTTTTGACCGTACTAATGTTTCTAGGGGTTGCCTGGACGCTTTATGTGTGGTCGCAATCAGCCCGGCCCCTTCAGACTATGGGGGCTACAGACTGGGTAGCGTCTCCTCTGCCATTGGAGATGCAGGGGGGCGATCCTTATGTCCGGGCGCTAATGCGGACAATTTCGGCGAGCGAATCAAATACAGCCGATCCATATCGGCTGCTTTACGGCGGCGAGCGGGTGAAGGATTTGAGCGCTCATCCAGATAAGTGTGTGCCTATTGTTAATGGTCCGAATGAGGGTGACTGTACGACAGCGGCAGGGCGCTATCAGTTTTTGACGACGACCTGGCATTTGGAATCGCGCAATTATCATCCAGATCGGCCAGCCTGGTATGAGCTGTGGGAAAAGCCTAGCTTTAAACCTGAGTTTCAAGACCAGGTCGTCTATGCTTGGCTAAGTGATCCTAGCGCCTGGGGGGTTGATATTTCGGCTCTGTTGCGTGATGGTGAGATTGATACAGTACTGAATATACTTTCGGGTACCTGGACAAGTCTGGGGTATGGAATCGAAGATAACAGTATGTCGGCGCTGCTGCCGCAGATCTACGATGAGATGCTCAGTGAGGAATTAGCGGGGCAAGAGTAGTAATGGCATCTTACCGAACGGTGATTTTAGAGGCGCATGATGGTTCGCGATGGCGATCGCTCTCTCTGCTGCCAACCTGCGGTGATGCCAGACTCAATCATTACTTGCTATGGGAAAACCCTAGCCTGTCGCCACCGCCAAAAAAAGCAAAAGGCTTCCCTCCTTTGCCAGCAGACTGTAGCGGTCGGGTCCAGTCACGCTTGAAAGGCGTGGCCTACTATGTGACGACTTGCCTGGATTTAGCTGGGTTCAAAGCAGGGGTTAACCACGTGGCTCGCGCCTACAAAGAGCATAGCGCGCGGGTGATGACCGAGCTAAGAGGCGTGATTGCAATGGCAGAAGTGTTGGCAGACGGCAATATTCCTGTGCGGTTTATCATCCTGCTAGACTACTGAAATCGATACAGGTATTCGGACATGACCGCCGCACTGCATACAGAAGCCTCTCAGATAATCAAGCTCAATTCTAGCGGTAATAGCTTAGGCGTTGAACGTTCGCGGTGGCAGGCGGCTCTGCAATCAGCACTGCCCGATCCGGCGGTGGGCATTCGCCATGGGAAGATCTCGGGTGATGCAACGTATAGAACGCATGTGGCGGCTATTCCTCAGCAGGTGAGCTGTCACTTCCATGCTATTGGTGATGAGGATTATGCTGTAGTTGAAGGGCAAGGAACTTTGTTTTTTAGCAAAGTGACGGACGGTGGGGTGCGTGCGGCTGATTGGAAAAGTATCGCAGTGCGAACGGGCAATCGTTTTGTGATTCCACAAGGGTACGCTCATCAGCTTCGTAAGACGGGCTCTGAAGATTTGACGATTGTGTTTGGCTGTCCGGATTCTCATTTAGATGATGAGAGCGATCGATATTTATTGCCAGATGCGCCTGAGGTACTGTAGAGCTTTTGCTCGGTTGCTAGGGCCCGTTTGTAGCCACAGCCACTAGCAGGCAAAGCATCGTTTACTTTTTTGTTCTAGTTGCGCTGTCGTATCTGTTCTAAGTAACGTTTTAGGCAGCGGCGATCGCTTCTGCTACCTGACTTAGCTTGTTTTTTGTCGTGCCAGTTTTTAACAGCGATCGCCCTAGCTCAAACCCTGCTTCTATACTGTCTACTCTGCCAACTCGCCACAGGTAAAACCCACTATTCCAAACGGCAGAGCGGCTGATTTCATTAGTTTCGCCCGCTAGAGCCGCTTGATAATCTGCTAGTAACTCTTCAAGCGATGTCATCTCTGGGTCTGTGCCATCGAAGCCGTAGTCACGCGGATGGAGCAGCAGTCGTCCGGCGTGAAGCTCTCCATTCTCTAGGTGATTGAGACTAATAATAGCCGTGCGATCGCGCGCAATATCACAGCTACCTTCTAACCCTTTTACCGTTGTAAAAAAGGCCGTTCCTCTTTCTGTAAAAGCGGTCTGCGTACGCGCTTCGGTTGGCGGATGTACGTACCCGCTGACCACATTGCAATCGCCGCGGTAAGGCGACCACATGATTTCTACGGTTGCTAGCGTCGGTCGTTTGCCGATCTGCTCTCGGTAGGTGACCATCGCTTCGGCCTCGGGAAACTGAACCGGCTGGTAGACGAAACCTAGCCCCGTTTGCGCTAAAACCTTCTGTAGCTGGTCGAGTGTAGCAAGCTGGCTCCAGGCAAGGCCGAGTCCTTCAAATACTTCGATAGTAGGTAGGCCGTACTTGGTCGGCATGCGATCGCCGCCATGCATGATCACAGGCGCCTCAGCGCTGGCCAAGATCAGCGCCGAGAGAGGCGTAATCGGCGCAGTTCGCGAGCGGCCATCGTATGGATTAGAAAATACTGTAACTGGATACTGGCTGGCTATCGGCTGAAGCATTGGCCCTAGCGTATCGTACGTATCGAGCATTCCGGCTAGCTCGGTAGGGGTCGGTCGCCTGATTCGGTGGGCAATCAAAAAGGCGCCAATCTGAGCAGGTGCGGCAACCTCTTGTAGCATCATACTAGTCGCGATCGCAGCCTCCTCTCGGCTTAAGGCTTTGGACGTATGCGTACCGCTGCCAACCTTTTTCAGCAGATCTCTAAACTGAATCTGTTGTTCTTTCAGTGCGGGTTTGACAGTATTGGATGGATCTGTTTCTGTTGCTGGGGGGGCTGATCTCAGAGCGGCTGAGGTAAAAGAGTCTGTGCTGAGATTGATCATGATAGCAAGGCAGCAGCTATCAAGGCAGTGCTGCTATAAGGAGGGCGATATTAGCGCTTACATAAGCTCATCAGTATAGAGAACCTTCCTGATGTTTGGATCGCTAAAGTTTCTTAAAACAGCTAGACGTTCTTAAAGTAGCTAGAAGCTTTTAGATTGCTAAAAGTTTTTAGCTAGCTAAGCGTTTTTAAACGGCCAAAAGTTTTAGGAGGGTATTTCTATCAGTCGGTCGTTCACAGCGGGCTTGCTCACTGGTTGAAGCTGGGGCTTTCGAGTAGGCGCAAAGGTGCGATCGCTTAGACCGCTAAAATAACTCCCTGCCTGCTGCTGCACCAGTTCGCAGAACTGCCGAATCGGAGGAATCAACAATCGATCGTGCGTCGTTACCATGACGACCTTACGCAACAATACCGGTTTCCCGGTCGGACGCACCACTAAATCAGGATCCCGTCGGCTGTCGGTTAGCGCCGAATGAGGCAATAGCGCCACCAAATTACCCTGACGAACAACGCCACGAAACGCATCTAATGTATTGAGTTCTAGCGCAACTTTAAGATCTTGGCCATGCTCACTAAACTGGCTTTGGACAATGCGCTGCATCCCGTAGCCATCTTTAAACACCACCTGCGAAAAACGAGCAATTTCTGACCAGGGCACCTCATCATGTTCGGCTAGAGGATGGCCTGCTGCGACTAAGATTTCAATCGGCTCTTCGTACAGCGGGGTAACAACCATCTCCTGATTGTTGGTGAGCAACGGGTTTTGCATGACAATCGAAATGTCGACTAGGCCATCGCGCAATACCTTAAGGGCGCGATCGCTGCCTAGCGCTGTCACCCGTAGCTGCACATTAGGGTGGGTCTCACAAAACTGCGTCACAATTGGTGGCAACAGGTAAGCGCACACCGAATGAATGCCTGATACGCACAGCTCTGTCTGCTTGCCGTTAACCAAATCATCAATATCCTGCTGCGCCTGATTCCACTCTTTGCAAATGCGCATCGCCCGAGGCAAAAGGCTATTGCCTGCAAACGTCAGCTTCGCCTGTCCCGTCCGGTGAAACAGCGGCACACCTAGATCATCTTCTACCGATCGGACTTGGCGACTGATAGTCGATTGGGTGACGCCACACTGTCGGGCGGCAGATTGAAAACTGCCCGTTTCGGCGACCGCTAAAAAAGCCTGTAGCTGCTCTAAACGCATAGTTCTGACAAATCAGTGAGGCTGCGCAGCGTCTAAGCCAACCAACAATAGCTATACAACGGCTGCTACAGATAAATCTAGATTGCTCGTATATCCTAGAGCGATGCATGTTCCCATTTTGTAGGGGTTGCTACGCACTGACAGTCATACCCCTTCATTGGCAAGCCGGTACGACAAGCTGACACCAAATGTGAAAGGCAAGTGTAAAGGGAGAGTGGAAGAACGGTTAAAGAACTTACCATTCCAAACTATCTGAGCACGAACTATTTGAGCACGAAACTATCTAAGCAAGAAGGCACTAGCTGAAAGTACCAGTCCGAAAGTACCAGTATGAAAGCGTGCGCTACTCTTTAATCTCAGATTTCATTCTTTCCAAGGTTTGATGCATCTGGTCAAACATCTGCTGCGGCGTGATGCCAAATTGATTAAGCTGTGTTTTAAGCTGCTCCATGGTCATCTTAGCCATGAAGTCTTCAGAAAGCTCGAATCGCTTCATAAAAATGCGATATCGCTCCATAACTGACTCCATCTGATCGATGAATATCTTTTTGCCTTTTTGATCAAACTTGCCGTAGTTGTTACCAAGCTTCATCAGAGACTGGTAATCCTGAAATAGCTGAGTGGCTTCTTGTTGCACTAAGTCTGAATCGAACATTCCCATAGCTATCACTACTCCAGAGCAATCGATAGGCTGCGTATACTTTAGCCTATGCATCTTTTGAATCTACAGCCATAGCCTAAAAGTTTGCATAGGGATGCGCCAAGGTGAGATATCACTACAACGAGATATCAAGATAGGGTCAGAACGGCGTCAGAACAAGGTGAGACATCATAGCCTGCTATCACTTTTAGCTTTTGCTATTAACTTCGCTGTTAACTTCTACTGTGACAATACTGTGACAAATTCCTATCGCAGCGCCTAGCGGTTAAGTAACCGACCTAACCACGCTCTAGAAGCGGTAGGCGGATCGGCTGCCTTTGGCTGTTGTTCTACCGGGTTAGGTTGGGTGGTGCTGTCAGGGCGCTTGTAAGGCTGCTTAGCAGCGGGCCCTTCTGAGGTGAGGCTCAATAGCTTGCCGTACTTGAGCGCTACTTTGTGGTCAGGCTTCAGCTTTAGCGCTTGTCGAAAATGGGCTTTGGCCATGCCAGACATGTTCTGTTTGTAGTACGTTTGGCCAATCATTGAGTGAATTTCTGGGTTTTGAGGAGAGAGTTTGAGAGCATCGCGCAGTTCTTGCACAGCCTTTTCGTAGTTCTTTTGAGTGAGGTAGATTTTGGCGCGGTTGGTATGCTGACGGACGAAGTTTGTGCCGCTAGCGGTGTCGCTGCCAGGCGCTTGATTCTGTGAATTAAATAAGTGGCTAGCAGATATAGTGTCTGTCTCTTTGCCGTCTGTCTTTTTTTGAATGCGAGTATCTAAGCTAGTGGGTGTGTCTGCTGATATTGATGCGCTAGCAACTAGTCCTGCTGGCTTGGAACGAATGACCAAGTCGGACATTTTGCGCTGTAGGTAAATGAGGTTGATCTGACCGATGGTAAGCGATCGCACCCGCAGATCGTCTAATGAGCAAAACTGAACAGAAGCGAGCTGACTTAGAGCCTGCTCATAAAAGACGTCAATGTCTGCTTCTTCGATAGCTTCTAGCTGCTGGGCTTCTAGGAAAGTAGGAATGAGCTTTTCGCTGCGAACTAGGCGCCGCACGCGCAGCCGTAGCAGGGTAATGGTCTCTGTTCTAGTTTTCTGATGCTTGAGCTTTTGGTAGGCAGGGTTGATCAGCCGGGAGATAACTTGAGCGGCTACATTGGGCGTAAGGCCCTGCGGCGCTGCTGTACTGAGGAGGGCATCGGGATGAAGTTGCTTAGCGACTTGGCGGTATCGTTTGGTAAGCCTTTTGTCGTCAGTGCTGATTGAAACGCCTAGCAGCGCAAATGGATCAATCTCTCCTAAGCTGCTCAATTCGGTTATCAATTCAGAAAATGGTTCGGCTTTTGACATGCAAAAAGCGTCTATGGGTAAGTGGGAAACGCACAGTTGTCGCTCGCTTATAAAGTGCCCATTATCCCTGGGTAAGTGGCTAGCGAGTGCGAGCCTCTGTCCATTGCTATCTAGCGCAGCCAACACAAATCCAAATGAAGCTAGATGGGCTTGGCAGATGAACTTGACAGATTTTGGCTGGCTATAAGTTGCGCTTATTCGGTACGATATCTGTGGCTGTGCAGGGCTATATAGCAGAGTCATAATACCAAAAACATCTCTAAAATTGCCTCCAAAACTGCCTCTGAGTTCTACTCGTTCTTGAGGCTCTATTCGTCTTCGAGCCCTTGCTCGCTAGTTAGTCTGCTCGTTCTATCTGTTGACTAGATGTCTATTTACTAAATGAATTGCTGTGACCAATTCTGTGACCCATACAGCCAGAGGGCGAAAGATTGCGATCGCCCTCGCCTTTGCAGGTGCTCTGCCGACTCCTTTGCCGCTCACTTGGCTGCACAAGTTTTATTTAGGTCAATATCTGTGGGGCATTGTGTACCTGGTGCTAGCGCCGACGATGCTGCCTAAGGTAGCTTGCTGTTTGGAAGGCATTTGGTATTTATCACAAAGTGATGAGCGCTTTTTAGCAGCTTTTCCCCGAGCAGCTTTTCCCCAAGTAGATGCGGCCTTAGCTAATGCTTCGACAGAGAACCCGGAGAAATCCCGAGACTTCAGACAGGATGTCAATTTGGGTAGTGCTAAGGCGCAGGCGGTGCAGCAGGTAGCGATCGCACTGCGCGAACTAGACCAGCTCAGGCAAGAGGGTCTGATGAGCGAATACGAGTTTGAGCAAAAGCGCCGAAAACTATTAGCTGATATCGTTTAGGGTGCTAATGCTATGTCCAAGCAGCTTTTATCTCATCTTTTATATCAAAACTTTTTTCAGGGGCGCCTCTTTCATCAGCCACTTCATCCGCTGCGCCGTCGCCTTCAGCAGGAGCCCTTCTATCGCCTTGAGTCATTTGCAGAGCTACAGCTAGCGGCAAACTGGGGCCTGCGAATTGATGCTAATACGGCCTCAATAGATGACTGGCTGAGGCTACCGGGGCTATCGATTCACCAGGCGAGGGCACTCTCTCAGCTCACGCAGCAGGGAATAGTTTTGAGCTGTATTGAAGACGTAGCGGCGGCGATCGCTCTGCCGGTCGCCCAGATTCGCCCCTGGGAGGCCATCCTTCAGTTCTGCTACTACGACCGCCTGGCGCTAGAGCCACAGCCACTCAATGCCAATACGGCAACAGCGGCTGAGCTAGCGAGCCTGCCTCATATTGACATTTGCTTAGCTAAGGCCATTGTTCATGACCGCCAGAAAGGCCCCTACCGAAACTTAGCAGACCTACAAGACCGATTGCGTCTGACAGCAGCCATGACCACCGATCTGCTGCACTATTTGAACTTCTAGGTCTGAACTTTTAGGTCTGAACTTTTAGGTTTGAACCTCTAGATTTGAACTTCTAAATTTGAACTCCTAACATCCAAAGCTTCGGCACTTAGAAGTTTGTAGAAGAGGTTTATAAAGCGCTGCTATACACTAATCACACCCGCTTTATCGATGGGCCAAAACCGTAGTGCCGCGCGGCCAATCACGTTCTCTATCGGTAGGAATCCCCAGACGTGAGAATCGTTGCTGTCATTACGATTGTCACCCATGACAAAGAGCTGACCGGCAGGAACACTCACGAGCGGCATTTCGTATTGAGGCTCCTCAAGAATATAATTTTCGATAAGGGGCTCACCATCTACATAGACGCGCCCCTGACTCACCTGCACCTGCTGTCCGGGTAAGCCAATAACCCGCTTAATAAAAGCTTGACTGCTGCGGTAGCCGTACTCCTGTAGCTGAGGCGGCGGCTCAAAGACAACAATATCGCCTCGGCTAGGAGAATGCAGGCGATAGGATACTTTGTCGATGAGTAGGCGATCGCCTACAGCGAGCGTTGGCACCATAGAAGGAGAGGGAATAAAGCGCGGTTCGGCAATGAAAAAGCGCACAACTAGGGCGATGGTTAGCGCGATCGCCACTAGCCGAACATTTTCTAGAATAGTTTTTCGCCACCCGCCTTTGTCCTTAGTAGCCTGTGAGTCTGTATCGCTGCTGGGCTTAGATTTTTCAACCGCCATTAATTTCTGGGCTTTAGTATTCAGCTCAATTAGTATCTAGCTCAATTAGTGTAGGGGATTGCTGCTATCAATCGCTTCCTTTTTCTTCCGCTCCAACTCTCCTCTGGTTTAACTCTCTTCTGGCTTAACTCCCTTCTGCTTCGAGGTAGCTGCCTTGCTAGCGGCTATAGCATTTCGCCTTAGCATTTCAGGCTTGATGCGCCGCAGCGCCGAGGCTGGAAATCGCTCGTTCCACTGCTCTGGGGTGATGGTAGCAAGTTCGGCCAGGGTCGGTGAGACGTTGTCGGGATAGGGCTCAAAGCCTTCTTCGTCGGTTGGCTGAGCAAACCGCTGATTCCACGGACAGACGTCTTGGCAAATATCGCACCCGGCGACCCAGTTCTGTAAGTTGTGTGCGATCACTTCCGGTATCGTCTCGGCCCGATTCTCAATGGTGTGGTAGGCAATACAGCGGTTGGCATCGACTACTCCCGGCGCTCGAATAGCCGCCGTTGGGCAGGCGTCTAGGCAGCGCGTGCAGCTACCGCAGTGAGCCGCGTGAGGCGCATCAGGCGTTAACACCGCGGTTGTGATGATCTCTCCTAAAAACACCCAAGATCCGTACTGCCGGGTAATCACATTACCATTTTTAGCATTCCAGCCAATCCCAGCCTGCTGCGCCCAAAACTTGTCTTGGACCGGACCTGTGTCAGCGTAGGGGCGAGCTTCAATCGGCATAGCCAAGTCGTGCGTCTGCGACTGTAGCCATTGAGCCAGCTGCTTGAGCTTTTTGCTCAAAATTCGGTGATAGTCTCTGCCCCAGCCATAGCGCGATATTTTGGCATATTGCGCGCCTGTAGGCCGTTGATGAGGGGTGTAGTAGTTGAGGGCGACGCAAATCATCGATCGCGCCTCCGGGAGCACTTGCCGGACGTTCTGTCGTTTGGGGTTTTGCATCCAGGCCATATCGGCGTGCAGGCCCTGCGCTAACCAGGACTGTAGCTTCTGCTGGTTGGCTTCTTCTGATGCAGAGAGTTCGGAAGAGATAGCCGCGATGCCAACTTTGTGAAACCTAAGTGCGATCGCCTTTTGCTTGACTGCCTCTGCAGTGAGTTTGTTTTCCGTGGGCTGGTCGTTTCTCACCATTTGCTTTGCTATTTCTCTGCCGCCTTTTCTTCTAAGACTTTTTCTTCTGGCATCTTTTCTTCTGGCATCTTTTCTTCTAACATTTTATTCTCTGCAATTCTGCCTTCTGTGGTCTTCACAACAGAAGGGCGAGCCATCACCACCCGATGCTGAGTTAGAAAGCCATAGCGGTCCTCATGCTGCACAATTGCTTGGATCTCTGGTGACCACTGCTCAGCCGTTAAAACCTTGAAGCCTAAGCCCTGATAGAAGGGAATATTCCACGGCACATAGCGAAAAGTGGTGAGCGTCAGCCACTGAGTGTCTCTAGCCTCAGCACCCCGACAACAGGCTGCAACTAGCGATGAGCCGATGCCTCTGCGACCGTGGTCTGGATGTACGCTTAGCTCTACAATAAAGCAGCTTTTAGGTAAGAACTTAGCGACAATAAAGCCTACAGGAAAAGGCCTTGGTCTATCGATCGATCCATCTGTCGATTCGTCGATCGATTTATCTGTGAAAACAGCTACCCACAGCCGACGTTCCGTCTGGGCTCGTCGCAGAAACCTTAGCGGTGTCAGCCCTTCTAATAGCTCACTCGAAATTTCTAGCTGTTCTAGGTACGGCAAAAACCGCTGTGCTGCTACTCGCTCAACCTCTGAGAGCGCGAAGATATCCTCTTCTTTGGCCAATCGAACTATATAGCTACGCACCCTACTAGCACCCTCCCATAAAAGTCTCGCTTATAAAGTCTCGCTAAAAGACCTTCTACAACAGAGTTTACAGCTAACAGAGTTTACAGCTGGCGAATCTGTTGTGAAAGGGTTTTTGTAGACTGCTCAATTGCCTCGAACTGCTCAATCAAAGGAGCTAGACCCTCTCTCTCTCGGTCAACGTACTCGTACAGATCGTTAAAGCTAACACCGATTTCATCATAGATACCGCTTAATCTGTCGTTTAGCTGCGCCGATACCGTTGATTCAAACCGTTCCTTATTTCGCTCTAACTCTCGGTCTAGCTTTTGGATTAATTTTTGTCGCTTAGCCACCAGAATACCGCCTGCTAGCAGCACGCCCACGCCCAAAAATACGCTGCCAATAATATCTAGAATTACCACTTCTGTAACCGCCGCAATCACCCCACCAATTACAGCTAGAATGCCACCACTTGCAACCCCCGGTCCAACACTATCGGCGGTATCCGTCAGGCAGTTCATAAACGTTTCGTCATTCAACAGGCTAGAAATTTTGCTCTTAACACTTTCAATTACCTCATAGCGATATTCCAAGAGCGGCAGCGAAATCTCCGTTTTTCTGAGATTGTCATTTTGCAATGTTGTTAGCTCTGACAGCAGCTGCTTAATCATCACCGCAATACCATCTAGAAACCGCCTAGCGCCTTCCTTCGAGGTCTCATCTAGTGTTGCTTCTAAATCTGCTTGCGCTCGCGCTTTAAGCTCACCTAACCAGGTTTCTACCCGCTGCTTACGATTGAACAAAGAGAGAACCGATCGCTTTGCTAGTGTGAGAATGGAGAGCCCTTCGCGAAATTCCGTTTTTACTTGATAGATAGTGCGCTCGTACTGCACCATCAGCCGTTCAACCAGCGCGTCTATCTCGTAACGAGATTGTTCTTGACCTTGACCTAGACGAGTGCGAATTTTGCTGACAACAGCTTCATCTGTCTGAAGCTGTTGCTTGATTAGCTGCATATCTGTGCCTAGTCGATTAACAATCTGCTCGGCTGAGCCAATGTTGCTCGTCAGCTTGAGCCGGTAGCCCCGGCCGCCCGTGATTGTACTACGCACAAAGTCTTGAATCGGTGCAAAGCCACCGTTGTCGCCTCCTCGGGTTCCGCCACCCTCAACAGTCGAACTGCCAACAGCCGTGCCATTGTGGAGGCCGCTAATGGCCAGCTTAGCAGTGGTGGCGAAGACTTTGGGATCGGCGATTTGCCGCTGCTGAGCCTCTTGTTCTATGTACTGACGTGAGGCCTGCAGCTCTCTGTCATCTGCTAGATCAGACTGTTGCAGTACGAAAATAACGGGTTTTTTCCATTCTTGGTGAGCGAAGTCGACCAGTGACCAGGCAGTGTTGGTATAAGGGTTTTTGGAAAAGAAGACGAAAATGACCAGATCGCTGTTGGGGATGAAGTCTTTGGTGATGTCTTCGTGCTGCTGGAAGGGGCTGTTGGTGCCGGGGGTATCGACAATGGCAATCTGTTCTAAGATAGGGACGGGTCTGCCAATCTCTCTCAGTTCGCCGGGTCTGGTCTCACGGCTGTAGCCTTCACCCTCTGCGTAGACAATCTTGGCAACCATATTGGTGCGTGGGTCTGCGCCGACTTCGCAAATTTCACCGCTGCCGAGCAGGGCGTTTATAAAGCTGCTTTTCCCAGCCTTGACTTCGCCGATAACGACAAAGAGAAAGGGTTGGTTGATATTTTCTTGTAGGTTTTGGACCGTTTTAGTCAGCGCGGTATTTTTGATGGCGATCGCAAATTCTTCTAGCTGGGTCAGAAGCTGAGCGATCGCATCTTTATAGCGCTGTAAGGTAGGATCAACGATTGCGTGGGGGGTGGGGTTATCCATTTGCATCGCCTCAAGACCTCAAGAATAGAGCAATCATATCGTTTCTACAGCAGTGCGGCGGCCTGCGCGGCCAAGTCGGAGCGCTCACCCTGGTAGAGCGTAATATGGCCAGCTAGCGGTTCGTTCCGAAAGCGCTCAATCACATAGGTAAGGCCGTTACTGGCCGCGTCTACATAGGGATTGTCAATTTGGGCGGTATCGCCTGTCAGTATGATCTTAGTTCCTTCTCCGGCCCGAGTCAGAATCGTTTTAACTTCGTGTGGGGTCAGGTTTTGGGCTTCGTCAATCACGAAGAACTGTTTAGGAATGGTGCGCCCACGAATATAGGTAAGCGCTTCGATTTGCAAAAGGCCCATTTCCATGAGGTCTTCGTGGCCACGTCGCCAGTGGGCAGGCTTATCGCTAGTATCTTGGGTGTTAAAAATCAGGTCAAAGTTATCGTAGAGCGGCTGCATCCAAGGCGTTAGCTTTTCGGTCATGTCGCCGGGCAAATAGCCAATATCTTTGCCCATTGGCACAACTGGACGCGAGATCAGCAGCCGGGTATAGCGTTTTTCTTCGGTAACCTTTTGAAGGCCAGCTGCGATCGCCAGCAGAGTCTTTCCGGTTCCGGCCTTTCCTACCAGCGTTACCAGCGGAATGCTGTCATCTAGCAGCAGCGCCAGCGCAAAGCGCTGTTCCCGGTTACGCGCATGGATACGGGAAATACCGTTGTAAGGCATCTTAGCTAGCGGTGTTAGCTGGCCATCAATTCGCATGATCGCTAGCGCTGTGTGGCTCGGATTATTGACATCAATTAGTGTCAGTGCCTGATTAGGGAAAAATTTGCCCGCTAGCGGCATGTTCGGCAGTCCGGTTTTGCCGCTTTGAAAGAGGCTGCTCATCTGCTCGGCGCTGACTAGCACCTCTCCCATGCCGGTATAGAGATCTTCGACATCTATTTTGTCGGTCTCATAGTCCTCTGCCGTCAGCCCTAGCGTATCGGCCTTTATCCGCATATTAGTGTCTTTACTCACCATCACTACCGGACAGTCGCACTGATGCTTCACTTCGAGCGCCACTGCCAAAATGGCGTTGTCGCCCCCATCTGCTTTTAGCTCTGCGGGTAGGTTATCTAGGGTTTTTTGCTGACACAGCGTTACTCTAATCTTGCCACCGTTTTCGAGCGCGATGCCTGTCGTTAGGCTACCTTGCTGGCGCAGTCTGTCTAACATTCGCGAGGTCTGGCGAGCATTGCGCCCGGTTTCCTCTGGCCTTTTTTTAAACCGGTCTAGCTCCTCAATTGTAGTGATAGGCAGCACTACCTCATTGTCCTCAAACCGCAGCATTGCATTGGGATCGTGCAGCAGTACGTTGGTGTCGAGGACGTAGATTTTTTTCATAAGGAGATGCTTGACGGCGTTGAGTTACTTTAGCAGTCTTTTCTAGTGGTCTTAGCGTTGGCTGTCTTGGAGACTGTCTTTTGGAGCGGTACGGGATCATAGCCGCCAGGGTGCAGCGGATGGCAGCGCGTGATGCGCCGTACGGCTAGCCAGCTACCTTGCAGCGGGCCAAAGCGGTCAATTGCCTCAATGGCATAGCGAGAGCACGTTGGCTCGAATCGGCATACGGGCGGAAATAGCGGCGATATTAGCTGCCGGTACCCTTTGATTAAAAGGATCAAGAGACGCTTCACAGGCGATCGCGCAAGCCTCGCTAAATTGCATAAGCTATTAGATAATAGATAGCCTACCTAAATTTAGCAGGCTATTCCTGAGGACAGACACCGACTAGATCTATTGAGAAGAGTCGCGTTTTCTCTAAAGGACACGTTAAGAAAAGAAACACACGAAGCATGAATGGACGTTTTACAAGGCCGCTACCTCAAGAAAATCACTTCCAAGCGTGGCAAGCTTAAAGGGCTACAGCTAGAGACGGACGACGGTGTTCAGTCGATATACCTACCCAAATCGCTGCGAACTATTGCCCAGCAAGAACTTGATTCTGGGGATGAGTTGAGGGTATGGAGTACTCGCGGGAAGAAGGATCTAGGCGACCAGGGTAAGAAGAACGGTAAGAAAGCGACATCTCAAACGCTTTGGGCTGTGCAGATCATTCCGCTCTCGCCTAAAGCAGAGGTAGCTAAGCAGTCCGTGGAAGTTGAGCTAGGGGGCCGGTTAGAAAGCCAGCTAGAAGTTGAGCCGGAGGGCGAGCCGGGAAAACGAGCGGCGAAGAAGCTAGAAAAGCGGCCCAAAGGGAAGTTAGTAAAAGGGAAATCGGAAGAAGAAAAGCAGCTAAAAAAAGAAAAATCAGTAAAAGAAAAGTCAGAAAAGCGCTCGGCGAAGGGATCCGGAAAGAAGAAGAAGCGCAAGGCTAAACTAGTAACCGTGCAGCTCTGTCAGAAGAAGAACTGCTGCAAGCGAGGCGGAACTCAGCTATGGCAGTCGTTTGAACAGGTTAGTCAGAACTCGCCAAGTGCGCCGTTTAAGCTAGAGGCAGTCGGCTGTTTGGGTGGCTGTAAGCGAGGACCCAACATTCGCTTCTTGCCGGACAACGTCAAGCACTACCACGTTCAGCCAGACGACGTATCGTCTTTGTTAGAGCGCCATCGAGGCTAGCGCGCTCCTTATTGCTTGCTATGCGATCGCTACAAACGCCCCTATGAAGATTTCTGGTGCGAAGATTTCCGCTGTGAGACTTTCTAGGTGTGAAAATTTCTGGTGTGGCATCTATTAATTGTAGAACTTGCTGCTGTAGATGCTCTTTGTCAAAAGATTATAAATTTTGGCCTGAAATTCCACTTTTAGAGTGAAGATATGCTTATACGAGGGCGAGCATGGTTGCTTTCTGTGGGTCGCATTTGCAGAAGGCGTTGGATGGTTTCATGCAGCGCTAGCACTTGCATCTAGGCTATCTTTGTACCTTTTGGTTTGTGCCCTTTTGATCGTGGCACACTCTTTGAACATTTCCTTCCTGTCTGTCACCTTCTTTCCTAGTCGTCACCTTCAGTGAGTATCGTTAAGTCCAAGCAGCACCGCTGTTCCCCTTAAATTCTATTTTCTGAGTTCTCTTAGGTTGGATTTTTTCCGATTTCAGTCACAATCTGATCACTTTTCGGCAACCGATTGTCCTAACTAACTCAGTAGGATTGACTAGCTACAGTAAAGCTTTAGTGCCGATGTTTTTATAGACATCAGTCTATTCAGCGACCTATGTAACTATATATCCTGATATAAGGCTTGTTGCTCTGGGATTGATGAAAGTGCTCGATATACAAAAGCAGGGAATGACAGAGATTCTTCAAATTGGTCAGCATTCGCTCAGCGCCTCTGAGCTTATTAGTAAGTTAAAGGCGTATCGACTGATGCCTCAACTGGTGCAAGAATTTGTCATTGAAAGCGCGATCGCAGATATTGAATGCGACTCGCAACGGGCAATGGACAGCTTTTGCGCTAAGCGGAGTCTGTTTTCTGAAGAACAGCGTCAAGCCTGGTGTCAGCAGCAGGGATACTCACCCCAAGATATGTTGAGCGCCGCTGTGCGCGAGTACAAGCTACAAATATTTCAAAACGACAAGTGGGGTCCTCAGCTAGAGTCCTATTTCTTGCAGCGTAAAACACAGCTTGATCGCGTCCGCTATTCCCTAATTAGAACCAAAGACGCCAGCTTGGCACAAGAGATCTACTTTCGCTTGCACGATGACGGGGCGCCTTTCGCTGAGCTAGCTCGTCAATATTCAGAAGGTCAAGAGTATAAAACTGGCGGCATCGTTGGCCCAGTAGAGCTAAATGTGCCCCATCCCATCCTGGCTAGAATGCTTTCGGTGAGCCAGCCCGGACAGCTATGGGCACCTACTCAAATAGGTGAATGGCTGGTGATTGCACGGCTAGAGCAGTTTGAACCGGCCCAGTTTGACGCTGCGATGCGCCAAAGACTTTTAGCCGAGCAGTTCAAAAGCTGGCTGCAACAGCAGCTACAGGAGACGCCGGTAAAGGAGATGACTGCTGAAATGACTAATGGCGCGACTGATGAGATGCCTGACGAGATGGTGGTTGGGATGGCTGAGGGCACGACTGACGAAACAGCCGCTGAGATGACCGCTGAAGTGACTGATAGCGCGACTGATAACGCGACCGCTGAAACAATTAGTGAGGGTAACCTTGTGAGCCCGCTATAGCTTTCACCTGCTTTAACTCGTATGCCTTACTCTTATTCTCCTCTTAAATGAAACCTTGATATTGGCGGCTACTATTCGTTTTAGCTATCCCCCTCGGTTTTGCCTATCCTGCCTATTGCGCTGCGTTTAGTCCTTATCTGCTATGACTTACACCGACGTTTCACTCGATCAAAGCCTAAGGGATATCTTTCCTTTCGATCAGCTACCGCCACCTGCATTAGAGCAGCTAGTAGCTGAGAGCCAGCTGCTGCGCTACCGCATTGGCCAGCCAATTTTGCGCCGTGAGTCAATGCCTTACCAGCTAGTGGTGATCTTGCAGGGGCGAGGACGGCTGTTAGGCTACGACCCGGCGAAAAAAGCGCCTATGACACTGGATTTGCTAGGGCCAAAGGCGGTGCTGGGACTGGCGAGCTTGGTTCGAGGCATGCCTTGCGAAGGGGTAATTGCCTCTTCTGAAATGGAGGCGATTGCAATCCCGGTAAACATCGTCCGGCGGCTGATTGGCAGTAATAACGATTTTGCCCGAGCTATCACCAGCTATTGCTATCTTGGCGAGGTTTTTGATCTTGTAAGCCAGTATTTTCAAACCCAAGCGCGTAGCGTTGACAATCTAGCGGCTACCGCCCGGCATCTACAGACCGTGGCAACTGCCGTCACGCTCAGAGCGGGCAAAGTTGCTATCGATAACCCCGATCCTAATCAGCTATGGTTTGTCAGCTCGCAGAGCATTCGGAGTCATCCGCCGGGTAGCTGGCTATTGCCAGAGATGATGGACGGGCGAATTGTCAGCCAAAAGAACACGCGGCTGATTGGGATTGACATGCGTGAACTGGCAACGCAGTCGGTTGAAGCTGAGCGATCGCAAGATAGCCACCAGGCAGACCAGCGTGGGGAGGACGGAGCTGCTAATCACAGCGGCTTGGCGACTGTAGATGCTGCCGCTAGCAACGGCATTCAGATTCCTGCGAACATTCCCTATGCGCCAGATCTAGAGTTTGAGACCAACATTGTTGAAGAAGGGAGTGCGCGAGCAGAAGCCATTAAGTATCCCGTTATTCGGGGGCGAGGTGACGTGGGTGAGGCGCTTTCTTGCTTTGCCATGATGGCGCAGCATCTAGAGATGCCGTTCAAGCGTGATGTGGTGCAGCGAGTGCTAGTTAACCAAAGAGAGCGGCTAGGCCATCTCTCTCTAACGGCCTGCGGCGCGGTGGCTGACTTACTCGGATTGAAACCGCAGCTTGCCAAGATTCCGGCAAGTGCGATCGCTCGCCTGCCAAAGTTAGGCCTAATTCAGTGGCGAGACGGCTTTGCTGTTATCTACTCAACCTCTTCGACCGAGTACGTTCTCGGCGTTCCCGCCGAGAACAAAATCATTCGGCACTCGCCTCAAGCCTTTGAAGAAATCTGGGGCCCAGAAGGCGAAATTCTATTAGTCGAGACCACCGAGCAGACACCCCAGCAAAAGTTTGACTTGGGCTGGTTTATCCCCTCGCTAAAAAAATACCGTTCAACCCTTAGCCTGGTGCTGGTCGCCTCGCTGTTTGTGCAGGTGTTTGGCCTAGCTAACCCGCTCATGGTGCAGGTCATTATTGACCGGGTAATTAGCCGCAACAGCCCAGACACCCTACATGTTCTAGGAATCTTCCTAGTTGTAGTCGCCGTTTTTGAGGCCATCCTTACTAGCCTACGCACCTATTTGTTTGTCGATACCACTAACCGGATCGACATGGCACTGGGCGCAGAAATTATTGACCACCTGCTGCGGTTGCCGCTCGGTTACTTCGATCGTCGCCCTGTAGGCGAACTCTCTAGCCGGGTCAATGAGCTAGAGAATATTCGCCAGTTTTTGACTGGAACCGCGCTAACTGTGGTGATGGACGCCCTGTTCTCGGTGATATATATCGCGGTGATGTTCATCTACAGCGTGAAGCTAACCATTGTGTCGCTGGCCACGATTCCGCTGTTCATGGCGTTGACTTTCTTTGTCTCTCCAATTGTGCGCAAACAGCTTCGGGCCAAGGCTGAGCGCAACGCTGAAACCCAATCATTTTTGGTGGAAGCGCTGTCGGGGATTCAGACGGTAAAAGCGCAGAACATGGAGCTTAAAACCCGCTGGAAGTGGCAAGAGAAGTACGCTCGCTACGTGAGTGATGGCTTTAGAACGGTGCTGACCTCGACGACAGCCGGGTCTGCGAGCGGCTTTTTGAACAAGCTCTCTGGCCTACTGGTGCTTTGGGTGGGGGCGTATCTTGTCCTTGAAGGCAACTTAACGCTAGGTGGACTGATTGCGTTCCGTATTATCTCTGGCTATGTGACTCAGCCGCTGCTGCGCCTAACTCAGCTCTGGCAAAACTTCCAAGAGACGGCCCTATCTTTAGAGCGACTGAGCGATATCATCGACCACCCGCAAGAGCAGCTAGAAGAAGACCGGGCGCAAATCCCGATGCCCGACATTAGGGGCAACGTGAAGTACGAAGATCTCTCTTTCCGCTTTGCTGCTTCGGGGCCTTTGCAGCTAGTTAATGTCAATCTGGAGTTTTATGCGGGCGAGTTTATCGGTATCGTCGGTCAGAGTGGTTCGGGTAAGAGTACGCTAATGAAGCTGCTGCCGCGCCTTTACAACGCGGATTCGGGTCGCATTTTAATCGACAATTACGACATTAGAAAGGTAGAGCTGTACTCTTTGCGTCAGCAGGTAGGAATTGTGCCGCAAGACAGCTTGCTTTTTGAAGGCAGCATTCAAGAAAACATTGCGCTGACCAATCCGCAGGCAAGCACTGAGAGCGTGATTGAAGCAGCCAAGATTGCCTGCGCGCATGATTTCATTATGGATCTCTCGGGCGGCTACAACTCTAGGGTCGGTGAGCGGGGCTCCTCACTATCGGGCGGACAGCGCCAAAGGATTGCGATTGCCCGCACCATCTTGCAAAACCCCAGACTGCTAATCTTAGACGAAGCGACTAGCGCTCTTGACTACGACACCGAAGCGCAAGTTTGCTACAACCTCAAGCAATGGTCTGGAGGGCGAACGGTATTCTTTATCACTCACCGCCTCAGCACCATTCGTCAGGCCGATCGAATTTTAGTGATGGATAAGGGCTCGGTCGTAGAGCTCGGTACGCACGAAGAACTGATGGCTCTTAAAGGCCGCTATTTCTGCCTATATGAGCAGCAGGGAGAATAACCACTATGAAAAGTACTTCTGATAGACCATCACCCTCGGTCAATGGCAACGGCAATGGCAACGGCAATGGCAACGGTAATGGCAACGGTCGCCTGAGCCAGCAAGTCGGTAAGGTTGGCGGTCCGGTCAACAGCCGCACCAACGGACGTCAGGTCAATCCGATTGATCCGCTAGGCAGCGGGGCGATGCCTCCGAATGGCAAAGGCCCCAATATAGAGTCTCACGTTCCGTCAAGTTTCGACAGGCCGGTCATCTTAAGGCAGTCGCCAGCTTGGGCTAGAGGAATTGCGATCGCGATTATGGGCGTGACGGTGGCCTCTGTTACTTGGGCCTGCCTGGCGAAGGTCGAAGAAACTATTGGCGCACAGGGCAAGCTAGAGCCGCAGGGTGTGGTACAGCTAGTGCAAGCGCCGGTCGGTGGTGTGGTTGAAGAGATTCTGGTGAGCGAAGGCGAGCTAGTGGAAAAAGGTCAGGTAGTGGCAACGTTAGATGAGACCTCTAGCGAAGCGCAGCTGGCATCGAATAAGGAAATTGCTGAGCGCTTGCAGGCAGAAAACAACTACTACCGGGCGCAGCTATCAGGATCGGCGAGTGAGGTCACGCCTGAAGGGGTATCGGCAGACTTGGTGCAGCGGGGACGCGATCGCGCAGAGCTACTCGAAAGCAACGCGCTCTATCAGGCCCAGATCAGCGGCGATGGTGCTGGCCTCTCTGCTGAGCAGCAAGACCGCCTAGAAACTTCCCGGTCAAGGCTAAATTCTCAGCAGAGTATCAACCGTTTGCAGGCCGCTCAGCTACGCGAACAGCTAGGCCAGACCCGCATCCAGCTAGCAAACGCTGAAAGCGATCTGGCTACCAATCGAGACATCCTAGAACGCCTGCGCATATTAAACGAGCAAGGAGCCGTAGCGGAGCTGTCTTTCTTACAACAGGAACAAGAAGTCAATAACAAGCAAGCCGAAGTCAACACGCTCAAACAAGAAATCGACAAGCTCGCCTTTCAGATTTCTCAGGCCGAGCAGGAAGTAGGTCGAACCTCGTTTGAAGCAACGGAAACCCTGCAAGATCGGATTTCTGTCAACAATCAGCGAATTGCGGAAATTGACAGCCAGCTAACGCAGCGGATCTTAGAAAATGACCGGCAGCTATCAGAGCTCACCAGTCAGCAGGCACAGCTAGCACAAAATCTCAAATACCAGGCCCTCACCGCGCCCGTAGCTGGTACGGTCTTTAACCTAAAAGCCAACCAACCTGGCTATGTTGCCAATTCGACTGAGCCAATGATGGAGATTGTGCCTGAAGACGCCCTAGTCGCGAGAGTCTTTATTTCAAACGCAGATATTGGCTTTGTTAAAGTAGGGCAAAAAGTAGACGTACGCATCGATGCCTACTCGTTCAGCGAATTTGGCGATATGGAAGGAACGCTCATCAGCATTGCTACCGACGCCTTGCCCCCCGATGAGCAGTTTCCTTACTACCGCTTCCCCGCAGAGGTTGAGCTAGACACGCAGGAGTTTATTGCTGATGGCGTACCTCTCGGTCTGCGATCGGGTATGTCGCTCAATGCAAACATCAAGCTACGCAAGCGTCCGGTAATCACGTTCTTGACCGATTTGTTCAAGCGTAAGCTCGATGCCGTGAGTTCGGGCAGCTAGCGCCGCGAACTGACCCAGTAAGAAAAAGCTGGATAAATCTGAGTCGCAAAATGCAATTACTGCAAACTCAAAATGTGGTAATTGCATTTTTAATTGCGTTTCGCTGCAAATAGTAAAGACGGTTACAAAAGCGATTCAAAGGACTTGCGACAGTATTGGAGTCTCTCATTAGGACTTCTATGAATTACTTGGCATCCCTGCTTTTGCCCGCTGCTCTAGGACTGATGGCTGGTATAACTCACGGCTTCGTGGCCCACGCTATGGACTTACCTGTAGGGTTAGAAGATCAAATAGTGATGCCTTTTGAATCGGTTCAGCCTTTAGACTAGGCCTGATACAGGTCGAGCATGAATGACGTCTCTGAAAGGTCTAGAACTAACAGCCAACCCACTAATAACTATCAATAATCTTGGTCAAGAAATATAAACGGTATAAACGGATACCAAAATTATTTGAGAGGATGGAAGAGTCATTAGTTGCGAAAGGGATGTTTCTATGAGCTATAACGCTTCCACTCGGATTACCGGTCAGGCCACGGGGCTAGATAAAGCCATTGCGGGTCTGTTAGTAGCGGGCGTTACCTTTGTGCTGGGCTATACCGTTGTTCGCGCCAGCTTGGCGGCTGCTACACCCTCGACTGAAACTGCTGCTGAAAGTGATGTTGAGATGGTTATTCCGCATGAAGCTGCGCTATGGGCAGATTTTGGCACCCAGTTCTAAAAATCCGTTTCTAGATGTAGACGGGATAGACGCTGGAAAGAACAACAGGCTCAGCTAACGCTATTGGGTCTGTTGTTCTTTTTTTATTCATTTTCACTCATGTTCTAGCTTGCTCATTTGGCGAAGGGCTCGTCACGCGATTGCTCAAATCAGAGTATCTTCTATCTGTTCCCAGTTCAGCATGATACTCTTCCGACACATCGCTCCAATCTGGCGGGCTACCTACCGTTAAAGTGTGTAAAATAACGCTCTCCAAGGAATGCTGAGTTGCTTGAGTCGTATTTACTAAGCGCTGATAGAGTCGCTGAGGAAGCTGTAAAGTTACTGTTGCAGCTATAGCATTTGCAACCAGTTACCTCGTGACTTTCGCGGGCCCGACTTCTTCATAGTCAACCAAACCGAAAAGCGCCCCCGTAAATCCTGGGTCGTATGGGAAGAAGGCGGCCGATACCCCGATCTGATCATCGAATTGCTCTTAGATTCGACGGCAAACGTCGATAAAACTCTCAAAAAAGAGCTTTACCAAACCCGCTTTCGCACCCCAGAATACTTTTGGTTTTCGCCCGAAACCCTAGAGCTAGAAGGCTATCACTTGGTAAACCAAACCTATGAAGCCATCATCACTAACGAAAAGGGGCTACTTTGGAGCCACATACTCGGTCTGCACCTCGGCATTCACAACGACCAGCTTCGATACTTTTTAGCGAGCGGCGAACTGGTGCCAACCCCCGTAGAAGCAGCCGAGCAGGCCGAAGAGCGCGCCGCACAGCTTGCTGAACAGCTCAGAAGTTTGGGAATAGAACCGCAGGCCTAGCCTGGGGAGCCTCACAAAGTTGCCCAAAGAAGGTAGCCCAAAAAAGGCAGCTCAAAAACAGGACTTTATTTTGCGCCTCTTTTCTGCCACGCGGCCTCATACTTCTTCTCATTAGCCGCTACAGACTTCTGCAAATCTACCACCGGCTGCGGATAGTCCACACCCAGGCGCACGTCAAACCGCTTTTGCTCTACCGGCTGAAGCTTCCACGGCTCGTGTACTTTCTTGGCAGGCACGTTCTCTAGCGCGGGCAGCCAGTGCTTCACATACTTGCCTTCTAGGTCATAGTCTTTAGACTGCTTCGGAATGTTGAAATAGCGAAACCCGCGCGCGTCGTTGCCCACGCCTGCCGTATAGTTCCAGTTGCCCCAGTTGCTGCACACGTCATAGTCAATCAGCAGCGACTCAAACCACTCGGCCCCCATCTGCCAGTCTATACCCAGGTTTTTGGTCAAAAAGCTCGCCACATTTTGTCTGCCCCGGTTAGACATAAAGCCCGTCGATGCAATCTCTTTCATATTGGCATCAATTAGCGGGTAGCCCGTCTCACCTTCTCGCCACAGGTCAAAGCGCGGCCAGTCCTGCTGCCAGTCTATCGGCAGGCCCCGGATGCCACCTTTGCGAAATATTCTGCGTTCGTACTTAGCGCAGACAAACCGAAAATAGTCCCGCCACATCAGCTCAAAAATCATCCAGTAGGTAGAGTTGTTCTTTTTGCGATCGCGCTCATACTTCTGAACTTCTGCATAAATCTGCCTGGGCGAAAGGCTCCCATTCGCCAGCCAAGGAGAGAATTTAGAAGAGTAATCTGCCCCCAGCATTTCGTTACGGGTTTCCTTATATGCTTGCAGCCTGTCAGCATCCCAAAAGTAATGCTGCAATCGTTTGAAAGCTTCTGTCTC
Organism: uncultured cyanobacterium; assembly: GCA_963702855.1. GTDB lineage: Bacteria > Cyanobacteriota > Cyanobacteriia > Phormidesmidales > Phormidesmidaceae > Phormidesmis. The sequence goes on from OY969765.1 coordinate 3,329,678, forward strand.
ACCCCCTTTAAAGGCCAAGACACCCTTTGGATCGATAGCAGCTTTCTCTAAACCAAGCTCAGATAGGGTTGGCAATTCGCCTGTTCCTGCCGGTGTCTTTAACTCGCTAGGCAGCGCTGGAAGCTGGTCGGGCGTTGGGAACGGAGGAAAGACCTGACTGTCTTTTTCAACGGCCTTACGAAACTGGGTAAAGACCTCCGGCAGTTTTCTAATCTCGAAAGGCAAATCATCAGGATGAAAAAGAGTCGCGCCCCAGTAGACTTCTGAAGTCACGGCTAGCTCGCTCAGCGCTTTTTCTACGTTTTGCTCTACCGCTGTTTCTTCAGGCGTGACTTCCTCATGCCAGTACACCGCATCTATTCCTAGCGATTTGACCAGGGCTGGAATTTCTTCTTCTGGCTTATCCTGGCGGATGATAAGGTCGCTGCCCTTTGCCTGCAAGGACTGGCGCAAATCGGCGATGGTTTCTAGTAAGAACTGAGCCCGGTAAGCGCCGGTTTTGGCAAAGCCGAAGCTGGTTTCGCCAAAGTGGCGAGGATCGAAGCAGTAGAGAAAGAAAATGTCGGCCTCTTGCTGTAGCGCTCGGTGTAGTGGCTCGTGGTCGTGTAGGCGAAGGTCGTTGCGGAGCCAAAGAAGAATGCGCATGAACGAAGGAATAACAAAAAGGACGCTAAAAAAAGAGGGTCGGAAGGCAGAACACTAGGAGGATACTAGCTGTTTGTCATGATAAAAGGGTAGGCGTAGGATTGCTAGCGGCGGTAGGTAGAGGAATGGCGGCAGAAGAGGATCTGAAAGTTCAGCTAGAAGAGGCTTGCGAAGGGCTTTGGTGGAGCAGTGAGTCAGATTATCCGATTGAGGTGGTGTGGGTTTCGGCGGCAGACCATAAGGTAACAGACCATGAGGGAGCAAGCACTCTGCTGGCGGCTGTGGTGTGTGGGGCGTCGGGCGTTGGGGATACGGATGCGCTGACGATTGGGGAGGTGGAGGATTTTTTTGCGCGATCGCTCACCCCCAAAAGCTGGCACACCGCCGAAGACAAAGCCCAAATTACCCAGCTTCAGCAGCTCAAAACACTTCTGGTTCAATCACTCAAGCCTTTAAAGGTTTACCGATATGGCAGCGTAGAAATCGATGCGTATATTCTTGGTCTGACGGCAGACGGTACAGTCGCAGGGATCAAAACTCGCCTTGTCGAAACTTGATGGGGGATTCATCTCATGACCTCGCTTTCCCCAGGTCAAATACATAGATTAAACAAGTCGGTAACCTATGCAGCTCGACGCGAGAACGGCTCTCTTGTACTTGTGCACACAGAGTATTTTATCTCCGCTTGACTCAGCGCAAAAAACGCCCTATCGTCTTTTACTAAGGTTGTGATGCCTATCACGCCTCTTACCTCAGAACTCAATTGACTAAAGCGCTATCGGCAGGTGGAACCAACACCTACCGATAGCTAACTCCCAAACTGAGTCAGCCAGTCTGTGAGCTAAGGGTAATGTACCTTAACGACTTCGATTTGCACTACATTTTGCGACGTGGCTAAGGTCATTTGAGTTCTGGTTTTCTCGAAAACTACGTGACACTGTTGGTTAACTCCGAAAGTATCAATTAAGCAGGCTCTAGCGCCTTGAATCGGGAAACCCTGGTTTTTGCTAATGGAACTTTTTGAAACCATTTGAATAGCCGATCAATATTCACCGCTGCGCCAATCGCCATATTCTGCAAGTGCGTCTTGGCCATGCCCCTATAGCGAGAACGTCTATAGCGAGAACGTCGCAGCCCGCAACTGGTGATGCCTTGAGCAATCGTACTCTCGATGCCAGTTCGGCGACGATAACGTTCCTGACCTTCGGTTGTCGTTTGTATGGATCGAGCTTTTTCTAATGTCTCGTGTTCGGCTTGTGGCAGCAGCTGCAGCGTGCGGCCAACAGTTATTAGGCAACAGGAAGAAAGACGCAACTACGCTTGCATGTACCGGTCAGAGTAGTTATATAATCTTTTCCTTAAGAACGTAATTGCCTAAAGAGTTGACCTCCGTTGCCATACGCGTTAGATGTGTGGCCGTACTCACAGCTTTAATTAAAAAGCTGTTTCAGATCGGAGCAGCTACCTCGTTAATTTCTATACGAAAGAAATTTTATGCAATACAAAAAATTGGGTTTATGGGCCGCCGCGATCGCGTTGAGCGGATTCTCACTGGACATAGTGGCTTTCCCTAAGACAGCTTGGGCCGAGTCAGCAGATAATTATGTAGGTGTAGGTGCTAGAGGTGGCTTTAATGACGATCTAGCCGCAGTCGTGAGCGCGAAAATCAAAGTTATTGACTTTGGCGATTTTAGTCTATCGGGTAGGCCAGCAATATTGATTGGCGATGAGACGGAGTATCGGGTTGCTTTGACCGGAGAGGGTGAAGTGTCTCCAGACTTTTCGCTCTTTGCTGGCGGCGGACTGGCTATCAATACAGACGGTAGCGATAATATCAATCCGCTGGTGACCGCTGGCCTAGACTTTGAATTGACCGAACAAATAGTCGTACTAGTAGGCGGTAACTATATTTTTAAGGATGGAGACACCGATACGGAGCTAATAATGACTGTGAACTACGCGCTCTAAACGTCTGAACCAGGTTCCGATGGCATAGACTGGAAGAAGTATAGCTAGAAGTAATACAGCTAGCAGAAATGCAAAAAGCCGTCTGGACTACTCTGAGTCAGAGGGCTTTTTCTGTGGCTTTCGCCTATGTATAGGGCACGTGCGGTTTGTTGAGACCTAGTTTGTTGAGACCTATAAGCTATGAGATAAACGCTTATAGGCAAGAGTCTCCAGCTTACAATCTCCTTAGATTTCAGGCTGAACTCTTATTTGGATGTAGGTGAAAGTCCTACTCATTAGACTTTCCTTTACAGACAGACTTTCCAGATCGAGTATTTATACTCAATCTGGAAAGTATTAATATGAAAGGATTTTAGGCTCAGAGACCAAAATTTCTCTAACTCTATGCACGGGCCATCATGTACGAACTTATGTGGCGACTTGCTATAACTGAAGATTCCGGCGGCCTGCGTCCCTTAGTTTTCTCCTAAGCTTGGTTTTCGCGTATACCCTGCGCATACAAAGGTCCGAGAGTTTTGTAGTTGGCAAGCGGCGTCAGCTACGGCCCACCCCCATCGCTTTATGCTCTCCTATTGTCTGTACACAACTAGCCCAAACTTGGGAGAATAATTATCAAAGTTCAGCGTCCGTCAGCCGCCACTACTTTATCAATTCACCACCAGAGAGCTAACGCGCTAAAGGCACCGAGATTTCGATAATAGGCTCGCTGCAATAGAGCGATAGCTTGCAGGCGACTTCTACCGCCTCGCGGGGCGTGTGGCCTAGATGCAGCGCGGCCTTGGCGAAGTCTTCCCCGGCACCAATAGCATCAAACTCAGAGACTTCATAGACATCTAGTCCCTGCACAACCCGAAAGAGCTTGCTGTCATAGGCAATCAAAAACCCATTGCCGGGAGAATAACCGCCCTCTTTCTTTCGGACCCATTCTTTGAACTCGACTAAAAACTCTATAATGCCTATTCGGTTGGAGGTTGAGGGCTTATGGTTGCGGCTAAAAAGCTCCATCATGGTTCCTTCAAAACAGTCGCCTGTGCTGCCAATGACCATGCCATTCTGCTCAATCAGCTTGCTGTAAACTATCTCAGAAGTCGTTACTTTGCTAAATCCATCAGAAATTAGGGTGTCAGCAGCGAAAATGATGGCCTCAGACGTTCTACGGGCGGCGATGACTGTCATGCGTTTGCTAAGAGCCTCTTAAGCAGATAATAATAACTGTTGCCTACCGTACAAGACGATCGTACCGCTGCGATAGCGCTAGATTGCGGATACGCTATGGCTGGGCTGACTGCTGAGCTTCAATCACAGCCTGGACACCTGTCGGCACGTCTGAGAGCAGGTCGTACCCAGTAGCAATTTCTATGCGATCAACGGTAGTACGGTACTGCTGCCAGTCAGATTCGATGCGATCGCTATTTGGCATATCCACCGCAATCACTTCTGTACCTTGAGTCACCGCATCATCAGCCGAATCTAGCACCACCATCACCTTCCACACCCGGCCTGGTACGGTCACTCGCCCCACCGAGCCTTTATCGCCGTATACGCCCGCGATGATATAAACCGCCTTACCCTGCCGATATACCAGGTCGCGGCCATATTTTTCTAGCTCGCGCCAGGGTCCGCGATTGTTCTCGCTAGACTGCGGAAAAATGTTCGTCATCAAAAAGGTGAGGGAGTTGTCTTTGGCGTTAGCAGTGCGATCGCCTGAGGGCACCATATGCCCCCGGTCATAGCCGCTTCGCCGATATTCTCCCGGCGTTGCCTGATAAAACCCCTGCGGCAGCCCGCCGTCTGGGCGAAAGTCATCCTGCCGTTCGGTGCTTCCTAGCCACCGAGACTCTACCCACCAGCTCGCCCAGTTTAGAAGATTGCGATCGCGTCCATAAGAGAGCACATACTGCTCCCGCTCGATTAGCCAGTTGTTAGGGTTCTCTTGCCCCGCGTTGCTAGGATTTCCTAACGTTAAGTGTTCGTTATTGCTAAAGTATGTCGCCGGGTCTAGGCTAATATCTACCTGCGGCAGACTCTCACACGCTTGCCCATTCCCATCTCGATCTAGCTCGTAGTAATCTTCTTTAAAGGCCTCAAAAACCTCCTGAGCCAGATCGCGACTAATAAAATCACTACAGTTGCAAACATTATTGATACAGGGCGGCAGCTTAGAGTAATCGTCAGCAGCTATCAACAGCAAATCGCAGCCGGATAGCCCCATCGTCAAAAAGGTGAAAGTTGCCCGCCTAAACCACCCGCCAAAGCGGTAGCTCCACTGCTTCATATTGCCGTCCTAATACTTGCGTTCTACACCCTACAAGAGCTGCGTACAGTGTCGCAAGGGTATATACACAGCGTTGATTGAAGCGTTAAGCAGAAGCTATAGCGCCCGCTTAACAGTTCGTCTACATCAAGCATGAGCGGTATACTAAAGCCGTACAGCGTCTGAAGGATTCATTCAGCCTTCAACAGCAAATAGTCAACTCAATTGCCCTATGTTAAGCACAGCCATTTCCACGCTAAAAACCTGGTTCCCGGCCCCCGAAGTACAAGCTCACTGCGACGGTCCTTGTGGCGTATACGATCCGTCTTCTGCTCGCATTGCCGCAGAAGCGGTCGTTTCAATGACCAAAAAGATATTGGACTTGCAGCATCCTGAAGATGGCGATACCCAAGCAATGGCGTCCTATCAAAACACCATGTCTCGCTTCATTGCGATCAAAGAAGAACAGGCTCAAATCACTAAAGATGAGCTGTTGATTCTTTGGACTGACTACTTCAAGCCTGTCCACCTAGAGTCCTATCCTGATTTGCACGATACCTTTTGGAAGGCAGCAAAGCTTTGCTCTGCTTGTAAAGTAGAAGTTAGCACCCAGCACTGCCAGGAGCTAATGGCCGCTGTTGAAAAAATCCACAGCATCTTCTGGGCGACCAAGAGCCGCGATGTTGCTTGGTATACCGCTAGCTAGGCGAATGGGCTTCTAGCCTCCGCCAAAAGAGAGATCCTGTAGTCTGTTCAACAGTCTTTCGGGATCTTTCTTGCTTTATATTCTTGATTTATAGTTGTATTGCTTCGATCGCATCACTTCGTATTGTTTTAGCCGCAGCATTTTGTCGGTTATAAAACAGCAGTGCAGTCATGAAACTTAGACGAGACTGGAAAGAAATTGGGCTCTGGACCCTGGGGAAAAGGTGGCGCTTTCACGTTACGGGCAACTCCATGCTGCCGACGCTCAGAGAAGGCGAGGATGTGCTAGTGACGCCCATCTCTAGAACCGCGAAGATCTTTCCGGGTGACATCATCGTATGTAGACACCCCCTCAAGCCCAGTATTCGTATGATCAAACGGGTGACAGAAGCCTTTTACGACGGTAGCTGCTATGTGCTAAGCGACAATGCGGCTGCAGGCAGCGACAGCCGCGCTTTTGGGGTAGTGGATCGCGGGCTGATTTTAGGAAAAGTTACCAGTCGATTAATTTAGCTAAACGAGCAAGAAAGTTCATCATGTCTCCTAATCACCCGTCTTCCGTGGGCCCGTCTTCTGTGGATTTATCTTCCGCTGGTTTACCTCCTCATATCAGACCGGCTACGCCGAGTGACGTATCGACTATTTTTTCGTTTAGTCAACTGCTGAGCGAGTACGAAAAGCTAGCGCACGAAATGGTGGGCACTGAAGAAAACTTGCACAAAGCTCTTTTTGGCGATAAGCCCTATATAGAAGCTTTCGTCGCTGAGGTAGAGGGAAGGGTCGTCGGCTCAGCGATCTTTTTCTACAACTTTTCTACTTTTTTGATGCGACCAGGAATTTATTTAGAAGATCTCTTTGTATTACCCGACTACCGACGGCGAGGAATTGCCACGGCTTTGCTGAAGCATTTGGCTAATTACGCGCTCGCTCAAGGCTGTGGACGGTTTGAATGGAGCGTGCTGAATTGGAATGTAGATGCGATCGCAGTCTATAAAAAGCTCGGCGCTGTGCTCTTAGATGAGTGGACCGTCTGCCGCGTCGACGGCAGTGCTTTGGACGCGTTAGCTCAAATTGAAGGAGCCGCCAAAGGCTAAAGCGTGAGATGACGCGCGATCGCAAACCTAATCAACCGCATCGGCTGCTGCGATTTCCTTATCACTTCCCCGCGCAGATACTTCATCAGCAACAGTCGCCCTATCCCTTTGATTCGAGCGTAGGCTCTCACCTTCAGCCAATCCCACCGACGCACACCACCGTCTGCCGTCGCGTACATGGGCGCAAACGCTAGCTTGCCATACAGTACATCCGCTCGGTGCGCCTTGCTGAGCTTATTGTTGCCATGCTCAGGATTGGGCAACCCGCCATGCTCACCGTAGTTGCGAAACGGCACATAGTTATGTAGATCAAAATCCCGCAGACAGTACTCAATGCCTGAGTCCCAAGGCGAATACATACGCGGACCTGGATCTTTTTCTACCTGCGCAGCCAGGTCGATCAGCCGCCGCGCACTCTTGGCGGTCACGACGTAGGCCACCATTGCGGTAGAGTAGCCCTGCGCCCAGCCACAGCTAGGCGAACCGGCAGATACCGAATCGGTAACGTTATAAATTTGTGAGGCACAAGTATATAGCCACGCAATGCCCAGGTCTAAATCTGCTGGGTCGAAAGGTGGCGGTAGCTGTGTAAAGTTTGAGACTGGCACAAAATCCGCTTCGACAATGAGGGTGGGCTTTTGCGATCGCAATGCCAACTCCCACGCGCTGCGATGGTTGAGCAAACACAGGTAGCTTGGTGAATAGGTCTCATACCCTGGCTGATGGACCTGCCTAAGTACGGTGCAATCGCAGCCAAACTGTTTGAGCACTCCGGTCAGCTGCTCTGTTAGTTCTTTGTAGGCAATCACAAACGTTTGATCGATGCAGTCTATCAGCCTGTGCGAAGTTCCTTGATGTTGTGTAGGCATATCTACTCTTTACAATAGGTGTGCTTATTCGCACATTCTGTCTTTTCTACGTGTTTGTACTAATACATGTGTTGATAATGAACTATCTTACGTAAGTAAGTAGATGTCCCTACTTCACTATAGCTTTGGCCATTCAGCTCAATACAACTTAGCTCAATACGACTTATTTCACTGCATTAGCGATTGCTGAAACCATCGGTCCCTACGGGCTAAGTGGAAGGACTAAGTGAGAGATCTAGGTGAGATGGCTAAGTGACACGTAATCGTACAGATGCATTCATACGATTGCGATACATTCCTTAGCCATTTTCCCAATAGTTTCCCAATAGTTGCCCTCCTAAGCCAGTACGCGTACTCATCGCTTCATTGCTCACTTTGCTGTGTCCAACAAAAGTTTTAGCACTTCACTAGGACGTAGGCGAAGCGGTCAAATCTACAAAACAACATTATCTTATGAAGTGTTCCGATAGAACAGCTCAGATGATCAACCAGATCATTGAGCCAGTTGCCAGACAGCCCAGCAAACCAGCCAGCAAACCAGCCAGTGAATCAGCCAGTGAATCAGCCAGTGAATCAGCCAGTGAATCAGCCAGTGAATCAGTCGGTGGATCGATAAAAGAGCAGCGACACGATGCCTACGGTCACTCGTATCACCAACAGACTGTAGGGCATGTACGTTCTCAGAGACATACCCGCTATAGAATAGATCAGGTTATCGACCAAAGTATTGGTAACCGTACTTTTTTTGCGACTGACTTAAGCTCGCAGGCAAAAGTTGTTCTTAGATTAATTTTGTTCTGTCCGGATATTCTAGAAGAAGAAAAAGAACAAGAGACTTTTCGGCGGGATTCGCTCTTCCAGCATGAGCCGCTCGAAAGCTTGCCTTACATTAGCTCTTTTGAAGCGCAAACCGCTTTGGGTGAAGGTCTTGTGATGGTGAAGCCATGTGTTGCGCTGCAAGCGGCGATCGCGCCTAACCACCATCTCAAACCTAGACCAGCTTCCCAGTCACAGCGCGCCTACTCAGTAGTCAAATATTCAGTAGTCAAATATTCAGTAGTCAAATATTCAGTAGTCAAATACTCAGTAGTCAAAATCCATACTACAGCCCAAAAAATCGAAATTCAGCTACCTCAAGTGCGTGTCAGAGAAGGTCTCTTACCCTCCACTGACATCCCGACACCTGCTCAGAGCTTAGAACTCTGGCTATCTGTTATTCTCTCCACCGTTACGTTTGTGGGTGGCGCGGTTGTTGTAGCGGGCTCTGTCTGGGCGGGTATAGCTGTTGCGATATTACTGCCGCTGCTGTTTCAAAGAATAGTTGTCTCTAGTGATACTCGTCACACTGCCACGCTTTGGCTAACTCGCGAGTCCGGCAAGCGCACTTTTCTAAGTCTCACTACCTCGATTCCTTCCTCTAAAGGCAGAGTTGTAAAAGGCCAAATCAATAGCCAAGTTAAGGGTCAAAGTGAAAGCAAGCTTCATCGTTCTAGACTCTCTATCAAGGCGGTTAAGATCTCACCTACGTTCCTACTACTGCCAGGTCACAGTCCGCTTATGGCTCAGCTTACCTTCAGCTTTCACAACCCCGGTGCCCACAGCAAACATCTGCGCATTGTCGGCAGCTATAAAGAAGTTCGCTGGATAGCTTATCACCTACTAAAGTGGGATAACCAGCCAGATATCGATCAGATATCGACTGGCCGCGAATGATCAGCCTACCGGCGATGTCGGTCACTTTTGGGAGCGATACACTATAAGCCGTACTGTAAAGCCGTAGTGACGAAACGGCAAAAGGAACAGCGCAGGATGGGCGTAGGCATTTGGGTATTGGGCGATCAGCTATGGCTAGGACAGTCGGCACTTGCTAGCGGTGAAGCAGATAAGGCCAATACGTCTGTTATTTTGATTGAGTCGCTGGCGCACGCTAAGGAGCGTCGCTATCATCGTCAAAAACTGATTCTGGTGTGGTCGGCGATGCGCCACTTTGCTGAGGCGCTCCGCGATGATGGCTGGCAGGTGACGTATGAAACGGCAGACTCGTTTGAACCGCCGCTGGTTCAGTGGATTGAGCAAAACAGCATCGATGAACTGCGGGTGATGGAGCCTGCCGACCGGCCTTTTTCTGCTTTCTTAGACGAGCTAGCGCTTTCTTGTCGCCTCGTTCAAACCCCTAACAATCATTTTCTCTGGTCTACACAAGCGTTTAAAGACTGGGCAAATTCTCGAAAAAGTCTCCTTTTAGAATCGTTTTACCGGGAAGGGCGAAAGCGATTTGAGATTTTGATGGATGGGAAGAAGCCGGTAGGTGAAAGATGGAATTTTGATAAGGAAAATCGCCAGCCAGCGAAGGGCAAAATTACGCCGCCCGCGCCGCCGTTTTTTGAATCCGATGAGATAACCGAAGCAGTCATCGATCTGGTGGCAAAGGCTGACTATCCTACGTTTGGCGAGTCTGAGGGATTTGGCTGGGCAGTCACAAGAGAGCAGGCGCTGTCGGTGCTCGATAGCTTTGTCCGCGATCGCCTCACCACATTTGGCGCTTATCAAGATGCCATGGTGACTGGTGAATCGACAATGTGGCACGCGCTGCTCTCTCCCTATCTCAACATCGGGCTATTGCAGCCGCGAGAAGTCATCGATGCGATCGCTACCGCCTATGAGGCCGATTCTTCTTTGCCGCTCAACAGCGTAGAGGGCTTTATTCGCCAAATCCTGGGCTGGCGCGAATATATGCGCGGTATCTACAATCACGTTGATGACGACTACCCCTCTCGTAACTATTTCGAGCACACCCACGCTCTCCCAGATTTTTTCTGGACGGGCAACACCGAGCTCAACTGCCTTCATCAAACCATCGACAGCGTAAAACGCCTTGGCTACGCCCATCACATTCAGCGTCTGATGATCCTAGCAAACTTTTCCCTGATCTCAGGGCTGTCGCCTCAGGCGGTAGAAGACTGGTTCCACGCTGCTTTTATCGACGCGTACGACTGGGTAATGCAGACTAACGTGATTGGTATGGGCTTATTCGCAGACGGCGGCACGCTGGCGACAAAACCGTACGCTGCTAGCGCTAACTACATCAACAAAATGAGCGACTACTGTAAAGGGTGCAAGTATGATAGAAAGGCTCGAACGGGCGATAATGCCTGCCCCTTTAACTTTTTTTACTGGGACTTTCTAGCTCGCCACCGAGAGAAGCTAAGCTCTCAGGGCCGAATGAGCTTCATTTTGAAAAATCTAGATAAAATGTCCGAAGAAGAACTCAGTGCGATTCGCCAGCAGGCAGAAGACTGGCATAAGGAGAACTGAGGCTAGAAAAAAGGTGACTCAGGCGCTCAGAGAGTAAAAGTAAGAGAATCAACAAAATGATCAAACCTGCCTTTTGTCCTTCGGTATTGGCTCTAGTACTAGTAAGCTGCGCTCCACAGGCAGAGCTAGAGGCTTATACGCAAACCGCTGGCACAGAATCCGAAGCGGCGACTGAAGCAACGACCGAAGCAACTTTAGATTCTGCCGCTGACTCTGTAGGTGCAACAGTTAGCGCTGTAGAAGTGAGTGGCGACGCAGCAAGTGGCTATACGTTTGCGGTAACGGTTGAAAGCCCGGACGAGGGGTGCGACCAGTACGCTAATTGGTGGGAGGTGATCAGCGAAGACGAGACGGAAGAGACACTTCTCTATCGTCGGATACTGGCTCACAGCCATGTAGACGAGCAACCTTTTGCGCGCTCTGGTGGGCCGGTAATGATTGAGGCGGATGACCGGGTTGTGGTGCGATCGCACATGCATCCTACCGGCTATTCTACCCAAGCCATGAAAGGTAGCGTTGACGAAGGCTTTGAGTCCACAAGCCTCCCACCCGAGTATGCCAGTGAGCTAGCCACCGCCGAGCCGCTACCAACTGGCTGCGGCTTTTGAGCAAGCTCTATCTTCTATTCCCCCTATTTTCTATTCCGCTGTCTCGTTTACCGGAAAGCGATTGATTAGAAAAGCGGCCTGACGAGCGTTGCTTCTCACTGCCTCAGAAAGGTAGGGCACATGCGGGATCTGTGAGAGAAAATCTAGCGTCCGGCGCAAGATGCGAACGATATCTCCTTCGTCGAGGCTGGTATTCTCACAGAGTTCGCTCCACTCCACTTCTAGCGCCCACTGTTCTACCAGCGCAATCAGATTTTCCTCAAACCAAACGGGAATCTGAATGTCTTGTCGGCGCTGCTCTTGGAAAATGCGTCGTCTGAGCGATCGCAACTGGCCCAAGGCTTCCAATACTGGATAGGTTGGCTGATAGCGTAGCCACGTATCCGGGCGGTTGTTTTCCATTAGGATACCGGCACAGGCTGCGGCGAACTGCTGCGGTTCTAACGCATCGAATTCTCCAGAAGAAAGGGCCATACCCAGCCACAGCTCGTTGTCACCGCGAATGGCGGCGCATAGCTGACCTATTTCTGTCGGCGCGTTGTCTTCTAGGCACTCGAAGTTTTCTAGAACCTGCATCAGGCTGACAAATTCTTGCCAGTAGTGATGGGTATGATTATCGTACTTGCGGATGCGATCGCTTAAATCTGCTTCTAGCTTCTTCAGCCGTTTCCGCTGCTTTACCACCGCCTTCGGGTTGTCCATCTGCCCTACCGGATTTTCCGCTAGCTTAGCCGCGACTGCCTCTACTTTCTCTCTTTGCGCCTTTACCTCAGGGGCCTGTTCTTCAAAAGAGGACAGCGGCAGCATCTTTCCCACCACCGCCCTCGTCTTATCATTGCCTTTACGAGACTTTCCAAAACTGCCAGCAGAACCGCCATTAACACCAACTGGCAGCTCCAAGCTATCTACCTCTCGCACGCGCGGCAGCTCGCTGTGCAAAGCCACAACGTCCTTCACTGTTGCCACGTACCAGCGGTTGTCTTGACCCAGGCAGACCAAGAGCGGAAACTGCCCCGGCCCTGGTACTTTACTCACCAGTACCGCAGGCAGCGGTGTCGACACTTTCACATGCTTTCCTTTCAAAGAGAGCCTCGTTCCGGCCATTGCAAAGGAAGCTGCTACCGGGTCACCGCCACCGAGCCTCTCTTCCGCCTGCTGCTGCAAAATCTTCAACAGTCTCTCTTCTTCTCTCAGCCAGCCTCGCAGCTTCTCGTACTCGGTTAGCGTCTCATCATCAACATAAGCTAGCTGATCTCTCAGCACAGCCACCTCTGTCTTCAAAGCTTCGATTGTCTGCTGCTGTGGAACCAAATGCAAGGTAGCCAGATACTGACCAAAGCTGCGCTCAATTAGCTCTTGCGCCTCTTCGACTGTGTGAATTTGCAACAGATTTAGCACCATGCCATAGCTGGGCGTAAACTGACTAACTAGTGGATCCGGCGGCGATAGCGCTAGCAGCGAGGCTTCTTTGGCCCCTTCAAACGGAGATTCTACTGTAACTACATGTCCCTCTGTGTCCATACCGCGCCGCCCTGCTCGGCCAGACATTTGCAAGAACTCCGAGGCGTGCAGCAGCCGATGTCCGCTGTCTGTTCTCTTAGACAAACTCGCAATTACCGTTGTGCGAGCAGGCATATTGATTCCTGCCGCAAGCGTTTCGGTGGCAAAAACAACCTTGATCAGCCCCGCTTGAAACAGCTCTTCTACCAGACTTTTCCATGCCGGTAAAATGCCCGCATGGTGAGCGGCAATGCCCTGATACAAAGGCTCTAGCTGGTTAGCTCGAATCGCATCTGGGTTGTGCGCAACAAACCGATCGATCCGGCGCTTTAGCAGCTCCATTTCGGCGGCTGTAACTAGGTTCATATGTGCCACAGACTGCACTGCTTGGTCGCAGCCTTTGCGGCTAAAGATAAAGTAGATGGCGGGCAGCATATCTTTGGTCTGAAGCTGACTAACAACGCCAGGTAGAGTGGCGCCTGCCTTCTGCTTTTTCTGGCCGCGCTGTCTGCGAGGTGGCTTGCGGTAGTTTTTTAGCCGTGGGTTAATGCTGGAGTTTTGCTCATTGAGTAGCGGAAAGATGCCTTTCTCGAGGGCAAAGTGAAAGCTTAGCGGCACCGGGCGATAGTCTGAGTAAATCAGCCGGGTGGGGCCGTGAACCTGATCGATCCAGTCAGTGAGCTGGCCGCCATTGTCGACGGTGGCAGACAGGCCCACAAGCTGAATTTCGGGCGGACAGTAGATTACTGATTCTTCCCAGACCGTGCCACGCTGTCGGTCGTTCATGTAGTGACACTCATCTAGCACAACGGCCTGCACCTCTCGTAAAGAAGTGCCAACTTTACCGATGCTGGTGCCGTAGAGCATGTTGCGGAAAATCTCTGTCGTCATGACCACAATAGGGGCATCACGGTTCACGGAGCTATCGCCCGTCAGCAGACCAACGTTCTCTTCGCCGAAAGCCTGCTGAAAGTCCCGCAGCTTCTGATTCGAAAGGGCTTTGAGTGGGGTGGTGTAGAAGACGCGTCGGCCCATCTCTAGCGCTCGGTGAATGGCGTATTCACCGACAAGGGTCTTTCCAGAGCCAGTCGGGGCGCACACAATGACAGATTCGCCCTGGTTAAGAGCAGCGATCGCCTCTAACTGAAAGTCATCTAGCTGGAAAGGAAACAGATCTTCAGGCGCTAACACAAAAGCATTGTGAATGGGTGAACTTCTCCATTGTGCCAGCACAATGGAGAAGTCGGTAAGAAGTCAGTGCAAAAGTTTGTCTAGAACTGCCTATAGTTTTTGGTTGCAGATGGTTTTTGGTTACAGATGCTGATCGAGAAAAGAGAGCGATCGCTCCCAGGCTTTGGCCTTTGCTTCGGGGTCGTAACTGTCGCCTGTTTCATTGCCAAACGCGTGCTTAACGCCTTCGTAGCGATAGAACTCGTAGTTCACCTCTTCCTGCTTGAGCGTTGCCTCTAGCTGATCGACCGACTCCGGCGGAAAAAAGCTATCTGCCAAACCAAAATGACCTTGAACCGGGATGTCAATATCACCCGGATCGCCCGCTGTTTCTGGTGGCACTCCATACCAGCTCACCGCGGCGTCTACCTCGGCTACTTTCATTGCGGCTAGCATTGTCAGCACGCCGCCCATGCAAAATCCCATCACCGCCACATCTGGGCTATCTTTGTGTAGATACTGCGCTGCGCCTTTGATATCCTGATTGGTTGCGTCGGCAAAATCTAGCTCATCCATCTTGTGCTGGGCTTCAGCCGCCTCCAAGGTGACATCACCTCTATACAGATCGGGCACTAGCACCCGGTAGCCCTCTGCTATCAGCTGATCGGCAACCCCTTTGATTTGGTCGTTAAGGCCCCACCATTCTTGAATTACCACAACACCGGGAGCATCGGCACCGTCCTCGGGCGCGCCGTAGTAACCTGAGCAGCTTTTTCCATCAGGACGTTGAAATGTGATCATTTCAGCCATAGCAATCTCCTTTCAAATTGTTCTTAGCACGTTAAAAATTACGTCTCTAGAGGCTAGCTTTCTACATGCGTATCCATCGATATATCAGCGTTGAGCAATTTAGAGATCGGGCAATTTTCTTTGGCGCTTTGAGCTGCTTTTTCAAAGGCTTCTTTATCCTTGGCAGGCAGTTTGGCTGTAACGTCTAGATGAATCTGCGTGACTTCTGGCTCGTTGCCTTCTGTGCTCAGCGTGACTTTAGCAACTGTCTTTATTTGCTCGGGTGTAATGCCAGCGCTGCCTAGCTCGTCTGTCGTAGCCATCGTAAAGCAGGCTGCATGAGCGGCGGCGATCAGCTCTTCTGGGTTAGTCCCCGGATTGTCTTCAAACCGGGTGCCGTAGGTGTAGACCGATTCTGTCAGCACGCCGCTCTCTGTGGTGATTTTCCCCTGTCCTTGTTTGACACTGCCTTGCCAAACAACGGTTGATGTACTGTCCATAGTGATTCCTCGATACTTTTAGATATACTTATTAGGTAGAACTTAGTAGCTAGATCTGGTAGTCCAACTTGATAGGTAAGCCTAATAGCTAAACCTAGTCGCTAACTCCCTGGTCAAACTACAAAGACTGACCTTTTTCAGTAAAGCAACCAGCCGCTCGCTAGCAATCCATCATCTGAAAGAGATACCGTAAGACTGACGAGCTTTCGCAGCAGCTTTCATATAATAGACCTCTTGCATAATAGGTTTCATGGTAAGTTGATGGGTTTTAGTTCGCTGTTTTCGAGCCCAACAGATGAACTACGAAGCGAGCCACGCCCTAAATAACCCAAAGTTTAAGCGCCGATTTGGCGTCCAACGTGCGACTTTCAAACGCATGGTGAAGGCCGTGAAAGCCCAAATTCCAGAGCGACCCGGTCCAGGGCGTCCCGCTAAGCTATCGAGAGAAGACCAGATTCTGGTGGCGCTCGAGTACTGGCGGGAGTATCGCACTTATTTTCATATCGCCACCGATAGGGGCGTTTCCGAATCGACTGTGTGCCGTATCGTGCATCGCATGGAAGTCCAAATCATGGCCTCAGGGTTATTTCGTATTCCTGGGAAACGGCAGTTGATACAGGGCTTTGGCCGTCCTGATTTAGTGGTCGTCGATGTCACCGAAACCCCGATTGAACGCCCTCAGAAGAAGCAAAAGCGGGCCTACTCTGGCAAAAAGAAGCAGCACACCCTCAAGTGCCAAATCATCATTGATCGCGACACCCTAGATATCATCTGCCTTCATTTTGACTTAGGCCGCACCCATGATTTCAAGCTGTTCAAAGCGGCCGGAATTCATATGCATCCTGACACAGGAATGCTGGGAGACAGCGGCTATCAGGGCATTACCCGCTACCTTGCCAACAGCTATATCCCGAAGAAAAAACCGAGGAATGGCGAGCTCTCCGAGGCTGAGCGGGATGACAATCGTATCCTCAGCAAAGAGCGCATTTGCATTGAACATGTGAATCGACGGGTCAAAATTTTTAGGATTCTGGGACAACGCTATCGCAATCGGCGGAAGCGCTATGGTCTACGCTTCAATATCATTGCAGCACTCTATAACTATGAGCTCAGCTTGGCCTAGGTAGGATAGAGAGAAAAGCCCCTTAAACTAACACATAATCATTTTTGCAAGAGGTCTAATCGCCACACGATTGTCATCCCGTCGTCAAAATAACCCTATATATTTGAATTAATCCTTTCGTAAATAAGAACAATTAAGGAACGATTATGCCTGCCGATCGCCCCGGTTCCGTCTCAGACCGTCATCTTGCAACCCCAGTCCCTGTCACTAAAGTTCAAGGTCAGGTCAAAAAGAGCAAAGTTCAAAGAGTTGCTGCCTCGCTAGCACTTGTTCTATTGGGAGCTGGTGCTGCAACGGCAGGAACCTATGCGGTGATGGGACCGCTCAGCGACACAGCAAGCGAGCGGGTGGCAGACTCATCGATTTCTACGTCGGTCGATTCTCCGACAGTGACACCAGTTAGTCTTTCGCTGCCGGCCGAAGCGAGTTCTGTAGCAGAGGTTGTGCAGGCGGTTGGTCCTGCTGTAGTTAGAATTAATGCTTCGCGTACAGTCACCAGCCAAACGCCTGAACTGCCTGAGGGTTTTCATCGATTCTTTGGAGAGAAGCTACCTCAGCAAGCGCCTCGTGGAGAGACTCGAAGCGGGGTCGGTTCAGGCTTTATTGTTAGTGAAGACGGTCGCATTTTGACGAATGCCCACGTAGTGGATGGGGCTGATACGGTGCAGGTTACGCTGAAAGATGGCCGGACGTTTGAAGGCACTGTGTTGGGCAGAGATCCGGTGACTGATGTGGCAGTGATTGACTTAGACGCGAATGACTTGCCGACGCTCTCAGTGAGTGAAGCGGATCTGCTGCCGGGTGAAGTTGCGATCGCGATTGGTAATCCTCTCGGTTTAGACAACACGGTTACCGTTGGTATCGTTAGCGCCACCGGACGTACCAGCGGCCAGGTTGGCGTGCCTGACAATCGCACAGACTTTATCCAAACAGACGCTGCTATCAATCCTGGTAATTCTGGTGGCCCGCTGCTGAATGCCAGAGGCGAAGTGATTGGGATGAATACCGCTATTATCCAGGGCGCACAGGGCCTAGGATTTGCGATTCCTATCAGCGATGTGCAGCGAATTTCCGATCAGCTAATTGCCAACGGCAAGGTCGATCATCCCTTCATCGGCATTCAGATGGTGAATCTGACGCCTGAAGTCCGTGATTCTATCAATCAAGACCCTAACAGTGGTTTGACCGTAGAGGCCGATACGGGCGTATTTATTGCTGATGTTGTCCCTGGCTCGCCCGCTGCCGATGCCGGACTGCGTGCAGGCGATGTGGTTAGCAAAATCAACGGAGAGGCTATTACTAGCGGCCAAGAAGTGCAGACCGCTGTTGAAGCTAATGGCCTAAAGAATAGGCTGCGCATTGACTTCGACCGCAGCGGTCGTCAGCAAACGGTGTCCATACAGCCAGAGCCGCTGCCTACGCAGGGATAGTGCCCTAACAACATAAGGTTAGTTTTCAGTTCCGTGACTTGAATAGCTTCTCACACTACTGTCATAGATTCTGTTTGCATAGAATCTATGACAGTTTTTTGATGGCAGTCTTTGGCGGCAGTGCAGTTTTTGGTAGCAACCTTTGATTGAGCCGCTATTTCAGTTTTTTCGGCTACTTTTCTGTAATGGGCTATTTAGATTCTGATGTTGGACATTGTCAGGTCTTCTTAGCCGGTTTCTAGGATCTCAGCCCATGCAACAGTTATCAGAAAATCACGTTCGTTCTAGATCTACACGCATCATAGGATGGGACTATCAGCGTCTAGCCGATCAACGCCTCTATCGGTGTCTTTGTCGATGGCCAGCTTACCGCCAGCTAGTACGAGGGGCCCTGGGTATTGGAATGGCTTCTGTGTTGGCGATCGCACTCACTTCGCCTGGCCTAGCGATTTCAACGTCTGATATTCCTAATCCACGGCAGGAAAATGGCACCTGGGTAGCAGATACCGCCAACCTGATTAGCGCTGAGAGTGAAGCCGCGCTCAATCAAATGATCGCCGAGCTAGAGGCTCAAAACGGTACTGAAATTGCTATTGTCACAGTGCCCGACGCCGATTCATCAGATACGCCAAAATCTTTTGCGACTGAGCTTTTCAATGATTGGAGAATTGGTAAAAAAGATGCAGACAACGGTCTGTTGTTTTTGGTTTCTAGCGGCGATCGCCGTACAGAAATAGAGATTGGCTATGGGCTCGAAAGGACTTTGAGCGACGTGCAAGCCGGTCAAATTCTGCGCAACAACGTAACGCCTGAATTTAAGAAGGGAAATTTTGACGCTGGTATCGTTAACGGTACAGAAACAATTGTTGCTGTGCTAAGTGGAGCGCAAACGCCGCCTAAGGTGAGTGAGCCCAAACCAGCGATTTACTCTTGGATCATAGACGCTGCCTGGCTAGCTGGACTACTTGGCTCCGGTTACTGCCTGAATTGGATTAAAGACAAGATAAACATTCGGGGAAGAAACTCTAAGAGCACCCGCTACAATAGCACTGACTACAGCCGCCGCCGCTATAGCACTCCCCTCCACTACAACAACAATCGCGATCGCTCTAATAATAGCTCTAGCTACGATTACTACAGTTCTAGAAACTATAACAGTGGTGGTGGCAGTAGTAGCAGTGGTAGTAGCAGTAGTAGTAGCAGTAGCGGCAGCGACTTTGGTGGTGGCAGTAGCGGCGGTGGCGGGGCTGGCGATAGTTGGTAACGTCCAAACTGACGCTGCTCAAAGCTTGGCACTAGCCTCTGTATTGGCACCTACTGCTGTCTTTGCTTTTTCTAGCGACCATCGGCTAGCAATCGGCATTCGCCACCCCATGCCAAAGGCGCGGTCAGTGACCTTCAAAACCGGGGGGGCCTGTCTGCGCTTGAACTCGGCGCGGGTGACGAGTCGAATGACTTTTTCAACCACAGCAGCGTCATGTCCTGCCGCAATGATGTCGTCAGCCGACTGCTGCTTTGAAATTAGACGCTCTAGAATATCGTCGAGGGTGTCGTAGTCGGGCAGAGAGTCTTGATCGATCTGTCCGGGTTTGAGTTCGGCGCTCGGTGGCTTGGTGAGAATATGGTTGGGGATGACTTCGCGATCGCGGTTGAGCCAGCGGCAAAGAGAATATACGCGCGTTTTGGGCACGTCGGCAATCACAGCTAGACCACCGTTCATATCGCCGTAAAGCGTGCAGTAGCCTACCGCCATTTCGGATTTGTTGCCGGTAGAAAGCAGCAAGTGACCAAATTTATTAGAAACCGCCATCAGCAGATTGCCCCGAATCCGAGACTGAAGATTTTCTTCGGCAACGCCGTCTTCAGTCTCGGTGAAAATGTCTGATAAGACGGTGTCATAGCCCTGCATGAGCGGTGCAATCGCCAATGTCTGGGTCTCTATGCCCAAGTTCTCGGCTAGCGCTGCCGCGTCACTAACGGAGTGACCAGAGCTGTAGGGCGATGGCATGAGGATGCCGAGGACGTTCTTCGGGCCAAGAGCAGTCGCCGCGATCGCACTGACTAAGGCCGAATCTACGCCGCCGCTAAGCCCAATCACCGCGCGGCTAAACCCACACTTACGCGCGTAGTCCTTCACGCCTAGCACCAGCGCTGCCCAGATTTCAGCGTCGGTATCTGCTAGCAACGGCTCGATCGCTGCTGGCTGCAAATCCTTGGTTGCCCAATCGAATGTGACTATCTGCAAATCTGTGTCAAAGGCCGCCGCTCGGCACACTAGCTCACCTCGCCGACTGACTGCAACACTTCGCCCATCAAAGATCAAATCGTCATTGCCCCCAACCTGATTGACATAGACGATAGCGCGCTGGTGCTGCTTAGCCTCATGCACGATCATCTTCTCTCTTAGATTCTGTTTTTCACAGGTATAAGGAGATGCCGACAAGTTCACCACCAAATCTACGCCCTTTTCCACCAGTTCTCGGGTCGGATTGACTGGGTAGGTACGTTTTCCCCAAAAAGACTCGTTGTTCCACAGATCCTCGCAGATAGTGATCCCAACATGAACAGATTCTTCTCTAGATTCTCCTTTGACCGAGAGTATAAAACTATTAGCCGTATCACCCGACTCAAAGTAGCGATCTTCATCAAAGACATCGTAAGTCGGCAGCAGGCGCTTGTGGAAAATGTCTTTTATCTGGCCCGATTGTAGCAAAGCCATACTGTTGAATATTGGCTTTTCACCATTGCTAGCCGCGCTGCTGTTGCTTTCTACTGTACCCACTAGCGCTGTTAGTCCATTTGGCAGGGCTTCGGCTAAGGCAACAATCTGCTGCTTCATTTTCCAGATGAAGCTTGGCCGCATTAGCAAGTCCCTAGGCGGATAGCCGCACAAAGAGAGTTCGGGCGTTAGTAGCAAATCTGCACCCAGCTCGGCAGCTTGCTCAGCGGCTGCTAAAATACGCTGAGCGTTGCCCGCTAGGTCGCCGACAGTGGGATTGATTTGTGCGATCGCAATTTTCATAAGAATTGGCAAATAAAGAGAATGATTAGAAAGCCGAAACCCATCTACAAGAACACCATCGGCTTATCTTTTAACGGCTCAAACGCCTCCGCATCAAATCGGTACAGACTGGCGGGCCGTCCTGCTCCGCGAGAGGTCTTAACACCCGTATCCTGCAAAATTCCCAGCTTCAACAGCCTCGTACGAAAATTAGAATAGTCTGAAAAGCCTTCTCCTAATACAGTAGTGTATAGCTGGTATACGTCGCTAAGCGTAAAGGTTTCAGGCAATACATCGAACGCTACTGGGCTGTATTCCAGCTTGTTGCGCAGCCGCTGATAGCCGTAGGTAAGAATTTGATTGTGATCAAAGGCTAGCTGTGGCACCCGGCTGAGCGAATACCAGGCAATTCCACTCACGCCATCGGCAATTAAAGCAGTATCTTCGAACCGAACTAGCGCAAAGTGACTGACAGAAAGGTAGCGGATATTATAGGCATCCTCTGCTTCGCGCGGATCGCGATTGGGTCCGCCAAAGGTGAATAGCTGCTCTAAATAGAGATTGCTGACCTTGATCTTTTCGGTCAGAACCCGATCGGCAGCGTCTTCTAACGATTCACCGACGCGTACTAGCGTTCCTGGCAGGCTCCAATAGTCACTAAAAGGCGACTGATGTCGCATGACTAACAGCACTAACAGCCTATTTTTCCCCGTATCTACTGAGAAGATAACCGTGTCCACGCCTACTTTGAAATCGGCTAGTTCGGTCGAGTCTGATGGGCAGGACGAACCTGGAGTCATCTTCGACGCTGCTGCCGGGGCCGCTACCGAAGCCGCTACCGGCGGGTCGATACTTTGGCTTTGGGAGTTGGTTGTATGCATGGGTATAGGTTGTGCTTGGTAATATAGTCGCGGATGGTGGGAGGGACATTGGCCGCCGCCCGAGAGCTGGCATCTGAACCGGTGTCTGAGGTGCAGTGAGTTTGGCGGAAGCTGCTAGAAGAGACGTCGTATTGGTAGGGCGGACGAGCGATATGGACGGCTGTTAGCTGTCTTAGAGCGCGAAGCGCCGGTCCTTCTACGGAGTATCCGGGTCGAGGAAAAACCAGTATATCTACTTGTGAAAAGATCTCTTTCGCCTGATACCACTTGGGTAGTTGGGCTAGCAGATCTGCGCCTACCACAAAGCTAAACCGAGCGTTGGGCCAGCGATCGCGCGCCCGATTAATTGAATGAATAGAGTAGCGATCGCTTAGGCTCTGCTCGACGCTGATTTTGCCAAGTGGGCCAACGCCTTGTGTGGGTAAGGTTTCAATTAACAGACGCAGCATCTGTGCGCGATCGCCAATCAGAGACTGTCTCTCTTTGTATGGATTATCCGCTGCCCATACCGCTACCTGGTCAAATTCTTGGCCTAGCCACAGCAAAATGCTTTGGTGACCCATATGCGGCGGGTCGGCGCTAGTGCCAAACAAAGCCACCCGTAAAGGTGATTTCCAAGGAGCTGTAAACATAACGAAGACCGCGGCGACGCCTGAATGATGACTAGAATAACGACTGCTGACTTTGAAACACGACTTTAAAGCTACTAGCTTCGAACCTAGTGACCCTGAACCTAGTGACCCTGAATCTAGTGACCCTGAATCTAGTGACCTTGCCGAGTGTGCTCAGTGAGCTGCTCTAACCCGTGAGAGATTTTCACAGGAAGTGATTCTGGATTGGCCAACTGCCGAACCGAGTCGGGCAAAGCGGCGATACTAGCAGCCGTGCGCTGGGCGATCGCATCTAAATCTTCTGGCGCAAACAGCCGGTTGCCATCATGCATCACCCGCTGTAGCAAAGGCACCTCTGTCGGCATTGAGCTCTCAATTGTGAGCGCCAGCCGATCGCCGATCGCTTTGTCGTCCTCATATTGGCGAAATACCTGCTTGCGTCCTGGATAGGTCTGCTTGCCGCTAGATTCTTTCATCACCGGCACCCCATCGATGTCCACCAGCTTATACACCCCGTTAACCGGCGCACCGGTCACTAGCCTCGTGCCCAAACCATAACCGTCAATGCTATCTGACTGCTGCCGCAGCTGTTCGATAGCAAATTCGTCTAAATCCCCACTGACGAAAATAGGTGTGTTAGGAAGATGCGATCGCACCGCTTTTGCCGCCGCCGCCAAATCACCCGAATCTATTCGCACACCCGCTAGCGGCATTCCTGCATTTACTTTCTCGGCTAAGCGCTCGGCGGCAGCCGCCGTATCATAAGTATCTATCAGCAAAGGCGCACCGGGAAAATAGCGATGGAAAGCCTCAAAGCTATCGTCCTCACTGCCTGCTAGCGCCGATACGGCCATCACCAGGGCATGGGCCATAGTCCCTACTGGCTGACGACTAAGCTTAAGCGCGGCTAGTACGTTAGACGTAGCATCTAGTCCACCAGCGATCGCCGCTCTTGCTGCCCATAGCGCTCCCTGTGGGCTAAACGCTCGTCTTGTTCCAAACTCATATAGCTTGGCCTCAGGCCCTGCTGCCTGTCGTAGCCGAGCGGCTTTGGTTGCAATCAGGGTCTGATAATTGATCGTATTGAGCAAATACGTCTCGGCAATCTGCGCCTGCCATAGGGGGGCTTCTACTCGCAGCATAGGCTCATTGGCAAACACAGCCGTTCCTTCAGGCACTGCCCAAACATTACCTTCAAAGCGAAAATTCTCCAGAAGCGTCCAGAATCGCTTCGGAGCCTCGCCAAAAATACCTGTGCGCTGCAATTGCAAGATCTGCTTAGGGCTAAAGCTAACGTTCTGTAAGTATTCCAAGGCCTGCTCTAGCCCCATCGCTACTAGGTAGCCATAGTCCGTAGGCAGTTGCCGCGTAAACAGCTCGAAGCTAGCCGATTTCAGCTCTAGTTCCTCACCGACATAGCAAGCAGACATCGTAAGCTGATACAAATCAGTAAGCAAACCGTACTCATCGGCAGCTACCGACAGCGGATCAATCTTCTGACGCTCGATGGCGACCGAGGGCGCTAGTCCCTTTCCCGCTCTAGCATCATCGCCTTTCAAATAACCATCTTGAATGAGAACCATCTGCTAGCGCTTAGCTAAGACACTAAGTTTCAACGACTTATGGTTATTTTAACCATAAGTCTCTTCGGTTTGGCATCCTAGTTTGTCCTTATTGAGTAGAACTTTGCTAAGAAAAAACAGTGGAAGATAGTGAAGTCATATCTAAGCGAATCCAGGTAAAGGCTAGGATCCTGTCGTTGAAGGGAGCTGCTGCTGACTGCTTGTGAGATGGACTCATCCGCTATGTCATGAAATAAATACCTACTAGAGAGAAATTTTGAGAAGGTTTCAAACCCACTGCTACATTTGGTGACCAAAACTAAAATGTCAGGTCGTATGCTCATCTGTTGCTAGTACGCTCACTTTTTTCTGCGCTTTTTCCCGCACTATCTTCCGTACTCTTCCCTCTGCTTTTCCCTCCGTAAGTGTGCAGCCGGTGCGCGACAAGTGCGCAACGAAACCCAGAAAAATCTAAAGTAAAAACTAAAGTATGGTGAAAGACGCCGCTGTTCTCTTCATTCATCTTTGACGCGAAAAGCCGCCTATCGAGGGCTCTCTGATTGAAGGCCGCCTATTGAAGGTCACACAAAATTCTATGAAACCCGCTACCAAGAGTTCATCTAAAAATCCGTCTTCTGCCTCAGCCTCTTCTAGCTCAGTATCTTCTAGCTCAACATTAATGAAAGTCGTGCGCTTATTGCGCTGGGACAAGCCTGCCGGTCGCCTGATTTTAATGATTCCAGCGCTGTGGGCAGTGGTTTTAGCCGCTAGAGGAATTCCCGATTTGCCGCTGCTTGGTGTGATTGTGTTAGGTACGCTGGCCACGAGTGCAGGCGGCTGTGTCGTCAATGATCTGTGGGACCGCAATATCGACACGCAGGTCGAGCGGACCAAAACGCGACCTTTGGCTGCCAAAGCCCTTTCTATAAAGGTCGGTATCGGTGTGGCTATCGTCTCTTTTTTCTGTGCTTGGATACTCGCTAGCTACCTAAATCCGCTTAGCTTCTGGCTTTGCGTTGCGGCGGTGCCGGTCATTGTGCTGTATCCGCTGGCCAAACGCGTGTTTCCAGTCCCTCAGCTAGTGCTCTCTATCGCCTGGGGATTCGCGGTCTTGATTAGCTGGAGCGCTGTGACAGGGACCCTCGAATTTGCTACCTGGCTGCTGTGGGCTGCTACCGTGCTATGGACTTTGGGCTTCGATACGGTATATGCCATTCCCGATCGAGAATTTGACCGTCAGCTTAAGATCAACTCTAGCGCTCTTTTCTTCGGCTCGCGTGCGCCCGAGGCCGTTGGCTTATTTTATCTGGGCACTGTTTTGATGCTTACTTGGTTAGGTCTCACGGTGGGACTGGGGCTGCTGTACTGGCTATCGCTGACTATCTCTACCTACTTATGGTTTCGTCAATATGTGCAGCTTACTCGCGTTCCTAAATCTCCTCAGGTCTTTGGCAATATCTTTCGTCAAAACGTCACCATTGGCTTTATTTTGCTGGCGGGCATGACTGCTTCTGTTCTCACAAGTCTTTAATCTTCCTGTCTATTTCTCTATTCCTCTATTCTTTCTCCCCCTCCTCCTCTCTACTACATGTGGCTATTCTTCGCCTCACTGACTGCTTTTTTTGAAGCTTGCAAAGATGCCACGGGTAAACAAAGCCTAAAAACGCTAGACGAATATTCTGTTCTGTTTGGCTTTATGGCTGTTGGTGTGATCTTCATGCTGCCAGTATTAGCGATCGCAGGCATCCCAGCTATTCAATCTGGCTTTTGGCTAGCCCTATTAGTTGGTGGCAGTCTCAATATTTTGGCCTTCACGCTCTATGTTCGAGCGCTAAAGCTAGCCGATCTGTCTTTGACAGTGCCTTTGGTTACCCTGACGCCGCTTTTTTTGCTAGTTACCTCACCGCTGATTGTGCAGGAGTGGCCAACAGGCGCTGATGCCCTCGGCGTTGCGCTTTTAGTCGTCGGCTCTTATGTGCTTAACCTATCGCCTCATGCGCCGAGCGGCAGCACTGTCTGGGATTTATTCTGGGCACCATTAGTGGCAATGGCTCGTAGCCCTGGCAGTCGCCTGATGCTGTGCGTGGCTTTTATCTGGAGCATCACGTCCAACTTTGACAAAATTGGGGTCTTGAACTCGTCTCCACTGCTGTGGGCGATCGCGCTATTTACAGTTATCGCCGGCGGCATGGTGCCTTTTGTGTTCTTACGGCGCGGTAGCCGAGGGCTAAAGCCATTAGTGGCTCAGTGGCGGCTGCTAGGCGTGACCGGCGGGTTTAATGCGATCGCCATCACCTTTCAGATGCTAGCGCTCACCCTCGCGCCTGTCGCTCAAGTTATCGCTGTAAAACGAATGAGCGCCCTGCTGTCGGTCTTAATCGGTCACTTCTTCTTCGGAGAAAAAGGGCTTAGAGAGAGGCTTTTAGGCGCGGCTATTATGGTTAGCGGTGTCGTGATCATGTCCTTAAGGTAGAGCAAAAAAAGATAAAGTTAGCGATTTGTGACGTTTTTTTCGTGGGGTTCGTTCATCTAGCCTCTAATTAGCTATAAGATAAGAAGTGAAGAAATCGATATCGGTTACAGGTTTGCTTTTCTGTTTAAAAGGGTTTTCCTCAATTTTTACAGGCTTCCGTCCGACTTATCATTCTCAATACCCTGTTTAATTTCTGGAGACTACTTGTATGGGCGTTTATGTAGGAAACCTTTCCTATGACGTAACAGAGGCTGACTTGAACAGCGTCTTCGCCGAATACGGCACCGTCAAACGCGTCACCCTACCAACAGATCGTGAGACTGGCCGTGTGCGTGGTTTTGCCTTCGTTGATCTCAACTCAGATGACGAAGAGCAAGCAGCTATCGAAGCCCTCGATGGTGCTGAATGGATGGGCCGTGACTTGCGCGTTAACAAAGCCAAGCCGCGTGAACCTCGCCGCTAAAAGCATTGATAATCTTCGAATGGCAAAGTAATTATTAACTCGTAAGCCTTGGACTCACAAGAGTTCAAGGCTTGTTGTATCTGTTTTATCCATCCGCTAGGCGGACAAAACGGTTCAACCTAAGCAATCTTATGAGCGCAAAGCAGTGAAACATCTGCTTTTGTTGCTAACATTTGACAGCCCTTCAGTTAACTCTTTCGACCAGCTTTCTCAGTTTCTGTTTTTCCAATTTCTGTTTTCACCTTTTTAATTTCTGGAGACCAAAGACCATGGGCGTATATGTAGGAAATCTTTCCTATGATGTAACGCAAGAAGACCTTAGCGGTATTTTTGCTGAATACGGCACCGTCAAGCGTGTAACCCTTCCTACCGATCGTGAGACGGGCCGCGTACGCGGTTTCGCATTTGTTGACTTGGGTAGCGACGCTGAAGAGCAAGCCGCCATCGACGCACTAGACGGCGCTGAGTGGATGGGCCGCGACCTGCGCGTTAACAAAGCCAAGCCGCGCGAGCCGCGTCGCTAAGGCTGCTCTTGCGCTAACTAGCCTTCTAGTTCCGCTAGTCTATCCCTTGTATCAGAAGCTAAATAGACCGGCATACCTTGGATTCACAAGAGTTCAAGGTTTGTTGTTTCTATAAGAAACTTTCTCATAGATAACTTCTGACTCATTTTTCGTGTTTATTATGTTGTTTAATTTTTGGAGATAAGAGATATGGGTGTTTATGTAGGCAATTTGTCTTACGACGTGACCGAAGCTGACCTTAACAGCGTTTTTGGTGAGTATGGTACCGTCAAGCGTCTTACCCTTCCGACTGATCGTGAAACGGGCCGCGTTCGTGGCTTTGCATTCGTTGACTTAAACAGTGACGAAGAAGAGCAAGCTGCCATCGAGGCGCTAGACGGCGCTGAGTGGATGGGTCGTGACCTACGTGTCAACAAAGCCAAGCCTCGCGAGCCGCGTCGCTAAGCTTTGAGACCGTTTCATAACCGCTTTTGCTAATTAGTTAGCAAAAGCACTAGGTCCTAGTCTCTTTTCTGAGGCTAGGACTTGCTATTTTTAGGACTGCTTTCGCAGAGAATCAGCTCCTGATTCTCCTAATGCTTTTGAGCTAGAATCAGCTGATTGAGGGCCTGAATTAATACTGGAATTTCGTCGTGAATGGCGACCCACAGCTGATCGATATCGATAAAGGGGTCCTCTTGAAGTATCCGCTCTTTGGTACTGCTAAGTTTTTCCCAGGCGATCGCATCCATTTCCTCTTGCGTAGCTGCCGAAACTCGCTGTGCTGTCTTGCTAATTGTCAGCAGCCGACGCATGACTTTGTTCTGTAGCTGTAGATCGCCGTAGAAGTCGGCAAGCGTACTATCTTGTGTATATTCCTGAATACGCTGGGCGGCTTGGAGAATATCGATCAGGTGCTGATTGTCTTGCTGCATTACGATAACCGGGGCGACAGGCCAATATTTTTCGGCAGTGTTCTTGGCGAGGGTGACGTAGTGATAGACAGCGACTTCAGACTATTTACATTACAGGCTATTTATAACAGTTGAAATTGATACAGCTAAAATCTTATTGACAATAGAGAATTATTTGTGTAAAGAGACAGAGCAACTATCTCTATCTATTATATCGTTTGCATCAGGTTTGCTGTACACTCCGGCATCAAAAGCTCAGACTTACTCTCTATGATTTATGTTATCTATATCTGATATGTTATTTTCGGTCGATATGTTTGAACACGGTGTCTATTTTTATACGACTTTACAGACTCTATGTTTATAGATCCTACGTTTATAGACTTTATGTTTGTAGGACTTTATAGGACTTCACAAGAGAGAGTTTGAGATTGATTTCTCTGAGACTAGATGTGCCTAGCGCTATCGGTTGTTTAGAAAGGAGAGCTGTTGATATAGCAGAGTCATCGCTGGTACAGAAATGCCTACTGCCTGTGCAGCGCGTAGTGGATTGCCCAAGATGGTCTCTACCTCCATGGTTCTGTGCTTGTCGTAGTCGATTTTCATACTCGTTCGATAGGGTGACATGGTTTCTGTATGAGCGAGCATTTCTGCGATCAGCTCGTGAGAAAGACTGCGGCTTGTTCCGGGAGATGTCTTCTCACCCCAAGCGTTAGCCGTGGTAATAACTTCTGTCATCAGCGTAGTGATGGCCGCTCGTATGCTACTGTCGGCCATCATTTCTTCTGTTGTTGCGTTTAGCACGACTGATAGTCCGTTATACGGTACATTCCAGACCAGCTTTTGCCAGCGCGCCATGGGCAAATCATCTGTTGTTTCTACGATGACGGCCCCTTTGGAAAAGTCGGCTGCGATCGCTTTTATTAGGGGCGTCGGTTCATAGGGCTGATTGGTAGGATTGTACGCGCCTAGCAAAATTCGTCCGTAGTCCAAATGGCGAAAGTGCCCTGAGTTAACCCGGTTAGAACAGATGAAACAAAGGCCGCCTAGAATAGATGGCGCTGTCGTATTTCTCTGCTTTAGCTGCAAAGAGAGTTCTGTTTCTATGCCAAATCCATTCTGCAAAGAGAGAATAGCACCACCGCTCTTTATAGGAGGCAATAGCTTGTATAGATTGCGATTTTCCGTTGTTTTGAGGGCAATGATAGCAACATCGACCGGTGGTATGTCAGCCGGAGTGCGGTATGCGCTCACCTGTGGCAAATTGAAGTCACCATCTACAGACTCTATAGCTATGCCGTTTTGCCGGACGAATTCATAATCGCTGCGCAACAGAAAATGCACTTCGCAACCAGCCTGCTGTAACCTTGCGCCATAGTAGCCGCCGATTGCGCCAGTGCCGATGATTGCGTAGCTAATTGAAGCCATATGAATTGAGAAAACGAGCTAGTTGTAAACGCAAGTAAACGTAAGTAGACACGAGGCAGGAAACAGATTGCTAGGCTACGCCGCCTGTGAAGGTAGCTGCGCGATTGCCCAGGCGGCTCGCGCCTTGACTGCTATTGTTTCATCGTCCTCTGTGACCTTCTGTAAGGTGCAAACAATCGGTTCTACCAAATCGCTATGGCCTTCAGCGATCGCTGCTGTAGCGACGCCTTGCAACCCAACCGTCGCCGCATAGCGTACTACCCACTCTGGGTCTGTTTCGACTATTTCTCGTAAGGTATCTCTTGCCTGCGTTTGCCTACTTCGCCGCTCTTCTAGCTTCAGTTGTTCCCATTGAATGGTTCCTAGTCCTCGCGCTGCTGCACGCCGCACGCTAAGCGAAAAGTCTTTGGCTGCTGTCTCTAAAATCAGGTCTAGCCCTCGCGGATCTCCAATGCCTGCTAATACCCGCAGGGCCCAGGCGCGAGCGCCGTAGTTATAGCCGTCTATTTGACTGAGTACTGCTGAAGCTGCGGGGGTACCAATTTGAATTAGGCCATCTACAGCGGCTACTGCCGCGCCCGGATTGTTATAGCCCAGCACGCGAACGAGCATGTCGACAGCACCTTCACTTTTCAGCTCAGCTAGCGCCTCTACCGAATCTAGCATTGCCTGCGCAGAGTCCGCAGATTCGACAGCCTGAAGTCTGGACTGAAGAAGAGAATCAGAATCAATCATGACTTAGATCGGTTATAACAGTGAATCCATTAGCGACATGACGCTGCAGGCGCGATCGCAAAGAAGAGCGTCTGAGCCATCTAGCTGCTTCTCTAGTAAGCCTTTCAGAGAGATTAGCTTGATGCTGTTTTCAGCCAGCGTATTAGCAATTGCTTCTGCTGCCGGCAAGTATCCTACCTCGCCTAGATCTAGCAGTGCTGACCGTCGCAGCTGTAAATCATCGCCGCTTAGTGTGTCTACGAGTACCTGCGCATAGTGCCCTTTGCCAGTGAGCTGATACAGGGCCCTTGCCGCACCATTCTTCACCTGCGGAACCTCATGCTGTAGAAAAGGTTCGATAGTCTCAGCGAGCTGATTGGTTCCTAGTGTTCCTAACGCTTCTAGAATTGCGTTGTAGGGCTGTACCAAGTGCGGCTTACCAGGTACCGCAACAGCATCGGCTACTCCACCGTCTAGTAAGGCTACCAGCGGCTCTACTGCTGCTTTAGCTTGTAGCATCTCTAAGGACTGAGCGGCGGCTTCGCGCACGTAGTAGTCACTGCTGCTAAGGCAGTCAATTAGGGCCGGAACGACCCGCTCGTCGCCTACCTTACCTAAAGCGCGAGCGGCGTTTCGCTGAAGCGGAAACCCACCGTCCGTATCGCGATCGCTCTGGTCAGTTAGCGCGAACAGTAGCGCTGCGATCGCTTCAGGATCTTTTATCTGAAATCGGCCTAGCCACCAAGCTGCGTAGTAGCGATCGCCTGCGTCTTGCGTCTGTTTAAGATTTGCGATCGCCTGAGGCACCGTGAGCTGAAGCGCTGCGCCCTCAACGTTAGGCTGAAAATTATCACTCATGAGTCAATCGGTGCTTTCAATCCGCATTCTAAATTCGCTCTCTAGATCTGCCCTCTGCATCTGCCCTCTCAATCTGCTCGCTAGATTTGTTCTCCAAAAGACCTGTTCTCTCGGGATTTGTGCTCTAAATTCTGTCTACCAACAGCAAACCCAGAGAAACAAACAATCACTAGAGCTTTCCAGTAATCGCATATCTCTCTGGGTAAAAAATTGAGGTCTAACCGCCTGATACATTAACCAGAGGCTAGAGCGCCAATTTAGCTGAGGACGTTAATCGCGTAGTTGATGTATGTGTTGGCTTCAGTACCTGCATCGCCACTCAAACCGTGGTTAGCTTTGATGTGCTTAAGCGCTTCTACATACCAGCTAGGAGAGAGATCAAACGTTTTGTTGATCTCAGCTAGACCAGACACCAAGTAGTCATCCATGGGGCCAGTGCCACCAACGATGAGGCAGTAAGTGATCATCCGCAGATAGTAGCCGATGTCACGAACGCACTTGTCCTTACCACGCTGATCGGCAGCGTACTGAGGACCTTGCATTTGAGTGGTGTAAGGGAACTTGTTATAAACCGCATTAGCAGCGCCAGATGCTAGGCTATCTGCTTTTGAGGTCAAAGCCCGAGCCGCTTCGAGGCTTGCTTTAGCTTGGTTAAAACGACCAAATGCAACCTGCATTTCAGTCGAGCTTAGGAACCGACCCTGAGAGTCAGCAGTTGATACCGCTTCGGTTAAAGGAGTTTTCATGTTTTAAGTTCTCCCAATTAAGGATGTTAACAATTATTACAACGAGCGCTTCAGCTTAACTTAAGCAACAGCAGCAGCAGCACGGTCAAAGTAGCCACTGATTTCAGCAATCAGGTTGCTGCAGTCACCGTCCGTTACATTGCTGTTATCGCTAACAATCGCGATCGCAGCTGCTTTCATTTTCTCTACGCCAGCGGCAACAGAAGAACCAGGTGTTCCAAGCGCGATGTAAGTCTCACGTAGACCGTTGAGGCAACGATCGTCTAGAACGCTAGCATCGCCAGAGAACGCAGCATAAGTGACATATCGCAAGATGATTTCCATGTCGCGAAGGCAAGCAGCCATGCGACGAGAAGTGTAAGCATTACCACCGGGCTGAATAAGCTGGGGCTGGTCAGCAAACAGTGAACGAGCCGCGTTAGCAACAATGGCAGAAGCACTGCTGGTGATGCCATTAACAGCGTCCATTCTCTTGTTGCCATCAGCAACCATTGCGTCTAGCGCATCTAGCTGAGATGTTGCGAGGTATTCACCACGAGCATCAGCTTGGGAGACAACTTTAGCGAACGCATCTAACATAGATCCAAATTCTCCTAGATATTTGACTGTGGGAACAACGGTTCCGCACGATAGCCCTCAGAATCAAACACTCTGAATCAGGCCTTTATAAACAGTCCCTAACGGAGCTTTACCTTGCTAACAACTGAGAGTTTTGCATCCCAGAAGACTCTAGACTTAAAACCCTCTATATAGTTAGACAGATAGTTAAACAGTTCCGCTTAGGCTGAGCCGATTGCGTTGAGCTATCGCGCAAGTAGAGCAATTTGCCCCACTTGATTGTAGCCATCGCTTTAAAGCATGTCGGAGAGACTGCGAAGACTTCCTTATGCTCAATTCGACGATTTTTAGCAATCTATTGCTCTCACATTTAAAGAGTAAAACGGATATGACGACAATCTAAGAAAGTTCAAGAAAGTTCACAAAAGCGTCGCTGACTGAAATGTAGGTGTATCAACCGTTTCCATCACTTCTCAAGCGTGAGTCTCAGAAACGAAATTTGTGTCTAGCCTGCTTGATGAACCGTTTTCTTTACAAAGATCCTTACAAAGGGCTTTGCAGGGAACAGTCACAGACTTACAGGAGAGCAGCTATGTCTTTGGCTTACCTTTTAGGCGGACACTTTCAGCCAGTATGACTACATGACTGCTAGTCAATCGTGCTGTTAGACGGCTTGCGCTACGTGGCTACGCGAGGATCTCTTTCTAAGTCGAACAGGAAGCCGTGAATATACTCTTCTGTCCACGCCGGGCCGTAGAACCGAGTGAGCATACCTCTAGCTGGGTCTTTCTCAGCCCGGTAGCGAGCATAGCTTAGCTGAGAGCGTTTGATAGCTTCTAGCCTGTCTGGATCACTCACTGGCTCAGCTGCCTTGACAAACTCAATGTAAGCCTTGAGATAATCCTCAAAAGCTTCAAAAACATGGGTTTCTACGGCTGCGGTTTTTGCCGGGCGAGTCCACAAAAATGCGGATGAGAAAAACGCCTGTGCCTCTGCTGGAAAGTCGCCACCCCAAGGCAGGTGCTGCTGGTAGTCTCGAAACATTTCCATGATGGGCTGAGTGTACTTTGCCTGATAGGCTTCGTCTTGAAACAAAGGCTGCATATCAATCGCAATCAGATGCCCGCCTGGTAGCGTTACTAGGTCTGCGCCGAAGAAGGGCAGATCGTAGTTTAGCTCTGGAAAAATCACAAAGTTTAGCACCTGAAGGGCGGCGCCACCTTGTACGTGCGCGGCGCGAATCTGTCTGAGCTTGGGAGCGCGAGCACCATAGCTATTGGTTGTAACTGTAGCTTCGCGCTTACCTCTACCTGTGAGCGCGCTTTTAGACTCAAAGCCAGCGGGAATGGGGTAGTCGCTAAGATCTAGATGCTCAGAGAGCAGCGCTTGGGCTCTCGCCAAAAACGGTTCGTAGATAGTCTCTGTGCTAGTCATGAGGCTGGCTATTATTCGCTCGTACTAACTATATTCTCTTGTCCTGACCTACTCTGTTGTACTAACTTATTCACTTGTTCTGGCCTATTTGCTTGTCTTGGCCTATTTGCTTCTACTGACTGCCAAGGGCACCGCGTCTTCAAACAAAAAGTCATATAGGAAGCGCTCGGACCACTCATGACCAAAGTAGCTGCTGAACAGGCCCGAAGCGGGATCTCGTTCGGCGCTGTACTGATCGTAGTCGCGCTGAGCTTTGGCGATGCGCGTCATAGCGTCAGTATCTGTATTCGGTGTTGCGGCAGACAGCATCTCCCAGTAAAGCTGAAGATAGTCTTTGAAGGCGGCTAAAACGCGGGTCTTTACCGTCTCAGGGTCAGTTTTGGCAAAGAGCAAATACTTGGAAAAGTACTGATTGGCATCATAGAACTTCATTTCGAGGTTCTGTGCTAGATCGGGGTACTTATTGTGTAGGACTTGTAGCGGCGCAATGTACTTCTGCTGGTAGTCTGCATCTTGAAACAAAGGCTGAAAGTCCATGACGATCAGGTTTCTGGCTGAGCCAAAAGAGAGAAAATCAACCCCTAACAGCGGTAGGTCGTACTGATAGCTTGGATAGATAACGCTGTTGAAGATCTGAGCGCTTTGTCCGACATCAATATAGGTATAGCGGACTTTGCGCAGCTCGGAGCACTGGTAGCACCAGCTTTGAATTGTGGCTGGATTACGACCCCGCTCACTGATGTTGCATTCTAGGTCCTTTGGAATAGAGCGCTTAATGAGATCGAACCTCTGAGAAAGCGAGTTCTCTAGATGCTCTAGGAAAGGGCGATACATTATCAGGCCATGAATGATTGAGGGCATTGCGTCCCCTCACAATACGAGATGGCTGATGGCGATCGCGTGATTATGAAAGACAAATACATATTCCGTAACATCGAAAAAAACGACCCTAAACAGCCTGTTTTATCGAGTGTTTGGCGGCCATAGCAGCAACGTCTTCTGGCGTGACAAATCGCCTTTCCGAGCAGTAGGTCATTAGGTTAACGCCATTCATCATTCGAGCTGTGCTCACGCGCACACGAAAGTCATCAGTGAGAAACCAGCAGCGCTCTTGACCCTGATTCGTCTCGTAGTCGGTATCGATAGTCAGCACGCCGTCTTGGCCAAACCAGTAGCGGCTGATAACAGGCATGACTTCTACATAGCCGCGATCGCGCACTAGCTTTCCAGAGCGTCCGCTCTCATCATCTGGCACGTCTACTAGTACCGCCGCAGAAGAGCTAGGTGCACTGTCCGATAGATTGGCCTGCCAGGCAAACGACGCGCCACTGGCTGCTAAGCTCGGCTCAATCTCTTGAGATTTACAGATATCAATCACGCGCTGATCGTCTGCTGCAACTAGCTTCACAATTAGATTAGACTCTCCTGACTCATCAGCTACCACGTCAAAATGATGCACTGTACGCTGAGTAAACCAGGTGCCTTCGCTCTTACAAAAGAAGGCCATCATGGACATAGGAGGATTCAAAAGCATCTGTAAAACCTATCTTTGTTAGGCGTTGGCGGCAGGTATTAGCAGCGGATATTGGAGAGCAGGCGCAAAAAAACGACGAAGAAAGCGAAAGGTAAAGATTGGCGACTAAGCAGTTGTGCTTGGTAGGGCAATGCTGTGATTCTATTACTTAGTGCTTAGCGCGTATCTTTCGTTTTATATACGATGCCTGTCCCCAAACCAACAGACATACCTAAAACCGGCCCTAGTGCCCAGCTTGCCCAAGCAAATCTTTCAGGTCAGGACCTGTCAAGCAAAGATTTCTACAAAGCGACTCTGGCGGGCGCTGATCTAAGTGCAGCCAAGCTATCGAACGCTGCACTGGTTGGAGCAGACCTTTCTAAGGCTAATCTGTCAGGTGCTGACCTCAAAAACGCTGACTTGAGAGGCGTTAGCCTAAGAGGGGCCAATCTAGCTGGCGCAAACTTAACGGGTGCCTCTCTGTTTCGTAGCGACCTACAGGCGGCAAATCTAACGGATGCAGTGCTCACTGGGGCGCAGCTTAAGCTAGCCCTTTACGATAGCAGTACACAGTGGCCAGAAGGCTTTCGGTATAAAAGTAGCGGTGCTGTAGGTCCTGGTGCTGCGTTAAACGGAGCCTATCTGAATACAGCTAATTTGAAGAATGCAGATCTGCAGGGCGCTATGCTGCTAGGGGCTTATCTTAGTGGCGCCGATCTAGCGGGTGCAAACTTAAGCGGGGCAGGGTTAGCTGGTGCGAATCTGCAAAAGGCTTTCTTGACCGGCGCAAATTTGCGAGGGGCTAGCTTAGCCGGCGCAGAATTGCAGCACTGTGATTTGCGAGCGACTAACCTTATAGACGTTGATATGACCGGGGTAGGCAGTATTGCTGGCGCGGACTTTAGTGGCGCTGTCGGGCTAGAGACGGCGAGTCGCTCTAAGCTGCTGAGCCACAAGGCGAGTGAGCTAAATGAATGGAATACCTTCACCCGCAAGACGACGCTACAGAGCTTGGAGAGCTTACAGAATCCACAAAGCACGTAGAAAACTAGGCAGCATGTCTAGGTGGTAGCTGGAAATGGCACAACGCTAATGGCACAACGCTATTTGAGCTACCGCCTAAAGACTCTGCTGCTCTAGAGAACCTACTGTTCTAGATACCTTGCTGCTAAAGCTTAGACACGTTTTTCCAGATACTGACCGATCATAATTTCTTCACCTGCCCGGCAGATAATGGTTTGACGAGTGCGATAGTTATCGCCTACTAGCCTCAGCTCTTCTTCAAAGGAAGAGCCGCCGTACTCTGTGCGCAAGGTCATGGTGCGGTTGTCTTTGAATCTATAAGAGGCGGTAACGGGTTTGGGTGTAGCGAAGCCGCGATCGCGGTACATTGTGCTGCCGCGAATGCCAAATACAGTAGAGCCCACAGAGGGTTTGCGGCTTGGGCTCAAGTAGGTGCTGTTCCAAGTAACTTTGGCACCAAAAATCATCGGCACGCTAAGCTCGTGACGAGCGCCCAAAGTCACAAGCTCTTCGTGTCCTTGTGATAGAAACTGAACCGTAATGTCGCTTATCACTTCTTGGGTTTCGTCGCTAGATAGCGTGTAGTAGCGGCGGCGAGACTGCCAGTCTCCCTCTGAGTGCTGAAAAAATGCGATCGCTAACGTCTCTAACGCTGAGTGTGAATCGTTCGGCTGGCCATCTGGCTGGCTATCTGGCTGGTTGAATGGGGCTCGAAGCAATCGAGTAGAAATTACCATTGCGCAGTCATTCCTCAAATTCAGGCTATCAATTTGGCTAAGTAATCCAGCCAATTCCTCGAAAGTAAACAAACAGTCATATTTGTTTACATTTCAAGCATAGTCCATTTGCGATTGCTGCTGCAATCTACTGAAGATACAGATTGGGAAATGTCCATCTCAAACACTTCAGTCACTTCAGCGTTGGAAAGCGTTGAGAAGAACGTAAAAACCTTCTCAAAGCCTGACCAGTGAGAAGGTTTTTGATGTTGATGCACCTAGATCAGCTTTCTATCTATTTAGGCTCTTCATCCAGACGATAAAAGCGTTTCTAGCGCTGCGGCAACGACTTTGTGATGCGTATCTTGACGCAGTTGACTCAGCGCGTTTTTGGCTGGTTCGGTATCAAATAGCTTGAGAGCATAGGCTAGGTACATACGCGATCGCCAGCTATCAGC
This sequence comes from uncultured cyanobacterium, assembly GCA_963702855.1. Lineage (GTDB taxonomy): Bacteria > Cyanobacteriota > Cyanobacteriia > Phormidesmidales > Phormidesmidaceae > Phormidesmis. The sequence continues at coordinate 3,367,504 of OY969765.1, forward strand.
GTGCATTATTGGTAGCAGCGCACTAAGCGCCGCGTCTGATTGCGGCGTATCTGCCAGCATGCCCAGGGTCGAGATGCCTGCTTGTACAATCGTTTCGTCAGTATCTTTTAGGGCAACCAAAGCAATCTCTAGCAAATGCTGAGGACACTCCATCTCGGGCATGATAGCCAGAATGCTTCGACGAACCAGCCAGTTGTCGTTGTCATAGAATAGCTGCACTAATAGATCAACTGCTCTATGGCCGTATAGACCTAGTGAGTTGGCAATCTCAGCTTGTACGTTGTGATCGCTTTCTACCGGCAGCATGGTCAGTAGTGCTTCGTACGCCTCATCGTTGCGTTTGCGTCCTAATCCCATCGCTACAAAAGAGCGCACCAGAAAAGCCTCGTCCTGTCGCTGGGCTACTAGTAGCGGCACAGCCTGCTGAGCGTCGTGGTCTTTTAGAGCCACAAGGCCCTGCAGTCGCATCTGTGAATCTTCATGCGAGAGAAGCTCTTTAATGTCAGGAATATCCATATTAAGAGACGCAGAAAGGCCGGTAAAATGTGATCATACTATTGCTTTATGAGGTATCCACAAGGGGAGAAACAAAATGGAAAAAATGAGATGGAAAAAATAAGATGGGAAAAATAACCCCCCACAATACGCCCACGGAAACTAACGCGGCAACCGAGTCAACGGCTGATACCTCCGCTGACACTAATAATGCTGAGCCTTCCGCTGAAGAAATTGCAGGCGTTGTTGCTGAATTGGAACAATATCGTAAGCGCTTAGAAGAAGACTTTACAGCAACTGCTAAGAAAGCCAAATTGCCTAAATCTATGGCTATGTCTCAGCTTAAAAATCATCCTGAAATTCTCAAGATTGATGCTGCGTTAGCGAAGATACGCGGCGAACAGCCTATAGAAAGTGTCGGTAATAGTGCCAATGATAGTGTCGGTGGATAGTGCTAATGATAGTGCCGACAATAGTGTCAGTAACCCAGCGGACTAAAACCCGGCGCACTAACCGACAGGCTGACTCTTAGGATTCACAGCAAGAAGTTCGGTTCATAGCAAGGAGTTGTGCACTGTATGGCTGCGCCTACATCGCCTGAAGCTCAATCAGACATTGATTCACTAATTGACTATGTAAACGAGCAGATAGAGCTTTTAGCTTTTGAACACCCCGATCCGGCTTTGCTTAAGAAGATGGTGCAGAGCTTAGCGGATCCTCGGCGAGCGACTCGCCTTAAGTTGATAGACGCACTGAGTCAAATCGGGGAGCCAGCGGCGCCTTTTTTGTTAGAAGGACTGGCTAAGCATCCCGATCAGGTCGTGCGTAGAGCCTGCTGCCATGCACTCGCTGATGCGGACGATCAGGGTTCAGTCGCTGGGCTAATGAATGCACTATTAAACGATGTAGATATTGGTGTAAAGAGCGCAGCAGCTGGGTCTTTGTCTAAGATAGGCGCGCCTGCTTTTGAGGCAGTTCGGATGGTGCTCATCTCTGAGACTAGCGAAAGCTGCAAAGGTCATGCGGCGTGGGCTATGGCGTCTATGAGCGCTGAGGTTAGCGAGCAGCTATACCAAGTTATAGATGATCCATCGCCCGTAGTGAGAATGGCGGCGGTAGGTGCGATCGCTCAGCTTGCGCAAAAGCAACTGGCACAAGAGCAGATAGCCTCCCAAAACACGATGCTACTACTCATCCGGGCGCTAAAGGACAGCGACGCGGACGTGCGGATTGAAGCGGCAGCTCACCTGGCACGTCTCGACTATCAGGCGGCTTATCAGCCGTTAGTCACGTGTCTGCAAGACTCTGATTGGGAAGTTCGAAAGGCCGCTGTGCTAGCACTAGGAAAGCTAGGAGATATGGCGGCAGTAGCAGCGATCGCACCGCTTCAAGCAGACCCTGAAGCTGCCGTTCAAAGAATTGCTAACTTAGTGATTCAGCAGATGATCTCGCGCAGTGCTTAACTCGTGTGGCCCAAACGGCTTAAACTGGATAACACCATACAGCTAGTTATGTCTAGCTAGCTGTATCTGGATTAAAAGCTAGAGAGCTACTAGCTACACGCTGTTTTAGGTATACGCCAAGACTATGAACGGACTGAGTGACCGAGCCAGACAGCTGATTCCCAAAGCGCGCATTGTCAGCTTTGAAACCTGGAATGAAGTGCCTCCCGAGATTGTTGCTTGTTTTCAGCTTGCCGATGATAACAACGCCTATCTGACAGATGCTGACCTAGAGCAGATTCGAGCGGCCTGTCTGCCGGCTGATCCAGCTTTGGCGGCGGTAGGGCTATTGGCTAACGACGTGGTTTGCACGCTGCGCGACCAGTCCGCTGATATTGTTGACGAGGCTAGAGTGGTGGTACTTGCCACCTTTCCAACTATCTTAGAACCTGGTGGCGGTCTGTATCCTCCTATGCGTGCAGAGGCTTGCTGGCGCGATCTTTGGCAGTTCTTACGCTGTATCACTTACGGAATTGCGAGTGGACATCATCACTACACCGGCACAGATGGCCTCGAAGCGCTAGAACAACTTTATGATGAGCTACAGGTTCCTCTGCCTGCTATGATCACTGGCCTAATCGGAGTTAAAAGAGCTAGTCTCAAACGTTTCCCGATAGAAAGCTGCCCAGCACTTTCCCCCTATTTTGACCATTTGATTGCACGACTTTCTACATTTATCAAATCAGAGAAAGGGGTTATAGAATCAGCCGCTGTGTAGGCCTGAGACACGCTATTTCGATTAAAGCGTCTATAGTCAAAAAGTCCCCACAAGCAAATCACTAATAGATCGGTTTGTGATGACGGGTGTTTGTGAAGATAAATAACAGAAAAGGGGTTTGTTTTACCTTTTTGCTGACTAAGAACAGTCTTTCTCTTCTTCCAAAATCTACAGCTCAAATCCTTGTGAGTAAAGGGTTATTCGCTTTTCTCAGGTGTCTATCCTGGTTTGTAGCTGTTCACAAAACTTGACAAGAATAGGCCCCTCTCTCAGACAATAATGAGAACGCGCAATCAACCGTTATAAGGAGATAGCATTCATGGCTTTCGGACCAGCATCGCGATTGGGCGTCAGTCTTTTTGAAGAAACGCCGCCTGTGGAGTGGGTTCCTGGACTCTCCTCAGACGAGCTCGAAACAATTATCAACACTGTCTATCGGCAGGTGTTGGGCAACGCCTATGTGATGGAGAGTGAGCGTTTAGTGGTCCCTGAATCACAGTTCAAGCTCGGCGAGTATAGCGTACGAGACTTTGTTCGTGCGATCGCCAAGTCCGATCTTTATCGCACTCGCTTTTTTGAAGACTGCCCTCGCTATCGCTACACAGAACTTAATTTCCGTCATTTGTTAGGCCGCGCCCCCAACAGCTATGACGAGATGAAGTTTCACAGCAATATTTTGGACGAAGAAGGCTTTGAAGCCGACATCGATTCATATATAGACAGCGACGAGTACCAAAATACCTTTGGTCAAAACCTTGTGCCTTATATCAGAGGCTATAAAAGCGAATCTTCTGAAAATATGGTTGAGTTTACTCACCTGTTTGAACTGGTTCGCGGTGCGTCTAGCAGCTCTTTGAAGGGCAGTCTTTCTGGTAACGAGCCCCGTTTGAACAAGCTGGTGATCAATGCGACTCCGACCACTGTGAAAGCGCCTTCGGGTGGTTCTGATGGGTGGGCCTTCAGTGAGCCTCCAACCTCAGCGCCGGTTCGAGTGGGCACCGGCGTTGGCGAGCGTGGCAAGGTATACCGCATCGAAGTGACCGCTATTCGAGCGAATACCGTGCGCAAGTCTGCCTCTCGGTTCCGCCGAGCTAACCAGGTTTATCTGGTGCCTTACGAGAAACTTTCTCAAGAATATCAGCGTATTCACAAGTCTGGCGGTACTATCGCTAGCATTACTGAAGTTAGCTAAAAAAACGTATCGGAGCGAGCGGCTTGAAGGGGTAAATACTCTTTAGCCGCTCGCTTCTATTCGTTATGCTTCGCTCTGTTCGATATTAAAGATTTGCTTTTTAAGTCAACGTATATCTGCTGAATCGACAGGCTGAATTTTGAAGTTAAAGAATCTTGGCTGTAAAAAGCGATGATCTTCCTTTCATGCCGCTGTTGAAATTTGTTCGTTTAAGAAAAATAGGAGAATCCCATGGCCGACGCTTACACCTACGAACTGTGGCCGAACAGCTCGTCTGAAGACACCCAAACGATTATCCGCGCCGTATATAAGCAGGTGCTTGGCAACCCTCACGTGATGGATAGTGAGCGTTTAGTCACGGCTGAATCTCAGCTAGCTGAGGGTTCTATATCCGTGCGTGAGTTCGTTCGCGCTGTTGCCAAATCAGACTTTTACAAAGCTCGCTATTTTGAATCCTGTGGTCCTTACCGTTCTACCGAGCTAAACTTTCAGCACATTTTAGGCCGTGCGCCCGATTCTCAAGCAGAGGCCTCTGAGCACATTCGCCGCACCGCTGAAGAAGGCTACGACGCGGATATTGACTCTCATGTCGATAGTGACGAGTACCGGCAGGCGTTTGGCGACAATGTTGTTCCCTTTAGCCGTGGCCAGAGTGAGCCTGGTCGCAAGCAAGTAGTCTACAACCGCAACTTTGCTGTAAACCGGGGCCCTGCCCAAGCTAGCAGTGCGGTTAAAGACTCTCAGCTGGTATATGCGATCGCAACCAACAGCGCTAACAAAATAACAGAGGCTAAGGCAACGCCTGGTTCTACAGAGAAACGTTTCAAAATCAAAGCAACCGCAGCTAAGTTTGATAGCCCTCGCCGCGTCAGCTTCGACGAGTACATCGTCTGGGCAACTAAGATGACTCCTCAAATTCAGCGTATTCAGCGCACTGGCGCCAAGATTGTTAGCATTACTGAAATCCAGTAAATCGCCTGCTGAGCTGGCCAACTTTAGGAGCTAGCTCAGCATACTCAACAATCTAAAGACACGATTGAAGACACTATGGGCATAGACATTGATACTTTTGTAGCTCGCTCGCTGGGAAAGTGGCGATCGCAGCGTAGCGCTCATCATTTGGCCTTTGCCCATTTTGAAGAAATCCGCTCAACAATCGAGATTGAAAGACTAGAAAAAGACGACCCTGCCGTTCGCTCCCTATGTGAAAGCCAGGGTGTAGAAATTGCCACTATTGCCACCCCCTTCAAGATGAGCTGGGAAGGCGAAACCGACTGGAACGAAGACGACGTGCTCAAAGGGCAAACTATTTTAGTGCCCGTTCCTAGTTTGGATATAGCCAACAGCGGAAAGCTTCTGCGAGATCAAGGCTACGCCGAAACAGTTCCCGCTGCGGGTAATTATACGCTTACGCCTGACGGCACGTTTGTATTGCTCACAGGCTACGAGCGGGCCGCTGCTGAGGAAAAAATTTGGTTTGCCAGCGATAATCTACGCTTTCGCGTGTCGCTGATCAAAACTAGCGATGGTAAAGGGGTAACTACAGCCTCTTTGTCCTCAGAGGTGCGTATCTTACCGAAAATTGCGTGAGCGTTCTCTACAATCTTCATCACAACCTGTCCACCGAGCACTTCTCAACTGACCCGTCGCCATGACCGCGCCTATCGCCGCCGCTTCTGCTGCCCAGCAAGACCTGATCACGCTAGTTACCTGGATGGCCGGGGACTTCAGCAATCTGAAACAGGCCAACGCTTCACTCAAAGACTTCGCTCACATTCGCATCTTCTTTCGCCCTTTGCCCTACGAATTCTTCGAGCCGCTCGGCTACTCGGGTGGCATTGGTTTCTATTCCGAACAGGTGTATGACTACGACCTATGGAGTCCGTACCGGCAGGGGCTGCATCGCGTTGTTGCCAAAGCAGACCACGTCTACATTGAGAATTATGGTTTTCAAGATGGTGTGCCATACGCCGGCTCTGGACATCACCAAGGCATTCTTGAAACTATCTCGGCAGACTGCGCTATCCGGCGAACCGGATGCTCAATGGTCTTTCGCAGAGAAGGTGACAAGTTCGTTGGCGGCGTTGAGCCTGGAAACAACTGCCGCGTTCCGCGCAAAGGTAAACTTACCTACCTGGTGAGCTATGTAGAGGTGACTGAAAGCACCTGGATAAGCCTCGATCAGGGAATGGATTTAGAAACCCACGAGCACGTCTGGGGCTCGACCGAAGGAGCCTTGAAGTTTGAGAAACGCGAGAGTTTTGCTAACGAGCTACCTATAGACAGGCTATAAGGATGCTGTTTCCCCCTGCCACCAAGAAAATGCAGGCTTGGATTCGCAGCCGCCACTTGATATGTTCAGGCAATTTTTTTGTCTTTGAGACCGTTGAATATTCGACGCTCGACAAGTTTGAAGCCTGCGTAGAGGCGCTAGGCGGAACGTTGATTTCGGTTGAACCGCTTAAAAAGATTTGGATTGGCACGCATCGTCGTGTAGTGCTCTACCACGCCAAAGCAAGCCTGCATACGCCGCATCATGAGCTGAATCAGTACTGGATAAAATACGGCAGCTTTCGCACCCGTTTTGACGAGCGGGAATAGGCCGCTTTACAAATCCTAAAATTTGGGGGGGATCAATCTTCATAAGATGAAAGCGTGTGCTCGATACCAAAAACAACCTCTATGACCCACTCAACCGACGTGACCACCCTGACCAAATGGATGGCCGCTGACTTTAGTAACCAGGAGCAAGCCATTGAAAATCCGCCTTTCTTTGCGCACATCCGGGTGTGTATGCGGCCACTCCCGGCTGGGTTTCAATCTGGCATTAGTCTGTATTTAGAGCAGGCCTATGACTTCCAGCTCAATCAGCCCTACCGGGTCCGAGTACTGCATTTCATCCAAAGAGAAAACGACGTGCTGCTAGAGAACTATCGCGTCAAATCAGAGGAATTGTTTTACGGTGCGGCTCGCGACTTGAACAAACTAGCTACACTCAGCGCCGACCATTTAGAGCCCATGGACGGCTGCGACATTATTGTCCAATGGGAGAACAACAGCTTTGTCGGCCAGGTAGAGCCCGGTAAAAAATGCACCGTGGTTCGTAAAGGAGCCACCACTTACCTAGATAATAAGTTTGTTGTGACAGAAAACCACATGACCAGCTATGACCGGGGCCGCGATCCTCAGACCGATGAACTGGTCTGGGGGTCAGTCGCAGGGCCGTTTGAGTTCGATAAAAGAGAGCGATTTGCCGATGAAATTCAGACGCCATAGGCCAAGATGAGAGACATAGCCGAAGAATAAACATCGGTTAGCGTAGCGTTACTAACTGTTACAAATGCCTGCAGTATCAAGCGAATGGGGGGTAAATTTGCTTAACAAAACAGTACTAAGTAAACATTAGTAGCTGAATGTAAATAAAGCTTCAGCCAAATCGAAAGTGGCCTTAGCCTGATGCTTATACTGAACTGTCTGCTTAAATATCCTGGAAAAAATAATTTCAGGTTTCAGAGAATTTCAGCAAATCAGGTTTTTAGCACAAGTTTTAGCACAAGTTTAGGAGAGCATAATTTATGGCGCTAGAGCCCTGCACCAAGAGTCCTACCCCAACGGTCCCCGCAGAACCTATTGCTGCCGATCTTCCCGTATTAAAAGAGCGCGGCCAAAGAGAAGTTTTTTGTGGCCTAACTGGGATTGTGTGGCTGCATCGCAAAATGCAGGATGCTTTCTTTTTAGTCGTAGGTTCTCGTACCTGCGCTCATTTGGTTCAGTCTGCCGCTGGCGTTATGATTTTTGCCGAGCCCCGATTTGGTACTGCCATTCTAGGCGAGCGCGATCTCGCAGGCTTAGCCGATGCTAATGATGAGCTTGAGCGCGTCGTCGAAGAACTGCTGCTACGCCGCCCAGACATTAGTACGCTATTTCTGGTAGGCTCTTGCCCGTCTGAAGTCATTAAGCTGGACTTGGCCAAAGCCGCTGAAAAGCTGAGTCACCGTCACTATCCTCAAGTAAGAGTGCTTAATTACTCCGGTAGCGGCATTGAAACCACCTTTACTCAGGGCGAAGACACTTGCCTGGCATCGATGGTGCCAGTCATGCCACCCAAAGAGACTGAAGCGCCTGCGCTGCTAATTGTTGGCAGCTTGGCAGATGTGGTCGAAGACCAGTTCAAACGACTGTTTGACAAGCTAGGTATTGGCCGCGTTGACTTCTTTCCACCTCGGCGAGCATCGGCGCTCCCTAGTGTTGGTAAAGGGACGAAGATGCTCGTTGCTCAGCCGTTCTTGAGCGAAACGGTGCGACTGCTGATAAGTCGAGGCGCTGAGCTTCTGCCTTCGGTGTATCCGTTTGGAATTGAAGGAACCACCGCTTGGCTACGCACCGCAGCAGAGGCCTGGGGGGTGGATGAAGAGAGTTTTGAATCCGCGATCGCACCTTCAGTTGCCAGAGCCAACACGGGCCTAGAACACTATCGCCAGCTGCTTAACGGTCGTAAAGCCTTTCTATTTCCCGACTCTCAGCTAGAAATTCCTTTGGCCCGTTTCCTCTCTAGAGAATGTGGCATGGACCTAGTTGAAGTTGGCACACCCTACATTGACCGGATGCTGATGGACGCCGAGATTGCACTGTTACCTGCAGGTACTGCTCTTTCTGAAGGCCAAGACGTTGAAAAGCAGCTAGATCGCTGTCGTGAAGCTCGCCCTGATATTACGGTCTGCGGTTTAGGTTTGGCCAATCCCTTGGAAGCAGAAGGCCTATCGACAAAATGGTCCATCGAGCTAGTTTTCTCACCTTTGCATGGCTACGACCAGGCGGCCGATCTAGCTGAGCTGTTTGTCCGCTCTAGCGAACGACGCCGCCGATTGACAGTTTAACTTCAGTCTTACGCTCCGTTCGGCCTACTTCGGTACCCAATTCCTCACGTCGGCTGAGCGAAGCCAACCCCTAGCTGGCCCTGTTTCCCCTATCTCCCTTCACCTTTTCCCGCTATGGAACTAACTCTCTGGACTTACGAAGGCCCCCCGCATGTGGGCACTATGCGCATTGCTACCGCAATGCAAGGCGTTCACTATGTACTGCACGCGCCCCAAGGAGACACCTACGCCGATTTGCTGTTCACTATGATTGAACGGCGCGACCATCGCCCCCCGGTTAGCTACACTACTTTTCAGGCGAGAGACTTAGGCGGTGATACCGCTGAGATGGTCAAGACCTCTGTGCGCGAAGCTTACGAGCGATTCAAGCCTGAGGTAATGCTAGTGGGTGAAAGCTGCACGGCGGAGCTGATTCAAGATCAGCCGGGTTCTTTGGCCAAAAGTATGAACTTGCCCATACCGGTCGTTAGCTTAGAGCTACCTGCCTACTCGAAGAAAGAGAACTGGGGTGCAAGCGAGACGCTGTATCATCTGGTGCGATCGCTCCTTCTTGCTAAAGTCTTACCCCCTGACGCAACCCGCCTTGAGCGTGACTCAGCTGTTCGTCCTAAAGCCAACATCATCGGTCCAACCGCCCTTGGCTTTCGCTGCCGCGATGATATCCAAGAAGTGATGAAGCTGCTTGCCGAAATTGGCGTAGACGTCAACGTAATTGCCCCAATGGGTGCGACGCCTAGCGATCTGATGCGAATTCCCGATGCGGACTTCAACATCTGTTTGTACCCAGAAATTGCCCTAACCATCTGCAAGTGGCTAGAGCGCAGCTTTAAGCAGCCCACGATAAAAACTGTGCCCATTGGCGTTGGCGCAACTCGTGACTTTATTGCCGAGATTGGTGAAGTCGCAGGCATTGATGTCAGCCGCGCCCTACAGCGCTCAAAGACTGATACGCTTGGCAGCTGGAGCGCTGATCGGCTTTCTTCAGCCGCTTCACCAGGTGCTTCACGGCTTCCCTGGTATTCGCGCTCAGTAGACTCGACCTATTTGACTGGCAAGCGAGTCTTTATCTTTGGGGATGCGACTCATGCGATCGCAGCCGCTAGAATCGCCACCGAAGAGCTTGGTTTTACCCTCGTCGGCATTGGCACCTACAGCCGTGAATTTGCTCGTCAGGTTCGCGAAGTCGCCAAACAACACGGACTAGAAGCTGTTATTAGCGACGACTACTTGGCCGTTGAAACTGCTGTGGCAGAAGCCGCGCCCGAGCTAGTGCTAGGCACCCAAATGGAGCGTCATATCGCTAAGCGCCTCGGCATTCCCTGCGCAGTCATCTCCACCCCTATTCACGTTCAAGACGTGCCCGCTCGCTACTCACCTCAAATGGGCTGGGAAGGCGCTAACGTCATCTTTGACGACTGGGTTCATCCTTTGATGATGGGCCTAGAAGAGCACCTAATCGGTATGTTCCGCGAAGATTTCGAGTTTGCCGAAGGCCACATGAGTCACCTGCATACCGCGCCGCACGCGGTAGAAGCAGCTAACGCCGCGCCTGTCGCTGTCGGTGCGATCGCCGCCCCTCCTGCTGAATCGAATCTTGAACCTAGCGCCGCTGAATCCAGTCTTGCTACTAAGCAGGTAGCGGAGGCGCCCGGCGATACCGCAGGTGATACCCCAGGGATTAGCTGGACCGCAGACGGAACGGCCGAGCTAAAGAAAATCCCCTTCTTTGTGCGTGGCAAGGTGAAGCGAAATACCGAGAAGTTTGCGAGCGATCGCGGCATTTCTGCTATCACCGTCGATACGCTTTACGAAGCTAAAGCCACCATTGGCAAATAGCGCCTGTAGATAGTGTGTAAATAGCGCGTGTAAATAGTGCGCAACATACTTCAGATAAACGACTCACTTAAGTCACACTTTTTAGATAGAGACAGGAGAATTTATTTTGGTAGTTTCAAACGTTCGTCCCCCGCAGATTAAAAAAGGCGAAGATGGCGAAGGTAGCGTCCAAGTCCATATGGATGACTCAATGAAAATTGAGACCGGTGCTCTGGTCATTGCTGTATACGGCAAAGGCGGCATCGGCAAGTCCACCACTTCATCCAACTTATCGGCAGCCTTCTCCCACCTCGGTAAGCGCGTCTTACAAATTGGCTGTGACCCCAAGCACGACAGCACCTTTACCCTCACCAAAAGAATGGTGCCTACGGTAATCGATATCCTTGAAACCGTAGATTTCCACTCCGAAGAATTACAGACCGAAGACTTCATGTTTGAAGGCTACAACGGCGTCATGTGCATCGAATCTGGTGGCCCACCAGCGGGGACAGGGTGTGGCGGCTATGTGACAGGCCAGACGGTGAAACTGTTAAAAGAGCACCACCTCCTCGAAGATACTGACGTCGTTATTTTTGACGTGCTAGGTGACGTAGTTTGCGGCGGCTTTGCGGCCCCCTTGCAGCACGCTCACTATTGTCTAGTCGTCACTGCCAACGACTTCGACTCTATCTTTGCGATGAACCGTATCGTTGCAGCTATCCGCTCCAAAGCGAAGAACTACAAAGTGCGCTTGGGCGGCATCATTGCCAACCGCAGTGAAGGCACCGACCAAATCGATAAGTACAACGAGCGCGTTGGCCTCAAGACACTGGCTCATTTCAAGACAGTAGATGCTATTCGTCGCAGTCGCCTGAAGAAGTGCACCGTCTTTGAAATGGACGATCCCGATCCTGAAATTCAAGTTGTACGCGATGAGTATCTAAAGCTGGCAAAAGGCATGCTTGAAGATGCGACGCCGCTGGAAGTAGAGCCTCTCAAAGATCGCGATATTTTCGACCTGCTCGGTTTCGAATAAGCTTGAATAGAAATTAGTAAAAAGGGCTTATGAGTAAAACTCGTAGGCCCTTTTCGATAGCAACGCTCAGTCTGCCGCATTTTCAGAAGCAGAAGGAAGCTATGAGTAAGGGAAGCTATGAGTATTAAATTTCTGTCGAGAGCGCCGATTCAAACTCTGCTGTGGCTTTAGGGGCCGAAATGGAAAGGTAGATGCCCACCAGAACGAGCCCAAACGCTAGCCAGTTTTGCACGCTCAAGTGCTCAGAAAAGATAAAAAGCGCTAGAAAAGCCGAAATAATGGGAATAGAAAGCATCGATACGGCAACTAAGCTAGAAGAGAAACGCTTCAAGCTATAGGTGAGGAGTCCTTGGCCAACTACCTGAGCGAGAAGTCCGAGGCCCAAGACTGCAGCCCACCCCAGGCTGGAGCTCGGGAACAGCTTGTCTTCGGTCAATAGCACCACGGCCAGTGTAAATAGACAGCCCACAAGGCTTTGCCACAGCATAATATTGGGTGCCGAGAACTGAACTCGGAGCTGCTCAACACTCAGTATGTTGACAGCAGACAAAATTGCGGCAAATAGCGCAGCGACATCTCCGATCAGCCCGCTGGAGACTTGCAAATCTTGAATGCCAATTGCGATCGCACCCACAACGGCTACCCCCATTCCTAGCAAAAACTTCCCTGAGAACTGACGACCCAAAACTACCCAAGCGCCCAACGTCGTGAAAATCGGCAGCATGTTGTTTAGCAAGGTTGAATTGGCAACGCTAGTCTGAGTCAAAGACCAGGCCTAGAGAGAAAGAGAAGCGGCAAAGCTGATGCCTGAAACCGCGAGCAAACCGATGCAGGTAGTGGCATTGGGGCTAATTTCTTGCTCTGCAATCACAATTAAAATAGAGGCAGATGAGATTCCAATCAGTGCTAAGCAGAGCGCAATAGGGGCCAGCCAGCGAGCAAAGCTGAAGGAGACTTCGGTTCAGACATATCACTGAATCGTAAACCACTGATTGCAAGCGAGACATATTTTGCGCTCTAAACATGCCAGCTTAGCGACACTACCAGCCGAAGGACGAATACCGCGAACCAACTTCAAACGCTTCTCTAGCCGCCACCTCATCTTTGTCTTGGGCTGGCACCGTCTCGGTGCGCGACTCTGCGCAAAAAGATGCCGTACTAAGTCCCCCAAACCGCTTCACTACGCTTGTGCGCATCCGCAAGTTTGGATTGGGAAACCAAAACCGCTCAATCGAACTCATCGTTTCGTACTCAGTGGTTAGCACCAGACCATTCTCGCTATCCATCTCAAAGCGACCAATCACCGGCACGATTTCAGCGTAGCCTCGCTCTCGCAGCAAATTGCCCGTCTGCGGATTATCTGCATCCGGCACTAGCGCAAACACGGTAGAGCCCTGATGGCTTTCATTATCTTTATCCCAAGCCATAGCGCCATTCCACTCCACATAAGCGCCCCCAACTGCTGTGCCTGGATTCACGTCGTGAAGCTTGCAGATCTCAATAACTCTTTCGTTATCAGCAGGCAGAGCTTCAACTGTGATATTCGATCCGCCTAACTCCGCTCGTCGAAAGGGTAGATGATGTGTTGTCCGTTGAGACTGCCACTGCCCAGCACTTTGCTGAAAAAACTCCATTACATTCATTGCGCCAATTTTTCCTTAGTCTGCTTTAGACCTCGTTTTTCTAGAAACCAAATCAAGCTTGGCTTCATCAATAATTGTTTCTCTCGATAATATAACGTGCCAGAACTGGGCAATCTGAGCGGCATCATGCTTCTGCTATGGACGATCATTCAGCATAAACCTACCTTGTGAAGGAGTACGCCACTCTGGAAACTTGTTAACATTTGTTCATAGATCCAAAAGCGCGAAAAGGCGAGATCCAAAGGTAAGAGAAGGCAAATTGCAAAATGTGCAAGTACTTGGTTTTCAACCAAGCGAACAGCCATTTAAGGCGTTAGTCCTATGCAACCTTCTATGTGTTCAGACGCGTTTAGACGCTTGGTTCCGAAAGTAAATCCTAAAGGTAGATTAACTTACTTGAATACTTAAAAAATAAACTTAAGTAACACTTGCTACCGAATGTATTTACAATTTGACGATAGTGTGCGTTGCAGTTAGAATCCGATTAATCAAGTTTAGTTAGCGTCTGTTGCCTAAACGATTAAGGGGTCGGCTAACCCGTCGATCAGGTGATTTCAATCACTACGAGTTCTAACTACCAGAGCCTTACCTTTGGTTCTGTAGATTTAGGCTCAGCCGCCTATTCAAGATCTATCCAAATATCCAGATCTATCTAAATCTTTTGAGGAAGAGAGAAAACTTATGAGCACACTAGGCAGAGACGACGCGCCCGGTAGCCTTAGCATGGAGCAACAGTTCAAACTAAAGATCGTTCAAGATCAGGTCAAAGGCCTTAGTTTGGAACAAGCTCAAGAGTATGTTGTTGAGGTGATGCGGCAAATGATGGTAAAAGACAACCTCGTCAAGCATTTGCTCAAAAATGCGTAAAACGATGTTTCTATTACTGGTATGCCCTTAGTTTTGACTATAATCTTTGACCATAATCAAAGCGCAGCTATGGGTAGAATGTAACTGTCGCCTCGACAGTTTTTGCTTTAATCGCCTATGTGTGATTACAACGCAAGTAAACAAAAATCGAATAGAAGCACTACAAAGGCCAGATTAATCAACGTGATTGAACTGGCCTTTGTTCATATGCTTACTTGTCTACACATCTTTTATATCTGCGCGTCTCTATGCTTGCTCATCATGTTTGTGCATCCTTATCCGTTTATCTATCATGTCTGTTAGACAATGCGTTTGCTATGCGGCCGTTCTTTTGCCGCGTGTAACTGATGCGCGTAGAAAGCATGTGTGTAGAAGCCGTACAGGCGTATCAATACAAAATGCTAAGAAACGATACGAGCTTTCGATACATTTACTTTTTTTATGATAGGCGAAACTCTTTTGGCCGTAAGGGTTTTCAACAAATCAGGCAGTTTTTGTAACGGATTATTGCTTTGTTTTTAATAAAGCGGACTCGACGACTGCTCTTCTTTTAAGGTTGTCTCACTGGCTACAAAACGGCCAGTTGCTGTATTAAGAAGAAGGAGAGCTTGATGCTTGACGCTTTCTCTAGAGCCGTTGTCACGGCCGACACTAAGACTGCTACTATCGGCGGCAGCGAACTAGATGCTCTAAAAGGCTTCGTTGCTGAGGGCAACAAGCGTTTGGACGCTGTGAATGCGATCGCTTCTAATGCTAGCTGCATCGTTTCTGATGCTGTTTCTGGCATGATTTGTGAGAACACTGGTTTGATTCAATCGGGTGGTAACTGCTACCCTACTCGTCGCATGGCTGCTTGCCTACGTGATGGTGAAATCGTTCTGCGCTACGTTACTTACGCTTTGCTCGCAGGCGATTCTTCCGTTCTAGACGATCGTTGCCTCAACGGCTTGAAAGAAACTTACGCTGCTTTGGGCGTACCTACTGGCTCTGCTGCTCGCGCAGTCAACATCATGAAGGCATCTAGCATCGCTCATTTGAAGGGGACTAACAGCCCTGAAGCTGGCGGCCAGCGCTACAACAAGAACGAAGCGCCTCAAGGCGACTGCTCTGCGCTTGCTTCTGAAGCTGCCGGTTACTTTGATCGCGTTGTTTCTGCTCTTTCCTAATCGCTTTGAGCTATTAGCCTAAGACTTAATCAACCTCGACTTATTTAGTTGATAGATCAAACATCACTTGGAGAATTAAATCATGAAATCTGTTATTACCTCTGCGATCGCTTCAGCTGATGCAGCTGGCCGTTTTCCTGGAGCCGCTGACTTGCAGGCTGTTCAAGGCGGTTTGCAGCGTGCGGCTGCTCGCCTAGAAGCTGCTGAGAAGCTGAATGCTGGCATTGACCAAGTTGCTCAAGAAGCTTACGACGCTGCTTTTAAGAAGTATCCCTATCTCACCAACGAAGGTGAAGCGGGCGGCAACCAAGGCAAAAAAGACAAGTGCCTTCGTGATATTAAGCACTACTTGCGCCTGATCAACTACTGCTTGGTAGTCGGTGGCACAGGTCCTTTGGATGAGTGGGGCATTGCGGGTGCACGTGAAGTGTATCGCTCTTTGAACTTGCCAACAGCACCTTATGTAACCGCTATGCAGTTCACTCGCGATCGCGCTTGCGCACCTCGTGACATGTCTCCTCAGGCCCTCACAGAGTTCCGTGCTCTGCTCGACTACGTGATCAACTCCCTCTCTTAACTGACTGGGCTCAAGTTACCTTACTAACTTGAGGGTTGAAAATTAGGGACTTCTGGCTGACCCCTTATTCGTAAGGTTTTCCAGAAGTCCTTTTTGCCGTCAAATTGATTGGAGATCTTTTCTGTAAGACCCATGGTTGCCGATTCCGTTTTTAATCAGCTCAGACATCCCAATCCGCAGATGCGATCGCGAGCAATGACTGAAATTGTAAACAATCGAGATGAACATACCATCTCGACTTTGATGGCGGCACTAGGGGAAGAAGACGTGGTGTACCGTCGTGCCTGCGTTAAGACGCTAGGTGCGCTTGGTATGGATTCAGTCCCTGCTGTGGTTGACCAAATGTTAAACGCCCAGAACGATGTGGTTCGCGCAAGCTGTGCGAAGGCCATGGCGCAAGTTGCGGTGTACCATCCAGAGGAGCCGTTTCCAGCGGAGGGAATGGCAGGTCTTAGAGAGGCGATGGCCGATCCCTACCCGGTAGTGCAGATCGCAGCTGTGATGTCGCTAGGTGAAATCGGCGTGCCTGCCGTGGAGATGCTGCTAGAGGCGTTGAAAACAACAGACAACGTAGCGATCGCGCTGACTATTGCCAACACCCTTGGCTCTATTGGCGATCCTCGCGCTCTAGAAGTGCTGCGTGAGCTAATTACAGATGAAACTGTCGACAGCTATGTTCGCGAAACCGCAGAGAGTGCTTTGCCTCGGCTGGAGCATGTGATTAGCCTAGGCAAAGCCAAAGGGAGTGCTAGAGGTAGCGCCGTATAGCCCAGCTAGGCATACGCGGCACTCTTGCATCAGTTCAGTTCTAGCTATTTAGTCCCATCTATCTTTTGCTTCTTCCTTCTTTTTCTCTAGCTGAGCAATGGCCAGTTTGAAGACAGGCTGAATAGTCTCGTCTGGTTCCTGGTTAAGAGCGCTTCGTAGTGGCATAATCGCACTCGAGTCTCCGATCTTCATCATTGCCATGGCCGCTGTCTTGCGCACGCTGCCTTGTTTGTCTACCAACACCGTCGTCAGGTGGGGAACAACATCCGGATTGCTCAGCCTACCCAAAGCAGCGGCGGCCTCAGAGCGCACCATCGAAGCGCGATCGCTTAGCCCGCTAATAATTAGGCCTAGCGCCTGCTGATCTTCGTTTTCTTGCACCAGCGTCGTCAGCGCACCAATAACTGCGCTGCGCACCTCTTTCTTCTCGGAATCAATTGACTGATATAGATGAGGCGCGCCTGCTGTCCCAATAAAAGACAATCCCCAGGTTGCCAACCCTTTGGAGCTATCAGGATAGTCAGGTGATCCTATAATTTCTAGCAGTACTGGGGCTGCGGCTTCACCCATAACCGCTAGTGCCCCAATCGAAGAGGCGCGCACAACGGTATCGTCGTCGTTTAGCAGCGAGTTTACCAACGTCGGAATCGTAGCCGGATCGGCAATTAGCGTCATCGTCTTGGCACAGGCTCGGCGGACGACCGGATTTTTGTGGTTAGCTAGCCCGTCAATTAGTGCCGGGGTCGCTGGTTTACCCACCCTGCCCAGTATCTCTGCAAAAGCTAGCCGCTTCATTCCTCGCGTATCGTTGAATCCTTCGATTAGCTGAACAATTAGCGCTTCGTCTGTTGAATCAAACGTCCCGGCTGCTTGCTGCTGCTGGACGTCTAGAATCAGCGCGTCAGCTTCTGATTGAGAAAGAACAGTAGGCTTTAAATGGCTAGTCATAGTTTGCTTTTAAGATCAAGAATTTACTTAGGACAGATGCAGGTCACTGTCGGCAGCAAGGTAGATGGGGCTATGCGACTAAATTCTCTCAGATTGCGGAAGGCAACCGGTAATTTTTGATTTTCGTTCCACTCTAGTGCGATCCTAGTAATGGTAAACAGTCTCTCAAGCTGCTTGGGGCTAGGCGCTTCAGAAATTAAGATGAGTAACCGATTTTCTAATCTATTTAATCTTACTGAAGCGCAGGCGATCGCAATTTTAGACGGCCCGGCGGATGATTCAGACCAGGCGTCTAGTCGCTATATTGCGGCGTCGCACTTGGTTAATTTTGATAGCAAAGCGGCGATTGCCTCCCTAACGAGAGCAGCTAATAATACTGACGACGACCTAGACAACCGGATTGTTCGCCGCAAGGCCGTCGAGAGCCTAGGTCGGCTTAAGGCCGAAGTGGCTATGCCGGCGATTGAAAACTGCTTAGGTGATGAGGACAGCTATCTGGTTGAAAATGCGGCCTGGGCGATTGGCGAAATTGGTACTGACAGCGCCGCTACGCTAGAGAGGTTAGCCGAGCAGCTATCACGCCCTGACCAAAGCTATCGCACCGTTATCCATGCACTAGCACGTTTGAAATATACGCTGGCGATAGACCGAATTGAAAAGTTTGTCAGCAGCGAGCAGGCCCCAATTGCTAGTGCGGCCCTCTCGGCCCTGTATCAGCTAACAGGCGATGCCAAAACCATGCCGAAAGTGCTGGGCTTTTTACAAAGCGCTAATGTTAATGCCCGCCGAGGCAGCATTCAAGATCTAATTGACGCTGACTACTTTCGAGCTATTCCAAACATCGCTCAGTGTCCTGTGTCTATGGTTTTTCGGCTGCGGGGCATTCGGCTGCTAGCCGAGCGGGCGATCGCTGCCCAAAAGCTAAAGTTCTCGCAGATACAGCGCGTTCTAGAAAAGGTTATTCGCGACCATCCGGGCGATGTGGTCCTAGTGCATAGCTACGCGCAGATTCCCGATCTTAGCGGACTGGTTCAAGAGCTGTACGGCACGGACTTTGGCCGCTGCTACTTGGGCAGTTTGACACTAATAGAGAACTACGCCGAAGCTGCTCCTACCGCTTTGCTAAAAAGCTACAAAGCTGAAGGCTACAGCGACTATGGCGCTCACTACCATATGATGCGGTTATTCGGCTGGCTGCAAATGAGCGCGGCTTATGATCTACTAGTAGAAGCGCTGCATAACAAAGCCCCTCAGTTTCAAAAGTCGCGAGTAGCAGCAGCGATCGCCTTAGGAGAGCTAGGTCAGCCCTCAGCTATTGACGAACTAAAAACCGCGCTCACGGTCCCGATTTGGGATTTGCAGTACGCGGCACTGATAGCGCTAGAAAAACTAGGTGAACCTGCGAAGAAAACAGAGATAGACTCTACCGATTGGCTGGTTCAGAAGAAGCTGAGTTCTTTGCTGAGTTCTCAATAGCCTAAGAAATTAGAGTCTAAGAAATTAGTAGTCTGAAATCCCAACAATCTGAAAGCTCAGTAGTCTAAAGAAGCTTAGCAATCTAGAAAAGCTTGTAGTTTAGAGAAACTTACTATAAACAACGACGAGGTTGTAATGTCATCGCTTACGGTTTTTCATCAGTTCTTTGATAGCTGTGTCGGCACTTGGGATTCTGAACGGACGTATCACTATTTGAGCGCAGCAGAAATTGAGCGATCACACACTGAGTTTCGAGTAGCGCCGCTAGGTGATGAGCAAAAGATCAAAGTGCTGACGGACAATGCCTTTGAAGTCAGCGAGCGGATGGACAGTTGTCCTGGTTTTCATCTAACGTTTCATACCGTATCAGAGGCCGGCGTGACCAAAGATCAGTCACTCAACTTGGCGTTTGTCCCCAACGACGAAACGATAGATAGTGACACCGTGCTGATGGGAGCTTATCTGCGCGATCGCGCCTACGAAGAAGATCGGCCCATCGTTTCTGACTTCCGCTTCGATGCGCGCACCCGCGAGCTACTTATGACTACTCGCTATACCCGCGTTATCTCTGTCGATTCCATCACCCTAGTCAACCCCAAAGTTCGCATCCGCCGCATCTTCAACTACATCCGCCCGCCCGAAGGTCAGCCCCTCGACACGCTGGCCCTCGTTGGCTTTGGCGTCGAACAAAAGCGCTTTGCCTGATCCCGCTGCTCTCAACCCGGCCGATTCAGCAATCCAGCATAAATCCAAGTCAGATTCGCCGCTTCTTATGCCATAATTAAAAACTGCATTGACACAACTTTTAGGATCATGGCAAAAGGCGTCCGTCTCGTAATTACACTCGAATGCACCGAGTGCCGCACCAACCCCGACAAGCGATCCAACGGGGTATCTCGCTACACCACTCAAAAGAACCGTCGTAATACGACAGGTCGCCTAGAGCTGAAGAAGTTTTGCACGCACTGCAATACGCACACGGTTCACAAAGAAATCAAGTAAACCTTGAAATTAAGTAAACTTTGAAACTAAGTAAATAAAAGAGACCCAAAGATTATGGCTTACTTCCGTCGTCGAGTTTCTCCTATTAAGCCGGGAGAAAAAATTGATTATAAAGATGTGGATTTGCTTCGCAAGTTCGTTACCGAGCGGGGCAAGATTTTGCCACGTCGTATTACTGGGCTGACTTCAAAGCAGCAGCGCGACCTAACTAAATCTATCAAGCGCGCTCGTGTCGTAGCGCTGCTCCCATACGTCAACGAAGACGGCTAAACGGAAGGTCAATGTAGCCCGTGGGTTTTGTTTCATGCCTTTGGCTGAAGCGTAACTCCTAGAACTTGTGCGGCTCGAAACGAATAAATATCAAGCTATCCGCGTTAGACATAAAGACATTTCTTTTGTCTGGTACTTTGACTAGTAGCGCTGATAGCTTTTTATTGTCAGCGTGTCTGTATAGACCACGCTGACAGATGATCGTAGGTTGAGATGGGGACCGGTGGAAAAAGGAACGCTCGTAGAATTTAAGCTAAAAGGTGCGCCTCATTTAGCGGTAGCCGATCGACCTGAAGGAAAGAAGAACTGGGTCTTGATCGACCAGGGTGGTCAGTCGCATACGATTCATCCGCGTCAGGTGATTTATGAGGTGCGTCAGGCAACCTACGAGCCCGCAGATATCGCGGAGTTTGTGCAAGAAGCTGAAGGCTATATCGATCCCGATAATTTAGAAGTTGCCTGGGAGCTGCTGACTGAGCTAGAAGAATCAGCTACGCCCGAATCGCTTGCAGAGCTGCTGTTTTCTGATCAAAGCCCGCCGCTGTGCTACGCGGCGCACTGTCTTCTGAGCGCCGATAAGCTTTTCTTTAAGCAAAAGGGTGACTATTACGAGCCGCGCCCGGTAGCCCAAGTTGAAGAGCTTCAGCATAAAATCGCGCGTGAGGCGGCAAAGGCAGAAGAAACAGAAGGGTTCTTTTCACGAACTAGAGCTGTCCTCGCGGGTGAAGCAGCGGCTTGGGAAAAGAGCGATCGCCCCCGCCTAGAAATCGTAGAACGCTACGCGCTGCTTGGTGAAGAGTCTAGTCAAAAAGCCGCTGCTCAAGAAACTTTGAGCGCCCTAGACCAGGACAAATCACCCGAGGCCGCGTTCGAGTTTCTCGTTGCTGTTGGCATTTGGGAACAGCACGAAAACCTAGCCCTGCGACGGCGTCAAATTCCCACCCAGTTCCCCGAAGAACTAACCGCTAAAGTTGAGCAAATCCTGAGCGATTTGCCCGCGGAGGCGATCTCTGACCGGATAGACTTGACCCATCTTAAGCTCTATACCATCGACGATGAAAGCACACGTGAAATTGACGACGGCCTGAGCTGCGAGACGCTGTCAGACGGTCGCCGCAAGCTGTGGATTCATATTGCCGATCCGACCCGCTGGCTATCGCCGGGTGATGTGCTCGATACGGAGGCGCGCCGTCGCTGCACAACGGTCTATTTGCCAACGGGTGCTATTCCTATGTTCCCGTTTGAGCTAGCAGCAGGGCCTATGAGCCTGGTGCAAGGACAGGTTTGTAACGCGCTGAGTTTCGGCGTAGTGCTAGCTGACGATGGCAGTGTGGCCGAGTACAGCATTCACCCGAGCCTTGTGAAGCCAACGTATCGGCTGACGTATGAAGACGCGAACGAGATAATTGAGCTTGGCGTAACGGCTGAAGAGGAGCTGCTAGCGATCGCAGACTTAGCCAAAGCTCGTCTTGCCTGGCGTAAGTCTCAAGGCGCTATTGATATTCAGCTGCCCGAATCTTCAATCAAGGTCAATCGCGAGCAAGATACCATCGCCATCAAGATGCTGACATCTTCAGTCTCGCGCGAGGTGGTTGCCGAAATGATGATTCTTACGGGCGAAGTAGCTGCTCGCTATGGCCAAGCGAATGAACTCTCACTTCCTTTCCGTGGTCAGCCTCAGCCAGAGCTTCCCTCCGAGGAAGAGCTGATGCAGCTAGATGCTGGATGGGTTCGCGATTCGGCCATTCGCGCCTGCATGACCCGGAGTGAAATGAGCCTCAACCCGACCCGTCATGCCACCCTTGGTATAGACCTTTACTGCCAAGTTACTTCCCCCATCCGCCGCTACACCGACCTGGTGGGTCACTTTCAAATCAAAGCGCACCTACGCGGAGAAGCGCCGCCCTTCACACCGACGGAGATGCCCGAGATTATTGCTAGCGTTGCCAACGCTGCCTATGAAGCGATGATAGTAGAGCGGCAAACGAAGAAATACTGGGCTATCGAATATCTGAAGCGGCAAAATGAAGCGAATCCTGGTCAGTTCTGGGAAGCGATACTAGTCCGCTGGATTAGGGAAAATGAAAGGCTGGGTCTAATTATCTTTGACGATCTGGGGCTAGAGTTCATTATGCGATTCAACCGGGCTGTAGCGGTTGGAGAAAGACTGACTATTAGTCTTGGTTACGCCGATCCACGGCAGGAAACAGTGCGATTTAAAGAGGTCATTACCGCGACTGAGCAAGACGATACTGAGGCTGAAGCTGCTCAGCGTGAGGAAAGCCCGATTGAGGAGAGCCTGACTGAGGAAAGGTCGATTGAGGAGAGCCCGCGCGAGGAAGGGTTAACTGACGAAAGGTTAGTTGAGAAAAATGGAGAAGAGAGAAAAGAGGAAGAGTAGCCCCGAGATATCCTAAATGCAGATGCGACTATGTGGCACCTTTGGGTCGCAGCATGGTCAAGTTGCATCGACAGAAAGCGCATAGGCTAACCCTGCCTGCTGAGCCTGGGTTAACTTAGTAAATCCAAAGCTAGCTAGTGCAGCCGGGGCGATGTTGCCATCGGTTACCACAACCATTTCACCATCATTGGTTTGTAACTGGCCGGTTCCTTTGCTCATGTGCACGGTGTAGAGCGCGGCTTTGTCTGACTCGACGGTGTAGCCAGTGTCAGTCGCCTGAAGCTGGTATACCACAGAGCCATTGCTGCGAGTGAGCGCGGCGTCGCCGTTTGAGTTTTGGGTAAAAGAGAAAAGGGTTTTTGTGCGCTTGGGGCCTTCTACCGTGATGCTATCTTCTGAGCGGACAACATAGCCGATAGTTGCGTTGCTGGCGCTGGTAAGTCTTAGCGCACCATCACTTTCTAGAATCAGGTTGGCGATAACGTTCCCACTATCATCGAGCAGCTTGCCGCCCGTAGCTTTGAATAGCAGAGAATATTCGGGCGTGCCGTTGGCATGGCGAAAGGTGACTTTCTGGCTTTGGATGCCTGCTGGTTTCTTAGCTTGGCTGGTTTGAGCAGAAGGTGCTGTCGCGCTGTCTGATGGAATGCTGCCTGTTTTCGATAGGGTGCGATCGCTAGATCGCGGCTGACAGCCCACCAGCAGTGACATAGCCACAATCGCAGCTAGCCAGAAGCGCCCGCTCAAACCGGATAGTGCATAAGCTTTGGCCATGATTTCCTCCCAGGTCTCGCCACAAAATTTCGTAGCAAATCTTGTGGGAGACTATTAGTAGATACATTCAACAGATACGTTGATCCTAGCCCATGCCTTCTGCAAACGACCAGCCAGATCGCTTCTGTGTGCCTAAAGATGCTGCTAAAGCCTTCATCCACACAACGCCTGCGGAGGCAGTCGATCAGCTAATTCATAAATCTGTTGCTATTGGCCCAAAAACATTCAAGATTGCCTATCCGGGTAACGCAGATCGGCTTCTCGATCATCCGAGTACTCACAACGCTTTTCGAGCCGACGAGTATATGCCTTATTGGGCAGAGCTGTGGCCGTCGTCTCAAATGTTGGGGGAGGTACTGATACGGCAAGACTGGCCTGCGAATCACCGGGCTTTGGAAGTGGGTTGCGGTGTGGGACTAGCGGGCGTTGTGGCGCTTTCCCTGGGAATGCAGGTAGTCTTTAGCGACTATGACGCAACGGCGGTGGCGTTTGCTGCGCGCAATGCGATCGCTAACGGATTTGACAATTTTGAAACGCAGCCGCTCGACTGGCGCGTGCCGCCAAGCTGGCAAGTCCCGCTCATTTTGGCGGCTGACGTGATTTACGAAGAGCGCAATATTAGCCCGCTGATCGCTTTCATTAAGGCAGTGCTAGCGCCAAACGGTGTCTGTCTGCTGAGCGATCCCGATCGCTCTACAAGTGGTGGTTTCCGCTATGCGCTGAAGCAGGCGCAGTTGAAATTTAGCCGTCAGCCGATGAGCGCTCCTGGCCCAGAGGGTAGATCTGTCACAGGCAGCGTTTATCGGATTCACGTCTAGGCTGCATTTGCGAGTTCGCGTTTTAGCCGTGCTTCAAAGGCGCATCTGGCTGCGCTTTGCAAACCCTGCTCACCTATAGCAGCGCTTTCTGCCGCTCTCTTTCTATCTGTAGGGTTTGGATACGCTTGGGGGTGCCTTCTGGAATCGCGGCGATTAGCTGCTGAGTATAGTCGCGGCGCGGACGCTGATAGATATCTTCAGCGGTACCGATTTCTTCGATGCGACCTGCGTTCATCACCATAATGCGATCGCTCATAAACTTAACTACGCCCAAATCATGTGAAATGAAGATGTAGGTTAGTTTGAACTCTTCTTGCAATTCCTTGAGCAAATTCAGCACCTGCGCCTGAACAGACACATCGAGCGCGGAGACTGACTCGTCACACACAATGAACTTGGGGCTAAGCGCCAAGGCTCGCGCAATACAAACTCGCTGTCTCTGCCCGCCTGAAAACTCATGCGGAAAACGATTGACCGTCATCGGGTCTAGGTCCACGCGCTCTAGTAAATATTGCACGCGCTCTTTGAGATTACGTCGGCCACGCATAACGCCGTGGATTTTTAGCGGCTCTGCGATCGCCTCTCCAATAGTCATCCTCGGATTGAGCGAACTGTAGGGGTCTTGAAAGATAATCTGCATTTCTCGGCGGCGCTTGCGCATTTGCCAGTTGCCTAGCCGCGTTAGGTCTCGCCCTTCAAACCACACCCGACCACTCATAGGCTTGATTAGCTGCAACAGCGATCGCCCCAGCGTCGTCTTTCCGCAGCCCGATTCACCCACTAGACCAAAGGTCTCACCTTTGTATATGCGAAAAGATACATCGTTGACTGCCATAACGTACCGCTCTACCCGGCCAAAGACGCCCTGCACCGGGTAGCCCACCTTAAGGTTTTCGACCGTGAGCAGCGGCCCTTTGTCTTGCAACGTTTCTAGACGAATCTGCATCTCGCGCGGGCTGATCTCGGTTACCGGCGGCAGACCCGAACCAAAGTCACCTTGCGGCTTAGCCACAATCAGCGCCTCTCCCTCTGGGCTGGTAGTGACCTCCATATAGTCGGCAACCGTAGGGAGCTGGCGCAACCGCTGGCTGGGCTGTGGCCGACAGGCAAGCAGCCCTTGGGTATAGGGATGGCTAGGCCGTTCGAAGATATCGAGTACCGAGCCGGCCTCAACAATTTTGCCGCGATACATCACCGCTACGCGATCGGCAATTTCGGCGATG
The DNA here is from genome assembly GCA_963702855.1 of uncultured cyanobacterium. Classification (GTDB taxonomy): domain Bacteria; phylum Cyanobacteriota; class Cyanobacteriia; order Phormidesmidales; family Phormidesmidaceae; genus Phormidesmis. Next base: position 3,393,072 of record OY969765.1, read on the forward strand.
ATGCCCAGATCGTGGGTAATAAAGACCATCGACATGCCCCGGCGATCGCGTAATTCGCGCAGCAGGTCCAAAATCGTTGACTGTACCGTCACATCGAGCGCGGTTGTGGGCTCATCGGCAATTAGCAGCGACGGATTGGAAGAGAGCGCCATCGCAATCATTAAGCGCTGAATCTGCCCACCTGACATCTGGTGAGGAAAGCGCTCAAGCATAGCCCGCTGTCGTTTTTTGACCTCACGGCTGATTAGCCCTGTGTCTTCACTGTTGATTTCGGTGCGAATCTGCTCAAAATGCTTCACCTCTAGTGGCAGTAGCTGAACCTCTTGCAGCTGAGCAATAGCGATGTCCTGCGCCTGCTGCTTAGAGACCTTTTGATGCTGCCGAATCGCCTCAATCAGCTGAAAGCCGCAGGTATACACCGGATTCAAAGAGCTCATAGGCTCTTGGAAAATCATGGCGATTTGCCCGCCCCGGTAATGGCGCATCTTTCGCTCGGATACCTGGCATAGATCAATCAGAGGCCTGTCGCTGGGCTGAAAAATAACGCGTCCGCTAGTCACTTCTCCAGGTGGATTGGGCACAAGCCCCATAATTGCCAGCGATGTCACCGATTTGCCTGAGCCCGACTCGCCAACGATTCCTAGCGTTTGGCCGCGCGCTAGCTGAAACGAAACGTCGTCTACTGCTACAATACCTCGCCTATCTCCACTCTGGTCCGTGTCGTAACCTTCACGGTCTGCGGCAGCAAATTCAACAGTTAGGCCCTGAACATCTAAGATGGTGTCATTCATAAAGGAGATTTCGGTCAGGCCGCTAGCAAATCACAGTTTAGCAAGAATCATATCAGCGATACCCCAGAATGAGATCTTGAACTGGCTTCTCGGGAATCAAGGATAATAAGAATGCGCGACAAATGATGAACGTGATGAGTGCTCTGGCTAAGTTCTTTCATTTTCTTTGACTCTATTTTCTTTGTTTCTGTGCCTCTTTAGAATCTTGAGGCTCGCTTAATGATTCAACTTGTGACCGCTGTTTTCGTCATAATTATCGGCTCAGCGCTTTGCTCTTGTAGTGAAACGGCGCTGCTGTCTGTTCCACTGCTGCGAGCAAAGCAGCTAGCGCAGGGCAAGCCGAGTCCAGGTGCGATCGCACTGCTTAACATCCGTCAGCACATCTCTCGGCCCATTGCTACGGTTGTAATTCTCAACAACGTTTTCAATATTGTGGGCAGCATCGTCGTCGGTCGCATTGCCGCTCAGCAGCTCAGCAATACGGGACTGGGCATCTTTTCAGCTGCCCTAACCTTCGCCATCATTGTACTCGCCGAAATTCTACCCAAAACCCTAGGTGAACGCTACGCCGAAAAAATTGGCATCATTGCTGCGATTCCCGTACAAGGTGCAACCGTTCTTCTTACTCCGATAATTTGGCTGCTCGAAAAGGTTACTGCTCCTCTCACCAAAGGCAGTAAACGCCCTGTCACCAACGAATCAGAAATTCGACTGCTTACCATCTTGGGCTACCAAGAAGGTCTCATCGAAGATGACGAAGCCGAAATGATTGATCGCGTCTTTCGGCTCAACGACCTGATGGCCGCCGATATTATGACGCCTCGCGTCGCCATTACCTACATTCCCGGCAGCGCGGTTTTACAAGAGGTTCAAAACGAAATCATCGGATCTCAACACACCCGGATTCTCGTTATCGAAGATGACTTGGACCACGTGATTGGCGTAGCTCTAAAAGCAGAATTACTTGCGGCGCTCGTTCAGGGCCAGGGCGATGCCCTCGTCAAAAACATCATGCGCGAAGTTCACTATGTTCCTGATACAGAGCGCACAGACAGTCTAATTAAAACCTTTCAGTCACTGCGAGAGCACCTGATGGTGGTGGTTGACGAATACGGCGGTGTTTCTGGTGTCGTTACGCTTGAAGATACGCTCGAGGTTCTTACAGGAGAAATTGTTGACGAAACCGACCGCAATGTAGACCTACAAGCTCTAGCTCGCCAGCGACAAAAGCGGATTCTACGCCGCAGCGGTTTCTTAAAGACCGCTCCTAGACCTAGACAGAAGCAGTAAGGATTAAAAGACTTTCTCTCTACTTCCTTTTCCGCTGATTCCTTTTCTGCTGACTGCTTGACTGCTGCTGGCCGCCTAGTCTTGGCGATCGCTACTCGACTTCTGCGTCTGCGATCGCGCCTTCGTCTGTCTTATCATCACTGGCCTTGTCGCTAGCCTTATCGCCGACCTTGTCACTGGCCTTAGCCTCTTCGCGCTTCTTCCGATCCTCTTCGCGCTTGGCCTTCTTTTTCTTCTCCGCTTCAATCATGTCTTTCATGACTTCTTGCGCCTGCGCCATCTTCTCTAGATTGCTGCGATACAGATCGATGTCTTTCTTTAGTAAGTCTGTGTTCAGCTCAAAGGTTTCCGCCAGGCTACGGAACAGCGCGTCCCGCTTTTCCCTTTCTTGTAGCGCTTCGGCATCAACTGCTTCGACCACATTATATAGGCCAATCGCAAATAGGCGGCTGTACTTGAACTTAGGATTGCTAATGACTTTGTGTAGATTGCCTTTTAGCGGGTCATTTCCCCCTTCAGACTTGGCGGCTTCTACCAGTGCTTTGAACTCGTCTAGCGTTGCAATCGATTTGGCCGCGGCGAGCACTTCTTCGGCATCTCGTCGATATTGGGCCGGATCGGCCTTGACTGCCTCGACGATAGCGGTATACATCGCATCGCGATCGGCTGCCGGCTCGTAGCCTTGCATGAAGCGGTCATACGTACTAACAACGCCTAGGGCGTAGATAGAGTCATACTCAAAATCTGCATTTACTAGCAGCAAATGCATCTCCACCATTAGCTCTTCGACCACACGGCGATAGATCGCATTGATGGGACGAGTGTGCTGACCATAGAAGGCTCGCTTCGTGTCTGAAACCGTGCGGACGTTGTTCACAAATAAACGCTCAAATACTCTTTGTAAACCTAATTGTCACGCTTCTTAGTCTCTTTGCCAAGCGATTAAGTAGAAAAATGAAGGAGGAACGATTGGGGTTTTCGGCCATGATGATCGTATGTGCAAAAGTTCTCTGTCTACAAGACTATATCTACAGAACTCTATCTACAAAAATTAAAAGAGGTCTATGAGCAACACTCCTTTATCGACGCTTGCGGCCTATCTTGCGGGTGAATTTGAGAATCAGGCGCAAGCTGCTGCCGAACCGGCTTGGTATGTTCATCTGCGGCTATGGCAAAGACCTGTGCTAGATCTGTCTTCTGAGCGATCGCACACTTTTTTTCTAGAGCAGGCCACCATCGCTTCGGGCAAACCGCCTTACCGTCAGCGCATTCTAAAAATTCAAGCCTCTGATGAACCAGGACAGCTACAGGGTCAATATTTTGCGCTGAAAGAGCCGCTGAAGTTTCGAGGTGCGGGCGCAGATCCTGACCTGCTTTCTGGGCTACGCGAAGCTGATTTGATGGTGCTGCCTAACAGCGGCGCGGTGATTCAATATCAGCTGGTGGCAACAGGCTATCGCTTTCAGTCAGCGCTCAAAGACGATCAGCTCTGCTCATTTGAGTATGAGGGGCAGGTACGATACGTTTACCTGGGTTTCGAGATTGAACCTGCTAGCGCACCTGGCGGCGACATCATTCTGCTAAAAACACACGACAAAGGAATAGACCCCGACACCGGTCGAGGTCTATGGGGCGCTTTGATGGGGCCGTTTGAGATGATGAAGCTAAAGAGCTTTTAGGCCCTTTCAGATACTCCTATCGCTGAACGTAGTCAAAGCCGTCAAGCGCTAGGCCACCGCTACTTGATACGGCGCTGCGATCGCTTCTTCTTCCGTGTCGTAAATGTCAAAAACAGAGTCCATCATCGTCACTTCAAAGACAAGCTTTGCCTCGGGGTGAACGTTACAGATTCGGAAGCTTCCGTCTACCTTATCGGCGTCGCGCATACCTGCTACCAGGGAAGTCAGCCCCGAGCTGTCAATGAAGTTAACCTCACTAAGGTCGACTAAAACATGAGGCGACGCCGCAGAGATGGACTCTTGTAGCCTCAGCCGAAACTGCCAGGCTGTTGTGATATCCAATCGACCCGTAGGGGCCAAAACTACGATCTTTTCGCCTTGAGCAGTTGTACAGTCTCTTTGCTCCATACCTAATGTCACTCCTTGCTAATAGGGATTACGATGCACTCCTCAAAAAATGAAATAGTGAGGAGATAAGCGCATACGCCCCACAGAGTGCCCACCGAAAAGAAGCGAGAAACGGCTGTTACTCACCTCTTACTATATAGTCTGCTATCCGTATGGTTTGCTGTCTGTAGGCTGGCTACTGCGGCAAGCCCATTCCGGCCCAGTCCTGTGGCTTGAGGAAGACGTCGTATAGCTTGGCTTCGGGCGTGCCCGGCTCGGGGGCGTAGGCATATTCCCAGCGCACCATCGGCGGCAGCGACATCAAAATAGACTCGGTGCGCCCGTTAGTTTGTAGGCCAAAGAGCGTACCCCTATCAAATACCAGGTTGAACTCGACGTAGCGGCCCCGGCGATAGAGCTGGAAATCACGTTCGCGATCGCCATATTCTTTCTCAGCGTTCCTTTCTACAATCGGAACATAAGACGGTAGAAAGGCATCGCCGCAGTCGATAGCGAACTGAAAAATTTCTTTCCACGAGCGCTTGGGCGCGCTGCCAGCTTCTTTACTATAGAGAGCGGCGCGGCCGTCCTGGTTGTGGCCACGGTAAAGCTCGCCGCGCTGGCCGTTTTGGTAGTCGAAGAAAATGCCGCCAACGCCTCTAGGCTCGTCGCGGTGCTTAAGATAGAAGTACTCATCACACCAGCGCTTGAAGTTGGGGTAATACTGCGGATTGTGGCGATCGCACGCAGCTTTGAGCGTTTGATGGAAATGCACTACATCGGTTTCAGTGGTGTAATAGGGGGTTAGATCAATCCCGCCGCCAAACCACCAAACGGGACCCGCCTCAAAGTAGCGGTAGTTGAGATGCACCGTCGGCACGTAGGGGTTGCGAGGATGCAGCACCATAGAGGTGCCCGTCGCATAAAACTGGTGCCCTTCTGCTTCAGGTCGCTTCACCAAAATCGAAGGCGGCAGCTTATCGCCCCAAACCTCCGAGAAGCCAACGCCTCCCTGTTCAAAGATATTGCCCTGCTTCATCACCCGCGAGCGACCACCGCCGCCCTCCGGACGATCCCACTCATCTTGCTGAAACTTGCCGCCACCGTCTACCTCTTCTAGCTTTTGGCAGATTCGATCTTGCAAACCTTTAAAGGCGCTGCTGACGCGCTCGCGTGAGTCGCTAGGGGGCAAAATCGGCGCTGGAGCCTTTTTAGAAGCGTTGGGGCGAATAGCCCTAGCCGGAGAGAGGGTCATAGTAGTCGGTAACTATAAATATTCCTTCATTTAGTCAAACATGATTTGGAAGTCCTCATTGCACTTTTGCAACAGAGCGTGACAATCTGTGACAAATTTTCCGAGCGACTAGCAGCGTCCCTCTCAGCAGGAAGTGCATCTCTTAGACTGAGAAAACAAACTGAAGAAAACCCTTTCGGTGCCTTTATGTTTTTCCAGCAAGTTCAGCAGGTAGGGTCCAAGATCAGACTTAGAGGCTGGCTTCCTAAAGGCTGGCTTCCTAAAGGCTGGCTTTATATAGCGCAAGCATTGCTAAAGGCCAAAGGCTCTAAGCTGCGAGCTAGCTGGTCTGCTAGCTGGTCTGAAGCCACTACAGAGCATAACTACTGGGTGGCCAGTACTGCTCCAGCAGAAACCCTATGGAAAGAGGTCAGTGATTTGGCCGGTGTGGCAGCTTGGCATCCGTTGATTTCCCGAACGAACGCCCCGTATGGCCAGCAGGCTAAGCCTGGGTTAATCTATCGCGTTTTTAGCGACTATCTGCCTACTTCTACTCAGATTTTCGTTGAGCGGGTGTTGCCAGGAGAGCTGCTGAGCGTACGCGTGTTTCCTTTGCCAGGGCTACAGGAGAGGGCAACCTATCGAATTGTCTCGACCCTTTATGGCGCCTGCGTTATGTACTCTATTACTCTTAGCGGGTGGCTGTCGCCGATAGTCTGGCCTGTGGTTAAGTCGCGAATTACTCAGGTAGCGATCGCCTTGGTTAAAGCAGCCGAAGTTCAGGCAGCAGAAAAAGCGGCTCAGTAGTTCGACGGCATCACCTTAGCGCGCTGCGGTACGCTGCGGCACCCGGTCACCAAAGCTAGATACTTTTTGCCGAAGCCCTTATGCCGAAGCCCTTATGCCGAAGCCCTTATGCCGAAGCCCTTATGCCGAAGCTGGTAGCATTTCTTCAGCACCGATAAACGCTGATGTTTTTTCAGCGCCGATATTTTCTAGCGATCGCCAGATATCTTTCCAAAACCAGATCGCCTCGCGCTAGTATTTTGAAGTCGCTTTATAAACAAGCGCACTGATAAGCACAGCGTCCTTATGCTGCAAACACATCCCCCTTTAAACATGATTAAAACACTTGACACCGAATCTGTCTTAGAGGTGCTCAAACCTGTTCAGGACCCAGAGCTACAGAAGAGCCTGGTGGCCCTCAACATGATTCGCAACGTCAAGGTGGCGGGCAAAGATGTGAGCTTTACGCTAGTGCTGACAACGCCAGCTTGCCCACTGCGTGAGTTCATTCGAGAAGACTGTGAGAAGGCGATCCGCACGCTGCCCGGTGTTGAAACCGTGGAGATAGAAATCACGGCTGAAACGCCGCAGCAAAAGCCCTTACCAGACCGCACTGGCATTGACGGGGTGAAAAATATCCTGGCGGTTACTAGTGGCAAAGGTGGTGTAGGCAAAAGCACCGTCGCTATTAACATAGCGGTAGCCTTGGCCAAAACGGGTGCCAAAGTGGGTCTGATAGACGCTGATATCTATGGTCCTAATGCCCCAATGATGATGGGTTTAAGTGAGGCCAATGTCACCGTTCGAGACCAAGCGGGCGAGCAGGTGTTAGAGCCTGCTTTTAACCACGGGGTAAAGATGGTCTCAATGGGCTTTTTAATTGATCGCGATCAGCCGGTGGTGTGGCGCGGCCCAATGCTGAACGGGGTGATTCGTCAGTTCTTGTATCAGGTGCAGTGGGGCGAGCTGGACTATTTGGTGGTAGATATGCCGCCGGGGACAGGGGACGCACAGCTAACGCTGGCGCAGGCAGTCCCTATGGCGGGCGCGGTCATTGTGACGACGCCTCAGGCGGTGGCCATCTCAGATGCGCGGCGCGGCCTAAAGATGTTTGAGCAGCTAAATGTACCGATTTTGGGCTTAGTTGAAAACATGAGCTATTTTATTCCACCCGATATGCCAGATAAGACGTATGCCATTTTTGGGACGGATGGAGGCGAGAAAGCAGCAGCAGAGCTAGGTGTGGACTTATTAGGCAGGGTGCCACTAGAAATGCCGGTAGGTGTCGGTGGCGATCAGGGTTTGCCAATTGTGCTCTCTGCGCCCGAGTCGGCTTCTGCGATCGCCTTGATGGATATTGCTAAAAAAACGGCAGCCAAAATTTCTGTAGCTGCCCTGACATAACCCTTCGATCAGTTTTGTCCACATATCCCTAACTCTTTAGCTCAGCTCTCCGCATAAAATCATGACAACTTATTCATCCTCCTCACTGGTGCAGCGGCGCTGGAAAAAATTAATTCAGGGATGGCAAGGCGTCGACTGGCTGCTGTTTATGCTGCCAGTGGGGGTCACCATCTTTGCTAGCGTATTGATTGGAAGCACCCAAAAATACACCGGTCAAACTAGCTTTGCGATTAATCACGCGGTGCTAGGAGCAATCGGCATGGTGCTAGCACTTTGGATTGCTCGCAGTCGCTATGAAGTGCTGCTGCAATGGCGCTGGATCATCTATGGGGCGACGATCGCATCTTTGATAGCGGTGATGGTCATTGGTACAGAAGGGCTTGGTGCACAGCGCTGGATCTCTGTATTTGGTTTTAACGTACAGCCGTCTGAATTCGCCAAGCTAGGGGCGATTATCACACTAGCGGCGACGCTTAAAGACCGCGATGCGCCGACGCTCTGGGGCATGTTACGAGCACTGGGCATTACGGCGGTTCCGTGGGCGTTGGTGTTTTTGCAGCCGGATTTGGGAACTTCCTTAGTGTTTGGTGCGATTACGCTTGGCATGCTGTACTGGAGCGGCACGAATCCAGGCTGGCTAATACTAATGATCTCGCCGCTAGTTTCAGCCATCGTGTTTCACGTGTCGATGCCTGTGTGGATTGGCTGGGTAGTGGCGATGGGCGTGATAGCCTACTTTTCGCTGCCCTGGTGGTCGATTTACAGTGCAGCGGTTGCCGTAGCGATTAACGCGGTCTCGGGCAAGCTAGGCGATGTGATGTGGAGCCTACTGAGGGACTATCAAAAGGATCGCTTGATTCTGTTTTTAGATCCAGATAAAGATCCGCTAGGCGGTGGTTACCACCTCATTCAGTCGCGGATTGCCATCGGTGCAGGTGAGCTTTGGGGGCGCGGTCTTTTTCACGGAACGCAGACGCAGCTCAGCTTTATTCCTGAGCAGCATACGGACTTTATTTTCTCGGCGGTAGGTGAGGAGTTAGGGTTTGTAGGCGGAATAGCCCTACTGCTGGCTTTTTGGCTAATCTGTTTGCGGCTAGTCATGATTGCGCAGAACGCGAAGGATAACTTTGGTTCGCTGCTGGCGGTAGGTGTACTGTCAATGATTGTATTTCAGGCGATCGTCAATATCTGTATGACAATAGGGCTCGCTCCGATTACTGGAATTCCGCTGCCGTGGATGAGCTATGGGCGATCGGCGCTGCTGACGAATTTTATTGCGATTGGCCTAGTAGAGTCGGTAGCAAACTATCGCTTTCGACTGAAGTTTTAGAGATCTGAAGTCTTGGCTTCGAGTGGTCAAAGCTTCAGTCGATCGAAGCTTCGGATAACCTAGGAAAAACGATGAAGAAAATAACAGGCCACCTTAGCTGAGTAAACTTCTAGCTGGGGTGGCCTAGTCGATATCGGTTGGATACCTGTTGAGTTAGCGATCACCAGTAGGCAAAGCTAGCTAATAGCTGTCGTCTCCGGTAACAGTTTTGATACCGAGGGTATGGTTAGCTTCGTGCAGGCGTTCGGCGATCGCATCTCTCCAGTTTAGGCTGATGCCAGGGTTGGCTAGTACCTGCTGAGCCTGCTCGCGACATTTTGCGCTTGCCGCCAGCTCCATTTTGTCGATATTTGCTAGCTCTTCGTATAGCTTTTGTAACGGGATCCTTTGCTGCGGCTTTCGACCCGTATCTGCGGATACATTGGCAATCATTTCAGGCATGGTTTAATCCTCTTTGATGGCAATAAAGAAATGGATGATAAGGGAAATAACTAATCGGATTGTCACCCTTTTTCTTGAAATAGATGGTCAAATGGCTAGAAAGCTTTACAGAGCTGTATATACAGCTTAGTTTCTTCGTAATTCTTAAAAAGAACGCTCACAACATCACAACAATATTCATGACGATAGAAGCAGGCGATCGCGTTCAGCTAAATAGAATAATGAAGTGACAAAGCAATAGAGCTGACCACGTGTGTTAGGAGAAGATCAAGAGTCATGCTGTTATCGCCTCAAGAAAAAGATAAGCTATTGATTTTTACAGCGGCGCTAGTTGCCGAAAGGCGTAAAGAAAGGGGCGTAAAGCTAAACTATCCAGAAGCGGTAGCCTATATTTCGGCGGCTATCATGGAGGGGGCTCGCGATGGCAAAACGGTTAGCGAGCTGATGAGTGAAGGTACGACCCTACTTTCGCGCGAGGATGTGATGGAAGGCATTCCTGAGATGGTGAAAGAGGTGCAAATAGAAGCCACCTTTCCGGACGGAACAAAGCTGGTGACTGTTCACAATCCCATTGCGGAATAGCTCGACTACAAAAATGGCCTGGTTTTCTTTCCCGTGGATAATCAGAACTTTGCAGACAATCAGAACTTTGCAGACAACTAGAACTTTACAGGCGGTCGCAACGTCCCATAATAACGATGTACACACAAGACAACGCTGATTCCATACCCTTAATTCCGGGTCAAATTATTCCAGGCAGTTCAGAGATGATTGAGCTGAACCAGGGGCGTGAGGTGATTTCGATAGTGGTGCGCAATGTGGGCGATCGCCCGATTCAAGTAGGCTCTCACTTTCACTTTTATGAAGTGAATGACGGTTTAGAATTTGACCGAGAACAGACGAAGAAAATGCGGCTGAATATTACGGCGGGAACGGCGGTCAGGTTTGAGCCTGGGGATGAGAAGGAAGTGGAGCTAGTGCCGTACGGCGGCAGCCAAGAGATTTACGGCTTTAACGATAAGTACAATGGCGCAGATCTTAGGTAGTAGTCTTCAAAATACAGTCTTCGAAATACGGTCTTCCGAAAAAATTAGGTAACTACTCAGGCTTAATATTTTCTGAAATAAAAGAGCATAGAGGTCAATCAGCGCTAGTGTTTGGATGAAAATAGCCGAGAGTAGAGCCAGCCGTTTTGAGTAAAGCAGTGCCAAAGCAAAGCATTAGCCGTGAAGAGATTCAGGCGGTCTATCGAGCAGGCGAGGCGGCGGTGATTGCGTTGGTTGAAGGTCTTACGCAACAACATCTAGAGTCTGTAGAAGCGCTAGTCGCACACCATGTAGCGTTAGAGAAGCGGATAAAAGCACTAGAAGATAAGCAAAAGAAGAATAGCCGCAACAGCAGTAAGCCCCCGTCAGGCGATGGGTTTGGCAAACGGACAAAAAGCCTGCGAAACAAGAGTGAGCGTCCTAGCGGTGGTCAGAAGGGACATCCCGGCAGCACCCTGGAGTGGCGTGAGCAAGTTGATGAGGTCGTGAGGCACCCGGTCGAGGAATGTCAGGGTTGCGGCGCATCGCTGCGAGCCGCAGTCGTGATAGCGCATGACAGGCGGCAGGTTCATGAGTTGCCCTCATTGAGATTGCAGGTCATTGAACATCAAGGCGAAGTCAAATGCTGCGAGCAGTGCCAGACGATTAGCCGAGCCGCGTTTCCAGGCGAAGTGAACAGCCGGATTCAATATGGCAATGGTGTCAGAGGGTTGATGGTGTACTTGATGAACGCGCAGTTGTTGCCGTCTGATAGAACCCGAGAAGTGCTGCGCGAAGTGTTCGGTTTTGAGGTCTCAGAAGGGACGTTATACAACGCGAGGGAGAAATGCTTTGAGCAGCTCGCCCCCGTCGAGGCGCAGATTAAAGCCGGTCTTGAAGCCGCAGCCGTGATGCATTGTGACGAAACCGGCCTGCGCGTTAACAGTAAGCTGTGGTGGTTGCATGTAGCCTCAACCGCTCAGCTGACTTACTACTTCGTACATGCTAAGCGAGGCCGCGTCGCGATTGACGAGATGGACGTGCTAGCGAACTTTAACGGCATCAGTGTCCACGATGGCTGGCAAAGTTACTTTGGCTATGACTGCGCTCACAGCCTGTGCAATGCACATCATCTGCGCGAACTGCGGTTTATCGTTGAGCGTTATGAGCAACCGTGGGCCGAAGATATGATGACACTTCTTTGCGATATCAAAGCCCAAGTAGATATCGCCAAAGTAGCGGGAGAAAAGGTGTTGAGCGCCGGACAGCTCAACGACTTTGAGATGAAATATCAAACGATACTGGCCACAGGGTTTGAGGCGAATCCACCGCCACTTGTCGATGAAAACGCGCCGAAAAAAAGAGGGCGTGTGAAGCAATCACCTCCTAAGAATCTACTCGACCGACTTGACCTACATGACACGGCTGTCCTAGCCTTCATGTTCGACTTTCGGGTGCCTTTTGATAACAATCAAGCTGAGCGCGATGTGCGCATGATGAAGCTCAAACAAAAGATATCGGGTTGTTTTCGGGCGGTGACAGGAAGCCAACAATTCTGTCGTATTCGCGGCTATATCTCGACGCTGAGAAAGCAGGGCTTCTCCGTTCTCGAAGCGCTGAAAAGCTCGTTTACAGGCAGTCCTGTTCTGCCTATATTTCAGCCTGAGTAGTTACAAAATTAGTCTCTAAAAAGCCTCCAAATAATGGTCAGAGGCAAAGAAAATGCCAAAATCAGCAGCTCGTTTAGGAATTGGTGGCCCGGTTGGCAGTGGTAAAACAGCTTTGATAGAAGGAATTGTGCCGATGCTGCTGGCGCAAGGGGTTGAGGTGGCGGTTGTGACCAATGACCTGCTGACGAGTGAAGATGCTGATCGGCTAAAGCGTAAGGGCTTTTTACCGGCTGAACGGGTGATTGGCGTGGAAACAGGAAGCTGTCCGCATACGGCGATTCGAGAAGATCCGACGATGAATCAGCTCGCGGTACAAGATTTGGAGTTGTTGTTTCCGCAGCTCGATCTAATTTTGATTGAGAGCGGTGGCGATAATTTGGCCTCTACGTTTAGCTATGAGCTAGTGGATGCTTATATGTTTGTGATCGATGTGGGCGCGGGCGACGATATTCCTCGTAAGAACGGGCCGGGATTTGTGCAGTCAGATTTGGCCGTAATCAACAAGGTAGATCTGGCCCCGTATGTGGGAGCAGATCTGGATCTGATGCAGTTGCAGAGTGCGCAATATCGGCAAGGTAGGCCGGTTGTGTATACCAATTGCAAAACCTCAGAAGGCCTAGATGAGGTTGTTGCATTTATACAAGAAACGCTGTTGTTTGCTCAGCAGCCAGAAAAATTAGAAGTGGTGGATAACGTTGCTCTCTGATATCGCCTCACCTGATGTTGCAGATATGCCTGCGATAGACCCTGCAATAGAACAGCTTGCGCTGAAGCTGAAGTGCAACACTGAGGGGAAGACGGTTTTAAGCGATCGCTACATGGCCTACCCGCTAAGTGTTTCACCTGTTTTTCGGCTAGAGGAAAATGCAAGCTTGGCATCCGCGAACCGGGCCTATCTCTATCGAATGAATACTTCCCCAGGACTGCTAGCAGGTGATACGCTGGGCATTTCTCTTCGGCTAGCGGCAGGCGCTCAGCTTTATTTGGCCGATCAGTCGGCAACAAAGGTCCATACGATGCCTAAGGCGGTTGCTGCCGAGAAGTCTGCGGCTACGGTAAGTTATAGCGTTGAAGTAGGCGATCGCGCTACGCTAGAGTTTCTTCCTGAGCCCCTGATTCTCTTTGCAGATTCGGCTTTGCAACAGACTGCCGAGATTGTTTTATCCTCATCAGCCGCGCTGAGCCTAGCTGAGATTATTTTGCCAGGACGGCTAGCGCGAGGAGAGTCCTATCAGTTTCGCCAGTACTTCAGTCGGCTGCGTTTGCGATCGCCCAACGGACAAATCTGGTTTACCGAATCGATGAAGCTGCTAGGTAAGGAAAACAGATTTGCACAACATGCGCTGTTTTCAGGCGGGTCTGTGTTCGGGACGCTAGTGCTGGTGCTGCCGGCGGCGATCGCAACTAGAGAAAACTTGTCGGCGCTAAGTGCTCAAATCGACGCCCTCGCAGGGAAAGAACGTTCTCTTAGATTAGCGAGTTCTGTGTTGCCAAGTGAGAAAGGCATAGGTGAAAGAGGGCTGTTTGTACGAGCAACGGCTAAGACAACGCGAGAGATACAGGATTGCTTCAAAGCCGCAGTAAACTGTGTGAGAAAGCTACGGGGGGAGGCGGTGCTGCCTTATTCACTGTAATGAAGATACCGCCGAAGATGCGAACTGAGCTGGCTGAAACCTATTTAGGCAACGTGAGTGAGCGCGCGGATCTAGCTCAGCGAGTCGCGCAGGCTAAGGAAAACAACTGCTGCTGGAACGTGTCGATTGAACTAGGCGATCGCACTAAAGGCCGTATCCTCACCCACACTGCTACAGGCCAAGCTGTGGGCATTGTAAAAACGCGCGATTGGCTGCTACGCGATGGCGATGTGTTTCTCTCGAAGAACAACTATTTGGTGATAATCAGCATTCAGCAGCAGCAGGTAATGACGCTGCAGTTTGAGGCGGGGGTGAGCAATTGGGCGATCGCCTTAGTCCGACTAGGTCATGCCTTGGGAAATCAGCACTGGCCGATTGTTGTAAAAGGTGAAGTGCTCTACGTAGCGCTAGTCTCAGATGCTGCTGCGATGGAATCTACGCTTCGCACTATGACAGAAACCTTCGCGATAGAAGGTTTACAGATTGGCTACGAGTTTAGGTCAGCTGATAATTTGGAAGATTTTGTTGATACTGCTGATGTTCATCACCACCATTCCTAAGAATATTATTCCTCATCAAGAATGGAGAAATGGCGCAGTCGTTTTATATCTTCAGCAGTTTTTGAGAGAGTTCTGATATGACCGATGCGATCGCCCAACAGTTTGTTTTAATGCAACTTGCAGACTCGTTTTTTCCATCAGGCGCGTATACGCTCTCTCATGGTTTAGAAAGCTTGGTGCAAAGTGGACAAATGAACAGCGCTGAAGATGTCGAAAGCTTTGTGCGATTGCTACTGTGCAATAAAGTGGGTAGCACTGATTTGGTGGCGCTTGGCCACGCGCATACGGCGAGTGCCTGTGATGATTTGAGCGCGATCACAGATATCGATGCCCGCCTGTTTGCTCAGACTGCGATTGAGAAAACGCGCGTTGCTCAGCGCCAAAGTGGGCGGGCACTGCTGATGGTTGCTAGTAAGACTTGGCCACATTCACAATTAGATCAGCTTGCTGCACAAACGGCTAAAGGTGAGATAAATTGCCTGCAGCCAGTAGTGTTTGCAGCGGTCGCGCAGGTCGCCGGGCTATCTCAGCGGGAGGCAATAGTAGCGTTTGTGCACGGCTTTGTTACCGGACTGCTAGGCGCGGCCATACGGCTAGGGACAACCGGACACTTGCAGGCGCAGCAGGTGAGACGGGCGATCGCTGATGATATGGCGATGGTCTGTCAGGATGCACCCACGCGATCGCTAGATGAAATGTGGTCTTGTACGCCGCTAATCGATATTGCCCAGATGCAGCAGGCTAAGCTTTCTCGCCGATTGTTTTCAAGTTAAACAGTTTGTAAGTCAACTAGTTAAGTAGAACAGTTAAGTCAACCAGCCGAGTTGAACAATAGAGAAAGAAAAGCTTTTGCTAGAAAATTCGCTAGAAAACCTATGACTTTTGTTCAGCGCCTCTCGCAATAAAGAGTAACCCTGACAGCACGAAGCAACTGCCAAACCCAAACCAAAAGGACGGAATTTCTTTAAAAAGTACCGATGCAAACAAAACGGCAAACATAGGTTCTGTAAGGAGAATAGCAGCGGCTAAGATTGTCGGCAGGCGCTGAGCGGCAATGGTGTAGCACAGGGTAGACGTAGCGGTAGGAAGAAGCCCCAATCCCAGCACTACTAGCATAGACTGCTGGTCTAATCCGGTGAGCCCAGCCGAATCAGAGAACATCACCGTGTAGATAGAAGAGAGAACACAGCCCACTAAGCAAGTGACAAAAACAACGTTGATCGATCGAAAGGTTTTGCCGCGACGAGCGATCGCGCCATACCAAATCGTATAAACAGCAAGCAAAGCCGCCGCGCTCAGGGCAAAAAGATATCCTGTTATCGTCTGCCAGGACGCACCAGAACCAGATGCGCCAAGACCAGATACACCCGAACCCATCGACAGCTGAGGCAATGAGATCAGTGCAACACCTGCGATCGCTAGTAATGTTCCTATTCCCTCATTTCTATGAATGCGAACTCTGGCGAACAGTTTGTACGCAACCACAAAAATTGGTGGCGTACTCAACAGCAGCGTTATTTCCCCCACAAGCGCCATTTGAAACGCCGTCGTGCCTAACAAGAACCCACCGATCATCGGTAGGCTAAGCCCCCAAATAGAAGGCGATCGCAAGGCACGAAAAAACTCGGGGCGAAGATTAGGAGATAAAACAACTGGCAGTAGCGCCAGCGTGGCCACAGAAAAGCGCCCAGAGAGAATGGAAAACGGTGACCAGCCCGGCAGCCAGCGGATAAAAATGCCTGCGGTTGCCCACGTCGCGGTAGAAAGAAGGGCGATCGCCATCCCTTGACTATCTTGTTTGGTCAGGTTCATTATATATTGCTTCAATAGCTAGGTTTGTCTTGTCCTTTAAGAAGGTTCTACGCTCTCGAGGTTCTACGCTCTCGAGGTTTTGCGACCTAGTTACAGCCTAACTGCAGTCCTATTTGCCTAGATCTTAATTCCCGGTCATTGAAAAGATGAGTAACTATATTAGCCGCCGCGACTACGCTGATACCTTTGGGCCGACGGTGGGCGATCGCATTCGCCTAGCCGATACCGACTTGTTCTTAGAAGTAGAACAAGATCTGACAACCTACGGCGGCACCTACTACGGCGACGAAGTGAAGTTTGGCGGCGGTAAAGTTATCCGCGATGGGATGGGACAGTCGCCTATCTCTCGGGCGGATGGGGCGGTTGATACCGTGATTACTAATGCGCTGATTTTAGACTGGTGGGGCGTGGTGAAAGCCGATATCGGCATCACGGATGGAAAGATTGCGCAGATTGGTAAAGCGGGCAACCCCTATACGCAAAACAATATAGATATCATTATTGGCCCTGGCACAGAGATTATTGCGGGCGAAGGCAAAATTCTAACAGCGGGAGCGATTGATTCGCATATTCACTTTATCTGTCCGCAGCAGATAGAAGTCGCGATCGCATCGGGTGTCACTACTATGCTCGGTGGCGGCACGGGCCCTGCAACCGGCACCCTGGCCACCACCTGCACCCCCGGCGCATGGAACATCCACCGTATGCTCGAAGCCGCTGAAGCCTTTCCGGTGAACCTAGGCTTCATGGGTAAGGGCAACGCCAGTCAACCGCAGGCCCTAGTCGAGCAGGTCATGGCCGGAGCAATGGGACTAAAGCTACACGAAGACTGGGGTACGACTGCCGCCGCGATTGACAGCTGCCTCAACGTTGCCGACCAGTATGACGTGCAGGTGGCGATTCATACGGACTCACTCAACGAATCTGGCTTTGTTGAAACTACCATAGCTGCCTTCAAAGACCGGGTGATTCACACCTTTCATACCGAAGGGGCGGGCGGTGGACACTCGCCCGATATTCTCACAGTGTGCGCACTTAATAATGTTCTGCCCGCTTCAACAAATCCCACACGGCCCTACACCATCAACACCTTTGACGAGCATAAAGACATGCTAATGGTGTGCCACCACCTAGATAAGAACATTCCTGAAGATGTAAAATTTGCCGAGTCGCGCATTCGTCGTGAAACTATTGCCGCAGAAGATTTGCTGCATGATATGGGCGCATTTAGCATCATGGCCTCCGACTCGCAGGCGATGGGCCGAGTAGGTGAGGTGGTAACGCGCACCTGGCAGACGGCGCACAAAATGAAGGTACAAAAAGGGCGGCTGCCAAACCCAGAGAATACGAGCGAAACCCACGACAACTATCGCGCTAAACGATATGTGGCTAAGTACACCATCAACCCAGCCTTGGCGCACGGAATTTCTCATTGCGTCGGCTCGGTTGAAGTAGGCAAGCTGGCAGATCTCTGCTTGTGGAGTCCGGCGTTCTTTGGCGTCAAGCCGGAGATGGTGGTGAAAGGAGGCTTTATCGCTTGGGCGCAAATGGGCGATGCCAATGCCAGTATTTCGACGCCAGGGCCCGTGCATATGCGGCCTATGTTTGGCAGCTATGGGGGTGCGATCACTAGCACTGCCTATACCTTTGTCTCTCAAGCGGCCTATGAAAACGGCATCGCCGATCAAGTGGGGCTCGACCCGACGCGTATTCAGCCAGTATTCGATACGCGTAAAGTCAAAAAGACCGATCTAAAACTCAACGGCTGTATGCCTAATATTGAAGTTTCCCCAGAGACCTTTGAAGTACGCGTTGATGGCAAACTGCTTACCTGTGAGCCTGCCGCAGTGTTACCTATGGCACAGCGATATTTCTTGTTCTAGCTTCATATCAGCGGTCAAACTCTGCTCAAACTCTACTCAAACTTTGCGACTTACACGGCAGGTTATAGCGCAGTAAGAAGCAAAAGCGGAGAGAAGCAAAAGTGACAAAATTGTAATAAATGCGTGGCAGCGTCTGGACGTGCGCTGCTTTGTTCGACCACAGCCATTTTTGTATTGAATGATACAACCAGCGACAGGCCGGAGGCATAGGATAGCTTCAAATTCAGTATAAGCACCAGTAGACAGCCGGTTTTGCCTTATTCTTGTGTGGATTAGTTACGACAGCTAGACGATGACGCCTCAGATGACGACTAAGCCAGATGAGAGGGATGGCGACACAGGCTGTTCTGGGCACTGACGTAACCATTAGAAGAAAACGCTGTGAAAGCGGTGCCTTTAACGTATGGCCTCAGTGTGATTCCTTTGGTGTAACCTTTTTCAGCGCGATTTTTAGAGAGTATAAAGAACAACGATGGCAAGACTGGGTAGACGCAAATTTTTGGCTTATGGTACCGCAGCAGCGGGTGCCAGCGTATTTTTAAAGGCCTGTGCACCTGCTGCTGATGACACGGCTGCGACGGATGCAGGCAGTGAGCCAGCGGCAACAGGTGGTGACAGCGGAGACACCATTAAGGTCGGCATTTTACACTCTTTGAGTGGCACGATGGCAATTAGTGAAACCACTGTTGTAGATGCTGAAGAGCTCGCTATTGAGGAAATCAACGCAGCAGGCGGCGTTCTAGGCAAGCAAATTGTTGCCGTGAAAGAAGATGGTGCTTCTGATTGGCCTACGTTCGCGGAAAAAGCTGAAAAGCTAATTGATCAGGACGAAGTCGCGGTTGTCTTCGGCTGCTGGACCTCTGCTAGCCGCAAAGCCGTGCTGCCAGTGTTCGAAGAAAAAGACCACATGCTGTGGTACCCAGTACAGTATGAAGGCCAAGAGTGTTCAAAGAACATTTTCTACACGGGCGCTGCGCCTAACCAGCAGATTGAGCCTGCGGTGGACTGGCTGCTAGAAAACAGAGGCACGGAATTCTTCTTGGTCGGCTCTGACTATGTTTTCCCGCGTACGGCTAACAATATTATTAAAGAGCAGCTAAAGGCGAACGGTGGAACCACAGTGGGTGAGGACTACCTACCTTTGGGCAATACCGAAGTAACACCGATCATTGAGAAGATTCAGCAGGCACTGCCCGACGGCGGCGTGATCTTTAACAGCTTGAACGGTGATAGTAATGTTGCCTTCTTCAAACAGTTAAAGAGTGCTGGCATGGGACCAGATCAATACCCAGTGATGTCTGTAAGTATCGCTGAAGAAGAAGTTCGCCAGATTGGGCCTGAGTTCTTAGTAGGTCACTATGCGGCTTGGAACTACTTCCAAACGGTTGAGAGCCCTGAGAACGAGAAGTGGGTTGCTGACTTTAAGGCTAAGTACGGAGAAGACAGAGTAACGAATGACCCGATGGAAGCTGCTTACATCATGGTGTATCTGTGGAAACAGGCCGTAGAGCAGGCGGGCACAACTGATATTCCGGCGGTGCGTGAAGCTGCCTATGGTCAGACCTTTGCTGCGCCAGAAGGTCAGGTGACAATGGAGCCAAATCACCATATTTCTAAGACAGTTCGAATTGGCGAAATTCGTGAAGATGGACTGTTCGAGATTGTTTCTTCTACAGACGCACCTGTAGATCCTGTGCCTTGGAATCAATATGTTCCAGATACCAAAGGCTTCGCCTGCGATTGGTCTGACGCGGCTAAGGGCGGTAAGTACAAAATCTAGGCAAAATCTAGAATCTTCGGATTGAAGTTTCATCGTTAAAGGGATTTCAAACGTCTCTCAGATGTTTCGTCAATTAGTTAGGTGAATGTTTAATTCATGAACTAGAAGAAGGGCTGCGATCGCATTGATCTGCCGCCCTTCTTCAATTGAATGCAGATCCGAAACGCAGACCAGTAAAACGCAGACAAAAGCGCTTATACATAAGAACGGCGCTTTTACCTAAGAACAGCACTTAAGAGAACAGCACTTGATAGAGCGAGATAGCCACAAGACAGTGAGGAAATAAAACAGTTGTGATAGATACCTTGATCACCACTCTGTTCAACGGAGTGAGTATTGGAACGGTGCTGCTAATCGTAGCGTTGGGGCTAGCTATTGTATTTGGTCTGATGGGCGTGATCAATTTGGCCCACGGTGAGCTAATGATGCTGGGCGCCTATACCACCTATGTGGTGCAAAACGGCTTTAAGTCGTATTTAGGTAGTGACTTGCAAGGCCTGTATATTTGGGCGGCGATTCCGCTGGCGTTTGTAGTAGCCGCGCTGGTAGGACTGGCCCTAGAGCGCGGTGTCATTCGCTTTTTGTACGGTAGACCGCTAGAAACTCTGCTGGCGACTTGGGGCGTTAGCCTGATTTTGCGGCAGTTTGTTCGCAGCGTTAGCTGGAGTATGCTGGTGGGCCTGATAGCATTTTGTGCGCTGTTCTTTGGCGGTAAATGGCTGCTGGCTAAGTTTGCTCGGGTGGCGCCGTCTCGTCAGAATTTGGTGAATACGGGATTGTTTTTGCTATCGGGCGCGATCGCCTGGTTCTTTGGCAGCTTTCTCAACAATGACGACAAGCTGGCCCGTCCGTGGTTTAGCACGCGCAATGTTGATGTCACAGCACCTAACTGGCTACAGGGCAGTGTACCGGTGACCGATACGATACAGTTTCCCGCTTCTCGCCTCTTTATTATATGTCTGACGCTGCTGTGCCTCTTAGGCGTGTATTTGTTTTTGCAGAAGTCAGCCTGGGGCTTGCGCATTCGGTCAGTCACTCAAAACCGCGATATGAGCGCTTGCCTTGGCATTCCAACTGCGCAAGTTGACGCGGTGACGTTTGCCTTGGGTTCTGGGCTAGCCGGTGTCGCCGGGTTTGCAGTGACGCTACTTGGTTCAGTAGGCCCCAATCTAGGGGTGAACTACATCGTGGATGCTTTTATGGTGGTAGTCGTTGGCGGCGTTGGCAACTTGCTCGGCAGCGTGATTGCGGCGCTGGGCATCGGCGTTGTGACCTACCTGCTGGGCTCTGGTACGATGGTCCGCCTGCTGACAGCCGATTGGGCCCAGCCGCTGACGGGGTTTTTCGATTTTTTTGCGACGACGAGTATGGCCAAGGTAATGGTCTTTGTGTTGATTATCCTGTTCTTGCAGATACGGCCAGCGGGGCTGTTTCCGCCTAAAGGCCGCTCGGCGGAGGTGTAGCGTATGTCAGATATCAAACCAGATGTTAAATCAAATACTAAATCCAATGTTGGATCAGACGCTGCACCAGACGTAGGAACTGGTGTTTCAACCCGAGCTGTCTCAAAAGGTCTGAGCAAAAGATGGGAGGTGCTGATTGTTGTTGCGATCGCACTTATTTTCATTTTCCTGGTTCCCCTGATGATTTCGGGGTTTCGCTTGGGCCTGCTAGGCCGCTTTCTATCCCTAGCGATTGTGGCGCTCGGCATTGATCTCATCTGGGGATTTACCGGCCTTCTAAGTCTGGGCCACGGCATCTTCTTTGCGCTAGGCGGCTACGCGCTGGCCATGAACTTGCAGCTACAATCGCTGCTAGAAGGATCGATCCCTGAGTTTTTTAGCCTCTACGGTGTTTCTCAACTGCCCTGGTTTTGGCGACCCTTTTACTCACTGCCATTTACCCTCATTGCCCTAGTCGTTGTTCCTGCGCTAATCGCAGGACTGTTGGGCTATCTCGTCTTTCGCAATCGAATACGAGGCGTTTATTTCTCAATTCTGACGCAGGCTGCGCTGGTCGTCTTTTTTAACTTTTTCAACGGCCAGCAGAAATTGATCAACGGCACTAATGGTCTCAAAACAGATACTGCTGATCTGTTTGGGCTTTCGGTTGGCGGCAACGTAATGCAGTTTTACTTCTACTGCGCTACGGTCGTCCTTTTGGCACTTGCCTACGGGCTCTGTCGCTGGCTCACCAGCGGGCGCTTTGGGCGGATGCTGGTAGCGATTCGCGATGATGAGAACCGAGTAAGATTCTCTGGCTACGACCCGACAGCTTTTAAGGTATTAGTCTTCGCCGTCTCGGGTGCGATCGCTGGCGTGGCGGGGGCGCTGTATACCGTGCAGTCCGGCATTGTTTCGCCGCAGTATATGGACATCGCCTTCTCGATTGAGATGGTGATCTGGGTGGCGGTAGGCGGACGGGCTTCGCTGATCGGTGCGATTATCGGCGCGCTGGCAGTCAACTGGGGAAGGGCTCTGCTCAGTGAGCAATATCCTGAGATCTGGCTGTTTTTCCAAGGCGCGCTGTTCTTGATTGTGGTGACGGTTTTACCTGACGGTATTATTGGCTGGCTGCGGTATCGAGCGAGAGATGATTTGCGATCGCTCTGGGGAAAACCACCCGTTGTTGCCACCTACCCTCGCCTAGAAATCGACGAAACAATTCGCCAGGAGGCTGACCAATACGGCCCTGCTGGTCCTGCTAGTCCTGTTGATCCTA
The DNA here is from genome assembly GCA_963702855.1 of uncultured cyanobacterium. Classification (GTDB taxonomy): domain Bacteria; phylum Cyanobacteriota; class Cyanobacteriia; order Phormidesmidales; family Phormidesmidaceae; genus Phormidesmis. The sequence continues at coordinate 3,415,499 of OY969765.1, forward strand.
CCGCTACACCGTCCGGCCTAGAGACGAGCGCGAGCCTAAAATCAGGAGAAAATTGATAACCATGACAACTACTGTGGCAACAGCGCCACCGCTGCTAGAAATTGAAAACGTTACAGTCAGCTTTTCTGGCTTCAAAGCGATTAACGGACTCAACTTTAAGCTAGGCGAGCGGGGATTGCGCGTGATTATCGGTCCTAACGGTGCCGGAAAAACGACCTTTCTAGATGTGATTACCGGCAAGGTGCAGCCAACCGAAGGCAGAGCGCTGTTTAAGGGCAAAGACATTCGGTCGATGCCAGAACATGCGATCGCTCGGCTCGGCATTGGCCGCAAGTTCCAAACCCCGCGAGTCTATCTAAATCTCACTCCTAGAGAGAACCTAGAACTCTCCTGTAACCGCGTTAAAACAGTTTGGCACACGCTCTTTAAGCCTACGCCCAAGACTGAAGCGCGAACGGTTGGCGGACTGCTACAGACCATCGGCCTAACCGCCAAGGCCGATACGCCTGCGGCCCTACTGTCGCACGGCGAAAAGCAGTGGTTAGAAATCGGTATGCTAGTTGCCCAATCGCCCGATCTATTGCTAGTTGATGAACCCGTTGCGGGCCTGACAGACGAAGAAACAGCGCGCACTGGCGATCTGTTGCTTTCTTTGGCAGAGAGTCACGGCGTGATTGTGATTGAGCATGATATGGAATTTGTGCGGCAAATTGCGCAGCAGAACAAAGTGACCGTGCTGCACGAAGGCAGCGTGCTGTGTGAAGGCACAATGGACGAAATTCAAAGCGACCCACGGGTAATTAAGGTGTATTTGGGCGATCCCGATGCGGCCTGATTCTGACTTCTGTAGAACGCCTGTAGAACGCCTGTAGAACGTTGGCTGTCTAGCATGCGTTGAGACTCGCCAGACTTCTTTTCCTTACCCACCGTTCTACAGCAAATTGCTCCACAAATTGTTCTGTAAACCGCTATGACCCGAACCACTACGCTACCCAACCCTGCACCAGTCCAAAGCGCTTCTACCCTCAAAATCTCTGGTCTGAATGTCTATTATGGTGAAAGCCACATCATCCGTGACGTAGACATGAGCGTTCCTCCAGGTAAAATGGTCTGCCTGATTGGCCGTAACGGCGTGGGCAAAACAACGTTGCTCAAAACTGTCATGGGTTTGCTAGCACCTCGTAGCGGTCGTATCGACTATCAGGGCAAATCGCTGCTGCCGTTGCCGACCAACAAGCGTGCGAAGCTAGGCATCGGCTATGTACCCCAGGGGAGAGAGATTATTCCTCGTCTTAGCGTCAAAGAGAACCTGCTAGTTGGGTTAGAAGCAAAGGCTAACCAAAAAGGTAATCCGCTCAATGCCAAGATCCCAGAAGATATTTTGCAGCTTTTTCCGGTGCTAGAGCAGATGCTAAACCGCATGGGTGGAGATTTGAGCGGCGGCCAGCAGCAGCAGCTCGCGATCGCCCGCGCCCTGATGGGTCGTCCTCAGCTCTTGGTCTTAGACGAACCCACGGAAGGCATTCAGCCTTCAATCATTCTCGATATCGAAAATGCTGTGCGTCAGATTGTTGAAACTAGCGGAATGTCAGTGCTTTTGGTAGAACAACATCTGCATTTTGCCCAACAGGCTGACTACTACTACGCTATGCAAAAAGGTGGCATTGTTGACTCTGGTGAGGCCAGCCAGCTCAACAGCGATGTGATTCAACGATTCCTAGCAGTCTAATTTGAAAAAAGATGCTTAGAGCGGCACAGTAGCCTGTTAAGAAATCCGAAAGATTACGGATATAATTGACTACCTTTGTAACAAAAACACCGCTTTTGTTAAGCCATCTATCGTTTTTGTTAAGGCTGTTAACTCTATCTCTACTATTAATAGACAATAAAAATCCCTGATTTGTCGCGCTCGGTATAGCCCGTTCGAGGTAGTAAGCGCGGGATTTCATAGGAAACCACCTGTCTATTGTATTATTCGTTACGCAGTGGATAATCCTCTCTAGATGATCTTTCGCCTGTGCCTTTTGTATAAGGGACTGCTGAAAGAGGTCTTTCAACTTTGATTTGCTTTGAAGTACTCATCTTTTCGGTTTTTTTTGCAATGGCCCCTTCCGACCAACCTGTAAATAGCCTCACAGACCAACCCTTGCAAGGCCAGTCTCCTCAAAAACCCAGCGGTCCTGTTCAGCAAGGTCTCTATAACCCACAGCACGAACATGATGCCTGCGGTGTCGGTTTTGTTGTCCAGATGAAGGGTAAGGCATCTCACGATATTGTGCAGCAGGGCCTAACCGTTTTGCTGAATCTAGACCATCGGGGCGCGGTTGGAGCCGAACCCAATACAGGGGACGGTGCAGGCCTATTGATGCAGATGCCACACTGCTTTATGGCTAAGGTTGCCGAAGCAGAAGGCATTGATCTACCTGCCGCAGGGCAGTATGGCGTAGCGATGGCTTATGCTAGCCCAGACGCCCAGGTGCGCGCTAAGGGCCGAAGGCTGTTTGAGGCGGTTGCCGCTGACGCTGGGATCGCGGTGCTAGGCTGGCGAGACGTCCCGACCGACAACGCTTCTTTGGGGCCGACAGCAAAGGACAGTGAGCCTTTCATGCAGCAGGCGTTTATTGGTCGTGGCAGCCTGGGCCAGAGCGGAGATGAGTTAGCTGATGAACTGGCGCTAGAGCGGAAGCTGTATCTGGTGCGTAAGCTGGCTCACCGGCAGATTATGGAGATTGATAGCTACTGGTATATCTCGAGTGCTTCGTGTCGCACGATTGTATACAAGGGAATGCTGATGCCGGTACAGGTGGGCCAGTACTACCTGGACCTAGGCGATCCCGACATGGAAAGTGCGATCGCGCTTGTCCATTCCCGCTTTAGTACCAATACATTTCCTAGCTGGGAGAGAGCCCACCCCTATCGCTACATTGCTCACAACGGCGAAATTAACACCCTGCGCGGCAATATCAACTGGATGACCGCTCGCCAGTCTATGTTCACCTCTGAGCTGTTTGGCGACGATCTAGAAAAAGCCAAGCCGCTGATTAACACCGACGGCAGCGACTCGACTATCTTTGACAACACGCTAGAGCTGCTGGCGCTAAGCGGGCGATCGCTGCCACACGCGCTAATGATGATGGTGCCAGAACCCTGGTCTGGGCACGAGACCATGGACGCTGAGAAAAAGGCATTTTACGAATACCATGCTTGCCTAATCGAGCCCTGGGACGGCCCGGCCTCGATTGCCTTTACCGACGGTACGCAAATGGGGGCGGTGCTAGATCGCAACGGCCTGCGCCCTGGCCGCTACTATGTCACCAAAGACGACCGGGTAATTATGGCCTCCGAGGCAGGCGTCTTGCCGGTTCCGCCCGAAGACGTTGTGCAAAAGGGTCGCCTAGAACCCGGCAAAATGTTCTTAGTCGATACTAAAGCTGGCCGCATCGTTCCCGACGCCGAGATCAAACAGCAGATTGCCGCCGCGCAGCCTTATCAAGCCTGGCTAGATGAAAATTTAGAGACGCTAGAGACGCTAGAATCTCGCGAGTCAACAGCTCCTGTAGAGCCTGCTGTAGACACCAGTCCTGCCGCCGTAACTCAAAGGCAAATGGCCTTTGGCTACACTTTTGAAGAGCTGCGAATGCTGCTTGCTCCTATGGGCAAAAATGGGGTTGAAGCAATTGGCGCTATGGGCACAGACACGCCTCTGCCTGTACTCTCTATGCGGCCAAAGCTGCTGTACAACTACTTCCAGCAGCTATTTGCTCAGGTTACCAATCCGCCAATTGACTCTATTCGCGAAGCCATTATTACCTCTGCCAAAACGACTATTGGCGCTGAGCGAAATCTGTTGGAACCCACCGCCCAAAGCTGTCGTTTACTTCAGCTCAAAACACCGTTCATTACGAACGCACAGCTAGCCAAGATTAAGTACAACACACAGTTTAAGACGGCGGTGCTGCCTATTCTGTTCGATCCAGATATGGGAGAAGCAGGGCTGAGCGGCGCGCTAGAAGCGCTCTGCATGGAGGCTGATAAGGCGATCGCAGCTGGCCACGAGCTATTAATTCTCTCCGACCGTGACATTGCTTACAACAAAGCGCCGATTCCTGCGCTCTTGGCAGTCTCGGGCTTGCATCATCATCTGATTCGCAATGGCTCTCGTACCCGCGTGGGCATTGTGCTCGAATCGGGCGAACCGCGTGAGGTTCATCACTTTGCCGTACTGCTAGGCTACGGCTGCGGGGCGATTAATCCATACATGGCTTTCGAGACGTTTCAGCGGATGATAGAAGAGAATCTGCTGCGCGATGTCACGCTAGAAGAAGCCTGCCAAAACTACATTAAAGCGGCGACTAAAGGCGTGGTTAAAGTCGCGGCGAAGATTGGCATTTCGACGCTGCAAAGCTATCGGGGTGCGCAGATTTTTGAAGCAATTGGCCTGAATGAATCGGTCATTGGCAAGTACTTTACCTGGACGGCTTCTCGAATTCAGGGCGTAGGGCTAGACGTGCTGGCCGACGAAGCGATTCAGCGACACCGGCACGCCTTTCCTAACTGGGTGGCTACGGGCAGTAACAACGCGGCTACGCTAGATGTCGGTGGTGAGTACCAGTGGCGAAAAGACGGTGAAGCGCATTTGTTAAGTCCTCAGAGTATTCATCTGTTGCAGCAGGCAACCCGCGACGGTAACTACGAGCTGTTCAAGAAGTACTCAGCGCTGGTAAATGAGCAGGGTAAACAATTCTTCCGACTGCGCGATCTGTTGGAGTTTACGCCGCAAGATTCGATTCCGATTGAAGAGGTTGAATCTGTTGACGCGATTATGAAGCGTTTTAAGACTGGGGCGATGAGCTACGGCTCGATTTCGCAAGAGGCGCATGAAACGCTGGCGATCGCAATGAACCGCATCGGTGGCCGCTCCAACACAGGCGAAGGCGGCGAAGATCCCGATCGCTATACCTGGACTAACGAGCAGGGCGACTCTAAAAACAGCGCTATCAAGCAGGTCGCTTCTGGTCGCTTTGGGGTCAACAGCCTGTACCTTTCTCAGGCCAAAGAGCTTCAAATCAAAATGGCCCAGGGCGCAAAACCTGGAGAGGGCGGACAGCTACCGGGCAAAAAGGTGTATCCGTGGATTGCTAAAGTGCGCAATTCTACGCCTGGTGTGGGTTTGATTTCGCCGCCGCCGCACCATGACATTTACTCGATTGAAGATTTAGCTGAGCTGATTCACGATCTAAAAAACGCCAACCGTGAGGCTAGAGTGAGCGTCAAGCTGGTGTCCGAAGTCGGGGTAGGCACCATCGCTGCCGGGGTGGCTAAAGCCCATGCGGATGTCGTGTTAATTTCTGGCTTTGATGGCGGTACGGGCGCTTCGCCGCAGACTTCGATCAAACACGCCGGGTTGCCTTGGGAGCTAGGGCTAGCAGAAACGCACCAGACGCTCGTACTCAACAACTTGCGCAGTCGAATTGTGATTGAGACTGACGGGCAGATGAAGACAGGAAGAGATGTCGCGATCGCAGCTTTACTCGGCGCAGAAGAATTTGGCTTTAGCACTGCGCCCTTGGTCACTTTGGGGTGCATCATGATGCGCGTTTGCCACCTCAACACCTGCCCGGTTGGCGTGGCTACCCAAAATCCAGACCTGCGCAGTAAGTTCAACGGTGATCCGGCCTACACCGTTAACTTCATGAAGTTCATCGCCCAAGAAACCCGCGAAATCATGGCCCAGCTAGGCTGCCGTACGCTCGACGAAATGGTAGGCCGCACCGAAATGCTCGCGCCTAAGCAGGCCATCGACCACTGGAAAGCCAAAGGCATTGACCTATCGCCTTTGCTGCATAAGCCAGAAGTCGGCCCCGAAGTTGGTCGCTACTGCACCCAAGCCCAAGATCACGGCCTAGATGAATCTCTCGACATTACCAAACTGTTGGAAATTTGCCAGCCCGCCATCGAAAACGGCGATAAGGTTGAAGCCACCTTGCCGATTACCAATATCAACCGCGTTGTCGGCACTATTGTCGGCAATGAAATTACAAAGAAACATTGGGAAGGTTTGCCGGAAGACACTGTGCAGCTTCACTTTCAAGGTACTGCCGGTCAAAGCTTTGGAGCCTTTATCCCCAGCGGTATGACCCTCACCCTAGAAGGCGATGCCAATGACTATCTTGGTAAAGGGCTCAGCGGCGGCAAGCTAATTGTCTATCCCCCTAAGATCTCTCCTTTGGTAGCCGCCGACAATATTGTTGCGGGTAACGTCGCTTTTTACGGTGCTACCGCTGGTGAAGCTTATATCAACGGTCAGGCCGGAGAGCGTTTCTGCGTTCGTAACTCGGGTGTAGAAGCGGTTGTAGAAGGGATCGGTGACCATGGCTGTGAGTACATGACCGGCGGTAAAGCGGTTGTTTTGGGCCGTACAGGTCGCAACTTTGCGGCGGGGATGAGTGGCGGCGTGGCCTATGTCCTTGATGAGGTGGGAGACTTTGCCTCTCGCTGCAACACCGAAATGGTCGGCCTAGAGCGAGTCGAAACCGATAAAGAGAAAGCAGACCTCAAAGCAATCGTGCAGCGACACGTTAACTATACCAGCAGCCCCAAAGCACGCGCTCTTTTAGACGACTGGGAAGCTACCCTTTCCAAGATTGTCAAGGTGATGCCCCGCGACTACAAGCGCGTACTGCAACACATTCAAAAAGCGCTAGACGCTGGCCTAAGCAATGACGAAGCCATGTCTGCCGCTTTTGAAGAAAACGCTCGCGATCTTGCTAGGGTTGGGGGTAGTTAGCCCCTTTTAGCTTACTACCCAAAGTGAATCCCCTTCCAAGAGAGGGGGAAGTCTCTTATCTCTCTCTATTCAGTTCTCTCTCTATTTAGTTCTCTACTTCCAACACAAATTCCATGGGAAAACCAACTGGCTTTATTGAGCATCTGCGCGAAGCCCCCTCTGAAATCTTGCCCGAAGACCGCATTCGCAACTGGCAAGAGTTCCACTTGCCTATGCCCGAAGAGAACTTGCAAACCCAAGGCGCTCGCTGCATGGACTGCGGCACTCCTTTTTGCCATACGGGCGAGCTAATTAGCGGTATGGCCAGCGGCTGCCCGATTAACAACCTTATTCCTGAGTGGAATGACTTGATCTACCGGGGACTTTGGCACGAAGCCCTAGACCGCCTGCACAAGACCAACAACTTTCCCGAATTCACCGGTCGTGTTTGCCCTGCCCCTTGCGAGGGCTCTTGCGTCCTTGGCATCACCAGTCCGCCAGTCACGATCAAGAATATTGAGTACTCCATTATCGAAAGAGGCTGGCAGGAAGGCTGGATTGTGCCTCGTCCGCCTGCTCAGCGTACAGGCAAAACGGTCGCTATTGTCGGCTCTGGCCCTGCTGGTCTTGCCGCCGCTGATCAGCTCAACAAAGCAGGTCACACCGTCACTGTCTATGAGCGCGCCGACCGTCCGGGTGGTCTTTTGACCTACGGCATTCCTAATATGAAGCTCGACAAGCAGGATATTGTGCGTCGTCGGCTAGACATTTTAGAGGCAGAAGGCATTACCTTCACCTGTGGGGTAGAAGTGGGCAAGGATCTGCCTGCCGAAAAGCTGCTAAACGACTTTGATGCGGTGATTCTCTGCACGGGTTCTACGCGGCCTAGAGACTTACCGATTGAAGGAAGGGATCTCAAAGGCATTCGCTTTGCGATGGAGTTTTTGACAGCTAATACGCGCGCTGTTCTGGACAAAAAGCCTGGGGGTGACTATATCTCTGCGGCTGGCAAAGATGTCGTAATTATCGGTGGGGGGGATACAGGAACAGATTGCGTCGGTACCTCCATTCGCCATGGCTGCAAGAGCATCAATCAGCTAGAAATTATGCCTAGGCCGCCTGAAGTACGCGCTGCGGCTAATCCCTGGCCTGAATGGCCCAAAATCTACCGTTTGGACTATGGTCAAGAAGAAGCCAAAGCGCTGTTCGGAGAAGATCCGCGGGGCTATGTGACGACAGCGACGAAGTTCGAAGACGATGGCGAAGGCAATGTAGCGGCTGTGCATACGGTGGAAGTGCAGTGGGAGCGCGATGAGAATGGTCGCTTTACCCCAATTCACGTTGCCGGTAGTGAAAAGAGAGTCCCCGCTCAGCTAGTGCTGCTAGCGATGGGCTTTTTGGGCCCCGAGGCTCCTTTGCTAGATGCGCTGGGACTAGAAAAAACGCAGCGTAGCAACGTCAAGGCCGAGCATGAAGACTATACGACTAACAAGCCTGGTGTGTTTGCGGCGGGAGACTGCCGCCGCGGGCAGAGTTTGATTGTGTGGGCGATTAATGAAGGGCGCGGCGTGGCTAGGGAGTGCGATCGCTACCTCATGGGTGGTACCGAATTGCCATAGATCAAATCGCCATAGATCGAACTTTCATCGACCGCGCCGTCATCGACCAACATATCGCCTGTGGCTGCTTCCAACTGCTAATAGAACAGCTGAGCAAATAGCTGAGTAAACAGCTAAGCAAAAAAAAGATTCATCAGGCTTGTCCCCGTTTTGATCTGTTTAGATCGAAGCGGGGACAAACGTTTGTATTGACGGCTGGGATCGCGCATCAGACCAAGTGTTTCAGGCTGTGTGCCTCCATGCGCCTCTACGTGCGCCTCTAACTAAATGAGTACTAGCAAGCCCTGCCTTAGAGTCTTGACAGTAGGAAAATCGCCAGAAAATAGCAGCATAAGAGCTAATTCTACCGATTGGGGGTGATGACCTGCCTACTAAGACAGCCTTATCTATGATAAATATTTAACGAAGCTGATACGATTTCCCACATTTTGACTATGAGATCTAAGAGAATTGAAGGAGGTGACATTTGCATACAAAATTATGACCAATACAGTATCGCTAACGATTGATTGGCGTGCGGCTAGCAGCGGCATCCCAGATACCCAACAAGAAGCGCAGACGCAAACTCTGTTTCGCGAGCTGCGATCGCTAGATTCTATAGAAGCCGTAGAGCGGGTACCCGATAGTGACGTACCGCAGGGTGCAATGGGTGCCCAGTGGCTATGGAGCATCCTGACCGCAGAAATTTCTACCGAGGCCCTGCGAACAGCCGCTACAGAAGTTTTTAGCCGTCTATCGCATCAGCCGATGGAGCTGACGATAGAAGTCGACGGTGACTCCCAAAAGATAGATGCTAAAAACGTCCGACCGGGTGATTTTGATGAGGTCGTAGACAAGCTAGTCGAGGCCGCTCAGCGTTTGCGATCAGCGGCATAGAGCAAGCAGAGAACAGAAAAGAAAATCGTCACGATTGATTTTCCACCTCTCACCGCACCTATCGACCCAATGGCTAAAAAAATTGCATTACTGATTGGAGTCGGCAACTATGGCGCTGGGCTCAAATCGCTCCAGTGCCCTGTAAACGGCGTGGCCGCGATGCAATCTATGTTAGCGTGCCCAGAGATTGGCAATTTTGATGAAGTGGTCGTTTTGCTGAATCCCGATGTCGGGGAGATGCGGTCGCGCATCAGCGAAGTCTTTGCCAATCTCACCAAGCGAGACCTTGTGCTGTTCTACTTCACGGGTCACGGGCTTAAAGACATGACGGGTGATTTTTATCTCACCACGACTCAAACAGAACTTTTTGCTAATGGTAGACCCAATGCTGGAACTGCCGTAGAAGCTGACTTTTTAAAGCGAGAGCTTAGCAACTGCGCCGCGACACGCAAAGTTGTTATTTTAGACTGTTGCTTTGGTGCGGCCTTTGCTGATGGCTTTCTTACGATGAGTGATGAAAGCGTGAATATAGAAGCTCAGCTCGGCGGTAAGGGCTGGTGTGTTCTCACCTCTTCTACTTCTTCCCGCTACGCCCTAGAGCAGCAGGGGCAGTCGCTTTCTGTCTACACTCGCTATCTGGTGGAAGGGCTAAAGACAGGTGGCGCAGCGCCCGACGGACAAGATTATATTTCTGTTCAAAATTTGCACGAGTATGTCAGCAAGCAAGTTAGAGTGGCCGCGCCCGCAATGGAGCCCACGATCTTCAACGGTCAGGAGGGCTACAATATCGTGGTTGCTAGTGTTCAGCTCGACAGCGAGCAGCGCTATCGCAAGCAGGTGCAGCAGAAGGTTCGCAACGGTGAGATTGGTCCGGCTGGCCACGCTGTACTAAAGCAATGGCAGCAGCGCCTATCGCTCTCTGATCGGCAGGCGACGGCGGTTGAAGATGAGATCTTGCAGCCCTATCGAGAAAGGCAAAAGCATTTGGCGCTATACACCCAGGCGTTAGAAGCTGAAAAAAATATCACCTATCCCTTGAACGAGGTTGCTGTGCAAGATTTAAAGGATTTACAGCGACTGCTTAACCTGCGTGATGAGGATGTGCGCTCAGTAGAACAGCGGATATTAGGTCAGTCAGCGGGTAGCGCCGCTTATTCGTCGCCTATGTCGCCCGATTTGTCACCTGATCTGCCGTCCGAGCGGTCACCCGATCGAACAGATCGCGGACTTCAGGTGCTTAGTCGACAAGAACAAGATGCCAAGGGAGATACCAAGAAAGATACCGAGAAGTCTTGGCCGATGCTGTCTGCGCCAGGGCCTGCTAAGCGAACTCAAAATGCGATCGCACAGCAGTGGGTTCGCGCTATTCGCGTAACGCCCAAAGCTTTGCAACCTTTGCAGTATGAAGCTATCCATTTCAAAACAGAGCGGGTCAACGCGCAAGGTAGAACTATCAAGCGCCTCCGAGGAGAAGCCACTGTCTTTATCGAAAAGCTGATCGAGGGGATCACGCTAAAAATGGTGCGCATTCCTAGCGGCAAGTTCACCATGGGCGCAGCAGCAGGCGAAAAGGAAGCGAGCGAGAGTGAATATCCGCCCAAAGATGTCAGACTGCCAGAATTCTGGATGGGCCAATATGCCGTGACCCAAGCCCAGTGGAAAGCAATCATGGGACCAAAAGTGATTAATTCTAAGGCATCGTCTCATGCGCCTCACCGGATTAAAAAGCCCCTACAGCCAATCGATAATATATTTTGGACAGACGCCGTAGAATTCTGCCAGCGCCTCTCGCAGCTCACCGGGCGAGACTATCGCCTACCTAGCAGCGCCCAGTGGGAGTACGCCTGTCGGGCCGAGACCACTACTCCCTTTCACTTTGGTGACACCCTGACCCCAGATTTGGCCAACTACAACGGCAACTATACCTACGGTGACGGCCCTAAAGGCAAATATCGCGAGCAGTCTACCGAAGTTGGCTGCTTTCCGCCCAATGGCTTTGGCCTGTACGACATGCACGGCAACGTGTGGGAATGGTGTCTTGACGGCTGGCAGAATTTTGAACCCAACAGTCCGGCTCGTGACAATATTCAGCGGCTCTCTGGCAAGAAGAAGTCTCTGCGCGGCGGATCTTGGTTTTATTTGCCTACCAACTGCCGCTCTGCCTACCATCTAAGCTATCCCTTTCACAGTAGAACGGACGATATCGGCTTTCGAGTGACTTGCCTATTGCCTAGTACGCTGTAACGTGATGCCGTCTGTCATAAAAATGCTGTCGGTTATTAAAGATGCCGTCCGCTATAAACCGTCTGCTATGAGGCAGAGCGCTAGGCAAAAATGCGCTGATTACTGCTAGTTACTGCTAATTACTTTTGGGGTGCACCGCCGCGTAAATGGCTGAATAGTCCGCATCAGCTAGCCCCAGGTCAATCGCCTTTTGAGCAATTTGCGAGACCCCAGCGGCGACGGTGGCGTCAATACCCTGATTTTCCGCCGCCTGTACGAACAGGTTCATGTCTTTGAGCAGATGCTTGGTAGGGAAGTTAGGATCGGCAAAGTTGCGATCGCACATCCGCTCCAACTTTTTGTCGAAGGTCGGTGCATACAGCGCACTGTCGCGCACGATAGTCATAAATTTCTCCAAATCTAGCCCTTCTTTTTGCACCAGGCCCAGGCTCATCGAAAACGCCGCTGTCAGGCTGCCAATGAGCTGATTCATCGCTAGCTTGGTCGCTGCGGCTGTGCCAACTGCTCCCATCAGCGCTGGCTCTGGGCCAAAGCACTGCAATATAGGCAGCCACTGCTCGAACTGCTCGGGCCTTGCCCCTACCATCAAAATTAGCGTTCCGGCTTTGACCTGCGGAATGCTGCCCAGCACGGGTGCCTCAAGGTAGTCTCCGCCAGCGGCTGTGACGCCCGCTTGAATGTCACGACTTTCGGCAGGGGCAATCGTACCCATTTGCAGAACCGTTTTGCCAGTGAGTACCGGTGTCTCTGATAAAGACGCTTCTGATGAATCTGATAGAACTGCGGACCTGATCGCTGCGGCATCGCTAAGCATGGTGATTGCAATTGGGGCAGCTGCGATCGCTTCACCTGCCGTAGCCACTGTTTCTATACCCACCGACTGTAAAGGCGCTAGCTTTTCTGGTGAGCGGTTCCAAGCTATCACCTCAAAGCCGCCCTTCTGTAGCTGTAACGCCATCGGCCCGCCCATCAGGCCGGTGCCTAGTATTGCAACCTTCATGCGTTTCGCTACCTATAGAACTAACCTTCTCATCATAAAATCCTATGGCGTTAGGATCGAGGATTAAATAGTTGATTCGATTTGAGGGGGATTAGCCAGGGCGGTGTAATTCCATTTTGGCAAAACGTCATCAAACACAATGCGAATGCTGGCTTTGAGTTCATCAGTCGCTTTCTTCCCGGTTTCATAGACTCGGTCAAGGACGGTTGTAAAAACGCTCAATCCGGTTGCCGTGGTTGCTGTAGCCATCAGTTCTTTGACGGTCTCAACCGTATCGAAAATCACCCCCTGCGTCGCTCGCGTCAGATGTGGAAACAATCGATGTTCATAAGCCTGCGGCACGCTTCGCGAACGGATTGTACTTAGAGGTGTAGGGCGGATAGTGAGCGACCCGAATGTCTAATCCCAGCTCAATCGCCAAGTCCTGTAGCGCTGCTTTGAACAGATAAGAGCGCGAACTATTGCTACCCCCACCATCACAGGTCAACAGCAATGAGGTGGCCGTTGGGTACTGCTGCCGCCCGTACGTTTGCCACCAGTAGCGCAGGGAATCAATCGCAAACTCATGCGTGTCACGAGAGGTGCCAATCTGAACATAGCCAACGTTCTCGGTGAGGTCATACAGTCCGTGCGGAACCGCTTTGCCCGTTGATAGAGAAGGCCAATCATGGTCGTAGACTTCTATGGGCGCTTGTGTGTAGGCGTGTCCGGCTCGATACAGTGGCCCGATTAGCTCCTTTTTTTGGTATCCATGCTGATCACAGGCTCACCTGCCGATTGGTAGCTATCGACCAGTTTGTGTATTTTCTCAAACTGTTGATTGCGGTTAGGGTTGCTACCGGTTGACTTACGCTTGAGCGCCTGACGCCGTCGGAACTGATGATTATCGAGGAGTTGGTCCACCACCGTCACGCTGATGCTGATTGCTTCTTCGTCTGCTAATCGGTCGGCTATTTGCTGACGGGTCAAGTGCGTCCATTTAATCGACTCATCCATCGGTGAACCTGCCGTGTGACGCTCAACGACTCGCAAAAAGGCCGCATCGAGTCCTGCAATCGTGTCAAAAGCACTTTTACGACCGCCGCCAGGTGAGCGCTGTCGCGCTTCTCTCATTGCCTCAGGATCCGATAACTCGGCGATTCCCAATCGAATACTCCCACGCACACAGCCCAGGACTCGATGGATATAGCTGATGCCCCCATAACCTATCTTGACCGCTTCGATTGCGGCATAGCGGCGACGGTCTTTCTCGCTTAACGACTCATAGTAGCGCTGCATTTGCTCTTCTATTGCAGGTGAGTAAGCGCGGACGGTTTTCATCGTTTGAGCCGAAATAACTGGGTTTCCTCATTATCAGACATATTGACTCTTTTGTTTAATCCTCGATCCTTAGCGCTATCGGCAGGTGTTAGCCCACCCACCGATAGCTAACTTTCAAATTGTCACAGGCAGTCTGGAAGCTGAAGCTACTTTAGCTCAGTGACCTCTACTTGCACTACATTTTGCGAAGTTGCTGAGCCAATTGAGTTCTGGTCCCCCAGTTCACTTTTCTTTCTGGAGACCAGATCTCATGTTTGTTACTTCTATTAAGAGCGCGGCGGCGTTCACTGTTTCTGGCGACTTACCGCAGCCCACGTCCCCTACCAGGCCGCCCACAGAGCCCATCCTAGAGCCCATGCGACATCTGTTGTTCGGTAGCCCTACCGCGCTGAAACTCACCATTCAGCGACTGCACAAGCTCGGCTACGCGGAGCCGAATGACTGGAGCCGACCCATATCTACCGGGCGACCGGGCGAGATGATGGCGATATTAACCAAGCGGGTAGACGTTTCTTAGGTGGCTCTTAGGCGGCTCTTTGCGGGCGAGCGGCTTCAGCGCGTAAGCTCGATGCGCCTAGCGACTTGTCTCTGCGACTGGCACCTACGAGAGAAAGCTTTTCCCACCCTCACGTTAGCTCTAACCCCCAGGCGGCTAGCTCATTTGCTCTAGCCGCCGGGTCTAGCGTTAGGTCAGGATCGAGGTCTTTGGCTCGGGTGTATTTGGCAATGGCCTTATCTACCTCACCTCGTCTGGCCAGTGCACTGCCTTGTGCGACTAGAAACTCTGCTGATTGCTGCCGCGTCCATACCTGTTGACACACCTCGCAAGCGTGCTGTGCCGTCCCGGTTTGCGGAAGGACTAGTGCGGTGTGGCGCATCAGTAGGTTGCAGCAGTAGCGTAGCTCATCTTCCCAAGTACCCACTTGCCACAATCGGAGGGTTCTATCGTTGCTACCCGAAATAATGCAATCTCCGCTGGGACTAAAGGCAACTGAACGAACCGCATTGCTATGACCCTCAAACGGCGCTCCAATAGCGTTGCCCTTTAAGTCCCAAAGTCTGAGAGTATTGTCGTCGCTGCCTGAGATAATGCAATCTCCGCTGGGACTAAAGGCAACTGAATTAACCGCATTGCTATGACCCTCGAGCTTTAGCCGCTCTCGAATATTGAACCAAACGCGGTGCAAAGCATCTTGAGCCGGATGAATCACTTTGCCTGCAAAGTTCTTTTGGCTTCGGCTCACCAACACGATCGCCGAAATTGTCGCCTCTACCGTTTGCGCTGGCGTAAACAGCAACTTATCACGAACTTTTCGAGAAGCCTCCTGCACCTCAGCTTTCGCTAGCGCCGCCTTCAATGCTGCCACATTTGCCTCATCTTTCTGGTTGCTATCGGCAAAATACTTCATCAGTGCAGGCCGACTACCACTCAGCCGCTCGCTCAGCACTGCCCGCTGTTCTCTCACCTCTGCCAACAGTCCACCCGTCAGTAAATACTTATCGCTCTCTTCACTCTCTTTCTTCGCCTGCCAATCCTCATAGGCATCCTTCAACCGCTGCTCTAGCCGCAACAGATCTTTATCCTCCTGCCGCCACGCCGCAAACCGCTCCCATCCCTCCAGCAATGCCTCATGTGCAACGTCCACATAAGCGATTTCTGCAACAATATCTCCATCACTTACCAACAATCGCCCCTTCACCAAATCAGCAATCACATCCGCGATCACTCGCCGCTTATCCACGCCCCCCATATTCAACAAAACTTCTTTCGGCTGTCGCTGCCGAGTATCCTTATCCCCTCGCCCCACCCGCACCAGCGACAAACAAATCCGCTTCGCCCATGGCCTATCCACCTCCCGCGAATTCTCATACACCTCCTCCGCCCGCTTATTTAGCGCCCCTCTCAGCCCTGCCATCTCCTCATAAGCCGCAGATGTCAGCTCCTTCTTCTCCACATCTCTCTTTCCCCACAGCTCCGTCAGCGCAAACTCCAACAGCGGCAAACAATTCTCTTCCTTCTTCACATCCGCCAACAACAGCGCCGACAGCCCCGCCCCAAACCGATACCCCTGACTCCGCGCCGGTTCCTCAATCGCCGCCCTCAACTTCTCTCCCTGCAAAGGCCCCAAATACATCGCATGGTGATTCATTACCTCCGGCGGCTGCCCCGTTGCCAGCCACTCATTCACAAAATCCGACCGCATCGTCATCACCACCGCCAGCGGCGTCTGCGCCTCGCCCAACGCCACCAACCCCCGAATAAACCCGTCCCGCTCGTTTTCCTTACCTTTCGCACACTGCGTAAACACCTCCTCAAACTGATCGCCCAGCAACAGCGCCCTCTGCTCCGCCTTCTCTCCTTGCGGTAGCTGCTGCGCCATCGCCAAAATCCCCTCATCCTGCAAAGTCTCCTTCAGCCGCCGCTGCTCTCCCACCGGCATTGCCTCCCACAGCGGCTTCAGCGCCGACTTCAAATTCGCCATCGGCTGATCTTCCGGCATCATTGTCAACACCTGCCAGCGCTCTGCTACTAGCTGCGTTGCTAATCCCGCCCGCACCACCGAAGACTTCCCACTCCCCGAAGGCCCCAGCACCGCCACAAAGTTTGACTGCCGCAGCCGCTCCCTCAGCAGCAGCGTCTCTTCTTCTCGCCCCTTAAAAAATCGCGCCGTCTCCGGCGTGAACGCTCGCAGCCCCTGATACGGACACTCCTCACTCACCGTCGGCGCAGCCACCGCCCGCCGCTCTAAAATCGTCACGTCAGACCCCGCTCCCACAACAGCGGCTCCTGCCCAGTGTTCTTCAGCTCATTCTCCACTCGGCGCTGCACATCTAGCGCCGTCACCCGCGCCTCCTCCGTCCGCAAAGCCGCCAGCACCGCACTCGAAAAAATGCTGTGCTCAGCCTCCGTCATCGCATACGCCTGCTCAAAGCTGCGACAGGCCGTAATCAAACAGTAGCGGGTCTTATTCAGTGCGCTCAGCGTCTGCCGTGCCTGCGCCGACTCAATAAAAGACCCGCCGTGACAGCAATCCAGCAGCATCACCAAACTGCTCAGCTTAGCCCTAGCAATCAACCCATTTAAAGACTGAAAAGAAAACCCTTTACGCGCAGACAGCACCTGGTTTCTTTCCAGCTCCACCCGGCAGTCTTGCGTCGCCAAATATCCCTGCGCCTCGTCCTCATCTTCGCCCGCCGTAAAGCCGTGCCCCGTAAAGTAGATCAGCACATCGCTGTTTTTGCCGCGCTTTAGCAAGAGGGTTTCTAAAGCTTCACGAAGGCGATCGCGCGTTACCCTCTCATTCAGCAACGTCACCTCAAACTGATTGCCCGCCTGCAACACCGCCCGCATCGCCTCAGCATCTCGCATCGGCTTCGACAAACTTGACAAGTAGTCATACTCACCAATTCCAACTACCAGCGCGTAACGAGCCATAAGCCGACAAACAAAGCAGCAATCTACCCTAAGGCAATCTACCCTAAGATAGCCAACAAGCACACTTGATAGGAAGCCCAATCCCTAAGCCATGAGTAACATTCAACCCGTCCAGTTAGAAGATGCCGACGGCACCACCTACACCGTTTACATCGAATCCACCGAACCCACTGAACTGCCCAAAGCGCCCAGTCAAGAGACCACCCGCGGCGGCGGTCGCGAAAGCTACGGCCTCACGGGCAGAGTAAAAGCCGAAATCAAAGACATCCACGGCACCATCCGCGCCTACACCTGGTACGTCATCGGCGCATTCAAGAACCTATCCGATGTCGACGTCGAAGAAATCAACCTCAAATTTGGTATGAAAATTGGCGGCGAAGTCGGTATGCCCATCTTTACCAAAGGCACCGCTGAAAGCAACTTCGAAGTCTCTGTCAAATGCAAATTTCCCAGCAAGTCATAGTGCAGGAAGTAAAGCGTAAAAGTCGATAAAATGGATCAATAAAACGGGTAACGGAAGCTAGCTACCAACAGGATGCCTATGGTTAACCGATCAATCAACAGCTCCTCAGTCATATGTTAGTCATATGTTCCAAACCACCCGCCGCCGCCTTGCCCTTTGGTACACCACCGTCACCGCCGTCCTGCTGCTGCTCTTCGCCACTGGCGTCTACCTCTACGTTCGCACCACCCTCGTCGAACGCGTTGACGACACCCTCAACCACGTCATCGAAATCGTGGAACGCTCGCTTATCATCGAAAGTAACCAGAGAGTCAATATCGAAGCCAGCTTTCGCAACAGCGAAGAAGCCAGCGAAGACGACCGGATCGACCTTGAATGGTTCGGCCCCGAAGGCAACTTGCAGTGGAGCACCTTCTCTAAATCGCTTAGCGTTCCGCTTCACATTAACCCCAAGGGTGAAACTATCACCCCCCCCGACGGCCTTGCCCTGCGACAAATCACCCAGCGCATCACCTCAGGCTCCCAGCTGCTGGGCTACCTACGCGTCAGCCACCCGTGGTTTGAAGTCTCTAAACCTAGCCGCCAGCTAATTGTTGATTTAGGTCTTGGCATCACTGTCATGATCGCTACAGTTGCGGGTATTGGTTGGCTTCTTTCCGGCCTTGCCATGGCCCCCGTCCGCGACTCTTACCAGCAGCTAAAACAGTTCACCGCAGATGCCTCTCATGAGCTGCGCAACCCCATCGCGGTTATCCAAACCAATGTCCAGGTCGCCCTTGCTGATCCCGATGAACAGTTTCAGCGCAGTCAGCTAGAAGTCATAGAACGCCTTACCCGCAGGCTCGGCAGGCTAGTTGACGATCTGTTGTTCTTAGCCCGTCAAGAAAGCGGCCTGATCCCCATGCAGACAGAAGACATAGCGCTCTCCACACTGCTTAACAACGTCTTGGAAGAACAAAAGGCGATCGCACAAAAAAAGCATCTCACGTTCTCCTACCACGAAAGCCACCTCGCTCATCCGCCGATCCATCCCCTCAAAGGCGACCCCGACCAGCTCATCCGCCTGTTCACCAACCTGATTGCTAACGCCATTCAATACACCCCTAGCGGCAGCATCGCCGTCAGCCATAGCGCCACCGCTCACAGCATCACCGTCACCATCACCGACACCGGCATTGGCATCCCTACCCAAGATCTCACTCATGTCTTCGATCGCTTCTACCGAGTAGACGCCGCCCGCAGCCGCAGCGCCGGGGGATCAGGGCTCGGACTTGCGATCGCCAAAATCATCACCGACAATCACCATGGCCAGCTCACCCTCACCAGCGAACCCCGCAAAGGCACCACCGCCACCGTCACCTTGCCGACAGCGCCCGCTAGCCCCAAGAAATAAGCTCACTCAAGGCCCGTTGCTACTGACTAGGCGCTACTGACTGGTTGCTACTGACTGGTTGCTACTGACCAGGCACCATGCTGACGTCTGGCGCAAACGTACGCTCTTCTGGCATTCCTAGCTCACCCATCGGCTGAGCCTCTGACTGGTTAAACGAATACATCACGCCGCCTGCATTTCCAACGCGAATCGTCATCGACTGATCCGCCGCCCAAGAGCGGGTCTCGCCCTGCTCCAAAATCGCCTCAAATGCCGTTTTGCCATCAGCAATTACCCGCACCCAAGACTGACCCGTCAGCACTAAATCCACCTCAATTGGCTTAGTCTGTGCCTTGGGCGTTTCAGCCGGAGCCTCTGCTGGTGCCTGCGCTACGGGCGCTGGGGTAGGCATTAGCTGCTCAATTGCCGCCGGGTCCAAAATCGGCTGGGCAGTCATATCGGGAGCGGTCCGCTGTAGCAATCCTGAAAGTGCGCTGACCGCTCCCATAATCAGCAGAATATAAGCGCCATACAGATGCAGAGGACGTAGCTGAGCCGCCGGAGAATCTTTCCAAGACGTGCGAGGAGGATTGACGACTGGACGGGTGAAAAACTGACTTGCGATCGCCTCACCATCTAGCTTCAACGCATTGCCATAGCGCCTTAGCAGCGCTCGAATATAAATAGGTTCAGGTAGCTCCGAGATACGCCCTTCTTCTAGCGCAGAGAGCAGCATCTTACGAATCAACGTTAGTTTTTCGATCGCCTCTAGCGTTAATCCTTGCTGCAAGCGCGCCTGTTTCAACAAGCTGCCAATAGAACTCAGCTGCTCTTGCTGCAGCTGCTCCGCGGTCGGTTCTTTAGTACGAGCTTTGTGCTTCATGTTAAGGCTAGGGTTCGGAAAGAATTTAATAATATGTTTTGGTCTGTGCAAGACTTTTAGGCAAAATTTAGCGCAATCGGTTCAGAGAAATAGGGTCGAGAAAATAGAGTCAAGAAAATCTAGTCAATAGAATATAGAAGATATATAGAAGGTCACAGTCGCAGTTTTAGGAAGAAAGCGCGTTACTGAAACGTTAGAAATCATGGTCTGACGGTGGGGCCTTACTGACTAGCTTTATCTGCTTAGCGCCATCAGGTGGTTTAGCAATCGCTCGCCTTAGCTCCGCTAGCTCCTGAGTACTAACTGAACGATAGCAACCCCGTGGCAAGCTTCCTAACGACAGTGAGCCAATTTTTGTTCTGTGAAGGGCGACTACAGGATGCCCTAACGCTTCGGCTACCCGGCGAATCTGACGATTGCGACCTTCTGTTAGCGTTACACTCAAAAGGGCTTGAGCGTTGGGCAGCGCCCTCACTAACCGAACGTCCGCAGGCAGCGTATAGCGATCGCCTAACATCACACCTTCACACCACCGCCGAATAGCAGCTTTGGAAGGAACCCCTTGGACTCGAACCCGATATACCTTGGGCATGGCATGGCGAGGATGCGTTAGCTGATAGGTTAGGTCACCATCGTTGGTTAGCAGCAAAGCGCCCGTCGAGTCAGCATCTAAGCGACCCACCGGATGAATACCCGCTCCTTCTTGTAGAGAACCCTCTAACAGATCTAACACCGTCTGCCTGCCGCGCGGATCTACGCAAGTAGAAACCACACCTTTTGGCTTGTGAAGTAAAAAATAAACGCTGCCAGGGGGCGCACCAATTTCTACTCCATCTACACAAATACAGTCGCGACTTGCATCTGCCTGCTGACCAATCTCAGCAACTTTACCGTTCACTGTTACCCTACCACCTAGAATCAGCTTTTCGGAGTGACGGCGAGAGGCAATACCCCTTTGTGCTAAAAGCTTCTGAAGCCTCTCAGTCATAAGTACGAACAGCTTTAACTAAGTATATACACCGTACGGATGCATTCGTGCGAAAAGACTCAAACAGTCGATAGATTTGTGTGAAGCTCCTCATTATTCAAGCAGTAATCTCACCGTCTGTACAAGGGGGTAATACTACTGAATAGATAAGACTTCACGGTTACTTTAGTTACACACTACTTTCATAGAAGAGTCTCAGAGAATATTGTCCTTTGACCGGAAAGCTAGAGCAAAAACGAGACTTTTCGCGCTATGTCCGCACTATCTAAGAGCAAAGTTTCTCACGCCATACTAAAGACGCTGTGTCACATAAAGTTCTAGATAAGAAATACATCACTTTGCATACTTTTTCTATAGGTATCTAAAATCAGGCCGGAATTTTAGACGCCAAAACTAGGTGGCAGTTAGGTGATAAGCAGGTAGCGAGAATATTAGCTGCTACATTCTGCCCTTCAAGCGATCGCAAGGTAGCCATACTCGCAGCCAGGCCCCGCCATACTTAGGGTGGTTCTTTGCCTCTACGCGACCTCGATGCACCTCTGCTATCTGCCGTACAATCGCTAAGCCTAGTCCTGTTCCCTGGCTAGAAAGTTTTGCGGCATCAGCCTCATAGCTAAGCTTAAGCTCGCTGCTATCCAAACCTGCCTCGCGGCTACGGGCAGGGTCCGCGCGGTAAAAACGATCAAATATGTGAGGAAGATCTTTGTCGCTAAGCCCGCTGCCCGTGTCAATGACTTCTAATAACAGGTGATTGGAGGAAAGGTGAGCGGGCAAAAGGCGGGTGGGTGCCTTTGCCTGACTAGACTCAGTCAGACTTAAACGCACTCGAATGATCTCTTCTGAAGGGCTATATTTCACCGCATTGCTCAGCAGGTTGAACACCAGCGCATGTATGAGGCTAGCATTCACCGTCGCAATCAAACGCTCCGGTCCCCGATAGTTCAGCGTCACTTGCTTTAGCTTGGCTAACGGCTCGACTCCCTGCCAGGCTGCCTGAATCAGAGGTACCAAATCGGTGTCGACATACTCTTGCCACTGGGTTTGACGCTGCTCCAGGCTGCTCATTTTTAGGACATCATCGACCAGCAGACTTAGCCGAATCACCTCTTTGAGCAGACGCTCTACCCAGCTTAATAAGTTGGGTGTCACTCTAGATTGCAGTGTCTCTGCAACCAGGCGAATAGAGGTTAGCGGCGTTTTTAGCTCGTGAGCTACGTCTGAAATCCAGCGATCGCGCTGCTGAGACAGCACCACTGCTTCTTGCTTATTCTCTAGAAAAACGCCTACCTGCCCCGCTGCTAGCGGAAAGCCATATCCTTGCAGGGGATAGGCCGGTCGCTCTAAATAGTTGACAGGATCTGTTGAAATGGCATTAAATGTCCAGCACGCTTCACTGCTGCTTTGGTTCTCGCGAGTGCGTTCTATCAGCTGGTCTAGCTCATAAGAGCGTACAGTCGCCAATAGCAAACGTGGCTGAGTATAGTCTCCTTGATCGATATCCAAAAATTCTTGAGCCCGCTGATTGCACCATAGCAAACGACTTTCTTCGTCTACTTGCAAATAGCCTACCGGTGCGTTCTGTAGCAGATGACGCAGGTCTTTGATCTGCTTATTGAGCCTTTCTATCTGAACCTGCTGCTGTGCGATCGCGCTTGCTATCTGAGCGTCATAGCTTAGCTTAGGCACTACCTCGCGATCTTCTAGCCGTCCTAGCACCCGCTTTAGCTTCGTATCATAGCGCCGTCGATCGACTATCAGCGCAATCAACCCAACTACCAAACCCGCGATGAAACTTAGCAGCATAAACATCGCTTCTCCGTAATGGCTGTGATGTCGTAAAGGCTATGATACAGCAATCAAAAAAGGCGTCGATCTTTTCAGACCACGCCTTTTCTCACTTAGCTAAGCAAATCTAGTCATGCAGACTCAACTAAGCAAAAGATTAACGGACAATTGCGCCGCGATACTTCAGCACATCTTCAGGATGGCGAGCAGGCACGCTGAGGGCACGCCGAATGTGATAGGTGCCACCGCGATAGTGACCAATCTCTTGAGTCTCTGTTACTTGAACAGTGGAATGAGTCGTGTTGTACTTTACGCCACGGTATGAAAGTTGCATGGTAATCGCCTCCAAAGGGATCAAAAGGGTTAAAGAGGCGCGTTCCTTCGGGGTAGAAAATGACCCTTACTTCCGTCTTTCACAAGCTGAATACAAGCATCAAAACGTCAACGTGATATCAACCTGCGTTGCTTGTGAGAAAGATGAACGGTGTTCGTTTCTGTATCTAATGATACCGTTCTTTGCTTAAAGGTGTCAATGGGTTTAAACAACTTCTTACTTCTCTGCTTTCCTTTTTCTGCGTTGCACTCAGCAGCACAGCCGAACTAGCCGAGGTCAGTTTCCGTTGAAATAGCTGAGATAGCAGATTGAAGGGTAGACACGGGTGCCCGATAGAAGTACTGTCGCCGAAAAGACTCTTCCTGAATTGCCATCAAAAAGCGAATCAGGGCGCGATCCTGATCGCGGCTGTCAGAGTCGCCACTAGAAGAGGACGTAGAACCAGAGGGTGCAGAACCATCGGCGGCAGCCTTAGCGGGATCATAGAAAAATCGCAAATCTACAGCTGAGCGGGCTACTACGAATCCAGCTGTGGCTAGCGCACCAAGCCCTAGCTCTAAAGTGTGATCGCTCACCTTCAGCTTCTCAGTTAGCTGCTCACGACTTGCCGCTCTCTGGGTGCGAGCCAAATACTTTGCCAAACCCAATAGTTTTGTCCACACCTCTACGGGCTCACTTGCCTCAGGAGACGGGTAGGCCAATGCTACGGGCTGATGCGTTTGGTAAGACTGATGCTGCCACAGCCGCAGCGCTTTCCACTGCATCGGGCAGTCATCAACCACCAAATCAGTCACCGTTTCAGGCGGTTCCGAGGGACGCGTGCCCGCCGCATATCTTCGATCGAGCAGCCAGCTACGCGCTGCGAGCTGACTAGTGACAAGCTGGTCTGCGGCTGGCCGCGTGAGCGCTGGGCGAATGTCTATCAGTCGAATTTCGTAGCGCTGGCTTTTAGGATGGCTGTTGTAGTCCAGCTCTGCGATCGCGTCCCATCGCCCGGACGGCAGGTCGTCTTTATAGTGTCCCCACCATATCCCTGGGCATTTGGCGATGCGCTCATAGGGGCCATCTTCACCACTTTCATCACAGAGCTGAAAGTTCGCCTTGATATAGCCGACTTTTGAACCGGTGCGATCTTTTAGCTTCTGGTGCCATACATTCTCGAACCAGCAGTTCTTAACTAGCAGCTTAGGCGCAGGGTTTCCCATCCCGCAGGGCTCTAGCAGCTTTAGCTCCTGAAATAGCGCCTTGCCTAGCTCAGCGACCGTCACCGTCAGATCGGCCTTGATGACAGGAGCACCGACCTCGGTGCCGACTTTCTGTCGATACTGCTGATTGATCGCTGCTCTAAACAAGGGCAGATTCTCTACCGGTAGGCTCAACCCTGCCGCGAATGGGTGTCCCCCAAATCCTGCTAGCAGATGCGCCTGAGAGCTTACCAAATCATAGAGATCAATCTGATTGACAGAACGTGCGGATCCTCTAGCAATCAGAGCACTATCTGTATTGGCGTTCGTTTCTGGCGTATCTTGTGTTAGCAAAACCGTTGGTCTGCCGTACTGCTGCGCTACCTGTCCGGCCACTAGCCCCAGCACCCCTGCTGGCCATTGCGCATCGCACAGTACAATCACGCCTGTCGTCGATAGATCCTGATGCGCTAGCTGTTCAATCACCTGCTGAAAGACATCGTTTTGCAGCGCCTTTCGCCTAGCATTTGCCAGCTCAGCCTTGCTTGCTAATTCTCGGCAGCGTTCAGAATCTGTACTCGTGAGCAGCTCTACACAAAAGCTAGCATCGCCATAGATACGACTGACTGCGTTAATCCGAGGGCCAATCCCAAATGAGATATCTGTCGGGCGATCGCCTGCCCGACGACACAGCTTCAGGAGCTGTGCTACCCCAGGTCTTGTAGGCACCTCACTCTTTAATTGCGTTTGCAGCTGCTCAATGCCAATTTGCGCCAGATAGCGACAGTCATCTTTGAGTTCTACCAAATCTGCAATCAGGCCAATGGCCACCAAGTCAGTCAGCTCTTCCAAGGGCCGCAACGGTATCTCTGGCAGCTTTTCGTACAGCGCTTCTACAAGCTTGTAGGCCACAGCTACCCCAGAAAGTGACGCCATTGCATGATCGGCGATCAGCGCTCGAGGGTTAACAATTGAGACAACCGCAGGTCTAGTCTCTGGCAGCGTGTGGTGATCTGTCACGATGACATCCATGCCCAAAGACTGCGCATACTCGACTTCATCTGGGTTCGTGCTGCCCGTGTCACAGGTAACGATAAGCTGCACACCCTGCGCCGAAAGCTGCGCAATCCCCATCATAGAAAGCCCGTGAGATTCCTTGAGTCGGTTGGGAATGAAGTAACTTAGCTGATTTTTGCTGTCAAAGAACTGCCTGAGCCCATCCCAGAGCACTGCGGTAGCCGTGATGCCGTCGGCGTCAAAATCACCCCAAATAGCTACCTTTTCATTGCGATCACGTGCCACCATCAGCCGCTCTACCGCCCACTGCATTTCCTGGCCAAACTCAAACGGACTTGCCGGACAATATGCCGCCGCCTGCCAAAACCCACGCAAAGCCGTCGCAGATCGGATACCTCGAATCCACAGCAGCTGAGAGCCTCTAACCGGATTCGGCAGGCCTGTGATCTCCGCTACCGTATCTACCCATTCCTCAGGTAGCTCAAGCACCGAAGCCACTTGCCAATCCACATACCGATCTTCAACCGGATAACTAAGAGCAGCCATACAAAAGAATCCGTAGATTACTGAAGATACTTAAGATTACTGAAGATGCCTGTTTGAATACGCTCATCTGAAGACGCTTAGACTCTCTCAAGCTAGCACTTTTACTAACTTTGCCTGTTCCTTACAGCTACCCTTCACTAATCGCATATTCCTGCGATTGAACTAATACCTATCTCCAAGGTACTTATCTCAATTGAGCCGATACCCATCTCCAACGCGCTGATCTCAAACGTACCGATCTCTAACAAAAAAACGACTTCAGCTTCGCTCAGATACAATAGGCCAAATTCTTACGCGGAAACGACAAGTCATGAAGCTAGGTGATGGGATCAGCCTGCTATGTCTGATAGCCGCAGGCTACATTCTTTGGCACATCAGATCGATCCTGCTGCTGTCTTTTGCAGCAGTCGTCATAGCACTTACGCTCAACAGCTTGACTCAAAAAATTCAGGCGCTCAATGTCCAACGTCGTTTTGCCATCCTGATCTCGATTCTTTTCACTGCGGTGGTAGCTAGTCTATTCGTCTTGGTGATCATTCCACCCTTTATAGAACAGTTCACCAAGCTGCTAGATTTGCTAGTGAGTTTCTCTACAAGACTCCCTAGCTTACTAGCCACACTCCAAGCTAACCTTCCAGATCGCATTCGCCTACCCGAAATCGATGAGTTTTTAGACTGGCTCACCGCGCCCGATTCAGCAATACTTGAAGTTTTTCGTAACTTCTTTCTATTTTTCAACACCTCTATTCAGATCTTTGTAAACTCTTCCGTTCAAACCTTGATTCAGACGCTGTTTGTGGTGGTCCTCGCCATTATGATACTGACTAACCCCAGCGCCTATCTCAACAGCATTTTGCTACTGTTTCCCTCCTTCTATCGACCCAGAGCAAAAGAGATCTTTGGTCAGTGTGAAGTTGCCCTCGGCAATTGGCTAGGCGGCATTATCATCAGCTCTATCTTTATTTTTGGCTTCAGCTTTGTTGGCCTGCTGCTATTGAGGATTGATTTTGCCTTCGCACATGCCCTGCTCGCAGGTGTGCTCAACTTTATTCCGAACATTGGACCAGCCTTAAGCATGGTTTTCCCGGTGGTGGTGGCCATCCTCTCAGAAGAGCCTTGGAAAGCAGTAGCCGTAATTGTTCTCTACATTATCCTCCAACAGATAGAGTCTTACGCGATCACACCGACTGTGATGGCCCATCAGGTCTCGCTCTTGCCTGCCTTTACGCTAATTGCTCAAATCTTTTTCGCAAACGTTTTTGGCTTTCTTGGGCTGCTGCTAGCGCTCCCTCTCACGGTTGTGGCCAAAACCTGGATTCAAGAGCTGCTGATAAAAGATGTGCTCAACCACTGGCAGCTAGTTCCCTCAGGGCTCCTGCAAACGGCTTTGTCAGAAAGAAAACCGTTAGATGAAGAGTTGTCGTCGGAAAAGCAGCCAGAAAAGCTTTATAAAGATCCCTCGGTTCTCACGATTCCGTCTGCTGAGCTGAATTTACCGTCGCAAGCTCCCGATCAAGATTCACCTTAGGTGTTGTGGCTTCAAAGCTAGAAGCGATCGTTACTGAGACTGGTACTGCCAAAGGGCTTTTTGCGGCGAGTAAGTATGGTTCCTTTTCGATCTGCAGCGCGTCAGAACGCGTAATCTTGATAGACTCATGTGCCTTGTGCATTTACCCGCTTCCTCAAGGAGACTATCAAGCCCATGAATTTATTAAGCAAGCGGCCCTCTCCTATTGGATTTTTGTTGATTGCCATCTTGTCTGTGCAGTTTGGCTCAGCCTTAGCTAAATCCCTCTTCGACGACATCGGACCGTGGGGGGTCGTTGCGCTGCGAGTCAGCTTTTCGGCTGTGGTTCTCTTCACCGTCTGGCGTCCTCGGTTCAATTCAACCGTCCGAGCGCACCTCAGGCTAATTATGACTTATGGCCTCGTTATGGCCTGTATGAACTGTGCTTTCTACGCAGCGATTGACCGTATCCCGCTAGGTGTTGCTATCTCGTTGGAATTCACTGGCCCGCTCGGTCTCTCTGTTCTTAAGTCTCAGCGCTGGCGAGATGGTCTTTGGGCAGCGCTAGCTGCCGTTGGCATCCTGCTACTGACGCCACTTAGCGGTTCAACACTAAACTTACATGGAATGCTGCTTGCACTGCTTGCAGGTTTTTTCTGGGCGCTATATATCATACTCGCCGCCGAGCTAGGACCGGCGCTGCCGGGCGTCGAGGGACTGAGCTGGGGCCTGGCCGTTAGCACCGTGTTGTTGCTTCCGATTGGTCTTGCTACGGCACGCAGCAATCTCTTGAATCCTAGAGTGCTACTAATTGGGCTCGGCGTGGCACTCCTATCGACAGCGATTCCGTACGCTTGCGAAATAATTGCTTTGCGATCGCTCCCTATCAAGGTCTTTGGCGTTATGCTCAGCCTTGAGCCTATGGTCGGTGTCCTAGCGGGATTTCTCGTTTTAGGCGAGACCTTATCGGCGCGATCGCTCGCTGCCTGTCTGCTTGTCTCCATTGCCGCCGCAGGCGCTGCTCAGCTCAAATAAAAGCCCGATCAATTCGTAGGCTTCCTAAGGCCCAACGGCCAGTCCAGCATTATTGAGGTGGTTTGTATCCCCCCCAACTTGTTCAAACAAGATGGGTAATCTAATGGACAGTAGAGGCTTTCTGTCCTAAACGGTGCTCTAGACGGGTAACTCCTCTTATCTAGCGCTATTAACTCAAGTGCTATTAACTCAAGTGCTATTAATCCAAGTGCTATGTCATCGCCTGCATCGCCTCCGTTTCTAGAGCCAAAAGCGTTGAGCGAGCTGTTTCCGCTGTTCAAAGATGCCAGCCTGGAAACGCTCGAAACACTGCATAGAAGCGCTATTTTCAACGAATGTCCCGCTGGTCGTACCGTTTTGATGGAAGACTCCTGGGGAAATGCGGTATATCTGATCGTTTCGGGATGGGCTAAGGTTCGCGTTCAGGCCGGTGACGACTATGTGACGCTAGTTATTCTAGGCAAGGGCGAATACTTCGGTGAAATGGCTGTTCTTAACGAATCACCCCGATCAACCGATGTCGCGGCTCTTTCTAAAGTAGAGCTATTAAGCATTCCAGCTCAGCTTTTTATCCAAAGCCTGTTTGATGACCCTCAACTACACCACCGTCTTTTGCAAAGTATGGTAGAGCGACTCAAACAAACCCAAAAGCGTTTCCAACTGCGAAACAAAGCGCCTGGTATCAAGCTAGCTTATACCCTAATTAGCTTGGCTGACGCCTACGGCAAAAGACAAGGGAATATTGCCGAGATATTCAATATCCCGGAAGCGGATTTGGCAGCGATCGCAGATGTCAGACTCACAGCTGTCCCTAAAATTCTAAACAAGCTTGCTGAGCGTAACTGGCTTAGCGTTGATTCTCCGCAAAACGTCATCCGCTTACTGGATCTTAAAAGCCTTAGATATCTTTCAACCCTAGGTTGAGCTTCGACAGTGACTACGGCTAGCCAGCTAAGCTCCGTTGCGGCGATTGTACGGATACATTCACGGGATCACATAAAAATGTTCACCACAACACAGAATTGGTGTTTATTCCTGGGACATCTTTAAATTTTGTAGGGTAGTTTCATTATTTATCGCCTGTCTTCCTACAGTGAAAGGAAATCTGCGTGCTAACCGATAAAACTATGAACATCCAGCCGCCTCCCATTTCGCCTCGTCAAATGAATTTGCTACGCGTCGTGCTGTCTATGGCCTGGGCTGACGACACGCTAGAGCAAAAAGAAGTCGAAGTTATGCTGACTCGCTTCAGTCAGCTATTTGCTACAGAGCCTGCTCAGCAGACCTATCTGCAAACTCAGCTTAGAGAGTACTTCGTCCAAGATGTTCCCCTCGCAGAATCTGCTCGCAAAATTACCAACGCAGACGAGAAAGAGCTAGCTGTGCGCCTCTCTTACGAAGTTATTCAATCTAGCACTCGCACGTCCGAAGAACCCTCGATCAACTCAGCAGAGCAGACTGCCTACCAGCAGCTGATCGACTACCTTGATTTGCCAGATGACGTCGTCAAAAGAGCCGAGCAAGAAGCCACTGCGTCGCTCAGTAAAGGCGGAGATAATATTATTGACATGCTGGCCTACCAGCTGCGTGACTACCTAGCGACCTAATCTGAAATTGCACAAGCCCGAACTTCGTAGGCTACACAGCGCTCATCTCCAGCATGCGCTGAATTGGCGCTAGTGCATCCGCCTGTATCTCTCTAGGAATAGTGATTTCAGGCGTTTTGTTTTTCATTGCTGTATACAGCTTCTCCAGCGTGTTTAAACGCATGTAGGGACACTCATTACAGGCGCAGTTCGCTTCAGGCGGCGCAGGAATAAAGTGCTTTTTGGGCACCTGTTTCTCCATTTGGTGAATAATGCCAGGCTCAGTTACCACGATAAACTGCTCGCGACAGCTAGTGCTTACATAGTTCAATAGCGCTGTCGTCGAGCCAATGAAGCTAGCGTGGCGCAAGAGTGTTTGCTCACACTCTGGATGGGCAATAATTTCTGCTGTGGGATACGCCATCTTGAGTGTTAGCAGCTTCTTTTCCGAAAAGGTCTCATGCACAATGCAGCTACCTTGCCACAGCACCATACCGCGGCCCGTTTTTTCCATCACGTAGCGACCTAGATTGCGATCCGGCGCAAAGATAATTTTCTGGTCTACCGGTAGCTGATTCACTAGTTTGACAGCGTTTGAGCTAGTGCAAATTAGGTCGCTCATCGCTTTGATTTCAGCGGTGCAGTTGATGTAAGAGATCACCATATGGTCAGGATGCCGCGCCTTAAATGCTGCAAATTCAGCTGGTAGGCAGCTATCGGCCAAGGAGCACCCGGCCTCTAGGTCTGGCAACAGCACTAGCTTGTCTGGATTCAAAATTTTGGCAGTTTCTGCCATAAAGTGAACCCCAGCAAATACAATTACATCTGCTTGCGTGCTGGCCGCCTGCTGCGAAAGGCCTAAAGAATCACCGATATAGTCGGCAATATCTTGAATGTCGGGCTCTTGATAGTAATGAGCTAGAACAACCGCATTCAGGTCTTTTTTCAGATGCTCGATCGCAGTAAAAAGATCTTTCGGCAACGCCGTCTGAGTGGGGGAGACGCTGGCAGTAGCAAACACGGGCTATCCTCTCTAAATTACTGTGATTGACCAACTTTCTGAGTTCTAATTATAGTCAAATTTACCATAACTGGCTACTGCTTTAGCGCAGTGTGTTCGGGTGAGGTGCGCTTAGGGTGTGTTGAGGTAAGGTGCGATCGCCTCTAACCAGCCTTCCGGTGCGAAGCGGGTGATCAATATCTCTTGCCAGTCTGAGCTATCTAGGCTTTCTTTAACTTCAGTAAGCGCAGCAAAATCATCTGAACGGCTGCTGATAACGGTAACTTTGAGCGATCGCCCTGGCTCTGCCTGGTGCTGATAAGCCGTTATTACAGCCTGCACCGCAGCGTCGAGTCCGGCACCGGCTCCTATCAGCTCAGAAAAGCGGTTCTCCTCTGGAGAGCGTAGAACCATTTCAAACCCTATCTCTTCAGCAGTCTGTTGCAACACCGCAGGATCTACAGCTTTAGGTGTCATAAACGGCTCGCTAAACTCACGCGCTTTTGCCTGGTGAGCAGCCGTCTCAGAAAGCCCCGTTAGTCGCTGCAACTGCTGCACTGTAAAGTCTCCAAACCCTTTTAGTGGGTGAGAAACCATATTGGCAAGCACCCGCAATCCCGCGCGTGCTTGCACATAGGGACAGCCTAAGGTCAATACAAAATAGTCATCTTCCTCTTCCCCTAAGTCCTCTTCTCCCAAGTTGAAGGAAAAAGGATTGT
Source organism: uncultured cyanobacterium (assembly GCA_963702855.1). Lineage (GTDB taxonomy): Bacteria > Cyanobacteriota > Cyanobacteriia > Phormidesmidales > Phormidesmidaceae > Phormidesmis. The sequence continues at coordinate 3,447,179 of OY969765.1, forward strand.
GGTCGATCGGCGTAAAGACGGCGCTGCCACTTTCGACTATGAAAGGGTCTACTATCCCTAGCTGCTGGCGGACGGGCTCCAGCTCAGCGCGATCGCGATTTGTAAACACAACTACCGGTATCGCTAAGGTCTGTAGCTGTGCGATCGCTGGTCGTAGCCGCTCATACTCTCCGCTGGTTACTTCTATCGAGCCCTGGTCTGGCGCTCCCACCTCAGCAGTGCTTAGCAGCGCCCCGTCCAAAGCCGTCAGGATTATTCGATCCGTCATCTTGTTTTTACCTGAAAGTGAGAGGTTGATGTGGTCCATAATCTTTGATATATGCTGATAGAGAGGTTGCCTCTGAAGCTATCTTCTAAGCTGTCTCTGAAGACTATCTAATCGGACTAGCGGATTTCGTCTGCTACGACCCGTCTACCATGAACATTCTCAACTACGAATATTCTCATCTATAGAATATTCTCAATACCCTCTATCAGACTGCTAACCTAGCCTCCCTGTAATATATCTGTGCACCAGTCAGCTTCTCAATCTATCGTCAAAATTGCAGTCATTGGCGATATCCACGATCTTTGGGAGCTAGAAGATAATGCTGCCCTCAAGCATCTAGAAGTCGACTTAGCCATATTCGTAGGTGACTATGGCAACGAATCGGTCGAAGTTGTCCGACGAGTTGCTGCGGTCGATATTCCTAAAGCAGCCGTCATGGGCAATCATGATGCCTATTATTCGGCTAGCAATAAAGGTCTTGAAAACTGCCCGTATGACCGCAGCCGAGAAGACTGGGTTCAGCTACAGATGGATTTGCTAGGTGAAGACCATATCGGCTTTAGCAAACGTGAATTCCCTCAGTTTGGATTCACCATCGTTGGCGGTCGTCCCTTTAGCTGGGGTGGATCTAAGTGGCGCTATCGTAAGTTTTATCGCGACAGATTCAACGTTCGAAGCTTTGACGAATCGTTCGATCTGATCCTGGCTGCTGCTGATGAGGCAGAACACAGCGTTATCATCTTTGTCGGTCATGTCGGTCCGTATGGCCTAGGCGATCAGCCAGAGGACCCGTGTGGCAAAGATTGGGGAAAAAACGGCGGTGGCGGCGACTATGGCGATCCAGACTTTGCCAAAGCGATTGCCCTCACTCAGTCCTCTGGCAAAAAAGTGCCGCTCGTCGCTTTTGGTCACATGCACCATCAGCTCAAGAACAACTCTCAAAAGCTCCGCAAGCGCGTTGTCGAAACCGCAGACACTATTTACTTCAATGCTGCTAATGTTCCTCGCATTGAAACCACACCCAAAGGCGACCAGCGAAGCTTTTCTTTAGTCACTTTGAAAGATGGAAGGGTCGAATCGATTGTGCTGATATGGCTGAACGAGAAGCTTGAGAAAATTTCTGAGGAATATCTTTACACTCCAACTAATCAGTAGTAGACGCCGCTGAACGATTCGAGCTACTATAGCCAAGCCTGTTTAAGTATGGCCTTGCCATGACTAAGTGTGCGCCCTGGAGAGGTGGCAGAGTGGTCGAATGCGCTCGACTTGAAATCGAGTGTACCGAAAGGTACCGTGGGTTCGAATCCCACCCTCTCCGTTGACTAACCTGCTGATCAAATCGCTCAAATAAGACTATTTGGAAAATCAGGCCAGCACGCTCAGGCCATTCACAAGCTGCTAAACGACGCGCACAGGCTAAATATTCAGTGAAACTATCCGTATACCACACGCCTGAAGAAGTTCCAACAGGCCTTTTGCCCGACTGCGCAATCGCCATTGACGTGCTCCGTGCCACTACTACTATGGCCGCCGCGTTCAGTGCCGGAGCCGAGGCAATTCAAGTCTTTAGCGACCTCGATCAGCTTCTTAGTGAAAGCCAAAGCTGGCCCTCTGACAAACGCATCCGAGCGGGTGAGCGCGGTGGCCAGCGCGTAGAAGGTTTCGATCTGGGCAACTCTCCTCTTGACCACTCGCCTGAAACAACCAAGGGCAAACGCCTGTTTATGAGCACGACCAACGGCACCCGGTGTTTGCAGAGAGTGCAGGCTGCGCCTATCGTACTCACTGCCGCGCTGACCACCCGTCAAGCAGTGGTCACCTACCTGCAAAAGCATCAGCCAGGTACCGTCTGGCTAGTCGGCTCAGGCTGGGAGGGAGAATACTCTTTAGAAGATACCGTCTGTGCCGGCGCTATCATTCATGGTTTGCTCGACCAGCTGCAGGTTGGCTACCCCGATATTATTGGTAACGACGCAGCGTTAGCCGCCACCAGCCTTTACATGCATTGGCAAACCCAGCTACCTAAGCTGATGTACCACGCCAGTCACGGTCGGCGCCTGCTCGATCAAAACAACACGAGCGATATTGATTACTGCGCTCAACTCGATATTTTAGATATCGTACCTATTCAGCAGAGTCCAGGTGTTCTAGTCGGCTAGCTACTAGTAAGCTTGATTGGCAGGCTCATCAATAGAAACGACCAATTGCCTAGCCTAAAGACACCGTCTGCCCGCTTTCTGACGCTCGTCTCAGCGCATCGCCGACCTCTAGCGCGTACACACTTTCAGCCGCGCTCACATACAGCGAACTTCCCTCATATAGATAGGCCAATACCTCCTCAGTATCCTTCACAAAAAGCCCTTTGCGCGGTGCCACTTCAATTCTCTGAGCCCCATTAGCTGTCGTCAACAGACCTTCATTTCCTGTGAAGGCCAGCGAACCCAAATTGCCCTGAATTTCTATATCGCGACGAGCTGTCCACAGGCCTTCACCCTTGCCGTAGGTTAGTTCTGCGATCATGCCTGACTCAAACTGTAGGCGCCCAGAGCTTAAAACGCTGCTATAGAAGCTGGAATCGAGTACGTTCTGAACTGATCGTGTACAGCAATCAACTGTCTTTACGCGTCCAAATAAATTAGTAAGTCGGTGCACTCGCGATAGCGCGCCGCAAAAAGGAAATCCAAATAGCGCCTGTCTGTAGGTCCATTTCAGAGGTGCGGGGTGCTGCGGATTAAGCGTACGGTAGTTGACGTAGCTAGCCACACCGATGCTAGGAAGGTGCGATCGCATCGCCTTGTGTAACCCACCAAGTAACTCAATATGCTCCACGTGCAGCAGCAAACCTTTTTCGCTAGCTAGGGTCAATAGTCGCTTAGCCTGTGCCAAATCCAACGAAAGTGGGTATTCCACTACTACATGCTTACCTGCCTTCAGCGCAGTTTCCACAATCTCTCCGTGCAGAGCGCTAACAGTCGTCACCACGACTAAATCAAGTCTTTCATCAGCGACAACATCAAGCCAACTTTCAGCAGGCTCTACACCATAGCGCTCAGCGAAAGTAGCAACTCGCTCAGCGCTTTGACTAGAAACGCTGAGTAGCTGCGATCGCTCATCTGCCTTTAGCGCAGCCGCTCTGACATTAGCCGCATACCCAGTCCCCACCAGCCCTGCTCGAACCCTCATTCCTTAAATAGCTCCAAAATTCATAAACGAGGCTACTACTGTAACTATCTATACAACGATCTAAACAACGATCCAAAGCGCTTGCAGAGTAACTGCTGTGAAAATGAACATTTGAATCCCTATTTATTGGCTCTTCCTTTAGTTATAAGAAACTGTCAATCACCACAAATTTCTATCATTATGCCTATCCTTTATAAAGGTATAAGTAGACCTTATAAGAAAGGTAATTACTGATAAAATAACGGTTCGCTAAGGTTTCGCCTCCGTATCTATTGCTATCGCTGAAATCCTTAGCACCAGGTAAATACAAGCTATGCTAAAGAGCTTAGAAGAGGCTTAACCATAAGCAAACTGTAGTCTATATTCAAGTTTAGATTACGAATACCTTTCAAGGATCTTCTGATAGATAGTTACAGCAGAATGGTTTTCTCGTAGTATCAAAATACGACGTTTCAAACCCCTATATCGTTGTCATTGTTAATGACCTTAGGGCTTTGCCAACTCGCTCAAACAACCGAGAGGATATTCACATGGCTAGCTACAAGGTAACGTTAGTAAACGAAGCCGAAAGTCTAAATACCACTATTGAAGTGGCAGAAGACGAATACATTTTAGACGCGGCTGAAGAGCAAGGAATTGACCTACCGTACTCTTGTAGAGCAGGTGCGTGCTCTACTTGCGCAGGCAAATTGACTTCAGGTACCGTGGACCAATCAGATCAGTCTTTCCTAGACGATGATCAAATCGAAGCAGGCTACGTTCTGACTTGTGTAGCTTACCCTACATCAGATTGCACTGTACAAACCCATCAAGAAGAAGAGCTCTACTAATTAATCAGCTGCCTTTCAGCGACGTCTTAGACTAAAACGGATTAAGCTTCAAAAGCCTTAGGTTCTTAATATGACCTGAGGCTTTTGTCTTGAGGTGTATCTATAAGGGTGTGATGAAGTCTCTAGTACCAACAGGGTATATTGATATCAAGCTTGGTAGCATGTGACAGACATTGCCTGATAGACATTGTTTGACAGGTATTGTTTGAATATGTAAATGGCTCCGTCAGTGAGATAACTGCTGTTGGAACTTTCGCGTTCAAATGATCGACAGAAATCAGCAACACCGCAAATCTATAAGTCCAATTGTGAGGATGCTCGAAGATGAAAGCCATGATCTTGGCCGCTGGGAAAGGCACTAGAGTGCGACCCATCACTTATACGATTCCCAAGCCAATGATTCCCATCATGCAGAAGCCCGTGATGGAGTTCTTGCTAGAGCTGCTGCGGCAGCATGGTTTTACTCAAATCATGGCTAATGTTAGTCACCTAGCTAACGAGATCGAAGGCTACTTTCGTGATGGACAGCGCTTCGGCGTAGAACTTGCTTATTCCTTCGAAGGGAGTATTAAAGAAGATGGTGAACTAAAAGGTGAAGCCATTGGCTCTGCTGGCGGCATGCGAAAGATTCAGGATTTTTCGCCTTTCTTCGATGACACATTCATTGTGCTATGTGGTGATGCTCTGATCGATCTTGACTTGACAGAGGCTGTTAGAAGACACCGCGAGAAAGGTGCGATCGCAACTATTATTATGAAGAAAGTCCCTTTGAAGCAGGTGCCTAGCTACGGCGTTGTTGTCACGGACGAAAATGGCAAAATTAGGTCTTTCCAAGAGAAACCATCGGTAGAAGAAGCGCTCAGCACAGACATCAATACAGGCATCTACATATTTGAACCAGAGATATTCGACTATATTCCTTCTGGGCAAGCGTTCGACATCGGTGGCGACCTCTTTCCAAGACTTGTTGCTGACAACGCTGCCTTCTACGGCATCAGTATGGACTTTGAATGGGTTGATATTGGCAAAGTCCCCGACTACTGGCAGGCGATTCAAGACGTTCTTACCGGGCAGGTTAAGGGTGTTAACGTTCCAGGTAACGAAGTTAGACCTGGCGTTTTTGCAGGGCTCAATGTCAAAGCTAACTGGGACGAGATAGATATAGAAGGGCCTGTCTACATCGGCGGTATGACTCATATAGAAGACGGCGCTAAAATTGTTGGTCCTAGTATGATTGGTCCCAACTGTCTCATTTCTAGTGGCACTATCATCGAAAAAAGCGTCATCTTTGAGTACTCTCGTATCGGTTCAGGCGTTCGCCTAGTCGACAAGCTAGTGTTCGGTCGCTATTGCGTTGATAAGACAGGCGCTTCTATTGATGTTAAAGCAGCAGCGCTCGACTGGCTGATTACTGATGCTCGGCAGGCAGTAGTCTCCGAGCCTCCGATCGAGCACCGAGCGATCGCAGAGCTACTCAGTCAAACTGTTGCTAGATAAGCCTCACCCGTCCTGTTGTATCCTGTGCGGTTAGAGAAGACAATGTTTGGCTGCTGCTCGCGCCTCCTAAGCAGTAGCCAAAGACTACATGAAGTACAGATACAAAAAAATGGGCTGACTAAGAGGTCAGCCCATCGCAGTTATGGGAACAACGTCACAAGAAACAATCCGTTAAAACGACTACTGTAGAACGAGCCGTACGTTAGCATTTTGTAAACCAGGACGCTTCACCTCAGCCAAAGTCTTATTGACAGCGTACTTTTGGTTGATGGAATTAATTAGCTCAGTTTGGTTGTGCTTCTTGGCAACACCCCAAAGGTCAGCAATCAAGTCGAACGAACCATCAGTGTTCCGAGACCAGCCAATATCATAATCGCCTTCGAGCACAGCCACAATGTCGGCACGAACATTCTGACCATTGTAACCACGGATATTAGCCTCAGTCTTTACGCTTACACCCAAATCATTGAGTGAAGACTTCAGGATTTCAGCATCGGTGATCTTAGTGCGCAGAGTACTAAAATGAGACATGTGAGTTTCCTCCTAGAGAGAAATTGAGAGACATCGAGGTTAGAAATCGAAAACAGATTAGCTATCAAATGAGACAGCATCTGACTTTGTAAACTGCCAACCACATCACGCGAATAATGTAGCTGACCCTTTTTCCTGTAGGAGCAGGAAAAAAGCCTGTTAGAACTCCATCCGTTGATATTCCGCAACAGATGAAGCCGCCGGACGGGCACGCTGATGTGCCCAGTCGCGCAAAGCTGTGACTTGCTCACTCATCGTCTTCGACAGCGGCAGCGTAGCGCGAATCGCCGCAATAATGTCGAGCTGAGTGAACTCACGACCTTGAGCAAACGCCTCATACATAGCAGAGATCAATCCCTGCTCTATTTCAGCGCCCGAAAAACCTTCACAAACCTTACTCAACTGATCATAGTCAAACCGTTCTGTATCGCCACGGCGCTTTCTCAGATGAATCTTGAAAATCTCTTTCCTCTCTTCTTCATTGGGCAGATCGACAAAAAATATTTCATCGAACCTACCTTTTCGCAAAAACTCACTAGGTAATCGCTCTACCCGGTTAGCCGTCGCGATAACAAAGACCGGAGACGTCTTCTCTTGCATCCAAGTCAGGAAGCTACCAAAAATACGGCTAGAAGTTCCTCCATCGGAATCAGCAGAGCCAGCGCTACCTGCAAAAGCTTTATCGATCTCATCTATAAACAGTACAGCTGGCGAAATCGATTCGGCTGTTCTGAGTGCTCCTCGTAAGTTAGCTTCAGACCGGCCAACCATAGACCCGTCGTATACACGGCCCATATCCAGTCGCAGCAGCGGCAGTCCCCAAAGGCGAGCCGTCGTCTTGGCAATTAGCGACTTACCACATCCAGGTACACCCAAGATCAGCATACCTTTTGGCTGTGGCAGCCCGTACTCGCGAGCTCGTTCCGTGAAAGCATTTGATCGCTGCTTTAGCCAGTGCTTCAGCTCTTCTAGTCCGCCCACAGAATCAAGCGTCTCGTCTTCTTCAATATAATCTAGTATGCCGTTGCGTCGGATTAGCTGTTTTTTCTCAGATAGAACAATATTAACTTCTCCTTCCGTCAGCTTTCCAGCCATCACTCGAGACTTTCTGAAAACTTTCTCAGCTTCGTCACGGGTAAGACCCAACGCTGCTTTTAAGAGCTTCTCTCTTCCCTCTGTCGTTATGCTAGAAGCTCCAGATTTATTCAGCTCAGCTGTCAATACTTGATTTAGCGCCGACATATCAGGAAGGCTAAAATCTAGAACAACAACTTCTTTCTCCAACTCAATAGGGACTTCTTGGACAGGAGACATTAGGATAATTGTCTTCTGTGTTCCTCTAAAGCTCTCAATCGCGTCGCGCAGACTGCGAGTCACCTCAGGACTGTCTTTGAAGGGGTGCAAGTCCTTGAAAACGAATATACTTGGCTCCTTCTGCCGCATAGCCCAAGTAATAGCGGCCTGTGGGGAAACAGTGTTGTTTTGCTGCCCTGAGCCTCGCTCGCGACCATACTCGATTACGCCGTGAGTCATTGTCCAAGTGTACAAACGCTGCTGAGGCTGTTTTTGGGCAAGTGCTGCAATTGTCCCTTCTGCTCGCTCTTCCTCGAAAGTGACCAAATAGATCAAAGGATATTGAGCTTGAATTAGTACGCTTAGCTCTTCTCTCATAGCGATCGCCTCCAAATAAGACGATTTAGAACATCCATCTAAACCTGAACCAACAGACTAACGCAGAAGCAACAAACTTTCCGTAGCAGGATTAACAAACTAAATCACTTAAGAAAGCCCGTCCGCTTCAACTTACTCGTCTAGCAAGTAATCAGCTCTCCCTCATCGGGACTCCTAGAATCTTGATGATTCTCAACTTCAGACCCTCGATTAGAAGAATCCTGCTTAGCTAGGCTAGAGATACCTTCCATATCAAGAAGCTCGTTTTGCACGTGATTATTGTGGTGCTTGACTAAGCTTAACCCATCGCGATTAAGTGTCACAGATGCCTCACACTGAGGACAGTTGTGAATTTGATAGGCCCCTCCATACCCTTCGACAGAATTTTCGATCAAGTTTGCATGGCTCAAATAAAACTTGAGCGCTCGCTGAGCCATAGCAGACATACTTTCTCCATCCACGGCAGAACGGATCTTGAACTGCCGGTGCAGGTCATCAGAAAGGTATAACGTAACTTTTTGCTTGTCCGGCATATCGGATTGAAATAATGTGACCAGATATAGATATTACATTAGCGATCCTCAATACTGCTGTCAAGACGCTATGCCGGTTTGACGTCATAATGTTTACTTAAGTTAATAATTTCGCTACCAAACCCGTGGGTAATCTCTATATATTCAAGATCTCCAAGCGCATGGATACTTCAGCTACGTCTACAGATCGGTATTCCCTAGAAGACGCACTCAAACACTTTTTTGGATACGATCAGTTTCGATTTGAGCAGAAACCGATTATCGAGTGGGTCCTCAAAAAGAAAGATGCCCTTGTTGTTATGCCTACTGGTGGAGGGAAATCTCTTTGCTACCAGTTGCCTGCCTTGCTACAGTCTGGTCTTACAATCGTCATCTCTCCTCTAATTGCCTTGATGCAAGATCAGGTGACAGCGCTTCAAGATAACGGGATTGAGGCTACGTTCTTGAACAGTACCCTCTCTGTAGACCAAGCAACAGCACACCAAAAGGAGATCTTATCTGGAAAAGTCAAGCTTCTGTATATCGCACCAGAAAGACTCTTTACGACCGCGTTCACTGCCTTCTTAGAACAAGTCAGTAATAGAATAGGCATCAGCACATTTGCTATAGACGAGGCTCACTGCGTCTCAGAGTGGGGACATGATTTTCGTCCAGAATATAGGCAGCTTTTTCGAATCAAACAGCGCTATCCTCAAGTCCCTATTGTCGCGTTGACCGCTACCGCTACCGAAAGAGTACGTAACGACATCGTGCACCAGCTACGTCTTAAAGACCCCAAAATATATATTTCCAGCTTCAACCGACAGAATCTCTACTATGAAGTCGTCCCGAAGCAGAAAAAAGCAGACATTCAGCTTCTCGAGATAGTTCGGCGATATCAGGGTAAAGATAGAGGCTCTGGCATTGTTTATTGTCTGAGCCGAAAGCATGTAGATGAGGTCTCTCAAAGACTCCAAGGCGATGGCATTCAAGCTTTGCCATACCACGCCGGATTGAGTAGCGAGATACGCGAAATCAACCAAAATAAATTCATTCGAGATGATGCTCAAATTATCGTAGCCACTATTGCCTTTGGTATGGGCATCAACAAGTCTGACGTCCGTTTTGTCATTCACTACGACCTCCCACGAAACCTTGAGAGTTACTACCAAGAGGCCGGGCGTGCAGGACGTGATGGTGAGCCAGCGAAGTGTACCGTTCTCTTCAGCTGGGGTGATGTTCACACTGTAAAGTACCTAATTGGGAGGAAAGCAAATCCCGATGAGCAGCTAATTGCACAGCAGCAGCTCAACCAGATTATTAGCTATATAGAGAGTTCTCTTTGTCGTCGAAAGATTCAGCTCAGTTATTTTGGAGAGCATTTTGAAGCCCCTTGTGGTAACTGTGATAACTGCCTAAATCCCTCCCCAAAAGAAGACTGGACGGTAGAAGCTCAGAAATTTCTCTCTTGCGTATACAGATGCGACCAGCGCTTTGGCATGAATCACATTATTGACATTCTTCGAGGCTCTCGAAAGAAACGTATCTTCGAGCTTAAGCACGATCAGCTATCCACCTATGACATAGGAAAAGATCGCACGTCAGATGAATGGAGACTACTTTGTCGTGCACTTATTCACCAAGACTACTTAGAAGAAACAAATGATGGATACTCGGTTCTGAAGCTGAACGCTAATAGTAGTCGAGTTCTGAAGAAACTTGATACTGTAGAAATTCCGGTGATGCGGAAGATAAAGAAATCAACAGTGTCGCAGAAGAAGACGAGTAATGCAGAGCTTAGTACGATAGAAAGTTTTTTGATGAGTCGAC
>OY969765.1:3462500-4786958 GCA_963702855.1 uncultured cyanobacterium
CTGACATCCTGCTTGCAAAGCAGGCGCTCTACCAGCTGAGCTATACCCCCATGAATGCAGTCGCTAAGTTGCAAATCTATGAAAGTGGGCCATCCTGGACTCGAACCAGGGACCTCACCCTTATCAGGGGTGCGCTCTAACCACCTGAGCTAATAGCCCGTATCATTGTGCTACCGCACTGGTGTTGTAACACCCGAATAATTTGAAGAGGAATACTCACTTCTCACTCACTACTTCTTCCACTTGTTTAGGGCAGACTTTCGTTCATAAGCCGCTTGTAGTCTTTAACTAACAAAACCCTCAACGACCTTAGGTGACTACGTTACTTACCTATTCACAGTGTGCTTTCAGTAATCTAACTAGTAGGTCTCCCTCTAAGGAGGTGATCCAGCCACACCTTCCGGTACGGCTACCTTGTTACGACTTCACCCCAGTCATCAGCCCTGCCTTCGGCGTCCCCCTCCGTAAACGGTTGGGGTAACGACTTCGGGCGTGGCCAACTTCCATGGTGTGACGGGCGGTGTGTACAAGGCCCGGGAACGTATTCACCGCAGTATGCTGACCTGCGATTACTAGCGATTCCGCCTTCATGCAGGCGAGTTGCAGCCTGCAATCTGAACTGAGCAACGGTTTATGGGATTAGCGCACTATCGCTAGTTGGCTGCCCTTTGTCCGTTGCATTGTAGTACGTGTGTAGCCCAGGATGTAAGGGGCATGATGACTTGACGTCATCCCCACCTTCCTCCGGTTTGTCACCGGCAGTCTCCTTAAAGTGCCCAACTTAATGATGGCAACTAAGGACGAGGGTTGCGCTCGTTGCGGGACTTAACCCAACATCTCACGACACGAGCTGACGACAGCCATGCACCACCTGTCTCTACGCTCCCGAAGGCACTCACTCCTTTCAAAGTGATTCGTAGGATGTCAATCCCTGGTAAGGTTCTTCGCGTTGCATCGAATTAAACCACATACTCCACCGCTTGTGCGGGCCCCCGTCAATTCCTTTGAGTTTCACACTTGCGTGCGTACTCCCCAGGCGGGACACTTAACGCGTTTGCTTCGATACTGACCGGGTCGATACGGCCAACACCTAGTGTCCATCGTTTACAGCTAGGACTACAGGGGTATCTAATCCCTTTCGCTCCCCTAGCTTTCGTCCATCAGTGTCAGTTATGGCCCAGTAGAGCGCCTTCGCCACTGGTGTTCTTCCTAATATCTACGCATTTCACCGCTACACTAGGAATTCCCTCTACCCCTACCACACTCTAGTTAAATAGTTTCCACTGCCGATCCACAGTTGAGCTGTGGGCTTTAACAGCAGACTTATTCAACCACCTACGGACGCTTTACGCCCAATAATTCCGGATAACGCTTGCATCCTCCGTCTTACCGCGGCTGCTGGCACGGAGTTAGCCGATGCTGATTCCTCAAGTACCGTCAGAACTTCTTCCTTGAGAAAAGAGGTTTACAACCCACAGGCCTTCCTCCCTCACGCGGCGTTGCTCCGTCAGGCTTGCGCCCATTGCGGAAAATTCCCCACTGCTGCCTCCCGTAGGAGTCTGGGCCGTGTCTCAGTCCCAGTGTGGCTGATCGTCCTCTCAGACCAGCTACTGATCGTCGCCTTGGTAAGCTCTTACCCCACCAACTAGCTAATCAGACGCGAGTTCATCTAAAGGCTATAAATATTTCACCTCTCGGCACATCCGGTTTTAGCAGCAGTTTCCCGCTGTTGTCCCGGTCCTTTAGGCAGATCCTCACGCGTTACTCACCCGTCCGCCACTAACCTCCGAAAAGGTCCGTTCGACTTGCATGTGTTAAGCACGCCGCCAGCGTTCATCCTGAGCCAGGATCAAACTCTCCATTTTAGAAAAAACAGATCTAGCAATTACCCGTAGGCATTCACTTAGCTTGCCTCTTTACTCAGCCTTCTCTGGCTATCCTATTGCTTACTTACATCAACTCGTGCTAACATAAGCGCAATTTCAATTCATTAACGAGGGTCTCGTTAATTCTCTCCAAATTATTCAACTTTCTAGGTGCTACTTCTCGCTTAAGTCGCTCCGCCTCTCGGCTCGCTCCCTTCAGCGCTTAACCAATGTAGCGCTAAGTTGATGGTTGTGTCAACAGTTTTTTTCGCGTGAAAACAAAAAGGCTGTACTCCTTGCTATGACCAAGTCTCTAGCTCTAAATCTTCGAGCTAAACTCTCATTCTTTGAAAAAGTCTCAAATTGTTTGAGTCTTTTCTCTTTTGGGACGGCTTTTTGATTGCCGCGATCGCACTTTGAAAATCGCATCAATCGAAAACTGCATCAGTTGAAGTGCAGCTCTTGAGACTTTGGTAACCTGCTAAGCGCAGCACAGACTTTTATACTTCTCTTTATTGGCGCAATAGCAGAGACTATATATGTTATTGCGAGTGTTACCTAAGGATGTGCGGTGAACTTTCAGTCTGTCATTGCTACGTTGAATCAGTTTTGGGCCGATAAAGGATGCGTCATTATGCAGCCTTATGACACAGAGAAAGGTGCCGGAACAAAAAGCCCTCATACTTTTCTTCGGGCTATCGGGCCAGAGCCCTGGGCCGTTGCTTACACAGAGCCTTGTAGGCGACCTGCTGACGGGCGATATGGCGAGAACCCCAATCGGTTTCAGCATTACTTTCAGTACCAAGTACTGATTAAACCTTCACCTGACAATATTCAGGATTTGTACCTGGACTCTTTGAGAACGTTAGGTATTATGCCTGAAGACCACGACGTACGTTTCGTTGAGGACAACTGGGAGGATGCGGCTGTTGGTGCCTGGGGTGTGGGCTGGGAGGTTTGGTTAGACGGAATGGAGGTGACTCAGTTTACTTATTTTCAGCAGTGTGGTGGGTTAGACTGCCGACCAGTATCAATCGAGATTACGTATGGGCTTGAGCGTTTGACCATGTATCTACAAAAGGTGGACGCGATGGCTAAGATTCGGTGGAACGATCAGCTGACGTATGGTGATATTTACATGCAGGCTGAAATTGAGAATTCTACTTACAATTTTGAGGCTTCTAGTTCTGAGCTGCTGTTTAAGCTTTTTGAGCTATATCGGCAGGAGGCAGAACAGCTGATGGCAAGAGGGTTAGTCCTGCCAAGCTACGACTACGTATTGAAGTGCTCTCACGCATTTAATTTGCTAGATGCCAGAGGCGTTATTTCTGTGACTGAGCGAACGCGCTACATTCGTCAGGTGCGCGGGCTGGCGCGACAGGTAGCTCAGCTGTATCTAGAGCAAAGAGAGAAGTTAGGATTTCCGCTTCTAAATCAGAAGGCAGTAGAGACGGTATGAGTATCAGCGCAGTTGTGGGTGTAGAGCGAGGCTGCTAAGACGTATCGAGTGTTAAGTAAGTACCTAAACGGCTTTTGAGCGTTTTTGAGCATTTCGTTGTGTTTTTGAGGATAGACAGGTTGTGGGCGTAGGTTTGAGACAGTATTTGGAACCAGTGGCTGATTGGTTCGCAAAGTTTGATTTGCCTGAGTCGATTGTGCACTGGGGACATCCAGTGATGATGGCAATTGTGGTGTTTGTGATGGGAGGATTCGTAGGTTACGCAGGCTGGCAGGGGCGGCTAGCTACCGATAAGGAGGTGGCGATGAAGCAAAAGCAGCAGCATGCGAAGATTGCGCCGCTAATGCATTTGTCTATTGTGTTAGGTGCGAGTGGCGGTATTTTGTCGCTAGTGATGCAGGGCGAGCCGATCTTTGAGAGTCCGCATTTTTGGACGGGGATGGGAGCGATCGCTCTTTTAACTACCAACGCCACCATCGCCGCTATGAAATTCGGTCAGGGAAATAGCGGACTTCGATCGGCACATGCTTATATCGGGAGTGCCGCACTGGTTTTGCTGGTGGTTCATGCAGCTTTCGGAACCCGGCTTGGTCTTTCTTTCTAAACACCCAGGTGATACTAGACGCTGAACATGACTATTAGCTAGTGAAGTTCAGGGGAGACAGGCTGCAGTCATTGAGTGTGAAGATAGCAAAATCTACTATGTGGGTTCTATAGAAGGCGTAATGCTCGGAACCTAATAGATGACGGCTTGGGGAACGTGGGTGATTGCGGGTGCCTACCTAATTGGACTTTTAGCAACGGGCATTACGGAGGCGAGCGTACTAGGGTGCCTCTCGCTCGTGGGCGTTGCGCTGCTGATTGTGGGGGGAATTAGTAGCTTATTCGTACCTTATTACTGGCGGCTAGGTCCGACGAGACGGCAGTGGTGGATAGCTAGCATAGTGGGTTTGATAGGGGCGAGTTATTGCATAGCCACGTCGCCGCAGCCAGCGCTTGATGACGTTAGTCGGTTTTCGCCTCAGCAGGAAATGCAGGTGATAGGAACTGTCCTTCAAGTGTCACAGACTACCCGGAGTCAAAAGGGCTGGTTCTTTTTACAAGCACAGTCGATTAGGAATATAGAAGTTGACAGTACTTTGGAAGCACCAAAGACTGTAACTGGAAAGCTTTATGTCACGGCAGAGCTAGCACCCAGTAAGCGTCTTTATCCAGGCGAGCTAGTAGTGTTAAGAGGCAAGATTAACAGCATTCGGACATCGCAGGAGGAAAGCTCTGGGTTCGAAGAGCACTTGTCACGACAAGGATGTTTTGCCAAGTTTAGAACACACCAGATAGAGTTTTTGCCCAACCAAGCACCGCCGCGCTGGGCGCTATGGAGAATTAGATCGCGAATTGTTTTGGCACAAGACCGGTGGTTAGGATCTCCAGCAGGAACTTTGCTGAGCGCTATGACATTGGGCCGCAAAGCTGTGGACTTGTCCCACGAGGTAAAGGATAGTTTTATTGCGGCTGGCTTAGCGCACACCTTGGCAGCCTCTGGATTTCATGTGACGCTGATGCTGGCACTGGTTTTGAGGATGGTGCGAGCTCAGCCGCCTAAGATGCAGGCGACCGCAGGTGGAATCTCTCTCTGTGTGTACGTTGGATTAACTGGATTGCAGCCAAGCGTGATTCGTGCTTCTTTGATGGGGGCAGGCTCGCTGTTGGGCTTAGCAAGTGCTAGAAAGGTGAGGCCTTTGGGCGGTTTAGCAATGGCCGCTTTGCTAATTTTGCTGTGGAATCCTCAGTGGATTTGGGATGCAGGTTTTCAACTAAGTGTGATGGCGACGCTAGGGCTGATCTTAACGGTGCCTGGAATAATGCGGCTGTTGGATCGACTGCCGACAACTTTATCAACTGTGTTGGCTGTGCCAATTGCTGCCTATCTTTGGACCATCCCGCTACAGCTGCTCTATTTTCAGAAGCTGACAACATACAGTATTTTGCTAAATGCGATCGCAACGCCTCTAATAGTGGTGATCAGTACGGGTGGATTTATCAGCGCGATCGCTGCTATCGTTTCGCCAATACTGGGTAGTGCGATCGCTGCGAACCTGTACTACCCAATTCATCTATTGATTTGGCTAGTAGACCTATTCAACCTTTTTCCAGGCCGCTCTTTCGCAATTGAGTGGATGACGGGCTGGCATGTGCTACTTATATACGGCGCGTATGCAGCGGTTTGTATTTGGCTGTGGCGTAGAGATAAGAGCAACGCAGACTATGGTGAGTCGTCTAGTTTACTCTGATTAGAGCTGATAACTAGAGTCAGATTTTCTAGGAAATCGGTGTAAGATGTAGAACCATCTTGGAGAGGTGGCAGAGTGGTTGAATGCGGCAGTCTCGAAAACTGTTTTAGGGTCAAACCTAACGGGGGTTCGAATCCCCCCCTCTCCGTTGTCAAATTTCCGTTGTCGAATCTAGTCGCTAGAAGACGCAATCGCTACCTACGACAACCAAAATTGCGGAAAGAACTGCCGATGAAGATCTCGAGCTACTCGGTTGACTGATCGAGCAGCCTGGATGTGAGGCTCGTCTGGAATGACAGGAATGATCTCGGCCAGATAGCCTACGCCTAATCGATTAATCACCTGATTAGCCGCTTCTAGTCCTGTGACGTAAGCCTTTTCTTGAGACCACGAGCTGTGCCGGGTCACAATCCAATCGCCGCTCATAAAAACGTTAGAAAAGCTGGTATCGCTCGGTAACAAATAGCGATAGCTACCGGGTGCAAAGTGAGTGACGCCTTGGTGAATGCGGACAATGCTATGGTCTACGATTTTGGCATTGCCGAAGGTAGAGATACAACCAGCAAGATCTTTTTGAACAAGAGATAGTACTTGCTCATCGCTAAGATTTAGTAGCTGATTGGCATGGTAATAATCGACTTCGACAACGCTACCGGGTTCGTTGGCATACTCATCATGCAGGGCATTAAGATCAAAGAAGGTCCAGCCGGTGGTTTCGTGAAAGCCGAAGCAGGCGTTTGAGGGCAGCGGAATGTCGATTTTTTGGTCGAACCAAAGGCGGGCAGCCAGAAC
Organism: uncultured cyanobacterium; assembly: GCA_963702855.1. Lineage (GTDB taxonomy): Bacteria > Cyanobacteriota > Cyanobacteriia > Phormidesmidales > Phormidesmidaceae > Phormidesmis. The sequence goes on from OY969765.1 coordinate 3,468,908, forward strand.
GTCTACGCCACCGAGGTTGGATAGATTTCGAAATTCTAAGCGATCGCGCAACACTTCACTGTTAGCCGCAATCTTCTTCATCCCAGTAATCCCCACTGAGAAAATCACCGCATCTGCTTCAAAGATCTCCTCTCCGCAAATCACCGCATCTATCGTGTTGTCTGTACCAACTCTCACATCACTAACGCGATGATTTGCCAGGATCTTTCCGCCAGCTTTCTCAATTTGAGCAACCCAAGGATGAAAGATCATTTCGCCAACGGTCCCGCGACACCAGCGCACGTCGAAGTCGGGCTGATGCGCCAAGATAAAGTAATACAGCATACCTAGCGCCGCTGCTGCCGAGCATTGCTCACCGGGTGCAAACAATCCAACCAGCAACATAGGCTCAAAGGATTCTTTGTAAAGCCGCTCAGAGACACCGTATTGCTTGAACAGCTCGCGAGCAGTCATATTGTCGTAGCGTTTCCAGGCTTCGTCAGAGTTGTCAAAATCCACTAATGCGTACAGTAGCGGTAGCGCAGACATCCGATCGATTAGAGGCAAGCGCTTGAACTGGGTGTAGAGAAAGGTACCTAACGGTGTAGGGAGGTAGGGTTCGCGTTGAAAGATAGGCGATTCGACTTCCAAACCGGCTGGAGAGTACTGCGATGAGCGCGTGTAAGGGGTGAACGGCTGAATGCCTAGCTCGTCTGTCAAAGAAAATATGTTGTTGTAGGGGTACCAGAATCCATGGATGCCAGCTTCTACAGAACGGCCTTTGGGAGTTTGCCAACCGGCAACTAGGCCCCCCGGATGAGCGCCCGCTTCGAGCAAGGTGACAGCGTAGCCCTGTTTAGATAGATGATGGGCAGCCCCAAGTCCGGCCCACCCGGCACCAACGACAACGACTTTCTTTGGAGTAGTAAGGTTAGGCATTTGGTAATAGGAATAAGAAAAAGTGAGGGCCTGGCAGTAAAAAAAAGCCACGGAAACTTCCGTGGCTCTCTGTTTTGTTAATGCGCTTTACTAACGCGCAGATTGTAGGCTAGCTGACGCCAATAAGAGCTGGTTCTTTTGCTGGCAAGGCTGTGATCTCGCCTTCTTTGTCAATGTCAAAGACAACTGTGTCACCATCTTTGAGCGTACCCGATAGAATGGCTTCGGCTAGATGGTCCTCAACTAAGCGAGCGATCGCGCGGCGCATCGGTCTTGCACCGTAGCGTTGATCGTAGCCTTCTTCGACTAAGCGCTCTTTGAAAGCGTCAGTCATAGTGAAAGATAGATTGCGATCGCCTAACCGCTGACTGACCTGCTTTAACAAAATGTCAGCTATTTCCTTCACCTCATCTTTTGTTAGCTGACGGAAGACGATAATTTCGTCGATCCGATTGATCATCTCAGGGCGGAAGAACTGCTTCATTTCTTCATTCACAAGGTTGCGAATGTTGTTGTAGCGACTCGTCGTACTGTCCTCTTCTGATAGCTCAAAGCCAAGACCGCCGCCACCCTTTTCGATGACCTTAGACCCAATATTGCTAGTCATGATAATCAAAGTATTTTTAAAGCTGACTTCACGACCTTTAGAGTCAGACAGATGACCCTCATCTAGCACCTGCAATAAGATGTTAAAGATATCAGGGTGTGCCTTTTCGATCTCATCCATCAGAATGACGCTGTAAGGCCTGCGACGGACGGCTTCAGTGAGCTGACCCCCTTCGTCGTAGCCGACGAATCCTGGTGGCGAACCAATGAGCTTGGAGACGGTGTGAGACTCCATAAACTCAGACATATCAAGGCGGATCATGGCTTCTTCAGAGCCAAAGACAGACTGGGCCAATGCCTTCGCTAATTCGGTTTTACCTACCCCTGTAGGACCTGAGAAAACTAAGCTGGCAATGGGTCGGTCAAGCCCACGCAGGCCAACTCGAGCGCGGCGGATTGCACGAGAGACCGCTTCAACTGCCTCGTTCTGACCCACTACCCGCTCGTGCAGCGTGTCTTCTAGATGCATCATTATGGCCGATTCGGTTTCGGTAATGGCGTTGACCGGAACCCCCGTCCAAGAAGAGACGATATCAGCAATATCTTCGTCGCTAACTTGGGGAACACCCGTGATAGAAACGTCACCTTCTAGCGTGTCCTGAATCTTCTGCATTAGAGAAGCTTCTGACTTTCTTAGCGTGGCAGCTTGATCAAAGTCTTGATGCTGTACTGCTTCGATGATGTCTTTTTGCACCTGGCGAAGTTCGCTTCGAAGTTCACTAGCAGGAATGATTCTGGAGTGGCGTAGACGCACTCTAGAGCCTGCTTCGTCAATAAGATCGATTGCCTTATCGGGTAAGTGCCGATCTGTGATGTATCGATCGCTTAAGTTAGCCGCAGCTTCTACTGCTTCATCAGTGATGTTCAGGCGGTGAAACTGTTCGTAGCGACTGCGCAGACCGTACAGAATCTCAACGGTATCTTCAACCGAAGGTGGTGCAATCGTAACCGGTTGAAAGCGGCGCTCTAAGGCGGCATCTTTTTCAATATACTTGCGGTACTCATCTAAAGTAGTTGCACCAATACACTGCATTTCGCCCCGCGCTAAAGCAGGTTTTAGCAAGTTAGCAGCATCCATACCGCCCTCTAGAGAGCCTGCACCGACTAAGGTATGAATCTCATCGATTACTAGAATAATGTCTTGAGACTTACGCACTTCATCAATGACCTGCGTGATTCTCTCTTCGAAGTCACCTCTAAAGCGAGTGCCCGAAACTAGCAAGCCCATATCTAGACTAATTACTCGCTGGTCGATTAGCGCTTCTGGAACGTCCTGATTGACAATACGCTGAGCAAGGCCTTCTGCGATCGCAGTCTTACCCACACCCGGCTCACCAACTAGCACTGGATTATTTTTCGTGCGGCGACCTAACACCTGAACTACGCGTTCGATTTCTTTGTGGCGTCCGATTACGGGATCTAGCTTGCCTTCAGCAGCAACCGCAGTCAGATCAGTACCATACTCGCTCAGAACACTACTATCAGATTTACGCTCAGACTTAGATCTATTACTCGAACGCCCAGAGGCAACCGGCGTACTTTCGCCAATCACACGGACTAGCTGCACCCTAATTTTCTCAGGATCAACGCCGAGATTAGCTATTACTCGATAGGCAACACTTTCAGAGTTTTGCGTCAAGCTGAGCAAGAGATGCTCAGGTTCAATGTATGGATGGTCGAGTTTACGAGCTTCCTGAAAAGCCTGCTCAAATACCTGCTTGACCTTAGGAGTAAATGGAATTTCGACCGGGCCATTGCCTGAGCCTCGACCAATAATGGATTCTACTTCAGTGCGAGCGTTAGTGAGGTTGATACTGAACTCATCTAACACCTTGGCAGCAATACTAGTGTTTTCTTTGATAATGCCGAGCAGTAATTGCTCACTGCCGACAAAGTTGTGACCCAGGCGACGGGCCTCTTCTTGCGCCTGCATGATGACCGCGATCGCTGTGTTTGTGAAATGCTCAAACATATTTTGAGAGACCTCTAGCCCAGGGTTGATGGCTTAACGTACTGCTTTGATAACTGCGCTCGATGTTGACTCATAACCAATTGACTTACAGGCAGCTGGCGCAAAGACGACCGGAGCAAAACAATTGCATAAAGCAGACAAAACCTTTCGTTCACTCTGGCTTTAAGTTAAGTTATCTATCTACTTATGCCAATATACTTGTATTTCAGGTCATCTGGCACTAGAGAGAGCCGTACTCTATGGTGTGTTTCCCGTAACGTCCCTATCGACAGCATTTCAACCAGCGTTTACTAGTTATAGTTATCTCACGTTTTATTTTAATCTAAATCTACAAAACTTAACCGTTTCACAGGCGTAACTCAGGTTAAAGGGACTCCGCTGATAGTCAATCTATATTTGGTAAAAGAGCAACTGAGGCTCAATCTAGTAGCTAGCTTCACTTACTAAGTATCTGCTTACCAGATAATTTCTAATGCGCGAAATCAGCCTTGCACACAGATAGTATGTCCAAATCTTGCGCACTTAAAGCCTCGAGTCGGTGAAAACCCTCCATTGTATAAGCATCTGCGGCGCTGCCGGCTACTAGCTCTTGGTCGACTTCGAGCGCGACTTCGTAAGGGTAAACTGTCTGTTCATAGCTGTCGACAATGTCGAGCGCTAGCCGGTCAGAAAGCACTTCACCTTCGAAGCAATCAAAAGAAGAATTGGGCTGATAAAAAGCACCGATTACTTGATTGCCTTCAACCGAGATGACCGTGTAGGTAGCGCCTGCCTCATTAAGGTTAGCGCTTTGGCCGAATAGATAGTTGCCGTCTTCTAAAACTATGCGCACATCATCGGTAAGCGCAGCACTCCCCTCCTGCGCCAAGCTAACACTGGGAACGGCTAATCCAACTGTAGCTAACGCTAGGAGAGACCCTTGAAGGATTCCAGTTCGATTAAAGATGCTTTTTAGAAGGGGCATTGGCTAGTGCTCTTTTTTGTTTGTTAAAAAATTGAGGCTGAGCGATGAAAATCGCAAGGGTGAAACGGGCTGAACTCGGATCAGAAAGTCTCAGAAAAACTGTGGTAGGCCTTTTCAAGTTGGTCTCACTACCTTAAAGCTGACAGAATAAGCAGCGCTTTATGAGTTTTGTATGTATTTCTATACAAAAAATAATCAAGTTATGTGCTAATAGACTATCGATTTTCTGCCCGATAACGCATCTGCTACAAGGAATAGTGATATCAGTCACAGGAGCTAAAGGCTGTCGAGGAAACCAAAAGCGATTTGGGGAAACGCTACGGTGTCAGATGGAAAGTGCGGAAGGGTGGGTTTGTAGGAGATACAAGCGCATCAAAGGCGATTACGCATTTTCTAGGTCTATATTGACGATAGATCGCACCTAAGACGATTCCTTTGCTACATTTAGCTATATTCGGCTGTGCTTGCCTCAGTCTGTGGTGCTGTTCGGTCCGTCTCAGTGGATAACTAATTATGTTGGCCAGTGTGCTTTATCAGACTATGCAACTAGGTAGGTAGCCTAAGTGGTCCTGGTGCTGGAGCAAAAACGACGGGTTGGAAGAGGTGGGAAAATTGAAGACAGAAACGCCAAGCTAGGCCATACTCAGACGTACGGCTGTTTGGATAAATCGATAAGAAATCAAGTCTAGGCTGACAGTTAGGCTACCGGCCTCCAGATGAATCGCCGGAAGAGCGGCGGCAGCCTCACCCTGTGGAGATATGCTAGGGACTAGTAGAGGATGCTCTGAAGTGTCAGGTATGAAGTGTCAGGTATGAAGTGTCAGGTATGAAGTGTCAGGTATGAAGTGTCAGGTATTAGGTTAAGCGGCGATAGACAGAACGGCTTTATACACTTGCTCGAAGATGTGAGAGAGGTTAAGAACTTCTTAAAGCAGACCCTATTTTTGAACCAAATCGATATGGTGTAGGCAAGATACCTCCTAACTGCGTCTCTAGCCTTACTACGCTGTCTTATCTGATCAGCGGGTGAGGCTTTTTCTTGCCTAGCTTCAAAACTCTTTTTACCTTTAGCGTCTGCTGCTTGATCTTCGTAAGCTTATGCATATGCACAAAGCCCATCCTTTTCCTGACCGCGCTTCATCAAGAAATCCCAAGTCAAAAAATCTCAAGTCAAAAAATCCTGAGCTAACAAGCTTCCAATCATCAGATTTCAAATGGATTTTGCTATTAACAGTTGCAGCGATCGCTTTATGGACGGTCAAATTAGGGAACGTACCATTGAGAGACTGGGACGAGGGCTATTACGCGGTCGTTGCGCGCGACTTGGTTATTAACCACCACTGGATTTATCCTACTCGGTTTGGAGCACCCTACTTTCCCAAACCACCTTTCGGCTATTGGCTGGGCTCCTTGGGATACTTCCTGTTCCGACAGGTGAACGAGTTTACGACCCGGTTACCAATGGCGTTCGCAACGGCGCTAGGTGTACCGCTACTTTATGCACTCGTCAGAACGCTATCGCCGCGGCGACGCGAGGCCATCTCGACGGCAGGCGTTTATATGACGCTGCTGCCTGTTGTTCGCCAGGGGCGGCTGCACATGTTCGATGGTTTCATTAATACGCTGCTAATCTTGCTCCTGCTCTGTCTGCTGAAATCAGCTAGCTCTCGCCCCTGGGCTTTTGGTATGGGGCTGTGCCTAGCGGCGATCGCGCTGACAAAAGGAATCCTGGCGATTGCACTGGGCAGCATTGTCACAGTGTTTGCCCTGCTAGATCGTCGCTGGGCAGTCTTTGAAAACCCCTATACCTGGCTAGGACTTGCTGTTGGATTAAGCCTTACCGTAGGCTGGAATGTGGCGCAATATCAGCGATACGGCGATATTTTTGTGCAAGAGCATTTAGGGTTTCACAACTTAGCAAGAATTTCTAGCACGCTAGAAAACAACGCTGGGCCACCGTGGTATTACCTGCTGGAGATTGTGAAGTATTGCTTTCCGTGGGTTTTGTTTTGGCCTGGAGGGCTGTGTTTGGCGTGGCGATCGCGCCAGAGTACGCGAGGGCGACTTGTACTAACAGGAACGGTGCTTTTTCTAGGAATGGCGTCGGCAATGGGCACAAAGCTGCCTTGGTACATCATGCCAATCTATCCATTTATGGCATTGGCTGTCGGCTGGCAGTTATCTCGTCCAGTGGAGGAGTATGCTTACTCGCTACGCTGGGTGTTTAGAGCTTCGGCGGCTGTGGGAATAGGTGGAATTGTTTATTTTGCGATCGCAGATCCTCAAGTCCCTTTACTACTGCTAGGCGCCTGCTTAACCATCACACTAGGCTGGGTATCGCGGCAGCTAACTCAGAAAAGTCCTAACTTTATTAATACGCTGCTAATAGGTTTTTACAGCTGCCTAATGCTATTGATGGTCTCTCATTCATGGATCTGGGAACTGAATGAAGCCTTTCCGGTTGTAAACGTTGGGCGCATGGTGGCTATCAACGTTCCGCCAGGAGAAACGGTCTACTCTTCTTTTGAGTATGGTCGACCTAGCCTAGAGTTTTACGCAGAGCATCCGATAGGGGTGGGTGAAAACGATACTCTAAAGCAGTTACGCCAGAATGGACACTATTTGCTGCTAGAGCAAGACGCTCTAGATGCTTTGCAAATTTCACCAGCCGAAGTGATTGAATCTGTCGATGGGTTTAGCTTGGTCAGACCCTAAAGAAAATGCCTATAGTCTAGTACCTGTAATTTAATCAAAGCCGACAAACTCTGAGCAATTGCGTCCATCGGCAGAAGCATGACACTCTTCCCAAAGAATCTGCGCTGCTAAGACTGGCGGCAGTTGATCTTTGAGATCTATGGCCTTAGCAAACCACGTCAGGCTCTCAGCTTTTTTGTCTTGGCGCACTAGTAGCTGGGCTTTGAGGTAGTACAGCTCTGGATTGTTACTAGCAGCGGTCAACGCCTTGTCTACAGCGGTTAGCGCATCGTCGTACCGACCTAGATCGCGGTAGCCAATAGCAATACCGCGCTGGGTAAGATAGTCTGGGTTGCCATACTGGCTCATCCGAGAAATGGCCTCGTCTGGATTCGAAAAGGGTAAATTAACCGCTAGCATCAGATCCATATAGCCTTTGAGCAAATTCAGCTCAGCGTCTTCGGGCGCAATCTCTTCAGCGGCGTCTAACTCAGTAAACACTTGCTGTAGCATTCCTAACGCAGTGGGTGTAGCCTTTGCAACGCCTTCGGTTTTCAACAGGTGAGCTCCCTTTAGAAAGATGCCAACAGCTGTATAAAGGTGACCTCGCAGCTCGTCAGTTTCTTTTAACGCTTTAGCAGTTTGTTCAGTTAGCTCTGCCCGTTTTAGCACCTCATCTAGTCCCGATTCACCTTCTAGATAGGCTATAGACGCCAGCATTGCGTGAACAAGGGGCTCATCAGCTTCAGATGCTTCAGCTTCCTCTAGAAATCCACGGGCCGCTTCGTAATCTCCTGATTTGAAGATGGCTTCAAACGCTTGCTCTGTTAGGTCTCCAATTTCGTGAGTATTACCCTCTCTGAAAGGATCGGCAGCCAGAGTCGGTGATGCAACGCTAACGCTCAGACATAGTGCTAGTAGGCCACTTCCTACGCGGGTCGCTAGTTTACGTAGAGGGCGGCTCGTAGAGAGCTGACGCGCGCTACTGTCTGTCCGTTGAGAAGAAGGAACCGAAAATATGGATAAGTTTTGAAAGGCCATCGCATTTAGTGCTAAACGGTATGTAATTGGAGTTGAAGGGTGATGATAGGCTGATAATGAAAGCGCACCCGTTAGCGCCTAAATAGACCCTCTCCGGATAAAGTATAGCCAGATGGATTCTGAGACTTTCTATAGATTGTGAAGATCCCGCAGGTGTCATAAGCGGGTGACACGCTGAAGCTGCAACTGCACACATCAGTAATTACGAGAGTTGAGACAGGATACTTAGGAGATTCTTCAGTACCTGTAGAGACTATTCCGCATCTTTTTTGAACTTATTTTGAGCATTATCCTAGCGGGCGATCGCAGCGGCACAGGCAAAACAACGTTGACTTTAGCCCTGCTAGCGGCGCTCAAAAAAAGAGGTGATCGCGTTCAATCTTTCAAAGTGGGGCCGGACTACATTGATCCCATGTTTCATCGTGCCATTACAGGCAGACCTAGCTACAACCTCGATCCGGTAATGACGAGTGAAGCGTATGTACAGCGAAGCTTCAGCGCGCATTGCGTTGGCGCTGACCAGGCTGTTGTAGAAGGGGTGATGGGCTTATTTGATGGTGCAACAGGCACAGACGACACAGCGAGTACAGCGCACATTGCAAGGCTGCTAGAACTACCGGTGGTTCTAGCGGTGGACTGTGGGCGTATGGCTAGATCGCTAGCTGCTTTGGTTGAAGGCTATAGGCACTTTGACCGGCAAGTTAGGATCACAGGGGTTGTTTTAAATCGGGTGGGAAGCGATCGCCATTTTCAATTATTGAGTGAAGCACTAGCCGCTATCGATATGCCGATCCTAGGCGCTTTTCGCCGTGAGAAAGACATCCAGTTACCTAGCCGTCACCTCGGTCTAGTGCCGACTGGAGAGGTAGACGGATTTGAGCAGATCGCAGAGCGACTAGCTGAAATCGGTGAGCGATGTTTTGATTGGGAACGGCTGCAGCCACTGTTGAGTACCTCAAAAGAGTCGAGGACAAAGCAGAAGGAGACAGCGCTCCCGTGCTCTTCAGAGGTACCTTCAGAATTAGTCAAGCCGGAAGCAGTGAGAATTGCGATCGCCTTTGATGCGGCTTTCAACTTCTACTATCCCGATAACTTTGAGGTTCTAAAAGATCAAGGCGCAGACCTTGTTTTCTGGAGCCCGCTGGCTGATAAGACATTGCCAGAGGTAGACGGTCTGTATTTTGGGGGCGGATTCCCTGAGGTATTTGCTGCTGAACTGTCTCGAAACAAGGTTATCAAAGCGGCTCTTAGGCAGGCTATCTCGCAGGGAATGCCAACCTACGCTGAGTGCGGTGGACTGATGTATTTGTCTCAAACGCTCATAGACTTTGAGGGCAGAGCGTGGCCTATGGTCAACGCTATCTCCCAAACGGTAAAGATGGGTCAAAAGCTGTCTTTGGGATACCGACAGGCCACTGTTTTAGCGACAGGCCCTTTACTGACTACAAAGCAAACCATCATCGGCCACGAATTTCACAAGTCCAGCGTTGTGGAAGTTGTCGCCTCCCCGGTCTACCAAAGCAGACGATACTGGGGCGAAACTGGTGAAGCTCAAGCGGAGGGCTATCACCAGCAAAATCTCCATGCGTCCTATATCCATCTGCATTGGGGACACCGCCCAGAGGTAGCACAGCGGTTTGTACAGCAGTGCAGCGCCTTTCGTACAAACCGCTATAGCGCGGGCTATCGAGCTTCAACTCTCAGCATGAATCGCCCAAACCCTGAGGAATCTAGCGCATTGGCATAGACGTAGTAGCGACCGTTAAGCGGCAGCGTGACCGACATTCCCGCATTTAAGGAGTTTCCCGATACGTCATCGTTGTATTCAACTACCTCCCCATCGGGCCCTACTAGTAGCAAGAAAGGATCAAACTCTCTGCTATCTAGCGCGATCGTTACCTGCTGTCCGGCACGACCGTCGAAGGGAAACTCTTCATAGCGACTGCCATCACTTTCAAAAATCCGCGAATTCGAGTTCAATGTCCCTTCCGTTTGAATGGGCAAACTATACACCGACTGCTGTCCGGCCACAGGAAGCGCCGCGGTTGTGTCAGAACCTTCGACTACTCGCAGTGCGTAGTCACCCGTTTCTCTAGAGCCATAAGAGTTGGCTAACACGGTATAGGTCCCATCTTCTGGCAGCGTAAAAATTAGACGTGCATCTCGATCGCCGCCACTGTCATCATCTTGGGCTAAATCACGTCCCTGCGGTGAGAGCAAAATCAGATAGGAATCAACATTAGCACTGCTCATTTCTATTGATACGCTCTGTCCGCCACGCCCCTCAAAAGAATAGGCGTTATAATAGCTCTCATCTGCAGGCAAGACTTCACTACGACTTGTAAGCTGCCCTTGAATAGGTGAGCCGTTCAGCGTAATCTGCTGCGCCGGACGGCGTAAAAATGGAGACTGCTGAGCTGACTGCGTTGCGGAGCCATTGCGAACAGCCACCAAAAAATCATTTACTTCACTCACAGTGATAGCAAATCCAATGCCAATGTTGCCGGCTGAACTAGGCACGCCGGGGGCCGATCGCTGGGGCGTAAAGATGGCGGTATTGATACCAATAAGCTCACCGCGACTATTAAGCAGTGGACCGCCAGAATTTCCTGGATTAATCGCCGCGTCCGTTTGGATCAGACCACTAGCCGTATCAATCCGACTGACAATACCGGTGGTAAAAGTGCCTTCGAACCGCCCAAAGGGATTCCCAATGGCAAAGGCTCGCTGGCCGACTTGAACCGGTTGCGGTGCGATCGCAACCGTCGGCAAGTTGCTTGCCTGGACTCTAACAGCCGCAAGATCGGCTCCATCTGCGCCGTAGCCAACCACGCGCCCCTGGAACTCTCGGCGGTCTGGCAAGATCACACGCACAGCTTCTGAGCCATCAGTAACGTGGGCATTAGTTACTACTAAGCCATCAGCATCTACGATGACGCCACTGCCGCTGCCGGTCTCGGTGACAATAGTGACAACCGCAGGACTCGCCGCCTGATAAACCTGAACATTAGTGTCTTCTTCAGATTGTGCGATCGCACTTTGCATATCGCCCAGCGTCCATAGGCTCAATAGCTCCACAGGGCTTACGGCATTTAATAGCGTCAGACTCAATCCACCAACAAGCGCAAGTCTAGCGGTTAGGCAAGAGAACGGAGCATTGATTTTCATAGGGAACAACGGAGCATATGAATAAATAAACAGTTAACAAAGCTGCACACACCTGTGGTCTCCCCGCTGTAAAGGACTGATTCCGGACGCGGGAGAAAGTTTGTAGCATCGCACCCTAACCGATGCTTCTGACAACATCTGCCAAAGCTTCTTTGGGCTCAGCATATTCGTACGTGAAACCTGCTGCCTGCGTCCGTTCAGGCAGTACTTTTTGTCCTTTTAGCACCACTACCGCGCCGTCGCCTAGCAAAGCCTCAATGGCAAAATCAGGCACCGGTAGCCAAGAGGGCCGGTCCATCACTTCACCGAGCGTTTGTGCCAAATCTCTCATCCGTACCGGCTCTGGCGCTGTGCCGTTGTACACCCCTTGCATAGATGGATCGAGCACGGCTTTTACAAATAGACTTACTAGATCATTTACGTGAATCCAGGAAAACCACTGGCGACCGCTACCGATTGGGCCACCTGCATACAGTTTGAAAGGAGTGATCATTTTTGCGATCGCGCCCCCATCTCCCAGCACAATGCCGGTACGGATAATCGCCACTCGCACCCCAGCATCCTTTGCCTTTCTAGCTTCCGTTTCCCATGCCTGACAAACCTGAGAGAGAAAGTCGTTTTCAGCCGGTTCACTCGTTTCAAAGAACTCTGCCGTTTCACTCGTTCCGTAATAGCCAATTGCCGAACCACTTACTAGTACAGACGGCTTTGGATCAGCTTTGGCAATTGCCTCTACGAGCTTTTCAGTCCCAACCTTGCGACTGTTCAAGATTCGATTCTTCCGCTCAGTAGACCAGCGTTCTGAGATCGGCTCACCTGCCAAGTTGATTACACCGTCACAGCCAGAAATTTTCGCTTGCCACTCACCCGACGCAGTAGGCGTATAAACGACATACTCGATAGGCTTAAACTTACTAGCGGCAAAGATCTTGCGCGCCTTGGATTCACTGCGGGTGAACACTCTCACATCGTGGCCTTCTTCGACTAGTCGATCGATTAAGCGAGTACCCACAAAGCCTGTAGCACCCGTAACAGCAATTTTCATAGCTAAGCTATAGTCCTGTTTTACAAACGTCTCTTAATAGTAACGAGCTACAAGGCTCTAAGGCATACACTATGGTGTCTTAGTCAACTAGGAAGCCACTATCGTAATTTCGCGCATCGCGATTTCGCGTATCGCAATCTCAAAATATACATCAACTACCCCTTCACTCCACTACCCGTCTCCGATGGCACGATGTAGCGCTGTGCCGCCACGAAAAATAGAATAATTGGCACAATCGAAATGACTGAGCCCGCCGCGATTAGCCGCCAATCTAATGAGAAGCTGCCAGCCAATCGAGCGACACCTAGCGGCAGCGTGTAGTATTCTGGTCGGTCCAAAATCAGCAGCGGCCAGAGAAAATCACTCCACGAGCCGATGAAGACGAAGATAGCGAGTGTCACTAGCGCCGGGCGTACAGATGGAATCATGATGTGCCACCAGATGCCTAATTCAGTGCAGCCATCAATGCGGGCCGCTTCTTCTAGTTCTTTTGGCACCGATTGAAAGGCCTGTCGCATTAGGAAAATGCCGAAGGCTGAAGCAATTGAAGGAAAGATTGCGCCAATGTAGCTGTTAGTAAGACCTAGCCGCACGGTGAGAATGTAAAGCGGAATCATTACAATTTGGAAGGGAATCAAAATCGTGGAGACGACTAAAGAAAATAAGACTTCTCTACCTTTGAAGTCCAACCGAGCGAGCGGATAGGCAGCCAGCGAACAAAGCAGAAGATTAAGAACAACGGTGACGATAGCAATCAAAGTGCTGTTAAAGAAATAGCGGCCAAAAGGATTGGACTGCCACACCTTGACGAAGTTGTCGAAAGTAGGGGAGGCAGGTAGAAACTGAGGTGGGAATTGAAAGATGTTTTCGGTAGGAGCTTTGAAGGAGGTGCTAACTAGCCAGAGAAGGGGCAAGAGCATACCTAGGGCGATCACACTTAATAGCCCGTACATCAAAACCATCTCGACTCGGCTGCTTCTACCCATTTGCGCCATTTAGCCAAACTCCCGCGACTGCATCAGCCAAAACCCAGCAAAAGACTCTGACTCGGGGCTGTCTTGCACAGCTAGAAAATGCACATTGTTGGCAGCCTTTTTCGCTACTTCGAACTGCTGCGCCTCTGACTGCGTTTCCGGATTCGTCAGGTCGGCCATTAGCCAGGTATCGGTTGTGCCCGTATCCATCAGCAGCCTTGCCGTATTGCCATCAGTCGACGATACGTAGTTGCTAGCCTGCTCTTTGGCCGCACGCACGCAGGCTATCTCCAGCCCAGACATCCAGGCTGCCAAAGCGCTTGCTCGACTAGAGTAGACAATGAATCCAGGAATAGGCGTGTCGGGAGCAACCCCAGCAGGCGCAAGTGGAAACGACTCGCCAAAGCCGATATCCCACTCATTCATCTCATTAAAGGCTTCAGCCGGCAGGCTAACGAGCGCCCACTTTTGTCCTAGCAGGGCATCTGGCAGCCGACCAACCACTTCTAGCGGCTGAGCTACAGATGCTGTTGCCGCTGCCTTGTATCCCGGCTCGTGCGGATAGACGTTTTCTTTTCTATCTTCTAACCACTGCTGAAGCGCCAAGGTGCGACGGCTAGGGTAGGGCAGCAATCCGACATTCTCGCAGGCACGCTTGATCATGTTCTGCATTTGATAGCGGAAGTAACGCACCTTGGTTGGCGATAAGCTGGACTGGGCGATCGCTTCTTCGATCGCCGCCTGCAACGTCTCTGAATTCACCTCGCTATTCGACACATACTTGCTGTAGCGAAATAGCTTCTCAGGCTCATCTGTGACTGACTGCAGCCCCTCACAAATCAGAATCTCCCATAGCTTCTTATTACGCTCGTCTAAAACTGGTCTGGAATAAAAATCCAGCTCCCAAACAGTTCCCATGAATATGCATAGCCAATGAATTAATAACCCACGCTAGCATTAGTCCTTTTCAATAAGAATGCCTGGCGAGTGGATTGGGTTTAATTGTCGCTTTCTAAGAGCACCTTAGCAACGTTTTTGGCTCGCTCTTCTGCCTCTGCCATCATCGTCGGCATCTCTTTGAGGATTTCACCGGGATACTTTTCTAGTACCTGAGTAGACAGCGCAATTCGACCTTTCTGATCGTCAATGTTCAGAACAATTGCCTTAATCGGGTCGCCAACTTTAAACACATCTCCCAATGCAGACACATAGCTCTTACTGATTTGCTTGATGTGTAGCAACCCAGAAGCACCGCCAAAGTCCACAAACGCGCCGAAAGGCTTCAAAGATGCGATTGTTCCTTCGATCAATTCGCCTTTGGTCAAACTGCTCATTGCCGTAGCTCTTGCCGCAACTCGCTCAGAGAGCAATAGCTTATTGTTGTCTTCGTCTACTTCCAAAAAGGCTACGCTGATTGTCTCACCCATCAATTCATCTAAATCTTCTACGCGTCTAGCTAGATGAGAGCGTGGGATAAATGCTCGCAGGCCGCTGATATCTGCTGTCACACCGCCCCGGTTACTGCCAGATATTGCCACCTCTAGTACATCGCCATTTCCCTGTCGCTCTCTCAGGCGCTCCCATAGCTCTTTGATTTCCATCGCGCGAATGGAAATAATCATCTGACCATTGGCATCTTGGTCGCGCACGATGAGAAATTTGCGCTCAGTGCCAATAGGTAGCGCTTCTTCTAGTACGAAATCCGACTCAATAGAGGCCTCCTTCAAGGGTAAAAAAGCTGCCGACTTACCACCGATATCAACGTAGGCTCCATCACCTTCGTGGGTTTCCACCTTGCCGGTCACGACGCTACCGCGTGAAAACTCGTAATCTTGTTGCTCTAGAGCTTTTGCGAAATCTTCGGCTGAAAACAACGGAGAAATCTCCTTGGTCAATGTGAGTAATAGTTTTTCAAATATATCGGGTTATCGCAGGTTTTCACCGATATCGGTTTTAGCTTAATAACAAGTATGGACAAGGCAAAGAAATTGGAGCGTCACAGAACATACGGGAAACATCAAGAATTATTGAGCAAACCTAGAAAAAGGTAAAATCATCCGGCACGAAAGGTAGATTCCCGACTAATCTCTAGGTAGCAACAAACTGTACTAAAATTTTTCTGTACTAAAATTTTCGACACGAGGGCGCACAGGGCGTTATATACGCTAGCTCACCTTTGCCATAATCCTTGCCACCTGGGGGGGCGCACTACAAGTGGTTCAGTTCCATATCCAAACCGATAGCGAAATACCGGCGTCAACTCAACTGTATGACCAAATTTGGTTTGCGATCGCATCGCGTCAATATCCGCCTAGCTATCGCCTGCCGAGTACTCGCCAGCTAGCGATGCAGACCGGCCTGCATCGCAATACCATCAGCAAGGTATATCGTCAGTTGGAAGATGCTGGTGTAGTAGAAGCTATGCCAGGCTCGGGCATCTACGTGCGCGCTGAAGGCACTACAGAGATTGTCAAACCCGGATCGCCGCTATTGGATAAATTTCCAAAAGCTCAAGAGCTGGTGGAAAATAGCCTAGATGAGCTGCTGCGTCAAGGCTGCTCTTTGCACCAGGCGCGTGAGCTATTCATGACTGAGGTCGACTGGCGCCTGCGCTGTAGCGCCAGGGTCCTCGTCACCATCAAGAAAGAAGACGGCGCAGGAGAGCTAATGGTGCGCGAGCTAGAGCAGGCGCTGAAGATTCCTGTACAGCTCGTGCCGTTAGAAGAGTTAGATCAGGTGTTAGCACAGACCCGCTCAGGCACAGTGGTAACCAGTCGCTACTTCATTAGTGAGGCAGAGGCGATCGCTGCCCCCAAATCCGTTCGTGTCATTCCCATCGACATTAACGATTACGTAGAAGAGCGTAAGCTCATTAAAGAACTGCCTAAAGACACCTGTTTAGGGATTGTCAGCCTGAGTACCGGCATCATACGCATCGCCGAAGTGCTTTCCTACAGCCTTCGAGGTGACGACATTCTAGTGATGACTGCCCAAGCAGAGGACACTCAGAAGCTATCTGCCGTAGTCCGCAGTGCTCAGACCATTTTGGCCGACAACGCTAGCTACCCGATCATCAAGGAGGCCCTACTTACCGCTCGTAATGACATCATTCGTCCGCCAGAAATTATTCGCTGCGGTAACTATATCGGCGAAAAATCTATCGAACTGCTCAAACGTGAATTAGGGTTAGATTGAAAGGTCAAGCCGTTTGGTGGAGCGCCATAGAGGTTGCTTTCAGACTTATGCCGTAATGGGCACTTCAGCATCCATCAAAAACGAGTTGGTAATCTCAAGGTACTTCTCGGCATCTTCCATCATTGGGAAGTGTGCCGTATCACGCATGAGAACATATTCGATGTTCTCGCTCATTGCAGCCGCTTCTTTCCCAAGCTTAGCAGGCGTAATCTTGTCGTACTCGCCAGAAACCATCAAAGTCGGCACCCTAAGTGCAGCAAAGGCTGCTGGCATTGATTCAGTTGCATGTTTGCTGACAGCGGCCTTTAGGGTACCTAAAGCGGTTGCCGCATCTGCCATCAAAAAGTCTTCTAGAAAAGCTTTCTTCTCCGCTGGTGGAATTGACCCTTTCAAAAAGCGCTGCATAAACAGCTGGGGCGCGAAGGGAACTTTGCCTAGCCACTTAGGTCGAAAGGCGACAACATAGCCGCCGAAAAGATAGAAGGCTTCAAAAGCCCACTTTTGATAAGGAAAACTGCCGTTGCAGGTGAGGATAGCCTTTCTAACCCGCTCCGGGTAGCGCTCTAGAAAGTAAAGACCAATAGATCCGCCCATAGAATGTGCGTTCATATAGACTGGCTGAGTAAGGTTCAGCGCGTCTAAAAGAGCATTGAGGTCTTCGGCGAACGTCTCTAGGGTGCTAAGCGAAGGTTTGGCTGCGAACTGCTCTAGCGTAGGTGCCTGTGATCGCCCGAATCCTCTTTGGTCATACAGCAGGCAATCAAACGTATCTTTGATCGTTTCGGCCGTAGAGCGCCAGTAGCGAGCAGAACCTGCCCAACCATGTAAAAAGACCATCACTGGCTTTGTGTAATCGCCAGGACAGTCTTGAGTCGAAATCCATTCGTAGTAATGGTCAATGCCATTGACGCTAGCATAGGGCATCGTTGCTGTTCACCTTCTAGTCCAATACACATCGAGGTTATGCCCCCGTAAGCTCGGTTCAAACTACGCAGATTCTGGCTTGGGCAGGGATGACGGATGCACTAGCAGGTCGGCTGTTGAACGGTTTTCTACCATTTTTCGGGTAATTACACAGGTTTTGACATCGTCTCGCGACGGCAGCTCATACATTACGTCTAGCATAATTTCTTCTATGATGCTGCGTAGAGCCCGAGCACCTGTTTTACGGTTGAAGGCTTCTTTTGCGATCGCTCGAATCGCGTCCGGTTCAAAATCTAGCGCCACATTATCCATCCGCATCAGCTTCTGAAACTGCTTGACCAAAGCGTTCTTGGGCTCTGTCAAAATCGAGACTAGCGTCTTCTCATCTAAGGGCTCTACGATTGAAATCGCTGGAATTCGCCCGATAAACTCAGGAATCATCCCAAACTTTACAATATCATCCGGCTCTAGATCCTTCAGCGTCAAAGCAGACTTCTCATCGTTGGTGACGTCTTTTCCAGGCTGTACAAAGCCCATCGACTTCCTGCCAATGCGCTGTTCCACAATCTTATCGAGACCTACAAACGCCCCACCGCACACAAACAAAATGTTGCGCGTATCAATCTGGATACAGTCTTGATAAGGATGTTTTCGTCCTCCTTGTGGGGGTACGTTAGCAACTGTCCCTTCTAACATCTTCAAAAGAGCTTGCTGAACACCCTCACCCGAAACATCACGGGTAATCGAAGGGTTCTCACTCTTACGCGCAATTTTGTCAATCTCGTCTATGTAGATAATGCCGCGCTGCGCTTCTTCTACATCCAAGTCTGCAACCTGAAGCAGCCGTAGCAAAATGTTTTCAACGTCTTCACCGACATAGCCTGCTTCTGTTAGCGTCGTTGCATCCGCTACGGCAAAAGGCACTTCTAAAATGGCTGCTAGCGTTTGGGCTAGTAGCGTTTTCCCACATCCAGTTGGGCCTATCAGTAAAATATTGGACTTCTGTAGCTCAATATCATCTTCGCCTTCTGCCACGCTTTCAGCGTTCACAAAGCTCAGTCGTTTGTAGTGATTATAAACCGCTACAGACAAAACTTTCTTGGCCTCATCTTGGCCAATGACATGCTCATCTAAGTAAGACTTTATCTCTCTCGGCTTCGGAATTTGATTTAGCGCGATTGGAGAGGGTGCTTTTCGGCGACGATCGGGGGCTTGCTCTCGACGCGGTGCAGGCGGAGTCACAGACGAACTTGAGTCAAACAGTTCCTCGTCCAAAATCTCGTTGCACAGGTCTACACACTCATCGCAAACGTAGACCCCAGGTCCCGCAATCAGCTTTCGCACTTGCTCTTGCGACTTACCACAAAACGAGCACTTCAAATGGGAGTCGTACTTTGACATAACCGTTAACCTACCGCAGTCAGCTTAGTATCAGAGAGCATTTGTCGGGTTACCACCTGGTCAATCAAACCATAGTCTTTTGCTTCTTCAGCAGACATAAAAAAGTCTCTCTCGGTATCGGCCTCAATCTGCTCCATATCCTGCCCTGTATGCTCAGCTAACATTTCGTTGAGCCGCCTCTTCAGATACAAAATCTCTCTCGCTTGAATTTCGATATCAGCAGACTGCCCCTGAGCGCCGCCTGAAGGCTGATGGATCATAATCCTGGCGCTAGGTAAAGACATGCGCTTGCCCTTGGCACCGCCCGAGAGTAAAAATGCTCCCATACTAGCCGCTAATCCAAAGCAGATAGTGACGACATCTGGTCGAATCTGCTGCATAGTATCGTATATTGCCATTCCGGCCGTAACTGAGCCACCTGGAGAATTGATGTATAGCTGTATATCTTTCTCCGGATCTTCCGCATCCAAAAACAGTAGCTGAGCCACAATCGAATCAGCTACATCATCCATCACAGGCGTGCCCAGAAAAACGATGCGCTCTCGCAATAGCCTGGAATAGATATCGAAGGCTCGCTCGCCTCTACCAGACTGTTCGACTACCATCGGTAGCATGTTGTTAGGCTGAAAAGTCGCAGCGCTGACTAATTTATTGGGCCTTATCCCTGCCGGCTGTAACAGTTCGTTTCGGCCATCTTGTAGGGGACTCCCCCAGTGAAAATCTCGGCAAATATCTTGATGGCCTGATTGTGGATGCCAAGGGTTCGATATGTCCATAAAAGTGAAGCAGCTGCCTATATAAGTGCTTAATGTACCGCATCTCATCCCGAAGTAAAATGAAGACGCGCTAACACTGTAGCGAAGTCATTAGTGATTCGACATTTTTCCTTGAGTATCAGTCTTGTAAGACTTCGACCTCTACGGCTTCAGCTTCAGTCCCCTCATCTATTTCTCCGGTAGCCTCGGCAGAGGCTGCCTCTTCTAGCGCTTCTGAAGCTTCCAAAACTTCCAGCGGCATCTCTGGCTCTTCCATCTCTTCCGGTGGTGTTAAAGATCCCTCAGGAACCAGTTCGACTTCCGAATTCTCTTTCAGCCAAGCCAAGATTTTTTCCTTCAACAGATCCTCATTCACCACCTGATCTAAGCGCTCAGGGTCAACCTGACTAGAATCTTCTACTTCATTCATCATCTCTTTCGTGCGCGCGGCTGCCTCTTCCGCAGTCACTTCAATCGACTCCTGCTTTGCAATCTCACCTAGCGCGAGCGTCCGGCGCAGACGCTCGATGGCTTCAGGGCGAGCATTCTCGCGCATATTATCAACTAGATCTTTAGTCAAAAACTTACTTAGGTCGATACCTTGACGGCTAAGCTGCATAGCAGTTTGCGTGACAATGAAATCGACTTCTCGCATTACCAGTATTTTAGGAATCTCAGCTTCAATGTGCCGTACGAGTTCGTCTAGCAAGGCTTGCTCGATATTGGTCTCTGTCGCATTTTGAGCTTCTTCTTGGTAGCGATCCTCTAAAGATGTCCGAAGCTCCGCGAGGGTCTCAAACTCGCTGACTTCCTCAGCAAAGTCATCATCCAAATCCGGCAGCTCTTTTTCCTTTAGCTCTTTGAGCGTGATTTCGAACACAGCCGGTTGACTTGCTAGTTCAGCTTGAGGATAGTCGTCCGGAAAAGTTACCTCAACCTCCTTGGTTTCTTCCAAATCCATCCCAACAATGCCTTCTACAAACCCAGGAATAAAACGCCCCTCTTTAATTTCAACTTGAAAATCTTGTGCGCTCCCCCCCTCGAATTCCTCTAGCTCACCATCGTCGTTCCTAGTCTTACCCACAAAGTCAACTACCGTCACGTCACCTTCTTGTGCGCTCCTGTCTTCTACAGGTACTAGCGTTGACT
This sequence comes from uncultured cyanobacterium, assembly GCA_963702855.1. Lineage (GTDB taxonomy): Bacteria > Cyanobacteriota > Cyanobacteriia > Phormidesmidales > Phormidesmidaceae > Phormidesmis. The sequence goes on from OY969765.1 coordinate 3,489,714, forward strand.
GATTCTCACGATAGCTTTCTAGCGTTTCGTCTACTCGCTTTTCGTCAGGTTTGATTTCTTCAGCCTTGACCGATAGATCTTTGTATTTAGTTAGTGTGACTCGAGGTGGTACATCTACCGACGCTGAAATAGTGAAAGACTCACCCGGTGTGTAGGCACTTAGCAACTGCTCAAAGTCAGACGTTAGCTGATAGTTACCAAGTGCATCGATTTCTTCTTGCTTAATCGCTTTTTCGATTACCGTTTGCAGCATGTCCTCAAGCGCAGCGGCTTTCAACTGTAGGGAACCAATTCGCTGGATGAGAATTTGGCGTGGTACTTTTCCCTTACGAAATCCAGGAATATTCGCCGATTTCATATAGTCCCGTAGAACTTTTTCGTAGCCCTGTTTGGATAGGTCAGCGGGAACTTCTATCTCTATTCCGACCTGGCTATCGGGCAAATTTTCCTGGGTGACTTTCATTTAAAAATTACGAAAAAACTACGTTTACGTTACTACACTACTACTACTAGAGGAGCGATACTGTGGTTAGCGTGAACTAAGTGCGTACGTATGCATCTATCTTGCACGGTCTTCTTAATTTTGCACGGTCTTCTTCATACAGTGTGAAAAAGCATGATCGTTTGCCTTATCGACTTACCTAGAAAGCTGACTGCCGCTACAAATTTAGCTATCGCAGTTAGTAATCATACACCTGTTTTATTGATTCTGAATAAACTTCAGCTTATGAGGACATACTAATTACTGCAGTGCTTCTATATAGCCGTCCGCCATCATAAGTGAAAAGAATAAGTCCCTAAATGGACTAGCTGTGCGCTCGATTTTCGAGCTAGGATTGACAGACTTTCGTTCATGAGTCGAGATGCTATGGGTCAGTCTGTTGCGGTTGATAAGTCGGCTCAAGTAGAAGCACTCAAAGGCTTTATCCGCCAGCAAAGAGACAGTCGTCAGGTGAAGAAAGCGCTGGCGGTCAAGCTGCTCTATCAAGGGCACAGCTATGAATCAGTCGTGAGTATTCTCGACGTCTCGCTTGGGGCGATACACGAGTGGAAGCAACTGTACGAGGCCGGGGGACTTCCAGGCTTTGAACCCAAACATAAAGGCAGTAAGGGCTACTTAACGCCGGATGAAAAAGCATCCGTGCTGACATGGCTAAAGCAGAAAAGTATCTGGACGCTCGGTGAGCTGGAATACCATCTAGCGGCTGAGTACGATGTCACTTATGCGTCCAAACAAAGCTACTACGATTTGTTTGACGCGGCAGGCATCAGTTGGAAGAAGACCAGCAAGGTAAACCCGAAGGGCGATGCTGAGGCGGTGGCGGCAAAAAAGCCGACATCCAACGCCTCTTGGTACGCTACCAAGCTGACATAGCGTGCGGACAACTGCGCGTGTTGTTCATGGACGAATGTCACCTGATGGCCGGTGACCTAGAAGGCTATGTTTGGGGCACCCGAGGTCAGCGAGTGAACGTACCAATGGTGAACGAACGCGAACGACAGACCTACTACGGTGCGTTAGACCTACTGAGCAAGCGCGTGCTGATTGAAGCGTATGATGCGGGCAACACAACCAATACGTTGGCTTATCTCAAGTTCTTACAAGCCCAGTTTCCACAACAGAGATTGCTGCTGCTGTGGGATGGCGCGAGCTATCATCGCTCGCATGAGATCCGTGACTTTCTCGCCGAGGTGAACGCAGGCTTAGCGGAGGAGCAGTGGCCGATTCACTGCGTTCAGTTCGCGCCTAACGACCCGAGACAGAACCCGATTGAAGACGTATGGCTACAAGCCAAGAACGGGATGCGACGGCTAGCCGGACTACAACCGTCATTCAAAGGCATCAAGTTTCTATTCGAGCAGTTCCTCGACTTAGCCCTATTCGACTTCCCTAAAATGAATATGTACGGCTCTTTTTCACAAATCACGTAGGACGGCTATAGCTAGCTGACTGATTTAGTAACCGTCGCGCTCTACATTCAAAAGGCGGCATAAGGCGCTGCTTTACTTAGTGTATAATGATTACAGCGTTCGTCTGCCAGTATCTAGTTTGCTTACCTGATGTTTAAGCCAGCGAGAGGGCTCAGGCAAAAACCTTGAGTTCCCCTTATACTTTTTTATATTTTATGTAGGAAGATCATCTGCAGAGGTACCGCCGAGATAATGCAAAGTTGACTTTAAAAACGCGCTAACCCAAACCTAAATCTAAGCAACTGATAGCGGTCATTAATACTCTATATAGAAGATATAGAGTATTCATTCAGTTCCTGAATCTAAACCGAGAATCTTGTTTGGATCGGCCACAACTTTAAAGAGATTCTAGGTTTCAAACAGCTTTAATAATATCTATAATAATATCTATTAGGAGGGTACTTGTTTGCCTAACTCTTATAACGTCGCAATTCTAGGAGCCACTGGCGCAGTTGGCACTGAACTTATTCAGCTACTAAGCGATCGCAGTTTCCCAGCAAAATCTCTCAAGCTGTTGGCCTCTAATCGTTCAGCCGGCACCCAGGTTGATTTTGGCGGAGAAAAGCTTACTGTCGAAACGGCAAACTCAGCCGCTTTTAGAGATGTAGATATTGTTTTAGCCTCCGCAGGTAGCGCTATCTCCAAGCAATGGGCCAAAGACATTGTCGAAGCAGGCGCGCTGATGATTGATAACTCTAGCGCTTTTAGGATGGATGATACGGTGCCGTTAGTCGTGCCAGAGGTTAATCCTGAGGCGGCTGAGTCCCACCAGGGAATTATTGCTAATCCAAACTGCACGACGATTCTGATGAGCGTTGCGATTTGGCCTTTGCATCAGATTCAGCCTATTCGGCGAGTGGTCGTATCGACCTACCAGTCTGCAAGCGGTGCAGGTACGCGGGCGATGGAAGAAGTCAAGCAGCAAGCTAGGGCCGTTTTGGCAGGAGAGACGCCGCCAACTGAAAGCTTTCCGTATCCATTGGCTTTCAACCTGTTTCCTCACAACACGCCGCTTAACGAGCAGGGCTATTGTGAAGAAGAAATGAAGATGGTTAACGAAACTCGTAAAATATTCAGTGAGCCAGGATTGAGAGTCTCGGCTACCTGCATACGGGTACCCGTATTGCGAGCACATTCCGAGTCGATTAACCTGGATTTTGAGCAGTCATTCGATCCGACCGAAGCTAGAGACGCAATCCAGTCAGCTGCAGGTGTCGAGCTAGTAGAAGACTGGCAGGCGAACTACTTTCCGATGCCAATAGATGCTAGTGGCAAGGACGATGTTTTGGTTGGGCGAATCCGCCGAGATATCTCGAATCCGACAGGCTTAGAGCTGTGGTTATGCGGTGATCAAATTCGCAAAGGAGCTGCGCTTAATGCTATTCAGATTGCAGAGTTGGTTGTAGCCAAGCGTTGGCTGAGATCGCCTGCAACGGTCTAAATTTACAGCTAGTTGGCAATTTTGTAATTATGCAGCGTGCAACCGAAGCTCTAAAATCTAGACGCTCACGAAAAGGGAAATAAGCATGACTGGCAGTTCGACTAGCCATCAGACAGCCCCACGATTCGGGCGAGTACTTACAGCGATGGCAACGCCTTTTCATAAGAGTGGAGAGGTAAACTACCCCGTAGCAGAAGAGCTGGCGAGCTACTTAGTAGAGCACGGTACTGATACGGTTGTAGTCTGCGGAACAACAGGCGAATCACCTGCTTTGACATGGGAGGAAGAATACGCACTTTTCAAAGTTGTTCAGCAAGCAACAAGCGGACGAGCGAAGGTGCTTGCTGGAACTGGGTCTAACAGCACTCAAGAAGCGATCGCAGCTACTCAAAAAGCTCATAAGCTGGGATTAGATGGCTCCTTGCAGGTAGTGCCCTACTATAACAAGCCCCCACAGGCAGGTTTGTATGGTCACTTTAAGGCGATCGCTCAAGCGGTCCCCGACTTACCGATTATGCTTTACAATGTGCCTGGGCGTACAAGCTGCAATTTGCTGCCAGAGACAGCAGTTCAGCTAGCAGATATACCAAACGTAGTCGCTATCAAGGAAGCGAGTGGGAACCTTGACCAAGTTAGCCAGATCAGTCGGCTGAGTCCTGAAGGATTTGAGATATACTCTGGAGATGACTCACTAACCTTACCTATGCTTTCTATAGGGGCAGTAGGTGTGGTAAGTGTAGCAAGTCACCTGGTAGGTGATCGCCTACAGCAGATGGTTCGTGCATTTGAAATGGGCAAAGTTTTAGAAGCTGCGAACGTTCACCTCGAGCTATTTCCGCTGTTCAAAGCACTCTTTACCACAACTAGCCCAATCCCGCTAAAAGTAGCGTTGGCATGCCAGGGTTGGAATATTGGCAAATGCCGCTTGCCTCTGTGTGAAGGTTCACCTGATCTGCATCAGCAGATCAAAGATACACTGTCACAACTAGGCTTATTAGAAAGTCAGTAGCTATTCGCAAGTCACTGAAAGCAACAACAATAAAAATAAAGAAATTGAAGTCCTCCAAATTGGAGACGACAAATCGTCACTTTATCGTCCAGAATCAGCGTCTTGTCTACAATACACACCTTTGCGCTAAGTCTTCTGCGCTGTTAGGTCTCACGAGCTACTGTTACAGATTGTCGAAAGCTGCAATTATCAAAGTCCGTCACGTTTAGGGAAAACACGTTCAAGGAAAACACAACATTTGGGGAAAGCAACCGGTCAAATCTGTTAACTATCATTTTACCATCAGAAGGAACGCTCATTAACTGAACCGTTGCTGATTAAACTGTTGACAAATAGACCGTTAATAACTACTGGCGATTTCAGCGTTAACCATATCGCTAACTGTTTGTGACTATTACAGGCTTGCGATGTCTCCTCACAAATGCTGACTGCAGACCTCACGACAGCGGATCTCACAGAGCTTTTACGCAAAACAAACGCAAGTGCAATACATCAGTGGAACGACACAGCGAAGCAACACAGCCGAGTTGTCACGAAGTTTTCTCTGTCCTCTTTTCTAAAACGACTGACAGACACTAACGCTTCGTCTAAAGCATCTGTCAGTCATATTTCACCTTTTCAAATCTTCAATTTTATCGTTCAAAGAAGGAAACTACATGAGTAGAAAGATTAGTAGCAAAAAACAAGATACAAATGCCCTCAAGATCATTCCTCTAGGTGGGCTACACGAAATTGGCAAGAATACTTGCGTATTCGAATATGACGACGAGATTGTCCTATTAGATGCTGGGCTCTCTTTCCCAACAGAAGGGATGCATGGCGTGAATATTGTACTGCCAGACATTACCTATCTGAAGGAAAATCAGCACAAAATCAAGGGCATGATCGTCACTCATGGTCATGAAGACCACATTGGCGGCATTGCTTTCCATCTCAAGCAGTTCAATATTCCTGTCATTCATGGGCCAAGGTTGGCCATGGCGCTTTTGCAAGGCAAACTGGAAGAAGCCGGCGTTTTGAATCGTACTGAACTGCACTGCGTAGGCCCTCGCGATATCGTCAAGTTTGGCAAACACTTCAGTGCTCAGTACATCCGCAATACGCACTCCATGGCTGATAGCTTTACCATGGCGATTAAAACGCCTGTGGGTACCATCATCCACAGCGGTGACTTCAAAGTAGATCACACGCCTGTTGACGGCGAGTTCTTCGACTTTCAAAAGATTGCAGAGTACGGCGAAGAGGGAGTGCTATGTCTTATCAGCGACTCTACCAACGCTGAAATTCCTGGTAACACACCCTCAGAACGCGCTGTCTTCCCAAATCTAGATAGAGAGTTCAACAATGCCCAAGGGCGTCTGTTCGTCACAACCTTCGCCTCCTCTGTACACCGTGTGAGTATGCTGCTGGAGTTAGCGCAAAAGCACAATCGCTCTGTCTTTATCGTGGGCCGCTCTATGTTGAACGTGATTTCCCACGCACGCAACTTGGGTTATATTAAGTGTCCTGATAGTCTTTTTAAGCCGGTCAATCAACTAAAGCAGTGCCCAGACAACCAGGCAATGATTCTGACTACAGGATCTCAGGGTGAGCCGATGGCAGCGCTGACTCGCATCTCGAACAAATCACATCGTCAGATTCGGATTCAAGAAGGCGATACGGTCATCTTTTCCTCGAATCCCATCCCTGGTAACACTATCGGCGTGGTTAACACTATCGACCGGCTAATGCAGCAAGGTGCGCGTGTAATCTATGGCAAAGATAAGGGCCTTCATGTCTCTGGGCATGGCTATCAGGAAGACCACAAGTTGATGCTAGCGATGACTCGGCCTAAGTTTTTCATTCCCGTTCATGGCGAACATAGAATGTTGGTTAAGCATGCGGAAATGGCAGTAGATTCGGGCGTTGAAAAAGAAAACATTGCCATCGTTAACAATGGCGACGTGATCAAAATCACGCCAGACAGTATGAAGATAGATGGCAAGGTCACTTCTGGGATTGCTTTAGTCGATGCGTCGCGAACAGGTATCGTTGAACGTACTGTGCTAAAAGAGCGTCAGCAACTAGCAGAAGACGGCATTATCACGATCTCTGCAACCGTCGATAGTCAGGGCCATCTGTTAGGCGATGCGACTATCAACTTACGTGGAGTGGTTTCTTCTAAGAGCCAAGCTCAATGGGAGAGTGATGTTGTTCCCGTAGTCAAGCAGTCTCTGCTCTCTAGATGGAAGGAGGTGGTTGACGATCCGCAGAGTGACCGCCCGGAAATAAACTGGGATGGATTGCGATCGCGCCTTGAAGAAGACGCTCGTCGCTTTGTCCGCCGCGAGCTTCCTAAGCAGTACCCAGTCACAGTACTAATGCTGCAATGTGTTGATACTTCTAACAAGATCAGTCAGAACGACAGCGCGCTGATACAGACAGACACGCCTAAGCCTAATCTATTAGGTAGACGTCGTCGCTCTCTATCGACAGCTTCTGCTTCCTAGCAGAGAGAAGTTGCTAGCAACCTGACGGTGATAGGGTAACAACGGTCAGTCAATGGCGGCACTGGTTCCGTCAGATGGGAGCGTGAATCACTCTTCAACATTGGGTTAGAGAGCATAGCGCATGTTTAATAGTTGCCACAAAGACAGCCCAACTTCCAAGATGCCTAACTTCACAGCCGGAACAACTTTAGTCGTGAAATGAACGCGGACAAAATTATGGATGAGCCAATAGACATCCAGCGTTCGTTGTAAGTCTTGCCGAGACTTCGCATAGGTGTTGGTTTGACGTCGAAAAGCCGCGTTGCGCCGCCGTAGGGAAGCATTGAAAGCTTCTACATGGTTGGCGTGAATCTCTGAATCGGCAACTTGATGCTGTGTCTTGGGATGCTCAGGCACGGGAGCTTGATACTTTTGTCGTCTGCGCCCTGGTCGCTTTTTCGACCCTTTGTTTTTTAATCGGACTCGTACGCCTTTGGGCAGGCGTTTGGCGGGTCGCCCCGGTCGGCCAGTGCGCAGCACGTCATGACAAATCTCAAACAGCAGGTTACCGTAACGGCGCTCGCCATCGGTCAATAAGCTGATGCTACCGGTTTGTTCAATCACCTTAGCCAAGCAGCCTAGGGCCTGCTCGAATAGCTGTTTATCTTTACGCCCACAGTGCAATTCCCATAAGAATCGACTACCTCGCTCCATCAGCACAATTGTCCAACCTTCAGAAGCCCAAGGAGAGACATTCTTATCGACTTTAGTGTAGAGTTCATCGCCTTCTATCTCCTGATGAATAAACTCATGGAGTAGTGCATAGAGCATCAGCGTCGGCTTGAGCTCTCCTAGCCGATGTTCCCAGTCAATCACACTTTTCTTCGAGACCTTGAAGGTACGAGCTGTTGCGTTGAGGCCCAGCCCTTCACTTCTAGCTGTCAGCACAGCTATGATTCGGCTTAACGGCGTAGTCAGCCCAGCAATCGGGGTCGCAAAGGTTTCGCTGTAGTAGATATCGCAACTACGGCAATGATAGATAGTTCGGGGGCCGTGGGTTTGAGTTTCGTAGCGTGTATGGACGCGGACGTCTTCACTAGCGCAGCCGGGACAAGGGTGGGAAAATAGATCCATATCGCTATAACGAGAAACTCGATTTTTCTCCACATATTATCGCCTAAGCTATACATATCACGGGATTAGACTATCCCACTTGGCGGAACCAGTGCCTCAATGGCAAGGGACCAAGAAAAGCCTTTCCTATTTGCTAACGCTAATTCGCTAGCGATCTCTAATTGACGAGCCAGCTTTATAAGTCTCGACTATGTGGTACAAACCTCAACTAGTCGAGACTTTTTTATTGGCTTAGCAGGAGTGGTTTTGTCAAAATATGGTCCACAGTCATCACAAAACGGACACACATTAATTCTTTATATAGCTTATGCGCACAAAAACACCGCTGGCGCTATAATACAGCCACAAGCTATAAAGATGCAGTTGGGCGAGTTAGTCCTTACGATTAGGTGCTGACTGTCGATCCAGACTACTCGGTGATTACTGCTTTTCCCTTAGCGCTTCAGAATTGATTTTCCTTGCCTATCCAAGGACTTGCCCATCCTGACTCTGGGAAAAAACAAAAGAGTACTCTCACCCTCTTGCAGTTTTAAAGCAGCATTTCTATCTAAGAGACTCAATTGTTGGCCGTCTAGCAAAGGCCGTTTGATTGATTAATCCTTGTTGACTGTTTCAAAAAGGTGGGTGCCTATCTAGCTACTCATCTTGAGATGAGTCCGGCAGCCTACTAGTAGCTCAGTAGAGATGTAGTTCTTCTATAGAAGACAATTGGGCTTGTAAGGCACTGTCCTTATTAGCTATTGCTTTGGAAGCTATCTTTCTTACTTTCCATGTTCAACAGACTATTCTAGACAGACTATTTTAGATGAGCAATAGCTTTCAAACCTTAGTCTCGCTAAAGTAATCGCAGCCTTCCAGCCGATTCACTTTTTCAAAAGCCTTCACCCTAATCTTTCACAACTCGTGGACTTGTTAGCTGCTCAGCCTTCAGAATCAAGGCACGCCCTGACAGGCTCCAGAGGAAATATTGAATGTCCAAGCAAATTGTCATTGCAGAACAGCATCGTATTGCCGCTGTTTTCTCAGAAGATCAGATACAAGAGATTATCGTAGCTACTGGTAGTCATCAAGTCGGAGACATCTATCTCGGCACGGTCGAGAACATTCTTCCTGGTATTGACGCCTGTTTCGTTAACATTGGCGACAGCGACAAAAACGGCTTCATGCACGTTTCTGATCTTGGTCCGCTCAAGCTTAAGCGCATGGCTAGCTCTATTACTGAGCTTTTAGCCCCCCAACAAAAAGTGCTCGTTCAGATAATGAAGGAGCCTACTGGAAACAAAGGCCCTCGCTTAACTGGAAAAGTCACTCTGCCTGGTCGCTACCTCGTCCTGATGCCTTACGGCAGAGGTGTTAACCTTTCTCGCCGTATTCGCAACGAAACTGAGCGTAACCGACTCAGAGCATTAGGAATCCTGGTCAAGCCTGCCGGCACGGGACTACTGATTAGGACTGAAGCTGAAGGCGTTTCCGAAGATGCCATCATTGAGGATTTAGAGTCATTGCAGCGCCGTTGGGATGCCATTCAGCAAGAGGCAATGGGTACTCGTCCTCCTTCATTGCTCAATCGAGATGACGACTTTATCCAGAAGGTACTACGCGACGTCTACAACGATGATGTCAACCGCATCGTTACCGATACTGAAAGTGGCTTAGCTAGAACCAAAAAGCATTTGACAAGCTGGAGCGATGGTCGGATTCCGGCTAATATTCTTGTCGATAGCCACAAAGAGCCAGCTCACATCCTAGAGTACTTCCGAGTGAACGCGGCTATTCGTGAAGCACTCAAGCCTAGAGTAGATCTCCCTTCAGGTGGCTATATTATCATTGAGCCTACAGAAGCGCTTACGGTAATTGACGTTAACTCTGGTTCTTTTACTCGTTCGGCTACTGCTAGAGAAACTGTTTTGTGGACCAATTGCGAAGCCGCTACTGAGATTGCGAGGCAGCTTCGATTACGCAATATCGCTGGCGTGATCGTGGTCGACTTCATCGATATGGAGTCTAGGCGAGATCAAATGCAGGTGCTAGAGCAGTTTGGTAAGTCTATTCGTGCCGATAAGTCTAGGCCACAGATCTCGCAGCTGTCCGAGCTAGGTCTCGTCGAACTAACACGTAAGCGGCAGGGCCAAAATATCTATGAGCTTTTTGGAAAAACCTGCCCGACTTGCGGTGGATTAGGGCATCTGGCACATTTGCCAGGTGAGGACCCCGATGAAGCTAGTTCAGTAGGCGCAGTGTCTATTCGTCCGGGTGGATATAGCTCGCCAGCTCAAAGCTATTCTAGTAGACCATCCGCGCGCGAGCATCGAGAAGATAAGCCTAATACCGGTCTGTCGCCTCAATCTTCAGCACAAGATCTTGACTTACTTAACCATCCTAGCTATCAAGATAAAAATGGGCGGGGCGGTCGTCGTCGTCGTCGCCGAACGGTGGATAACAGCTCTCCCCCATCCATGCCAAGCCGCTCAGGATCTCCTTTGCCTGTTGTAGTTGACCGAGCGGCAGAGCGCAACGGCGATGATAGAAAAAGGCAGAAAAGTAGTAGCCCTGTCGATGAAAGAATTGAAAAGGAAGGGTTAGAAAGAGACGGCCAAACCGATCACAAGAATGGAAATGCTGACACTGCTGCCAAAGGAAAGCGTTCACGTAACACTCGCCGCAAGTCAGAGGACCCACCAGAGATCGTTGCGGTTGAAATGCCAATAGACGTGCAGCGTATTTATGCTGCGATGGGAATTTCCCCATTGACCTTTAGCGAACAGGTAGTTGAAAATCCTCAAAACACTGTGGTTTCAGTAGTTTTACCAGGAGAATCTAAAGCTTTTCTAGAGAGTGCCCAGGCAGAAGCACAAAGTGCTAAGGCGAACAAGCGAATCATTAAAGCCCCTACGCCGGTAGAGCTAGATGACGACATGATAAAAGCTGACGAAGAGAGCGGTCTAGAAACAGCAGTGGATGCTTCCTCAGAAAACGTAGAAGATCAGTCGACAGGTAAAGCTGCACCTATTCGTCGAAGAAGGCAGTCTAAGTCCTCTGCTAAGCACTCTAATAACGAGGATACAGCCGACAGTCTTGAAGATGAAACAGATGGGAAGGCTCCTGCTGTTGAACTACCGCTCACAAGCGAAGACGATATCGAACTGCAAAAGCAAGCGCTCTCCACACAAGGTATTCATACAGTAGATGAAGATGATAGCGGCGATACTGAGACAGGGGAAAAGTCGGAAGTTGAAGCTAAAAAAGTTGTGCGACGACGACGACGGCGCTCATCAGCTAGCTAAAGAGTGCTGACGGCTATCGGACAATCGAGTTGAGTGATTTGACACTGAATTATCTGGAGGTTAGTGATAACAGTTCCGCTATTGCCGGTGTTGACGAGGTTGGTAGAGGAGCCTTGTTTGGCCCTGTTGTAGCGGCAGCAGTTGTTATTCCTGATGAGTCAGTCACCTCGTTGATAGCAAGTGGAGTGACTGATAGCAAGCGGCTCAGTGTACATAAGCGGCGAGTGCTCGCAACTCAAATCAGACAGCTAGCAGACTGTAGTATTGGATTGGCTTCTGTCTACGAAATTGATCGCATCAATATTCTGCAAGCTTCTCTTTTGGCGATGCGTCGGGCTGTGGCCCAGCTGCCTGTGATGCCGCAAAAATGTTTGGTAGATGGCAACCAGTCGATTCCTCAGCTGCCGATAGACCAGGAAACAGTAATCAGAGGCGATCAGCGGGTGCTAGCGATCGCAGCAGCTAGCATTGTCGCCAAAGTCTGGCGAGATGAGCTTATTGTTCGTCTAGATAGACGCTATCCAGGTTACGATCTCGCTTCTAACAAAGGGTACGGTAGTGTAAAACATCGTCAGGGAATTGCTCAACAGGGTATATGTCGTCAGCACAGACTCTCTTTCAAAAGCTGTCAAGTCTAGCTAAAACTCTTCTATCTTCGATAGTATGAGTCTCACAAAGAGAGCGTTCTTGCTACAAAAAGCATCGTGATGAGAATGCTAAGAAAGGATAGACAGCGAGGACGAAGAAGAGGCCCATCCACAATAGTCAACAATTAGCTGCCGCATGAGTCGCTGCTTTAAGGTAACTAGAATGCCATTGATTAAGCCATTGCCTGTTTTCTCTATGATTCGAGTCGGCGTAAAGATCATTGTTTGGGGCAGATCAACGCTCACGACTAAGTTAGCCTGTCCGCGTAGCCTCTCTCCTTTCGCCGTCTGCTGTCCAACCAAATACCCTTGCATATTCACAGAGAACTTCTGATTAAGACTTTCATAGCCTCCAAGCTGACAGCGGTTGGAATGTAGTCTAACCGTGCCAGCATCTAGCCAAACCTCGATGTCACAGACAGGTTGAATCGATAGTCCCAAGAACTTAATCGCGCGGACTTTTACTCTAAATAGGTTGGAGCTTAGCTTTTCTACCTGCTGAGAGTCAACCAAGGCATAGACTAATCGCTCTGGTTCGTTTAGATAGTCTTCAATAGATACTGGCTGCGCTGGCACCGAGATAGTAACAGCCTGAGAAGCGCTAAAGCGGACCATAGCTAAACGTGAGATGAAAGAAAATAGTATAAGCTAACCCTAGCACTCTACAGCGTTGGTGAGGCTCCATTCCCATGACGGTTTCGATAGCCCACCTTGGACCAAAGGGTACCTTTTCAGACTTTGCTGCCGCGACCTATGCGCAAAGCTATCACGATGCATCTGCTCGGCTCGTAGCCTATCCTACGATCGCTCAAGCTATCAGAGCCACTGAGCAAGGAGAGATAGATTTTTGCGTGGTTCCGGTGGAAAACTCTATCGGCGGTGGCGTCATGATTACATTGGATACCCTATGGGAGCTAGAAACACTGCAAATCCAGCAGGCTTTTACACTACCAGTACAGCATGCCCTAATTTCCAGTGCTGAGCAGCTTGCGAATATTGAGATTGTCTATTCTCATCCTCAAGCATTGAGCCAGTGCCGTAACTGGCTAGCGAAGAATCTAGCAAACGCGCAGTTGATTCCGGCTAGCTCTACTGCAGAGCCCTTACCTAAGTTAAAAGAAAACCCTACAGCGGGTGCGATCGCTTCTAAATGGGGCGCTAAAGCCTATGACCTACCCGTTGTGGCTCACCCAATTAATGACTTCACTGATAACTACACTCGCTTTTGGGTTTTAGGCAAACAAGCTGCAATGGAGGGTGACTACACCTCACTCGCATTTAGTCTGCCTACAAACGAACCAGGCGCTTTACTAAAACCGCTGCAGCTCTTTTCCGCGCTCAACATTAACATGAGCCGAATCGAGTCACGTCCAACTAAGCGACTACTAGGCGAGTATGTTTTCTTTATAGATGTTGAAGCTGACGCTAGTGAATCCGCTATGCAGACAGCTCTAGACCTACTCAAGATGCATACTGCTACACTCAAGTACTTAGGAAGCTACAATTCGACTGAAATTCAACAAGTTTTGTAAGCAGCTTTATTCTAAAACGTCCTTTAGGGCCGTGCGAGCCGCCAAATTATTGCGGGTTGACATCAAGATCTCAGCTTCTCTCTCTAAACGGTTCATTGTGTTTTGCATCTCTAGCAAAGACTGCTGTTCTAAAGCAACACCATGCAGTGTGCTAGCAACCCAGTAGGAAAGCTCAAGGGGTAGATTGGGAACGTCATTAGGAAACTCTATATCCTGACTTGTTAGCTTTGCAGAAAGCCTGATCACATCCCTCAGCAGTTCGTCGACTTCACCAGCCAAAGGTACTAGATCTTCTTCTACTGGCTCGTCCTCAATCAATTCTACTAAGCCCACTAGATACGGCGTCTCACGCACATAGTCTAGTACTCTAAACCGCTGCTGGCCTAGCGTCATAATCTTCATGCGATCATCAGGCATCCGCTGGTAGTGAATCACCTCAGCGCAACAGCCAACTTTGGCCACTTCACCAGTAGCTGGATTAACCATGAGCATCCCAAATCGGCGATCACCCTGTAGAATCGTATTCATCAAAATACGATAGCGAAATTCAAAAATGTGTAAAGGTAGTCGCCTACCTGGAAACAAAACCAGCTCAGAAAGGGGGAACAGGGGTAATTCTCGAACAGCGACTTGAGAAGAAGGGTTCATTGTGCTTAAGGTAAGGCTAAACAATACGACTGCTGTCTATGTATTGCAATACCCAGACAGCGCAAATCGCATTGCTATTCCTAGTTTAACGCAGGCACTTACCCCCCTGCCTGTACCTGCGTCAGCCTTTCAAATGGCTTTTCTTAATTAACTGAACGCTATAGCTTAACTTCAATATCTACACCGGCCGGTAGGTCGAGCTTCATTAGCGCGTCGATCGTTTTAGAAGAAGGTTGGTAGATATCAATGATACGCCTGTGAGTGCGAGTTTCGAAATGCTCGCGAGAGTCTTTGTCTACGTGAGGCGATCGCAAAACGCAATAAATCTTGCGCTTAGTCGGTAGGGGAATAGGACCAACAGCCGTCGCATTGGTACGGTTAGCGGTCTCAACAATTTTTTCGCAAGAAGTATCAAGTAAGCGGCGGTCAAAAGCCTTTAGGCGAATGCGGATCTTCTGCTGTTGGATAGTTGTAGCCATCGAGAATAAAAGCGCCCTATAGCGCACCAGTATGTTTAGTTTTCCAGGTTCAGTATTGTAGGGGTATAGCGGTAGCCATACCCCTACATCTTATCTTGTAATCAGTTGGTTACTAAGTAAATTTATTTACTTAGTAATCTTAGAAACAACGCCCGCACCTACCGTACGGCCGCCTTCACGAATTGCAAAGCGCATCCCTTGCTCAATCGCGATCGGGTTGATTAGTTTTACGTTCATCTTGATGCGATCGCCAGGCATGACCATCTCAGCCGCACTACCATCATCAGCCGTAAAGCTCTCAATAGAGCCAGTTACGTCAGTCGTACGCACATAAAACTGAGGCTTATAGCCGGGGAAGAAAGGCGTATGACGACCGCCTTCTTCTTTGTTAAGTACGTATACCTCTGATTCGAACTCAGTATGAGGAGTGATAGAACCAGGCTTGGCAAGCACCATACCGCGCTCAATATCTTCCTTTTGAACGCCTCGAAGTAGCACGCCCACATTATCCCCAGCCATACCAGAGTCCAATGTTTTCTGGAACATCTCGACGCCTGTCACAGTAGTGTCACGGGTATTTCTAATGCCGACTAGCTGAACCGTCTCACCTACCTTTACAACGCCACGCTCGATTCGGCCTGTCGCTACCGTACCTCGACCGGTGATCGAGAAAACATCCTCAACTGCCATGAGAAAAGGCTTATCTACCTCACGCTCAGGCGTAGGAATGTAAGAGTCAACCTCGTCCATCAGATTATGAATCTTGTCTACCCACTCATCGTCACCACGAGTCGTAGTCGGTTCAGCAAGCAGCTTCTCAACCGCTTTGAGCGCAGAGCCCGTCGCGATTGGAATGTCATCGCCAGGAAAGTCATAAGAGCTAAGCAGTTCACGTACTTCTAGCTCAACTAGCTCAAGCAGCTCTTCGTCGTCTACCTGGTCTTCTTTGTTCAAGAACACAACGATGTTAGGTACGCCTACTTGACCCGCCAGCAAAATGTGCTCACGTGTCTGGGGCATTGGGCCATCAGCCGCAGATACTACCAGGATCGCACCATCCATTTGCGCCGCGCCTGTGATCATGTTCTTCACATAGTCAGCGTGGCCGGGGCAGTCAACGTGAGCATAGTGCCGGTTTTCAGTCTCGTACTCAACGTGAGCAGTATTGATGGTGATACCGCGTGCTTTCTCTTCAGGCGCGGCATCGATTTCATCATACTTTTGAGCCTTTGCACCGCCACCAGCAGCTAACGTCATCGTAATAGCCGCAGTCAGCGTTGTCTTCCCATGGTCAACGTGGCCAATAGTGCCGATATTAACGTGGGGTTTGCTTCTTTCAAATTTTGCGCGTGCCATGAATTTCTCTTTGTGTTCCTAAAACTAACTATGCGTTCCCTTTATTTCTGGCGATGATCGCCTCAGCCACGCTACGTGGAACTTCCTCGTACTGGCTGAACTCCATAGAGAAGGAACCCCTTCCCTGAGTTTTTGAGCGGATGTCTGTGGCATACCCAAACATCTCGGCTAAAGGGACCCGAGATGTTACTTTAGTGATGCCATCTTCAGACCTCATCCCTTCAATCTGACCGCGACGAGAGTTAAGATCTCCCATCACGTCTCCAAGGAAGTCTTCTGGAGCTTCCACTTCGACCTTCATCATGGGTTCCAAAAGAACCGGAGACGCTTTCATCACGGCATCTTTGACCGCCATAGAGCCAGCGATTTTGAATGCCATCTCTGACGAGTCGACATCGTGATAAGACCCATCCACCAACGTGACCTTCACATCAATTAATGGATATCCGGCTAGAATACCAGATTCGCAAGCCTCTTTCATCCCCTGCTCAGCTGGAGCAATGAATTCACGAGGAATTGTCCCCCCCACAATTTTACTCACAAACTCAAATCCAGAACCCTCCTCAGTCGGTTCTAACTCGATAACAACATGGCCATACTGGCCCTTGCCGCCACTTTGTCGCACGAACTTTGCGTCCGCTTTCGCCGGTTTGAGAACTGTTTCTCGATAAGCTACTTGCGGCGCACCAATGTTTGCTTCTACTTTAAACTCTCGCAACATGCGGTTGACGAGAATGTCTAAGTGCAACTCGCCCATCCCCGCAATTACCGTCTGGTTTGTCTCGGGGTTAATGCTAACCTTGAAAGTTGGGTCTTCTTCTGATAGAGACTGAAGCGCCTTTGACAGCTTCTCCATGTCTTGCTTGGTCTTTGGCTCTACGGCTACAGAGATTACCGGCTCAGGAACAAAGAGAGACTCTAAAACGATTGGATGGTCAAGATCACAAATCGTGTCCCCCGTAAAGGTATCCTTGAGTCCTAAAGCCGCCCCTAGATCGCCAGCTCGCATCTCATCAACCTCAATCCGCTCGTCTGCCTTGAGGATGATGAGCCTAGAAATACGCTCCTTTTTGTCTTTAGTCGCATTGTAAACATAGCTGCCCTTCTCAAGCACGCCAGAATAAACTCGGATAAAGGTTAAACGGCCGTAGGGATCGGCCATAATTTTGAAAGCTAACGCTGCTGCTGGCGTATCGTCACTAGCAGGCCGAACGCCCGTTTCACCGTTTGGCAGGACGCCTTCGATAGCAGGGACTTCAGGAGGAGACGGCAGATAATCAACGACTGCGTCTAGCAAAAGCTGCACACCCTTGTTCTTAAAGGCAGAACCGCAGAGCATCGGCACTAGATTGTCTTGGATCGTAGCCTTACGAATACTTGCCATCAAGTCCGCCGAAGAGATTTCTTCTCCCTCCAAATAGCGCTCCATCAACGCGTCGTCTGCTTCTGCAATCGTCTCTAGTAGAATGGTTCGATACTCCTCGGCTGTTGCTAGAACATCTTTAGGAATTTCGGTCACCCGGATATCAGTGCCTAAATCATTGTTATAGAGGTGAGCTTTCATCTCTATTAGATCAATTACGCCCTCAAAACGATCTTCTGCGCCAATTGGAATTTGCAGGGGAACAGCTTTAGCGCGCAGTCGGTCCTTTACCTGTTCGTACACCTTGAAAAAGTCGGCACCCGTACGATCCATTTTGTTGACGAAGGCAATGCGTGGCACTTTATACCTATCGGCCTGTCGCCAAACAGTTTCCGACTGAGGCTGAACGCCTCCTACTGAGCAAAAGACAGCCACTACGCCATCAAGTACGCGCATTGAACGCTCGACCTCGATGGTAAAATCTACGTGACCGGGCGTGTCAATGATGTTGATTTGGTGATTGCGCCAAGTAGTAGAGATCGCAGCAGCGGTAATTGTAATTCCTCGCTCCTTTTCCTGCTCCATCCAGTCCGTAACTGCATTGCCATCGTGGACTTCCCCAATTTTATGGACGACACCTGAGTAGAATAGAATCCGTTCCGTCGTCGTCGTTTTGCCAGCATCAATATGAGCGGCAATACCGATATTTCTAACGTCTTCTATTCGAGTAGTGCGTGCCATACCGGACCTCTTTAACAGCTAGCAGTATGTCATAGCGACTGCTACAAACAACCATTATAAAAATTACTGAGCACTTTGGACTCAGCAATTTGCATACCTGTATGCTCAACTAACAGCACACAGACACACAAACGTATTCTAGAAATCGCTTAGAACTGCTCCAATAGCGACTGTTCTAGTAACGGTAATGCGCAAAGGCTTTATTAGCTTCTGCCATCCGATGAGTTTCCTCACGCTTGCGGACCGCGCCACCCGTCTCATTGGCCGCATCGATCAGTTCATTCGCTAGCTTCATAGCCATCGTACGACCACCTCGGGATCTAGAAAACTGAGTCAACCAGCGTAAGGAGAGGGCAGTACCTCGTTCCGATCGAACCTCCATAGGCACTTGATAGGTTGCACCTCCAACTCGGCGAGCTTTTACCTCTACTAAAGGGGTCGTATTGCGAACCGCTTGCTCAAACGTTTCTAGAGGATCGCCACCGGTACGCTCTTCGACTATCTTGAACGCGCCATACAGAATCTTATTTGCGACAGACTTTTTACCGCTGAGCATAATCCGACGAGACATCATACTCACCAAACGGCTGTTGTAGACAGAGTCTGGAGGAACGGTACGCTTTTGTGCTGCTGAACGACGAGACATGGGGCTTTAACCTTAGATTTGTGAAGATATAATGATGAATGACGTCAACTACTAGGAAAATAGATATTGAGCGTCAGATAAGTTCAAATTGCTTCTTTGCTTTGGGTACAGAACGCAACGAACCTCGTAAGTCGTTATACAAAAAGGCCTCAGCATCACCTTTCTGACACTAGCTTAGGAGGACCGTACCGAAAGTTGAAAGCCTTCCGCAAAAAATATTGCGAAAGCTTAGGGTGTTCAAAACCTTAGAACAGATGAACTGAAGACAATTTTGCCTGAAAACTTGCTGTTCTTTTGGCTGCTGTTCCTTCTACGACTGTTCTTTCGGCCTTTTAGCACCGTACTTGGAACGGCTCTGACGACGGTCCTTGACACCGGCTGTGTCTAGGGTGCCGCGAATGATATGGTAGCGCACGCCGGGCAAATCTTTGACACGACCGCCGCGGATCATTACTACGGAGTGCTCCTGTAGATTGTGGCCAATGCCGGGGATGTATGCAGTGACTTCGAAGCCAGAAGTTAGGCGAACCCTAGCAACCTTTCTCAGAGCTGAGTTAGGTTTCTTTGGCGTTGTTGTGTATACACGGGTGCAAACGCCGCGGCGCTGGGGGCAGCTCTTCAGGGCTGGTGATTTAGTCTTTTTAGTTGCTTTAGAACGCTCAGTGCGAATGAGCTGTTGAATCGTAGGCATAAGGCGGGGGAATGTAACTCCGCAAAAAATTTGTCATGAGATCCGATAGTATCGCGGATATTTTTATCTTGTCAAATCGTTAGCTGTTGTGTGGAGGTATGTGGGAGGTAATCAAACCGCAAAGGCATATCCACAGCGACAGCTTTCAGTCGCTAGAGGGTTGTCAAACCGGAAGGCTCCACCCGTAAGATCTTCGGTAAAGTCTATTTTGAGATCTTTGATATAGTCGGTAGGGTCTTCGACAGAGGTAGTTTTGCAGTTGTGTCCGACGACAAGCTGTAGTCCATCAAATTCATAAATGTCATCTTGATCGGCGGCAGCGACATCCAAGCTCAGCGTATAGGCCCATTGGGCACAGCTGCTAGGCTGCAAAGATAGACGGCAAACCGCATTAGGCTTATTCTGTAGGCGGCGAAGACGGTTGATTTCTCGCTGTGCTGTATGGGTGAGCTGAATCATGACAGAAGGCGCTAGCGGCAGTAAGAGGCTCAGTTCCACTATAGCCCTTTCTTTTATTGCCTCTTCTTCCATAGTCTCATCTACTTTGCTGTAGTTTCCGCCCGGTTGATTAGAATATTTGCTGTGTTGCTATGTTACGAAAAGTTTTCACTTATCAAAATGGGAGCGCCTTTCGAACGCTCCCATTTCATCTTTAGCTGTTGATTAGTTACTTGATATGTCTAAACGTACAGTGAACCAAACTATGGGTTCACTGCTGTTGGCTTAGCATAGAACTGTCTGATCAAGCGCTGTGGCGAGCATAGTCGTCTTGATAGCGGGTAATGTCGTCTTCCCCTAAGTACTCACCGTTTTGAACTTCGATAAGGACGAGTGGAATAACGCCTGAATTTTCTAGACGATGAGAGGTGCAGGCAGGTACGTAGGTAGACTGATTCGTGCAAAGCATTATCTCTTCGTCGCCGCAGGTTACCTTGGCAGTACCGGAAACAACAATCCAGTGCTCGCTGCGGTGGTGGTGCATTTGCAAGCTGAGACGGTGGCCTGGCTTGACCTCGATGCGCTTAATTTTGTAGCCAGAACCGACCTCAAGGACTGTAAACGACCCCCAGGGGCGAAGTTCAGTAGCCGCGACCCCTTCAAAAGTCGGCATGTTAGCTGGCAGATCTGTGGTAGAGCGTTCTTGAGCTTGAACCATGTCGATGGTCTCCTCTTTCATAACGATGGTGTAGGTGGCACTAGGCCAAGGGAAGAGTTGAAAGCTGAATTTGAAAATTTAATCTTGGAGGCTAACCGCGCGAAAACCAGTTTAGATGCTTGTCAGCAGGTCTGACTAGCTCAGCGTAACTAGCTATTAAGAAACCAAGACTGCTTGGTAAGACTGCTTGTGTGCCTTTGAGTTCTTGTAGATGTTAGCAAGCCTTTCCTTGCTCGGCAGATGACAATGGTTACAGATCGAGCTTCTCTATCAAGTCTTCATGCGCATCAACTCAAGTTGAAGAAATCGAAGAGTAGCTATTTTATGGATATCAATCCTCATATCTGCATAGCAGATTTGCACGGAAGCCTGTACGGAAGCGCTAGTCCTCTAACACGAATAGGCCGATTCCATTATTGACTCTAGCCGCAGTACGCGGTTGCCGGTTGAGTAGTGCGCCTCCTAAATAAAGGCTAGAAGAGCTACCACCGTCTAAGTTCAAGGCGTCAACTGCGCCGAGCTGCTGCATGATCTGAGCAGTTTCCTGCAGGGTAGGTCCTCTCCCACCTACGCGCTCGTGCATGGCGGCAATAATCCAAGTGCCGTCTGCAAGTTTTCCAACAGCGGTGCGCGGGGCAGCGCCTTCAATAAAGTTGGTGCTGAAGCCTTCTAGTTGGGGGTTGAGAACAATATTGCGATCGCGAATTAGCAAAGGACCTCCGCCAATCACATTAGGGTACTGCTCAAATATTGCAGGCTGGGACCGGCTAGTAAGTAACACTGGCGTTCCCGGTGCAAAACTGTTGCCCGCCGATTGATTGCTTCTAATTGTCAATAGATAGCCTTCACCGTCCGCTGGAATTGGGACGCTACCTGTACCTGCTTTGCCTAACGTTTGCTGCGCGATGACCTGATTATCACGAACGGTAACCACGATTTCGTTATCGACAATAGGTGTGTAGCTAGTGCCCCAGCCATTGCTGTAGCGAGCGATGCCAGCTTGAACATAGCCGCTATTGACTGCCAAAATTGGAAAGGATTGGCTAGCTCCAAGGGTTACGAATTCGTTCAGCTCAAGGCGATCCATGACTAGGTCGCCGCGATCATTCCAGGCCATGGCACCGCGTCCTAAGATCGGTCCAGAAATCCACTGGCCGGCGCTGCGCAGCGCTCCTAAAGGCATCTGATTGTTGCGGTTGAAGAAGCCTGCGTTGACTGCGCCTGTCACCTGCTGACGCTGGGCTTGAGTCACAATGGGTTCAATACCGATTGCGGCGCTGGGATTGGCTTGAATAGGCCGGAGCGCTAGGGTAGACGGATTGGGCTGGGCAACAAACATATACACCGGGAAGCGATGCTGTCCGACGGTGATGTACTGCTGTCGCCAACGCAGATTTGGAGCCCAGGCGATGTCGCGCTCTACCATTGCATCATGGCGGATATCAATGACTACGCGAGAGGGATTGCCAGCAGTCCAGATTAGAGGTTTAGCTTCGTCTTTTGTTTTAATCTTGAGAACGGTTTGTCCATTTAGCGGCGCAACGTGAAGCTGAGTGATGAGATTGCCGGGAACAGCGCGGAAAGCACGAACCATTTCGGGTGTGATCGCTCCGGCGATAGTGACAGTGTAAGTATCTGTAGATTCCACTTGCCACGTGGTGGGGCCAGTCAAATCAACAACGATGCGATCGCCCCAAGTCTGCTTTCCCTGACGAACTGCTGTCGTCTGAGGTGTTGGCACTATTAGCTGAAGCGTGTTGCCGTTGGGCTGGACGGTCCAACCGGCTGTAGCGGCTAGGTCACCAATGTCAACATAGCGATTGGTTGCATCCCACCAGGCGGGTAGGTTGATAACACCGTTGGCTTGAGCCGTTGGAAACCAGCGAATAGGCTGCTGAGTGGGTGCTGTTGTGCTGAGAAGCTCTATCCCCATCAGGTTAGTCATGCTGCCGATAGAAATACCGATTCGACCGTTCTTTTGCTGCCAAAGACCTGGAAATGTCCGACCGTTAAGGCTAACTTGAGCCCCTGAAATGCGATCGGCACTGGTAGATTGCGCCACAGACTGCGAGGAAGACAGGTGCAAAGCGATCTTATTTGCTGCTTTCTCTATTCCTGTTGCCGGCTCCGTTGCTGGTTCTTCAGCAGTTGTGCCCACTAGCGAAGCAGGCGCATCCGTAGGTAAAACCACACTATCTAAGCGCGTAGAGACTGACGGCTTGCCTAAAGAACTGAGTGCAACCCAGCCTAGCGTCGTCATCACGCCAAATGAAACTAGTCTGCTAACGGCTAATCTGCGGTAGTGATTCCTACGAAGACGCGCTTGTTGCGGCAGCTCTGGTAGGGGACTTGCTAACCGTGGAGAAGTCCGCTTGTGGGGGAACAAGAATTTCATGAATTCCGTATAAAAAATGGCTGGACACAAAAGTACTCATGAATGTACCCAGGGTACTTGGTGAGTAGAGGAAACTGAAGCAGGAGATAGCGTTAGTAGGTGGTAGCTGGGTAGGCGATAGAGGTAGATAGGAGAAGCAAATAGGTGACAGAAGCAGAACGAGAAAGCGCAAGTTTGACTATTAGATTTAACTATTCAATATTGCGCGGACAAAGCAGGTTTAAAGCTGCTTTAGCGTTAGTAAATCTTTTCAGAAAGGTACCTGAGACTCTTTTTGATGTTTCCCTACTATGGATACAAACGAGGTGATATAGCCAAAACTACTTCGACTTCTGTATGACAGAACTGCTCTAGTTTATGAAAGTCGCTGTGAAGAAGAGCCTAAGGCCTAGCCAGTGATCGTACTGTCCGTGAGCTGTCTGTAAGCTGCCCTGAGCGCTATTGAGAAAAGCCGTGTGAGAATAGCAACGCTCGAACACTAGATACCGAAGGATTTTCTTCAGGGCATTCTAAAGCTACAGGTAAAAGCCACCTATAGATATGTGAGCCATCATAAGTCGATTGAGCAACACGTTAGACGGTGATTTATAGGCCTCACGACAAGTGCTTCGTTTCTTAAAAAAGTTAGTCGCGAACTTCACGCCCGCTTAATATTTCTATATAATCTCTAAACACACTCAGGTAGACACGCGCGTGACTCTCTATTCGACAACCAATTCGACAACCTTTCAAACAGACGTATTGGAGCCCCTGGGACCTAGCTGGCTTGTAGAGGAGCGAGATGCCTGCGGCGTTGGATTTATCGCGGATAGACAAGGGCGAGCGAGCCATCAGCTACTGGTAGATACGCTGACTGCGCTGACCTGCATGGAGCACCGAGGTGGCTGCTGCGCAGATCAAGAATCAGGGGACGGCGCAGGCATTATGACGGCGATTCCCTGGGAATTGCTGCAAAGCTGGGCTGAGAATGCGGGTGTAGGCAAGGTATCCTTTGGCCGTACGGGTGTGGCTATGGTGTTTTTGCCGCAAGCAAAGCTAGCGGAGGAAACGGCTAGGGCTCAGTTTGAGGAAGCTATTCAAGCCACGGGCTTGACCTTTACCGGCTGGCGTGAAGTCCCTGTTGTGCCCGACACGCTAGGCCCGCTAGCTAGAGAATTTCAGCCGAAGATCGCACAGGCTGTTGTGACTTCGAGCACGCTAGAAGGAGATGCTTTGGAGCGATCGCTCTATTTAGCCCGTCGCCGTTTTGAGCGGGCTATCAGTCAACTTGCGAGCGATCCGGCCTCTGAACCTACTGATTCAAAAGCACTCGCCGACGCCTACGTGTGCTCTTTCTCTAGCCGCACTATCGTATACAAAGGTATGGTGCGCTCTGAGGTCTTAGGCCACTTCTATCAGGACTTGCAAAACCCAGCCTACAAGAGCGCCTTTGCGGTCTATCACCGACGCTTTAGCACCAATACCTTACCAAAATGGCCTTTGGCTCACCCCATGAGGCTGCTAGGTCATAACGGCGAGATCAACACACTTGTTGGCAATATCAATTGGATGACCGCCCGGCAGGCCAACCTATCTCATCCTAGCTGGGGAGATGATTTGGACCTGCTTAAGCCAGTTGTCAACGTAGAAAATAGTGACTCGGCCAACTTGGACAATACGATGGAGCTGTTGGTGCGCACAGGCAGATCGCCCGCACAGGCTCTGATGATGATGATTCCGGAGGCTTATCATAATCAGCCGGAGCTAGCGAACTATCCTGAAATTGTCGATTATTACGAGTATTACAGCAGTATTCAGGAGCCTTGGGACGGTCCGGCGCTGGTAGTGTTTTGTGACGGCAAGCAGGTTGGCGCAACCCTCGATAGAAATGGCTTGCGACCTGCTCGCTATGTAATTACTAAAAGTGGCTATGTGATTGTGTCTTCAGAAGCCGGGGTTGTCCATGTTCCGGTAGAAGAGATTGTCGAAAAAGGTCGCTTGGGTCCAGGTCAGATGCTGGCTGTAGATTTTGAAGAAGGCCATGAGATTTTGAAGAATTGGGACATCAAAAAGCGCGTCGCTCAGGCACAGCCTTACGGAAAATGGCTGTCTGAGCGCAGACAGGAGATTTTGCCTCAGATCTTCAAAGAAGAAATGTGGCTAGACAAGCAGGCACTGCTAACGCAGCAGACGGCTTTTGGGCTGACGGCTGAAGATATGGACATGATCATTCAAGACATGGCCGCGCAGGGTAAAGAGCCGACGTTTTGTATGGGCAATGACACACCGCTAGCGGTGCTCTCAGAGAAGCCTCACCTGCTGTACGACTACTTCAAACAGCGGTTTGCTCAGGTGACAAACCCACCGATTGATCCGCTTAGAGAGCGGCTTGTGATGTCTTTGTCGACGCAGCTAGGGGGGCAGGGCAATTTGCTTGAAGAGCATCCAGAGCAGGCGCGGCTATTGAAGCTAGAGTCTCCGATGATTAACGATACGGAGATGGACATGATTCGCGCTTCGGATTTTCCGACGAGCGATATTTCTACGCTGTTTGCGGTTGAGAGCTCGTATGGTAGTGGCCTAGAATCAGCAGTTGAAGCGCTGTGCAAGAAAGCCGCTGAAGCGGTAAAGGCAGGCAGCCAGATACTGATTTTGAGCGATCGCATCGATACCGAAGGCAACATCACCACGCTTTCTGAAGCCCAAACTTACATTCCCCCGCTTGCTGCTGTTGGCGCGGTGCATCACCATCTCATTAGTGCCGGTCTGCGGATGCAAACGTCTCTAATTGTCGATACCGCGCAGTGCTGGAGCACGCACCACTTTGCTTGCCTGCTGGGCTATGGGGCAACGGCTATTTGCCCCTATCTGACGCTAGAAGGCGTTCGTCACTGGTGGGCCGATAAAAAAACGCAAAAGCAAATGGAGAGTGGCAAGCTTCCAGTTTCAACTCTTAACGGTGCTCAGGCGAACTTTCGTAAGGCGGTAGATAATGGCCTACTGAAAATTCTTTCCAAGATGGGCATTTCTTTGCTGAGTAGCTACAGAGGTGCGCAGATTTTTGAGGCGATAGGCATTGGACAAGATTTGAAAGCGCTTTCTTTTAGGGGCAGCGTCTCTCGTATAGGGGGCCTCAGCATTGAAGAGCTAGGTCAAGAGACGATGGCGTTTCACGAAAAAGCGTTTCCAGAATTAGCTAAAAAGCGGCTAGAGAATATGGGCTTTGTACAGTCGCGACCCTCGGGTGAGTATCATATGAACAACCCCGCGATGACGAAGCTGCTACACAAAGCGGTAGAAACCAAACAGTATGACCACTACGAGATTTATCGTGAGCAGCTAAAGGGAAGACCCGTTGCGGCTTTGCGCGACCTGCTGGACTTCGAGAGCGATCGCAACCCGATCGAGCTTTCAGAAGTAGAGCCGGTTGAGTCGATTATGCAGCGTTTTTGCACAGGCGGTATGTCGCTCGGCTCGCTCTCTAGAGAAGCCCACGAGACGCTGGGTATCGCGATGAATCGGATTAACGGTAAGTCGAACTCGGGTGAGGGCGGTGAAGATGCCGTGCGGTTTAAGGTGCTCAACGATGTGAACGAAAAAGGTTTTTCAGCAACCCTGCCTCACCTGAAAGGGCTGGAAAATGGCGATACGGCTTCTTCCGCGATCAAGCAGGTCGCTTCCGGTCGCTTTGGGGTGACGCCCGAGTATCTGATGAGTGCCAAGCAAATTGAAATCAAAATGGCACAAGGGGCCAAGCCGGGTGAAGGTGGGCAGCTACCGGGCAAAAAGGTGAGTGAATACATTGCTTCTCTGCGCAAGTCGAAGCCAGGCGTTACGCTGATCTCTCCCCCTCCCCATCACGATATTTACTCGATTGAGGATCTATCTCAGCTCATTTTTGATTTGCATCAAATTAACCCTAGGGCGGGCGTGTCTGTGAAGCTTGTAGCTGAAGTAGGCATCGGCACGATCGCGGCAGGGGTAGCCAAAGCCAATGCTGATGTCATCCAAATTTCGGGTCACGATGGTGGCACGGGCGCTTCTCCGCTCAGTTCTATCAAGCACGCAGGGCTGCCTTGGGAACTAGGCCTAAGCGAAGTCCATCGGTCCTTGATAGAGAACAAACTGCGTGATCGCGTGCTGCTAAGGGTAGACGGCGGTCTAAAAACGGGTTGGGATGTGATTATGGGTGCGCTAATGGGCGCAGAAGAGTATGGCTTTGGCTCTATCGCTATGATTGCGGAGGGATGCATCATGGCCCGCGTGTGCCATACCAACCAGTGCCCTGTAGGGGTAGCTACTCAGCAAGAGGTATTGCGACAGCGATTTTCTGGAACGCCTGGTAAGGTGGTGAATTTCTTTTACTTTATTGCTGGAGAAGTGCGATCGCTATTAGCCAAACTGGGCTACCGGTCACTGAATGAGATTATTGGTCGAGCCGATCTACTGTTGCCTCGCCAGGATGTTTCGTTAGCGAAGACAAAGTCACTTGATCTATCAGCTTTGGTGAAGCTGCCTGACGTTAAGCGCGATCGCGCGTGGCTAGACCACGGTGATGTTCATACCAATGGCCCTGTGCTAGATGACGAAATTCTAGCGGACGATGGGGTCGCGGCAGCTATTGCTAATCACGGTATGGTTACTAAATTCTGGGATGTTATTAATACTGATCGGACGGTAGGGGCGAGAGTTTCGGGTGCGATCGCCAAAAAATACGGCAACACCGGATTCACCGGTAATCTCGACCTCAACTTCAGCGGCAGCGTTGGCCAGAGCTTTGCTGCATTCAACCTCTTGGGTATGAAAATGACCTTGACAGGCGAAGCCAACGACTACGTTGGCAAAGGTATGAATGGTGGGGAAATTATTATCAAACCTTTCGAGAACGCTACCTACAAGGCTGAAGACAACGTAATCGTTGGTAACACCTGCATCTACGGCGCAAGCGGTGGCACTCTGTATGTCAACGGTATTGCCGGAGAGCGCTTTGCTGTTCGTAACTCGAAAGGTATTGCGGTTCTAGAAGGTGCAGGAGATCACTGCTGCGAGTACATGACTGGCGGCGTTGTGGTTGTTTTAGGAGGTGTTGGCCGCAACGTAGGTGCAGGTATGACAGGGGGACTCGGCTATTTCTTAGATGAAGCGGGTGATTTTCAAACTCGAGTAAATCCTGAGATTGTGCAGGTGCAAAGAGTCCTGACTCAGGCGGGTGAGCAGCAGCTGAAATCGCTAATTGAAGCCCACCTGGATCGTACCGGTAGTGAGAAGGCCCAGCGAATTTTGGCAGACTGGCAAACTTATCTACCTAAGTTCTGGCAAGTCGTGCCTCCTTCTGAGGCCGATAGTGCTGAAGCAGGCGTACAAAAAGACGTTGTTGCAAGTAGCGTTGGGTAGATAAAAAAGAGGGCTGACAAGATAGGTGAGCCTGGGCAGACGTATTTAGACTCACCTATACAAACTTTAGCTAAAGACAGTGAGATGAGTATCTGAGGCTATACCTCACTAAACTCTACTTGGACTCGGCGAGTTTGAAGAATTTCTGTTGTGAGAATGTCTTTGTAGTCGTCAGGGAGAGTCATCGAGTCAAGGGTAGGCACTAACTTAGCAATCATCTTGACTTGGGTGTTGAGCATTCCCATCACATCGCGATCGAATTTGAACTGAGCAGAAAGCGCATCTCGATTTAGCCTTTCGCGCACAACAGACTGCCAGGCCGCCTCACCCGCTAGCCAAGGATGCTGCTGAATATCGATAGATTGAGGCAGCGCGCTGATACGGTCAGGATATTTGAAGACCTTCTGGTGAAGCTGAGTTGCTAGGCTTTCCTTACAGTCCAGCGCTGCCGTAGCTGGAATTGGCGTTATTGTGACCTTAGTTGCGCCTAGCTGCCCAAGTAGAGATAGCAAAGCCTGCTCGCGCTCTTTAAAGAGCATAGAGAAATAGTCTGTTACAGGGTAGTAGTGGTTAGAGCGCGACTTGAAGGGGTGCCTGCGATAGGTTCGCCCGAGTCTAGGATGACCTAGCGGAAACATGATGTTTTGCGGCAGTTCGTCAGGCTGCATATAGTCGACCGTACGATTTGACCACGATTTGAGATTGAGCTGAGCTAGCTGCTGAAAGAACAGACGAGAATCGTGATTGCGATGGTGAATTCGGTAAGGATCTTGAGGTCTAGGAAACTTCTCTTGAAGTAAAGCGTTAATGGTCCAAAACATGGCGGCGACACTTTTGGGCAAAGAGAGCGCCGTCAATGTTGAAATAGAATTAATTTCTGAGTGAGTTGAAAAGGCCAGCGACTGCATGACGTTTCTCAGCTCGATCTCTGCTCTAGCAATGTAGACATCAGTTTGGCCTTGAAGTGCAGCCAGTTGACGCAGCATCACCATATCACCAGGCCGCTCGCCTCTCTCTAGAATATGTATCAGCGGCTTTGATGGCGGCTGCTCTCCTACTTTGGCAAGCTGACCTCCAGGGCGCCGAACGGCCAAAGGGCTAGCAATAGAAAGCTGTAGCGGACTATCCTTTTGCTGTCCCTTCAGCGGCTGATGTGCTAGCTGTGGGTTGTTGAGTAGCTGCTGGTTGTCTAGCCGTCGGCGCTCTATCTGTCTACGATTTGTCTGTCTTTGGCGGCTAGTCATAGTAAGAGGAGGAGAGCAAAGATCAGTGGAATATCAAAATCTGAGTAACAGCGGATAGCCGTTCGGATGTATGTCAGTAGCCTGTAACCTTGACGGGCATCTTATCTTCTTGGCTGTAGGAAGGTATCGATCCTGGGTAAGACATAAGCGTATAGAAATAAGAGGCAAGACGGCGAAAAATCTTTAAGTTGCCTCATGGGCATTCTCTAAAATATTAGACTTTTATCGAAGAACAGTATGTATTTGAAATCTCTATTTGCAGATGTTTCCATTGCTTTTTCAAAAGTCTATAGCGGCTGGATCTTATGGAACTTGTTTCTAGCGTTCGTCCCTTTATTTTTGAGCTTTTTACTCTTTCGTCGAAAAGCACTCTCTCGAAACAAAATATGGGGGTCTTTGCTGCTAATTGGCATCATTGGAGCTGTGGGCATACAGCCTAGAATTCCTCGGGTGGTGAGGGCGCAAATGCAACTGGTGGACGCACTGGCAGCAGGTGAGCAGGCAGCGCAGTTGAAGGTGGCGTGGTGGATTGTTTTAGGGCTGATCTCGATAGGAATGAGTGCCTTTTTGTTCAATCGTAAAAAGAGCTTGCGTACGGTGCTCTGGTGGCTGGGTCTGCTAGGGTTTATTGCTTTTTTGCCCAATGCGCCTTATGTGCTGACCGATATTATTCACATCATTCGCGGCGCTGGGCAGTGGGGCACTCGAGTTTGGGTGATTGCGCTGGTGTTTGTACCTTTGCATTCTTTGGCAATTATTATCGGGTTTGAGGCTTACGTTCTTTCCATTCTCAATTTGGACTATTACATCAAGCAAAACGGTAACAGACGATTCATTTTGCCTACTGAGCTTCTGATTCATGCGCTCAGCGCAATGGGCATCTATCTGGGTCGCTTTACTCGCGTCAATAGCTGGGACTTAGCGACAGATCCGACCAGTATTGTGACGCTGACGCTAAATACGCTGACGACAAAGCGTCCGGCTGCGGTGGTGTTTGTCACGTTCGTAATTTTGGCAGTGCTGTATTGGGTTATGAAACAGATCACGCTGGGTATCAGATTACGCATCTATTACAGTCAGCAGGGCATAGATGCGCTGGATCTGTAGCGGGCGATCTGGTGAATTATGTTATCTGACGGATTGTATAAAGAGCTAGCGAGCTAATCTATTCGTATCCTAGAGCGTTGCCATCTTTTCGCGGGTCTGATCCACCTATCAGGTCACCGCCTTCACCTATCCAAATAGCCTGTCCGCCGCCATGCGGTAGTACTGCCGGCGCAACTTGATGGCCTAGTGCAGTCAGCTGATCTTGCACTCGAACCGGGATGCCGCGCTCTACTATGCAGCGCTTGCCATCGTGAAAGACTCTAGGAAAATCTAGCGCTGCTTGGACATCCATGCGGTAGTCCAGCAAGTTGGTCAGAAAGTGAGCGTGGCCAGTTGGCTGATACTGACCGCCCATAACGCCGAAGGGCATAACCGCGCGGCCTGCTTTCTTGAGCATGCCAGGAATAATGGTGTGGAGAGGACGCTTGTAGGGCGCGATCGCATTTCGATGCCCTTCTGTCAGCACAAATCCAGCTCCCCGGTTTTGCAAGACAACCCCTGTCCTTGGGCCGACCAACCCGCTGCCAAAGCCGTGAAACACCGAATTGATAAAACTGACCGCATTCCCTTCTTGATCGACTACGCACAGATAAACGGTATCAGGATGCGCCGGAAAATCCGAGTCTTCGAGTGATGACATTGCCTTATCTA
Source organism: uncultured cyanobacterium (assembly GCA_963702855.1). Classification (GTDB taxonomy): domain Bacteria; phylum Cyanobacteriota; class Cyanobacteriia; order Phormidesmidales; family Phormidesmidaceae; genus Phormidesmis. Next base: position 3,521,050 of record OY969765.1, read on the forward strand.
GGCTGATTTTGGCGCGTAGCTGAGCTGCATAGTCTTCAGAAAGGAGAAAGTCCAGTGGGATACTGGCTTGATCTGGATCGGCAACGTAGCGATCGCGAACCCCGTACGCTAGCCTTGCGGCCTCACATTCCAAATGCAGTCGCTGAGCGCTCATCGGCGCATAGTCTGTCAGCGAAAAGCCAGCTAGAATATTCAGCATAATTAAAGCCGTCAGGCCTTGGCCATTCGGTGGACATTCCACCACATCGTAACCACGGTACCGCGCAGAAATTGGGGTGACGTATTCGGCTTGAGGCGCGGCAAAATCTTCTAGCGTATGCAGCCCTCCTAAAGACTGAAGATAGCTAACCATATCTTCAGCAACCGGACCTGTGTAGAAAGCCTCTCTGCCAGATTGCGCGATCGCCGCTAGCGTCTCGCCTAGCTCTAGTTGGCGGTGGCGATCCCCCGCCCTCGGCGCTACACCATCGACCAGCAGCATCCGAGTTGCATTCTTTGTAGCCCTGAGCTTTTTTGCAAGCTGAGCCCAGTCGTACGCTACTCGCGGGTGAACCGTATAACCTTCTTTTGCCAGGCGAATCGCTGGCGCTAGCAGCTCAGCAAAGTTCTTTTTTCCATAGTCTGAGTGGAGCTGACACCAGGCGTCTACTGCCCCCGGCACTGTCACCGAGTGAGGACTTTGCAGGGAGATCTGTTTCATTCCCTGATTGACAAACCAGCTAAGTTCAGCCTTGCCTGGTGATTTCCCAGACCCGTTGAGGGCAACAACTTTATCGCTATCTGCTGGTGCGTAGAGCACGAAACAGTCACCGCCAATGCCTGTAGCCTGGGGTTCGACTACGCATAAAACGGCTGAGGCTGCGATCGCGGCATCTACCGCATTGCCACCCGCTCGCAGTATATCGACAGCCGTCAGCGTTGCTAGCGAATGCGACGTGGCCGCCATTCCCTTTTGGGCATAGGCGGGGGAGCGACCAGGTAGCTGAAAATCTCGCATCGTGAAAGCAAAAATGAGGACGTAACCCTACTTTAGGTCATTCTTTTGTCTGCACTATGCGTTTTCCTAGAGATAGAAACGTGTGTCATTGCTGCCGCGAGAACCTAAGCCACAATGAACATAGACTGACATGTTGCTATGGCCGCATTCACCATTCACAGCGGTTGCTAAGAAATATTTTGGATTGTTCAGCGTTGAGGGCTAAAACGACTGCGTGCAAACCTGCCCGAACAGCCGCCGCGTGACGTCTGGAAAGCCGCCGTCGGTCCAAGACTTTAGTAGGGTCAGTGACTGAGGTGCTTCTAATCGAGGTAGTGCATATTGCGAGGTGCCTGAACGGACAACTGGGTCATCGGCGACGGTGGCTGCCGAACGGAGATACTTGGCAACCTGGGTGCGCACAGCCTGGTTGGAGCGGTTGTAGGGAAAGGAAAAATGCTGCGGGCAATCGCCCGTTTCGGCTACGAAGTGGGCGGCTGAGAGCTGTATTTCTTCGTTAGTGCGATCGCTATGGGTTCGTAAATCTAGATGATTTGCGGTATGCGAGCCCAAAGTCACCTGAGGATAGCGCCGCTGTAGCTCACGCACCTCATCCCAGGTCATCGTCAAACGAGGAGGATATGCAGTTGGCGTAAGCTGTTCGTCAATAGACTCTAAAATCTGCTGACGCTGCGTAGGGGTGCATTCGATTAGGTGTCGGGCAATTGTGCCATAGGCTTTCTCAACAGTTTTTTTAGCAGTCGTTTTAGCCGAGCTAGATAGGTTCCAACAATTGCCGAGCACGGCCAGATTATGTCTCGATCGGGCTCTAAAAGCCGAGTACAGCGTATCGATCCACTGGTTTTTGCTCTCGTTGATGTACGCCGTTGCTAGATAGATCGTTGCAGGCAGATTGTACTTTGCCAAAATAGGCGCAGCGACTCGTAGATTGTTTAAGTAGCCATCGTCAAACGTAATGGCTACGGTCTTTCTTCGAATTGGCTCACCCGCTTCTAGCTGCTGAATGAGCCAATCGATACTGACTACGTGACGATGCTCTGCTAGAAATCGCATTTGCGTCTCAAACTGCTCTACCGATAGACAGTTACGCGGGTCTATCCACGCTGTCTCGTGAGGACTCGGTACGCTGTGGTACATCAAAATACTGGCTACTGAACCACTCGCTGAGCGGTCTTTTAACCAGGCATATATAGAAGACGCGCCAGAGAGATAAGACAGCATGTGCAGCTGTCTAACAGCCCTTGACCTAAAGCGGGGAGGCGATACGGTATTCAGGGAATGCAGCGCGGTCGTCGATGCGGACGCGGTATCAGACTGAATAGCAATCATTGCATCATATAGGTTGCTTATTTATATAAAAGAACCAAACAAAGCTAGGGATGTTCCATCGATTGACTCTAAAACCTAAGAAATTATCAATCCTCACTTGTTTCGTCGCTCAGAAGCTAAGCGACGTGTAGAGATTCACAAAATCACTCAACTGGTTACAAATGGCTATAAAACCAAATATTTTTTAATGATAGGATATGACTTGCTGAGCCATCAGCATGCTTTCTCTTTTTATCTGCTTGGTCTTATCTGCTTGATTGCACGGAAGCTGAATAAGCAGTCTGCCGGTAACGAGGCAGCACGAAATATATTTTAGAAATTTGCGTACAAAGGAGTTATATAGTGCATTCTTGCGATCGATCCACTGGCTATTGGACCCACCACTGGACCTACCACTGGGCCAACTGTCGGATCAGTGTCTTGAGTCTGGCCTTGATGACGCTGTCTGTGGGCTGTAGCCCTGATAGCTCGGCGATCGCTACATCGGCTACCTCACCGGTAGAAGAATCACTATTGCCTGATGCTGCTCTATCATCGGAAGTTCCGTCATCGACGACTGAGAATGCAGAGGTTTTGGCAGCGATCGCATCAAAGCAAGTTATCTACTTAGGCGAAACGCACGATAGTGAGGCAGATCACGCCGCGCAGCTCAACATCATAGAATTCCTGAGTACGCAAAGTGAAATCGCGATTGGTCTTGAGATGTTTCAGCGTCCCTTCCAGCCGGTACTTGATAGCTACCTAGCAGATGAGATTAGTGAAGCAGATCTCATTAATCAAAGCGAATACGAAACCCGCTGGGGCTACGACTGGGAACTTTATGCACCAATTATCCGCTATGCAAAAGAAAACCAGATTCCGCTGATTGCGCTTAATACACCCGTAGAAGTGACTCGTCAGGTCGCCCGCGAAGGGCTTGCTAGCCTATCTAGTGATGCGCTGACATATATTCCACCTATTGAGGAAATTGATACAACAGATGTCGCTTATCGAGACTCTGTTGCGAGCGTCTTTAGTGCACATGGTGGCGCCGGGCATAGCTTAGCGTTCGAGAATTTCTTTGCCGCGCAGGTGCTGTGGGACGAAACGATGGCACAGCGCATCGTCATGCAGCTAGAGGCTGACCCTGATAGGCAAGTGGTTGTGTTAACTGGCGAGGGTCATATCGCCTACGACTATGGCATCCCTAGCCGCGTAGAGCGTCGTATTCCTGGTGTAGCGCAAGCGAGTGTTCGACTGATACCGGCTGAGCAGGAAATCGAGCTTGGGTTCGCCGATCTCTCGTGGGTTACACCGGAATAATCAAAATAATTGAACAAAACAGCAGATCTGAATGACTGCCATTTAGACCTGCTGTTTGGGTTGAATTGACTCTGTAGCCTTGGATGCTCGCAGCTGACCACAGGCAGCGTCTTTCTCTAGGCCACGGGAATATCTCACGCTAACAGCAATACCTTTGTCCTTTAGCTGCTGGGTAAAGCCTTCTATTCTTTGGCGGCTAGGGCGTTGGTAATCGACTTCGCTAATGGGATTATAGGGAATCAGGTTGACATGGGTCTGAAAGCCGCGTAGCTCTTTTGCTAGCTCTACTGCGTGTTCGGGCCTGTCATTCACTTCCGCGAGCAGCACATATTCAAAGGTCACTCGGCGACCGGTTAGATTCACATAGTCACGGCACTCGTCGAGCAAAGCAGTCATGGGATATTTTTCGGCGCTGGGAATAAGCTGTCTGCGCAGCGCTTGATTGCTAGCGTGAAGGCTAACGGCTAGGGTGATTTGCATGCGCTCCTCGGCGAGGCGACGAATGTGGCCGGGAATGCCAACGGTGGATACGGTAATCGAGCGCTGACCAATGCCGATGTCTTGATTGAGCGATCGCACCGCAGCCACCACGCTATCTGTATTCAACAGCGGCTCGCCCATACCCATAAAGACAATATTGCTCACCCGTCGCTGAAAGTCCTCCTGTACCGTTAGCACCTGATCGACAATCTCGTAGGTCTCTAGATTGCGAGTAAAGCCGCCTTTTCCAGTCGCGCAAAAATCGCACGCCATTGGACAGCCGATTTGCGAAGACACGCACACCGTCAGTCGTTTGTCAGAAGGAATGCCTACCGCTTCTATGATTAGGCCGTCTTTGAGGCGCAGCAGGTATTTGATTGTGCCATCGGGCGATTTGGAGCGGTGGTGAATGTGCGATCGCCCAACCGGAACATCCTTTACCTTCGCTCGCCACTGCTTTGAGAAAACAGTGATCTCTTCGAGTGAGCGAACGCCCTTCTGATAAATCCATTGGTGAAGCTGCTTGCCCCTGTAGGCAGGCTGTCCCTGCGCAGTGACCCATTCGGTTAGCGCCTCAACCGAACGGCCTAGCAGTGGCACTATCGCTGTCCGACTAAGCGTCTGTTCTGTCTTCTGAGGCTCTGTCTTCTGGGATTCTGTCTCTTGAGATTCTGTCTCTTGAGATTCTGTCTCTTGAGATTGTGGAGTTGCCGCCGTTGCCGTTACCATACCGTTCTGTCACCGATTATGGATCTATCCTAGAAGGATCTCCATCATTCATCAAATCTACCAGACCTTCAGTCAGAGCCTTAGGATCCATAAATAGAACCTTAGAGTTTTCGCTCTCACCAATCTTCTGATTCGCCGTTACATAGTGCCGAGCTAGCAAATAGTGCAGGACTTCCCTTCCATTGCCTGTAGCCTCTAGTGCTTCAGAAAGTATTCGCATTGACTCTACATCCGCTTGAGCCTCAGAGATCTTGGCATTTTTCTCGTAGGTCGCCGCTCGTTCTTTTTGCATCGCATCTAATACATCCTGCGGCGGATCTAGTTTCTGAATCTCCACCCGGTTTACCTTTAGGCCCCAGGGCGCAGTTGCCTCGTCGAGCACATCGAGTAGCGCGCGATTGATGTCATCACGAGACGAGAACAGACTTTGAAAGTCCATCTTGCCCACCTCAGAACGTAGCGTGGTAATAACCAGCTCCTGCATCGCAAACTCGACGTCTTCAATGGCGTAATACGTTTTCTCTAGATCGTAAATACGCCAGTAGATAATTGCATCGACTTCCAGATTCACGTTGTCGCGGGTGATCGCTCTTTGTGGCTCAATATCGAGCGTTTGCTCACGCATAGAATCTTGCAGTACCACTGAATCTAGTAAGGGTACGATCATATTCAACCCCGGTCGTAGCGTTCTTTTGAACCGTCCTAGCCGCTCTACTAGCGCAGCGTTGCCCTCTTTGACAATTTTTACTGAGCCAGCGGTGTAGCCAAATATCAGAAAAGTTAAGACAGCTAAGATCGACGAAAACATAGCGGGGACTCAATTGGAGTGTGCTCTCTAATTAGCACGTTTGTCTGAAAAAGTATAGCGAAATCGGGCTCCATATCTAGAACATTTCAGAACATCCTAAACCAGAGAACTCATTCTCCCGTGTGTTTCACTAGAAGCCGGCAAATGCACGGCGGGAATGTTGAGAAGCAAGATAGTCGATACTACCCAGTCTATTTAATCTATCAATTGTCCATTCACCTCCATAGGTTATGTCTGTTCGAGCCGTGTCTGTAATTGCTTTTGCGTTGAGCGTATCAAGTCTGTTAGGCGTTAGCGCGATCGCACAGGTCAATAATGCTGACTTAGCCTGCTATCTTCAGAGTGAAGAAGGCCGCCAGTATGACCTAAGCGCACTTTGCAGCGGCTTCAGCGCACCTCAGACTAGAAATCAAGAAGTGACTCTGCAAACAGGTGATGTTCAAGTAACTCTCCAGTGGGATACAGACGCTGATTTAGACCTGTATGTCATTGACCCGAGCGGTGACGAGGTTTCTTTCCTTAACCCACAGGTTGCCTCAGCAGGCCAGCTCGATGTTGACGCGAATGCTGACTGCCTAGAGAAAATGGCTGCGCCAGTAGAGAACATTTTCTGGCCAGAAGGCAGTGGAATGCCAGGTGACTATACTGCCAGAGTAGAATACTTCACTGGCTGCGCTCAAACGGGCCCTGCTGACTTTACGCTCAATATTTTGACCCACGGTGAGGTTCAATCCCACACAGGCAGCGTCTCAGCAACTCAAAACAGTGCTAGCTTTCCGTTCTCCCTATCACCAGAATCGCCAGAAGCACCAGAATCGCCAGAAGCACCAGAGACGCCAGAAGCACTAGAGACGCCAGAAGTGGCCAGTCCCGAAAGAGCTTCCTGAAACAGAGCTTCCTAAAGCAGAGGTTCCTGCATCAGAGCTCTTCGACCTTCCTGAAGTGCTCAGCTTGAGCTAGATGAGTTTTTGATTCGATCTAGACTCTACGCCTAGCGCGCTGCCGAATGTACCAGCGGTAGCTCAACAGTAAAGGTAACTTGGTCCGCTTTACTGTCTACTGAAATATCGCCTTCCAAATGTGCTACCAGCTTTTGGGCCAGGGCTAATCCTAGTCCCGTACCGCCTTGCTTCCACGGATCGGCGCTTGGTACGCGGTAAAACTTATCAAAGATACGCTGCTGCTCTTTTTTGTCAATTTCGACCCCTGTATTCATCACGCGGAGCTTGATGCTATTAGCCCCACCGATCACAGAGATATGAATGTGGTGGCCAGGAGGCGTGTACTTACAGGCGTTGTTAATCAGCTCGGCCAAAATACGATCAATGCTGGATAGATCTGAGAGAAATTCAGGCAGATTCCCCGGAATAGTGAGCGTTATTTGCTGCTCGCGGCTACTAGCTCTAGGCTTAAAGCCATTGACGAGGTTAGGCAGCCAGTTCGGCAGATCGATTGGCTGAATCATCATGGGATGATTGCCTACGTCTAGACGCTGCAAGTCTAGTAGGTCATTGATCAAGCTGATTTCTCTCTCACACTCTTCTTTTAGGATGCTGTAGTAGCGGGCGAGTCGGCACTGTTCGGTTTGCGGCTTTTTTAGCTCTTCGTCTTTTAAGCCATAGTCTTGAGAGAGGGTAAGGCCTAGTAGCTGTAACGCTACGCGCATACTGGTTACGGGCGTGCGTAGCTCATGAGAGACCGTGCTCAAGAAGTCGTCTTTGAGCGTGTTGACGTGCTCTAGCTCGCGAACTTGAGACTGCGATTCTTGGTATAGACGTGCTTGGCGAATCGCGATCGCTAACTGATTGGTCACTTGCTGCACTAAGCGAATGTCCCACGTACTGAGATAGCTGTCGGCATCGTTAATCAGCCACAAATCGCCGAGCACATCGCGGTCATCTAAGATAGGCGCGGCAAACATAGCTACTCGACCTCGCTGAGGGTTAGGCGAGATAGAGCAAAATTGAAGATATTGCCCGGCTAAGAGCTGATGGTACACCTCGGAATAGGCTTCCATCTGCGATACCCGCCCCCGCATTGTGTTTGTCCCCGGTGCGCATTCGTAATACACCGTAGAGGTGCCTTGCTCTAAATCGTAGAGAGCTGTGTTGGCTTCTTTGGCGCTGAGTGCATCTACTAGCTCGTCAACAGATGCCTGCAAAATCTGGGCCTGGTCTAGACTGTCACGCACACGGTCGGTAATACGTTTCAAAGTCTCTTCTAGCAGTAGCGCAGTTTTGAGTTCGGCTTGGTTGTTAGTCAACGCCTCCGAGAGGGCTGCGTTTTCTTGTTGAGCTTCGGCTAGCGCCGCGAGCAAGTCGGAATTTTCAGCTGATTCAGACAGACTACTAATTGATAAGCTCATTATGCATTTAATGAATATCAGGGATATGCCAAAGTGCCCTTAAGGCACCCTCTAGGCTCATAGAAATATAGGTCATCCTTCAATATGTCGGCGGTGCATTAAGTCATTTTCGTGAGTGATGTGAGTCGTTCGTACACAACTGTTTACGAACGCTGCCGTGAAGAGAAGAGAAAGCACGCATATTTACAGAGCTGTTTACTCACAATCGATACCCATTGATGTACCAGTTAGATATACAAATCTAGACACGTAAAAGACGCTGACTAGGCACATTGAACATACACAGAACACATGACGGACTTGATATCTACCCAGACACCTGCTCAGACGGCCGCTGACACTATGACCAAACCCCCTCAGACCGCAGAAGCGATCGCCTCTAGAACGACAAACTCAACTTCTTTGGTATCGCCGGTATCGCCTGCCCCCGCAGAGATTGAGTATCCACCATTGACGCTAGGTGTGATGGCATCGGGTAGCGGTAGTAATTTTGAAGCGATCGCTCAGGCTATTGACCAGGGAAAGCTTGACGCTCGTATTGCTGTTGTCATCTACAACAATCCCAATGCTAAGGTCGCTGAACGCGCAAAAAGATTAGGCATTCCTGCAAAACTGTTGGACCATCGTCGGTTCGATAGCAGAGAATCGCTCGACGATGCGATCGCTGCTCAGCTACAGGGTTATGAGGTTGACTGGGTGATTATGGCGGGCTGGATGCGGAAAGTCACAGCGCGCTTACTGTCTGCGTTTCCTGGCCATATCCTCAATATTCACCCTAGCCTACTGCCTAGCTTTCCTGGCATTCACTCGGTAGAACAAGCGCTAAATGCTGGGGTGAAAATTACCGGCTGTAGTGTTCATATCGTTGAGCTAGTAGTGGATAGTGGCCCTATCGTGATGCAAGCAGCAGTACCGGTATTGCCAGAAGATAGCGTCGAAACGTTGCAGGCGCGTATTCAGGTGCAAGAGCACCGGATTTTTCCGCAGGCGATCGCACTAGCTGCTGGCCTATCCCAATCATCAGCCAGCTAGCTACAGCGTCTGGCACTTTGCTTTATCTGAACGCTACTGGTTAAAAAGATAAAAAGACAAGGATTCGTAAACTATTTACGTGATAGAGAAGCATTAATTAATAGTAGAAAATAGCCCAACAGTGGAATCACTTAATTAATATCAACGACGATCCAAGTAAAAAATACCTGATACCTTTGTGCGGCAAGCATTGATACAGATAATATGCTGAATATTTATTAAAGGCGGTTAAAAACGAAACTAGAAGCGATCACTAATATAGATAGAAGATCACTGTATTGCTTGCGATTTATTCTTCCGCTCGAAGCTAAGCTCTATCGCTATGTCTCATCAATTTCCCTTTCTTACAGGCTTTTACTTAGATCTGAGCCTTTTCATAAGCGAAAACTATCGATCAAGATAGTTTCTTTAACGGAGTAATAAATTAAAGCAAGTTGCTATATTTAATTCGCCTGAAAGTTGTCAATCCTTTAATGACTAATCCGACAGTTAAAGTCCGTTTCTATTTATTTTTCCGGAACAACATATCCGTTAAAAGAACATAGGAATGTAGTCATTTGAGATTCGAAAATGTTTAAGATGTCGAACTATAAGTCTCGATCAAACGGTCTTGAGTTACTGGTGCGGACCGCACTAATGAATGGAGAACTAGCGCCAGGTGTTGCGATGCAGATTGATCGCTACCGTGAAGGCAATCTTTCCTCTGTAGAACGACGCTTACTCGCCATCTTGGACGACGCTATCTCTGACGGCTGTATCGTCCCTATCGAAATTTCGACAGTCATCGTTCCTGCTCGTCAAAAAGCTTACCGGATCTAAGAGGGTTTGGGAGAACGCAGGCAAAGCCCGGTGCTTCAGCACGGGGATGTAGTTCGCGAGTCTCCCAGGTGAGTGCTAGCGTAAGAACATGTTGATTCTAGAGTATAAGGTCAAGGCAAAGCCTCAACAGTTTGCCGCAATAGACGAAGCTATCAGGACTGGGCAGTTTGTTCAGAACAAGGCTTTGCGTTTGTGGATGGATGTTAAGGGCACGTCCAAATATGACTTGAGCAAGCTGTGCAAACAGCTAGCAAAAGAGTTTGACTTTGCCAATGAACTCAACAGCATGGCTAGGCAGGCCAGCGCTGAACGTGCATGGTTTGCTATTAGCCGCTTCTACGAAAACTGCAAGCAAGGCGTTAAGCCTGTTGGTATTCCAAAGTTCAAGCAGTTTGCTCGCTCAGTCGAGTACAAAACGTCTGGCTGGAAACTGACAGCGCCTAAGCGGATTAAGTTCACTGATAAGAAAGGTATCGGCCTTTTGAAACTGGTAGGCACTCACGACCTTGGCAACTATGCTGAGAAGCTGATTAAGCGAGTGAGGCTGATTCGCCGCGCAGATGGCTACTACTGCCAATTCTGCGTAGCCGTAGACCGCAAGGAAACGCTAGAACCATCTGGCAACACAATCGGCTTAGACGTTGGCTTAGCTGACTTCTACACCGATTCCAATGGCGAGAAAGAAGAGAACCCTAGATTCTACAGAAAGCGTGAAGCTAAGCGTAAAAAGCTAGCTAGGCGCGTCTCTCGAAAGAAAAAAGGGTCAGCCAACCGCAAGAAAGCAATAAATCGACTAGCCAGGTTCGAGCTTACAACTTCACGCAAGCGAAAAGACCACGCTGTAAGATTGGCGTTGTCCGTGATGAGATCTAACGACCTCGTAGCGTACGAAGACTTGAGAATCCGAAGTATGGTCAAGAATCACAACTTGGCTAAGTCGATTGCTGACGCAGGTTGGTATCAGTTCAGAACGTGGCTAGAGCGCTACGGCGATATATTTGGCCGGGTAACCGTTGCGGTGAATCCTGCCTATACGTCGCAAGCATGTTCTAGCTGCGGAACGATAGTGAAGAAGTCTCTCTCTACCAGAACTCACGCCTGCAAGTGTGGCTGTGTGCTAGATAGAGATGAGAATGCAGCTATCAATATTTTGAACAAAGGACTCGGTACGACGGGGCACGTCGGAACCGCCTTGCTAGACAAGGAAAACGCCCTGTGAGATACGACCTCTTTGGGTTTGGCGGTAACGTTGGATCTGAAAGTTATGTCCCTGACCAGGGAATCCCCGCGCCTTCAGGCCGCGGAGTAGTCAAATAACGGACTAATTGAACAGGCCGTACATCGCACAGGCTACGAACCGAATAGGCTGCGTAATCCTATTCAAGCAACAAGTCAGCCTTTTAACAGGTGCTGAAGCTGTTAAACAGCAGTTATACAAGATAAAGAGCAGGCAGCCGAACGTGCGGTATGCTTGCTCTTTTTAATTTTTCTAGACTTTCCCCGGACTTTCCTAGGCTTAATTTTTCTAACGTGATCGCAGCTAATATGCCGTTGACCAACCCTCTCGAACTCTCTCGCTGGATGCTGTTTTCTATGGGCATCCAAATTCAACTGCATCAAGCCGAACATCTACCGCGATCGCCTTTTTTGATGATTGCCAATCACCGTAGCTTTTTAGATGCGCCACTACTGATGGCCGCTGCGGCTAAGCCAGTTCACTTTGCCTGCCATCACTACATGTCGCAGGTGCCCGTGATGAAAGAATTTGTAACTTCGCTTGGCTGCTTTCCTTTGGATGGTCCCAAGGAGCGAGGACGAACGTTCTTTAAGCAGGCGACTGAGTTTTTGCAATCACAGGAGGCCATTGGGGTTTTCCCGGAAGGGACTCAGCCGATGATTGAAATAACTGAGCCCGATCAGGTTAGAAGTTTTCATCGCGGCTTTGCACATTTGGCTTTGCGTGCACCTGTTGAAGACTTAAAAATTGTGCCCACCGCTATTGTGGCTATAGAAGAACAGCAGCGAAACACGATTCCTTTCAGAGTGCTTAGCTGGTTTGATCCTAGCGAGCCGCTGTTTCAGCAGGCCGGTCGTCACCCGGCAGTGATTTATCGTAAGGTTGCTGTCATTATTGGCAAACCTATTGCCATTAGCGATCTGTATCGGCAAAAGTATCATGGAAAGCAGGGCGGCGAAATTGCCAGTGAGCTAACCGATACCTGTCATAGCGCCGTTCAAAATCTTTTGCTAACAGGCGGCTACTAATGGGCAGTGCTAATCGAGAGCCTCCGGTCGAGGTCTTCTAACCAAAAAGCTCCAGCGCTGCCAAGTCACTTCAAAAAACATGAGCCTAGTTGCCCCCGTCAAATTTCTGCATCCTTTGCCTGTTGATCCCGGTAAACTTCCTGCGCATACCAAGCCACTGTTTGTGTTCTTGCCGGGTATGGACGGCAGTGGCCGATTGTATAGAGCGCAAAGCGAGCGATTAGCCCATTGGTTTGATATCCGCTGCGTTGCGCTCAATCCGTACAACAAAAACGACTGGCGATCGCTGGCCCACCAAGTATCGCAGCTAGTTTCTAAAGAGCTTGAGTCGTCACCGGCAGGACGCAAGCAGCCGGTTTATCTGTGTGGTGAATCTTTTGGTGGCTGTCTGGCTATGCAAGTTTTGACCCTTTCTCCTCATTTATTTGAACGGGTAATTATCATCAATCCGGCCTCTTCCTTTCGTAAGCTGCCCTGGATGCAGCTAGGTCCTTTGATTACACAAAGGTTGCCAAGTATGGCCTATCGCTATAGCTCGCAGGGACTGCTGCCTTTTTTGATAGAGCCAAGCCGTGTTGCTAGCCGCGATCGCGTTGCTCTGGCTAATGCTATGGAATCCGTGCCGGTTGAGACTGCCGCCTGGCGGATGTCTTTGCTTAGCCAATTTGAAGCAGAGCGTCTGCCGCTAGAGCGAATGACCCACCCTGTGCTATTGATAGCTGGCGGGCACGATCGGCTGCTGCCCTCAAAGCGCGAAGTAAAGAGCCTGCTGGCTCGATTTCCTAATGCTCAGCTATTTTTGCTTCCCCGCAGCGGCCACGCCTGCTTGCTTGAGACGGATACCGACTTGCTAGAAATCTTAAAGCGACACCAGTTTTTGCCGATCTAGATTTGCGGGTATAAGTTTTCTATAAGCTCTCTCAATCTAGCTTCCTCTATCTTCTCGCTTTCTCTGCTCTAGGGTCCGCAAAACTTAAGGCAGAGAAATCAACATTCCTCTATTATTTAAAGCACTTACGTTTAAAGCACTCACTTGATCTAAAGCACTCAGCCTCGCAAGCCGTCCTAACTTATCCCTATAAGGTTTATCCCTACAAGTCCATGTCAAGATATTTTGGCTGGCTCCGTCAGCTCATTTGTTTCACTGCGATCGCCCTATGTGCGCTTCAGCTAACTAGCACGCCTGCGCTGGCTACTAGCTTGTATAGTATGCCGCAAACGCTAAAGAGCGATGTGTGGATACTTGACGAAGCCTCACAGGTATCGCGTCTCAACGAAGGCAAAATCAGCAAAGCCTTAAGCCAGCTAGCCGAAGAGACGGGTAACGAAGTGCGCTTTGTCACCATCCACCGGCTAGACTACGGCGAAACCACTCAGTCTTTTGCCGACCAGCTAATGGAGCAGTGGTTTCCTACTCCTGAAGCACAGCGCAATCAAGCTGTTATTGTGCTAGATGATGTCACCAACAACATTGGCATCAGCGTTGGTCAAGATGTCTCTCAAAAGTTGAGCAAGGACATCGCTCGTAGCGTCACTAGCGAAACGATGAAGGTGCCTTTGCTGAGAGGCAATCAGTACAATCAGTCGTTTTTAGACGCTACGGATCGTATCGTCGCGGTGCTTTCGGGTGAACCTGATCCAGGACCACCGGCGGCTTACGATGACACGGTAGATACCGAAAGTACCTTTGCTAGTGCCGAACAAACAGAGGCTACTAGAGGTTCTTCCACCGTTGTAGTGATTGTGCTATTGATTGCAGCAACTGTAATTCCAATGGCAACTTACTACTGGTACGTTTCGGCGGGCGGTTAGGCCTATGGATTGGATCAATCGACTGCCGCGCTGGATGATATGGGGCATTGCCCTGCCGCTACTAGCGCTCAACGGCTGGGTAGCTCTCCTTATCTTTAACTTTTTTCGATCGCAGTTCACTATCTTTTTAGCGGCGACCCTCTTATCTTTTATTCTCAACTACCCCGTACAGTTCCTCTCTCGGTTTCGGCTACCGCGGGTAGTTGCCATTATCTTAGTTTTGCTAGGTACGTTTTCTGTTTTGGGCGTTCTGGGCGTAATTTTGGCCCCACCGCTAGTAGCACAGGTCAACGATCTCTCAGGCCGTTTACCCTCCTGGATTGACTCGGGCTCGTCTCAGTTTGCCGCTTTCCAAAATTGGGCGGTGAACCTCGATTTACCGATTGATCTTTCTAGTCTGTCTGCTCAGCTCCAGGCCAAACTTACGACTCAATTGCAAAGCCTTAGCGCTAGCGTACTCTCCTTACTGCCTGACGCGATTGGTAGCATCGTTGACCTTGGCTTGACGATTGTCCTTACGTTCTATTTGCTGCTGCATGGCGATCGCCTCTGGGATGGCATCTTTCTATGGCTGCCTGACTCCTGGGGCAGTAATGCCAGGCCGCTAATTAGGCAAAACTTTCAGAATTACTTTTTAGGTCAGATCACGGTGGCCCTGCTGATGGGAACGGCAATGACCATCGCTTTTGTGGCAATTCGCGTTCCCTTCGGCCTGCTGTTTGGCATTGCAGTGGGGGTAATGGCTATCTTCCCGTTTGGACCGGCGTTGAGTATCACTATCATCAGTTTCTTGACCGCCCTAAAGAGCATTTGGCTAGGGGTGCGCGTAGTCACGGTAGCGGCCATTATCGACCAGGTGGTAGAAAATGCGATCGCGCCGCAGCTAATCGGCGGCTTCGTCGGTCTAAACCCTGTGTGGATTTTAGTCTCACTGTTACTGGGCACCAAAATTGCTGGCTTTTTGGGTTTGATTGTCGCGGTACCGGTTGCTAGCTCAATCAAGAGCATTTTTGGCGATCGCAAAACGCCGCCCTCTGCGCCCCCCGCCCAAATTGCGTCAGAATCTTCTGAAAGCGCGAATCCTGGTAGCTCGGCTCTAGCGGCTGTGCAGCCATAATCCTGGTTGGCAATAAGTAGGCAATGTAGGCAGTATGCAGTACTCAAGGAGCGCTATTAAAGATCACAGACGCTCAGCTACCTGCTTCAATCGCTGTAGCTGAGCCTCCATATCCTGTTTTGTCCAGCCTGCGGCAAACTGCCGAAAACCAAAGCTTACTAAAGGATTAGGAATCGTGAATTCAAAGCGGTTGAGCAGCGTGGTTCCGGGTGACTTGCGATCGCTTTCTGGCTGACACTCCCAGCGATCGCGTCCCTGAAAAAATCCATCGAAGGCCCATACCACCAGCCCAGGCGATCGCGCTTCTACCACCGCTCGTAAAGCCGGACGTAGCGCCGTCGGCAGTACCGGCACCTGCAGGCGAAAGTCAAATTCGCTCCCTATGCTTGTGCGCCAGTCACCTACAGGCTCGCATACCAGCGCCGGGTTAAGCCACTGGTGCATCAGACGGCGATCGGTAAAACAGCGTTCCACCGTCGTCGCATTTGCGCGAATGAAAACAGACTGCTGGTAAACGAGCGGTTCAGACATAGGTAAATTCTCCATTCAACAGGGTCGTTCTATTTGCCGCCTGCTCTATTTGCCGCCTGCTCGAAGTCGGCAGTTGCCGTTAGCGTTGCTGGTACATCGAAAAACGATTGTGCGATCGCTTCAGAAAATGTAAACGTATCTACCCCCTGAGCGGCCAGCGTCGGAATATCTTCTATATCGCGAATGCTAGCCGTCAATATCCGAGTTTCAGATCGAACTCCATTCAGCACCTGCTGCATCTTGGCCACTTCCGAACGACCGTCTCGTCCGGCGTCATTGATCCGACCCAGATATGGCGCTACGTAGCTCGCTCCTAGTGCCGCTGCCATTAGAACCTGGTGCACCGCATATACCGCAGTTAGCGTCACCGGAATCCGCTGTCGAACCAGCTCCCTAGCCGCTGTCATTCCCTCTTTGGTGGCAGGCAGCTTTACTAGAACTCGCCGGTCTATGCGGCTAAGATCTTTTCCCACCTCAATTAGCGCTGCAGCTGAGCTGCCCCACGCCTGTAGGTGAGCTTCCTCAGCCCCTAAGTCAAACGCCTGACGAGTCAGCTTTCTGAGCGTATCGATATCACAAGCCACACCGGCTTTTTCTAGCAGCATTGGATTACAGGTCACCCCGTAAAATAATCCGGTCGGCAGCCAAGTTTGCCACCCTGAAACCTCAGCCGTATCTAGGTACAGATGCAAATGCGGAGCATGTGGCTTTATCACTGGCTCTCGCCTCCAATCACAACATCTTTGATCCGCAAGCTTGGTCCGCCACAGCCAACAGCAAGACCGCCCTGTCCGCCTTTGCCACAGCCACCCGACTCATCCCAATAGAAATCATCACCGATTGCCTCAATGTTAGCTAGCGTGCTAAACACATTTCCCGACAGGGTGACATCCTGCACCGGCTCAGCAATTTGACCGTTCCGAACCATCCAAGCCTCGCCTGCGGCAAAGGTGAATAGCTCGCCATTGGTTTCACCGCCCAGCCAGTTGCGCGCATACAGCCCTTCGTCGATCCCAGCAAATAGATCGGCTACTGGCGTATCGCCGCGCTCTATCCAGGTATTGGTCATTCTGACCAGCGGCGAGTAGTGATAGTTCAAGCAGCGCGCATTGCCCGTTGGCACTTCATCTAGACCGCCTGCTGTTTCCCTTGAGTGTAGCCGTCCGGTCAAAACGCCGTCTTTGATTAGCTGCGTCGTTGTTGCTGGGGTGCCCTCATCGTCGTACAGATAGCTCCCTCGGTGGCCAGCAGGTGCAGCTCCATCAAAAATTTGTAGATTGTTGGGTCCAAACTGTCGCCCTAAACTCATCGTCTCTAGCAGGTCTGAGTTTTCATAAATCATGTCTGCTTCAGACAGATGGCCAAAGGCTTCGTGCACAAACAGGCCGCTGAGAATAGGATCGATTACGACCGTGTAGGTGCCGCCTTTGGCAGGTGGTAGCGTTAGGGCGGTGATGGCGCGATCACCTGCCGCTTTCACTTTTTCTTCCAAGCCCAGCACATCTTCATAAGCCCGCCGAGATCCCACCGTCTCTCGTCCGGTCTGCACCGTATCGCCCTGGCGAGCCGTCGCTGAAAAGCGCATTTCCATATCCATCCACCCCTGCTCGATCAGCGTGCCTTCAGAGGTGGCCAGCAGAATTTGCTGGTAGCTGTCTCCATAGCGAACCGCTGTAGAGGCGATCACACTCCCTGCACTTCGCAAAATATCAATGTAGTGATGGCACAGCGCTTTTTTATCGGATAGTGAAATTGTGCGCGGGTCGGTACCTGTTAGAGGTAAGGTACAGGTCGTTTGGACAATATCGATTGGGGCGAGCTGAGTAATATCGTCACCAATGAGTTTGGCAGTTGCGATCGCATCTTCTACCCGCTCCGGCAAATCCGTTAGCCGATTGAAGCTAGCAAAGCCCCAGCCGCCTTTATGACACACGCGTACCTGTCCACCGATTGATAGACCCTCACTTAGCGCTTCTGGGACATCGCCTAGTAGGCGAATCTGGCAGCCTTGCGACTGCTCTAATCGAATTGCCAAATAGTCCACCCGGTGCCGATGGCGTGCGATCAAATCGCTAACTAGGCCTCTATAGTCGTTCATGCCAGAGTCGTTCATGCCAGACTTCACTCTCTCAACTTCCCGGTAAACTTCATTTCAAACTTTATCTATTTCTGTCTACTTATCTCATCTATTTAACCTGTCTACTTAATCTGTCTACTTAATCTGTCTACTTAATTTACAGAGCCCTGCCTTCAGCCTAAAAGGTTCCACCGGCAGAAATCGACTAACTCGTATTAACATGGGATTTGTAATACCTTAAGCGTAGTACTTCAAAAGAGCAGCGTAAAAAGAGCGGCGTACACTTCGTAAGTGAGTGGTGAACTATGACTGGTGAACTCGGCTATTCTTTACCGCCGGCCATCCGACGCATTGCCACAAACTTTAAGCGAGTTGGCTGGGTGAGTCTTTGGACGCAAGTTGTCGTTGGCGTGATTGCCAGCATCCTATTTGTTTTCAACGCGCTAGAGCCCAACGCTGGTTTTTCTAGCGCCTCTGCGGATATATTTACTACGGCTGGCATTGTAGGGGTCTTCATTAGTGCTTTTTGGGGCTTTCGCTACGTTCAGCTAGGCCGCAAGCTCAGTACTAGCGACCCTGACCTTCGGCCAAAGCCCAAAGATGCTGTCAAGGCCATTCGCATTGGTATCATGATCAGCCTAATTGGTATGCTGGTGACTATCTTTGGGGCCGAAGTTGTCATTGCTGACCTTTGGACGCGATCGCTGCGGCAGGTCGCAACTTTCGGTGCGATTACCCAAGACTCTTCTGCTTTCATCAACGCTGCGGATATTGCGGTCGTTTTTTCAGTCGTCAACGCTATTTTTGCGCACTACATTGGCTTGGCTGCCTCGATATGGCTGGAATACATTACCAACCGTCAGTAATTCTCTGCGCAGGCCTAAAATCTCGATCCCGGCTGCTGTAAGAAGGCGATTTCTTCCGGTGTGCTTTGGCGGCCTAGCGTTTCATTCCGATGGGGAAACCGGCCAAAGCGCTCAATGACCTCTCGATGACGAATCGCATAGTCTAAGCCACCTCTAAGACCCTCGTCTAGATCGGGGACTGTCTGGTTGAGTTTTTGCATTAAAGCGACACAGCGATTCTGACGCTCTATTTGCTCACTGTGCTCAAAAGGCACATATACGAAAAAACGATGCGCCGGTATAAGTGCCTCATCTGCCCCAGAGTTTACTAGCCGCTCTGCTACTGAAAGTGCCTTTGCATCGGTTGCAAAACTGCGAGGCTCGCCCCGGTACAGATTACGGGGAAACTGATCGAGCAGCAGCAGCAGCGCCACAGCATTAGTCGGCGAATCTACCCAGCTGTTGTACTTACCAGCCGCAGCCTTTTGCACATCAGCTAGAAACTGCTGGCGGATGCTAGCGTCGAACTCAGGATCTTTGACAAACCAAACCTTCCGGTAGCGTCCATAGGTCGCCTCTGAAGGTCGCCCAAACCAGAAGTTAAGAATATCTGCGGCACGAGGAAAAGAAGGCATGGTTATCCTGGGAGTGACCTAGATGCGATCAGCTGCTTTTTGGCATAATTTAGCGAGAATCGAGAAGGTATTGTCGCTACTATCTTAAAAATAGGGCAGTGTGGTAGCACTATTTGCTGTGTTCGTTTCCATCCGTTGCTATGTCTATTCTTTCTATTGTGCTAGCGATCGCCGTTATTTTAGCGGTTGTTAGCTGGCTAACTGGCTATCGGCTGCCCATATATCGGCGGATAAAAGGAGGCGAGCATAGCAGCATTCAGCGTGATCGCGGTGTTGCTCGCGGTACCCGCTCCCAGCTCTTAAGACTAGTGGGCGGCAATGCGGCAGTTGCCCAGCGGCTAGTTTCAGATGTGAGCGATCGCAACCCTAGCCGCACGGAGCAGTGGTGCTGGGAAAAAGCCATTTACGATATTGAGCGCGATCGCCGTGCTTAGCAAGAACCTATCTTGATCAAAGCGCGCTCTCAAGCGCGTTATCTCCAGAGTGCTATCTCAAGGCGCTCCTTCAAGGCATTACTGAGAGAACAACACCGAACTATTGCGGGGACTGCGTCGAGCTTTTCACAAACACATCATTTATTCTTGATGGAGTCTATTCGGATTTCCTAGAAAAGGCACTGTAAGGTTGATCACGATGGGATGTGAGTAAAGGCTCTAACTTATTTAGGTCACAAGTGTCAATTGCTCTACTGAGGATTTGCTCGGCGCCTTAAGCGTATCTGATTAAGGAAGCGTATCCAAGGAGTATTCATATACTTACCGAGACCGTGAATAGCGGCTAATCCTTTTGCTGACATAGGCAAGATCACTATCAAGTGTTTTTGATTTGATCTTACCCGTGGGCATTCTGTATCTGACACATACAACTTGTTAGAAAACAGAAAATTCGCTCCTATATGCCTTATCTTCTACTGGATTATCGTCTTTTGCATACGTTCGATTACTTTCTATAATTTTTTCGCATCACTACTATTGATCAGAGGATTTCAACCATAATGACGCAACCGAAACGAGCACTCATCACAGGCATCACCGGACAAGATGGCTCCTACCTAGCAGAACTATTGCTAGAGAAAGGCTACGAAGTCCATGGCGTCATTCGTCGGACCTCTACCTTCAACACCGACCGGATTGACCATATCTACGTCGATCCGCACAAAGAGGATGCCAAGCTCTTTTTACACTATGGCGACCTTAACGATGGCACGATGCTGCGTCGCATCCTAGAAGAGGTTAAGCCCGCAGAAGTTTATAACCTAGGGGCTCAGTCTCACGTACGCGTCAGCTTTGATTCTCCAGAATACACTGTTGATACGGTGGCGATGGGCGCGCTGCGCCTGCTTGAAGCGATTCGCGACTACCAGCACCGCACAGGCGATGAGGTTCGCTTTTATCAGGCCGGTTCGTCTGAGATGTTTGGCAAGGTGCAGCATGTTCCTCAGTCAGAAGAAACGCCTTTTTATCCTCGTAGTCCCTACTCTTGCGCCAAGGTCTACGCTCACTGGCAAACCATCAACTACCGTGAGTCTTACGACATGTTTGCTACCAACGGCATCCTATTCAACCACGAGTCGCCGCGGCGAGGTGAAACCTTTGTCACCCGGAAAATTACCCGTGCGATCGCTCGTATTGTTGCCAACCAGCAAGACAAACTTTACCTGGGTAACCTAGATGCGCAACGTGACTGGGGCTATGCCAAAGACTACGTCAAAGCAATGTGGCTAATGCTTCAGCAAGGCAAGCCTGACGACTTTGTAATTGCGACCGGAGAGACCCACTCTATCAACGAATTCTTAGATATCGCCTTTGAATACGTCAATCTCGACTGGAAGAAGTACGTTGCCTTCGACGAACGCTATCTTAGACCCGCAGAAGTTGATCTACTCATCGGCGACCCGACGAAGGCGAAAAAGGTACTAGGCTGGGAGCCTGAGCTAGACTTTCCGGGTCTAGTCAAGCTTATGGTAGACGCTGATTTAGAGGCGATTGGGCAAAAGCCGGTGAACGAAAGCAATGGTAAAGGCCTAGACATTGCTACTGTGCGGCGTCAATCGACCGGCTCTCTTTCCTAGCCTGATCAGGTTGCTTCAAGGGCCGCTCAACTGGCCCTTGTGCTTCCAAGCTGTTCGTTGATGTCTATAGAAATTCGGTCTATAGGAATTTGGCCTATAGACATCTGGTCTATAGGAATTCGATCGTATTAAGGGTGTGATCTCAACACGATTAGCACGGTAAATGTCAAAGGAAACACGAACGGTTATGGAACTAGCAAATAAGAAAATATTGGTTACAGGGGGCGCTGGCTTTTTAGGAAAGCAGGTGATCGATCAGCTGACACAGGCGGGCGCTAAGACTGAAAATATTCTAGTGACGCGATCACGCGACTATGACCTCACTCAGCTAGAAGCCTGTCAGCGAGCAGTCAAAGGGCAAGACATTGTCGTTCATCTAGCAGCTCACGTCGGCGGCATTGGGCTTAACCGAGAAAAGCCTGCCGAACTGTTTTACGACAACCTGATGATGGGTACTCAGCTGATTCATTCGGCCTATGAGGCAGGCGTAGAAAAGTTTGTCTGCGTTGGTACTATCTGCGCCTATCCCAAATTCACACCCGTCCCCTTCAAAGAAGACGACCTGTGGATTGGCTATCCCGAAGAAACGAACGCCCCTTACGGCATTGCCAAAAAAGCGCTGCTAGTGCAGCTACAGGCTTACCGTCAGCAGTACGGATTCGACGGCATTTATCTACTCCCTGTCAACCTCTACGGCCCTGAAGATAACTTCGATCCGCGTAGCTCTCACGTTATTCCGGCGCTCATTCACAAAGTGCATGAAGCTCAGACGCGAGGCGACAAAACCCTACCAGTATGGGGTGACGGCAGTCCTACTCGCGAATTTTTATACTCCACCGATGCCGCTAGGGGTATCGTGATGGCTACTGAGAACTATTCTGATCCAGATCCGGTAAACTTGGGCACCAACGCCGAAATCTCGATTCGCGATTTAGCCGAGCTAATCTGTGAAGTCATGGGCTTTGAAGGTGAGCTGGTATGGCAAACGGACGAGCCTAACGGTCAGCCTAGACGCTGCCTAGACACAGAAAGAGCCAAGCAGGCATTCGGCTTTGAAGCGAAAACAGACTTTCGACAAGGGCTGAAGAATACGGTTGAGTGGTATCGGCAACACGCGGTATTGCAACCCGCTTAGCAGTCAATACCCTCGCTTAGCTCGATTGCCACGGTGATGTAGCTAGCGTACGGCTGCCTACTTAAAAAGAAGGCTACGTCTGGTACGCTAGCGAGTCTGTAGCAATAGCAAATGTCTCGATTGTCTATTAGTGCGTCACTGCTATAAGTGACTAAAGCTATAAGTGACTAAAGCTATAAGTGACTAAAGCTATAAGTGACTAAAGCTATAAGTAACTAGTAAGCGAAGCGGCCAGCAAACAGCCAGCGCGATAGATTATCAGATTGAAGATTGTCAGATTGAGCTCAAAAATCAATTTGGATAGCTAAGAGAACTTAGCGCAAAACTTCTATAATTAGGGCGCAGTATTCGAAAATAGGCACTTAGCGAGCTATGGCAGAGGATAAAAAAGCAGAAGAGACGGGCACGGAAGAGAAACCCACAGAAGAAACAGCGCAGGCGCTAGCAGGGGCAAAGCCCGACGATACCGTTGCAGAAACGAGAAAGTCAGACACAGACAAGAGCTTAGAGGACGCCGAAACTAAAGACGCGGATGAGCCAGTTGCCAAAATAGACGATGAGAATGCGAAACCGGGGGGCAAACCGGCGGCTGAACCTACTGAGAAGAAATCTGCTGAGAAGAAATCTGCCGAGAAGAAGCCCGCTGAGAAGAAACCGGCTGCAAAGAAAAAAGAAAAGCCGCCCAAGCTAGAAGATAAGCCCTTTAACGAATTTATCGAGCAGCACTATTTGCCTAGCTTGAAGGAAGCTATGGCAGCGGCTGGAGTTGATGATTTGAGCCTAGAGTTTGCCAAACGCAAGCTAGAGGTCATGGGCCAAAGCGATAGCGATGACTACTGGCAGGTTCAGGGTCAGTGGGAGGAGGCCAGCGAGGGCAAGCATCAGTTCAATATTGCCTTTATCGATGAAGACATTTCGGGGCAGAAGGTGTTTACCCTATCTGCGAATGACGCTAAGCCGAGCACTATCGAACAGTTTATGGGTGATGAGCGCCGTATTACGTTGGATCTGATGGTGCTGTATACGGTACAGCGATTGAATGGCCAAAAATGGCTGACACGCAACTGATTCTGCTGCATTAATTCGATTGCATTAATTCGGATACACCAGTTCGATTGCTCTAGAAACGGCGCTATGCCGGTCTTTTCACTAACGCAGTCTTTTCGCCAACGCATGCATTAGTGCAGAAAGTGACGAACGCCTGTAAAGGCCATGATGATGCCAAGTTCATCTGCGGCTTTGATTGAGTCTTCGTCGCGGATACTGCCTCCTGGCTGCACGATGGCTTTAATTCCAGCAGCGGCAGCCGTGCGCACAGAATCATCGAAGGGGAAGAAGCCATCACTAGCGAGTATGGCTTCTTGGGCGCGATCACCTGCTCTTTCTAGGGCAATTTTGACTGCACCGACTCGATTCATCTGACCGGCACCAACGCCTAGCGTGGTATTGTCCTTCGTGATCAAAATGGCGTTTGACTTCACGTGTTTGACGACGCGCCACGAAAATAGCAGCTCGGATACTTCGGCTTCACTAGGCTTTCTTTGAGTGGGAATGGTCCACTGCTCTGTGTCTTCACGCAGGTCGTCTGCCGACTGCACCAGGAATCCACCGGCGATCGCTTTTATGATTGGCGCAGCCGTCTGTGCCGAGCCTGTTGCCAAATCAGGTAATACCAATACCCGCAAATTTTTCTTTTTGCGCAAGATAGCCGCTGCCGCTTCGCTACAGCCAGGTGCGACTACACACTCTAAAAACGTGCCCGTCAGAGCGATCGCAGTTGTTTCATCAATCGGTTGGTTGAGTGAGACGATACCGCCAAAAGCTGAAATGCTGTCTGCATCGAATGCCTGCTGATACGCCGCTGCTAGCGTCTCGCTAACTGAGACACCGCAGGGATTAGTGTGCTTTAACACGGCTGCTGCTGACCGTTCATCACTGGGAAACTCGGCAATAATTCGCCGAGCAGCTTCAAGATCTACCAGGTTGTTGTAGCTCAGTGCCTTTCCCTGTAGCTGCTCGGCAGCAGCCCAGCCGCTGGCCGCTTCGCTTCCCCCAATTTGATACCAGCCTGCTGGCTGATGCGGGTTCTCGCCGTAGCGCAAGGTTTGATGCAACGAGCCGCTGATAGCGTAGTTAGCGGATAGGTCAGATTCGTCAGTAGACTGAGTCTGTGTCAGATATTGTGTGATCGCACAGTCGTAGTTTGCCGTATGCCAAAAGGCCTGCTGTGAGCAAGACGCTCTAAATGACAGGGGCGGTACACCTTGGTTCGCTCTTGCTACCACTAGGTAATCATCGTACTGGTTGGGATTGCACAGCACTGTTAGGTACTGATAGTTCTTGGCCGCCGCTCGAATCATCGTCGGGCCACCAATGTCAATTTTCTCAATGGCTGTGGCCAAACTCACCTCGGCCTGAGCTACTGTCTGCTCGAATGGATATAGGTTGACGACGACTAAGTCAAACGGGCGGATGTCATTCTCGGTCAGATCTTGTTGATCTGCTGCCTGATCGGATCGGGCCAAAATACCGCCGTGAATCTTGGGATGCAGCGTTTTTACCCGACCGCCAAGAATTTCAGGAGAGCCCGTGTAGTCAGAAACTTTGGTGACGGGAATGCCCGCCTCGCTGATAGCTTTGGCCGTGCCGCCGCTGCTGACAATTTCAAAATCCAGGTCTCGATAGAGCGATCGCGCTAGCTCAACTAGGCCAGTTTTATCTGAAACACTCAATAGGGCGAGACGGGTCATGAGAGCAGGGAGTTGTTTGGACAGACTTTAAAGATTACAGGAAAAGATTGCAGGAAAAGATTGCAGGAGAGTGGAGAAGGGAGAAATGGGAAAGGCGTACGGCAAAGACAGCCGCAGCGGAACGCAACAGAGCATGCAGCAGAGCACGTAATATATAGTGCTGTTATTTACTGATAGGCATTGACTATGGCTGCGGATAGTACGCTAAATGCGATCACGCTTAAGCCAAAGGGCGCAGGTCAAAAGCTGCTTGTGCTCTTACACGGCTGGGGGGCAAATGCTCGTGATGTTGCTGGGCTAATCGAAGCGATTAATATGGGTGGCTTGCTGATTCAGGCACTGTTACCAGAGGCTCCTTTTGCGCATCCTATGGTGCCAGGTGGACGGGCCTGGTATAGCTTTCCAGCGAACTATGACTTTCGGCGATCGCACAACTTCGCGGCCCAAGCAGACCTGCAAGAAAGCCGACGACGACTCGCTACCTGGATGCGCTCACTACCCCAGCAAACCGGCATTCCACTCGAAAAAACCATCATGGGAGGCTTCTCTCAAGGGGGCGCGATGACTTTAGATGTGGGTCCTCAGCTACCGCTAGCCGCCATGATGATCCTGAGCAGCTACAGCCATACCCCTATTGAGCCGTTCATTACGCCGCGCCCAATTCTTTTGCTGCACGGTAGACAAGATCCGGTTGTTCCCCTTACCAAGGCACTCGATACCAAAGCTCAGCTAGAGCAGCAGGGCCTGAGCGTGGATTATCACGAATTTGATATGGGCCATGAAGTATCCTTAGAAGCACTGCAAACAGCAAGCAAATTTTGTGCTAAGCAAAGAATGTGATTTGCTTATCGCGGTTGATTTATTTCTCAACTAGCTGTCTAACGTTTAGCTCTCTAACATTTAGCTCTCTAACGTTTAGCTCTCTAACATTTAGCCGCTAGAAAGACAATACTTGCTATTACAGCCTCTACACTAGGAACAGCTCAAAATTGTCACGACAGCTAGGGGAATGAGCCATGATGACATCAGCCGAACATCGTTCTGAAAAGACGACAAATCTAGCACCTCAGCCCAGCACGTCTAAAACTAGCGGCCGCATTTCTGCTCAAGAAATTGCCGCCATGACACCCGAAGACGTTGCAGAACTCGCTCAGCGGCTAGAACAAGACGAATATGCTACTCCCTTCGAAGGCCTAAAAGACTGGCATCGCCTGCGCGCTGTTGCCTTTCAGCGTTCGGAACTTGTGGAGCCCTATATGCACTTGCTCGACCTAGAAGCCTTTGATGAATCGTAAGCATCTTTTTGTAGGCAAATCTCTCGGTAAGGGTTTCTAGGTGAAAGTCTCTGAATGAGGGATTCTAGATGAAGGTTTCTAGATGAAGGTTTCTAGGTGAAGATTCTCATCGGGATAACCGGTGGTATAGCAGCTTATAAAATATGCGAAGTCACTTCCACCCTAGCCAAAGCTGCTGGGGTAGAAGTTCGCGTGCTGATGACCGAGCAAGCGCAACGCTTTGTCTCGTCGCTGACTTTTGCAGCGCTCTCTAGGTACCCGGCATATACCGATGCTGACTTTTGGTCGGCACAGCACGGTCGGCCACTGCATATAGAGTTGGGCGATTGGGCCGATGTATTTTTGATTGCTCCCCTAAGTGCAAATACCTTAGGAAAACTGGCGCATGGCCTTGCCGATAATCTGTTAACTAATACAGTGCTGGCCTCTACTTGCCCTGTGCTACTCGCTCCAGCGATGAACACAGACATGTGGCAGCAGCAGAGCGTTCAGCGTAACTGGCAGCAGCTATACAAGGGCAATACCAATCTGTCGTCTCGATTTCACCAAGTAGGGCCAGATGCTGGCCGATTGGCTTGCGATCGCATAGGCACCGGACGGATGGCCGAACCCACCGAAATTATTGCCCATCTCTACTCCTTACTACACACACAGGGCCAGCGCGATTTGCACGGTAAGCATCTGCTCATCAGCGCAGGCAGTACCCACGAGTTTATCGATTCGGTCAGGTTTATTAGCAACCCTGCAACCGGACGTATGGGCATTGCTCTAGCCCATGCCGCCGTTCACCGCGGCGCAACCGTCACGCTCATTCACGGGCCACTCACTGCTGCGGTATCAGCCACAATTCCAGCAGATGTTGAACGCGTTGCCATTACTACCGCTGCCGACATGGAGGCTGCTATGCTCGCTCACCTACCTGCGGCTAGCTGGGTGATTATGGCCGCCGCTGTAGCGGACGTTCGTCCTAACCAAACCGCCCCAGATAAACTGCCCAAAAAAGATTTGCCTTCTGAGCTCTCTCTTGCCGTTGTTCCTGACATTGTGGCTCAGCTATCAGCCCGAAAATCTCAGAATCAGTTGATTATTGGCTTTGCGGCCCAGACCGGAGACATTCTTACCCCTGCGCTCGAAAAGCTCCATCGCAAGCAGCTAGATGCTATTGTGGCCAACCCTATCGACAAACCCAATAGCGGCTTTGGCAGCCTTAACAATGAAGCCATCATTTTGCTGGCTCGCTCAGCTGCTAACGCCTATCAAAGCGATTATCAGCCGATAAAGATACCTAATAGCAGTAAGCTCAATCTCGCTCATCGACTTTACGACTGCCTGCTCAGAGGCCGTCAGTAGTAGGGCTCTATCAGTGGGTCTCGTAAGCTTTCGCGATGGAATCGAACCAGCGATCTGTTACTAACTTGCTAGTAATCTGGCAGAGCCTACGTATTGACTGTGATAAATCATCAGGATTTACTGTTCTGTGATCTTATTAGCTTCACACAACGGACAAAAAGTCAAAAGTTTCTAAGAAGCTCTTCTCGGGATCTACCGAGAACAAATTGAGCGTTCATATGATGGCCTTAGCTCGCGAATACGTTAGGGCTGCTAATCGGTCGTATGAAATAAAAGGTCCAACTCCATGGTCACCCTCCCTCTAGAGAGTAATCAGCCTGTCCTTCCGGGCGCTACAAAAGGCACTACAGAAAAAGATGTAAAAAGCAGTCAGTATTATCGCGTTGCGCTGACCGCCAAAGCTTTCAACTGGGGCACACCGCTGCCGGCAGCTACTAGCTTTGTTAAGCGTATGGTTGATATTGTTGGTGCCTTGGTTGGGCTAGGCATTGTTGCGACAGTGTTTCTACCGATTGCGATCGCTATTAAACAAGACGGTGGACCAATCTTTTTCGCTCAAACTCGCTATGGCTATCGGGGCCGTACTTTCCGCATCTGGAAGTTCCGCTCTATGGTGATGAACGCGGATGCTCTCAAGCACACCGTCAAAAATAGCGCTTCGGGCCTAATCTTCAAAAATGAAGACGATCCTCGCATCACTCCCATCGGTAAGTTTTTAAGACGCACTAGCCTAGATGAGCTGCCCCAGTTTTGGAATGTGCTTAAAGGCGAAATGAGCTTAGTTGGGACCCGTCCGCCGGTACTGAGCGAAGTTGATAAGTACGAGCCTCATCACTGGCGACGACTTGCCGTCAAGCCTGGTATGACTGGCAAATGGCAAACCAGTGGCCGCTCAAGCATCAAGGACTTTGAGCAAGTGGTTGAAATGGACCTAGCGTACCAAACCCAGTGGTCCATCTGGACCGATATTGCCATCATTTTGAAAACTGTCGGAGTTGTCTTTGGTAGCAAAGACGCCTGCTAAACCGCTAAAAACTAGCGAACCCACTAAAAAGGCCGACTCAGCTAGTTTCATGCTAAGAGTCGGCCTTTTTTTATGGCCTTTTTGGAGATTATAGAGAGAGACAGCGTCTATCACGAAGGCTCAGCAGCCGCAACTCATAACAGCCGTTACTTAAGTGTCCTAAGTATTTCGACCCATGCCTATTCAGCCGGAGCCGCCTCGGGCGCAGTTTGAGACTGAATTGCGTTGATAGTTTCAGAATCGGGCAGTAGACGAATCTGAGTGAGAGACTCATCTTCGCTGTTCTCCATCTCAATGAGCATAGCTTCCAAGGGCAATACACCGACGCTGATAGCCGCACGAGCTTCGGGATCGCGTTCGCCCAACTCTGATAGCAACGATTCTAAATCAGCCCTCGAGAAGAACATAGGAAATACGGTTTCACCATTGTTCTGCTGGACTGGTGCAAGTGAGCCATCTTCAAAGCGAGCGAAGAACAGAGGTACGCCTCCCTGGTAGCCAGTTCCTAAAGCTGCCGCTTCGGTCGCCTCGTCCTGCTCTGGCACATAGACAATAGGGAGGTCCTCGGACTGGGTTTCGCGGTAGAGCTTCTCCAAACTCGTAATGCCAACTTGCGCATCAGGCGCAAATTCGGGATTGACTTGGTTTGTGCGGCTCAAGAAAGTCTCGGCATCTTGCTCAGACATAAAAACATAGAGACTAGGACCCGCCGGCGGGCCTTCCGGCTGACCTTCTTGAGCGCTAGAAATCAAAATTAGACCCTCTTCATTGCCTAAGACAAAAACTGGAACGCTGGAGAGCTTTTCAGCTACCTGCGCTTCAGTTAGTGCCCAGGCAGAACCAGGGGCTATAAGGGTTGCTCCTAGCAGGCTGGTGCCAATGGCACCTAGAGCTAAAACGCGGCGAATAAAAGACTTCATAGATTCTCCGATGATAGGCAGTAGAGTTTGTGCAAGGCTACTACAGACATCGCATAATGGCTGTAGCAGACGATTCTATTCATCATGAGTGAGTGACTTCTGGTGACCCGCATCACGGTGGACGATAAATAAATTGACTAGCTAATAAAAAAGGCAAAGAAAGCGCACGAAAAACGACTCGCATTTTGCCAAGAAAGTGCGAGCAAAGTATTGAACGGCCACTAACAGCCACTAAGCGACCACAATCGGGATGACAGGATTCGAACCTGCGACATCCTGCTCCCAAAGCAGGCGCGCTACCAAGCTGCGCTACATCCCGGCCCCCATAGTAACATGGGTTGCTAAGCTTTTAGAGACAACTCAACGAATAGCTAGAGACTGTCTGCTATCTGAGCTGAATTGAGCCGAATTGAACTGAGCTGAGCTGAATTGAGTCACTTCACCGGAAACTGCGTGAAGCCCCTTTCTTCAGATAGGGGAGGTAGAGCAGATGAGTGATAGCGAACAATCCTGCTATAATCTTTGTGTATCAATGGTTTCAGCATTTCTAGTAATGTTAAAATAGAACAATGAAGCAACGTTATCAGTACAGAATTTATCCAACTTCGCACCAACGCCAGCGCCTAGGGCAAGTGTTCGGCTGTGCTCGGGTAGTTTTCAATGATGCGTTGGCTTTAGTGAAGTCTACTGAAGGCAAATGGCCTAGCAATAGCGAGTTGCAAAAGCTTGTGATTACGCAGGCCAAGAAGTCTAGTGAGCGGGGCTGGTTGGCTGAAGTGTCTGTAGTGGCATTGCAGCAGTCAGTAGTTGATCTAGGCACTGCCTTTAAGAACTTCTTTGAAAAGCGGGCTAAATTCCCACGGTTCAAACGAAAGTCGAACAGGCAGTCTATTCGGTTTACACAGCGTGGATTCTCAGTAAGGAATGGAAAAGTAAACATTGCGAAAGTCGGAGCCATCAAAACCAAATGGTCTCGCCTTTTGCCGTGTGTGCCTTCTTCTGTGACCATCATCAAAGATGTTGCGGGGCGATACTTCGCTAGCTTCGTTGTTGAAGTTGGTACAGTCGTAAAGCCATTCCTGAATGATTCAGTAGGCGTTGATTTAGGCATCAAAACATTTGCATTTCTCAGCACAAGCGAAGCCGTACACAGTCCTGAATACGCCAAGCTAGAGCGCAAGATTCGCAAAGCGCAACGGGTTCTTTCTCGTCGGCAAAAAGGCAGCAATCGAAGAGAAGTTGCACGGCTGAAGGTAGCAAAGCTCAAGGCAAAGCTAAAGGCAGTACGCAAAGATTTCTTAGATAAGCTCTCTACCAGATTGGTAAGTGAGAATAGGGTCGTCTGTCTTGAAGACTTGAACGTGAAAGGCATGGTTAGAAACCGTTGTCTAGCACGGGCAATCAGTGAATCAGGCTGGGGTATGTTCCGACAAATGTGCGAAGCAAAGGCAACGCAGATTGAAGATCGGCATGTTGCCATAATGCGCCAAGAATATAGAACGGGTCGGGGTAGGGCATATCCACGACAATAACCAGACGGGGAGAGACTGTAAGACTGCTTTGGCAGCGCGTCTTGTTGAACCGTCTAGCCATCCGTACGAAGTGCAGCAACTGAGCCTGTGCATCTAGCCGGAGAATCCCCGCGCCTTCAGGTCGGGGAGCATGTCAAAAACGAATCTGCTGTTGGCGCAGTGGCTGTCAAACTGTTCGGCTACAGTCTTTCTACCTATGCCCAATGCCTACACCCAATGCCTACACCTAATGCCCACACAGAATGTTCATACAATGGCGCTTACGCAATCAGCTAACCATCCAATTTCAACGCTACCGGGACTGGGCCGCACTCAAGTAGATCAGCTCAATGCCTGTGGGATCTTTACCACCTTTGACTTACTTCGTCAGGGCAATAGCCTCAGCCAGCGCCAGCAACTTTCTCGGCAGCTAAATACTAATATCAAACACATCAACAAGTGGGCGGCATTGGCCAATTTGGCTAGGATTCCGGGCGTTGGCCCTCAGCACTGTGGACTGTTATTGCACGCAGGTATCAGCACACCTCAGCAGCTAGCAGGGATGACAGTGCAAAGACTGCATCCTCTATTACGGCGGCTGCAGGTGCAGCTGATCCGCCGAGCAGATCTCGCTCCGGATACCGCCCAAGTAGCGACTTGGGTTGCGCAAGCAAAAACTATTTGCTAGTGAACAGGTCTGTAAGGTTAGCCTTATTCTGGATACCAAAACATGCCCTTGATCCCTTCTGGATCGGGCATGAAGCCTAGCTGCTTGTAAAAGTTTACGACGTCTGGATCGGCAAACAGCGTTACGTTGCTAATGTCTTCGCTGCGCAGCTTCTTGATGAGCTGATTCATCAGCGCTCTACCTAGCCCTTTTCCCTGAGAATCTGGATGCACAACTACGTCCCAAATTGTGGCGTTGAAAGCGTGATCAGACGTGGCTCGAGAAAACCCGATTAAGCGTCTACGGTTGCCTTTTTGCTCCCACATAGTAATGACTAGAAAACTATTTTGAATGGCTTTTCGCACCTTGCGGATAGGTCTGCGAGACCAGCCAACCGCATCGCACAGCTCCTCTAGCTCGTAGAGGTCGATGGTGCGATCGGTGCTAAAGAAGATGCGGGTATCATCGTCAGAGCCTTTGGCTTCTGCAATGTATCCACCAGGTTTAGTTTGCTGGGAAGCTGACGCAACATCAGAAGTGGTGAACAAGCTTTTCCAAAAACCCATGCAGGCAAAGAGATTAGTAACTTTGATCTTGTGTCGAACCGACAGTACTAGCAGTATATCGCCTGGTAGCTAATTTATAGCGTCAGCTGTGGGTGGGTGTGAGTATGGGGAATGAGTGGGTTTTGTTTCGTATCAAATCATCCTCATTGAACCTAATACATCTCAAGAGATCCGGGCAAACTATGGCATCTGTCGCTTTGCGATCGCTTTATCCGAACGCCATGAGCAACGATCACGATTTGAAGCTGCTTTAGGTTAAAGCTGACCGAGAGCAGCGCGACTTGCGAAATAAACATGCGATAGACGCGCATCATCCTTTTTGCCAGATGACAACCTTAGCTTTTTCAGCAGCATTAGCCCTCTATAGCCCTTGTCTATGGCACTTGGTTTAGAACCCTCGACACTGGAATTGCTAAAGCGATTCAATCGAGCTTTTCCACAGTTTTATGAGCAGTTTGTCAGTAGTGATATTCAGCTGCAAAACCTGCGGTTGGCCTATCAGCTTTTTAGAACTGAGAAAGCGGTGATCGAGATGCATGCGCAAAGCGATCGCACCACGCTGCAGTTTGCCTATCGCAACCAGTCGTTTCTGCTAAGCGATATCTTTGGCGTACTAGCTGCTTATGGACTCACCATTCACAGCCTTAGTTTGTACGGCCAAATCTATCCTCCTATGCTGGTCTTTGCCAAGCTTATTGTCTCTAGAGGCGGAAAAGAACTCACGTCTAAAACTGCCGAAAACGTCCAAAGAGCGGTTCGAGAAGCGCTAGCAGGCCGGTTCGAAGTAGAAGATATGCTGAATGTGGAATTTAACTTAGACGAAGGGCTAGCTCAAGTTGAAACTGAATTCTATGTAGACCCGGTTTTTCACCTGCCGGCGCTGCTAATCGAAGCTGACAACCAG
The DNA here is from genome assembly GCA_963702855.1 of uncultured cyanobacterium. Classification (GTDB taxonomy): domain Bacteria; phylum Cyanobacteriota; class Cyanobacteriia; order Phormidesmidales; family Phormidesmidaceae; genus Phormidesmis. The sequence continues at coordinate 3,554,386 of OY969765.1, forward strand.
CCGGGTCTGTTTTATAAGGTAATGTACACTATTTGGCAAGAAGATCTGCTGGTGGTGAATGCCAATTTGCTGGTGTGGCGAGGCCGGACTCGGCTGATCTTGTATCTGCTAGGACCGAACGAGGGCCTTATTCCAGAGTATTTAGGACAGAAAATTGCGGCCGGTGTGCGGCAGCGGCTACTGGGGAATTAGAGTAGGAAATTAGAGATCGTGGTGGGGCAATTAGCGCTAGCATAATTAGTATGCTGAAAGCGAATATTGCGGGTGTGCCTCACGCTTACGAGCTCACGAAAAGCCGCACAAAAAATGAGCCAGAGAATAGGACAGAAGATAGGCTAGAAGGTAGTCCGAATAGTAGCAAAACCCTATCTACGATATATAGGAATAAGGTATCTAGGCCGGTGTCTGAGCCATCGTCTCGGGCTGTAGCATCTCAGGCTGTAGCGTCCCGAACGTTGGTTTTTGTTCATGGCTGGATGCTGAGTCAGGCGTATTGGCAGCCCCTAGTCGACTTGCTAGCAGACAATTACCGCTGTTTGACCTATGACCTGAGAGGCTTTGGCGACTCGACGGTACCCGCTCGGCTCGCGCTTCAGAACAGAAAAATTACGCTACCTGCTGGGCGTACGCTGCCGCTAGAAAATTTAGCGTTAGCCGAAGACTCAAAGATGTCTGCTGATACGCTCAAAACATATGAAGCCTCGCCGTATAGCTTAGCTGCTTATGCGCAAGACCTTGCAGCGCTTCTAGACGAGCTTGGGCTCGATCGAGTCTGGCTGCTGGGTCATTCTTTGGGGGGCAGTATTGCACTGTGGGCGGCCTATCTTTTGCCGGAAAGAATTCAAGGCATCATCTGTATCAATGCGGGGGGAGGTATCTACATTCCTAAGGAATTTGATAAGTTTCGCTCGGCAGGTCAGCAGATGGTGAAGTATCGTCCTAGCTGGCTACAGCATCTGCCGCTGTTGCCTAGAGTGTTTGCTCGGCTGATGGTGCGTCAGCCTCTGGCTCCGCGCTGGGGACAGGAGCGCCTCCGCGACTTTATTCGCGCGGATCGTCAGGCTGCTGTTGGCTCTTTGTTAGAAACAACTAGCCAGGAAGAGGTGCATTTGCTTCCTCAGGTGGTGAGCCAAATTACCCAGCCAGCGCATTTCATTGCCGCTACTGAAGATAGTGTGATGCTGCCCCGCTATGTACATCATTTAGCGAGCTTTCATCCACATTTTAGCGAAGCGCGTTCTATCACTGAGATTAGCAACTGCGGCCATATGGCGATGGTAGAGCAGCCTCGGGCTGTTGCTGATGTTGTTCGCGCTGTTCTATCGTCGTCGGACTCGTAGATCCTGGTCTCTGAATTTGAGCCTCTGCGAATGCTGAACTGATACTGAACTGCCATTGAAGTTAGCCGCCAAGCTACTAAGCTCAAGCTGTGAGTAGAGCTATGAGTAGAGCTCGGAGGCGCTGGTAACTGGCAGCTTTGACTGAACGCCAAGGGTTAAGGGCGATCGCATCCCTTGTGCAAAGCGCTCAGCTGCCGCGCAGGCAATCATAGCCGCATTGTCTGTACAGTAGGCCATGGGTGGAAACATCACCTGGAAGCCGTTTTCTTCCGCCGCAAGCCGTAAGCGCGATCGCAGCTCACTATTAGCGGCAACCCCCCCACCGACTACCACCGTATTTAATCCATAGTCTTGCACGCAGGCAACTACCCGCTTCACTAGCGATCGCACCACCGTAAACTGAAAGCTCGCAGCCACATCCGCAGTGGGAACTTCACCGGCCGTCTCTATTGCCTCGGCTTTTAGCTTATTGGTTAGTCTCAGCACCGCCGTCTTCAGTCCGCTAAAGCTAGCATCATACCGATGGTAGCCCCCCTCTGGCAGCGAAATCCGCCCTTCTGGTAGCGCAAAGGCCTTCGCATTTCCTTCTTTGGCCAATCGGTCAATAGCCGGGCCACCTGGATAGCCTAAGTTTAATAGCCGAGCCACTTTGTCAAAGGCCTCTCCGGCAGCATCGTCGCGCGTTTTGCCCAAGATTTCGTATACTCCCACACCTTTTACCCACACAAAGCTCGTATGGCCACCCGATACCAGCAAGCACAAGAAGGGTGGCTGCAATAGCGGATCGCTTAGATAAGAAGCATAGATATGTCCTTCTAAATGATGTATGCCTAGAAAAGGTTTGTCGTGCACCATCGCTAGCGTTTTTGCGGCGGTGACTCCGACCATAAGCGCGCCAACTAGGCCAGGTGCGCAGGTAGCGGCGATCGCATCAATCTCGCTCCAGTCTAACAACGATGCGGCTATTGCTTGGGTAATGGCTTCTCCTACTGCGCTGACATGCTCACGCGAGGCGACCTCTGGTACTACGCCGCCATAGCGTCGATGCGTTTCAATTTGAGAGGCAACAACGCTGCTGAGCACTGTGCGCGATCGCACAACCGCTACAGCCGTTTCATCACAGCTCGTTTCAATTGCAAGAACAGTTGGGTTCTTGTCTAGATCCTGGGCCGAATTCCGGGCCGAATTCCGGGCCGAATTCCGGGCCAAACTCTGAGCCGAATTCTGAGCCGAATTCTGGGCACCAGAAGAAGTCGCTTTAAAGGCAGTGTTCATAAGAGGTATATAACAGAAAGCGGTATATAACAGAGTGTGTTGATAATTGTATCGGGATGTAAAGCCTGATGGTGCTTTCTTTACGGGGCTCTTGCTCGAGGAGTATGATTGCCTACAAGCTGGGCTGGGCCTATAGATTGCCCCTGAGAATATTCTTTTCTAAGAGATTTTTTCATGAGCGTGATCTGACTTCTGTCAGATCTAGGCTTTGTATAGATTGGCCCTATGCTTAATTAGTAACGAGAGAGGAAACCTATATGCGACGGTTGTTTGCTCTGGCTTTAGTTCTCTGTCTTTCCCTTGGGTTTGCCTCTCCGGCAGCCGCAGGAATTGCAGGTGACAACGTAGCGGGCTTGACGCCTTGCAACGAGTCAGCCGCCTTCCAAAAGCGGGCTGATGCCGCGACTACTCAGTCTGCAAAAGATCGATTTGAGTTCTATGCCAATACCAGCCTTCTATGCGGTCCTGAAGGACTTCCCCACCTGGTGGTAGATGGTGATTTGTCTCACGCCGGTGAATTTTTGATTCCGAGCATACTGTTCTTGTTTATTGCCGGTTGGATTGGCTGGGCCGGTCGCTCTTATGTGATTGCAGTTCGCAGCGACAAATCTCCTGAAGAAAAAGAGATCATCATTGACGTGCCGTTAGCAATTAAGTGCTCTTTGAGCTCAGCGACCTGGCCTTTGCTGGCATTAAAGGAAATGACTTCAGGTGAAATGTTTGCCAAGAGAGAAGAGATTACGGTCTCGCCTCGATAGGTAAAGCATCCTAGAAATACCTCGGAAAAGCAACAGATTGCATCTAGATGAGAGTTTGTCTAGATGCATCTAGCAGTCCGACTGTATTTGTCACCTTTGACCGATGATTCGGTTTCGGTCAATCTTTTACGATTAGAACTCCAAGGAGGAGTATCCATGAGCAGTAATTTATTAAAGTATCTTTCAACCGCCCCTGTCATTGCCACCGTTTGGATGGTGATCACTGCTGGAATTGTGATTGAATTCAATCGGTTCTTCCCTGATTTGCTATTGCACCCGTAGGAAAATTTTCGATCGCCGAACGCAATTGTGTTGAGTTAAGTTTGGAGAACTTTGAATTAACTATGCCAGCATCATCAAATTTCATTAAGCCCTATGCGGGCGACCCTCAGATTGGTAATTTGGAAACCCCTTTAAACTCTTCTGGGTTATCCCAAGCCTTTTTGAGTAATCTACCGGCTTACAGGCAGGGTCTTTCTGCCCAGCGTCGTGGTTTAGAAGTCGGAATGGCCCATGGCTATTTGCTGTATGGACCGTTTGCACTGCTTGGTCCACTTAGAGATACCGATGTTCCTGCGGTTGCCGGCTTGCTCGCCGCAGTCGGTCTAGTCTTGATCTTGACGGTTTGTCTTTCTCTGTACAGCGGTGCTAACGTCAGCCCTGATGTCTCTCGCAACACGCTACCGTACACGCCTCCCGAGGCTTTGAGCACTGACGAGGGCTGGAGCGAGTTTGCAGGCAGCTTTTTGATTGGTGGTATCGGTGGTGCGACCTTTGCGTTCTTCCTATCGGCTAACTTGCCACTGCTAACTGGCATGATGGCCGGTGCTCAGTAAGCGCAAAAGATACGACGTGGCTTCGAAGAGTTACTTCGGCGAAGCTATGCTGTGGGTGGCTCTGTGCCCACAAGCTACCGATTAACAAATTAAAAAAATAAATAGTAGAGACTCTCTTTGATCGGCTGATGGAAGAGAGTTTTTATTTGTAAGCCGATTTTCCATACGGTAGCCTGTGATCCGTCGCAGGCTTTTGCAATCGGCTTAAAATAAAAACTATGGCAGCGATGCCTTGAGGTATCGTTAGTGGCTCTTTACTTACAAGGTTAGCTTATGGATATCGGTGTGCCCAAAGAGAGCAAAGATCAAGAGTTTCGGGTAGGGCTGAGTCCGGCGAGTGTGAAAGAGCTATGCGATCGCAAACACACCGTGGTGGTAGAAACGGAAGCAGGGGTGGGCGCGGGTTTTAGCGACGATGACTATTTACAAGCTGGCGCAAAGATTGCTGCGGACGCTAGTTTGCCTTGGCAGCAAGAAATGGTTGTGAAGGTAAAAGAACCTTTAGCTGCTGAATATGGCTATTTGCGACCTGGGCTGCTGCTATTTACCTATTTACACCTGGCGGCGGGCCGAACGCTAACAGAGAAGCTGATGGCAAGTGGAACAAGTGCGATCGCTTATGAAAGTGTAGAAAAAGACGGCGCGCTGCCGCTGCTGATGCCCATGAGTGTGATTGCAGGGCGTCTTTCCGTTCAATTTGGCGCGCGCTTTCTAGAAAAGCAGCAGGGTGGACGTGGTGTGCTGCTAGGCGGAATGCCAGGGGTGGCGGCAGGTAAGGTAGCGATTATTGGTGGGGGCGTAGTGGGAACAGAAGCGGCCAAGATGGCTGTCGGCCTCGGTGCGCAGGTCACAATGATCGATATCAGTGTAGAGCGACTGACCTATTTGGAAACGCTGTTTGGATCGCGCGTGAGCCTGCTGTATAGCAATACGCCCAACGTTACCGCGACTGTCACAGATGCGGATTTGGTGATTGGTTCGGTGCTCGTGCCCAACCGAAAAGCGCCGACTTTGGTAACAAAGGAGATGGTAGCGGCGATGCGCGATGGCTCGGTGATTGTCGATGTGGCGGTCGACCAGGGAGGCTGTATTGAAACGCTAAAAGTGACTTCGCACAGTGAACCTGTCTATACAGATTTGGGGGTGGTTCACTACGGTGTGCCAAATATGCCGGGGGCGGTGCCTTGGACCGCAACACAAGCGTTGAATAACAGCACACTGCCCTATGTATTGCAGCTAGCCGCGCACGGTATGAACGCTCTAAAGCAAGATAGTGCAATTGGTAAGGGGTTAGCGATCGCGCTAAACGTACATGACTATCAGTTAGTACATCCGGCAATTCAAAAAGCGTTTCCTGACCTCTAGTCTGGCCAAATCTAGTCTGGCCAAATAGTCTTACCAAATATTTGGTCAAATAAACGTTCGAGTATTAAGGTTAGTAGCGACTAGAGCATCACTCCATAGAAAGATGTCTCGTCGCTGTCGTGACACCGCAAAGATTTGGCGCGTTTTGCTTCTTCCCAAACTACTAAATCTTCAGGTCGATCGACATCGCTGAGCACTGTAAGCTGAGCGATTGAAAGTCCCATGTGTTGGGCCTTCTTGCAGGTTTGTTGCAATACTAAAGATGTTCCCCAATCAATCCCATCGAAAATCGCGGTATGTAGACGACGCAACCCAATTAGGTAGTAGCCACCGTCTTTAGCTGGTCCTAGTACGATGTCTTGCGATCGCAGCTGTTGAAAAGCCTGTCCTATCAACTGCGAGTTCAAATCAGGGCAGTCGGCACCAATCGCAATAATACGCTTGTACCCTGACTCAAACCCTCGCTGGAACTCAGCCTGAAGCCGTCTGCCTAGTTCACCCGTGGTCTGAATTTGATAGGTAAACTGCGCACCTAACCAGGCCTGCATCTCAGTTAAGCTTCCCCCAGTAAAACAAATTTGTAGCTGCCAGTCGGGACTCAGGATTTGGCCTAGCAAATGCTCTATCATCTGCCGCTGAAGGTCGGCAGCACCTGGAGCACCTAACGCTGGTATTAGCCTAGTTTTAGTAGAACCTGGGACGGGATAGCGCAAAAACAGAATGAGAAGAGAGGAAGAAAACAACTTTGGTAAGGGGGATAGAGAACTATGCCCGCTGACTTAAAGCCTACTGACTCGAAGCCTGCTGACCTGAAGACAAGGGTTTCATCTTAAACCAGTCAAATTTAGATTGGTCCAAGATAGAAGAAAGCCTTGCTGGTTCATCTTCCTAAGCGATTTCTTCTGATAGCTTCCAATGCTTCAGGGTGATACTTCAGAGCGGTTGAGGTAGGGCGCTTGGAGTAGAGTATCTGAAGTAGAGCATTCGGAGTAGAGCACCTGAAGAAAGGCGTCTTGTTCCTTTTAACCCTGCGTGCTATTAGCCCTGCGTACTGATTGTCAACACTTGCGGCGGTGTCGCATCCGGTGGATAGAGAAACTGCACATTCATGTCGCGCTGTTCTCCAGGTGCCAAGGTCATCGTCAACAGCGGCTGTCCTTGCTGACCGCTATTTTGCACGATATAGGTGTAGGCCGCGCGCGATCTGCCATCTTCTTCCTCATATAGAAACAAAACAGTTCCTCTAAAAAATACGCGATCCGCAGGTGAGTCGTAGAACTGAAGCGCATCTTCTAGACTGTCATTCTGGATTGGCGTTTGTACAGAAAGCGAAACTGTTTGAGGTGCTTCGGTGTTGTTGTATAGCGGCAAATCTAGGTTGTACTCAATGCCATAGTTGCCGTTGGCTCGGTAGGCCGTATCTCCATAGCGAGCAATCAGCGGTGCGCTCTGTACTTGCCTGGTGCCAAACGTGTTGCGCTCTACTGTGCTGAGCACATAAGAAATGTGTGCATCGGGCTGAGGAATCGCTAGCTGAGAACTGCCGCGATCGCTCAAGGTTGCTCGCCACTGAGACCCCTGGGCAACGCCTGCTACCCGGCCATAGCGAAAAGGGCTGTCTCGACTGCCGGGGCGGCTAGGCGACCGATCGCGAGGCGCTGCTAGCTGACCTCGAAAGAGAACTTCCTTCCAGTCTTCTAGCGTGGGTACCCACTCGTTGCCGTCGCTTTGGGGGGCGTGCATAGCTAAGCTCGCAAGATAGACCGGGCCGCTGCTAGTCATCCTTAGCAGCGTAGATCGGCCATTTAGCCGGGGGCCTTCACCTGAGCTAGCAGAGACTGGCGGCGGGGTGATAGGGCTGTTAGGCGGCAAGCTGCCGTCGGTTACAACGTCGAGGCGGCGCAAGGGAATAGGGGCGTTCAGCAGCAGGCGGCTTTCGCGTGGAGGGATGGTGAGCTGAGCTGGAAAAGAAGACTGACGGCGACCGCGCAAGACGTCGTTTGTCACTCGGCTGCCAGGGCCAGAAAAGTTGTTGCTGTAAAGGTTAGAGACGCCTGAGACAGCTTCGTTCCACGGAGACTCTTGGCTGATGTAGGAAGCGCCATCGCGAACGGAGAGCGTAACTGAGCGATCGCCTGGATTATGTACCAAAATCGATTCGTACACCGTGCGCGTATCTCGATCATCTTGCCCCTTAGCCACGTGGTGAGAAAAAATGTCAAATCGCCCACTGAAAGTGTAATTAAGATGAGCACTCGGGTCGCTTTTCCCACGGCTAGGAAACGTAGAGAGTAAGATGCCGTCGCCACTGATTAGCTCGGGGCTATTGCTATTGAATACAGGGACGTTGTCTAAGCCTCCTGGCAAGGCTCGCACCTCTTGAGGGATCGTAATGACATCAGACTGAGCGATGAGCGTTGACGTGTTTTCTACTGACGAAACTGTTGGCGAAATTGGGCTAGTTATCACGTTGACTAGCGAAAGCAAAGAGAAAATCGAAAGCATTGTATGTCAAAAGCCAGAAAAGGGACGCCAGGAAGAAAGGGTTGTTTTAATCTACGTACAGGTGGTAACAAAATGAATGGGTATGACCATATCACCACGAGTGGAAACCTTGCAACTTAGCAGCGGACAGTTGGTTCCTTTGTACGCTTCTTCTGAGTGTCTTGACTGCCTGAGTGCCATCTTCTGAGCGCCTTGGATAGCTGCTTAGATCAGCTACTCGGATCAGCTATTCGAAACAGCTACTTAGAATAGCTACTCAAATAGAATTCAGTTCGTTCCTCTAGCTGGCTTGCCGGCAGATTCTGGCTCCAGTATTCGACTAAGGCGTGACCAAAGGCCCAGGCCCTGCGGTCGGCGCTGTAGTGACTGTCTGTCTTGAGCAGCGCCGGCCAGATTGAGAGTAGGTCAAAGGTAGTCTTTGCGATTGACTCTTCTCCTAGCAGCGAAAATAGCTCGTAGGCCATTTGCAATTTACCTAGAACGATCGGCACTTCTTCTACTGGAATTTTCTCAATCAGCAGTGCCCCTAGAGCCGGTGTGCCGGTTGTCAGCGTAGAAATAAACTGTAAAACCGGACTTTTAATTAGTTTGGTGAGCCCTTCTGTAGTGGTCATCTGAAAGGTGTAGCGGTCAATGATGTTAGCAGCAGCAGCTATACGCGCTTCCTGACTGCGTAAAAAGCGGGCAAGGCGCATCTGCTTAGCTGGCGCGATCGCATTTATCAAAGCCGCCGACAGCTCATTATTGCCCCAGGCAGGTTTACCGTCATGCTGGGCCACCAGCGGCAGCACCTGCTGACAAAACGACGATAGCGCCTCCGCCCGGTAAGCAACCGCCTCGCGAATAGAGGTCTCTTTGGGCCAGCCGCCCGTTTGCCAGTTGTAGGGCGGACTCCACTCTCTGATTGGCCGTAGCTGATCGACTTTGGTAACCACTGCGATCGCGGGTAGTTCGCTCACTTCAGCCCTAACCGCCTGCAAAAAGTCAGCATCTATCTGTAACGCCGGATCTAGCGCCGGTGTCACTAGCAATAGCACATCCGCTTCGCTGGCGTAGTCGATTACCTGCTCACGAAAGTCATCCCTAAGGGCCTGCTCATAGCCAGGGGTATCCCACAACACAAGCGACTCAGCGGCGCGCTCATTTTGCCAGCGATAGCTCTGAATCTGATCGGTGCTAGGCAAAACATCGACAGCCGCTTGCTCTGATTGAAATAGAGTGTTGATAACGCTACTCTTTCCTGCGCCTGTACGACCTACTAGCAAAATGTTGACTGGCTTTTGGCGAACCGTCTCAACTGACTCGGCGCGGTCTAGAATCTCTCGTAGCGTTTCTGTTTTGGTTGTAGGCAAGGCTGGCGCAACACTGCTAGGCGCTTCGAGAACCGCAGTCGCTGCTTCGCTGTCAGCGCTTTGGCTATTGCTATTAGCACCTTGGCCGGTACTATTGCCTTGACCGGCGCTATAGAGCGCTATAGACTGCTTTGCGAGGTTTCGTAAGGCGGTTTCACGCAGAGCAATGCTCAGATTTAGCACTATCTGCTGGTTGGCCTGACTCATGTTTCTAGCGCTAACCTGACGGGCGATCGCCGCTGCCGGATTTAAGGCCCACTGCGCCCAGTTGAACGCCTGGATAAGCTTTTTTGCTGAGGGCTCTAGCTTTTGATACAGCTCTACGCCTTCTACCATCTGCCCGATTGATATCTGATTGAGCACAGGCGATATCTGCTGCATCATGCGGTCGGTATCGTCCACCGTGCCGCGAATGAGACCGTAGGCTTCTGGCACGTAAATATTGAGTAAGGGCCGCTTAACTTCTGGGTGGTAGGTATGTGCGATCGCACTAACCAAAGACAGACAGCGCTGCCAAAACAGTGTCCAATCCTCCCAAACAGGCGGATCGTCTTGAGCTGCCTGCAAAACTTGCTCTAGCGCCGCCTCTACTCTTTCAGCCGCCGCTTGATGCGTACTTTCACCTGCCGGGACGATAGCGTTGTCAGCCGCCTGTACTGCCTGCGCCGCCTGCGCTTCTAGCTCCGCGTTGACTTCTAAGACGATAGCTTCTGCCTGTGCGATCGCCGGACGTGTCCACCGCACCAGCAGCCATCGCCAGCCCGCTAGCATAAAAATAAACACCGCCCAAATCCAGTTCAGTCCCCAGGCCCGGATTTGCTGACCAGCAGCAACCAGCAGAAACACCACAATGAGAGCAATAGGCGCAATCAGCACAGCTACTTGCCACGGTTTCAATCGCATGATCATCAGGCTGAGACCCCCTTACATCACAAAGTTTTGCGTCTGCAAACCTCTGCAGATAGGATCTAGTCTAGTACGAGGTTTCGCTATCGAACGCTGCCTTATCGACGTTCGACTGTAGGGATAGACGTAAATTAATCGAATCTGAATCTATGGGGTCTAGCTCGGATAGCTGCTGAAGCGTGTAGATAAAAACAATAGAAATGACTAGACAGGCAGAGCGCAGCCAAAGGTAGGCGCTACCACTGTTAGAAGAAAGGCGCCGAGAAGAAAGGCGCCGAGAAGAAAGATGGCGAGAAGAAGGGCGCTGAGAAGACAAGCGAGAAGAACAAGAAGACACTGAACGGTTTAAAGATAGGGTCGGACATAAAATAATCTCTATATGCCGTCTGAAGTACGAACCACTGAAGTACCCATTGCCTCACAAGGCCTTACCTTGGTACAAACTGCCTTAGCACATAGAACGGCGAAGAGGTGTCGGTAGAACATTACCCCTGCACATTTACAATGTATCAAAAAATACAAATGCTTGGCAAATTGCTCACAGCCGCTATCTTTGTTTCATTAAGATAGGTTGTTTACATAGTGTTGTTCGCATAGTTATGGTTCAGGCAAAATCAGGCGATACCGTTAAAGTTCACTACACCGGTACACTTAACAGCGGTCAGATATTCGATTCTTCTAAGGACCGAGAGCCGCTACAGTTTACGTTAGGGACGGGGATGGTCATTCCTGGATTTGATGCGGCAGTGACCGGATTGACAATAGGCGAGTCAGTAACCGCGACTATTCCGGTTGAGGACGCGTATGGTGCCTATAATTCGGAGATGGTGGCGAATATTGAAAAGAAAAATATTCCGGCAGATTTTGAACTAGGAGTAGGGCAGCGGCTACAAATGCAGGCGCCGGGTGGTGAGGCCATGGCTGTGACAATTACCGACATTCAGGGTGAGACGGTGACGCTAGATGGCAATCATCCGCTGGCCGGCCAAGATCTTACTTTTGAGCTGGAGCTAGTAGAGATTGTCGATGCTCAAGGAGGTTAAGCAGGCTTTTCTAAGGAAGCTTTTTGCGATTGCTAACTCACGGCACGGTGATTTCCTGTGAAAGACTCAAAGACCGGCTGTAAAAGGCTCAGACTGTAGAAAACCTAGAAACCCATGGAGAAATAATGCCTACTTATCTAGTTACGGGTGCGAATAGAGGTATTGGCTACGAATATTGCAAGCAGCTACAGGCGAGGGGGGATGAGGTGATTGCAGTCTGCCGTCAGTCTTCGGATGAGCTAGAGGCGCTAGGCGTTCGGATAGAGTCGGGAATTGATGTTTCAGAAGATGACGCGATCGCTACCCTGACTAAATCTCTTTCAGATCAGCCCATCGATGTATTGATCAACAACGCTGGAATCTACCGTCAGTCGAATCTAGAAGATTTGAACGTAGAAGGAATCAGAGAGCAGTTTGAGGTAAATGCGATCGCGCCGCTAAAGCTCACCCAGGCTCTGCTGCCCAATCTCAAATCCGCCAAAGCCAAGCCAGCGAAAGTTGCCATCATGACCAGCCGTATGGGCTCAATTGCCGACAATACCTCCGGCGGCACCTACGGCTATCGCATGTCAAAAGTCGCCGTTTCAATGGCCGGAAAATCTCTCTCGCAAGATCTAGAACCCGCGGGTATTGCCGTCGCAATATTGCATCCAGGGCTTGTCAGCACCGGTATGACTAGCTTCAATCCCAACGGCATCTCACTCCAAACGTCAGTCGAAGGGCTCTTAAAAGTAATTGATGCTCTCACCCTAGAGAACACTGGCACCTTCTGGCACTCCAATGGTGAAGAGCTACCTTGGTAAAGGCCCGATTTTCGCAGCTTAGGCTTAGCTATACTGCCGCTTTGTGGGTTCTAACATAATCTGCGTAACTAGATCTGCGTAGCTATATTTACACTGCTAGCTCCAGTCGCGTATCAATCCGACCTACATCGGTTTTAGCCTAGCTTGCACTGAGCCGCACCGCCTAGCTCAATCCAGCCGTGAATCAGGCCAGAAGTTGACTGATCTGCGCCGCACAGTCCGGCACTGTCAATCACAATTACGCCCCCATCGCCATTCACTTTATCGACCAGATACTTGATACCTGCTGTCGCTGCGCCCTGTGCGTCTAATCCCTTAAAAAGAACAAAGTCGGAAACTGTCTTGCAGAACACCGTGCGCAAAAACTGCTCTCCATAGCCTGTCGCCGAAGCTGCGCAAGTCTCGTTATCAGCAAACACGCCTGCGCCCACCACTGGCGTATCACCTACTCGGCCCCAGCGTTTATTGACCAAGCCGCCGGTCGAAGTCGCAGCCGCCAAGTTACCTTGACTATCCCGGCAGACTGCGCCTACCGTTCCTAGCTTTTGCGCTGCCTTCTCTCTATCTCTTTCTCCGGCTGTTTCTGCCCTTTCATGGTCGAGCATCATCCGCCCGGCTGCTTTAGCTTCTTTTAGCTGTTCAGTTCTATGGGGCACGATGAAATACTCATCCGGGCAAATCTCAGCTTGAGAGAACTTAGCAAATTCCAAAGCGCCATCGGCGGCCAGCATAACGTGATCGCCTTGTTCTAATACCTGACGCGCTAGCGAGATAGGGTTTTTCACGTTTTTTACGCAGGTGACTGCGCCCGCTTTGATGCCAATGCCGCTCATAATTGCCGCATCCATCTCAACTTGGCCATTTTCGTTTAAAACAGATCCCCTGCCAGCGTTGTAGAGCGGGTTGTTCTCTAGCAGGTTCACGCAGTGTTCGACTACGTCTAACGCACTTTCTCCTTTTTCAAGTAAGGTACGACCTGACTCTAATATTGCAAGAATACTCTCTCGAAAATCAGCCTCGCTGGCTTCGTATTTCAAATCCTCTAGAGCGCCCGCGCCCCCGTGAATGATCAAAGAATAAGGATAGGTCATAGTAGTTGAGCTGACAAAAATATTGACAGGGGGATATTGAAGGAGAATATTGACAAAAAGAAAGGCTTCGGTAGGTGCTAGCTAGCGATTTGGCTGATACCTGCAAACGACGCCTGCAAACATTAATGCTGGGTTATGGCTGTGGAACAAGCTCTTCTAAAATAGTGAAGCGCACATGGTTGACCGCCAAGTCGCCTAGCGAGAACTCTTCTGGTTTGTTATCAGCTTTCATTTTCTCGAAAGAAATGCCCTTGCCAATCTCGGTATGATACCAAGATAGACCCATAAAAAAGCGCGTAGGGTAGGGCCCTTTGTCAACCACATCATCTACGTTCGACTCCATCGGCAGCCAGCCGGTGCCAGGCACGTAAAACTCTAACCATACGTGGTTGAAATCTGGCTCTAGCGGTAGATTCTTTTGTTCTGGCGTGGCCGGACATTTGTAGCGGCCAATGGTTCGACAAGCAATGCCGTTGAGCCTAGCAAGGGCTAGCAGAATGCCGACGTACTCGCCGCAAGAGCCGACGCCACGAGCAAGCGCAACATCTGGCGTGTCGATTTTCGGCTGAATGCCATACGACAGCTGATCGTAAACATAGTTACGGATCTTGAGCATTTTTCTTAAGACGTTTGTCTCACTGCCTGCGGCTGTAGCAGCGGCCTGGCGAATTATCTCTGAATCCATGGCTAGTTCGTCATCGTCAATTAGATACTTCACCTGAAAGTCGTCAGAAAGAGCAGGGGCCTTTTCTACCGCTGCGGGCGTTAGAAAGTACTTCAAGCTGTACATTTCTACGGTGGCCTTCCAGCCGATTAGTCCTGCCTGATGTGGCTTGATGTCGTCGAATTTGAAGACGGCGACTCGCTGTCCGTCTTGTTCTTCTTCGGTGAAGGGATAGCCGATATAGTCTATGTCGCGGACCTTCTGGCGCAGCGTATCAGAAGGCAGCGCGATGCGCCATTCTATATTGTTGAGTAGATAGGGCTCTAGCGGCAGTAGCTCTTCGGCATAGGAAATCTCGACTAGATAACCATTTGAGAGCGTGTAGGGCTGTCCTTTTGGCTGGTGAAAGTATAGGGGGTGGATGAAGGTGCGATCGCGAAATGCTAGCTGATAGGGTGATTCAGCGTTGGGGTCATCGCGGATATAGGCTTCTTCGTGGGCGTAAGCGATGTAGCAAAGACGTTCGGTCGTGCCCTGACCTGCGCTTTCTGTATCAGCTGAGTCATCAGCTACCGTGTCAAAAAAAGTAATGCCCGTTGGTGAGGCAAACGGTGTGAGCATACTCAACTCAACCTCACCTGTTTCTAAATTCAACCGATAGACGGTTTGTTCTTCGCGATCGCACACCCACAGCCCATCCTCGCAGATAGTTATATTTTCACGGCCAATTCCCGGCTGTCGAAACTTACCCAAGAAATCACCCGTGTCGCGCGCGAATACGTGAATATATCCTGACTTTTGGCAAGTTACGTAGACCTTGTTTTCCCAGACCGCTACCCCATTGACATCGTAGGGCAGCCGAGCAAATACCTCAGGCAGCAGCGTATTCACATCACAGCAAAAAATCAGCTGGTCGCGTACAAACCACAGTGTTTCTTGCCAGATGTCTAACCCGGAGCTCCCTACCCAATCCTCTACCGTATACGGATTCAATATTGTTGTGCGGTCAGTCAGCGGGTTGATCTCAACTAGATACCCACGAACCGTATCTACAGCTAGTAGCTGCTGCTCATTAGTTGCTAATCCAGAAAGCATATATACGCCTACTGGCCGAATCGTGGAATGTCGTTGAGGCAACCCAGATGACACCTGCTCAGAAGTAACCATATAGAATCAGATATCGATAAACACTACTTGGAGACATAACCAGCGTACAAGGCATTTACCCAGATGCAGCATTCTAGCTGCAACAATCCAATATTTTAGGCTAGTCCAATATTTCAGATCGGTTTGTCTTTAACAATTGATTTATAATCAGTTAAATTCCGGTTCAGCAAGTGTCCTAAAGCAATCGTCTAATGAAAATAGTTTATGACTCAGATAAGGACATCTTACAGATTTCCTTTAAACAAACCGTTGTTGAAGAAACAACTCAAATCGCTCCAGGGCTTGTTTTAGACTATGACGAAGATGGGAAAGTTATTGGACTAGAGCTGAAAAACGCTTCTAGAAAAGTAGATAATCCCTATCAAATGCTCTATCTGATTGACAAAGCGAACGATGACAAGCCGTCTGCTAAGTGCACAGAATAACAGTGTTTAACTTGGAACTAGATTAGTCCCAGGAGTTGGTCGCGCAAGTGGCCATTGAGATTAACTTGATGAGATTGAACTGGTAAGTCAAATTAATGTCTCGAAAGTCTACCGCTGTCAGAGGATCTCAGCAAAAAAGTAGCGGTCTAAAAGGAGAATCGTATTACCCCTTAGACCGCTGCTTTTTTATCGTTGCGCTTAGCTAAAGATAGTTAGCTATCTATTGCATCTGTACGCTCACTGCAGCTAATCGTTTAGCCAAGACTCGGCTCCAATCAGATCGCCAACTGGATCTCTCAACAGATACTCGTTGAGCGTCAAGATATGCTCTATCTCTTGCCAGTCATCGTCACCAAAGCATCGAGAAAGACTGTATAGCTGCGTCTTCTTGTTGACAGCACCTCTGGCCACTAACGATTGAACCTCTTCCGTAAGCACTTGAATAGAATATCGCTGACGTGTTTGAAGCATGGTAGATGTCCTCAAGACATGAATTGACGTTGAGCTAATCGTACTTCAGAAAATCTTTCGTGAGAACATAATCTTCTAAAGCAGCTCTGAAGTAACAGTGTATTCAGTAAACAAAAAAATGCAAGTAATGAAGAGCGCCATTACACGAGCTCCGTTCGACCAAACGAGATAATAGTGTAGGGCAACGGCACAATGGGCACCTCCACTTTTTAACAATCTCTCAATGAGTCCTTAAACAATTCTTTGATAGTGATTCACTCGATATGTTCTACTTAATCCGGCTTACGGCTTGGTTTCTCTCAATTAAGCAATCAGCAAGCATAAGTAACTAACAAGCAAGTACCCACTGACAGACAGTTGCCAACATTTCTGCTATGTAAAAGGGATTAGAAAGTCGAAGAACATCGCGTCTTTCGAGTATCACGCCTTCAAAGATTCCGTTCTGTTTAAAGGGACATCGATTCTGTAAGATGTGCAGCTGAGAAAATTGTATTAATAAAGACTGCTTGAACAAGAGTGTACTAATCTGCTTACAACACTTCTCCCAGACGTTGGAATGAAGAAATGGAACAAATGAATCCACTGTTTGCTAGAGGCAAATCTTGCTAGAGGCAGATCTTGCTAGAAGTAGATCTTATCGATAAAGACCTTATCAAAAGAGACTTTTTCAAAAATAAATAAGCCAGATATAAACGAGCTATGTCGGTGCTGCTTTATTAGCAACAACAGTATTGTACAGCACAGTTTTGGACCCTAGTCATCCGATAGTCATGGTTTCCTGACAACAAAAAGCACCGACTCGTCGTCTAGCTTTTTCTTCCACAGCATCTGTCTTCTATCAGCGCTTATCTATTTACGCCTAACTCACCTAGCTCCTTGCCTAAGTCCTCACCTAGCTATAGAGCGTAAAAAGAGCGTAAAAATACGGAGCCAGGTACACGAAAAGCTAGGAAAAATAAATGAGCATTTAGCTAGATTTATCTGTAGTCTGTAGGTTTGGCCAAAATATGACTGACACATTGAAGTTCAATTCTATTTGAGCCTTGTACGAGCGCCCTACTGGAGGATGATTTTTATGACTGATGCTGTGAATATTTTAATGTGTCCGCCCCACCACTACGATGTTGACTATGTTATCAATCCCTGGATGAAAGGCAACATTCATCGGTCGTCGCGCGATCTGGCAGAAGAGCAGTGGAATAAGCTTCATAAAGTACTCAAAGACTACGCCACTGTAGAGTTAGTCACGCCGGAAAAGGGCTGGCCTGATATGGTGTTTACGGCCAACGCAGGATTGGTGCTGGGCGATCAGGTTGTCTTGAGCCGATTTTTCCACCCGGAGCGTCAGGGCGAAGAGCCCTATTTTCAACAATGGTTTGAAGACAATGGCTATACAGTGCATACGCTGCCTGAAAGCCTGCCGTTTGAAGGTGCGGGTGATGCTCTATTTGATCGCACAGGCGGCTGGCTGTGGGCTGGCTATGGGTTTCGATCGGAGCTAGATTCTCACGCTTATTTGGCAGAGTGGCTGGAAGTAGAAGTGGTCTCGCTGCGTTTGGTAGACAGTCGGTTTTATCACCTGGACACCTGTTTTTGTCCTTTAGCCGATGGCTATTTGCTCTATTACCCAGGCGCGTTTGACGATTACTCCAACCGACTGATCGAAATGCGCGTACCGGCTGATAAGCGGATTACGATTGATGAGGTCGATGCAGTGGTGTTTGCCTGCAATGCGGTGAATGTCGGCCAGACGGTGGTGATGAACCAGGCAAGCGATCGCCTTAAGCAAAAGCTAGCCGACTGTGGATTTGAGGTGGTAGAAACGCCGCTAACCGAATTCTTGAAAGCGGGTGGTGCGGCTAAGTGCCTAACGCTAAAAACAACCGAACCCAAATTTGCTAGCCCACAAACTTCGACCATTAAAAGTCGGGTGATTCATTTGGAGGGGCATCTGCTCGATTCGGGGCTGGTGAACCAGGCGCTAGATACGATTGTCAGCGGCGGCGGCAGTTTTCAAGTATTGAACTTTGAGCTGGGTAAGCAGCGCAATGACAAGTCAGTTGCCGATGTGAAGGTGAGCGCACCCGATGGCACGGTGATGGATGACATCATGGCTCAGCTAATTGATCTCGGTGCGGTGAGTGTACCGCGCGAGTCAACAGCCGCTATGTTAGAGCCTGTTGTTCAAGATGGAGTTGCGCCCGATGACTTCTATGTGACGACTATTTACCCGACAGAGGTCCTGATAGGCGACCACTGGTTTTTGGTGCAGGGGCAGCGGATGGATGGCGCGATCGCTATTACGAAAAACGAAGGTAAAGTTACTGCCCACTGCAAGCTGCTAAGAGATCTAAAGGTTGGTGAAGAAGTCGTAGTAGGTTCTCAAGGCATTCACACCATTCGTCAGGCTAACTCGCTGAAGAAGAAAAGCAGCGACGAGTTTAGCTTTATGGGCGCAGGAGTTTCGAGCGAGCGCCGGGTGGAGCTAGTGGTTGAACAGATTGCCTGGGATTTGCGCCAGATTCGCGATCGCGGCGGCAAGGTTGTTGTAACCGCTGGTCCGGTTGTGATTCACACAGGCGGCAGTGAACACCTAAGAAAGCTGATCAAAGGCGGCTATGTGCATGCGCTGCTGGGCGGAAACGCGATCGCTGTTCACGACATCGAGCAGTCGATGATGGGCACCTCTTTGGGTATGGACATGAAACGGGGCGTTTCGGTTCACGGTGGTCACCGCCACCATCTCAAGGCAATCAACACCGTTCGTCGTCACGGTAGCATTGCCAAAACCGTAGAAAGCGGTGAGCTGACGAGCGGCGTGATGTACGAGTGCGTGAAGAACAACGTACCCTTTTCGCTAGCGGGCTCTATTCGCGACGATGGTCCTTTGCCCGACACCAAAATGGATCTGCTAGAGGCGCAGGCCGACTATGCCAAACTGATTGAAGGGGCTGATATGATTTTGATGCTATCAACCATGCTGCACTCAATTGGGGTCGGGAACATGACACCTGCCGGGGTGAAGATGGTCTGCGTGGATATCAACCCGGCAGTGGTGACTAAGCTGAGCGATCGCGGCTCAGTAGAATCAATCGGTGTTGTCACCGACGTCGGGCTGTTCCTAAGCCTGCTAGTTCAACAGTTGGCCAAACTGACCGGTCAATACGTGCAGGTAGAGTCGATTAGATAGAGTTGATTAGATTAAAGTCGATTAGATAGAGTTGCCAGATTAGGACGTGATCGCCGCCTAGACAAGCTACCTGAACAAGCTAGCAGTCATCTAGATTGGCGGCGTGCGTCACAATCTGATCGATCAAGCTACGAACATCCCGTCCCTTAGCATTCGTATCATTAACTATGATGCTGAGCGCTAGCGGTGGATGATTGGCCGGATTAAGATAGCCGCTGAGGGTATAGGTTCCGCTGAGCGTACCGGTTTTCCCCTGAAAACGGCCTTCGGCAGCGGTGCCACGCATCCGATTGCGCAAAGTGCCGCTGCGTCCGGCAACGGCCAAAGAGTTGCGGTAAATGCTGTCATTGCCGGTTTTAGCCATCGCCTGAAGCGTGTCAACAAAGGCTTCGGGGGTGACTCGGTTTTGGCGAGAAAGGCCAGAGCCATCAACAATATCTATGCTATCAGGTGCGACTCCAAGATCTGTGAGAATGCGCTCAACGGCGGCGGCTCCACTCTCGTAAGCATTTGGTGTAGCGGGTTCTACACTGCGGCCTAGGGTTTTGAGCATGGACTCGGCGTAGATATTGACGCTGTAGAGGTTGGTCGGATCGATAAAGGCCCGCAAGGGCGGCGATTGGATGGCGGCGAGTTCCACCAGGCCACTGGGCGGGTTAGCGATAGTGGCCCCAGCCTTAGCGCTGCCTAATCCATAGGCGCTGAGGCTCTGCTGAAACTGCTCAGCAAAGTAGCTACCAGGATCGAGCAGGGCGATAGAGGTGTTTTCAGATGCGGAACCAGCAATGAGCTGACCGCGGACATTCATTATTTTTTGGCCCGGTTTTTGACCAGCGTCAATGAATTCGTTGCCGCCGCTGACGGTGCGAGAGTTATTTTCAATCTGCCAGCCGCGAGCGAATTCAGGCCGGTCCCAAACGATGCTCAGTGGCTGTCCGACTCTGCTGGGAATAGCCGTAAAGCTAAGTTCGTTGCGGTTGAGAATCAGACTGTTGGCAGCGGCGCCGTAGCCTGCCCGGTAGTCCTCTTCATCCCAGTAGGGGTTTGCTGTGGGGCCAGTAAAGTAGTTGTCGATAGCAGTAAGGCTGTTGACTTGGCGAATGCCCTGCTGCTTTAGCTGACTAGAGAGCAGGTTGATTTGATAGCTGGTGAAGGTAGGATCGCCGCGACCGATAACGTAGAGGTCTTGGGTAGCGCTGCTAGGCTGGCCATAGACGGAGGTGCGAATGCTGAAGTCGGGGCCAAGGTTCTGGAGCGCAGCGGCGGTCGTCAGCAGCTTGACATTAGAGGCGGGGACAAGCTTCTCTTGAGCGTGGCGAGCGTACAGGGTGCGGGTGTCGGGATTGATGTCTTCGATCAGGATGCCGACATTGGCACCGTTGAGCGTGTAGCCGTTAGCGATCGCATCAATTTTGCCCGGCAGTTCAACGCGACAGATGCCCGCTAATGCCGCGTCAGCTTGGCTTAATACGGCCAGACCCCCGACTAATGCAAGCGACGCCCTCCAGAATCGAGACAGTGTCAGCGCAGGCACCAGGCGAGGCAATATCTTCATAGCTCATGTGTCGAAAGAAAAGTTGTAGACGGATGGTATCTCCAATCTATCTACCGCATGAGCAAAACAAGTGGCTTACCAGGACAAATCATACAACTGACCCCCTTAGCCTAAAGGAACGTCTCTTACAGTCTTAAAACCTTTTATAGTCGTGTAGAAGTAATGACCTACCGGAATAGCTGCGTTTCAACCACTTCAAAGTCGCCTGCAATTCGGCCATAGCCAGCAATATCATCAGGTCTGCTAGAAAGCTGACTCACCTGGCCACTCGATAGATCGACTGCTTCAAACCAATTAGCAGTGCCCCTACTATTCTGACAGTGGACGACAGCTTCACGGTCGGAGAGAAAGCCGATATAGTTTTGAAAGCCAAGATTTCCGCACATGTTGCGAATTCGCACCGTTCTGTCGTTTTCTGCATCAACAAAAATGACGTAGCTACCTGGCCTGTCGCTGGTGTAGGCAATTTGCATCTCAAGCGCCAAAAATCGGCTATTGGAAGAAAACGCCTGTGGCTGATACAGCACGTAGCCTTCCTCATAGGGCTCATCCACGAGCCGATAGCTTTCGTTCTCAGTTTCGATTACTAGCTGGCGAGCGAGCGTGTGGCGAGCATCTGAATAGCAGGTGCGGTTAGTGTCTGTCTGCCTGAGTGGGCTGTTGGGGTTGACGACTTTGCGCAGCAGGCCTTCCGCATGAACGCGAATACGGCCGTCCGGTGAGATTAGCTGATGCGAGCGGTAGCTGATTTCTGTGGCTCGGTTGCAGAATCCGCTGAGAGTATCGAGCATAGTCTGCTGTGGTGATACCTGAGCAGTCGCAGGGCGCGATAAGCCAAGCGTCAGGGCGCAGAGGCTGACTGACAAGCCTTTCGAGAAGCCCTTCAAGAGGTGTTCTGAGGAGCCTTTTGTGCGGTGTTGATCTTGCATAGCTGAAAGCGGTTTAAGGTATATCCACTAAATTCAAATATTGTCTGAATGTTGGCTAGATATCGCCTAGATCTTAAAGTAGGGGGCCGTTAAGTCGAGTGCACTATGTGACTGTATATAGGGTGGGATATATGCTAGAGCCGTATAGTGTGCTGTTTAGATGGGGTGCTACTTACGAATACGACATATTAGTGGCTATTTTCGGAGATATTTTCGCGAAGCGGCGCTGGGATTAATCGTCAAAGATATTGATTTGTATCTTGGGCCTATTTACCGCTTGTCACCTTCGCGATAATACTCAAGTTGAAAGCAAACAGCAGTCGGTAGCTATGGACGTGAAAGCAGCGGTCGCATTCGAAGCAAACAAGCCTCTTAGCATAGAGACTGTTCAGCTAGAAGGGCCTAAGGCTGGCGAGGTGCTCGTCGAAATCAAGGCAACAGGCGTTTGTCATACGGATGCCTATACGCTCTCAGGCAAAGATTCTGAAGGCCTGTTTCCGTCGATTTTGGGTCATGAGGGAGCGGGTATTGTCAGAGAGGTGGGCGCTGGGGTAAAAAGCCTTAAATCTGGAGACCATGTGATTCCGCTATACACGGCTGAATGCCGGGAGTGCGCCTACTGCCTTAGCCAGAAGACAAACCTTTGTCAGGCAGTGCGCGCTACCCAAGGTAAGGGCCTGATGCCTGATGGCACTAGCCGATTTTCCTTTAAAGGTGAGCCGATATATCACTATATGGGCACCTCAACGTTTGCTAACTACACGGTGCTGCCCGAAATTTCACTAGCTAAAATTCGCTCGGATGCGCCATTCGATAAGGCTTGCTATATCGGCTGTGGGGTGACGACGGGTGTAGGCGCGGTGCTATTTACCGCCAAGGTGGAAGCGGGTGCCAATGTGGTGGTGTTCGGCTTAGGCGGTATTGGCCTGAACGTGATTCAGGGAGCAAAGATGGTAGGGGCCAACAAGATTATCGGCGTGGATTTGAATCCGGATAAGCAAGCGATCGCAGCTCAATTTGGCATGACGCACTTTGTTAATCCTAAAGAAATCGAAGGTGACTTGGTTGATCACCTAGTAGAGCTAACAGACGGCGGTGCAGACTATTCTTTTGAGTGCATCGGCAACGTTAACGTCATGCGTCAAGCGCTAGAGTGCTGTCATAAAGGCTGGGGTGTGTGCACTATTATCGGTGTCGCCGAAGCGGGCGCGGAAATTAGCACCCGGCCCTTTCAGCTCGTAACCGGGCGCGTTTGGAAAGGTAGCGCCTTTGGGGGCGCAAGAGGCCGCACCGATGTCCCTAAAATTGTGGACTGGTACATGGATGGCAAAATCAATATCGACGATCTGATTACTCACACCATGCCGCTAGAGAAAATCAACGATGCGTTCGACCTGATGCATCGGGGCGAGTCGATTCGCAGCGTTGTTCTGTACGATTGAGCTCTACTTTCGATTAGCAACTCAATTAGCAACAACCTAACCAGTAGCAACCTAACCAGCAACTTAACTAGCGATGCCACTAATAGAAAAATCACGTACCCGAAGCTTTGGTGGCACCACCCGATTTTATACACATCGCTCTGACGCTTGCGACTGCGACATGAATGTCGCTGTATATGTGCCGCCTCAGGCGGAAGCAGGCCCTGTGCCCGTCCTATACTATCTTTCTGGGCTAACCTGCACTGAAAAGAACTTTATGGAGAAAGCCAATGCTCAGCGCTATGCCGCAGAGTGTGGCCTGATGCTGGTGGCCCCAGATACAAGTCCGCGCGGCGTGACTATTCCTGGTGAAGACGATAGCTGGGACTTTGGTTCGGGAGCGGGCTTTTATGTAGATGCGATCGCATCTCCTTGGGCTCAGCACTATCGTATGTACGACTATGTAACCGCCGAGCTACCTAACCTTATTCGACAGTCTTTTTCGGTGAAAGGCGATCGCGCCGGCATCACGGGTCACTCGATGGGCGGACACGGCGCTTTGATCTGCGGCCTCAAAAATCCAGACAAATACGCTTCTATCTCAGCCTTTGCACCGATTGCCGCCCCGTCTCAATGTCCCTGGGGTCAAAAAGCATTTACTGGCTACCTCGGCGCAGACAAAGCCAAATGGGCCGCTTATGATGCCACCGAGCTAGTCAAAGCCGGCCATCAAACAGCCGGAACCCTCTTGATTGACCAGGGCAAATCCGATCAGTTTCTGGCAGACGGCCAGCTTCTCCCTAAGGCATTTGAAGCGGCCTGCGAGCACCACAATCAGCCGTTAACCCTAAGAATGCAATCTGGATACGACCATAGCTATTACTTTATCGCAACTTTCATGGAAGACCACATTCGTCACCATGCGAGTGCGCTTTGCGCTGATTAGTCATATTAATTCTGCTAGCGATAATTCTGTTCCATCTCCGATTCTAAATAGGTTTTGAACAGATCGCTTAAAGGTTTGAAAGAACAAGAGTCAAAAGAATTTGGAAAACCTACTAAAAATTTATTAAAGAAAATCTATGGCTAATACAACAAGTAACAAAGACTATCTACATCCTCAGTACAAGAAAGATAGAGAAACGCTTAATTCGATTATGACTGGCACGGCTGACAGCTTGAACCTTGCAGAGCTAGCGCGATTGAGAATTCGCTACGATGGCTTTCAAGGCGCGCGCGACATTCAAAACGATCTCGATAAAATGCTGACTAAACTAGGCTTAAGTGAAGCTGAGCTGTTTGAAAAGACCCGAGAGATTCATCGTACAGAGACCGTTTTTACACCCACCTGGATGAAAAAAGGAGAGGATTGGAGCTAGAAAAGGCTTGACAGGTTATAAAACGAAAAAAGATTTCATTGTTAAGACTGCTAATTCTGCTATAAGGCGCGGCTTCAAACTGCTATAAAGTGCAGCTTTAAGATAGACAAATGTACTCAGCTATGATGTGCTTTTGGAACTTCATCTCCCCTTGCAACTGGCTGTAATCATCACCCGACTCATCTGCGACGTGCTACGGTAGGCAAGACTTAAGCATATTCACGCAATATTCTCGCTAAGTTTTCATAAGCTCAACTTTTATATAAGCCCAATTTTCATAGTTCTTTATCAGACCAGGTGTCTTTATGAAAGCTCTACTGATCTATCCGCTGTTTCCTAAGAGCTTTTGGTCATTTGACAAAGCGATTGAACTAGCGGGACGCAAAGCTATCTTGCCACCTTTAGGACTTGTGACAGTAGCCGGTATCTTGCCCCAGTCGTGGGATCTGCGCTTGGTAGATCGCAACGTAGAAGCGTTAACCGAAGCTGATTGGAACTGGGCAGAACTGGTCATATTTTCTGGCATGATCGTGCAAAAGCCTGACATGCTAGCGCAGATTCGAGAAGCTAAGCGGCGGGGTAAGTCGGTCGCGGTCGGTGGTCCTTATGCAACGGCGCTGCCCCATGAAGTCATAGAGGCTGGCGCGGATTTTCGCGTACTCGATGAAGGCGAGATTACGCTGCCAATGCTGGTCGAAGCTCTTGAGAGAGGTGAAACCGAAGGAACGTTTCGGGCGCTAGAGCGGCCTGATGTGAGCACTAGCCCAGTGCCTCGCTTTGACTTGCTTAAGCTAGACGCCTATTCGGAAATGGCGGTTCAGTTCTCTCGTGGCTGCCCGTTTCAGTGCGAATTCTGTGACATTATTGTGCTGTATGGCCGCAAGCCTAGAACTAAGTCACCTGAGCAGCTATTGGCTGAACTGCAGTGCCTGTATGATTTGGGCTGGCGGCGCAGCATCTTTATGGTCGATGACAACTTCATTGGCAACAAGCGTAATGTCAAGCTGATGCTTGAAGCGCTGGTGCCTTGGATGAAAGAAAAAGGCTATCCTTTCACCTTCTCGACAGAAGCCTCGGTGGATCTTGCCCAAGATCAAGATCTGATGGATTTGATGACAGCGTGTAATTTTGGCGCAGTCTTTTTAGGTGTAGAGACGCCGGACGAAGCGAGCTTAGCTTTGACGCAAAAGTTTCAGAACAACCGCGATCCGCTCAGCGAGTCGATCCACAAGATTGCTAGCAGCGGTATTCGGGTGATGGCTGGCTTTATTATCGGATTTGATGGCGAAAAGAAAGGGGCAGGCGATCGCATCGTTCAGTTCGTTGAAAAATGCTCGGTCCCCACGGCTCTTTTCAGTATGCTGCAAGCCCTACCTGATACGGCGCTGTGGATTCGCCTAGAAAAAGAAGGTCGCCTGCTAGCGGGTCAAGAAACTGCCAACATTCATCAGACCACACTGATGAACTTTGTTCCTACGCGCCCTGTAGAAGATGTAGCTCAAGAATACGTCGACGCCTTTTGGAACCTCTACGACCCTCAAAAATACTTGGACCGCTGCTATCGCCACTACCGTATCTTAGGCGAAGCTCCCTGCCACAATGAAAACAAGCGCCCTCCTAAGCCCAAATCTGCTAAAGAGCCCTTCAACTGGCATCTGCTCAAAGCGCTCGCCATTGTCTGCTGGAAGCAAGGCATCGAGCGCGAGACCCGCTCTACCTTCTGGATTTATCTTTGGGAAATGTTTAGGCACAATCGAGGCGGTGTTGCTAGCTATCTCACAGTTTGCGCCCAAATTGAGCACTTCTTGGAGTATCGCCAAATTGTCAAAGATCAAATCGAGGCTCAAATCGCTGAGGTGATCGCCACTAGAGATGCTGACGCTGTACCTGCTGTCGTTTCTACGCCTGAGATTGCCAGTGGAATATCGTAAGCAAAGAACGCTATAGGGTAAACAAGTCTTCTAGCCCTTTGCTTATACCCTCTCCTCAGCGCCTTCTCTAAGCTTTTCCTCAGCGCCTGAATTAGATCTATCTTCTAGCTTTTCTTTCGGCTTTTCTTTCGGCTTCTCCTCCGATTTTTCTTCTGACCTATCCTCTGGCTTTTCTACCAGCCTTTCTCTGACTCCCAAAAGTCGGTCGTACTCGCCTTTAGCAACGCCAAAGCACTCACAGGCAGATGATTCTAAAAGCGTTCTATTAAGCAGATGGATGTTGCCGTGACGATACTGAATAGAACCTTGCTCCTGTAGCTTCTGGGCTGCTTCAGTTACGCCTGCTCTGCGGACGCCTAGCATTTGCGCGACAAACTTGTGGGTAAGGGGGATGTAGTTTGCCTCTAATCCGTCCTCAGCTTCTAATAGCCAGCGGGCGAGACGCTGTTCCAACGAATGCAGACGATTACAGGCTGTGGTCTGAGAAAGCTGTGCGATGAATGCCTGATTGTAGCCTAGAATAGTGTCTCGCAGCTCCGGGTATTCACGAAATAGCTTGTAAGCTACAGCCGTCTCTACTTGAACTGCGTTACCTGCCACCTGTACGACATATTCTGTTTGAGTTGTTGCTTGAGAATCAATAAAGGCGTTGATGCCTAGTACGCCGCGATTGCCAACTAGGCCAGTTTCAGCAGTCCTGCCGTCACTCATTGTAATAGTGATAGAAAGCAGGCAGTCGAGCGGAAAATAGACCGCGTTAATTGTCTCACCTGGTCTATGAAGAACAGTTCCTTGCTTGAGAACAACGCGTTTCCAGTGTGCTGCGAGCGTTTGTCTAAGCTCAGACGAGAGCGCGTTCAGTAGTTGATTTTTCAATTGTTTGGCCGCATGGAAGAGATCTTGCTGTTTGTTAGAAACGTTTTTAGAGCAAACTGTTTAACGAATTTACGCAAAGGCAGCTGTCTTGCTATAGCGCTCTACAGCGGGATAGATACGAGCTTCTCAGTGCTTAATCTTTCGGTGCCTATCCTTGTTCTCTATATTCTGTTTTTGTTTTTCTGCTTTTGTTTCTTTTGTCTTCGATTGAATATAGCGATCGCGTTTTATTTTGAGCTATCTAACTCTCATCTATCTGCTTGTACTCGTATCTGCTTGTACTCGTATCTGCTTGTACTCGTATCTGCTTGTACTCGTATCTGCTTGTACTCGTATCTGCTTGTACTCGTATCAGTCTGTCTGCGTCATCTTCGCGTAGTCACTAAACTAGCTGTCGACAGCTGTCAAGAACAAACTAAGTTCAAAGGAAAAGATAAAGGCAACTTTTGATAGATTGTTCGTGCATCCTCACTAGTAGCTAGACATTTAACTAGACAGTTGATTTCAATCTAATGTAGATATGTTTGCTTGATTCTTATCTTAGTAGGATTCTGAGCTTTTCTCTAATTGTTTACTAAGTGTGGTAACCGAACCTTTCTTGGGGAGGCTGCTAACGATTATCATGCCTGATTTAATCCTATAACATTCTCTGAAAGCCATAAGTTTGGCACTATCCTGTCTAAAAGTTAAATGGATCTTAAAGCGGCTCTTATTGAGTTCAGCCTAGGGTGTAGTCTAGATAGTTAATAATAGAAAATCAGTACGAAAGCTTACTAATGCTGGGAAAGTATTAGGTTCACGAATGCCTTTCTATAGGGATAAAACTTTAGTACTGCAGCTGGCTCTGGCTCTATATAGAAATCTCTTATATCATGCATTTTGAATCCTGAACAGTGCTGTAGTATCTTGCTACAGGTCCTGAGCAAAACTCTTAAACAAAATTCTTAGACAAGACAGCCTTCAACAAAATGCTGTATATGAAACAACCTTTGAATGATAGGTTTAGATAAAAAGAGGATGAAAGCGAACAATAGTTCGGACGTACCTCAAGAAGACAGCGAGCCCTTTGGAGGCTCGGTTGCACGAGTCTCTAGCCAACCGCTTTGATTTGCCGCAGCTGGTGGAATGATTACACGCAGAGCTGTGGTGGTAAGAAGCCTGTCGGCGCGGCTACCGAGAGTTTGATTGAACTAGCGCTTCAATCTCGGTAGCTGCGGTAGGTAACTCATTACTGAGCACTTCATTGCCCGTCGCCGTGACCAAAACGTCGTCTTCGATGCGGATACCTCTAACATCGCTGAACTTGGCTAGCTGTTCCCAGTTCACCATATCAGCGTAGCGATCGCGATTCTTTGGATCGTTCAAAATCGCAGGCACCTGATAAAACCCAGGTTCTATTGTGATGGCCATATTTGCTGCTAGCGGGCGGTTAAGTCGGAGAAATGCTAAACCAAAGCGGTCACTGCGCACCCGGCCTTCCGCATAGCCCGATAAGTCTCCTAAATCTTCCATATCATGCACATCTAATCCCATCAAATGGCCAACGCCGTGCGGAAAGAATAGGGCGTGCGCATCTTGAGCCACTAGATCTTCTGGGTTTCCCTTTAAAATGCCAAGCTCTACCAGTCCGGTGGCAATGGTTTTACAGGCAGTCAAGTGAATAGAGTGATACTCAACGCCTGGTTTCGCTTTTTCTATG
This sequence comes from uncultured cyanobacterium, assembly GCA_963702855.1. Lineage (GTDB taxonomy): Bacteria > Cyanobacteriota > Cyanobacteriia > Phormidesmidales > Phormidesmidaceae > Phormidesmis. Next base: position 3,583,367 of record OY969765.1, read on the forward strand.
CAGATATCATGCGCTGCTAGTACGACGTCGTACAGATCTCGCTGAGTAGAGGAAAATTTGCCACTGACTGGCCAGGTGCGCGTGATATCGGATGCCCAGCCGTCAGCCGTTTCTGCACCAACATCTGCAAGCAGCAGATCGTGCGGGCTAAGCGGGTTGTGGTAGCGGTGGTTGTGTAGAACTTCTCCGGCAATAGTGACAATGCTGTTGTAGGCGCAGCTCATATCGTGCCCGATGATGACGGCTTCTATTGCTGCTCGAATGTGGGCTTCGGTAATAACAGAATCGTTACTGCTGTAAGTAGCTACCATGCCTGCTTTGTGGGCGCGAATAGAGACCGCGATCGCTTTACGGATAGACGCGATCGCCCCGCTATCTTGAATCATCCTCAGCTGCACCAGCGCCTTTTCGAGATCCTGATTGCCCATAGGATGGTGCCGCTGTAGGACAATTCCTTTCTTCAGAAGGGTCTTTTCCATAGCGCGAACGGCTTCGTGTTGGGTGCCTAGGGTCGCTGCTCCCTGGGCGAAGTCGGCCAAATCTGCCAGCGGTCGCGCTTCGTCTGCGCCAATCTGCTGGGCGATGTCGTCACGGCTAGGGGTAGGGCCGTGCCACAGATCGTCTTCGGCGCTGCTGTTGTCGATAAAGAGAATCAGGCGATCTTCGTCTAGGCGAATGGCGGTGTTTTCGAGGGGGACACCGGCAAAGTAAAGAAAATGGCTGCTGGCCCTGAAGGGATAGGTGTTAGCTGTAAAGTTACGCGGTTTGGAGACCCCAGACCATAGCAAAACTGGAAAATCGATCAGCCGAGAAAGGTTCAATCGACGCGATCGCAAAATATCTGGTAGCGCTCGCTCTAACTGCTTTGACTCTGCATGAGTTAGCTGGTCTGACTGCCGCTTGTTAGGAGTTTGCTGAACTTGGTGGGGCGCGGTTTGCATAGTAGGGGACTCACTCTTTAAGAGGCTAGGGTAAGGGGCTAAGGGACAAGGCTCGGGAGTGAGAGGTCAAGAGAGGCTACCGTGTGCAGGTATGAGACATCGGTTATGACCTACTACCAGCCCACCCCACCCTGCGGGCACCCCTCCCGAGAGGGGAACTGCTTTAGGCGGTGAGGGTGGGGGCGAGCTGTCTCGACTTTTATCTCGACGTTTAAATGTCGCACGGCTAGGACAAATTTCCTCTTGGGAGGGGTTAGCCTGTGATAGCTTTTGGATGCTTTCTATTTTCTCTACTTATGTTCTCTGCGACTGAAGCTGAGCAGCTAATCTTTACGTTGGTCGTGCCAGTAGGAGCGGTCGAAACGGTAGACCTCGCGCCCGAGAATTGTCTCGATCGAATTTTAGCGGTTCCTATTGTGAGTGAGCTAGATTTTCCGCACTGGGACAATTCGGCAATGGATGGCTACGCTCTCAAAGCGAGTGACGTGCAGCAGGTGCCGACAACGCTGACAGTGGTTGAAGAGATTCCGGCAGGAAGGTCTCCTACGAAAACGGTGGCTATAGGTCAGGCGGCGCGAGTTTTGACGGGAGCGATGATGCCGCCTGGGGCCGATACGGTCGTGATGCAAGAAGAAACTGTCCGCAAAGGCGATCGCGTCACCATTTTGCAGGCGCCAGAGCCTCAGTCTTTTGTCCGTCATCGCGGCAGCTTTTACCAAGCTGGGACAACGCTGCTAGAGCCCGGACGAGCGATCGCTCCCGCCGAAATTGCCCTGCTAGCCGCCGCCCAGCAAACCCAGATCGGCGTTTATCGGCGACCGCGGATAGCCATCCTTTCTACCGGCAGTGAGCTAATTCGGCCCGATCAGCCGCTGCAATCGGGACAGATTGTCGATTCTAATCAGTATGCGCTCACGGCTCTAGTCGCCCAAACGGGCGCTGTGCCGGTGCCGCTAGGCATTGTTGCTGATGAGCGACAGGTGGTCAAACAGGCAATTACGACCGCCCTCGCAGAAGCCGACATGGTGATCTCAACGGGCGGTGTTTCTGTGGGCGACTATGACTATATAGATGATGTGCTTGGCGAACTAGGCGCAACGCTGCACATTCGATCGGTGGCGGTAAAACCCGGCAAGCCGCTAACTGTGGCTACTTTTGACCCAATTTTTGACCCAATATCAGATGAACAGGCTAGTCCCCTAGCCAAGCCGAGCGATCGCCGCTGCAAGACGCAGCTTTACTTTGGTCTACCGGGTAACCCTGCTTCGGCAATGGTTGGCTTCTGGCGGTTTGTTGCGCCTGCGATCGCTAAGCTGTCGGGTCAGCTAGGACCGTGGTCTCCTGAGTTTGTCTGGGCGATCGCGACAAGCGATTTGCGCGCAGGCGGCGGACGAGAAACCTACCTATGGGGCCAGCTCATTGCAGCAGATACTGGCTATACCTTTGAGCGAGCAGCAGGCAGCCATAGCTCTGGCAATCTGGTCAATTTAGCCAACACTAGCGGCCTAGGTATCGTGCCTCAAGGTGAAACCCTAATCAAGACAGGGCAAGCCGTTCGCGTTCTAAAGATCCGCTAGTATGCCGTTAGGCCCAAAACAATTGTTACAATCGAATTCTGTATTACTCGCGCATACCATCATGGCGTTGTGAGTTAATGTTTGATAGGGTCTTTTCAACCGTGCGATCGCTAGGACAGCTATGACCTCGAAATACGACGATTACGACGCTCTGCCCGACCGTTCAGTGCGTCCATCGACGTCTCACGATTCGCACTCAGCTAGCCCTCGTAAGCCTGTCCCGGTGCCGCCTCCACTAGTGCCGCCGCTAGTACCGCCTATAAAGTCATCGCCTGAGTCATTACCAGGGTCATCAGCGGCGCGCGCCGTCCGTCCACCTCAGTTTTCCTCTCTTCAAAGAAAAACGCCCGTTTCCCAAACGTCTGCCTCTCAAGCGCCCGCCTCTCAAGTGCCTACCTCTCAAGTGCCTACCTCTCAGGCGTCTCTTCCGGAGGCCCCCCTCATTCCAGAAGATTCTCAGTCACCTACTCCTCAAGACTCTTCGGTCTCAACGTCTTCACTCGGCATGAAGTGGCTTAAAAGCTGGCCTGTTATTGTACTAATCCTTTTTGGTATTTTGGGAACAGCGGGCACAATGGCTGTTGTCAGCCTGTTTCGCATTCCGAATTTGCCTAACTGCCGAGCTATTTTTTGGCCCACCGCATCCGCCTCTTTGCGCTTACAGTGTGCAGAATCGTACGCGACGCAGGGCGACGTGGAAAATTTGCTAGCTGCGATCGCACTGGTCGATCAGCTCCCAGAAGATCACCCGCTGCGTAACGATATCAACGCCCGCATAGAAGACTGGGCGACGCTGGTATTAGACCTCGCGGAGCGCTCTTTTGAAGAAGGTGAGCTAGAAAAAGCAATTGAGAGCGCTCGCAAAATTCCGGCCAAAACGGCTGCTGCGACGGTGGTAGGAGAGCGCGTTGCTCGCTGGCAAGCCATTTGGGCAGAAGGCGAAAACGGATTCAACACAGCTATCGAAAAGATCAAAGAGAAAGACTTTCAGGCGGCTTTCACGCTTTCTGTGGCCTTACTAGACGTTGATAATAAATACTGGTCAACCGAAAAGTACAACGAGCTGACCAAAAAAATTAGCCTTGCGCGTGAAGACAGCCGACGACTGTCAGAAGCTTTGGGTTTTGCTAAAGAAGGTACGCTAAAAGGCTATAGAGAAGCGCTGAAGCGGCTAAAAGAAATCGGAGAGGAGAGCGTTTTTTATGCGGAAGCGCAGGGTAAACGCAAAGACATTGCCAAAGAAATGCTGGAGGTTGGCGAAGACCTGCTGGCTAATCGGCAGCTATCAGCGGCGCAGGCAATGCTTGACGCTATTCCGGCAGATGTGGATCTAGATGAAGAAGTCGCAGATTTTCAAATATTCGTTACTGCCTATCAACAGGCTTGGACGGGTAATACTAGCGGCCTAGAAAACGCAATTAGTCGCCTAAAGACACTTGGCAAAGACCGCCCCGGCTATACAAAAGCGCAGCAGCTAATTGCTCAGTGGGAGTCCGAAATTCAAGATGTTGCTTCACTCAATCAGGCCAAAGAAAGAGCTAGCCGAGGCAGTACACCTGATTTGATTGCAGCGATTGAGGTTGCTGAGCGTATTTCACGCGACTCTGCTCAGTGGGATAATGCTTCAACCGAAATTAGCAGCTGGCGTACCCGAGTTGAAACCGCTCAGGATAGACCTATCTTGGATCGGGCCGATCAGATAGCGTCTGTTGGCAGTGCCGATAACCTTCGAGCGGCGATTCAAGAGGCTCGTAAAGTTTCTTCTGGGCGAACGCTGGCCGATGAGGCCGATAGGCGAATAGCCAGTTGGACTAGCCGGATTCAGCGGATAGAAGACGAACCTATTCTCAATCAGGCTCGTCAAACCGCTAATAGAGGCGACCGGGCTGGTGCGATCGCACTTGCCTCTCGCATTGGAGAAGGCCGTGTGCTGTATGACTCGGCCCAAGAGGAGATTGGTCGCTGGCAAGCAGAAGAGAATGGTCGGCAGCGGCTAGGTGAAGCAACTAGCTTGGCCGCTAAGGGCGACGCCGCTTCTTTGGCAAACGCGATCGATCTGGCCCTAAAAGTGCCTGAAAGCACCGACAGCCGAGCCAGTGCCAATAGCCAAATTAACCGTTGGAGCTGGAATTTACTACAGCAGGCCGAATCTGCTGCGTTTGCTGACTTAGAAACCGCTATCAGCTTGGCAAATCGAATTCCCTCCCAGGCAGAAGCTTATGACTCGGCTCAGATTAGGTTGGAAGATTGGCAAGCTGCCCAGCGGCAAACAGAAAACGCTGAAGAGGTCAATCGCGAACGGCGATCGACCTCTTCCCCAAACCCTAGCGAGACAGGCGCAAACGGTTTGCCTAGGAACTTACAGCTAATAGCACCCGGTGAATAAGTAAGGGCATACTATTCCTTTTCATTCACTAGTTTCACCAGTTGCTTCACGTCTAAGTCATTTAACAAGCCATTTAGACAGACTATTTAGCGCTGTCTGGGAAGTTAAGTATTTGATCTAGCCGCCTAGATTAAAACTACTTTCGTTGCCTTTTGTCTACTTAACTTACCTATTCGACTCACCTATTTGACTTGTCTACTTGACCTTCTGCACTATATCAGAAGCTGTATCACTCACTTTGTCTTTCAAGTCGCCGATGGCTTCTCTAGCTGTCTCTAGCGGATCATCAGCCTGCATTGCTCTACGCTTGGCAGTGTCAGAAAGTATCTGTGCTTTGTCTTCGTTGGCATCGAACCGAGGGTCAACCGCATCAAAATTGTTCATGCCGCCCCTTTCCTGCTGAATCTGGTCGTAGCGCTCAGTAGTCTGTATGCGACCATCATCATTCTTTTCATAAGGGACCGCTTGCGCTGCCGGTACACTCAGACCCCATAGCACAACTGCAAGCAAGCCTGCGCTTACCAAGCGTCTACCGATTTGCATAGAGCGATCAATAGATCCAAAAGTTTGTTGACAAAGCTGAATAGTCTGGTTCAAAAAGTTTTTCATAAGAAAAAGTCCTCTTCCTTGGTCTTTTCAACAACAACTATAGAGAGTTCTTTCATAACCGGCTCTCTTTCAAAAGTAATTGTCGCTGTAGTTTACTAACAACCTTTAGAGAGATTCCTTAGCTCTGAGCCCTAGCATTTTCTTTGAACCCTCGCACATCCCTAAAGGCAGAGGCTGTATTGATATCTACCTTTTTGACCACGCTGAAGCTGCCATCAGTTTCTAATACGACTGCATCAACCTCTTCGATGCTGCTATGCCCTTGGTTACGGATGGCGGCAAGAACTTCCCCTTTGGCAACGCGTGTGTCCTTGAGCGCGCTATCTAACAACCTCCCTTTGAAGGTAAGCAGTGTCGGCTCTGCCTTGATTAGACGTTGGATAAAAGGTGTGCGTACCGAAAGCCAGGTTAGTAAAAACTGGTAGCCTACCAATAGCCCAAACCCTACCATTGCTTGTGAGAGAGGCGTAGATTTATTTAGCATGGCGCTAGCTAAGACAGATCCAAGTGCGATGGTGACAACAAAGTCAAAAGCATTCCACTTAGAGAGTGTACGTTTGCCCGAGATGCGGAGCCATACGATCAGCCCAAAGTAGGACAGTGAACCAATGACAAGCGTGTGAAGTATGCTGCTCCAGCTACCAAATAAACCTTGGGTGAGCGAATAGTCCATATTGGTGTAATCCAGCGTAAATCTCTATCAAAAGACTATAGACTGGCGCGTCTTTTTCAATATCTACACGGATATAGATTAGGAGAAATCGATCTCAGCGAAAACGGTCTGCGCTTTTATGCACTGCGGTTTCTACCTGCCGTAGCCAATGTCGCACACTTGCTTTGAGTTTTTCACGCACTTGAGAAGCCTGGTCCCTCACCTGTCGCCTCGAAAACGAAGGTAGCGAAGGCCGCCATGCCTGTGTGAATTCTGGGAGCGTTTGTATGCGAAATTCTGGTATGCGAAATTCTGGCATGTGGAATTCTGGTATGCGGAATTCCTGCCCCCCAATAGATACTTCTGAGGTTTGGAACGGGCTGTGCTTTTGCCTGGCTGCGGCCATGATGCTGTAAGGATTGCGGCGGGTGGGCTGAGTTTCTAGCTGGGAAACGATCTGGGTAGACGTGCGATCGCTATCCGTTCCGACAGAGACAGCCGACCATGCAGGCGCAGCCCAGCAGAGCATCAGCAGGCAAGGTGCCAGCGATAAAATAAGGACCGCAGGATTGGCTTTCACAGGCTCAGTTTCACAAATGACGAGAACAACAGGTCAGGACAGCAGAGCTAATACACGCTAGTGCCTAGGTATACTGTGCCATAAGGTGAGCCGTTAGGGCGCTCTTCTCGTTTAGCGCAGCATCTAGAGCAAACGGCTTCAGGCAAACGGTTCAAAGCAGCAGGCCCAATAAAGGAGAGGGTATGAAAAGAGTCATCATGACTGTAGGATTGCCAGCTTCAGGCAAATCTACCTGGGCTAAGGCGCTAATTACCAAAGAAGCAGGCCGCTGGGTGCGGGTAAATAAAGATCTGCTGCGAGAAATGTGCTATGACTCACAGCACTCAAAGTCAAATGAGAAGTTTATCGTGCGGCTGCGAAATCTAATTATCTTAGAGGCACTAGCGGCTGATAAGCACGTGATCGTGGATGATACTAACTTGCATCCCAAGCATATTCGCACGGTGACGGAGTTAGTAAAAGGGCAGGCGCAGGTAGAGGTGAACAACAGCTTTTTGCAGGTGCCGGTAAAGGAGTGTATTCGCCGCGATCTGACGCGTCAGCGTTCCGTGGGCAAAGATGTGATTATGCAGATGTATCGGCAGTTTCTTCGCCCCAAAGTAACGCCACCTGCGCCACCTGTGCGCGATCCGGCTTTGGAAGACGTGATTGTCGTAGACATGGACGGGACGCTGGCGCTAATCAGCGATCGCAGTCCCTATGACGTTAGCCAGTGCGATCGGGACCTACCGAATATGCCGGTGCTGCAAACCATTTTGAAGTGGCAGGAAACCCACAAGATTATCGTATTGTCTGGCCGGACAGATGATGCCAAAGCCAAAACAGAAGGCTGGCTGAAAAAGCACGGTGTGAACTACAGCGCTTTGCATATGCGAGCTGTTGGGGACATGCGCAAAGACACTATCGTCAAAGAAGAAATGTACCGGGCGTATTTAGCTAAAAGGTACAATGTCATTGCAGTGTTCGATGATCGTAACAGCGTGGTGGATAGGTGGCGATCGCTCGGTCTGAGCGTATTTCAGGTGGCGGAAGGAGACTTCTAGTTTTTTAACTGCCTCTTTGCGGTAGAGAGCTATTGCTCTCGATACTGGTTTTTTCCGTATTGTCTTTGGCTGTAATGATCTGAATGAGGCCATCGATCATGCGATCGCGCTCCAAAGGCAAAATTCCACTTCCGTGCAAAATCCTTTGAATGATTAGGTAGTGCGTAATAGCGCCGGCAAACACCTGCGCGGCCACCAGCGGATCGCCTAGCTGTAGCTGCGGCTGCTGGGAAAAATAAGCGGCAAACGTCTCAAGCAGCGGCTTTTCAATTTCACGCACAAATGTCTGCGCTAGCTCAAGAAAGCGCTCAGACTCGCCGATAATCATGCGCATTAACCTTACAACCGCCTCGTCGCAAGGAAAATCGTCAATCGCAAAAATAGCAATTTGCTTCAGCACTTTCTGTGGCGGCATGTGCTCGGCTGACTGGGCCAATAGTCGAGGCAGCATCTTTTGATTGCGTTCGGTTAGCTGCTGTACAAGGGCCGAAAATAGCCCTTCCTTATCCTGAAAGTACTTGTAAAGCGTTGGTTTAGAGACGCCTGCTGTCTTAGCGATCTTCTCCATACTAGCCGCGGCATATCCCTGCGCGGTAAACACTTCTAAAGCACCCGCCAAAATAGCGGTGGCTTTTTCCAAGGTTGCTCCTACCCGGTTGGCTATTAGCGTAGCTACCTTGACTAGGTTGCGCTGAACGACTCACGCAGACGGCTCCGTAAAATGAAGAGTTTTGAATCAGGCTGCCCTTTATCTTATCGTTTCGGTTGATACCGCCAATTTTCTTACAATAGCCAGCTGCTTGAATGACACTTTAGTCTATTGACTTTACTAAACGGTTTAGTAATATAAAAGGGTTGAATCAAGTTGTAGATAGGCCTGTAAAAAGTAGGTCTGTAAAAGGCAGGTCTACAACGATAAACTTAGAGGCTATCAATCAGCAGTCGCCCGCTGTTAGCAAATCATCTTTCCGCTGGGGTTTGGCATTATTAGCCCTGCTGATAGGGCTTATGAGTATCGCGAGTTGGCGGATATGGCAGCTACGAGCGGCAAGGCTGGAGGCGGCCCCGTCAGAAGTTGTGATGCCTGAAATCACGACGGTGACGGCTTTGGGTCGGCTAGAACCGGCTGGTGAGCTGGTGAATATTACCGCGTCAACGTCTACTCAGAGCAGTGCTGTACGATTCTTTTGGTTACTCATGACAATCGTATTCTAGATATTGCCGATTGGATTGTTTATATGGAAGACGGGCGACTCGCTACGGCTCCAGAGCCAGCAGAGGTTGACGCTGACTAAGCGGCTATTTTAGCGCTGAGATATCTAGACTCTCTACAGTGGTAAAAAAGCTGAGAAGTGAACTTTTGATCTGCGCTACCCCTCCAACCGCGTTCGATTCAATATTTAAAGGTAAAACAGGATCGTGTAGCGATAGGCGTAACAAAAACCAACCGTCTGTCTTCGAATCTGTACAAGCTACGCGAAGGCCTTCGTAGTTGTTAGGAACAACTTGCCACCCAGCTTGAGCTTCCACATAGTCGTGTAGCTGCTGAATGACTGAATTACCATGAAATTTGAAGTCTTCTTTTAGGATTTTTAATCGGTACTCTTTACTCTCTTCTGGCTCTTTGAGATCGGCAATAAGGTCGGTGATCACTTTGTTAGACTGGCGCGCGATCGCCAGCTCCACTAGCAGCTTACTTACCAGATAAGCCCCATCGTCTAGAAAATAATTTTCCTTCATGGCCCCGTGCCCGGAGGTTTCAATGGCTAGCCAAGCGTCTTGCCCTGCTTCACTTAAGCGCATCGCCTCATTGATTACATTCTTGTAGCCGCGCATGAATCGATGGTGCATGCCGCCTAGCCCAGCAATGAACTGCGATAGCCCATCGGATGTAATTGAGTCGGTAACAATTGTAGAGCCTGGATGCTCGCGTAGAACAACCGCTGAAATCAATGCGATCAGCCGATTCCGGTTTAGCTCATTGCCCTGCGGATCAACTGCCGCCGATCTATCCACATCAGTATCAAAAATAATGCCAAAGTCAGCATTGTTGTCTAGTACAGCCTGCCGAATAGCTGCCATCGCGGCTTCATTTTCGGGATTGGGAACGTGATTAGGAAAGTTGCCATCGGGTTCTAGAAACTGACTGCCGCGAGTATCCGCGCCCAGAGGAACTAATACCTTATCTGCATAAAATCCCCCAGCGCCATTACCGGCATCAACCACAATGCGAAGTCCTTTTAGTGGCCGCTCGTAATCTTCAAGATGGTTTACCGACTGCCGAATCTGTTGCACTAGGCCATCCGCATAGACCGCGATAAAATCGCGCGATTCGATCTCTCCTCTTGTCGCTGCTGTTAGAAAGTTGTTCTCACTCGCCAGCTTTAAAATCTTGGTAATATCTGGCTTGTTTAGCCCGCCTTGACGCGTGAAAAACTTAAGGCCGTTGCGGTTGAAGGGTAAGTGGCTAGCCGTGAGCATAATGGCACCGTCGCAGTCGTAGCCGGGGATGACGGTACTCATGAACATAGCCGGGGTGGATGCGATCGCAAAATCGTAAACCGCGGCCCCTATCGACATCATGCCCTCAGCTAGGCTGCTCATCAGCGCGGGTCCCGATAGCCGACTATCGCGACCGACCGAAACTACCAAGTCAGCAGCAGGCTTGTTGACCTTTTTCGTTAGCCAGGTCACAAATGCCTGACCCAGCTTGTAGGCGACTTCTGGCGTCAAATTGACCGTCTCACCCGCAACGCCATCAAGAGCCACCCCACGAATATCCGAACCATTTTGCAGTCGTTGCCAAGCCTGTGCTGATTGATGATCTGCCATAGCGTTGCCCTTTGGAGTGATTTGAGTGCTCTTTAATAACTGCGGTATGGTCTGAAACCCCCTAGCATTAAAGCCGATGTTGATGACTAGTTCAATTGATTAGCTCGATTATCTTTTTCTGATAGATTAAGCCGGTCAGATTGAGTGAACCTGAGATTGAGCGAACCATAGCAAATAGACGAATGCTATGGTGGACAGTGTGTCAGCAGAGGGTCCACCATAAGGGCCACGCAGAAGGAGCGCTAGTGCAAAATTTGACGACGACTGCTTTGAGTAAGCTAGCTCTGTTTCCAGTTGATTTATTGCCACTGAATGGCATCTTGAGCCTCGCGAGCTACCGCAGCATTCTGAGCTTAGGGAGCGTAGGTAGCTTTTTGAGCATCGGCAGTGCGGGCAGCATCCTCAGTATCTGCAGCGCGGGCAGTATTCTCAGCGTTGGCAGTGCGGGCAGCATCTTAAGCTTTATGAGCGCTGGAAGTGTGCTCTCAGCGCTCAGTATCGGTAGTCGGCTAAGCTTTATGCAGCGAGAAAGCTCGTAGAAGGCCCGTGAACGAAGGCCCGTGAACGAAGGCCTGTGAACGAAGGCTTGCAGACGAAACTTGTAGATAGCGCCTGTTTGCGATTCGTACTTCGCAGCATAGACACTCTGTTAATGCTGCTTTCTCATGCGGGTATCTGAGCTTGTTTTGGCTGTGCTGCGATCGCATCTTTTGCATGACCAAATCGGCGATCGCGCTTCTGAAAGGTTGCCAGCGCTTGGTGAAACGCTGCCTGGTCAAAATCTGGCCAGAGCGCATCAGTAAAATACATTTCGCTATAGGCTAGCTGCCACAGCAGAAAATTGCTCAATCGCTGCTCGCCGCTAGTGCGAATCAACAAATCGGGATCGTCACCTGTTGTATACAGGTGCGCGCTGATCAGATCTTCATCAACATCGCCCGCCGAAATTTCACCTTGTTCTACCTTTGCGGCCACCTTTTGACAGGCTTGAATAATCTCACTGCGACTGCCGTAATTAATTGCTACATTGAACTCTATCGCCGTATTGTGTGCTGTCTCTTTCGTCGCTCTAGCAATCTCTTCTTGTAGGGTTGGCGACAGTTCGCTCAAATCTCCTATAAAGCGAATGCGCACGCCTTCCCTGTGCATTTCGCACAGCTCTTTACGCAGCAGCTTCTCGAATAGCACCATCAAAAAATCTACCTCAGCAGTCGGTCTGCGCCAGTTTTCTGTAGAAAATGCATAGGCTGTCAGTGCACCAATACCCCAGTCTTTGCAGCAGCGCAGCAAGCCTTTTAGCGCCTTTGCCCCTTGCCTGTGGCCGGCAACTCTTGGCAACCCTCGACGATTTGCCCAGCGGCCATTTCCGTCCATAATGACGGCGATATGCTTAGGAAGCGCTTGAGCATTCAGGTCTGTAGGGAGAGTAGCGTAGTTGTTCATAGCGAAGAGAAGAGTAGGAAACCGACAGTGATGAAACCCGAGCGATGGAACCCGAGCGGTGGAACCGGAGCGGTGAGACCAGAACGGTGAGACCAGAGCAGTGAAAAAGTAGTGAGAGGGCGGTGAAGGCAGAAGGCGGTGTGTCTTCTCTGCTCTCTTCACCGCCAGCTCAATAATTCCCGAAGGGTCGATGAAGTCGGTCGGGGATCCTACGGTAAAAAGTACGGTAAAAACGAAGTCAAATGACGGATATTTTGCTCACTCCATGTGGGGATGAATAACCCCACAGCTATCTTCGACTATTAGACGTGACCCATTCTAGAGACTTTTTATGCCTATTGAAGTAACACGAGCAGTCGGTCTTTTTGCGGATCGTCGATCTGCGGAGACAGCACTAGTGAAGCTACGAGACAGTGGCTTTGACATGAACAAGATCTCTGTGGTGAATAAGAACACCGAGTCCGGTGATATGAAAGGCGCCAGGGTTCAACGCCGACAAAGAAAGCCAAGTGGCTGAGTCTGCCAAAGAGAGCGCAGCTATTGGTGGTGTCACAGGCGGCGCGATTGGTCTGATAGGTAGCTTGGGCGTGCTGGCTATTCCAGGGGTTGGTCCAGTAGCTGAGCTAGGTATTTTGCTGGCTAATACGGTATTTGCAGGCGCTATAGGTGCTGCAAGTGGTGGGCTGCTTGGCGCTTTGGTCGGTTGGGGATTGCCGGAAGATCAGGCGAAGTATTATAGCGATCGCGTCAACAACGATGGCAGCTACCTCGTCATTGTAGAGGGTGACCCTGCTACAATCAATGCGGCTCAATCGGTCTTACAGGAGAATAAGATCAGCGATTGGCGTACTTTCTCCAATAGGGAGTCGGCTACACCACAGATGCCTGCGTAGCAAGATGCCTACGTAGCGAGAAAACTTCGTTTCAACACTCTTGCAATTATGCGAAAGTGAGTGGATAAGCAGCAATTCCAAATTCCAAGATACGGACATTGTGAAACGACACGAGTCATGTCTCGTCCATGAGCCAGTGACGCGTCAAGAAGTATTGCTACGAATGGGTTTGGTTGATTTCGACTGATCTAGCATGAAATCCAGCAAGGCCGTCCAACTCTCAAACCACAAGTAGTTGGTGAGCGCCAGGATATCCTGAAAAAAGCCTTGGCGGGTACCGCGAATCTGTCGAATCTGCTGATAGCGCTCATCAGCTAGATGAAGGACAGTATGAAACAAAAAGGCTAATAGGTTTAGGGTCAACAAAAAGGCAGATAGATGCTGCTTGCCATGCCCAAAGTTATGTTCGAGATGATAGCCCTTGGTTTTCAACACATTGTGATTTTCGTTTTCGGTTTTCCAGCGGCAGCGACCCGCAGCAGCGACTTCAATCACAAGCTGCCCGGTGAGGTGATGGTTGGTCACCCAACTGTTACGGTAGAGGACTTTCCCATCTGAAATGCGCGTTACCGTCAGCTCACACCAGTTTACTGATAGCGCAGGAGCCTCGGCTCGCATCGGCACGTCATTGAGATAACGATACTGCCAAACTTCATCGGTCTTGCCCCGGCGCTGCTGCCGCTGCATCGTCTTTACCTTGCCATGAGACGCCTGAAACGCTATCCAGTCGTAAAGTGCCGGGTGCGATTCGGGTAAACACACAAAGATAAAATTAAAACCCTGGGCTAAGACCGCTTCACACATTGGCTGACGACTAAAAAGGTCGTCTCCGAGCAGCGTCACCGCTTGATTGACAAATATCTTTGCCGCTGACGCTATCCATCGTTTGGCGGCAGCTTGCTCACAGTCCTGCTTCGCATGGCCATCTTGAGGCGTAATCATCTCAGGTGGCAAGGAGATTACCGCCGACTGCGCAGGCGAGACAATCACAGGCAATATCGCTTTGTGAGAGTAGGTGACTTGGCCGCTGCGTGAGGTTCGTTTTGAGCAGCAGGGGCAGCTAATGTTATGGGAGCTGTAGTAGTCAGTGCCATCTAAGGCTACGAGCAGGTTCCCTCCCAGGGTCTCAAACCCTCGCAAGTAGCCTTGCTGATGAAGCACATGATAGATATTGATGAATATTTGAAACAGGCCCTGGGCCGCTATCTGATCGAGAATATTGCGAATCTGCACAACGCTGGGTATTTTCTCCAGCCCAAACAAACTCTGCGCATTATTGCGACCGTTGCGGCTATCGAGGTGGCGCTGATAGTCTAAAAACGAGGCGCTCTGCATGAAAAAACAGCCGAATGCACCTAAAACCGTATCCCGAATGCTGTAGCTACTGGCATTACTCGGTTTGCGCGGGTCGTCTAGCCCGGCTATCGCACCGTTGAGTTCGCATAACAAACTATCGAAACTGATGCTAGCAGTGGCCATTAGCTGAACGGGTGACGGGACTGTTATGGGAAACTCGTTCGTTCACCTTACGCTATCTCAGCAGTCGTTACTGCTTCTTGCTCAACTCGCATGTTCTTAAGTTGGAATTTGGAACTGCTGGTGGATAAGTGGCTTTATCACCGCTGGCAGTGCGCTCTGTCGGCGGTGTTGAGGCGTAAATATTGAGACTGTAGTAAATACCGTGTCGCAGCGTTTAGATACGATGACGTTGCAAGTGCCACGAGGTTTACTGTTGTACTCAAATGGAAAGTGCGATCGCCTTTTCCATACATAATTAGCATAATTAGGACTATCCCCTGTAGCAGTCCGCACATACGCCGAGATCCGTACCTCCTCGTTGATCTAGACGACTAATAAAGCTATAACTATTAGCCGAAAGTGACAGCCAGCCAAGATGATACTGTATTGAGATAATTTGCGCTGAAACAATCTGCGCTTTGCGGGTTTGCGGTAGGCAAATTATCTCTTCTAATCGTCGTTATTAGGTCAATAGGGTATGCGCTGGAAAACAGGTCGTCGCAGTCAAAACGTACAGGATAGACGTGGTATGGGTGGCGGCGGTGGCAGTCCTCTGGTCGCGGGTGGCGGCGGTGTTGGTATGCTGGTGGTTGCCGTAATCATTACCTTGCTAGGCGGCGATCCTACCGTTTTACTAGACGCCGTTGCACCCGCTCCTAGCCGCTCCCCCTCTGGTGGCACCTACCAAGCCTCTTCCCCCGAAGAAGATCAGCTAGCTGAATTTGTTTCTGTTGTACTTGCCGATACCGAAGATACCTGGAACAACATCTTTCCTCAAGAGTTTGGCGGCAGCTACCGCGAACCTCAATTAGTGCTCTTTAGCGGTGTTGTCCAATCAGCCTGCGGCACTGCCCAAGCCGCTGTCGGTCCCTTCTACTGCCCCGCCGATGAGCAAGTCTATATTGATCTTGACTTCTACCGCGCCCTCAAAAACCAGCTCGGTGCGCCTGGTGATTTTGCCCAAGCCTACGTGATCGCTCACGAAGTCGGACACCATGTACAAAACGTCATTGGCATCTCCAAAGAGGTTCGTGCCGCCCAAAGCCGTATGGGTGAGCGCCAAGCTAACCAACTTTCTGTTGCTCAAGAGCTACAGGCCGATTGCTTTGCAGGCGTATGGGCCAGCAGCGCCGCCCAGCGCGACCTGCTAGAATCTGGCGACATCGAAGAAGCCCTTAACGCCGCTAGCCAAATAGGAGACGATGCCCTACAGCGCAACCAGCGTGGCTACGTCAATCCGGACTCCTTTACCCACGGCAGCTCTGCCCAGCGAGTCGAGTGGTTTCGCCGTGGTCTTCAGTCAGGCGATGTGGATCAGTGCGACACTTTCAGCTAGAAACGCTGTTGACTACATAACCGTGACTATGTAACCGCTGACTATATGACCTTAGGCTAGGCTATGTCGAGTTTAGTGACCGCCTACTAGCTTAGACGCGTCTTCTTTGTCATGAACGGCAAGCCGATCCATGAGCGTAGCGCTAGCCTCGTTCATTCCGACGAGATCAACTTTTGAGCCGTGCGCCCGGAACTTGATCACTACCTTGTCAATTGCGATGACCGCAGACTGATCCCACAGGTGAGCGTGGCTAAGATCTATCACAACGCGCTCAATTTTTTCGTGGATGTCAAAGGCTTCGCGGAAGTTATTAGCAGAGACAAAGAATAGCTGGCCAAACACGTAGTAAGTACGGGTGGATCCATCTTTGCTAAGCTCGCTTTGTACTTGAATGAGCTTGCCAATTTTGCGCGAAAAGGCGATCGCACTCAAGGCAATTCCTACCATCACGCCTAGGGCCAAGTTATGTGTGATCACCGTAGTCACTACCGTGGCTAGCATGACAAACGTTTCACTCTTTGGCATCTGACGTAGATTTGTTAGCGACGCCCAGTTAAACGTACTGATCGAAACCATAAACATCACGGCCACTAGCGCCGCCATCGGAATCTGCCCTACCCAGGCGCGCAGCACTAAAATGAAAAACAGCAGGAATATGCCCGCACTTAGCGTAGAGAGCCGCTGGCGTCCACCCGATTTGACATTGATCACCGACTGGCCAATCATGGCGCAGCCAGCCATTCCGCCAAACATGCCGGTAATCAAGTTGGCCATACCCTGGCCTCGCGCTTCCTGGTTTTTATCGCTATTCGTATCAGTCATATCGTCGAGTACCGACGCTGTTAGAAAAGACTCTAATAAGCCGACCGCCGACATCGTTAGCGCCACCGGCAAAATAATCTCAATAGTCGCCAGATTCAGCGGCAGATCCGGCAAGTGAAAAATCGGTAGCGTGCTCGGCAAGTCGCCCATATCGCTTACTGTCGGCAGTCGCATTCCAGTTGCGACTGAAACTACCGTTAGAACTACAATCGCAACCAGCGGAGAGGGAATGGATTTGACGATAGGAATATTCTTGGTCAGTCTCGGCAGCAGATAGATAATCGCTAGCCCCGCTGCGACCATTACATACATCAGCGTATTATTGGGCCCTAGAAATTCAGCTTCGCGGGCGATCGCGAACTGCTCTAGCTGAGCGTTGAAGATCAAAATAGCTAAGGCATTGACAAAGCCCACCAGCACTGCGCGAGGCACATATTTCATGATCCGGCCAATCCGCAGAGAGCCCCAAATCACCTGTAGCAGTCCGGTTAGCAGCGTGGCTGCTAGCAAATATTCTAGGCCATAGTTTCTGACCAGATCGACGACCAGCAGTGCCATTGCACCCGTCGCGGCTGAAATCATCGCCGGACGCCCCCCTAAGAAGGCAATGGTCACAGCCATTGTAAAAGAGGCATAGAGACCGACTTTGGGATCGACGCCTGCAATGATAGAAAATGCGATCGCTTCAGGGATAAGCGCAAGCGCCACCACCACGCCAGCAAGCAGATCCGCTGGCACATTTGAAAACCACCCAGAAGGCTTGGCCTTCAAGGTCTGATTAGCACTGATATAAGTCACGTTTACCTAAAACTAAGAATTTTTCGCTTCGCAAAGCCGCGGTGTGGCCCAATACTATTGGCCGATCTCTACAGTATTGAGAAGCAGTATTGAGAAGCAGTATTGAGAAGCGTAGATACAGGCAAACGGACCGTCTCTACCGCTATTAAATCGCCGCCTCAGCTATACAGAACATCAACAATAGATTAAATCCAAAGTAGCATGAGGTTATCAGAAGGATAAGAAATCTTATCAGCCGACGCGAAAAAGCAGACTACGGTGAGCTAGAAAATCTGATGTAGCATTAAGACCCTACAAATCGCTGGTATTCGCTGAGACTTCCAGGTATTTCCCTTTTGCTAAGTGCCATCAGTGAGTGCCATATGAGAAAGCCCAGAAAGTAAGGCCAAAGAAACAAGACAATAGATCAGGAAAGGTATAGACAAACAGGGCAGAAACAAACGAGGTAAAACCATGGTTAAAACGCTTGACGCCGACGGTTTGGAAGCGAACGGATTAGAACCCATTGCCCAGGATGTCACTAGCTTAGGGGGCTACGCCTACCGAATTATTCGACAGCAGTCGCAGGCGATTTTCAAACTGCGATCGCCCGTTCTCAAAGACACCGATATCGAAGATCTGCATCAGATGCGTGTTGGCACTCGTCGCCTCCAGGCGGCGCTTTCGCTTTTTACGGATGTAATTAAGCTAGAGGCAGATCATCCCAAAAGTAGCGCCAAAAGCGGTGAAATGCTCGTCAAATCGGTCAAGCCACTGACTAGAGCGCTGGGTAGAGTGCGCGATCTTGATGTGATGGAGCAGTGGCTTTCTAATGAGATTGCTGCCCTCAGTAAACAAGAAAGAAAAAAAGAAAGAAAAACGGTCAAAGCCCTGCTCAAAAAGATGAAAAAACGCCGCAAAACGCAGTTTTCTAAAATGGAGAAAGCGCTGACCGGTAAAAACTATAAAAAGCTGAAGAAGCGCTGTAAGCAGTGGCTGAAGCAGCCCTACTTTAGCGCTGTCGCTCAGCAGTCGGCGTCTAGCAGCGCGGTCAGCATTGTTGTTGTACCCCTCGTCAACTTATTACAGCATCCGGGCTGGAAAGTGGCGACGTGCCAGCAAGGCCAGCGGCAAACCCCAATTGAAAACATCACTCTCGATCAGCTAAACCAGCAGCTCGAAACCAACAGCGAGCAGCTACATGGCTTGCGCAAACAAATCAAGCAAACTCGCTATCAGACCGAGTTTTTTCGTAGCATCTATGACATTAACTACGCCGCGCAGGTTCGAGAGCTGCGATCGCTGCAAAAGGTACTTGGTGAGGTTCAAGATCAGCTAGTGATTGCTGAATTTTTAACGACTGAACTCGGTGAAGCGTGGGCCGAGCAGCTACCGACAATCAACCAGGCATTTCAGTCCTCTCGTTTGGCACTGTGGCAGCAGTGGCAGCCGTTGCAGACAAAGTATCTAAAACTACAGGCAGAGGCGGAAAAAGCATCAGCTTAGTAGCCTCTGACCTTTGCCTTTTACCCTCCGTCCTTTGCTTTTTGTCCTTAGCCCCTACTTTGCTGTTGATGTTGGCTTTTGTAAGGTCAGTGCAAATCCAGCGATTGCTACCGTCAGCACTCCCGCCACCCAAAAGGGCACCGAATACCCGTAGGCCGTCACCAGCAAACCCGAAACCGCTGGGCCAATAGCATTAGACATACTTAAATAAGACGCGTTGAGTCCTAATACCTCACCCTGCTCTTTCTGGTCGCTACGGGTCGATAAAATAGAATCAATCAAGGGCATCGGAAAGGCGTTGACTAGGCCAAACCCAGCCAGTAGCACAGAAAAAGCCACAGTGTTGGGCAAAGCGGGCATCAGCAAAAATAGAACGCCACGGGCAATTAGCGATCCCACCAGCACGTTTACGATGCTGAAGCGCTTGCGTAGCGGCTCTAGAAAGAATACCTGAGAAACGAAGGCCAGCAGGCCAAAAGCAACAAATGCGATCGCTAAATTTTTAGCATCCTGGCCTAGCACATTAAGAAAGAAGGGCTGGAACGCGAAGGTAAAGATCGTAAAAGTAAAGCCGTTGAGAAATGTCATCAGCAGGATACGACCGACGACCGGACGCCTCAGCGCGGTAAACAGACTAAGAAAGTCTATCTTGCGAGGCGGCTTCTTCTTAGCCGAAGAGCGTTCGGTAGCGATGCTATCTCCAACAGAAAGCTTCTCTGGCCGCTGCGTTTCAGTGAGGAAAAAGAAGCACATAACAGCGGCAATAAGGGCGATCGCTGCTGATACCAAAAAGCTCATACCCAAAGACGACACTCCCCATCTGCCTATTCGCAGCGGCGGCACCATCTGCGCCACGTAGCTCAGCGGCGGACCTGCTACAAAGCCTAGTCGGAACAGTCCGCTATAGATGCCAAATGCCTGCGTTCGCTGCTCGGGTGAGGTGATATCGCTGACTACCGCTTGCGCGATAGAGTTATTGCCGCCCGTAATGCCATCGAATACGCGAGCGGCAAACAATAGCCAGGGGACACCTGCGATCGCAGCCACCAAATTAGCGATCACCGTCCCCAGCAAGCTAATCACTAATAAGGGCCGACGTCCCCACCGGTCAGAAAGCTGACCTAGCAGCGGCGTCCCAATAAACTGCGAAAGCGAATAAGCTGTCGTTAGCAGGCTTGCTTCAAAATCGCTTAGCCCAAACTGCTTAGCATATGGGTAGAGCGTCGGAATAATGATTGTGAAACTAACCGAGTTAATAAACGCAATCGAAGCCACAATCCAAAACTGGAAGGGCAGATGCAGCTTCGCATCCTGAGACCCAGAAGACATAAAATAGGTTAAATGATATGGGCGGTGAGGGACTCGAACCCGCGACATCCTCGGTGTAAACGAGGCGCTCTACCAACTGAGCTAACCGCCCGGAGCCGTGCATAGGGAGTGCCTTATAAAGACTTGCCTTTAGTCTAGCCCCTGGGCCCGGATTAAGATAATAGCAGAAGAAGCGCTCCACTTGCAGCGCAATTCTAAAGAAATAAGTTTCAGGCAAAAGACAAGGCGAAAGGCGAGACAAAAAACGAATACAAAAAAACGAATACATAGGTGTCTAAATGATGTCTAGTTCTTCAGCTCCTTGTTATTCAGTGTTTTTTCTGTAGCGAGCAATTCATCCGTATTAGTGTATAGGGTATTGCTTTTTACCTCCTAGACTTCCTATGCCTTCAGGCCGCGTCCACGATCGCATCACGTACTGGTGTTTGCCATTCGTCATAGCGCCTACTGCTATGCTCACCCACAGTCTAGTCACTACTGCTATTGTGGGCCTGTCGTTTTTAGTCGGCGGGCTGATGCTAGGCCCAGATCTCGATATTCACTCAGTTCAGTACACCCGGTGGGGCCCGCTCCGATGGATCTGGCTACCGTATCAGAGAGCCATTAAGCACCGCTCTAGCCTTTCTCACGGACCTATCATTGGGACTACGCTAAGAGTTGTTTATCTTTCTATTTGGCTAGCTGTTTTTACCTTAGTTAGCATAGAGCTACTGAATTTTCTATGGGACATGCAGCTCTCTTGGAGCACATTAAGGCACCCTTTTCGCGCGCTGCTAAAGAAGTATGTGGTGGAGTGGATCGCTATCCTAATTGGCCTAGAGCTTGGGTCAATTAGCCATTCTGTCAGCGATGCGGTAGGCAGTCACCGAGTGCGAAAGAAACGTCACCGTAGAAATTCCCGTAAGACTCCTCGCAAAAAGCCCAGTAAAAAGTCCGATAGAAAGCCCAGAGAATAACAATCTGTCAATATTTCGATATTTTAGTCAATACTCTATCAGCGTGAAAAGCTTTCCTGACTGTTCTGACTTTGGCCTCTGACTTGGGCCAAGTACATCTCCAAACGAAAATGACAGAATAGTAATAAAGCTCATAGTCCTTACTTACCAAACGCTCAGCGGTCTCTCACTCTTTTGACTAGTTGACAGGCCACAATTACAACAATTAACTTAAGCACTTAAGGAATACGTTCCTTTACCGCTGCGGTCATGTAGTGGTAATTAATCCGCTTCAAATTATTTTTCCAAGGAGTACGAAATGAAAGTTAAGTATATGGCTGCGCTTGCTGCCGCTTCTGTTTTCGGTATGACTGCGCTTACTAGCTGTGGTGAGCCTGAAGTGGAGACCGTTGAGCCTGACGCCACAGGTGAAGTTATGGATGGCGATCCTTGTGCTGTTGAAGAGGGCGCAGAGACTGAAGTTATGGATGGCGATCCTTGTGCTGTTGAAGAAGGCGCAGAGCCTGAGGCTGCTGAGTAACCTTTGAAGCAAATCGCTTTTGTGCAATCTTCGAGTTTGTCTAAGTTTTAGAAACAGGTAACTTGAAACTGGGTAAGAAGAGATTGTGCAAAAAGAGATTGTGCAAAAAGAGATTGTGTAAAAAGATCAAGTAAAAAGAGATTAGCAAAGAAAAGTCCTTGGTATTGCCAGGGACTTTTTTATGGGTGGCTGTACAGTGATAATGAGATCTATTTATCGCTCTTAGGGGACCCTTAGGAACTAGAACAGCTTTATGAATATTGCATTTATTGGACTTGGCACAATGGGCGCGCCGATGGTGCTCAACTTGCTGAAGGCAGACTACGCAGTGACTGTATACAACCGTACAAAGGGTAAGGCGAAATCAGCGATCGCAGCCGGTGCAGCCGCAGCCGATTCTCCAAAGGCCGCAGCAGCCAATGCGGACATTGTAATCACCTGCGTCAGCGATAGCCCTGATGTAGAAGCGGTTGTGCTAGGCCAAGACGGTATCATTGAAGGAGCGCGTCCGGGGACCCTGCTAGTCGATATGTCCACCATTAGTCCGAACGTGACTAGAGCGATCGCCCAAAAGCTAGCCGAAAAAGAGATTGAGATGATTGATGCGCCCGTGTCGGGTGGCTCAGAAGGCGCTGAGAAAGGCACGCTTTCGATTATGGTGGGCGGCGAGGCCGCGGCAGTGGAAAAGGCAAGACCAGTGCTTAGCGCCATGGGCACGACAGTTACGCACGTAGGATCGATTGGCGCCGGACAAACCACCAAAGCCATTAATCAGATTATCGTAGCTGGAACCTACTGGTCGGTAGCAGAAGGTATGGCGCTAGGTCTGAAGTCCGGTCTAGACATGGAGAAGGTGGTGCAGGCCGTCGGTAGTGGCGCAGCCGCATCTTGGGGACTGACAAACCGCTCTAGCAATATGATTGAAAACACCTATCCATTGGGCTTTCGAGTGCGGCTACATCAAAAGGATTTGGCGATCGCACTAGAGACGGCTCGCGAGCTAAACCTACCGCTACCTATGGCCGCATACGTAGAGCAGATAGAAAACGGTCTGATTGCGCAGGGACACGGCGACGAAGATATTTCGGCAGTGGCGCGAACGGTAAGAGCGATGGGCGCAATTGAGTGATCTGGTAAGTCGCTAGGTTGCTCACCAGATCACTTACCAGAGAGCCAACGCTACCGCGTCGCTTTCTGACCCACCGTCGTAATATACAGAACCGCTTCTTCTGCCGGAATGCTCAGCAGGTCGTTCACCTGATCGTCAAAGAATCCGGCAATTCCGCTAACGCCGAGCTGACGCCGGGTCGCGGCCAAGTTTAACCGCTGGCCCAAGTGCCCTGCATCCATGTGCAGATACCGGTAGGCTCTGTCACCGTATTTGGCCACGGCTGCCGTCAAATTAGCCGTATGGAAAATCACAGCGCCCGCATCGCGGCCCAAATTTTGACCTAGACACAAAAAATGCAGATCCTTGTGAAACTGATTGAACCGAATTTGGCGTAATTCTTCAGCTTGAGGGGCGTAGTAATAGCAGCCTGATTCTAGGCCGTCGACGTTAGAGATAGCGACAAATGTTTCGATTAGACTGAGGTCAAAGTAGTCAGGCTGCTGATCGAAAGACTGTGGGAGATAGTGGGCCGGATGATAAGTGAAGTCGAGCAGGGCAAACAGATCGGCGGCGTGTAAGGGCGTGCGGGTATAGCGACGAGTAGAGCGGCGAGTGAGAAGAGTATTTTCTAGCTCGCTCAGGCGATCGCCCCAGGGAATAGGCTGCGTTTTGGTAGATACGGTGATACCAAACGGAAAGTTGTACTTGTCTCCGGCGGCACTTTGGGGAGGGAGCGGCTCATTAGTCGGCGGCTCGGCGCTATCTTCGGCGGCATCCGACGGGCCAAGCGGAACAGACAAGGCTTCACCGGCCGACGAGGTGCTCGGCGATCGAGTTGATTCGGTCGGTGACTCGTTGGGCCAAATAGGGGTGCTGCTGTCCTTTTGATGGCGCTGACCAAAATCAGACTCAGCCGAAATTAAGGTGTTCTCGTGTAGATAGTGGAGCAGTTTGCCATCGGGCGTGGCCACAATGTCTGTATGGATGGCACTCGGCAGGGCGCAGCGAGCTGGAGAGAGGTTTTGGTCAACTTGGAAAAGGTCAGCTAGGGCCAGAAGGGCGATCGCGCTTTCTTCTTTCGTATCTAAGTACAGCATTTGGTTGATTTGCGCGTCCGCAAAGCCGCCAATAAGGTGAGGCCGATAGTCGCACAGCGTCCCCGCCACCTCCAGATTGCCAAGCAAATGCCCCGCATCTAAAAACACTCGCCGATAGGCCCTATCTTGATAGCGCCAGGCCGATCGCTGAAACACGCTGGTGACCACTAGCGCTAGTTGAGTGGTCTCTAGCGACGGATGCCAAAAGCAGCCTGCCTGCAAAGCCTGCCAGGGATGATCGTCCCAAAACCGCAGCAGCGTGTGCGATCGCACCTGATAGTTGTATAGCCCTGCTGGTAGCAGAGACGTTCCCCGTGAAATCAGATAAATCTCAGCCGGATACAGCCCGCCTGCCGACGGCGCAGAGCGCAGATAAAGCGGCTCGCCCGATCCGGTCATCACCTTGGCAGTGAGTCCGTAGCTGTCGATCAGTAGCCGAGAAATCCGCTGCCACCAGCGCCACTCTTCGTCCGCACCCGCCGGTGCCTTTTCCAAATAGGGCTTAAGATCAACGCTGTGGCCCAGCTTGTAATTTTTATAGGGCAACGGCTGCTTAGACCAGTCGAGTCCACCACTGGGACCTTGACTCTTTGCCGCCAAAGTTTGAGGGTCGTACTTCGTCCGCTGGTGATAGTGCTGGGCAATCGAAACGTCTGCCATAGACCACTGAAGTTAAGACGAGCTTATCTAGTTGCTTGTCTATCTATAGTAACGGCAGTAACGGCCATAGTACCGAGACGCATACCAACTATCTGCTAACCTGACGATTCAGGTAGAATGCAATGTAAAACTGACCAGCATCAGTCACGGTAAGGGGTCACCCATGCAGGGGAATCAAGAAAATCGGTGTTTGATGACGGGCCGGATAGCGACTGGCCGCAGCTTGCTATGGGTTTCGCTAATGGGGTCGATGATGATCGCCGCGCCTAGCCAGGCTCAAGAAACCCCCCAACTGATTGCGCAAGATCAGCCTGAGCCGGCTCAAAGCGCCCCGCCCAACCCCTCAGATCTGCCCGCCGTTCCTACCAATACGGCCCCTATCGAAACAATTCCTCCCAACACAGCGCCTACCAGTACAGCGCCTACCAATACGGCTATCACCTCACCCCAGGCCAACGCCGAGAACACGCTTGCAGACCTAATCTCCCTCATGCTGGGGCTTTTGGTTTTAATTTTGGCGGCGGGCATCATCATGCTATGGTTCTTGCGCCGATCGGTAGTAAACGAGGTTGCCACGATTGTCCGCGTTCAGCTCAATGAAATGACTGAGCTAGAAAACAAGGTGCACAACGCGACGCGTAGTCTAAACCGCGTTTTGTCTGAAGCGGACGATCTCTCTGGCGAAATGCAAGGACGCTCTAGCAACTTTCAGCGGGAGATTGCCGCGCAGCGGGAGGTGCTCTACGGTCTGATTGAAGAGCTAAGCGAGTTCAAGACGCAAACTGCTCGTAATTGGGAGAAAGAGCTTGAAGCGATTAACGGCAAGCTAGAGGCTACCGCAACAGATTTCGACCAGGTGGCGGCGCAGCTACGCGACCAGGCCAAAGCGCGCCTAGACGGTCTGCAGAGTGAGGCTGAAGTTCAAGGGCAAAGGATACTTCAGCGCTTCACTACCTCCGAAGCAGAATTCTCACGCCATGTTGGCGTTATCAAAGAAGAGACCCAGCGGCGTAAAACGGCTTTCTTTGATGAAATAGAGCGCAAAGAATCGGTGCTCTCTGACCAGATGGGCAGTTTGCAGGCGCAAACGGTGGCGGAAAAAGATCGGGTTTTGGGTGCGATCGCTCAGCAAAGCCAAGATTTTGGGCCCAAGCTACTAGAAGCGGAAGACGCTGCTAGGGCCAAGATTGAAGCGCAAAGAGACAGCTCCATTGAGCGGCTGCAAGGCTCTGAAGCAGATGCTGCTAAAGACTTGGCTGAGATTCAGGCTAGTGCTTTAGGCCATCGAGATTTGGCGCTGCAAAATATTGAGCGCGCTACTGGCGACTTGCAGCAGCAGTTCAACACTGTTCGCACTGAAGTAGAAGCCCGCAAAGCTGACATGATGCAGAGCCTGCGTCAGTCTGCCGATGGCTTCTTGACCCAGTTTGCAACGCTAAAAGCCGATGTCGAGGGTCGTAAAGGCACCTTGCTAGGTGAAATGGACCGAGTAGCCGGTGACTTTAAAGCGCAGATTGCCGATGTGCAAACTGGGATTGGTGAAGAGCGCAGCCACACGATCATGCAGCTACAGGCTACCGCCGAAGGGTTTAGATCTCAAATTGCAAACCTGGGTAACGATGTCAGCACGCGCAAAACGGAGCTGTATACCGAGCTGACCGAAAGCGCTCGTGATTTTGCTGAGCGACTAAGGTCGATGGGCTCACAGCTAGACGAGCAGCAGTCTGAGACATTAGATTGGGTGCGATCGCTGCAAGATGAATTCACCCGTGAAGTAGAATCCTTGCAGTCCGGCATTGGGGGCGAGCGCGAACAGCTATTAAAGTCGCTAACCGAGGTGGAAAACAGCTTTAGCAATGAGCTGGTTGAGGTGCGCAATACGGTATATGGTCGGCGAGATATTATCCTTGGCAAGCTCAACAATTTTGACTCGCGCTTAGGCGAACAGATTGGAGAGTTGGCTCAAGCTGCGACCGAACGGCAGCAGTCGGCCCAAGCACGGCTAGGTCAGATAGAAGAGAAATTTGGTCAGACGCTAGAAACGCTGCAAGCCCAGATGGATAAAAAGCAAGAGCAGGCGATAGCCGAGCTAACGCAGACTAAGGCAAACATCGAAGCCAAGCTAGAAGCGTTGAAAGCAGAGGCCGAAGGTGAGAAGCAACAGATTATGCAAACGTTGGGTCAAGTAATGCCCGATTATGTTGCTGATACTTTTGTTAGCACTGCGCAAACGCAGATCGCCGCACTTTCTGAACAAATGCAGCGACTAAAAGACAATCGACCAGAGCTGTTTTTGACGGCGGATGAATTTATTGAAGCGGGCGATCAGCGGCTAGAGAATAAACAGTATGAGGCGGCGCTCTCAGCCTATGACCGGGCTCTAGAGGTACAGCCTTCCAATGCCGAGCTGTGGTTTAGTCGGGCCCGCGTGCTGATTGCACTAGAGAGAAAAGAAGAGGCGATCGCAGCTTTGAGAAAAGTGACGCAGCTCGATCCGAGTAGTAATGACGCTTGGTATCAGTCTGGTCTGTTGCTGCGAGAGCTGCGACAGTATCAAGAGGCTTTGAATGCCTTCGATACGGTAATTGAAAACGAACCCGCCGATGCCAAGGCTTGGCTCAATCGAGGAATGGTGCTCAGTCGGCTGCGACAGCGCGAAGAGGCGATCGCAGCTTTTGATCGGGCCCTTGACATCAACCCCGAATACCACGAAGCCTGGGTCAACCGAGGCGTTGCCTTTGGCATCTTACAGGCCCACGACAAAGCATTTGAGTCGTTCGACCAGGCTGTTGCCCTACAGGCTAACGATGCTGTTGCTTGGCTCAATCGCGGCCTAGCCCTTACCGAGCTAGAGCGCTACGAAGAAGCGGTAGACTCGTTTGAAAAGGCCACCCGATTTAAGCCGGGGCTAGCCAAAGCCTGGGATAATCGCGGCTATGTGCTGATGCGACTAGGCCGCGATCGCGATGCGCTCAAGAGTTTTGACAAAGCGATCGCCGTCAACCCTAACTATGCCAAAGCCTACTACAACCGAGCGCTATGCTATGCCTTCCAGCGTAACAACGACCTAGCCCTAGAAAATCTACAGCAAGCTGTCCGCTTAGAGCCTAGCTACAAGCAAGAAGCCCAAGCCGACGAGATCTTTGAAGAAATTTGGAACGACGACTGGTTTAAAGAGCTAGTTGGGCAGTAGGCATCGCTTGTTATAGGTCAGCTTTGCACCGTGGAAAGTAACCTATCAGCTGATCTTTTCCATTAAGTCAACCACCCTTTTCTCAATCTCATCACGAATTTCTGAGAAAATCTCTGGCCTTTCTGCCGGATCTTCTAGCTCCCAATCGTCAAAGTAGGCTCGCGTCAGCCAAGCTTCTGGCAGGCTCACGCCGCAGCCGCACAGAGAAATCACCGCGTCAAAATCTTCTGGACTGAAGTCCGCTAGTGCGTCCGAGGTTTGATCGCTAATATCAATATCGACGGCTTTCATCGTTGCGATCGCTTCCGGTCTAACCGCACTCGCCTCTAGCCCCGAACTTGCCACACTGATTTTTCCCTCACCTAGCTTCTTCGCAAATCCTTCTGCCATTTGCGACCTAGCCGAATTTTTTCGACACACGAACATAACTTTCTTCATTAGCGCTACGCTTCCTACTCTTCTGATTTGTCTTTTGGTGTTTCAACTGTTTCAACCTGAGCGTTTCATTTTCAGAAACCAGCCGAATTTTAGACCGTCCGCCGATTAACTTACGATTAAGCCCGTTCGATTAGAACATAACCAGACGAAGCGGCACAGTCGTTACCCGATTACCTCTATGAAAACCTCTGCACTCACCGCCCTTATCGCTCTGCCATTTCTTGTAGGCGGCACGCTGGGTATAGGCCTTGGTCTCAATCGCAGTGTCTTAGCTCAGTCCTGGGGCATTGACACCTAGAGCGCTGACTCCTCCGAGCCTATCTCCGAATTTACCCCTGAAATCACTGATATCTCAAAATACCAGCAGTATGGTCAGGTCATCGAGCGTACTAAATCCATGCTGCGTGATCTAGAAGCCCAGCGCCTAGCCGCAGCGCACAACCTGCAAATTATGGATATCACTTGGGAAGACACAGGCCGCTACGACAACTCATCTGTCGGCCCTAACATCAGCGACATGACCATCTAAGTTGAGCACCGTGACCCTCGCACGGGTGAAGCTCAGCTCCACCTGATGCCTGTCATTCGTTACCCCAACTTTTCTGATCTAACAGCAGATGTGCCGATGCAAAACCTCTCTGTTCTCACCGGCAACGAGAAAGGAGAATCCACAGCATCTACTCTGCTGGCCGACGTGCTCGAAGACCTACGCAGCTACCTTTTTGAGCCTGATTCTTGGGCAGGTGAAAAAACCTCCCTTTTAGCCGAACGCGACTCCCACGTTTTGGTTAGCGCCCAGGCCGCCTTTCTACCCATTCCAGCCAGCGGCGAAGCCACTTTCAATCCCGTTTTGTTTAACTATCAGTCATACCCTGATGATCCTGCCGTGATGACGATTTTGGCCACCCGAGAGGGCACCAGCGTTAAGAGCCAGAAGACTGGTGGGAAGCCTTTTGGGAGCACAGCGAGAACCGTCAGGGCTTGGGACGTCGTCAGGCGATGGATCTGCTGAGACGGCTACGTGGCTTGGATGAGTAGGGCCCATAGACAGATAGGGAGCTGGTTTCCTGTGCGATCGCTATGCGGCCATCACAATCGAATATCGCTCTGCTGATGGATGTGGACAGGCTGATGGATGCGGACAATGCCCCCACAGATAAAAATGACTCTATTATGGTTCTATTTTACCTGGCCTGAATGCCTAGTTTGTCTCCTGTATTCTTTTCGCCACGCGCAGGATTTGCCCGGCTAAAATTGCTGCGCCAAAGCCATTGTCGATATTGACAACGCCTATTCCTGCCGCACAGCTATTTAGCATCGTCAGCAGCGGTGCTAGTCCCTGAAAGCTTGCCCCGTACCCTACGCTTGTCGGCACCGCAATCACCGGACAGCTTGCTAGCCCCGCTACCACGCTTGGCAGAGCCCCTTCCATCCCTGCCGCTACGATTAGCACATCCGACTGGTCAATTACGTGCTGGTTACTCAGCAGTCGCTGAATTCCCGCGACGCCTACATCCCACAGCCGCGTCACTGCAAACCCACACAGTTCTGCTGTCACTGCGGCTTCTTCTGCTACTGGCAGATCGGCTGTTCCTGCGGTCAAAATGCCTAATCTGCCTGGTAAAGGTCTAGCCTTTGAATCTTGAGCAGAGCCTATGACTTCTGGGTTCTGAACCGAGCCCTGAACCGAGTTGGAAGGCGATATGATCGCGCAGATTCTCGCCATTTCAAAATAGGTCACCTGTGGTAGTACCGCTTGAATAGCCGCGCTTTTCTCTGCGCTTACTCGAGTTGCCATCACTACCGAGTGCCGAGAGGCCATGACCTGCATGATGCCTGCGATCTGCGCCGCCGTTTTGTCTTGCCCCCAAATGACTTCTGGAAAGCCCGTGCGCGCTACTCGGTCATGGTCAATTTTGGCGAAATCGCCGACGGGCTCGTAAGGCCGCTCCATTTTCTGGGCCGCCGCTGCCGGGCTGACCTCACCTCTTGCTACTGCTTCTAACAGCTCACGAACAGACTCACTCACAGGAATAATCTTCAACCGCAGAAAGACAACTGTAATAGGCTAACGTAGCAGAGTGGTTTTATTTCGCTTTCACTAGCTTCATGTCTACGGCACCTATTGCTGCTGATTATATAGATACATTGGCGAATCAGCGGTGCGTTGATGATCCCGTCGATATTGTCATTTTGGCTAACGGTCCTGGCGAGGTTGCAACTTGGGTAAAGCCGGTGGTGCGATCGCTTCAGGCCAAAGCAGCCGAGCACGCCGCCTATCGTATCTCCGTCATTCTTTCCCCGTGCCCTCACGCTTCTGGTCAAGAGCCTCTGATTCTCTCAGGCTATCCCGAAGTCAGTCGTGTTCAAAGCGCCTCTCACTTCTTCAAATTTTTGCTCACTGGCAAAACAGCCGACAATTGGGACTGGCACGCCAAAGGCGTCGTCGTTTTTCTCGGTGGTGACCAGCTCTATACGGTTCTTGTTGCCAAGCGCCTCGGCTATCGCACCGTCACCTATGCCGAATGGGACGCTCGCTGGACTAGGCTAATTGATCGCTTTGCGGTGATGCAGCCGCGCCTCGCTGAAAAAGCGCCCGCCGCTTATCAGCACAAATTTACTGTTGTCGGCGATCTGATGGCCGATGTGCAGGCGATTGGCGATCGTAGCGCTATTACCACCGCTCTTGGCTGCTCGCCAGATAGTGAACTCGTGGGGTTTCTGCCCGGCTCCAAACCCGCCAAGTTGGAAATGGGCGTGCCGATGTCGCTTGCGATCGCCAAGCATCTGCATTCCCAGCGTCCGTCTAGCCAATACGTTATCGGTGTGGCCCCTAGCCTTACCCTCGCCGATCTCACCGCTTACGCTGATCTTGAGAACAACCCTGCGATCGCCTTGCTTGACGCGCCCGCCGTCACCCTTCACCAGCCCGAGACGGGCCTACCCTACTGGCAAATTGAAAACGGTCCCAGAATTCATCTGTGGCAGTGCTTCCCTGCCCTCGATCTGTTTTCTCAATGTCAGCTCTGTATCACCACTGTCGGCGCAAATACTGCCCAGCTCGGTGCGCTGGCCATTCCTATGATCGTGCTACTGCCCACCCAAAGACTCGGCGCTGCTCAGCTCGCTGACGGCTGGCTCGGCCTGGTTTCTCGGCTGCCAGGCATTGGTGCGATCGCTCGTCGGTTCATCAATCCTTTGATCATCAAAACCCTGCAAAAATCCGGTAAACGCTTCGCCTGGCCAAACATTTGGGCTAGCCGTGAAGTCGTACCCGAACTGTTTGGCCCCATCACGCCTGCTGACGTCGCCGATCTCGCCTTAGACTACCTCACCCATCCTGAAAAGCTAAACGCCCTTCGCCAAACCCTCCGCGACCTGCGAGGTCCGGCTGGAGCTGCCGACAAAACAGCCGATCTCATCTTAGAAACTGTCAACTATCCTAAGTAGAACGCTAGATAAGATACTAAACAACAAAATACTAAACAAAACGTCCAAATCGATCCTCCGCTGGTCGAGCGTAGCCGAAGCCAAACCACAGCAAGCCCCAACCTCTATGCTTTCTTACCCCACCACGCGCACCACCGACACCACCGATACCTACCACGGCATTACTGTCGCCGATCCCTACCGCTGGCTCGAAGACCCTAACAGTGAAGAAACTGCCCAGTGGGTTGCCGAGCAAAACAAAGTCACTTTCAGCTATCTCAACGCTTTGCCTGGTCGCGATCGCCTCAACGCTCGACTTACCGAACTCTGGAACTACGAGCGCTACGGCATTCCTTTCAAAAAAGCCAGTCGCTACTTCTACTATAAAAATAACGGCCTGCAAAACCAATCTGTTCTCTACACGCTTCCTGATCTCGATGCTGAGCCTACCGTTTTGCTCGATCCCAATACCCTGTCTGAAGATGGCACGGTTGCCCTGGCCGGCACTGCCATTAGTGAAGACGCCAACTATATTGCCTATGGGCTCTCTACAGCTGGGTCAGACTGGGTCGAGTGGCACGTTCGCGACATCGAAACAGGTGAAGATACAGAGGATGTAGTTCAATGGGTCAAATTCTCTGGCGCCTCCTGGACGCATGACAACCAAGGTTTCTTCTATAGCCGCTATGACAAGCCCAACGAGGCTAGCAAGTTAGAAGATGTCAACTACTACCAAAAGCTCTATTACCACCGCCTTGGCACACCTCAATCAGAAGATACGCTAATCTACGAGCGCCCAGACCAAAAAGAGTGGGGTTTTTCAGGTGGCGTCACTGAAGATGGCCGCTATCTAATTATCTCTGTGTGGCGCGGCACCGAGCCTAAAAACTTATTGTTTTATAAAGACCTAGAAGATCCAAATGCTGAGGTGGTTGAACTGATTTCAGAGTTTGAAGCTCAGTACAGTTTGATTGACAATGAGGAAACTCTCTTTTGGTTTCGAACGGACTTAGATGCGCCTAAGGGAAAGGTAATTACCATCGATATCAGTGGCCCCGATAAAGGATCTGATAAAAGCAGCTGGCAGACCCTTATTCCTGAGACAGAAGAGACTTTAGAATCTGTTGGTGTGCTCAACCATCAGTTTGTTGCAGACTATCTCAAAGATGCCTACACCCAGATTAAAATATTTGATTTAGCAGGCACGCCAGTGAAGGAGATAGAACTGCCTGGCATCGGTTCAGCAGGTGGTTTTAACGGCAAACGCAGCGACACTGAAACGTTTTATAGCTTCACTAGCTACACGGTGCCTAGTCGCATTTATCGTTATGACTTTGCCACGGGTAAAAGTATGCTGTTTCGCGAACCTACTGTTCCCTTCGATCCCGATGCTTATGAAACTCAGCAGGTTTTTTATCCTAGTAAAGATGGCACCAAAGTTCCAATGTTCATCACCGCTAAGAAAGGCTTAGTGCTCGATGGCGAAAATCCTGTCTTGCTCTATGGTTATGGCGGATTTAATATTTCGCTGTCGCCCGCTTTTTCGGTGAGTAATCTCGTTTGGCTAGAGCTAGGCGGTGCGTATGCGGTGGCGAATCTTCGGGGGGGCGGTGAGTATGGTGAATCGTGGCACCAGCAGGGGATAAAGACGGCCAAGCAAACTGTTTTTGATGATTTTATCAACGCAGGCGAGTGGCTAATAGAACAGAACTATACGAAGCCTAAAAAACTGGCGATCGCAGGTGGCAGCAACGGCGGTCTGCTAGTCGGCGCTTGCATTACCCAGCGCCCCGATCTATTCGGCGCGGCCCTGCCGGCTGTCGGTGTGCTAGACATGTTGCGCTTCAACCAGTTTACGATTGGCTGGGCGTGGGAATCTGACTATGGTTCTCCTCAAAACGAAGATGAATTCAAAGCGCTCTATGCCTATTCGCCTCTGCACAATCTGAAGCCTGGCGTCGAGTACCCAGCCACAATGATCACTACTGCCGATCACGATGATCGCGTGGTGCCCGCACACAGCTTCAAATTTGCCGCAGCGCTGCAAGCCGCACACACTGGGGACAATCCCGTGCTCATTCGAATTGAGACTAAGGCGGGCCACGGTGCTGGCAAGCCAACCACTAAGCAAATCGAAGAAGCCACAGATAAGTGGGCTTTTCTGGCACATGAGCTAGGCGTAATTGAGGGCCGGTCAGTATTAGATGGGCCGGTTTCGGACAAATAGTGTGATCGCTCTTCAGCAAAGATTAGGTCTGTGCTGTAGAAGATGTGCAGATGTTCTAGAAGATCTGTGCGTTATGCAAAGTGACGGACGCCATAGGTGTCATACTTGGCACATTAAAAAACGCTCTCTAACCCATGACAGACGCTTTTTCCACTTTGCCCGAAACAGATGTAGAGACTCTTGCTCAGCAGCTTGCTACCAATCCAGACACGATTCAACTGATCGATGTACGCGAACCGCACGAGCTAGAAGTTGCCAGCGTGCCAAACTTTGTGAATCTACCGCTCAGTCAGTTTCCGACCTGGTCAGGCACTATCCATGCCCAGTTTGATCATGAAGCTGAAACAGTCGTCATGTGCCACCTGGGTATGCGCTCCGCTCAAATGTGTCAGTGGCTGATATCTCAGGGCTTTACCAATGTGAAAAACCTAGCGGGGGGTATCGACGCCTATAGCCGTCGGATTGATCCCACCGTGCCGCTGTATTAATCATCCACTGTATTAATCAGGTGTTGCTATTCCTAAGTGACTTGATGAAAGCTATGTATAGAATCAAAATAGACAAAATTGAGTATAGATAGAGATAAGTTGTGTCAGCTTCCGGTTCGCCCACAGAGTCCGGCTTGCCCATAGAGCCTGATTTGCCCGAAAAGATGGTGACTCAGTCAGCAGCCGAGTTTCTCTCTAGCTATCGCTTGCTAGAGATAGTAGGGCAAGGCCAGTTTGCCCAAGTATATGGTGCCGTTCACCGACGCACGGGACGTTTGGTCGCAATTAAGCAGACACGCCACGCTAGGGAAACCCAATCCCAAGCGCCTTTTCTATTACCTAGGTTAAAGCATCCTAATATAGTGACTTGCCACGCTGTCGCTATCTCTGATAGCGGCTATCAGCTTGTACTAGATTATTGCGAAGGTGGGACATTGCGATCGCACCTTACCAGCGCCTACGCGTCTACCCTTGCGCTTTCCCTATCCGAAACCCAGTTGCTCATTGGCGGCATTCTCCAGGGGCTGCGCTACCTGCATCAGCAAGGCATCATCCACGATGACCTCAAGCCGGAAAACATCCTTCTCACCTACTCTACTCAGGGGTCGCTGATACCTAAAATTGGTGACTTTGGTAGCGCTCATCTCATTCATCCTTCCAACCAATCGCGACCCAATCAATCGCGTCATGAAATTGGCTCACCGACCTACGCCGCACCCGAGCGGTTTGAAGGTTATACCTCCACTGCGTCAGATCTCTACTCGGTCGGGGTTATGCTATACGAGCTGTTAATAGGCGATCGCCCTTTCTCCGGCAACCCTGATGCGCTCAAACAGGCCCACCAAAAAGAGCCTGTTGTTATTCCGCCGACTTTGCCACCTGCTTTGCACAACCTGCTGTCTATTGCTCTTCACAAGCAGCCTCAACAGCGGTTTTCGAGCGCCGACGACATGCTCAGAGCGCTTCAGTCACTATCTGAATTTGATACCAAAATCACTGTTAAAATTGCTGTTGAGGCGCCTATTGAAACCTCTATCAAAACGCCTGTTAAAACCGCTTTCTCCTCGTTTGGTTATCTTCCTGCTACCGGACTAACACAGGCCGCTCAGCCAATTTCGTCTAATGGACTCATCGCGCCGATAGATGCTTTGATTAGCACACCTCAGGGCTGCTGCATCGTCACTGAGTTCTCTCTTCATCTGCTGACACCAAAGCGAGAGCTACTCTCTATCGCTCAGTTTCGCCACCCCTGTTGGATTGCCGTAGCTGCCAGTGGTCAATGGTTTGTTGCGTTTCCGAAAAAGAAATCTGCACGCGAAGAGACTCGTTCTGAGTACTGCCAGGCTCGAGGAATGCTAGGTCATTTCTCTCATCAGTCAGGGTACTGTTGGCGTCGCTCACTCTCCCTTACCGGCCCCTCGCGTACAGAACTGTGCGTCGACGTTATACAGCTAATCGCCCTAGATTCCCGTTACCTGTTACGAGCAAGTACAGCTAGTTCTAGAACCTACTTGGAATGCTTTACCCGCCGAGGTCAGTTCATCGGCGAGGTCTCTCTCAATATTCGCCTGACTCAAGTTGTCCCAACGGCTGTTCCTTATCAGCTAATTGCCTTGAGCACGGTAGAGGGCAGCATCTCTCAAAAAACTGTTGTTTTAATCACGCTAAAACCGCTACAGGTTAAACAGATTCGTTTGTCGAGCGTGCCAGCGAGCGCGTCAGAAAGCGTTTCCACATCAGTTCCTGCCCGAGTGAGCGCGCTACCGTGGGGATATGCTGTGAGCTATCATCGCAGGGCGCTATTGTTGGACCGTTTGGCTAATGTGACGAGCGTAGTGACAGACGTACCGCAGGCCTGTGCGATCGCTGCTATTGATGCTCACAGCGTTTTGTTTGCGAGTTCTCAAAGCTCAAGGACAGAAATCAGCGAATTAGATAATCTAACCGCTCACAGTGTAAGAACTTCTAGTCCACAGGTTTCTAGTCCAGAGATGCTTAATCCAGAGATTGATAGCCCACAGGTACTTCTCACCGCCAATATTGACTCACTCGATCTCGGCATGATCTTTTGAACCATAGCCCGACGTAAGCTAGCGCTGAGTTGTTGAATTTGAGCTGCCAAATTCGACCTACTGGCGAATATATTCTACTCGTACATCAAAGTTTCTGTCCGCAAGCAGTCTTCTACGCGCTTCGGCCTCCTCTTCTGTTGGAAACGCACCTACTTGCATCACTGTGCGCTCTTCAAAACGAGTTCTAAAGGCGTCAGGAACAACTTCTCGGACGCTATCCTGCTCAAACAGATCGCTTGCTTCTACAAAAACCCGGTAGTAAAGCCCTAGTGACTGAGCACGAGACGACGGTGCCGGTAGCGATCCTACTCCACCGCTGGGTGGCGAGAAGATTGTGCTAGAAGCGCCGCTCCCAATGGGGATAGAGCTGTTGGGAACTGCTAGCCGATTGTTGTTGATAGGTGGGGCTGGTCGTACAGCTGGCTCAAGCTCTTCGTCTGGATTGTTGTTATTGTTCTCTGTAGGACGTGAGCGACGGTTGCGAACAAGAGAACCCGGTGAGTCTGTATTGCCTCCGGTGACAGCTCTAGGCCCTAGTGCCAAACCTGCCTGTAGTGCCTGTAGCGCCGCACCCGGCGAACCCGCGGGTATCTCTTCTGAGACGACAACAGCAATTTCTATCGCCTCGTCGTTTGCCCTCTCTTCCTCGATCGGCTGTACTGGGGCTGGCTGTGTTGCTAGGGCTGACTGTGCTAGGGCTGGCCGAACCAGAATAGGCCGTGTAGCGATTGGCTCAGCAATAGGCTCGGCAGCTACTGGCTCAATATCGATTGATTCAGTGACTACTGGTTCAGCGACTACCGGTTCAGCGACCACCGGCTCGAGGAGTTCTGGTTCGGTGGCTATCGGCTCAGTCACTATCGGCTCAGCGACTACTGGCTCAGCGACTACCGGTTCAGGGAGTGCTGGTCTAGTGGCTATCGGCTCAGTGACTACTGGTTCAGGGAGTGCTGATTCAGTCACTACCGGCTCAGTCACTACCGGCTCAGTCACTACCGGCTCAGTCACTATCGGCTCAGCGGCTATTGGTTCAATTCCACCTAATAAATTCTCGCTAGAGTCTTTACCTGGAGCGGCTACTTCAATGAAATTTGCCGAAGCGCCAACACTCCGAAGTTGAGCGGTGACCTCTACCACCTCGTTTTGCTGATTACCGACGATTTGATTGTCTCTAATAACAGGCCGAGCGTTTCCAACAAGAACGACTCCAGCATTGTTGTTCGTGATACGGTTACCTATAATTTCCGGGGTTGCACCTTCAAGTACGCGAATGGCATCGCCTGTACCGTCGAAGATATTGTGCTGAATATTAGCGTTAGAGACCCCGAACACGATAAGCCCGGCAACCTGATTCCCAGAAAAATAGCTGCCCTGCACGCGAGGTGAACCGCTGGCTACATAAATACCTGTCTGGCGGTTGCCTACGAGCGCACTTTCTAAAATGGTTGGGCTAGCCGCTTCTATCCATATGCCATAGCCATCGGGGTTAGAAATCGCAACTTGGGCGATGCCTGCTCGATCGGCGGCAACGATAGCCGCATTCTGCTGTGACCGCGTCGGACTCGTAAAGCTACCCCCCCCTTCTATAATTGCCGCACGCTCATTTGATCCTGGTCTCCCTTGAATTGTGACCCCTGGCTTCATCTGTAGCGGAAAGACCTCACCACTGCCCTGCGTATAGCGTCCTGGCGCTAGTACAATCACGGTGTTAGGTGCAGCAATCTCTAAAGCTCGCGTTATTGTCTGCAGCGGCTCAGCCTCAACTCCGTTAGCGCTGTCGCTGCCACCTGCAGAGTCTACATACAGGGTCTGATAGCTAGCTGTGCCACGTGCCGGTCGATTCGCAACGGATCTCGCTGCCGGCGCTGCTGCTTGGGCGATCGCTGGCTTAGCCACCGGCCCAAGGAACAATGCGCTAGCTGCAATTGCTAGCGCTAAATAGGAAGACGCCCAAGAAAAGTATTTGCCCAACAGTTTGCTCGCCATATGTACCTTATGCACCTCGCGATCGCGAATAAATTCCGGAAAATGAGCTTAGGGAAAGATGGACTGTAAGCGTACTGGAATGATGAATTGTTCTTCTAGATTGGTGTTTCGGATAGATTTCTAGAGACCGGTTTTTACGGAGCGCATCAATAAAAATGTTCTACGTATGTCTTGGTATGTCTTGAAATATGCGGTTTTAGTCAGCTTTTGTCAAGTCTACTGTTGCTACCAATTAGCAACGTCAATCAGCAACATCAACCAAGCAACATCGTTCAGCGAAGACCGATAGGATAGTTACAGTCTTTTCTGTCTCTTCTTACGGCCTTATATGTTTTCAAGCGATGCCCCCAATTCTACTCAACGCTCAGCCGCGCGAAGCTCATCTGGCGAACCGTCTTCTGACTCATCAGGTGACTCATCAAGCTTTTCTCATACAAAGTCTTCCCTCCTCACTGGTCAAACTTCCACCCCTTTGTTATCGAATGCTGCTGACGACACCGCAGCATCGGTATTAAAAGACACAGCTTTGTTTCGCATTCTAGATGCCAATCTTGACCGCGCAAGAGAAGGCCTGCGAGTTGTTGAAGAGTGGTGTCGATTTGGTCTAGATGACCAGATCAAAACTGCTCAGATCAAGAACTGGCGACAGGCTATCGGTCAGTGGCACACGGCTGAAATTCGTGCGGCTAGAGACACTCCGGGTGATTTGGGCACCTCGATCACGCATCCTCAGGAGAGTCAGCGCTCCAACCTGGCCAATGTCTTACAGGTAAATCTTGCTCGCACTCAAGAAGCGCTGCGCGTTTTAGAAGAATACGGAAAGCTCCACAGCCAACATATGGCGGCTGAGTGCAAGCAAATGCGCTATCAGCTCTACACCCTCGACAGTCAGTTAATGCCTTCTTTGCTAGCATTTGACGAGCAATCTCAAAGGCGATCGCCTACGACTAGCGTTACTATGACCTTCGAGCAACGATATCAGAAGTTACAACAGGCTCGCACTTACCTCGTGACCTCTCCCGTGCCGGATCTTTTACGCGTAGTGGAATCAGCACTTGAAGGTGGGATCGCGATTGTTCAATACCGTGAGAAAACGGCGGACGACGAAACGCGATTGCAGATTGCCCAGCAGATGAAAGCGCTTTGTCAACGCTATGGTGCCCTTTTCATTGTGAATGACCGGGTGGATATCGCCGCCGCCGCCGATGCGGACGGGGTGCATCTAGGTCAGCAAGATCTCCCAATGCCTGCGGCGCGGCAAATTTTGGGTCCAGACAAACTAGTCGGTCGCTCAACAACCAACCCCAAAGAGCTAAAGCGATCGCTCGATGAAGGCGCTGACTACATTGGCGTAGGTCCAGTGCATGCGACTCCGACCAAGCCAGGAAAAGCCGCTTCTGGTAATGAGTATGTACGCTATGCGGCGCAACATGCCACGATGCCATGGTTTGTCATTGGTGGGCTCAATGCCGAAAACCTAGCGCCTACGCTGGCTGCTGGGGCAACGCGCGTTGCCGTCGTCAGGGCGCTGATGGAAGCAGAAGACCCTAGTGCGATCGCCCGCTCGCTAGTCCATCAAACTGGACAGGCTGTTCACCGCTCTTCCAATTCACCTACCGCTTAGTCGTCTAAATGCCTATGTCTGGGTTTCCCTGTCTGGGTTTCTCTGCTTGAACTTCACAGTCTAAATTTCCAGTAACGTCTTTATAGATTTGCTCTTATGGCTCTTTTGCTCTCACGGCCCTTCACGGATAACGGCTTTTATGGATAGTTCTGCAAACGCGATCACGCTCCAAGTGAACGGCGAACCCAAAACGTGCTCAGTAGGAACTCCTCTAACAGAGTTCCTGGTACAAGTTGGACTGAACCCTCAGCTAATTGCCGTTGAGTACAACGGTGAAATCCTTACGCGATCGCTTTGGGCCTCGACTACGCTACAGCCCAATGACCAGTTAGAGATTGTCACCATAGTAGGCGGCGGCTAGCTAGGCGGCTAGCGGAAGGCAGTTGATGAGAGGCACCTTACGCAAGACGTTCTGTGTACGGAGATCCCCTCCTCCCGATAGGGTTCGATCCTGACTTTCGGCTTTCAAAGCGCGTTAAAATAATTACAAATAAACAAGCTGCAAGAAAGCTCATGATCGCTAAACAGAAACCTCAGACTCCTCTGCGTTTGAGCAAGTACTTCAAACAAAAGTTCAAGGCAGTATTCAAGACTTGCTTTGTTTTCTCGCTCGCTGCGCTCCTCATATTCTCCCAAGCGGACGGCGCGCTTGCTGCTCGCGGGGGCGGCAGAATAGGCGGTGGTAGCTTCCGAGCACCCAGCCGCTCGTACTCTTCGCCTAGTCGCGCACGTGGGCCTTCTGGCTACGGCGGCGGCATAGGTGGCGGCTATTATCCTGGCGGCGGTGGTTTCGGCTTTCCGTTCCTCCTGCCCTTCTTCGGCTTTGGAGGCGGAGCTGGCGGACTGTTTGGTATTTTCATTGCGATCGCAGTCGCCAATTTCCTCGTTCGTAGCTTCCGCGAAGCAGGCGTGGGTGGCGGTGATGGTCTAGAGACTACAAGCAGCAACCCAATTGTCTCAGTGGCTCGTTTGCAAATTGGGCTTTTAGCCCAAGCCCGTGAGCTACAAGCCGATCTCAACGCCCTTGCCGAGACAGCCGACACGGGTACCTCAGCCGGTTTGACCAAAGTCTTGCAGGAGACAACGCTGTCGCTGCTGCGTCATCCAGAGTATTGGGCCTATGCCGATGTGGAATCTGACAAAATTCGACTGCTTGCCGCTGAACAAGCGTTCAACCAGCTAGCCCTATCAGAGCGCAGTAAGTTCACAGGTGAGACGCTCTCGAATGTCAACGCTCAGCTTTCGCAGGCAAAAGCCAAGTCTGCATTGAGAAGCAGCGGCGATTTGGCTACTGCCGATCTGCTCGAAGCACCTGGTGAATACATTGTTGCTACGGTCTTGGTGGCAGCCCAAGGCAAGCTGAATCTGCCGGATCAGGTGTCATCTCCAGACGACGTTCGCCGTGCTATGAATCAGATTGGGGCAATCTCTAGCGAGAGTTTAATGGCGATAGAGGTGCTGTGGACGCCCCAGGTGTCTGGCGAAACGCTGACTGCTGATGAGCTGATTGCGGAATATCCCAACCTCAAGATGGTTTAGCTTCATTAATTAGCCTCGTCATTAGTTAATTAGCCTCGTCATTAGTCCCGCTAATGGGGCCTGCTAAAAAGAACAGCAAGCGAAATAGCCGGAAGTTTTTAATAGGCTTCCGGCTATTTTGTGGCTGAAATAACCTGAATGTGCTTAACTCTTCAACAAAAGTGCTTAAATAGGTCCGGTTGACATCGCCTTATCCGGTGAGGGCAATTGTGATCAGAAGACTACATACAGAGAAACGGAAATGCTGGTATTGCTCACCCGTATACTGCTCTGGGCCTCAGCTGGGCTCCTGATTTGGTATATTCTGACGAAAGTTATTGCCCAGAAATATCTCACTTGGCTAGGCGGCGTTATTTTAGTGCTGCTGCTAGTGGCTTCTTTTTCAGCCCCAGATGACGGCACGATTCAAATCCTCTGGCGAATTTTGTCCTTTCCGCTTACCCCACTAGGCGCTGCCATCGTTTTCTTGGGAGCCTCTTTGAGTGACGGCATAGGCAAGGTCAGGGGACAGCCTGCTGCGATCGCGCTTGGCATCCTCATCTTTTTTAGCGTTCCGCTCTTTGCCCAATGGCTAGTAAGCGACGCCGAACAGTCTGTCAGAAGAGCCTACGAAAGCCGCGCTGAAGTCTGCGGAGAAGTTTGCCGCGCCGAAGACATCCCGCTCCAAGGTAACCTCGGAGAATCCGCTGCTATTGTGGTCTTTGGTGACAGCCAAGACATCGATAAAGCCCTGACTGTTTCCAATACAGAAAATCCTAACGACGTTTCTATCAATACCTCGCTTGCTCCTCGGCTAATCTACGCTGCCAACCTGTATCAGCAGGCAAGGGCTAACGGCGCTAGGCCCTATGTCATCGTCACTGCTGGAAGTAATCCAGAAGAAGGCGAACCCGAAACACAGCAGAACAATCTTATTCGCAGCATTCTGGCTAATAGCGGTGTAGCTGCCAGCGATATCC
The DNA here is from genome assembly GCA_963702855.1 of uncultured cyanobacterium. GTDB lineage: Bacteria > Cyanobacteriota > Cyanobacteriia > Phormidesmidales > Phormidesmidaceae > Phormidesmis. The sequence goes on from OY969765.1 coordinate 3,625,910, forward strand.
GCATTGAAGACACCGGCTTTAATATTCGTGAAACCGGTAGGGCGGTAGAAACGTTCTTAGTCAATCAAGAAATCATTGCAGCTAGCAGCGATCGCAGGGAGCCAGGTAGCACCAGAGATGATCAGCGGGTTGTTATTGTTGCCCCAGCTATTGTCATGTCGCGCGCGGCTTTGTCTTTCGAGCGAATGAATATGCAGGTGATTGCCAAGCCTACTGACTTTTACACAGCCCGCTTTAGCCTAGAGGGCAGCTTGCTCAATCGACTGCCAGATCTGCTGCCTAGCGTGGATGCCTTGCAGATTACTACTCGCTACTGGAACGAGCTGCTGACGTCTTTGTACTATTTTCTCCGAGGTTGGCTACCGAGCTTCAACTTCGGCTGGAATCCCAGTATTGAGGTCTAAGTATGGAGATCAAAGGCACTGGAATGCAGTAGTACCTACTCAAGGGCCGGCTGAGGTCCACCTAGATTCGGCTCGCTTAGACTAGCGCGCTCACAAAATTAGTAACCTGTGTAACATTAATGAGAGTCGCCTATGCATATCGCATGGGTCCCCTTGTACGGCGTGCTTTCTTGCGGCCATGCAAAAGCCTTAGGTAATTTTGTGTCTGCCCTTCTTCTCTTTTGTCCATGGCCCAATCAAAAATCAACCGACTAGTCGCTTATCTAAAGCCTCATTGGAAGCAAGTTTCGTTAGGTCTAGGCGCACTGCTAATCGTGAATGCGCTCGGCGTGACGATTCCTTTGATTATCAGCTATATCGTCGATGAGCTATCCGTTAGCTTCACCTTTACCAGGCTGCTGCTTTATGTGCTTGGCGTGTTAGGACTTGCCAGCATCATGTGGGTAATCCGCATGGCTTCGCGCATTTGTCTATTTGGAGCCGGGCGTCAGGTCGAGTTCGACCTTAAACAGCGGATCTTTCAACACTTATTGACGCTAGAGCCTGCCTACTTTGGGCGCAACACTATTGGTGATTTGATCAATAGAGCTACTAGCGATGTTGATAATATTCGTCGTTTACTCGGCTTCGCGGTGTTGAGTATAGCTAACACTTTGTTTGCTTACATCATGATTGTGCCGACCATGGTCAACCTCAATGCGAGCGTTGCGCTCTTTTCTTTGGCGGTCTATCCGTTGATGTTTAGCGTAGTGGCAATCTTTGGTGGCCGTTTACGTAAGCAGCAGCTCAAGGTGCAAGAAGAAATTTCTGGCCTTAGTGAGCTGATTCAAGAGGACATGGGCGGTATTTCACTCGTCAAAATTTACGCTCAAGAGGAGAATGAGCGCCGCGCCTTTGCGCAGCGCAATTGGAGCTTATTAACGGCTAACCTAGCACTTGCTAAAACCCGCAATACCCTCTTTCCGCTGCTAGGCGGTTTTGCTAGCCTAAGCCTGGTCATCGCCTTAGCTATTGGATCTCAGGCCATCATTACCGGTCGGCTTTCGCCTGGGGATTTCATTGCCATTATTCTGTATATTCAGCAGCTAGTCTTTCCGACTGCGCTACTTGGCTTTACGATTACGGCTTACCAGCGCGGTGAGGTCAGCCTTGATCGCATTGAGGCAATTTTTGCGGCTCAACCTAAAATCAAAGACGATTCGCAGGCGATCGCACTTCCTCATCCGGTCGGCCATCTGCACGCGCGAAACCTTACCTTTACGTATCCTGGCAGCCGTACTCCGGCCCTAGATCGCGTTAATTTTTCTATTGAGCCAGGACAAACCGTCGCTATCGTTGGCCCAATTGGCTCTGGCAAATCTACCTTAGCAATGGCCCTGCCTCGCCTGCTAGAGATCGACCGCCAGCAGCTTTTTCTAGACAATCACGATGTGACTGAGATAGCGCTTCAAGATTTGCGACGAGCGATCGCCTTCGTTCCCCAAGACAGCTTTCTCTTTAGCGCCACCGTCCAAAACAACATTCGCTATGGCGATCCGGTTGCCGCTCAGCCGACCGTCCAGTATGCCGCCAAAGAAGCTCAGCTCCACAGCGAAATCCTCAACTTTCCACAGCAATACAAAACGCTCGTCGGAGAAAGAGGCATCACCCTCTCTGGCGGTCAGCGTCAGCGCTCAGCTCTAGCGCGGGCGCTGCTCGTCGATGCGCCCATCCTTGTGCTTGACGATGCCCTCTCCAGCGTAGATAACCAAACTGCCACCCAAATTCTGGCAAACCTTTCGAACGAAACCCAGAAGAAAACCGTAATTTTTGTCTCTCACCAGATGTCGGCAGCAGCTTCGTGTGATCGCATTCTGGTTATGAACCGAGGCCAAATCACTCAATCTGGCACCCACGAAGAGCTGGTTACCCAGTCCGGCCTCTACCAAAATCTCTGGAACCAGCACAAGCTAAAAGAAGTGCTGCAATAAGCAATGCCTGCCTACCCCGATTGTATTTACCCCAGGTGATCCATCACCTTAAACATAGGTAGATACATCGCCACCAAGATAGAGCCCACCATGCCGCCGAGCACCACAATCATAATTGGCTCCATAATGCTCGTAAGCGCCTTCACTGCCTGCTCCACCTCATCCTCATAAAAATCTGCCACCTTCATCAGCATCTGGTCCAGCTCGCCTGTTTCTTCTCCAATAGCAATCATCTGAATCGCCATCACCGGAAACACACCGTGTTCCTCTAGCGCCAGACTGATCATGCCCCCACTTTGAATCTCCGCTTGCGCCGCGTTAATCGCATTTGCAATCACCTGGTTCCCCGACGTATCGCGCACAATCTCCAGCGCTGTAAGAATTGGCACCCCTGAGCGCGACAAAGATCCGAAAGTCCGGCAAAACCTTGCGGTTGCTGACTTTTGCGATAGGTCTCCAAACAGCGGCATCTTCAGGAAAAATCCATCCATTGTCACTCGACCTACTGGCGTCTTGTAATACTGCTTATAGGCAAACGCTAGACCTATAATCACACCAATTAGCCCCACCACCAGGTACCAAGTTCGCAGCATCTTGCTAATTGCCATCAAAATCTTGGTAAATAGCGGCAGCTCAGCTCCCAAGTCCGTAAAGATATCTGCGAAGATCGGCAGCAAAAATACTGTCAGACCCACAAAAATAGTCACCGCTAAAAAGCCCACCGTCACCGGGTATGCCATCGCCGACTTAATTTGGTTCTGCAATCGGTTCAAATCTTCTAGCAGCTTAGCTAGACGGTTCAGCACCTCATCAAGCACACCGCCAACCTCTCCGGCCTGCACCATACTCACATACAAATTGTCAAAGCTGTCCGGATGCTTTCGCATCGACTCCGAGAGGCTCGTGCCTTGCTGCACATCCGAATTAATCTGCGTGAGCGCCACCTTCAGCTTGGCATTAGGACACTGGTCCGACAAAATTCCGATTCCTCGTACTAGCGCCACACCCGAAGACACTAGCGCTGCAAACTGCCGCGAAAAGACTGCTTTATCTTTCACCGTTACCTTCGTCATTGATGTTCGAAAGTCAGCAAAGCTAAAACTAATCCCCCTCCGCTCCTTGATGTCTTGAATATGCATCCCCTGACTTTTAATCAGGGCACGCGCTTCCGCCGGAGAGTCAGCCTCCACTTTTCGACGAGTTGCTTTTCCCGCCGTATCCCGGCCCGTAGCTACATAGGTAGGCATGAATAGTTTCTAGAGTGGATAATTTGAACAATCGCTAACAGCGACTAAGTGTCTAATGACGACCTGCTTTCGCAGAGACTTTCGCGGCTCCTGGCGGATTTCCAATCAGTCTTTGCATCTCCTCTGGGCGTGACGTTTTGGCCATCGCAGATTCAAAGCTAATCACCTTATTCTTGTAAAGCTCAGCAAGTGCCATTTCTAGAGTCTGCATTGACAGTCTGCCGCCGGTTTGAATGGCGCCGTAAATCTGAGCCGTCTTGCCTTCTCGAATCATGTTCGAGATACCGGGTGTGACTACCATGATTTCTTGCGCCATCACCCGGCCAAATTCACCGGGCTTGGGGTTTGCCTTACTCACCAAGCACTGACTAAGCACCGCCACAAGTGAGTTAGATAGCTGTACTCGAATCTGCTGATGCTGCGTAGGTGGGAACACATCTACAATTCTGTCTACCGTCTGCGCCGCCGAGCTAGTATGCAGAGTGCCAAATACAAGGTGGCCAGTTTCTGCCGCGGAAATTGCCAGGGAAATGGTCTCTAAATCCCGCATTTCACCTACCAGGATGACGTCTGGATCCTCTCTTAGCGCCCCCTTTAAAGCGTTAGAAAAGCTCTTCGTATCTTCTCCCACCTGACGCTGGTGAATCAAGCTTTTGACCGGCTCGTACACAAACTCAATCGGATCTTCCACCGTCAGAATGTGCTCTGCTCTCGTCACATTGATGTTGTTGATCATGGACGCCAGCGTTGTGGTTTTACCCGAGCCGGTCGGTCCAGTGACTAGCACCAACCCTCTAGGCTTTTCCGACAGTTCAGTGACAATAGGCGGCAGACCCAATGTATCTAGGCTAGGAATTTTAGAGCTGAGCGCTCTCAAGCAGGCTGCGTAGGTACCCCTGTCTTTGTACACGTTGACGCGGAAGCGAGCGAGTCCACGGACACCATAAGAGCAATCTAATTCCCAGGTCTGCTCTAGAATTTTGCGCTGTGAGTTATTCAGCATACTGAAGATTAGTCGCTGGCACTGGTCTGCTGTCATCGGGGGGTGGTCAGTCGCCGTCAAGTGGCCGCTGATTCGAATGTACGGCGGCAGCCCTGTCGATAGATGCAAGTCAGAGCCACCGCGCTCAATGACTTCTTCCATCAAATCTTCAATCATTAGTTCCATGAAATGTCTCCTATGGCTGGGTTGTAGCCAGTGTCTTAGTTGATCAATGCTTTAGTTAGTCGATGTTTTGGTTAGTCAACGTTTTAGTTAGGCTCAGTGTGTTAGCTAGGCGACCGACCCATTAGAGCGGCCCGTCAGGGCAACACATCAGAGCAACTTGATTAGGGCCTCTCGTCGGAAAGCAGAAAATCTAGTCCTTATAGCGAGGGGTGAGACAGTACGGACAGTCGAGCCACTCTTGATTTAGCGCTGCGCTGCAGAGACTACAGGTCAGCACGCTCTTGCGCTTAGCCTTAAGTTCAGCCTCTAGACCAGTGTCTGTAAATGTCACTCGCTCAACTTCTTCTAGAGTGGTATGTCCTTCTTTGACCAATCTCAAGCTGTAGGCCAGCAGCGTATGCATTCCATCTTCGACAGCAGCTTCTTTAATCTGCTCAGTAGGCGCACCTTCCGAAATCATCTGCTGAACCCGCTCGGTTACTCGCATCACCTCATACACACCGACTCGGCCTTTGTAGCCACCGCCGCCGCACTTACTGCAAAGCTGACCGGCTTCCTTCAAATCACTAATTTCTTCTGAGGGCACCTTGTTAGCTTTGTACAAAGTCATCTCCACATCTTTAGAAGCTGTCATTCCGTATCTGGCTAGCTCTTCGGCTGCGGGCTGATAGGCAATGCGACACTCCCCACAGACTCGGCGCACCAGTCTTTGCGCCAGTACGCCAATTAGCGAACTAGACACTTGGAAAGGCTCGACCCCCATTTCTCCTAAGCGAGAAATAGCGCCCGCTGCGTCATTGGTATGCAGTGTAGTCAGTACTAAGTGACCTGTTAAGGCCGCTTCGATCGCCGTTTTAGCAGTTTCTGGATCGCGGGTCTCGCCCACTAAAATGACATCTGGATCTTGCCGGAGGAACGATCGCAGAATAGCTGCAAAGTTCATTCCCTTTTCTCGGATGACCTGCACCTGGGTAATGCCGGGTAGGGCATATTCGATTGGGTCTTCTGCGGTACTAATATTAACGCCGGGATCATTGCGCTCAGAAAGAACTGAGTAGAGGGTTGTGGTTTTTCCAGAACCCGTAGGACCTGTGACTAGAATCAGTCCGAAGGGCCTAGAGGCCATGTCTTGGACAATTTTCAGAGTTTCCTCGTCGGTAATCAGCGCGCCTAGGCCAAGCTGAGTAGACGAGTTATCTAAGATCCGAAGGACGACCTTCTCGCCATAGCGACTAGGAAGCGTGCTGACTCGAAAGTCTACTTTTCTATCTTGAAAGACCCGGCGAATTCTACCGTCTTGGGGCATCCGTCGCTCGGCAATGTCAAGCTCAGCAATAATTTTGAAGCGAGCTGTGGCCGCCGGAATGATCTTTTTGGGTAGGTGTGGAAAAGCCTGTCTTAAAACGCCGTCTTTGCGGAAGCGAATGCGTAGGTACTCTTCTTGGGGTTCTACATGGATGTCAGAGACTTCTTCCTGTAGCGCTTTGACTAAAATCTTGTTAACTAGCGCAATGACAGGCGCTGCTCCAGCATCCTGTAGCGCCTCGCCTAAGTCAGTGTCTGCTTCATCAACGTCTTCTAATCCGCCATTTTCACCGAGATCGAGATCTTCTAAATTAGTGCTGACTTCAACTGGCTCAATCGGTTTCTTTTTTTTCCTACCAGCCGCTGCATCTGCTCTTTCACTCTTTTCTTTAGCAATCTGCTCGTCTAGGAACTTCGCAATCAGCCGCTGATAGTCTTCAAGGGTGATCACCATCCGACGCAAGGCGATTCCCTTAGGTCTCAAGATCCGGCTGAGGTCGTCTTGAGCCTCTAGGTTCTCTGGATCAACCATGGCGACTAAGACAGCCTGCTTGACTTCACCAATAGTCGATAGCGGTACTAGCCGATGGCGACGACAGATATCGACGGGAATAAGGCTGTCGATTAGCTGAGTAACCTGGTGCTCTGATATTTCCTCAACTTCAGGGTCGAGAGATTCAACGCCGTAGAGAATTTTAAGCTCGAATAGCTGCTGCTTTTTGTATTGGCGTAGGAGCTCAGGGGATAGCTGCGTGCCAGCAATAGATTCTATAACTTCTGTTAGGGCGCGGCCTGACTGACGACTTTCTACCAGTGCTTGCTGCATCTGAGCACCGTCTACAAAGCCTGTCTGAATGAGCTTGCTACCAAAAGGCGAAAAGCTCTTTTGCAGAATAAGTGCCTTCCGCGTAGATGAAGAGTTTGTCATGAGCGCTGTGAAAAATCTGCCATCAGTGTGCCCACAAAGCTCAAATCAACGTCTAGGCCTGTATCTGTGCTAGTACCTAATTTTAAAGAAAGTGTGTTGATGACTAGAAGAAGCTAGAAGAAGAAGTAACCCGATACGGAAAACCGTTCCCCAACTGCTGCCTACACCTTCTAATATGGACAGGGTAGATAAGGCTCAGGTAGTATTTCTGTTTAGCGGCTTTCGTTTAGCGGCGCTTGAGCGACTGAGAAGGAAAAGGTTTACATGGCAGACGCAGACACTAATGAGAATCAGCATGTTGCTAGTCAGCAAGGTGTAGAAGGTGGCGCTGATAATATTGAGGAACTTCGAGCTGAAGATGCCTCGGCCGATATTGATTTTGAGAAAGCGTTTGGTACAGAGACCAGTAAGGATTTGTCAGAGTCCGCTGACGATGTCTCCGCTGAAGATGCTTTCGCCGCAGAGGCAGGTGCCCGCGTAGCTTTGCAGCAGCAGGTAGAGACTTTGCAGACGCAGTTGGAAGATCGCACGGGTCAGTTCACTCGCCTGACGGCTGATTTCGACAATTTTCGTAAGCGTACGGAAAAGCAGCGCCAGGATTTAGAAGTTCAGGTGAAGTGTAATACTATTACCGCTTTGCTAGAGGTGGTTGATAATTTTCAGCGGGCGCGCGACCAAATTAAGCCTCAGAATGATGGTGAAATGGCTATTCATAAGAGCTATCAAGGGGTTTACAAACAGCTAATTGATGCGCTGAAGAAGCTAGGCGTTTCTCCTATGCGCTCTGAGGGTCAAGAGTTTGACCCAAATTTGCATGAAGCGGTTATGCGTGAGCCTACGGATCAGTATCCGGAAGGAACTGTGATTGAGGAGTTCGTCCGTGGGTATGTTTTAGGAGAGCGTGTCTTACGTCATGCAATGGTAAAGGTGGCTACGCCACTCGATCCTGCCGCCGAATCCAGCGCCTCATGACTTGAGGGGTAATACCGACTTCACACCTATATCGGCTGTGAAGGTGAGTGGGTTCGTTCTGTAAGACCCGCACAACCTTCACAAAGTTGCCTAAGCGGATTATGGGAAAAGTTATCGGAATCGACCTGGGAACGACTAATAGCTGCGTAGCTGTGCTTGAAGGCGGTAAGCCAGTAGTGATTCCTAATACTGAAGGAGGTCGCACTACGCCTAGCATTGTGGGCTTCGCTAAGGGGGGTGAGCGCTTAGTTGGCCAGCTCGCTAAGCGGCAGGCGGTGACGAATGCTGCAAATACGGTGTATAGCATCAAGCGCTTTATTGGTCGGCGTTGGGATGATACTGAAGCTGAGCGATCACGCGTTCCCTACGGCTGCACGCCAGGCAAAGACAACACAGTAGATGTGCTTATTCGGGCTAAGAGCTTCACGCCTCAAGAAGTATCAGCCATGACGCTACAGAAGCTAAAGAGCGACGCTGAGGCTTACTTAGGAGAACCTGTTTCGCAGGCGGTGATTACGGTTCCGGCATATTTTACCGACGCGCAACGGCAGGCGACTAAGGACGCAGGTGTGATCGCTGGTTTAGAAGTCCTGCGCATTATCAATGAACCTACTGCGGCGGCGCTCTCCTACGGTCTAGATAAACAAGATCAAGACCAAATCGTTCTGGTCTTTGACCTGGGTGGCGGTACGTTCGACGTATCTATCTTGCAGCTAGGCGATGGTGTCTTTGAGGTCAAGGCTACCTCTGGCAACAATCACCTAGGAGGCGATGATTTCGATAATTGCATTGTCACCTGGATGCTAGACGCCTTTGAGCAGCAAGAAAACATGGATCTAACCCATGATCGTATGGCGCTACAGCGCATCCGAGAAGCCGCTGAGAAAGCAAAAGTTGAGCTATCTACGATGGCAAAAACGTCTATCAATTTGCCCTTCATTGCAGCCGATGACACAGGGCCTAAGCATTTAGAGATGGCCTTGTCACGATCGCGCTTTGAAGAACTTGCCGCACCGCTGACTCAAAGTACCCTAGGACCCGTTCAACAAGCTCTCAAGGACGCTGAGTTAGCCGCCGAAGACATTGATCGCATTTTGCTTATTGGAGGCTCTACTAGAATTCCCGCGGTACAGGCTGCGATTACCGAGTTTTTTGGTGGGCAATCGCCCGATCGCTCCGTGAATCCAGATGAGGCTGTGGCCTTGGGTGCTTCTATCCAAGCCGGTGTCTTAGGCGGTGAGGTCAAAGATCTCCTGCTGCTAGACGTCACGCCGCTTTCTTTTGGCATCGAAACCCTAGGAGGCGTTTTCACTAAAATTATTGAGCGCAATACCACGATTCCAACTAGCAAAGCTCAGACTTTTTCAACCGCAACTGACGGACAGACCTCGGTAGAAGTTCATGCCCTTCAAGGTGAGCGAGCGATGGCGCGTGACAACAAAAGTCTAGGCCGGTTTGAGCTGACCGGCATTCCTCCTGCACCTAGAGGCGTCCCGCAAATTGAAGTGTCTTTCGAAATTGACGCCGACGGCATTTTGCAAGTCTCGGCCAAAGACAGGGGCACTAACCGCGAGCAAAGCATCAAGATTACTAACCGTGGGGGGCTTGATGCTGCAGAAATTGCCCGGATGAAAGAAGAAGCTGAGATTCATGCTGGTGAAGACGAGCAGCGCAAAAGTGTTGCGGAGCTACAAAACAAAGCAAATGCCCTGTTTTATAGCTACGAGACGACCTCGCGAGACAGCGCTATCTCGGAGGAGCTAAGAGCCCAAGTAGCAGCAGAAGCAGAGGCGCTTAGGTCTGTCGTTGCTGACCAGAACGCTCAGCCTGCCATTTTGCAGCAGAAGCTAGATGCCCTACAGCAGACTATTTTCAATATCGGTGCAGGCATCTACCGTCAGGCCGCTAGTGACGATAGCATGGGCCGTGACCTTAGCAGCGAGATGCCAGGTGCTAGCATGTCTGCTGCTTCACACTCAGATCAATCAGAGACTCCACGCTCAGAGATTTCACCCTCAGAGGCTTCAAGTTTAGAGACGGATACACCTGAGCCGTCTGTGTCAGAGATGGCCGAGCGCTTTAGCAATAACGGCAGCGTTGATACTGTAGTAAACGACAGCGAAGTAAGATCATCGCCTGATGCAGTGGCTTCCTCTTTTGTTTCATCTGTTGCTGAGCGGCCAGCTCCCAAGCCGAGCCCGGCCCCTGTTTCTGTAGCCCCTGTCCCGGCCGATTGCAATTCCGCAGCGGCACTTGAAGAAGAGTTTGATATTGACAGCACACTAGCGACTGACTATGAAGCAATCGAATAGTTTGGTTCTAAGTTTGGTTTTAGTTCGGTTTTATAAGTGCAATTGTATTCGGCCATCTCCAATTGGTTATATAGTTTGGCTAGTAGCTAACGGCTTCAGCTTCTATGCCTCCTTTCAGGCTTCAGCTCTTAGACTTCAGCTTCCAGGCTTTAGCGGCGGCAAAGTTTGGCGGTATAGAGCTGTAGGTGAATGGTCTAAAGCAGCCCGATGCATTAGAAGGTTTGCTATACAATAGGTCAGTGTGTGTTGATTTATAGCTGCTAGTTCTCTTTGGTTACTGACGTTTTATGGCCCGTGATTACTACGAAACCCTGGGTGTTTCGCGCAATGCCGAGCAAGATGAGATTAAGCGCGCCTATCGCAAGCTAGCGCGTAAGTATCACCCTGACGTCAATAAGGATGACGGTGCTGAGGAGACCTTTAAAGAAGTCAGTAGAGCTTACGAAGTCTTATCAGAGCCGGAAATTCGACAGCGATACGATCGCTTTGGTGAAGCTGGGGTTGGTGGGGCCGCTGCTGCTGGAAGCGGCGGATTTCAAGACTTTCAAGATATGGGCGGCTTTGCCGATATCTTTGAGAGTTTCTTTAACGGATTTTCTGGCCAGCCTGGCGCGCAAGGGCAGCGTCGTCGTGGTCCTATGCGTGGCGATGACCTCCGACTCAATCTTAAGCTTGACTTTAAAGAAGCCATCTTTGGCGGCGAAAAAGAAATTAGAATTAGCCATTTAGAAACTTGTACAACCTGTACTGGCTCCGGTGCCAAACCGGGTACCAGGCCACGTACCTGTTCTACTTGTAACGGGGCCGGTCAGGTGAGACGGGCGACGCGCACCCCCTTTGGTATTTTCAACCAGGTCTCTACTTGTCCTACTTGTAATGGCAGTGGTGAAGTCGTTGAAGACCGCTGTGAAACCTGTGGCGGCAGCGGTCAAAAGCAGACGAATAAGAAGCTAAAGATCACTGTGCCAGCGGGCGTTGAGAATGGCACCCGGCTGCGAGTGTCTGGTGAAGGGGATGCGGGTAAGCGCAATGGCCCTGCGGGTGATTTGTACGTCTATCTAGTTGTGAGTGAAGACGCTCAGTTTAGACGTGAAGGGATTGATATTCATTCTGATCTGAAGGTGAGCTACTTGCAGGCAATCTTGGGCTGTGAGCTCGAGATTGAAACGGTTGATGGTCAGGTGACGATGCAGATACCGGCCGGGACTCAGCCGAATACCGTGCTGTCTTTGGAAGGGCGCGGTGTGCCTCGATTAGGCAATCCGGTGAGCCGAGGTAAGCATTTGATTACGGTGAAGGTAGATATTCCCACTCGGCTGAAATCCGAGGAAAGAGAGATGCTCACCAAGCTGGCGGAGATTCGTGGCGATGTGGTGGGTAAGGGCAAGAAAGAAGGCTTTTTAGGAGGCCTGTTCAATGGCTGATGAGCAGTTAGATTTGCGAGGGACGCCTTGCCCGCTGAATTTTGTGCGTACCAAGCTGAAGTTAGAGAAGATGCCGCCGGGCGCTTTGCTAGAAGTGTGGTTAGATCCGGGAGAACCGATTGAGCAGGTGCCTGATAGTCTGAAGATGGATGGCTATGCGGTTGAGGCGATTGACGATAATACCTCGTATTTTGCTTTGCGAGTGCGCGCGTCGGCTGAAGCCTCAGCAGGTTTATGAGCTTGGCGGTGACTGTTCTACCTTCGGCAGCTCGACTATCTGAGCCGTATCTAGGAACGGTAATTGCGATTCAAGCCAACTATTATTCAGTGCAGCTAGATGCCGACGGGCTAGGTGAACCAGATGAAAAACTGGTTTTGCTTTGCATTCGCCGGGCCTTGCTAAAGAAGCTGGGACAGCAGATTATGGTGGGCGATCGCGTCACCGTAGAAGAACCTGACTGGCAGGGAAAACGAGGTGCGATCGCCGCTGTCCATCCACGCAAAAAATTTCTAGATCGCCCGCCTGTCGCTAATGTTGACCAGATTCTCTTGGTTTTTGCTCTAGCTGAGCCTAACTTAGACGCGCATCAGCTGAGCCGATTTTTGGTCAAAGCAGAGCTGACCGGGCTAGCGATTACGCTGTGTCTTAACAAGTGCGACCTAGTCACAGATGCGATCGCCAACCAGTGGCAACAACGCCTCGCCGCTTGGGGGTATGTGGTACTAATGGTCAGCATTCGTGATGACGACACCCTACCCGCAGATTTGCTCAGGACCTTGCAAGGCAAAATTACAGTAGTAGCAGGACCTTCAGGCGTTGGAAAATCTAGCCTAACTAATCGCCTGATCCCCAAGCAAGCGCTAAGAGTTAATGCGGTTTCTGGAAAATTAGGCAGAGGTCGCCATACGACGCGTCATGTCGAGCTATATGAGCTGCCAACAGGTGGATTTTTAGCAGATACGCCAGGATTTAACCAGCCTGATGTCGCAACAACGCCAGAACAGTTGAGTTACTATTTCCCAGAAATTCGTCAGCGGCTGTCTGAAGCGACCTGTCAGTTTAGCAACTGCTTGCATCTAAATGAGCCAGGGTGCATCGTGCGTGGTGACTGGGAGCGGTATGAGCACTACGTGGCGCTGATGGAAATAGTGAGGAAGCAGCAGCAGCACTTGCAGCAGCAGCCGGACGCTGAGGCAACTGAAAAAGTGAAAATGATAGAAGATGGTAAGGTGCTACGTGAGCCTCGATTAGAAGCAAAGAAGTATCGGCGCACCTCTCGTAAGAGCCGAAACCAAGCGTTTCAAGAGCTGTGCTTAGATCTATCTGCAGTTGAAGACCTAGAAGATCTGGAAGATTTGGAAGACCTGGGACTGTGAGCACAAGTTGCCCTATGTCCCGCAGTAAACAACTAGGTCGATCTCAACGTCCCCACATCCGGCAAGTGCGGTCACGCCAACCGTTGTCCGGCCAGGGTAGCGATCGGCTGAGAACCGACTGGCATAGATGCGATTGACAGTCTTGTAATAGCGAAAATCAGTGACGAATATGCGAGACATCACTACCTTTTCGAACCCGGTACCTGCATAGGTAAGCACCCGCTGCAGGTTGTCCATCACCTGTTCGGTCTGCACTTCAATAGAGGCTTTGATCACCTCTCCTGTTTCTACATCTTCTGAGAGCTGCCCGGTGACAAATAAAAAGTCACCCGCTCGAACCGCATGAGAGTAAGGCGCAACTGGCGGAAGCTGACCATCAGGAAGGGTAATAAATTCGAGCATGTTGTCTCATCGGTCTTTAAAGTTCTTTTAGCTGCTTGTCAGAGCTATCTACCATAGCCATCTATCACAGCTAACGGTGCCAGATGGCAACTCCACCGGGCTTATCAATTAGCGTGATGCCCTGAACGCTCAATTCGTCTCGAATGCGGTCGGACTCGGCGTAGTTTTTTGCTTGTTTGGCCGCCTTGCGTTCAGCGACGAGTGCATCAATATCTTCGTCGCTAAGGCCGTTTGTGATGGCCGATTCGCTTATTTGTGCTTCTAGTCCTAAGACGCCTGCTAAAGCTACTAAGGTCTGCCACTGCTGCTGGAGCCGACTTGAGTCTGCATCGGGCTTCCCTTCGTGAGTAATCAGATTGCCCTGGCGCTGAAGTTCTTTGGCTATACGGAATAAAACTGCGATCGCACCTGGCGTATTAAAGTCATCATCCATAGACGCCTGAAATTTCTCTACCGTCTCTGCCTCTAGCTCAACGGTTTGATCCCCCCAACCTAGCGCCTCGCCCTGCTGCGTGCCGAAGACCAGGCCTTCATTCAGCGTTGCCCAGCCGTTCTTCGCAGCAGCGATCGCCGCTTCAGTAAAATCTAGCGGCATACGGTACTGCGATTGTAAGACGAACATCCGAATCGCCATCGGGCCAGGGCTATCGGGCGCATCTAGCAAGCCGCGGATGGTCGTAAAGTTGCCCAGCGATTTAGACATTTTGATCCCATCTACGTTCACCATCCCATTGTGCATCCAGTAGGTAGCTAGTGGCTGACCCGTAGCCGCTTCAGACTGGGCAATTTCATTTTCGTGGTGGGGGAACTGTAGATCAGCGCCGCCTACGTGAATGTCGATAGTATCACCAAGGCGATCGCGCACCATCGCTGAGCACTCAATATGCCACCCCGGCCTGCCCGCTCCCCAAGGCGATTCCCACGCTGGCTCATCGGGTTTCGCCGACTTCCATAGGGCAAAATCAAATGGATCTCGCTTAATTGACTTTTTCGTCTGATTAACTCGTCCACTTCGCCCCGCTTCCATATCCTCTAGCTTGCGGCCAGAGAGCTTTCCATAGCCATCGAACTTGCGCACTGAGTAATACACATCTCCTCCAACCGGATAGGCATACCCTTTCTGCTCTAGTTCATGAATGAGTCGCTTGATGCCATCAATGGTATGAGTGGCATAGGTATACTTGTCGGCTTCTAAGATATTAAGCCGCTCCATATCCTCAAGATAGGCGGCTGTATAAGTCTTAGCCACCGCCTCCATAGAAGAGTTTTCTTGGCGAGCCCGGTTGAGAATTTTATCGTCAATATCAGTAAAATTTTGGACATAGCGTACGTCATAGCCCCGCCATGTCAGGTACCGCCGAACGGTGTCCCATACGATGTAGGAACGAGCATGACCCAAATGGCAGTAGTCATAGACCGTCACACCACAGCAGTACATCTTCACCTGAGGGTCGGTAAGGGGCTTAAAAGCTTCCTTCTGGCGAGAAAGCGTGTTGTAGATAGCTATGCTCATAGAGGCTGACGAGATAGAGGCTAACGAGATAGAGGCTAACGAGATAAGTAGACTAGCAAAGCAAATAAAGAATTGAACCTATTCGATAGGCCCAAGGCAAACTCAATAGTAGATGGAAACCTTCACAGACGGTGCATTTTTGCTGCCTATTCCTACAATTGGAGTAGACTAAATCTAAAGAACATAGAGTCCCGCAACTTTTAATAGATGCGTGATAATTGAGCCAGTAACACAACCATTGAGCCAATAGCTAATAGATATGACTGCTACGACGCTTGCTCCTACTCAGCCCATGGACGCCTCCAAACATGGCCTACCCGTCACTATCATCACCGGCTTTTTAGGTGGCGGTAAAACGACTCTGCTCAATCATATTCTGACAAACCAAGAAGGATTGAAAACAGCAGTTTTGGTCAATGAGTTTGGCGAAGTCGGAATCGACAACGATTTGCTGATCACCACCAGCGATGACAACATGGTGGAACTGAGCAACGGCTGCATTTGCTGCACCATCAACAATGACCTCTTGGAAGCGGTTTACAAGGTTCTAGAGCGGTCAGACAAAATCGATTACCTAGTTGTAGAAACGACCGGACTAGCCGATCCCTTGCCGGTAGCGCTGACGTTTCTAGGTACTGAGCTACGTGATCTGACTCGGTTAGATTCGATCGTGACGGTTGTGGACGCAGAGAACTACAGCTTAGATTTGTTTAACTCGCAGGCTGCCTATAACCAGATCGCCTATGGTGACATCATTTTGCTCAACAAAATGGATCTAGTAGATGAAGCGGCAGCCGACCTGCTAGAAGTGAAGCTGCGAGATATCAAAGCAGATGCGCGTATTCTACGCACTGACCATTCAGCTGTGCCACTGCCCCTCATCTTGAGCGTGGGCCTGTTTGAATCGGACAAGTACTTTGGCAAGGCCGATACTGCTGACAGTCACAAGCATGAAAGCCATGAGCATGCAGGCCATGAGCATGAAAGCCATGAGCATGAAAGCCATACCCACAGCAGTCACGACCATGATGTCCACGACACTCGTGATCACACTGCCTGTGACCACGACCACGGTCACTGCGAGCACGACCATGACCACAGCGCCCATTCTCATCTAGATATTGATGGCTTCACGTCGGTATCTTTTGATCGCAATCAGCCAATGGCTATCCGCAAGTTTCAGCACTTTCTAGATAATCAGCTACCGGCTACCGTATTTAGAGCAAAAGGAATTCTGTGGTTTGACGAAAGCCCGAAGCGTCACGTGTTTCATCTCAGTGGCAAGCGGTTTTCTTTGGAAGATGAGGAGTGGGCAGGCCGTCCGAAGAAGAATCAGCTAGTGTTGATTGGTCAAAACTTGGATGAAGACAAACTGAGAACTCAAATCGAGAAGTGTTTCTGTGTAGAGAGTGCAGATCGAGGTAAAGGATTCGGTAGATAGTTCCAAGTTGTAGGATAGATTTCTGTAGATAGAACTATCTATAGAAATCTATGCAGTTTTTACTTTTAGCTTGCGCAAACACACATGAGAGTGCTGATTCAGCGCGTGAGTTCGTCTCGGGTGACGGTTGAAGGTGAATTGATTGGCGCGATCGGCAAAGGGTTGACTCTGCTAGTTGGGCTAGCGCCTAGCGACACAGAATCTGAATTGGTTTGGATGGCTAGAAAGTGCTTGGACCCAAGGCTTTTTCCACAGGACGAAGGCGGACGCTTCGATCTATCTGTGACAGAAATTAGCGGAGAGCTGTTAGTCGTCGGCCAGTTTACGCTGTATGGCGATAGCAAAAAGGGGCGACGACCTTCTTTCGCGCAGGCGGCTGCTCCGGAGCGAGCGGCGCAACTATTCGATAGATTCGTCGAGATACTGCGACAAAGCAGCTTGAAAGTGGAGACCGGAAAGTTCGGTGCAACAATGCAGGTATCTATTGAAAATGATGGCCCGGTGACGCTATGGCTAGAGCGTGACCAGTAATAGAAAGGCCTAGTGTAGACCCTATGATTCTTTAGGATAGTTGCTTGGGATCGTTTGGGTATTAGCTAATCAAATCAAACTAGCGGAATACCTTGATGTTTATTTACGAACGTTGCTGCTAAAGTAAATAAACATTAAGCAAACGTAAAAAGAGAGCCTGCTTTTAGTATGTCAGTGCGTGATTTATTGATTAAAGTGGTCTCTCCTTCTGTGCGTACAAAGCAAGGATCACAGGTCGTATTTTGTGATTTTGATGGCCCGATTGTTGACGTTTCTGACCGTTACTATCGGACTTATCGACAAGGCTTGATAGCGATCGCAGCCTTCTGTCAGCAAGAAGAGAATATTAATCTAAACATTACGCCGCTCTCCAAGCAGCAGTTTTGGCAAAAGAAGCAGCACCGCGTCGCAGATAGTGAGATTGCTTTGCGCTCTGGCGTGCCGGCGGAATGGTTTGTGCGATACATGCAACAGGTAGAGCGCCTTGTCAACCATACGAGCCTACTTAGCTGGGATCGAATACAGCCTTCAGCTAAAGCAGCGCTGGTCTATCTTAAGCAGGCCCAAATGCGTTTGGTGATAGTGACGCTACGTCATCCTCGCCAGGTGGACGCTTTCCTGCACGAGCAAGGACTCACTCATTTGGTAGCCGATGTGTACGGCGCTTCGACGCTGAGCGCTGCATATGCAAATCGAGTTGAGCATAAGTGCGAGCTGTTAGCAACGGCCATACAGCAACAACAGTCCAAAGGGTACTGCACGACAGGCAGCTGGATGATCGGTGATACAGAAGCCGATGTACTAGCCGCAAAAACAATGAACTTACCGTCTGCGGCGCTTTCTTGTGGTGTTCGAAGTGCAGATTATCTGCGATCGCTCGAACCTACAGAAACACATAGCGAGCTGCTTACCGCCGCTCAGACCGTCGTAGAAGCCTCACGTCTTCGGGCTGCGTAGTAAAAATTGCTTAACTGATCAGGGCTCTCAACTGACCGGGGCTATAGTCTGGGCTGAAGTCTTTGAGCTATAGTTTGGCTTATAGTTCGGCTTTATTCATTAACTCTGTACCTATCCCACCACTTTTTAAGCGGGTAATACAGCGCCGGGGCCCACAGACTAGTCAAGATAGCTGAGCTAAGCGCTACTCTCTGATGGTATTGCCAAATAATGCCTAAGTTGGGATATAGCGGGTTTTCTGATGACAGGTACTGAACGGTTAGCTGTAGCGCCATCGCCGTTTCTGTGATGACTGCCAGTCCGAATACGACTAGTGCAACAGAAATCAAATCTTCTTGTAGAAACCAACGCTGGTGCAGTCTTGCGGTCAAGAGCCCAGCAACGGCCAGCCCAATCGTGTGACTAGGAAAGGGAGCAGACATTCCATCTTGTAAAAGACCAAGTACGATGCCAGCGATCGCACCTTCCCAGGGCATCCGGTTAACGCTCCAGCTCACTACCCAGATCAGCAGCCAGTTTGGGCCTACCCCTACAATGTCCATCCCCGGCAGTCGAATCGGTAAGATGAGTAGGCAAAAGAAAACTGAGCCAATTGTCACCACCCAGTTCCATACTTGCTTATTGGTAGCTGAGCGCCGAGATCGATAGGGGGCCATAGCAGAGAGCAAACAACATGGTGTCTATGGATTGTCATCTGTAACAATCTTAGCGGGCGCAGCGTCCACATCTAACTTGGGCGTGTACGGGTGAATATCTACCCACTCTAAGTTGCTTACCGGCACAGATAGCTGAATAACTGCCTCTGGTGCCGGACCGGTCTCAGAATCGATAGAAGCAATGCGGCCAATCGGAACCCCCTGTGGAAAAAGGCGGCTAAACGAAGAGGTTACCACCACATCGCCTGGCTTAGCGTCTGGACTCTTCTCAAAAAACTGCATCGTAGCCTGGCTTCCCGCGCCGCCTCGAATGTATCCGGTAGAGCGACTGCGGCTGATCTTGGCACCAATCTGGCTACTCGGATCGCTGAGGAGTAGTACTCGAGAAGTATGCGGCGTAACCGCTGTAATTCGACCCACTAGGCCACCGGGCCCCGTCACAAAATCGCCCTCTTTGACGTTAGAGCTTGTGCCTTTGTTCAGCGTCAGCTGCTGCCACCAGTTGTCAGGACTGCGGCCAATTACTGCCGCTGGTGTTGTGATGTCTAACTCGCTAGCTTCGCTATAGTCAATTAGCTCTCGCAGCTTCTGGTTTTGGTTTTCCAGCTCAACAACCCGCTGCTGTAAATCTAGAATATAAGAGTTTTCAATGTTCTCGGATGCAGCGTCGCTTTGGAAAGGGTGCGTCAAAAATTGAAAAGCCTCATTCACAAAAGCGCCATTGGTTTGATAGACGCCCAGCGCCGTACCGACCGCTAAAAAGACCAGCCCAGCTTTAAGCGCATTTTTATCCCACCATCGTCTTAGAGCAAACATCTAAGCCACGTCAATCAACTATTTTTGAGTACTTTTTACTGAGATCTCTATCCAGTGTTTTTAGGTCAGTGCTTATAGCTAACTGTCTTTACCCTGTAGTTCCTACAAAGAAGTTCCTACAGAGAGCAACCACAGAAGTAACCGTAAGAGCTACGAAAGATAACGCTGCTATAGATCACGCGATCGCGCACTGAACACTCGCTCCATCTGGCTAAAGTTTTCTAGTACTCGGCCTGTACCTAGAACCACACAGCTTAGCGGATCTGCCGCGACATGAACCACAATGCCAGTCTCGTGAGAAATCAGAGTATCCAATCCCTTCAGCAGTGCGCCGCCACCTGCCAGCATGATACCGCGATCGATAATATCTGCGGCTAGCTCAGGCGGGGTATCTTCTAGAGTTCGCTTCACCGCTTCGACAATTACCGAAAGTGGCTCCGCCATACTCTCTCTGATTTCTGGACTTTTAACCGTCACCGTTCTAGGTAACCCCGAAAGCATATGAACGCCTCTGACTTCAAGAGCGGCTTCATCGTCTTCAGTGCTCGGATACGCCGATCCAATTTTTACCTTGATTTCTTCAGCGGTGCGCTCACCAATATCTAGGTTGTTTACCTTTTTCATGTACTGCTTGATAGCGTCAGTTAGTTCGTCTCCAGCAACACGGACCGACTCGCTGCGTACGGTACCCTGAAGGCTTAATACGGCTACTTCAGTAGTGCCGCCACCGATATCTACGATCATGTTGCCAGTGGGTTCATCAACCGGAAGACCGGCGCCAATAGCAGCGGCTACCGGCTCATCGATGAGATAGACCATGCGAGCCCCAGCTTGCAAAGCCGCATCCATCACCGCGCGTCGTTCTACGCCAGTTACACCGCTCGGAATGCCAATAACGACACGCGGTGAGACCAGAGCCTTGTTCTCATGAACCCGCCGAATAAAGTGCTTAAGCATGACTTCTGCAATATCAAAGTCAGCGATCACCCCATCCCTTAGCGGACGAATCGCTCGAATATTACCCGGCGTGCGGCCTAGCATCTGTTTGGCTTCTTCCCCTACAGCTAGCGGCTTACCGTCTGTTTCGTCAATAGCTACGACTGAAGGTTCTTGCAAGACTACTCCTCTGCCTGACACGTAAACCAAGGTGTTTGCCGTTCCGAGGTCAATCCCCATGTCGCGAGAGAGGGATAAGCGGTTGAATAAAGCCACAAGCTAAAGATCCGTAAATAGCGGTTGATACTAGTATTTCTGACGAGCCGAGTGGATTCTATTACGTTTCATATCGAGCCGTCTAGTCAATTGAAAGCGCTTACACGGTGCTACGCAGCGACAGAGAGAAACAAGCTGAAAGAGGCCTTTCTAGCTATTCGTCTGATTGGCTATCATATTAGAATGTTCGTACTGCACCGTCTGTACAGTGATGATTGTACAGAGAAGAGGGCTGCTAGATCCTAGTCTTCTGTGATCTTCTTTTGGATGGGTGGGTTTCGAACGTGTGGACTATTGCTAATTTGATTCGGCAAATGAGATATTGACTGACTGACGCTAGGCTAGCGATCGCTAGTTTTCAGGTCAAGATGTCGGAAGTTTTTTGATGGGGAAAGCGACTCGATGAGTGTGAATATTGTGACTTTGGTGGGCCGAGTAGGCCGAGACCCTGAAATTCGTTATTTTGAGTCTGGCAATGTGCTAGCCAAGTGTGGCCTAGCAGTCAACCGACGCACGAAGAACAGCGATCAGCCCGACTGGTTCAATCTAGAAATTTGGGGTAAGACGGCGGAAATCGCTGCTAACTACGTGCGCAAAGGTAGCCTAATTGGGGTGACCGGGTCGCTGAAGCTAGATAGCTGGCAAGATCGCGCTACGGGTGCGACTCGTACGAGTCCTGTTATCCGAGTGAATCAGTTAGATCTTTTAGGGTCCAAGCGGGACAACGAGTCACCAATGGCGTACGGAAACGACGATGAGTTCTAAAGGCCTGCCTGAATAGACCTGTTGAATAGATCCGTTGAATTACGATTGCTGAATACATCCGCGCGAGGTGCGCTCAAGGCATACTGCTAGCTAGGGCAGGCTCTTTGAGCGCACTTTGCATGTAGCCTAGCCATTCAATCAGATTCTCGACCTGTTTGTCTGGATTTAGCACGCCGAGCCCACGCACAGTTACTTTCCCTGGAGCATATACGAAGCGCGATCGCAGGTGCGCTGGCACTTTCTCGGCCAACAAGTTCCAAGCAGGCTTCTCCATCGGCGTCTCTAGCACGATATTCTGCTTTCCTTCGGGCTTGATACGAGAAAAGCCTAGCGGCTTAGCAATTTGTTTGAGTTCTAAGACCTTTACCAACTGACTGATAGAAGCAGGAAGCGTGCCATAGCGGTCGTTTAAGTCGGCTATAACTTCCATTAGTTCTCGCCTGTTCTCTGAAGACACCAGCGCACGGTATGCACTCATCTTCTGATCGAGATCTCGGATGTAGTCGGCAGGAATAAAGGCTGTTACCTTTAGATCTACCTGTGTTTCGTCTACCTGTGGAATTTCTTGGCCGCGAATTTCAGCAATTGATTCTTCAAGCATATCCATGTACAAATCGAAGCCAATAACTTCCATCTGGCCAGACTGCTGCGCCCCAAGCAGATTACCGATGCCGCGAATCTCCATATCGCGCATAGCGAGCTGATAGCCAGATCCTAGCTGCGTAAACTCTTGGATTGCTCGCAGCCGTTTACGCGCTTTATCGGACAGCTTGTTTTGCTTAGGAAACAGCAGCCATGCGTGGGCCTGCACGCCAGAGCGGCCTACGCGACCCCTGAGCTGGTAGAGCTGAGAGAGCCCAAACTTTTGCGAGTCTTCGATGATGATGGTGTTGACTCTAGGAATATCGAGCCCAGATTCGATAATAGTGGTACAGACCATCAGATCGGCCTCGCCATTGTTAAAAGTGAGCATCGTGGCTTCTAGTTCGCCTTCGGGCATTTGGCCGTGGGCGATCCCGATGCGGATACCTGGGACGGCTTCGCGAATTTTACCGGCGACCTCTTCTATTCCTTCTACGCGAGGAACGACGTAAAAAATTTGTCCGCCCCGGTCTAGCTCCTGGCGAATGGCAGCGCGAATTTTTTCGGGATCGTAGGGCGATAGATGCGTTTTGATTGGACGCCGAGAAGGGGGCGGTGTGGTGATCAAGCTCATTTCTCTAACGCCGGAGAGTGCCATGTACAGCGTGCGCGGAATCGGGGTGGCACTTAGCGTCAGTACGTCTACTTCCGCTTTCATGGCTTTGATCTTCTCTTTCTGGTTGACGCCAAAGCGCTGCTCTTCATCGACGACTAACAGGCCAAGATCTTTAAACTGGACGGTCTTGCTCAGCAACTGATGAGTGCCTACTACGACATCTAATTCACCGGTCGCGAGCCTTTGCAGAATAGCTTTGCGCTCACTGGCGGTGCGAAAGCGGTTAAGTAGTCCTATCTGAATGGGATAGGGGGCAAAGCGTTCTTTGAGCGTGTGGTAGTGTTGCTGGGTAAGGACGGTGGTGGGGGCAAGTAGGGCGACCTGCTTGCCTGCGGTGATAGCTTTGAAGATGGCTCTCAGGGCGACTTCTGTCTTGCCAAACCCAACGTCGCCGCAGACAAGGCGATCCATCGGGCGATCGCTCTCCATGTCGCGTTTGACATCTTGCGTTGCCTTGAGCTGATCTGGCGTTGGCGTATAGGGAAAAGAATCTTCTAGCTCTTGCTGCCAAGGCATGTCAGTCGGATAGGTAAACCCTTGCATCTGCGATCGCTTGGCATATAGCTTGAGCAAATCGACTGCCACTTTTTTGATGGCTTTGCGGGCTTTGCCTTTGGTCTTCTCCCACATTTTGCCAGTCATTTTGTTCAGCTGAGGCTGCTGCTCTACCGAGGTTCGGTAGCGTGAGAGCGAGCCCATCTGATCTACAGCAACTCGCAGCAGACCGTCAGCATATTGAATAACAAGATACTCGCGGGTCTCGCGATCAACCGTGAGGCTATCGAGCCGGAGAAACTGACCAATGCCGTGGTTGCGATGGACGACGTAGTCTTTGGGGCGTAGCTTGTTGGGATCAACCTGTTTTGACGCGGCGCGACGGCGTTTGCGAACGTAGCTAGGGGTCGCGAGCGTGTGCTGACCAAAAAACTCACGGTCAGTGACTAGCACAATTCGAAAGGTTGGCAGGATAAAACCTTCTAGTTCGGCTAGTCCTGAATATTTAACAGCGACCGGAATGCGCTGGTTCTGAAGCTTGTCGATAGCAGGATAGTCTTTGGGATTAGGAATGAACTGGGCGGGACAGTCGTGCTCTTGGAGCAGAGCAACTGAGCGGGAAGGCTGAGCGGAGACGAGCCAAGGCGAAAACTTGCGATCGCGCTCTGCTTGCAAAACTTCTGCTAGCTTGCCAAACTGATGCGGTAGTACGGGCACCGGGCGACTCGCTAGGTTTAGCCCAACGCCTTCTTCAGCAATTTCTGAGAGGTCCACGCGCTGAAACAAGCTTATTTCCTCAAGCGCCAAGGCAAAAGGCCGATGCAGCTTTGGCAGTCCTGCCGCTGGCATTTGCATTTCATCACTGGCCTCAAAGGCTGCTTGCGTTTCCGCCCAGCGCTCTTCCACGTTTTCTAGCCAGCGCTCGGCATGAGCGCTGCACTGATCCGGCTCGTCCAGCGCAACTAGCGTATTGTCTGGCAAATAATCCAAGAGTGAGGCGGGCTGATCGAAAGCTAGCCCCATAAAGCGGCGAACGCCTTCTATTTGACGCGTTTGCGCAAAAGTTTCCTGCGCTTCGTCAGAGAGTAAATTGCCCAAGAGTCCTTTTGCTTCCAAAGCCTCTGAAATAATCGGGCCGTAGTCAGTCGTGGTGAGCAGCAGGGTGTCGATTTTGTCGAGCGATCGCTGATTGGCCGGGTCGAACTCGCGCAGCCGTTCTAGCTCATCGCCAAACAGCTCTAAGCGTACCGGTAGCTCTGCGGCTACTGGAAACACATCGACAATGTCGCCTCGCTGACTCCACTGCCCTTCGGTTTCAACAGTCGATACTTTTTCGTAGCCTAGCTTTGCCAAGCTCAAGCTTAGTTCCTTGAGGTTCAAGTCCATCCCCAAACTGATCTCCAGGCAATAGGGTCGAAAGGTGTCTAGCGGCGGCAGGTGCGGCTGCAAAGCTCTTTCGGTGGAGACAATTGCCATTGCCCCTAGATGCTTCGATCCGGGTGGCAGGCTGTCGGCTTGTGCTCGACCATTAATCAGATCAGAAAGCACCTGTAGCTGTCCCCAAATCAGCTCTGACTCCGGATCAAAAACGTCGTATGGCGAAGACTCCGAGGTGGGATAAAAGGCTACGGTGCCCCACCCCATGGCTTCTAGCTGCGCTGCCCAGCGACCTGCTTCTTCAAGTGTGGCGGTGACGATCAGTAGCGGGCGCTGCTGAGCTTGCGCTAGAGCCGAGATGACTAGACCTTTGGGCAATCTAGGTGCACCACTGAGCTGTAGTGCCTGCTTACCTAGCTTAGTGATAAGTTCTTGTCCAAGACCTGAGCGTGCGATCGCACGAGTAATCGAAGAAAACGCCATGAAAATTTTCGTCAGCCTTGTACTTGTGTGAGTTCAATTCCTGCGTGAACAAATCTGCATCAGTAAACCGTTGAAGCAATAAACCGTTGAAGCAATCGTTCTGAGCCGCCACCCTCTATTTTATAAGTCATGTTTCGAAAAAGTCATGTTTTGAAATGATCCTTCAGCGGTAGGTTCATCTTGAGCGATCGTAAGATTGCTATCGTGAGCCACCACCGTAAGCCGCTGCAAAACGACAATGGAGCGCTTCGCAAAGAAGCACTCCATCTGATACAGATTCCGACGAAGGCTCAGCTTCCCCAATAAATCTATCGAACAGAAACTTTCAGTTCATCGAGCTGATGAGGATCGCCCTCAATCTTTACGTCGCGACCGTTCGCATCTAGATGCCGCACGATCTTGTATATATTCTCAATCTTGTCAGCCGCGCCCATTTTGTCAGCAATCTGAGCAAGCGAAAGCGGCCCTTTTGTTTCCAAGAGCACTTCTTTGACCTGGTTCTGGATAGCTAAAACGTCTGCCGCGGCTTTTTTCCCTGCTTCTACCCCCGGCTGATGATAGGCGTTAATATTCACCAGGTACGCATAGATGCTCACTGTCCGCTCGTACAGGGCGATTAACGCACCTACAAAGCGAGGCGTGACCTCTGGCACGGTGATAGTGATAGAGTCTCGCTGGTTCTCGTAAAGCGCCCGGCGAGTCCCTTGCAACAGCCCAGATAGATAGTCTCCGGCGGTGACCCCTGGCTCTACGTCCACAGAAGCGCCTTCTCGGTCCTTGAGTACCTCGATGAGCGTAGCAAAGAAGTTAGGAACGCCTTCTCTAAGCTGCTGTACATAGGCATGTTGATCCGTCGAGCCCTTGTTCCCATATACTGCGATGCCCTGGTAGACCGTGTTGCCATCTAGGTCTTTTTCCTTGCCTAACGACTCCATCACTAGCTGCTGCAAGTAGCGGCTAAATAGTAGCAGGCTGTCTTTGTAAGGCAAGACCACCATATCTTTTTCGCCTTTGCCGTTGCCAGAGAAATACCAGGCCAGAGCCAGCAGCGCCGCTGGGTTCTGCTTAATATCGTGGACGCGAGTGGCGATGTCCATTTCTTTGGCACCGTCTAACATGCTCTGGATATCAATTCCCTGTAGTGCCGCGGGCAATAGCCCAACCGCAGATAGCTCAGAAGTGCGTCCGCCGACCCAGTCATGCATAGGAAAGCTCGCTAACCAGCCTTCTGATTTGGCAATCTTGTCTAGTTTGCTGTCTTTTCCGGTGACGGCGACGGCGTATTTGGAAAAGTCAAGTCCGGCGCGCTCATAGGCAGCTTTTGCTTCGACCATCCCGTTGCGGGTTTCTGGGGTGCCGCCTGATTTTGAAATGACGAGGACAAGGGTGCTTTTGATGCGATCGCCAATCTCCTCAAACGTGTGATCTATGCCAATTGGATCGGTATTGTCAATAAAATGAATGTCAACATTTGGCTGTGTGGGTGCCAACGCCTTGGAGACAAACTGGGGGCCTAGGGCCGATCCGCCAATGCCGATAGATAGCACATCGGTGAAGCGCTCTGCGGCTGGCGGTGTGATGCTGCCGCTGCGAATCTCTTGCGCAAAGGTCTTCACCGCATCAAGCGTTTCAACAATGTCCTTCTTTAGGTCTTCAGAAGGGGCAAGATCGGCATCGCGTAGCCAATAGTGTCCGACCATGCGGTTTTCGTCTGGATTGGCGATCGCACCCGCTTCAAGTTCATCAACTGCCTTAAAGGCCTGCTTAAATTTGGGCCTTAGCTGCTCTACAAAGGCATCATCAAAACTCATCCGGCTGATATCTACATATATTCCCAGCCCCTCATGGTAGTAAAGCCAGTCTTGGTATCGTTTCCAGAGTGCTGCCGCGTCCATATGATTATTCTCTCACTGCATTTATATATAGATGAATGGATTTTCACTCAACTTTGGCATCACTAACCGTCACCTGTGCAACAGTCAGCAGCCTGTCCCTCAGTCAATGTATCTAACGCTGTACGCTTCTAGTGGCGAACCCAGAAGGAATTTAATATATTCATGGGTGCTTTAGGGAGCGCCGCCAGTTTCGTTACAGATAGTTTTGTCACAGTCGGTTTCATCACACCAACTTTTGCCGCATTGAATATCCCCTATCGGTAGAATGGTATAGCAAAGCCTGTTGAATACATTTAGCAGACTACCGGTTGGCAAACTACCGGTTGGCATCCAACTACTTAGCGATTCCATGTTCCTAACCCTTCCATTGGCCATACAGAATACCAGCTTGACGCTCGCAGGTTTAGAAGGCTGGCTCGACAATGCCGCCTTTGCTGTGCTGTTTATAGCTATGCTGGCCTACTGGAGCGGCCTAGCTTTTTCGAATGATAAAGTTATGCCGCTGATCGGCGGTGTCTGTATGGCGGCGGCTAATCTTTGTATGGCAGCGCTGCTCACCGCGCGGTGGATAGAGGGTGGCTACTTTCCTTTGAGCAACCTCTACGAGTCTTTATTCTTCATCGCTTGGGGTATTACAGCTATGCACTTTGCGGCTGAGCGAATGAGCGGTAGTCGCTGGGTAGGAGCGGTTACTTCTCCCGTAGCGATGGCGATCGCAGCTTTTGCCGCGCTCACCTTGCCAGGTACCATGCAAGTATCTGAGCCGCTAGTCCCCGCTCTGAAGTCAAACTGGCTAATGATGCATGTAAGCGTGATGCTCCTTAGCTACTCGGCGCTGATGGTCGGTGCTTTGATTGCGATCGCCTTTCTTATCGTCACTCGCGGTCAGGCTGTTGAGTTAAAAGGTAGCTCTGTCGGCACGGGTGGATTTAGAGACCGAAAATATACGCTTAAGCGAGCCGGGAGCGCCGCGCTTAGTGAAACAACTACCGCTACGCCTCTATCTGGTGCGATCGCTTCTAGTCCGAACGCTTCTAGCCCGAGCGCATCTGGCGCAAGCCCTTCTCTCAGAGGCACGGGGACTGCCGTTTTGGAACCGCCTGCCGTAGCGGCGCGGAGTGTGGAGAGCGTGCAGGGTGTGCAGAATGCTGCCGCAGAACCACCGCTTTCTCTACAGCGACTGACGCTAGCAGATACCCTCGATAACATCAGCTACCGCATGATTGGGCTAGGCTTTCCGCTGCTGACTATCGGCATCATTGCAGGTGCCGTTTGGGCCAATGAAGCCTGGGGCTCTTATTGGAGTTGGGATCCCAAAGAAACCTGGGCACTGATTACTTGGCTAGTGTTCGCAGCTTACCTACATGCGCGCATCACCAAAGGCTGGCAGGGACGGCGACCGGCCATTCTCGCCGCTTCAGGATTCGTTGTCGTCTGGATTTGCTACCTAGGTGTCAATCTCTTAGGAAAGGGCCTACACAGCTACGGCTGGTTCTTTTAGCTAGCCCTTCTATCCTTTTGGGGTCGGTTCTTCCATACTCAGTCCAAATTAAGGGCTAATTGAACACCTATCTCTTAATTCCTATGAACTTGCCCTGCCAGATTTGTCTACTGATCACAGTTCTTCCGCTAATCAGATAGTCAGACACTGGCAAAGAGCGTTTCCATTGGCTGCGAAATTGCCTCTTCGCTAGCGATGATTTCAACGACTTTGTTTTTAGCCGTGGGCTGTGCGATCGCCTTCACACAGACCTGTGCTACTTTTTGTCGGGGAATGCTTCCCTCGAATAGGGTGTCAGCACTCGACATGACAATTGCCTGATCGCTATCCTCGTTTTTGAGGCCACCGGGACGAACAATGGTGTAAGCTACGCCGCTGCGCTTGAGATAGTCCTCAGCCTGTTGTTTCCAGTACAAAATTCCCCAGAACAGATTGAGCGGGTGAAGAAGTTTAGAAACACATAGAGAAGACACCATAATAAACTGGTCAACCTGGGCGGCCTTGGCCGCATCTACCAGGTTTTTGTTGCCCTCATAGTCAACTTTGTACGGACCTGTCGGGTCTAAGCTAGGCGCTGCGCCCGTAGCACTTAGTAAAACTTGGCAACCAGCAAAGGCTGCTGGCAGGCTGCTTGAATCAAGCACGTCACCTACTGCCATCTCAACGCCTGTTGGTAGCTGTGCGATCGCCGTTTCTAGATCGCGCACCAGCGCCTTGACCTCAATGCCCTCAGCTAGTAACTGTTCCACAATGCGCTGACCTGTCTGCCCTGTAGCCCCTGCTACTAGTGCTTTCATTTCTACATCCTCAAAAATCTTCAATGCATTCACGCTGAGCTCGAAAGTATAAACGCCTAAGCGTAGCGATAGTCACCATCTAAAGACACAATAGCTGGCATATTGATCCGTGAATTAACGAAGGTCCTCGTTACTATCAGTAGCTACTGTTAGTAGACGTATACTTTCTGTTTCATCAATCTCGCTTTATTACCGATGCTGATTGATATTTTTTAAGTTGCCCTTATGATGCAAATCCCATCTGACGCTACACCCCCTCAGCTAGGCTCCCAATTTCTTAAGACGAGTGCTAGTCTAATTGAAGCTCAAAAAACTTCACAAAGAAACGTAACGTTCTCTTCGAAAGAAACATTGCACTTCCAAGGCAACTACATAGGCCAAATGGAGATGTATGCAGATGCGGCCAGCGTGGCTCAGTATCTAGATACTCACCAAGATTGGTTTCACCGATGTGCTAAGCCGATGGCCGTGGAGCCTATCGGCAACAGTGGCTATGGTTTGACAGTCGGTAAGTTCAAAAGCTTGAATCATGAGGTAGAGCCCAAGATTGGCTTGCATCTTTTGCCTCAAGAAGAAGGGGTTTACAGAATAGAGACAATTCCGGTTCCTGGCTATGAACCAGTGGGCTACGACGTAGACTTTCAAGCCTCTATGACTCTGTGCGAGATCGCAGCGGCTGATTTGCCCAGAGGTTTAGAGATAGATAAGCTTACCAAAGTAGAGTGGGAGCTAACGCTTTCTACCTGGGTAGAAGTTCCTCGAGTTATACAGGTATTGCCTGATAATTTGGTGAAGGCCTCTGGCGACCAGCTCTTGAATCAAATCGTTCGCCAGGTATCCAAGCGGCTAACCCGCAAGGTCCAGCAAGAATTTCACACGTCCGCTGGTTTGCCTATACCCCAAGAAAATAAAAAACGATTCTGGCAACGTTCGTAATTCGCTTCGGCCATTTTGGCCATAGGGTTTGGCTATAGGGTTTGTATATAAAAAATGAGTTGCAGGATGTATCACGCTCATTCTGCAACTCATTCTATTGAGACGCAAAGCGATCGCTTGCCTCAATTAGGGCGCTGGTAATACCGGGCTCTGTTGCAGAATGCCCGGCATCGGCGACGACAACCAAAGTGGCTTCCGGCCACGCTCGGTGCAGATCCCAGGCTGACGTCATCGGGCAAACCACATCGTAGCGGCCTTGTACAATCACTGTTGGAAGATGGCGAATAGCGTCAATATTTTCCAATAGCTGGTTAGGTGTGTGGAAGAAGCCCCCATTGACAAAGTAATGACATTCGATGCGAGCAAAAGCCTCAGCAAAATTGTCTTCTCCAAACCGCTCTACTAAGTCAGCTTCCTGAGTTAGCTTGCTCGTGCTCGCCTCCCAAACCGACCAAGCTTTTGCTGCTGTCTGCCGAAGAGAGATATCAGGGCTAGTTAACCGCCTGTAATAGGCTGCTACCATCTCATGCCGTTCATTATCTGGAATGGGTGCCAAATAGCCCTCCCAGGCATCTGGGAAGATGTAGCTAGCCCCCGATTGATAGAACCACTCAATCTCTTTGGGTCGCAGCATGAAAATGCCCCGCAGAATCAGCCCGTCACACTGAGTCGGATGCGTTTGGGCATAGGTTAGTGCTAAGGTGCTACCCCAACTGCCGCCGAAGACGGTCCAGTGCTCTATGCCAAGATGCGATCGCAGCTTCTCGATATCTGCCACCAAATCCCAAGTGGTATTGTCCGTCAGCTCAGCGTGAGGCGTACTTTGACCGCACCCACGCTGGTCGAATAAAACGATCCGCCAGCGAGCTGGGTCAAAAAACTGCCGATACATGGGCACGATGCCACCGCCAGGTCCGCCATGCAAAAAAACAACGGGCTTCCCATCCGGGTTGCCCGCTTCTTCGTAATAAAGCGTATGAATAGGCGAAACAACTAGCGTGTTTTGAAGATACGGATCGAGCGGCGGGTACAGCTGGCGCATATTTTCCTGGTCTCAGCGGCAATGAATTGTGCCTATTGTGACATTAGACGCTGTAGAGATAGCTGACTATTTTCTGATGCTCGTAATAAAGGACGTTCATTAGAAAAATCAAAAATCACTCGCCATTTTCCTGTTGTGGGATCTCTAAAAGATATAAAAGGATTTGGCTTCAAGGGAGGGCAATTTGGCTTAGACATGGCACAGACCATTTGAACACCTGTTATGAGAATACTGAGTATAAATAAGAACTAGTGTGATGGCTGTGGCGATGACTGGTGATACTAATCACTTAGGAGGATCTTCTAAGGCGATATCTGAGGCGATCTTTAAGGCGATCGCTAGGGTGATCTTAGGGGCAATTTTCAAGGCGATCTTTGGTACGGTTGCAAGGGGCCCTGTTGGTGGCTGTGCCAATGGCGCCTTCATTTAAACTCTTTAAATCAGGACGCATGACATCTACGACAAGGGAAGTTTGGCCGGGCCGCTCGCATCCTTTAGGCGCATCGTGGGAAGGGGATGGCACAAATTTTGCGCTGTTTTCTGAGAACGCGACGGGCGTTATTTTGTGCCTGTTCGATGAGGCTGGTGTAGAGACGCAGGTGCCTCTGCCAAAGGTGACTAACTACGTATGGCATGGCTTTTTGCCGGGAGTTAATCCAGGGCAGCGCTATGGATTTAGAGTAGAAGGGCCGTACGAGCCCGAGCAAGGCCACCGATTTGACGCTAACAAGCTGCTGATCGATCCTTATGCAAAAACGCTTACAGGTAACGTCAGTTTTGGCCCTGAGCTGTTTAGCTTTCCGATTGATGATCTTGAAAACTGCGATCGCGATCTAAAGTTTTCTGCTGCTGACAGCGCCGACGCTATGCCAAAAGCAGTGGTGACGGAATCTCATTTTGACTGGCAGGGCGATCATCAGCTAGATATTCCCTGGGATCAGACCATCATCTATGAAGTTCACGTTCGCGGCTTTACAGAGCAAAACGACAAAATTCCCCCTGAATTGAGAGGTACCTACGCAGGGATGGCACATCCTGAAGCGATCGCTTATCTCAAAAGTCTTGGGATCACTGCTGTTGAGCTATTACCCGTTCACCACTACAACAAATATCCAGAGCATCTCGTTGAAACCGGGCTGCATAACTACTGGGGCTACGACTCTCTGGCCTACTTTGCCCCTCAGTCCGACTACAGCTCGGTAGAAGGGCAGCAGGTAAAAGAGTTTAAGGAGATGGTGAGGGCGCTGCACCAGGCCGGTATTGAGGTGATTTTAGACGTTGTCTACAACCACACCGGTGAAGGTAGTCATCTAGGGCCCACGCTGACGCTGCGAGGAATAGATAATGCTGCCTACTATCGGCTAGTCGAGACCTCGTCTCGCTACTACATGGACTTTACCGGCTGCGGCAATTCACTCAACGTACGCCACCCGCAGGTACTCAAGCTGATTATGGATAGCTTGCGCTACTGGGTGCAGGAGATGCATGTCGATGGCTTTCGATTTGATCTTGCGTCAGCGCTAGCCCGCGAGTTATACGAAGTTGATCGGCTATCCTCTTTCTTCGATATTATCCATCAAGATCCGGTGCTCTCAATTACCAAACTAATCGCGGAGCCTTGGGATCTTGGCGAGGGCGGCTATCAGGTCGGCAATTTCCCGCTGCTGTGGTCTGAATGGAATGGAAAATACCGGGATACCCTGCGTGACTTTTGGCGGGGAGAGCGCTGTACGCTAGGTGAGTTTGCTTTTCGCTTCACCGGTAGCTCAGATCTTTATCAAGATGATGGCCGACTGCCTCATGCGAGTATCAACTTCATCACCGCACATGACGGCTTTACTCTCAACGATTTAGTTAGCTACAACGAAAAGCACAACGAAGCCAATGGGGAAGGCAACCGCGACGGGGAAAGCTATAACCGCTCTTGGAACTGTGGTGCCGAAGGGAAGACAGATGATGCCGAAATTTTGGCATTGCGGGCTCATCAGCGTCGAAACTATCTAACAACGCTGATGCTCTCTCAAGGCGTGCCGATGATCCTTGGCGGCGACGAGATAGCTCGTAGTACTAAAGGCAATAACAATACCTACTGCCAGGATAATGAGCTTTCTTGGTTCAACTGGCACCTGCAAAAAGATCAAGCAGCGCTACTAGAATTCACGCGTAAGCTGATTGCTTTTCGTCAGGCACATCCTATCTTTAGCCGTCATCAGTGGTTGTTTGGCCGTGAAATTCACGGCTCTGGTGTTGTCGATATTGGCTGGTTTCATGCGGATGGCACTCAGATTAACGACGCTCAGTGGCACGACAATTCTGCTGAGGCTATTAGTATTTTCTTGAACGGCGCGGAGATTCCCAACCTAGATATAAAGGGACAGCGAATCTTGGACGACAGTTTTCTGTTGCTCTTTAATCCTTTGGCTGAGCTGCTGCCGTTCACAATTCCTGAATCAATTGAGACTCGGACATGGCAGGTCGTCCTAGATACCCATCTGGCGACAGGTTTCGTCGAAGGTGGCAAAATATATAAACGGGATCAGACGGTTGCAGTAACAGCGCGATCGCTTGTCATCCTCACCTGTGCGCACTGTTTCAGCGCAGTAAATTCTAACCGTAGCCAATCTTCTTAACTTAATCCCCTCCTCACTGAATTCTTCTACAATGTCCTGCTACCCCAAAATTTATGATGTTGTCAAACTGATCCCCTACGGCAAAGTAGCAACCTATGGTCAGGTAGCAGATCTTGTCGGACTTATCGGTAAGCCGAGAGTTGTTGGCTATGCTCTTTTTCGTGTAGTAGCTTCAGATACTGATATCCCCTGGCATAGAGTGATCAACGCCAAGGGAGAGGTTTCGAGATCTTCTTTGCGAGATGGCAACGACGATCTCCAACAGATTTTATTGGAATCGGAAGGGATCGTATTTGTGAAAAGAAAGTTAGACCTCAATCATTATCGCTGGCGTTCTGACTTTACTCATATTGACCAGCACATAAGCTAGCTAGGTCTCAAACAGGCTATAGAAGCTGCGTTGGGCTTAGTCAGCTATTTTCTCAAAAGTCATAGCTGACTAAGTACAATCGACAGATACAAGCGGTCTTTATTGTTGACCGTTCTCTTCTTAATCGCTTATCGAGCAGGTACCATTGCTGGCTGTAGCGCTTTATCTATCTCGATAGTGAGCTCTTTGGGCGCTGGAATGTTCTGAAGGCTAGTTTGAATTTGCAGTGCACCTTCTCCTTGCAGATCTTCTACAAAGCCGTGTTCGGCCTGTACGGCCTCTGCTTCATTATCAAAAGGCCCAAAATAGTAGACGCAGTTGGGTTCTGCCGTGGTAACTTTGACCCACCAAGGATTGGAGAAGAAATTTAACAGACCACTAAAAAAGTTTTTCATTACGGTATTGTTCAGCGAACAGCTTTAAATGTGGACAATTTTGGACTCGGTCTAGCAACCAAAAATCTGGAGCGATTACAACTGCGAGACTTGAGCTAGAGAAAAGTCATGTAAAAAGGTTTGTTGAATGATGAGCTTTCTATGATAAAAAGCCTACAGACTGAAGATGCGATATTTCTGAAACAATATCTCTAAATCAAACTAGCATCTAAAGATAAGTCAGAAAACATCTCACGCTTCTCCTGCGAACCAGCGTTGAGTGCATCAGCCGCGCTGTAAACCGAACATCTTGATTGTAGAACAGCTCGTAGATCACGGCATGAAATAGCAGAAATCAGAACAGCTCTCTCCTTTTAAAAGACTCGACAAGATGACTGGAGAATTCTGTCATCTTTCGTATGCCTCAAGCTTGATATTTTGGGCTGGATACTTTAAACAGGATATTTTGGCAACTTTCTAAAACGGTAAAGCTTTTTTATCTTTTTATCGGTATACATTTTTACAGGAATGGCGTGACTCTAGCTTTTGCTTACTGCAACTCTGCATACGAGACTCTATTCTTGATAGAGACTATCACAGAGAAGTGTTTGTTAGCATCATCAATAAGGCGTATCAGTAAAAGTTTCACTAGAGCATCTAGGAATGTTGACGAAATTTCTAGGTGTCTATGACTCAGCTATCTTCAGTTATCTACAAGATCAGCAGTGGACTCGGCTATCTGCGGCTGAATAGACAGCGCCGGGAGCTTATTAATCCAAGTGTGTCTATAAATTTCATATAGGGCCATGCCTGCGGCGACAGATGCATTAAGACTGGGTGTTTTACCTGCAAGTTCAATAGAAATTAGAACATCGCAGAGCGTTTGCACAGAAAGGCTTAGCCCGCTGCCTTCTGCACCGACAACCAGCACAACTGGCTCTGAAAAGTCTGTTTTATGAATAGGCTGCGAGGCCGTAGCCGCTAATCCATAAACCCAGAAGCCTTGAGTCTTAAGATACTCTAGCGAACGGCTTAGGTTGACTACTCTTGCAATTGGTAAAGACTCTAGAGCGCCAGCAGCTACTTTAGCGACGGTCGAGGTGACGCCGACGGCTCGCCGCTGCGGGATAATAATACCTTGCGCTCCAATCGCTTCCGCTGATCGAATGATAGCGCCTAGATTGTGGGGATCGGTAATACCGTCTGCGGCAATAATCACCGGGCGACGTGCGGCTGCTTTGGCTTGAGCTACTAACTTTTCTAGCTCGACATATTCATGGGCAGCCACCTGTGCCACAATACCCTGATGGTTCGCACCTTGGGTCATCTGGTTAAGACGCAGATTTTCTACTTCGTCTATAACGGTCCCATTTGCTTTCGCCTCTGCAATTAGCGGCCTGAACTGGGAGTCATAGTGAAGTCTAGCTGTGACCCAAATACGATTGAGCGATCGCTTCGCTTCAATCGCTGCCTCCACAGAATGACGTCCGTATATCAAATCTGGTTTAACTTCCTCATCTGCTACTTCAACATGACGGCTAGCGCGATCTTGGCTGTAGCTGCGCTCTCGTCTGCCGGCACCCTCACCTGCTTGCTCTCCTACCTTTTTGCCAAACCTATTGCTAGATCCTTCTTGGCGGAAACTGCCCCCCTTTGCCCGTTTAGGTCCTGTGTGTTTACCCGCTTGTAGTTTGGGTTTAGACGTACTAGAAGGTTTTCTGACAGGATTACCTGGCGTTTCATCCGAGCTGACTCCGGAGCGGCTCGAACTAGGGCGGCGAGAGTAAGGCTTACTAGATCTAGGTTTTTTAGAGCTAGAAGAGTTACTGGTACCCCAGACATTCGCTTTGGGTCCAGAATCTTTTTTTCGAGGAGGCTGAAAGGAACTCTCTGATGGGTTGGATGAATTATCTGGGCCACTCACGCGTAGATTCCTCTTAAGTATCGCAAATATCTAATCGGTTCAGCAGAGCTAGGAGCCGTGGGACGTTGCTGAGATATAAAAATCCGATGAGTGCTTCTAGTCCGGTCGCCTTTTGATAGTCTTGTCCTTTGACCCTACGGTGGCGTCGGGTAGTAGCGTTGCGACCTCGTCTGAGGATGTCTTTTTCGGAGTCAGTAAGATGCTCGCTGAGGATATCTACGTAGCGTGACTGTTGCTCCGCTTTGACTTTGCTGACAACCTGCTGATGATAGTCGCGAATTCGCTTAGGTGGGCTCAAAAGCTGCGATCGCACGTACAGCTCAAAAACGGCGTCTCCGATATATGCCAAAGCAATAGGAGATAGCTTTTCCGCCTGCTTTTCTGTCATCTCGGATGAAAGCGAACTCAGTATCGATTGCACCGATTGTCCAAGCATAGATGCGTGATCGCTAGTCACCGCATCGTTATCACTAGCGACTGTATCACCGATGACCGTGCTTTGCTCAACAGAAGGCGCAGCTATCTCGGGCGAAAGGCTATCAGTAGAAGAAGAGTCCAGCAACGGTAAGAAAAACTCAATACACAGCTATAGATACTATAGCTATGACCATACAACTACGGATAATAACTATATAAATAGAAAAAAGAGCAGCTAATCTCCGCTGTATTTATTTCTAGTGCAGAAGACGCTTGGCGTAGCGATTTTTACAGCGCTGCTGTCCTAGTTACTTCTTAAGGTTCTCAAGCGCAGCATCTACACTGGGCTGCAACGATAAAAATTGCTCCAGTCGAACCAGTTTAACGGTTTGTGTAACTCGAGGGTTGCTCACAACTTGAACACTACCACTCTCACTTTTGGCTTTTTTAACCAACCGAACGAGCGCACCTAGTCCAGAGCTATCAACAAAATCGATAGTAGATAAGTCTAATATGATGTGAGTTGGGCCATCTTCGATGTATCTAGTAAGAACCTTCAGAAAAGTTGGCTCTGAAAAGGCATCGAGAAGCCCAGTGAGGCGAAATATTTGACATTTCCCCCTAACTTCGCGGGTGCCTCTTAGACTAACGGTTAGGGTAAGCGACTCAGCGATAGGATCCTCCTGATATGCCTAGCATCGAATGACAACATGACGATTAAGTATAGGTCAAGATAATAGAGACTGCAAGATAATTTTGCTTCCTTTTAATTGCTTTGACCTAAGCCATAGCAATCATGCCCTACTAAAGGTATTTATCCGCAGTATCTATACCCAATTGAACATATAGATTTATTTTTTGCCGGGTCTATCTGCTGATCCCTCCAGCGGATCACACGATGAACCCAATTGGGTCTGAACTGACAGACCCAATTAGATCTATCAAACTATTTTTTTTGCTGTTCGCGCATGGCCTGCACGAAGTTTGCAAAGAGATAGTCAGCATCGTGAGGGCCAGGGCTCGCTTCGGGATGATACTGCACCGAAAAGACAGGTAGCTGCTTGTGGCGAATTCCAGCTACGGTTTGGTCGTTGAGATTCAGATGGGTGACTTCGACCTGCTCGCTATCAATAGAGCTAGCGCTAAGGGCAAAGCCGTGATTCTGGCTGGTAATTTCGATTTGTTTGTTAAGACCGCAAGGCTGGTTGAGTCCGCGATGCCCAAACTTCAGCTTGAATGTATCTGCGCCCAGCGATAGTCCTAGAATTTGATGGCCCATACAGATGCCGAAGGTGGGAATTTCGCTTTCCATGAGTGTCTGGGCAACTTGAGGTGCACCCGTAACAGCGGCTGGATCGCCAGGTCCGTTAGAAAGAAAAATGCCGTCAGGCTTGTAGCTAAGGATGGTGTCTGAATCAGTATCAGCTGGTACAACAACGACTTTGCAGCCATAGCTAGCAAGCCTTTTAAGGATGTTGCGTTTAACGCCAAAGTCGATGGCAACGACTGTGAGCGTCGGCTGCTGCGCTTCGTCTTCAATAACTTGAGCGGCTTGGCCAGGTTGTTGTGTAGGCTGAGCGCTAAAGGCCCAGGCGTCTTCTGTGCTGGTGTCCCATTCGTAGATGCTGTCGGTGGTGACCTCTTTGACTAGATTAAGTCCTTCCATAGAAGGCAGCGCCTGTAGCTGGCTCAGCAGTTCATCGGGGTCGAGCACGTCGCTAGATATGATGCCATTCATCGCCCCGACGCTGCGGAGCTTACGGGTAAGGGCCCGAGTGTCGATACCGCAGATACCTGGAATGTTGTGTTCTTTGAGATAGTTTCCTAAAGACTGGGTAGAGCGCCAGTTGCTGGGGCGATCGCAGACGTTTTTTGCGATCGCTCCTTTGACGTAGGGCCGACTCGACTCTTCATCTTCAGGGTTGACACCTGTGTTACCTAACTCTGGATAGGTAAAGGCGATCATCTGGCCACAGTAGCTAGGATCTGTAAGCACTTCTTGATAGCCCGTCATGCCTGTATTGAAAACGACTTCTCCCATCGTGGTTCCTGAGGCTCCAAATGACCACCCTTTATAGAGGGTGCCATCTTCTAGGACGAGGAGTGCAGGCTTCGCGGAGGGATCAAACATAGTGGCTGACTCTATTAGGTGTTTGGGGCAGTGTTTTGGGAATGTCTATGTCACTTTCTTGCCGCCTAATATTATTGCCTAGTTTTGCCGGATTAACGTGCTAGAGCTAAGGCCTTGTCTCAAGAAATGCTCATAATATACTGTGACAGCTTGTGATGGTCTCACCATAGGGCTACGGGTGATGGTCTACGGATAACTTTTTCCATGGACAGGCCTCGCCTCTGTGCTCGCACCTATGTTTGCGCCATCTTTTGAAAAGTCTTGCGTAACTATCACCAACCGATTCTTTGGCGGTAGCCATCTGCTGCGCTGACACGTGCTGATATGCGAGAACCGCTATTTTTCTCTGTCCTAAAGCGACCTAAGCGGTGCCCCTGTAGGGATTCGCCCTGCGCGCTATGGGCTCTAGGCTCATCTATTTGAAAGCTAATCAGCTGGGCTGTTTCGTCGGGTTGGGTAGGTTGCTCTCTGGCCGTACCTGCTGTGTTACGCTCAGGACCAGCGCTTTCGAGCATGTCTACAGGAATGAGCGAATCTATAAGGCTAGTTGTAGCGCCCGTCCTTAGATCGTTAAGCAAGGCTGCCGAATTAATACCGTCGCTCAACGTACTGAGGACAGAGTGCATCAACGTTGCTGAAATCTCGGCTGGGGGTGAGGTAGGTATCGGCATGTAGAGCGTTTGTAGTGCCCCTAGTTTGTTATCTGAGCGTTTATCATTTAAGCTTTTGAAGCCTCTCAGCAATGGTGAGTTAATCTCTTCGCTAGGCGACCGGTTAGCCTCGCTTTCCATTGTTTGTGGTGCTGTTTGTTCAGCAGGTGCTGAGAGTGCCTCGCTCGAAACGCTCTGTGAAACCAGTGCTTGCGAGGCTGATACGTTCGACCAAGATGTATTGCTGTCGGCTGTAGAGACTTGCCGTAGGTTTGTCTGGGCTGTTTGAAAGCTAAGAAGAAGTGGTTCTTCTCGCTGAGGTATCGTTTGGATGAGTTTGGACAGCGTGGGCTGTGCGATCACTCGAGGGAGGTTCCCTTCCGTTGGCGATGTGGCGGATGAAAGTGTTGATTCAGCAGATTCAACAGC
Organism: uncultured cyanobacterium; assembly: GCA_963702855.1. Lineage (GTDB taxonomy): Bacteria > Cyanobacteriota > Cyanobacteriia > Phormidesmidales > Phormidesmidaceae > Phormidesmis. Next base: position 3,666,019 of record OY969765.1, read on the forward strand.
TACCCTGCTCTCTGCTGCTGAGGCGCTAGTAATCGAGACAGTAGGAACTTCGGTAGGTGAGCTATTGAGAGCTGCGTTAACTTGCAAGCTGCGCAGGATAGCAGCACCAATAGAGGCGCTCTCATCTAGCGTGCTTTCGCTTGGGAGAAATGTGCGATCGCTCACCTGTTCTGTCATCCCGTTGGATAGCTCACGTTCTGCTAGGGTTGCCTGATGCTGAGCTGCTAGCAAAGCAGGCAGCTTGTCCTCAAAAACCGGGCTTGCCTCGATAGCACCACTAGGCGTGATCAATGCGAAGCCGGTATCGGCGGGTGCTAGCAAGGCCGGCGTTGGTGAAGAAGCTGTTGGTGAGAGCGCTGTGAGTTCAGTCGCTGCCGCTGATACCTGTAGTCGAGGTAAGTCACCATCCGGCTGGTTATTAAAGTCGGCAACTGCCTGCGCTGCGTCTTCACTAAGGGGGCTACTGAAAGTTCTGCTAAGGGTCGGACTAGAGATGATTGGTACAGTTGCTTCAGCGGGTGCGGCTGCCGGTGTGTAGATGGATGCTGCTGGTAGAGAGACCTGCGAACTGTAGGGAACGCGGTTGCCTAAAAGGCTACTGCTTCCAGGACTATTAGCAGTACTAAGATATGCGCGAACTTGAGCAATCGGATCTGTACGAGACTGATTTGCTGAGAGCGCTAGCACTTCATCGGCTGCGGTATCGGCTATCTTGCCGTTAGCGGGTGATTGCCTTGCGGAGGGTAAAATCGCTGTGCCATCGGGCTGCTCAAAAGCTGGTCCTATCTTATCCCTAGAAGCATTAGGTAAGCGCTGCTGCCCGTCAGCAGAAGAGGCGATCGCGTCTTCGTTATCAAATACGCTGTATTGATTCAAAGTCAATTGTGCGGCTGTTTCAGAGGGTGCTTCAAAGCTCCACTCAGCGCTGGGAGCCTTACCCTGGCTACAGCCAGTAATAGCAGTGAGAATAACGGCGGATGCAGTGACTTTATGCATAGGACTACTTAACTCTTTGAGGCTGGTTGAGGCTAGCTACTAAATATAGAAAATAGCCTTTTGGCATAGGGTGCTAAGGCTTAGGAACGGTGCTACAACATCCAATCTTTGTTGCTTCGGTACTCGGTTTGGATACTTTTCCCATCTAATGCCAGCACATTGTAATGTCTGTTTGCTTTTGTCTATTTTTGTCTATATCTATTAGCGTGCTTACTAAGCACAACTTAACACCCGTTTGTAGTAATTAAAGGCTAAGCCTACGAGGATTCACGGACTCTTTTTAATCCGCTCTTAAGCCGACTCAGGTTGCTAATTTACGTGGATTCAGAACATGCAGAACCGATAGGCCAAAGACAAGCTGCAGAAGAAGAGAAGCGCTAACAAAGCAGAAGCGACTACAGCCAAATAGACGCGACCACAGCCAAAAAGTTCGCCTGAATGTAAAAATCTTTGAAGCTGACGTTTGGCTAGAAATGCAACAGTTTTTATGTCGTGTATTCTGCGTTGATCTTGACATAGTCATAGGTGAGATCGCAGCCCCAAGCGTTTCCATTGCCAGGGCCGTCGCCAACGTTGATGCTGATGACGACAGGGTGCGCTAGTGCCTCTGCTTCGATGACGTAGCGGGTGAGCGGATCTGGGATATCGGATACCGGTGGCTTACCGTCTAGCTGGGTGGCGGTAAGCAAAAGCTGAGACATCGCCAGGGTGCTGCGCTCTGCTTGCTGCTTGAGATAGCTGCTAGCGGCAGCACGATCAAAGGGCCGGGGCGTGCCCGCTTGCATCAGGGCAAAGTCGCCAAGAGTTATGCTGAGATCGGTCTGGTCGAAGGGAATGCCTGATCTGCCAGCAGCTCCGGCAATTCGGCCCCAGTTAGGATCGCGTCCGAAGATGGCTGATTTGACTAGAGAAGATCCTGCAACTGTGCGAGCAATTTGGCTGGCGGCGCGATCGCTCATTGCTCCTGTTACGGCTATTTCTACCAGGCAAGTTGCCCCTTCGCCGTCTCGGGCAATTGATTTGGCCAGATGAATACAGACTTCTGTGAGCATTGCTTCGAGCTTATCGGCTTCGGGGCCGGCGCTGGTGATGGCAGGCGTGCGCGACTCGCCATTAGCAAGGGCAATTAGGCAGTCGTTAGTGCTGGTGTCGCCATCTACGGTGATTTGGTTGAAGCTTTTGGCCGCGGCGCGGCGAACCATTTCTTGCCACAGTTGCGATGAGACAGCCGCATCGCAGGTAACGAAGGCTAGCATGGTCGCCATATTGGGATGAATCATGCCGGAGCCTTTGGCAATGCCGCCGATGCGAACCGGGCGATCGCCCATTTGAGTTTCTAGCGCAATCGATTTAGTGATTAAGTCAGTGGTAACAATAGCCCGAGCTGCCTTGTCTCCGCCTTCGGAGGAGAGCGCATCAACCAGGGCAGGAATGCCTGCTCGCAGCACGTCTATCTTGAGCCGCTGGCCGATGACACCTGTCGAGGCTAGTAGAATGCTTTTATCTGACAGATTAAGGGCTTTCCCAAGCGCTTCGGCACTGGCGATCGCATCTTGTACACCCTGCTCTCCGGTACAGGCGTTGGCTTGACCCGCATTGCACAAGATGGCACGAGCCGAGGTATTGCTTTCTAGCAGGTCCTGGCAGTAGTCGATGCAGGCGGCCCGTACCTGGCTGGTAGTAAAGACACCGGCAGCGATCGCTGCGCTATCGGAGACAATCAGTGCTAGATCCGGCGCGCCAGAAGGCTTGAGTCCAGCGGTGGTACCGGCGGCTCTAAATCCTTTAGGGGCTGTAACGCTGCCTGCGATCGCTTGCCAATCTGCCATAGCTGTCTCTTTGCCTATTATTTGAAGGGTTTGAGTATGAAGAGAGGATTATACCAAGCTAACTAGACCTCCGGCTTATAAGGCTTATGATTTTGAAGAAAGCTGCTGCTCGCTAACTCCACCCGCTAATCTATGCCCTTTGGTTTCCAGTCAATATCTAAACCCTCTAGGCAGTTCCCCTATCAAGTCAAACAGGAAGAAAAGAGCTGGTTAGGCGTGCCTTTAAAGCTAGCGGGGCTCCTGATGATAGGTGGCGCGTTAATGGGCGTTGCACCGGTTAATGCCTGGCCCTTAGCGTGGTTTGCCCTGATTCCCCTATGGCGGATTGCCTATCAACCGCATCTACCGATCCGCTCTGCATTAGTGGGTGCTGCGCTCTGGGGGGTGGCCTATCACGGTACGGCGCTTTCTTGGATTGTCTGGTGGCTAAAGCCTTTGCTTTCAATGGGATTGCCACTGATAGCGGGTATACCTATTACCCTATTCGCCTGGGCTTTCATTACGATTTGGGGAGCAGGCATCGGCATGAGTTGGATAGTGCTGGTGCGTCAGGCCAGTCGGTGGCAGACGCTTTCGAGCTGGCAGCGAGTGCTAGTCGGGACAGCGCTGTGGTGCGCTGTGGAGTGGGTATGGAGCCGTGGACCGCTATATTGGACGTCCTTGAGCTACACGCAGAGTCCACACAACTTGCTGGGACTGCAGATGGGTCAGTTAGCAGGACCCATTACAGTAACAGCGGCAATTGTGTCGGTAAACGGACTGCTGGCAGAGGGATGGCGAATCTCTCAGACAGGCCGAGAAGTTAAGAGCGTGCAGAAGGTTAAGAGCGCGCAAGAAGCTAAGGGAATTCGAGAACCCGGTGAGCAATCAGAAAAGGGAAAAGAGAGGCACCCTCAAGCGGGTTCTAGAAAGCTGCTTGGCTACGGCATCGCGCTTTTCCTGTGCTTTCACATAGTGGGATGGGGGCTTTATATGCGACCTTTGGCCGATGTGCCCGAACAAGCGCTGCGGGTGGGGCTAGTGCAGGGCAACATTCCTACTAGTGAAAAGCTGTCGTTAGCTGGTGTGCAGGCGTCTCGGCAGGTGTACTTAGAGGGCTATGAAGCACTAGTGGGGGCTGGGGCTGACTTGGTGATTACTCCAGAAGGATCAATTGCCCAGACGTGGAATACATTTACCCAAGATCGCGACCTATTGATGCGAGCAGTGGTTAGAAACCAGGTGCCGCTGCTGTTAGGAACATTTGCTCGGCAGGACATAGCGCTCAACCAAGGGAGATCTACGCAGAGCCTGCTGCTGCTCTCGCCCAAAGCAAAGGTGGTAGGTCGCTATAACAAGGTAAAGCTGGTGCCGCTAGGTGAATACCTGCCGTTTGAGCCGCTGTTGCGAGCTGTAATGGGCCCGCTACTACCCTGGGAGAGTTTGGCGCCGGGGCGTCTTGATCAGCAGTTAGAGACGCCATTTGGGCCAGTGGCGGCGGGCATTTGCTACGAGTCTGCGTTTGCTAGGCTGTTTCGAGCGCAGGTGGCACGCGGGGCGCAGGCAATTTTTACAGCTTCTAATAACGATCCGTATCCGCCTAGGCAGATGATGCAGCATCACGCGCAGGATGTAATGCGGGCAATTGAGACCGATCGGTGGGAGGTACGGGTGACGAATACAGGTCTTTCGGGGGTAGTTGATCCGCGTGGGCGATCGCTATGGCTATCTGCACCGAATGAACGGGTTGTGCACAGCTCGCAAATATATCTCCGCCAGAGTCGAACGCCCTATGTTCGTTGGGGGGACTGGCTGACACCGCTTTTGTTAGCGATCGCGCTAACCTGCCTAAGACCGTCTGCCTAAGACCGTCTGCTTAGCTAGTACTCTAAGCTAGTTGCCGAGCTAGTTGCTGTTGTCAGCCGATCGATATCTCTAGGCGGTAACACTTTGGCTAGCCAAAATCCCTGTGCTCGAGGGCAGTCAAATGACAGCAGTGCTCTCATTTGTTCAGCGGTCTCAACGCCTTCTGCAATCACGATCATGTTGGCACTACGACCAAAATCAATAATTGTTTTGGCGATATCTAGTCCCTGCCTGTTAAGCGCTGGCGAAGGGCTAAGTGCTTGCACAAAAGCGCGATCAACTTTGATAGTATTGACCGCAAGCTGATGCAGCCGACCAAGCGAAGAATGCCCTCGGCCAAAGTCATCTACACAAAGCTGAAAGCCGATAGACGCTAGCCGTTCGAGCACATGAACAACTGATGGATCGTCGCTAAGTAGGATGTGTTCGGCGAGCTCTAGCTGGAAGGCCGCTGCGGGTAGCTGATATTTCTTGAGGGCTGCCTGCCACTGGGCGATGAGCGCCGAATGACGAATTTGCGATAGAGATAGGTTGATATGCAAGCTAACATCTGACAAAACCGGGTGCGACCGCCACTCTGTGATTTGACGACAGGCGCTTTCAATGACGTGAGCACATAGCTGTTGCATAATGCCAAGCTCTTCTGCCGACTCGATAAAATCGTGAGCAGTAACGTACCCTCTAACTGGATGCTGCCAGCGCAATAGCATTTCAAATCCGCAAGGACTTTGGCGGGCCAGATCAAAAATTGGCTGATAGTGAAAGCGAAATTGATTTTGGATCAGCGCTTGCCGCAGCTCCTCTTCTGGCGTGAGCTGGGTTTTGGTATAGTTCTGCCTGTGGGTCTCGAAGATGGCAAACTGCTGACTGTCTGCAGCTAGCTCGTTTTGAATCAGAATTGGTGACTGATGAGGATGGGTCTGTTTCTGTAGCTGTAGCTGCTGCTGAACCCGGGATTTGGCCCGCTGTTTGGCCTGGTGCATGGCGCTATCAGCATCTTTGAGCGCGGCTTCAGGCTGACGGTAGCCGTTGTTGCTAAACGTGATGCCAATACTCACGCCGATAGAAATTTGCTGTCCGTCTATGACAACCGGAACTTTTAGTTTGTGCTGAATTCGTTCGACTGCGGCGATCGCTTGTTCCCCATCAGGCAACCCGTCGAGCAGGACGGCAAACTCATCGCCACCGATGCGAGCGACCAAATCGCTTTCTCTTAACAGAAGCTTGAGCTGTTTGGCAATGTGTACCAGCAGCTGATCGCCAATCTCATGACCCAGTGTTTCATTAATAGTCTTAAAGTTATCAAGATCAACAAATAGAACAGCGTAGTGATGGCTGGGCTGACGGTGGTTGAGCTGAATCGCCTGGGTTAGCCTCTGCAAAAAATAGCTGCGGTTAGGGAGCTGAGTCAGCAGATCTTGTGTCACACTGCGCCGCGAGCGGGCTTCGCTATTGAGCAGGGTATTTTGTGCTCGCAGTAGACGGTGCAAAGAGGCGGTAAGACTGGCCGTGCGCTCTTCGACCCGCTGTTCTAAAAGCTGATTGGATTGCTTGAGCTGATGACGCTGATAGCTAAGCTCTATCTGAGCAATCACCTGCTGGCTAAGGACCGTTAAGGCTTGGATCTGTGATTGCTCAAGCCGATGTGGCCGATAGTCTAAAACGCAGAGTGAACCTATCGCATAGCCATCGTTAGTAATAAGCGGTGCACCCGCATAAAAGCGGATGAAAGGGGCCCCAGTAACAAGCGGATTGAAGCAGAACTGAGGGTGCAGCAGTGCGTCCTCAATAACCATCACTTCCGTGCTCTGAATGGTGTAGGCACAAAATGCCATTGAGCGCGGTGTCTCAGCAATATCAGCGTCTATACCTATCTTTGACTTGAACCACTGCCGGTCACTATCGACAAGGCTGACTAGGGCAGTAGGCGTTTGACAAATATGGGCAGCTAGCGCGGTGATGTCGTCATAGAGTGCTTCGGGAAGCGTGTCCAAGATACCGTAATCTTGGAGCTTGGCGAGACGGAGTGTTTCTTTTGCCGATAGAGGAGCTGTCATAGATCGACTGTTTTGGCATCAGTTACTGAAACCGATAGGTTCACAATATTGTCTGACAGGCTTCAGGGCGAGCAGTTACACAACCGTAGAGATAAACCGTAGAGACCAGTTTAGATATGGTAGCGAAACTTGTATCTATATTTAAGGACATTGAGATATTGAGGGTCTCGCCTAGATACATAGCCTGTCAACGGTCAGCAGAACCCTGCTGACTAGTGAATTTGTATCTACTAGCAGATGCGTTTTTCCCAATCGAATGAAGATAAATTGATAAGAGACTGCCTTGCCGTTGGCTCTTAAGCTCAAGTCTTAGGCTCAAGTTAAGAGGTTCGGATTAAGAGATTAGTCTCGTTTCTACAGCTTCATGCTTAGAATAGACCAATCCTAATGCATTTTTGTATTAAAACGTACTGCACCAGTCAAGGGCCCGGTTCCAAGCCCACCAACGATCGGAATCGTTATAGCGCTGTTGGCACTCGCGGTTACTAACGTAGCCGACGTGACCGCCCTCTGCTGTCATTATCAGCTTGATAGCCGGGTTTTCTGCACAGACTGTTTCAATATCCTCAATAAGGGTCGGATCGAAAAGCGGATCGTCTGCGGCGTAGAGGATGAGGGTGGGCTTTGTCAGCTTTGGCAAAAGATAGAGTCCGCTGGTGGTCTTGTAATAGTCTTCTACGCTGTCGAAGCCAAGACGGGGAATGACCATTTCTTGATCAAAAGTCCAGATACTGCTGACGCGTTCAGCAGCATTTGGATCAAAGGCGTTGGGGTGATATTGCTGAAGCTGCTTGAGGAGCTGTTTGAGCTTGCGGCTAATAGCTTTTTCGAGGTATTTGCCTAGAGATGCTTTTTCGAGGTATCTAAGCGATCGCAGCGATTCTAGCGCCGGGCAAATCGCCATACATCCGCCAATATCATCTATGGATAGATCGAGATCCGGGCCCCACTCTGGCAAATCCTGAGCTGCCTTAACGCCCCATAGGGCCAACAGCCCACCCAAAGAAAACGCGGTGAACCAAATGGGTGCTGGGGCGCCCATTGCTTTTGCTGCTGCTGCAATTCGGACAAAATCCTCTCCTTCGTACAAACCATCGGAGGTTAGCGTCGGTGAAAGCTGGGCGCTTTTTCCATGGGCTCGCCAGTCAAAAACAACTATGGCGTAGCCCCTGGCAAAAGCCTTACGAGCCATGATGCGCAAAAACCACTGATCGTTCAGATTGCCTGTGATGCCGTAGGTGCCGATAATAGTTCCAACCGGATTGGCCGGAATCGCGACGAGCCCAAACAGCGGCACTCCATTTGCGCCTGTGAAAACTTTCTCCTGAAAAGTTGGCTCGGGCTCTTCTAGGGTTTTCTCCCAGCTTCTCCCGCCTATCAGCCCGGCATAGAGCGTCATCATCAGGCCATTGTTTAGCGGCCACGGCGCGTGATACGAAATCGGAGACATAGATCGAAAAGCTCAGCAGTCCGACGATTTTAACGGCAGCTGAGAAGGAAAGGCAATTATGAAGGAACGGCAATTATGAAGGAAAGGCAATTAAGCAAGAACAACAGTTGAAAAGGAACAGCAGCTAATAAAAATTAGGTAGTTCATCACTGAGAGTTTAATGAAGGGTAGCCATATAAAGAAACTAATCGACTTGAGCCACACCGTAGAAGCAGGCATGGTGACTTATAAAGGACTCCCTGCTCCGCTAATCTGCGACTTTCTAACGCGAGAAGCCTCGAAGGCCTACTACGCAGAGGGCACGACCTTTCACATTGGCACGATTGAAATGGCTGGTAATACAGGCACCTATATCGATTCTCCTTTTCACCGCTACGCAGATGGAAAGGATTTATCTGAGCTGCCGTTAACGTCGCTAGCTGACTTGGACGGGGTTGTGTTCAGAGCTGAGCCAGACCAAAAGAGGATCGGGCCAGAGCTATTTGCAAATGCGAATGTAGTGGGTAAAGCGGTGCTAATTCACACTGGCTGGGCCCAGCACTGGCGTACGGACCAGTATTTTGAAGATCATCCCCATATTACCGCCGCTGCTGCTGAGTTTCTGCGGCGCTCAGAAGCCGCATTGGTAGGCATTGATTCTTACAATATGGATGGTACGTCGACAGGCGATCGCCCGGCGCACACGATATTACTAGGTGCTGAGATCCCAATTGTCGAGCACATGTGTCATCTGCAAGAGTTGCCAGACGATGGCTTTAGATTCAATGCGGTTCCGGTAAAGGTGAAAAAGTTTGGTACGTTTCCAGTACGAGCCTACGCTGTGATTAACCCATAGCAGTATTGTGTTGGCGCAATATCAAGCTAGAGCAGTATCCATCTGACGCAGCCTTAAATTAGCTCAGAGCACAAAGCGCTATGGGCTACTATAAATAACTGACCTAACAAACGACTGACCTAAGATAGCTGACCTATCCGAAGGTATCAATCTTGCCGGTCATTAATCCACTTTTTTGCCCTCGTTGGAACCTACACAGAGCAGGTACGTAGTTTAGCTATGAGTAAAGGCACACTCTTCGATAAAGTTTGGGACGCGCATACTGTCGGTACGCTGCCTTCTGGCCAAACTCAGCTATTTATTGGACTGCACCTGATCCATGAGGTAACGAGTCCACAGGCGTTCGCTATGCTAAACGAGCGTGGCCTAACGGTGATGTATCCCAACCGTACGGTGGCAACGGTGGACCACATTGTGCCAACTGAGGATCAGTCGCGACCGTTTGCCGATCCGATGGCTGAGAAGATGATGAAAGCCCTAGAGACCAATACGAAAGCGCACGGCATTCGATTTTTTAATGTGGGATCGGGCGATCAGGGAATTGTGCACGTGATTGCGCCGGAACAGGGATTGACTCAGCCGGGAATGACGATTGCCTGCGGTGATAGCCATACCTCAACGCACGGCGCGTTTGGTGCGATCGCATTTGGCATTGGCACCAGTCAGGTGCGAGATGTGCTTGCTTCGCAGACTCTTGCCCTTGCCAAACTGAAAGTGCGTCGCATCGAAGTCAACGGCGAATTGCCCGCAGGCGTGTATGCCAAGGACGTGATTCTTCATGTGATTCGGAAGCTAGGCGTAAAAGGCGGTGTGGGCTTTGCCTATGAATTTGCCGGCAGCGCTATTGAGAGCCTTTCAATGGAAGGGCGAATGACACTGTGTAATATGTCGATTGAAGGGGGGGCGCGCTGCGGATATATCAACCCTGACCAAACGACTTACGACTATCTAAAGGGCCGCGACTTTGCACCGAAAGCTGCGCAGTGGGATGAGGCGGTGACCTGGTGGAAAAGCCTGCGCAGTGACGCGGACGCGGTGTATGACGACGTGGTGGTATTCGATGCGGCTACCATTGCGCCTACCGTCACGTGGGGCATTACTCCGGGTCAAGGCATTGGCGTAGATGAATCGATTCCGACGCCTGATACTATGCCAGCAGACGAGCGTCCGATTGCAGAGGAAGCGTACCGCTATATGCAGCTTTTGCCAGGACAGCCGCTGGCCGGAACCAAAATTGACGTTTGCTTTATCGGTAGCTGCACCAACGGTCGCTTAAGTGATCTACAAGAGGCCGCTAGAATTGCGCAGGGCCGACACGTGGCGGCTGGAGTGAAAGCCTTTGTGGTACCGGGCTCTGAGCGGGTGAAGCAGCAGGCTGAAGCAGAAGGGCTTGACCGGATTTTTGAGGCCGCAGGATTTGAGTGGCGTGAGCCTGGATGCTCTATGTGCCTGGCGATGAATCCAGACAAGCTAGAAGGCACGCAGATTAGCGCGTCTTCTTCTAATCGCAACTTTAAGGGCAGACAGGGATCGTCTTCAGGGCGAACGCTGCTGATGAGTCCGGCGATGGTAGTATCAGCGGCGGTAACTGGGCAAGTGACAGATGTGCGATCGCTCATCTCTGTTAGCTGACGCTATTGGGCTTTCGATAGACGATCTTGCGAGCCGGTTTTGCCAGGTTATTCCAAAGAGTAACTTGGTAAGTCCGCGCTGATCTATTGCCGTTAATTCTTGTTTTCTTAACCTTCTCTTTTTTAAAATTAATCTTGATAGCTAATGATGCCTCTAAAAGCTGAATGATACTTCGCTAAACGCTACTTTTAGGGGTTAATTTGTTTTGTCTTTGACAACTTCCACAAAAACGTACGCACCCACTAACCTATTTTTAAGTCAGATAGAGCAGCTTTATAAAGAGCGATCGCTTGTCACCTACGCTGCTGGGCTTACTATCCCGCTACAGTCCCAGCAGCTATACATTATTTGTCGAGGGATTGTACAGCTACACACAATTCATGCCGATGGCAATGAAACAATCGTAGGGCTGTGCGGTCCTACCATGGCCTTTGGCGCGCCGCTGACAAGCCTGCATCCTTACTGGGCAACTGTGCTGCATGACATCGATTTGTTGCCCCTATCGCTAGCAGAAATCGAGGCTGCGCCTGCCCTATCAGCAGCCTTGTTTCCACAGATAGTGCGCCGTTTGCAGCAGTCGGAAGCGTGGCTGGCGTTGTCGGGCAAGCGACTTGTAACCGACCGTCTGCGCAGTCTGATTATGCAGCTCGCTCAAGATTTTGGGCAGGTGGGGCCGAACGGTGTACGTATCAAAATCCGTCTAACACACCATCAGCTGGCCACTATTATTGGTACAACTAGAGTGACCGTGACGCGGCTGCTGCGCGACTTCAAAGATGAGGGCTGGTTGAGCGTGCACCGTCGCCAGCTAGTGGTGACACCCGAGACTCTAGGCATACCTTCATGCGGCGAAGGTGTCGTGTATCCCGCTTGATACTGCTACGGTCTGGCTTGAAGTCCGTCCCCTTGCTTAATCGAATATTCTTCGACTGGAAAAATGCTGACATCTAACGATATAGATCGCTCTAACTCGCGCTCTAAAAACTGGTGAACCAAATTTACCTGATTTGCTGTGATTGAGTTTTCTGGCGCGGCGACTTCAAGATCAACCAGTAGCTGATCGCCTCTAGAGTCGACTCTAAGACTGCGAATATCGCCTTCTCTGAAAGTATCGGTCTCTTCTCTCACAAGCCTAGTGACTAACGAGCGGGTCTTCTCCTCAGTGATTAGATCTCGCATAGACAGCCCTAACGGAACAATGAGGAGCATGACTACAACGATTGAAGCCGTTAGTCCTTTCTTGGCTCTGCGTACAGATCCATAGTCTTGCCATATGAAGACTAAACCGCTGCTGAGAATAATGCCGCCTAAGTTAGTTAGAAAAAGCAGGGTAGAACCAACTGTAACTGACCGAGAACCTATAGCTAAGCCAATGCCGATGACGCTAAGTGGCGGGACAAGTGCCACAGCGATCGCGACTCCCGGTAGCGCATCAGCAATTTCCCTACGCGTCTTAGCAAACGAACCTGCCGCCCCAGCCGCTAGTCCGATCGCCAAATCAATCAGCGTCGGCTGCGTACGCTGCAAAATCTCTGGATTCAGCGTAGTGATACCTAACACTTCACAGACGACGTAGGCAGTAAGGATCGTCATCAGTGACCCTGTCAGCACAGAAAGCCCCGATTGCTTAAGCAGCCGCCGGTTGTTCATCGTGATGGCAAATGCCATAGCGACAATCGGACCCATCAATGGCGCGACAATCATTGCGCCTATAATTGCGGCCGTACTACCTGCTAGTAACCCGAGTACCGCAATCACGCCCGACAGAAACAGCATGATGTAATAGCTGAGCGACGGGTCGGCACCCTTCCATAGGCCACGATTGAGCAACTTTAGAGGCAATGGCTTCTGATCGAGCCAATGCCATTTACCGCTATTTACCGACCATATTTGCCCAAGCTGCCGCGCTGCCTTAATAATTACTCGGTGCACGCCTTGCGGCAGATAGTAGCGAACCAGAGCTAATGCAGGCCGACGATGAATAGCTTCATCTTCTCGGCCTTCGTTTAGTGTCTTTTTAGGAGATGGCGGTTTCTTTTCACTAGGCTGAGTTTCAAAGCCAGGCTGCTTTTCGGGTCTGTCGGCAGACATCAGTGATTGACCTTCGTTTGGTTTTTCATCATGACACAGCCCTACCCGCTTTGAGTTGAGATCAAAAGCTATAGCGCGCTGCAGCCCGGTCCTTTATGAAGCTTATGTTTGCGGCACCCACACAGACACAGACCCAGCCTCGCAGCGAAAGTGGGCCCAGCCCTCTTCATTAGTAGTTACTGGATCTGCAATATGCTCAGTCAAATCAACGTAGGTACGATTGGCCTGTCCGATTTCCATCCACTTCTCGCCCTCATCGCCGTTGCTGATGACAACCGCCATACCCCCAGGAAATTCTTCAGTTCCTGATCGAGTCCAGCCCACGGTATTCGCGTGATCGAAGTAGTCGTACTGTTCTCCGTAGGCGTAATTACGCCGCGCTTCCAAAAACTTGTCTATGAGCCACTGATGGCTGTCGAGCCAAATTTCGTACTCACCGCCGTCTGTGCCATTGTCTTTGTAGTGTGCGCCGTAATAGTCGGCGTAGAAAACACAGGGATAGCCCTCCCGACGCAGCAGGATAAGGGCATAGGCTAACGGCTTGAACCAGGGTTCTACAACAGATTCTAAAGACTGTAAGGGCTGAGAATCGTGGTTGTCGACTAGGGTAACGGCTAGAGTCGGCTGATCTTGTACTAGCGAATTGTCAAATATGGTTCGCATATCGTAGGCATTGCCAGACTTGCTCGCCTCGCTAAAGTTGTAGTGCAAAGGCGCGTCAAACAAAGCGACATCGCCGCCCGTTACCTCGATGAAGTGATGCAGCGCTTCAATCTCGTAAGACCAGTATTCACCGACGGCAAATAGTCGCTGGCTGCTGTACTGACGCATATGTCTGAGCCAGTTTGGGAAAAATCCTGCCCGAACATGCTTGACCGCATCAAAGCGAAATCCGTCTGGCTCGACGGTGTCTACATACCATTCACCCCATCTCAATAGATCTTCTTTGACTTCTGGATGGCGAAGGTCTAAGTCGCAGCCCATTAGGTAGTCAAAGCCACCTTTTTCTAAGTCAACCTGTTCGTCGAATGACTTCCCTTCAAATAGATAAACAGCCTCGAACTCACCCTCCTCGTGGCTGTTGTAGTCGACTGCATTGAAGTGCCACCAGTGCCACTCGAGTTCAGAATATTTCCCTTGGCGGCCTGGGAAGGTGAAGTTGGTCCAAGATTTGATGGTAACCTCATCACCGATAGGCTGCTGACGATTGCCCGGTGCGTAAGGGGTAGCCTTGAACTCCTCTTCAGCATCACCACCGAGTTTATGGTTCAAGACGACGTCGGCGTATACCTCTAGGCCCGCGTTCTTGGCTGACTTAATGGCGTCGATGTACTCATCTTTTGTTCCATACTTCGTTCGCACAGACCCCTTTTGGTCGAACTCGCCTAGGTCGTACATGTCGTAAACGCCGTAGCCAATATCGTAGCCACCTGCTGCACCTTTATAAGCGGGTGGTAACCAAAGAGACGTAATACCTGCCGCTGCTAGGGCTTCAGCGTTTTCCTCCAGCTCTTTCCACAGCTTCCCATCCGGCTCAATGTACCAGTGGAAGTATTGCATCATCACGCCATTCGGTGCAGACATAAGCTATGCATCCACAGGTTGTGGAAAGGGAAGTTAATAGATTCTGTTAATCATCTACTCAAACTGGTCTTGTGCAATGCTCCCAAAGATAGAGTTTACGTTTTGTTAACTTATCTTTGCCAGTTCGTCTACAGGTGATAGTTGGCAACAATCTGATGCCCATAGCGGACTACAAACAGCTCCGCTTTCTCAGCAAGAAACTGATAAAGATCAGCGAAAGTAATCTATGTCCAATAGTCCATATCATCTCTGCAATATGACGGAGCGCTGTTATCAACCAGATTTGTTTACTAAAAGGAGCTTCAACAAATAGTTTGCTGACGGGAATAGCTTGCACATGGAAAATTATGACGTGGTTATTATCGGCGCTGGCCACAATGGTCTTGTTTGCGCCGCTTATCTATTGAAAGCGGGCTACAGCGTAGCACTTCTAGAAAAGCGCTCTATTCCTGGCGGTGCGGCAACTACTGAAGAACTGCTACCTGATGAAGCCCCTGGATTTAAGTTCAACCGCTGTGCGATCGACCACGAGTTTATCCATTTGGGACCTGTTATAGAAGAGCTAGAGCTGCACAAATATGGTCTAGAGTACCTATTTTGCGATCCGGCAGTCTTTTGTCCCCATCCAGATGGCAAATACTTTCTGGCGCACAAGTCTCTCGATAAGACTTGTATGGAAATTGCGCAGTTCAACCAGCGCGATGCTGAGAAGTACAGAGAGTTTATTGACTTTTGGCAGCGGTTTACAAAAGCTATCCAGCCTGTTTTCAACGCGCCGCCTCAGGCTATCTTTGACATCCTGGGCAATTACGATGTTAAAAGCATTCGAAACTTGCTGAGCATTTTAGGCGGACCCCACAAGTCGCTTGATCTAATCCGTACTATGCTGACAAGTCCCAAAGATCTCTTAGAAGAGTACTTTGATTCCGAATTTCTAAGAGCGCCCTTAGCTCGCCTAGCTTCTGAATTTGGCGCACCGCCTTCGCAGAAGACTATTTCGGTTGGTGGCATGATGATGTCGATGCGTCACAGTCCGGGAATGGCCAGACCAAGAGGAGGAACTGGCGCGCTGACCCAGGCGCTTGTGAAGCTAGTACAGTCAAAAGGCGGAGTGATTTTGACTGATAAAAGCGTCAAGCGCATTTTGATACAAGACAAGCGAGCAGTTGGAGTGGAGATAGAAGATGGCTACGAGTACCGCGCTAAGCAGGGAGTGATTTCTAACATCGACGCTAAGAGGGTATTTTTACAGCTATTAGAGCCGAGTGAGGTGGCCGCGGTCGATAAGGACTTGCGAGAGCGGCTAGACAGACGCATTGTCAACAATAATGAAACCATCTTGAGAATAGACTGTGCGCTTTCAGAGGCGCCTAGGTTCGAGCACCACAATCACAGAGATGAGTATCTGATTGGTTCTGTCTTGATTGCTGACTCGGTGCGTCAAGTGGAGATTGCTCACCAGCAGCCAGCGATTGGCAATATCCCTTTAGACGATCCTTCTTGCTATGCGGTGGTGCCTACAATGCGCGATCCGAGCATGGCACCAGCCGGTCAGCACACGCTTTGGGTAGAGTTCTTTGCTCCGTATCAGATTGCTGGGGCAGAAGGAACAGGTTTTGGAGGAACTGGCTGGACAGATGAGCTGAAGAACAAGGTTGCAGACCGCGTGATTGATAAAATGAACGACTATGCGCCGAACCTGAAGCGCTCTATCATTGCGCGCAACGTAGAAAGCCCAGCTGAGCTAGGCGATCGCTTAGGTGCCTACAAAGGTAACTACTACCATGTGGATATGACGCTTGATCAAATGGTGTTTTTCCGTCCGCTACCCGAGATTGCAAACTACACTACGCCGATTGAAGGACTCTTTCTCACCGGGGCTGGTACTCATCCGGGTGGTGCTATTTCAGGAATGCCAGGACGTAACTGCGCGCGCACCTTTCTCAACGAAAAGCAGCCCATTTTTAATCGGTTGAAGGAAATCGGTAAGTCTGTTTTCCCTGTTAGCTGAGTCTTGAATCGATAGGGCACCTTCTCTCTGAGAGATTAGCCCCACTGGTAATTTTTGCTTTTGAAGCATTACGGCAATCAACCCATCTGTGGAACCGGTAGCATTCTGATGTGTTTGTTACGATGTGTGTATCAAATTAAGACGTATCTTGAGTAAGATAAGCGAGCCACGCTATGCCAATTAAGGGTAAGAAGCCGCCTCAGAAGAAGGTGAGCAACTGGGTATTTCTAATTCTCAGTGGGGTGCTGCTAATCAGCACTTTTCTTCCACAGTCACTGAGTCAAGCTACAGAGAAAGTACCATACAGCACCTTTATCAGTCAGGTAAAAGATCATCAGGTAACGAGTGCTTCTGTCGGTGAGAAGAGTATTAGCTACCAGCTAGAAGAAGGCGGCACGCTCTATGCGACCAATCCTGTTTTCGATCTCAACTTGCCCACCACGCTGCAAGAGAACGGCGTAGAGTTTTCGGCGACGCCGCCCGCTAGCAATCAGTGGTTTGCAAGCTTGCTCAGTTGGGTCATTCCGCCTCTAATCTTTGTCGGAATTTGGAGCATTTTCCTCAAGCGGGGACAAGGTGGACAGGGTGGTATGTTTTCTATTGGCAAGAGTAAGGCCAAAATCTACGTTGAAGACGAAGATACCAAGACGACATTTACTGATGTGGCAGGCGTAGATGAAGCCAAAACAGAGCTAGTTGAGATTGTTGATTTCTTGAAGAACTCTAAGCGCTTTACCGACTTGGGGGCTCGCATTCCTAAAGGAGTGCTGCTAGTTGGGCCGCCAGGAACAGGCAAGACCTTGCTCGCTAAAGCTGTTGCTGGTGAGGCAGGTGTTCCTTTCTTCAGTATCTCGGGCTCTGAGTTTATTGAAATGTTTGTGGGTGTGGGCTCTTCTCGAGTGCGCGATCTGTTTGAACAGGCCAAAAAGCAGGCTCCCTGTATCATTTTCATTGACGAGCTAGATGCTATTGGCAAATCTCGCGCTTCAGGTGGGTTCTATGGTGGCAATGATGAACGAGAGCAGACGCTGAACCAGCTGCTAGCCGAGATGGATGGCTTCGGCGTAGGGGATGACACAATTATCGTATTAGCAGCGACCAACCGCCCAGAGACATTGGATCCCGCGCTATTGCGTCCTGGTCGATTTGACCGGCAGGTGCTGGTAGACCGTCCGGATCTAAAAGGAAGAGAGGCGATTCTGCGGATTCACGCGACGGAGGTAAAGCTGTCGGATAATGTGGATTTGCATGCGATCGCTACTCGTACGCCTGGGTTTGCTGGCGCAGATCTAGCTAATTTGGTCAACGAATCTGCGTTGCTTGCCGCTCGTAATCACCGCGAATCAGTTATTCAAGCTGACTTTGCCGAAGCTATTGAGCGGGTCGTTGCTGGTCTTGAAAAGCGCAGCCGTGTCCTCAACGATAAAGAAAAGGAAATTGTGGCCTATCACGAAGTAGGTCATGCCCTTGTGGGTTCGGCTATGCCCGGATCTGATCAGATAGAGAAGATTTCTATTGTGCCTCGTGGAATGGCTGCATTGGGGTACACGCTTCAGCTGCCGACAGAAGATCGATTTCTTAGAGACGAAGCTGAGCTGAAAGGTCAGATTGCCACGATGCTAGGAGGACGCTCGGCTGAAGAAGTGATTTTTGGATCTATCACTACAGGCGCGGCCAATGACTTGCAGCGGGCTACTGATGTTGCGGAGCAGATGGTCACTAGCTACGGTATGAGCGAAGTCTTAGGACCTTTGGCCTACGATCGCGGTAAGCAAAACAACTTTTTGGACAATGGTAGTGTGCCTAATGCTCGCCGATTGGTGAGCGATGAGACGGCTAAGGCGATTGACGAAGAAGTTAAAAGTATTGTTGAATCTGCCCATCAGCGAGCACTGTCAATTCTGCGCGATAACCGTGAACTGCTAGAGAAAATCTCTCAGATGCTATTGGCTGAAGAGGTCATTGAAGGCGAAACTCTGCGGGACATGCTAGCTGAGGTAAAACTAGGCGAAGTTAGCCAGATGGAGACTGACAAACTAGCACAGCAGATGGTCGAAATCTAGAAAGTTTGATGAGCCAAAAACGCGGCAGGTATTCTACGTGATATCTGTTGCGTTCTCGTGAGCGTTTTTATGATCTTTAGCAAACTTGATAAGCAGAAAGGGCATAGCAAATGTCTTATTCTCACGCGTTAGAAAGTGCATCGAAACTCGGATATCTATGGGTTGAGTTGTTTTGCTTACTAGTGGCTATGGCCTGTGATCGTGTCATAAATAACCAAGCGAAAGCTACAGTATGTGATTAACTTGATATGGAATTCCAGCCTGCTTACGTAGAAACTGATTTATGATCTTTGTGAGGGAAGCGTTAGGGTGTTTGCAACCTTGACCACTTTGTTTGCTACATAAGTAGTTGATAAAATCCTCCCATTCTGCGCGTACAGTGGCTAGTCGTCGTCCAAATGTATCTGGCAGTGGCTGCAGCTAGTCGGCTGAACTTCGGCGTTTATTTATTCAACCTATGCCCCTGAAAAGAGTGCAACCTAAGCGAGCGCAGATCCCGACGCTGACGTATCAAGATGAAGTGCATAATTTCCTTCAGGGCAGACGTATAGGCAAGATAAGAGCAAGTCTCGTGCGATCGCTCTTTCGCCTTCTCATGTGGATCACTTTTTTGTCTCTCTTTACGCTTTTAACTAGTCTTGTCTACATTCGGACCCAGCAGCAGTCCTTACAGCCTGCTGTCGCATTGGTCCTAGGCGGTTCGCCCGAGCGCGAACGCTATGCGGCTCAGTTTGCCAAAACTCACCCTCAAGTAGAAATTTGGGTTTCTTCTGGAAGCAATCCTGAATATGCAGAATGGGTTTTTGACGAAGCGCTGGTGCCCTCTAGCCAGTGGCACTTGGACTATGAGGCCGTAGATACCGTGACTAACTTTACGACCCTAGTCGATGAGCTAGAGGCAAAAGATATCGAAGAAGTGTATCTATTGACCTCGGACTATCACATGCGCCGGGCCTGTGTTGTCGCCCAAATTGTTCTTGGCAGTCGGGGCATTAACTTCAAGCCCGTCGCCATTCCGACTGAGCAGCCGCCAGAGACACCTGAAACTATGGTTAGAGATGTTAGAGACGGCGTGCGATCGCTGCTTTGGGTTGTCACTGGTAGGACTGGCTACGAGTGGAAAGATTCACTTGATAAGCTTTAAAGAAACGGTTGAAGCACCTAAGGCACCTTGAGAAACCACTGTAAAGATAGCTACTTTAAAACCTATCAATCTTGTTACAAATTGATGGTTGACAGTTTGATCTCCACCGGTGCCTATCCCAGAGCACCTATTCCAGAGCACTATTCCAGAGCACCCATCCCAGGGCACTTACCTCAGGGTGCTTGCTACAAATTGATAATTGGACGCTTATTGACATGACACCTGCTATTCAAGATGCTCCCTACACCTCCGCTCAAATTCAGCTTTGGCTACGCGGGCTGCTGACAGTTGCCTGGGCAGATGGCCATTTCGACGACGGTGAGAAAGAAATCATCTATTCGATGGTGGGCTCTGAGTTCTCACCAGATATGAATTTTGAAACTCTACAGCCAATTGAGCCAGAGGCTTTGGTTGATTTGAAACTTAGTGACGCGGCTGCCCAGAATTTCCTACGGATGGCGGTGATGGTGGCGCTCGCCGATGGCACCTACTCTGATGTAGAAAACGATCGGATTATGGCGTTTGCAGCAGCGATCGCACCCGACTCGGTTGATACGCTGCGCTCAACTCTCGAGAAACTCACCACCGCACAGCTAAAGATAGATCCGCAGGCGCTGGACTTGCAGGCGCTAGACTCAACGAAATTGCAAACAATAGACCTGCAGACGCCTAAGCAGTTAGCCGATGAATCAGCCAACCAACCAGACGGTGCAGCGGCTAGTTCTGCTTTTTCATCCGATCAGCACTCTAGGGCCAAACTCGATCCGCTCAAGCCAGCGCGCGCATGGCTCGACCAGTTCAGCATCGAAGACCCTCGACTAGCGCGGTTCGTATGTAAGCTGGTTCCTTCCCAATGTCCCTTCGAGCGCGACGTAAAACTATTTGGCAAGAAAGTAGTTCACATTCCGCCTATGTGCAAAATAAATCCGCTGTACGAACAGCTAGTTGGTCTACGATTTCGAGCACTTTCCTATCTAGCTGACGATGTGGGCGAAGATGTTACCGCTTATCTGTAGGTCCTTTGTAGCAGCAGAGGTAACCTATGGAAACTAGAACGACAGATATCCTAATTGTAGGCGGTGGGACGGGCGGAACGGCTGCCGCAATTCAGGCGGCAAGGCGAGGTCTAAGCAGCGGAATACGCGTCACGCTAGTATCAGAACTACCTTGGCTAGGTGGGATGTTGACCTCTGCGGGTGTTTCAGCCCCAGACGGTAATGAGCTAGCAGCTTTTCAGACGGGCATTTGGGGCGCGTTTCTCCAAGCGCTAAGGCAGAGACATTCAGTCGGCCTAGACCATGGCTGGGTTAGCTTCTTCACTTACAATCCTGCGGTCGGGGCCCAGATTTTTGCGGACTGGGTGACGCAGTTGCCAAACTTGCAGTGGATCTCAAGCCAGCGGCCAAAAGAAGTTTTGCGCCATGGCGATCGCATTGTCGGCGTCCGGTTTGAAACGCTAACCGTCCAGGCAAAAATCGTTCTTGATGGGACTGAGCTAGGCGATCTGCTAGCCCTAGGTGGCGTCCCTTATCGCTGGGGGTGGGAGGCTCAACACGTTTGGCATGAGCCAAGCGCGCCTGCTTCGCTAAGCGATCCAACCGACCCGCTGTATGACATTACTCAGCGATACCCCGTGCAGTCGCCCACCTGGGTAGTGGTCATGCAGGACTATGCCGCGCTAGGGGTCGACGCGCCTTCGATCGAGCATCCACCTTTGTCGTCTAAAGCTGAGCTGCACCGTTTGTTTGCAGGCGCTTGGAAAAATTACGGCGACGCTGAAACATCCGCATCTCATGCGTTTTTAAGCTATGGAGGTCTTCCTGAACACAGGTTTATGATCAACTGGCCCCACAGAGGCAACGACTATGGGGTGGGGCTACATCGGCTGATTGAATCTGATGCTGCAAGAGCCCAGTATGAACAAGAAGCGCAATGGCATTCTCAGGCGTTTGCCTACTTCATTCAGCAGCAGCTAGGCAGCCGCTACGGTTTAGCCGCCGATATCTTTCCAAAAACAGATCGCTCTCCTAGCGGGGGCTTTGCGCTAATGCCCTACTACCGAGAGAGCCGACGGCTAATTGGGCTAACGACCATTAGCGAATTGGATATACTGCCTGTCAAATCTGGTCAAACTGCATCGCTACCTTTCACTGAGACGCGTGAAATGGATGCGATCGCCTTAGGCAACTACCCTAACGATCACCACTACCCCGGTTTTGAAATGCCGCTAGCTCCCAAAGCTATCCACTGGGGCGGCAGGTGGACAGGTACACCTTTCACCATTCCCTACCGCGCTCTGGTGTCTGCTGATGTAGATGGACTGCTAGTCTGCGAGAAAAACATTTCAGTCTCTCATATTGCTAATGGCGCGACGCGATTGCAGCCGGTTGTTCTGGGCATTGGGCAGGCCGCAGGCATGGCGGCAGCGCTATGTGTGGAAAAAGGGTGCGAGCCGCGAGAGCTAGCAGTGCGATCGCTTCAATTGGCCCTGATTACCGACCCAACCGCGCCAGCCGCCATCATTCCGCTATTCGACGCGCTGCCAGAGGACTGTGACTGGGCCACTCTTCAGCAACACTACCTCCACCATTCAGAGCAATATCCAGCTAGCGGCTATCACTGTCGGCGACCTAACCGAAAATCAAACGAAGATTCTACTGAAGCTTTCGCTCAGAAAAACGCCGAAAAAACGGTGGGCTTACCTGCCTCAAATCTATCTACCTCAGAAAGATCTCAGCTAATTTCTGTAACAGGCAGGTTTGTCAAAAGTAAAGACAATCATTACCAGATTCATCAAAATACTGTCGAAACGCTGCCCGCTTCTATTACTTTAGTTACCGTCAGATCCGACATTGCGCAGTCTTTTTCTACCCTCGAAAGCAAGCGCACAGTTCAAGTTCTGGGTACATGGAACGACGCTGGTAAATGGCTGCTATGCTCTCGCTTGACACCTATGTAGCTAAGTCAACTCTTCACATATATCTTCCTGACTACACAGGCCGATAGCGTATCACTGAGTAACGACTTGGAAATCACTTGGCAACCATGCTGACTACTTCTCATTACTTGCTCGGCGGCTTTTTGGCCGTTTCTTGCGCTATCGGAGCGCTAATGCACCCCCCTAACTCAACCGATTCAAGCTTATCTAGTACACTCTTCGAAACCTCTGTAGATGAAACTGTTGATGTTTCTTACCGAGGTAGTGGACGGGTTGACGAAGAGCCTACTTCCGATGAAACTGAAGGCTATTCAGCGATCGCTCCAGGTAGTACAGGCGTTAGTCGTACTTATGTAGAGAGTGAATTATACAACAATACTTCTGATAGCGAAGATATCATATCTCACCGGGGTAGCGGTCGAATCCGACCATTTTCTCTGTAGCACTTTTTAGCGCTTACTCAGTGTGCTTATTTGGAGTGTTTACTCGGTGCGCCTACTCAGTAATTTTTCCCTGTGCTACCCACATTCATTCAACGAATTAGTAGACCTGT
Source organism: uncultured cyanobacterium (assembly GCA_963702855.1). Taxonomy (GTDB): domain Bacteria; phylum Cyanobacteriota; class Cyanobacteriia; order Phormidesmidales; family Phormidesmidaceae; genus Phormidesmis. Next base: position 3,689,047 of record OY969765.1, read on the forward strand.
TTGAGTATACCTATTGAAAATGTGGAACGCTCTTGTTCTGCGAACGTTTGCCTCCAGGTGTAAAATGTTTGCTAAACAGGGGCTGCCTTAAAGTCAAATATCCATTCACGTATGGTTTCATACCTGAAAACTGAGTTTTCAATCATAAGGGGGCTACCGCTTCCGTCTGCTTTTAGTGCATTCTATATCTATATGTTAAGCATTCTCGCTTGATTGAGTTTTTGATGACCAGCAACACCGACTTAGTAAAAAAGTTAGAGCCCAGCGCAATCGACGAAATCATGATGTACCTAGCCTTTAGTGCTATGTGTACTGGCGGTCATCGCCACGGCGCATTCTTGGATGCTGCTGCGACGGCTGCAAAGTGTGCTATCTACACTACGTATGTAGAGCAGGGTAAAAACCTGCGTATGACAGGCCATCTGCACCACATTGAACCTAAGCGAGTGAAGGTCATTGTTGAGGAAATGCAGGCGGCCCTGACTGAAGGTCGGATTCTCAAGATGCTTGGTTCGCAGGAACCTGGCTATCTGATTCAGCTACCCTACGTTTGGCTGCAGCGCTACCCCTGGGCCAAAGGTAGCTATCGGGTAATAAGTACTAGCCTTAGCTCTGCTGAGAAGCAGCAGGTAGAGGAAAAGCTTAAAGTCGCTAATCTGCCAGAGTCATTGCCAGATGCACAGGTGCTCAACGGGTTCCAGTTTATGGAGCTAATTGAGTTCTTGCACGCGCGTTCTCAGGAGAACCTGCCGGAAGACCGGCAGATGGCACTGAGCGATGCGCTCTCTGAGCACATCAGGCGACGACTAATCTACGCTGGAACGGTAGCGCGGATCGACTCTCCGATGGGTGGAATGCCGTTTTATGCATTGACTCGTGCGTCTTACTCTCCAGTTGGTGAAGAAGAAAGAACTTATACCATGATGGAGGATACGGCTCGCTATTTTCGGCTAATGCGAGAATGGGCAGATACTAAGCCGGGTGCTCGTCGCATCTTGGAGGAGTTAAATATTCCCATGGATCGTCGTGAAGCCGCCTTTGATGAGCTAGATCAGCTGATCAGCGAGTGGGCCAATAAGTACCACATGGATGGGGGCCATCCTACGGTTATTCAGATGGCTATGGGAGATAGTGATTCTCCGCATTAGTTTGATAGTCTTTTACAAACCACGTAACGACCTACGAAAAGGCCTCCTCGTATTGCTATGAGGAGGCCTTTCTATTTATCGTCTGAAGCTACCGGCTTTTGCTTTTTCAAAGGTGGGTAGCTGAACAGAGGATAGAGAGCTAATTCTCTTTTGATTCCTTGAAGTATTGACAACTGGTGCAGCGCTTGAGCTATCCTCGTTCGGATCTGCTGCGTTCATCTGACTGCTTGCTGTTTGACCGCTTGCTGTCTGATTAACTGTCGCCCCGGAGGGGTGGCCAACGGCTTGCTCTTCTGCCTTCTCACTAATAGAATTCGTCCTTTTCCATGGGGAGGGCTCTGTGAAGTCAACAGGGACAGGTGCCTGGCCTGTGGGCACTGTATACGGGTCAATGACGATAGAGGGTAGACTAGAAACGCTCTTTTCGGTGAACGTTTCTATCGTGCCGTCTGGTGCCTTTTCTGTCGTCTCTGCTGGGGCTTGCTTTGAGCTAGCGGCGGCTGGAACGGATAGCGCAGCATCAGCAGGTTCTTTGCTGTCAGGTTCTTTGCTATCAGGTTCTTTATTAGCAAATTCCTTTACATTAGACTGCTGCCAGTTGAACCTGGGTGCCTCGGAGGTGTGGACAGGAGTAGGTGTGGATGCTGTTGCCGAGTTTGTGACTGATGCTTCGAGCTCTTCTGTGGGATCTGCCGCCGATGGTATGGCACGAGTCTTATCAGTGTCGTCTATGACGCGCTCTAGGTCTCGCCAGAGTTGAGTTTCGGCTTCGGTGCTGGTGACGGAACTCGTGATGGATGTCTGTGTTGAAGACGTTTCGATTTTGCCTGCTGTTGAAGATGCTTCTAGCTCAAAGCTAGGCTTGCTAGCTCCGCGAATTAAGTTCTCTAAATGAGGGTCGATCCCCTCGAACGAGGAGGTGACAGCGCCTGCCCAAGGCATGATGCGCTGCGCTCTCGGCATATTCACGCTGCCTGAGCTTTGGCCTGAGCTTTGGCCTGAGCTTTGGTCGGTGTTCTGCTCCCAGACCGGTGATGCCATAGGCTGAGAAATTGGCTGTGGCGTGTGGGTTGCTGCTGCGCGAGCGGTCGTAACGGCGAGTGATTTCTCTAAGGCGGCTTTGAACTGTAGGGTATAGCGCTGCTGCCTTTGGAGACGCGATCGCAAGTCTCGCATAGCTGTTTCGGCCTTAACTCTAGCCTGCGCTTCTTCGGCGTGCTGCTGCGCGCTAAGAGCGCATTCATGCTCTAGCTGAACTACCCGCTCCTGGGCATTGCCTAGCTCTGAGAGCAGTGTTTCGTTGATTAGCTGCTGACGCTCACAAGATTGTTCGGCTGTTTCTAACTGAGCGACGAGTTTTGCGATTTGCTGCTGTGCGGTCTGAGAGATGTGCTGCGTCGAGGCCTGCTGCATCGACACTTGCTCTACCATTTTGCTCTGAGCGGCTTTTGCTTTCTCGGTCTCGCTCTGCAGCACCTGGCGAGAGTCAATAAGCGCCGTCTCTAACTGAGAAGCCCTTGCTAGCAGCGCATCGTTACATGTGTTGAGGTCATGAATCAGCGTTAGCAGCTCGTTTTCCCGATCGGTGGAAATAGCTCGGTTATCGCTCGAGCTATCTACCTCCTCGTGAGCAGATAGCACAGTTCCTGGCAAATCGACTGCTTTCCAATCATCGGCTGATGAGCGATCGCTAGTGGGGTCTTGGGGCGGCATAGAGACAGTGAGATCGGGTGTGGATTCAGCAAGCGTTGATTCAGTCTGAGTCGGCTCAGGGATCATAGGTTGTATAGGCGTGCTATCGGCTGAGGATAGGTTAGTGCCGTCCGTACTGCTATTTTGAGCGGCTAAGTTGTCAGAGTCGGTGGCGGTTCGAGGTGACTGATGTGCGCTCATAGCTGTAGGAACGTGCTGTGAAGAAGATTAGGAGGAGGCAGATGAGATCTGTTAGAGATCTGTTAGAGAAAGCTGGTAAAAGCTGCTGGTACGGCTAGTTCCTTAATGTAGTAGCACACAAAGGAGATTTTGAAATAGGAAAGACAATAAAGTATAGGATTTCCGTATTCTTTCAGATTCTAGAATTTCTGTGCTTTACAGCTTCCGGGTTCTACAGCTTCTAGGTAGACAAGGAGAAAGCTATATTAACGTTTCCCGATTAGCGTTTCTTGTAGAAGATCTTGGTGCATAAGGGCCTGGTCTATTCTTGCTTGCGTTTGGTCAGGTGTGAAGCCTTCACCGTTAACATAGTGCGAGAGCCAGGTTTTACAGAGAATGGCCGGGTCGTCAGGCAGCGCAGGTAGTACGGTTGGGGTTGGGGAAAGATCCCATCCTGGTAGCTCCAAACGTTGAGCGATCGCATCTACTTTAGGATCGTAGCTAATCGCAAAGCACTTACAGCCCTCGGCTGCGGACATCACTAGGGCATGAAACCGCATGCCAATAGTCATTTCGACGCCTCGGAAGAGCCCTTTAAGAGACTGGGGCTCGCTAAGGCTATAGATATGGTAGGGACCACTAAGGCGGGTCGCGATAAATTCGGCGATCGCTAAGTCCTTGACCGGCTGAAAGGGAACAAGCAGCAGGCAGACACCAGTAGACTGTTGAAATCGGCTAAGGGCGATCGCGATTGTTTCTAATCTTTTTTCGGTGAGGTGTCTGTGGGGTCGCAGCGCTACGGCCACTCGAGGGGCCGGTAGATCCCACAGTCCTTTGACTGGCCGCGAGTCAAGGGCCCACACCGGATCAGGAGCGAGCAGGCAGTCGCGATTCCATTGGGCTAATAGGGTAGCTGAGGTGCGATCGCGCACACTGACCGCATCACACTTTGACAACGCTGTCCGTGTCAGCCACCGGCTTAGCTGCCTGTCTAGCGGTCCTACTCCCTGGCTCCAGGCGATTGTTTTTAACCCCATTAGCTGTGCTAACATCATCAGCCCGCCGTAATACGCCGGATTAAGGGCACTGCTGGCGTCTTGCATGAGGCTGCCCCCACCCCAGATAAAGGCATCAGCCTCACGAAAGGCCTGGATGACTGCACCGATGGATTTACGGAGGACTGCTTGTTCGACCTGGTGCAGATCGCGTGTCTCTTGCGGATTGCCCGATAGTACAATCGGTGTCACCTCTGCTGGCAGCATCTGTAGCAGCGAGGCTAACAGCGCCTCATCGCCGCCATTACCCATACCGTAGTAGCCACATAAAACCGCTTTCATAGTGTTCTTGCCGTTTTATTTCCGGCGACTGGTTGATCGGTCTTTTGTTAATCGGTCTTTAGAATATAGAAGAATACAGGAACTACAAAATAAGGTCGCCTATGCATGCTCTCTCGATTCCTACCTGGATTGTCCATGTCTCAAGCGTAATTGAATGGATTGCTGCGATTGGTTTTATCTGGCAGTATGCTGAGGTCAGTGGCTATAGCGCCTGGCGTACAATGTCTTTTGCTATGTTGCCGGCACTGGTGAGCGCTATGTGCGCCTGCACTTGGCATTTTTTCGACAATACAACGGCCTTGAGCTGGCTAGTTACGCTACAGGCTGCTATGACCGTTGTTGGTAACTGCACCGTGTGTTTATCTGCCTGGTGGATTTGGCAGCGATCGCCTGCCCGCCGCGAGGCTAGCTATGAGACCGTCCGTAAAGCTGGACCTGGCCAATGACCAAAGAATCCCTTTTCGCCCTCTCGCTCTTTCCTTATCTAGGTTTTCTGTGGTTCTTGACCAAAAGTAAACAGACTCCTCGGCTCGCTCTAATTGGCTTTTATGTGCTGCTGGTGTTTGTTGCTGTGACTATTCCAGCGGGTATCTATGCCAAGCAAGCGTACGGAGAAGAACTCGCCAACATTGATTGGCTGCACGGCAGTGCGGAGCTTTTTCTAACGCTTTCTAATATTTTGGTGGTGTTGGGATTCCGACAGGCAACGCAGAAAATTAGGCAAAGCTCGCCGTCATTACCGTCAAAGTCCGATAGCGAGGCCGCAACGAGCTAAAGCATCAGGGTTCAAGACATCAAGGCTGAGACATCAGGGCTGAGACATCCAGGTAAACGTGAACTTGCTGCCTTTACCTAGCGCTGAGTCTACAGAGAGGGTTCCTTGCTGTTTTTCGACAATCTTCTTGACGATGCTTAGCCCGATGCCTGCGCTTTCTACATCATCGCGGCTGCTGAGCATTTGAAAGATGCCGAAGATTTTCTCATGGTAGGCCGGATCGATACCAGGTCCATCGTCAATCACAGAGAACACTAACTGGTCTGCGTGCACATTCATCGTGATTTCAATCTTGCCGTCTTCTTTGTCGTGGTACTTAATAGCGTTACTGATTAAGTTACTGAGAACTTGATGTAACAGCAGCCTGTAAGTATTGATCACTGGCATTTCGCTCGGCCAGATAATGCTGATTGTTTCAGGCGGCGCTAGCGTCTCGACTACCTCACCTATCAGGGCATGAAGATCAACTGACTCTACCTCTAAGCTCTGGCGACCAGCTCTAGAATAGTCTAAGAGTCCATTAATAAAGCTGCTTAGACGTTCTGTTCTGCTACGAATCAGCGCTAGCTGTGTTCTGCTTTCTTTAGGAATTGTATCTGCGAGATCTTCTTCCAGCCAAGTTGTTAGGTTAGAGATGGCTCTGAGCGGCGCTCTAAGATCATGGGAGGCGATATAGGCAAATTCGTCCAACTCTTTATTGCGCTCTTTCAGCAGATCGGCGGTAGTTGAAAGGCAATAGTTAGCTGTACTAAGCGCAGCGGCTCGTAATTTTAGAGCGGTTACGAATTCGTTTTGCTGAATAGCGATCGCCATCTGTACTGCCAATTGATCGAGCAGCGTTAGCTCGTCATGTAGCCAAGTGCGAGCTGAGCGGCAGTGGTGGGCTAGCAGTAGGCCCCAAACCTTGCTGCTTTGAGTATCGGTGTCATTTAACACGATCGGCACGACTAGGTTCGCCTTGACCTCGAACCGCTCTAGCATCTCAATATGGCAAGGGCTTAAGTCGGCTTGATAAATATCGTTAATCACCGTCTTGTGGCCGTCTAGATATTTATCAAGCCCACCGCCCGTCTGAAAACAGGTGTCTTCAATTTCTGCATCTAGAGAGACACTCCAACCTGGTAAGACTGATTCAGCTAGGATAGTGCCGCTAAGATCGGATTCGAATCGATAGATAGCTGTGCGATCGCAGTCTAGTAACTGGCGCATACCAGTCGCCGCCGTCTGCAAAATGCTCTCCAAATCAAGCGATTTACTAACGCGCAGCGCAATAGAAGCCATCAGCTGCTGCTGCCTTTGCTGCCGACTGACTAACTGCTGCAAAGCCTGCTGCGACAGCACCCGCTGCACCGCTTGACCAAAGCTTTTAGCATTGAGATCCTGCTTGACTATGTAGTCGCGCACGCCTATTTTCATCGCCTCGACGGCTACTTTCTCGTTGCCCTCACCGGTCACCATAATGACTGGTGGCAAAAAGAGCATTCGCGATCGGAGGATTCGCAAAAACTCTAACCCGTTCAAATCGGGTAGCGAATAGCCTAAAAGAATCAGATCAGGTGCATGTGTTTCACATAGGGTCAGTCCCTCTTGACCACTCTGTGCCTCAAGTACAGCGTAGTGGCTTATTGCGTTATGGGTTGTACTAAGTGACACGACGTAGTGCTTGTAAGTGCTCCGATCCGTCTCAGTGCTCTCTACGATTAGTACGGTGTAAGTATCTATCTGCCCTTCCGCTATCTGTCCTTCCGCTATCTGTCCTTCCGCTATCTGTCCTTCCGCTATCTGTCCTTCCGCTACCTGTTCTACTGGCCTCACCAAGCTACGAAAATCAGCGAGGTTTTGCCTTGAAGCTTGCTCTGCGCGGTGCTTATCTGCACTCGCTTCTTGGATAGCACGAAGGCTACTATCCGAGCGCTGTAGCGCAGCGACACGCTGTTTAAAGGAAGACGAATACTCGTCGAATGCTTGCATATCAGACTGCCGTCAGAGGAATATAACAATGCGTCTTAGGTACTGACTAAACTCTATTAACTTGGGCGAGCTAGAACCCGATAACTGTCTGTTCAGGGACGTTTAGGGACACTGCTAGGACAGGCGTATCTATAATTTATATTGATAGCGAGAGCGTAATGAAATCAAGCTATCAGCTATCCCTAGAAAAGGAACGTAGGCTCATCTGGCTAGTTGAACAACCTGATTCACAAGGCAGCCAAGTATCAGGTGCCACTTTTGATTCCTTAACAAATGATTACGTTTTCCTACGTCATCGATTATTTACAATAGTACACACATCAGTGATGAATTTCCACCATTAGGCTGAGAACTTACTGTTCTAGCCAACGGACATAGCAGCCTGATGTAGGATTAACCGATTGCCGTCGGGATCGTAGGCATAGATCTCCTGCCCGTGGACAGCGTAGATGCGGTTGCCCGGAGGCGAATAGCCCATTGCTGTAAGCTGAGCGATCGCACCTTCTAGATCGCTTACCTCTATACACAAGCTCATTCCTGCGCTGGCTGCTGCCGAAAACTCTGACACCTGATCTGCACTAGGTTGAAAGATGGCTAGCTTCAGTCCGGTTAACTGAAGCTCGGCGTACGTAGAAGATTTTGAAGAAGGGGAAACTCTCGCCTCGCTGCTATCGAGATAGGCGAACAAATCGCTGTAAAAGGTCGCTAAACGAGAGACCTGTAGACTAGCGATCGCCACAAAAACATAAGTGCCCTCAGCCGCAGTATTGCTTTTCAAAACGCTTGTCTGTGATACCTCCTGCAATACCTACTTATCGCCTATGTATTGATTAGCCTATTAGTCACGTGTGCTGTTGATTGTCAGCGCTGTATTCCGCGGCTGTTCCAGCTTATGCTTTATCTTATTCGGTTTCCTTCCCTCGATTGAGGGCGTATCGAGGCCACAATGGCTCGTAAAATGGTGAGGTATCTTGGCAAACAGTTGTATGGCAGACGTATTGGTAATTGGCTCGGGGCCAGCAGGGCTATCTTTGGCGACAGCGCTAGAGCAGCGAGGACTGAAGGTAGAAGGATTGAGCTGCGATCTGCCCACGAAACCCTGGCCTAATACGTATGGCATATGGACCGATGAGCTAGAAGCCCTGGGAATGGACGGCTTTTTGCGGCACCGGTGGCAAAACGCGGTGGCCTATATGGGTGAGCAAGAAATTTCGCTCAATCGTGACTATGGCCTAATTGACCGCAAAAAGCTGCAAGGTCACTGGCTAGCACAAAGCCAGCATCACGGTATCAAATGGCATCAGGGCAAGGCTGCAAGCGTGACGCATTCCTCTAAGCGTTCTGAGGTAACTGATGAAGACGGACACACCTACAGCGCTAGGCTGGTTGTCGACACGAGCGGCCATCATCCGGCATTAGTTAGGCGATCGCACACAGCAAAGCCGATAGCCTATCAGGCCGCGTACGGTATTGTCGGAAAATTCTCTAAGCCGCCGATTGTACCCAATCAAATGGTGCTGATGGACTACCGAGATGACTATTTGCCCACGCCAGAGCGCAAGCTCCCACCGACCTTTTTATATGCGATGGACCTAGGCCACGATACCTACTTCGTAGAAGAGACCTCTTTGGCACATGCGCCTAGTATCCCGATAGATACGCTAGAGCGTCGCTTGTATCAGCGCTTAGCGCATCGTGGGGTGAGCGTTGTTGAAACGCATCATGTAGAGCGCTGTCTATTTCCAATGAATATGCCGCTGCCAGATTTTACTCAGTCTGTGGTGGGCTTTGGAGGGGCTGCGAGTATGGTGCATCCGGCGACGGGCTACATGCAAGGCGCGATGCTAAGACGCGGACCTACTCTAGCAAGGGCGATCGCTCAGTCCCTAGAAGGCGTCAGTACGTCTCCTGAGCAGGTGGCCAAAGAAGCCTGGAGAGCGCTATGGCCCGACGAGCGACTGCGTAAGCACTATCTCTACACCTTTGGTTTAGAGAATCTAATGAATTTTAAAACGCAGGAGTTACAGCAGTTTTTCACTACCTTCTTTAGTCTTGAGCAGTCTCAGTGGGCTGGTTTTTTGGCCGACACCTCTACCCTGCCAGAGATTGTTCAGGCGATGTTGGTGCTGTTTGGTCGAACGTCGAACCCAGTGCGCTGGGGCTTGATGAGCTCTGTCTTTAGTCATGGAAATTTGCTGCGACGAACGATTACTACTTAGGCGCCAAACGCAGGCTTAAGAAGAGTTTGAGCTGCACTTGTAGGACAATCTCCAGTTACCGTTACGACTCTATCATGAGCACTTCATTAGCCAACGAAATTCAGCTATTCAACCATCGCTTACGGCTGCTAGACGACAAAGCGCTCTATCTGCCCGAGGAGGATGCCCTGCTGGTTTCTGATGTTCATTTGGGCAAAGCGGAAGCCTTCCAGTCGCTAGGAATTCCGGTCTCTAATCGACTGAATGCCGAGAACCTATCGCGGCTGCGATCGCTCTGTCATCAGGTCAATCCTAAAAAGCTATTTATTCTGGGAGATTTGTTCCATTCGCCAGCTTCGCTCGTGGCTGAAGTACTAACCGGTTGGGATAGCTGCCTAAATGAGATCGATGCTGATGTGACGCTAATTGTGGGCAATCACGACCGGCGATTAATATCAGCGTTGCCGCCCTTTGCTATGCACTGCAGCGTAGAAGCTGTAACGCTAGGTTCGTTTTTACTCAGTCACGAGCCAGAAATGAAGCATCAAGCCGCGTTAAATATCTGTGGTCATATTCATCCGGTGATTGGCCTGCGATCACGCACCGACAGCCTCCGCCTCCCCTGCTTTTTTGTCGAACGCGACCAGCGCCGCCTTACCCTCCCTTCCTTCGGCGAATTTACTGGTGGGTACGAAGTCGAACTAGTCAGTAATACCTGCGCCTACATCGCCTGTGAAGGAGAAGCCATTGCCTTTGACAGCAAGCGCTGAAGTTAGTCCACGGCTTGTCCAGGGCTTGTAGAGGAGAAAGGGCTATAGAGCGAAAGGGCTACCGAGAGAAACTACAGGGAAAGAAGCTACTGATAGCGAATTCTAGGATCGAGCACGCCGTATAAAACGTCGGCGACGAGGTTGAATATCACAATCAAGATGGCGTATATAAAGGTGATTGACATCACGACAGGAGTGTCGCTGCGAATGATCGACTCGATTAGCAGTGAGCCAATTCCGGGTACTCGGAAGACCTGCTCGGTGACCAGTGCGCCTGTAAAAACAGTAGGAATATCTAGCGCGATTAGAGTGACCACAGGAATAAGCGCGTTGCGCAGTACATGGCGTACGATCACCTGCCAACTGCTCAGACCTTTGGCGTAGGCCGTGCGTACGTAGTCCATTGTGAGCTGTTCGATGACAGCGGCGCGGATATATCTCATCAGCATCGCTGTCTGAAACAGACTCAAAACGCTAATGGGCATGATCGACTGTTTTACCTGCGCCCAGAAGCTGCTGATATCACTAACAACGAGGGTACTGTCATAGATGAAGGGCAGCCAGCCTAGAGTGATGCTAAAAAGCAAAATTAGCAGCAGGCCAGTGAAAAACGGGGGAATGGAGAAACCCGCAAAGGCTGCGGTGGTCGCTAGCTGGTCGATCCAGGTATAGCGTTTGAGTGCAGATAAGATACCGAGCGGAAAGGCAATGAGAACCGCGATCGCGTAAGCAGTGCCCACCACCCACAGCGTGGTAGGCAGACGCTGTAAGATCAGTTCGTTGACGGGCACAGGGTTGATAAAGGAGTAGCCCATATTGTCCGTGAGAAATGCGATCGCCCACTTGAAATATCGAATATACACAGGCTGATCGAGTCCAAGCGAGCGCCGGATATTCGCTTGAATCTCGGGTGTGATAGAAGGACTATTGGCTAGTTCGCCAAGCGGGTCGCCAGGGGCCAGCGCCAGCACTAGGTAGATCACCATGCTGATGGCAATTAGCGTGGGTACGGCAATTGAGATACGTTTTAGGAGATATTTTCCCACTGATTATAGATAGGTTTGGCCTTCGCATAGCCCCAATCACCGACTGCCCCAATCACCGACTGCCTCAATCACCGTCTGCCCCAATTATTTATTTTCCAGGTGCTAGCCGCCCAGGGCGTAAATTCTAAATTAGTCAGAGAATCGACCACCGCATAAACTTCACTCCTCTGTACCAGTGGGATCAAGGCGACATCTTCAATCAACAGATCGTTCATCGCGATAAACAAATCAGTTCGTTTGCCTGAGTCGGTTTCTGTCGCTAGCTGCTCTAACAGCGCGTCGTACTCAGGGTTGCAGTAGCGAGAAGAGTTCTCCTTTGACCACTGATTCTCTTTTTGCGAGATCTGGTCACAGGCATACAGCTCCATGTAAGAGTCAGGTTCAGGCGTTTCGCTATCATACGCAAATAGCTGAAGGTCTGAGTTGAATTGATGCACAGAATCGGGATTGGTCGCATCGCCAAAGTAAACGCCCGCTTCAACGCTTTTCAGCTCTACTGACATCCCGATAGATTCGAGAGCCTGCTTGATGATCTCTTGTGTCTTTTGCCGTACGGGGTTGACAGAACTAGTAAAGAGAATGTCTAGCTCAACGCCGCCTTTGTCACGTATGCCGTTGTTATTGGTATCTTTCCAACCTGCTTCATCTAGCAGCGCAGCGGCTTTTTCCAAGTTGAATTCGTAACTAGTGTTGGGTGAGGCGTATTTATTTGGAGAAACGAGAAAATTGGTGGCGACGGTCCCGGCTTCGCCGTAGAGCTGATCGGTAATAGTTTTGCGGTCAATGGCAAGACTAATAGCTTCGCGAACGGGCCGTTCGGATAGAAAAGGGTGAGGCGTATCTTTTTGGGATTTCTCCCCATTCACTTCCTTATTTGGATCAGAAAAGTTGATATAGATCCGCTCCATCGTAGGCTTAAACACATAAACCATTTCCCCTCTACCGCTTGCCTCTAGCTGGGTTAGCACCGCCGGTTCGGCCTGCACGTTCCAAGCATAGTCAGCTTCGCCCGTCTGCAAAACGGCCCTAGCCGCCGACACCGCATCGCCACCCCCCTTCATCTCAACGGCGCTAAAGGCAGACGCCTCCCCCCTAAAATTTGGATTCGGCTCATAGACAATTGTGTCACCTGGCTTGAATTCTTTGACCTGAAAGGCGTTTGTGCCCACTGGCGACGTATTCCCCGGCGCAGAGCGAGCGTCGGCATTTACATAGTCTCTAAAAATATGCTCGGGTAAAATCATGCCGCTGCCGCCTACAAAAGGAGACATCGGTGCGGGAGTAGGCTGCTTGAACGTAATTTTTACTGTCAGATCGTCTACTGCCTCAACGCTCTCAACTTCGCCATAGAACTCACCAGAGGTTGCACCGACTTCTGGCGTGGTAATGAAGCTGTAGGTAAAGACAACATCCTCTGCGGTGAAGGCCTCGCCGTCCGACCAAAGAACGTCGTCCTTTAGCTTCCAAGTAACGGTTTTGCTATCCGTACTGATGCCGCCATTATCTATCGTGGGAATTTCCGCCGCTAGGATAGGCTCTAGCGTTTCGTCAGCGGCGTAGGCAGCCAGCGGCTCTAGCACCGGGCTAGCCGCCTCGCGATCTTTGGTACCCGGAGATAAATGCGGATTGAGGGTAGTAGGAGCCTGCCAATAAAGTAGCTTGAGGGTACCGGAATCAGTGGAAGCATCGCCTGAAGCACGCGTATCTGGAGCGCTGCTAGCGTCTGACTCGACGGTCGGATTGCAGGCAGTTAAGAAATTTGTGCCAAAAAAGGCCGCCGCTATCAGCGTACAGGACCAAAAGCTGTGCTGTCGTGAGCGCATGTATTCAGTTTCCTAGTCGATTTTCCGTTGTGCGGCAGCCGTCTTTATCCATCTTTATAGCGTGTGTCGTCTCAGACTGTCGTCCCAGACTATGGTGTCCTATCATGAATCCGGATTCAATACCTGGAAACATCAAAAGTTCACATCTTGACCTGAGCTAGATAAAGTAAGTATGAACATAGGCCTTGTTTGAAGTATCTCTTCCATTAAAAATATTACGATCAAGGCACACATGGACAGGCTTGCTGTATGGAAAGTTATTTGGAAGCGTAATTCTGTGAGAACTTTTGGTTTTCTGTGATACCGCTGAAAGAGCCCGTTTTTCCCTCTAACTAGAACTTTTCGTTCGTTATTGGTTATTTGCTAGCTGTCTCTTCTTCGCCTGTTGACTAATAAATTATCAGTTATTTGCAAGTTGTTCCATCAGCGAACTACTTCATCATTCATCAACCGTGCGGCTACGCGGATGTACCTGTACAGGTTTGTTGGAAACAGGTTTGTTGGAAGTGACCTGCTGCGGCGGCGTGCGTAAGAACATAGAATAGCGTAACTTTCGATACACAAGCCTTCTTATTTGGTAGCATCTATAACTTCTTTCATGCTCAACAAGTTAGTCAATCAGCCGCTAATCTCTATAGTAATTCCTGTACATAATGGCGGCGAAAGCTTCCGACGGTGCTTAGAGAGTCTCGATCGCTGGGCTAGCACCGCCGAGGTCGTTGTTGTTTCTGATGGTGAATCGGATGGAAGCTGGCGAATTGCTGAAGAGTATGGCGCTCGCTTAATCAGATTGCCCGAATCTAAAGGGCCTGCTAACGCTCGCAACATAGGCGCACAGATAGCATCAGCGAAGGTTGTCTTCTTCATTGATGCTGATGTGGAAATTCATCCAACGACGGTAGAGCAGGTCTATCAGCTGTTTCAATCAGATGCTGAAACGGCTGCGCTCATTGGTTCATATGACGATATGCCTGGCGCGCCCAACTTTTTGTCTCAATACAAAAATCTTTTTCACCACTACACTCACCAGCAGGGAGAGTATGCTGCCTCTACATTCTGGGGCGCTTGCGGGGCAATCCGCAAAGACATCTTTCTAAAAATAGGTGGCTTTGATGCTAGCTATCGCCGTCCTTGTATAGAAGATATTGAGCTAGGCTACCGGCTGCGACAAGCTGGCTATAAAATTCGGCTATGTAAAACCATTCAGGTCAAGCACCTAAAGCACTGGACGTCGTTCTCTTTGCTCAGAGCAGAAATGTTCTACCGGGCGCTTCCTTGGATGGCGCTATTGCTTCGGCTTCGACAAACCCATCCACAGCAATACCGGCAGTTTTCTAGCGATCTGAACCTACGGTGGTCTAGTCGAGCGAGCGTCGTGTTGATTTTCGCGCTGTGTGTTGGCTTATTGTTGTCTACCTTTTTGCCAGTTGCGCTTTGGGCTTCTTTGCTGTGTGCGATCGCCCTACTCATAATTAACCTCCCCGTATACCGGTTTTTCTACCGCAAGCGGGGTGCTTTGTTCACGCTTCGTGTACTACCTTGGCACTGGCTTTACTACTTTTATAGCGGGTTAGCCGCCTTGATTGGGACTCTGCGCCATCAGACGCAGCTCGCAACAGGCCAGCCGCACGGCCCTAGACCATATAGCCCCAGCATGAAGCCTTGAATTGGCAAAAAAGCTGAAGCAAGACAATTAGGCGACAACTCGGTGATACCTGGGCAACCTCAGACTCAGATGCGACACAGACCAAGTAGTTATTAGAAAGTTAGCACTGCCGACTGGATAGTCGGTAATTAGAGGAATTTTTGATGGTGGATGTAGTGGTAATGGGTGGCGGTCCAGCAGGCTTGACGGCAGCTTATGAGCTTGCGAAACACGATAAAAAGTCAGTTGTGCTAGAGCAGGCTGATAAAGTCGGTGGCATCTCGCGAACAGAGGTCTATAAAGGCTACCGGTTCGATATTGGCGGACATCGCTTTTTTACGAAAGTTGGAGAGGTGCAGCAGATTTGGAAGGAGATTCTAGGCGATGAATTCATTCAAGTTCCTCGACTCTCTCGCATCTACTATCGCGGTAAGTTCTTTGACTATCCACTCTCTGTGGTTAGCACGCTCAAAAATCTTGGCATAGCTGACAGTGCCTTGAGCATTTTGAGCTATTTGAAGTCTAGGCTTAACAGTAAACTAAACCCTGGGCCTGAGGCTGAAAACTTAGAAGATTGGGTCATCGAACGGTTTGGCAATCGCCTCTATCGCACTTTCTTCAAGTCCTATACAGAAAAAGTTTGGGGCATCCCTTGCGACAAAATTCAGGCCGAGTGGGCCGCCCAACGCATCAAAGGACTTTCGCTTAAAAAGGCCGTAGTCAATGCCATGTTTGGCAGCAACGATACGAAGACCTTGATCAAAGAGTTCGACTATCCGATCTATGGCCCCGGTATGATGTGGGAGCGCTGCGAGCAGATACTAAAAGAGAAAGATTCGCCTGTACATTTAGAGACGCAGGTTACTAGAGTAGAGCATGATGGAAAGAATGTGCAACGAGTGATCGCTAGCAGAGGTGAAGAGACTCTAACGCTCTCAGCCGATAACTACGTCTCGAGTATTCCGGTGACTGCGCTTATTCGGTGTATGGACCCGGTTCCTCCTCAGCCTGTCATAGAAGCTGCCAGAGGTTTGAAATATCGCGACTTCCTGATTGTGCCTTTGGTGATTGATCTTGAGAACATTTTTCCTGATAACTGGATCTATATTCATAGCCCTGAGTTTAGGGTAGGGCGTATTCAAAACTTCAAGAACTGGAGTATGGCCATGGTCCCAGACGCCAGTAAAACATGTGTCGGTATGGAATACTTCTGTAGCGAAGGCGACGATCTGTGGGAAATGTCCGAAGCAGAGCTGATTGCGCTAGCTAGCAAAGAGATTGTCGGGTTAGGCTTGGTACCTGATTTGCAGTATGTGCAAGATGGTACCGTAATTCGGCAAAAAAAAGCTTACCCGGTCTACGACGGCGAATACCGCCAGCATTTGAACGTAATTCAAGAGTATCTACAGCAGTTTGAAAACTTGCAGACGGTAGGTCGTAACGGTATGCATCGTTATAATAACCAAGACCACTCTATGCTGACAGGTCTGTTGGCTGCAAAGAACATTTTGGGAGAAACGCACGATCTTTGGACGGTTAATGTCGAACGATCGTATCTCGAAGACTTTACGCCCGAGCAGTGGGAAAAGGCTCGAAAGGAGCTGAAGAATCCGGTTGAAGCCTATGCAAATTGAGCCGGTTGTAGCTACTGGCTGTAGTTTGAGAGACAGCGTGTCATAGGGACTACAGCGTAGAAAATAGCAGTGCAGAAAATAGTAGTGCAGGAGGTTGTGTATGAACGAGGAGGCAACAATGAATAAGACCGCGCCGCTGGTAACAATTGTAGTGGTTCCTAGAGAACGGTTTAGCTATACGCGTCCTTCCTTGGAAAGCCTGTACGAAAATACAACGGTTCCTTTCAATCTGGTGTACGTCGATGGCAACTCGCCTAAGCGTGAACGCCAATATATTGAACAGCAGGCGAAGGAAAAAGGATTTAAGCTAATTCGTACAGACCACTATCTGTGGCCAAACCGGGCACGAAACATGGGTTTGGCTGAGGTGAAAACGCCTTACGTTGTTTTTGTTGACAACGATGTGGTGGTTTTACCAGGGTGGCTGCAGACAATGATAAACTGCGCAGATTCTAGGAAAGCAACAGTTGTTGGCCCGCTAATGTGTCATGAGGAGCCGGTGCACGAGATTGTTCACTTCGCGGGTGGAGAGTCTCGCGTTGTTACTGATATCAAGAACCGTCGGCATTTAAGGGAGAAGATGTATCTGCAAGGACGGGCGGTGAAGGACGTGCGACCTGCGCTAGAGCAGTGTGAGACCGAGCTATGCGAGTTTCACTGTATGTTAGTGCGGACAGATGTGTTTGATGAAACAGGTCCGTTTGACGAATCTATCTTGAATACGAAAGAGCACTTAGACTTTTGTATGAATGTGATGGCACTAGGACGAACGGTTTATTTTGAGCCGGACAGCGTAGTGACCTACGTTCCTGGCCCATCGTTGGCCTGGCGCGATCTGCATTTTTACATGCTGCGATGGAGTAACGCATGGGAGCTATTAAGTTTGGCTCGTTTGCAAGAGAAGTGGAATTTGTGTGAGGACGGCTATTTTAAGCACAAGTACAAGGCGCTAGGCTGGCGGCGTCGGGACGCAATTTTGCAGCCGCTGTTAGACAAGTTAGGGCTGACTAACCGCCGTTCGTTGCCTAATAAGCTGCTGATGTATGGACTATTAGCACCGATCGAGACTGCAATCAACCAGCTGATGACTGGTCGGTATGCTCAGAGGCATCTGCAGCAGCCTCTACCGAAACCCAAGGCTATAGCCGATACATCATCGTCTGTGTCTGCTAATCGTAAATCTTCTGAGAGAGCGGTGTCGTCTTCAATGTCGGCAGGCTGATGAGGATTCTTTTGGTAAATGACTACGGTGGCGCGACGGGTGGCGCTGAGATTCAGATGCTAACGCTGCGGCGTCTGTTGCGCGATCGCGGTCATGATGCCCGTTTACTAGCAAGTAATGCTGAGATGGTAGCGGGCAGCCCTAACCTAGCCGACTATAGCTGCTACGGCGTGACAGACCGCCAACAGGTACTTTCTCAAACGCTTAATGTATCTGCCTATGCGTCTTTGCGGCGTGTTCTAACGGAATTTCAGCCTGATGTTGTTCATGTGCGAATGTTCTTGTGGCAACTGTCGCCGCTAATCCTACCACTGCTAAAGCCGTATCCTAGCGTGTATCAAACGGCTGTTTATAAGGCGATTTGTCCGGTGGGCACAAACATTTTGCCGAATGGAAAGCCCTGTCGGTTTGGTCCGGGCACAGCCTGTTTACAGCAGGGGTGTCTGACGCCTCTAAGCTGGGCTTCGCTGATGACACAGCAGTGGCTATGGCAGCGTTGGAAAGGCAGCTTTGATCGGATTGTGGCACTGAGCCACGGTATGAAACAAGAGCTAGCACAAGCGGGCATCAGCGATGTAGACGTTGTTTATAACGGTGTGCCAGAGCGTCCGGCACGTCCGCCGTTGGCCTCTTCGCCTACAGTCGGCTATGCCGGAAGATTTGCGGCTGAAAAAGGCATCGAAGTGCTGTTCCAATCGTTTTCTAGGATAGCTAGGCACCTCCCTCAGGCGAGGCTATTGATGGCAGGTCGAGGACCGATTGAAGCTGAGCTGAAGATCCTGGCCGCAGAGCTAGATATTACAGAGCGCATTACCTGGCTAGGTCACGTTTCTCGCATAGAAATGGAACAACAGTTTGAGGCTCTGTGGGTGCAGGTTGTGCCTTCTCTGTGGGCTGAACCTTTTGGTAACGTTACGACCGAAGCAATGATGCGTGGAACCGCTGTTGTGGTTAGTCGTGTTGGTGCTCAGCCCGAGATTGTGGGCGATACAGCGGCGGATGATACAGCGGCGGACGGTACAGCGGTAGGTACTTTGGTTCCTCCCGGTGATGTAGAGGCGCTGACCGCAGCCCTGTTGCCAATCTTACAGCAGCGTTCTGTTGCCGAAAAAATGGGACGCGCAGGGCGTAAACGGGCGCTAGGTGTCTTTAGCGAAAAAAAATGCGTAGAGGGTTTTCTTCGTATCTATAGTGATCTCGAACGCAGATCTGCTGTTGATAATTCTTTTGTCCGCTCTGCAACGCCTTCATAGGGTTCCAACAGGCGAAAACCAGTGAGTTGAATAGCAGCAAGACCCAAGCAATACGTAGCCCAACTGCCCAACTATGGTAGATTCCTCTTCCGCACAGCCGTCTTTGCTAACTATTATCATTCCAACTCACAATCGGCCTCAGATGCTCAGACGAGCGGTACGAAGTGCGATTGCTCAAACGCTTCCTAACGTTGAGATTATTGTGGTCGACGATGGCTCAACGCCGCCAGTAGCGCTCTCAGATTATCCGCAGGTGAAGGTGATTCGATTAGAGCCTAACCGGGGCGGGGCCGCGGCGCGAAATGCGGGGGCAAAAGCAGCTACCACTTCGCTAATTACCTACTTGGATGATGATGATGAGCTGTTGCCTCATATGGCACAAGTCTCGCTAGAGGCGCTGTCCCAGACAACGCTGCCTACACCGGTCGGCGTGCTATCGGCGCTAGTCGAAGTGAATGAAAAGCGACAGATCTTTAAGACGCATTCACCGCCTACACTGCCAAAAGGACGCCATTTTTGTTTGGAATCAATCGACCGTCAGCACTCCTTTGCTTCCAAGCAAACGCTTGTCGTACCCCGGCAGGTTTTGTTAGATATCGGTGGTTTTGATGAGTTGTTTACTTCTAGAGTTCATACCGAGCTATTCTTACGGCTCAATCCGGTGTGCTCGCTGGTTGGCCTGCCGACGGTGACTTACCGGCTATCGGCCCACGATGGACCTAGAGTCTCTTCTAGTTTAGAGAAACGAGAGAAGAATTTTTGCCGCCTACTAGAAAAGCATCAACCGCTCTTTTTAAGCTGTCCTCGCTCCCGGTACGCTGATTTCGTTTTTAACCACGCGTACATGCTGCGGCGTAGAGGCTATTGGGTAGCCGCTACAAACGCCTTTGCCTGGGCGCTGAGGATACATCCACTACAGGCGATCGCACGCCTGGGCTCTCCCTACAAAACCAGACTGCTCAAAGCCTTTGCCACCAAAGCAACCCAGCCCTCACCGCCCTCACCGCGTAATTCGTAGTCAGCCCTATGTCCAACTCTGAGCAATACATTCAGGCTGATACTTCTGCTGCTGAGCTTAAGCAGCGCTCTTTTCAATCGGGCCTGATTACCTTTGCCGCTCAGCCCCTCAAACTAGTTATTGGGATTGCGGCTACGGCTATTCTTGCTCGCCTGGTGACCCCTGCTGATTTTGGCTTGATAGCAATGGTTGCACCACTTTTGGCGCTAGTCGATAGCTTGAGCAATATGGGTTTAGAAACCGTTACTGTCCAAAAGCAAGGGCTCAATCATCGGCAAGCCAGCGCCGCTTTTTGGCTTTCGCTAAAGGTGAATGTTTTGGTAATTGGGGTAATGGTGGCCATGGGACCCGTGCTGGCCTGGTTCTATGGGCAGCCAGCCCTGAGCGCTGTGACTGTGGCGATGGCGATAGGGGCTCTGAGTCTGTGCCTATCGTTTCAGCACAAGGCTTTGTTAAAACGGCAGATGCAGTTTAGCCTGCTGACGCTCATTGAACTGGGGTCGCTGGTGTTAGCCACCCTCTGCGCTGTTATTGCTGCTTGGCTAGGTCTGGGCTATTGGGCCCTAGTCTTGCAAGTGGTAGTGCTGCAGGCGGCGCAGAGCATTGCCTACTGGTTTACCTGTGGCTGGCGTCCAAGCCGGGTGAAGGCTACAGCGCCAGATGACAGTTTGCGCAGCATGTTCTCCAGCGGGATGAATCTTACTGGGTTTCGGTTTATTACGCGCATTGGGATGCAGATGGATCGCATTTTGGTGGGATACATCAGCGGTGCGACTGCGCTGGGCTTTTATGATGTGGCCTATCGCTGGGCCTATTTCCCTTTTATGCAGATCTACACGCCTATGTTTGACGTAGTGATTTCTAGCTTGAGTCGCGCCTACAGCGATCCGGCTACCTACCGCCGATATAGTCGCTGGGCCTTGATGTCGCTATTTGCGCTGTGCATGCCAGCGCTGGCTTTTCTATACGTAACTGCTCAGGAGGTGCTGTTAATTTTGCTAGGCGAGCAGTGGCTCCCAGCCATTCCGCTGTTTCGGCTGCTGCTAGTCGCTATGTTTGTGGGAAGCCTGTACCGCGTAACGAAGTGGCTATACGTTTCTTCTGGGCAAACGAGGCGCCAGCTGCACTGGGGGTTAATTCATACGCCCGTGATGATCGCCGCAGTTGCTGTAGGTGCGCACTGGGGCGCGTATGGTATCGCGGTAGGCTATATGAGCGGCATGTGTTTGCTAACGATTCCTTCGGTGCTGTTTTGCCTGTCGGTATCGCCTTTGACGGTGGGCGATTTCTTGAAAGCGGTGTGGCCAGCAGCGATCGCATCTATTGCCACCGCTATCGGCCTTTTCGCGCTTCAGCCCACGCTCTCTACTGCCATTAGCAACCGCTTTTTGCGGCTTTGCGTAGAAGGCGTTTCCTATGGTGCTGTTTACACCACTATTTGGGTCTTGCTGCCAGGTGGCAGGCAGGCGGCGGTTCAGATTGTCGCTAGCTTCGCGGAGCTAATACGTAAAAAGAGATCGTAAAAAGGAAGATCTGATCCTACGCTTTTCTTGCAGCTTCTCTTCTTATGGTCTCTCTACGCTTCACGCTCTGACACTAATTCTTAGAACCGATAGAGCTAGAACTGATAGAGATAGGCAGCTGCTTCCACCGACGTATACTCATCTAAATGCACGCCTCTGCGATCTAACAAATAGAGAAATGCATCTTCTTCATCTAAGTCCGATCGCCGATCGTATGCGTGGGAGAAGAGTGCCCAAACTCTTCCATCGAGCTGTTCTATTTCTTGTTCGGCAATTGACCAGTCTAGGCGCGCATATTGACCCACCACTACTGGCGGCGTGCTAGAGATTAGCGCTGGCTGATACCAGGGTCCGCTGTAGGGTTCGGTAGATCTATCAGGCAGTGCTGCTGTTAGGTCGAAGCCGTATCGATTGCCGTAGTAGCGCAGTGCGTATTGACTCGAATAGTAAACGTAGAGCGTATCATCAGCTTGCCAGTTGGTCTGAATGTAGGCCAGTACAGGTTTGATATCTTCTCGTACTCGCTGATATTCGAAGCTAGGTGGAATACTTGGTTTATTCAGGTTAAGCGCCGCGTGGTAGATAGGGTAGGTCAAGAGCAAAATTGCAATGCCGTAGCTGAGCCAAACACTCTCTGATCCGACGCGCCGGGTCCATTGCCAGAGCGTTGCCACCCCGCAGCCAATAATCATCAAAATTGAGGGGACTAGAAAGAGCAGCAGCTGTCCTTTAAAGGGGTACTTATTGAGCCCAGAAGCGAAAAGCGTGACTGCTATTGGCATTAGTAATAGACCAAAAGTCTGCCTTTGTCTTTGCCAAAGCGCGATCACACCGGCTACAAACATTAGTGCAGCGATGCCCGTGAGCGAGATGCCAACGGGATAGTTGAAAATTTCAAAAAAAGTATCGAAAAACCACTTCAGCTCGTTCAGGCTTGTAGGAGGCAGCGGCATAAACGAGTCATGACCTTCGCTCCAAGACTGCTGCAGTGCGCTGTTATCAACTAGCTTGCTAATTGAGATGACGTAGAAGCTAACAAAGCTGCCTGCCGGTAGGGCAAAGGAGACAATGTACTTGCACAGCTGTTGCCAGCGCCAGGGTTGCCTTTGCCAGTTCAGTGCTGCTTCACCAATAAGCCATAGACCTGTTCCCGCGATTAGAAAAACCGCAGGATGAGAGATCCAAACAGCGATCGCACCTACCCCAGCAAAGATAAAGCAGTTTCGCCACGACAGGCGATGCGGTAAGAGACCTAGCAGACAGTAATAGAGCAACAGTGTTAGCATCAAATCGCTTGAATACTGCTTGAGTTCTGAGCTGTAGTAAATAGCGCGATCGCACAGTGCTAGCAGCGAAAAACTAACTATCAGGCCGACCCTGTCGCAAAAGTAGCCTGCTACTCGGATGAACAAAAACAGCGCCACTAGGCTAGAAACCAGCGGGAATAGCCTGAGTGCCCACTCGCTAGTGCCAAGTATATCGAGGCTCAGCCGTTCGATTACTAAAAAGCCGTAGGGAGCCCCTTGGTTATAGTCGAGCGGTTGTAATAACTCACCGTAAGATCGATTGAGTAGATTAATTGCAACAAATGCTTCGTCAATCCAAAGCGATCGATTCAAGAAGTACTGGTGCAGGCGAAGCAGTACGCCGACGCATGAAATAATAACGATTAGCCACTGCGTTGATATCCGATTTGCTGATATTCGATTGAGATACGGTGGCAAAAGCTGCTTGAAATGTGGCATGGGATCTCTCGGTAAACCAACTAATGAAGTTAATCATTCAAATTCCCTGTTACAACGAGGAGGCTACGCTTGCCGTTACATTGTCAGAGCTGCCTCGGCAGGTAACGGGCATAGACAGTGTAGAGTGGCTGGTAATTGATGATGGTAGCTGCGATCGCACGGCTGAAGTCGCCCGAGAATGGGGGGTAGATCACGTTGTTCGTTTCGGTCAAAACCGTGGTTTGGCCAAAGGGTTTATGGCCGGATTGGAAGCCTGCTTGAAGGCGGGAGCTGACGTAATTGTTAACACCGATGCTGATAATCAATATTGCGCTGCCGACATTCCGCTTCTAGTCGAACCTATTCTGGCCGGACAGGCTCAAATTGTAATTGGCGCTCGGCCCATCCGACAAATTAAACACTTCTCACCTATCAAAAAACTGTTGCAACAGCTAGGCAGCTGGGCCGTGCGGATTGCAAGCCGCACATCCGTTGCAGATGCGCCCAGCGGCTTTCGAGCGATTAGCCGAGAAGCCGCAATGGAGCTAAATGTCTTTAACGAATACACTTACACCTTGGAAACTATTATTCAAGCGGGTCAAAAAGGAATGGCCGTAGCCTCGGTGCCAATCCGAACCAATGGCTACTTGCGCCCTTCACGGCTAGTCAAGAACATTTTCTCTTATGTGCAGCGATCGCTAGTTACGATACTGCGAATCTTCATCACCTATAAGCCCTTTCAATTCTTTATGCTGTTAGGCACGGTTCCTTTCAGCCTAGGCTTTCTACTCGGTGTCCGCTGGTTAGCTTTGTACTTTAGCGGGACTCCTCGCAGTCACGTTCCTAGCCTAATTTTGTCTGCTATCTTGATTTTGATTGGTTCGCAGCTTTGGGTAGTAGGGCTCTTGGCCGATCTGCTAGCCGTCAATCGCAAGCTTTTAGAAGAAGCCCAGCTACGGCTGCGTCGAGCGGAGATCGAATCCTATATTGCTAACCGTGGTCAGCTACATAGTCAGCTCCCTGGACAGCCAATTGGTCAGTCAACTGTGGATCGAGAGTACCGATGAACCGAGATTTATTTGCCCAAGCAGCGCTCCGCCAAATTCCTAAGATTCTTACCCTACAAGATCGCAACCCTCATAGCCCTACCTACGGCTGCTTTGATCGCAACTTCTGGCAATACAAAATTATTGACTTTCCTAGCGGCATGTCGCAAGAGTTCGTGTGGCCGCTCTCGCTGGTTTACAGCTTGCCCTTGCCGGACAATCCTTACTATCAACAGCCCGCTATCAGGTCCTGGGTGCTCGCGGGTATTCTCTACGCGGCTCGTTCGGCTCATGCAGACGGCTCTTGCGATGACTACTTTCCTTTCGAGCGAGCGGGTGGGGCGGCAGCTTTTTCACTATTGGCCTGTTTAGAAAGCTATCGACGGCTTTGCCTTCATAGCGCGGAGACTAGTGAGGAATCTCGCGAGGAAGTCTTACGCTTTTTTGAATTGCGCTCTGACTGGCTTGCTAATCACCACGAAAGCGGTCGGCTGACTAACCACCAGGCGCTGATTGTGCTGTGTTTGCTACGAGCAAGTGCCTTGCTCAAGACAAACCGCTGGGACGAGGCGATCGCTCAGCGGCTAGCGCGGGTGTTTTCTTGGCAAGATGCCGAAGGGTGGTTTCAAGAGTACGAGGGCTGCGATCCGGGCTACCACACGCTGAGCATTTCGTGCCTAGCGCAAATCTACGACTTGGCGCAAAAAAGCAGTGAAAAGGGCGGATCCGATAGCGGTGCGATCGCTACAGGCTTGATTGATCTGCCGCGTTTGAGGCAGGCGATCGTTGATGCTGTCCGCCTAGCTGCTCACTTTGTTCATCCTGACGGCTCCTACGGGGGTGAATACACCAGCCGCAACACTTACAACTTCTTTCCTCATGGCTTTGAGCTAGCTGGCCGCTGGCTCCCTGAAGCGCTGAGTATTAACGATCGCTTTGCCATCGGTTTAGCTTGCCAGCTAGGAGCCTGCTACGCAGACGATCATATTGTGGGACACCATACCTGGAACTATTTGCTTACTTGGGAAGATACGGTGATACATCGCCCCCCAACAAAGCGCCCTCAGACGGGCCGTGTGTGGTTAGAAAATGCGCGCATATTAATCGATCAGCGCTCAGACACCAAACTGTATTTGGCGTTAAACAAAGGCGGTGCGCTTAAGTTTTTTCGGAATGATCGCCTCGTTTGCTCAGATACTCAGTTTTCGCTTCAGGTGCAGCAAGGCCGCCAGCTAAAAAACGCGGTAGGGCATCTGGTGGGTCCTTACGATGTGCAAGTAGAGGCAGATACTGTCGTGATTCGAGGTAGTTTGGGCTGGGCCAAGCAAAAACAGATGACACCCCTCAACTTGTTAATCTTGAGAGCTGTCATGTTTAGCGTTGGGCGGTTTTTTCCCAACCTGATCCGTAAGCTGTTACAAAAAGTGTTGATCACCGGCAAAAATGCCGCGCCGTTCGAATTTGAGCGGCGGCTATCTTGGCAAAACGACACCTGGCAGGTCACAGATGAGCTAAGCACTGAAAGCTGGGAGCGTGTCGTTTCCGCCGGTATTGCCGCTGACCAAACGTCAATTTATGTAGTGATGAGTCGCACCTTTCAGCGATCGCAGCTACAGCCTTGGTGGGAGTTAACCGCTCAAATCAAGGCTCTACCCCCAGGTCAACCGCTGCGGCTAAAGCGAATGCTGTAAGTTATTTAGCCGTGAGGTAAGCGCTTTTTCATCGATAGAGCCCTGTAAAAACTGATTGACTTGGTTTACCACTTGTATACACTCTGCTAGCGCCTGTCCGTAAAGACTGGACTCTGCTCTCTGATGAGGAACCGAACTGATAGCCGGATCAGACGCCGCCTCGAGGCTAACTAGCTGCGCTGCGTTTTGGCTACGTGCGGCGCTCACCAGCGGACTGGTACTGTCAAAAAAGTTAGGGCTCTCTACATAGCGCGATCGCTTCTCTATATCGGGTGAGGCGATCGCTGCTGCTAGCGATTTGTTCAGCGCTTCTTTAGCCGCGTCCCATGCCAACAGCTTCAATACCCAGCCCTTCTCATCGGTTCCATCGGGCCGCAGCGTATGTATCTTGATCCACAGCCGCTGGTCGAGTACCGAGAGAATGGCCGCAGCTTCAGCTAGAGACTGTGGCGGACTAGGTAAAAGACTGCGAATGATGGTCGCGTCCTGATAAAGCTTAGCCTGGTCTGATTCAGCAGTATCGATCTGCGCGGCGCTGTACCCTCGGCTGATTCGGCTTTCGGCAGCGCGATGCATAAGATAGCCAGTTGCGATCGCAACCCGGTAGGCATTATCTTCCAATGACGGATTGCCAAAGCCCATACGCTTCAAGCTGGCATTCCACCCACCTGATCGAGCCTTGGCCAAAAATGTAACCACCGATGCTTCTGCTGGGAACAAGATACCCATTCCTAGAACATGCGAAAGTCCTGGGACGCCGGTAAGCGCAAGCTTGAGCGACTCTAAGAGCATGGGCTCTCTACTGGCTAAAGTAGCTGCATCGTGAAGTAGCGCTAGCCGCGTAATGTCACCACTCGACTGGGGCGAAAATGTCAGCGTGTGCCAATTGTCCTCCGACCGAGCGCAAGCAGTCGCAATCAGTGCAGTGGCTGATCCCAGCGCGGATAGTGCTAAAAACTCTCGTCTGTTTATTCCCATCTTTAGTTGTTAAGTTGGCTTGTCAAGCTGGTTTTGAATCTCGTTGAATGTGTACTGTTTGAGTGTGTGTTGCTGCCTATGATTTGGTTGTGAGGATTTGGTTGTGAGAATTCGCGCATGAGATATAGATCTAATCGTATTGATTGATAGCGACTGCTACGACTACTCCCCGCTGGTTTCGTGCCACTCTTGTAAAAGCGCTTGACGCCGCTGGTCGTTTTGTAGGTTGCCAAAGACCTCGCGTTTGGTGTGCGGCTCATCTACCTCGAACTGAGACTGGAGTTCTTCTAGGTCAATGTCACCTTGCCAGAAAGCCGTCGTTGCCTGTAGATACAGCCAGCCTCGGCGCAGAGCACGAGCATAGTGGCTTTGGTCTTTGGCGGTGGCTAGGGCTGTAGCCAAATCAATTGGGCTATCCGGCTGCTTGCCCTGCCGCAAGCGCTGGGTAATTTGAATGAGAGGATCAGCGCGGTTGTAGAATCGATTGGTTTCAACCACAAAACGCATTTTTTCGGGATCAAGCTGACTGTACGCCTCTGTATACCGCGCCGTATCGACATAAAATTTTTGATGCTGAGCTAAAAACTGCTCGAACCACGGTTCGCTTGGCTGTGAATGTGTCGCGAATGCATGGAGTCCTAACAAAGAGTTCTGCCATAGTCCTGCAAATATGTTCTCTAGCGGGCCGCTAGCGTGATTAGGCGCTAGCAAATCTCGTGGAAAGGGATTTTGTTTGTCTTCTTCTGCGTAGAGCTCGTTTAGGATAAAAAGATCTTGATAAATACTGATACTTGTGGGCCCATCAATTGCTTCAGTGATGTAAACTTCGGGTTCTAGGAGCCGAAAGAGGGATTTGAGCTGTCGATCAGCGGCAATGTGGGACCGCCACCCAAAGAAAAAGGCCAGCATACGCTCTGCTTCATCGCTCGGCCAGGCTTTTTTGCTCTCTTGAAGCAGATCAATCGTATCGCGATCGCCCCTACTGGTAACTGCGCCTAGACGTCCCACTCTCAGATGCTTTTGGAGACTCTGCTTAATCTCTGGCAGCGTGTCTGCTGAAAAGATTGCCAGATTTCGACAGTCGTCGTGGATAGCGACGTGCGTGATACGTTCAGACATTAATTTGGTTGTTTTTACCGTTGTTTCATTATGAAGCGTCTGCTTTCTCTTATCATCAGCACCGTTATCTTATGTATCATCTACAGTCAGATTAACTTTGCTGGACTGATTGCAGTTTTTCGGAACTGTCATCCGGTTTGGATGGTGGTTAGCCTGGCGATGGTTGTGCCGATTACGTTTTTTTCGAGCTGGCGCTTGCAGCAAATTGTGCCGTCACAGGTCAACCTCAGCCTGTGGGAAGCTAATAAATTAATTTTGGCTGCCAGTGTGCTGAACATGGTGCTGCCTTCTAAGATGGGCGATATTGCCAAGGCGTATTTTATGCGTGACGGCGGTACTTCTTCAAAACATCATCGCTCTAGCCTCGGCCCCGACCTTCAGCCACCGAACCACGGCAAAATTAGCGGCACGCTGTCGCTTTCAATTGTTGTGTTTGAAAAGGCCTGCGATTTTCTCTCTTTGCTGCTTTGGTGCGGGTTTGGCCTATTGCTCTATCCGGTAAAAGGCGCTTTCTTCGTCTCTATGACCGTTGCTATTATTGGCGGCTTTGTTATGGGCGTGCTGATTCTCGCTTCCAGGCAGTTTGCTCAGCTCTTCTTTGGGGTGGCAGGGCGAATCGCTCCTGGTAAGGCTGGCGCGAAGCTGCGATCGCTAGAGGCTGACTGGGGCGAAATGCAGGCTTACTTCTGGAGCGATCGCCCTCAGCTACTGCAGATCACTGTCACTTCTGTTTTTATCTGGCTACTTCATCTGCTGCAAATCTGGTTTTTTATCTTAGCGCTCAATGCCTGGGTCAATCCGATCACCAACCTTGCGCTTTCACCACTAGCTATTTTAGCTGGGCTATTACCCCTCACCTTTGCTGGAGTCGGCACTCGCGACGCCGCACTGATTTTCTTATACCAGCCTTATTTTAGTGAAGCGACTGGCGCAGGGCTTGGACTGCTTTGCTCTTCTCGCTATCTGTTACCAGCTATCGGCGGCTTACCGTTTTTAAACCAGTATCTCAGCCGTATTAACGAGATCAAACGCGCTAAGCCACTCGGAGCTGATAGCCAGGCAAACCACTAGCCTAGCCAATCAGCCTAATCAATCAGCATCAGGAGAATCATCAATATGCGCTAAGCTGGAAATTAGCTGGGCGCTGCTCTTATTAGCCTCACCATATGAGTTAGCCTCACTGTATGAGTCACCGCTGTTCAATGGTTTAGTGGCTATGTCGCTTCCTTCTTTTTCTATCGTTGTTCCGACTTACAATCGGCCTAAGCAGCTTGAGCGCTGTCTGACGGCTCTCACACAGCTAGACTATCCGGATGATCGGGTCGAAATCATTATTGTTGATGACGGCAGCAACACCCCACTAGACTCAACCGTAGCGCCTTTTCAAACGTCAGCAGATATCGCTAAAAACATCTTTTTACTCCGACAGACTAATGCTGGCCCGGCGGCGGCTCGAAACGTGGGTGTGCAACAGGCAAAAGGAGACTATATTGCCTTTACCGACGATGACTGTATGCCTAGCTCTGACTGGCTTCGACAGTTTGCCGAAGCGCTGCAGCGCAATCCTGCTGCGATGCTGGGTGGACGGACTCTCAACGCCCTGCCCAAGAATTTGTTCTCCTCCGCTTCGCAGGCGCTTATTGACTATCTCTATAGCTACTATGACGCTGCGGATCAGGGCGTGTTCTTCGCCTCTAATAATATTGCTATGGAGCGATCACAGTTCTTAGCCATCGGTGGGTTTGACGTTTCCTTTCCGCTAGCCGCTGCCGAAGATAGAAATTTGTGTGACTGTTGGCAGCAGGCTGGCTACCCTATGAAATATGTGCCGTCGGCTACTATTCAACACGCCCATGCGCTGTCTTTAAAGTCTTTTTGGCGACAGCACTTCGGCTATGGGCGCGGCGCGTTTTGCTTTCACCAAGTGCGCGCACAGCGAACCGATCAGCCAATCAAAGTAGAGCCCCTAAAGTTTTACACAGACCTGTTGACCTATCCGATGACGACAGAAAATGTGCGATCGCCCCTAACGGTATCTGGCCTATTTTTTCTCTCTCAGGTGGCCACGACCACAGGATTCTTTTGGGAGCGGCTAGCAGCTTCATCTCAAGTTCATCAACCCGCTAGCAAATAGATTGCTGCTTCGCTCTGACTGCTATAGCTTCGTCTGGTTGCTTTAGGACACGTTTGCGAGCAACGGCCACGGTTGAACAAAGCAACTTGACCTGCGACTGCCCTGATAAATTAGGGCATTTGCCGTGTCTCTTAGATGACGTCTGCTAGCTTTGGCGCATTATTGGGTAATTAGAATACAATATGCCCTTTAGTTAACTGCCTGACATCTCACCTATCAAGCGTATATTGATCTAGCCCATTACCCTGGTGTGTCAATCTGGCATGTCAATCTGGCATGTCAATCTGGCATGTCAATCCGGCGTGTGGCAATCTGGCGTGCGGCAACTCTGGGAGATGTCAAGATTGGAATTTCTATTTGGCGTGTCGCACTAACTGAGGCCTTTAACTCATGAAACGACCTTTAGCCAAAGTGCAGCCTGTGCGGCGCTCATCCTTTCTGCGCAAAACAGGCCGTCTACTCATCTCTGAAAGCGGCAGCATCGTCATTTTTGCGGTGCTGGGCTTTATTGGCATTTTGCATCACGAGATGTGGCGAGATGAAATGCAAGCCTGGCTCTTAGCTAAAGACAGTCCTTCTTTGGCTGCGCTCTATCAAAATACGCTATATGAGGGCCATCCGCTGCTATGGCACGTCTGCTTATATGGATTAGCAAAAATATCGCATAATCCATTCATTATGCAGACCTTTCATCTGTTGCTCTCTACTGCCTCGTTTGCTCTAATTGTTACCACCTCTCCTTTTTCATGGCTACAGAAAAGGCTGTTTGGCTTCAGCTATTTTATCTTTTACGAATACAGTGTGATTAGCCGTAGCTATGCGTTAGGGGTGCTTTTGACGTTTCTTTTCTGCGCACTCTATCGGCGATCTGAAGAGAGACGAGCGAAAAAGAGACAATCTGAAGAGAGGCCCGATCA
Organism: uncultured cyanobacterium; assembly: GCA_963702855.1. Lineage (GTDB taxonomy): Bacteria > Cyanobacteriota > Cyanobacteriia > Phormidesmidales > Phormidesmidaceae > Phormidesmis. The sequence continues at coordinate 3,719,891 of OY969765.1, forward strand.
AAAGGAACGGCCTAGAGAGAAATCGCTCACTCAGAGACTGCTTAATAAGGAACCGCTTGCTAAAAAACAAAGACTCCTCTTAGCGAATTCAACCGACTGGATACTTGCAACCGTACTCGTGCTACTAGCAAATGTCAGCGTTATGGGACTAGCTATTAGCTTTGGACTAGGCGTTTTATTGTTGTTTAGAATAACTACAGAAAATCCGCTTTTAGTAGGTAAGCGATCGCATCTTAAAGAAGTCAGACCACCGTCAAAATGGTTGATCTCGATACAGCAAATTCGTCAAAGCTTACCCTACGCCTTTGTGCTGATAGCAGGCTGGGCACTGTGCCTGTTTCAGGCCGGTAGAGTGCTCTCGATCGACACATCCTCCCTCTCTCAGACCCTACCTGCCGCAGCTAGTATTCAGTCATCTGTCGCCCAATCATCGCGGCTAATAAAAGACATCATAAATCTCAATCCGGCAATCAATAAGTTTTCACAATTTATTGATGCCGGCTACTTTATCTTGCCGCCTCTGCCGCTTTTCTCTATTGACTTTTGGAATCGTCATCTATTTTCGAGCCTCGATACGCTCCCGTTTGTAGACTTTCCCAAGGTGCGGTTTATCAGCATCACTGTGGCTTTAATCGGCGTGCTCTCATCAATCAAAATTCTGTGGAGAACGCCTCGCTATCTTTTGCTTTATGTCGTTACCACCGGTTTACTGACGACTTTGCATCTCTTCTTTTATACCGGCAGCATACGCCACTACGGCCACTTTTTAATCGTTCTGGTGATGTGTTTGTGGCTATCAGCCGACTCCGAAAGAACGCATATATACCGCTCGAAGAAACAGCCCTCATTAGCACTAGCGCGTCGATCGTTCAGTAGCGTTTTCTTAACAATCTTGCTATCTATTCAAGCTTTTACAGGCGTCTATGCCTATACGATGGATTTGATTTATCCTTTTTCTAACAGTCGAGAGACCGCTCGGTATATTCAGTCTCATCAGTTAGAAAACGAAGTAATCTTTGGCTACGATGACCGAAAAGTTATAGGAATTTCTGGCTATCTCAATAGAGATTTTTATTTCCCTAATAGAGATACGTTTGGTAGCTTTTGGAAAGGAGCAAAACCACAGTTAGAGACCCCTGAGTCTTTGGCTAGCAGTGTGGACAAGTTTGCCCAGCAGCAGTCAAGCTTCATTGCTATCACGACCAATCCGATAGTGGCTGATTTGACCGCCGCTGAGCTAACCGAACTGGCTAGATTCGAGCGTGCCGTTCGGCTAGATGAGCGTTTCTTTGTGTATAGAGTGATGGCGCGCTAGGTTAAGAAAACAGCGCGAAAGAAATAGTGCGAAAGAAATAGTGCGAAAGATTGAACACAGGTGACACGGCCACTGTGCTATCCGTCCTTTGGTAAAGGATTCAACCGATATAACAAGACCGGCTCCCCGTAATCGCGATTCTGATAGAGGTCAAATTCCTCTAATGGAATTAGCTGATAAGAGTTTTCTAAGGTCTCTTCTATATATGGAATAATCTCGCCAATAGAAATATAGTAGCTGGGATCAAACCTTTCTAGTCTGTATTCCAGACTGCGAAATCCCATTCTGTCGTTAACGGCTTTAACATCTTGAGCGGTGAGGGCAATGGTATCGGCAAAGTGACCCATGACAACATTAGATTGCGAGCTGTCTGAAGTGATGTAGCGTTCAATCCTGTCGGCTGTTTTTACCAGCGTGAATTGCGGTGAGGCTAAGTAGGTGCCAACTCTAAAAAGACTGTAGCCTGTAGAGATAAGAAAGACTAGCAGTAGCAGTAGGCCAGCTGACGAAACCTTTTTGAGAGAAAAATTACCGCTATCAGATTTGCTCTTTAGCATAATCTGTTGAATGGCTAAAGGAATGACTAGTGCGATTGGTACTATCAAAACTAAAAAATATCTGGGCGCAGCGAAATTGCTAAGAGAAAATGCACCAAGCACCGCAAAGGTCCAGAGTAAGATAAGCCTAAATAGCTGGCTGGAATAGTGTTTTTTGGCTTTGAGTAAGAACGCGATCGCCCCGAGTAAGCCTACAAAAAGTAGAGGAAATATCCTAAAAATGCGCTCGATTACCCGCAGCGGTCCTTTCCATAAAGAAGTTGTCCCAGGCACCTTAGCCGTAACGTTGTGGTCAGCAAAATAAGTCTGACTTTGCATGTCACCTCCTTGACTCAAGAAGAGATGGCAAATAGCTACTGAAACACCTATCGCTAGCAGCCAAAGTAAAGCACTGTGGATACCGTTTCGAGTGCGCCTGCTTTGGGTGGGGCTTGCCTCGAAGTAGGCTTCAAAGTAAATAAACAGTGCGATGACGGGTAGGGCAAATAGAGCTGTCGTTTTGGTGAAGATTGCCAAGGTGAACAGAACGCCAGAGATGATTGTGCTGACTTGCGATCTGAGAGGCGATCTGAGGGGCGATCGCTTCGATAAATCCATCACCAGCCACAGGCTGAGTAATATCAGCAAAAGCATCGGCATCTCTAATATTGCTAGCCTGCTGTAGCCAAAAGTTGGATAGTTTGTCAGCACAACAGCTGGGGCTATCCAGGCCAAATCTACTGTCAGCTCACGCCGTGCTAGCAAGTAGACTAGCCCACTAATGAAAAGAGAACAGATAACCGAAATTGCTCTTACCGAACTCAGACTGACTCCAAAAAGCTTGAACCAGATGATTTGCATCACTGACAAAACTGGCAAAGCAGTGATGGTATTGTAGCCGTCGTCGATGTACCAGCTACCCTCACGCGCCCAGACTACGGCATTTCTAGACCACCATCCCTCGTCGGTGTAGGCCATCCCCTTATCACCTAGATCCAGCGGGAAATCGGCCTGCAAATGAACAAACCGCAACCAGGACAGCAGCAGCAAAACCACAACATATATCAGCGGTCTCCAGAGAGATTTTCCGCTAGAACGACGATTAGGCTTTGAAATCAATGCGTTTTCCAATTAAATGCCAGAGAAAATGAAGGATTTTTTATCTGTTTTTTATCATAGAGCGTTCTATTCAACCACTAGTCGTCCTAGCACCTGCGCCTAGCAGTCAGATAAACTCTCAAGCTGGCGTTGAGCGCAGGTTAACCTCTATCTTTATGCTTTCCCTTCAGGCCTTGCCTTCCACAAACGGCGTATTCCAAAAGCGCCAGTTTTCTTTGTTAAAAGGCGATCGCCAGCGAGCAATAAGCGCTGACTCTAGCTGTTGACGAGAGTTGCGATCGCTAGGAGCCTCTGGCCAAAAGGCAATACCCAGCTCGCTTTTTAGCCGATTGTCATAGTGAGCCTGACGGTAGTTAAGCAGATAGCGCTTACAGTCGTGCTCACCTTTCCATCGCTGGTTGGACTTAACAGTCTCACCTACATATAACAGCAGCGCGCTTTCTGTTGTCGTCGCCGCATAATCAATCACAAAATACATTGCGGCAACGCCAACATCCTCAAAGCGCCAACGCCAAAATTCAGTATTCTGGCGACGGAGCGAAAAAGGCTCAATCCTTTCAGCTAGACTCGTGGCCAGATTCGCTGATGCGCACTCGGCCTGGCCAAACAAATCACCCTGCTGGGTGATAGGCGATTGCTGTGTTTGAAAGCTGGCAATTCTATGTTTCCACGCTTTCAGTTCAGCTCCGCTAAGTGCAAGTCTAGGTTGAAAGTTTTCGTAGGTCGAGTAGCCAGCTGCCTGCATAGCTGAATCAGACAGCAAAAAAGACTGATGGGCCTTTTCCTCATACGTTTCCCCATACAGCTTTTCCGCCGCTTTTCGCTCTGTTCTCTTTTCCATAGATATTTCACATACCTCCTCAAAGCGGCGTTCAAAAGCGGCGTTCACTTGAGCTCCAACGAAACCAAATTATATTGTTATGATCCCAAAGCCAACCCTCTCAGCAATCATTCCGTTACTTTCTATGTGTTCTCTTCTACTTTCTACGTACTTTCTTCCACATGCCTGTATAAAGGTATTTACGTAAAAGCTATTGAAATAGCGGCAATCACTGCTGCAAACGATGCGATCGCTATTTTCAACTAGGTAAATGCCGTATTTTGTCAATACTTTCTTTGCAATAAGGTCAATTCAACGCAGTTATCATAAACTTCGGCAAAGTGCAGTTAGTAAAGGTTTCTTGACCTCATCTTCCGGGCTAAGGTCAATTATCGTGAAAAGCTAAGCGCATTTCGCATCTACAGCCTATACCCTGGCTTCTGTATTTCTTTATATCCGTGTCTTCCGTATTTGCGGATTAGGTTAACTGCGCGGATTGACTGTATGGATTGACCGTGCAAATTGACTGCGTGGACCAATTCAGTAGGGCTCGCCCTAGTCAGAATGAGGGGTTAAACACTCTAGAAAAGATAAGTTGGGTTAGGTCGCTGTAAAAACTGCTAAACGATAATTTTATTATGACTAGCCCGAACAGCGTTACAACCGCGCGCACCAAAGCTTGTTTTAAGGCCGCCATTTTGGAATCAGCGGGTACAATTCATCTCACCAAAGCGTTCACTGTTATTGAGGCGACTGCGTTTAAGCAGAGCTGTCAAGAAGCTTTTGAGCAGAACCCAGCAATAAAAGAGATTGTTCTGGACTTTGCGGATACTGAATTTATAGACAGCAGCGGTATTGGCGCACTGGTTATATGCCACCGGCTATGTGAGTCCAAGGCTGCTCAGCTACGACTCGTGAATGTACCGCCCCAGGTGATGATGGCACTCGCACTCACCGAGCTAGATAAAGTATTTTCAATCGAACCAGCGACAGTTGCCTCGCTTACGGCTACCGATTCTGCCTTTAGAAAAGCGGTTGACAACGTTGCAGAGACCATTCCTACCATACATCCCTCAGTGCGCTCTAAAGCCAAGCGAGCCTTGGACATCGTAGGTGCTATTGTCGGACTGGCGATTACGGCTGTTCTGGCTGTTGTTGTTGGCATCATCATTAAGCTTGATGACGGTGGGCCAATCTTCTTTTCCCAAACCCGCTGTTCGTTCATGGGCAAGCGGTTCAAAATTTGGAAGTTTCGTTCTATGGTGCTAGATGCAGAAGCGCGTAAGCACGAAGTTGCCAACAAAGTACAAGGCCCTTTGTTTAAGAACGACAACGACCCCCGCATTACCAAAATTGGTAGGTTTCTACGCCGCACTAGCCTTGATGAGTTTCCTCAGTTTTGGAATGTGCTCAAAGGCGATATGAGCCTAGTCGGTACCCGTCCGCCAACGCCTGATGAAATTATTCAGTATGAAGTGTCTCAGTGGCAGCGGCTGAACGTAAAGCCTGGAATGACCGGAGAGTGGCAGGTAAATGGCCGCTCTAGTGTGACTAGTTTTGAAGATGTTATTCGTCTTGATTTGCAGTATCAGCGCAAGTGGAGCTTCATATATGACATCAAGCTCATCATTAAAACGGTGTTGGTGCTATTTAGTAAAGATTCGGGCGCGATGTAGTTTTGGCTAATCTGGGTCTGGCCCAGTGACTACAGATTTAGTCTCCAGAGTGTGGAGTTCTAGCGGCTGAATCTGTAGTGAAATTATGATCAGACACTTAACGATGTTCACTGACCTGCGTATTGCTTTGGCCATTTAGCTCATTACATTAGCTCACTACATCCAGCTCACTACATCCAGCTCACTGCATTGGCTCGACACATTAGCCCACTACGTTCAAGGCCGCTGAAACCATTGATTCTTAGGCGTTAAGTGGCACGTAAGCATATGAATGCATCCGTACGCTTGCTATAGGTCTGAATTCATAATCACAATTTGACCTCGATCCGACACAATAGATAGGGTTCGTAAACGGTTGATGAATGCTTGCGCATGTTTTGGCGGTGCTGCTTGGACTTAGCAGCTTTATCTTTTATATGGCGGCTTTCTTTTATCCGGAGGTCCACCGTCGCATAGATTTTTGGATTAGCGCTTTAGGCACAGTGTGTGCGGTAGTGCTGTGGTTTTGTGCTGGGCAAATGACTGTGCCTGTTGTGCTAGCTCAGCTTCTGCTGATTGTTCTACTTGCTACGCTAGGCTGGCAAACGCTGAGCATCCGCCGTGAAAAAACGCCCGTTTACCAGCAGACGCCCGTTGTGCTAACGCCCGAAGTCGTTAGTGACTGGGCTAAAAACAAAATCAATCAGCTACGGATTGCACCGGATGACAATGTGCGGCCCGTGCGGCCCCAGAATCCTTCTCTCAATGCGACTTCTGCCGAGCGGTTTAGACAAACGCTCGATCCGCGCCGCCGTCCGGTATATGACTATGAGTTCGTCGAAGACGGGATTTTGTTGGAAGCAGACGAAAGCGCTGTCGCAGACCCGCTGATAGAGATTGACCAGGTACGTGCTGACGTGGTTCCTCCTTCTGCTGAGGCTGAGGTAATTGTAGCGATCGCACCTCCAGAAGCACCTCCAGAAGACCAGGCTGAGCCCGATCCCCTAGAAGCTGCTAATGCGATCGCCGAACCTGTCATCGAATCCGCTATCGAACCCGCTACCAAATCCGTCATGAAACCTGCTGTCGAACTTGCCGTTGAGTCGATAGCGGCAGACAGCGAAGACCTCCTAGAACCTGACACGGAATCTGATGCAGAATCTGACGATGACTGGGGGCTAGAGACAGAAGACAGCTGGGCGGATGTACCCAAAGCGACGTTTTTTCAGGAGAATTCGACAGATTCACCTAACCAGACGCTATCCAATCCTCAAACAACCAACCAATCAAAACTCAACAAAAAGCCATCTGCACTTGCAATTCCAATCATTTTGCTGGGCTGGATCAAAGATGTGGCTGTCTCATTTACCAAGCCAAAACCGCCAAAACCCATCATCGAAATTCCCCGCCGCGATATCCCAGCAGCCATAGTCGAGCCGACGGCTGAACCTATGAACCCACCAATAGCAAAATCAATGGCGGATCCTGCTACAGCAGGATCCGATTCTCCGTTTGCCGAAACCTCTACCCCTTTGGGTGAGCCTATCGCAATTAGTAATGCTAATTTGGCCGATGACGACAGCTGGGAAGAGAGCAACTGGGACGATTGACTTGAAGCGAGCCAAACTTCAAGGCAGAATGACCTAATCAGAATACGCGTGCCATCTTTGCCGCGCCCTACCTCAATAAGCACCTACCTTAGAAAGCACCCACCTTACAAAGCCCTTCTTTCAAAAGCACCTTTCATAAAAGCCCACTGTAGAAAAAGCACACCGTGACCCCCTGTGAGTGAACCTAAAAGCTACAAAGAGACCATCTTACTGCCTCAGACTGACTTCAGTATGCGAGCAAACGCCGTCAAGCGTGAGCCTGAACTGCAAGCCTACTGGCAGGAGAGAAATCTCTATGACGAGTTAGCGAACAATAATCCTGGCGAGCCGTTTATCCTTCACGATGGGCCTCCGTATGCCAACGGCGATCTGCACATGGGTCATGCGCTAAACAAGATCCTCAAAGATATTGTCAATAAGTATCAGATTTTGCAAGGGCGCAAGGTGCGCTACGTGCCGGGCTGGGACTGTCACGGCTTGCCGATCGAGCTGAAGGTATTACAGAAACTAAAGTCGTCTGAGCGGCGGGAACTAACGCCGATGAAACTGAGGCAGCGGGCTAAGGCCTTTGCGCTAGAAACAGTGGAAAAACAGAGCGCAGGCTTTCAGCGCTATGGCGTCTGGGGCGACTGGGATCACCCTTACCTAACGCTGACGCCCGAGTACGAGGCGGCGCAGCTCGGCGTGTTCGGCAAGATGGTAGAGAATGGCCACATCTACCGAGGGCTACGGACGGTGCACTGGAGCCCATCGTCCCAAACGGCGCTAGCTGAAGCTGAGCTAGAGTATCCAGAAGATCACGTTTCGCCGAGTATCTACCTAGCCTTTCCAATGGTGAGCGCTAGTGAAGCCGCTCAAGAAACGCTAGCTCCTTATCTTGACAGCCTGGGCGTTGCTATTTGGACAACGACACCTTGGACAATCCCGGCAAACGTGGCGGTATCGGTGAATCCAGATCTGACCTATGCGGTCGTAGAAAGCGCATCGGGTGAGCCGTTTAAGTATTTGATTGTGGCAAAGGAACTGGCGGCAAAGCTATCTAAGACCTTTTCGAGTGGATCTGCTACTGAATCAGCCGACGGATCAGCCGGTGGCCTGAGTGTGGTGGCTGAGATTAAAGGAGATGCGATCGCAGGTTCTACCTATCGTCATCCGCTAGCCAAGCGAGACCCTGCTTTTGATCGCATAAGTCCGATTGTGATCGGCGGCGACTATGTCACAACTGAGTCAGGCACGGGCCTAGTGCATACGGCTCCGGGTCATGGTCAGGAAGATTTTGCTGTCGGTCAGCGTGAAAATCTGCCGATCTTGTGTCCGGTAGATGAGCGAGGCAACTTCACTGCTGAAGCTGGCAGCTTTGAAGGGCTAAACGTGCTAAAAACGGCGAATGATGCCGTAATTGAAGCGCTCACAGAAGAAAAGGTGCTGCTGAAGCATGAGCCGTATAGCCACAAGTATCCGTACGACTGGCGGACGAAAAAGCCGGTAATTTACCGGGCGACCGAGCAGTGGTTTGCTTCGGTAAAAGGCTTTTTGGGAGATGCTCTAGAAGCAATTGACGAGGTGAGATGGATTCCGGCACAGGGAAAAAATCGGATTACCTCGATGGTTTCTGAGCGCTCTGACTGGTGCATCTCTCGCCAAAGAAGCTGGGGTGTGCCGATCCCGGTGTTTTACGAAGAGGAATCGGGCGAGCCGCTGATGACGCAAGAGACCATTGCGCATATTCAGGCAATTGTGGCGGAAAAGGGATCGGACGCCTGGTGGGAAATGAGCGTAGAGGACTTGCTGCCAGAGCCCTATCGCAGCAATGGCAAAACTTACCGCAAGGGCGCCGACACGATGGACGTGTGGTTCGATTCGGGATCGTCTTGGTGCTCGGTGGTGCAGCAGCGTCAGGGATTGGACTATCCGGCTGAGATGTATTTAGAAGGGTCAGATCAGCATCGCGGCTGGTTTCAGTCGAGTCTATTGACAAGCGTGGCGGCTAATGGCCACGCGCCGTATCGGCAGGTGCTAACTCACGGCTATGTGCTTGATGAAAACGGGCGCAAGATGAGTAAGTCGCTGGGGAACGGTGTTGATCCCAAGGTGATTATTGAGGGGGGGAATAACAAAAAGCAGGAGCCGCCCTATGGCGCGGATGTGCTGCGGCTGTGGGTCTCTTCGGTAGATTACTCGGGCGATATGCGTTTGGGTATGCGCAACGTGAAGCAAATGTCGGATGTGTATCGGAAGATTCGCAATACGGCGCGATTTTTGCTGGGTAATTTGCACGATTTTGATCCGGCTAAGGACGCGGTGCCTTACGAGCAGATGCCCAAGCTAGATCAGCATATGCTGCACCGAATGACGGAAGTGTTTGCAGAGGTGCAAGCGGCATTTAAGTCTTATCAGTTCTTTCAATTTTTCCAGACGGTGCAGAATTTCTGTGTGGTTGATCTTTCTAACTTCTATTTAGATATTGCCAAGGATCGGCTGTACATTAGTTCGGCAGATTCAGTCAGAAGGCGTAGCTGTCAGACTGTGCTGACGGTGGCAATTGAGAGTTTGGCGAAGGCGATCGCACCCGTACTTTCCCATATGGCTGAGGACATTTGGCAGTCTTTGCCCTATGCGACTGCTGCTGAGTCTGTGTTTGAATCAGGCTGGGTGAAGATGGAAGAGACTTGGGTAAAGCCCGAGTTAGCTAAACGCTGGGAGCAGTTACGCAAAATTCGCGACGAGGCGAACACGGTCTTAGAGCAAGCACGCGCTGATAAATCGATCGGTTCTTCGTTGGAGGCGAAGCTGCAGCTGCATGTGGCGGATGCGGAGCTGCGATCGCAGCTAGCGGCCATGAACCCAGCAGAAAGCACGGCGGCAGACTCTAACCAAGTAGATGAATTGCGCTATCTATTTTTGGTTTCCCAAGTGGTGCTAGTAGAGGATACCGATGCTTTGAAGGGCGCTAAGTACAGCCGAAATTCTGATTCGGTAACCATTGCGGTAGTAGCGGCAGAGGGTGAGAAGTGCGATCGCTGCTGGAACTACTCTACTCATGTGGGCGAGTTAGCAGAAGATCCAACCATTTGCGATCGCTGCGTAGCTGCCCTGTCAGATCGGTTTTGATTGCACGAGGTGAAATCAGAGCACTTGTAAATCAGAGCACTTGTGAATTAGCGCGCTCGTGAGGAGAAGCGCGCTGTAGACGACAGCACGACATTTATTAGCCGTGCTACAGTCTCGGGTGTCTTGTTTAGCCGCTAGAGAATATAAGGCCGATGGTGATAATCTCTCAACAGGTCATTCAAACGGCGATCGCTCGGCAGGTGATAACTAATATTGCCGAGCGTCAGGCTGCTTTGGTGACATTTGTAGATGTGCAAGAAGTTCCCTTTAGCTGGGAGCAAGTGGCCGCAGGACTATTTCACTGCCCTGACTTTCGCGATCGCTGGAACCAGACCTGGGCAAATCTAAACTTCGACTTTGAATGGAAGCCGGTGCCAATTCATCCTTACACGGCCCAGACGCATCCTTTTTTTGTGATCGCCTTTCCGGCTACTTTTCGCCCGCCCGATTCAACCGACTTTCAGTCGCATCTAAAGACGCTAGACCCAGGCGAGTTAACTGCTACGTTTAGTAATTTTTCAGGCGATGCGCGGCTGCTGGTGCCACAGGTAACGGGCGAGTACGGGCACATTGCGGCTTTCTGCCGGACTGCAGAAGAGACGGCGATGCACGCGCTGTGGCAGAAAACGGGCGAGCTATGCCAGCAGGCGATTGCGAGCGAAGAGTCGGTATGGTGCAACACCCACGGTCACGGGGTGTCTTGGCTGCACATCCGCTTTGACAAACGACTGAAATACGCTGCGTTTCCGCCACGCGGCAGCATCAGCGCCAACAGTCAGGCCATCTGGTATCAGCAGATTTATTACCCGGCTATGGCGCTAAGTTAGAACATTATTTCAACCCTTTTCAACTCTTTTTTATGGCGACGACCCCCGTTAGCGATCGCGCTACCCCTCAGATTGCAAAGTCTAACCAGGTAGATTCAGCTAGGCAAAATAGAGCCTGGGTGCGGTTTAAGCGCGATCGCATGGCCCTTTTAGGCTCGGTGACGCTGCTATTGCTAATCGCTGCTATCCTACTAGGACCACTGCTATACACGGCCTCCTATAGCGAAATTGATTTTTCTCAGTCGCTCAACTCGCCTAGCGTTCAGCATCCTCTAGGCACAAACGACCTAGGCCAAGATCAGCTAGCTCGACTGCTGTGGGGCGGACGAATCAGCTTGACTGTAGGCATCACGGCTATGCTGGTTTCTGTGACGCTCGGTATGTTGGTTGGTATGGTGTCTGGTTTCTGTGGCGGCCTAGTCGACAACGCGCTGATGCGGCTAACAGATCTATTCTTATCACTGCCACAGCTACCGCTACTGCTGCTGGTAATTTATTTGTTTCGTGACCCCATGCGAAATTTGGCAGGGCCAGAGCTGGGCATTTTCATCTTGATTATTCTAGTCGTGGGAGGCTTGACCTGGATGCCGACGGCCAGGCTAGTGAGGGCTGGGTTTCTGGCAACTAAGGAAAAAGAATTTGTACAGGCGGCTAAGTCATTAGGGGCAAGGTCGGGCCGCATCGTGGGACGGCATATCTTGCCAAATGTTATGGGTCCGGTCATTGTGGCGGCAACGCTGGGGGTGGGCAATGCCATTATCACCGAGTCTACGCTGAGCTTTTTGGGAATAGGCTTTCCACCGGATGTGCCTACTTGGGGCCGAATGCTATTCGATGGGCAAAACTATATTGCGTCTGCGCCTCACCTCGTGATTTTTCCGGGGCTAGCTATTTTTTTGACGGTGCTGAGCGTGAACTATGTGGGTGATGGCTTACGCGACGCGTTAGATGTGCGATCGCGCTGACTTGTTAATCCGCTAGTACCGCAATACCGCTGGCTATAGGAGCTTTGGCTATATATAAGAGCTTTGGCTATAGGAGAAATACAAAATCTTCACAGTGTGTGTTTCTCACCGACGGTTTTTACGTAGAGCTTTGCGCTACAAACACGCTTTCACTATAAAGTCGAGAGATATCACGGAAAAAATATTGCCTGGTCTTCAATAGCATATAGCAGAGTTCCATCGTCACTAACCCCAAATACCGCACTTTAAGAAGACGCTGTATTTCAGCCAAACGTTGTTTCGCAACAACGTTTGGCTTGTTTCAGCTAAGAGAAAATCTGCAAAAGAACACCTCTAAACGATGCTCTTGCAGACTACTTGTTGCTCTTCTTGTAGTTTCGGGTACTCTCTAAAACAAGTAATCTTGATGTATTTTCATCTATCTTTTCTCACTATTCTTCTTCTCGCTAATAGATTGTCTATCTGCGATTAACCCTTCACGAGGGAGGTGGCATGAAGCGAAGGGGCGAGACGACCACCTCTGCGACCAGCCGCTTTTGGAATTTTTGGACTTGAGAAAACGGAGCTGATTTTTTATGGGAAAATTATGAAAAACCAGCTAGCAAGCAAGCCGACGCTACGTCCGCTATGGCTGTCTGTGGGAGTGTGGAGTGCTGGTTGGCTTGGTGCTATGGAAATAGGCCTAGCCCGAATAGCGATAGGCACACCCCTTGCACCCGAATTGGCCCAACTAGTGTTGGCAATACCACAGCTGCCCAACGCTGCGGAAAACGATGGTTTGACAACCGCTCAACCGGTATCGGCTGTATCGCCTCTTGCAGACGACATCTACACGTTAGGAGCGGGAGATACTATTAATGTTGAAATTTTCAATGTGCCTGAGTATAGCGGTTCTCAGCGGCTGCTAGCAGATGGCTCGGTGAATTTGGCCGCAGTAGGTTCGGTGACAGTGGGCGGATTGACGCCCCAAGAGGCTGAACGGGCGATCGCGGCGGCCTATGAGGGCGAGCTGCGCTATCCAAGAGTAACTGTCTTGCTAGAGATGCCTCGGCCTTTGAGAGTTGCGATCGCGGGAGAAGTGAGTAGTCCCGGCTCGTACACCCTGACGCCTGAAGGCGCACAGCTTCCTACCGTATCGCAGGCGCTGCAGCTAGCGGGCGGCGTCACGCAGGCGGCTGACTTACAGCGAGTAGAGCTACGGCGCACCAACGGCGATCGCCTGGAACAAACCGTCATGCTTGACCTATGGCAGCTGTTGAACGGCGGCGATATGCAACAAGATTTAGCCCTGCGCGATGGTGATATCCTCATCATTCACGAGACCGACACCGTTGATCTGGCCGCGGCCAATCAGCTTTCCGCATCTAACCTCTCTACGAGCACGACTCAAGAAATTGTTATTGCCGTGGTGGGTGAAGTCTCTCGACCCGGCGCCTATGAATTTGCCGGTAGCTCAGAAGATACCGGTAGAACGACAGTTACCCAAGTGATACAAACCGCTGGTGGAATTCGTCCTTCGGCTGATATCAAGCGCATTCAGGTGCGACGGCTGGCCCGCAGCGGCGATGAACAGCTGATTGGTCTAGACTTTTGGAAGCTGTTGAATGAAGGTGATTTAACCCAAGATTTGATCTTACAACAGGGGGATACAGTGATTGTTCCGGTAGCAGATAGTACAACGCCTAGCGAAACAGCTCAGCTAACGGCGGCTAACTTATCGCCAGGCACAGTGCAGGTAAACGTTGTGGGAGAAGTCGCCAATCCGGGTATGATTTCGATCTCACCTAATACGACCCTAAACCAGGCAGTGCTAGCCGCTGGTGGCTTTACGGCACGCTCGACTGAAACAGTGGAGTTAATTCGGCTCAATCCAAACGGCAGTGTTAGCCAGCGCCAAATTGAGGTGGACCTGAGAGAGGGTATCGATTCAGAGCGTAATCCCTTGATTTTGAACAATGACGTTGTGTTAGTTGGCCGCAATAGTAGAGCCCGTCTCAGTGACTCTGTTGGTGGCATCTTTCAACCTATCTTGCAGCTATTGTCTCCACTTCAACTATTGTTCTAGTCGCTTTAGTCTTTAGGTGTTGGACCTTGACCATCATCAGGCTTATATTTTAGTGTCTATTTATCTATTTATCCTTATCGACTTTGTTTTCTGGTCAATCGATTACCCAAGTTTCTCCTAGATCCACATTAGACTTACCAATCCAAAATCATATTTTCTATGTTTGTAGACTCACTAACTCTGATAACACACTGTCAAACCGGGCGTCATTATTTTTTCTACCGTTGATGTATTAGGCGATTGACCGCATGAAAACTCTATCTTCTACCGCGTTTGACAGAAACGGCCACGGAAACGGCCACGGAAACGACTATAACGGCAACAGTGCACCACCGATGGCAACTCCCGCATCGGCCGAGCCTGCCTCTTTGCGCAATGCCTGGCAGCTTAGCGCTCAGCAGGATGACGAAAATGACTTGCGCACGCTGTTCTCGATTGTGCGCCGCAGAAGCTGGCTAGTTCTGAGCGTTGTAACTGTAGCTATGGTGCTGGTAACTGCGCACACAATGCAACAGCCGGAAATATTTAGAAGCAGGTTTCGAGTGCTGGTCGAACCGGTTAACGCAGATGACGATTTTTCTGAGCTAACGTCTATATTAGAACAGCAGAATGCAGGGACTTCTGGGTTAGACTATGAAACTCAAGTGCAGGTTCTGCGCAGCCCAGAGCTAATTGAGCCAGTTGCTGAGCAGCTTCAAAAGCGCTATCCAGATTTAGACTATTTCACGCTGTTAGAGAATCTTCAGATCACACGTTTAGGTGAAACCAAGATTCTAGAGGTGAGCTACTCTAGTACCGATCCTGTGCAGATACAGGTTGTCCTTGACCGGCTTTCCACGACCTATCTAGAGTATTCACTAGAAGAGCGCCAAACGAATCTGAGACAGGGTATCAACTTTGTCCAAAATCAGCTGCCGAATTTGCAGCGTGAAGTGGACACTATCCAAGATCAGCTAGAAGACTTTCGCCAGCAGTACAACTTTGTTACGCCTGAAATTCAATCGACACAGCTTTCTGAGCAGGCGACTATCCTAGCTGAGCAGCGCTTAGAGCTAGACCGGCAGCTAGCAGCGGTGACTCAGGCATTTGCAAGCTTACAGGATCAAGATAGCGCGCTAGGGGCGCTAGATGAAGCCCCGATTTACGTTCAGCTGCTAGCGGAGCTGCGGGCGGTAGAAAGTGAGATTGCTCAAGAGCTAACGCGGTTTGCCCCGACAAGCCTATCGATTCGAGTTTTGGAAGAGAAAAGAGCGAATTTGCTGCCGCTGTTGCAACAGGAGGCGCAGCGGGTTGTGGGCACGAAGCAGGCGCTGGCCAGTAATGACTTTCAGGCGCTAGTGGCGCAAAGTGAAACCTTAGAAACAGCCGAGCGAGCAGCAATGAACACAGCGAGCCAGCTGCCGGTGCTGATCCGTCAGTATACGGACCTACAGCGCGAGCTAGAAGTCTCTACAGAAGCGCTGACCCGGTTTCGGACGACGCTGGAAACCCTGGAGATAAAGGCAGCGCAGACCGAGATTCCTTGGCAGTTAATTGAGGTGCCGCTAAAACCAACTTATCCAATCTCTCCTAATATAAAGCGCAGTCTTTTGCTAGGGTTTGTTGTCAGCGCGATAGTTGGGCTCGGTGTGGCCCTGCTGATAGACAAACTTGATAATGTTTATCACAGTGTTGATGAATTGAAAGCTAGCATGAAGCTACCGGTGTTAGGAATACTGCCTTTCAATCGGTCTTTGAAAGATAGTCGGCGTCCTGTAGGAGCACTGCGTAGATTTTTTGAGCGCATCTCTTTGAGCGTTGGCAGCTCTCGTCGCTCAAGCTATTACGGCTATGGTGGCGATAGCGAGGCGATCTTTCTAGAGGCGCTTCGAGTGCTGCACACTAACCTTCAGATGTTGAGTTCAGACCGGCCAGTCCGTTCTATTTTGATTAGTTCGGCCTTACCGGGTGATGGTAAGTCTACTGTGTGTGTTCACCTAGCGAAAGTTGCGATCGCAATGGGTCAGCGGGTACTAATTGTGGACGTTGATTTACGTAAACCCCAAGTTCATGCACGCTGGGAAGTGCCTAACACAGTCGGCCTCTCCAATCTGATCACCGACGACTTGCCGATAGAATCTGCCATTCAACAGCTCACACCGGACGGACAGCTATCTGTACTAACGTCTGGCAGAATTCCGCCTGATCCTACCAAGCTGCTGGCTTCTCAAAAGATGAAGCAGATTATGGCAACAGTTGAGTGCTGTTTTGATCTAGTTATCTACGATGCGCCTCCAACCCTAGGCTTAGCCGATGTTAGCCTGGTTGGTCAGTCAACAGATGGACTGATGCTGGTAACGCGTATTGGTAAAACGGAGCGGCCAGCACTAAGACAAACGATTGAGACGCTGAGACTAGCGCAGATTCCACTGCTAGGCGTGGTTGCTAATGGGGCAGCCTCTTCTGTGCTTGGCTACTACGGCTATTATGGTCCCTACTCTGAAAGTTAACGTACGTCGGAGCGGTTTGCGGCTAGTCGGAACGCGCTTATGTAGGCTCTACCATACTAGGGCCTAGCAGAGACTTGTCGCTTGTCGGAGCGATCACCCGCGTTTTTGAAAGGAAGAGATAACGATGCGATCGCGCTTCTGTTGAACAAATTCATTTTTTTAGATACTTCAATGCTAGGTAGGGAACATTAAATAGGCAAATGCTCTAATTTCTAAAAAGCGAAAGATTTCTGTGGAATACTCTCGGAAAGAAATCTCTCTTCGAGCCTTTAAACAGTAATTCGTAGCAGTAATTCGTAGCAGCAATTCGTGGCAGCAATTCGGTAGAGTTCAATACTCTTAGCCATACTATTCTACTGAATAAGTCTCTATTAAAACGTATCTCTTGATAGATAAAAGCAGCAAAAGCGTGTTCTAACTAAACTCAGCCTTCTAATTAGAACAGTCTAATTAGAACAGCTAATGGGATGTTGTCTTGCGGTGTGAGTGTCGCATAGAGTATGCGATTTGGCCTCATCGCTACTTGACCCCATCGCTACTTTTCATGCCGAAAATTTGCTATGCCGAAAATTCGTCGCAGAGAAAATCATGAACTAGCCGCTGCTACTTATATAGAAATTCCGTATCACTATGCATAGGAAAAATATATGGTACTCAAAAGTTGCTTGCCATCGAAGGGTATTTGGGTATCTCGAAAAAGAGTTAAAAAGTGCGCGATCGCTTCTACTAGCAAAGGTCCTTCCGCGCTAGATTTGCTGGTGCTGACGCAGTTTTTTCCACCTGATTTTGCGGCTACAGGACAGCTCATTGAAGAACTCGCTGCCCAGCTTGCCCAACAGGGGGTGAGTGTTGATATCTTTACAGGTCAGCCTGGCTACGCCTTTGCTAAAGGCGTAGCGCCAGCGACTGAACGAAAGGGAGGCGTTTGGGTGAAGCGATCGCGCATTAGTCAGCTATTTGTCAGCCGTATTCGCGGCAAAGCTATCAACGGACTGCTCTATACCTTGCGCTCTATTGTCTACCTTGCTCGCAACGCGCGGGACTATCAGGTGCTGCTAGTGACGACAGCGCCTCCATTTCTCTCTATTGTTGGTTACTTCGCTAATATCTTCTTCAAGCTGCCCTATGTTTGCTTGCTCTACGATCTGTATCCCGATATTGCTATAGAACTAGAAGTGGTCAAAGCTAATCATCCAATTGCTCAGCTTTGGCGATCGCTTAATTGCGAAATGTGGAAACGTTCAGCAGGCATTATCGTGCTTAGCGATTCTATGAAAGAGCGCATCGTTGCCCACTGCCCAGGCGTTGCTGAAAAGGTTTCTGTGATTCACAGTTGGTGTAACAACGAACAGATTGTCCCAGTTGCTAAAAAAGACAACTGGTTCGCCCAAACGCACAGTCTAACGGATTCTTTTGTCGTCCTATACTCCGGCAATATGGGCCGCTGTCATGACGTTGATACTTTGTTTGATGCCGCCTGCCTGCTAAAAGATGAGCCTATCTTGTTTGTTTGCATTGGCGGCGGTGCTAAACGAAACAGGCTAATCGATCGAGTCAACGCGGCGGAACTCAGCAACTTTAAATTTTTGCCTTATCAAGAGAAATCTGTGTTGCCCTATTCCCTGACGGCTGGGGACGTATCGCTTGTGAGCGTAGCAGAGGGTATGGAAAGCCTAGTGGCTCCGAGCAAGCTCTATCCTGCCATGGCGACTGGTAGACCCATTGCGGTAGTTTGTCCACCAAACTCTTATCTTAAGCCGCTGTTAGCCGCCGCCCGCAGTGGGGCTGTTTTCAACAATGGGGATGCTAAGTCACTCGCTAGCTATATCCGCGCGCTCTCGCAAAATGCCGATAAAGCTAGGGCACAAGGCGATGCTGGTAGAGCCTATGTACAGGCAAACTTCACCCCGCAGCTTATCTCTCAACAGTATCTAAAAGTCCTAAAGCAAGCACTTCAGCAGGCGCGAGTATCGAAACAGACGTACCATACTTAGGACGCCACGGATGATTAATTTGAAGAAGTCACGGTTTAATAAAAGAGATTGAAACATCAAGATCATTTAGTTCAAGTCCTGTCCAAAGCGCTCCTTATCCTGTGCAGCTATGTATTAAATGGGGTATTAGATAGGGCGCGCCACATACGGGCTATGTACAGCTACAGCTATCTATGGGCTTATAGACATGGGCTTATAGACAAGTGTCCTCCATCTTTGTTTCTTATCTCTCAAGCTAGAGGCAAGCTAGAGGCAAGCTAGAGACAGGCTACAGAAATAGTCCTTTGTCCGGTGCCTGTTAACTTCAAATCTCCTCCTCTATAGCACCTATCTAGTACCTGTTTTTCTACAGTATCTAGCTTAGCGATGCCGTTTATAGTCGCTTCTTGTTATGAGTATTCCTTTCTTCTTGTATAGGCGTTTGAGCCGGTGGATCACCTGCGAGTTTAGGCTCTTTCAAGAGTCTATCATCGGGCTGCATAACAAATACGAAGTCGCTAGCTTTAGCGATGTGTTCTGTCATCCTTTTTACTGGCAGATATTTCAGTATTTGCCAGCATCACCAAAGCTGGTGGTAGATTGCGGAGCGCACTGCGGCCATTTCAGCGTTCTTTCCAATATCTGTATCAACAGTAAGTTCGATTGTTTAGATGCAGAGTATTTGCTTGTAGAGCCCAACCCGCATCTGATTCCTATCTTGGAAAATACGACAAAGGAAGCAGGGTTAGCGCCGAGAACTCAAATCCATCACGGCCTTTTAGGTGCCAAAAGTGGAACAGATACGCTCTGGGTAGATCCGAAAAACTATCTGGCGACGGGGCTTAGTCAGAGTGACAGAGCCAAGCCTTACGAGGTTGGCTATTTAGATCTCGACGCTTTGGTAGGCAATCGCCCGGTCGATCTCATGAAAATCGATATTGAAGGAGGAGAGTTTGACTTTGTTGATGCAAATCTAGATGTTTTGAGTAGAACGAATCTAATTTTTATGGAACTCCACGCTGCTACTGAAAAGAAACGCAACAACTTAATCAAACAGCTAGCTTCTGTAGGTTTGAGCATTGCAGAAGATCCGGTTCGCTGCCACGGTCAAGAGTTGGTGATTTTTAGCCGATAGGCAATATCCAAAATGCAGATTAGAAAATCAGCTTTATTCTGGACTATCTTTAAGCTGAACCGCGTCTTATCGGCAGCTTCGATTGGGCTGGCGTTACTGGTGGGTCTACTAGAAGTAGCTAGCAACGCGCTGGTATTACCGCTTACTCAAATTTTGGGTGGTACGACTGCGAGCTTGCCTGCAACTGTCAAGGATACAAACGCCGGTTTTTATTTGCAGCAGGGCTTCAGTACTATACCTGAAAGCTGGCACCTGCCTGCTTTACTCTTAACGCTGCTGTTGCTAACGGCTGTTAAAAACGCGAGTCTTTACGCCTCTAGCCTATCGATTAATGCATTCATGCTTAGAAGCGGCGCCGTTCTTAGAGAGAAGTGCCTGAAACGATTTTTAGCGTTGGAGGTGTCGTTTTACAATAATACGGACACCGGTAGGCTGCTGGGCTATACCAATGAGCAAGCACAGCGTAGCGAACTATTATTTTCTGCGCTTCTAGAATTTGTTAGAGAGGCGCTTTTTATTGCCTTGCTGGTGGGTTTTCTAGTTGTTTTATCGCCGCTGCTTACAGTGATTACGTGCATTAGTCTTTTATTAGTTGCTTTTCTTTTAAGGTTTGTAATTCGGGGCGTACACCACTATGGCCGGAAGACATCAAGCGATTTGGAGGCTTTTTCTAGCTTAGTTGCAGAGATGCTGAGTGGAATTCGAGTAATCAAGTCATTCTCTTCTGAAAAGCGCGAGCTGTCTCGCTCGATGCAGGCTTTGCAACAGCGCTACAAATCTGAGCTAGCGGCCTACAAGTTTAATTCTGCCGTCGCACCGCTGACAGAAGCTGCGGGAGTAGCTATTTTACTATTTATTGTCTTAACCGGTAGTTTCGTTCTAGGCGATAGGAAAGATACTTCACTTCCTCTATTGCTTACGTATGCGCTCGCGCTTCTAAGAACTATTCCTAGAGTGAACCACATCAATGGTCTAAGGTCCCGGCTGTCTTTGCTGTGGGGCAGTTTTGAATCAATTGAAAACTTTCTGCTAGAAACCGCTTCTCAGTCGCTGGTTGAAGGCAACAAACCATACAGAAGCTTTGAGTCTTGTGTGAGTTTTACTAGCTTGACGTTTACTTACCCAGGCAGCGTAGAGCCTGCTATTCGAGAAATCAATCTGACCATTGAGAAAGGTAAAACGACTGCGCTAGTAGGTCAATCTGGTAGCGGAAAATCGACGCTAACCGACCTGTTTTTACGATTCTACGACCCGGATGCTGGTTGCGTCCTAGTTGACGGTGTTGATTTGCGCTGTTTTGATCGTCGCACTTGGCATCAAGCGATCGCAGTTGTTAGCCAAGACACCTTTCTGTTCAACACAACAGTACGTGATAATATTGCCTACGGTGTTCCTCAGGCGACCGACCGCGAGATTGTAGAAGCGGCTCGTAAAGCTCACGCAGTGGAGTTCATTGAAGGTTTGCCGTGCGGCTTTGATACCGTTGTCGGCAATCGAGGGACTTTGCTATCCGGTGGTCAGCGTCAAAGAATTGCGATCGCACGAGCAATTCTCTGCGATCCAGATATTCTCATACTAGACGAAGCGACTAGTGCCCTTGATACCCAATCCGAGCGGATTGTACAAAAAGCGATCGCAGCCGTCAGCGAGCAAAGAACAGTGGTTGTAGTTGCCCATCGCCTCTCTACCATAGAGCGGGCTGACAAAATTGTTGTCTTACAAAACGGCGCTATTTTAGAACAAGGAAGTCATACTGAGCTAATGGCTGATAGAGGCGCTTACTACGCTCTGAGTCGATTGCAATCAGGCGCCACGCCTTCTCTTTCTTCTATCTCCTGAGCTTTTATCTATATAACCTAATTTCAGTAATCTAATTTCAGTAATCTAATTGCAATAATCTGATTTTATCCAGCCTTATTTTCTGCTTACAGCGTCGTTTATATCAGAGCCTGGTTTGTTCATATGAAAGTTTTAGTTGCGGGCACATTGAGCGGTCAAGGTGGCATTCAAAGCCATATTCGCTGGTTAGCAAAGGCGCTAGGTGATTCTGGCTTCACAGTTATGGTCGTCTCTTTGGGTAAAGCCGGTAGCACGCCGGTCGATGAGCTATCTCTACGCCAAATCTGGAATGAGAACGTAGCGCTAGCCTGCTGCGCAGCTTATCAGAACGCAAGCGCTAGCCGAGGCCTTTCTGGCATCCGCCGCCTGCAAGAAGTTAGCAAGATAATAGATGACTTCAATCCAGACATTTACCTAGCGGTCGGCGCCGGGTGGAATCTGTTTATTCCTCCTCTATTATCGCGGGCTCGGCCGCTTCGAATTTTTCACGAAGTCACTTCAGGTATTCCAGAAGGTTGGAAAGACTCTCGCTGGTGCGTCAAGCTGTGGTTTGACGAAGTGGTTGGTCAATCAAACACTGTTGCTCAGACATTTTCTACTGAGTTTGGCTGGGGCAGAAAAATAGAGACCCTGCCTGCGTTCCCAGAGCCGTTGGAAGTGACAGCCTCTATTCCTAGAGTAGAGAAAAAGAGCGTTCCTAAAATGCAGGCGAAAGCGGCGCTATTTAGTCGATTAGTCCCACACAAGCAGGCTTTTTGGCTCGTTCAGCAGTGGGATACCTTGAAGGCGTTTCTCGCAGAGCTACATATTCATGGTTCTGGCGCTGAAGAGTCACTGATTCGACGCTATATTGCTGAGCGAGAAATTAGCGATCGCGTCAAATGCTTTGGTCGATACCCCGAAGGCGACAGCTACGTTGACTTGCTCAGGCGCTATGACCTTACCCTACTACCTACTATTGGAGCTGAAGGCGCACCGCTAGTTTTATTGGAATCCATGGCTTGCGGCGTACCTTTTTTGGCTTATGGGGTAGGGGGTATTGCTGACTATGGCATCA
Source organism: uncultured cyanobacterium (assembly GCA_963702855.1). GTDB lineage: Bacteria > Cyanobacteriota > Cyanobacteriia > Phormidesmidales > Phormidesmidaceae > Phormidesmis. The sequence continues at coordinate 3,742,407 of OY969765.1, forward strand.
ATAACCCAGACGTATCAGTCGTCGAGCCTAGCCGTACTGAGTTTTTCAAAGGTTTAGAAGATCTAACCCATTCCCTGGCCTGCTCTACTATCGATCAGGCACGGCTGCAAAAATTCTATCTTGCTCACTATTCGTACAGTGCGCTCAAAGAAAAATGGATTCGCTATCTTGAAAAGAAGTTTGAGACAGCAATGCTATCAATGCATACCTATCAGTACTAAAGGAAATCCAACACTAGAAGAAAGTATCGTATCAATTTGGAGAGAGTATAAAAGTGTCTTGGTTCCTGCTAGTAGTCTTATCTCTATCTTGTTTTACTCTGTTAGGCTGGGGTCTGCTCAAAAGAGAAAATCTATATCAATATCCGTTTTTAGTTGGATCACTTTTCTCAATTTTGATACTGCCTCAGGCAGTGTCGCTGTTCACTAACAAAGACGATACTAGCTATATCCAAGTTTCAAGCGAATCCTTGAATCGTATGCTGATCATGTCTATTTTATGCCTACTGTGTTCATCGCTAGGCTATCTAATCCCTATTCCCAAACAGTATTTACTAAAACAAGATTTTCACCTATCGCCTAGAAAGCTAATCAAGATCTCTATTCTGTATGTAGCTGCCGGGATCTTATTTTCCCTCTATATTTCTAGAAACGTCGGCTACGCAGTTGATGGAACCTCTACAGGAATTATCACTATATTAATCTTTTTCTTGAGAGGATTTTTATATTTAGGTTTGCCAATTGTCCTAGCGTATTCGTTTAAAGAGATATCAGCCCGGACACTATTACTTTTGCCCTTTGCCCTCTCGGTTCCTGTCTATCAAGCAATCTTTTTGGGCCGACGCTCTAGCTTGTTTACTGTTGTCATGGCTATAATCCTGGCGCTGTTTTTCTCTAGAAGGCTTTTAATAAACCGAAGCACCGTTTGCCTGGGTATCGTTGCTGCGCTAATTATCAATGTCAACATCACCGCCTACCGCAGCTATCTTATTAGCGGTCAAGTCACTACCCTCCAGAGAACTAGCTTCATAGAAAATTCGATTGGCTACTTTACTAAACCTCAGGCCTCTCTAGAGCTTAGAAACGCAATACTCTTAGCAGATTACTCCGTAAGTCAATCAGCATACGGCCTTGGTACCCTTTATTGGGACAGGCTGATTTTTTACTTCTTTCCTGCTCAGCTTTTAGGCGCAGAACAAAAGCAGTCTTTGCAGTTCGGTATAACACCAGGTCGAGACGAATTGACAGATCAGTTCTCCTATGTCATTCCCTATGGCACGACCAATACAGCTATGGGCGAAGCGTTCACCCAATTTGATTACTTTGGCTGTTTGCTCTTTGCTCTTTTTGCTTGGCTCTGCAAAGTGATTTGGTTTCGAATGATTGTGTGGAATAGTCCCTTTCTATTAGCCGTTTACTTTAATCTCATCCAGTCTTCTACGTTAGGTGCTCTAATCAGCGGACATTCTTTAGCCATTGCTTCAATCGTCAACATCGTTGTTTTTTCTGTTCCGATTGTGCTTTGCGCTAGTAGAAGAAAGCCTCAGATAATTCCTGCTAGCGCTTACTAGTCTCTTTTTTGAAGACACACACTTAAAAACATACTGTCTTGAACGCGCCTCCTATGAAAGTTGCTATACTACATCCTGGATCGAGAATGGGATACGCTATTCCTGTAATGCTCGCTAAAACCGGCTTACTCTACAAGGCCTACACTGACTTCTTTCTCGCTAAAGAGAGCATCCTTCTAAAGCTGCTAGCAAAAGGTGCCCTGCCTGCCAAATTTAGCTCAAGATACCTAACTACTCGCACTAGCCAAGAGCTAGATATATCGCATGTAAAAAGCCTCAACACGCTAGGTCTTAAACTTTTTTGGCAGCGAAAGAGGTGTAATAGCTTAACTGAGAGGCTGAAGCTTGAGTATGCGATGGTAAGAAAGCTGAGTGAACAAATGTCATTAGCAGATGATGAGTTTAGCGCCGTATACTCTTTTATCAGCATAAGTCGAGAGCTGTTTTCTTTATTTCCCTCAAAAGTAAAGATTGTAGATGTAATGCATCCGCCTCACCAATTCTTGATCCCACATCTGCGAAAAGAATTCTCAAATTTTAGTGACTGGCAAGCGTATCAAGATCTTTACGAAGGGGGCGCCGAGCAATTGCTGATAGAAAGAGAACAAGCAGAATTGGCTCAAGCTGACATTGTTTGCGCTCCCTCCCCGTTTGTAGTGGACTCAATCAAAGCAGCTGCACCAGAAACCGCATCGAAGGTCACCTGTTCGCCCTATCCGGTCCCTCTATGGATAGACGCATACCGGATAAACACATATCGCACAGGCGATGCTCTCAAAGGCAGAAGCATAGAGCAGGACTGGAAGCGGAAGCGGCTTCGCGTTTTGTTTGTTGGCAGTGTCAATCTCCGTAAGGGAGTACAGTATCTGCTACCGGCTCTTAAAAAGCTGAAAACTCTCGACATAGATCTTCATGTGGTAGGACGTATAGATATTCATCCTGAGAAAGTAGCAGTGTATGAAAGTATCTGTGAGTTTAAAGGGTTTATAGGTAAATCCGAGCTATTTCAGGAATATCAGTGGGCCGATGTCTTTGTCTTTCCTTCTATCGCTGAGGGATCAGCAGGCGTGATCTATGAAGCTATGAGCTTTGGACTCCCTGTGATAACGACTTATGCAGCGGGTTCAATTGTCCGAAATGAAATAGATGGATTCGTTCTTTCTCAGCCTTCGGTTGAAGCGTTGGCCGATAAGCTTAGAAAACTCTACGTCGACAGAGAACTTTTAAAAAAGATGTCAGATAGCGTGACTGAGAGAATTAACTCATTTAGGGCAGAAAATCTAAGCCACCGCTTTTCGTCAATTTTGAAACAGAAGGCTTTAGAGAAGAGCTTGAAGCAAAAAGTTACTTTTAGATGAACAGACTTTCGTCAGTTGCTCAGGGTGTATAGCTGTTACAGCTAAGCAACTGACGCATACATTCATAACCAGTATTCCTAACCGATATTTCTAACCGTATATTCATAACAGCGTATTCACGAAACGAGAATAGTGTAAAAATGAGAGTGCTAATTATTACATCTCATAGAATTATAGAAGATACTGGAGGGACCCCAAAGCATATTAAAAAGCTAGTAAGTGGTCTTCAATCTAGTGATATTGAGGTTCGAGTGATTCATCTAAGTCTGAGAAGCAAGTCTTTGCTCAACAGCTCTCAGCAGGAATACCAAGGTGTACAGATCCTAACTATTCCTATACTAAAGTGGATTTCTGAATCTAGAAGGGCGATAGAAGCGTTTCAGCCGGATGCTTTTTTTGCCTTTACTAGCGGTGCTGCCTGTAGGTTTCTGCCTCTGCTATGGCTATATCGCAGACCGCTGCTCTATGAGATTCATACCGTATTTACCCCATTCTCTTTGAACCCACTGTCTTTAGCCTCGTGGCAAGCTAACCTATACTCTCAGCTAGAAAAATTAGTCTGTAAGAGAGCTGACCATTTCGTTGCCCTAGGAGAAGCGGTCAAAACTATTTATCAAGAGGAAAGAGGTATTGAAGAGGAGAAAATATCTCTGATATATCCTGGTGTTAGGATTGAAGGATTTGACAGTATAAAGAGCGGTCAAGCAGTTTTTTCAAGTAAAGATCTAGGCATGGAAGACTTAAGCACGGAAGACTTTTGTGCAAAGAACTCAAGCGCAAAGGATTTAGGTGCAAAGGACCTGATCATGAACGTTGTATATTTAGGGAATTTAGTATACGAAAACCATGGTGTTCGATATCTTTTAGAAGCAGCTAAACTTGTATGTGAGGAGAATAGGAGAATTCACTTTTATCTAGTTGGAAAACCTGATAATGCCGAAGAGAAATATAGACAAATATCTTTTGATCCAGACTGGGTGACGTTTGTCTATACGGATGAAATCGCCCGGATAGATAGTATTCTAGCGGCTGCGGATATTCTTGTACATACTAGAACCTATTCGCGCCATAACTTAAGTGTTCAAAGTAAGTTCGCTGTTTATATGGCTTGTGGCAAGCCAGTAGTCGTGACTGATTTTGCCGACTATAGATCTTTTATAGATGCCTATCAGTGCGGTTATGCAGTCAGTTTGAAACCTGAAGAGATAGCTTCTGCAATCTTAGCGCTTGCTGAAAATAGCAAAGTGAGAGCAGAGATGGGATGTAACAGCGCAGAGCTAGCTGAAAGGCACTTCGATCTGGCTAAAAATGTAGATAGCTATGTTGAAATTCTAGAAGCCATGGTCTCTTGAAAGCTATCTTTGGCTAACTCTTCTTAAGTGGCAGAGAAAATAGCAAACTTCTCTTTCTACATAGAAAACAATAGGTAAAAATATTAGGTTGGCCTATGCAGAAAATGAACAGTTGTTGGTGTTTCTAAAACAAATTGTAAGTTGAGTAGATGATTTTATGTCTAGCAACCCGTACCGTGATGCCTTTTACCAACGTCAAGCTGAGTGGCACAGCACAGACAGCTTAGATGAGCTGAAAACATCTCATGACCGTAGAGTTCCATACTACGAGTGGTACACAAAGAACTGGCTGCCTGAGGATAAGGACGCGCCGATACTCGATATAGGATGTGGCGCTGGACAGTTTGTACACTTTTTGAAAAGTCAGGGATACACGCAGGTGACTGGGATCGATCTTGACGCTAATCAAGTGGCGCTAGCACGCAAGCTAAAGCTTGACTGTCAGGTTTCCCAGATCAATAGCTTTCTAGAAGGTAAGGAAAGCTGCTTTGAAATGGTTGCAATGCTCGATATTTTGGAGCACTTTACTATGAGTGAGCTGTATTCCATTTTGCAGAGCGTCACAGCGGCGCTGAACCCTTGTGGGAAAGTGATTGTGAGTGTGCCTAATGCGCTCAGTCCTGTGGGTTTATCCACAAGATATTCGGATATTACGCACGAGTGTGGGTTTTCTCCAACTTCTCTTTCCCAAATGTTCTTCTGTCATCATATGAAAGTATCTCAGATTAGAGATCCCTGGCCCGCGCCAGTTTCTTTCTCTCGGAAAATCTATCGGGCGATAACTGGCATTACTCGTACATTTGAAAGTCTTCGACTGAGATTTCTCGGCATTGCACCTCCTCAGTACTGGTCGCCTGTAATTTGGGCGATCGCAGTCAAAGAACAGCCCCCTACCATCCGATCGCTATCTAGCTCAGACACTGTGTCAATAGCTGCCATGGAAAGAACAATTGCCGAAACGAGCAGCCGTTAAATAGAACTGCAGCACTTGAATCTATCTCTCCCTTTTCATATATCAGTATGTATAGTCAGTATGTATAGTCAGCTATGAAACTATTAGTTGTTGTTCCTGCGCTAGGATCTGTCTATGGAGGCCCCTCGAAGAGCGTCGTAGAGCTAGCTCAGGCGCTTGGAAAGACTGGAATTTCGGTGGATATAATTACTACCAATGCAAACGGCAGCGCGGTAGTCGATAACCCGGTTAGTCAGTGGATTCAAGCGCAGCATTACCGAGTGCAATACTTTCCTTACGCGGGTATAGGCGATTATAAGCTTAGTTTGCCTATGGCGATCTGGCTATTTCAGCACGTACAACACTACGATTTGGTGCAAGTGAACGCTATTTTTTCAGTGTCTAATCTTCCGGTCTATTTTGCCTGTAGATGGCACAGCGTGCCTTATGTGGTTATCCCTCGGGGTATGCTAGAGCCCTGGGCGCTCTCTTATAAGGCTTGGAAAAAGAAAGTGTATTATGCTTTGTTTGAAAGACCTGCGCTACAGCGAGCGATCGCACTACAAATGCTCGCCTCAACGGAAGCCAAACAAATAGAACCGCTGCAGCTCAGGGCACCTTTGGTAATTGCCGCCAACGGCATTCACCGCCAAGACTTCAAAATACTCCATACCCCAGAGATATTCTATGAGGCCTTTCCACATACAAGAGATAAAAACATTCTCTTGTTTCTAGGTCGAATCGATCCTAAAAAGGGATTAGACCTCTTAGCGCAAGCGTTCGGCAAAGCGCTCCGTGAGTACCCTAATACTCATTTGGTTGTCGCGGGTCCCGATAATGTGGGCTACTTACCAAAGGCCAAACAGCAATTCGAGGAAACTGCCAGTTTGAAGGCTGTGACGTTCACCGGAATGCTGAGTGGCGAAATGAAATGCGCGGCACTATCCGCCGCACAATACTATATTGCACCGTCTTATTCCGAAGGCTTCAGTATGTCTGTGCTGGAGGGCATGGCATCAGGGCTGCCCTGCATTATTACAACGGGGTGTAACTTTCCTGAAGCAGCGCAGGCGCGGGTTGCTCATGTGACTGCGATCGAGCCAGAAGCCATCACCCAGGCCCTGCTGATTTGCCTAGGCGACCCAAAGGCTGCGGCTTTGATGGGTGCTAGAGCCAGAGACTTTGTACTAGAGCGCTACACCTGGGATAGCATCGCAGGCCAGTTAGCAACCGTTTATGGCTCTTTGTCAAAGCCGCCACCCAAGCAACTACCGGATTCTCAATATGCTTAAAATGCTCGAACATATCACGCCTGTTATTTTGACCTATAACGAGGCGCCTAACATTGGCCGAGTGCTCCAGCGGCTGGGCTGGGCTGGGCGCATTGTGCTTGTTGATAGCGGCAGTACGGACACAACGTTAGAGATTGCCCGGTTATATTCTCAGGTAGATATTTTTCACCGACCTTTCGATACGCACACGCTTCAGTGGAACTATGGTTTGGCCCAAGTGGCGACAACGTGGGTGCTGTCGTTAGATGCCGATTACATTTTGTCTGCTACTTTGGTAGATGAGCTAGCGAATCTATCACCATCAGACCAGATCAACAGCTATTACGCCACTTTTCAATACTGCGTTTTTGGAAAGCCGCTAAGAGGAACGATACTGCCCCCTCGACAGCTTCTATTTCGCCGCGATCGCTCGACTTATCTTGATGATGGCCATACCCAGCGTCTACGCACTGACGGACTATCTGGACGGCTCACCTCTGTTGTTCTTCACGATGACCGTAAGCCCTTGAGTCGATGGATCTGGGCTCAAGAGCGCTACATGCTCATCGAAGCAGAAAAGATACTAAAGACATCAGAAGCTGACCTGAGCCTGGCCGATAGGCTGCGTAAGCGCAAGGCGATCGCACCCTTTATTGTTCTACTCTATTGTCTCTTCCTCAGAGGTGGTATCTTAGACGGCTGGCGCGGCTGGTACTACGCCTTTCAAAGGATGTTTGCAGAAGTCTTGCTATCGCTAAGGCTCATAGAGATGTCACGTCAGCAGACGCTATCGTCTAGTCGTGAGCAACCCAAGCGCCAAAACCCAACAGCCGAGCTAAGCGTCTGAGTTTCAGGCGTCAGTGTTCTAGACATTACTACTCTGGGCGTTACTGCTATAGGCGTTACTACTCTCGGCAGAAAATCCAGCTATCGGCTGTTGATAGCTCTGGCCTAAAAGTATAGCCATCGCGGTCAAACCCTTTCATCTGCTCAGGATCTTCAATCCGATTACGAATAACAAAGTCAACCATCATTCCTCTGGCTTTTTTGGCATAGATTGTAACAACTTTATAGTCATCCCCCTTTTTCTGTTTGAACCCAATGTTGAGCACCTTCGCCCTTAGCGTCTTCAAATCGACTGACTTGAAGTATTCGTTAGAAGCTAGATTGACTAGCACAGGCTTATCAATACCTACGAAGTCTGCATTGAGCAAGGTCGCAAGCTGATTGTTCCAAAACTCGTAGAGATTTTTGCCCTTGTCAGTGGCTAGCTTTGTGCCCATTTCTAAGCGATAGAGCTGCATCAAATCGAGCGGGCGCAGAATGCCGTATAGCCCCGAGAGAATTCTAAGATGGTCCTGAGCAAAGGCCAGATCGTCATCGTCATAGGCTTCGACTTGGATTCCTCTGTATACGTCTCCTTTGAAAACGAGCAGTGCCTGCCCGGCGTTTTGCAGCGTGAACGGCGTTTGAAAGCCTTGATAGCGCTGATGGTTTAGCTTGGCGAGGCTGTCGCTAATGTTCATGAGCTGGGATAGCTCAGTCGCTTCGTAGTTGCTAAGCTGGCTGACGAGTATTTTGGTTTGCTCTAGTTTGGCGGGCAGGGTGAAGTGAGGATAGTCTGCGATGTTGTAGTCCAGCGTTTTGGCTGGAGAAATCACCATTAGCATCGGTTTTTACTCTTGTTTGTCAACCAGTAGCTACTGGTAGGGGCTGCTTTATTTAGCATAAGCGAGCGCGATACAATGGTGAACGGTAGCTATTTTTTGAGTGTTTATGACTTCGGAGTCAGAGCCTAATGTGGCTCAATCAGCAGCGGTAGACGATCCGGTAAGACAGGCTCTCAATCGCTTGAACAATGCTGAAAAGAAGGCGCAGGCAGACGCCGAGATCGCCACCGGACAAGCTTTATTTGAAAGAGGTCGCTATAGGAGTGCGATCGCTGCTTTTAAAGCTGCGCTAGCTCTCTCTAATCCGATGGGGGCACGTGGTGGTGAAATTCAGCTGTGGCTGGTCAACGCCTACATTGCCTCAGGTGATGAAGCCGCAGGCTTAGCACTATGCCGCAAGCTAATAGTGCATCCTGATCTGGATACCAAACAGCAGAGCAAGCGCATGCTTTATATCCTAGAAGCACCTGAGCTAGAGATGAAACCCGAGTGGGTAACCAAGATTCCAGACCTCTCAGGATTTGACGACGATCAAAAAATTCGCTACGCGCAGCGGCCCAAAAAGAAGCGCCGTCGCAAACCCCAAGTAGAACCAGAACCCATAGATCTCAGCCAAGTTAATACCGAAGACAACCAGTTTGTTTGGATTGCGCTTATCGGCGTCATGATTACCTTAGGCGGCCTGGTTTTGTTTAGCTAGGTTTATTTGACCAGGTATTTGGCCAGGTCGAGTGCAGCTACATCAATCCCGCATTACGCTATCGTCCATCATTTCTCGTTCTTCCCACGCGTTCTTCCCACAGTATGATGGCCACAGTATGATGGTCTGAGTTTGTGTCCGCTTTCTCGTCTACTTTCTCCCTTCCCCCTTTCTTATGGCCCTGCAACTGCGTGTATATGTTCCTCCTCATCCCCTGATCAAGCATTGGTTAGGTGTAGTGCGCAGTGCTACCACTCCTTCGCCTGTATTCCGCAGCGCTATGACAGAGCTAGGGCGCTGGCTGGCTTACGAGGCTGCTCGCGACTGGCTGCCGACGATCAATATGACCATCGAAACGCCGATGACGACATGCCCTGCTACATTTGTCGATCCAGAAGCTCCAATCGCCGTCATCCCTATACTCCGGGCGGGTCTTGCCCTGCTGGAGGGCATTCAGAGCGCGGTTCCTAATAGCAGTACCTATCACATTGGCCTAGCGCGTGATGAAGAAACATTGGAGCCCACCTGGTATCTTAATAAGCTACCGGCAAAGTTCGAGCCTAACACTAGGGTGATTATTAGCGAGCCGATGATGGCGACAGGCGGTACGATTATGGCAACGCTAGCCGAGTTAACTCAGCGCGGCGTTGACCCGGCCTTGGTGCGAATTATTTCGGTGGTAACTGCGCCTCCGGCCTTGCAAAAGCTAGGCAAGACTTATCCGACGGTTGTAGTCTACGCAGCCATCATTGATGAAGGACTCGATGAAAACGGCTTTATCGTACCAGGATTGGGAGACGCGGGCGATCGCACTTTTGGCACCTGATCTTTTGGCACCTGATCTTTTGGCACCTAAATTCAAGCTTTGAATAAAGACTCAGACATCAATGATCGCACTGCACTCCGACGTCTCTAGAAAAGGCGTCCAATCACAAACTCTAATTACAAGCTTCAATCACAAACCCTTTGCGCTGATCAAAAGCATTTAATAGACAAACTTACAGACACGTTGACGCGAAGAAGGAGACAAAACCCATGAGTCAAAATAATTTTGCCAGTGGATTTATAGCAGGCGCCTTTGTCGGCGGCCTGATTGGCGGCGTAGTTGGCGTCCTAGCCAGCAACCGTTTACGATCGGACGCTGATGACGACTTTACCCAGCTTTCCGACCAAGAGCGCCGTAGGCTAGAAAACGCCTCTACCGAAGAGCGGATGGAATTTGCCCGTCGTGGCCTAGAGGACAAAATTTCTCAGCTAAACACGGCAATTGAAGACGTACGCGTACAGATGGGCAACGTCAATAACGGCCACCCTATGCCTGATTTTGGTTCCCCTACCTCTGCTCCGGAAATTTAGCGAGTACTGAGGTGCCTAGCACTGTGTGCGGTCGTGATATGCGGTAACCGTACATCACAAGCGCGAACCCATCGGTTAAGATACAAGACACTATCTGTTAAATGGGCAAGCCCAATTGACACCTTGTTCCATAACCCTGACGTTAGCCCTATAAAGCTATGGCCGCACAAATTATTGCTCCTTTGATCACGGGCATTTCTACCTTTCTTAGCATCTACTTTTTGCTACTGATTGTCCGTATTTTGCTTAGCTGGTTTCCCAACATCGACTGGTCAAACCCAATCTTTTCGACCGTTTCTCAGCTAACTGACCCCTACTTAAACCTATTTCGCAACATCATTCCACCGATTGGGGGACTAGACCTATCGGCGATTTTGGCAATCTTTGCCTTACAGTTCATTTCATACTTTGTCGAGGTTGCCGGTAACCAGGTGGTAGCGTTAGCCTATAGCTCTTCCTTCTACTAAGCTCCTTTTACTAAGTTTGGACAGCGAGCGTACGAGTGCATTTGTACGTTTGCGATCAGTCCAAACGCTGCACTAGCTGCGCTACAAGTCTTTTGACTATCTGACCTTCTAGCTATTTGATCTTCTAGCTGCTCGACCTTCTAACTATAAGAGCCCCGCTAGGTTGTATACCTAACGGGGCTTTTCAGCTCACATAGTTCAGCTCACATATTCAGTTCGCTTTATCTAGCTACTCGTCTATAGACTGGTCCCAAGATTGAAATCGACGAACTTTGCTGGCAAACCCAGAGGCCTTGAACTTTTCTAGCCGCAGCGGCGCATGCTGCACAGCCGGAACGGAAACTCTAAAGGAAAAGTCACTCTCTCCCATCGGCACATACTCAATGCCACCTAGTCGATAGCGATTTTTCATCACAGCGTTACCCTCGGCGTCGTATATCCGGCCAAAAATATCCGCATCCATGATGTCTTTAGCGGAGTTGTTGACTGCTGTTCCCTTGATCAAGTAGCAGGTTGCGGCCATTGAAGACCCGCTAGTGGTAAGGTTTTCAGCGTAAGCCGCATCGGCAGGACATTCTTCTGCGGCCAAATCTTTGAGGGTGATTTGAGTAAGAGCCTGCGCGGCAGGAGCCCAGCTAAAAAAGCATAGACAGGCGACGAGAAAAGCGGTGAATAGACGCGGACGAAGCGATGAAAACATGGTGGACGCGGATCGTTTTCTCTTAGCTTACCGTGCTTTCGAGGTGTGCTTTTGGATCATTACTTAAAACAGTTTCTCACTTCAAAGGATATTGCTTTTTGGGGCTTCACTTTTTGAGGTAGTCCAGTAGAGCCTGTCGCATAACGGCAGTAGGGGCAGGCTGATGTAACCAAATTTCTAAAGCGGCGGCGCCCTGCTGTACTAACATCTCTAAGCCATCGATGGTGACTCTGTCGGCGGCGATCGCCTGTCGTAAGAATTGAGTAGGGCGTGGGGTATAGATCAAGTCATAGGCGATCGCGTCGTGTTTGAGTAGCGCAATCTCTTCATCACTGACAGGCGAAGCTGCAACATCCGGGTACATCCCAACCGGCGTGGCGTTGACCAACAGGTCGGTTCTCGGTAGCTGATCGGGTAGCTCGTCCCAGGTCATCACTTTCAGCCGCGCCGCAATCTCTGGCGTAGCGGCCCAGCTTTCAGCAAACTGAGCGAGTTTGTCAGTAGATCTGCCCACCACCCGAATATGCGAACAGCCAAGCTGCTGACAGGCTGCAACAACCGCCCTAGCCGCGCCACCATTGCCTAAAATAACTGCGCGAGTATTCTTCCACTCTGGGTGCAGCGTCTTCAGCGGCGCTAAAAAGCCTAGCGCGTCTGTGTTAGTTCCATACCAAAGATCTTTGTCGCGCCATACGGTATTAACCGCGCCGATAGCGCGAGCTACCTCGCTAATCTCATCGAGCAGCGGCATAATCGCCTGCTTGTGAGGAATGGTAACGTTGAAGCCGCGTAGCCCGATGGCGCTAAAGCCTGCGATCGCATCCGACAAACGCTCTGATGCAACTGGCAGCGGTAGATAGACATAGTCAGGTATTTGGGGATCAGGTGTTTGACTGGCCTGCTGCTGAAGATGTGCGATCGCCGCGTTGTGCATCAGCGGTGAAAACGAGTGCTCTATCGGATTGCCAATGACCCCAAGCAGCTGAGTCGTTCCCTTAATGACCATGTTGTACGTTCAATCGCTACATCCGTAATTAAAGCGTTGCATAACCAAAAGTAACATTAAATTCTTGACACCAAATGACAGCTGATCGCAGATCGTCAATATCGACATCAGCTGGAATAGCGTATCGCTGTCTTCCTGCAGTCGCCTGAAGTCGTCCAAGATTCACATAGTCTTGCGGTGCGTAAGCGCTGGGTACGGCGGCTGTGTGCAGCAAAACAAATAGATCGGGGCCTGAATCGGAGCGGAACGCGCTATCAAATTCTAAGTAGCGCTGACCATTTTCTTCAACAATTTGAGCACTACCAGCGGTAGGATGTGCGGCGCTGACAAAAGACGCTCCTTGCGATTGCCGCTTAGTAGCGTCAGTGAACTGGCCAGCTAGCTGGTGCGCTTCGTTCTCAGGTATGGCAGGTGTGGCAGCAACAAGCGTATCGGTCATTGGCACGGTTGAGAAGGGGTGAATGAATCGCTCGGCGCTTGCTCGCATAGCGGGCTGATAGGCGAAAGCTGCGATCGCTGCGACTAGACAGACCTTTTTGATTTGGCGTAAACCTTTTACAGTCACAAACATAGTTATAGATACCGCTACATTGGGCGGCAAGCTAAGAGATCTGTGAGAGAAACACGCTTCAAGGTGCTCTTCTTCCCTCGTTGCTTTTAGTATGTCTGTGAACGATAGTGACAAAATGATAGCCAGATAAGCGTTCACTAAGCTGCTCGTTAAGCTAGCGTCGTTTTAGAGTCCCTTTGATATCCTCAGATTAAAGCTCGAAGAGCCTTGCAGAATCAAAAAAAGCGATGGCTCTCCAACAAAGAGAGCCATCGCTTTAGTGACGATTGGTGAGGCTAGCTCACCGCTTTCTAGAACTCGAGATAGAACTTCGGCCTAGGCTTCTTTTCTAGCGCTATGCTTCTTTGCCACCGCTAAACCAGTGCCAGCGAGGGCAGTGAGCAAGACGCTTACAGACGAATTCTCAGGAATGTCTCTTGCCTCAAAAGCGAAAGCATTGTAGCTAAACGCTTCTGCCAACCGAACATTATTTCCCTGACTGCTCTGGTAAACAAGCGTTGCAAAAGAAAAGTCTTTACCGTTGACTTTAGCGTTGTTGAACAGCTTAAAACCAACAGCTCCCTCTTCTCGAAGATTGCTATCGCCCGCCGAAAGTTTGGCGAAACCACCGTCTCGTGTCAAAGTTGTTGATTTAAAGTTCAATCCGACCGGATCGAAGTCCAGTAGACTACCTGAACCATCAGTCAACTTTGCCGATTCTAGTGATTTGATAGAAACCGAATTACCATTCGCCGCAAGATCGCCGTTTAGTAGCGCCGAAAGCGACGTACCATTCTTGAACTTGTAGGAAAGGTTAAAGGTAGCTGCGTTAGCTGCAATACCAGAGAGCGAAAGCAAAACTGTCGAGGTGAAGCCAACGGCAACAAGCCTATAGATAGCTTTACGTAGGGGCATATGAGTTGAAATCCAAAAAGTTTTTAAACAGTCTAGATCTGCAAAAATCACAAATCTATAGAAACACCGCTGAGCGCCTGAAGTCGTACATTGATGCTCGGTTGTCGTTAGAGAATAGACTCTCGAAGTTAGCTCAATGTATGGATGCCGCAAACGTCCACATCCCTATAGTCAATCATTCTTCGTTTGTATCTGGGAGTACACTTCAAACTTCACTATACGTTTATTAAAACTGGCTAGATTACTTAGTTAAGATAGAGAAACTACTTAAGTAAGGACACCGAAAGAACCTATAAAGGGGCTACTTTGTAGCACGCTAAGCTCGTGGGCTATCTGAGAATTCACGGCTATAGACAGACTTTCTACGAAGCTGTGATTGCTGAAGCTGTGACTGCTGAAGCTGTGGTTATTAGAACTATGATTCGTAAAGCTAGGGCTGAGAGATAAACCAGTTAATCAGCTTACGCGCGATGCTCAGGGGTCCTGGTACGGGTGGCAGGTTGTGCTTTGGGAACCATTCGGCGGCTTCAATCTCTACTGGGTCTAGCGTGAGCGTGCCGCTATCGTATTCAGCGATAAAGCCAATCATCAGAGACTTTGGAAAGGGCCAGGGCTGAGAGCCAAAATAGCGAATATTTTTGATTTCTATACCGACTTCTTCTCTAACTTCGCGGGCGACGGTTTCTTCTAGAGACTCGCCAGGTTCAACGAAGCCCGCTAAGACGCTATATAGACCTGCGCGAAATCGAGGTGCCCGGGCGAGCAGCACCTCGTCTCCTTTATGAATGAGCATAATCACAGCAGGTGAAAGCTTTGGATACTGCCGAAGGTCACAGTTGGGGCAGCGTTTGGCTCGTTGGTTAGGAAGCTGGTCCATCGGCGCAGCACACTGGCCGCAGTATTGGTGTGTACGGTCCCATTCAATGATTTGAACAGCGCGAGCAGCGATCGCAAATAAGTCTTCACTCAACTCACCGTAGAGCGATCGCAAGCTGCGCAGTTGATAGCCCTCTGGCAGTTTGGCTAGCTTGGTTAGTTCCACCGCAGCACAACCGCGATCACGCAGATAGCCTAAAAACTGCGTCTTTGTAGGCGTGATACTAGGTGTGATGCCTACCGCCTCTATCGCTTTGGCCTGGGGTACAGACAGCCCATTCTCTATTCCTAGGCTCTTCTCTGTGACTATCCCTATAGCCGCCTCTTTGACTACTATGCTAGACCCCTGACAGATAAACCAGAAGGTGTCCGCAGCAGCGGCTATATTGTCCGAGGGCTCGACAGCAGGGTGAAAGTCATCGGAAATAGCAAACGGATTAGGAGAGTGCAAAGGCTGGTGATTCTGTAGAGCGTATTAAGTATAGAGCGCGTTAAGCGTAGAAGAAATACAGAGCAGTCGAGTCCTATTTAATTTTGCCGACTAATTTTGCCGACTAATTTTGCCGACTAATCTTGCCGACCAGTTAGCTGACTAATTTTGCCAACCGGTTTAGCTAACTGCCGCCTCGGCCATATTAGCCAACGTTACTTCCCAGACCAGGCGAGGCTGTACATAGCTGAGCAGATAGCTACGAGCTTTTTCTAGCGCAGCTAGTGCGGTTTCCGGACTTAACCCCTGCTGCCAATACCGATGCTGTAGATAGTCCAATAGCCAAAGCTGTGCTTCAGTGTCTAGGGCTTGCGCAATTTCTCTGGCTACTTCTAGCGCGTCTCGTAGCGTAACCGGCGGCTTCTCCAGCTTGCTGAGTAAATCGGTAGGCAGCGATCGCAGCTGCTGCCAGCTTTCAATGGCGCGACCAGGCGATCCCTGGGCGATCGCTAGCACTTCTGCCGAGTCCAAAATCTCGCCTTGCCCTACCTGACAAAGCACCTCGGCCATCTGCTCACGTCCTAGTCGCCGAAACGGAATCATCTGACAGCGAGAGATTAGCGTCGGTAGCAGCGTCTGCTGATCGGGTGCAATCAAAATCACCGTTGCCCGTCCCGGCTCTTCTAGGGTCTTTAGCAGCGCGTTTGCTGCGCCCTCAGCCATCCGCTCTGCCTGCTCTATCACCACGACTGCTCGCGGCGACTCTAGCGCCGGGCGGCTTAGAAAGCGAGCAATATCACGCACCTGGCTTAGCCGAATTCGCGGCGGACTTTTGCGCTTGAGCCCAGCAGTGGTCGCCTCGGCAGACGTTAGCAGTTTTCCTTGATACAGGTAGGTCGGCTCTACCCACAGCAAATCGGGATGATTGCGATCGCGAATTCTGCGCGCCAAGATCTCCGTCTCCTCAGGAGAGATATCTGGCCGAGCGCGTAACAACAACTGGGAAAATCCCTTCGCCGCCAAAGATTTTCCCGTGCCATCAGGCCCTACAAACAAATAGCCCGGTGCCACCCGCTGAAGGGCAATCACACGCTGTAAAATCTCAACGGCTTGCGTTTGTCCGACTAGCTGAGAAAATGGTGAGTGGTCCAAGGATGAGTAGCCTAAAGATGAGTAGCCTGAAGATGAGTGGTCCAAAGATGATTGGTTTAGGGACGAATGAGCTGAAGATGAATGTGTCATGCCAAAACGTTTTTAAAGAGCATTCTCTAAAGCATTCTCTCAATTGTTCTAATGTTCTAATGTTCTAAAGTTTTGATGTTCTAAAGTTTTGATGTTCTAAAGTTTTGACACTAAAGCTCGGAACACCACTGCGCTAGATGGGCACCTATGACCTGTTGAATATTGTTGCTAACAGCTTCTATGGAAAGATTTCCATTGATTTCTACTATTGGTCCGCTGCTCATGCCGCTGGGGGTAGCGTTATCTATTGGGGCACAGTTTGCTACCACGCTGTTTGTTGTGGCGCTATTCAACAAATCTATGCTCTTTTTTGAAGATTGTGCCAGGCTATCGGCTGCTAGCGCCGCAAATCCACTATTTACTCGCTGATGAAAGTCTTGGCTAGCCTGCTCAATTCGATCGGCATCGCCCCGCTGACGCATCCTGGCAAGTCCCACATCCGAAGAGACGTTTAGCCAAAGAGTCAAATCGCTTTTGAGCCCCCCTGTTGCAATTTTGTTGAGTTGACCAATTAGGGAAAGATCTAGCTGTCGACCATACCCTTGATAAGCTACAGTAGAATCAGTGTAGCGATCGCACAACACCCAATAACCCGCTTCTACCCAGGGTCGCAACACCTCTTCTACGTGCTGAGCCCTGTCTGCCGCATATAGCAACAGCTCCGCCTTGCTCAAAATCGGTACCTCTGTCGGCTCGCTTTGCTGCAATAGCAGATGACGAATCTTCTTGCCGACGCCTGTTCCGCCTGGCTCTCTTGTAATCCTCACCCCAGCAGTTCTGTTCTGAGTTTGCAACAGTTGAAAGTCTTCACTTTGATTTAACCAGCTAAATAACCGCTGAACTTGGGTCGTTTTACCACAGCCCTCACCTCCCTCAAAGACAATGAGCTTCCCTAACATAGCGCGATCACTCTCCAAGACGGCTCTAGCGATTTAACGAAACTTTATACGTCGGTTTATTTGCTTTCTATTCCCTATCCTAGGAAACAGCGGTATCCTGACAACTATCTTCGTTGTGAAACCCAAAGCGGCCCAGGTCGCCGTTACTGTACATTCACCTGCTATTTGTACTATGGCCCGCTATACGAACTTTTTCATGACTGGCACATCCAGAGAAGATATCCACAAAGGACTGCTAAGCGCACTCGAAGCGTGCGATCTTAACTTGGTTTATCAAGATTCTGCCTACATTGTGGCTAAGGAAAAACCGGGACAGGTCACTTTCACTCAGCTTACCACCGTAGAGCTGCTGATTAACCCTCCTACTGTTGAACTAGGCGGCGCAAAAATCGACGTAGTTGTGAAAAATGAAGAGCTGCCCCTGCGCCAAAATAACCACTGCCGTGAGATTTTTAATGTTGTTAATCGAGCGATCGCAGACTCTAGCGTCGAGACCTTTGTAAGGCACTAGGCGAAGAAGTATCTGTGCCCAGAATGGTGCATCTAAAGGCTAGAAGCATGGCCTACCTGCTCTGAATGCTTCAGAACGCGATAGGCTAGCAGTAAAACGTACTGGCTGGGTTTCCGAGAGGTCTTTTATCAATATGGCAAAAACAAAAGCGCATCCTCATGCGCACACCCATAGCCACGCTGCGCCCCAGGGGTTTACCACTTACCAGGCAGAAGTTCGCCGTGTGTTACTACTCACGTTGGGACTCAACGTTTTGGTGGTCGTGCTCAAGGCAGTTGTGGGCTGGTGGACTGGTTCGCTGAGCCTGATGGCCGATGCCTTACACAGCATTACTGATAGCGCTAACAACGTCTTGGGCCTAGCGACTAACCAGCTTGCCTCGCCCCAGCCAGATCGCGACCATCCCTATGGCCACCAAAAGTTTGAGGCGGTTGGTGCACTGGGCATTGCAGCCTTTTTGGGAATTGCCTGTTTTGAGATTTTGAAAGGGACTGCGGAACGCCTAATCTCTGGCGGTGCTGAAGTCACTATGGGGCCGCTCTCTCTGTGGATTATGCTCGCTGTGCTAGGGGTCAACATTTTTGTGGCCTTTTACGAGCGACGAGTAGGACGTCAGCTTGGTAGCAACATTTTAATTGCTGATGCCGAGCATACGATGAGCGATATTTGGATTACTATCGCGGTCTTGGGTGGGCTCATTGGGGTATGGGCAGGGATACAGTGGCTAGATATTGTGCTGGCTTTTCCGGTGGCAATCTTAGTTATTCGTAGCGGGTGGGTGGTGCTGTCGGCAAATTTGCCTTGGCTAGTAGATGAGATGGCGATCGCACCTGAAGCCATTCACACCGTTGTTATGCAAGTTCCTGGCGTTCTCAACTGCCACAGCATTGCGTCTCGTGGCCTGCTAGGTCGCCAAGTCTTTATCGATATGCACCTGATTGTAGAGCCCAAGGATGTCTACAGCGCTCACAACATCACCGAGCAAGTAGAGCAGCAGCTAGAAGAAGAATTTGGCCCGGCTAGAGCCACCATTCACGTAGAGCCTCCTAGCTATGTAGAGCCCCAGATTTCCTATGGACCCGGCCATCATCACGCCAAATAATACACGCTAAATAATAGGATTCTAAACGGCAGCTTTCTCGTTAAAGACACTAGGCAAAGCGCCAGATAAAACATCAGATAAAACCGTCAAAAGCCAAATGAAACAGTTGAACCTTCCTACCTGGATTACCTTTTCCCGTCTGCTAGGTGTCCCAATTGTCTTGATTGCTCTGTTGGATCCGACTGATACCCGCCGCTGGATTAGCGTCGTTGCCTTCGTCGTCTTTGCTGGTACAGACTGGCTAGATGGCTATTTGGCTCGTAGACTCAATCAGGTAACCGAGCTAGGTAAGTTTCTAGATCCGCTAGTCGATAAGCTGCTAGTGCTAGCGCCCTTGATAGCACTAGTAGGCATGGGAATTGTTCCGGCGTGGGGGGTGTTTTTGATTTTGGCGCGCGAGCTAACCATTTCAGGCTGGCGGGTGAATCCGACGTTTCAAAACGGGGTCGTACCAGGCGCCGGTATGTGGGGAAAGGTGAAAACGGTGGTGCAGATTGTTGCGATCGCACTGCTACTCGCCCCGCTCTCTGGCATCTGGCCCACTATTGGCATTTTGTCTTTTTGGGCAGCGGTTGTTCTCACTTGGGTCTCGGGCCTGCTGTATTTACGACCTGCTAAGCCCTCAGCCGCCGCCTGAAAGCTCGTATAGAAGGTAGGAATAGATGGAGGAAAGGTCTAATCTTATTCAGAGATGACAACGTGCGAGCCATCTTGATCTTTATAGACATCAATGCGCGTTTGAAAGGCTTCACGAAAGTGGGGCATATGAGTAATTGTTAAGATGCAGGCAAAATCGGGAGCGATCGCTTCAATTGCCGCAATCAGCCGGTCACAGCCTTCTCTATCCTGTGTGCCAAAGCCTTCATCGATTACCAGCATCTGTAAAGCCGTGCCCGAGCGCATTGCTAGCAGCCGAGCGATCGCTAGCCGAATAGCAAAATTTACTCTAAACGCCTCGCCGCCCGAATAGGTTTCGTAGGGTCTCGTGCCGCGCACATCCGCAATCGAGATATCTAGCGTGCCAATTTGCTTTTGCGATTTGCGGCTGGCCTTTTGCGTTACAAACTGTATATGTAGCTGGTGATTGCTTAGCCGACCGAGTACCTGGTTGGTCATCGCCTCTAGCTGAGGCAGCAAATTCTCAATCATCAAAGCTTGGATTCCGTTGCGGCCAAAGGCTTCTGCTAGCGAGCGATATACTTGATATTTATGTCGAACATCTTCGAGCTTTTGCTGTTGTTCTTGCTGTTGTTCTGTGACAGCTTCTAGCTGCGAAAGCTGTTGCTGTAGCCGCCCTAGCTGCGATAGAAGAGAATCACGCTGCTCTAGGTTGCTAGCAATCTCTGCTTCCAGTTGAACAATCTCTTTATCTATATCAATAGCTATATCACTGGCTATTTGCTCTCCACCAGTCGGCTTGAGTGATAAATCAGTTCGCTCTGTTAGCTGGCGATGTAGCTGCGCTATCGCGGTATCTACCGTTTGCGCTGCGATCGCCTGATGCTGGCAAACCACCTGCAACCGCTCTACTTTGGCGACGAGCTCAGCTTTTTGCGATCGCGACTGCTGAAGCGCATGGTAGCGCGTCTGCCACAGGCGTGCGGTCCGTAGCTGTTCTCTTAGCTGGCTGTGCTGCTCTAGGCTATAGTCAATCTCGCTCAGGTGCTGGTCTAGGGTTTGCAAGGCCTGGGTGTCTTTAGCGCTAGCTGTTGCCGCAATCTCAGCCTTGATCGCCCGAATGCTCGCCTCAATTTGAGGCCTTTGGGCCTGAATCTGTATCAGGCGACGCTCGGCCTGCTTGATTTCAGCATACTTGATTTCACTCCAGCGCAGCCTATCTACTTGCGATCGCACCAAAGCATGGTCGCGCTCGTCATAAGACCTCTCTGCTAGCTGCGCTTTAATCCGCTGTTGCTCGTTTTGCAGATCTCTTGCATAGCTATTCTCTTGCAAACAGTGCTCTAGCCGGGCGCGCTCTGTACTCATGGCCTGTAGCCGGTCCGCCATCACCTCCGCAGAAGCCAGCTTTGCCTTTAGCTGTCCACGCTCTTCCAAAACGGTAGCATAGGCTGCTAGCTCTACTTCTAGCGCCCGGTACTCTTGCCGCAGCACCTGAATCTCGCTATCGGAAACGGCTAGCTGCTCTCGGATTGCCCAGATTCGATTCTGAACTTCGTCGCGTTCTTCTATGGTGCGATCGCGCAGGGCCTGCCAAGTTTGCTCCTTTAGCGACTGCTCACAGACGGGGCATAGCGCCTCTTCTGGATCTGCCAATCGCTGCAAAGTCTGTGCTAGCTGTGATAGCTCTACTTCACAATCAAGCTGCTGCGCCTGCAACTGCGCCATAAAGTTGCGCCGCTCAATTCCTTTTT
Organism: uncultured cyanobacterium; assembly: GCA_963702855.1. Lineage (GTDB taxonomy): Bacteria > Cyanobacteriota > Cyanobacteriia > Phormidesmidales > Phormidesmidaceae > Phormidesmis. Next base: position 3,763,706 of record OY969765.1, read on the forward strand.
GCCGCACGGCCTCCTGATAGTCTCGGCGCTGTGCCAAATGCGTAATTTTGTGACCCACTTCAACGACTGCCTGCACAAGCTGCGGCGACCGGCTTTGCCCTGCTGCTATCTCTGTTTGCTGACTATCGATCGCCTCTATCTGGCTAATTAGGCGCGTATGGGCCTGCGCTATCTGCCTTTGAATGTCTCGAGAGCGCTGGCGCAGCGGTGCACTCTCGGCCTCTGCTGCATCTAGCTGCCGTAGCTTTTGCCGAGCCGCTAGCAATAGCGCCCGTTTCTCAACAATCTCCTCTTTCCTTTCTAGCGTTTTCAAGATAGATTGTGTCTGCCGCTCTAGCTGATCTAACTGTGCTTCTAGCTGGGCTAGCTGACGTACCTGTTGCTGACAGCGCTGATTGACGTTTTGCTGGATGCTCAGCCTTTCTGTTTGCACCTGTTGATACCGGTGGAAAGCAGCAGCCTGCGCCTCTTCTTGTTTTTGCAGCGCCTCCATCTCTTGATAGCGCTGCTCAATTTCTACAGCCTGCGTCAAAATTTCTTCTATCTGCGAGAGTTCTTTTTGTGCTTCAGCTAGCGCTGCCTTACTGGTTGCTAAAGCAGAATGCTGATGTTTAGACTGCTGCTGTAACAGCGCTAGCTGCTGCTGTTCTAAAAGTCTCTTTTGCTGCTGTTGTTCAAGCGCCGTTAGCCTTTCCCTGCGCTGCCTTCGCCGCTCTTGATTCGCGTCTATCTGAGCAGATAGCTGTTCATACTGCTGCTGAATATCCGAGCGAGTGTCGATTTTAGCGGCTAGCCGACTTAGCAGATCCGACAGAGAGAGAATATCAGCTTTGTACGCTCTAGCCTGCTCTTTTGCCTGCGCTGCTAGCTGATCGTACCGGTCGAGCTGAAGTAAGTCAGCGAGTACCTGTTTGCGATCAGCGGGGCGCTTCAGCATAAACTCATCTGCTCGTCCCTGACGCAGATAAGCCGCGTTTACAAAAGTCTCGTAGTCGATCTTGAGCTGTCTAATAATATAGTGTTGCGTAGCCCGCACGCCTCTTTGCGTCAGGCTTCTAAACGTTGGCTTCGCATTCTGATCGCCCGAAGCTGGCGACGTTTGAATCTGAAATTCTAAGGTACTTGTCTGCCTACGACGGCGAGTGCGAATAATTCGATAGCACTCTCCGCCATGTACAAAGCAAAAGCTGACCTGCGCTTCTATCGCTCCTTGACGGATGATGTCGTCTTCAGTGCTGACGCGACTTTGGCCCCATACGCACCAGGCGATCGCCTCCAGCAAAGAAGACTTGCCTGCCCCGTTGGGTCCACATACACAGGCCACATGTAGCCCATCAAAATCTAGTGCCACCTCGCGGTAGCTCAAAAAGTTTTGGAGCTTTAGCTGTCTCGGAATCATGCGTTGCCATGCTTGCCCGCCTCGCTAAACTATTGGCCCGATTGAAACAACCTGGCTAGGGTCGACCTAAGACCGTCGGCAAGGATTCCATCATAGCTAAGATCACGTTATTTTTAAGTACATCTGATCTAAATTCTTCTAAACGCCGCCGATGTTATAGCTTTGGCCGCTCAGCCCAGACTGCTACAGCCCAGACTGCTATATTTGACACTGCGTCTAGAACACTATTCAGAATCCTGCAAGCTTTATACTGTCCAAGAACGCCAGCGGACGGTCTCAAATCCAGTTGCGCAGCTATCATCTATTGCCTTGAGCGTTGCGCCATCGCAGTTAGCCATTTCCAACTGACGTGCTTCTACCCGTGCGCAGGTCAAGTCTGCATGACGCAGGTTAGCCCCATCTAACCGTGTGCCAGTTAGGTTTGCGCCGCTCAGGTCAGCGTCCTCCAAATTGGCCATACGTAGGTCCGCCCCCGCCAAGTTAGCACCTACCAAACTAACCTGGCGTAAATCTGCCCCGATTAGCTTTACCGATTGCAGGTCAGCCCCGCTCAGATCAGCGTTAAATAGCTCAGAGTGGGTTAGATTCGCCTCTACTAGCCTAGCTCTGCTGATGTCCGTATAGCTAAGGTCAACGCCTGTAAAATCGCATCGGCTAAAGTCAGCGCTGCTGAGTACGGTTCTCGGAAAAGATTCTGAGCGGAAAGAGTCATCAGAAAAGTCGCGATCGCCTCGGTTGTAACGACGTAGCAGCTGTTGAAGGTTCATAGAAATTATCTCCTATACGTTTTCTCGCCATATTCTCTATGTCTTTTCAATGTAGAGAAACAATCTGAGGAACTTATGAGATAACTTCTATGAGATAACTTGCAGTTATTTTCCCTTTAGGTCTGAAACAGAGCTTGGCATTTGACAGCTACGCTTACCTCGCGCGCTTGCCCTTTCGTGCCTGTCTTAAAAATAAATCATTTCTATCTGAGTCGTTGTTTCTCCGAAGACAAAAACGGCAGTCTCATAAAACGCTGGGGCGCTAGTCCCAATCTCGGGATTGCGTGAGAACCCAAAGCCTTCAGTCGGAATGCCAAAGGTGGCTCGATTGATTTGCCCATCTCCGTTCTCATCATGAAAAATAGTCACCGCGTAAGTTCCCATACTTAAGTCTTCAAAGGTGACAGTGGGTAAGGAAGCTTCAGTATCTTGGTCTGAAGCGGTAGCTGTATCCATTTCTGCGGCGTCGATACACTGTGTGGCAATCACCGCATCGCTATCATCTGGAAACCCAGCGCTGCCGTCGAATAGACTTAGACACACCTGACCTACCGAGTTTTTCAGCGCTGAAATTTCTACTGTTAGGCTACCGCTAGTCGGTATTTGGGCTTGCGCCGGACGTTGGTTCGTAAGCTGAGCTGTGAGCGCTATCAAAGTAACAGCACTAGGCCCAGCAATATAACGAAAGAAACGGTTAGATCGGTACATGTTTTATTCTTACCTTTTGTAGGTTCTTTTTATGCTCTAAAGATGGCTCTAGGAAAGATTCTATAGCTTCCGCCTGGTGGCTTAACGCGCGTTTGCAAGATACAGCTACTAGCAAGCAAAGTCACTCAACTTGCGAATGTTCTAATGCGTTAGAACATTCGCCATAAAACCAAAAAATCAACCAAAAAAAAGCAGAGCCTAAGCCCCGCTTTCTTTATATTCGTCTTACCAGCGGTAGCTCGCTGAGGGCGCACGTCCTACGAGCTACGACGGACGCTTACTCATCATCGTCGTCATCGTCATCAGAAGGATATTCAAAGCTGTTGGACTGGTTCGTTAGTACAGATTTACCAAGAGAAAGCGCTCGCTGTGCTTGAATAGCAGCTTTGTTTTTCCAGGTAGCTCTGCGACTGTTGCGCTTAGATTTGGAAGTCTTTTTCTTTGGAGCTGCCATGAGCGTATACGTCGTTTAAATTGCAATAGCCCTGCAATCATACTGCATTTTTAGCAGCAGAAAAAGGTATCAAACTTAGAAATGTCTGTAGCTGTTGTGAGTCAGGGGCAACCCCTTTTTGCTATCTGCTTCAGGTAATAGCTGAACGATGCCTGTATGAGTGGTTTGGCCGATGGCAGTGACGAGTTTTGTCTCAATGAAAGGCTGAGCGATCGCATCTGGCAAACACAACACCAGCTCAAAATCTTCTCCGCCGTACAGCGCCCATTCCAGCGCTTGCTGCGCGCCAACCGCTTCACTCAGCCCAACGGGCAAAGGGATATCGGCGCAGATGATATCCATGCCTACTCGAGCGCTGTGACTGATTTGCAGCAGCGCGTTGGCTAGGCCATCGCTACTATCCATCCCGGCCATCGCTAGATAAGCTTCAGGTTTAAGCTCAAGTGCAAAAATTAAATCGCGCAGCGCCGAGACGGCATCAAATCGGGGGATGGGCATCTGGTGTGCTTTAATCCAGCCATCGCCGTACCTACAGCCGTCAGACGTTAGCTCAATCTCGCCTAACAGCAGCGCTAGGCCCGCGCGCGCTGCGCCATGAGGTCCGGTTACGACTACTGTCATGTTTGGAGTCGCGGCATGGCGATAGATTGCCTGCTCTGGCAGCACCTCGCCAAGCGCGGTAATCGAAACCGTTCGCTGCGTAGCGCGGCACAGATCGCCTCCTACAATTGCTCCGCCATGGGCTGCTAGGCAGTCTGCCATGCCTTCATAAAGACCTTCAACCCAGGTCAAAGGTGTCTCTGCTGGAAGCCCTAACCCGACGGTCAACCCGCGCGGATATGCACCCATAGCGGCTAAGTCCGATAAGTTAGCCGCTGCCGCACGCCAGCCGACGGCATAGGGTGGAGTCGTGCGATCGCTAAAATGCACGTTCTCACTCAGCATGTCTGTGGTCACCACCATCTGATGGCCAGTGCGAACAGGTATTAAGGCGGCATCGTCTCCAATCGAACCCTTAGCGCAAAAAGGCTTGAGCCGCTCAATTAAGGCTAGCTCTCCAATATCCGCAATAGTCTCATCCGCAATAGTCTCATCCGCAATAGTCTCATCCGCAATAGTCTCATCCGCAATAGTCTCATCCGCAATAGTCTGCTTTGCGATACTCTGCAACGGTATAGCCTATGCGCTAGGGCGTTCTAGGTTTTCTAGTCCGTCCACAACGCGAACGGAAATAATTTTGTCTTCTTGACTGAGCGATCGCAGCACATCTTGGCCGTCAATGGTGTAGGCAAACACCGCATAGCGCCCATCTAGCATATTGCGTCCTGCTGGCGTTAGCTCCGCCTCAAACAAGAAGAAGAAGATCTGAGACGAGCCGCCGTTGTTATCGTCACCGGGGCGTGCTAGCGCTAAAGAGCCGTAAGAGTTAAACGGCAGCACCGGCTCATCCATATATCGGCCAATTTCTTCTAGCGTAAAGCCATAGATCGGCTGATCTTCACCCTCTACCAAAATCTCCATCGGAATTGCCCGATACTCGTTGGTTTCGGGATCGATATAGCCCGCTTCTGGGCCCTCAGGGTCGCCCGTTTGCAGCACATAAAAATCTTCTGCGCGAATAAACGGCATGTCGTCATAGAACTTTTTATCGACCAAATCGATAAAATTACCCGCTGTTACCGGCGCACTGTATCCATCAGCTACCACCATCACATTGCCTTTTGTTGTCTCAAACTCCACCGTTGCTCGTCCCTTTAGCTGAGGCAGATTGTCGTACTCTTCAGGTACTTCAAACGGGTAGCCATCTACCATCAGCTCCTCAAGCTCGCCAACTTGAGATAGCAGACGCTTTCGCTCGGTCCAGACAGCTTCTTTGTCTTGATCTACCGCGGCTGCGCGCAGTGGCCCCAGGCCTGACTCCAAACCATCGAGAATCGCCTCCGCCTCACCCTGGCGGTCTGCTGGCACTGATGCCAAAATTGCATCGCGCTTGCGATCTAGCAGCCGTTCTGCTCTAGTGATATCTTTTTTGATTGGTCCCCAGCGCTTACTGCGTAGCGCTTCAGAGATACCTTCTAGTTCACCTTGAACCTTACGAATTTCTGGATTATCAATTGGTAGAGAATATCGCAATAGCGCCGCGCCATCGGTGATCGCATTGCCAGGTGGCAGCCCTGCCATAGCCGGTGTAGCTGTTCCAAATAGGCAGATCGCGCTTAGTAGCAGCATCAAGCAAACAGCTCGACCTGCTCGGATTATTCTGCCAGCTAACTGCTTTATAACCAGCTGTTTTTTGGAAAAAGAGAAACGGCTAGCATCAGGACTAGCAGATTGAGAGCAGACAGGCTTTCGCAAATTCATGGGGAGATAGATACCGTTTGGGGGCGTTCTTCTTTTTTGATCTTGCCATAGTCTGTGCCCTCATAGAACAAGTTACCGCCGAGCTGTACAATGATTGCCGACTGCCTTAGCATTCTTCAGCTATAACCATGATTTCAAGCAACGATTTTCGCACCGGTACCAGCATTGAGATAGATGGCTCCGTATGGCGCGTTGTTGAGTTTTTACACGTCAAACCTGGCAAAGGATCTGCTTTTGTCCGTACCAAGCTAAAAAACGCTGAAACAGGTAGTACGCTCGAGCGCACCTTCCGAGCTGGCGAAATGCTCCCCCAGGCGGTTCTCGAAAAGAGAAATAAGCAATACACCTACAGAGATGCCGACCAGTATGTCTTCATGGATATGGAAACCTATGAGGAAAGCCGCCTGAGCGAAGAGCAAATTGGGTCATCGGTAAAGTATCTCAAAGAAGAGATGGAAGTCACCGTTCTTACCTGGGATGACAAGGTTTTAGAAGTAGAGCTACCTAACTCAGTCACGCTTGAAGTGACCGAAACTGATCCGGGCGTTAAGGGTGATACTGCCACGGGTGGCACGAAACCGGCCACTGTTGAAACGGGGGCTCAGGTGATGGTACCGCTGTTTATCTCGCGAGGCGAAATGATCAAGATAGATACGCGCAATGATACTTATCTAGGTCGCGAAACCTAAGGATGCTGGCGATTGTTTGTATTGTTTCATTAGTGCCTATAGTCTCCACAGGCCTTGAGTTTCAATAGCAGATCGCTGGCAGATTCCACTGGCAGATTTCACTCACAAATCTCACTACCATTCTTTAAACATGGAGTTTTACAGGTGAATTTCAACGAACTCCGCGAGTTGGTCGCCACCCTCAACCAGACTGACATCGCTGAGCTAACGCTTAAAAACGATGAGTTCGAGCTGACGCTCCGTAAAGCGGCTGCGCTTCAGCCCGATGTGGTTGTCAGTTCTGCGGCTACGTCTGCTGTGCCCGTATCAGCGGCACCGGTTGCGGCGACATCTACTACTGAGTTCGCATCTGCCTCGGAAGAGCCTGAGAAACCGCCTACTCCTGTGGTTGATACCTCGCTCGTTGAAATCAAATCACCGATGGTTGGTACGTTCTACCGTTCACCCGCGCCGGATGAGGCGGTGTTTGTGGAAGTGGGCGATCGCATTCAGTCTGGCCAAACAGTCTGCATTATCGAAGCAATGAAGCTGATGAACGAGCTAGAAGCTGAAGTGTCTGGTGAAATTGTCGATATTTTAGTCGAAAATGCGGAGCCAATTGAATTTGGTCAGCCGCTGATGAAGGTGCGACCTGCGAAGTAGGTGCACTCTCGTTGGCACTATCAGAGTCGCTAATACAGAGTCGCTAATACAGTCAGAGTCGCTAATAAAAGTAGTGAATAGCTCAGCTAACAGGTGGTTTGCTATGTTGTAATAATACGGATGAAGTCGCAGAAACGGTGGTTTGGTAAATCGTCAGCAGCATATTTACGGTTTTCTACAGCGAGTCTACGTTTTTAATATGGGAAAAGCGCTAAGCTACTAAACTAATAAGCAGCCCATGAGAGCCCATGAGCAGCCTAGCGTGCTATGTACTCACCAGAACCGCGCATTCAATAGCCACCGCGACTATTATCTGGAACCGATAAACGCTTGTGCTAACGACACGGAAAGAATGTACTTAGGAGGAACGTTATGACAGAAGGCATGATGAAGAACACCGCCCGTCAAGAGCAGTCCAGCCCTACAAGATCTGCCTCTTCTCCTTCTTCAACTTCCAGCCGACTGTATCACCGCTTAGAAGAAGCCCTGCACGCTGGGAGCGAGGTCTGGTTTAGAATGCCAGGTACGCGCCTAGTCGGCATTCCCATCTTTTTAGATGCTGAATATGTAGAGGTTGTCGATGTCGATGTTGCCGAGGGCTTTGAAGACGAAGACCTTCCAGATGATCCCTACCAGCGCACTGTCTGGCTAATTCGCTTAGAAGAAATCAGTGCTATTTCCTACGCTACCGATCGCTGGAGTAAAGAGCGATTTGAGCGGTTGCTAGAGCAGTCTAACAAAGATGAGGGCCCCGCTACCGAGCCTCGATAAAACCTAAGCTAGCCAAGTCACCTAGCTCTATCTTTCGCAAGTTAAAGCCGTGAAAGATAGAGCTTTCTTGTATGGAAATTTGCTTTCTTTTCACCTGATCTCAAGGTTCGCGGATAAAAAAGGGAGTTCGCAACAATTAGCCAGTCAGCGAGAGATAGATTTCATCAAGGGTGTCTAATAACTGTAGTATGCGCTGTTGTAGCTCTGAGAGGGGTGAGAGAAAGCGTTGTCTAACTTGGTCAATATCCATAAGCGTGAGGGTAATGCCGCGAAAGGCTTTGAGCAGTAGCTCAGCGGTGGGCTGTTGTGTAGCGCGTTTGGAATTACCCGCATAGAGCCCAGGCAGTTCCTGTTGTTGTGCCTGTAATTGAGTGCGCACGGAGAATTCGAGCAGGCAAAGGATTCGCAAGCCCAAACTCAACAGCCGAATCAATCCCTTGACCCGCTCGTCAGAAGCCAAATAGATAGGCCGCAGCCCGAGTGCTTTGCCCTTGTATCGGCCAAAGCCTTGTTCAATGAGGTACTCATTGCGGTAGCCGTAGACGGCCTCTTCAAGTGACAACTCAAGGTCGTTGCTCACGTAGACTCGCCAGCCCATTAGCTGCGAGCAGTGTTGATAAGCGTCATCGTTCAATGTCGGTTTCACCGTGACGGTGGTTTCGGTGATAGTCCTAGCTGGCTGGTCGCGGTAGGCGCGTTTGTGCGTCGTTTCAGCCTTGGTCTCGTAGGCGACTTGAATCAGGTCTTTGAGGCGATAGCGCTGAAGAATTCGGTGAGCGGCAGCCTCGGTTTCCTCAGGCGAGAGTCGTTTGTGGCCACGACCCGTCAGGTTCAGTTGGTTCAGTGCCTCGGTGGCTTTTTGGATGCGGTTGTCCAACCCTTGTTGCTGTCGTCTGGCGTACTTGAACGAATGCACCACCAGCCACTGTTCGCGCCAGGTGAACGGCGTTGCCATCACCTCAACCGATTGCGGCATCGTGAAGGTAAACCCCTCCGCTATCAACTCAGGTTCGGCGGGTGGTTCCGTGGTTGCCTTAGCGTCACGACTGTTTTGCTCGGGCGCGGCAACGGGTGTAAGCGTCTCCTCGCCTCGGAAAACAGGTGCGAGTAACTCGGCTAGGTCGGCTTTGGAGACTTGCTTCTCTGGCAGCGGGCACAGGTAGTAGTTCTGGCTTTGGGAGATATAGCGCCTTGTCTCTAGCGCGGCCATCTTACTATCGCCGACGTAGGTCAACCCGCTTGTCGCCAGACTCTGTTGGACTTTCTTGATCTCGGGTATGTACAACGGGTCGTCTGCTTGATTGCCACTCACTATTGTGGTGCTCACCGGCATCCCTAATGGATCTAAGGCCGCTTGCGATATCTTCACTTGTGGGAGGTCGGGCCGATAGTCTTTGCTGTGGCCAAATTGAAATAAGCCCTCGCCTTCGACTGGCCTGTAGCCACTACTGGTCGTGGTGTCCAGACGGACACACGATACCTTCAAGTCATACACCCGTACTGTATGACAGTTCAACGCGCCTTCAAATGCGTCCCACTGCGGGTCATCGCTCAATCGGTCTAGGACGCGCTCCAAGCGGTCATCACTGAAGTCCAGACTCCGCACAGTTGGCGCTAAACTATGCTGCAAAGTGCTGCTCAGTCCCGCCGCCCAGGCTTCCACCTGATTGAGGCGATGGTCTCCTTGCGAGAGTAGATAAGACAGCCAGCCCGTCAGCACCTTGCCCACACTCAAGCCTTGCCAGTTCCCATGCCCCGCAAAATGCTCGTCTACCAGCCCGCTCAGATTTAGTCGTTTCATCTGATTCAATAGCAATGGAATATCATCGACCCGTTCGTTCCCGATAAGCTCTGCCATAGCCGCTATGCCCTGATGTACTTGACCTCATTATCGCGGCATCTATTTGACTTTCTCAACTATCTTTCAGCGAACCATGAGCCTGATTTTCACCTGAACGGAAATCTCGGTGTATAGGCACCGGCTAATAAATACACTACATTCTAGAAGCGAGTTGATGGTTTTGGGCGACGCAGCTTCTTACCAATACGCAAAGTGCGCTCAGCCCAGCTATTCCTTGAATGCCCAAGAGAAGCGGCACCACTAAAACTAGGACGGCAGACACTAGAAGCACACACTGGGGAAACCTTCTCAGCACAAACCGGTCGCGCACAAACCATATCCCGAATAGAAAAAGCGCAACCGGAATTGCCATAGCGTAGTTGCCCACCAGTAAGCTGACTTCAGCGTGGTCAGTAACAATATCAACTAGTACAGCAAACCCAGATCCGACCGCTGCTCGAGCGCGGTTGCACTAGATAGAAAAGTTTCACCGAGAACAATAATAGTCAGCAGTCCGTATCTTTCGATGATGTGATGGCGATGCCACGAGGTGTTCCCTTGTCTTTCGGCTAGCGCCGGAACCGCTAGTTCTAGAATGACGCCTAGACTGAACAAAACATAGAATAAGGTCTCAGACATTGGCTGACTGAGCAGAAACACGACCCAGTAGACCTGACCTGGACAATCGCAATACCGCTCGCGTACCACAAGGCTGTGCTGCGGCAGTCTAGATCGTCCTTAGCCGCCCGAAGCCACAGCGCTACCATTGCTAGATGCATGATGACATAGCCAACCATAATCAAGGTCAAATCTGCCGATTCGAAGAATAGATGATGCCCGTCGCCATCGCCAAAGCGCCGCCCATTATGACCATAGTCAGCAGCCGAAAAAGCGCATCGTTGTTATCGTAGGCAGAAGCAAACCAGGTATAGTTCATCCAGGCCCACCAAATGCCAAAAAAGGCCGCCGCAAACCGAAAAATACCCTCAATGAAGTGAGTTTTAGCAAGGGCATGGTGTAGCCCAGTGGCCGCCGCTGCGATCGCAATGACCGTTACTAAATCAAACAGTAGTTCCAAAGGCGCTGCCGCGCGATGGGCCTCGTGCATGTTGCGCGGCTTCATTGGCCGCAAGCTGTTTGATACTAAGGGTAGTTTGATGCTTATCGTTCTATCAAGTGGAAGTCAAACTAGTCTATACGGCTCGCCTTCCTACGATGGATCAGTTGTTACTAATTTATGGATTAGTCGTTGCCGATCGACTGTTGCTATCGCTAACGATACCGAGACTGCGAAAATAGCGACCGCCGACACCGACTAAGAAGCCTACGTAGGCCAGTAGCTGTACCAGATAAATATGGTCGCGATAGCCTATCAGTGTTTTTAGCAGAATTCCAGGAAGCTGCTTATCTGGCAGTACGCTGCTGGTATCCCAAAGCTGTGGCCCCAAGATGCATGACTGACTGCTGATACATAGATTAAGCTCCGGCTTGATTATGCTGACGGCAGTGAAGGCTGCGTCTAGATTTTTGAAAACAGAGACGACTAAGCCTGCCACGATCAGCAGAAGCAAGATGCCCATCACTTGGAAAAACCGTTTGAGGTTGATGCGAATACCAAACTTGAACAGGGCAACACCGATGGCAAAGGCGCCGAGAAGACCAGCCACAGCACCCAAAATGCCTTCAGTGCTTTGCTGAAGGTTACTAAATAAAAACAGTACTGTCTCGAAGCCTTCGCGCAGCACCGCAATACACACCAGGCTGAAAACGCTGATGCTAGATCCCTCTGAGTCAGCTAGCGCATTTCGAAGCGAGCCTTCTACTTCGCCTTTCATACTCTTGGCCTGCTGCGTCATCCAAATCAGCATCCAGCTCAGCATGACAACAGCTACGCTGCCAAACAGCACTCCCAAAAAGGGCTTAATAATTGATTGCAGCGCAGGCATTGCGTACTGTACCTGGCCCAATGTCAGGCCCAAAAACAAGCCGATTAGAACACTGCCCGCAATACCGGCGGCTACGCCCGCATATACCCATTTGTTCAACTCGGTGCGGTTAGCCTTGCTGAGGCAGGCCAGCACAATACCTACTACTAGGGCTGCTTCTACCCCTTCGCGCAGCGTGATGACGAATGTTGGAATCGCGAGGGAGAAGTCCATGACAGAGACGGTGCATACAGCTATCTACAATTGATTATCTCTGAAATCATGGCGTTTGAGGGCTAAAGGCGTAGGCATGTCCTTAGCTCAATCCAATCTCTTTTAGCCGCTGCTGCAAATAGTCCCCTGCTGTCTGCGTTGGAAAGAGCTGGTTGCCGTTTGTATTTTCAACGCAGCTAGGCAAAGGGGTTAGGTCAAACTCGGGTCGCGGATGGACAAAAAATGGCATAGAAAAGCGGCGATCGCGACTAATATTCGGATTCACGACCCGGTGCGTAGTGCTTTTGAACAGGCCATTGCTCAACGCCTGAAGCATATCGCCCGTATCGACAATAATATGACCGGGCAGTGTTTGAATGGGCACCCATTGACCGTCTCTTGTCAGCAGTTCTAGACCGGGTGTCGTTGCTTCGCACAGCAGTGTGATCAGGTTGATATCTTCGTGGGGTGCGGCTCTTTGGCTAGCAGGTTCTACCTCTGCTAGAATGGGCGGGTAATGGACTACCCGCAGGACGGTTTGGCCTTCGGCAACCTGGGTTGAGAAGAAATCGGGCGGCTGCTGAAGGTATTGGGCGCAGGCCTGCATGAGTAAGTCAGCGCAGGTTTCTAGCTGCCGGAACAGGGTGGCCATGAGCGGATGAAACTGAGGCACTTCTCGCGGCCAAATGTTGCTTGGATAGCTGACAGGGTGAGCGGTGGGATGCTCGCGGCCTAAGTGCCAAAACTCCTTAAGATCGGGTGCACTGCTGTCTTTGGCATGTTCTTTACCGAAACAGGTGAAGCCTCGCTGTCCTTTAAGATCGGCAATTTCGTACTGTGCTTTGGTGCTGTCTGGCAAGGCAAAAAACGCTTCTGCCGCGCCATAGGCCGCGTCTATAATGCGCTGCTCAACGCCGTGGTTAATTAGGGTAAAAAATCCGGTGTCAGATAATGCGCTGCCGATATCTTCTACAAAGGCAGCGGTATGCTGACGACTGGTGAAGTCTTGTAAATCGAGTACGGGGATGGTTGGGTCTGTCATGGCCGAAGCGCAATAAGGTGTTCGGGAGGAAGGTAAACCGTCCAGGGAAAGGGCTGCTGCTGAAGCTGATGCCAGTTGAGCGGAGTGACGATAACGGATAGGTGATAGTCGCTGATGTGGGTCGCCGCGCTGTGTAGTTTTATGGACAAGACGACTGAATCAGGCTGTAGCCAATGGTTTGCCAACCAGCAGGGGGCTCGGTTGTCTGGGACTTGGTCGTCTAAGGCTTGGATATCTGGAGCTTGAATATCTGAATCTTGAATATCTGAATCTCGAATATCCGGAGCTCGATTGCCTGAGCGGTTAGCCAAACTAGAGTCAGTGATCTTAGCAGCTCTATAGGAGGACAACTGACTGCTGTTATACATAGCCTTTGCTATAAAACGTACATGATGAGGTCGTATGCCTACGGAAAGCTGATGATTCGCGAAGTCATTTTTTTGAAGGACTGCGGGTGATAGCTGTAGAGATAGCTGCCAGCGGGTAGCGACTAGGCAATCGCCTATCTGCTGTATTAAGGACTCGTTGATAGGTCCGGTTAGCTGCGCGATCGCAATTTGCTGCGGTTCGGCAAACACCTCAACTGGGACCGCCTGTCGGACTACTTTTCCTTCTAGCATTACCACTAGCTGCTGAGCGCGATAGGCTTCGTGGAGATGATGGCTGACTAGTAGTGTCGTGCCAGGGTAAGACCGCAGGCGGCTAAAAATTTGCTGGGCAAGGTGTGATCGCAAATGCGTATCTAAGGCCGAAAAGGGTTCGTCTAAAAGCAATAGCTGCGGCTGAGTTGCCAGCGCCCTCGCTAACGCTACCCGCTGTTGCTGACCGCCTGAGAGCTGATGCGGATAGTGTTGGGCAAAAGCCTGTAGCGCTACAGCCGCTAGCTCTTGAATAGCCCGTTGAATAGGCCGGTGACGAGCAGCCGATGATAGACCAAAGGCAACATTTTCATAGGCGCTAAGGTGAGGGAAGAGCGCATAGTTTTGAAACAGTAGGGCAATTTTGCGATCGCAGCTAGGTATGTCAATACGCCGCTCACTGTCAAAAAGTACGCGATCGCCCAGCACGATTTTGCCGGCATCGGGCATTTCTATACCCGCCAGACATCGTAGTAGCAGGCTTTTACCTGCCCCTGATGCTCCCAAAACACCGATCAGTCCATCTGTCGTTTCAAACCGAACAGATAGTGTGAAGCTACGCAGTCGCTTGACGATATCAACCTGCAAAGTTGGTTGCGGTGAGGTTTTTTGTGGCCATAAGTCTTCTTTCTCATTGGTCTCATTGGGCTGAAAGCCTAAGTGGTTGTTCTTTAAATGAGATAAACTTTCCTCCTTTCTCTTGGCAGACTGCTCTCTCTTGACAGGTTGCTGAGCGACATAGTTTGCCAGCAGCACAACCCCGAGTGCGATCGCCCCTGTTATCCCAGACCAAATCGTAGCCGTCCGCCAGTCTCCGCCTTCTACCGCAAAATACACAGCCATTGGCAGCGTCTGCGTCTTGCCTGGAATGTTGCCTGCCACCATCAGCGTCGCCCCAAACTCTCCTAGGGCCCTAGCAAACGACAGCAGCGTCCCTGACAAAATCCCAGGTGCGGCCAGCGGCACGGCTATCCGCCGAAAGACTTTCCACTCAGAAGCGCCTAGCGTCCGGGCCGCATCTATGAGCGCGGGCTCAACTTGCTCGAACGCTGCCCGGCTGCTGCGATACATTAGTGGAAAAGCCACCACCACCGCCGTTAGAACAGCAGCCCACCAGGTAAATACAATGCTCACCGGCAGGCTGACAGGTAGTCGGGTGTTTAATTTGGCAAAGGGACCGTAGTCGCCTAGCAGCCACAGCAACCCAAACCCAATTACGGTTGGCGGCAGCACGAGTGGCAATAGCAGTAATGCATCAATCGTATTGCGGGCGCGGTTTGCATAGCGAGCCATGCCGTAGGCGGTAGGAATTCCTACGGCAGCAATAATCAAGGTGGCGATCGCAGCAACTTTGAGAGAGATCAAAAGGGGCATAGCAGCGCAAAGCGAATAGCTCGTTTAGTAGCTCGTCTATCAATTCGTCCAGTTCACTGAATAGCCGATTGGGCGGCTGGTCTAGCAGCCAATTAGTCAGCTGAACCTAGAGACTGTCAGCCTAACGCCTGTTAAATCCATAGCGCTCGAAGATTGCGATGATATCAGGATCGCTCAAAAAATTGACGTACTGCTGCGCGTCTTCAGGATGGTCACTGCGCTGCAAAATGGCAATCGGATAGCGAATAGGTGGGTGGGCCTCAGCAGGTGCGATCGCTACTACTTTCACCCGGTCTGATAGCTGCGCATCTGTGGCATACACCAATCCTGCCGCCGCGTGGCCATTTTCCACCGCTGCTAGCACTCCTCGCACGTTGCTAAAAAAGACTAGCTGAGCCTGCAGCTTCGGCAGCAATTGAAAGTAAGTCAAAGTCGCCTGGGCATACTGCCCTGCTGGCACACTGCGAAATTCACCCACTGCTATTTGCTCAGCAGGCGGCAAATGCTCAAGATCTGCAAAACTGCTCAGTGGAGTATCTTGTGGGCCATCTTGCGGCCTGCCTTTAGGTGTAATCAGGACGAGCTGATTGGTCAAGAGCGTTTGCGGCGATCGCGCATTTACCTTTCCTTTCTCAGCTAGTACCATCATCTGCTGAGGACTCGCCGAAAAGAAAATATCTGCCGGTGCTCCCTGCTCTATCTGCCTTTGTAACGTTCCTGAACCGCCCCAATTATAGAAAATATCAATACCGGGATAGCGCCGTTCAAATATTGGCTCAATCTCAGTTAGCACGGCTTGCAGGCTAGCTGCCGCTGATACCGTAATGCTTACCTTGCGCGGATTCGTCTTGCGCGGATTTGTCTTGTCCGGATTCGTCTTGTCCGGACTATCAACAGCACGCTCATCCGCGTCGTGAACGCCCTTGTCCGTAGACAGGCTCAAAGATGGACTCAGCCGCTGACAGCCCACAGTAAGGACTACGGTAGAAAGAGCAGTCAAAAAGATGCAGAGACGACGTGTCAGCCTGCTTGAGACCGCGGACGTAGAAGCTTGACATAGAAGATCATTGTCCCATTCGCGATCACTCCGTTCCTGCTCACGGAAGCGGTAGAATTTACAAAGATTCATATGTCGTTTAAATGCTTGCTTTAAAGTCTCTGTTCATTGACAAGTTTCTATCCGTTTGGTGGGCAGTAGTGATCATTTTATTAGCCCTACCGTTCGCCGTATGGCTAATCAACTCAACCCTGGCCCCTGCTGAGGCAGACATCTGCCGCCTGTTCGGCAGCCACGAGGTCTGCCTCAATGACATTCGTCGCAGCGCCAAAAGCTACTGGGAGTATCGCGCAGTCGTTAGCATCGATGGTGTCAAACAGCCTTTAGAGCTGTACAACTGTCGCGATCGCCTGCGCGTTTTAGCGAGTGATGGCAGCGCTATTCCCTTTCTGACTGGCAAGACTGGCGACTGGATTTGTACACTCACCACGCCTACTCGCTCCAAACAGCTACGAGAGCGCGGCGAGATTATTATCCGCTAATTTCTGCTTATACTTCTGTTTTTACCACTTCTGTTTCTAGCAGCGCCAAAGCACTCTCTAACCGATCTGCCTCCGCTACGGGCTTGTCTGTTCGCCAGCGCAAAATCCTAGGAAATCGCACCGCAATCCCCGATTTGTGACGCTTTGACTCGGCAATTCCCTCAAAGCCAATCTCGAACACATGTGTCGGCTCCACCGAGCGCACTGGACCAAACTTCTCTACCGTGTGCCGTCGAATCCACCGATCTAGCTTCTCAATCTCAGCGTTGTCTAGCCCCGAATACGCTTTTGTAAAGGGTACCAGCGTATCTCCCTTCCACAGCGCAAACGTATAGTCCGTAAATAAATTCGCGCGTTTCCCCGTGCCTGCCTGCGCATAAATCATCACCGCGTCTAGCGTCATCGGGTCCACCTTGTGCTTCCACCAGTAGCCTCGCTTGCGACCGACCAGGTAGGGACTATCTTTCGCCTTTAGCATCAGCCCTTCTGCGCCATATTCTCGGGCGCGCGATCGCCATTCCTCCAAATCCGCAAACGTCTCAAATGCTAAGGGCTGCGCGTAGCTCATGCACTCATGTGAATGCGTATCCATCAGCTCTACTAGGGCTGACCGTCGTGTTAGCAGCGGCCACTCACGAATATCTTCCCCGCCCATCTCTAGCAAGTCATACGCAATAAAATGCACCGGGTTCTTTGCCATTAGCGGCTTGTCTACCCGCTTTCGACCTAGCCGCTGCTGCAAAAAATTGAAGTCCAGCGGGCGATCGCCGTCCCAGCAGACAATCTCTCCATCTAGCACCGTCCCCTCTGGTATTGTTCCTACCGCCATTTCAAACTCAGGAAACTGGTGCGTCACCAAATCCTCTCCTCTCGACCAGGCAAATAGCTGCTCCGATCGGTAAATTAGCTGAGCGCGAATCCCATCCCACTTCCACTCCGCCTGCCACCGGTCCATCGGCTCATCTACAAACTTTTCCACATCAATTGGCGCCGCCAAAAAAAATGGATAGGGCCGACTTGGGCTCGCGTCTGCCTCATCCGCATCAATTAGCGATGCGTAAAACGCGCCCGTCGTCTCAATCTCGCCCATCAACCGGTGGGTCAATACCGCTTCTGTTATTTCATACTCAGCCGCTAGCGCCTTGACCACTAGCTTGGTGCTTGCTCCCATCCGAAACGCGCCTGTCAGCACCTTGTTCAACACAAAGATTTCGTCATCTTGCAAATTCGCCCACCAGTCCACCACCAGATCTTTTAGCCGACCTGGATCTGTTTTCTCTAGGTTCTTTACCTGAGGAATAACGCTTTCTAGCCACTCGTGTAGTGGGGTCTCGCTGTTTGCACCTGATACGCCTGTTGCCTTAATTGGCGTGTCTCGCAGTAGCAAAGCAATCGTTTCAGCCGTATCTCCTACATGTGTTGCACTCTCTTCAAACAGCCATTCCGGCAGATCTGAAACCTGCAAAAAAATCTCTCTTAGCACCCGCGATGTGATCAATCGCTTCCGAGTTTTGCCCATCAGCAAATGCAGCGCCCATACTGCGTTCTCTGGACGCTCATCTTGAAAATATGTCCTTAGAGCCTTGACCTTTTCGTTTGTTGATGTTGTTGCATCTACTGCCTGAAACAGCGCCGTAAATCGTCTCATCTCTGTAGGCCTATCCCCTTATCTGAGAAGCTTCTTGTATTCCTATGACTATTCGTTAAGTCATTCACAATCATTTGTAAAACGGAGTGGGTAACCCTTTAAGATGTTAAAGTTCGCAACAATTTGATATATCCATAATCCCATTGAAGCCTTTTGACTCTAACTCAGTAAAGAAATCGGAGACGCCAAAGTCCACAGCGAAAAAAGCTGGCAACCCTGCTACGCGGCCCAAGATCTCTGAAACAGTTTCTGAAACATATGCCAGCGCCACGAATGACGCCGATATAGATACTACAGACACGGATAGTTCAGGGATCAGCAATAATTCAGGGGTTAGAAGTGCGGCTGTAGAGACCAATACTGGACTAGAAACTGATAACACTGAGTCATCTACTGAGTTCGAAGTTGCTTCGAAGAAAGCTGTCATAGGAGCTGCGGACAAACCGCTTAGCAAGAAAGTGAAAACTAAAGCTGTTAGCAAACCTAATACTCGCTCGGCCTCCAAGCGCAAGTCCGCCGGTCTAGGTCTTTCTGTTGACCAAATTGACAAAAGCGAAGGGACAGCCGCCGAAGCGGTAGAGACAGAGAGCCCGTCAGCTTTAGATACGTCAACAGATACAGGCGATAGCCAAAGTTCGTTGCTCTCCGACAAATTGACACTCCCTGACGGTACGGTCTTAGACCCAAACATCTCGGCAAATTCATCTTTTAGCGTGACGCACACCCATCCTGTGAACCAAAGTAGCGATCGCATTGCCATCTTCATTGATGGGTCTAACCTCTTCTACGCGGCCTCTCATCTCAATATAGAAGTAGACTATCGTCGCTTACTATCGTCCTTAGTCAGAGGTCGTCGCCTGCTGCGGGC
The DNA here is from genome assembly GCA_963702855.1 of uncultured cyanobacterium. GTDB lineage: Bacteria > Cyanobacteriota > Cyanobacteriia > Phormidesmidales > Phormidesmidaceae > Phormidesmis. Next base: position 3,782,584 of record OY969765.1, read on the forward strand.
CTACTTCTACACCGGTGTCGATCCACAGAATGAAAAACAGCGCGGTTTTTTGCTATGGCTAAATCGTCACGGACACCGGGTAGTCAGTAAAGAACTGACACATCTACCTGACGGCTCGCGCAAGGCCAACATGCACGTAGAGATGGCAGTCGATATGATGCGAATTTCAGAATACTGCCCGAATATCGTGCTGCTCGGTGGCGATGGCAATTTGACCTATGTGCTACGGGTGCTAAGTCAGCGCGGCACATTTATCGAAGTCGTAAGCCTGCAGCCTATGACCAGCGACAGCCTGATTGACCTAGCGGATTCCTACACGGATCTAGCCAACTTGCGCGAAGATATCAAACGCTGATACTGACATTTAGGACTCGTCGACGTTTTCATGGCTACAAGTGCATCAAGCCAAACGAAAAAGACATAGTGCTTGCGGCGACGATGTATGAGTGCTAGGTATGAGTGCTAGGTGGGACAATAGCGTTCGAATGCGGGCTGGATAATAAAAGCCTTTAGTTCAATCCACGTCTTCAAGTACGTCGAACTAGAGGCTCAAAATTTCTTGGACGATTTTCAATTAACCGTCTCGACCAGATGCTAGGTTAGCTTTACTTAGCTGATTTTCTATCTACTCGGGCAATCGCTAGGCAAGCAGCAGCGATCGCTATGCCACCTACTGCTGCCCAAGGCGAACTGGCATAGTGAAAGTCACTGCCGCCTCGGTCGATTTCCCCGTTGGCCATCAAATCAGCATCGATACCCTGCTCGTCCACCGGCACCGTCAGAATATCTTGGTGTCCTGCGCGCTCAATATTCACTTCCCAGTCGCCGTTGATGGCTTCATCTGGCGCGAAAGTAAAGCGGCCTTGGCTATCGGTCACGCCTGTTGTGCGCGCCCGGTACGGCTGATCGGGTGCATATACGGTCACCTTCGCGCCTTTAAGCGGCTCACCATTGCCAAACGTTGTTCTGAGCTCTAGGCGATCGCTACCGCCCTGGTCATTAAGAAAGTAGTTGGTCTGTACCTGATGGGCCATCACCCTGGTGGGCAGCACTGCTACTCCCAAGACGGCAGCGAGCATCAAGATTTTTTTGTTGAGTGTCAGTTTCATAAAATTACCCGCCTCGGAACGCGTCAAAAGAGTAGATTCGCTGAGAATAAGAGGTGAATATTCGAAAACTATAGCCGAGTAGACAGACATCTATGCAGCCAGACTTCTATAGGTAGTCATCTACGTGCGCAGAAGTCGTGCGCAGAATCATACATAGAAGTCGGGAACACTTGCCATAGGATTGCCCAATTCTAGCCCGCATTTAACAAGTCAGCTCGATTGATTAACCCAACTATTGATTAGCTTAACTAAGTATGTGGGTGAGTGTACGGGCCGCAACTGCAGACTTATTGAACCTCAGACCAATTGAAGAAGTGGCACCTGTTAAGTAAAGTCCAATTTGGGTAGGGCCTCAGGCGGCAGTTCAATTGGTTGGCAGGTCCGTCAAATCTTTCGCATCCCATTTTAGAACCGAAGCGTTGATACCTTCAGTCTGTTTGCGTTTAGAATCTGCCTCGAACCAGGCGATAATTTGCTCATTGCTCAAGGCTTCTACAGGCGTGTTCAAATCTTTGGCAATATAAATCAGCAGTTTGCCAGTAGATAGCGTTAGGCGGGTGAGAAACTTTTCGGGCGTCGTGAGTAGCGCCGCGTCGACAGCAGCGGATTCTTCTTCGGTGAGAAACTGTAAAGTCATGCGCTCAGGAGTATAGAGAAAGTGCAGGGCAAAGACATTATTCTTTTGCTTTGACTAGATAGCCGCACTGATGTTCACCATCAGCCAACCAGTGCGTGCGCTCTACAGAGCAATCGGGAAGGACAACCGCAAACATCGCTAGCTCGTGACCACAGACAGTAGGATAGGATTCAGCAATGTGTGCGATCGCACAGTTGTATTCCGTAATCACAAATGCCGGTCGCTCATCGGCCTGCTCAGCGCCTGCAGTCTCCTCACTCGCAGGATGGCATTCGGCCATATAGCCTTCAGCCTGCCGGAGCTTCACCAAGATTTGCATCCTTTCTCGAAGCGGCGCATCTCCTAGCTTTTCTCTGTATTCCTTAGCCTTGTTTTGCCACTGACGCTTCAACAGTTTGCCTACTTGCTCTGCGCCCATCGTGTCGGCGACCGTATTTAGCAGCGACAGCGCGAACTGATCGTACTGATCGGGAAAATGCTCACGGCCCTTGCGGCTGAGTTGGTAAACGTGGTTAGGCCGGCCAAGCCCCTCCTGACTGGTTTGATGCTTGATCAGTTCGCTCGATTCCAGATTTTTGAGGTGGCGACGGATGCCCTGCGGTGTAACCCCTAGGTGATCGGCGATCGCTGCTGCTGTCGCAGTCCCTTGTTTCAGCAAAAATCGTAAGATATCCTCTTTCATCGACGTTGATGGGTTCGTCGAGCCAGCATTTATCTGATCGCCTTTAGCAGAATCGATGGATTGAGAAGTCACTTTTTGGCGCACAAATTTCCTTAGATTAAGCCCTTCGGTTTAGGCAAATTGAGTAGCGACAAAACGCTACGCTACAAAGCTCGACTGCTATCGGCGTTCTAGGCAGATCTCAAAAGCTACCTATTAAGGCTACCTATTCATGAGTTCTCCTGGGCTTAGAGTATGAGTTTAGAGCCGTGACTCTAGGTGCGCAGCTCTGCTAGCTCCATATCAAACTAAGGTACGAGTCTAGAACTGTGTTCACAATACTTTAGAAACACTCTTGTTGCTAAAGTCATACAATTACAGTAACCTTAATTTAATAATAATTAAACAACACCCAGTTAAACAACATCTGTGTTGTTTTAATTATACAGCCGCCAGATAGAGCCGTCAGATTACGGCCGCTAATCGCAACTTGTCTAACCCAACTAGGCAAGCATTGATTGGCCTTTCGCGCTTGGCTTTTACCCAGCGATACCTAACAGGACATACCCATAAAATGAACACCAGCAACCCCAATCAGGGCTCCGATAAAAGTCTAGAAATCATGCGGAACTTTGCCCAGAGCTATGCTAAGCGAACAGGTACTTACTTCTGTCAAGACTTAGGGGTTACGGCTGTTGTTATCGAAGGGCTTGCCAAGCACAAAGATGATCTAGGTGCGCCGCTGTGTCCTTGCCGTCACTACGAGGACAAGGAAGCTGAGGTCAAAGCTACTTACTGGAACTGTCCTTGCGTTCCGATGCAAGAACGCCAAGAGTGTCACTGCATGCTCTTTCTGACCGAAGAAAATCCGTTTGCTGGGACCGAAAGAGAAATTTCTTTTGAGCAAATCAGAACCGAGACTAACACCTTTAATAAATCCTCTGAGGCGCCTGTCTCCTAAGCGCGCCGTCTTTTAAGCCGCCTCTTAAGAAATGCAATGTCTCTGCATTCCCCACTTCGTTGCTATTCACCTTGCACATTATTCTTCTGCCTAGCCAGGCATCTTCTTGCTCATGAGTTCTAGTGTTCAATCCGTCGTTAGCCAGCCTTACAAGTACGGCTTCGTCACAGACATTGAATCTGACAGCTTGCCTCGCGGCCTCAGTGAAGATGTTGTGCGAGCAATTTCAGCCAAAAAGAACGAACCCCCGTTCATGTTGAACTTCCGTCTTAAGGCCTATCGCCGCTGGCTGACGTTAACAGAACCCGCTTGGCCTAATGTCAAGTATCCAAAGATTGACTACAACAACATCGTCTACTACTCCGCTCCTAAACAGGCAGAAAAAAAGCTGGGCAGTCTTGATGAAGTTGATCCTACTCTGCTCGAAACGTTCGATAAGCTAGGCATCTCTATCAACGAGCAAAAGCGGTTGGCTAACGTCGCGGTTGACGTCGTTTTTGATAGCGTCTCTATTGCGACAACCTTTAAGAAAGACCTAGCTAAGCACGGGGTTATATTTTGCTCTATCTCAGAAGCCGTTCAAGAGCACCCGGAGCTGGTTAAAAAGTATCTAGGTACGGTCGTTCCAGTCAGCGACAACTATTTTGCCGCTCTAAATTCTGCCGTGTTCTCTGATGGCTCTTTTGTCTACATTCCTAAGGGCGTCAAATGTCCCATGGACTTGTCGACTTACTTCCGGATGAACAACGGAGACACAGGCCAGTTTGAGCGCACCCTAATCGTGGCAGAGGAGGGCAGCTCGGTGACGTACTTAGAGGGCTGTACTGCGCCTATGTACGACACTAATCAACTCCACGCGGCTATCGTTGAACTAGTGGCGCTAGATAACGCTGAAATTAAGTATTCCACGGTTCAAAACTGGTTTGCCGGTGACGAAAACGGCAAAGGCGGCATCTATAACTTTGTGACCAAAAGAGGACTGTGCAAAGGCGTTAACTCCAAGATCTCCTGGACCCAGGTAGAAACAGGCTCAGCTATTACTTGGAAGTACCCTAGCTGCGTACTAGTAGGGGATAACTCAGTTGGTGAGTTCTACTCCGTGGCGCTGACGAACAACTATCAGCAGGCCGATACCGGTACCAAGATGGTGCACGTCGGCAAGAACACGCGTAGCACAATCATTTCTAAAGGTATCTCAGCCGGTAGATCTAAGAATAGCTACCGTGGTTTAGTACAGGTCAATCCCAAAGCAGAAGGCGCTCGCAACTATTCACAGTGCGATTCCATGCTGCTCGGCGATACTTCTAACGCCAATACCTTTCCCTATATTCAAGTGCAAAATAGCACCGCTCAAGTAGAGCACGAAGCGTCTACTTCAAAGATAGGAGAAGATCAGCTGTTCTACTTCGCTCAGCGAGGCATTTCCCCTGAGGATGCGGTCTCAATGATTATCAGCGGCTTTTGCCGAGACGTATTCAATGAACTGCCGATGGAGTTTGCTGCCGAAGCCGACAAGCTACTGAGTCTCAAGCTAGAGAATTCAGTCGGATAGATCTCTACTTTTACATTTCGCATTCTGTTCTTTCTCTTTTGCCCCTTGCTTTCTGTAAATGATTAAAGACACGGCCAAAACCATCCTTTCTGTTCGTGACCTCCACGCTAGTGTCGAAGGCACAGAGATTCTTAAAGGCGTCAACTTCGAAGTCAAAGCGGGCGAAGTGCACGCCATTATGGGTCTCAACGGCTCGGGCAAGAGTACCTTTGCCAAGGTGCTAGCGGGCCATCCGGACTATGAAGTGACTGCTGGCGAAGTTATTTTTAATGGGGAAGACCTCTTAGCGTTAGAGCCGCATGAGCGGGCGAATTCTGGTGTGTTTCTGGCGTTTCAGTACCCTCTAGAGATTCCAGGTGTTAGCAACCGGGACTTCTTGCGGGTGGCCTATAACGCCCATCGCAAGGCTAAGGGCGAAGAAGAAGTAGACGTGTTTGACTTTGACGATCTAGTAGAAGAGCGCTCTGAAATTGTCAAGATGGATGTGAGCTTTCTAGATCGCAGCGTGAATGAAGGGTTTTCTGGCGGTGAGAAAAAGCGCAACGAAATTCTGCAGATGGCCCTGCTAGAGCCAACGCTGGCGGTTTTGGATGAAACTGATTCGGGCTTAGATATCGACGCACTTAAGACTGTTTCTAATGGGGTTAATCAGCTAAGCACGCCTGACAATGCATCGGTACTAATCACTCACTACCAGAGGCTGTTGAACTATATCGTGCCCGACTATGTGCATGTGATGGCGCGAGGGCGCATTGTCAAAACAGGTGGTAAAGGGCTAGCCCAAGAGCTGGAGTCTCGTGGTTATGACTGGATTGTGGCTGAGGAGGCTGTGGCCTAACGCATGACTAAAATAGTTAGCGCAAACAATGCTTCGCCTAGCGCGGTAAATCGATCGACCTATCTGAAGCATTTATTGACGCAGGCCTCGGCGACAGCAGATGAGTCTGGTTTACCGCTGAAGGCGCTGCGTGATCGCGCTGTTGCTTTGGTGAGCGATCGCAGCTTTCCTTCTGGGCGTGACGAAGCGTGGCGCTTTACCGACCTTTCTGAGATGCTCAGCTCACCGTTTCAAAGAGCGACTTCAGAGGTATACGCCGAGCAAACGAGTCTGCAAACGAGTTCAAAACTAGTCGAAAGTCAGTATCAGCTTACCAGCATCAACGGACACTACGCGCGTGCCCTTTCTAGCCAGGTCAAAGAGAGTGACAAGCCTGTAATTATCGCACCGCTATCTGAGCTGATTGCAGCCGATGACTACGCTGAGGTGCTAGAGCCGGTTATTACTCAGCGACTCGCTAAAGTTAAAGGGTGCGAAGAAGTCTTTACTGCTCTTAACACCGCTGGATTTAGCGATGTTATGGTTGTTTGGGTTCGCGCCGATCAGATTTTAGATGAACCTGTTTGCCTGGTAAGAAACGCGCAGGAAGATGCGATCGCTCATCTGCGCACCCTTGTTATCGCTGAGCCCCACGCTAATTTCACCTTACTAGAATCCTTTTCTGGTGAAGGTGATAGTGTCCGCTGTAACACTAGCGTCACCGAAATTTGGCTAGCCGAAGGCGCACAAATCAACCACATTCGCATACAAGACGAGAGCGCTCAGACCTTTCACATTGCAAAAACAGCCGTCGACCAGGCGGCCAACAGTCGCTATCAGTGCACTGCCGTTGATTTAGGTGCAAGGCTATCGCGCCATCACCTAGAGGTGTATCAATCAGGCCCACAGACGGATACTCACATGTATGGCCTAAGTGCCCTGCGCGATCGCCAGCTTGCCGATACCCACAGTTTGCTGACGCTCACGCATCCGCACAGCAGTGCCACTCAGATTCAAAAAAACATCGTAGATGACCAGGCTCACGCTGTTTTCAACGGCAGAATTTACGTTGCTCAAGGCGCTCAGCTAACTGATGCTGCTCAGCTCAACCGCAACCTAATGCTTTCCAGCGGCGCTAGAATCGACACCAAGCCCGAATTAGACATCGTTGCCGACAATGTCAAATGCGCTCACGGCGCTACGGTCAGCCAGCTACAGGCAGACGAAGTCTTTTACTTGCAAAGTCGCGGTATCTCTGCCGATCAGGCTCAGCGCTTGCTGCTGTATGGGTTTGCGATGGAGATTGTAGAGAAAATATCGATTGCGTCTCTACGTCAGTCTTTGAGCGATCGCCTCATCGAGTGGACGAGGTAGAAGATAATCATGCTGTTTTTGTACACTGCCGTAATTTGCCGGTTATTCCCTAACCCCTTCTCTTCATGACAGCTACTACCGTCACCAAATCTTTTCCTTTACTGGCCAACGAAGTCCGCGCGGATTTTCCTATTCTTGCGCAGCAGGTCAATGGTAAACCACTCGTTTATCTAGATAATGCGGCAACCTCTCAGAAGCCGCAGGCTGTATTAGATGCGATGCAGCACTACTACCTAGCTGACAATGCTAATGTCCACAGGGGCGTCCATACGCTAAGCGCTCGGGCCACGGAAGCCTACGAAGGCGCTCGCGATAAGGTTGCCACTTTTATTAACGCCGCCTCTCGAGACGAGATTGTTTTTACCCGCAACGCTACTGAAGCCATCAACTTAGTCGCCTACGCTTGGGGACTTAGCGAGTTAAAAAAGGGCGACGAAATCCTTTTGTCAGTCATGGAGCATCACAGCAATTTGGTGCCATGGCAGCTAGTCGCTCAGCGGACCGGGGCCATCTTAAAGCATGTGCCGCTGACCCAGACCCAAGAATTCGATTTAGAAACGTTTGAGCAGTTGATTAGCAGTAAAACAAAGATAGTTGCAGTTAACCACATCTCTAACACGCTAGGCTGCATCAACCCTGTTAGGGAAATCGTAGAGACTGCTCAACGCTACGGTTCAAAGGTGCTAATTGATGCCTGTCAGAGTGTGCCCCATATGCCCGTAGATGTACAGGCGCTAGGCTGTGATTGGCTAGTCGCCTCCGGACACAAAATGTGTGGGCCGACAGGCGCAGGCTTTTTGTATGGCAAGTTAGATGTGTTGCAGTCGATGTCACCGTTTATGGGTGGTGGCGAGATGATTCAAGACGTTGCGCTCACGAGTTCGACTTACGCAGAGCTGCCTCATAAGTTTGAAGCAGGGACACCGGCGATCGCCGAAGCGGTTACCTTAGGCGCCGCTGTAGATTATCTCAATCAGGTTGGCATGACGCGCATTGCTGAATATGAGCATCAGCTAACAGCCTACCTATACGAGCAAATGGGCACGGTGCCTCAAGCTACGCTGTATGGCCCTAAGCCCAGCTCAGACGGTTCGGGAAGAGCTGCGATCGCAACCTTTACCGTTGCGGGCCTTCACGCGCAAGACCTTTCTACCTTTCTCGATCAGTCCGGCATTGCTATTCGCTCTGGGCACCACTGCACGCAGCCACTGCACAGCATTCTAGGCGTCACTTCTACTGCTAGGGCCAGCCTGTACTTTTACAATACGCCTGCTGAGATCGATACGTTCATTACTGCTCTCAAAGAGACAATTGACTTCTTTGGTAACATCTTTGAATAGACATCTTTGAGTAGGCGCAGCGCTAGTTGATACTGACGGATACCTACTAAAAGCGATAGTCCTTTTCTGACAAAAGGTAATCTATCGGCATAAAACGGTTGGGCCTTAGCAAGCGTTATTGCTAAGGCCCTTTTGCTGCTACACATCGCCTGACAGGTCTTGCTCTACCGCTAACCCTAGGCCCTGTAACTGTTTGCTCATTTCAGATTGTTCACGGGAACCCTAACGGTACAAAGTTAGCACTGGGCATGGCTGCTTTCAAGTGGAAAGAATGTTAATTCTCTCAGAGCAATCTGTCATTCCTCATGGACCTTATCTATCTGAAAGTGCATCTACCAACAATCCGGACCTGTCCGGACAACCGATCTTGTCAATCCAGTCGGCCTCAAAGATAACCTCAATAGATCGATCGAGAGAATCGCTATCGAAGTCTCTAACTGCCGCAGAGCAGCAGCTAGCGCTACAGCGCTTGTGTCAGAATTCTGTTTTGTATAGTGGAGATCTTATCAACGCTGCTGCTGTGATTGCTCAGTCAGCTATCGAAATTTTGGGTATAGACCGAGCTAGTTTGTGGTTTTACGATACCGATAGATATTTCCAACTTTGTAGTAGCTACAGCCCAACTTGTAGACCCCCCTCTAACCAGGTAAAAATAGCAGTCTCTGACTATGCTCCCTACTTTGAAACGCTTGCACAGCGAGACTGCCTGCTTGTTGAGCAAAACAGCGCAATGAATTCGATAACTCGCTGTTTGGCGAAGTGCGACCTATTGCTCTCAGGCGCTTTTCTAGAAATCCCGGTGCGTGTTCAGGGTGAACTGGTCGGCGCTGTATGGTACGAACATAAACGCGCTCATCGCTGGACGGCTCTGGAGCAAACAAGCGCGGTTTCCATCGCGCTTTTGGCCGCCACTGCTTTCGATTCGCAGCAGCGGCTTTCGCTATCGAGTACGCTCAGCCGCCACCGCCGTCAGCTTCAGCGAGAGACTATCGAAAGGCAGCAGGCTGAGCAAGCCTGGCAGGAAAGTCAACGATTCATTCAAGGTATTGTCGACGCTAGTACGAATATTTTGTACGTGGATAGTTTTGCCGATGGCAGCAATTTCTACATTAATCGCTGGATCCAGAATGTCTTGGGCTACACGCCCGCTGATGTTTGTAGGCTAGGCTCTCGCTATCTAGAGTATTTAGTTCATCCTGACGAAAGGGATCTATTGTCTGCGGAGCGCCGTCGGCTTTCGACTATCAAAGAGGGTGAAGTCGTTGAAAACGAGTATCGCTTTCGCCATCATCAAGGCGACTGGCGCTGGCTGCTGTGCCGGGAAACCGTTTTTCAACGAGATGCGTCGGGCCAGCCTACGCAGGTATTTGGCACAGCTACCGACATTACTAAGCGCAAGCGCGCTGAAGACACCCTAAAGGCATTCAACCGAAAGCTAGAGCGGCTAGCTCGAATGGACGGGTTGACTCAGGTTGCCAATCGGCGCTCTTTTGACGAATATTTAGCGCAAGAGTGGGAAAACATAGGGGCTGGCCGCTCAGTGCTATCGCTGATCCTATGCGACATCGATTGCTTCAAGAGCTTTAATGACACCTACGGGCATCAGGCCGGAGATGTCTGCCTCAGAAAAGTAGCTAAGGCGATTGAGGGGGCAGCGAAGCGGGCGACGGATTTAGTGGCGCGCTATGGCGGCGAGGAATTCGCTATTGTTCTTCCTGATACGGACCAATCGGGCGCGGAGCAAGTCGCTCGGTCTATTCAAACTGCGGTCAGGCAGCTAGAGATTTGCCATGCGCAGTCGGATGTGAGTGACTATGTGACGCTTAGTTTGGGGGTTTCTTGCGTAACTTCTACCGCGAACATGCGCCCCGAGCTGTTGATTGCGGCTGCTGATCAGGGGCTGTATCAAGCAAAATACAACGGACGCGATCGCTTCTGCTACACTGAAACACAAGATCTGCGACGTTAGTAGATACTGCACTGAACGTCACACTGAATATTGCTTAGAGTATGGCTCATGAAGACCAACGCCATCCGTATTTTGGACACGCTAGGTGTCCAATACGATTTGCTTGCCTACGAGGTCGATCCTGATAATTTAGTGGCTACTGCTACTGCTCAAAAGCTAGGTTTGCCTGCCGACCAGGTGTTCAAAACGCTGGTAGCGAAAGGCGATCGCACGGGCATTATTCTCGCTGTGCTACCCGGCAGCTTTCATCTGAACCTCAAAGCCCTCGCCAAGATTAGCGGCAACCGTAAAGTAGAAACCGTTCCACTCAAGCAGGTTCAGCCGCTGACAGGCTATATCCGCGGTGGGGTAACTGCGATCGCCTGTAAGAAAAACTATCCTGTTTTCCTAGAAGAATGGGCCCAAGCACATGAGCAGATAGCAGTCTCAGCCGGTATCCGCGGACAAATGATCTCGCTTTCAGTCGCGGACTATATCCGAGTAACTGAGGCCACACTAGGCGAAATCACGACTGAAAGCTAGCTAGCCACAGCCGCCAGTCGTCCTATCGTTGCGTCAAAAACATATACCCTCGTCCTCGAATGGTCACGATGAACTTAGGATCTTTAGCCGTGTCATTTAGCTTGATCCGAAGCCGAGAAATATGGACATCCACAGTCTTAGTATCTGACGCGCTGCTGGCATCGTAGCCCCACAGCGCGTTAAGAATTTCGCCCCTTGAGAAAATTTGCCCCGGCTTACCGGCTAGCAGCTCTAGTAAGCGAAATTCGATTTCTGTGAGGTGCAGATGATGGCCGTTGGAAGAGGCCTGGCGCGAGTTTGGATCAATTGTCAGCGGACCCATCTCTATCAAAGAATTATCTAAGCTACGGCCCGAATCCCGACTTTCCTGCCGAGGCAGGCATCTAAGGATAGAGCGAATTCGAGCAATGAGTTCCTTAGTTGAGAAAGGCTTGACAAGGTAATCGTTTGCGCCCATTTCTAACCCAGTTACCCGGTCAGAAGAGCTACCCAATACAGTTGCCAGGATAATCGGTACATCAGAAACAGACCTGAGCGCCTGACAAACTTGAAAGCCATTTAGCTTGGGCATTAGCACATCAAGGATCACCAGGTTGATAGTCTCAGCATCTGCATGAAAACTATCTAGAGCTGCCTGACCGTCGGCGGCAGCGATGACCCGATAGCCTGCACCTCTTAAGCTATGGGTCAAAGCAGTTCGAGTTCGCTGGTCATCTTCCGCAATCAGAATGGTGTAACTTATCTTGCTCACTATAAGAATTTATAAGGAATTTCTGAAAAGTTTTTTGAAAGTTTTTTGAAAGCGTTAAGAGAAAAAATGGCCTATAGAAAAAATGAATTGAAAAGCGCTGGCTAGCTAACAGCTGAAAAAAATTAAGATCAAATATGAAAAACAAATGAAAAGCAAAAGTAAGCCGCCAAAACAACCCTTTCAAAACATCGCCGCATCAAAGGTAAGCGCTTAGGCAAGTATTTTGTAGGCGACAGGTCCTAAATAAAGGTTCTATAGATAAGCAGGTAGACAAATAGGTCATTAAATAACGGGCCAGTAGAGGGCAAATCGTCAAAATGCGACCTGCCGAAAAGTTTTGCATCTAGTTCTTCTATTGTCCTTTGCTACAAACTAAGGGCTTCGGATGTATTTGTCAGCTGCTCTGACTAGCGGCAGTAGCTATAGAATGCGGTTAACACACAGGCCAGAATTGTCCAATCTAAAGCTTTTTTATGGACCCTGATTGTTGATTTAAAGTCCACTATCTAGCTCAAACCGACTAGCCCAAACCGACTAGCCCAAACCGACCAGCTCAAACCGACTAGCTCAAACTAAATAGCTCAAACTGACTGTCATCAGCTTGGACGGCTCTACCTGATCTAATCAATTACAATTTCCTTTATTCATATAAATCTATAAACGGTCATTAAAACAACTCCCTACTCAGCTTTAAACGTGCATTTTTGCCTGTAGAAATCATGTCTAAACCTATATGGGAAAAGGATTATGACTAAATATGATAGTTTTTAACAATTAGATACAAAGTTAACAAAATATTTCGAGCCCTCGATTCTAATTAGGGCCTCTGGCTACGTTCAAGTGAGGTTTGCTCAAAATATTTGATCAGATTTTCTCAAAAGTTGCTTTCTTCTCAAAGTTGCTTTGAAGAGAGTGCGCTTATCCTGAAAGTCATCTCAAATTCTGAAGACTACATTAGAAGCTGTACTTATCAGTTTGAAGAGAGTTTGAGAGAAGGTCACAAAACCCCGTTTTCTTTAGGGCGGGGATGTAGTGACATACATCTTTCAAGTGAGTGTTAGCGAACATTCCTTACCTACGCTTTGGCTGCCAAAAATCTATGCTTACAAAGAACGCGCTGTAATTTAAGAATGACTAGCAAGGCGTACAAGTATCGTTTCTATCCGACTGCTGAGCAAGAGAATTTGCTTCGTAGAACTTTGGGCTGTACTCGCTTGGTTTACAACAAAGCGCTATCTGCAAGGACAGAAGCTTGGTATGGAGAGCAAAAGCGAGTTAGCTATAACGATACTTCTAAGCTGCTCACGGACTGGAAGAAAGAAGCTGAGCTGTCTTTCCTTAAAGAAGTTAGTAGTGTTGCACTTCAGCAAGGGCTGAGGCACTTGCAGGGCGCATTCACCAACTTCTTCGCAGGGCGGGCCCAGTACCCGAACTTCAAAAAGAAGCGCAGCGGTGGCAGCGCTGAGTTGACTAAATCGGCGTTTAAGTACAAGGACAGTCAAGTCTACTTGGCTAAATGTGCTGAGCCATTGCCGATTCGTTGGAGTCGGTTGCTGCCTAAAGGTGCTGAGCCATCCACCATTACCGTAAAGCTGTCGCCCGCTGGTCGGTGGACGGTCTCTTTGTTGGTAGACGTTGATATTGAGCCATTGCCGCCAGTTGAGAAACAGGTTGGCATCGACTTGGGTATCAGCGCTTTGCTGACGCTCAGTGACGGTGAGAAGGTCACGAACCCGAAAGGGTACAGAGCTAAGCTCAAGCAACTGCGCAAGGCTCACAAAGCGCTTAGCCGCAAGGTAAAAGGCTCTAACAACCGGCATAGAGCCAGACTGCGAGTCGCTCGCGTTCACGCTGAGATTGCCGATGCTAGAAAAGATATGCTTCACAAGCTGACGACTCGACTGGTCCGCGAAAACCAGACGATTGCCGTTGAAGACTTGGCTGTGAAGAACATGGTGAAAAACCATAAGCTCGCTCAGACTATCAGCGATGCTAGCTGGGGTGAATTGGTACGGCAGTTGGAGTACAAGTGCGATTGGTACGGGCGAACGTTGGTTAAGATTGACCGTTGGTTCCCGAGTTCTAAGCGCTGCCATGCTTGCGGCCATACCGTTAATAAGCTGCCGTTGAATATTCGTGAATGGGATTGTCCTAGTTGCGGTGTTCGGCATGATAGAGACATCAATGCAGCGATTAATATTTTGGCGGCTGGTCTGGCCGTGGCAGTCTGTGGAGCGAGCGTAAGACCCGATAGAGCCTAGCTCAAGAAGGCAGTTGCTTTGAAGCAGAAACCCCTATGCGTGAGCCAGGGAATCCCCATCTTCTTTAAGATGGGGAGTAGTCAATTTCTCGTAACCTGATGCTTTAGACTTGTTGAAGGTTTAGCCGAAGATAGCCGTTTCAAGCAGTTGCTTCGCAATTTGTTGGATAGCGATCGCTTTCTTCGAGGCTAACTTTTCTATCTTCGGTTACCCATTTTCTAAGGAAAGCCCAGGCTATGCGACTGTCTCAGATGCTTTTTGTCACACTGCGAGAAGACCCGGCAGAAGCGGAGATTCCTAGCCACAAGCTCTTACTACGCGCGGGCTACATGCGGCGCATTTCGGCTGGCCTCTATGCCTATCTGCCTTTATTGCTAAGAGTGCTTGATAAGATATCGGCCATCGTCCGTGAGGAAATGAACGCTACTGGCGCCCAGGAGTGCCTATTGCCTCAGTTGCAGCCTGCCTCGCTATGGCAAGAGTCTGGCCGTTGGGATACCTACACCAAGGCAGAAGGCATTATGTTTGCGCTGACCGATCGCCGTGAGCAAGCGCTTGCGCTGGGCCCGACGCATGAAGAGGTGATTACTGCGATCGCGCGCGATATGATTCGCTCTTACCGGCAGCTCCCTTTGCATCTATATCAGCTGCAAACCAAATTCCGCGACGAAATCCGTCCCCGCTTTGGCCTGATGCGCGGTCGCGAATTCATTATGAAAGACGGCTATTCTTTCCATGCGGATGCTGAAAGCCTAAAGCTGACTTACGATCAGATGTATCAAACCTACAGCAATATTCTGCGGCGCACGGGCTTAGAATTTCGCGCGGTTGATGCAGACTCGGGGGCGATTGGCGGAGCGGGATCAACTGAGTTTATGGTACTAGCTGAAGCGGGTGAAGATGAGGTGCTTTATACCGAAGACGGTCGGTACGCGGCCAATGTAGAGAAAGCCGTCTCCTTACCGCCCGAGTCTGTTGAATCGCCATTTACGACCTACGAAAAGAGGGAAACGCCAAACACCGCGACAATCGCGGCGATGGTCGATTTCCTGCAGTGCTCGCCGACGCAGGTCGTCAAAGATGTGCTGTATCAGGTCGCTTATGACAATGAAACGCAGGTACTGGTTATTGTGAGCATTCGCGCGGATCAGGATGTCAATGAGACAAAGCTGCAAAACGCGCTGACGAATATGGCGAGTGACTACGGTGCTAACACTGTTTTGACGTTAGAGGTGCCGGATGAGGAAGCGCAGGCTAAGTGGGCGACTAAGCCGCTGCCTTTGGGATATATCGCGCCTGATTTGTCGGATGACTATATTGGCAAGGTAGAGAATATAGAGCCGAAGTTTCTGCGCTTGGTTGATTCGACGGCTGTCGAGCTGAAGAACTTTGCTACGGGGTCTAATGAAAGCGGATTTCATGTGGTGGGCGCAAACTGGGGAACAGAGTTTGCGCTGCCCGAGCGAGTAGTGGATGTGCGTACGGCGGTAGCGGGCGATCGCGCCGTTCACGATCCTACTCAGCTCATCGAGAGCGCTAGGGGCATTGAAATTGGTCATATCTTCCAGCTAGGGAACAAGTATTCGGCTGCGCTCGGTGCTACCTATACCAATGAGGAAGGCAAAGAGGTGCCGCTAGAGATGGGCTGCTACGGCGTTGGGGTTTCTCGGCTGGCGCAGGCGGCGGTAGAGCAGTCTTATGACAAGAATGGAATTATTTGGCCAGTGGCGATCGCGCCCTATCACGCGATTGTGGTCGTTCCGAATATTGGCGATGCCGACCAGATGGCGGCGGCTGAAAAGCTATATGCCGAGCTGAACGCGGCTGGCGTGGAAACGCTGCTAGATGACCGTAAAGAACGAGCCGGTGTGAAGTTTAAAGACGCTGAGCTAGTAGGGATTCCCTTTCGAGTGGTGACGGGGCGATCGCTAAAGAATGGCAAAGTAGAAGTTGTCAAAAGAGCTAGCGGAGAAGCGGAAGAAATCGCTGTAGATCAAGTTGTTAGCACGCTCAAAGGCTGGATCGCTGCCGCCCTCGAAAATTAATGGAATTGATTACCGTTCTGCTCTCTAGTTTGCTGCTGTTGATTTCGCCCGTGGGTATTGTGGTCGATCAGGTGGCGGAAAATGCGATTCGCGATCGCTTAATAAGCGTAGAAAGCCTGGATGTGCGAATTGACAACGGCCCGTCGTATCAGCTATTGCAGGGGAAGGTGAGCAAAGTGCGAATTGCCGGACGGGGAATTGTGCCCTTTCCGGGGCTGCGCTTTGAAGTAGCTGATCTAGAAACAGATGAGATTGACTTAGCCTTTGACCGTTTGCGTCAGGGCGAGGTCGTGCTAGATGAGGCTTTTCAGGGGGCGGCGCATCTGGTGCTAACCGAAGCAGATGTGAATACCTTTTTGGCCTCGCCTTTTGTGTTGGAAAGGCTAGCGAATATCAAGATTGGATCGCTAAATCCGGCGCAGGCTAGAGAGCGCGATCGCTATCGCATTAACAATCCTACTATCGACTTTCTGTCAGATGACCGGCTCAAGCTCAGCGTTGAGCTAGAAGATTTGGTGCAAGACGGCAACTTGCTGATTGAAGCAGAGGCGGGCCTGATTGTTTCTGGTGGGGAGCGGCTGACGCTGGTAGAACCCAGGCTGACGGTGAATGGTCAACCTGCCCCAGATCGTCTTATCAAGGCGATTTTGGGCGATATTAATGAGCGCATCAGCCTACAGTCGCTAGACAGGCGCGGCATTACGGCTAGGGTGATTGACTATGCGGTGCAGCCGGATGCGCTGGATTTGGCGCTGTGGGTGCGGGTAGATCCTAGCGTGACTGCACCTGCTGCCGCCGCCGAGCCGAGCTTGATGGAATGAGCGACCCGGCTTGAACTAACGTTGCGTTAGTCGGCGGGGAGGCGTTTGATTAGAATCCTCATGACTTCGTTGAACCGTCCGGTGGAGATTGCTGGACTCCAGTCGTTGGGTTCTGCGTAGCCGCGTGAGTGCAGGTTGTGAACGGTTTGCTGGACGGCTTCTAGAGTGCCGAAGAGGAGATGGCGAATGTTGCCGTCTGAGACTTCGTGCGGTGGAAGCTGTGGGGGTGGGCCATCGGGTGCGGCTGCGGGTGTGGCCGGTCGAGGCGTGTCTTTGGGGGGCGTTGGGTTGGCAGGTGAAAAGGTAGACGCAGATGCGCCGGAGTCGGTGGGTACAAACATGATGAGTCTGGTTCTCCGAATGAGGGTGAGGGAGGAAACCAGAACTCAGACCCTTAGCTACGCTGGCAAATGTGGTGCAGGTGCGGTAGCTAAGGTATCGTGTACCGTAGCTGGCAGACTGGCTAGGACAGTTTGTCAGTTAGTCATCGGCTGGGTGCTGGATACACCTACCGATGGCGCTAAAGGTATGAGTTCTGTGAGAAGGGCTGCGATTGACACGGGTGTGCGTCACAGCTTGCATTTGAAGATAGTCTGATTTTTGCGCTGAGTCAAGCGGTCGCTCGGTATATTTGCGGAGTAAAAGTGCTGTCGTCTGGACGGCAATTGATGCAGGATGGTCGGGAATGATTGCAGGGTGGTCGGGAATGGTTGCAGGGTGGTCGGGAATGGTTGCAGGGTAGTCGGCAGCAATTGCTTGCTGGTCGCAAATGATCGCGCGATGGTCGGTATTACGTGCAGTGTGGTTGTAGGTAACTGCTCGGCAGTCAATATCAGTTGCAGCGCGGACTTAGCTGAACCATCTCTTCTTTAGGCGACTATAAAAATACCGTCTGGTTCAGTTGATGGCTTGATTGCCTGCTGAATAGCTTCTAGGTTGCTTTTGACGGTGAGGGTGTTGGGATGATTGGGGCCAAGGAGGTCTTCCAATATGCCCACGACTTCAGACATGGTTGCGGCGGCTTCGGGTAAGCGATTTGTGCTGTAGTACAGTAATGCCAAGTTATTCAGACTGCTGGCGGTGTCGGGATGGCGATCGCCCAGTTCCGCTTTCTTGATTTCGAGCGCTTCTACATACAACGGTTCCGCTTCTCCATAGCGCCCCTGAGACTTGTACAGTAATGCCAAGTTATTCAGACTGCTGGCGGTGGTGGGATGGCGATCGCCCAGTTCCGCTTTCCTGATTTCGAGCGCTTCTACATACAACGGTTCCGCTTCTCCATAGCGACCCTGAGACCGATACAGTTCTGCCAAGTTATTCAGACCTTGGGCGGTGGTGGGATGGCGATCGCCCAGTTCCGCTTTCTTGATTTCGAGCGCTTCTACATACAACGGTTCCGCTTCTCCATAGCGCCCCTGAGACTCGTACAGTGCTGCCAAGTTATTCAGGCTGGTGGCGGTGGCGGGATGGCGATCGCCCAGTTCAGATTTAGTGATTTCGAGATCTTGAAGGTACAACGGTTCCGCTTCGGCATAACGACCCTGTAACTTATATAGATAAGCTAGCCAAGCGATACTGCTTGCATAGTCTGACGAATTACCTGAAGACTCCAAAAGCTGAGCCGCCGTCTGTAGATGTGCGATCGCCTGCTTCATTTCTTCCGTATACTCTTGTGCGGCACCCACATCTAATCGTTGCCCATAAGCTCTCCCCGCTTGCAGATGCAAGCTCGCAAGCAAAGCACTACCCGGTGATTTTGTAGCCGTCTGTTCTATCAACGATTCCAAATCATCAATCGGCAGCGTATTGCCCACCGCTTCCAACTGCGAAAACTGCGCTTGCTCCCGTAGGGAAGGTAGTGCATCCATCTCAATTGCCTGACGCTTTGGCGACACAAACCGCACCACATCTCGCCGCCAGCTCCAAAAATCTGGCGCTTTCCGACTCAGCTGCTCCTGCAACTGATAGGTCACCCACAGCACAATCGCAAACGGAAAATCTTGCAGCCCTTCCCGCGTCCACTGCAAATAACCAAAGAACGTCTCCTGCTGAGACTTTTCTGCCTCGAACCGGAGCGATCGCAGCCCCTCCGCCCCCAAAATCGTCATCACCGCCTGCCCGCCCTGCTGCAAATACTCATCTGCCTGCATCTGCGCGCTCAGCAGCGCCTTCAAACTGGGCTCGTCTGCATCTAGTGCCAGTCGATAAGGGCGAAACTCGGGCGCTAGCGCCTGCTCATAGCGGCTGATAATCTCTGCTTTTAGCTGCGGATCGTCGCACACCGCAATAAAAATGCCCAGCCGCCGACCGCTCGCTTCTATCGCCACTAGCAGGTCATCTAGCGCATCCTGATTGACTTCAGAAAGCGCTTCCTCAGCCATCAATCATCTCCTTGATCACCAGCAGGTCGGTCACCACCGGATGCAGGTCATACCAAATCTGGCCATTGCGATACTCCAAAACGTGCAGCCCGTGCAGCAGATCTAAAAACGCCTGCGCCTGCGGATCTTCCGGCTCGTAGTTGTCATACGTCGTTTTCAAAATCTCATAGTCTGCCTTACCCAGCGGCGCTTCAAAATCTAGCCGCATATCCTGCACCGCCTGCTCAAACACCGCCTGATTGATCATAATTTCCTCGGCATTTTCTGCCCGTCGCACCTGCCGCAGACAAATCCGACAGCACTTATTCGCCAGCCGAATCAGCTCGCGCAGCACGCCGCCACTTTTCAGCACAATCGCCTCGGCAATCTCCGGCTCCATCAGCGCGGGCCCAATCCGCTTATCTAGCACATCGCACAGCTTCTGCCGATTCTCCCCAATCTCCTCCGGCGGCTGAGCTCGCGACTCTGCCTGCTTAAACAGCTTCGCCACCTGCATCTCCACAATCTGATCGTCCGTCTCACTGATCAGCGTGGCCCGCAGCGGCCCGTCCCGCAGCGACGCAATCGGCGTGGTGTAAATAATCCGAAACCCCGGCAAAAACAGCGCCTTGATATGCTCCCGGTACACGTCTCGCACCGTCGCCAAATCCAGCTTGTCCAGGTCATCAATGACCACCAGCACCTGCTTGCCCGTCGCACTTTCAATCGCCGCCGCAATCAGGTTTATCTTTGCCACCAGCTCAGACACATTGCGCCCAAACTCACGCTTTAGCTCGTTGCGCACCGACGCCTCCGCCTTCAGCTTGTTCTGAATCAGCGAAAACAAATTGAAGCCCACCTCTCCCTTCACCTCTGCCCCGCTCGCAACGGTCTGAGTCTTGGTCGCAAACCAGTCTAAAAGAGACTGCCGCAAGGCGGGTTTAATTTCGGCATCCTCTTGCTCTGCCTTTGCCATCAGGTTGACTGCGATCGCAAACAAGATATTGATATGGTCCACATCCGACATCTCAATCGTGTTGGCAATCGAGAACAGCACCACAAAATAATTGCCCCGCTCACACCGCCGCGCAAACTCAGAGAGCAGCGTAGACTTACCGCAGCCACGATGACCCGCAAAAATAGTCTTGCGATCGCGGCTATCATCATCCTCAATTAGCTGCTCTAGCTCCGCTAGCACGTCTTCGCCATACGTCACCCGAAACTTCTCCAGCTCCTTTTGGCCCTGAAGCGGCAGCAAATCCAAATTGACATAGGCTTCTTGAAAAGCCTTTAGCCGGGTAGACATCGCAGTTAGGAAAAGATGAAGGACAAAAGGATTGAGGAAAGCCATTAACCACAGCAATCAGAATCCTACTCCATCCTATGTAATATTCGCTGAGAAGCCTGCTTCGATCTGACCTTCCGCTTCGTGCGCGATCGCCCTCAACCCATCCACCATTTTCTCATCAGCCCCTTTCCACAATCCCCGCTGATTTGCCTCTAGCAGCCGCTCCGCCATATCCCGCAGCGCCCAAGGGTTCGACTTTTCCACAAACGCCCGCACCTCTGCGTCAAACACATAGGCTTCAGCAACGCCCGTATACATGTGGTCAGCCACGCAGCCCGTCGTTGCATCGTAGGCAAACAGATAGTCCACAGTCGCGGCCATTTCAAATGCGCCTTTGTAGCCGTGACGCATAACGCCTTTGATCCATTTGGGATTGATAACGCGAGAGCGATAGACGCGGGCAATTTCAGACTGGAGCGATCGCACCTTCGGATTCTCTGGCACTGCGTTATCACCAAAATAAGTAACCGGCGCTTCCCCTCGCTTTGCCTTCACCGCCGCCGTCAGCCCGCCTTGAAACTGATAATAATCATCAGAATCGAGTAAATCGTGCTCACGGTTGTCCTGATTTTGCAGCACGATTTGCATATTTTCTAGGCGCTGGCTAAAGGCTTCGGGCTCGCTGCGCCCATCGGCCTGACCACCCATGCCGCTTGTGTAGGCATAGCTGCTCCAGTTGATGTAGGCGCGCGCCAAATCCGCATCGCTTTCCCAATTTTGCGCTTCGATTAGGCCCTGAAGCCCCGCGCCATAGGCACCCGGCTTAGAGCCAAAAATTCGGTAGCGCGATCGCTGAAGGCTCTGCGCGTCACTGAGCCCCTGCTCTTGCCAATAAGCACAGTCCGTCTGCACCCGAGCCGCCAGCGGGTTCTGATCAGGCGGTTCATCTAGCGCCGCCACCGCCGTCACAGCTTGGTCGAATAGCGAAATCAAGTTAGGAAAGGCATCTCGAAAAAAGCCAGATACCCGCAACGTCACGTCTACCCGCGGACGCCCTAGCAAAGACAGCGGCAAAATCTCAAAGTCAACCACCCGCCGACTCGGTCCATCCCACACCGGCCTCACCCCAATCAGCGCCATCGCCTCAGCCATGTCGTCTCCGCCCGTACGCATAGCCGAGGTTCCCCACATCGAAAGCCCCAAAGTGCGCGGGTATTCTCCCTGCTCTTGAGCGTAGTTTTCCACCACTAGCTCCGCTGCCTTGCGCCCTACGTCCCAGGCGCTTTCAGTCGGAATAGCGCGAATATCAACAGAGTAAAAGTTACGACCTGTAGGCAGTACTTCTGGGCGATTGCGAGTGGGCGCTCCCGAAGGTCCGCTGGGCACGTAGCCACCGTCGAGGCCGTGAAGAAGGTGAGTGATTTCGTCGGTAGTCTGCCGAAGATTGGGTAAAAGAGTGTTGGTAATCCAAGTCAAAACAGCAGTCAGCGCGCTGGTCTGACCGTCCATTTCCTCACTCTCTTTCCAGTCCGCTCGATCATCAGCTCGATCGATTAACTGGCTAGCTAACACCGCCGCATAGAGTTCAATGCGTTCGACAACGTCGCCGACGGTTCGACACGCCGCTGTCTCAGGTGTTGATTCAGTCCACGGCTTTGATAGATCGTCTGTTAGCGGGTCTATGTCTAGATTCCAGGCTTGGGCGATCGCGCGATTGAGCCCTATATGCTGATCTGTCTGCTGCCCGCTAGGATGCCGCGCGATCGCAACCACCAAATCTCTGAGCTGACTGTCTTTTGGGCACTCTCCATAAATATGCAGTCCATCGCGGATCTGCGCTTCTTTTAGCTCGCATAGATAGCCGTCAATTTGAGGTAGCCACGTCTGCAAATCGGGCAAAGCCTGGGTGAAGAGACTAAGCTCCTGCTGAAGATGGCTGTCTCTTAACAGCCCGATAATCTTGGGCCCAATCACTTTTAGCCGAGTAGGATCCAAATTTTGCGCTTCATAGTACTCATCTACCAGACTTTCCAACTGCTGCAAAGGGCCGTACAGCTCGGCGCGAGTCATGGGTGGCGTGAGGTGATCGAGAATGACCGCTTGCGATCGCCGCTTTGCCTGAGCGCCCTCACCTGGATCGTTAACAATAAACGGATAAAAGTGCGGCATGGCCCCAAACGCCGCCTCTGGATAGCAGTGTGACGACAGTGCGATGCCTTTTCCTGGCAGCCATTCCAGATTGCCGTGCTTGCCTACATGCACCATCGCATCGGCCCCAAACTGCTGGCGCAGCCAGTGATAAAAGCCAAGATAGGCATGAGTCGGCTCTAAATCGGGCGCATGGTAATTCAAGCTAGGATCGATGTCGTACCCCCGGCTCGGCTGAATGCCAACAAATACATTGCCAAACTGCACGCCAGCAATAGGTAAATCAGCAGCAGGTAAATCAATAGATGAATTGATAGCTTGGGCGGTATCTAATTTTGTATTGAACCGTTGCCATTCATCCTTAGCCTGGCCCCACCGCTGTTGTACTCCCTGCCACACGGCTAGCGGTAAGGTTTGGCAAAAGGCCTGATAGCTATCGTGGGTTAGTCTTTGCGCTACAGGCCGGAGACCATAACTTTCCACATCATTGGTGACGCCTGCCGCTAGCTGGGCCATGAGCGCATCGCTAGTTTCGGGCAAATCTGTCACGTGATAGCCTGCCTCTTTCAGCGCTCTCAAGATATTCAGACAGCTAGCAGGCGTATCTAACCCGACTCCGTTTGCTATGCGACCATCTCGGTTGGGATAGTTAGCAAGAATTAGGGCGACTTTGCGTTCGGACCGGGTTGTGCGACGCAGATGAACCCAGCGGGCAGCTAGCTCGGCGACAAAGCTTATGCGATCGCTCTCCGGTTCGTACACCACCACATCGGTCTGTAAGTCTTTCTGTAAGCTTTTAGAGGCTCTGTCTTCTAGCTGCTGAACTACCTTAAAGGGCTGCTGAGCTGCCTTGAAGGACACCACCCGCGTGATAATGCGCCCGTCAACTTCGGGTAGCGCCACGTTCATCGCAATATCTCTAGGCGTCAAACCTTGAGGGTGATCTTGCCACTGCTCTCGCGGGCTACCACTGCAAATAACCTGAAGTATAGGCACATCTAAACGCTGCCAAAGGTCGGTCGCTTGGGATTTATCTTCGGACTTGCCTTCAGATGAAGGTTGATGGCGGAAGCGGTCAAAAGGCTGACTGAAAGGCGGGTTGAGATTAGCGATCGCAAAGCTAGTCGTATTGATAATTAGCTCAACCGAGCGCCCTTCTTGGTCTAGCTGACAAAGCTGAATGAGCGCCTGCTGGACGTCGACGGCCTTGAGAGAAGAAACGTAAATCGGCGCAGGCGTTAGCTGGTGTCGGCGAAGCGCGTCGGCGATCGCATCGATTACCTTAGTATTGCCTGCTAAGTAATGGGCCCGGTAGAACAGAATGCCAATACGAGCTCCTGCTATCAAACCAGAGGAGAAGCTGACTGCTAACTCAGTCGTTTTTTTGAGATGTTCTGATTGAATATCGTTCGGTTTAATCCCGATGGATTTTTGTGAAGACGTATCTATAGAAAAGCCTGGTTTTTGATTCAAACGCAACGTCTCTTTGTCTTGCGAAGGATCTTTTAGGTCAAAGGATTTTGTAATTTTTTCTGTCTGTTTGCTCTCCTGTTTAGCAGATGAATAAACACCAATTTTAGGTACTATTTGAGGCAATGTAATGCTGTACTTAGTTGATAGCGTTTTGTTACTAATGTATTGCAAACCATTGCATATGTTAGTAACGCCTCCTTCGGTAAAGTATTGCCATAACTGATTGACAACTGATAGAGAGACAGTGGAGTGACTCATTAAGTCTAGATCAGGCTGATCGTCACCTGGTATGACAATCAGGGAGGCACCGGCTTGGGTAACGGTAGCCTTTACCACCTCTAGTCCGTAAGGCCAATAGGCCCGGCCGCCTAACATTCGCAGAACCACTAGCCGAGCGTGACTTAGAACTTCTGCGGCGTAGGTATCGATAGTGAGCTGCTGCTGGAGCTGTAGAAGGTTGAGCGTACGGATCTCGCTGAAATCTGCCGGTAGCCGTTCGAGAGCTTGCGCGATCGCACAGATATCGGTATCAGCAGCTGTCAACACGACAATCGGAGCAGGTTTTTGATCGATAAAAACGACCCCTTCTGTGCGGCTGTCCCACCCACCCGGCGTTGCGGCTAAACGATGCATACAAAAGCTGGAAATATAAAAGAACTATTGGGATAATCGCGAATGGAGAGAAACGGGCGCTACGATTCAGATAGTTGATCAATAGCTTTGACTGAATGACTCTAACAAACTAATGTTCTTGGCTATCTCACTACCCTGACTAGTTTCTTAAGCTAACGATTCGTTTAGAAACAGATGATCAACTAATTGAAATATTAATAGGTTTTGAACTTTCTTAACATTAATTACTTTTTAGAACAGGCTCAAAACTTTTGCACTAGATGTTACTACTTTGATCTAAGTCATGCTACTTCTCTAGCTGTGAACTTTAGCCCTAAACTTTGTAAAGCCGATCGAAGCAAAACCGTTACCATCGCGTTTACCCTCAGCTCACAAACTACTGGCAGTTGGCAAAGCTAATAGTCTACAAAGCTGACATATCGCCAAGAATTGCTTTCGTCTCTGCTATCGGTCAGTTTATCGGTAAGTCTATGTTCGTGATTCAGTTTCAAGCGTGCTACGTTCGCGAAAAGGAAGACTAGACAATGAAGATAAAACTAGACAAAAGGCAAAGCTAGATAAAAAGCAAGACTAGATAAAACGTTCAAACCTCACACAACCTCTTAATCCGCTTCAGCAAGAGAACATCACTTTGCATAGATCATGTTTTCTTAGATTCGCGGGTATACGTTTCTTCTGTCGCACTCAACAATGCAAACCTCCCGGCAATTCACTGCTACTCAACAAGTCTCGCTCGAAAGCTATCAACGCCTGAGTGAGACCTTGATCCAACAAGCTTACTTGTTTGAGTCAGTGATGACAGAAGATCAGTTCCTGCCCCATCTCTCACAGCGCCCAGACTCACGGCGCCCAGAAAAGCCGCTGTCAGAAAAAGCACGCTCCGAACAGCCACTGCCGACAGCCGCAGTCGCTCAACGATTTGTCTGCATGCAATCAGCTGATCTCAGCGTCTTGCTAGTTGCTACACCGCTGACCGGTCAGCCATTTTCCGAAAGCTATGGGCCTGTATCAGCGTCTCAGCTTAACGACTTACGCTCTTCGGAACGGCATCTACTGACGTCCCAAAAGTCTGACCTGACTCAGGCAGCAATAGCGCAGGCCGTAGCGTCTACAGTCATACCACCTGCCTACCAAATCCAGCTCAGCTTTAATCGTCAAACCATTTCTGACTTCGTCCGTCAGCTAGTGCCTCATGCCAGCGATCGCGAGGTACCTCACAGTAGCTCCTTGCCAAGCTCACAGCGCCGTAACACATCCTCGCCTCTACCTGTGCCTGCACGGACACCAAACTCTATGAAGTGGCAAACTGAGTCTTCTAAAAATCATTCTCTAAAAGTAGAAAAGCATAAAAAGCCTAAGCAAGAAAGTTTAGACAAAGAAACCCTAAAGAAAGAAAACTCGAAGAAAGAGGGCCCAGGAAAAGAAGACTTGGTCCTCGCTTGGACAAAACGGCTCGCCGAGTCTCCCGACGGCATGACTCAAGACACTTTGGCAAACCAGGTAGAGCAGAGCCTGTTGCTCAATCAGGTGATTACCCGCATTCGCCATAGTCTAGATCTTCCTTCCATTCTAGAGACGACGGTAGCCCAAGTTAGGGACTTTCTGTCAGCAGACCGGCTCGTGGTTTATCAGTTCGATCAAGTGGAATCGGTAGATTTCTCATCGCTGTCTTCTACTGGATCCTCTTCTACAGATGGCATCGGTGGTGGCATCGGTGGTGGCATCAGTGGGCCTGAACGTCTAGTTGATAGAGCCACTACCGACTTTGATGGCAACAGCCGCACAGTCACCGGTCGACGTACTCATGCTGGCTACATCACCTATGAATCACGCGTCTCTGAAGATATTCCCTCTGTGCTGAATTGGTCGGAAGCTGAATGCTTTGGGCTCACGTCGTCTATTCGCGATCGCTACATCATGGGCCAGCCCGTCGCGGTTGATGATGTCGACCAGCGCTATGCTCATACGCCCTGCCTGCTAGATTTTTTGCATTGCGCCAGGATCAAATCAGAGATTATTGCGCCTATCATTGTGCAAAATCAGGTGTGGGGGCTGTTGATCGCTCATCAGTGCGATCGCACTCGTCACTGGCAAGAAACTGAAGTACTCTTCCTGCAGCACATTGCCGAACACCTGGCCGTCGCCATCAGTCAGGCAGAACTCTACAAACAGCTACGAGAGCAAACAGTAAGTCTAGAAAGCTGCGTTGTAGAGCGGACGCAGAACCTACACGATGCTCTACTAGCTGCCGAATCAGCTAACCTGACGAAGGGAGAATTTCTTTCGACTATGAGCCACGAGCTGCGAACGCCGCTCACCTACATTATTGGTATGTCGGCAACACTGTTGCGCTGGTCCTTTGGCGAGTTAAGCGATCGCCAGCGCAGCTATCTTGACACCATCAACCACAGCGGAGAGCAGCTGCTCGGTATCATCAACGATATTTTGGAGTTCGCCAAGATTTCATCGGGGCGATCGTTTTTAGACATCAGCGAATTCTCTCTACGCTCGCTGGTTGATGCTGTTGTTGGTCAGTTTCAGCCAACTGCTGATAAACAAGGCGTTCAGCTATTGCTGTCGCTAGAGATCGATGCTCACGAAGACAGCTTTTGCGCTGATGCTAGGCGGTTACAGCAAATCCTTTCTAACTTAGTCCACAACGCTATCAAATTCACCCCGGAGGGGGGAAGCGTTACCCTACACGCTCGGCGTGAGGCTCAAGTTAGCGTATTCCAGGTCGAAGACACGGGCATTGGCATCCCCGAAGCTAAGAAAGGACTGCTGTTTGAAAAATTCAAGCAGCTAGAGTCTCCTTTCCAGCGTCAATACTCCGGCACGGGTCTAGGCCTAGCGATGACTAAGCGCTTAGTTGAGCTGCACGGCGGTACCATCCATGTCAAATCTCAAGTTGGTAAAGGATCGACTTTCTGTGTGCGGCTGCCTGCTCAAACCTCAAAGAGCGTCAGCGATCGCTACCAGATCCCCGTTACGCTAAGCAGAGAGTCGAAGCGCATACTCTTACTAGAATCACAAGAAAACACTGCTGCTATCATCTGCGACCTGCTCACAGCCGATGGCTACGAAGTTATTTGGCACATAGAGGCCGAAGCTATCCTAACTCAGATAGAGTCGCTGCAGCCGGCGATGCTCATTGCCGATCTCTCTTTACTAGGCCACGATTCTGGCAATCTTAAAAAGATACAGCTTGCGATTACCGCGATGGATGCCAAGGTTTTAGCGCTGATAGATAAGCCGAGTTCTGAATCTTCTCATATGGCTCATCACGATACGCTCAGCAAACCTATTGAGCCGAAACAACTAATTGAAAAAGTTCGCTACCTAACAATCTTCAGATAGCAAACACAGCGACGAATACAGCACAGCCGATAGAGGTTGTGAAGCAATGTAACCGCAAATATACTGATTCTGCGTGTGATGTAAGGTACGGCGTTGAAGGCTGTATTAGAAGTAGCCATTTTTACCTCCCTCTATAAACTTTATCTAATCAATATAAAATATCTTGATTAGAAACGCTTATGTGGTTGTCTTCGCTCCCGATGCCCACTGATGTTTCGGGGTACGCTACTTGCAACACTTTACATTTGAATAAAGTTCGTTCTTTTTATAGGCGATTCTCAAGGCGATACCTTGACGAGCAAGATGGACTGGTAAAGATTTTTCAGTATAAACACTTAGTACACGCTTAGTTAAGTTCCTCACGTATTAGTTAAGTTCCTCACATAGCAAATATCTACCTCTTTGTATGCAGCGAACATTCCTTTCCTCGGTACGGTTGTCTCTATCTAGCTTTGTTCAACAGCGGTTTCCTCAGCGGCATCGCGTTTCTTGTAGAAAATTGCTGCTTGCCGGTGGTTTAGTCGCCTTTGGCTTTGGTGAAGCCGTTCCCCAATCGCTGCGGCAGGCAGCACAGGCCTTTCCTGACGCCCATTCTGAGGTGCAGCTAGTAGATACTCAGATAGCCAGAAGCAGTGAGCCCTGGATGATTGCTTCTTTTCCTGTCGAAAATTTTCAGGCTTACACCTCGCCCTATGGCTATCGCGGTTCGGGCTTTCACTACGGAATTGATATTGCTGCGCCTAGCGGTAGCTACATTCGCAACTGGTGGGAGGGGCGCGTAGTGGAGGTTTCTGATGATAGCGCCTGTGGTACGTCGGTTGTGGTCGAATCGGGCGATTGGACACACGTATACTGTCATATGCAGGGCTATGTCACTACTGATGGAGGCCGTAGGATGTTTGTCGATGGCTCTGGCGGTGTGCAGATTGTAGAAGGACAGGCGCTGCATACGGGCGATCGCATTGGCCGAGTAGGGATGACTGGTCGCACAACCGGACCGCACTTGCATTGGGGAATGCGCTACCAGGGCGAGTGGGTGGATCCAGGTTTGGTTCTACAAGCGATGGCCGATGATCAACGCCGCGCCTCACTGCCACGTTAGCTGTCTACTACGGTCTGTTCACTACAGCAAGCGGCCCCAATACCAATACATTAAGACACTTACGGGTAGAGCTACTTTGCTTGCAGTAGCTTAGGACTGAACGCGTGTCCTAAGCTATCTAGGCAAATGCTATAGCTAGCCAGCTATCTTAACCTCTTCTTTTTCTGGCAGAACGGTGTATTCGCTGACGATATCGCGGAACTCATCGCCGTCAATAGTTTCTTTCTCGATTAAAGTGTCGACGAGCCGATCAACTAACATACGGTTGTCTCGAACGATCTCAATGGCACGAGTAAGGCTTCTACCTGCGATCGCTCTCACCTTTTCATCAATTCGAGTTGCTAGCTCGTCCGAATATTCGTGACCGCCGCCCATCAGATTGCTTTGGCCCAAGAAGGGCTGCGAGTTCTCGCTCTCAAGCGCAAAGCTCCCTAGCTCTGACATGCCGTAACGAGTTACCATCTGACGCGCTATTCGAGTCACCTGCTGAATGTCATTACTCGCACCTACTGTGACTTCGTCATGGCCAAAGATCACCTCTTCGGCTGCTCGTCCACCGAGAGCTACGGCTAAATAATCGACAATCTCGCTATAGGACAGCAGCCCATCGTCTACTTGCTCTTCTTTGGGTAGAAAGCTAGCAAAGCCGCCAACGCCGCCAGAACGCGGAATAATAGTCACTTTATTCAGCGGGTTGGCATGTTTGCAAAGCGTTGCTACGAGCGCATGGCCAACTTCGTGATAGGCCACCAGGCGTTTCTTCTTGCTGTCTAACAGGGGCGTCAGGCTAAGACCCATAGTAAGTCGGTCAATTGCATCGTTGACCTCCAACATAGTGACGGCGTCCTTGCGACGGCGAGCGGTCAAAATTGCAGCTTCGTTGAGTAGGTTCGCTAGCTGCGCTCCCGAAAATCCAGGTGTTCGACGAGCGATCGCATCTATTTTCACGTCTTCAGCAATCTTCTTATCACGAGCATGTACTTCCAAGATGCCTAGACGACCGTTAAATCCAGGCAGATCTACGGTTACCTGACGGTCGAATCGACCGGGGCGCAGCAGCGCGGCGTCCAATACGTCGGGGCGGTTAGTGGCCGCGATGATAATGATACCGCTGTTGCCCTCGAAGCCATCCATCTCAGTCAATAGCTGGTTTAGCGTTTGCTCACGCTCGTCGTTACCGCCGCCAATGCCCGTGCCACGCTGTCGACCTACCGCGTCAATCTCATCAATAAAGACAATACAAGGAGCAGCCTCTTTAGCTTTTTTAAACAGGTCGCGAACGCGAGATGCGCCAACCCCGACAAACATTTCGACAAATTCGGAGCCAGAGATGCTAAAGAAAGGCGTACCGGCTTCACCTGCGATCGCTTTGGCGAGCAGCGTTTTACCCGTTCCTGGTGGCCCTACTAGCAACACCCCTTTAGGAATACGCGCTCCAATCGCTGTAAACCGTTCGGGATTTTTCAAAAAGGTCACAACTTCTTGTAGCTCTTCTTTTGCCTCATCGATCCCGGCGACGTCCTCAAACATCACGCCAGTTTTAGCTTCCATCTGAAAGCGCGCTTTGGAGCGGCCAAAGCTCATCGCGCCGCCGCCAGAGCTAGCCGAACGCCGCAGCAGCATTACCATCGCAAAGATTACTAGCATCACTAAAATGCCAGTGGTAATCAGGCTCGTAACCGTACCTCTATCGGGATTGCGACTCACATCCCAGCTGATGTCGCTGGCGTTCAGCCGCTCTTGCAGATCCAAATTACGGTCGTTAACAAAGATTTTGACTTCGTGGGGTCTGTCATCTTCCTCATCAGACCTTAGCGTGACATAGGCAATGCCATTGACCTGATCTAGCTCTACTTCTTCAACCTCACCATCGTCAATTTTCTGAAGCAGATCGCCGTACTCTATAGCGTCTGACTCTTCTAGCGTGCCTGCCTCATCGGCAGGCGCTGTGTCCGCAGGGGCTGTCTGGTCAGTTTGAGCCGTCTGGTCAGTTTGAGTTGTCTGAGCTGTCTGAGCAGTGAGTTCGTTAGTTTTGGCAGGGGTAGTAATCTGTGCAACTGTTTCCGAAGGCGCAACGCTCCCAGAAAAGGGTCTAGCCATTGCAGGCGTCTTGCCTAGCCACCCTAACAGTAGTGAAGCTGCCAGTATGCTGGCACCGGCCCCTACTCTAGCCGCTCCTAACGCTTGACGAGTGGGCTGCGATCGCTTAGCCTCTCTGGAAAATCGCTTTCTCTGTGCGAGCGCCTGAAGGGAGCTGGCCGTGGCGGGAGAAACGGGCTGCTGCATGAGGTGTGTCGTTAATATTTATAGATGTAACTGGTGATTAGTCTAACGTTCTAACCCACTAACTGACCGGAAAATATCTCTTCTAATCAATTTCTTATCTAGCGATATCGAACGGGTGGGGAGTCGCAAATTCCTTTGTCTAATCGAGCTATTTCCAGATAATCTTTAGCCTACCCACAACGGTCTATCTAGAATACTTGATTAAATCGATTGACCTCTTATTAAAGACCCCTTATTAAACAGGAGTATGCCGCTATGGCCGCTGTGCCTTTTAGCATTGTGATCACTACTTACAATCGTTTGGATTTGCTCAAGCGGGCTATTCAATCAGCTCTTGATCAAACGGTTTCTTGTCAGATAGTGATTGCTGATAATGCTTCTACAGACGATACGCAAGACTATTTAACGTCTCTGCAAAAGAGCCTAGGCGAAGAGCAAATAGTATACGTTCGCAATGCTTCTAACTTGGGTCACGCTGGCGCGGTGAATGCTGGGGTAAAAGCCGCTAGCGGAGAGTGGATTAAGCTAGTAGATGACGATGACTATCTGGCTACGGACTGTATTGAAGTTATGAGCCAAGCTATTAAGCTACGTCCTGAAGCCGTCATCTGCTCTTGTCAAGCTGCTCAAGTCGATGTCGCAGGCACCGAGCTCAGTCGCACCCCGTCTACGGGGCCTGGCGATATCTTTTATATTCCGCAGGCAGATATTCACTACGGTATGCTGCTCGAAACCGTTCCATTTGGCACGCCCATTCAAGTTGCCGTTCGACGCGATGCGTTTCTAAAATCCGGCGGCTGGGATACTACCATGACTAGCTGTGACGATATCGACTCTTGGATTCGCGTCGCTGAGCATGGCGACGCTCTTTTTATTAATCAGTGCTTAGCCTATCGCACGGTTTGGCCTGGTGGCTATGACCAAAAAATCAGCATTCAGCGCCGATTAGAAACCAACATCCTGATGAAAGATCGGATCTATCCCAAAGTGAGTCAGCAGCATCAGACGCGTTTGCCCAAGCTAGAGACCATTCACCAATATTTACACTTGCACTGGGCGATCGTTGCGCTCAAGCAAAAGCAGCTCAAAGCAACCGCTGCGCTTGGATTTCCCGCTGTGCTATCACCCCCTGCGTGGCAGCTACTAAAGCAAGCTGTTGACTTTAGAAAGCAGAAGATAGCCGCGCCGGTTGAGAAGAAGGTGCTGGTCTAAAAGCATTAGCGTATGAGCATTAGCCAAGAATAAGAATTGGCCTAACCTAGGACGATCCTCTGTCGTGATTGGAGTAGTGGTTCGGTTGCTGGGCTATTTGTAGCCAAAGCGGTTGCTAAGCTATACTGCGAGATCTGCAAACATTTTTTTGGAGAAATAATGTCTCGATATAGAGGTCCTCGCCTAAGAGTGGTGCGCCGCTTGGGCGACCTGCCGGGTCTAACCCGCAAATCGGCTCGGAAAGCGTATCCCCCTGGACAACATGGTCAGGCTCGGAAAAAGAAATCTGAGTACTGTATCCGTCTAGAAGAGAAGCAAAAGCTTCGTTACAACTATGGTGTTACCGAGCGCCAGCTCCTTCGCTACGTGAAAAAAGCACGTAGAGCCGGAGGTTCTACAGGACAAGTGATCTTACAGCAGTTAGAGATGCGGTTGGATAACACCATCTTTCGCTTGGGCATGGGGCCTACTATCCCCTCTGCTCGTCAGGTTGTAAATCACGGTCACATCACGGTTAATGGCCGTGTGGTTAGCATTCCTAGCTATCAGTGCCGTCCTGGTGATGTAATTGGGGTACGCGGTAGAGATGCTTCCAAGAACTTGGTTACTGGTAACTTGGAGTTTCCGGGCCTAGCTAATGTTCCCACTCACCTAGAGTTCGATAAGGGCAAGCTAGAAGCTAAGGTTACAGGTGTGATTGAACGCGAATGGGTCGCTTTGAATGTTAATGAGCTGCTGGTGGTTGAGTATTACTCACGTCAGGCTTAAGGTCAGTGACTACTTTTAGAAGTAGAAGTAGAAGTTGGCTGAAGATAGAAGTTCATACGAGTTAAAAATAGAAGTTCAGTTTGGCTTCTCCAACAAAAATAGCCCTCTAGCTTAATTAGGCCAGAGGGCTATTGTGTGAAATGTCTAGATTTGTGATCGGCTATCAGGAAACAGTGTCCTGCTGCCTATGCACCGACAACAACGCCACCATTCGGATGGAGTACTTGACCTGTCATATAAGACGAGTCCTCAGAGGCTAAGAAGACGAAGCAAGTAGCGACTTCAACAGGTTGGCCCGGGCGCTTCATCGGTACCTGCTTACCAAATCCCTCGACCTGTTCAGCGGGAAACGCATCAGGGATGAAGGGCGTCCAAATGGGACCGGGCGCAACGCCGTTGACACGAATACCCTTTTCAAGGGTACGCTGCGAGAGCGATCGCAAAAAGGCCAAATTAGCGCCTTTCGTCGTTGAATAGCTCAGCAGTGGAGCATTTCCTTTGTAAGCATTGATCGACGTTGTGATGATAATGGCACTTCCCTCTTTCATATGTGGCAAGGCTGCCTTTGTGAAGTAGAACATTGGAAAGACATTAGTGCTGAAGATGCTGCCTAGTCTAGCGGCGTCAATTCCCTCCCAGTCCTCCTCCATGTACTGCTCTGCCGCGTTACTCACGAGGATATCAATCTGATCAAACTCGTCTACAGTCTTTTGCACTACCTCTTGGCAGAACGTTTCGTTGCTGATGTCTCCTGGCAGCAGCAGGCATTTCTGCCCCTGTGCCTCTACTAGCGACTTGGTTTTCTCAGCGTCTTCCTGTTCGTCCAAGTAAGAAATTGCTACGTCAGCCCCTTCCTTAGCATATAGAACTGCAACAGAACGACCGATACCGCTATCACCTCCTGTGATCAGAGCAATCTTACCTTTGAGCTTTTCGCTACCTTTGTAGCTATCGCGATCAAAAATCGGCGAAGGCGTCATCTCAGATTCGTGTGCGGGCTGCTTGTTCTGTTCCTGAGCAGGTATTTGATCAGCGGAAATAGTCACTTAGTGTCTCCCTATCGAAAAATAATTTCTTTTATAAGGAAAGCGGTTTTGTCTTGTTCTTTTATCTTCCCAAAGCAGCGTTTAAATAGCGCTTACTCACAAATTTATCTACCTCAAGAAACAGCTCACTAGTCATTCCTTGGTTTTTGCCCAGCTATTACTGCTGAGATGCTTTCCTATCTTTCCTATATAGCTAACCAACATATAGCTAACCAACATCTAGCTGACAGCCAACTGAAGGAGCAATAGCTATCAGTCAGATTCTGTTAATTCTGTTGGTTCTGTCGCACTAATGATAGTTCCAGCAATACGGAAGGCCCAGCCGCAGATGCCGACGAAGAACAATAGAGTGAGAGGGGCTAATCCAGCGAAGGGAAAAACGACAAGTAAGAGAAGGGTGAGTAGAACAGTGAGCCGAACCCATTCGTTGTTCATGATGAGCCTTAGTTTTTTGTGTGTAGCCTAATCTTTTTAACTGTAACGGTTGAGTTTAACGTCTGTCTTCAGTCAGAAGACAAAGGTATCGCCATAGGCCTAATGTTTATACCAGAGGGGTATATATTTCGACTGATACTGCTCTGGCCATACTCACTTTGGCCGCGATCGCACGCTCACAAATGTTCAGGATAATAATAGGAGTCTCTATGAGTACTTTTTCTCTTGTCAATGAAGCTTCCCTTTTCGTTAGATTACGCCGCGTGATCGTAGTCTTGGCTGCTAGCTTATGCCTACTTCTAATAACAACCGCTTGTTCTCCTGCTGATACTACTGCGAGTACGGGTGATGTTCCTGAGGCGACGCCTGCTGATGTTAGCCGCGCTCAAGGTAATCTAAGCGATGAAGCTGTAGATGTAGATGCGCTTTCTCAACAAAGCGCTTCGCAGGCAAAACGCAGCGGTAGCCCATCTATCTAAGGTTTGTCTATCTGAATTTAATAGATGTAGGCCTGATAGACGCTGATCAGTGGACGCTGAGTAACTTCCAAATGAACGAGACTAAATGAACGAGGCCGCGAGTACGTCTATTGTGTTGCTATCGGGGTTAGCAGCGCTACTGCTGGCAACAGTGCATATTTTTGCCAGTCGCTTTAAATTTTTGCGGCGGACGCCTCGCAGTCGTTGGCTATCACTAGGTAGCGGTGTCTCGGTTGCATATGTTTTTGTTCATGTACTACCCGATCTAAGCGCAGCGCAAACTGAGTTTCGTGAAAACGTCGCCATGCTAGTAGCCGTAGAGCACCACGTGTACGTTGTGGCTCTATTGGGCATGATGGCGTTCTACGGCTTAGAGCGAACAGCCAAAGTATCTCGACAGCAGAGTGTGGAAAATGGCGAAGAAGACGCTACGCAGCCGGGCGTGTTCTGGTTACATATGGTGTCTTTTGCTTTATATAACGCGCTGATTGGTTATTTGCTGACGCATCGCGAGGAACCGGGGACAATGGGCCTACTCGTTTATGTGATTGCAATGGCGCTCCATTTTGTCACCAATGACTATAGTCTATGGGAAGATCACAAGCGATCGTATAAGCGCATTGGACGCTGGATTTTGGCAGCAGCGGTTATTTTAGGCTGGGTTGTGGGAACTCAAACAGAAATCAGTCAAGCCTTCACCGCTGTACTGTTTGCTTTCCTCGCTGGTGGCATAATCTTGAACGTGCTTAAAGAAGAATTGCCGAAAGACAGAGAAAGTCGGTTCTGGACCTTTGCGCTAGGTGCTCTTGGATATTCCGGACTTTTACTAACCCTGTAGTGATTTGGTGTTTTTAGGTTTTGGATTTGTAGTCTTATAGCTGTGGTGCTAATGCTATGACTCCAAAGCCCTGGTTCTATAGGCTCGCGCTACAGAATTTTGTATCTATAGCGTTTCGTCTGCGCGTGAGGTGACCGATGCCGGTAGCTCAATGCCCATTGATTCAGCCGCTGCTAAATTGACTAATAGTCTTAAATCTTCAACGAATTCTACAGGCAAATCTCCGGCTCTGTTGCCTTCGAGCACTTTGGCTACCATCGCGCCAGTTTGGCGACCCATACCGTAATAATCGAAGCTAATAGTTGCAATCGCACCGCTTTCTACTACGCTCTTGTCTCCACCAAATACCGGTATTTGATTGTTTTGACTCACTTGAATAACTGATGCGATCGCTGAAATCACACGACTATCAGGTAAGACGTAAATCGCATCAACCAGCCCAGCTAAACTATTGGCCGCTGTTTCTACTTCGCTATCGGTAGAAGCGGTAACTGCCTGAATAGTTAGACTTTTCTCTGTGGTATTTTCATTGATTAGAGAAATCAAGCTGACTGAGTTGGCGTCGGTAGCATCGTAAATGATACCGACTGTAGTGGCGGTAGGCATTATTTCTCTAATCAGCGCTAGCTGCCGGATAACCGGAGGGCGATCGCTAACGCCGCTAGTATTGCCGCCAGGTCTCTCGATGTTCTTAACTAACAGAGCCTCTATCGGATCACTGACCGCTGAAAAGATAACTGGCGTGTTCTTCGTTGCCGTGACAAGTGGTTGGGCGCTAGGCGTAGCGATCGCCACGATCACATCTGGTCTTGCCCATACATATTTATCAGCAATCTGAGCGGCCTTTACTGGATTTCCCTGTGCGCTCCGCCACTCCCACCGCAGCGCTTCACCCTCTTCGTAGCCCATCTCTGCTAGCTCGTCTTTTATCCCATCGCGCACAGCATTAAAAGCCAAATTCTCCACTGACTGAGTCACTGCGATAAAAGGAACTTCATCGGCACCACCTACTGATTGCCCTCTGTTTTGGCAGCTAGCTAACGTGAGCCCTAGCAGGGTGATCAACGTGCTGGCGAAGGCTAAAAGCATCAGCCGCAAAAGCTTGTCACGGTTAAAATTTGTCATGCAGCACGGCTAAAGTGGCGGCCTCTATCATCATGACATCTATAGCTTTCTATAGCCTTTGGTTGAGTTGCTTCGCTTGCTAGGGGCTTATGTCCTACCAATGTGGCTAACTCTCAACCCGTAAGTAGCCTAACGCATCAGGACACCTGCGATAGGTATCAAAATTTTTTGCTGGGTAACCTAAGCGCAGTAGACCTTATTGCCGATATCTATCCTTTGGCCGATATCTACGGTGATTGGAAAGGTGCATTTAGAACGTCTCTTAGTTTCGGTACTCAGTATGTTCTTTCGATCCGCTATTGATGCCTGGTTTTATTTGGGGGTTGTGAGTTTTCCTCTGCTAACCGTCAGAGCTGCAATGTCTGTCCTAGCAGATGCAAACTCAACTACATTGTCTCTAGTGGTAAGCGCGATCGCTCCGCTGATCCTCCTGCCCGCATGGCTGCTTTTTAGCACTTGCTATCGCATTGACGCCGCAGTTTTACACATATATTCTGGCCCGTTTAGCTGGGCGGTTTCACTCGACCAAATCCACATGGTTACCGCAATACGGTCTTTTTCTCTTTCGCCTGCCCTCTCTCACAATCGCCTAAAGATTACCTACGGTCGAAACCAAAGCGTCTCAGTCTCACCTCGATACAAGATCGCTTTTCTCAAGACTCTGGGGATAAGTCCTACGACCGTCCTACAACCTGGTAAGCACAGACCTGATCCCCTATCACTAGGCGAGAACTACTGATATAGCTTTTGTTGAGTTGTCCAGAGAACTGGTTGCCCGAGAACTGGCTGCTTAAAGAACTGGCAGTTAGTTCTGCCGTGGGCTACTCTCCGCCGTACTGTGCCTTTAGCTCAGCAACACGCTCATCGTCAATTTTTTGAATGAGTACAGGGGGCACATCGAAGCTCCGACCCGCTGTCAATATGGACAGGTCTGTAGCCGCACTCATTGTGCTGCGGCGCTCTGCTTCGGTCAGATGCAGCGCCTCGAATAGCTGTTCTACTGTGGTCGGGATAAATGGCGCAGAGATGATTGCATACAACCGAATGAGATTAATACAGGTGCGAATTACTACCGCCGCTTCGTCCTTGTCTGTTTTGAACAAACTCCAAGGCGCACGCACATCAATGTACTGATTGCCCGCTGACCACAGGGCATTGAGTGCTTCGGTTGCTTTACGGAACTCCTTGTTGAAGAGATGCGATCGCAGCGTCTCAACCATTTCCTTACACTTCGCTTCTAACTCAGCTTCCGCTTCACCCGGCTCACCGCCTGCCGGTAGCTCATTGCCGAAACGCGACGCCGTAAACTTCAAAATCCGATTGATAAAATTACCAAAGTTGTCCGCTAGCTCCTTATTCACCTTGGTTTGAAACTGTTCCCAAGTAAACGCAGAATCGGCAGACTCCGGCGCAGACGCCATCAGCATATAGCGCCAATAGTCTGCGGGCGCAATCTCCAGCGCCTGGTCTAAGAATACCCCGCGCTTAGAACTCGTCGAAAACTTCCCCCCGTAATAGTTCAGCCAGTTGAATCCCTTGATATAGTCCGCTAGTTTCCACGGCTCGCGCGTCCCTAAAATTGTCGCAGGCCACATAATTGTGTGAAACGGCAAATTATCTTTTGCCATAAACTGCGTATAGCTCACATCTTTTGTGTCGTACCACCAGCTTTTCCAATCGGCCCCGGTGGTCTCTCCCCATGCTTTCGTCGCCGACACATAGCCAATCGGTGCATCAAACCAAACATAGAAAACCTTATCTTCAAAGCCCTCTTTGGGAACAGGCACTCCCCACTTCAGATCGCGTGTGATACCTCTACTTTGCAGTCCTTCGTCTAGCCATTTGTACGCGATAGACTTGGTCAAGTTTGGCCATTCGGTTTGCTGATCAACCCAGCTACGCACATCATCACTGAGCCGGTCGAGTCTTAAAAACAGATGGCGGCTAGTGCGAACTTCTACATCAGTACTTCCAGAAACTGCCGAGCGGGGCTCAATGAGATCCGTTGGACTCAATAGCTTAGTGCAGTTCTCGCACTGATCGCCTCTAGCCTTCTCGTAGCCACAGTTTGGACAGGTTCCCTCTACATAGCGATCTGGCAAAAAGCGCTGATCGGCGATGGAATACACCTGACGAGTTTCGTGCTCTTCAATGAAACCCTGCTCGTCTAGAGCACGATAAAAATACTGAGTCAGCTCTTTTTGCTCTGCTGAAGATGTCCGACCGAAATAGTCAAAAGACAGACCAAACTTCTGATATATCTCTGCCTGTCGTTCATACTGACGCTGACAAAAATCAGCAACCTCTAACCCTTCTTCTAGCGCGGCAATCTCGGCAGGCGTGCCATGTTCATCTGTTGCACAGATGTAGAGCACCTCTTCGCCTTCTTGGCGTAAAAAGCGAGCGTACACATCTGCAGGCAGCATGGAACCCACCAAATTTCCTAGGTGCTTGATCCCGTTGATGTATGGCAGAGCGCTGGTAATGAGATGTCGCATATAGGTTTAGAGGCGCGTTGGCTAAGCAGAGTTATAAGCAGTGTTGACAAAGCACTTTTAGCCTAGCCGGTTTGGGGCGTACCTGACTAGTTACCTGAGTAGATAGCAAATACCTAGCTAGCTTAGCTATCAAAAATATCGGCAAAAGTATCGGCATTTTCCTCTGCGCTCGTCTGCCGTTGTGCTTAGGATGCTTT
Source organism: uncultured cyanobacterium (assembly GCA_963702855.1). GTDB lineage: Bacteria > Cyanobacteriota > Cyanobacteriia > Phormidesmidales > Phormidesmidaceae > Phormidesmis. The sequence continues at coordinate 3,822,649 of OY969765.1, forward strand.
CTTAAAGGGTATGGAAAAAGCTAGGGTTTTAGATTGAGATTTTGGCGCTATAGATAGAGACGTTTTCTCGATACCGCTGGTCTGAGGACTCAATACATCTTTGTAATCGTAGCAGTGTGTACCTAGCAGCCGGTCCCAAAAGGTGAAATAAAGGCCATAGTGCACGCTGTACTTCCGGTGATGAAACCAGTGATGCATAGGACCAATCATCCAGCTACCCAACCACTGACCGAAGGCTGATTCTTCGAACATGCGCAGGCTGAAGTGATGAATGAGCGCGCCAAGGGTCATCACTAATACAACCGCGCACAGCACGGCAAGATGCATCGGAATGATACATACGGCCCCGATTAAATAGAGCGCTTGAATCAGCGCCTCGGCTGGATCGAAGGAGAAAGCAGTAAAAGGCGTGGGATTGTTAGAGTCGTGGTGGCCCTTATGCATCCACCGATAGCATTTGGGATGGTGTGCAAGGCGATGAGTGAAGTAGAAATAGGTATCTTGCAGGAGTAGTACTAGGCAGAGACTAAAGCCGATGTACCACCAGCCATATGCAGCAGGATCTAGATACAGTCGTGTATAGCCTAGCGTGTAGACGGTGGTCATAATCGATGCACAGACCGCAAATATGACGGAGGACCACAGCGAAAGTACGACATCGTGACGAACAGAGGTCCAGATAGAAGAGGCCCGGATAGAAGCGGTCCAGAGGCTGCTTAGAAAGAAGCGCTCTTGGGATGGGTTAGTTGCAATGAGCGCAGACCGTGAGCCGCGTCTAAGGAAAAAAAAGCCGTATAGGCTGCCTGAGACGAAGACGTAACCCAAGGCGGTGACAGCGAAGAATATCAGACTGTGCCAGCACAGATCTTTTACCAGCAAAGAAAAACTCAAAATGTATCCGTATCAGCAAGTACGTCTTTATCCATTGCAGTTTACTGGGTTGCCCTGCTTGCTCCAATATTTCGACTGTTTTTGTTTCAAAACGCTTCACAAAAAAACGCATTTCTCAAGATTGGCTAACTCAGGAATAAGCGATCGCTCTCACATCGCTCTCATAGTGTTCATAGATAACAATTAGCGCAGCCCCTGCTCACAAAGGCTTACAACAATACATCCGTACGTGTACGCATTTTTCAATGTGCAATAAAGTATGAAGTAATGTTGCAAAATTGCCCTTAAATTAAAAAGTGTTGCGCATTTGTGATCCCGTTGTTAGCGTATGCATGTCGATTCGGGTAGGCGCTGTTTTCTTCATCTACACGCGCTTCTGCTCGTCTTCCATCCGTATCTACATAACTATTTCCAAAAGGTCTGCTAATCATGAAATCTATTCTGTCTAGCCGACTCGCTCAATCCTTTTCTAATGGTTTGAGCTATTGTGTTTCTGCTGTACAGCACTTGCTAATGAGAGTTGCTGTGGCTATTTTGCTGAAGCTTTGCCTATTTACTGCTCGCGTTTTGCTGAACCCTGCAAGCCGCAGTCAAACGGGTCCGGCAGTATAGCGCCGCTTCGCTACCTTTCTCTTTGATCACTCCTTAACCGGTTCACTTCTCAACCACTTCATTTCACAGTTCTATTCCGCAGCTCTATTTCGCGCCCTTACTTCTTGCAGGCGCGTTATAGGCACAGAGCTGCAAGCAATTGGCTACGGTAAAGCGCTTGCAGCCAAAACTACGCAAAAAATAAGGTCTCTACTGATGAATATCAAAGGTAAGATCGCTTTGGTTACCGGTGCCTCTCGGGGTATTGGTCGAGCGATCGCATACGAACTTGCCAGAAATGGCATCCGCCGTCTAATTTTGATTGCTCGCAATGCCCATCAGCTTCACCAAGTTGCTAATGACATTCGCCATTTGAATGTAGAAGTTATCCCTATTGCGCTTGATCTGACCCTGTCTAGAGACGTCAGTGTCGTCATCGCTAGGGTTTGGCGTGACTATGGCGATATTGATCTGCTGATCAACTGTGCGGGAATTGCTTATCAGACGCCTTTCTTGAAGTCGCGCTCTAGTCAGGTGCAAGCTGAAATATCCACCAACATGATGGGTATGTACACCGTCACTAGTGCGATCGCCCGACGGATGGTCTCTCGCCGCAGCGGTACGATTGTAAATGTCTCTAGTCTCATGGGCAAAATTGCCGCGCCGACGATGGCAACCTATTCAGCTACCAAGTTCGCAATTGTTGGATTTACTCGGGCGCTGCGGATGGAGTTAGCGCCGCACAACGTAAAGGTAATGACGCTATTGCCTTCTTTGACCGACACCGATATGGCCAAAGACCTACAAAAGTTTCGCGGTGTGATTGCAATGAGCCCAGAGCAGGTCGCCAAGGCGCTGACTCAAGGACTCGGCAAGGATGCATCAGAAGTGCTAGTAGGCTGGCAGTCGCATTTGGCAGTATGGTGCGATCGCCTCTCGCCCTGGCTGCTAGAGCGCATCTTGCGTCTAAGCACACCGCGCCAAGTCTTAAAAGCTTTCGTTCCATAGACATTCTGTCCGAAGTTCTGCTCATAGAAGTTCTGCTCATAGAAGGTCTATAGAGACCTGCTACCCTAGAGAGCTAAGACGCTCGCTAGTACCTATTTTCACATGACCACTCAAGATGTATCTGCCTCGGCCTCGACTCAAGGAATGCTGTACGGTGAGCGAGCGATCGCAGAAGGCGAGCTTATCACTTTCCCTAATCCTAGACCGGGGCGAGAATACACTATCGACATCACCCTGCCCGAATTTACCTGCAAATGTCCATTTTCGGGCTATCCGGACTTTGCCACTATCTACATTCACTACGTTCCTGATCAAAAGGTAGTAGAGCTGAAGGCCATCAAGCTGTATATCAATAGCTACCGCGATCGCAATATCTCTCACGAAGAGTCTATCAATCAAATCCTAGATGACTTCGTCGCTGCCTGCGATCCGAGATCAGTCACTATCAAAGGCGACTTTCTACCCCGTGGCAATGTACACACCGTTATTGAGGCTGCTCATCAGAAGACGGTTGGTAGCTAACTGTTATGAATCCTCCCTCCTACCGCTGTCTCATTCTGTCGATTAAGCACGTGCTAAAACTAAAAGAGGCACGGCTGATAGCGTCGACACTCAAGCTAGTCGATTAATATCCGTCGTTTCAACAGATTGATTTTTACTGCTAAAACAGGTGCTAGGAATTGATCGTATGAACACAGAGGCTATTGCTGGTAGCGCTCCAATAGGCAAAACTACTAGTAAGAACTACTATCTGTCTAAATACCCTCGACACCTAAAGTAATCTGTTGTAATTGTTGCCTGTCAGTGTTGACTATCAACAACGTTACTATCAACAGCGACACCGTTCGTAAGTCCCTGGAGACAGCACTTTTCACCTAATGCCCTGAACCAAGAGCTTAAGACAGTTGAAGAACTGGAACATAATCTTGCTATTCTTTAGCGCCTGCTGTTTAGTCCGTCGCATCCACATGTCGTGTCTAATCTGTAGGCTGGATCTATATGCTAATAACTGTAGACGCTAATAATTGTAGAGCCCCCATCTCGAAAGCAATAGAGAAGCCTATTCACAGAGAAATATCTTCCACCCTTATGCTTTTAGCCTACGCTGAATAAGATTTATAGAACAGTAAAGATGAAATGAATGCGGATATCTTTTAAGGAAAACCGCAGTCAGATCCAATATATTCATTAAACAACAACTTCAAGCGTCGCGGTAACCCATGCCCTTGGCTCCAGAGCAGCAAGTTCGTTTCCTAATGCCGGCGCTTAGCTAGCTAAGCTAGAGAACAGACAGCTTTTGCCAGCACTCCCTCGCCCGCTTTAAAGAAGCCCCGGAAAAACCATCTCAATCATTCACCAGCTTATAAAGAGACGCCCTATATGAAAGTGGCCTTCATTAACCAGCCTTGGAATGCTGTTACAGCGCCAGTCAGTTCAGGATCGATTCCTATCTGGACCTACGAAACAGCCAAGCGCTTTGTTCAAGACACCCCTGTCCAAAACAAGACATCTGTCCAAGATACCTGTACTCAAATTGCTCAGTCCGGACCCCAAGCGGTTATCTATGCTCGACGCAACGGCCAGCAGTCTGCTGCAGAAACCTGCGAAGGCATTGAGTATCGACGCGTTTCTGTGGTGGGAATGAGAGCATATGACAAGATGGCCGCGCTAGGGGAGAAACTATTTTCATCGCTCTCTTATATCAGCTCTTGGTTCTATAGCCTCCCTTACATTCTTAGAATTGCTGTAGATTTGCGGCGACAGCAGTGCGATATTGCGCACATTCACAACTTCTCCCAATTCGTTCCTATTGTTAAGCTCTTTAATCCCAAAATTAAAGTTGTGCTTCATATGCACTGCGAGTGGCTTAATCAGTTTGATCACGCTGTCATTGCAAAGCGGTTAGCCCAGACTGATTTGGTCATTGGCTGTAGTGATTACATTACGGATAAAGTTAAAGCGCAGTTTCCTGAGTTTGCCGACCGCTGCCAGCGTGTGTTCAACGGCGTTGATATCGATCAGTTTAAGCCTGCTGAAACCTCCACGAAAAAAGCTTCATCCAAAGAAGCTGCTGTAGAAGAGGTTGTTCTACAAGAAATCAATAGTAAAAAGAGAAATTTAGAGAAGACCGTGCAGCTAGATGTTGCTGATGTAGGTACAGGGCCTAATGTGCTGTTCGTAGGCAGGATTTCTCCAGAGAAAGGACTACACACGCTAATAGAAGCCTTTGCCAAGCTGACCGAGCGGTTCCCAACCGCCCATCTTCATATCGTCGGACCTAACCAGCCAACTTCTTCTAAGTTTCTTGCCGATCTCAGTGACGATCCGTTGGTGAGTCGCTTATCTGACTTTGATTCAGTTGACTATCTAGCCCATCTAAAAGAAAAGCTACCATCGAAGCTCAAGGACCAAGTATCTTTTCCTGGAGCTGTCTCTCATCAGGCGCTGCACCACTACTTTCAAACTTCAGACATTTTGGTAAATCCCTCCGTTAGTGAATCTTTTGGGATGAGTTTGGTCGAGGCTATGGCAACTGGCGTTCCGACTGTTGCTACCAACGTAGGCGGAATGGCTAATGTTGTTGTATCTGGAGAGACCGGTCTGCTAGTTTCTTCCGAACAGCCAGATGAACTTGCTAGCGCTATGGCCCAGTTACTGAGCGATCAAATGCTTAGAAAGCAGTTTGGTAAAGCAGGAAGAGCTAGAGCAGTAGACGTTTTCTCCTGGGAGGCGATTGCTTCAGACCTAGAGCGCTACTATACTCAGATACTGTATCCTAACGAATCGCCTGAAAGCGGTTTTGCAAGACAGCTATCTATACGTTTAAGAGCCTATCGGTTGGCGATAAAACGACCACAAATGCGAGATGCAAGATCATGAGATGGCTACAGTCTTTATATCGGAAGCGATTTGAACAGGTAATGGCAACGCGATCGCTTACCGATCTAAGCCAATCTGCCATCGTTTTTGCTCCTCATCCCGATGACGAAACCCTTGGCTGCGGTGGCACCATTCTGCGAAAGAAAGCAGCAGGCGCAGCTGTCAAGCTTGTATTCGTTACAGATGGTAGCCGCTCCCATGCGTCGCTAATGGCCGAAGCAGAGCTTCGCGAAATCCGAGAGCGCGAAGCGCTAGCCGCTGCGGCAGCGCTAGGAATAGCCGACACAGACGTTACTTTTCTGGGGTTTGGTGACGGTCGACTAGCCGAGAACCTTGCTGCTGCTACCGAGAAAATCAGCGAATTCCTGCAAGCGAATCCTGCTGCCGAAATCTTCATTCCCTCCCATCTAGAAACACCGCCCGATCATGCACTTACGGGGCAAGCAGTGCTCACGGCGCTAGCTCAGCTATCCTTAATGCCCGAGGTATATGCCTATCCTATATGGTACTGGCACCAATGGCCCTGGGTCCCATTGCGTACAGGCGGCGGTAAAAGAAAGTTGCTCGAGCAGCTAAAAGCAATCGTAACAAACAAACTAGGCACTACTCTTTTCAGAGACTTTCAGCATGCGGTGTATATTCAGCCTGTGCTAGATCAGAAAAGAACTGCTCTTGATCAGCACGCTTCTCAAATGAGAAAGCCAGAGGCCATCCCACAATGGCCAACTTTAGGGGAGGTTGGCCAGGGTGACTTTCTTGAGTGCTTCTTTCAAAACTACGAGATTTTTCACAGTCCACCTAAGCTAGACCTATTTAAATCAGGTTTGTCCAAGTCGGCCAAGCTCATGCCAACGCAGCAAAAAACTTGACTCGTCGCTTCGTCGCTTTGACCGTTTAGTTTATTACACTGGCTTAGTCATTGAACTCACCACACTAGTGACCGTTGAAACTATGGATTGCTGAAACCATCGATTCATTGGAGGCCAAGTGACGCGCACTGGCTATGCAGCCGTACGCCTACTGGGTTAGCTCTAAAGCTGAACAGGTTCAACCGGTGTCACCGTCACTGGGCCAAACTCTACCTGGCTTCGATGGGCAACAATTGCCACCGAATATTCGCCCTCTGGTACCATTTCTCCGTTAGGATCTACTAGCGTTACCCAGTCCTCAGGCTCCGCTTCTCCATCGACAAACCACTTCATCTGCTGTCGGTAGCGCAAATGCTTGCCGGCAGCGTCTGTTTCTGAAAAACACTCTGAAATAAGTCGATACGTTGTATCAGCTTTGTGGTCGTAGTTACGATAGGCCGAGAGCCAAACAGGCTTTTCTTCACCCTGCTTGTAAGAAAACTCTGAGCCTACCCCTTTATAGAAAGAATAGTACCAAGAGATACCAAAGCTCCAACCCCGGCGAGGACTCACATCAGCTTCATCAGGATGGCCTCCCCACATGGTCAGTAGGCCAAAGCCATACAAGTTTTTAGCGTCTTGGTTGCGCAGCGTTAGCGTGGTCTCTACTCGTCTACCGCCAGGAAAAGCGCCTGTCACATTAAGTAGCCGGTCGTAGTCTTCATAGCCAGGCTTGGGTCGCACTCGCCAGCCATCGTCCGTAGAAAAAGTTTCCCAAAAGCCATCTTGTACATCTAGCTGCTGACTATCGAGGCTAGACCAGTCAGTGGTAACAGGCAATGTGACAGGTGCTGGCTGGTAGTTGAAAGAGAGCGTGGTGATTTCGGGCTCTCCCTGCTTGGGGGTTGCTTCTATAGTCAGCTCGTTAGGCCCTTCTTTTAGCTCATCGGTCCTCATCTCTAACGTAAAGAGTGGTGCCGGCACCCTAGGACTATCGGTTGAAAAGGTAATCCAGTCACCTGCGTTGACTCGATACCTAATCTGCTCAATGTTTTTAGCATATCGGCCACTCACGTTAGCACTCAGCGCACCTGCTCGACGAGAAACCTGTTCGGGGAAATGCAGTATTTCTATGAGCGATTGAGGTCCCTGATTGGCGCAGCCATATACAATGACGCTACCTGTGGCCAAAGCACTTGTTCGTAAAAAGGTGCGGCGACTATAGGTAAAAGATTGGTTGTTTGAAGGCATACGTTGAAATTGTGCGATCGCTAAAAGGTATTCTAAATTGTTAGGAAAAATCCTCTCACATGTTCAGGCTTCCCACTGTGATTCAGTAGGGTTTCATACATCCTTTACGGATATGAGTAGATCACTTCAACTAGATGCGCTTGTGTAGAATCGCAAGGCAAACTGCCAAAACCACCTTGATGCCAGAAATAAAGCTACCGCTAGCAAAGCCGAACCCAGCAGCCAAGCCGGTTCGCTGCGACCAATCATCGTTTGTGCTGGCACCGTTGTGAGAAACGCAACGGGAACAATGAAGGTAAAAAATATTCTATAGGCGGCAGGATAGCCATCTATTGGAAACCGACCAGCTTCCAATAGGGCTCTTAGTACTTCTGTCACGTTGTAGACTTTAACGAACCAAATACTGGTGGCTCCCAAAATAAACCATAGGCTATAGAGACTGGCAATCCCAAGTAATAGGGGGGGAAGCAGTGCTAGATAGTCTAGAGGCGATAGACCTATTTGCTCGCCTGCATAGAGAAGGATGATTGTCCCAAATATCAGATCGGGCACACCCCACGGAGAAACTGTGTGTGTCGATAGCCAAAACTGAGAACTAATGGGTTTGAGTAGGACAAAGTCGAGCGTGCCTTCCTGCACATAGCGAACGATCTTGTTCAGGTTTGGCACTAGAAACGTCGCCGACATGCCTTCTAGTATCGTGAAAATGCCTAGTACCAGTAAAGCCTCACTCCAAGACCAGCCTGAAAAGGTATAGTCCGTTCTATAAAATAAGAATAGGCCAAATAAGCTGCCAGCTAATCCACCTAGACTGCTGACTACCGCAACGATGAAGTTAATTCGATACTCTAGCTCAGCCGCAATAGATACCTGCCAGAACAACCTTAGCACCCGTATGTGTCGTGCTAGCTTCATGGTGCTCCGATTCTAAGTCGCTCTACTGTCAACCTGCTCTGGCCCTCAACCTGCTGCTCTGCCCTTGACCTGCTCTAACCCTAACTTACTCGAGCCTAGCTTATCTATAATTAGCTCGACAGGCGAACTATGCGAACTAAGAAGAGCGAACTAAGAAGATATTCTTTCTGGCGTTAGGTAGATACTTAGTTTCTCTTGTAGCCGCTGACGTGCGCGCGCAATACGAGATTTGACAGTCCCGAGCGAGACGCCAGTAATGGTCGCGATTTCTTCGTATGAAAGTCCTTGTAGTTCTCTCATAGCAATAGTTTGCTGAAAAACTTCAGGCAGCTCTGCCATCGCCATCTTGAGATGGTCATTGAACTCTTGTGTCATCATAGTGTCGGCGGGTGTGGGGTCTTTGGAGGGTAGTTCCCAGTCATACTGGCCATCGCTAGAATGAAGCGGCGCATCCAAAGAAATAGAGCCTTTGTATCGTTTTCGCTTGCGCAGCTCGTCGTAAAACAGATTGGTGGTAATTCTACCTAGCCAGCCTTTGAACTTAGTTGGCTCTTTTAGCCTGTGAATACTGCGGTACACCCGAATCCAAACTTCTTGCGCTAAGTCTGCCCTATCTGACCAGTCGGAGGCTAAGTGATAGAGCAGCTTATCAACGTAGCGCTGATAGCGGTCTACTAGCTCCTCAAAAGCAGCCCTGTCTTTTTTTGTTTGCATCTGACATCGCACCACCAGTTCGCTATTAGATAGCTCGCATAGCGGTATTTCAATATCGTGAATAGACGAGCTTTTGATCGGTGCTGACCGCATAGAAACAGAAACTAATGGTGCTCTGTCTGCTACGGCTGTCGCTCGTGCTGATCTTGGCACGAGCGGCAAAGCGGTTCTTTGAAACGTAACCGGCCGCCGTGTAGACGATTTTCGGGAAGATAAGCTGCTCATTAGTTTTCTTTATTCCAACTCCAAGTGTGGTGATTGCCCCTGTCAGAAAATGCCTAGACCTCTCTAAAGAGAAGCTAAGCATAAGCTATACAGCCTTAAGACCATAACTACGTCTAAGTCTTTGCGTAAAATAAAGGCCTAGTAGCTCCTAATTTTGGTCTGTCGAGTGAGACGATTGTCGAGCTTTGTCGATAAGTACTTATGACTATGATGTGCTCTCGTCTCTGTCAACATAGTAAACATTACTTAGACGATACATCAGCTAAATAGCCTAATCTTCTTCCTATGCCTACTAACTGCTCAGAACGGCATAATTTCGACACATGTAGGAAAAACCAGAAAAAGCACAAAATCATACAGAAAAGGATTGTACGCTACCTGTATACAAAGACAGCACAGAAAATTTATATGCATCGGACGTACATAGACATACAAATAGTATGTACTAAGGCTTTTTGTGCTTTATTTTACGCACCCATGCCGGAGTATTGTCTTAAGCCAGCTCGCCAAAGTAAGCGATTGATAAGTAGCGCGATCGCGCCCCAAGCAAACATGATAAATATTCCTTTGGGTAAGTCTACGGGGCGGCCAATCAACAAGTTAGCTGGGAAATAAACTAGGTAAGGGAAAGGCGTCCATAGCGCGATCACGCGCACAGAACTTGGAAAGAGTTCGAGTGGTGCAATCATGCCAGACAGAAAGACATAGAACAAAAACCAAAACTGCTCGATAGCAGTCGCGCGCTCTACCCAAAACGCCAGCATGGCAAAGGTGTACTGAATAAGAAATCGCAGACAAAACGATAGCATTAGCACAGTCAATCCCCAAAAGCAGGCGTAGGGAGTCGGTATCCAGATAGCTTCTGGATAGAGCAGGCAGAAGAGGCCGACTAGCAGCAGAATGAAGGGTATGCGCGTAAGACGCTCGGCAACGTGACCAAAGAAGTGTCGCCATACCGGGTCGATAGGCTGCAATAGCAGCGGGGAGAGCTTGCCTTGAACTACTTCTTTCTCAAAATCCCAAATAACCCACACCACACTCATCTGGCGAACGAAGAAAACGCCTAGAAAATAGCGGGCAAATTCTGCGGGTGTGAAGCCTAGGTCACTGCTTTGGGCGGCCTGGTTCCACAAACCGAGAAAAATGAGCGGAAAGCTGCCCGACAAGACCCAAAAGATGAGTTCGGCGCGGTATTCCAGCATGTAGGCGTAGTAGACAGAGACGAGGGTGCGAGCGATCTGAAAAGAGCGATGAAGGGAACGGTGCATGAAAGATAAGCGGTAAGTGATAAGTGACAGATGTGTGATATGTGTGGGTTCGCTAGGAAACTGCTAATAACCACGTCAGGTTTGCCCAGTTTCAAAGACTTTGGCAATGACGTCTTCAATGGGCGGCTCTGTAATCGAAAGATCTTGAATCTGTAGAGTATTGAGTAGATGCGAAACCGTCTTGGTAAGATCGTCGACAGGAATTAAGAAAGTGGCTTTGTGGCCTTCAAGCGCCTGTAGGTTGCCGTAACGCAGTAGCTGCTCTTTACTGATGGATTGGCTGCGATCGCACTCAATTGAAACTTCACGATAGGGTGCGAACTGCTCTAGTAAGCCGTCGAGCGGGCCGTCGTAGATCAAGGTGCCTTTATGAATGACGAGAACGCGATCGCACAGCGCGGTAATATCTGCCATGTAGTGACTGGTAAGCAAGATAGTGGCACCGTAGCGCTGATTGTACTCTTGTAAAAACTGACGAACAGCGCTCTGCGCGTTGACATCAAGTCCTAGCGTCGGCTCATCTAAAAATAAAACTTGAGGGCGATGAATCAACGCCGCGAGCATTTCGGCTTTCATGCGCTCGCCCAGAGAAAGCTTGCGAACCGGCTGTTTCAACTGGTCTTGAATCGACAGCATTTCGGCAAGCTCCCCAACGCGCTGGCGGAAGTCAACCGGGTTAATATCGTACACAGCGGCGTTAATACGCAGTGAGTCTAGGGCTGGTAAATCCCAGATTAGCTGCTGCTTTTGGCCCATAACCAGAGTGATCTTTCGAAGAAATGGAGGGAGCCGTTTAAAAGGTTCGTAGCCAGCGACGCTGACATGACCACTGCTCGGGTGAATAAGACCTGTAAGCATTTTGAGCGTAGTGGTTTTGCCTGCGCCGTTTGGACCTAGAAAGCCGACAATCTCTCCGGGTTCGATGCTAAAAGAAACTTGCTTAACCGCTTCAATATCGCGGTAGGTCCGGCGAAAGAAGTGTGCAAGCGTACCTTTTAATCCGGGTTCTTTGACGGCGACCGGATAGACTTTTCCTAGATTTTGGACATTGATGATAGGTGTAGTAAGCGGCATATGGCGAGAGCCTGTGCTGGGCAGATGACCTGAAAGCGGTTGCTTCATCATAGTGCGGCTAACGTTACACTTATTGTAGGAAAGCGTTAGGAAAGCGATCGCGACTTTGATGAAATTGGCAGAGGCGGATTTGCAGGCCATTCGCCAGGTGATTAGCCGACAGATTGCTGCGTTTCAAAAAAACGATGCGATCACTGCTTTTGCCCAAGCGGCCCCTGGTATTCAACAGCAGTTTGTCACCGCCGAAAATTTTGTAGCGATGGTCGAAGCGGCTTACCCTTCTGTTCACAGGCCGCGCTCCGTTGTTTTCGAGTCGGTGCAGACTGTAGAAGGGTTGCCCGCTCAGCAGGTAATGCTGATGGATCAAAGCGGGCGATTGCTGCGAGCTACCTACATGATGCAGCGTCAGACGGATGGTGATTGGAAGATTGCAGGCTGCTATTTGATCCCGATGAAATATGAGTAACAGGCTAAGGGGTGATAGCGCTAAGAGGTGATAGAGAGACCTCGGCGTAAGCGTTAGGCCGCGTGCCGTTCGTAGAAGTGTCCAATTAGATAGAGCGAGCCGCACAAAACGGTAGGCTGCGTTTGAGTTGCGATCGGAAGTGCCGTCGCCAAATCTAGGTGCGTTTGGCAGCGAGCGAGGGATGGGCAAGCTTGATAGGCGATCGCTCTGAGGTCCTCGGGATCGGCGCTGAGGTGGCCGGGCACAGGTACCAGGTGGAGATGATCGGCGGGGCGCAGCAGCGTCTGCAAAATCTCTGCGTGATCCTTGGTGGCGAGCATTCCCATCAGCCAGGTGATCGCCTGGTCAGGGTAGGCCTGGTCAATATATTGTCTAAGTGACTTAGCCGAGTCGGGGTTGTGGGCCCCATCAATCAGTAGTTCATGCCCTCGCCATTGCCCTAGCTGCAAGCGACCGGGCCAGCGTACATTTGCCATGCCCTGCCGGATGGATTCATCAGAGATGTTCCAGCCCTGCTGACGGAGAGACTGAACGATAGCGATCGCGCAGGCTGAATTCACGCGCTGATGATCGCCGAGCAGTCTTTGGGGATAGGCTATGCCGTCGTAGACCAGCGTAGGAAACATATCTGTGGATGCTGTGCTCGCGACTATTGTTGCAGGGGTGATCCACCTAAGCGGCGCGGATAGCTGAGCTGCGCGATCGCTAACTACTGTCGCTGCTTCTGAGGGAAGGGGCCCTACAATCGACGGTACGCTGGACTTGAGGATACCTGCCTTTTCGTAAGCAATTTCAGCGAGCGTGTTACCTAGCCTTTGCCAGTGGTCACGGCTAATGGAAACGATGGCGGTAGCTAAGGGGCGATCGCACACATTAGTCGCATCGAGCCTACCGCCTAGTCCTACTTCTATCACTGCAATGTCAACCTGCTCTTCGGCAAAGTATTGCCAGGCCGCTGCTGTAAATACTTCAAACTGCGTAGGTATTGGTTCAGACGAAGAAATTGCGCTTTCTACAGCCGCCAAGTTCGTATGAAGATCTGCCCAGCTGATCGGCTGCTCGTCGATGCAGATACGCTCTGTCCAGTGAACCAAGTGAGGTGAGGTGTAGCAGCCCGTACGATAGCCTGAAGCTGTGAGAATAGCAGACAGATAGGCGCAGAGCGATCCCTTTCCGTTGCTGCCCGCTACGTGAACAGTCGGAACTCTACGATGAGGATTCCCCAATCTTGTTAGCACCGATTCGATTCGGCTAAGTCCTAGGTCTACACCAAATCGCGCATAGGCTTGCAGACGACTTTCGACCGCTAGCTGATGCCGATAGTCAGCATGACCGCTAGGTTGACGGTTAGTCTGACTATCAAAAGGTGAAGTGAAATGAGCCATAGTCACTATGGAAACAAGAAAGGGAGATAGTCACCTACCCCCCAGCGTCAGAATATTCTGCCTCGTAAGATAGCCCGCCTAGCGATGCAGCTATCTGCTGTAGTTACCCTGTAGTTGCCGTGTAGTTACCCTGTAGTTACCTAAACCGCCTCTAAATTCTTCTCGCCTGTCCGAATCCGCACAATTTCATCGACTGGGCTAACAAAGATTTTGCCGTCGCCAATTTCGCCAGTGCGGGCCGACTCGATAATTTTGCTAATTACCATGTCAGCTTGAGCGTCTTCGACAACAATTTCCAGCTTGAGCTTTTGCAAGAACTCTACGGTGTACTCAGAGCCACGGTAGCGTTCCGTTTGACCCTTTTGTCGACCAAAGCCGCGGACCTCAGAAACAGTCATGCCGACGATGCCCGAATTTACCAAGGCAATTTTGACTTCGTCTAGCTTGAAAGGGCGGATAATCGCTTCGATTCTTTTCATAATATCAGTACTGTTCTCCCAGTTTTCAGTCGATTAGCCGGTCGTTTACTATAGCGTTCTGTTTAGCGTCTGCTGAGGGATAGCGTAGAAATTTCTACACACCTCAGTACGCAGCCGCTTACTACCATAGAAGATTTTACCGGTCGTTTAGCAAAGGTTTCATAATTAAGAATCCAGCGCCAAACGCAGTCACAATAATCAAAATAATGGAAAGTGCGAGCCAAATACCGCCGATTTCCTTATCTCCCTTGCTATCTAGCGCTAAGTCAAGACGCTCACCCGACTGCTCAGTAAAGAGTTTGGGTAATACCTGTGCTTGGGGTATCATCTCTGACTGTGAGCCGGTTTTCTGACGAGCCGGTGCCTGCTGTCGGCTATTGGTCTTGCTGCGAGCGGTTGAACCGCGAACGGTTGAACTGTGAGTGGTCGAGGCGACTGGTTTTGCTGTTTGGCGTTTGAGGGTGGGGATACGTTCTGAGTCGTCTGCTAGAAAGGTGGAACCACTAGTTGCAGTCTTCTGAATCGGACTAGGGACCCGGTGCTGCTGTAGTCCTAGCTGAGTGAAGGTATTGGTAACAGATGTGTCAGCAGTTGGTTCTGTATAGCTTTGCGGGGCTGCTAAGTATACGGTTGAGTCCGCTGCTACTTTTCTTGCTTCGCCTTGAGCACGGACTATATTAGCAATCGTATTAGGCTCAATTTTTTCTGGAAGAATATCTGATGATTTAGGAAGCTCGCTGTGCGCTGTCTGCCTGGTCGTACCGGCAAACTGTCCGAGATTGAGGGTGGACTGCACGAAGTTATGAATTTCTTGCTTAAGCCGCTGATTCTGCGCTGTTAGCTGCTGATTGCGACTGTTGAGCGAATCAATGACTGCTTTATTGGCCCGAAGCTCAGCGGCTAGTTCCCTGTAGACCGACATCGGTACAGAAGGGGCGTAGTGGGCCGGAGCTGATGGGGTGGGCTCAGCGTTATGAGAAGGCTTCATAGGAAGTGTTAGCGGTTCTTGCGCTTTTCAGGGCTTTTTGAGGCTAGGAGGCAGAAGTAGTCAAATTAGAGCAATGTCGGTGACATTCGTCAAGCCAAGATAGTATTAATCAAATTATCTCGTTGCTATTGACTGACTAGTTGTACCCTATTTCGACAGGATTCTTATAGTCGCTATGATTTTTTTGGGTAGCCATTAAGCAATCCATTAAGCAATCCATTGAGCGAGCTATTGAGCAGCAAAGATTGCCTTTCTGGGTATCTACTAATTCAAATCGGCTTCTCGCGCAAGTGCCTGATCGTGCTGCATTCTCTCGGCTAGATGTTGGGCTTCGCTGAGGCTCGCTTCAGCAAATTCGTCGAGGCTATCGGCCATCGCGATCGCAGTTCTTGTCAGCTTTTTCGCTTTGGATAGCTTTTGATCAAAAGTCTCAAGCGCCGCATCCGCATCCGCAAACAGATCTTTGAACTCATTAGAAGGACTATTGCCCCAATCGTCGAAGCTTAAATCAGGTTGCAGGTGTGCCAGCGCCTTTTCCCATGAGATCTTGTAGCGAAGGTCTAGTGGTTTGATCACTTTGTACTGCATCTTTAGCTGCTGGGTTGTGGTCACCTCGGCTAGCTGGTAGACCGCTGATTTTAGTTCGCTGATCTTCATAGGGCAGCGGGAGCTTGTAGCTGAGTTAGCTGACGGGTCAGCGCCTGGTTCTGGTCTTCTAAAGTTCGATTGAGTTGTTGAAGTTGTTCAATCTGTTCTTTCTGCTCAGCTAGAACTGCCCTAGCTTCATCTCTTTCTCTTCTAAATCGTTTGGTATGAGCGACCCGACCACCTAAGCTCTGATTGTTTTTTCCTAATTCTTTTCGGCGCTTTGCTTCTTTCTCGTAAGCCTTTTGCAGTGCCTCAAAATTCTCTAGCAGCTCTGCGTATGCTTTGCTGCTTTCAGCATCGGCCTTGAGCGCTTCGTTTTCTGTTGTTAGTGACTTTATTTGCGATCGCAATGTAACAGCTTCCTGCTCTTTCCCAAACAATGCCTGCTTGAGCCGATGGATAACTTTAGCTAGGTTCGACCGCTCGGCAGCGAGCGACTGATAGCTATTTTCCATCTCCGTAATTTGTGTTCTCAATCGGGTAGCTCGTCGCTGCAATACCCGAGAGGTACACACATATTTAATAGCTGTAAAAATACGGTCGCAATTAGTATCGAATCTGTTCGTACGTTGCTAGCTAACAACTTTACCTACTGACCAAGAACTCATCGGCCGGCTGCGCTGCGCCTACCAGCGACAGCAGAGGACCCATTTGCTCTTGACCTGTCAGCGCAAGTTCGCTATGGCATAGCAAGACTCTTTCTTGGGCGCGTCCGAGCAAGTCGTGCAGTGTCCGGCCAAGGTTGGCCTCGTTAGCTTCTTCTATTTCTGCTAGGGTAATGGGCTGACCAGACCAGCTCTGTAAGAACAGCGGGGCGCCAAATAGTTCGCCAGCGTTGCTTGCCCACAGGGGTGAGCCTGCGTCTAGCCAAAACTGCCATCGATGGCTGAGGCGCTGGGCTCGGTATTGATAAATTGTGGAAAGGGTGACGCCCTTTCGGTTTATAGACAGCGGATTGACCGGGTAGGGATTAGCCGATACGGTGCCCTTTTGGATGAGCTGAATAAAGCGACCGATGTCACTAAGACCGAAATTTTCTGTCTTGGGGCGAGGGCCGTCGCATAGCTTTAGCCGATCTTCGACTTCCCAGAAGTACTGAGCGGTTTCCATCAGCTCACGTAGGGTGGCTAGCTGATCGTAGGGGAGGTGGTTGCCCTGCCATAGGAAGTCTTGGATAATGCGGTCGATGGTAATAACTGGGTTGAGCGTAAGGCGCTGCTGCTGAAGCTGCTTTTGGGAAGTGAGCCATTGCAGGATACGGCTGTAGGCGTTGACGGCTTGGTGGCCTAGCCTATCCCAGCGGTCAAAGGTCTCAGGGGGCAGCAGATGCGGATTTTCGATGTCGGGGACGAAGCAGTTGTCCGCAATCAGCTCGGCGCGCACAGGATCGATGGAAATCAAATCGAACCAGAGATCGGGAGTGTCGCCAGCTTGAGGAGAGGGTGAATTTGAGGAATGGGGAGAAAGGTTTTGGCTGAGGACAACTAGCATTTCTGCGATCGCATCTCTATCGACCAATCGTCCGAGTCCTGGATAAATTAGCGCTAGCAAAGAGAGTAGCGATCGCACCATCGGCGAGCTAGCCAAAGGCCGCTGATCGTTTAGCGATTCGACTGCTATGCCGCGACTGCTCAGAATCTCAATTAGGCTATAGCGGCCAATAGCATCTAAACCTGGGCCAATGATGGCGACTTCGTCCGATTGAATCTGGCCGCTTGCGATTGCTTGGGCGATCGCTTCCGCTGTCAGTCTCAGTATTTGTCCTCGTGAGGTCGCCTGTAGCAAAGTCACCTCATCAGGTAGCGAGGGAATTGCTAGCGGATTTTCTACCCACTCAGCAAAGTCATTACCCCATCTTCCCAAAGAAGCGACGGTAGGCGAGGCTAGCACTAGCGTCTGACAGCGTGCGGACAGAGGCAATAAGGCCTCAGGATCTGCGCCTAGGCCCAAACGGACCTTTCCCTGCGGATTGTAGGTAAATACACAGGGACGATTTGCCTCTAGAAACTTTAAGAACAAAGGCGCGCTAATTGCAGGATATTCGTCTACATCGTCGGCAAGTACACCGCTAAATCTGGTCAGCAACTGCGATTGATACTGCGGCATCGGCAGCAAGTGCCGCCAGTACAGCATACTCATGACCCCGTAGGTCAGTAGCCCTCTTTGCAAGCACCAGTCTTCCCACTCGATCAGCGCTTCACCGACGTTGTCCCAAAGTGCTACAGGTGATAGCGATCCTGACATCCCAGCTTTGAGCCTTTCTGGAATAGCTTCAATGGGTACGCAGGCTTGGGAGGCAAGCTGCAAAAAATCAAGCGTACGCCTAACCATCCGAGCCTCTCGCCAGCCTTCAACTTGTAGAGTGCCGCTCTCTAAACGCGATCGCCATAGCCCGTTCGCCAGCATCTGTTCATTTTCGGGTCTCAGCTTTAGCGGAAACTGCGCCTGTACGGCCTCAACTTGCTGCACTAGCAGAGGCCAAAAAAGCATGACCTCATCCTGAATGAAGCCAGCAGGTGTGGTGGTAATAGTGGCAACGTGATCGCCTAAGGCAGCTACCAGCCGACTGGCTAACACAATCCGATTGTCACCGTTGGCAGCAAATAGAAGCAAGGGCCGATCTTGCGTTGCTCTAATCTCTTTAGCAAAAGCAATTAACTGCTGCGTTTTACCGCTGCGAGTAGGCCCCGAAATCCAGTAGGCCCCGAAATCCAGCCGGTCTGGAGCTGCCATAAGAAGTTGCCGTTAGCGCCATTTGTCTAGTCATTTGTACTATAGCAATCTGCTAAACGCATTTAGCATTCCATAGCCTTGGTCGCTTGGCTCACTACATCGACGATCTGATTATTAACGATCTGAGGCCAGTTACCTATGAAAAAAGCTCACCTTCACGGCAAGCTTTTTTCGTTTATAAATCTTGGTTATTTATCTGAGAGCGAAGGAAGCTGCTAGATAATGTTAGGAAACAGAAGCGGCAATCACAAATAAACCTACTACCAAACTCGCAGCAACGCTACCTAGGATGACATAGTTGCGCCTTTGGTTGCCAGTTGGTGGCTCTGCCTCATACATTTTGGGCTCAACAGCAAAGTTGTTTAGCAAACCTGTTTCATCTTCGGTGTAGCGCATAATTTTTATCTCTTCGATTTGTATTAAGTAATGTTAACAAACCGCAGTCACTTTTTCTAGTGCTCAGCACACAAATACCTCTTACGGCTAGCAAAGATTGAAACCTGTCCTGAGCGGTTGGTCGAAACTATGTTTAGGAATGCACTATTCAAGATATCTCCTGGCAATTAGCGCTTAAACGATGGTTCCCGTTGTAGGCGAGCTGGCGCTGGCGTATGACTTTACGGGAATGCGACCGGCCTGGTAGGCAAGTCGACCGGCGATCGCTGCCATTCCCATCGCCTGACCCATGGCAACAGGGTCTTTTGCAAGTGCGATCGCGCTATTAATCAGCAAGGCGTCTGCGCCTAGCTCCATCGAATAAGCCGCCTCGCTGGGTGCGCCGATGCCTGCATCCACCACCACCGGAATACCGGCATTCTCGATAATGATTTGGATATTAGCCGCGTTACGAATGCCTTGACCCGAGCCAATCGGTGAGCCTAATGGCATTACGGTTGCACATCCAACCTCTTCTAAGCGTTTGGCTAATAGCGGGTCGGCATTGATGTAGGGCAGTACGGCAAAGCCTTCCTTCACGAGCTGCTCAGCGGCCTTAAGCGTATCGATCGGGTCGGGCAGCAAATATTTCGCGTCGGGAATGACTTCTAATTTGACGAAGTTGTTGTCTTCTTGACCGAGTAGCTTAGCCATTTCTCGGCCTAGCCTAGCAACGCGCACTGCTTCCTCAGCATCCTTACAGCCTGCGGTATTGGGCAGCATCCACATCTTGGTCCAGTCGATCGCTTCGGCGAGCCCTTCGTGTCCTGGGGCACTAGTCTGTACGCGGCGAACGGCTACGGTGACAATTTCACTGCCGCTAGCCGCAAAGCTACGACGCATAGTGTCTAAACTACTGAACTTGCCGGTACCAGTCATCAGGCGAGAGTGGAAGGATTTACCAGCAATGGTGAGGATATCAGCGGTAGTGGTAGGTGCAGGGATGTCGAGAAGTTGCATGGGAGCAGCGCCAGTAGGTAGTGGAGGGGTAGTAGGCAACAGGGGTGGGTTCGTAGGCAGTAACTGCTGCTGACTGTCTGGAGAATTGTCAAAGCGTTTGTAGCTGAAGGCGCTGAGTAAATCTGAGGCGGCGGGACTTTGAATAGGACCTTGAATATGCTGGGCGATAAGTTTGGCGGTGACGGGGGCAAGAAGAATGCCGTTGCGGTAGTGGCCAGTCGCGAGGGTAAGGTTTTCGCAGGGACTGGGGCCAAGTATAGGAAGCTCATCTGGGGTAGCAGGACGAAATCCCCACCACTGTTCTTCTATCGGGAAGCTGGCAAGCGGCGGATAAAGTGCGATCGCCGCGTTAAGAAGCTGACTGATACCAGCAGCAGTGTTGTGAGGCGTAAAGCCGACGTCTTCTACAGTCGCGCCCAGAAGAACGCGACCGTCTAGTCGGGGTACGATGTATATCTGCTGGCCAAAGAGAATGCGACGCAAAGGCTGGGTGTGACTGTAGCCAACCGGTACCCGCAGTGAAAGCATTTGCCCTTTTTTGGGCGAGATAGGAATGGGTAGTAATTCGCTAGACCAGGCTCCGGTTGCCAGAACGTAGTGAGTAGCGGTTTTTTCACCCGCAGATGTGCGCAAGCCGATAACGCGGTCCTGCTTTCGGATAAAGCCTTGGACGCCGACGCCAGTTTGAACGTCTATTCCCAAATCTTGGGTCGCTGCGCGGAGGATTCGCATCAGCGCGCGATTGTCTACCTGCCCGTCTTCTGGATAGAAACTGCCGCCAATGATGTTTGGGCTAAGGCCTGTCTGGTAGCTGTGCACAGCCGCCGCGTTTAGAATTGGCTCCGGTTGGTTTTCTATCTGGTTTTCTAGCTGACTATCTGATTGGCTTACCGGCTGGCTTTTGAACTGGCTTTTAAGCTGAGGCGAAAGGATACCGCAGGGCCAATAGCCGCTATCCATGCCAGTGAGATCTTCTAACTTACTGATCCAGCCAGGGTATAGATTGAGGCTCTGCTGACACAGTGCCCTCATAGGCTCGCTGGCTATTTCTTCGGCGCTAGGAGCTAGCATTCCGGCAGCAGCATGACCAGCCGCGACAGCAAAGTCTTTGCTGAGGACGGTGACTTTAGTACCCCGCTGCTGTAGCTCAATGGCAATGGCTAGGCCGATAATGCCACCGCCTACGATGATTACGTCTGCCTGAGCCATAGTTGCGTGAATAAGTAGTCAATAGGTAAGGCTACCAGAGCGCTGGGACGGGTCGAGTCTCAGCGGGCCGAGCTTCAGTCTGAGCACTGGTCTCAGGCTCTGCGGTCTCTGCGGTTTGAGTGTTTGGCTGGGCTGAAACGGGCTCAGCGACAGCGACAGGAATGGCTTCTACATTAGTAGCCGCGACAACAGAGTCAAACTCTACTCGCTTCTGCCGCTGAATGTACGTGCCTGCCTCTTCGAGTGGGGAGAAGGTCACAGTTTCACCCTCGCGAGGCTCTGACTGATCGCCAAAGCGAGCGTTGGTTTGAGTGTCGTCCTCTCCTAGACGACCGGCCCCAATCGGCCTACCGTTATCGCCGTCAACAGAAGAAATAGCGGAGTCAGGAGTAGATGGCGACGAATTGCTTAGCCAGTTAGCGGCGCTTCTAACACCGAGAATGGCAAGTAAAAAGGTGCCGGCGATCGCACCCCAAAGTCCATATTTTTGCGCCATGAATATTATCCCTTATATCACTGCTGTTGTTCGCTGACTGCTGTTTACTAGCCGCTGTTTACTAGCTGCTATCCGCTGGCTGCTGTCCATTAGTTCGCGCTAGCGCCCGACAGTGCACCAACTGCTCGTAAACATCATACTAAGCGATTTCTATTCTATGAATACACTGAGCTTTCCCTGCGCTCAGGCTGATATTGACTGCGCCTAGCCCTTGGGTTGCCAAGCCACGTTGGCTTTGTGTCCCCAGAAGCCATCGAACTTAGTAAGCGTGAGATCACCTAGTACTTTGGTTTGACAGGCGAGGCGCAGGTTTTTGTTGCGGTCGTGCGGCGGGAGTGCGCGACGTGTGTGATCGCGCCAATTTGCCTCGGATACTTCTCCTGCGATCGCTACCGCGCAGGTACCACAGGTACCAATCCCCATACAGTTTACATAGCGAGCTCTATCGCTGTACAGCTCGATGCCGTTGGCTAGCAGCACCTGACGGAGGTTAGCACCTAGATCGCATTCAAACGTTTTGCCTTGAGCGGTAATCGTCGGCATTGTGGTTTTGGGTTCTTTGGAAAAGCTAGAAAAGCTATAAAAACGGCTATAAAGCGACTATACAGAGGGATCGTTTCTATGGAAAAGATATTGCTCTCCTAACCAACTGATACCCTACTACTGATACCCTACTGAGGAGATCAGCCGGTGAGCAGGTTAGTCAGTAGGATAGGTTAGTCAGTAGGCTAAAAGTAATCAATTGCCCTCTCTTCTCACTACTGATTGTATGAACTTCTGGACCTGGAAAACTTGGAAAAACCAGCCCTATCTCATCTGTTCCCTGATTCCTCAGCCTCACGGATTTTTTACTCGTCACTTTCACTCGCACCTGCCCGAGTCTTTAGTAGATGCGATCGCACCCTCAGCCTCGGTATACCGCGTAAAGCAGGTGCACAGTGCCGATGTGCTAACAGCCGGTGAAATTCAAAAAGCGATCGCGGCGGGTTCGCCTGCTCTCGCTGACGGTGTGCCTGCCTCCTTTCCGTTCGCTGATGGCGTCATTAGCGACCAGCCACAGCAGTCTGTGTGGGCGTGTTCTGCAGACTGCACGCCTGCGCTGATTTGCGATGTCGTTACCGGGCAAGTTGCAGCCGTCCATGCTGGCTGGCGCGGAACGGCTCAAAAGATTTTGCCCGCAGCCGTTTCCAGGCTAGTGGCCGTAGGTAGCAACATTCAAGACTTGAGAATTGCCCTCGGCCCTGCGATTGACGGCTGTGTATATCAGGTAGGGAAGGACGTAGCTGCTGAAGTTGGCCTGAGTGTGGCTGGTCACTTATCCCAAACAGCGCTGATCGATCATCTGATGTCTGTTGAACGGCCGCCACTAATAGCCGATGACCATCTGGAGCGGGTGCGTTTGGATGTAAGGCGAATCAATCAGATGCAGCTAGAGCAACTGGGAGTATCGTCAGGTCAAATTGCGATCGCCCCCCACTGCACCTACCAAGATTCTGATAACTTCTTCTCGTATCGCCGTACTCAAGAGAAAAAAGTTCAGTGGTCTGGCATTGTTAGTCGCTGAACTCCGGTTAGCCCAATCTAATCTTTTGCTGGCGGCGGGCTGCCGAATACAGGCGTCAAAAAAGCAACGATTAGCCCAATTAAGAAGCCAGAGACATTACGAATAACTGGCAATAGCTCGGGCGTACGGGTTACTACCGGACCTAGGCCAAAAGCAATAAACAAAATGCCCCACAGCGGCGAAAACAAAAGTGCCCACTGCCAGGCGATACCGTCACCTTCGCGCCTCGGCTGCGCTGCAAACCCGCAGATTACGCCCCCCAAAATAGAGGTCACCAGCGTCAAAATCCATTGCTCTCGCGGTAGACCCGGCACCACCGAGCAGCCGCCTCGCTCTAGACAGGTCTCTAACGCATTAATCGCTCCAAGCACCGCTCCATCTTCGCCATTGTCACGTACGTAAAACTGGTTGCCAAAGCGCGTTTGTAGCTCAATCCAGAAGGTTCTAGGTAGCAGCGGGTATAGCTGATCGCCCACGCTAAAATTCAGCAGATTACCACCCCTTGGGTCGGCCACCATCATGATGCTTTTGTCATTGAGACCCCAAAAGTCCTTGACCGCCCGTCCGGGCGTTTGGTCAAACTGGGTCAGCACTCTTAGCTTCCAGCCAGTTTCTGCTTCAAACGCTGGCAGCTTGGTGTTGAGATATTCTTCTTGCGCCTCATTCAAAATTCGCGCCAAATCGATGACCACTGTAGGCTCATCCGGTAGCAGCTCGGGATTGTTGACTGCCTGAGCAGGCAGGGCGGGTAACCAGACTAGAGTGCAGACCAGGCAAACCGCTGTACAGGTAGCCAGACTTCTCATAAATCGCGTTACGATCTGCTGGCTCTGGCTAGTTTGAAGGCTAGTTTGGAGGCGTTGGATCATTTGCTGGAGCATAGTTCTAAAGCAGATTCTCATTAGTTCACGCCTAAGGCCATAGCGCCTATCTTTACAGTTGTTTACTTAATTTTAAGATACCTGACGCATTTAAGATACCGAAAGCTAGAAGGAAGCAATTGTTTTTGCTCAAATGGGCTCCGCGGGCTCCTACTTCGAGTTGCGTTCGGATGAGCGAGTAGATGATTCTGGTTTGGTTTTGTCAGTTTTGGCTTTGGTGGCTTTGGTTTTGTCGATTCTGGCCAGGTCAACATTAGGTAAATCAACAGGTAGATCAACTGCTTCTTTGGTTAGTGTTTCGAGTGATGTTTGAGCAGGCGTAGACGCATTCGGTTTGGCTAGTGGCTGCTTCGCCATGCTCGCGGACGGTGGAGTGAGCGGAGAAACGGGTGGGCGGCGAGTCGGCGGGCGACGGCGACGGCGCGAGTTGCCTGTAAGTACTCGCAAAGCAGCAGCAGCGCCTGCAGCAAAGCTACGGGTGGTGATATGCGCTTTCTTGGCTTGGACCCTCGCTTCGCTAAGTCCCTGATCGACCTGCTGTACTACGCTGCGCGCGCTCTGCATACTGCCGGTGACTTCATCGCTTAGTCCCGATAGCTCTTTGCCGGTGACTCTGATATCTCTAAGCGTGGGAGGGATTTCGCGGTTGAGCGTATCTAAAAGCTTCTCGGCACTTCTAGCGGCCCTAGCGAGTTCTTGTAAAGACAGGATAGCTACTAGTAGCAGAGCCATCAGACTAATTGCCACTAGCAAGATAGAGAGACCGAGCCAGAAGAAAGGATTGTTCACGGTGATTGAGACACGATGTTTGAGATGGCTTCTAGAATGAAGGTGGCTATCGGAAGTTTGGGCCTATAGGCTTGGCTTTATTCGATGCCTGCGGTGTTTTCTTCTTCGGTACGAGTAAGGATTTCTTCTTCGATGCTTGCCTGACGTTCCCATTCCTGACGACTAGCAGATCTGCCTGCAACAACAGCTTCTCGCAAGCGACCTAGCGTTTGCTCCCAGTTAGCTAGGCTTGTATCCGAGAGGCGATCGGCTTGGAACTGAATGCTAGTGGCCAAATCTTCAGCAAGTTCTGGCAGGGCATCCGCTGACTTTTTTAGAATGCGCCGAGTTTCTCTCCCTGTACGAGGCGCGACTAAAATACCTGCGATCGCACCCAACGCCGCCCCAATGATCATGCCGCCTAAAAGTCCATCTGACTTATCATCTGCCATAGCTACTTCCGCTTACTGCCCCCGTACATTTACAGGCCCTACTCCTAGACTACTGGCAACTGACCCACCCTAGCTTTTGCTTTTAGCTTTCAAATCTCAAGATTTAAACATTGAGATTTAACGCTTAAGGCTCTCTGCTAAAGGCTTAGCTTCGTTTTCTGCGAGTCTGATACAGCAATATTGTCTGCATCACCCGAACTAATCCCATAACCTGAGCAACCTGATGCGATCGCTGCTGCCACCGAGCTGTCTGTAGCCGAGTAGCCGCTAGTTGAACTCGCCCGAGCGTAAGCGCATAGCCTAACTGCTTGGGTCCTAAAGCAACTTGTCTTTCGTGCACGCGCAGCCAATCGCTCAACTGCCGCAGCCGTCGCCTGTAGCCCCACAAAGCGTAAGCAAGTGCAAAGATAGCGCCCGCTAGCAAAAAGTTAAGCACAACCACAATATGAACTGTCTTGATAGCGAAGGCCATGCAACTTCTCCCCCAGTCCGCGAACTTACCCAAATGAACCTGCCCAAACAACCTCGCCCGAACGAACTTGACCGTCTTATCTAACTGTCTTATCTACCAGTCCGACGCGTAGCTCATCACCAGCGGCGTTAGCCCAATCTCCTCGGGCAGCTTGCTATACATTTCAAAGAAAGCCACAGCCTCTCTAATGGTAGGCCTGCCTCGCTTAGCGCCGGTGGCCCCCGCCGCGATGATACAGCCACAGCAGCCGTTGTTATCAGCGCTGTTGAATGCCCACCTCTCTAAAGCCTGACTATCTGTTGGGTCGCTGATTTCGTACTCGTTGAATAAGTGTAAGTAGCCTTGCTTTGTTTGAATAAGGCCCACCTGAAAGATTTGGCCGCTGATCGGATCGCTGCCTGGGTTGAAGCAAATAGCGCGAATGCCACCTTCTCTTTTGAGCTGTTCAACGAGCGCTTTGGCTTTGGGTCGGGTGGTTTGAATCGTTAAGATAGGCCACTTTCTCTTGCCCAAGGCTTTGCTATTAGGCGTCTTTCCAGCAGGTGCTCCGCTGGCAGTTGGCGTCTTCGTCAACCCCTTAGTGGAGGCTTCTGTAGTAGAGACTTCTGCCGAATTTTGGGCTGAGCTTAGAGCGCTTTGATAGTGGACGCGACGATGATTTCGTAGAGGCTCGAGGTCCTTTTCTCTGTGGCTACCAAGCATAATCAGGGAGCCTTCTGGGATACTGTCGTCGATGATGGCTGTATTGCCAATTGCTATACCAATCTCTGTCCCTTTTGGTGAACTACCGGCACCGTCGAGGGTTTCATCTAGGAAAGCGGCAGAGACTTCAGGCTGCGTGGAGACTTTGACCGTAATACTGTCTGCATCTCCCTGCGGATTTGCAATCGGGTTAGGAATGCGAAAACGGCTAGTAAGCGGCAGCAGTGCAAAGTTTTCGGTGCTGATATCATGCTTCTTGAAAAAACGGTGTAGCGCTTCTAGGGTGACAACTAAGCTAGCCGCCTCTTCTTCGGCTAGCTGCGATCGCAGACCTTCTAAAGGATGCAAACTGCCAAACTCATAGCTCACCGTCTTCTGCCTTGCAGCCGCGTCGCGCTCAGTATCTGCTGATTTAAACAGCGGTAAGGGAATGACCCCTTCTGCCGGATTGAAGTTAATAAATAAACAGTTTTGTTCTAAGAAAGCCTGCTGCATTTCTTCTGAGAACTCATCGCTGTGCAGTAGTTTGTAGCGAAACTGCTTGAGTGAATTGAGATCTCGGTAAAACAACAGGCCGTATTCCATACCCGCTAGGCCTAGCACAGATAGATAAAGCGTATCGATCTCCCAGCGGTTAAGCTCTATTGCTAGAATCTCCTGCTCGCTCAGATACTTCCACGGCGCATCTTGCCAGAGCATCGCTGACTTTTCCAACAGGATATCTTCACAGGTTTCGGGTAGCTGAGCCTTTACGACTTCCGGCGTTTGTAGCTTTTCAAAGACATCTTCAATTGCAGGCAGCTCGGGCGCGTATTCAACGGGAATATCGAGGGTTTGCAGTGCGCCGCGCAAAAAAAACTGAATCTCGCGATCGCGCACGACGACTTTACGCGGCCTCGCGGGCTGCACCCGGCCTTGTGGTGCTTCAATTGCTTGTAAGAGTGTTCTTACAATCGCCTCGTGACCAGTCTCTGTTGGTACGACATTAAGCCCTCTGACTGTTCCTTGCAGGCTATCTACCCAGAGGATGCAGTCTCCCTCGGCCGTTCCTCCATCGTTTAGCACTTTGCTCGTCGGCGGCAGGGGGCGGCGATCGCACTCCCAAACGCTCGTCAGCCGAGGCAGCTGGCTCAGTCGACGGCAGGTAAATGGGCTCAGTTCATGCATAGGCTCAGGTGGTCAGGAACAACGACTGTAAATTAATAGGTGTGAACTATGGAGTAAATGCGAGCTTTCAAATAGTTTGGCCCTAGATGCTATGTCTATCTAGCCCCTGCTTTTCTCTGGCCCTTTGGCCTTTATTCTGATCTTTATCTGCTGGCCTCCATCTGCTGGCCTCCATCTGCTGGCCTCCATCTGCTGGCCTCCATCCGCTGGTGACCTATGTCTCTACATAATATCGAGTTTGGCCGTTTATCCTAAAACCAGCCGTTCAAATCAATTGACAGCAATCAATCAATACTAGAGTTTATCCGAAGGCTCACCCGTCAGCCCACACCCTATCAAATCCCTTTAGACGGATGCGTTAAACTAAGAGCCAGTGAATTCTCGATCGACTTGTCGACAACCTTCAAACCAGAACTTCTTCAAACCAAAACTCTTTTAACCCCTTTACCTGACTTCCTATGGCACAGACTATGGCACAGACAACCCCTGTAACCGATCAAGATACTTCGACCCAAGTGAGTGCGATCGCCTCTGAAAGTGCGCCTGCTGCTGGAAATGATCGCGGTATTCTAATGTCTGAAGCGGCGCTGACCCATGTCAGGGCGCTACGTGACAAGCAAGAAGGCGACCTGTGTTTGCGAGTGGGCGTTCGTCAAGGCGGCTGCTCCGGCATGTCTTATATGATGGACTTTGAAGAACCCGGCAATGTTGGCGAGCACGATGAAGTGTACGATTACGATGGCTTTAAAGTGGTGTGCGATCGCAAAAGCCTGCTGTACCTATACGGCCTTATGCTCGACTACAGCGACGCGCTCATCGGCGGCGGCTTTCAGTTTACTAACCCTAACGCCAATCAAACTTGCGGGTGTGGCAAGTCATTTGGCACATAAGAACCTAGCAATCCGCGCGCTTGCGTTAGCCGTTCACTATTAAACTTTTTTCTCAATTCTCCATGCAAACCCTAGAAACTCAGTTTGAAGAAGGCATTGCTCGCTATAAAGAAGGCGAGTCTGCCGAGGCCTTGCTGCCTGTCTTCAAAGATATCTGTCTCAAAGCGCCTAAAAACAGTGCGGCTCAAACTTGCCTATCTTGGCTGTATCTTTTGGCCGATAAGCCTAACGCGGCATACAAAACGGCTCAGCGTGCCGTCAAGCTCATGCCAAAAGACCCTCAGGCTCGGACAAACTTGGCTATCGCTATGTTAGAAACCGGTAAAAGTGGGGTACGTGAACAGGTAGACATGGTTTCTCAGATGCTGTATGCGGTAGATGAGTTAAAAGCAGAGATCAAAGAAAACTTTGAAGAAGGATTAAGAAGAAAGCCAGATTGGAAAAGTGTGAAGCGAATTCAAAAATGGCTCTTTGAGGACTGATTTCCCTTTCATATAAAGGCTTTCAAGCATCTGAAAAAGAAGATCTGCTTTACGATACTTCATCAAGAATCGTAACCGATATAAAGATAAGAAAGGCGGGGATTGGCTCTAATAGCGATCCCCGCCCTTCTTATTTATGCCTTTCGCAATCAGGGTTTGAACCCCGTTCAGCCTACGTAGAACCCCCCGTCTTATGACCTAGGCGATATGTGTTGTTTGCGTGAAAATAACTTAATGCGTGATCCCCGTCATGACTGATAAGCTTAGGTTAACCGGTTGATAAGTCCTGCTTAACTCGCAGCTTTAGACCTTCGCATCTACCACCTTATCTACTTTTAGGAGTCGCTTATTATGAACCTTAAGACAGTCGCGATTAAGCCAGAAACGCGTAACCACAAAGGATTCTTTGTACAAGATGCAGACTACACCTTCGTGGAAATTGACAAGTCCGGTTGGGCCCTAATTTGTGTTGATGATGCCGTTTGTCACTATGTTGATCCCGATAATTTATTAGCTGCTGAGATCGATAGTGCCAAAGCTGTATAGCTTTTCTTAGGCCTTTTGCTGTAAAAGGCCTTACATCTATAATGAATACTCTGCCTGTGTGGCTGCTTCTCTAGAGAAGCAGCCACCTTTAGTAAGCGGCTTGTCGTAAGTAGTTTAGCTAAAAGCCTTTTTAGTCAGATCGGCGTGATTTAATGAGGGCGGGCTACACTTTTGCGAAATATTTTTATGAAAGACCGTTTTGTCAGTGGGTTAAATACGCTGTTGATGTTTAATCTATTCTTTGTCCTATTTAGCTTCCTTTGGTTTGCGGTGGCGCTAATTGGTCGGTCAGCAAATGTGAACCTGGGTTTTGACCTTTGGTATAGTCTTTGGGACCCATTGATTATGCCGGCGATTGGTATCTTAATGGCCGGAGCCCTAGCTAGTGGATTGTTGAGCTGGGTGAGTCAGAAGTTTTTACAGCGTTCCTAAGAATTTGTGCTGATCTCCCAACGTATTCCAGGCTCCTCCTACCAAGCTCCTCTCGTGCGTTCGTACCACCTTACTAAGACCTTTGCTAGTCGCTCGGGATCGTGTCGTACGGTAGTATTACTCTCAGTCATAACGTTGGCAATGACGATTCGCCGCCCCGAATCTATGACGGCTGCGCGATCTAATATCACCGGCGCCGCCCCCTCTTTTAGATAGCGAGCGATCGCCTCTTCAGACGGCATGCGCTTTTGCACCAGCACCGCATCAAACAGGTATTTGCCACAGGCCCGGTCAATCGCTTCGATATGTTTAGAGACCGTGTAGCCTTGGGTTTCTCCTGGCTCGCTCATGATGTTGCAAATATAAATGCGCGGAACATGGCGAGCGGCGATCGCCTCCACAATCTCAGGTACTAGCAGATTAGGAATGATGCTGGTGTACAGGCTGCCAGGGCCGACGATAATATAGTCGGCTTCTTCGATGGCTTCGATTGCCTGGGGCAGTGCAGGTGGCGCTGATGGAAGACAGCCGATTTCGTGAATGTTGCCGCCCGCTTTGGTAATATTCGACTCGCCCTCGATGTGTCGCCCGTCTGTCAGATTAGCCCACAGACTGACATCGCTCAGCGTAGAGGGTAGGACGCGTCCGCGAATTGCTAAAACTTGAGAGCTAGCGGCGATCGCCTGTTCCCAGTCTCCAGTAATCTCATTCATCGCCGATAGAAATAGGTTGCCAAAGCTATGCCCACTCAGCCCAGTACCCGCTTCGAAACGGTATTGAAAAAGCTCAGTTAGTAACTTTTCCTCATCAGCCAGCGCGGTCAGACAGTTGCGAATATCTCCAGGTGGAATGCCGCCCATTTCTCGGCGCAATCGCCCGGACGAGCCACCGTCGTCGGCTACCGTGACAATCGCCGTGATGTTGCCACTGTAGTGCTTGAGGCCGCGCAGCAGCGTAGAGAGGCCCGTACCTCCGCCGATTACCACAATTCGAGGACCGCGATTGAGCCGTCTGTGAGTTGCGATCGCATCCCATAGATTATCCTCCCCATTGGCTGGCAGCAGCACTTCTACGATTGCGCCTAGTGTCCGCGTTTGTCCCCACACCAGTAGCAGCAGTCCGCCTATGACCGCTAGCGGGCCGCTAACGTAGTTTGGCACTAGCTGCGTGATCAAATTGAGCAAGTTGCCAACAAACTTGACCGTGTAAAACACTGGCGTCAGCTTTAGCCAGACCATGACGCCTAGGCCTACCGACACAATGCCTACCGTGCTTAAAAACAGCCAGCGCTTAACAAATAGCCCTGGTCTTAGCCATCTCATCCATCGTCGGGACTTGATATATATTTTGTTACGGGTTGGTCGCATAGTCAGGGCAAAGGGCGGGCGGGATCACAATGCACTAGGGTTATACAGCAAAAAGGGGCATCCGTACTCTTGATCGATTGCAATCAGAGCCGATTCAGATTGCGGGAAGTTAATATATCTCTAATGACTTGCTAGCACTTATGGTTGACTCTACGTCTTCGATACCCCCTGCTGTTCCGCCTAATATGCCGCCTGACAATCCGTACGACTGTCCAGATGGCTACCGAGAGCCACTGGTCGTGCTTAGCGGAATTTCGAAGCAGTTTGGCCAAAACACCGTCCTCAAAGATATAGACCTGACGGTGGAAGCAGGAGAAGCGATCGCTATTATTGGCCCTTCAGGCACGGGCAAGTCTACGGTTTTACGGATTATTGCAGGGCTGCTAGCACCTGATACGGGTGAAATTTGGATTGGGGGACAAAAGCGCGTCGGATTAATAGAAGATGCCTCTGATCCGATGAACGTCGGGATGGTTTTCCAACAGGCCGCGCTGTTCGATTCCCTAACCGTTTCTGAGAACGTTGGGTTTTTGCTTTACCAGCATTCCCGGCTCTCTCGCCGCGAGATTCGAGAACTGGTTGTAAATGCGCTGAACGTCGTTGGCTTACCAGATGTTGCTGATAGATACCCCGCTGAGCTATCGGGCGGTATGCGTAAGCGAGTCAGCTTTGCTAGAGCGGTGATGTCCAATCCACACGACGCCAGCAGTCAGCCGGGGCTTTTGCTGTACGATGAGCCGACAGCAGGTTTAGATCCGATTGCGTCGACAGTAATCGAAGATTTAATCAGAGAGATCCACTCCGGACGCTCTTGCCAATCTTATTTAATCGTTACTCACCAGGAAAGCACGATTCGCCGAACAGCAGATAGAGTGATTTTCCTCCACGCTGGGCAGGTACAGTGGATGGGTAGCATCAAAGAAATTGATACCACAGACAACCCGTTTGTTCGTCAGTTCTTCAGCGCTAAGGTAAAAGGCCCCATTCACGCTGGTGGATAAATTCACGGTATTAGGAGCCTACGCCTTAGCCGATGTGTGTCCGACATTTATACCAATATCAATTTAGAATACCGATCTCTATCGTCAACTTCTTAGAAAACTCATGCGGGCACGAACAATTCGAGAAGGTTCTGTGGGGCTGCTGATCTTGTTAGGGATCGGTTTGTTCGGTGGACTAGTGCTGTGGCTGCGAGGCTTTAATCCAACCAATCGTCCCTATGAGCTGACTGCCGAATTCGAAGACGTCATGGGCGTACAAATTGGCACGCTGGTTATGTATCGAGGCGTTTCGGTGGGCCGAGTAGTATCCATTGATGCGCTGCCTAATCTGGTAGAAGTTGGTATGGAAATCACTCAAAAAGAGCTGCGGATGCCTAATGAGGTCCGTGTAGAGACGGTAGAGTCGGGCTTGATTGGTGAGATGTCGATTGAAATTTCACCCTTAGTAGAGCTTTCGCCGGCTGCGGCTAATCTTAGTCCAACCGATGGAGATTGTGATAGTAGCGTTATTTTGTGTGACGGCGACCGACTTGTGGGTGTGATTGGTCCTAGCTACGAAGCGTTGCTCCGCTCAGCTAATGAATTAACTGAGCTGTTCGCCGATCCTGAGCTATTAGCTCAGCTCAAAGAGACCCTGACTACAGTAACCGCGACTTCTGAGAATGCTGGTCGCCTAGCTCAACAGGCGACGTTGCTAACCCAGCAGGCCCAAGCCGAAATTGGTCCGCTCTCTAGCGCAGCGCTGCAGGCTACCGATTCGGCTACGCTAGCGGCTACACAGGTGGCTTCTACCGCAGGGGAGTTTTCAGTAACTGCCTCAGAACTCAGCGTTTTGATTGGCGAGAATAGAGGCGTGCTAGTCGATACGCTGAGCAATGTTCAAGCGGCCAGTATACAGCTAAGAAACGCCACCGATGCTTTATCGCCAACCCTTGAGCGAGGCGAGCTTGTTGGCAATTTGGAGTCACTGGTCGCTAACGCGGCGGCGGCATCTGAAGATTTGCAGGTGATTACTGGCTCTTTTAATACACCAGCCAATCTAGTTTTGCTTCAGCAAACATTAGAATCTGCGCGTGATGCGCTAACGAGTGCGCAAAAAGTAATGGCCGACGTAGATGAGATTACCGGCGATCCGGCTGTTCGCGAGCAAATTCGCAACTTAATCAACGGTCTAGGATCGCTGGTCTCGTCTACCCAATTTCTAGAGCAGCAGTCTGAAGTTGCGATCGCGTTGAGTCCGCTAGTCCCTGCGGCTGAGACCGTCACAAGCTCAGCGCTAGACGAACAGCTCCCCCCTTTTCTGTTAGGCAGCCAGTTAGATGGCCGGTCAAATAGCCTAGGCCTAGGATCGGAGACAGCCACCGAGCGGCCTATCTTGGTTTTTAATGGGGAACGCTACATTCTGCGATCGCCTAGTCGTATAGCGTCCGGCTCAAGCGAAGCGGCTATAGGAGTGCCAATCAATCTTTTAGAAAGCGAAGATATCCGACCGGGTATTAGGCCGGATATTGAGCCGGATATTGAGTCGGATATTGAACTTAGAGAAAAGCGCATTCCTTTTACCCGAAGCGATCTATCTAAATGAACAGTCTAAATGAACGGTCTGAATGAATGGTCTGAATGAACGGTCTAAACGACCTGACTAGATGGACGATCTAAGCGATCTATCTAGGTAAAAATCTAGGTAAAAATTGCCGCAATGGAAAATATCGATAAATATTGTTTCTACCTCATGTGAGTGTCCGTTTTCGGGAACATTGAGATTGTCAATATCAAATTTATTTTTTGTCTTATTTTTATAGGACCGATTTCAGGTGACATATTCTCGACTGATACAGACGGCGTACGAAGGTAGCGAACCCCCCGGTAACAATACGTCTGCTGCTCAGCTTTCCGGTTCTTTACATGATTCTTTTTTAGAAATTCTGGTCGATCGCGTGAGCTGTTTGCTCTGCTGCCCAATTGACACACCCCATCTCTGGTCTCAGGTGCTGGCGATAGTTGGTGAAGTACTTAGCTGCAGTGCGGCTCAACTGTTTTGGTCTGAGCCGATGATGCCAGCTCTGGTCAATCATTGGGGAGAAGGCGCACTACCATCTGCGGCTGTAGGAAGCGCCCTGTGGTCTCATCTCGAAATTCCAGCTACTTCTTTGGCTGAAACGCTGTGGAGCTATCAGGCGAGTGACCTGCAGGCGCATTTAGCCGATGTGGTGGCGAAGGGCTATTTTCGGCTGACCGGTTCGTTTACCTATGCAGCAGGGCATTGGCCAGCGGCTCTCTGTGAGCTATCTTTGCCGGCGGATAGTCGTCATCTACTGCTGTTGCCGCTGTGCGTTGAAAAAGATTGTGTTGGTGTGATGGTGCTGCTGCGCTCGGCTGAGCAAGCAGACTGGTCGGCTGACGATATACGCTGCGCGGAGGTGGTAGGCAGTCATATCTTTTTAGCGGTTTTGCGATCGCGCGTAGAGCATCTTTTTCGCAGCCGCAGCGCCCGCGATCAGCTAACGCAGCTGCCCGACCGGCTGCTATTCAATCAGCACTTGAGCCGGTCGATTGCGATTTCTATCAGCCAAGATGTGATGCTAGGTGTCGCGTTCTTAGACCTCGATCGGTTCAAAAATATCAATGACACGCTAGGTCACGCAGCAGGTGACTGCCTGCTGAAACAGGTGGCAGAACGGCTGAAAAGCTGTATCAGAGGCTATGACGTTGTGGCTAGGTGGGGGGGCGATGAGTTTACGCTGTTGCTGTGTGACTTGCGATCGCCCGAAGAAATTACCAGCATTGCAGAGCGCATATTGCGGCGACTGTCGGCTCCTTTTCATGTGCAAGGTGAAGATCTGTATGTGACGGCGAGTATTGGTATTGCGCTAGCGCCCTACGACGGTACAGATGGCCAAACGCTGCTACGCAACGCTGACGCGGCGATGTATCAGGCCAAAGCGCGAGGTCGCAATAACTATCAGATTTACTTCGAAGAGATCAACGCCAATGCGCGCACTCAGCTCAATCTGGAAAATGACCTGCGTAGAGCACTAGATAATGATGAGCTATTTTTGTGCTATCAGCCGCAGGTCGATCTGCGTACCGGGCAGTGGATTGGTATGGAAGCGCTCATTCGGTGGCAGCATCCTACGCTGGGCTTAATTCCACCGAACAGATTTATTCTGATCGCTGAAGAAACCGGACTGATTGAGCCTATCGGCAAATGGGTGCTTCAGGCGGCCTGTACTCAATACTGTCAGTGGTATCAGGTAGGCTTTCCGCGTTTGCGGCTAGCGGTCAACCTGTCAGCGCAGCAGTTTTTGCGTACCAACCTGGTTCGCTCTGTTGTAGAAGTTATTCAGGCCACCGGCTTCGATGCTAAGTATCTAGAGCTAGAAGTCACCGAAAGCGCGGCCATGCACGACGTGAGCTTTGCGATTGCTGCGCTCAAAAAGTTCTCTCTAGCAGGCATTCAAATTGCGATGGATGACTTTGGCACGGGCTATTCTTCACTTAGCGTACTCAAGCACTTTCCCCTAGACACCATCAAAATTGACCGCTCTTTTGTGAAAGATTTAGTTAATAGTCCTAGCGATGCTGCGATCGCCTCTACTATCATCGCCCTCGCTAAAGGCCTCAACTTCAAAGTGCTAGCTGAAGGGGTTGAAAATCCCGAGCAGATGGCCGTGCTTGACGATATGGGCTGCGACTATGCCCAAGGCTACTGGTTTAGCCATCCGCTGACTGTACAGCAGATTGACCAAATGCTTGCTAGCGGCAGTTTCTACGAGCTTTCAGGCATATCAAACCCACGAATGTAACACTATCAGCGCACAGGGCGATCGCTACCACCCCATCGAGCCATCAGCAGCTTGCACATCAGCAACGCATCTATCAGCAGGGAATGTCGCTCTCAGACGCCTGCATATCCCAAGGCACTACAGAGAAAAAGAACAACGTCGAGGCCATCACGAGTCCGCTACCTAGGAACTGCCACCCTTGGAGAAAATGTCCGCCGTACTGATAGCTAATTCCAGCAACTGCCAGCGCATGTACGAGGCTAGCAGCGGTAAAGCAGCGCGATCGCATTCCAATTGCCATAGCGCTATAGCCAGCCGTGCACAGGCCCAGCCACAGCACGCACAAATTAGACAAAATTAGACTCGATCCACAGAAGATGCCATAAGCTGTCGCTACTACACCTGCACTCATCAGGCCTGCCCATAGAAAGATCACCCAGCCGAGCTTTTCCGCGACAGCCAGTTTCCAGGTCAGCCCAGAGGTGGTTGCGATCGCAGCGCCAGTCAGCGCCGCGTCTAAAACCGCCTGAGTTGTCCAGCCCACCGTAGAAAACTGTGCAAGGGAGAAAATAACCAGCGTTGCTACTCCCCAAATTAAAAAAGCCTGGTCTATTTCTGTAAAGCAAATGTCAAGCAGTTGATTGATCCTTTGCTGTAGATAAACTCTCAGCACCCTATTGAGATCTTGCAGACTGGGGTCCCGCAGACTGAGATCTTGCAGGCTGAGATCCCGCAGACTGAGATCTTGCAGACTCGGTGCTTCAGACAGCGTGTCAGCGGTATAGGTAGGGAAAAAATCGGTAGAATCGAAAGAGGTCATAGTGACAAGTTGTAAGTCTCGAGTTGTCGGCGAGTGCTGTGTCTTTATCTCGATTTTTATGTTTCAAATATTTTGCGTATGTAACTAAATATTAACAGATAATTAATTTTGTATGATGTTCGGCTATCCATGTCTGTCTGTCATGTATGGCGGCTAAAAGATAGTCGGCTGCCTGCTATTAAGCGGCTAAGCGCGTTAGCATAAGTGTCCAATTAATAAGTTTTTCTGATAAGTTTTTGTCTGAGCTATTGCCTACGTCATCTCCCTTACCTGCTCTAGAGTCTGTAAATCTGCGCAAAAGCTACGGCAGCAAAAAGGCGCGCTTTGAAGCTGTTCGTGGGGTTTCTTTGAAGATTGACTCCGGCGAAGTGCTGGCATTTTTGGGCCCGAACGGCGCGGGCAAAACGACTACTATCAAAATGATTGCTGGACTGGTTCGCCCAGACGCGGGCTGGGTAAAAATTGCTGGACGAGATCCCCATGATGATCCGCAGGCTTTGCGCGGTGTAGGCGCGGTGCTAGAGGGCAACCGCAATCTGTACTGGCGGCTAACGGCTCTAGAAAA
Source organism: uncultured cyanobacterium (assembly GCA_963702855.1). Taxonomy (GTDB): domain Bacteria; phylum Cyanobacteriota; class Cyanobacteriia; order Phormidesmidales; family Phormidesmidaceae; genus Phormidesmis. The sequence continues at coordinate 3,860,007 of OY969765.1, forward strand.
CTTGGAGTACTTTGGTACGCTCAGGCAGATGAATCGGCAGGTCGCTAGAGTTAGAGGAGAAAAGCTGTTGGCGGCATTCGGCTTGAGCGACAAGCGCAAAGTGCCGGTGCAGAAGCTGTCGCGAGGAATGCAGCAAAAGATTGCGATCGCCGCTGCTTTAATCCATCAGCCGCAGCTTTTACTACTAGATGAGCCTACGTTAGGACTAGATGTCGAAGCCGGCGAAACTGTCAAAGCCCTAGTCCGTCAGGTTGCAGACTCTGGCTGCGCTATTTTGCTCACTACCCACCAGCTCAACGTCGCTGAGGAGCTTTCTGATCGCGTCGCCATTATTCGCGCTGGCCAAATCGTGACCGAGCAGCCAACCCAGGCGCTTATCAGACAGTTCTCGAAAGGCAGGGCCTATCACATCGAATTTGAAGGCGTTTTGGACAAGACTCAAGTAGACGCCGTCCTATCGCTAGGCGCTACCCTCGAAAGCGAACATCACATTCGCTACTTCCCTATTGACGAACCTGACGAACCCGACTCGGCTAGTGAAACCAGCTCGGTGATCAGGGCTTCAGCCACTCTGTACAAAATTCTGCACATTATAGAGCCTTTACCCCTGCGAGAAGTCCGTCAGGACCGAGTTGACTTAACCGATGTTTTCCTACAGATAGTACGTACCTGATGATCGATCTATTTATCGGTGAGTTGAAGCGAACCTGGATTCAAACCTTGCGCTATCCGTCTGAAGTGATTGGCGGTGTGGTGATCTTGACCGCTGTGTTTTACGGTATTTTCCTTGGCACGCAGTATATGGCGGGGCCCAACGTGGCGTTTGGTGATCGACTTGACACGGTTGTCGTCGGCTATGTCATTTGGTCTCTGGTGCTCTATATAGTCAATGATATTGCGACTAATTTGCAAATGGAGGCGAGAACAGGCACGCTAGAGCAGCTTTTTCTCTCTCCGTTTGGTGCGCCTCGGGTATTTTTGGCTAGAGCGATCGCGAGTCTGACATTGCGCAGTCTGCTAACGCTAATCGTACTGCTGCTCATCATGGTCATTAGCGGTAGCCAGATTGCTTTCCCGCCGATCTTACTATTGCCTCTTACGACCCTGTTGCTTGGCTCATACGGCCTAGCTTTTTTCATTGGTTCGCTGGCGCTAGTGCTCAAAAACGTGCAGCAGCTACTGAGCTTGTTTCAGTTCTTCCTCTTCTTTTTGCTGGCCGCGCCTACAGAAGATTGGACAGGGCCAGCGCGACTGATCGCAAATGTGATGCCAATATTGCCGAGTACGGGGCTATTGAGAGATTTGATGGCAAGAGAGCAGCCGTTGGACTGGCGCGGATGGGCGATCGCACTTATCAACGGCCTGATCTACTTTACGGTGGGTACGCTTCTTTTCCAGTGGGCGGAAGATAAGGCCAAGCGTCAAGGCTCGCTAGGAAGCTACTAGCGCTAGCGGCCCTAGCGAGCTAACGGTTGTCCCACTCATCAGCGGCATCTGCCACCGCCTGATCGACCGTTTTGTCTTCTAGCATCGCCGCTTGCAAGTTGTCATAGACAATTTTCTGTAGCTCTTTCACATCTTCCATCGCCGGAATCAGTACAGCCGCATCGCCAAGCTGACTAGCACTGACCGAGCGCGCCACTTCTACCGGCGTTGCCGACGCCGACACATCGGTAAAATAGCTATCTTCCATGGCCCCTACCGTAGAGGGCAGCACGTTCGCATCTTTTGCAAACACTAGCTGGTTAGCATCGTTCGTCACATACAGCGCAAACTTCAAGGCCGCGTCCTCCACATCGGTCGCGCGAGGAATGACCAAATCCATCGCCGCCACATTCTTTTTACCCGTACTGCCGCTAATTTGCGGTGCGATCTCCGTCGCAGCGGCTACTTCAGGTGCATTGGTTGCGATCGTATCTAGCTTTTCTGCGCCCGAGGCCAAAATTGCCGTTTCACCCGACTGGTAAAGCTGAATTGCCTGCGCGTGGCCCTGGGTTAGCACCTCTTTTGGCAGCAGATCCTGCTGGTATAAATCGGTCCAGTACTGAAAGACGGCCTTACCTTCAGGCGTGTTGAACGCAGCGTTGCCCTCGTCATCTACTAGTGACACGCCCATTTGCACGAAAGATTGCAGCACATCAGCCGCGTCATCTGGCACAAAGCTGATAAAGAACGCATACTTACCCGTTTTTTCTTTAACTAGCTTAGCCACTTCAGCAAGTTCTTCAAACGTGGCAGGTGGCTCGCTGATACCGGCCTCTGACAGAAGGTCGGTGTTGTACAGCGTGACGCGAGTTGTGAGGTACCAAGGGAAGCCGAAGCTTTCACCATCGATTTGGGTGGCCTCCCAGATTTTAGGGAGGTAAACGGCTTGCTCGGCTTCTGAGATCTTGTCGTCTAGCGTTAGCCACGCGCCTCTGGTCGCTAGCTGTGAGGCGAAGTTGGGATTTAGGTTCACCACATCAGGTGCGTTACCGGCTGAAACAGCAGCCAAAATCTTGGTTTCCATATCGCCCCAGGGAACGTCTTGCCAGCGGATAGTGATATCTGGATTTTCGGCTTCGAAGTTGGCAATTAGGGCATTGAAGTAGTCATCGAAGTCGGGAGAGAGCTGCATGGTCCAGAATTCGACTTCGGCTTCGCCAGTGCTATCACCAGTGCGATCGCCATTGCTATCGGCAGAGGTATCAGCCCCGCTACCACAGCTAATCAGCCAGCTCGAGAGCAGACCGACGAGGGCGAGGGCTAGAAACTTTTTCCAGTGGCGGATAAATGACATGGCGTATATGGCAACTCAACAGCGCGATGATTTGTGACTTTACAGCACAAATTGCCTGTTTGGGTAATTCCAGTAGGCCAGATTTTTGTATTTGGGTGCCCAGAAACTGAATAGCTAAGCGACTGCCATATCAGTGCTGGTGATTGGCTAACCACTCTCTCGAGGAGATGAGCCAGTGGCAACCATGTCGCGAATGAGCTGATTAATCGAGGTCGATGATTTGCTTTGTTACGACTGGTTTGACTGGGTGGGGCTAGCTTCTTCTAGCACGAACGGCTGCTGTTGCCGTTCTTCTCTCTGTCGTGATAGCGCTGGTCTGATTTTGGATGACGAGCGAGTCTCAGCGGTGGAGATCCAGGAAATCGGTAGCTGATCTAGCCTGCTACAGTGTCAGAGAATCGTTATCCTTTAATCCATTGCATCTGAAAGCCCCAACGTATGTACGGTCCTAATCCAGAAGAAAAGCATCCTATGGAGGGTTTTCCTCAGGTGTGTTACCTCAAAAACACTGTGAAGAGTCCGAATATTGTTGTGGGTGACTACACCTATTATGATGACCCGGAAAACTCAGAGGACTTTGAACGCAACGTGCTCTATCACTTTCCTTTTATTGGCGATAAGCTAATCATCGGAAAGTTCTGTGCGATCGCGCGTAACACAAAATTCATTATGAATGGCGCTAATCACAAGCTCTCTGGCTTCTCCACCTATCCATTTCAGATTTTTGGTAATGGTTGGGAGAAGGTAATGCCGCAACCTGGAGAGCTTCCGTACAAAGGGGATACCGTAGTCGGTAACGACGTTTGGATTGGCTACGACGTGCTGATAATGCCAGGAGTAACTATTGGCAATGGCGCTATTGTCTCCTCCCGTTCTGTTGTTGTATCAGATGTACCCGCATACGCAGTGGTCGGTGGGAATCCAGCAAAATCAATAAAGAAGCGATTTGAAGAAGACGTGATAGAGCAGTTAGAGGAAATCGCTTGGTGGGATTGGTCTATAGAGAAGATTACAGATAACTTGAACCACATCGTATCTGCTGATTTGAGTGCTTTACAAACAGCTGCGTCCCGTAGCTAGCCTAATGTGAGAGACGCGGTGTTAGGTGAGTTGCAACAGTGATTGCCCCTTATAAATACAAGGTAAACGCTAAAGTTCATCCCACCGCTTGACTCAGCGCAAAAATCAATCTATCTTCAATAGCTAAAGCGCGTGATGCCTATTAGCGCTGTTCCATCAGAACTCATTTGACTTCAGCGCCATCGGCAGGTGATACCAACACCTACCGACGGCTAACTTCACGAACTGAAACAGTCAGTCCGGAAGCTAAGGGCAGTGTACTTTAGCGACCCCGAATTTGCACCACATTTCGCGAGGTAGCTAAAGCCGCTTGAGTTCTGGTTTCCTTACTCAACTGTCATTCGGAGACCAGATTCTCATGTTTACCCCTGCTTACCCGGACGCTACCGCGTCCACAGTTCCATCTGCCCACGCCACCATAGATACGGTAGATACGGTAGATACGACCACCGTTCCATCCGGCTCTGCCGCCAACCATCCGCCCTATCCCCCGCTACCTAGAGAGCAAATTCGCCATCTGCTCTTTGGCACCCCTAGCGGCATCCAAACCACCATCCAGCTACTGCACAAGCTTGGTTACGCAGAGCTAAATGACTGGAGCCACCCTATATCCACCGGTAGGCCAAATGAGGCGATGGCAATACTCACCAAGCGAGTGAACGCGGACTAAAGACAGTCACACGATTTTTGGCCAGCGACCTAGCCTAGGCCTCGATTCGGCTCCTAGCGAATGGTGCTGTTTGCGCTCAGCGTCCTAGTGTGGATTCCGAGCGTAAGCCGCGTGCCTAGGTCACATCGATCTCGAGCTATCAACCCATCAAGCATGTTTGCTATGTGGCTCCTCTGGGCAAACTGCATTGCCGGTGTCTATGTATTAGGTTATGCGTGCCAGTCAACTGAGTAAACACCCCATACCCAGCTTTTTAGACGCTCTCAAATGTAATTTTCTTGTTGGGCTTTGGGCAGTCTAGGGTCGAAATTCGGATATCTACCTTCTTTATCAAAAGTCAACAATCTGCCTTTTCATTTCCGTTATACCTATCGGGCGCAGTCGTGAACAGACTCAAGTCACTATTTTCTAGAAAAACGTCGGGCATCGGTATCGAGCTAACGCCTGAACGGATCAACGTCGTGCGCCTGAAAAAGCAAGGCCAAAAGCTAAAGCTGCAAACCCTAGCAACTGCCGAAGTCCCCGAAGGTGTTTTTGAAGAAGGTCAGATTGTTGATAGCCCAACTATGGCCGAAATTATTCAAACCACGCTAGCAGAGAACAAGCTGAAAGTAACCCAGGCTTCAACGGCTGTTCCCGGTAGGGCGGTCACCCGAGTGATTCTTGTGCCCTCAGAGCTAGACGACGACGAGCTACGCGAAATGGTGCTAAACCAAGAAGCGAGCCTATACCTGCCGTTTCCTCGCGATGAGGCCGATGTTGACTACCAAAAAGTCGGTTACGTCGTTGATGACGATGGCATCGAGAAAGTGCGAGTGCTGCTAGTCGCACTCAAAAGAGATATTACCGATAGCTATACCGAAACCTTTGCGCAGGCTGGCCTCAGGCTCAACGTGCTTGAAACCAGTAGCTTTGCCCTGATTCGGACCATTCGCGAGCAGCTACGTCACTTCACTTCCCAAGAAGCGGTTGCCATCGTTGATATTCAGTTCGAGAGCACCGAAATCTCGATTGTTGTTGACGGCACGCCTCACTTCTCTCGAACCGTGCCACTGGGCACCTCTCAAATTCAAACGGCTCTGAGCCGAGCGATGAATTTGCCACCTTCTCGAAATGCAGACCTGCTACAGGGGATGTCAATTCCGGCAAATCCGATAGACGGTGGCCCCAAAGGTCGCATGAATCCGGGTGTTGCCGCCATGCTGCGGGTAATTGCCGAACTCTCTGACGAGCTGCGCCGCTCTATAGACTTCTACCTCAACCAGGGTGAAGACATGGAGGTGGTCCAGCTTTTGCTCTCAGGCCCTGGCGGAGCTATTGACAATCTCGATGAGTTTTTCTCTCAACGGTTGGGATTGCCCGCTAACGTAGTCGATCCGGTTGATGCGTTGGCTATCGAAACCGATGATGAACTGTCGGTGGCACAGCGCTCAGGGCTAGCGACGGTGCTGGGTCTAAGCTTGCGAGAGATTTAAAGGGAGAGATTTCAGAGGACAGAGTCTGGTGTATTAGCGAGATAGTTAGAAGCATTTATCTGGAAGCGTTTAGTTAGAAGTGTCTAGACAGAACAGTGAAAAGCGACAGTGAAAAAGCGGAGCCGAAAAGCGTGCGTCGTCTAGATAAGGAGGTTTGAGCCATGTACGGAATTGATATTAACTTCTTGAATGATCGTGAGAATCGCTCAACCGATTCAATTGTTGCGATCAAACGGTCAAAAGCAGGGCTCGGCGACCGTAGAATGATGCCCGCTATCGGTGGACTCGCCTTTGCTTTGATTGCGCTAGGGGGTGTGGGTGGCTACTGGCTAATTTTGAATAAGCAGCAGTCGACCCTCAGCGCGCAGTCTGCCGATCTGGACATGCAGCTAGCTGAGCTTCAGCAAAAGCTGTCGCAAGTCGATACCGCCCGCCAGCAAATACAGGTAATCAATAGTGAAATTCAGGCCTTAGCTGGCGTCTTTGAACGTATTCGTCCTTGGTCTGTGATCGTGCGCGATATGCAGAGCCGGATTCCTGCGCGCATCCAAATTCTACGACTGGTGCAGCAAGCTGCCGTTGAAGGTAGCTCAACTGCGGGCGGCATAGAGCTAGGAGGAAATGCCTGCTCGTTTGATGATGTTAATGACTTTTTACTAACGCTCAAACAATCTCCTTTCTTAGAGAGCGAGTCTATTCAAATTACTAACGCAGCTTTAGGTCAAGCGGTTCCGGGCCGGTGTCCGGGGGCTGATGTAGCTGAAGAAGAAGCCCAGCTTGTAACCTACACCATTACCGCCGAAATCAAAGCGCTATCGGCCTCTCTGCTGCTCGATGAACTCAACCGCCAGCAGGAGTCCACTGGGCTAGCTGCCCGTATCCTTGCCCTTCAAACAACAGGAGCAATCAACTAATGGCCGCTATAGGAGATTTTGTCGCTCCCGATGATGCTGATTTTATTGATGAACCGTTAAACCCGATAGTATTTGGCATAGAATTCACGCCGACTATCATTGGCCTACTCGTTGCGATCGCTGGAATCGGGGGCGCGGCCTATCTGTTCGTCAAAGTGGTGCAGCCCGTGGCTGTGCAAAACGAGGCGATTCGTACAGATATTTCAAACAAGGAGAATCAGCTAATTTCTCAGTCGGCTCAGCTAGAGGACATTGCCCGAATAGAGGCCGAACTAGAAGCTGCCATGCAGCGCAGACGCAACGTCTATTCACTCTTTGCGAATGAAGAAACTATGGATACGCTGCTGCTTGACATTAATCAGAGGATTGAAAGTAGTAACGCTTCGCTAAGTGGCGTCAGGGCTCAAGTAAGAGAGCGAGGTCTGCCGCCGATTTTGCTAGAAGCACAGCTTCAGTCGTTTGTTCCGGGTGAAAAGGCCGTTATTTCTGATAGCTCCTTGGGCGTGGAAATCGATGGCAAACTGCGGCGAGAAACCTACGCCGTCCGGTTCTCTGGCGACTACGCGCAAACCCAAACTATTCTAAGGAATCTAGAGCGCCTAGAGCCCTTGCTGATGGTTCGTGATTTCAATATTACCAGTGGTCAAGATGTTCCAGAAACAGTAATTGGAGCGGGTGGTCAGGTTGTGGTGCAGCCCAAGGCCAAGCTAGAAACTTCCTTTCAAGTTGATGCTCTGATTCCGACGGCTAACGCTGACGTTCCCCCAGAAGTGACTCTGCCTGCTGAAACTCCTGCCGCAGCCGTGCCTGAAGGCGGCTAAGGCCACTTTTGCCACGTTCGCCTTGCTTTTTTATCTCACTTTCTTACTCATTTTCGTCGCCCCATCTACTACCTAGTTTCAACTCAAGGAGTGAAGTTCTGTGAAACGCCGTCTAAATTTTAAAAGCTTAGCGCTGGGAAGCGCTTTGGCGGCCATAGCTGGTCCGCTAGCGAGCGCTCAGTCTGCTATCGGCGCGACGACCGTTGAAGGCATTTCCCTTAACCGGACGGCAGTAGGACTGTCATTGTCGCTAGCGACCTCTGGGGAGGCCGCGCAGATTGTCACGGCTCGTTCTGGGCGGGTGCTACAAGCTGAGATTGCTCACGCTCAGCTACAGCTACCCGACGGCGAAAGCTTTACTCAAAAGCGTCCGGCACCCGGTATTGAGCTAGTTGAGCTAAGTGCTATCGGTAGCGATCGCGTTCGTCTTACCGTCAGCGGCAGTGAGCAAGCGCCCCTCAGCGACATTCAAAAACAAACAGAAGAAGACACGCTGCTCATCAGCTTAGATACTCGCCCTGATACCAAAGCTACCCCGTCTGTGCTACCCGAAGCTCTTACCACCGTGCCGGGGACTTATAACAAAAGTGATGAGTCAGGGCCTACTACTGCCTCCGTGACCAGACAGTCTGTCGGCCCGTGGGAACTCGCCCAAGTCGAGCAGAACGAAGCGATCCCAGATATTCTAATTCCCAACCCAGAAGTTATTATCGATGGCGCACCGGTTGCGGCTCCTACCTTGAATGCGGCTCCTCCGTTTCTGCCAAGAGCGATCGCGCCTCCCGTTGGCGATATGTCCGTTTCCGACATTGATTCCGCTTTAGATGTCGTCGATCTAGGTACTGCCGAACGAGTTCCTAGGCTAGTTTTACGCGATGCGTCTGCTCGCGAAGTGCTTTCCTTACTTGCTAGAGCAGCCGGTTTAAACCTAGCGTTCACCAGCGCCGACCCAGATGGTGCCGATACAGACGCGCGAGTCTCTCTTGATATCGAAAACGAGCCGGTTCAAAACGTCTTTAACTATGTGCTACAGCTTTCCGGGCTAGAAGCTAACAAAGTAGGGCGCACCATCTTCGTTGGGCCAAGACTGCCCAACAGCGCTCGCAATGTGCTGGTGCGCAGTATCCGCCTAAATCAAATAGATGTCGGCAGCGCCGTCAACTTTCTAGTTTCAATGGGCGCTGAGAGTACGGTTGCTAGTGAGAGTTCGGTAACCAGTGTAACCGCGCTAGAAGTCGGCGGCGGAACCGATGTCAGCGAAGCAACGACGACTCAGTCATCAATCGCTAACCAGCGAGTAGATTTTGCAGATACCGACCCGCTGCTTAGAGGTCTGCAAATTATCGGCGATGAGCGTACCAACTCTTTGACGCTTATTGGTACACCCCGTCAAATTGAGATTGCTACTGCTCAGATGGTTCAGCTTGATATCCGCCGCCGCCAGGTCGCAATCAACCTTCGGGTGATCGATATTAATCTCAATGCGTTAGATAGCTTCGGGACTAGCTTCTCTTTTGGCACAGGAAATACCAGCATTACCCAGACGCAAGGACTTGGCTTAATTAACTTTGGCGGTGCCGCGCCTGCTGTTGGTGCGCTGTCGAACAATTTCTTAGGATCGACTATTGCTGGCAGTAGTCCTCTGGCTATAGCGACACAGTTTCTGTCTCGACTTGAAGCCGTTGTTACTAGCGGCAACGGCAAGATCATCACCGACCCAACGCTAGTTGTTCAAGAAGGTCAGACCGCTGCTGTTCAGCTAACGCAAGAGGTCGTTGCCAACATTACTAGAACAGAGACTGTCGACGACGCTGGCCGACTTGAAATTGTGAGTGAGTTTGAGAAAGAAGACGCCGGATTGAATCTGCAAGTTCAAGTAGAGCAAATTGACGACAATGGATTTGTCAATTTGTCTGTTGCGCCTTCTATTTCTGCGCCAACTTCAGAAGTCGCGACTCCGACAGGGCTCATAACGCTGTTGGCAAGACGTCAGCTTACGTCAGGCCAAGTCAGAGTAAGAGACGCTCAAACGCTTGTACTGTCTGGAATTATTCAAGAGTCCGATCGAACAACGGTCTCTAAAGTGCCAATTTTGGGTGATATCCCGCTGCTGGGCGCTCTATTTAGAAGCTCTGATCGCACCTCCGATCGGCGTGAGCTGATTGTCTTACTAACACCTCAGGTAATCAATGACTCTGATACCAGCGTGTATGGATACAGCTACTCTCCCGGTGAGGATATTCAAGAGCTGCTAGAGGAAAGGCAGCTTCGGCCATAGGCCTACTAAGGGCGATATCTAACTTTAAGCCGAGGATTTCTAAAAAAAGGAAAGCCTCGGCTTCTTTGTCAAGGTGTAATTCCTAATTTTTGATGAGAGAATGATGAACTTTCTTTCCAGAATCCCCCCAAATACTTACAAATTCAGCGTTTCCTCTGTTCAAACGGCACAGGGACCCCTTAAAATGGGGCAGTAAAAATTATGAGGTTTCAAGGGTTTCAGCGGTTGCTTTGAGCGCTAGCTATTCTCCTAAATTTACTTCCTCATCCAAACTTTAATTTTTGCCATCGGGCAATGTGTATTACCCAGTCAAGATTAGCCAAAACTCAAATCAACTCGATCATTCTCTAAGGAGATAAGCATGAATAAAGGTGAACTCGTCGATACCGTTGCAGAGAAGTCTTCAGTAACGAAAAAGCAGGCCGATGCTGTGATTTCAGCAGCTATTGAGTCCATTATGGAAGCCGTATCTAAAGGCGAGAAGGTAACCCTTGTAGGTTTCGGCTCGTTTGAGCCACGGGCTCGTAAGGAACGCGAAGGCCGTAACCCCAAAACGGGTGACACGATGGTGATTCCAGCTACGACGGTACCTGCTTTCTCAGCGGGCAAGCAGTTTAAGGAAATGGTTTCTGGCAAGAAGAAGTAGCGTTCTTTCTTGAGTTGAGACGTTTCTAGATTGAACTAGATCATGGTTAGACCAGTTCACGGGGGCAACTTGGCTTGGGCGGCTCAGCTTGCCCGCTGCGCTCCCGATGAGCTGTTAGATTTTTCAGCTAGCATCAGTCCGCTTGGACCACCTGCTTCAGTTCTGCAGGCGATTCAGGCGGCTTTCTTGTGCATGGCGGCGTATCCTGACCCGGTGTATGGGGATTTGCGATCGGCGATCGCACAGCATCACCAAACTCCTATTGACTATATTCTGCCGGGCAATGGCGCGGCAGAATTGCTTAACTGGGCCGCTCGCGATCTGGCGATGCAAACACGGTGCTTTTATCTGTCACCGGGCTTTAGTGACTACGCTAGGGCGCTCAAGGCGTTTGGCGGCGCGCTATCTCCTATTCCTTTATTCGATCCCCAGGGTCAGTACATCGCAGATTGGGAGACGGCGCTATGGAAGTGCGGTGATTCTGTCGACCTGAGTCAGTGTGGACTTCTACTCAACAATCCGCACAACCCGACTGGGGCGCTATTTACCAGAGAAAAAGTGCGATCGCTTATCCCAAAATTTGCGCAGGTCGCTATTGACGAAGCCTTTATGGATTTTCTGCCTGCTGAGCGTGAGCAGAGTGTGATCGACTGGGTGAGTGAATTCCCTAACCTAGTGGTGATTCGATCGCTGACCAAGTTTTATACGCTGCCAGGGCTGCGATTGGGGTATGCGATCGCGCATCCGCAGACGCTAGCGCGGTGGCAGCAGTGGCGCGATGCCTGGCCGGTCAACGTTCTGGCCGCGGCGGCTGGCATTGCAGCGCTGCAAGATGTGGCCTTTGCGCAGCGAACCTGGCAGTGGGTTGCCACTGAAAGCAATTACCTATTTCAAGCCCTTCAGACGCTACCGGGCCTGACACCCCTGCCTAGCTGCGCCAATTTCTTTTTGGTGCACTGCGATCGCTCGGCGACAGCGCTACAGCTACAGCTCCTTCAGCGGCACAATGTCTATATTCGTGACTGCGTCAGCTTTGCCGAACTAGGCAATCGCTACTTCCGAGTGGCCGTCAAAACCCGCGCAGATAACCAGCGTTTGATCAAAGCTCTGGCCGATGTGCTGCCTACCCTAGCCGAGAAGCGCGATGCCGGCTGAGTATGATCTTGTTATCCTCGGTGGAACGCTAGAAGGACGCTTAGCAGCTCTGAGCGCAGTTGGCTACGGTGCCGGAGTCGCCTTGATTGAAACGCCGGGGGTTTTTGGTCAGCGGCAGCAGGCGCGATATCTGCGTCAGGGGCTACAGCAGCTAGCTGAGGGCCGAGAGCAGCAGGCCGTGGGTGAATGGTTTGCGCTGAACCAGGTACCTAGAGCCAACTTAGCCGCGGCTAATTTTGACTGGCAGGCGCTGGTGGGGTGGAGTGCGATCGCTGCCGATACGCAGCTGCCTATGCTTTCGGTAGAGGCGCTAAGTATCAGCGGTGTCGATGTCATTTTCGCAGTGCCAAAGCAGATTTCGTCTCGGTTAGTTGTTGTAGCGGCTGACAGAGTGCTGCGATCGCGAGCAATATTAGTCGCTTGTGGAACCGTGGCCTGCGCTTTTGCGCAAAGCCAACCTGAGCCTTCGACCGCAGCGCCTTTAGCTGAGCAGGTTGCAACTGATCAGGCTTCGATTACTGGAATAGAGCAGCTTTTGCAGCTAAAGACGCTACCGGTAGAAATTTCCATTTTGGGTGATTCTTTTGAGGCGGTGACTTGGGCTCAGGCGTTAAGCACTCTGGGCGTGAACGTGACGCTAGCGAGCGATAGATTTTTACATCATGAGAGTGGCGAGATGCGGGCGGTGGTGCGATCGCACTTAATCGCAGCCGGAATTCGCCTTGTCAGTGCAGCTGATGGTCATGACTTAGCCAGCGTTGTTTTATCTTTAGGGCGGCAGCAAACGGCGCTGAGCCTACCAGACTTTCTGTATCAGCCGCGCGATCGCCGTCCCCCTATCGATATTCGCACTTCAGATCGGCCTTTTCTACCGGTCAACAGCCGTCTACAAACCGCCCATCCCCGAATCTTCGCCTGCGGCTCAATCGTTCGTGGGCGCAACCCCCACCTTTCTCTAGCCAAATACGAGACGCAGATTGCTGTTCGGAATGCTCTCTTTATCCCCACCAAACGAGTAGACCGTCGCCGCACAGTAAAGAGCACCTACCACTTTGCCAGCGCTGGCATAGTCCCCGAGTTTGCCAAACAGGGCCGCTCTCCCAAAAAGCCATACAAAATCTGGACAGCGGCTGTGCCAAACAGCGCCGACCTCAGTCAGGTAAGCCCGCTGCCCTTCTACTGCCAGCTAATCTGCGATCACGATCGGCTGCAAAGCGTTTCGCTAGTTGGCAGAGGCGCTGGCGAGTTGGTTGAAGCGATCGCCTCAATGATCGGTAAGCCTATAGCCGCGATCGCAGCGACCTCAGCCCCAACACCACCCGCTGCTAGTAGCTTAATGGACGCAGTTCAAGTAGCAGCCGAAAAAGCGGTGCAAGCTTCTAGCCAGTCAGCTTTCTCGACTCGCTGGCAGCCTGGTCACTGGCGACGCGACTGGGCCGAAAACTGGTTCAACTGGCGACGCAGCCGACAGCGCTAACAGAACAATTCAAACCAAAGCTTTTTTGTTAGCGGCCCGCAAAACTTCCCTGCCCGCCAAAACTTAAGCTACTGGTAGCTTCAAATCAGGGAAAGCTGCCGATTCAATCTTGTTGCCTTCCCTCTCGCATTTGCCTATATGCGAGCGATCGTCACCGCTTCGGGCTGGTCTTGGTACTTGCCTTTGCGGGTGTCATAACTAACCTGGCAGGGTTCGCCTTCTAGAAACAGCAGCTGTACCACGCCTTCGTTCGCATAGATGCGGCAGTCGGCGCTAGAAGAATTTGAGAACTCTAGCGTCAAATGGCCGCGCCAACCGGCTTCGGCGGGGGTAAGGTTGGCGATGATGCCGCAGCGGGCATATGTACTTTTGCCAATACAGATAGTGGTGATGTTGCTGGGCATCTGAAGCTTTTCGAGAGCGACGCCGAGGCCGTAGGAATGGGCGGGCAAGATGAAGTAGCTGCCGTTATTGTCTTGTTTGAGCTGGGTGACTTCTAAGTTCTCGGGGTTGAAGTTTTTAGGGTCGATGACGGTGCCGGGGACATGGCGAAAAATGCGGAACTCGTTGGGCGATAGGCGAATGTCGTAGCCGTAGGAAGAAAGGCCGTAGCTGATAACGGGCGTCTGGTGGGCATGAGTTGGCAGCTGAGCGCGGCGAATCAGCGAGGCTTCAAACGGGGCAATCAGGCCTTCGCTGGCGGCGGCTTTGATCCAGACGTCGTTTTTAATCATAGAGGGTGCCTGCTATGCGGCATTCTGCTAGACAGTGGTTAGATAACAGCTATAACGATAGCTAAACTAAGACACCTAAACTAAAACTAATAGTTGCGACTATTGATTGTGACTAGGCTATTAACTAATTGTGACTAATAGTTGCGATAGTTGCGACGAAACTGGGTCACCTGATCGGCAACGGCTAGCAGTGATTCTGGCATCTGCGGTCCGGTAAAGATCACTTCAACGTGAGAGGGCCGATCTTTGATGAGGGTGAGCACTTCGCTTTCGCAAATGAGACCAAAGTCAATCGCCAAGCTCAGCTCGTCAAGCACAACAAGGCCATACACACCCCCTCGAACGGCAAGCTGAGCATGTACCCACAGCTCTTGAATCGCGGCTCTTGTCTGGTCGTCAACTTCAGGCCCTTTCACACAGGTCCAACTGCCGCAGCGTACCCAGTCTAAATTCTGCCCCATGCTCATTGGGTTTTCGGGCCCCTGGTTGATGCCACCTTTTAGAAACTGCATCACCAGAACCGGTAGTCCCTGCTCGGCCACGCGCATTGCTTGCACCATGACGTTCGTAAAAAAGGTGCGATGCTGTGAGCTAAAGACCTGGACAGTACCTGCGATCGCATCTAGCAAAGGGTGGCGCTGAATAGCTGATACAGCAGGCGCTGGGCTATTGGGGGGTGCGCTGGAGATAGATGCGCTAGAAAGAGGCGCGCTAGGCGGAGCATCGGACACAATTCTAAGCTGTGAAACCATAAGGCGAAGGATGGTTGATGTCTGTGTAGCGTTGCAATCATCACCTGCGTAGAGTGTACAGACTTTAATTCGAATCGCTAGGGATAGCGGTTCTTGTCAATCTATGACGCTACGACCAACCAAATATAGCGTAGTTAGTGTACTCAGATTGTTTCAATCCGCTACATGTTTCCATCAGTTCTCTATTGGCTGCGTCACTCGAAAGCCACCCGAATGAAAACTTTTTGGTGTAGGCTTTGGCACAGATGGATCTAAGGATATATGCTCTTTGGGTAGTAATTTTCAGGCCCTTTATGTCTTGGCACCGCCCCGACCACAGACAGCCCGATCAGCTCCGTCCGGTCCAGTTTGAGCGGCAGTTTACCCAGTATGCGGCGGGGTCTGTGCTGGCACACTGCGGCAACACGCGAGTATTGTGTACGGTTTCAGTAGACGAAGAAGTGCCGCGTTTTTTGAAGGGCTCTGGGCAGGGATGGCTGACGGCAGAATATCGGATGCTGCCAGGGTCGACGCAAACGAGAAAACCGCGAGAGCTGATGAAGCTGTCGGGCCGGACGCAGGAGATTCAGCGGCTGATTGGGCGCAGCTTACGGGCGGCAGTGGATCTATCGGCACTCGGTGAGCGGACGCTGACGATAGACGCCGACGTGCTGCAGGCGGATGGCGGGACTCGGACCACGTCGATCACGGGCGCCTATGTAGCCTTAGAAGACGCGATCGCTCATCTTGTCGACAAAGGTGAACTCACCGCTTCCCCTTTGCGCCATCAAATCGCTGCTATTTCGGTTGGCCTGCTCGAAGGTGAGGCGTTTTTAGATCTTAACTATCCTGAAGATTTTGCTGCTGATATCGACTTCAACGTGGTGATGAACGAAAAGCTAGAGCTGATTGAGGTGCAGGGAACTGCTGAGACGGGTAGCTTCAACCGTCCGCAGCTAAACGCCATGCTCGACTACGCCGAAAAAGGAATAGGTGAGCTAATGCAGCTACAGCAAGCGGCGCTTGGGCATGGTTAGCTTCAAAGCGGATCTAGGCTAAAAGCAGATTTAGGCTAGAAGTAGACCTGGGCTAAAAGCAAACTGGGCTAAAAGCAAACTGGGCTAAAAGTAGACCGCATCGTGCTCGGGCCCTGATTTAGTAACTCTGGTATGAAACGTTGGTATAACTCGCGAGAAGTGTTACATTCCGTCATAGTCATAATCACCTAAATTTTTACGGCGCATATCCACGCTAGCCTGCACCTTTTTCACTTTTTAGTACGTTTTTAGATAGTACGTTCTTAAACTATGGCGAAAGACCTCCGAGACTTTTTGAAAACGGTGAAGGCACGCGGTCAGCTGCGAAGTGTGACAGCGCTAGTAGACCCCAATCTAGAAATTGCCGAAATCGCGAACCGTCTGCTGCAAGCCGGGGGCCCGGCGGTTCTATTCGAAAATGTAAAAGGCTCGGACTATCCGGTGGTCGTCAACTTGCTAGGCACCGTCGAGCGGGTGTGCTGGGCTATGGGGATGGAGCATCCCGAAGAGCTAGAAGTGCTGGGTAAAAAGCTGGGCATGTTGCAACAGCCAAAGCCGCCCAAGAAGATTTCTCAGGCGATAGATTTGGGCAAAGTGCTGTTTGATGTGGTGAAAGCGAAACCCTCTCGCGACTGGCTACCGGTCTGTCAGCAGGTCGTGAAGCTAGACGATAATGTCGATTTGACTCAGATTCCGATGATTCGCCCTTACCCCAAAGATGGCGGTAAAGTTGTCACGCTAGGACTGGTGATTACCAAAGACTGCGAGACGGGCGTGCCGAATGTGGGTGTGTACCGTTTGCAGCTACAAAGTAAAAACACGATGACGGTGCAGTGGCTGTCGGTGCGTGGGGGCGCAAGGCATTTGCGTAAGGCGGCAGAGCGGGGGAAGAACTTAGAGATTGCGATCGCGATCGGTGTCGATCCGCTGATCATCTTGGCCGCAGCTACGCCTATCCCAGTAGATCTTTCTGAGTGGCTATTTGCGGGGCTCTATAGCGGTCGAGGAATTTCGCTCGCCAAGTGTAAAACCGTCGATTTGGAAGTGCCCTCCATGTCGGAGTTCGTTTTAGAAGGCACTATTACACCAGGTGAGACCGCTACCGATGGGCCTTTTGGCGATCATATGGGCTACTACGGTGGCATTAATGAAGACGCGCCGCTGATTCGCTTTCACTGCATGACGCATCGCAAAGCGCCGCTGTATTTGACCACTTTTAGCGGTCGTCCACCCAAAGAAGAAGCGATGATGGCGATCGCGCTCAACCGCATCTACACGCCGATACTCCGTCAGCAAGTTTCCGAGATCGTCGATTTCTTTCTTCCGATGGAGGCGCTTAGCTACAAGGCAGCCATTATCTCCATCGACAAGTCCTACCCTGGCCAAGCTCGCCGTGCTGCCATGGCCTTTTGGACTGCCCTACCGCAGTTCACCTACACTAAGTTTGTAATCGTCGTCGACAAAGACATCAACATCCGCGACCCGCGTCAAGTCGTCTGGGCCGTCACCTCCAAAGTAGATCCGATTCGCGACGTTTTCATCTTGCCCGACAGCCCCTTCGATTCCCTTGACTTTGCCAATGAGCGACTGGGCCTAGGGAGCCGTATGGGCATTGACGCCACCACTAAAATTGCACCTGAGACCGCTCATGAATGGGGTGAGCAGTTAGAGTCTGATCCGATTATGGGCGAGCTAGTCACACGCCGCTGGCAGGAATACGGCCTAGACGATATCAACCTCGGTGAAGCTGACGCCAATGTCTTTGGCTATGACATCCGCACGTGAGCTCTTCCATGACTCTCTATTGTTCTTGACTAATCACTGCTGACTAATCACCTCTGACTAATTACCCCTGACTAATCACTCTTCCCGTGGATCCGCTCGCAGGTCCTCCTGCTGGTCTTCTTCGAACTCAAACGAACCTAAGATAGTTTCTAGCACCTCTTCTTGAAAGATTTCGCCGGTGTGGTCGGTATTGGCTGTAAAGACAACCGTTGCGGCTTCTCCGGGGACGGGCAGGCTGACATGGACTAGATCGGTCTCATCGTGGGTGGTATGCATGAGGGCAATACCGCTAGGCATGCCGGTTGGCCCTAGAAAAGTGCCTTCGCCCTGGTTAATTTGCGCTCGGATGTCAGCTTCGGTGAGCGTTCTATCTAGTAGGGCTACTGAGATTCCATAGGGCCGGATCGTCTGAGCCGGATGCGGGATGAATCTGCACTGCGTTTGTTCGTAGCTGCTAGGAGGAAGCACGTCTATAACCGATCCGCTGCGCACCATCTGGTAGTTTTCTGGAATATCAAAGCTGACTTGCCAATCAGGCACTTCTACGGTGCGTTGCTCACTAGCTGGGGCCGCCGTGCTGTTAGCTACGCAGTCGGTGCAGTATTGGGAGCTCTGGGAGCCTTGAGCGATGGCGGGTGAAGCTTTTGAGATGAGTGAAAGTGTGAATAGGGGAAGTGCGATCGCACCTATGGACCAGGTTTGGTTCGATAGAGAATGCATACGGTAAGTAAATATAAGTTGGGGCTAAAGCCGACTGCTCGATGCATCTGCTTCTACTATCTGTGACGCAAATCATAGCCAAACGTCACACGTAGAGAAAGCGCGAAGGAATGCAGCCTCTGATGACTTATAGCAAATGTCTCGATGATTGGAACATTTGTATGTCAAGTTGTCTTGTTTTATAGGTTTCTACAGGTCAAATCTATGAGCCAAGAATCTAGCCAAGAATCTATAAGTCAGGAGCTTGCACCAAAACTCCACGTTAGAAACTACAAGCTAGAAGCTATGTTCTCCGGTAGATGACATATCCTGTTGAATCGCGCGATACCTATGTAACTACTTTCAACTGCGTCATGGACCCCAAACTAATTTTTTACGTAGCCTTTGGGCTGGCGCTACTAGGGCTTACCTGGCTACCCAATCTAAGGGGTGCTCGCTTTATTAATGTCCCGCTGCTTTACTTTGTGCTAGCAGCTGTTTTGTTTAGTCAGACATTGGGTTTGCCCGTGATTGACCCGGTTAACGACAAGCTGCACACCGTTGTTACTGAGTACATCACTGAAATTATTGTGATTATCTCTTTGGCCGGTGCTGGCCTAGCTATCGACCGCAAGTTTCGCTTTGAAACCTGGCAAACGGCTTTCCGACTGCTGTGTGTTTCTATGCCGATTTCTATCGCAGGCGTAGCCTTGATAGGTCACTGGATCTTTGGACTGTCGCTAGCTGATTCTGCTTTGCTAGGTGCTTGCCTGGCGCCTACCGACCCGGTGATGGCTCACAGCGTGCAGGTTGGTCCCCCAAACGAAGGTGGGGAAGACCCGGTTCGCTTTGGTTTGACTACCGAAGCTGGACTCAATGACGGACTGGCCTTTCCGTTCGTGTATCTGGCCATTCGTATTGCAGAACACGACGGTCTCGGCGGCTGGCTGGTCAACTGGGCCGCTTACGATTTTGCGTATCGAGTGGCGATGGGTATCGCTGTAGGTGTTGGCGTAGGGTGGCTACTGGGCCACTACGTGTTTCGGATCTCGAACGAAGGGAATAGTGAGGAAACCCAGGAAGGCCTATTTGTTGTCGCCGCCATATTCCTGTCTTACGGCCTTGCTGAGATGCTTTATGGCTACGGCTTTCTAGCCGTATTTGCGGCGGCGGTAGCCGGTCGACAAAACGTAGATAAAAATCATGACTATCACCGTAAGCCGCACCAGTTTGCGACACAGCTAGAGCGGATCTTTTCAGGGCTATTGCTATTAGCACTTGGTGGATTTGTGGCAGAAAGCGATCTGAGCAATCTATTTTCTTGGCAGAACTTTCTGTTTGCGCTAGTGTTTTTACTCGCTATCCGTCCTCTGTCTGGCCTTTTGTCCTTACGCGGTATGAAGATAGCGCGTACAGAGCGTTTTGCGATCGCATTTTTAGGAATTCGTGGCTTCGGCTCTTTCTACTACTTAGCCTACGCTCAGACCCACGCCAGCTTCGATAACATCGGCCTGCTATGGAGTGTTACCACGCTCACTGTTCTAGTCTCGCTGCTGATTCATGGCAACACAGCAACTTTAGCAATGGGTTGGCTAGACGGCCGCCGACGCCGTAGAAGACAAAGTCGTCGCTCGAAACAGCTCTCTTCCTAGTTTTGGCATAAAAGCGCAGAACTATCAGAGCAATCAACTATCAGAGCAATCAACTATCAAAGTAGGCTGTCATCCCAACCGACTCTGGGCCAGCGTTTGATTTTGCTCAAGGCTAAGCTGCATGTCAGAGAGCTGATCGAGCTGATCCTTAATCTTGGCGGCGGCTTTTTTAGCCTCTACCTTCTTGTGCAGTGCGGCTTTAGCTACGTCCTCTCTCTGTTTTGCCAGCGCTTTTTGCGCGACTCGATGCCAACGTAGCTCCTCTTGCGTAGCCTCTTCGTACTGGGGCATTAAGGTGTGAGTAGCGATCACAATATTGCTTAGTGCCTCTTGAAAAAGCAGTAGCGTTCTTTCGGGAGATTCTTCCTGTGCTGCCTGACGTGCCAAATCGCCGGCCTGAGGCAGCTTGACCTGATCGAGTCTGAGGCCAAAGTTATCGAGCTGCAGGCACTCGCTGCGACCTGTCTTGCACCAGTTAGCAAAGTGCTCACAGTTATTAAAAAATAGATCGTAGCGCTGCTCACCTAGTCGGCTTTTGGCCCGCTCGATCACGATATCAGGAATAAAGGAGGTGGTCTGCGGCTTTGTATAAACTGCTCCCCCCCTCGCAAATGCGTCTCTAGAGGTCCGCAGGATGGTCGCTTCGCCTGCTTTGCTGTAGTGGATAATGGTGCGATCGCCACAGTCGATCCCATGGTGTTCGTAGGGAATTCCGACAACCTCTCGGTATGCGTAAACCTGATCGCCTCGTGCCATATGCTATTGAACTACCTGCTCTTTTGCTGCCTGCTCTCTGGCCTGCTCTTTTGCTTGCTCTTTGGCCGCCTGGTGCTTAGCCGCTAACGCATAAATAGAGGCCATTCCCTTAGTCTGACGCTCAACATTGATTTGAACGTTGGGCCCAGAGCGCGCTAGGCGAATGACCAAACCATCTTGCACGGGCTGACTGTTGATTCGCTGACCAGCTAAATAGGTGCCGTTGGTGCCAATGTTGTGAATTTCCCAGCCATTGTCACCTTGGCGAAGCTCTGCATGGTGGCGAGAAACCACCGCGCTATAGAGAACGACATCGTTATCTGTAGCGCGGCCTATCCGAACAATCGATTCTTCTTCAAACGACCAGCTTTGAACTGGCGTTTTGTCGATGGGATGAAGTAAAGACAGCGTGATGACGGTATTGAATGCAGGCACAGTGTAGCACCAAAAGTTTGAGGACAAAAGGGACACACACCGCCTTAGTTCGCTATCTTGTCTGACCAACTCAATCGGCCAGCGATTGGTTAGTTCAATTGGTCATCTCAAAGATAAAGCTAACCTTATCGCCTTTGCCGAGGGCAATGCGATCGCCAGGGCGCAGCCGATGGCGGTTGCCGACCGGTAGAGGCAGGCCATTAATATAAGTCCCATTAGAGCTGCCGACATCTTCGAGGTAGTAGGTATCACCTTCTACACGGATATTGGCATGAGTTCTAGAAACGACCTCTGAATCGGGAAACCCAGAAACGTCAATATCAGGCGGTGTGTGATCGTTAGGTTTCCCAATCCGTACTACAGATAGCCCTCTAGGAATCTCAATGACAGCGTCTGTTTGCCCCTGACGTAGGCGAGCGCTAAAGGTTTGGAGCTGAGTGGCTGACGCTGACCTTGCCGGTGCGGGTGTCGGTGTGGGCATCGGTTCTGACGCAGGTTCTGGCTCTGGTGTGGGGATAGCCATTGGGGAGATGGGGGTAGCCGGTTCACTAGTCATCGACTCGCTAGCAGCGGCAGGGTCTAGGTCGGAGCCTGCTGCTACAGGCTGGTTCTCGGGAGGCTCGATATCCGGTGTGGCAGGTGTGGAAACGAATGCGCCTGGGTCTACCTCGGGTTCGTCGCCAGCGGCAGAAGCTTCTGCGCCTACCTGACTAGCTTCAGTCGCCTGGCTAACTTCAGCCGTATCATCTCCTAGCGACTGCGGCACGATTAGCGGGTCTGGAGCGACCAAATCGGGAATGTCGGTATTTGGCTGCTGGCTGCTCTCATCTGGATCTATGAAATTCTGTGTTTTTGGCGCAGCGCTCTCCGAACCAGCAGCGGTAGAGGCAACAGCAGAAGATGGCACAGACGGATCGGGCTGAGTTGAACTTGCTGAGGCTTCACCTGCACCAGCGGGCGGCAGCGCCTCCTCTCGCAAATCGCTACCGCACTGACCGCAGAAGCTAGCGTCGGCCTGAATAGTGGCATTGCAGTGCGGGCAGTTAGCAAGGCTAGGCAGCGGCGTGTAGCAGGCTTCACACTGAAGTGCGCCATCGGGATTTTGGTGATTGCAGTTGGGGCAGTTGATCATGGTGAGGGGAGCCTTTGAGAACAAAAGAGGAGTCAGAACAGAAAAGAGGAAGGAACGGGGTGCTTTTGCTATCAACAAAAGTAACGGTAAAGCTTCTGCCTAAGGCGAATGCTTTCAGATGTCCGAGCATCAGAAGACATATGATCAGATGATTGGAACGGCGCTACTTAAGATGTTGCTTAATAAGACACTACTTAAACTGGTCGGGAACGCCATGACCCGCAGCAGCATCTAGCAACCAGTGAGGACCATCCTTCGGCTGAATTAGTTTGCTGGGATAGGTGCGGGCATCGGCATCAGCAGAGAAAACTTGCGAAAGTGCCTGCTGCTTGTTTTCGCCAGCGACTAGAAAGACGACTTTGCGACCCTGGTTGATCACCGGGGCGGTGAAGGTGATACGGGGTTCCCCCTCGTGGTTGCCGACAGTGACGAGGCGATCGCGCACGCTAAGTGCTTCGGTGTGGGGAAAAAGGGAAGCCGTGTGGCCATCGTCGCCCATACCTTGGAGAACAAAATCGATAGCGGGAAGTTCTCCAGGCGATAGCTGAAAGAATTGCCTGAGTGTCTTTTCGTAGCTGGCGGCGTCTCTAGCCGGATCGTCAGCGTCAGTGGGCATGGGAAAAATGTTGTCAGCGGGGATAGGCACGTGGCTTAACCAGGCTTCGTGGACCATGCGAAGGTTGCTCTTTTCGTGGTCGTGGGGCACGTAGCGCTCATCGCCCCAAAAGACGTAGATGTCTTCCCAGGGAAGATCGGCTTCGACTAGCGAGGCATAGAGAGGCTTTGGAGTGCTGCCGCCCGAGAGTGCAAGGGTAGCCTTGCCACGAGTGGCGATCGCGCTTTTTATGGTCTCTATTGTCAGGGCGTGGGCTCTTTCTATCAGTGCTGTCTTATCAGGTAGAATTTCGACGACAGGACTCATGAGCAGATCTCCTTAATTAAATAGTGTGAAATTAAACGGTGTGAGATAGAAAGCGTGAGACAGAAAGTGAGAGAGAAGTGGACGTGAAACGAGCGTGAGACAACTAAGTGTGAAGTAACCGGGTGTGAGATAACTAGGCGTGAAATAAGACAGTATGGATAGGATGCTTCAATGGCAGCTTAAGGGGTAAGTCAGCTATGTTTTCGGTAGTGTTGCCTTGTTTTAACGAATCGCGTCATGGCTATCTGCCTAAGATTTTAGATAACTTGTGCGCTCAGGTGGGCGATAAGCAGCTAATTGCGGTGTTGAGCCCTAGCGAAGATAACACGCTAGCAGTGATCCGGCAGTTTCCTGAAGTCGCTGTTATTGAAACTTCGGCTAGCAACCGAGCACAGCGGCTAAACGCAGGTATAGCTGCCAGCCAAGGTAACTATATATTGCTACACCATCCGGCGACACTGTTGCCAGAAAAAGAGGCCCTTGTTCAGGCTGAAGCAGTGCTGAATGCAGGCGCTCTGTGGGGGGGATTTGTCCATGGCTTTGACGCGGATCACTGGCTGTTGCGGTTTACCTCCTGGTATTCGACTCAGGTGCGATCGCGCCAAAACATTCTCTACTTGGACCACTGCATCTTTGCGCCCAAGCAGGTGCTGCTCGACGTTGGCGGCGTACCCGATATGGATATTTTTGAAGACACCGCGCTAAGCATAGCTTTGGCCAAAAAAGGAAACGCTGCGATCGCGCCTGGTAAAGTCACTACCTCGGCTCGCCGCTTCATACAGCGCGGCATTTACCAGCAGGCTGTGCTCAATCAGCTACTCAAACTTATGTACCACGCTAGGCTAGATCCTTGCCGCCTAAACTGGCTCTACGAGGGCAAAAGTCAGATCAACGTTAGCTATTCCCCAAAGAGCAATCCTCCCGGTGGCTAAGCGTAGCTGAGCGGGTTCTTCTTGCGGTCCTTCTCAAGGGTTCTTCTTTGTCGCCATTTCATCAACTTTGCTTTATTCTGGTTGAGAAATCGTGCTGACTTTAACGACACTAAGGGGCAAGATGGTGTATCAACCACGCACCTCGCCAAACTTTTATGACACCCTCTTCTAATGACGTTCTGATTCCCTCTCCGCTAGCCGCTATCTCTCTCAAGCTTGTCGGCGCCATCACTATTGCCGCAGCCATGATTGATTTTCTGACGCTGCTACTGCCGCCCAACTTTGGCAACCGGGCTTGGCAGCTCTCGACAGTGACTAGCCTAGTTGATAGAGGAATTGTTCCGTTAGTAGGTATCGCGCTGCTTTTCACAGGCTACTGGATTGATACTAGCATCGGTAAAAGCCATCGACGCTCGAACCTAGCCGCAGACGCTCGGTTCTGGGTTTGCTTACTCTCTTGCCTGCTAGGTCTCACCTTTCTACTAACTACAGTGCTACACCCTAACAATGTTCGCCTGCAGAGCCGCGACGCCCTGTCGCAAGTCGAAACAGAGGCACAGCAAGCAACCAGCGAACTAGAGACTCGCCTAAGCGCCGATATCTCTCAGCGCCGAGCGCAGATTGATTCGCTTTTACAAGACGAAGCACAGCTACAGGCGGCGATCGCTAGCGGCGAGCTAGATGAAGCGCAGCTTGCTCAAATCGAGCGCTTTCGCAACAATCCTCAAGAGCTAGAAAGCTTTTTAACCGCTCAGGCCACAGAGGCCCAAGAGCAGCTACAGATTCGGATTGGTGAGCAGAAGAACGATGCAACTAGTCAGCTAAAGTCAGAAGCGCTAAAAGCGACCGTACGAGTTACCCTTAGCAGTCTACTACTCGCTATTGGCTATACCTTCATTGGCTGGTCCGGATTAAAGCGCTTGCTGTCTATGGTGAACTAAAGATGAACTAGCAGGCCTACTAGCTAAGCGCGGTCATCATGGCCTGCTGAGCAACCGTTTGGTAGAGCGATTTGAAATGATTCATTACAATTTGAGCTTCTGTGGCAGCTAGAGGTATATCACCAATGACTTCTAAGACTGTCTGCTCAGCAGGCGTAATCACAATCAGCGAAGGATCAATAGGATTGGTGTAGCGCCAGAAGTTTTCAATCGGTCTACTGCTTTGCAGGTTACTAGTGTGCGGATGGCCGCTCTGTAGCTTACTGCTTTGGATTTGGCTTGCTACAGCGCTATCATCTGCAACGCCTTCTGCCCATTCGGTTTGGTTCTGTGGTGAGATGTCTTGCTCATCATCAGCTGTTTCGCTAATAGCCTGCTGTCGCTGCTGCCGTAAGGCTTCAAGTATCTGTTCTCGGGTGCGGCCTCGAAGCTGAAATAAAACAAAGGGGTCTTCGCGAAAGAAATTGCCGAGCTGATAGTAAACGGCGGCGATGTGCTTGCACGGATTTTTGGGATCGGGGCAGCTACATTTCGACTTAACGTCGGAAAGGGTAAACGGAAAGAGGTTGAGACCATTAGAAGTAAAGACGGCTTCGATAGAGTCGGGCATCTCCCCGGCTAGAAGTTGAGCGGAGTAGAGGGCCTTTTCGCCTAGTGTATTGATGATAAAGCTCCAGTCTTCGTCGGTGAAGCGCTCTATCCAAATAGAAAGCTGGTAGGGTTCGCTAGCGGTACCCTGAACGGTTGCATAAACTTTAGAGTCTTTGAATTCTAAGCTGAGGATATTGCCTTGACGGGCATAGTTGCGGCCACGTTCTAGGCGTTTTTTGAAACGGTAAGAATTCAGTAAGTCTACCCATTGTTGGACCCACCAGGCGTCAGACTGGGCGGCGGTAGGCTGAGGGGTGGAGTAGGTCATAAACTCAATATAATATAGGCTCGATTACGCTCGATGCTAATAAGACTATGCTAAATACTAAAGCTTGGAGAACGCTGATACTAAAGCTTATACGATCCTTGCGATCGCATGGCTAGTGCACCGCCTTCCATAGCAAAAAATCTAGCTGAAGGGCCTAATCAAAGAGTCTAACTAAAGAGAGTTGCTTGTTGCATGATGAGAAACCCAATAATAGTAGGCAAGTCTATATGGCCACAGCTCCAGTTCGGCCTAAGACCTTTATGACCTAGGACCTTATAACTTGGGACTTTGTTTAGATAAGGGTTGACAAGGGCGTTACTTAAGAAGGCGGTACTAATGAAACATCACAACATTGTGGTCGTCGGCGCTTCAGCTGGTGGAGTTGACGCGCTACGAAAGCTATTTTCTCAGTTTTCTGCCAGAGTACAGGCTTCGTTTTTTGTGGTGCTTCATATCCCGCCAGAGTCTCCTAGCCTTTTAGCCTCGCTATTGGACACTGTCGGCCCGCTGGTTGCCAAAACTGCTGAAGACCATGAACCGATCCGACCAGGACGTATATATGTAGCGCCGCCTAACCATCACCTGTTAGTAAAGCCAGGTCATGTGCGACTGCAACGAGGCCCTAGAGAAAACCGGCATCGTCCTGCTATTGACCCGCTATTTCGCTCGGCGGCGATCGCCTATCCTACGCAAACCATTGGCGTTGTGCTGACAGGATACCTAGATGACGGCAGCTCTGGACTGCTGTCGATTAAGCGCTGTGGCGGAATTGCTATTGTTCAAGATCCTGAAGATGCGGATTACCCGGATATGCCCACAAATGCGATCGCCGCGTTCGAGCGCGTAGACCATCAGCTACCGCTACGTGATATGGGGCGTGTCATTGAAAAACTAGTCGCGCAGCCCGCCGCCGTCCGTTTTGATGTTCCCGAAGATATTGTGATGGAAGCTAAAATAGCAGAACGAGTCACCAGTGATATTAGTGGCGAAAACCAGCTAGGTCATCCGGTGCCAATAAGCTGCCCTGAGTGCAACGGTCCGCTATGGCAAATTGACGCAGACCGAGTCAATCGCTATCGATGCCACGTTGGCCACGGCTATACTGCCAAAGCGCTGTTAGCTAGCCAGGGCATGGCGTTAGAGCAGGCGCTATGGGCAGCCATGCGCACGATGGAAGAACGCGCCAACATGGCTTTGACTATGGCTAGAAACGAAGAAGAGCGAGGTCGCAAGAAATCGGCTCAGGTATACGAAGAGCAATCGCAACTTTCCAAAGGCCATGCTCTAGTCATTCGCAAGCTGTTAACAGAGGGCATGGCTTAGTCTTTTTGTTTCGCTTTTATACCAGCGTTTCGGCCTAGCGCTTTTTATCAGCTACGCGGATCTTGTGGCCTCATATCTTCAGATGTTCTCTCTAAACGCTTTCCGTAGGGTAGATGTGCTTCTCTCTAAAGAGAGATACATTAAATGCCTATTGAATGCCGTTCAGCTGAATGCCATTCAACGTATCTGTCTAACGTAAAATTGTTAGAAGAGCGGAAACCGAGAGTCTGGCGAAGTCCGGCTAGGTCGTATCTTTGACTATGCTAGGCCACTGCTGGGCCAACACTCGACCACTGTAGCCTCTATTTTCTTGTGCCTCGCACTAGACAGATACGCGGTTTAATGGGCGCTGGCACCGACTGCAGTGATGACTAATAGGACCGCAGCAGCAAAAAAATAGGGATAAAGTCTAGAGATACAGAGCTTACACGCACAATCAATGCGCTTGTTTTACTATTCCTCTTAATTACTATTCCTCTTAAAATGTCTTCCAATCCTGACAGTTCTATAGACCGCTCTAAGAACCAACCGCCTAAGAACCAACCGCAGTCGAATTTAGAAGACGTATGTATGTCGACATCGTCTTTTCTAACAGTTGGCATTGGGGCGTCTGCTGGTGGTTTAGAAGCCTTCCAAACGTTCTTCCGACACATGGACGAGAATAGCGGAATGGCCTTCGTGCTGATCTCGCACTTAGCGCCTGACCACGATAGTCTGCTATCGGAACTGCTGGCAAAAGAGACGCAGATGAGCGTGCTGCAAGTTAAAGAAGAAGTCCGTCTTCAGCCCAACCAGGTGTATGTGATTCCGCCGAATGCCGCGCTGACGGTAGACGATGGCATATTGCGACTCTCTGCGCCTCAGCAGGCGAGAGGACACCGCGCGCCTATCAACATCTTTTTTCGCTCGCTGGCTGAAGACCAAGGGGAAAATGCGGTTTGTATTATATTGTCGGGTACAGGCAGCGACGGCACCATCGGCATGAAGTCGATCAAAGAATTTGGCGGTTTGGCGATCGCACAAGATAGCAGCACTGCCAAGTACGACACTATGCCGCGCAACGCGGTGATGACCGGACTAGTAGATTACGTTCTGCCTGTAGAGAGTATTCCTACCAAACTGATTGAGTACGCGCGTCAGCGCGAGGGACTACGGGCAAATTTGGGCGAAGATGGCATGTTGCCCCGAGCGGCTGACTATCTTAAGCAGATTTGTTCTTTGCTGCGGCGACGCATCGGCCATGACTTTAGTAGCTATAAGCAGGGGACGCTCATTCGTCGCATTCAGCGTCGCATTCAAATTACGCAGATGGGTACGGTCGAAGCCTATGTTGAATACCTTAAAACAGATACAGACGAAGTTGGTCTGTTGTTTAAAGACTTGCTCATAGGCGTTACCCACTTTTTTCGTGACCCTGAAGCCTTTGACGCTTTGCACCAAAAGGCGATCGCGCCACTAGTAGAAAACAGCGTCGACAAGGAAACGATTCGGGTCTGGATCGCAGGTTGCTCATCTGGCGAAGAGGCTTATTCAATTGCGATGCTGCTAGCAGAAGAGACAGAGCGGCAGAATACGCGATCGCAAATTCAAATATTTGCAACCGATATCGACGAGGTCGCGCTCGAGAAAGCTCGCCACGGTCGCTACCCTGAAAGCATCGCCGAGCAGATCACGCCAGAGCGCATGGATCGCTTTTTCATCAAGCAGGATGGACTGTATCAGGTTGCTAAGCATCTGCGTGAGATGTGCATTTTCTCCCAGCACAGTCTAATTAGCGATCCGCCCTTTTCTCGGCTCGATCTGGTCTCTTGCCGCAATCTGCTGATTTACTTCGATTCGGACCTACAGAAGCGGCTAATTCCACTGTTTCACTATGCACTTCGAGATGATGGCTATCTATTTTTAGGAGGCTCAGAGAACCTTTCTGCCTACGGTGAACTCTTCCGCACTGCCGATAAGCCGCACCGTCTCTTTCAGCGAAAGCTGGCGATCATTCCGCCTCAGATTAATTTTCCGCTGGTTGATCGCAGCACCTATCGTCAGCTTTCACAGCCGAAATCGCAGTCTGGGATTAGCAGAAAACAGACGAAAATTGCTAGGGCAATCGAGCGCATACTGCTACAGGACTATGCGCCTGCTTGCATCATTAACGAGCAAAACGAGATTGTTTATTTCTTTGGTCGCACCGGAAAATATTTAGAGCCCTCTCAAGGTGCCCCTAGCAACAATCTCTTTGACTTGGCCAGACTTGGTCTGCGTCTGGACTTGAGAGCTGTTATCAAGTCAGCCAAAGAGACCCGAAAAGAAGCTATCCGTAAGCGAGTTTCGATTGAGAACGAAGGCCAAATCGTTACCATCAATCTGATTGCCTGTCCGGTGAAAGAGGCTGCTGACGACAGCGGTATGCTGATGGTAATCTTTCAAGACGTAGGCGAGCCAACGAGCTACGAGAGGGCTAAGGCCAATGGCAATGAGCTAGAAGTAGAAGCGCCTGTTGTCAAGCAGCTAGAAGACGAGCTGCGAGTGACTAAAGAACACTTAAGATCGACGATTGAAGAGATTGAGACTTCTAACGAAGAGCTAAAATCGGCTAACGAAGAGCTGCTGTCGATGAATGAAGAGCTGCAGTCTTCAAACGAGGAGCTACAGACTTCGAAAGAAGAGATGCAGTCGATTAATGAAGAGTTAGAAACGGTCAATTCAGAGCTGCGCAATAAGGTAGAAGAGCTAGACGCAGCCAATAGTGACATTCAAAACCTATTTGAAAGCACGCGAATCGCAACTGTTTTTCTCGATCAGAATTTGTGTATCAAGCGGTTTACACCTACTGCAATGGACGTGTTCCACTTGATCGGTAGCGATGTAGGCCGGCCTATTACTGACATTTCACTATCGTTAAAAGATGTTGATATTGTGGCCGATGTTCGCGAGGTGTTGCGATCGCTAATTCCGGTCGAAAGAGAAGCTCAGGTGAAAGGTGAGAGCATCTATTATAAAATGCGAGTCATGCCTTACCGCACTATGGAAAATGTGATCAGCGGAACGGTGATGACATTTGTCGATATAACAAGTCTGCGTCAGGCTAGAACCCGCGCAGAGCGATGGGCTCGGCGACAGAGTGCGATCGCTGAGTTAGGAACCTACGCCCTTCAAGTTAGTGACGCTCCAGCGCTGTGCAAAAGGGCGGTTGATATCTTATGTCAGACCCTAGAGGCAGATGCCTGCGGCTTATTCATGTATCAGTCTCAGCAGCCAGACCGGCTGCTGCTGCAAACTAGTAACGGCTGGCCCTCAGAACGCGCTGGCACCGCCACGCTCAGCGCTACCGACTCCCATCCTGGCTATACCCTGAGCGTTCAGCAGCCGATAATGGTGACAGATTTTTCCCAGGAGGAACGATTCAGTCAGTCAGAGCTGCTACAAGAGCTATCGTTAACCGGTGGCATCAGCGCTGTAGTCTATGGATCAGACGGCAGATTAGAGCGAGCTGAAGCGGGAAGCGCAAACAGGATTTACGGCGTACTGACCGTCTACACGGCGAAGTTCCGTCAGTTTACTCCAGAGGATGTTTCTTTTCTCCAGGCGATCGCCAATGCTCTGGCGGCGACGCTACAGCGAGAAAAGACTGTACAGGCTCTCGAAAAAAGTCGAAATCGACTCGATCTGGCAATCGACGCTGGCGATATGGGCATTTGGGAACTCGACATTGCTACCGGCATGTCAACCTGGAATGCCATAGAGTACCGTCTGTTGGGCCTAGAACCTAATGAAATTGCGAAGCCTAATGCGGATCTATTCTATCGCTATGTGCATTCGGATGATGTTGCCCCGCTGCAAGAAGAAATCGCTGTCGCTATTGAGCAAAAAAATGAGCTGAATACAGAATTTCGGATTAACCGCGTAGGCAGCTCACTGCGCTGGCTAGCAGCCAAAGCAAGAGTTATCTGTGACGCTGATGGTAATGCTATTAAGATGATTGGCGTTAACTACGATGTTACTAAGCGAAAGCAGAATGAAGAGTCTCTAAAAGCAGCCGATCGTCGTAAAGATGATTTCTTAGCAGCCCTAGGCCACGAATTGCGCAATCCGCTCAATGCGCTCAGCAGCAGCATCACATTAATGCAGATGCTAGAAGCGCGCGTCTCTGCGCAAGAGTCTCAAGATTCTTCTAGCAACCCTGTACGGCAAGATGGACTTCAGAGCTTGCAGAATGTACAGAACGTAGCTAGTCGACAGCTCACTCAGCTCACTCGCCTAGTAGATGATTTGCTAGAGATCTCTCGCATTTCCTATCAGAAGATTCGGCTAAACCGGGAACGAATGAACCTAATGCAGCTGCTAGAAGATGCCGTTACAGATTCTCAAGGTACAGCCGTTGAGAAAGGAATCACCCTCAGAACGACTTTGCCTCGGATAGACGTTTGGATTGATGGCGATCCGGTTCGCCTGATGCAAGCGTTCTCCAACATTATTCAAAACGCAATCAAATTTTCTGAGCGCAACAGTCACATTGATGTCTCAACTGCTGTAGAGGTAAGCGACAATGTAAGTCTTGCTACCACTAAAATTGTCGATGAAGGCATTGGTATGGAAGAGCAGGCGCTCTCTCGCATCTTTACCGCGTTTAGTCAGGAAGATCGCCCTTTGGCTCGTAGTAATGGACTAGGCCTAGGCCTTCCTTTAGCAAAAGGCATTATTGAGCTGCACGATGGGAGAATTTGGGCAGAAAGTCTGGGCTTAGGTAAAGGAACAACTATCAATATCGTATTGCCTTACCAAGAGGCTGAGCATCTGAGTCTAGGTTCTCCAGATATAGATTCTTCAGATATAGATTCTCCAGATATAGATTCTCCAGATCTAGAGAGTCTAGATCTAGATTCCTCAGCGCTAGATTTTCTAAACTTAGAATTATCTGTAGAAAGCGTACCAGCAGAATCTAGCTCAATCGCCTCTACTCTAGCCAATTCTGCCTTAGCCGATTCTGTTGCTTCGCGTCCCGCTCAGCTAGCGCTTAGCCAGCGCTTAGGTTCGCCTAAGCAAATTTTAGTAATCGAAGATAATGAAGATTCAGCGCTATTGTTACAGATGTTTTTGGAAGATCTGGGCTATCAGGTACATATCGCCGGCAGCGGCAGCAGTGGGCTAGCGATCGCACAAAGCTCGAAGCCAAGTGTTATCGTCAGCGACATTGGCCTGACGCCAGAAATGGATGGCTACGCTGTAGCTCGTGCTATTCGCTCCGATTTAGACCTGACCTCTGTTTATCTAGTCGCTACAAGTGGCTACGGACAGCCACAGGATAAAGCTAGAGCGATCGCCGCTGGTTTCGATGAACATATCACCAAGCCAGTCAACCTCAAGCAGCTCGAAGCTATGATTGCTCAGCGTATAGCCATTGACTAGAGTTGATGAGATCGCTATCAAGATGAAACCTCTGCCTCTATTACGATTTGCTCGAATCGACCCTCCCTTTCCAGATGAGAGGAAAGGTCAGAATAGGCTAGGAAAGCGATCGCCTAGATCTCAATTTGGCTTGGCCATTTTCAATTCTTTCTAAGCTTCTGCTGTAAGCCAATCTCTTATTAGCCGGTTTACGGTATCTGGCTGCTCTTGCTGAACCCAATGACTGCAGTTAGGAATATAGCGAATTGTCAGATCGCTAACGTATGGGCACTGGTTCCGCCAAGTGGGATAGTCTAATCCCGTGATATGTATAGCTTAGGCGATAATATGTGGAGAAAAATCGAGTTTCTCGTTATAGCGATATGGATCTATTTTCCCACCCTTGTCCCGGCTGCGCTAGTGAAGACGTCCGCGTCCATACACGCTACGAAACTCAAACCCACGGCCCCCGAACTATCTATCATTGCCGTAGTTGCGATATCTACTACAGCGAAACCTTTGCGACCCCGATTGCTGGGCTGACTACGCCGTTAAGCCGAATCATAGCTGTGCTGACAGCTAGAAGTGAAGGGCTGGGCCTCAACGCAACAGCTCGTACCTTCAAGGTCTCGAAGAAAAGTGTGATTGACTGGGAACATCGGCTAGGAGAGCTCAAGCCGACGCTGATGCTCTATGCACTACTCCATGAGTTTATTCATCAGGAGATAGAAGGCGATGAACTCTACACTAAAGTCGATAAGAATGTCTCTCCTTGGGCTTCTGAAGGTTGGACAATTGTGCTGATGGAGCGAGGTAGTCGATTCTTATGGGAATTGCACTGTGGGCGTAAAGATAAACAGCTATTCGAGCAGGCCCTAGGCTGCTTGGCTAAGGTGATTGAACAAACCGGTAGCATCAGCTTATTGACCGATGGCGAGCGCCGTTACGGTAACCTGCTGTTTGAGATTTGTCATGACGTGCTGCGCACTGGCCGACCGGGGCGACCCGCCAAACGCCTGCCCAAAGGCGTACGAGTCCGATTAAAAAACAAAGGGTCGAAAAAGCGACCAGGGCGCAGACGACAAAAGTATCAAGCTCCCGTGCCTGAGCATCCCAAGACACAGCATCAAGTTGCCGATTCAGAGATTCACGCCAACCATGTAGAAGCTTTCAATGCTTCCCTACGGCGGCGCAACGCGGCTTTTCGACGTCAAACCAACACCTATGCGAAGTCTCGGCAAGACTTACAACGAACGCTGGATGTCTATTGGCTCATCCATAATTTTGTCCGCGTTCATTTCACGACTAAAGTTGTTCCGGCTGTGAAGTTAGGCATCTTGGAAGTTGGGCTGTCTTTGTGGCAACTATTAAACATGCGCTATGCTCTCTAACCCAATGTTGAAGAGTGATTCACGCTCCCATCTGACGGAACCAGTGCCAACGTATGGGTGCGTTTCGTAAGTAAGTTCTTTCCCCAAAGCCACATCGTTCTCTCCCCAAATCATTAAAGTGCGCACATCTAGGACATCCCACTGCCTAGCTAGCCACCCGTCGAAAAGCGAGAGATTGCGATAATAGTTCAGCATACTGGTGAGCGCTCGTGGCTTGGCTACCGCTTCGACTAGCCTGTCTAGATCGTTCTCTGTCAGTGCATTCGGCTCGACTATCTGATCTCGGAATGCGGCCCGAATAGCGGCGTAGTTGTTTGCTTTTAGTAATAGCTCTGGCAGTATAGGAAGCTGAAACAGCGCAATATACCAGCTTCGTATCAACTGCTGAGGTGTGCGCAGGCCTTCAGCAAGCTTGGCTGGATGAGGAATGTTAAGCACTATTAGCTGCTCTAGCATTTCTAGATAGACGTAGGCAAAATTCCAGGCGATCGCCCCGCCCCAGTCATGGCCCACCAGCGTGCATCGCTCATATCCTAGGGCCCGAATCACTCCTTCTATATCTTTTGTTAGCTCGGGTAGGGCGTAGGCAGACTTTGCTTTAGGCTTATCGCTGTTGTTGTAGCCTCGCATGTCCAAAGCAACCACCTTGTAATTGCTGCTAAACGCTTCTATCTGATGTCGCCAGGCGTACCAGAACTCTGGAAAGCCATGCAAAAGCAGCATTAAAGGACCGTCCCCTTTAGTGACATAGTGTAGCCGAATGCCGTTTGTCCTTAGATAGTCATGCTGCATAGAAGATGCGTATAAATGCTAGTACCAGCTAGACGTTCTCTCTAACTGGTACTAATGCGTACCGTTTCTCTTTCTAAGCCGTTGCCATGCGATAAGTGCCGCGTTCACCTTTGTACCAATCGCCAGCGCGCACACCACCCGACAAAACGTTTGAGATTCGATTGCGCGCCTTCAGATACTGCGTTTTGGGCATATCTTCTTTAAACAAAGCATCCATCACTTCAGCAATCTTGAAATCTTTCTGTGGCTGCGTTTCTAGTATTAAACGTACCGCATCTGGAATCGATTCATTTTTTACCCCAGGACGAGTGTACTTCTGCCAAGAGGCAGCACGACCGTCTTTCTTTTTCGAGGCTACTTTCTTAGCGACTGTCTTCTTCTCCGTTTCTTTCTTCTCGGCAGCTACCTTTTTAGACTTTTTCTCCTTTGGTGCTGTTACTTCTAGCTCGGTCGATTCTGTCTCTGTAGTCTCTGTGTCGGTGGCTTCTGTAGCTTCTGCCTCGGCAGCTTCAGGTGCTGCTACAGCCGATTCTTTGACAGAGTCTTTTTGAGTGGCGCTATCCGCGGACTCTAAAAACATTGGCATAACGGTCTGAATGCCAGTCAGCTTTTCTCGTACTGAGGCTAGCTGAGCTGCGAGCTGACTTTCTTTCGCGACAAGTTCAGCCTCAATGGTTTGAAGCTGGGGTAAGACGGTTTGATTCATATGTGTGACTGTAGATAGGGAAACATCTGAAATGCATCAGCAACAATTCTAGACTAGATTTGTTGCTAGAGACATATAATACCTGTTTTTTCGAGATTTTTTCTAGTAGCACTACTCTATGACTCTGTTTTGAAGGGTTCTCCGGACACTTTTAGCTTTCGTAGAGAATTGTTGTGACTTCCTGACGATAGCTCTAAATGCTGACTCTACAAGGGTATGGAAGCTGGTATGTGTAATAAGTAACAGGTTTAGCGAGCGGCAATACCAGCAGGTGAAAAGCACAGCGCAAGCCACTTCTGGCCATCTAGCCTACTGTTTGCTTGCTGTCTGCTTACTAGCTGAAAACCTACTGGTAAAAATCTATTGTTTGGAATTTACTCGAAGATGAGAGCTTAACTAAAGCGCGCTTTGTACGGAATCGAACATTTATAATGCAACAAGTTATTTCATCTAATCTAGAAGTTTTCTTGCATAAAGACTTCCCTACGTAAAGGCTTTTCGCAGAGACTTTTTGAATAGATAGCCCGAATAGATAGCTGCAATCAAGTTCATATCCAATTGGATCAAGACTCGGAAACTAAGCTGCTAGATAACCCAGGACGAAATTAGCAGAGCCTTTGACAGAGCACGCGTCTAAGACTGCAGTAAGTATCCCCATTTGGAATAACAGCACTTTTGCATACTATGCCTGCGGCGTTGACAACTGGCGGCTCAACGTCATTGGGCTAGCTTAGTTGCCATCGGGGATTTCTACGCCTGCTACAGGCAAGGAGAAGGAAAAGGTTGCGCCTACATCTGGCTTTCCTTCTGCCCAAATGTGTCCTGCATGGCGATGAATGATGCGCTGTACGTTAGCCAAGCCGATGCCTGTACCCACAAAGCCTGTTGAATTTGATAGCCGTTGAAAAACGCCAAACAGCTGTGAATAGTCTTTTGGATCGAAGCCAATACCATTGTCTTTGACAGAGAAAACGTGACTTAGCTCACCTTGTTCAGTTTCTTTAATCCCGCCGCTGATAATGATTTCCGCGCTTTCTTTTGTTTGAGTGTACTTGACCGCATTTTCAATTAGGTTTTGCCAAACAAGGCGTAATAATTCGCGATCGCCCTTTGCAGTTGGCAAAGCTCCTATTTCCCAGCAGATGGTTCGACTCGGTGTTTGGTCTTCAACTTGCTGCTTTACCTCTTGCACTAGGCGTTCCATGTTGACCTTAGTGTGGTGAATTTTAGCGCGCCCGCTGCGAGAGTACTCCAGCAGGTCGTCAATCATTTTCCCAGCCTGGTTGGTCAGATCGCTGATGCGTTGAAGATAGTGCAGCACCGTTTCATCAACATTCAAAGGCTCAATCGCCTCTGATAAGAAAGCTACAAATCCATTGACCTGACGAATAGGAGCCCGGAGGTCATGGGAGACCGCAAACGCGAATATTTCTAACTCATGATTGAGCTGCTCCAAGCGGTTCGTTCGTTCGTTGACACGCTGTTCTAGCGTTTGATTGAGAGAGTTTAGGGCTGTCGCGGTCTCTTTTTGCGCAGTAACATCTTGAATTAAACCATCGACAACAGCTCTGCCGCTGAACTCGACCTTAGTTTCGCTCACGCGTAGCCAAAGCGGCTCTCCAGCACGATTAAGCTGAATCTCTCGATGCCACTGCTTTTGCTCTGGTAGTCCAGTCGAGCTGAAGGCGAGGTTTTGCTGAAAAAATAGCTGTGCTTCTTCTTGGGAGTGCAGCTTTAGCAGCTCCAAAAATCCATCGCTTGCCTCTATCAGCTTTCCTGCTGGCGTCGCGCGAAACACTCCGACTGCTAGCTCGTCGAGCAGAAACTGCAAGCGAAATTCTAGCTCAGAGGCTTTGAGTCGAATCTGGGCATTTTCCCAAACGGAGCGCACTGCTTGAGCTAGCCGAACCATGTGCTTAGGAGACTTCAAGACATAGTCATCCAAACCCGCCTTCATTGCCTCTACCGCAATCTCCTGAGAGCCAGAGTCGGTGAACATGATGATAGGACGCTTCTCATCGTGTTCTTTGACCGCCTGCAAGACCTCTATCCCTGTGGCCCAGTTAAGCTCGTGGTCAGTGATCACCAGATCAAATTCATCGGCTTCAAACGACTGGCGAATCTGATCCCAATCTAAGGCTTCTAAAATTTCGACCTCGGGAAACTCGCGATTAACTTCTCGAATCGCGAGTAGGCGATCGTTGGGATCGTCGTCAATTAGCAAAATCTTTTGGAGGGATTGCTCTAAATCCATTGTGGGTGTAGCCGAGTGAAATTTCCTGTTGCTTCTAAAGCCATAGCAAAGACTTCTATCAGGTCTTATTCTGCAGTCACAAAAGAAGGGTATTCGTTGAGTTTTATCCAGTATGCGTCTAGCGTAGCAATCATGCTAGACAAGTCGTCAAAGCTGACGGGCTTGACCAGATAAGAGCTTACGCCTAGATCATAGGTTTGATCAATATCTAAAGTTTCTTTGGAAGATGTTAAAACAACGACCGGAATTCGCTTGAGCATAGGTTGCTGCCTTAGCCACTCTAAAACCTCTGTGCCTGAACAGCGTGGCAGTTTTAGATCTAACAAAATCAGAGCCGGTAGAGGATATCGTTCGCGATCGCTATACTCACCTGCGCCCGACAAGTATTCTATCGCCGCTTCACCATCTTTAACGATATGGATCGAATTAGCAGCATTGACTCGTCTAAATGCTCGCTGGATAAAGAAGATATCGTTGGCGTCATCTTCGACAAGCAAGACGCTGTAGTTATTAAAATTCATATCGTTAGCTCAACTGTCTCTTTTGAACGCCATCTCAAGCGCTGCTTCTCAACCGTTGTTCTTTAAACGCACTGAGGCTGCACTACTGAGGCTGCACTTTGATAAGCCGCAGGAACTCATAAACATAATGGTCGTAGTTAACCACAGCGAATGTTGCGTATATAGCGTAACGCAGTAAGGTAGCTCACTGAACGGAAAATCAGCCTGCGCAGAGAGCCAGCTTGAGCAAAGAGCTAGTTCGAGCGGAAATCCCACGACTGGGAAAGATGCATAGCCAGAAAAGACTCATAGCGTAAAGGCTAATGCAAAGACACAGATAAAGCCTGACGCAAAGCCTGACACAAAAACTTATGGCCGGAGTAGCTCAATCCAAAAGCGAGAACCGCCTGCCCCGGTAGATTCAATGCCAACCTTTCCGCCCATTCGCTCCACACCTCGCTGCACAATGGCTAGACCAATGCCAGTTCCTGGATACTGGTCTATACCCTGTAGCCGCTCAAAGGGAAGAAAGATACGCTCAAAATGGCGAGGCAAGATACCAATGCCATTATCTTGTATCCAAAGCCGAACCCACTGGGTCTGCTCTTCTGCCCAAATGCGGATGATAGGAGTGCTGCCGGGAGGAACGAACTTAACAGCATTAGTTAGTAGGTTGCTCAACACTTGCCGCAGTATGCCGCGCTGAGCGAGGGCAAAGGGTAGCTGCCCAATGACTTCAATTTGAGGCAGGTGCCCCTCAAACGTCGCTGCTAGCTCTTGCAGTACCCTTTCTATGACCAGGGCCATGTTAACTGAACCTAGCCGCACATCGCGGCGACCTAACCGGCTGTAGTCAAGTAAATCCTGAATGAGCTGGTCGAGTCGAGCCGCAGAATCAACCAGTATCTGGGTGTATCGCTGCCCTGTGTCATCTAAGCTACTGTTGTAGTCTTCTTTCAGAATTCGAGCAAAGCCCTCAATCGCTCGTAGGGGTGCTCTGAGATCGTGGGCTACCGAGTAGGCAAAGGCTTCTAGCTCCTGGTTGACTTCGACTAGCTGCTGCGTGCGCTCGGCAATGCGCAGCTCTAAATCGGCGTTGGCCTGACGCATTTGCTGTTCTGCGCGGTGGCGAGTCATTGCTTCGAAGAGGATGTTTGCGATCGCCTGCAAAAAGTTAATGTCGTTCTCGTTAAAGTCTCGCTGCGTACGCGTGTGTACGCCTAGCACGCCAAAGGAATTGCTTTCGGCGTTGCCAATCACCGCGCTTATGCTGCTAAGCTGCTGGCCTTTGAGCGGCTGATCTTTGGGTAAAGGCTCTAGCACCTCACAGTATTCAGCCTCTAGGACCTGTGCTACTTGGATCGTTACAGAATCTAACAGCGCATCAATGTCGCTAATCGCGATCGCCTGCTGCCCAATCTGGGCGACCGCTGCCTGCTGCGCTGCCCGCTTAATCAGCGATTGCTCTGTCAGTTTACGCTCAGTAATTTCTTCGCAAACGGTGTTGATGCCAATCACGCGATCGCCATCTTTGAGCGGCAAGAAGTGTTCTAACCAAAATCGCTCTATTCCTGGCTGGGCTGGTGTCTCTCCTTTGATTTCTATATTCAAAAGCGGCTGACCCGTTTCAAAAATGGGTCGCAGTAGCTGTTCAGCCGTCTCAGCCAAATCGGGCAACAGCTCTCCTACTGTTTGGCCTATATGCGCTTCTATCGAAAACCCATTCATTTCCGCAAGGCGCTGATTGATCCGCACAAAGCGCAAATCAGGATCGAGCACGTTCAGCCCAATCGGCGCAGATTGATAAATCGACTCAATCTCAGCGAGCTGCTGCTGTAGCTCTGCCTGACTTTTCTGCAATGCGACCTCCGCCTGTTTACGACGGGTAATATCTGCTGCCATCGAAACCATTAGCTGCCTGCCATCAGAGGTCGCACCCAAATGAGCAGAGCTAAAGTCCCAAGTCAGCGTCCTATCATCCTTAGTGCGAATAAGAAACTCACATCTTTCTGCTTGTTTCGGAGCCGCAATAGAACAGCTATTGATGACCTCTGCGAAATATGGAGGGCTACTACAGACATGCTCTTCCCAAGACGCGATGGTGGGAATCTCTGCGGCGCTGTAGCCAGTCGTCTCGATTAATGTTTGACTAACCGTTAATATCTCGCCATCTTCTGCGTGAAGCATGAGCGGAAAAGGGGCCGAGGTGACTACTTTACGCATCCACCCTTCACTTTCGCGCAGCTTAGCTTCTGCCTGCTGCCGCTCGATAATCTTCTCTTGGAGCGATTGGTTAGCCGCGTTCAGTTCTGCTGTTTGAGCACTCACCTGCTCCTCTAGCGACCGACTAAACCGCCGCTGCACTCTCTGCCGTCGGCTATCTATGCGATTAAGCAGCCGACCATTCCACCAGACAATGGCTGAAAAGAGCGCAATATCTAAAACGCTGCGTAGCGCAAACGCCGCTTCAGAGGGCAGTGACAGTCTCTGATACGTTATAAGAACTATCCCGCCTAGTAAGCCCGGTAGAATGACCGTCCACGGCAAAACCCGCCGCAGCATAATTCCGCCTGCTTGCTCTCTAACCAGTTCTCTCATCCAGCCCGCTTCTGGTTTGGCGCACAGAATACCCGTAGATAGCAGCAGAAAAGCGATCGCTGTATGAACCGCCATACCGGTCTCGGTGCCGACTTGGAAGAAAACAGCAGTGGAATTGAGATGCCCTATCATCGCTAGCAGTGCGCCCGCAAAGACAGCTATGCTGATCCCTTGCGCTGCGTGAGGACGATCGCGCTCTAGCAGGAGCAGTGCGATCGCGCTCAAAACTAGGCAAATAGCCGTATTCGGCGCTGGGCGTCCGCCAACTGAACTATCGATCGCGTCAGGAGAGACTGCAAACAAAAGCTGATCGATGCCAAAATCCAAACCAAAGCTATATTCAGCTATAGTCGCAAGCCCTAGCACAACGACAAAGCCGCAAATTGCAAAGTAGATTACCGACCGGAGCCGTTCAATCTCGTTAGCGAATCTGATAGGAGACCTAGCGGATCTGTCAGCGAACCTATTGGCGGACGAGACGAACTGCTGGTGCCATAGTCTTAAGGCTACACCGGTCGCAATTAGTCCAATTGCAGTGTTGGGCTTGAGCGTGACTCGGTCCGGTAAGACGCTTTTAAGGGCGGCTATGTCAAATTTCCACCCAATCAGCGCAGCGACGCCAATGCCGATAACGATAATGCAAGCTCGCTGTGAGAAGATGCGGTAGGTACTAGCAATGCTAGAGTGTGCGCGAGACATAAGACGCCTTTAGATCGAATAAAACTGATAGCTTCGATGCATAGATTCTAGCGTCGGATATTTAGTCGCCACTCAGTCGCCACCAAGCCGCCACTGGAGTTGCCATTAACATAGAGACAATATAGAGAATTTCTATCTTTCGCCCGGTCGCTCTGATAGGAGGCTTGTAGGAGACTTCTTTGAAGCTGCTTGAAGAGTCTATTCACTTCTACAGCTAGCTTTCTGCTGTAACGATCTGGCTCATCTTCTGCAAATCTAGTACCTCGTTGAGCGTAGCTTCGTCCATAAGTTCATGCTCAAGCACGAGCTGACGCAGTGACTTTCCGCTTTCGAGTGATTCTTTCGCGATCGCCGCCGCATTGAGATAGCCAATATGCGTATTCAACGCCGTCACTAATGCCAAACTGCCTTCCGCATACGCAGCGCAGCGCTCAGGAAAGGCGCTAATCCCTTGCAGACATTTGGTATCTAAAGCTTTGAGCGTGTTACCTAGAATCTCGATGCTGTGAATCAGGTTATAGGCAATTAGCGGCATCATGACATTCAGCTCTAGCTGACCCGCTTGAGCCGCAAGGGCGATCGCGCTGTCATAGCCCATTACCTGAAAGCACACCATCGACGTCATCTCAGCCATCACCGGATTATATTTACCCGGCATGATAGAAGACCCGGGCTGCACAGCCGGGAGCTGAATTTCTTTGAACCCAGTCTTCGGCCCAGAGTCCAGCAGGCGTAAATCGTGAGAGATTTTCACCAGATCCTGCGCCAGATTGCGCAAGGCACCGCTCACTGCAACAAAAGGAGCCATACTCTGCATCGCGGCCATCAGATGCGGCGCGCTTGTGATTGGCTGCTTCAGCGAGTCGCTCAAAATCTCGCAAACGCGAAAGCGATACTGAGGATGCGTATTGAGCCCTGTGCCCGTTGCACTACCACCAATGCCTAGCACCGATAGCTCTGCCGCCGCCGCTTTGATCCGCGCCTGATGCGCAGTCAAAATATACTCCCAGGCGCGAAAGCCCTCACCCAGGCGAACGGGCACTGCATCTTGCATATGCGTACGGCCCGATCGCACCACCGCTTCGAACTCAGTTGCCTTGATGCTAAGTGTGACTAGCGCCTCTTCTAACGCCGGGTACAGTGAATGCTCTAGCGCCAAAATGCCACCAATTCGAATAGCTGTTGGAATGACATCGTTAGTCGACTGGCCATAATTCACGTGATCGTTAGGACTCACGCGGCTATAGTTTCCTTTCTCATCACCCAAAATCTCTAGAGCCCGATTGGCCAGCACCTCATTAACATTCATATGGTGAGAAGTGCCCGCCCCCGCTTGATACACATCCACCACAAACTGATCGCGTAAATCGCCTCTAAGGATTTCATTCGTGGCTTGAACAATGGCATCGCCAATATCAGCAGGAATGCAGCCAAGCTCTTTGTTCGCCAAGGCCGTCGCTTGTTTGATTAATAAGCAGGCATCGACATAGGTTGGCAGCGGCTTCAGCTCGCTAATTGGAAAGTTTTGAACAGCACGCAGCGTTTGAATTCCGTAGTAAGCGCTACGAGGAATTTCGAGTTCGCCCATTGAATCTTTTTCGATGCGAACGGGTGCGGATTCAACCATGACGAATAACCTTAAACGAGATACCAGCCAAGACAGGCTAGCAATATAACCTAGCAATATAATACTGAGCTATCTGCCGCTAAGGATGAAAGAAATTCTAAGGGTGTAGCGCTTTCTCTACTCCATCTTCTACAAAATAAGACCACCAGATTAGCCCAGTAGGTAGTCTGCTTTGTTCCTGAATAAACAGAATTACGACGCTAAAGGGCTGCGGCCCCAAAGAATTACGACACTAGAGAATTACGACACTGAGTAGCCTATCTTCTCTAATAGCGGTCCGGCCATCTGATTGCAGAGTGCAATATCAGTATCAGATAGATCGCTTTTCCAGGCTCCGATTACCCCTTTGCGCACATGATTGCCTTCTCCTCTTCCTTCGATATTGCGGATGTCAAAGGAAGAGGCAATGTTGTTGCTCTCCTGCTCAGTAATAGGCTGTTCAAGGAAGTCAAACACTCTTTTGAGACAAGCTGCGGTGTCTTGCTTAAGATCTTCATAGTGAACTTTGAGAATGCGATCACTAATACTCGGGTCGCTTCTGAATTTTTCACCTAGCTCAATGCCTCGCTTCCACTGATTAACTAAGCTAGCCGTTGGCTTCCTCGCCCACTTTTGCTTTGCTGCTCTCGCTTGCCAAGACGCGCAAACGCCTCTGACATCTCTCACTACTTCAATTACTTTGGCTTCTGGAAACGAACTCAAGATCACATC
This sequence comes from uncultured cyanobacterium, assembly GCA_963702855.1. Classification (GTDB taxonomy): domain Bacteria; phylum Cyanobacteriota; class Cyanobacteriia; order Phormidesmidales; family Phormidesmidaceae; genus Phormidesmis. Next base: position 3,903,960 of record OY969765.1, read on the forward strand.
AACGTACTTGATATGCATAGGCGTCTTTTCTAGCAGGGTCTTACCGCTTTCGCCGCCGTACCGATAAAAAGCATCATCTAATATAGACTCAATCAGCACGCTAATCTTATCGAAGTCGTCGCCATCTGTTCTACCAGCTGCCTTGAACAGCTCTAGAAATTCCTCATAGTCTATGCACATATGGGGCCCAGAGCTGTGGCCACTCCACCGATAAAAGCGATATATACGAGGTAGTGCTGCCCACATATTACGGCTGTTGAATCCGGTTACGATTGGACCGATGCCATAGTGCTTGTAGATCCAGGCTTTGCGTTCTACTCGCTTACGCCAGTCCATCTGCTTGAGATAGGTCAACGGATCGTAGAAAAGCTTGTATAGATGGGTTTCGCCTTTCAGCTTCACAATGTCAGGGTGCTGTCCTAGCATGTCGGATGCCCAGCTAGTACCGGAACGTGGGCATCCGACGACAAACACTTTTTTGTAAGGTGATGTTGAGCTCATGCTTTAGGAAGTCGATTTAGTCAATAAGTCAGTCGAACCATATCTCAGATAACTTTAGATGCCAGCCTAAACATCAGTATATACACTCACGGAATATACATTCACGGATCTTTGCAGCCGCAGCCTGCGACCACAAGGACGGAAGGGTTCGTACCTTTTAACACCCGTCGGCGCTATGCTTATGAGCGAGATGCTTGTGCAAAACGCCTGTGCAAAACGCCTTAAAATGGCTGCGTTTAATCCTGTACGCCTAAATCCATATGTCTAGGAAAGCGGATGGCTAGAACTCCAACGCTCAAATTTGATAGAGGCACGCTGGTACTGCATCCACCCCCGCGTGGCAGGGCGTGGATTGACTATGCGGTATGGGATGACCGAATTGAGCGGTTTCGGGTGCCCGCAGATAAGTACCGCCTGCTGGTGACAGCGCTAAAGGAAGACGGGGTCAGCTTTGAAGATAAAGTGCAAGCGTTTGAGCCATTGGACTTGCAAGATAATCTGGCGCTGACGCCCTATGCCCATCAGCAAGAAGCGCTCGACGCCTGGAGGCAAGGCCAGCGGCGCGGTGTGGTAGTGTTACCAACGGCGGCAGGGAAGACTTACCTCGCGCAAATGGTGATGGCCGCAACCCCTAGGCGAACGCTAATCACGGTGCCGACGCTGGATCTGATGCATCAGTGGTATGCAGACTTAGAAGCGGCGTTTCCAGGCGTAGAGGTCGGGTTGCTAGGGGGCGGGTCGCGCGATCGCACGCCCATTTTAGTCGCCACCTACGACAGCGCTTCTATCTACGCTGAAGATCTCGGTAGCCAGTACGCGCTGCTAATTTGCGATGAGTGCCACCACTTACCTAGCGATTTTCACCGCAGTATTGCCGAATATTCGATTTCACCCTACCGGTTAGGGCTAACGGCCACGCCAGAACGAACAGACGGCAAGCACGAAGATTTAGATACGCTGCTCGGCCCGGTGGTTTATCGACGGACGGCAGCAGAGCTGTCGGGTACGGCGCTAGCTCCTTATGAGGTGGTGCAGATCAGGGTGAAGCTGACTGAAGAGGAACGCGATCGCTATAGCGAACTTCAGGCGCGGCGCAATGCCTTCCTACAATCGTCAAACATTTGGCTGAGCAGTCCTCAAGGCTGGCAGCAGTTTGTGCAGGCAAGCGCCCAATCTGCCGCAGGCCGACGGGCTATGCTAGCTCACCGTGAAGCTAAAAACATTGCCCTTGGGACCGCGGGTAAGCTAACGCTGCTCGAAAAGCTGCTAACTAAGCATCACCCTGAGCGCACCATCATATTCACAAACGACAACGCGACCGTCTACAAAATCTCGCAAGACTTTCTCATTCCGGCCATTACGCATCAAACTCCAGTCAAAGAGCGGCATAGCATTTTGCAAAAGTTTCGAGGCGGTGACTACAGCGCTATTGTGGTCTCTCACGTGCTGAACGAAGGTGTAGATGTGCCTGACGCGCGCGTTGCAATTTTGCTGTCGGGCACAGGCTCAACGCGTGAGTACATTCAGCGCCTAGGCCGGGTGTTGCGCAAAGGCAGTGATGGCAAAGTTGCGCTGCTATATGAGGTGATTGCTGAGCAGACGAGTGAAGAAGGCGTATCTCGGCGCAGACACCAGTCACCTGTGACGCCAACGGTTGGTACGCGTCAACTATCTTTGGTTCCTGACGAGGCTGCTCGAGCGCCAGATAAAGCGCGGCCCGTAATTTATCCTAAAAAGAAAGAGAAGTACAAAGAGACTCCGGTTAGAAAGCCGTTGCCTTTAGCCGCGGAAGATTCTCCCGACTGGTCTGATGAGCCCTTTTGAAGAAATCTGAAGCATACGTACGTATTTTGTATGTGAGCTCTAAATTCCTTCGCCTCTAATGCTCGAAAACTAATGCTCGAAAACTAATGCCCAAAAACTAATGCTCAAAGACGTTGTTGTATTGCCTTAAGTCCAGCGCTACAAAAGTCGGTAAACAGGTAAAGCACTGCTGGGTGAGTGCCCAGCGTTCTTCTCGCTTTAGCATCTCGATTAGTTTCTCGCGCAGAGAATGCAAGTAGCGCACATCGTTAGCCGCATAGCTGAGCTGTTCATCGCTGAGCATGTCAACATTTCCCCAGTCAGAGCTTTGCTGAGACTTGTCGAGTTCGATACCTTCTAGTTCTTCTACTAAGGCTTTGAGGCCATGCCTAGGACTGTAGGTGCGAGCAATTTTGCTAGCGATCTTTGTGCAGAATACAGGGGTAGTCACCATAGATAGATGGTGCTGTAGCGTTGCTAGGTCAAAGCGGGCAAAGTGAAAGATTTTGGTGATGTTTTGAGCTTCTAGTAGCTGTTTGAGATTGGGGGATGTAGCTTGGCCGCGCGCGATGCGAACGGCGCAAACGTAGCCGCTAGGGTCACTTAGCTGAATCAGACAGAGGCGATCGCGCAATGGATTTAGTCCCATTGTTTCTGTGTCAACTGCGATTGCCTCTGCTTGCATAAACCGCTCTAGTAGCTGCGGCGATAAGTCGCGATCGCAAACCTCAAAATTCTCCACAAAGTCTCCTTATAGTCTACTCAACGACTCGCTGCCAAACTCATGCAAAAGCAGCAGACAAAAACAGCCGAGCCCTATTCAAACTTCAGCACTTTTGCCACCGTCTGCACATCCTTATCCCCCCGCCCAGAGCAGTTGATTACTACCTTCTCGTTTGTTAGCGTTGGGCACAGCGTCTCTAAATACGCAAATGCATGAGCCGTCTCCAGCGCTGGAATGATTCCTTCTAACCGCGACACCAGCTGAAAGGCCTCTAACGCTTCCGCATCCGTCACGCTGTAGTATTCGGCTCGGCCTAGATCTTTAAAGTAGCTGTGCTCAGGCCCAACTCCTGGATAGTCTAACCCCGCGCTAATCGAATGCGCTTCAGTCACCTGACCCTCTTGATCTTGTAGCAGATAGCTCATCGCGCCGTGCAATACGCCAGGTCTACCCTTTGTTAGCGTTGCGGCATGCTTATCGGTTTCGGCGCCTTCTCCTGCGGCCTCGATCCCAATCATCCGAATCTCTTTGTCCTGCACAAATTCGTGAAACAGGCCCATCGCATTAGATCCGCCGCCTACACAGGCTAGCAGCACATCTGGCACCCCGCCCCATTTTTCCATCGCCTGCGATCGCGTCTCTTTCCCAATCACCCCATGAAAATCTCTGACCATCATTGGGTAGGGATGTGGACCCGCGACAGATCCCAAAATATAGTGCGTAGTTTCTACATTGGTCACCCAGTCTCGAATGGCCTCAGAAGTGGCATCTTTAAGCGTGCCCGATCCAGCACTGACCGGGCTGACCGTAGCTCCCATCAAACGCATCCGAAACACGTTTAGCGCCTGCCGCCGCATATCTTCTACGCCCATGTAGATTACGCAGTCTAGGCCAAAGCGAGCGCAGACAGTAGCAGTCGCGACGCCGTGCTGACCTGCTCCGGTTTCAGCAATTACTCTCTTTTTGTTCATCCGCTTAGCTAGCAGCACCTGACCGAGCGCGTTGTTGATCTTGTGTGCGCCTGTATGGTTCAAGTCTTCGCGCTTTAAATAGATTTGAGGACCGCTGCCGTCTGGCTTGGCGTAGTACTCACTCAGGCGCTCAGCAAAATATAGTGGATTGGCTCGGCCAACGTAGTCTTTTAGCAGGCCTTCTAGCTCTGCCTTGAAGCCTGCTTCTTCCCGGTATTGGTAATACGCCTCTTCCAGCTCTTTTAGGGCAGGCATGAGCGTTTCGGGCACATACTTGCCGCCAAACTGGCCAAATCGACCAAAGGCATCGGGGCGAGCGGAGAGAGAAAGCGCGTTGTCGTCAATGGCAGAGGTAGTGAACCCAGAAATGGGTTTAGAGAGAGGCGTAGTCGTCACAGCACTTAACCTGTATAGAGTGAACAGCTATAGAGTAAACAGCTATAAAGAGAATAAACAGCTACAAAGCAAACGGCAGCTTTTGGCCAAGCCAAATTTTAGAAGTCCCCCATTATATAGAATAGCCGCACTTTATTGCCGATTTAGATTTGTGGATGCGTTAGGGGCATTTGCAATTTTTGTAGCGGCTTGGCGAAGTGTATGTGAATAGTTTTTACATCTAGCAACTGGGCTTTGTGATATCTGCTTACTGTAGAATTGCTTTTTCATCAGTAGACCTGATTTTTACCACCTACACCTTATGGCACAACTTCTTGCTGGAGATATTGGCGGGACCAAGACAATCTTGCGTTTGGCTCAGGTGGACGACGCAGTAATTCAAACGTCTAATAGCCATGAGCTGGAGCTAGAAACGCTTTATGAGCAGCGCTATCCTAGTCAGGAATATCCTGAATTTGTACCGATGGTGAAGGCATTTTTGACGGCTGCTGCTGAGGCTGTGCCTGTAGTTCAGCCAGATTCGGCTTGCTTTGCGATCGCGGGCCCAATCGTAGACAATACCTGTCAGCTCACCAACCTCTCCTGGTTTTTGCGCAGTGAATTTCTTAGCGGCGCGCTAAACATCAAAAACGTGCAGCTAATTAACGACTTTGAAGCGATTGGCTACGGCGTGCTAGGCCTTCAGCCAGAAGATATCTATGAGCTGCAAGCAGGCGAGGCGCTAGAGACTTCGCCCAAAGCAGTTTTAGGCGCGGGTACGGGCCTCGGTCAAGGGTTTTTGCTGCCTTGTAATGGAGAATATATGGTGTTTCCTTCGGAAGGGGGACACGTAGATTTTGCGCCACAGTCAGAGCTAGAGTTTCAGCTACGCAAGTATTTGCTAGATAAGCACGGAATCTCGCGAGTGTCTGAAGAGCGGGTAGTGTCGGGCATGGGCATTATCTCTATCTATCAGTTCTTGCGCGATCGCCAATATGCTAGCGAGTCCAGCGAAATTGGCCAGGCTATGGACATTTGGGAGCGTCAGGCGGGGCTGCGCAACAACTTAACCGATCCGGCCTCTATCATCTCGAAGGCGGCGACTGATAAGACAGATCTGCTCGCGCAAAAGACGATGGAAATTTTTATTCGCGCCTATGGTTCGGAAGCGGGCAATATTTCGCTGAAGTTTTTGCCTCGGGGTGGGCTGTACATTGCTGGTGGCGTAACAGCGAAAAATCTGCCGTTGATCAGAGGTGGAGAATTTATGTACGCTTTTGGTAACAAGGGCCGAGTCAGTCATCTGCTTGATAAGATTCCGGTGCGGGTGGTAATTAATCAGTCGGTGGGATTGATTGGGGCTGCGCTAAAAGCCGCACGTAACTATAAAGAGCATATTTGGGAGAGCGGCACTGAGTTCTCGTGAGCCTGCCGAACCTTTAGGGCAAACTCGCTTTTGCAAAACGCTCTCTAGCGAGGCAGTTTTTGACAAGGCGCTTTTCGACAAGACACTTTTCATTTCAATAAAGCGTTTTTCAATAAAGCACACTTCAACAAGACAATATATTCGGTATTCATGGCAGGACACAGTAAATGGGCAAATATCAAGCGCCAAAAGGCGAGGGTCGATGCGGTTAGAGGCAAGGCGTTTGCCAAATTTTCACGAGAGATTATCGTCGCCGCGAGGCAGGGGGGTGGCGATCCTGACGGTAACTTTCAACTGCGCACAGCGATTGATAAGGCGAAGACGGCTGGCTTCCCAAATGACAACATTGACCGTGCGATCGCTAAAGGCTGCGGCAGCTTAGCCGGCGAAGGTGATTTTGAAGCGATTCGCTACGAAGGCTACGGCCCTGGTGGTGTGGCCGTTTTAATAGAGGCGCTAACAGACAATCGCAACCGGGCGGCGGCTGATTTGCGTACGGCCTTTGGTAAAAATGGCGGCAACCTAGGTGAAACGGGCTGTGTTGGCTGGATGTTTGCGCAAAAGGGTGTCGTAACGCTCGCAGGTGAAATAAATGAGGACGCTTTGCTCGAAGATGCGCTAAATGTGGGCGCAGATGCTTATGAGCTGGTAGACGAAATCGACGACGGCTTGCCAGGAGCAGAAGTTCTCTGTGAGGTGCCTGATTTAGAGTCAATTAGCATGGCGCTAAAAGAGCGTGGCTATACAGTGCAGGCCGTTGATTTACGCTGGATTCCAGATAGCACGGTGCAGGTAGAAGACGTTGAGGTGGCTAGCTCTTTGCTCAAGATGGTGGACGCGCTAGAAGACTCTGACGATGTGCAGTCGGTGACGGCTAACTTTGAGCTATCTGAAGCGGTGGTGGCGGAGGTGATGGCATAAGGAACGATCGTTAAAGGAATTGGCAGGATTGGAGTTGATAGATTCCGTTGGGCACGTAAGAATGTAAGGGATGGTTTCTCAACCCAAATCTTTTAGGCAAATAGCCGCCTTCTCTATGTTCGCTGACCTGTCTGCTCGCAACGCCTCTTCTCCTGTGGCGGGACCTATTTCTTCTGTTGTTGAACCTGTTGAATCTACCGGTGTCTTGCCGCGATCGCACCAGTACGACGTAGTCATCGTCGGTGGCGGCATTGTTGGACTGACCCTAGCTTGTGGCTTACGCCATACTCGCCTGCGCGTGGCGGTAGTTGAATCACAAACGGCGCAGCAGGCCGCTAGCAGATCAAGAGCCTACGCTTTCTCGCCGGTCTCTGCCAAAATTCTAGACGGGCTGGGTCTGTGGGACGAAGTAGGGCCGCAGCTTACGCATTTTCGGCGGGTGCAGCTCTCGGATGCCGACTATCCAAAGGCGCTGACGTTTCGCCCTGAAGACGGACGGGGCAAGGCGGTGTATTATTCGGCGGAGCATACGGTGCTGATGAAAGCGCTGCAAGCGGCGGTCTGCTCAGCGCAAAATATTGACTACTGGTGCGAAAGCCAAGTGCTCGAAGAATCACCTGGTCAGGCGCCGTCTCATCAGGTGCCCTCTTGTCAAGTGCCCTTTTGTCAGGCTCTAAGCGTTGACTGCCAAGGCGATCGCCTGACGTTTCAAACGCAGCTCATCGTGGGAGCGGATGGCGCTCGATCGGGCGTACGCGACCGGGCAGGCATCCAGACTTTCGGCTGGAAATACTGGCAGTCCTGCATTACCGCTGTGTTGGAACCTGAGCAAAGCCATGCCAACACCGCTTATGAAAGGTTTTGGCCTAGTGGTCCGTTCGCTATTTTGCCGCTGCCTCATAACCGCTGCCAAATTGTCTGGACTGCGCCTCACCAGGAGGCCAAAGACATGCTGGCGCTGCCCAAAGATCAGTTTTTGGGCAAACTGTCAGCTCGCTACGGTAGCCAAATGGGCCCGCTAAAGCTCGTCAACCAGCCGATGATGTTCCCGGTGCAGCTAATGCAGAGCAAGCGCTACGTACGTCCTGGCGTTGCCCTAATCGGCGACGCGGCTCACTGCTGTCACCCCGTCGGCGGACAAGGCTTGAACATGGGCATTCGGGACGCGATCGCTCTGGCCGAAGTCCTCCATCAGGCGGCAGCTCGCGGCGAGTCTCTTGGGGGCCTTCCCGTCCTCAAGCGCTACGAACGCTGGCGCAGAACCGAAAACTGGTTCACGCTTAGCCTGACAGACTTTCTCAACCGCTCTTTTTCCAACCGCTTCTGGCCCTTAGTCATCGCCCGCCGCGCAGGCATACGGGTAATCAGCAGCATCGGACCGCTACGCCGCCTAATACTGCAGCTAATGACCGGCTTTTTTGGCAAGCTGCCCGCTAATGCAACTATCAAGTCAGAACCTCGCTAGCGCAGGAACCAAGGTAGAACAGTAAGGGAAACAAAAGAAAGACAAGGGGGAAACGAGAAGGAAATGACAAAGTCAGATCGCTAGAAATAGAACGCGACGAACGATAGAAGATCAGAGGTGAAGAATAGGCTAAAGTCAGTAGCTGCCCTATTCTTCTTACTTTCCTTCATGCCTACAACGCTGGCGCTAACCGCTCACGATAGTCAAAAAGAGAGTTTGATTAGCTTTGTGCGCGAGTATGCAGCGCTGCTGGCTCGCTATCAGATTGTGGCTACCAAAGCGACCGCAGAGCGCTTGCAGCAAAGTAGCTCGCTAGATGTCCGTTCGCTTTTGCCGGGGGCGATAGGTGGGGATGTGCAAATTGCTGCGCGGGTGGTTGAGGGGGAAATTGGCGCAGTCATTTGCCTAGCCGATTCGCTAAATGCGGACAGCTATCATGCGGATGTCGGCACGCTGATTCGCATATGCCATCTGCACAATGTGCCGTTAGCCATAAACTTGGCGACAGCGCGTGCGGTGGTACTTTCGCTAGCCAAAAGCCGCGTTGCCCATCTAATTTTCAATCCGGTGTCTGGGCAAGGCGATCCTAACCAAGACCTGAAGCTGATTCGCAAGATACTAGAGCCGCAGATTCAGGTGAATGTGGTCTTTACCGATGAAGCGCTGTCGGCAGGCGATCAGGCAAAAGAAGCGATCGCGGCTGGCGCGGATCTAGTTATTGCGTCTGGCGGCGACGGTACCGTGTCGGCAGTGGCCGAGGCGGTGGTACAGACGGAGACCCCTTTGGGCGTGATTCCTCGTGGTACAGCAAATGCGTTTTCGGTGGCGCTAGGCATTCCAACGAATCTGCGAGCGGCCTGCGAAACGATTTTGGCAGGCACAACGCGCCAGGTAGATGTGGCTACCTGTAACCACCTACCCATGATATTGCTCGGTGGCATTGGCTTCGAGGCAGAGACGGTGGAGCGAGCCAATCGGGAGATGAAAAACCGCTTTGGGGTACTAGCGTATTTAGTCGCAGGGATGCAGCAGCTCGCTGACCAGGCGTCTTTTTCAGCAGACATAGAGATCAACGGTGAGATCAATCACTTTGACTGCGTGGCGATTACAGTCGCGAATGCAGCGCCCTCAACTTCTGTATTAGCTCAAGGCTTTGGTGAGGTCATTAATGACGACGGCCTGCTTGATGTGACAATTGGCCTGTCTCCAGCAGAAGCCCAGGGAATTGGGGCCAGACTGCAGGGGGTAGGTGCGATCGCTGGTCTGTTCACTGCGGCCCTTGTCAAGCGGCCCGCCCAAAACGAAGGCATCCTCAGTCTACGCGTGTCGACGATCAAGATTGTGACAATGCCGCCTCAAAAAGTTGTAGTCGACGGTGAGATCATCGGCACTACCCCCGTAGAGTTTCAGTGCATTCAGCACGGGCTAACCATACTAGCGCCCCTCTCTGCTGGATAAGCCGTTTTCAGGTAGCTCAAGCAGCGCTAGTCGCTCTAAACTAATCGCTCTAAACTAATCGCAGTGACTATGCTAGCAGGGGCAGAAAATCCGCAGGCTCATCTAGAGCCCGAGCTGACCTTCTACGACTGGATAGATTTGTATGGAGAGGAGAGCCCACAGGTAAGAGATGCGATCGCTACGCTTACCAATTTTCACTATGGGCACACATCGCAAAGTGTTGGGACGACAGCAAGTGAGATATAGGGCATTGTTCGGAAAAACGAGTATATAAAAAGCCGATTAGTGTAAAAACTAATCGGCTTTTTGCCTAAAGCTGTTATTCAATTTAGATCGTTATTTAATCTTAGATAACCGCTTTAGAGATAGGCCTCTTAAGAGAGGTACCCCGAAAGAGCGTCCTTCGAGAAGATCTATCTATGCTTAACGACTAAGGCGTAATAGTTTCGAGAGCTTCTTTGATGTTGCTCTCAATAGTATTGCCTGTTGCGTTGTCAGGGCTAATCATATCTTCCTTGTTAGCTGCGCCCTGTACTTCGTTGAGGCCTTCTTCAGCATTCTTCGACACATTGCGCATACTGCTCATGTCGTTGTTGCCGTCTTTGGTAATGGCCTCTTCAGACATCTCTTGCACGCCATTTAGCTGCTCTAAGCCCTTTTCAGGCTTGGAACTGCTGCCGCCGAATGCAAACGCAGGGGTCGCGTTAGCAAATATCATTAGCGCGCAGACTGCTGCGATCGCAAAAGGACGTAGCCGTACCGACAGCGCAGACACTCGGTTAAAGAACTGTTTCATGGAATTTTTCTCCTAAAGAAAATCAACAAACGTGTACACTTTAGAGCTCAGAAGCTTGCTAATTAGCTTACTAGTTAAAGAGTCACTGCTTAAAGGGACCTTAGCTAGAGGTGCGCCCCATAAATAGGCCTTAGCATAAATAGGCCTTAGCTAAATAGGCTTTAGCTAATATAGGCCTTAGCTAAGAGGGCCCCAATTAAGAAAGCCTTGGGTAAAAGAGATCTTAGCTCTTAGTTAAAGAAGTCTTTAACAGCATCTATGATACCTTCAGCAGACTCTTCGACATCATCTCCAACATCAGAGGCCTTTCCTTCTAGTCGACCGATGTTGCGCTTTGCCTTACCTTCTAACTGGTCAGCGGTACCCTCGACGCGATCGCCCGCGCCACTTAGCTGGCCATCTAGTGAGTCATCTAGATTGCTTTTTGCCTCACCTATGCCACTCTTGACTTTTCCAACAGAACCTTCAACAGCGCCTTCTACGAAATCGCTAGTTCCTTCTCCAACCGATCTATCTAGCTCCCTCGCGGCGCGGTCAAGGACAATTTCGCCCGCCTTATTGGAGCCGACGCCGACATCAGAGCCAGAGTTAATAGAATCTGCCATGGCGTTAGGCGTAAAAGCACCACCCCAAGCTGCCACTGTCAATAGCAATACGCAGGCATAGCGCACAATTAGTGAACCAAGTCTCTGCGCACGCCAACGATTAGAATGTCCCTTAGACATAGCCATAGCATTTTTCATTTACTTTCTAGTTCTGTATCTAAAATTACAGCTTTAATCAAAGCCTGTGAGCGTGTCCTAGCAAATCCGCCCTGTGACAGATTTGACGATATCTTTAGAGAGAGTAGTTGCTGTCGCTGTTAACTCAACTGCTAGCTGCGCATCATTCCTTTCGCCTAGGCACCTTTGTAGATACCTTCTCTATCTTCCTGCGCGAGACTCTGTCCTCCTGCGCGAGATTCTGCGTAAAAAATGTATCTTGCGTGCTATCGGAGGGCGCACTGATTTTGTCTATGCTGTGCCTGACCTCTATTTGCGGCCAGTTCTTTCGCGCCCAGGTTTTATTCTGCTGTGGCTATATTTATTTACAGTTAGCTACAGGCCCACGATTGAACTATCTCTACCAAACTGCCGACTGCTAACCGCTGACTGCTGACCGACAGCTATAGAGCAGATGCGGTGGCTCTGCAAAAGAGCCGCTAGGTTACAAGACTGACAGAAAAGCGTTGAGAAAATCCTCTTAACTCCGAACGAGCCCCCAGAAAATAAGGATACGAATGACTAACAAATTCACAAACAACGGACATCCAGATATTGTTAATGGCGAAGAGGGTAGTAAGCAAACTGTCGGTCAGATGGAAAGAGCCATTTCTCAGAAAATGCAGGCGTTATATAAGCAGCATTTAGGACATCAGCCTAGTAAGGTAACCTGTCAGCTATTCGATTCTAAGATGGCTATCATTATTGAGGGTTCTATTACTCAGCCCGAGCGGCTGCTTTTGGAAGATGGAAAGGCTGATCTGGCAGAAAAAATTCGTAGCGATCTAAGTCAAGCTATCAAGCCTCAGATTAAAGCGCTAATTGAAGAAGTTCTAGACGTAGAAGTATTGGACCTAATGAGCGATGCGACCATCCAGACTGCCCGCACCGGCATTATTGTAGTGCTTTCTGAAACGCCATCTGTTCGCAACCCTGAAGCTATCCCCAAAGTAAAAAAATAAGCGCCATAGAATTTATTTCTCTGTGAGGGTGCTATCTATATCAAAAGGCAGGTAGAGGGCGCGCTATTTTCCGTCTAGCGGATGAGCAGTGGAGAGAATGTGCTCTCCTACTATTGATTTCATAAAGTTAAAGAGCAGTTGAATCAATTAGTCCGGATTGCATTGTTCTTTGGGGTTGCTCTTGCAAGATTCTTCTTGTAACGTTCTCTTAGCTACTCTTAGCTAATTTATTAAGCTAATCATAATAAGAGAGTTTGGATTAAAGCAGATTAAGATTAAGTCGGAGCAACTTTAAAAGCAAGTTAAACCAGAACGAGCCAAAGCAACGGCGAATCGTGACTATGGCGGCTTATCACTGCTTAATCAAGTTGTTGGAGATTTTTTATGACCATAAGTTTACAAGAAGACATTGCTTATATTCTATTGAAGAAAATGAGCGATCGCTCTGATACCGATCAGTCTTTGAGTCTCAGCGCAACGGACTTTGTGGGTCGCAATACGGACAAAACTGAGATATTGGCTCACCTTGACTACCTTAACCAAAAAGGGTACATCAAGGCTGACTTTAGTGGGGATGCCTACGCCAACAGTGGGCCTAACCCTCTGCCAGATGCAGTTGAAATAGAAGCTGTCGAACTTACGCCCAGCGGGCGAGAGCTACTCGAGCGGATGAACGAGAATCCGCCAGAAGAGCTGCAGACTGGTCCAAGCACAGAAATAGCCACTAAGGACATGGACTTTCTCAAGAAAGTTATGCTTAGAGGCAACATTCCGAGCATTTATGATGCTCGCGACCTTACAGAAGTCGTCTTCCGCACGATGCGAGACCTGATGACAACAGAAGCAGTTGAGGATGTTGCAACTGAGCTACATACAGAAGCTGCTCATACTGATAAAAAGGCGGCCCAAGAAGAGGTTGTTGAGCTATGGAAAGACTCTAATCCTATAGTTCGCTTTTTAAGCAAAATCCGGCCCACACTTAAGTTTGACGACGATACCTTCTTCTTCCGCGTTGAAAAGGAAGGCGGTTTACCTAAGACAACAGGACCCCAAACGGTGGTGAAAGCTGTGTTTAGTGCGACCAAAGATGAGCTTTCAGCAGAGAAAATTGCTGAAATTTCAGAGTTTATGCCTGGCAAAGTACGCCAGCTATGGGAGGAAGCGTAACTGCTATGACAACAGAGAACACAGATCCAAGAGAGCCTAACGAGCCCGGTACTGCTCACATCAACCCAGGTGATAAAGAAGCACCGCCGGATGCGTCGGTTGAAGAAAAGGGTGAGAAAGTAGCTGTTGCCTACGAAGACGCTTTAGGCAATCCTGTTGAAGTGCCGACTTACTTCAAAGTAGAGGGTGAGGATGGCGAAAAAGAAGCGCTGCACCACGTAAAGGACGCCGAAGAAATTTCTGATGTTATTCGGCAGGCTCGTACAGATGAAGACGGTGAGCGAGCCTGGTGATAGCTAGGTGGTAGCTAATCGTTGAAGAAGACTGACTATATACGCTAACGTCAGTTAGTAGCTATTTCGGATAGAAAGGTCGCTGGCGTCTTTTGCGCCAGCGACCTTGTGTTATTAATGGCGCTATAGAGTCGTAACTTTATTTCGTAGCTTGACTACTCGCTAGTCAGTCGGATACTGCTATCGTTACGATGCATTCGTCACAGCGCTACTGTAGTTCAGTCATGTTTAGAGCCGTACAAAAAAACTTATGAATTCTCTATTACAAGAAGTCCAAGCAAAGCTAATTGACTTCGTAAGTCAGGGTATTTTCGCGCTGCCTGCCGTTTTGTTAGCTATCTTTGTTCTGCTGATTACCCGCTCGGCAGCACAGCTTGTACGTAGAGGTGCCAATAAGATAAGTGAAAGGGCCTTTAAGAGCCTTTCGCTGCGATCGCTACTAGTGCAAGCCGCCTATGCGTCTACCTGGGCGGCGGGCATTTTGCTTGCCTGCATTATTGCCTTTCCCGATGTGGGCGTAAGTGAGCTAGTAGGGCTGCTAGGGCTAAGCTCTGTCGCCATTGGTTTTGCGTTTCAAGACATTTTCAAAAACTTTTTAGCGGGCATTTTGCTGCTTTTGCAAGAGCCCTTTTCACTAGGCGATCAGATCATCGTAGACGGCTATGAGGGCACAGTTGCCGAGATTGCGCTGCGCTCGACACAAATTCGCACCTATCAAGGCGAGCTAGTGGTGATGCCTAACTCTATTGTCTATACAAACCCCGTTCAGGTGATGACGGGGCGACCTCAGCGGCGAACAGATCTGGCGATTGGGGTGGATTACAACACGCCGTTGCCCATGGCAATCAGTACGTTGCATGACGCTACTGTAGGCGTTGAAGAGGTAAAGAAAACGCCGGGTGTGGAAGTAGACGTGGTGGGCTTTGGTGATAGCTCAATTGATTTGGTAGTGCGCTACTGGACACATTCAGAACAAAAGAGCGTCCGGCGGATCAAAACGCAGGTAATGGTGGCGCTAAAGCAGGCGTGCGATCAGGCGGATATCAACATCCCCTATCCGATTCGTACGGTTTACCATTTTGATCAAGAGAAGTACAGCGACTCTATGGCGCTCGATTCTGCTAGTAATTAAAGGCAACCCTACCAACACGCATTCTCTCTTTAGGAATCAGTACCTTGTTTAAGCATATCTATCTCATTTTTAACCCTGCTTCTGGACAAGGCGATCCAGAAACGGAGCTAGCCCTGATCCGCGAAGAAATTGAGGCGGCGACGCAGCTGAGCGTTTTGATAACAGAGATAGATGTCCCGGAAGTGGATATGGCTAAAGAGGCGATCGCACAGGGTGCGGACTGTATTATTGCCTCTGGCGGTGATGGTACGGTGTCGAAGATCGCCGGAGCGCTAATCGGTACTGATGTGAGCTTGGGGATTGTGCCTCGCGGGACTGCAAATGCGATCGCCTCTGCTTTCGGCATCGATACCGATATCCGCAGTGCCTGCCAAACGGTCCTTAAGGGCATTCCGCGCAAAATTGATGTGGCTAGCTGCAATGGCGAACCCTTAATTCTGCTGGCAGGCATCGGTTTGGAGGCCGACGTGGTTTCGGAGGCCAATCGGCAGCTCAAGAACAAAATTGGCACCGCCGCCTACATTCTCTCCGCCTTTCGTCAGGTAAGAGAACTCAAGCCCTTTCAAGTCGAGCTAGAAACGCCGGATAAAGTCATCACCGTTGAGGCTTCTGGCATTACGGTGGCTAACGTTGCTCCGGCGACGTCTGTACTGGCACAGGGCCCTTCAGACGTGTTGCCCTACGATGGTTTGCTCGACGTGACTATCTTCGCTCCGGAGGGAACGGGAAGTGCGATCGCAGCTTCCTACAGTCTTTTTCAGTCTGCACTGAATAAAAGATCTACCAAGCGCTCGGACGTGGGCTATTTCCGCTGCACCGATATCAAAATCACTGCTGACCCGGCACAGAAAGTTGTTGTAGATGGCGAAATTATAGGAGATACCCCGGTTGATATTCGCTGTCTGGAGAAAAGCGTCACGCTGATGACGCCAGAAAACGGTAATTTTGATCCGCTAGAGAAGCTAGATGGCCTACCTAATTTAGAGATTCGCTATAAGGATCAGTAATCGCTCACTCAGTGAGAGATTCTCTGTATTTGCATATCGTGCTTGTATATTTTGCGCTGGGTCTGACTTGCGCTTCTAACGTTGCGTCTCTAACCGTTTAGAGCTTAGTCGCTAAGTGGCTGGCCTAAAAGTGGCTGAGTTACTGCTTGATCTAAGGCAGTCGGCAGACTTACAGAGTCGGAGACGACGCCGTGGCTGATGCTTGCGACTAGGCCGAAGAAAACGGGTAAGACGAGAGGAATGAGCTTATCCATGAGAATCAAGAAAACATGTTACGTTTACAAGATTCCTATTTTGACAGTTGCTTTCCGGATGACACTATGGATCAGGGGCTAGCTATACAAGGTTTTCATAGTTCTCTGTAAAAATACTACTGTAAGGACATCACTGATGTATCTGGCTTATCTACTTTTTGGTGCTAAAGATATCTAGCCGTAGTCCTTTTAAGTAGGTCAGCTCAGTTATCTATCAGATTCCAAGCAGGAGGCTAAGCATTGATTCAGAAGGGCCCCTAGATCCCGAACCCGGAGCTGTGCGATCGCTTCGTGCTTCATTCCGTGTCTCATACAGAAAGACACCTGCCTAGCGTATAGACTTAGCCGCATAGAAACGATCGCACCTATCACTCACATCAATCCTAAAGCTGCCTCCTCAGCAGACTCATCGCCTCTCCCTGCGCGGGCGTAATCACCAGCGCTTCTTCAATCGTCAGCACCGGACTCCACAGAATGGTTTCGGTGTAGTGCAGCGTATGCAACAGATGAATGGTTTGGCGGATAGCGTCGGGTCTGCCCAGCAGAATGTGCCGAATGGATTCGCCAGGGGCACTGCCAAATGGTGTTCCGGGCGGCGTTAGGTAGGGCAGCGGTGAAGCTTGTGGGCTGGGCTGTAAGGCTGATGGAAAAGCAGTCGATTGCAGGTCGCCGGAAGGGCGATCAGCGAGGAAAGTTATGGGTTTCACGGGTTTTCTCCGAATACAGTAGCACCGCTCAAGATGAGCAGCAGGGAAAAAAGCCCCGCGAAAAATCGAAGCCACCCCAACTTGCTAAAAGTCAGGGTGGCTGTGGCATGATGATGCACAACCTCCATCACTGTTTACGGCAGTTTGGGGGCTAGCTGGCGATGGTCTGTGCAACCAGTCATCGTCAGCGGCTTAAATTTTTCGGGGCGGTGGGCTGCTAGCTACACTATGCCTATTCGGCGGGATGCCAATTCAGCAAAAGTAGCTAAGGATCGAGGATTAAACAAAAGAGTCAATATGTCTGATAATGAGGAAACCCAGTTATTTCGGCTCAAACGATGAAAACCGTCCGCGCTTACTCCTGCGCAATAGAAGAGCAGATGCAGCGCTACTATGAGTCGTTAAGCGAGAAAGACCGTCGCCGCTATGCCGCAATCGAAGCGGTCAAAATAGGTTATGGGGGCATCAGCTATATCCATCGAGTCCTGGGCTGTGTGCGTGGGAGTATTCGGTTGGGAATCGCCGAGTTATCGGATCCTGAGGCAATGAGAGAAGCGCGACAGCGCTCACCTGGCGGCGGTCGTAAAAGTGCTTTTGACACGATTGCAGGACTCGATGCGGCCTTTTTGCGAGTCGTTGAGCGTCACACGGCAGGTTCACCGATGGATGAGTCGATTAAATGGACGCACTTGACCCGTCAGCAAATAGCCGACCGATTAGCAGACGAAGAAGCAATCAGCATCAGCGTGACGGTGGTGGACCAACTCCTCGATAATCATCAGTTCCGACGGCGTCAGGCGCTCAAGCGTAAGTCAACCGGTAGCAACCCTAACCGCAATCAACAGTTTGAGAAAATACACAAACTGGTCGATAGCTACCAATCGGCAGGTGAGCCTGTGATCAGCATGGATACCAAAAAAAGGAGCTAATCGGGCCACTGTATCGAGCCGGACACGCCTACACACAAGCGCCCATAGAAGTCTACGACCATGATTGGCCTTCTCTATCAACGGGCAAAGCGGTTCCGCACGGACTGTATGACCTCACCGAGAACGTTGGCTATGTTCAGATTGGCACCTCTCGTGACACGCATGAGTTTGCGATTGATTCCCTGCGCTACTGGTGGCAAACGTACGGGCGGCAGCAGTACCCAACGGCCACCTCATTGCTGTTGACCTGTGATGGTGGGGGTAGCAATAGTTCGCGCTCTTATCTGTTCAAAGCAGCGCTACAGGACTTGGCTGCTGAGCTGACCCTGGACATTCGGGTCGCTCACTATCCGCCCTACACCTCTAAGTACAATCCGTTCGCGAAGCGTGCCGCAGGCTTATGAACATCGATTGTTTCCACATCTGACGCGAGCGACGCAGGGGGTGATTTTCGATACGGTTGAGACCGTCAAAGACTTGATGGCTACGGCGACAACGGCAACCGGATTGAGCGTTTTTACAACCGTCCTTGACCGAGTCTATGAAACCGGGAAGAAAGCGACTGATGAACTCAAAGCCAGCATTCGCATTGTGTTTGATGACGTTTTGCCAAAATGGAATTACACCGCCTTGGCTAACCCTCCTCAAATTGAATCAACTATTTAATCCTCGATCCTAAAGCCGTAAAATCTAGCCTATCGCCCTGGTTTTAGCCTGTCAATTATTTGACAGAGAATCCTTACAATCTACGCAACTAAACCCAAGCGCATGACGACAGATAAACGACTAGATGAGCTACTTGCGCTGATTGATCGGGCGGCTGAGGAAGGCTGGACGGAGTTGGATCTGTCGGGGAAGGAGCTGACGGTGTTGCCGCCGGAGATTGGGAAGCTGACGCAGCTAGAGACGCTGGTATTAGGAAAAGTGGAAGAGTGGAACCGGGTTGATAACCAGTTTGTTCCAACCTTAATAGGAAATAAGCTAACGACTTTGCCCACGGAGTTAGAGCACTTAAAACAACTGACCAAGCTAGATCTTAGTGGCAATCCGTTGGGTGAAATCTCGAATTGCGTTTTTAGAATTCGTTCTTTAACAAATCTAACTGCTGTCGGTATTGAGCTAAAAGAAATTCCCGAGGCGATCGCTCAGCTCTCCAACCTCACCACGCTTGGCCTCTATAGCAATCAAATCGCGCTCATTCCCGACGCGATCGCTCAGCTCTCCAACCTCACCACGCTTGGCCTCTATAGCAATCAAATCGCGCTCATTCCCGACGCGATCGCTCAGCTCTCCAACCTCACCACGCTTGACCTCTCTAGCAATCAAATCGCGCTCATTCCCGACGCGATCGCTCAGCTCTCCAACCTCACCACGCTTGACCTCTCTAGCAATCAAATCACGCTCATTCCCGACGCAATCGCTCAGCTCTCCAACCTCACCTCGCTTTACCTCTCTAGCAATCAAATCGCGCTCATTCCCGACGCGATCGCTCAGCTCTCCAACCTCACCTCGCTTTACCTCTCTAGCAATCAAATCGCGCTCATTCCCGACGCGATCGCTCAGCTCTCCAACCTCACCTCGCTTTCCCTCTCTAGCAATCAAATCACGCTCATTCCCGACGCGATCGCTCAGCTCTCCAACCTCACCTCGCTTTACCTCTCTATCAATCAAATCGCGCTCATTCCCGACGCGATCGCTCAGCTCTCCAACTTCACCACGCTTGACCTCTCTAGCAATCAAATCGCGCTCATTCCCGACGCGATCGCTCAGCTCTCCAACCTCACCACGCTTGACCTCTCTAGCAATCAAATCGCGCTCATTCCCGACGCGATCGCTCAGCTCTCCAACCTAACCAAGCTTTCCCTCGCTAACAATCAACTCACGCAGATTCCCGAGGCGATCACTCAGCTCTTCAACCTGACCATGCTTTACCTCGCTAACAATCAACTCACGCAGATTCCTGAGGCGATCGCTCAGCTCTCCAACCTAACCAAGCTTTACCTCGCTAACAATCAACTCACGCAGATTCCTGAGGCGATCGCTCAGCTCTCCAACCTGACCACGCTTTCCCTCCATAGCAATCAACTCACGCAGATTCCCGAGGCGATCACGCAGCTCTCCAACCTCACCACGCTTTACCTCCATAGCAATCAAATCGCGCTCATTCCAGACGCGATCGCTCAGCTCTCCAACCTCACCTCGCTTTACCTCCATAACAAAAAATTTCTGAAATACCCATCAGTTTGCTCAGCCTCTCCAAACTGACCAGGCTTGATCTCAGACGAAACCCTCTACCTGTCTCTCCTGAGATTCTAGGCCCATCAGACATTAGCCAAGACCCCGGTTCTGCCGAAAGTCTCTTCCGCTATTGCCAGCAAATGCACAGCGGCGAAAGACGCCAGCTCAACGAAGCCAAACTTCTCCTGATTGGCCAGGGCAGCGTCGGCAAAACCTCCCTGATCAATCGCCTTATCCACGACCAATACAATCCCAACCAATCACAAACCGACGGCCTCACTGTCAGCGACTGGTCCATCGAGGTCAACACCAAACCCGTCCGCCTCCACGTCTGGGACTTCGGCGGCCAAGAAATCTACCACGCTACCCACCAGTTCTTCCTCACCAAACGCAGCCTCTACATCCTCACCTGCAACTGCCGCACCTCCGAAGAAGAAAACCGCATCGAATACTGGCTAAAGCTAATCGACAGCTTCGGCGGCGAATCCCCCGTCATCATCGTCGGCAACAAATCCGACGAACAGCCCCTAGACATCAACCGCAAAGCCCTCAGAGACAAATATCCCAACATCGCCGCCATCTTCGAAACCTCTTGCAGCACCGGCCACGGCATCGAAGAACTCCGCGCCGCCATCACCCAACAAGTCGCCCAGCTTCACGATGTCTACAACCTGCTACCCCTCACCTGGTTCCAGGTAAAAGAACAGCTCGAACAGATGGACGAAGACTTCATCACCTATCCCCGCTACACCGGTCTCTGCCACACCCAAAACGTCACCAACGAAGACAGCCAAGAACAGCTCATCGACCTGCTCCACAACCTCGGCCTCGTCCTTAACTTCCGCGAACACCCCATCCTCAAAGACACCAACGTACTCAACCCCGACTGGGTCACCACCGGCATCTACGCCCTCCTCAGCGACGAAACCCTCAAAACCAAAAACAAAGGCATCCTCACCGCCGCCGACCTCAAACGCATCCTCGACCCACAGCGCTACCCAACCAAGCGCTACCCCTACCTCACCGAACTCATGAAAGAGTTTCAGCTCGGCTTCCTCATCGACGGCTGCAAACCGCAAAAATTCCTCATCCCCGGCCTCCTCCCCAAAGACGAACCTACAGAAACCGACCTAGAAGGCGACACCCTAGACTTTCAATATCACTACCGCATCCTGCCAGACAGCATCCTCTCCCGCTTCATCGTCCTAGCCCACGAAGACATTTATCAAGACATCTACTGGCGCAGCGGCGTCATGCTCCACTACAAAGAAGGCGCAGAAACCTACAACATCGCCCGCATCAAAGCCGACCCCGAAGTAAAAACAAATCTTCATCGCCATCAGCGGCAAAACATCAACCCGCCGCGCATTCCTAGCCACCATCCGTAAAACATTCACCAAAATTCACCGCAGCTTCGTCGATCCAGAAATCACCGAATGGGTTCCCGTCCCCAACCATCCCGACCATCCCCCCCTCGACTATCAAGAACTGCTCGGCCTAGAGAAAATGGGCATTCAAGACTATCCCATCGGCAAACTCGGCATCCGCGTCAACATCCGCCAGCTATTAGACGGCTACGAACCCCTCATAGAGCGCCAGCAAAGACGCCACCAAGAACTAGGAAAAGAAGGCCGCCTTGAAGAAGAACTTTTCATGAAAGAACGCTTTGGCCGAGGCTATCCTGATATCAACATCAGCATCAACAACGACAATAAGCAATCACAAGGAGACAACAGACCCGTGAATACAACAATCAACCAGCACGGTCAAGGCGACAACTTCGGTGGAGATAAAGTCCTCGGCGACAAAATCAACACCCAAATCAACAACAGCGCTGACCTAGCCGCCGCCGTCCGCGACATCAAAGCCCTCTTTGCCGAGCTAGACCAAAGCTACGACAAAACCACCCCCCTCGGCCAAATGCAGATTGCCACCAAAACCATCGAAGCCATCGAAAACAAACCCACCGTCAAAAAGCGCCTGCTAAACGCCGTCAAAGAAGGCGGCACCACCGCTCTAGAAGAAATGATCGAGCACCCAGCCATCAAACCCGTCGTCGCCGCCATCAAAGGCTACATAGACACGTAAGCTTACAATCAAAGATGGCATGCTAAATATAACCATGCAGCACCCTTCTCCATACGCCTATGAAACGGGTCTTTCGGCTCATTCCCCCTCGCCGCCAAACCGCCAAAGAAAAGCAAATTGCCGAATGCTATACGCGATCGCCCGAAGGTGACATCATCGTGCGCCTGCGCCTAAACTCCCCCACCGCCATCCTCATGCCCTTTGAAGGCATCCCCGCCAACTTTGGCAACGAAACAACCAACACCGGCACCGACGCCGACACCCCCTCCCCCGTCCTCAACCTCAACAAAGACTTCGTCGATTACCTCTTCGCCCGCCTCGCCGAAGTCGGCAATGAATCCCTTCTCCTCCGCGTCGCCTTCACCGACACCCCCACGCTCCCCGCCTTCTCTCCCAAAGTGCTCCACACCGTCATCCACCGCTACTTCGCCTACCTAGAAGACGTCCGCCGCCAAAACCTGCAAAAGCTCGCCTGGGACGCTGCCCTGCTCGGCCTCTGCGGAGCCGGTGCCCTGGTGCTATCCGTCGTCCTCGATAGCCGCACCGCCACCGTCGAAGCCGGAATCGGCCTCATGCTGCTGACCCAAGGCGTCACCGTCTTTGGCTGGCTCACTTTTTGGGAAGCCTTGGCTAACGTGCTGTGGCACTGGCGACCGCTTTACGAACAGCTGCGCATGTGCCAGCGCCTACAGACCGCCAAGCTAGAAATCGTCTCTGCCAACAGCTAACGGCTAACGGCCAACGGCCAACGGCCAACGGCCAACGGCTAATAACAACTGCCCTGCCAACGGCAAATAATCGCTAAAATGACTTCCAGCAAACCCACCTTCATCCACCCTCACCAAAACCTGTATGCCTGCCGCTAACGAACTCGCTCTACCCACAGCCCAAACCCCAATTCCGTCCATTTCTCTCGACTGGACAAACAAAGAATCCATCTCCGTTCGAGCCTCCATCTTGGGCGAACGCCTCATCCTTAAGGGTATAAAAAAAGACATTGAGCCCATCGCAACCAATCCTCTAACTATTAAAGTCGGAGAAACCGGCTGCGCTGTGCTGCTGCGCTATGGCGTCATTGTCACGTTTGATCTAAGCAGTGAAGAAGAAAGTAAGCTGCTAAAAACGCTGGATTCGCACATTCGCGATCGCTTTGAAACCACCGTATCAGAAGAACTCTCCATCGCCTTTCGCACTCAGTCGTCAGAACAGGCCGTTGGCCAGTCCCGAAATCACCCTCAAGAACGTCCAAAAGAGCGACTAGAAAACAATGTCCTCTGGCTCCATCAGTGCAGCGCCGAACGCCTGCAAATCGTCGCCGAAGCCCTCGCCAAAAGTGTTGTACTTGACTATTACGAAGGCGAAGTCTCACGCCTGTTTGAACGCATCAAGCCCTTTACCACCGCCATTCAGGGCACCAACCTGCGCCCACCCAAAGAAAAAGAGCTGCTGAGCTACATCGGCGGCATCCTGCTGATTCAACAAAAAATGCTCGGCATTGTAGAAGTGGGAGAAAAGCCCGACCCCATCTGGGACTACCCGGATCTAGACCGACTATATCTGCGTCTAGAAGACGAATACGAGCTCAAAGAACGACTGGTCGCCCTAGAGCAAAAGCTGGCTTTAATCTCTAGAACTGTAGAAACTGCCCTCGGGATTCTGCAGCGTGACAGCAGTCATCGAGTGGAGTGGTACATTACTATCTTGATCGTTATCGAAATTGGAATAGCGGTCTATGACATCTTGACTCGATGATGTCCTGATGCGGTGACATTCTGACTTGATGACGGCTAGATGATGCAGCTCTCAGCCCATACGACTAAATTTGTCAATGCGTGGACCATATATTCATAAAAGTCGGCACTTTACGTAAAAACTCGTAGGGGATATCACAGAAAAGTAAAACTGGGAAACTTTCATCCTTCAGCTACTGTCCAAATAACTACAACGCATGTCTCGTCTTTACAGATGCTTTGTTTGTAGCACTTGGTGGATGACTATGGTTTTAACTCAGACGGCCCTCATAGACTGGAAGCCAGAAGATTATGCAGGTTTTGGGCGATCGCAACAGCTTTTGCCCCATGCCTATCACACCCTGCCGGTGAGTCAAAAAGACTATCTCATAGATCTTCTTGATAACTATCCTCGTAAGTGGCTTCAGGTTTTTACGATGGGAACCGATCCATGCCTCCGTCAGGAGTGGCAGAGTGTAGACGTGCCGGTCCAGGCTACGGGGCGAGATATCTGGCAAGCCGTTGAGCGAGGCCGCTTTTGGCTCAACCTTATATTCATTACTGAAGTCAGCTCAGATTTTGCCGATATGGTCACCGGCATGTACGAGCATCTGAGTGAGCATTGCACTCACCTAGCTGGACCTCGGGCTGATTTTAGCACGCTGCTAATTTCTTCTCCTGGCAGTCAGCTCTACTATCATCTAGACGCTGCCCCCAACATGCTGTGGAACTTGCGCGGTACAGAGCGCTTTTGGCTATATCCAGCTATGGATTTACGCTTTACACCCCAAGACTTTTTGGAAGGTATCTACGCCAACGAAATCGAAGAAGAAATGCCCTACGATTCGACCTTTGACCGGGCGGCTACTTGCTATACCCTACTGCCGGGTCAGGTGGCTTCTTGGCCTCATAACGCGCCCCATAGAGTAGAGTACATCGACCTGAGCGTTTCATTAGCAACTAGCTACTACACACCGCTGTTGGAGCAGCGGCGACGGGTGCAGCTCGCTAACCGCTATATCTTGCGCAATCTTGGTATCAAGAATCGATCAATGAAAGAGATAGGGCTAGGCGCTAAGCTAAAACGCCTTACCTACAGAGTTGCTCATAAGATTCGCCCTTTTGAAAAGGCAAGCAACCGGTTAGACAGCTACATCACCGATTTACAGCTAGATCCTAATGCGCCTAACGGAATGCGTCGGCTAGCAGAGCGGATTCCAGCTTCTTTCTCGACGGCGGATTAAGCGTGAACTACCAGCGGACTAACCGTGGATGAATGCTGGTATGACTTGCGCTAGGTGGTTTTCACATAGCGCATATGCTAATAGATTTTCAGTTACATACCTACTGTTTTAGGTAGCCTTTGTTTTAGGTAGCCTTTTCGGGTGGCTTTTACTGAAAGATGATTCTCCACTTCTGGACTGTCACAAGTCTGCGCTCTCCCAAGTCTGCGCTCTTTACAGCTACCTAGCTATGACTGCTGAGACTAAACCATAAAGCTGGCTTCTAAAACAGGCTTTTATAGCTGTTGAAAGAGACATTCTCTTGCTAGTGTTTCTCTCCTACTATCTCTTACTCTTTCTTCTATTGTTTCCTTCTCAACATATAATTCCGTCTTATTTGTCATGACTTCAAGTACTAACACTAGCAACAAGCGAGTAAAAGTGACTGCTCCTAGCCGCAGGACCACTCAACCAGTGCAGTCACTGCCGGCAAAAGTTGAGCCGATCGAATCTCAAGATGCGCTGACTGTTAGTAGCTGGGCTGTCTCTCCAGAATTACTCCAAGCGCAGCACTGTATTCATCAGCTCTTTGAAGACCAGGTACTGAAAACGCCTGATGCGATCGCGCTTCAGGCCAGCTCGCAAACCTTGACCTACGCCCAGCTCAATCAAAAAGCCAATCAGTTAGCTCATTACCTCATTGAGCTAGGCATCACGCCCGATAGCCTAGTGCCAGTTAGCACGCCGCGATCGCTCGAAATGGTGATTGCTATCCTTGGCGTTCTTAAAGCGGGCGCTGCTTACGTCCCAATAGATCCCGCTTATCCAGCCGTCCGCCGCGCCTACCTGCTCAAAGATGTTCTGCAAAACAGCCCAACGTCGCTGCTGCTGACTCACTCCTTACTTGCTGCTACGCTAACGGCAGATCTCTCCTTTAGCGAGAGTGCTATTAATCCCGCTAACTTTAATCCCGCTAACTTTAATCCCGCTAACTTTAATCCCGCTAATAAGAGTGCCTTTAACAAGAGCGTTGCTCCTGAGCCCACCAGTTCAGCTCAGCTAGACTCTAACAATTTGAGCCCGACCTGCCTTTTGCTCGACACCGACTGGTCGACAGTTGCCAAGTACCCGCAGCACAATCCGGATGTCTGCATCAACGCCAGCAACCTGGCTTACGTTATCTACACCTCTGGCTCTACCGGCAATCCTAAAGGGGTTATGGTCAAGCATCAGGGCGTTGTTAACCATGCTAGAGCGATGGCGGCGGCCTTTGAGATGAGCCCGGCTGACCGCATGCTGCAATTTTCTAGCATGAGCTTTGACATCATCACCGAAGAGCTATATCCCACGCTAATTACTGGCGCAACGCTGGTGCTACGTCCCGAGGAAATTGCGACTTCTCTAAGCGCTTTTCTAGCGTTTACGGCGACCGAAAAGATCACTATTCTCGATCTGCCTACCGCCTTTTGGCACGAGCTGGTCAACGGCCTGACTCGGTTTGCTGATCAGCCAAACTGCTCTCAGCGCGATCGCCTTTCAAAAGCTGTTCGATTAGTCATCGTTGGCGGAGAGAAGGCGTCGCTCGCAGCTTACCGGCAGTGGTTCAACCTAGTTGGCGAGTATCCACGCTGGCTCAATACCTATGGGCCCACCGAAGCAACCGTCACCACCACGCTCTACGATCCGCTGGCTGAAGGCTTTGATGCGACTAAAGAGCTACCTATTGGGCGGGCCATTGCCAATACCCAAACCTATGTGCTCGACGAGGCTTTGGAACCTGTTACACCTGGCGAAGCTGGAGAGCTGTATATCGGTGGAGCTGGCCTGGCGCGAGGCTATCTTAACTTGCCAGAAAAAACAGCCGCGGCCTTTATTACCAGCCCGTTTAGCTCAAATCAGCGGCTATACAAAACAGGCGATCGCGTTCGCGAGCTACCTGACGGCAATTTGGAATTTGTAGGCCGCGTAGACTTTCAAGTAAAAATTCATGGCTTTCGCATTGAGCTAGGCGAAATTGAAAGCTGTTTAGAAAGGCATCCGCATGTGCGCCAGCAAATTGTCTTGGCGCGCGAGGATGTCCCTGGGCAAAAGCGGCTAGTCGCCTACGTCGTCATGGAAGAAGCAGAAGCCCATCGCGCTGACGAACAATCTTTGCATAGACCATCTCTAGATAGACCAGCTCTGAATAGACCGTCTCTAGATAGACCCTGCTCATGTCATGAATTAAACATTCACGACCTTCAGGCCTACCTGCGTCAAACGCTGCCTAGCTATATGATTCCGTCGGCTTTTGTTGCCCTGAGCGCGCTACCGATGACCACCAACGGCAAGGTCGATAGAAGGGCTTTACCCATTCCGGTCAATCAGCAAAAGGCAGAGGTGGCTGCACCGCGATCGCCGCTAGAAAGCGAACTAGTGAAGATTTGGGAAAGCGTACTAAACGTTCAGCCGATCGGCATTACCGATAATTTTTTCGATATGGGGGGCCATTCTTTGCTCGCCATGCGTTTGTTTAATGAGATTGAAGCGACATTCCAGCGGAGCTTGCCGGTTACCACCATCTTCGCTGAGCCGACTATTCAGCAGCTAGCGCCTATACTCGCTGCTGAAATGGCGTTCGATCGGCAGCAGGGTCAGCAGCAGCAGACAAGTCAACAGATTGCTGCAATCGAGTCGGTGGTGCTGCTAAAAGCCGGCAAACGTGATCGCACCCCGCTGTTTCTGGTTCACGATGCCGATGGTATCACCAGCCCGTATATAAACTTAGCGGCCAAACTGCCGGGCGATCGCTCCGTTTACGGCATTGAGCCGCTCAGTGAGCCCAGCGTACCGATGGTACACAGCCGCATTCCCGACATGGCCGCTTATTACATTCAGCAGATGCGCTGCGTTCGGCCAAACGGTCCTTATCTAATAGGTGGACTCTGTGCGGGCGGCGTGATTGCCTTTGAAATGGCCCTACAGCTAGAAGCGCTCGGCGAGGTAGTCGACCTCACTGTACTGTTAGAAGCGCCAGACGTTGCGGCTACAGAGCGTAGCAGCTTGGCCGCACGGCGACTAGAAAGTTTGAAAGAGTCTCTACCAGCCGGCAAAGCCCAAAAAATCAAGCACTTCACTACGAAAGCAGCGAACGTTATTCGCTACGAAGTGCAAAATCGCTTTAAGCAGGCTACAACCACCGTTAGAATCAAAGCCTTTCGCTATTGGCAAGATCGACAGGCCAAGGGGTGGACACCGCCCGAATCGCTGCAAGGCCTAGAAGCGCGATCGCTCTATCTGTTTGCTGAGAAAAGCTACGAGCCCAGCGCCCGACTCCACGGTAAAGTAGTCTTGGTCAAAGCCGCTGGCCCAGGGCAAGATTCAGCCGATCGGCCTTACCATGAAGTGTATCAAGATGCGCTCTTTGGCTGGCGCGATCGCACCCACCAACCGATAGAACATCATCAGGTACCCGGCGGACACTTCACAATGCTTAATGCGCAGAACGTTTTAGCGGTCATCGAAGCGATCGCGCCGCTAATGCCCTCAAGCTAGTGCTTCTACTAGTTGATCCTAAGCTAGTGATCCTAAGCTAATGCTCTCAAGTTGATGAACCAAAATTGAATCCAGAATTGAATCCGAGCCACGGCTGCTAATTTGCTGTGACTGATTCTACACTCAGTACTTGCGGTGGCGTAGAGTCAGCCGGATAGAGTAGATCCACTTCCACTGTGTGCGTACTCTGCGGTGCTAAGGAAACTGTCGCCAGTGGAGTGCCTACCTGCCCTCGCTTCATCACCAGGTGAATATTACGTATTTGAGGTAGACCGCGATCATCTTGAAAACCTACCTGTACGGGCCCTCTAAAGAACGTTTGTGCGGCAGGCGGCTCAAGAAAACGCAGGCCTCCCTGACTTAGCTCGTCTTCTTTCAAAGGCGTTTGCAGCGAGACCGTAACCGTCTGAGCGCGGCCAGTAGGGTTATACAGCGGCAGGGTAAGGCTATAGCGCACACCGTAGTTGCCGTGACTCTGGTAGGCCGTATCGGGATAGCGCACCAGCATCTCAGCGCTCTGGTTTTGGCCGGTACCCATCGTGCCGCCATACAGCAGGCTAATGCCATAAGAAAAGGCCGCACCGGGGTCGGGAATGGTGAGTCGAGCGGCGTCCTCGGTAACTGGCTCTGAGTCCGAATCGCTGAGTGTGGCCTGCCATTGAGAGCCTGATGAAACGCCCGCTACGCGTCCGTAAATTAGCTGTTCGCCAGATGATAGCGGGAGCGGCGTAGGGGTGCGATCGCGTGGCCCCGACAGTTCGCCTGTTTCCAATAGCGATCGCCAATCTGCCAGGCTAGGGGCAATTTCTTCGCCCGCCTGATTTAGCTCAACCGGTTGAGCCAGGCTAGCAACGTATACTGGACCGCTGCTTTCTAGATGTGCCAGCGTAGAGCGTCCGTTAATTGGCGGCACTAGCTCGCGAATAGGAATGGGTTGATTGAGCAGCAGGGCATCTTCCCCTGGTCCAAGGGTAATCACCGGCGAGAAAAGATCTTGCCGCTGACCTTGCAGAATATCACCCATCGCCCGGCTTCCTGGCCCGGCGTAGACCGGACGAAGTGGACTAAACGGCACAAAGTCTGGTAGCGTCACAAACGGTGCATCCGGCTGACTAAGATAGCTCGCGCCGTCTAGCACCCGAACCGTAACTATCTCGTCTCCAGGATTGTGGAGCAAGATGCCCAAATACAGGCTATCGAGTAGCTGAGGTGTTTCTTCGCTGTAGTCTAGTGCTTTGTAAACATGGTGAGCAAAGATGTCAAAGCGGCCCTCGAAAGCAAAATTAAGGTGGGCTGCTGGGGTTGCCATTCCGTCTGGTGGAAAGGTCGAGAGTAAAATTCCTGGTGTCTCAATCAGCTCTGGGCTGTTGCTGTTGAAAACTGGCACGTCATCTAGCGAACCTGGCAGCGGTCTTACCACTTGTGGCACAACTTGTTCTTCAGAAATGGGGGGCTCGGTAGGCACTTGGGCCAAGACCGATACGCCTTCTGTTGTAGATGCTAGAACCGTTGCCGACTGTGCTGTTGTTGCGATCGCTAGATCGGGCTGTAAAACGGGCTGTGCCAGCAAAAGGGTTGTAAGCCAAACGAGCATAAGAAAGCTAGAGAAACGATTTTCTAGTGTAGATAGTTAGCACCACCTATTTTAGCGTCACCTGTTTCAGCACCCTGTTTTTGACGTTGTTTTTGGAAGCGTCATCAATCGCCAGTCAGTTTGAGCTGACAGTTTGAGCGGATAGTTCAAGCTGAATCTGATGGGCTTGAGTGTAGGCCAAAAATGTTTTGAAGTCTCGGGTAAGGTGATTGAGAAACTCAGATATATTTTGGGGCAGAATATCACCTCGAAAAAGACCGTGTAGAACGAATAGATGAGACACTGGCGCCGAGCCGTTCACTAGCTGGGCTGAATCTTGCACGCTGACGCGAAGCAGGGGCAGACGTAAATTAAGCGCTTCTGCATGATATAGAAGCGTCGATAAATCGGAGCGAACTGAGTGCACGCGGATCTTTATATGAGCAGCCAGCGCTGGCTTACCGCCCTTTGTGACTTTGGTAAACAAACAAGCTAGGTCAGCTGTTTGAAAACTTATCTGAGAACTTCTTTGAGAGCCTAGCTGCTGACCTGTGCTTTTGTTTGAAGAGCTTTTGTCTAAAGATTGTTTGTTTAAAGAGCTTTTGCTTGAAGAGCTTTTGCTTGAAGAGCTTTTGTTTGAAGACTGCTTGCTTCTACCTGCGCGGGTATTTTGACTATCCATCTCTGTTTCCTTGACTAACCCCCGCACTCACACTGCCTGCACTGATTGCCTGCACTTATACGGACTGGTATCGACTGGTCGCTGCCAGTCGTCTGAACTGTCCGCGTCTACCAACGTATGAAGTTTACTTTATACATCTACTCGCACATACGTGAATACTTCTGGCAAAAACTTCATGCTATGGAGACTTTTGTCCGGGGAAATGCAGAGGTAGCTTTGTGATTATTAATACGTGGGCATCGGTGAGAAGGCCCCGATGGAAGGCCCTGATAGAAGGCATCGTATCGGGGCGGTCTATTTAGAGAAACCATCGCAGAAATTGCGCTCGAACTGACCATCGCACCCGATTGACCTCGACGGACGTTGTGCTTGCTTAACGCTTTGCTTTAGAATTCACTCTATCTCTTTATTTCGTCAGCCTTTGCCAACGGCTGGCTTGTGATTAGCGAATGAAAATTCTCCACGGTACCTGGATCCCAGATGCACATACAAACTTCGTGCAGACCGGAGCCTTTTACCTGTGGGTAGAGACCGCTCAGCCTTCGACGGGCGCTTCAACCGTTAGCAAAGACAGCACTCAGCAGGAGAAGGAAAGTTTTTTCCAAGCCCCTTACTATCTGAAAAAAGCCGATCTGGCGTCGTTTTTATCAGAAGATTTGGGGTTTCAAAACGTTAGTGCAACAAAAGATATTAATGTTAGATTTTTTGAGCTGCCGACCGCTCAGCAGGAGCCGCTACCGTCGTTAGAGCTTGCTCGCTATTGGGAGACAGAGCTACCTGAAACATTTGAATGGTACAGGTGGCCAATAGACTGCTATCGAATTTATCGATTCGATTCTCAGACTAAGGCTAATGGTGTTAGAGCGGGTATTAGCGCTTTTGTGGCGCAGCTAAAAGAGCTTCACTTTATTGCGCAGTACCAGCTCGCCGATGTGCAGCTAGGCGCCGATCTGTTGTTTTGGCATCACTATGCGCAAGCCTTTAAGCAGGTGATTTTAAAGGATCACTACATTCCGTCTTTGCGCTACCGCAAGGTAAAGAAGACCTTTGAAACATACCCTCACTGGGAAATCATTAGTGAGGCTTATGAGGACTTGATAAGGCGCTATACGGAATACATGCCTTTAGTCTGTACGTCTGGGTTTGCGCAGCAGGTGGACGCGGCTGAGCTGACAAAGAAAAAGTCTGTGAAAGCCAAGTCGGTAGAAGCCCAGTCAGCAAAAGACAGGCCAGCAAAAGACAATCTGGCAAAAGACAACCTGGCAAAAGACAAGCCGCTAAGAGAGGCTGCTCTACATGGAAAAGAGAGCCTTTTACGACATTGTTCAGAGTGTTTGTTGCACGATATCGTCACTGGGACGTCGCTGCCGCAGTCTTTTTACAAACAAATCGAAGGATCTTTGATCTACAGCTGCTTGAGATCGGCTCACTGGACGACTAGCACAGAGCTGTCGCTTTATAAACAGTGGCGACCCTGGCGCGATCGCATTGCCCGTACGCAGAGCGCCGTTCCCTTTTACCTCTGCTTTCATCTGCGCTCTCCAAGCGACCCGGACGAGGACTGGGAAATTATCTTTAAAGTTGCGCCTAAGCAGCACCCTTCTCTGCGGATCAGCCTAGCCGATTATTGGCACCTTGAGCCGCATCAGCAAATGGCGCTGAGGTTACAGCTTGGGGAAAGTTTTGAGCAGGACTTGCTGCTGGCGCTTGGCGATGCCGCTCGGATCTATCCACCGATGTGGGCCGGTTTAGAAACAGACGAACCGGCAAGTATCTTTTTGGATGTGGACGCGGCGTTTGATTTTTTGAATGAGGCCGCTTGGATATTAGAAGATTCGGGCTGTAAGGTGATTGTCCCAGGCTGGTGGACGCCGCAGGGTCGGCGCAGGGCTAAGCTGAAGCTGAAGGCAAGCAGCCGCTCGGGCGATCGCGAAGACACCTCTAAGCAGTCTAAAAGCTATTTTTCGTTTGAGACGCTGGTGGACTATCAGTATGAGCTGTCGATTGGCGGGGAGCCGGTTAGTGAAAAGGAATGGCAGCAGCTCGTAGAAGCGCAGACGCCGCTGGTGCAGTTTCGCGGTCAGTGGATGGAGCTAGACCAGGCAAAGATGCAAGAGATGATGGACTTTTGGCGTCAGCATCGTCAAGATAACCCTGAAGTCAGTCTGTTGGACTTTATGCAGATGGCGGCGCAGCAGGGTGATGATGTGGAGGTGGACTTTAGCCGCGATCATACCCTGCTGACGATGATGGACAAGCTCACAAATACCAGCGCGCTGGTGCCTGTGCAAAATCCCCAGAAGTTTGTAGGCCAGCTACGAGACTATCAAAAGCGCGGTGTGTCTTGGCTGAGCTATTTGGAGAGTCTAGGTCTAAACGGCTGTTTGGCAGACGATATGGGCCTAGGCAAAACGGTGCAGGTGATTGCCAGGCTGCTGCAAGAAGAAGAGATAGCTATAGCAGAAAAGGTGAAAACGCTACCACCGACGCTGTTGATTGCGCCAACGTCGGTGGTAGGCAACTGGCACCGAGAGATGCGAAAGTTTGCACCTCACTTAAAGGCGGCGGTGCATCATGGGAGCGATCGCACTAAAGAAAAGAAAGCCTTCAAGGCGCTATGCAAACGCAATCATTTGCTAATTACCTCTTTTTCTCTGGCGCGGCGCGATGCGGACTTAATCAACAGCGTTACCTGGCACCGCATTGTGTTGGACGAAGCGCAGAATATCAAGAATCCCAAAGCGGCTCAGACCAAGGCTATTTTGAAGCTGTCGGCACGGCATCGACTGGCGCTGACCGGAACGCCGATTGAAAACCGGCTGCTGGACTTGTGGTCTATTTTTAACTTTCTAAACCCTGGCTACCTGGGTAAAGAATCTCAGTTTCGCAAAAACTTCGAGCTGCCAATTCAGCGTAACAATGACCGAAAGCAGTCTATTGTACTCAAAAAGCTAGTAGAGCCGTTTATCCTGCGGCGGGTAAAAACAGATGAATCGATTATCAAAGATTTGCCGAGTAAAGTAGAACAAAAGCTGTATTGCAATCTAACTAAAGAGCAGGCCTCTTTGTACGAGGCGACGGTTCGCGATGTAGAAAAGCAGCTCGCTTCAGCAGAAGGTATTCAGCGTAAGGGTCTGATCCTAGCAACGCTGATGAAGCTGAAGCAAATCTGCAATCATCCGGCTCAGTTTTTGCAAGACGGCAGTGATTTCACTACCGAGCGATCGCACAAACTTAGCCGTCTGAGCGATATGGTCTCAGAAGCGATCGCCGATGGTGACAGTCTCCTTGTTTTCACCCAGTTTAAAGAAATTGGTGACTCGCTTGAAAAATACCTGCATCAAACCTTTCATTACAACACCTATTATCTGCACGGCGGCACCTCTCGCAAAAAGCGCGACCAGATGATGGCCGACTTCCAGTCTCCCCAGACCGATCCGTCTATCTTTATTCTTTCGCTCAAAGCCGGCGGCGTCGGTATCACCTTGACCAAAGCTAACCACGTTTTCCACTTCGATCGCTGGTGGAACCCCGCTGTCGAAGATCAGGCCACCGACCGCGCCTTTCGCATCGGTCAAAAGAAAAACGTATTTGTTCATAAATTCGTCTCTACTGGTACGTTAGAAGAGCGCATCGATCAGATGATTGAAGATAAGAAAAAGCTGGCGGGCTCTATCGTTGGCTCTGATGAATCCTGGCTAACTGAGCTAGATAATGATGCCTTTAAGCGACTGATTGCTTTGAACAAAAGCGCGATTATGGATTAATTATGGCCAACTTCACTCGTACCTGGTGGGGAGATACCTTCCTTTCTACCATCGAACAGTTTACTGACAAAGGCCGCCTCAGCCGTGGACGCAGCTATGCGAATGGCCGCAAAGTCGAATCTTTTGAGATAGAACGCGATCGCGTCATCGCCCATATCAAAGGCTCCGTTAATCCTTACTACGGTGTCTATACCGAGCCGCTCTACGTCACCACCCTAGAATTTGAGCCGATTAGCCAAGCCAAATGGGCCGCTGTGATTGCTCTAATGGCTTCTAAAGTCAGCATTCTCTCTAAGCTGCTAGTCGGCGAAATTCCAGACAATATTGAAGAAAGCTTCGAGACGTTAGGCCTGCGGCTACTGCCCGAAAAAGGTGATTTTACTAGCCACTGCACCTGCCCAGACTGGAGTAACCCTTGCAAACATATCGCAGGTGCTTACTATCTTTTGGCCGCCGAAATCGATCGCGATCCGCTCAAGCTATTTGAGCTACGCGGTCTGTCGCAAGAAGACTTGTTAGCGGGCCTTTCTAGTACACCGCTTGGAATTGCCTTTTCAAAAGAGCTGACCGCAGAAGTTGTACCGCCCAAGCCTGCACTGAGTCTGCATACCCGGCCAGAGATCATCAGTTTGAGCGCGGCGCAGCCAGTCTCGCTTCATGACTTTTGGCAGGGGGAAAAGCGCTTGCCTGGCGCTACGGAGAGGGTACAGCCAACCAACGTGCCAGCTATTTTGATCAAAAAGCAGGGAGACTATCCTCCTTTCTGGCAGCGTAATAACTCTTTTATTGAAACGATGGAAGAGTTTTATACACGTGTAAGAATAAAAAACGGCGATGTTTTGGACTGAGCGCACAAGACCTACCTAATAAGATCTAACCCAACAAGACCTACCTAGCAAGACCTAACCCAACAAGACTTACCCAAGGATTCAGCAGATGATTCATCCTAATCGGCAAACGAGTGCGCAGCAG
Organism: uncultured cyanobacterium; assembly: GCA_963702855.1. GTDB lineage: Bacteria > Cyanobacteriota > Cyanobacteriia > Phormidesmidales > Phormidesmidaceae > Phormidesmis. The sequence continues at coordinate 3,939,419 of OY969765.1, forward strand.
ATTCAGGTGCTAGATGCTGAGAAAGATGCGATCGCAATTTGTCACCTGCTCTCAGGCTACGAATTTCCCTGGGACATTACCCGCGCGCTCGAAATTGCCCTGCTGCGGACTTTCTGCATTCCTGCTATCTCTCAGCTACTCGATAAAACCGGCGAATTTCACCGCCACGCGCAAAAGCGCTACGACGACACCGGCATTATTGTCTCAGAACTCTTAAAGTGGGGCTATCACCACCCCCGCGGACAGGCGTTTTTGCAGCGGATGAATGCCATTCACCAGCGCTACCCAATTAAAAACGACGACTATCTCTATGTGCTTTCCACATTCATCTACGAGCCTGTGCGCTGGATTGAACAGTTTGGCTGGCGACCGCTAAGCGATCATGAAAAGCAGGCAATGTATTTCTTCTGGCGAGAGGTGGGTAAGCGAATGGCGATCGCCCACATTCCAACAACTTACGAAGCGTTTGAAGTCTACAACCGAACCTACGAACAAACCCACTTCGCCTACCAGGAAGCAAACCAGCGAGTGGCGGATGCGACCAGAGCAATGATGTTAGGGTGGTTTCCAAGGGGGATGCGATCGTTCGCCAACCCGGCCATTCCCGCCCTGCTCGATCCGGCCCTACTCCAAGCCGTCGGCTGGCAGCCAGCACCTGCTAGTCTCACCGCCATCCTCAAAAAAAGCCTACACCTGCGTAGCCGCCTGCTGCGTCAGCTTCCTCCCCGCACGCTGCCCGACTTCTTTGCCGACCAGCCCATGCGTAGCTACCCACAGGGCTACAGCGTGGAAAATATGGGGCCCGCCTCATTGCTAGATAAGCTCAACGCTAAATAAACCAGTTCAACACCGAAATAAAGATCTAGCAGGTACGCCCAATGATGTCCGTCATCGGCTATGAGCTACTTTCAACAGGCCAGGTGTCCCTCGCTATAGCTATGCTCATAGGATGGCGTATTAACTTCTATCAAATATCAAAATCGCTAGCAGCATGACGTTCAGGAAGCTGTTCTTCGGATGGGCCCCATGTCCGGTTTACCATCCGCCCACGCTGCACCGCTGGCCGACCGTCAATCTCCTTTGCCCATCTCACCACATGTGTGTAGGACTGAGCCTCTACAAATTCAGCAGCGTCATACAGGCGGTTAAGGACTAGCCCACCGTACCAGGGCCAGATAGCAATGTCGGCAATCGTGTAGTCATCGCCGCAAATGTATGGATGATCTGCCAACTGTTTGTCAAGAACGTCAAGCTGACGCTTTGTTTCCATCGTGAAGCGATCAATGCAGTATTCGATTTTGATAGGAGCGTAGTTATAGAAATGTCCGAAGCCACCGCCCAAATAAGGCGCTGATCCAATCTGCCAAAAGAGCCAAGATAAACACTCTGTTCGTTGAGTGAGCTCGGTTGGTAAAAGTGCGTCAAATTTCTCTGCTAGATAGAGCAAGATAGCTCCCGATTCAAATACGCGGGTGGGGGGTGTGGTGCTGCGATCTACCAAAGCAGGAATCTTGGAGTTGGGATTGACTGATACAAAGCCACTGCCAAACTGATCGCCCTCGTTGATTTTAATTGGGTAAGCGTCGTACTCGGCTGCGCTAATGCCGAGTGCCAATAGCTCCTCTAACATAATCGTCACTTTCTGACCGTTGGGAGTCGCGAGTGAATAAAGCTGAAGTGGGTGCTGTCCTACGGGCAGTTCTTTGTCGTGGGTGGGGCCAGCAATAGGACGATTGGTACTAGACCAGGTCCCGCCGCCGTCGGTCTGCCACTGCCAGACCTTGGGTGGTGTGTAGGCGGGTGGCGTTTGGGCTGATGGTGTCTCCATAGGTTAGCGCTGGTATTAAGATGCTGACGATGGCTAGCGTAGCTCAATTGGAGGTGTTTAGGTTCGCCACCTGCCTAACGTCCATACTGGTTCGGCAGCTTTACCCATCTGATAGCTTTACCCATCTGATAGCTTTACCCATCTGATAGCTTTGGCTAATTTGTGGCTTTCGTGGCTAGCTTTTGTGATCGCGCGTCGTAAACTCGAAAAGCATATCAAAAGGTATTAGGCGATTTTTGAAGAGTCGCGGTATCCTTGTCATTATCGTTGGCGCATACTACCTTTTTACTACCTCCTCTGGCGTCTTCTCTAGTCGCGTCTTTTGTCTGTTTATGTCTATCCTTGCTTGCTCCGACAGAAATTGCTTGCCTTGGGCACTGATGGAGGCACTGATAGGAAAACCGCGTCTATCTGACACAAAACCAACAGAGTGTATCCTTTCAGAACTTGTTCTTTTATGAGTATTCAACAGCTTCCCGGAACTGCCAACAATCTAGGCGCAACTTGGGACGGACAAGGAACAAATTTCGCCCTTTTCTCAGAAAATGCTACCAGCGTAGAGCTTTGCCTGTTCGATGAAGACGGCGTCGAAACGCGCTATCCGCTCACCGGCGTGTATAACTTTGTTTGGCATGGCTACTTTACAAACGTTAGGCCCGGCCAACGCTACGGCTTTAGGGTTCATGGCCCGTTTGATCCCGAGCGCGGCCACCGGTTCAATCCCAACAAGCTGCTGATTGATCCCTATGCGCTAGCGATCGCAGGCGATATCACCGCTGGTCAGTCTATCTTTGGCTATAACTGGCTCTCAGAAGAGGAAGATCTAGGCTGCAATATCGAAGACAGCGCGGCTGCGATGCCCAAATGCATTGTTGTTGATCCCACCTTTAACTGGCAGGGTGATGAGTCTCCCAATACGCCTTGGAGCGAAACCGTCATCTATGAGATGCACGTCAAGGGGTTTACCCAGCAGCACCCAAAGGTACCCAAGCGACTAAGAGGGACCTATGAAGGGCTGGCTCATCCAGCGGCGATTAAGCACTTAAAGTCACTGGGGATCACAGCGGTAGAGCTGATGCCTGTTCACCACTACCACGCCAAGCCCAGCTATCTGGTGAGTAAAGGCCTTACCAACTACTGGGGCTACGATTCGCTCAACTACTTTGCGCCCTACTCTGGCTACAGCGCTTCAGGTGAGCTAGGGGAACAGCTCAAAGAGTTTAAGGCAATGGTGCGATCGCTCCACGAGGCCGGAATCGAAGTCATCCTGGATGTGGTCTATAATCACACGGGCGAGGGCAACCACATGGGCCCTACTCTCTGCTTTCGTGGTATCGACAACGCGGCCTATTACCGGCTAGTCGAAGACAACGAACGCTACTACATGGACTACACCGGCTGCGGCAACTCATTAAGAATGAGCCACCCACAGGTGCTAAAGCTGATCATGGACAGTCTGCGCTACTGGGTGCAGGAAATGCACGTAGACGGATTCCGCTTTGATCTGGCTTCGGCGCTCGCCAGAGAGCTGTTTGAAGTCGGTACGCTGGCCACCTTCTTTGACATTATCCATCAAGACCCGGTTATTTCTAAGGTCAAGCTGATTGCTGAGCCGTGGGATGTGGGTGCAGGCGGCTATCAGGTCGGTAAATTCCCATTGCTGTGGTCTGAGTGGAATGGCAAATATCGCGATACCGTACGCGACTTTTGGCGCGGTGAAGACAGTGCGCTAGGCGAATTTGCCGCGCGGCTAACTGGTAGCTCTGATCTATACGAAAATACAGGCCGCAAACCTCACGCCAGTATCAATTTCATCACTGCCCACGATGGGTTTACGATGCGCGATCTGGTCAGCTACAACGACAAGCATAACGAAGCTAATGGCGAGGACAACCGCGATGGTGAAAGCCACAACCGCGCCTGGAACTGTGGCGCAGAAGGAGAAACTGACGAGCCTGAGACTCTAAAGCTGCGGCTACAGCAGCAGCGGAACTTCCTGGCGACGCTGATGCTGTCTCAGGGGGTGCCTATGCTGCTCTCTGGGGATGAGATGGGGCGATCGCAGCGAGGTAACAACAACACCTACTGTCACGATGATGAGCTGTCCTGGCTAAAGTGGGACTTAGATCCCGACCAAAAAGACATGCTGCGCTATACCCAAAAGCTAGTCAACCTGGTCAAAGACCATCCGGTTTTCCGTCGCCGCGACTGGTTTCATGGCCGTCAAATTCACGGCTCTGGTATCAGAGATATTGGCTGGTTTAATGTCGACGGCAGACTGATGCAAGATGAGTGGACCGCTGGCTATGTCAAAACGCTGACCGTGCTCTTGAACGGCGAGGAAATTGCTACGCTCAACAAGCGGGGTGAGCAGGTGATAGACAGCAGCTTTTTGCTAATGTTCAACGCCCATTACGAAATGATAGAGTTTGCCCTGCCCAGACGCTTTCGCGATAGTGAAAACACTGACTGGTCAGAGCGCAAGTGGCGGCTGCTAATCGACACCAAAGAGGGATTTGTAAAACGTAAGAAAAACTATAAAAAGAAAGACAAAATTGCGGTTGCTGCTCGTAGCATAACTGTTTTAGAAAGTCCTCTTGGGTAGCAGACCCTACGCAACTGTCGGGTTTTTAACTATAGTGGGGTCAACAAAAGCATCAGCGAAAGCGTGGATAAAGCGCTGATGATGAAGCGCTATGAGTGGGTACATGGTAAAAAATCGACTGCAAAGAACTCGTCTATGGCAGCTATTGCTGATGGGCCTTGCTATGTTTGGCCTGGTAGTACTAACCCCTAGCTGTAGCAGCTTAGATAGCCTACGGTTAGAGAACTTTAGAGTCGAGAGTGCAGACGTACCCACCTTGGTTAGTCCAGTAGTAGGTGAGCCCAAGACCTTTAACTATCTGCTCTCTCAGGAAAGCTCAAGCAGTGACGTACTAGGCTTCTTGTACGAGGGCTTGATTGATATCGACCAGACAACCAGCGAAATTGTTCCGGCGCTCGCTGAATCCTGGGAAATTTCCGCAGACGGGCAGACAATCATTTTCTTGCTAAAAGAAAACCTAAAATGGTCTGACGGAGAGCCGTTGACGGTAGATGACGTCGTTTTTACCTACAACGATCTCATTCTCAACGAAGAAATTACCACCGATACTCGCGACATTCTACGAATCGGTGTGGAGGGCAAGCTGCCTGTTGTGCGTAAGCTAGACGAGCGTCGAGTTGTATTTCAGATTCCTGAGCCGTTTGCGCCCTTCTTACGGGTGACAGGGGTTGCCATCATGCCGAAGCACATTTTAGAGGAGAGCGTAACGACTAAAGACGCTAACGGTCAGCCTCTCTTTATGTCTACCTGGGGCACGAACACAGACCCAGCAACTATTGTTGGCAGTGGCCCCTATACTATTCAGTCGTTTGTGCCTGGCGAGCGGATCGTTTTCCAACGCAATCCCTACTACTGGGAAAAAGGCCCTAACGATGAGCCGCGCCCCTACATTGAGGAAATGATCTGGCCGGTTGTCAGCTCACAAGACGCTCAGTTTGTCCGCTTTCGCTCAGGGGACGCGGACCTGATGGCTGTTACCCCTGACAATTTTTCACTGATGAAGCAGGACGAGGCGCAGGGTAACTATACGGTCTACAACGGTGGCCCCACGACAACCCGGCTCTTTTTAACCTTCAATCTCAACAAGGGTTCGATTAATGGTAGGCCGGTAGTCGATCCGGTGAAGTCTCAGTGGTTTAATACCAAAGAATTCAGACAGGCAGTTGCCTACGCTATTGATCGAGATACCATGCTCAACAATATCTTCAAGGGGCTAGGTGAGCTGCAAAATTCTCAGATTGCGCCGCAGAGCCCTTACTTTGCGGCTACCGGTTTGCCTGTTTATGACTACGATATCGAAGCGGCAAAAGCGCTGCTAGAATCGGTCGGTTTTGCCTACCAGGGCGATCGCCTATTTGATGCAGACGGTAATTTGGTTCGCTTTACGCTGCAAACCAACGTGGGTAATGACATTAGAGAAGCAGCCGGGGCTCAGATCAAGCAGAATCTAGCGCTGATTGGGATTACAGTTGACTATCAGCCGATGGATTTCAACAAGCTGATTACAAATATTAGTGATTCCCTATCGTGGGAGGCGATTGTGCTGGGCTTCGGCGCGGGCGTAGAGCCTAACAGCAGTGCCAATCTTTGGTTGACCAATGGCGGGCTGCACCTTTTCAATCAGGAAACGCAAGGTGAGATGGCGCTAACGGGCCGGCAGGTGTACCCCTGGGAACAACAGATTAGCGATCTGTACGTTAGGGCAGCGCAGGAGCTAGATGAAGAGAAGCGTAAGGTGTTGTATTTTGAAACACAGCGACTAGTACAGGAAAATCTACCGTTCATTCACTTAGTGGGGCAGTACTCTATGAGCGCAGTGCGCGATAAGGTTGAGAATATTGAGTACACGGCGCTAGGCGGTACGCTGTGGAATATCAGCGAGCTAAAGATAGCGGAGAACTAACTTGAGAATTTGAGTGCTAAAGATTTGAAAACGGAGAACCTGAAAGCGGAGAACCTGAAGGCTGAGAGCTTGGGTCAGTGCCTAGATGCTACGGCGTTTGTGTGATGAGACTAAAAAGCCTTTCCCTATCAGCAGTTCTCTCCATACTAGCAGTATAGAGGTATACAAAGCGACCATTGTCAAGCATACGAAACGTTAAGCCACCTTCCTTAAAGTTTGCTGTGCTTAAAGGCTACAGAGGGGATCTATCCGGCATAATCAAAAAGTTAAATCACTTTAATAAATTAAGTCTAACAACCTGACAAAAACCACGCTTACCGGCGCGTATGGATTCTATTGAGCAAGCCTACAGAGTTTTAGAGCTAGAGCCAGGAACGGAAACTTCGATGAGAGAAGTAAACCAGGCCTACAAGGATCTGGTGTTCATTTGGCACCCCGATCGGATTCCGAGCGATCGCGCCAGGCTGTGCGAGAAAGCAGAAGTGAAGCTGAAGGCGCTAAACGAAGCGAGAGCTTTCTTGCGATCGCAAGCTAAAAACGGCAGACTGCCCGCTGTCGGCTCTAGTCAAGCCAAAACTAGCTATAGCCGAAGTCGGCAGTCTGCATACGGTCATTCTTCTACTAGCCAAGCTCGCTCATACAGCTCATATCGTCCCGGCGACGACTCCACCTATCGACCCCGTGGTACAACTACTGCTCAAGCTTCTGCGCAGACCGCCACAGGACAGGCCAGCAGTAGTAGTAACGGCGATGGCAACGGTAATGGCAGTGGCAGCAATGAACGAGCCGGTGGCTACCGTCCTCCTTACGAGGCCTACCGCCGTGCTGCCGCTGCTAATAGCCAGTATGGCGCTACCTATCGGGCTCGCTATCCCAGTAGCACCTGGCCTCGTCCCGCTGGCGCTGACGACGAAAAATCGAACGGCGATCGCACCGCCGGTGAAAGAGCCGCTAGAGAAGAAGCCGCTAGAGAAAGATCTGCCAAGGAAAGAGCCGCTAGAGAAAAAGCCGTCGCTGAGCGAAAAGCTGGCGATAGGGCGGCTAGAGAAAAAGCGATCGCTGAACGGAAAGCCAGAGAGCAAGCGGCTAGAGAGAAAGTGATTGCTGAACGGAAGGCTAGAGATGAAGCCGCCAGAGAGAAAGCGGTGCGCGATAAGGCGGCCAGAGAGACGGCCAGAGAGGCAGCTAGAGAGGCCGCCAGAGAAGAATTGGCCAAAGCTGGAGATAGCTCATCGGTTCTAAAGACGTCTCAGCAAGACGATCAGCCCGCTCGCGCCAGACGCGACCCCGATCTTAGCGGCGTCAACATGAGCGGCGCAAATCTCAAAGAGAAAGACTTCTCGGGCCGCAATCTGAGCGGCGCGGACCTGAGCGGTGCAGATCTGAGTGATACCTTCATGCATAAGGTCAACTTGAACCGCGCCAATTTGCGTAAGGCGCGCTTGTTTCGAGCAAACCTTCTGCAAGCCGACTTGAGCCATGCGGATCTGAGCGGCGCGGACTTAATCGGCGCAGACCTGAGCGGTGCGGACCTGAGCGGTGCGGACCTAAGTGGCGCGAAAGTGGGCTATGGCAACAAGATCATGGTGAAGCTATTGGGGGCTCGTCTGACGGGCACCATCATGCCCAATGGTCGTATTCATGAGTGACCTTATTTGGGCGATTTCGAAGTAGTTGTTTTACCCAATTATCGAAAAACATGACCTGGGAAAAACATAGGTTAGAAAACATGCCGAGGTCTACTAGATTCATGCTAGAAAAGCTGTGACTTAGTGTCTACTACTCTTTCACCTATTAAAGACTGGTTCAATAAACGCGGCTGGCAACCCATCGCCTTTCAAACGCAAACCTGGCAGGCTTATCTATCGGGTAAAAGCGGCATCATCCAGGTCCCAACCGGTTCGGGCAAGACTTACGGGGCGGTGATGGGTCCAATCGCTCAGATGCTAGAAGCGGCTAAAGACCAACAGCCGCTTAGCGGGCTGCAACTGCTGTACATTACCCCGCTCAGAGCCCTTTCACGAGACATTGAGGCTTCCATTCGCCGTCCGATCGAAGAGATGGGCTGGCCAATTACGGTAGAGTCGCGCACCGGCGATACGAAGTCTTCAGTGAAGAGTCGGCAAATTAAGAAGATGCCGAATATTTTGATCACGACGCCAGAGTCTTTTGCCGTGCTGCTTTCCTACAAGAACTCAGCAAAACGGTTCGGTGCGCTGCGCTGCATCATTTTGGATGAATGGCACGAGCTGATGGCCTCTAAGCGTGGAACGCAGGCAGAGCTGTGCCTGTCTCGGGTACGAGAGCTAAATCCGACTGTGCAAACGTGGGCAATTTCGGCCACACTGGGGAATTTGCCAGAAGCGGCTAAGGTCGCTACCGGCATAGAGTGCGATCCGGTGATTGTGCAGTCGAAAATTAGAAGAGAGACCACGATTACTAGCATTCTACCGACATCAGTAGACAGCTTCCCGTGGGCGGGACACTTAGGCTTGCGGATGTTTGAAGCGCTAGTAGCCGCGCTAGATATTGAGCGTTCTACATTGATATTTGTGAATACGCGATCGCAAGCCGAAAGATGGTTTCAAGCGCTGACGTTCTCGCTACCTGAAGACCAGCATAGAATCTCTTTACATCACGGCTCTATCGACTTTGGTGAACGGCTTGCCATTGAAGCAGGACTCAAAACCGGGGCAATCAAGTGGGTTGTCTGCACCTCTTCACTAGATCTAGGCGTAGACTTTCAGCCAGTAGAGCGCGTCGTTCAAATTGGCAGCGCCAAAAACCTCGCTCGGCTCTTGCAAAGAGCAGGCCGCTCAGCGCATTTACCTGGAGGCACCTCAGAAGTCTTCTTTCTTCCGACCAACGCGCTAGAACTGTTAGAGATCTCCGCTTTTCGCAGAGGGCTCGCGGTAGGCCAAGTAGAGTCTCGCCATCCCTTAAACAAGCCTTACGATGTCTTGCTTCAGCACTTAGTTACCCTAGCGTGTGGAGATGGATTCTCACCTAAAGAAACGTTTGCTTCGGTACGAAAAACAGTCTCTTATCAAATGCTAAGCGCAGAGGAGTTTGACTGGATAGTAGACTTTTTAGAGAATGGTGGAAAGTGTTTGAAAGCCTATCCGCGCTATCAAAAGCTTGTACTTGAAGCAGGGGTGTACAAAGTGACGGATGCGCGGATTGCGCGGATGCACAAAATGAGTATCGGTACGATTACTGGCAATCAGCAGATAAAAATTGCCTACGCTAAGGGCAGATCTATCGGCACTGTAGAAGAAAATTTTGTTTCCAGGCTTAAAAAAGGAGACGTGTTTTACTTTGCAGGGCGGCAGCTAGAATTTTTTCAGATGAAAGATATGACGCTGTATGTGAAAAATGCGCGGAAAAAGTCTAGTGTGGTGCCCGTATGGAGCGGCGGGTATCTAGCAATTTCAGACTGCCTAAGCCGATACATTCGCGCAGAGATTACGCAGGTGAAAGAAGGAAACGTGAGCGAGGAAGTAGCTTGTATCATGCCGATTTTGGCAACTCAAGATAGAATTTCGCACCTGCCTGATGCCCAGCAGTTTTTGATTGAATGCTGCCAGACTAGAGAAGGCGAGCATTTATACGTCTACCCGTTTGAAGGGCGAAATGTGCACGAAGGGCTAGGGTTTCTTTGGGCCTATCGCTTTTCACAGCTGCAAAAAGCAACGTTTACCGTCTCTGTAAATGACTATGGGTTTGAAGTTTTAGCGCCGCAGGGCTATCCCTTCAAAACACTGTTTGATGAGACTTTTTTCTCTACGCAGAATTTGTACAAAGAGATTAAAGAGAGCTTGAATATCTCTGAGCTAACCCAGCGTAGATTTCGAGGCATTGCTCAGGTATCGGGGCTAGTGTTCAAAGGCTATCCAGGCTCAAAGAAGACAGCAAATCAGGTGCAGATTAGCTCATCGCTAATTTACGAGGTGTTTAGCAAATACGAGCCGGGCAATTTGCTGTTGCAGCAGGCAGAGCGAGAGATCATTGAGAGTCAGCTAGAAGCGCCCAGGCTGTCGGCTGCGCTTGAAAGAATGCGATCGCTAAAACTGGTATGGATGAGCATAGATCGGCCTTCCCCTTTCGGGTTCCCGCTACTCGTAGAGCGGCTGAGCTCACGGCTGACCAATGAGAGCTTGCGCGATCGCATTGAACGTCTTAAAAAACAGTGGGACATATAGACCAGCCAGTCCCTATTAAAGTCAGTACAGACCGGGCTGATGTGGCTTTAGTAAGAACCGCGCTAATCTGTATCTATCGTTTAGCGCTTCTGCGAGGGGCCTGATTCTATGGTTGCAACGTCTACAGAATTCAAGACTAGTCAGTCTATTGCCGATTGGCTAGGTGATGAGGCCGATACTCTGCTTGGCTACCAGGCGAAAGTTGACAAAAGCCAGCTACATTTGCCTGGTCCCGACTGGGTAAATCGGATCTTTGCTCAGAGCGATCGCACTCCCCAGGTTTTGCGAAGCCTCCAACAGCTCTATAGCCACGGACGCCTTGCCAATACCGGCTATCTCTCCATTCTGCCAGTAGACCAGGGAATTGAGCACTCCGCCGCCGCTTCCTTCGCACCAAATTCCATTTATTTCGATCCAGAAAACATCATCAACCTCGCCCTTTCAGGCGGCTGCAACGCCGTAGCTACCACGCTTGGCGTCTTAGGCATGATGTCTCGCAAGTACGCACACAGAATTCCTTTTATCCTCAAACTAAACCACAACGAACTGCTGAGCTACCCAAAAACGTACGATGAGACTTTGTATGCCTCAGTTGAGCAAGCCTGGAATCTAGGTGCTGTGGCGGTAGGAGCCACCATCTACTTCGGTTCAACAGAATCGACTCGCCAAATTCAAGAAGTCAGTCAGGCGTTTGCACGAGCGCACGAGCTAGGCATGGCGACTATTTTGTGGTGCTATTTACGCAATGATGTATTCAAGCAAGACAAAGACTACCATCTAGCCGCAGATCTTACCGGTCAGGCCAACCACATTGGTGTCACCATAGAAGCTGACATCATTAAACAGAAGCTACCGGAAACCAACGGTGGCTACCAAGCGGTCTCTGAAGCTATTGGAAAGCCGTACGGAAGAACAGACGAAAAAGTGTATTCTGAACTATCGAGCGATCACCCCATTGATCTGACGCGCTATCAGGTGCTGAATTGCTATGCGGGCCGAGCCGGGCTGATTAACTCTGGCGGTTCATCCGGTGAGAATGATTTTGTCCAGGCGATTCGTACGGCTGTGATTAACAAAAGAGCCGGTGGCTGCGGACTAATTTCAGGGCGAAAAACGTTCCAAAAAGAGTTCAAAGAAGGTGTTAAGCTCTTTCATCTTATTCAAGATGTTTATCTTTCTGATGAGGTCACTATTGCCTAGAGCGACCGCCTAGCGTCACTATCTAGCGATCTTGCTCGCACTCAGCGACCAGACGATCTAGCGCAGCCTGCATTTCGCTTTTTACTTGAAAGAAGCACTTATCTACATAGCTGCTATCCTTTAGGGCTTCTGCACCTGTTCGCTCAAACCGGATAGGTGCGCAGATGCGGGTATGAATTTTGATCGGGAAGGGAATATGGGGTAAAGGGCCAACCGCTAGGCCCCACGGCAGGCCAAGGTAGATTGGAAAAGTTTCTGGATCGATGCCTAGAACCCAAGGCATACCTAACCTGTGGAGCGCCTGCATTTGGGGGTAGATGTCGGCTAGCACGACGAAGGTGGAATGAGCCCCATAGGAGATCATTGGCACAATAGGAGCGCCTTTTTTGAGGGCGAGCTTGATAAATCCTTTGCGATTGTGGAAGTAAATGCGATCGCGCTGTGAATAAGGGCGGAAGACATCTTGAATACCACCGGGATAAACAGCAATGTTGGCCCGGTGGTTGAGGGCTGCGATCGCCATTTTAGGATGAGCTTGCACCGCACCCATTTGCGTAGCTACGCGAGCTATGGTCGGAGATGCCTGCCACACCTTAGGCGTCATTAACCCATACAAAGGTTTCTCGGTGCCGAAGTAACGACAGTAGTCGTAGAGCATCATGTACATATCTGGTGCAGCCATGCCCCCATTATGAGAGCCGACAAACATCACCGGTTCTTCAGTTGGCACCTGCGCCCAGCCGTCTGTGCTTACTTGGTAATAATAGTCATAAATCCATTTCAGCAATGGCATCATCTGCGCCATTACAGCCGGATCGCGGCCTGCTAAAGACCAACCATCTAAGTGCTCTGCGCCTTTGCCTGGGTGTCTATGTAGCTGCTGATTAGTCCCTTGAGAGAAAGGTGATAGGTGAGAAGGCGACAGATGAGTTTGTTGGGCGATTACACGGGCAGCGGACTGAAGTGCCTGGAGCAGCGCCTCAAGACCTGGTAGTAAAGTCAAAGCGAGGGAATATCCGTATAGAAGTGAAGTATAGAGGCGTGAAGTGAACACCATCTTACCCGACCTTTTGCCAGCCCTTTTGCCCAATCTTTTACCAGCCCTTGTTATCGGGCTCTGTTACTGTCGAAATACTGTCGAATAGCTGTTGCAATATTGGGGTCAACCCAAATAACTTAGTAGGGCCATGCTACGAAAGCAATAGCGTGAATCAGGAAGGCGAGGAAAAAACTGTAGTCAAAAGATCTAAAAAGGTTTGAAAATATATGAGGAACCTGACTTACCGATCGATTTTTGGCTGATGAAACCTCGAAATCGATCTACGGTATTGTATTAACCGTTTCTTTATCCCTCCTTGTGCAGGCGTTGGCCCCTGCTATTGCTCATGAAGTTTGCCTCCCGAATCAACAGAGTTACGCCTTCTATGACGCTGGTCATCTCCGCCAAGGCAAAAGCTATGCAAAGAGAGGGGCTAGATGTCTGTAGCTTCAGCGCAGGTGAGCCGGACTTCGATACGCCAAAGCACGTTTGCGAAGCGGCGAAGATGGCAATTGACCAAGGCAAAACGCGCTATGGTCCGGCGGCGGGTGAACCGGCACTAAGAGAGGCGATCGCTCAAAAGCTTCAAAGTGACAATCAGCTTAACTACGCTGCTAGCAACGTCATTGTCACCAACGGCGGTAAGCACTCGCTCTACAACCTGATCATGGCGACGATCGAGCCAGGAGATGAGGTGATTATTCCAGCGCCTTACTGGGTGAGCTATCCCGAGATGGTGAAATTAGCAGGCGGTACGCCGATTATCGTCAATACCACGGCTGAGGCTAATTATAAAATTACGGCGCAGCAGCTCCGTGCAGCGATTACGCCAAACACACGGCTGTTTGTGCTTAACTCACCGGCTAATCCTACCGGGACGGTGTACACCACGGCAGAAATTGAGGCACTAGCAGCCGTGGTGGTTGAAGAAGATATTTGGGTTGTGTCGGACGAGATCTATGAAAAGATTCTCTATGAAGGCGCTGAGCACGTCAGTATTGGCAGCCTGAATCCTGAGATATTCAAGCGTTCGATTGTGAGTAACGGCTTTGCCAAAGCCTACGCGATGACAGGCTGGCGACTGGGCTACTTGGCTGCGCCAGAACCGATTATTCAGGCGGCGAATATTCTGCAAAGTCACAGCACGTCTAACGTTTGTACGTTTGCGCAGTATGGTGCGATCGCAGCGCTGACCGGCCCAACCGAAAATCTAGAAATTATGCGCCGTGCCTTTAGCGAAAGACGCCTCGCTATTATGGACATGATTAGCAATATGGAAGGCCTTAGCTACGTAGAGCCTCAAGGTGCCTTCTATCTAATGGTAGACATTAGCAAAACAGGACTAGACTCAGTTACCTTTTGCCAAAAGCTGCTCGACGAAAAGCACGTTGCTACAATTCCTGGTGCGGCCTTTAGCGCGGAAGGTACGATGCGAATTTCCTATGCCACGGATCTCGACACGATTGAGCGGGGTATGGAGCGGCTGAGTGGTTTTGTAAAGGCCTATCTGTAGAAATAGGAATCTGTTTGCAAGGAACCTGTCTGCAGTGAACCTATCCAGAAAAGCCTGCTGATTAATGCTCGCTTATGAGTGCTTGTTTACGATGACTCATAAGCGATCGCCGCTAGAAAACGGCTAGGCTAAAAAGCGATTAGGCCGGGTCCATATTTGCTGAAGATAGGGATGGCTGGGCGCTACCAATAGGCTTGTTATCCTTCCGGTTGATGGCTGCTAGGGCCTGCCGTAGGGCCACCGTTCTGTCAATTAGAAAGCGCTCAGCCGGAATAATATTGAGTAGACCTAGACGGGTAAGACGCTTATAGGTTTGCCCTTTAGCGCCAACGATATAGACAGCGCGATCGCCTTCTACCGCTTCTTGAATCGCATTCTCTAGCGCCAGCGAAGTTGTCACACCCAAATGCGGTACCTCGCTAATATCCAAAATAAATGCCTTGCACTTCTGAACAGCCTCGCGCTGTCGAGAAATTGCCTTTGCCACCCCAAAGATCATTGGCCCGCTCAAGCGAAACAGCAAAATCTGACCCTGGCCTTTTTCTAGCAAAGCCTTTTCTTCGGGGCTCAGCAAAATCGTATCATCGTCATCGGTAATTGCCGTAACGCCTTTCTCCGAACGCAGATCGCTTAGCTTTTCAATAGTTAGCATGTTTGCTACAAACACGCCGACGCCAACCGCAATGACCAGATCGACAAACACCGTTAGCAAAATCACCCCATACATAATCGCTGCCGACTTGCGCGAAATGTAGTGAGCCCGCTTCAAAAAGCCCCAGTCAATAATATCGATACCGACCTTGATAATGATGCCTGAGAGCACCGCCATCGGAATGGGGGAAGTCAGGCCGCTAGCACCTAAGACGACCAGTAGCAGAATGACAGCTCGTGACAACCCTGACAGCGCTGTTTGTCCCCCTGCTTTGATGTTGACGACCGTGCCCATCGTAGCCCCGGCCCCTGGTAGCCCGCCGCACAGCCCCGACACAATGTTGCCAATGCCCTGGCCAACGAGCTCTTTGTTTGAATCGTGCTCTGTGCGCGTTAAGCTATCGGCCACTACCGAGGTCAGCAGCGCATCAATACAGCCCAGCATTCCTAGCACTGCTGCGTCAATGAACATGTACCGAATCTGAGCTCCGGTAAATGTTGGCGTCGTGATAGTGGGCAGCGCCAGCGGAATTTCGCCAATGCGACGAATACTTTCTACGCCCCCAAATACTGTCAGTGACAGCACTGTGCCAATAATCATAGCCACTAGCTGCGGCGGCGCGAATTTTCTAAGACTCTTAGGAAATAAGAAAATAATCAGCAGGGTAATGAATGCTAACGCTGTCTCGACTGGCTGAATTCCACTAATCAGGGTTGGGAGCGATCGCAGCGTACCGATGACACCACCGCCAGGGCTTTCTTGCCCTAGCAGCGGGCCAATTTGCAAAATGATTAGAATCAGCCCGATGCCTGACATAAAGCCCGACACCACGTTATAGGGCATCAGGGTGACGTACTTGCCGAGCTTTAGCACGCCCAAAATAATTTGAAAGATACCGGCCATAATCACGACGGTAAAAGCCATCGCAAGACCGGTTTCGCGATCGCCCGCTGCCGCGATCATCGTGGTAATCACACCTGTAATGACCACCGTCATTGGACCGGTTGGCTCAGAAATGAGTGCAGGCGTGCCACCAAATAGCGCAGCAAAAAAGCCTACTAAAATTGCCCCATACAGCCCTGCAACCGGCCCCGCCCCTGAGGCTACTCCAAAAGCCAAAGCCATCGGCAGCGCGATCACCGCCGCCGTCAGCCCCCCAAACAAATCGCCGCGAATATTTCTAAAATGAATCTGGTTGATGATTCTATAAGCTCGGGACATAAGTTAGGAGCCTCTGGCACGATGACTGCACAGTTAGTCTCTCATTTTATTTACGCTAGGTTACATAGGGAATGTGGTCAAAACCGAAATTCAAATCAAAGTTCCAACCAAGATCCAACAGCTTGGCATCATGACACTGCCCATTGACACACTGCCCATTGACACACCGCCAGCAGCGCATCAACCAAAATCAGGAGTTCTTAACATTTCACCTTTTATCACCGCAGATTGGTTCAATCGCCCTTCAACCGCAGTGGCCGTCGATTTGCTGGGCTGTATTCTTGTCAGAAAAATAGGCGACGCCATTGTGCATGGGCAGATAGTCGAGACCGAAGCCTACGAAGCGGGTGATCCGGCTATGTATGCCTACGAGCGTAAGACTGAACGCAATGCGGCTGTTTTTGGTCCGGCTGGGTTTGCCTACGTCTATCGAATCTATCGGCAGTATCACTGCTTCAATATTGTGTGCGATCGCGATAATTTCGCCAGCACCATCCTAATTCGCGCCGTACATCTCCAAGCGTCTCCTAGCTGGTACTCGCCTACTAGCGCGTCGGCCAAAAAAGAAAAGCTAGAAAAAGTCGCTGCTGGTCCTGGTAAGCTCTGCCGTGTCCTACAGATAGACACCTCGCTTCGTGGCCTTCCTATTCACCCAGACTCGGGCTTATGGGTAGAGCCGCGTCCTGCGGTTGAAACGCCGCTAGAAATTACCCAGACCACCCGTATTGGCCTGTCAAAAGGAGCCGATATTCCTTGGCGGTGGTACGTCAGCGACTCACCAGCCGTATCGCGTCGGTAAAGACTATGGCTATTTAGCCGCCGCGCGTTCTAGCTCGGCTTGGTCTCTCAGCCTGCGGCGCTGTTGAATTTGGGCCATAAAAAACCCTTCGAGGGTGGGTTTGGCCACTTCTAGCTTGGCGATGTGAGCGTTCATTAGGCGAGCGCTGACCATAAATTCAAATGGATTTTCGTAGAGGGTGCCGTGCCAGTAGCCGTTGGCAAAGGTGATGTCGCGCAGCCACTCGTCCAAAATGTCTAGGCTGCCGCCTTTGCCCTTGACGCTGTAATGGTCCGGGTTGCCTAATAACTGCTTGATGTCGCCGACGCAAACGATTTCGCCCTGGTCGAGAATGGCAATGCGATCGCAAATCATCTCCACATCAGACAGTACGTGGCTATTAAAGAACAGCGTCTTTCCCTGTTCTTTCAAAGACAAGATAATCTCTCTGACCTGATAGCGCCCGGTTGGATCTAGTCCTGACATTGGCTCATCCAAAAACACAATATCAGGATCGTTCATGAGTGCCTGCGCCATGCCTACCCGCTGTAGCATTCCTTTAGAGTAGCGCCGCATTTGCTTTTTTTTAGCCGAGTGCAGATCGAGCTGCACCAGATCAAGCAGATGCGTAATGCGGCGCTTTTGCTCTTTACCTTTGATACCAAATAGTCCAGCCGTGTAGCTCAAAAACTCCCAGCCAGTCAGATAGTCGTAAAAGTAGGGATTTTCTGGCAGGTAGCCAATATTGGCTTTGGTTTCACGGCTGCCTGCGGGCTGGTTCATTAGCGTTGCCTTACCTGCTGTGGGTCGAACGAGGCCGAGCAACAGCTTTAGCAGCGTGGTTTTTCCCGCGCCGTTGGGACCCAGCAGACCAAAGGTTTCACCTTTGTATATTTCCAGGGAGCACTGTTTTAGCGAGGGCGGCGCGGCTTTTAGCCAAAATCCGCTGCGGTAGACCTTGCGCAAGTCATGCGTTTCAATAATGACAGGCTGACGTATGAGAGCTGAGACAGACGACGCGGCGTTGTTTTGGCTAGAAACCGGATTCATGTGTAGATTTCTCCATTTGAATCTCTAGAGAGAACGCTGAACGGTGCTTTCCTTTGAGACAAGAACCTAAGACAAGAGAAACTAGCGAGTGTCTTCTCGCAAACACCGCTGGTGAACCTCTAGTAAAATAGGTGCGGTAGGCTAACGCTGAGGAAAAAAAGATGGACCGCTCGAAAATTATCGCTATTAGCACCGGGGTGCTGTCTGTTTTGCTGGCGATCGCATATCTTTTACTCGTTCAGGTGCTTGATTTTCGCGGAGAAATGCTACCTGCACCAGTGAGTTTTCTAGGAAGTTTCCTGTAGCAAATCAGTTCCGCAGCGTGCGGGAGCGTACGGAAGCGTGCCGCCGCAGGCAAAGCTAGGACAAATCAAACCACCCAGATAAATCGCGTCCGATTAGATCTTGCAATTGCCGCACGTCATCTCGGTAGTAGTCTTCTAGCAGCTGGCGATCTTCGGCGGAAAGCGGTAGCGCCTCTTTCCCTTGAGAGTTGGCGGTGATTAGACGCGATCGCAGCTGCTGCCTTTTCTCTTCTGGCATCACTTTTCTTAAGATAGACCCAGCTAGCGATCGCACCGGATTGTTCGTCTGCAAAAGCTGGTTAATTGATTGATTCTTGGGCACTTGCGCCGTCTGCTGCTTGCGCTTTGTATCTACCTCAAAGTTAGGGTCGACGCCAATAAACTCATAGAGCTGTCTCATCAAGCCCGCAGAGTCTCGACGCAGCTCGTCGTATAGAAAAACTTTTACCTGCTCAGGCCCAAATGTCTCTAAAAAGTGCTTCACTCCTTCGTAGTAGCGGCCCTTTAGCAGCGTATGAGAAGAGTTTGCGCTATTTGCCACCTGCTCTGCGAGCGGTTTGCGATTGCCTACCACCTGGCGCACATGCATTAGGTAGTCAGAATAGGCTCTCTCTACGGGGTTACGCAAAACAGTAATCAGCTTAGCATCCGGTACGTAGGCCTTGATTCCAGGAACCGCCTGCTGGTGCATAAACAGGTAGTTGGGCGAGGCCTCTCCAATCGCAATTTCATCAGTTACCTCAGCGAATAGAGCCTGATAATCTTCGATAGTTAGAATCTTTTGCCGTCCGCCCCGCGTGAGCTGCTGGTCGTCGCTCGTTTTTTCAGCTTGTTCAATGTCTTTTAGATCGCGGCAAAAGAAGTCAGTTTCCTTGCGGGGACTGGCAAATACCTGCGGGTGCTGCCTCAAATAGGTGTATATGGAAGTTGTTCCTGCCTTTTGGACACCGAAGATCAAAAAATTGGGAAGAACCATAGCAGCATTAAGTACGAACCTTTCAGCTTGCCAGTATATAACCCACCGCGGCTAGTCGCTTATTCGGTAGGGCCACCCAATGCTTTCTCTACATCTTTGACGACAGCATAGCCAGGCTCATCTTCATCTGCGTCGTCAAACAGGCCTAGAAGATAGCCCAAGACTGCGCCAAACACAAAGCCACCCGCATGGGCCCAGTAGGCAACGCCGCCACCCATTCCAACATCTGCCGCTGCGCCCAGGCTAGCAACACCGTAAAATGCCTGCTCTACAAACCAGAAGCCTAGAAACAGCAGGGCCGGAATGCGTATAGAAGCAAAAAAGATAGGAATAAAGGTCAAAACGCGGACGTTGGGAAAACGGAAGATGTATGCGCCCATCACACCTGCGATCGCGCCACTCGCCCCTAGCGACGGCACTGTCGAAGCCGGTGCTACATACCACTGACACAGCGACGCTAGCACTCCGCACACCAGATAAAACAAGAAAAACTTCAAATGACCTAGCTGGTCTTCAACGTTGTTGCCAAAAATCCACAGGTAAAGCATATTGCCGCCCATGTGTAAAAAGCCCGCGTGCAGAAACTCAGCGCTCAGCAGCGTTCCCCACTCAGAGACGTGCGGCGCTCCTAGCCCCGTGTTAAAGCTGGTACTGAGATCTCTAGGCACTACTGCAAACGTATTGAACAAAGCCTCCAGATTCGGTCCGCTCAGCGTTGCCTCATACAGAAACACCAGCACGTTCAGCCCGATGAACGCATACGTAACGTAGGGCGTAATCGTAACCGGGTTGTCATCACGAATAGGAACCACAGCAGCGCGCTCTCCAATAAACACTGCCACTAATTTACTAGAGTGTCTCCTTTGAAAAGGTCTCTCAAGAGGGGGAATACTCATCAAATAGTGCGCATCGTTGCCTGACTGTTGGCTCAGCGAGCCCCTTCGTTCGCCCCATAGTCCATTAGATAGTCCATCGCTTAGATAGTGCGTTACCTAGTGGACTTGAGTGCCTGATCCTTCTTGATAGTGAGCTCGGTAGCGAGCAGTCTTGGTAGCGGTAAGATAGGCTCCTATAAAATCTCAAGCGCTCCTCTCAACCCATGGCAAAACGCAAACCTTCAGGCGATCGCACTTCACCTAACAAAGCCACCGATCGAGTGGTCTATTCCGAATTCGGCACGTCCGACGCAACTGCTCGGCCTGTGCCCGATCTTCCTCCGAATCAGCAAGACCTGCGCGTACAGGTCTCTCGCAAGGGCCGCAAAGGTAAAACCGTCACCGTCATCAGCGGCCTTATCCACAATCCGAAGACACTTGCAGCACTGGCCAAAGACCTCAAAGCCAGCTGTGGCTCTGGTGGTACGGTAGCAAACGACACCATAGAAATACAGGGTGAGCATGCCCCTAAGCTCGTTACCCTACTCACAGCCAAAGGCTACAAAGCCAAAATCAGCGGAGGTTAAACCCAAACTCATGGCGTACAGGCGGCAACGGCTCGGCATCGCATTTCTTATCGGCATTTTTTGCTCAGCGCTTCTTAGCGTCGCTGGCCCTTTTGGACCTAGCCCTGCAAAAGCTGTCTCGCCTGGTTTTAGCAACCATCCTGTCGAGCCCTGTGTGCAGGCTCTCGTTCAGCAAGGCGTTTTCAGCGCGCAGATGGTCAATCGCCGCTATCCTAACGAGTCTTTGACCCAGGAGGAATTTGCCATGGCGGTACTCAAGGCTTTTCCAGGCGCTTTTGCTGCTAACAATGAATATCTGGGCCTTACGTTTGATCAGGCTAGTTCCGAAACCGAAGCTCTACTGATGGCGGCGCTGGGCGAAGATGCCTATCTACCACGCTATGTAGGTCGCGCTGAGGCCTTAGCGATTTTGGTTACTGGGTCCGCGACGCCTTACCAAGCCGACGCTACTCGCAGTTTGACCTTTGCGTTTAGAGACGCGCTGCTGATTCCTCCTAGCTCGAGAGAAGGCGTTGCTGCGGCGCTAGCTGCTGGCTATATTGTTGATTCGGAAGGGGCCGCTACGAATGCGCGGCACCAGCTCCGCCCGCGTCGAAGCACTACGTTTGCGGATGGTGCCTCCTTCATCTGTAGAGCTAACCTTGATGCTGATATCGTCGCGACCATTCCTGAGACGCGAGTTGTTTCCTTTGCCCCTCTGTCTACTATTACCGCGCCTACGACCGAGCTACGTGGCGTGTGGTTAACCAATATTGATAGTGACGTTCTGTTCTCGCGCGCCAACCTAGAAAAGGCGCTCGATCAGCTCTCAACGCTCAATTTCAATACGGTGTATCCCACGGTTTGGAACTGGGGCTATACGCTGTATCCCAGTCGAGTGGCGCAACGGGTAACCGGGTACAAGCAGGGGCTTTATCCTGATTTGGCTGAAACTGGTCGACAGGAGAGGCTAGAGGCCGCGCAGGGTGATCGCGACATGCTGCGAGAAACGATTGAACTTGCCCATAGTCGCAACCTGAAGGTCATCCCCTGGTTTGAGTTTGGCTTTATGGCCCCGGCTGACTCTGCCTTGGCCGCTCGCCACCCCGACTGGCTAACCCAAAAAGCAGACGGCACGCTAACTACTGCCGAGGGCTCTCATGATCGCGTTTGGCTCAACCCTTTTCACCCCGAAGTGCAGTCTTTCGTATTGGAACTGGTAGCCGAAATATCTCAAAACTATGACATTGATGGTTTTCAAGTCGATGACCATATGGGACTGCCGGTTGCCTATGGCTACGACCCTTACACCGTGGCGCTATACCAGCAGGAACACGACGGACAGCTACCCCCTGTCGATGAAAAAGACGCTGAGTGGACCCGTTGGCGAGCCGACAAAATTACCAGCTTCATGGGCGAAGTTTTTACCACGCTAAAGGCTAACCGCTCTCAGGCCATAATGTCCGTATCTCCTAATCCGCATGTCTTTGCTTATGAGTTTTACCTGCAAGATTGGGATACCTGGCTGAAGAAAGGCTATGTTGAGGAGCTGATTATTCAGCTGTATCGTACTGATTTAGGTCGCTTTGTATGGGAAATGGGTCAGGAGGCTGCTACATTTGCCCGCACTCGAATTCCGACAAGTATTGGTGTGCTAAGCGGACTGCGTGGGCGTTCAGTGCCGATGTCACAAATTGCTCAGCAGGTGGAAGCGGTACGCGATCGCAACTTCTCTGGCGTCAGCTTTTTCTTCTACGAAACCCTCTGGAATCTAAGCACCGAGGGCACTGAAGCCGAACGGCAGGCCGCTCTACAGGAAATCTTCCCAAACCAGGCTAGCTATCCTAGAAGCCGGCAATAGCAGTTGACAACAGCAGCTAACAACAGTAAAAACACCTGTTATTTGGACATATTGCCAAAAATTTTCTCCTCCTTAATGGAAAAAACCGACAGCTTTGTTTAAAGTCTTATAGCTGCTCTGTATTAAGCTTGACTTCAAATCAACGATTCTTTGACGTTAAAAGTTGAATACAAGATCTGTCATGGGAGCAGAGCGCGGCTAACGCTAGAGACAGTTAAGCAAAACCGCTCTGCGGATATACGAGAAGATAACCTTAAGGAAAGTTTATGGCACAGAGTTTTGGTGTAATTGGCCTAGCGGTCATGGGTGAAAACATTGCGCTGAATGTAGAGCGCAATGGCTTTCCGATTGCGGTGTACAATCGCTCTCGGGAAAAAACGGACGCCTTTATGAAGAATCGCGCGGGCGGCAAAGACGTCGTCCCCACGTATTCGCTAGAAGAATTCGTTGAGGCGCTAGAGCGTCCTCGCCGCATCCTCGTCATGGTAAAAGCGGGTAAGCCGGTTGATATGGTAATCGAAAGCCTCAAGCCACTGCTTGATCCTGACGATATGATTATCGATGGCGGTAACTCTCTTTACGACGACACCGAAAGACGGGTAAAAGACCTAGAGTCAGCGGGCTTCAACTTCATTGGTATGGGTGTCAGCGGGGGTGAAGAAGGAGCTCTCAACGGTCCTAGCCTTATGCCCGGTGGTAGCAAAGCGGCTTACGATTCTATCGAGCCCATCGTCACCAAAATTGCGGCCCAAGTAGACGATGGCCCCTGCGTTACCTACATCGGTCAAGGCGGCTCTGGTCACTTCGTGAAGATGGTGCACAATGGCATTGAGTATGGCGATATGCAGCTCATTGCCGAAGCCTATGATTTGCTGAAGAATACGCTTGGCTGTACTCAGGAAGAGCTGCACGAAATTTTTGCCGAGTGGAATAAAACCGAAGAGCTAGATTCGTTTTTAATTGAAATTACCGCTGATATCTTCACCAAGACCGACGAGGAAACAGGTAAGCCCTTAGTCGAGCTAATCATGGACAAGGCGGGTCAAAAAGGCACCGGTCGCTGGACTGTTATGAGCGCCCTCGAGGTCGGTGTAAGTATTCCTACTATCACGGCTGCTGTTAATGCCCGCATTATGTCAGCGGCCAAAGAAGAGCGGATGATTGCCGCAGATCAGCTCACCGGGCCCACTGCTAGCTTTGACGGCGACAAAAAAGAATTCATCGGCAAAATTCGCGATGCGCTCTACTGCTCTAAAATTTGCTCTTACGCACAGGGTATGGATTTGCTGAGCAAAGCGTCGGTGCTGAATGGCTACGATCTAGATTTGGGTGAAACCGCTCGCATTTGGAAAGGCGGCTGTATTATCCGCGCTGCTTTCTTGAACAAGATCAAAGCGGCTTACGACCAGGATGGTAAGCTCCCTAACCTACTACTAGCGCCTGAGTTCAAGCAAACAATTTTGGATCGACAAAGTGCTTGGCGTGAAGTCATCGCGATGGCTGCTAAGGTGGGCATTCCTGTGCCTGCGTTTAGCGCTTCGCTAGACTACTTCGATAGCTACCGCCGTTCTCGTTTGCCCCAAAACCTAACGCAGGCCCAGCGCGACTACTTTGGTGCGCACACCTACGAGCGAACCGATAAGGACGGCTTTTTCCACACCGAGTGGACTAAGTAAGCGTCTGCTGCTAATGAACGCTCACTAGCTTGCACTAAAAAGCACTCTGCTGACGTAGAGTGCTTTTTTACTTGATCGTGGATATGTAATATACGTGGTCCGCCCAGATTGGTTATTCTGCCTCGAGTCGCTCGAGCGATACGCGAGCAGCTTCTGATACCTGTGAGTGTTCGTCCTTAGCTAGATAGCGTAGTGCAGAGAGGCTTTTAGCCGTCGGCAGGTTCCCTAGGGCCTCTGCTAACCGCTGGCGTACTAGCCAGTCTTCTGCCTGCGCAAAGTTCAAGATGTGATCAACCGCTTCAATATCACGAATTTCTCCAAGTGCTGCGATCGCAGCCTGCTGAATCACTACCTCCGGGCTGTTGAGCGCTGCAATCAGCACATCGTGTGCCTGTGGATTTTTCAGATTGCCCAGGGAGACGGCTGCGCTAAAGCGAACTAGCCAATCAACATCTTCGTAAAACGCCTTGACCAAAGGATCGAACGCTCGAGGGTCTTCAAGATAGCCCAGTGCACCTGCCGCGTCCGCTCGAATTCCATAGTCAGGATCATTCTCCATGATTTCTACTAGCAGGCCGTAGCACTCTGCCATTGGCTTGAGTCCTAGTGCAAAGATTGCCATTGAGCGCACCTGTTCGTTCTTGTCGTTCAAGACCTTTTTGATTAGCGGTACCGCCTGCTGGGCCGGGACGTTGCGCAGCGATGCCAAAGCCAGCTTGCGGGCAACCAAATCACCGGTTTCCAGCTGTTGAGCAAGCTTGTCAAGATCGGGCTGCGCCTTAGAAATCGCCATAGGTAAAAAAGAGAGAATAGATCCTCTTATTATAAGTTTGTCCGATTCGTTGGGCCTCTAACCCTGTGCGGAGTTCTGATACAGGTGCGCTACGCTGCGAGAGTCTATCGGGAAGCTGAAGTTGGAAGGCTAACGATTGGAAAGCTAACGATAGAGAACACGCGTGCGAAATCCTCTAGCGATCGCTGCGTTGACTTTAGCCTCTGCTGGAAAACGAGTATCAAAACTACCGATGTTGATAAACTCGCCGCGGCGATCGCGGTCTATATAGGCATCCTCAAAAAATTGGAGCACGTTGGTTAGTTCAGCGCTAGGCGCAATAATCGCCGCTACGTAGCGAGACTGGTTAGGGGCTTGGCCAGCAGCCGAAAGACCCATTTCTCTAAGCGTTGCTCTATCCGCATCGCCCGTAACTGGCAAATCTTGAACTCTTTGATAGGCGCGTACAGCCTGCTGGGTCTCAATGCCGTAGAGGCCGTCAATAAAGACAGGAAATCCAAAATCGCTGAGCCTTCGCTGCAAAGCAATGACATCTGAGCCTTCGCTTCCGGGGACCAGCACGCCCGCTCTAACGCCGCCGCTGCTAGAAGCAGGTGGTAGTGGGATAGCTCTGCCGCTCGATGAGCCTGCCCCTGGTAGAAAGTCAAACTCCCCCATGTCAATTAGCGTTTCTTCGTCGGCAATACCAGTCGCTGGCAAGTCGCGAATTCGCTGATAAGTCGCTACCGCAGCGGACGTTTCCTCACCGTAAACGCCGTCAATCATAAACGGATAAAGCCCGTTTCTGCTGAGATAGCGTTGCAGCGCTCGCACGTTTGCACCTTCGTCGCCGGGGCGAAGGTCAGTGACGGTTAGTCCTACAGCGGCTATCTGCTGCGACGAGGTGTCAACAGGGTAGATCGAAAGCTGGTCGAGACCCGAATTAACAGCGCTGTTATAAGCAACAGCAGGCGGCTGGAAAAGTGCCATCAAAGTAACTCCTAAACCCAGGCTGTAAACGGTGAACGACTTCATAGTGACCTCAAGGCTCCACATTGGGTTCCACATTAGTTGCGATATCAGAATTTAATCAGTACCACTACCCATCTATACAGTAAAAAATGATGTTCCGTAAGGCTTGTTTCTATTCCGTGCTATCAGTTTTGACAAAGGATTCCGTCAGGAATTCTGCTAGATCGACTGACAGATTGACTGACGGATTGCTATAGGGTAGAAATCATGCCCAGATTAGCTAGAGCCTGAGTGCTAGAACCCGAGTAAGCAAGAACCTCTGACTTTCAGCACTGCTATAGGCGCTATCCTATGAATTCCAGGTGTTTCGATTGTTAATCAGCGATCGAAATTACAAATAGCAAAATGCAAAATGTCTTCACAAAAGCCGGATACATTCTGCTATCAAAGCTACATACCTAATACTTGATACACCCCTTTGTTTTTGCCTCTGTTTGTAGGAGAGACTATGTTTCGGCCTCAGTTTCGCCGCGCTTCAAAGAGATTTTTTGTTGGAAATAGTACCTACCCAGAAATTGAACGGATTGGTGATCCACACTCTTATTGGGGTGACGTTTATCATCTATTGTTGACCATCCCTTGGGTGACGTTTATCAGCTTGACTAGCGCGCTGTATTTGCTGATAAACGGGCTGTTTGCTGTGGCCTATAGCTGGGGAGCCGGAATCGCTACTGTAGATAAAACGGACCCAGAGCACTTTCTAAAGCTGTTTTTTTTTAGCGTGCAGACGATGGCGTCTATCGGCTATGGCGCTATGTATCCTACGGACCTGTACGCTCACTGGCTGGTGGTGATCGAGTCTTTGGTCGGTTTGTTTTTTATCGCAATGACGACAGGGCTAGTGTATGCTCGGTTCTCTTTGCCGACCGCTCGCATTTTGTTTAGCAACGTGGCGGTGATCGCCCCATTCAACGGAGTGCCTACGCTAATGTTTCGCACGGCAAACAAGCGCAAAAACTATATTTTAGAAGCGCAGCTGTGGGTAACGCTTGTTCGCGATGAGTACAGTACTGAAGGGGATTTTATGCGGCGCTTCCATGATATTCCGCTGGTGCGATCGCACACGCCTGTCTTCAGCCTATCGTGGACGGCCATGCACCAAATTTTACCGGGCGGGCTGCTAGATGGCGATACGGTAGAGACCTTGAAACGCGATCGCGCTGAAATCATCGTCACGCTCACCGGCCTAGACGAAACCCTGGCCCAAACCATTCACGCTCGCCATACCTTCACTGCCGAAGCAATTCACTGGAATCATCGTTTCGCTGATATCTTACTCACCAAAGACAACGGCACACGCGTGATTGACTTCAATCGGTTCCACATCATTTACCCGACCAGCAGACCTCGGCAGCTTCCTAGCAACTACAAAATCACCGCAGGCGCACGCAATAGCGGTACTCTTCTAGACGACGACCGCAATTAAACAGCCGCAATTGAATGCCCACAATTAAGCAGTCGGCATTAGGGAGCAGCCGTCATTAGGAGAATTGATCCCACATTCGGTAAAATCAAGACAAAATTGCGCAAAGCAAAACTGCACAAACAAATTGCAAAAGGCGGCAGGACAGTGGTAAAAATTCAAGCCATCACGACTAATAGTAGACAAATTATAGGTCAGAAAATTAGGCTGGTTATTCGCTTCATAACCACGGGTCTACTGCTAGCCTTGCTGGTTATTAGCCCCGTCGTGAGCAGCGCTCAGCCAGCGCTAGCCACCAACTTTGATCGGAAAAATCTCCGTCAGCAGGATTTCTCCGGTCAAGACTTGACCGATAATGACTACACCCGCGCCGATCTTACAGAGGCAAACCTCAGCCATGCCAACCTAGAACTGGTACGCCTTTTTACTACCCGTTTGAACCGTGCCAACTTAGAAGGCGCAAACCTTAAAGGCGCAACCTTAGATGGAGCAAGCCTAATAGGCGCTAATCTCAAGGACGCTAACTTAGAAGGTGCTTACGCTATCAGTATCGAATTTGAGGGTGCAAATATCGAGGGCGCAGACTTCACCGACGTGCTGCTAGATCCAAAAGATAATGACAGGCTCTGTGAGATCGCTAGCGGGACCAATAGCGCCACGGGTAGAAAAACTCGTGAAACGCTGTACTGTCCATAAGCGCCTGTTTCTAAGCTTCGTCTTTATAAGCTTTGTCGCTTACCCTTCACTCACTAAGACAGATAGCCATGCTCCGCTAAAAAGCCCATCGACAAATCCATGCCGCTGCTTGAGCCTGCTGCCTCCGGATCTGTGTCAGATCTCACACGCAAGAACTTTTCTACGTATTTACCCAGCACATCGCCTTCTAAATTTACCCGGTCGCCGGGCCGTAGCTGCCGCAGGTTTGTTTCTGCGTAGGTTACCGGAATGACCGCTGTAGAGAACCAGTCACCGGTCACGCTGCATTCAGCTACCGTTAGGCTAATGCCATTAACTGCAATACTGCCTTTATTGACAATGTAGCGAGCTACCCGTGAACTGACATCCCGGAAGCTGATTTCCCAGGCGTTGGCTATTCTCTCAGCGCTGTCCAAACGACCCATTCCATCGACGTGGCCGGTAACAAAATGACCTCCAATCTTGCTGCCTGCTCGCAAAGACGTCTCTAAGTTAACCCGACCGTTTTCGCTAACCTCGCCTAACGTTGATTTAGAAAGGGTCTCTGGAGAGGCGGTGGCAATGAACCCCTGACTTAATATCTTTTCTACTGTTAGACACACGCCATCAACCGCAATGCTGTCGCCTAGGGCAATTTCCGCTAGGACCGGATCTTTGGGCGTTTGGCAGGTTACCTTAAGCTGATAGGGATTAAGGTGCTGAAGCTGTCCCACACTTTGAACTAAGCCGGTAAACACGTCTGATTATGACCATCTTGTCAAGTACCGCTCAACTCTAGCGCAATTGTGTCTCTGCTTAGGGTGGCTACTGTAGCCTCACGTATAGAATAGTTTCGATAAAGTTTCTTTATCTTTCGCTGAGTTCGTACAAAAATCGCTTTAGCCTAGAAAGGAAATTGCTATTGTTGGGGTTGTTTCTATAAACGGTCTCTCTAAGCGGTGGCAAACCCTATATAAAGTCTTCTTTTTAATCAGTGAACGTTTACCTAGCGAGCCTAAGGAACTAAAAGATGATTGAGATGCAGGTTGCGGGAATTGCCGTAGACGGAGGCACTCGAAATCCAGTCATTTTGCTGCGAGACAGCTCACAGCGACGACAGCTACCTATTTTTATATCGCCAGAGCAGTCGCGGACTATCCGAGCTGTTTTGGATGGAGAAAGAACAACTCGCCCCATGACCCACGATCTGATCGTCAGTATGATGAACGCTTGGGATATGTCTTTGGAGCGAGTGGTGATTCATGCGCTTAGGGATAACACGTTCTACGCGGTGATGACGGTTGGTAAAGGCAAGAAGAAAAAGGAAATAGACGCCCGCCCTAGCGATGCCATTTCGGTCGCGCTGCGGGTGAACGCTCCTATTTGGGTGATGGAAGAAGTTATTCTAGATGCGGCGATGCCAGTAGATATAGATGCTGACGTTGCTGAAAAAGAAGCTTTCCACGCCTTCTTATCGAGCATTAGCCCCGCTGACTTTTCTGAGCGGGGCCGTTCTATCTAAAGGACTGTTCTATCTAAAGGATCGTACTTGTCAGAGGACCGTACTAGCATATGCACAATCGCCGTTTTGGCAAAACCGAGCGGCATCTGTCTGTCTTCTCACTAGGCACAATGCGGTTTGATTCGGCGGCGATCGCCTATTCAGTGATTGCCGCTGCAATCGCTAATGGTCTGAATCATATAGAAACTGCGCCTGCCTATGGTCACGCTGAAGACTATATTGGGCAGGCGATCGCTTTGCTATTGGCAGAGGGCCTTGTGCAGCGCGAACAGCTAACGATCACCAGTAAGCTGACGCCTAATACGCCCTGCCAAGACATAGAGGCGGCGATTGAGCGATCACTTAGTCGCCTAGGCCTCAACTATCTTGACTGTCTAGCGATTCACGGTATCAACACGCCTGAGCATTTAGCAGTGGTAACAGCCGAGATGCTGGCGACCCTAGTGAAGATACAAGAGAAAGGTCTTATTCGTCACATCGGATTTTCTACACACGCACCGCTAGCGGTAATTGAATCTGCGATTGAGACTGGCGCTTTCAGCTTTGTTAATCTGCACTACAGCCTCTTTTTTCAGCGCAACGCATCTGCGATCGCCAAAGCCCATCAGCAAGACATGGGCATTTTTATCATTTCGCCCGCCGATAAGGCGGGAATGCTCTATACGCCGCCCGACAAGCTGACAGAACTGTGCCATCCTTTCGACCCGCTTTTACTCAACTATCGCTGGCTGCTAGGCGATCCTCGAATTACTACCTTGAGCCTTGGCCCAGCATCAGCCGATGAACTAGACTGGTCGCTTCAAGTCGCTGATGATACTGGGCCGCTAAGCGCTGAAGAAAAGCAGGTGATCGCTGCTTTAGACCAGGCGCAATCTGAGACTTTAGGACGCGATCACTGTCAGCAGTGCCATCAGTGCCTGCCTTGCCCCGAAGCCATCAACATTCCTGAAGTATTGAGGCTACGCAACCTAACCGTCGCCTACGATATGACTACCTTTGGTCAGTACCGCTACGGCATGTTTGAGAACGCCGGTCACTGGTTCCCAGGGCGGCGCGGCGATAAGTGCACAGACTGCGGTGACTGCCTGCCGAGATGCCCCGAGCAACTAGACATTCCTGCTCTGTTAAAAGATACTCACCGACGCTTGCGCGGAAAACAGCGTCGTCGTCTGTGGGACGAATGATGCGAGATAAGTAGATGTAGCAAATCGCTTCACACCTGAGAATTTCTGAGCGATAGAAAGCGGTCTATTTCAGCCTAAGCTACAGATTTTCTTCGCTTTATAGAGAATAACTTGAGAATCTTGTCGGTAGGATGAAAGGGGATATGAACCCGCGTCTTGACATGGACGGCTAAAGATATTCGGATATGACAAATCGCTCAATAAAAATTCTGTCTATAAAAAATTGTGCTCAACCGGACAGATTTCTAATCAAGCAACTCTAGAACTAAGGACCCATCGAACCGTATGACTTTTACTCAACAACAGCCCGTAGCAGACAGCGCTGCTATGCCTAACGACGATCGCGTTGCTGTCTTGCTGATGGGCTATGGCGAAGTCGAGAGCTACGAAGACTTTGCTAACTACAACGAGCAGGCGCTCAACTTGCTCACTGCTAAGTTTGCGCCTGTTCCAACCTGGGTATACCCACCCCTTGCCAAGCTGCTTGCCATATTCGATCTGCATGAGTGGAGCCATCAGCACGGTCAGTTTGTCTCACCTCACAACGCTATCTTTGAAAAGCAGCGAGCGGGTATCGAAGGCTGTTTGCAGCAGCGCTGGGGCGATAGAGTGAAGGTGTTCAAAGCCTTTAACTTCTGTGCGCCTCACCTGCCTGAGCAAGTGCTTACCCAGGTCAAGGCGGAAGGCTTTAGTAAGCTATTGATCTATCCTTTGCTGGTAGTAGATTCTATTTTTACTAGCGGCATCGCTGTAGAGCAAGTCAACGAAGCCTTGACTAACCTTGCTGGCACTGGAGATCATTGGCTGAAGGGAACTCGCTATATTCCCTCTTTCTATAATCGCGATCGCTATATCACACTGCTAGCTAATCTAGTCGAAGAGAAAATCAAAAACGAGCTAGCCGTTGCTCATCTGCCCTCACAAACCGGCATTATTTTGCTCAACCACGGCTGCCCTCACAAAGCCAAAGGCTTTACCTCTGGCATTGATGAGAGCCAAAAGCTATACGAAGCCGTCCGCGAAAAGCTGATTTACAAGTATCCGCTCATTTCTATTGGTTGGATGAACCACGATACGCCGTTAATTGACTGGACGCAGCCCAACATGGCGCAAGCGGGTCAAAATATTATTGACCTAGGCGCTACCGCACTAGTAATGATGCCTATTGGCTTCGCTACCGAAAACCACGAGACGCTGCTAGATGTGGACCACATCATTCACCGTCTGCGCCGTAAGAATCCTCAGGTAACCTATGTGCAGATGGACTGTGTAAACGACCATCCTGAGTTTATGCAGATGACGGCTGACTGGGCTGATACGCATATTCAAGCCCTGTTAGAAGCCGAACCGCTGACTGTAAACGCCGAGCTACGCCAAGCCACCGCAGAGCACAGCCACGACCACGACCATAGTCACGGTCATCACAGCCATGGCCATCACGGTCACAGCCAAAATGGTCATGCTCAAAGCGGTCATGCTCAAGCCGACCTCAGTCACCATGACCACTCTGCTAATGGACACAGCCACGACAGCAACAATCACCATGACCACCACAGTCATGACGCTGACGAGCGCTCTTTAGAGGCTACGCCCGCTGGTGCTGATAGCACATCTCACCACCATCACTAAGCTTGTCACGCTTAGCGATCGCCCT
The DNA here is from genome assembly GCA_963702855.1 of uncultured cyanobacterium. Classification (GTDB taxonomy): domain Bacteria; phylum Cyanobacteriota; class Cyanobacteriia; order Phormidesmidales; family Phormidesmidaceae; genus Phormidesmis. The sequence goes on from OY969765.1 coordinate 3,971,931, forward strand.
AGATTGTGTTTACTGGACTGTGTTTAACAGTAAGGGACTCCTGATGGGCTAACTCTAACAGAGTGCCTCATACTGCCTGAATAACAGAACACTCCTTGACCTTGTATAGCTGCTGTTGTCAAGCTGTACAAGGTCAGACTTTTTTGTGGCCTATTAGAGTCTCAAGCAAGATAGCTCTAACAGCGTCTGTATTAGCTTAAATAAAAACGCTGTGTTTGTTTCTCTATTCTGTTCCTTCTTGAGGCTGACACTCTCTGTTGTTCTTATAGATTTGGTCGCTTAGCTCAGCGTATAAACACATCCCTACTGACCATAAACAACAGCTCTACGGCGTCAGAAAATGGTTACGAACCCAAAGCCTCTTTGATCTGTGCTCTAGCCATTTCTAGCGCCTCGGGTAGCTTGGCAGCATCGCGGCCACCCGCCTGAGCGAAGTTTGGTCTACCGCCGCCGCCACCGCCGCAGAGTTTGGCAATTCTGCCAATAAACTTGCCGGCTTGTAGGCCCTTAGCGATGACAGGCTTGCTGAAGGCCGCGACTAGACTTACCTTGCCTTCTGCGGGCACTGAACCTAGGACAACCGCACCCTCTCCTAACTTTTGCAGCAGCCGCTCAGCCGCTGCTTTTAGAGCCTCTGGTTCGACTGCCTCTAGATTGGCCACAATCACGGATATCTCGCCAATGGTTTCTGCTTTGCCCAATAGCTGATCGGACTTGGCTAGTGCAAGTTCAGCCTTGAGGGCAGAGAGTTCTTTCTGGGTAGTCTTCAGCTCATTTTGGAGGCTATTAACGCGATCGCTAATCTCTTCTGGCTTGGTCTTGAATCGGGCGCTGAGATCTCGCACAATGCGATCGCGTACCTCCAGATAATCCAGCACTGCCGGGCCTGCTACCGCCTCAATTCGACGAATACCCGCCGCGACCCCAGTTTCAGCAACAATCTTGAACACGCCAATTTCCGCCGTATTAGCTACATGCGTGCCGCCGCACAGCTCCATCGACACTCCTCGATAGTCAATGACCCGCACATCATCGCCGTACTTTTCCCCAAACATAGCCACCGCGCCTTTGGCTTTAGCTTCGGCAATCGGCATTGTTTTTACCTCTGCCGGGTGAGCTTCGGCAATCCAGGTATTCACCTGCTTTTCCACCTGCCGAAGCTGATCGGGTGCGAGCGCTTCGGGAGCGTGGAAGTCGAAGCGCAGGCGGTTAAAATCAACTAATGAACCGGCTTGAGAGATAGACTCATCAACAATAGACTTTAGCGCCGCTTGCAGTAGATGCGTCGCTGTGTGATTTGCCTGCACTCGACGGCGACAGGCCCGGTCGATCTTAGCGCTGACCTGATCGGTTCGCTTTAGCGTGCCGCGCTCTATCTTGCCAACATGCACAAAGAAATCGCCTTCTTTCTGCACATCTTCTATCCGAACAACCAGGTCATTGCCAGACAGATAGCCGCGATCGCCAATTTGCCCACCCGACTCCGCGTAGAAAGGTGTTTGATCGAGTACGACCCGTACGGCACTGCCCGCCTCAGCGCGATCAACCGACTTACCTTCAACCAAAATTGCTTCTACATGGCTTTGCGTATCGCTTTGTGCATAGCCCACAAACTCAGTAGACTCAATCGTTTCAGCCAGACCATCCAAACTGCTCTGTACGGTCAGATCGATGGTCTCATGCGCGTCTTTAGAGCGCTCTCGCTGCTGCGCCATTGCCTGCTCGAAGCCGTCTGTATCAACGGTCACACCGCTTTCTTCGGCAATCTCCTGCGTCAGTTCTAGTGGAAAACCGTAGGTGTCATAGAGCTTGAACGCGTCTTCGCCGGAGATCTGCTTGGGCTTATCTGCCAAAATATCAGCTAGCAGCGTCTCCCCACGATCGAGGGTTTTTAGAAACTGGCTTTCTTCACGTGAGAGCTCATTTTTGATAGCTGTCTCGCGCGATCGCACAACCGGATATGCCGACTCAGACAGTGCGATCGCCGCCGCCGCTACCTCTACCGTAAATGGCCGATCGATCCCTAGCAGTCGGCCATGACGCACCACCCGCCGAATTAGACGACGCAGCACATAGCCGCGCCCCGTGTTTTCTGCTGAGATACCGTCGGCGGCCATGTGCATCACCGCGCGCACGTGGTCGCCAATTACTTTTAGCGATACCTTTTGAGCCTCAGTCGCCTCAAAGTAATCTAGCCCGGTGATATCCGCTGCTGTTTGAATGATCGGAAATATCAAATCAGTCTCGTAATTGTTAGGCTTATCTTGCAAAATCTGAGCCATCCGCTCTAGACCAAGCCCTGTGTCGATATTTTGTGCCTGTAGGGGCGTCAGCTCGCCGTCCACATCCCGGTTGTACTGCATGAATACCAGGTTGTAGTACTCAATAAAGCGGCTGTCGTCTTCTAGATCGATATAGTCGTCTCCTTTTTCTGGGTGAAAGTCGTAATACAGCTCAGAACAGGGACCACAGGGGCCTGTAGGACCAGACTTCCAAAAGTTGTCGGCTTCGCCCATTCGAATAATTCGATGCTCTGGAATGCCGATATGATCGCGCCAGATGGCAAACGCCTCGTCGTCTTCTTTGAACACGCTTGGCACTATCCGGTCTGCAGGCAGCTCAAAGACCTCTGTAGATAGCTCCCAGGCCCAAGCGATCGCCTCCTTTTTGAAGTAGTCACCAAAGCTGAAATTACCTAGCATTTCAAAGAACGTATGATGCCGCGCTGTACGCCCAACGTTCTCAATATCATTTGTGCGGATACATTTTTGCGATGTCGTTGCCCGCGCAAACTCCGCTGCCCGCTGTCCTAAGAAGATTGGCTTAAACGGTAACATCCCTGCAATAGTCAGCAGCACCGTAGGATCTTCTGGCACCAGCGACGCGCTCGGCAAAACCTGGTGGCTCCTCGCCGCATAAAAATCTAGAAAACGCTGGCGAATGTCGGCTCCGCTCAAGCTCTGGATCGACTGAGGTGAACGGTTTTGATGGAAAGGTGGCCGAGAGTTAGGTGCGGGCATAAAAAGAATGCTGAGATGAGAGCAACGAGTTTTCCAGGTTTGATCGCAGATTTAATCAATGGTGCCATATTTTATAGGTTTCGCCCTCAACAATTTGGAAGGGTAGACAGTTCTTACAGTGTTCTGCTAACAGGCACCGGAAGAACAACGTAGCGCTAATTTTGTGCAGATGTTTACATCAATGATGTAGTGGTTATTATGAGGCTACCGCTATAGGATCGCCATCTTGGGATAGCTCTAATTAACAAAGACTGCTTTTTAGTGACAGCGATCGCCGGTAGCAGCAGTCATTGACAGATTCGCTGACAGGTCCTTGATGATAGTGAGTAGCTAGTTATCCTAACTGCATCTACATACTTCCAGGCAATGTTTCTATATATAGATAACAGTATATAGATAACAGTTCTTGGCCAGCAGAATCCTAGAATGTTTCCGTTTATGCACGAAACCCATACGGTTTCGGTATAAGACAGCATAAAGGGTGCCGAAATAGGAACAACGTTAATTAGAAGAGTAGCTTCCTCTCCAAGACCCGCTGTACCTCGTATCAAACACTTTTGCTTGAGACTTACCTAGAAGAGCGGTGGCTCGTTGGAACATGTTTAATAAGTACTATTGAGCACGTGGCTGATGACAACTTGCCAGACTACCCAAGGATAGAAGAGCAGCAGTTCCAAATTCCAACTTAAGAACATGCGAGTTGAGCAAGAAGCAGTAACGACTGCTGAGATAGCGTAAGGTGAACGAACGAGTTTCCCATAACAGTCCCGTCACCCGTTCAGCTAATGGCCACTGCTAGCATCAGTTTCGATAGTTTGTTATGCGAACTCAACGGTGCGATAGCCGGGCTAGACGACCCGCGCAAACCGAGTAATGCCAGTAGCTACAGCATTCGGGATACGGTTTTAGGTGCATTCGGCTGTTTTTTCATGCAGAGCGCCTCGTTTTTAGACTATCAGCGCCACCTCGATAGCCGCAACGGTCGCAATAATGCGCAGAGTTTGTTTGGGCTGGAGAAAATACCCAGCGTTGTGCAGATTCGCAATATTCTCGATCAGATAGCGGCCCAGGGCCTGTTTCAAATATTCATCAATATCTATCATGTGCTTCATCAGCAAGGCTACTTGCGAGGGTTTGAGACCCTGGGAGGGAACCTGCTCGTAGCCTTAGATGGCACTGACTACTACAGCTCCCATAACATTAGCTGCCCCTGCTGCTCAAAACGAACCTCACGCAGCGGCCAAGTCACCTACTCTCACAAAGCGATATTGCCTGTGATTGTCTCGCCTGCGCAGTCGGCGGTAATCTCCTTGCCACCTGAGATGATTACGCCTCAAGATGGCCATGCGAAGCAGGACTGTGAGCAAGCTGCCGCCAAACGATGGATAGCGTCAGCGGCAAAGATATTTGTCAATCAAGCGGTGACGCTGCTCGGAGACGACCTTTTTAGTCGTCAGCCAATGTGTGAAGCGGTCTTAGCCCAGGGTTTTAATTTTATCTTTGTGTGTTTACCCGAATCGCACCCGGCACTTTACGACTGGATAGCGTTTCAGGCGTCTCATGGCAAGGTAAAGACGATGCAGCGGCAGCAGCGCCGGGGCAAGACCGATGAAGTTTGGCAGTATCGTTATCTCAATGACGTGCCGATGCGAGCCGAGGCTCCTGCGCTATCAGTAAACTGGTGTGAGCTGACGGTAACGCGCATTTCAGATGGGAAAGTCCTCTACCGTAACAGTTGGGTGACCAACCATCACCTCACCGGGCAGCTTGTGATTGAAGTCGCTGCTGCGGGTCGCTGCCGCTGGAAAACCGAAAACGAAAATCACAATGTGTTGAAAACCAAGGGCTATCATCTCGAACATAACTTTGGGCATGGCAAGCAGCATCTATCTGCCTTTTTGTTGACCCTAAACCTATTAGCCTTTTTGTTTCATACTGTCCTTCATCTAGCTGATGAGCGCTATCAGCAGATTCGACAGATTCGCGGTACCCGCCAAGGCTTTTTTCAGGATATCCTGGCGCTCACCAACTACTTGTGGTTTGAGAGTTGGACGGCCTTGCTGGATTTCATGCTAGATCAGTCGAAATCAACCAAACCCATTCGTAGCAATACTTCTTGACGCGTCACTGGCTCATGGACGAGACATGACTCGTGTCGTTTCACAATGTCCGTATCTTGGAATTTGGAATTGCTGATAGAAGATAGTAAAAACATAGCAATAGAAGATAGTAAAAGCAGAATTACGGAAAATGAACAATAGTACAGTGAACGATTGATAGATAGTTGTAGCCGCATAAATAGCGTCGTTGACTGATAGCTAGTTAGGTTGTCAGGTTGCTGAATCATTGTTCCTCTATACTGTTGAGGCATAGCGAAATAGCCAAATTTTGTGACCGCCAATTCTGCGATATTCGAACTTGTATACAACCGAAACTGTACCTGTATACAACTGAATCTGTAGCTCTGATCAATCTAGATTTTTCACGTTGTTTTAAATAGACTCCTAATCGCTTCGAGTCTTCTAAGTTGAGTTCGTATGAACAGCGTCTTGCTGATAGGAAATAGCCAATTTATATCCAATTTGCGATCTCAAGTCAGGGGGTTAGACTCGTTGACCGTTACTACGGCTCTTTCTGCGTCCGCGGCAACCTGCTTAATGGAGTCTAGTCAGCCCGATGTCCTAATTATCAAGGCTTCAGCGCTTACAGACCGGTCGATTAACAAGACGTTTGGGTTGGCTCAAGATGCCTACACGCTTGTTATAGAGCGCACCTGGCCCAGTATTAGCAACTATCACGAACTCACAGCATTTCTACTAGAAAACACATCCTCAGCCTTAGAATCAGGCGCAGACGCCTATCTTTGGCTTCCCCCATACGATGCCTTTGTCTCGGCAAGTCCAACAGTCCTTGATTCAGCAGCATCAGGTTCAGTAGTACAAAAACCAATGCTACAGGATGTAAAATCGTCTAATCCAAAAGTAAAGACAATACAAAGTGAAATAACAACAGAACAAAAAATACAAAATCCAACAACGTTTGATCAATCTTCAGGTCAAACAGCGCAAAATCTAACAGATCATCCTTCTGATAGCTCCTCTAGCGAAAGCCCGTCGGACGACAGCCTATTGGACGAGAGCCAGTTGAACCGTCAGGCTGCAATGGCTTTTGACGCTTCTAACCCCATTCCATCTGATACCACCGCAAATGATGATCTCTTTACTCGACTTAGCGTCTCTTCTAAAGCAGCCCCTGCTAGATTTCATCCCGACCAGTGTCGCTTGATCCAGGCTCATCTGCAAGTTGGACTTAGTAGATCGCAGCGCTACCGTGATCTTTCGCGTATTAATGATTGGCTTTCAGCCATGGCTTTGGTCGATGCTCTGACCCAGATTGGAAACCGCAGAGCCTTTGACCTAGAGCTACCTAATCAGCTAAAAATGGCTCGGGCCAAAAACATGTCGCTTTCTTTGATGGTGATTGATATTGACTATTTCAAACTAATAAATGACCGCTTCGGCCATCTGGTAGGCGACGAAATTCTCAAGCAGTTAGCCGAACGACTGTTGGCTAACATGCGGTTTTACGACACGCCCTTTCGCTTTGGTGGAGAAGAGTTTATTGTGACGCTTAGCGATACAGGCATTGCTGAAGGTAGCGCGATCGCTAATCGTTTGCGAGAAATCATCGTTGGCCAGCCCTTTCAGCTCATCGAGCCTATAGATGGCCTAACGGCTGTGTTCATCACGGTCAGTATTGGTATTACAGAACTTACTGATGGAGACGATGAACAGGGCACTAGCTTGATCGATAGAGCTGATAAAAACCTATTGCAAGCAAAAGCATCCGGTCGAAATCAAGTAGTCGCAACTGTGACTTCATAAAATTCGCGCTTTGAGTTTTTGCTTTGAGTTTTCGCTTTCAGCTTTCTTCTTCAGCTTTTTCTATGAACTCCTCTGACTCTACATCTACCCGATGCCGCTCAATTTGAGCTTGACAATCGCCCACAGAATCTCGTGCTGCCATTGCTGAGACTAGGGCCTTGTAGGCCGCTTCTTGGGTTTTCAACAGGGTCTGCGCCTGCAACAGGGCCCAGCGTAGCTGCGTGTCTATCATGTTGTCTGGACGCTGCATCTGCTTCCAAAGCTGCCGTAGCTGCTGCTGATCGTCTTGACCGCCCTCGGCTGTGCCATAGGTTTCGGTTTCAGCAGCGATTCCAGCCATCCCAATAATGCAGTACCGATTGAGCTGCTGCGGGGAGAGCGTATCGCTTTCTAAGTCCGCGTTGACCGCTGTTGTTTCTAGCACAACCCCACCGAGGCCTGGCAGGCCCGCTTTGATAGCTTCCCAGGCGCTGAGGGTGTAGCTCTGAGCGGGCACATCTAGTAGATGAGCGACTAAGAAGTGGCCTGCCTCGTGGTGAAGAATGCGCTGCCGGTAGTCGGAAGACTGGCTAGAGACTAAGTCTATTAGCAGATTGCCGCCTCTGCCTTTGGCCACAAATCGGTCGAGTGCAATGACACTCGCTATGCCAGAGAGGGCGATCGCAACCGCGCCGGGTGAAATATTGAGAAGTGGGCCCACCAAGCTCAGTAGCGTAAAGGCAAAGACGGAAACAGCTAGTAGGTTGAGCGTTGTAGGATTCATAAAAGGAAGAATGGCAGAGGGCAAAAAGCAGGTGAGCCAAGCGGTTTTGACTCCATTATCTTTTGACCTGTTTTTTTGGCCTGGTTTTTTTGGCCTAGTTCTTTGACCCAATTTTTTGGTCTACTTGTAGAATAGCTCCAAACTCTCTCGGTTGCCGACGTAGCGCCAGTGCCAGGGCTCGTAGCTTAGCTCAGCCGCGTTATCTCGAGGAAACGACATCTCGAAGTTGAAGAACGCTGCGTTTGCTTCTAACCACTCAAAGGCAGCGGTGGTTTCAAAGCTTTCTTCTAAAAAAGTATCGGGCTTACTTTCATCAATAAAATCGACCGCATAGCCTGTGTGGTGCTCGCTGTAGCCTGGGGGGGCGCTGACTTCTGCGCGAGCCTGGGCGCTTTCGCCCCGTTCAGCTTTCAAATCAAAGTACAGATAGTTTTGATCTTCAAGGGTCCGAAAACCAGAAATAATACCGAGCTGCACGCCGTCGGCTTGGGCGGCCTCAATCATATCAGCGATCGCAGCTTTGGCATCTGGTCGTAAGAGGATACCGCTACCCGCGTTTAGCGGCACGAGCACGTCAGCCTCAGCCACCTGATAGCGCCGATGGTTTAGCAGCTCATCCGCCTCATCTTCCGTTGTCGACGACGGCTCCGGATCGCTGCTCGTGGCGGGGGGCGTCTTAGAACTAGACCGCTCGCTCCCAGCCGAATCGCTTGTCTCAGCGGCGACGGCTCCTCCCCCCTGCGTGCGGGGAGGAGAAGTAGTAAAATCCCTCTGAGCGATCGCTTTGGGCACCGTCGCAAGCCAACCGCGCTGCCAGTAGCCAGCGGCACTAATACTTACTACCAGCAATAGGCAAAGGGCTAGCTTCGAGCCCGATCGCCGAGGCGCAGGCGCTAAGTGCAAGTTCTCTATTTCTGCCAGCGAAACCTCCGTCGGTTCACGACGAGCTGGCGGAATATCTTTAGAGGGCGGAATGCTCACAGGCACAATGGAGTTCTGAATCTATGAATCTAAATCTACAAATCTAAGTCTATGAATCTGGATTTATGAGTCTGGATTTATGAATACCGGATCTTCAAATCTAAATTTATGAATTTGAGGCTGTGAGGCATGATCTATCGTACGTTAGTCAGCAATCAGCTTAAGTGGGATTTAGTGTATAGCACTTTTGGGCAAAGCTACTAGAAAAATGTAGCCGAACAAGTGGCAGCTAGAAAAATAATAGTCAAGAAAGGGTACTAGTCAAGAAAGGGTACTGCCGCAGTCAGAGTACTCTGCCAGCTTCTCCCAACTCATATCCTCATAATTTTCAAACGGCTGATGAATCCAAGGGTTGTCTTCTAGGTAGTGGACCGCATAGTCAGGTGTGATGCTTGAACAGGCTTTGTGCCACAAAACAGCGGTGCGAATCTCATCGATGTAGAACCCATACTTGTGCTTTAGCCAAGAAATGCTGCGCTCTAGGCTCTGCCCTGAATCAACCAAATCGTCTACCAGTAAGACCCGCGATCCCAGGTTTGCTGTCGTCATGCTCAGGTCTTTAGAAAAGGTGATAGAGCCTCTGGTGCGATTGCCCTCACCGCCATAGGAAGCGGTTGAAAGAATAGCGAGCGGCTGGTCAGAAATTCGGCAGATGATATCACCGATTCGGAGGCCGCCTTTGGCTATACACACAATTTGATTAAACTGCCAGTCAGAGCGGTGTACCATCAAGGCCAACTGCTCTATAGTTCGGTGATAATCTGACCAGGATACGTAGAGATCTGCCATTGGGAGGTAGTTGCGAAGAGGGTTTCGGGTGCAAAGAGGGTTTCGGGTGCAAAGAGGGTTTTAGGATTTAATTAGGCCCATCCGTGGCCCTATCCGTCGCAAGTTCTAGGTAGGGTCTGGGCAGGTTACTTAATATTTACTTATTTATACAGGGTTTCTCCATGGCTAATATAGAGCCTCAGCCGCACGCCAAAGTAAACTATCCCTCGCCCAAGCTGTCGCTGCCGGTGAAGTTGGCCTATGGGGCTGGTGATTTCGGTGCGGGTCTTACGTCCCAGTTTCTGGCCTTTTTTCTGCTGATTTTTCTGACTGATGCGGTTGGTATGCGGCCTGCGGTAGCCGGGTCGGTGCTGGCGGTTGGTAAGATATGGGATGCGGTGAACGATCCGCTAGTCGGTATGCTGAGCGATCGCACTCGTAGCCGCTGGGGTCGTCGCTATCCCTGGATTTTTCTAACTGCCATTCCGTTTGGTCTTTCCTACTGCTTCATCTGGATTGTGCCTAGCTTTAGCCAAGAGTGGATGACCTTTTGGTACTACGTCATCATCACCTCCGTTTTCCAGGTATTTTTCACCACCACCAACTTGCCATACAGCACGCTCACCGCTGAAATGACGCAAGACTACGACGAGCGCACCTCACTCACTTCTTTTCGCCTGGCCTTTTCTATCGTCGGCGGGCTGGCTATTTTGGTTGCTGCTGGCCTGCTGCCGGTGATTGCCGCTAGCTATCCCGACATCAGCTTTTTACAGACCGAAACGCAGCGCTACACCGCGCTCGGTATTTTCGGTGGCATCGTTTCTATTCTCACTATCTACTGGTGCATTTTTGGCACCTACGGCTACATGGAGAAAAAGGCCAAAGCCTCTGGCAAGTTTCTCGGCGATAGTAGCGATGAAGTGCAAGAGTCTTTTTTGACTCAGCTAAAGATTGTCGCTAGCAACAAGCCTTTTCTCTATGTGGTTGGTATCTATCTATTCTCTTGGCTGGCGCTGCAAATTACCGCTGCGGTAATTCCTTTCTATGGCAAATACGTGATGAGCGTTGATGGTAGTCTGCTGGCGCTGATTGTGCAGGGGATTGCTGTTGTCATGATGTTTGTTTGCGCCGCGCTGAGTAAAAGAATTGGCAAGCGCAATCTCTATTTTCTTGGTTCGGGGGTTTGGATTTTGGTGCAAGTTGGGCTGTTCTTTTTGCAGCCGGGGCAAAATGGCGTTTTGTACGGGCTGTGCGCGATCGCAGGTTTTGGTGTCGCTACGGCCTATGTCGTTCCCTGGTCTATTTTGCCAGATGTCATTGAGCTAGACGAGCTGAACACCGGTCGTCGCCGCGAAGGTACGTTCTATGCGTTTATGACCCTCTTGCAAAAAATTGGCCTTGCCCTCGGCATCTATCTGGTTGGCCTGGCTTTAGAAGCCTCCCAGTTCGACCCGACTCTAGACGTTCAGCTCGCCCCTGCTATTAGGGCTATTCGTTTCTTTGCCGGGCCCGTGCCGCTTGTCCTTTTAATCTGCGGCGTGGTTTTGATGTACCTGTACCCGCTTACCAAGGAGGTTTATGCAGAGATCATGCTTAAACTGGCAGAGCGGCGGCGGTTAGAAGCGGCAGACAAGAAGGTCTAGCCATCACTAGTCCCACCATCACTAGTCCCACCATCACTATAGCCGTCCTACGTGATTTGTGAAAAAGAGCCGTACATATTCATTTTAGGGAAGTCGAATAGGGCTAAGTCGAGGAACTGCTCGAATAGAAACTTGATGCCTTTGAATGACGGTTGTAGTCCGGCTAGCCGTCGCATCCCGTTCTTGGCTTGTAGCCATACGTCTTCAATCGGGTTCTGTCTCGGGTCGTTAGGCGCGAACTGAACGCAGTGAATCGGCCACTGCTCCTCCGCTAAGCCTGCGTTCACCTCGGCGAGAAAGTCACGGATCTCATGCGAGCGATGATAGCTCGCGCCATCCCACAGCAGCAGCAATCTCTGTTGTGGAAACTGGGCTTGTAAGAACTTGAGATAAGCCAACGTATTGGTTGTGTTGCCCGCATCATACGCTTCAATCAGCACGCGCTTGCTCAGTAGGTCTAACGCACCGTAGTAGGTCTGTCGTTCGCGTTCGTTCACCATCGGTACGTTCACTCGCTGACCTCGGGTGCCCCAAACATAGCCTTCTAGGTCACCGGCCATCAGGTGACATTCGTCCATGAACAACACGCGCAGTTGTCCGCACGCTATGTCAGCTTGGTAGCGTACCAAGAGGCGTTGGATGTCGGCTTTTTTGCCGCCACCGCCTCAGCATCGCCCTTCGGGTTTACCTTGCTGGTCTTCTTCCAACTGATGCCTGCCGCGTCAAACAAATCGTAGTAGCTTTGTTTGGACGCATAAGTGACATCGTACTCAGCCGCTAGATGGTATTCCAGCTCACCGAGCGTCCAGATACTTTTCTGCTTTAGCCATGTCAGCACGGATGCTTTTTCATCCGGCGTTAAGTAGCCCTTACTGCCTTTATGTTTGGGTTCAAAGCCTGGAAGTCCCCCGGCCTCGTACAGTTGCTTCCACTCGTGTATCGCCCCAAGCGAGACGTCGAGAATACTCACGACTGATTCATAGCTGTGCCCTTGATAGAGCAGCTTGACCGCCAGCGCTTTCTTCACCTGACGACTGTCTCTTTGCTGGCGGATAAAGCCTTTGAGTGCTTCTACTTGAGCCGACTTATCAACCGCAACAGACTGACCCATAGCATCTCGACTCATGAACGAAAGTCTGTTGATCCTAGCTCGAAAATCGAGCGCACAGCTAGTCCATTTAGGGACTTATTCTTTTCACTTATGATGGCGGACGGCTATAGTCCCACCATCACTGAGCTAGCCATAATCAGCTCAGCCACAAATAGCAGAAGAACGTCTCTCCTCACCATCCACCCATACTCCAACGCCAAATAGTTGACGCTTTCAAAAGCAGCCTGATACGCTAGCTGATACGGCACTCGCCCAGCGATCGCGCTGCGGCATTGCCCAACCGCCTTGAAAAATTTAGCCGCCGCTAGCACTGGTACCAGCCAACGCTAGCAGCTCGCCCCTAACACTGCAACGACCAGTGAGAGAGGTTTGGTTATCATCACAGCCCCCCTGACTTATGGCAAGTTGGGGGGGCTATGTTTTTCTTGGTTTTTCTCCCCTTCGTTCTAGGAAACCCCTCAGAGAAAACCCATGACAACCACCCTGATGCCTCAGCAGCCCTCTCCCGGCGGCCAAAATTTAGCTGCCCCGCAGTCGCTCCCCTTCACCCCCTTACCCATCTACACGCCCCCCGGTCGATCCATCCGGCACATCCTGCTCGGCCCGCCCGCCGCCGTCCGCCAGACTATTCACCTACTACACAAGCCTGCACTACGCCGAAACCCTCTGGACCCCCGTACTCGCCATCGAGACCCCACTCGTCATCGCCCCCGTCCCTGGTGAATCCATCAGCCTGCTGCGACGCATGGTGTAGCAGACGATATAGCAGGCGGTATAGCAGCAAACGGTGTAGTAAACAAAAAAATCCCTGGTAGTCGCCGACGACTACCAGGGACCGGGCTACTCAATTTCTCTCGATAAAAATCAGAACAAATTAGGCCCTTATCAGCGGCTGATTTAGCCACCACTCATCATGATTACAACAATGATGACAACAGCCACAATCACAATAAAGGGTGGTGGACCATCCCCCCAGCCATTAGCAACATCTCTCTGCCAGTGGCAGTTCAAGCAGGCGTATTTGCCTTCTCCTGTAGATACGATGCTGTGACGGCGGCAGCGAGGGCACTCAAGATAATGCGTATCGCTAAACTGATCGCCTGATCCAATTAATCGTCTATTCATACGATTGTCCTCCGAAAGGTTAGTAGATGTGTGACTTGCCCATAGCGGCAAATCTTCTTAGCGCTGTAATTTCGTAATCAAACATTCGTAATCAAACAGAAATTGACTACAGGTAACGACACACGTTGCTGATATATTGTCCATAAGTCATTTGGATTTACCTCTAGTGACAACAGGCAACTGGGGAAATCTACACTTTGACCGGGTGGTTTCCTCAGTTGCCATCATTGTAATCACCTATTTTGATTGAAGTAGCCAGCTCCCTGGCCATGCAAAACTGCTGCATAGTGCAATGGGTGGTTAGTCTCTCCCAGTTGTTTGGTAACAGACACTACCAACTATCTCGCTTTATCTTCTATTTCGTTTTGTTTGGTATAGATAAGCGCCAATAGGTGTCCGTTTTTGGCTACACTTGTGGCAATCGTCACCCTCATCAGGTTCTTTTGATTGGTGATATTACCCCAAAAGTCGTCAAAAAAGTTACCTTTAGCACGTAGATATGGTCTATTCGAGGCCGCCTGATAGCGCTCGCAGCTATCGTCTGTATCGCTATCTGCTAGGCCGTCTAGCGATTAGTCGCAAACCCGATGGCTCTCCTAACAATAAGCAGACTGCCCAGCGGGTAGGCGACGACGCCTTGCGTAGAATAATTTCTGCCGTTCTCGCAGAAGAAGATACTTGGTATGACTCTGTTAGTGCCAATAGCACTACCGCCAGAGTCACCACAGGTCGCCTGGTAGAAATGCTAGCCACGCTAAAAGAAACGCTAATTCGAGACTATGAAGCTTACGAAGAGCCCTACAATCGCGTTCTTACCACAGAAGATATCCTGATTGCGCTTTATCAGCTCACTGAGCTGTCTCCTGAAGAAAGAAAGCGGCTAGATTTGCCAGTAGGCGATAAGCTGACGCTGCTTCAGCAAACCCTCCTTTCTCTACAAACCAAAGACGGCACAGAAAACTACGAGGCTATCTTTAAAGCCTACAAAGAAGCTGTCGGCCTTGAGTTTACTGCAACGGGCCCCGCGGTCAACAATCTTGACCAAGTCAACGAGCTGATTGAAAGCTCGGTGAGAGCCGCGCTTAGCTATCTGCCCGCCAGATCTAGCAGACTTCAGTCGCGGATAAGAGAGCCTGGTAGCGAAGATACAATTGGTGAACTTAGTCGTAAGGCACAGCGCGAAATTCGACGGCTGCTCGTTCGTAGCGGCAATACTCAGTTTTTTTTGGTCGATAATGCCACCGACCACCCTTTCATTAGCCGCTATTTGCAGCCCGCCTTTATCAAGAAGCTGTCACAAACCGTAGTCAACAACGAGCGCCTAACCGCTCAATTGCCCGTATATCTAAAGCAGGTCACCATAGAAGCGAGAGGGCCCTTACCCTTTTTTGATGATAGTCTGGGGATGCACAAGCTTGATAGCGCCTATCCTCGCCTGCTGAATGTGAGCCTTCAAGAGCTCGATGGCAATGCAGATCATTCGCTGCCAGGCGACAATCCTAGTCCTAGTGACTACGAACTCGCTTCTCAAAAAGTCAGCAAGCTGACGCTCGGCTTTTATATCAAAGTTCCAGATATCTACAAGTGCGTTGTCCCAGAGACTTTTAAGACTATTTCGAGCGATCGCATAGAAGCCACCCACCCCTACCACCGGGTAGATTTTACCTATAGCAGCACCGGCGTTGGCGGCACGCTCTCTCACATTGTCAAAGTCATCAACACGACTCTTCTTTCTGATATTCCTTGTTTGAGTAGGTTTTTCCCCATTGCTCATGATGTTACCTCTACTCAAACCATCATCAGAGAGAATGTTTCTTCTCCCATATGGGCGCATAGTCTAGTCAAGCTGTGTCACAACCGGTCAGTTGGGCAGGCGATCTGGGCTTTTGAGGAAAGCGACTCTCCTTACGATGATGCCTCCTTTGGCGACCCGACGGGGCACGGCGATTTCTGTGGCTTTGACTTTCTTATTGCGCAGGCTCAGTCTTCTTTGCAGGCGCGCTTGCAGGCCATCCGCAATACGGGCATTGATCCGAACGAATACATTCAGCAGCTTTGCGAAAAAGTAGAGCGACAGATTGCTCTCAAGCGCGCCTGGCAAAAGCTGAAGTACTATCCTTTTTCTTCCATGGCCATGATTGGCACCATTCGCGACGACATTCTAGGCTCGATCTTTAAGGGGCGATCGCTTTGTAAAGACGATGCCAATATCTATTTCGATGCTTTTCTTTCAATCGCCGAAGCCTTGTTTGAAGAAGGTGCCTATAGAGCGGGCTATCACAATCTTAAAAAGATAGAGATTATAGAAACCTACGCTCGCCTAGTCCTTAGAGGAAGCACTGATATCGGTAGCGATAGCTGTGAAGTATTCTCTAGTCGGCTGATCGTTCGCTATCTTCTTTGCAAAGCAACTTACTACTATCTATACGATCTTGAAGAGACCAATCCCAAATACAGCCGTGAGTTTCCATCCGATCTGACCCGTCAGTGGCTAGTCGAAAAAGCCTGGGATACGCTCAACCTAGCCGAAGAGCATGTGAAGACGCGGCTGAAAAAATACATCGTGATTGGAGAAGTCTCTCAAGGTACGTTCACGCCTCACTACCAGCTATTAAGCCGAATTTATCTGCTGCGATCGAGACTGCTGACCTTCTTTCCTCGCCTAGTGCCAAATTCCGATAACTGGCTCCCTACCGAAAAATTTTCAAGGCAGCAGAGAACAGAAGCCTCTGTGCACTGGGGAAAGCTTTATTTACTAGAAAAAGCCAGACTATACGTAGCTGCGGACGGCGGAAGTGAATCGTACGCCTACTACGCAGCGCTTCAGAGCTGCTATTATCTCACGGCTGCCTACGCCGACCCTGAGCAGCTAAGGCTTTCCGACCCCAACACCAAGGCACCTCGCGCGCTCGACCGCAAGCAATGCCTTGATTGGGCAAAGCGGCTAAGAGATCATGCCCTGCTGACCTACGCCAAAGTAGGCCGCCAGTGCTACAACACCATCAAAGAGAAGAGCGGCCTGCCTAACACGTTTGAATCCCACGGACGCTACTCTATAGAAAGGCTGCCAGCTATCTTTGAAGACAGAGGGCTAAAAAAGAAGAGAGAAGTCAGTGACAATAATGAATTTCTGACGCTTGATATCTCTCTACTCGCTATTAACAAAGAAGACATTCCCAAGCTAACAGCAGATTCTCCTGGTAGAAGCATTTATTTCTTTGGCACCAGCACCTGTCATCTGTTCTTTGCCAGAGGACTCTACCTTTTATGCAGCGATGCGACCGAAGAATTTGAAAAAGAAGAACCTACAGGCCCGGTAAATTGGGACTTTAAGCTCACTCTGGCAAGGCGACTGTTTGATTTGGCCTGGGCGATTGCAGAAGACGGCTGCCAGATAGAAAGCAATAAAGAACAAGGTAGCAAGAGCAGAAAAATAACGCGCTCATTTAAAGGAAACGCAGCGACAGCTCAATACAGCTCTAGAGAAATTAACTCTGTTCAAGATCTCTATCCGCGTCGTATCAATGAGCTTGCCGACATCGGCAAGATATTTTCAGCTACCTGTATGACCCTTCATCTGCACCTTTTACCGGCAAGTGAGCGATCGCCCATTGTAGAAGATATCAACAGAATCTTTGCTATGTTTCACAGCAAATACAGGCTGCAAACTAACCCGCTACTCCGAGCGCCCCTATTTAGACAAAAGCGCTACAACGGCCATCTCGAAGACTTTTTGACAGACGCGCGCGGCGTGCTCGAAAGCCATAGACCGACGCTAGACAGGCCCGCAACCGGTGAGGAGATGCAGATTTGCCGAAATCAGCTAATGAAAGCGCTATTTGCGACGCTGCTGACGTAAAGCAAGCAAGACTAGAGAAATCTCATTACCTAGTCTCGTAATCTGATCCGGCTAAGTCTTGCCCCCTAATCTTTTGCCCCCTAAAGGCTTGCACTCTCCACTACAAGCAATTGCGCTCGCCCCAACTAGGTAGACCCTCATTGCTCGTTGGGCCTCGCCTGCACTGAAAAGGGCGAACCGTATTTTCTGGCATATAGCCAAAGTGAACATAGCCATCGGCATAGCTAGGAATAGAAAAGCTAACAATCCCTGTAGTCGGACAGTTTTCTATCATCTGAGCGGCCATACCGTTCATCAACACCGTAGAGGCCATGACATTTGCTGCGCCGCTGCCGCCCAGGCGAAAGCTGGCGATGTCCTGCCGACCGGGTGGTACATTTATCCGGTAGCCGTGGCGATTTTGGCTACGCTCAACGATTTGTACATTGGGCACGGCCCTAAGCTGATCTTCTACCTGCGCGATCGCACTATCACAGCTTTTCTTCGGCTGGGCTGCAATTGGCGCAACAAAGCTAACCAAGTCTGAACGTACCCAAACAGAATCAGTAGGCGTTACTACACTGGGCCGAATCTGATACCACACATAGCCAACACTATCGACTGCCGAACCGATAATGCTGAAGCGGCTACCGTTTTTGGCGGTTGCGCGAACATCAGCGATGCTGGTCGGCTGCGATCGCAAGTTAGCCACGCCTCCCTCTACCGTAGTCGAAATCCAGCCCTCAGTTGGCTGTGCCAAAGCCTGCAAGGGCAGTGTACACAAAGCAGCACTTAGCACAGCTGCTGTGCAAAATCCACTCAGCAAACGCTTCATCATAATTTTTATTTTCAGAACCTGATTCTATAATCAGTGCCCAGTCGCCGATTCCCGATTTTAGCAACTGTTTTTTAGCAACTGTTTTCTAGCAACTGTTTCTTAAGCTCTACAGCGTCAAGGACTGGGGATTATTTTCAATCAAGTCGCACAGGTCTTTCAAGAAAGCCGCGCCGTCCGCACCATAGATAATCCGATGATCGCTAGTCATGTTCACCCGCATTTGGCTACGAATGCCCATCAGGCCGTCAGGCGTTGCCACTACCTGGGGGCGCGAGCCGCCAATCGCCAAAATAGAGCCCTGCCCAGGTGGCAAAATGGCATCGAAGCTATCTACGCCAAACATTCCTAGGTTTGAAAGGGTAAAGGTTCCAGAGTTGTACTCTTCTGGCGAAAGCTGCTTTGAGCGCGACCGGGCGACTAGGTCTTTCCAAGTGCGAGAAAGCGAATAGATATCCATCTGGTCAGCGCCGCGCAGTACTGGCGTAATCAACCCGCCGTCAGGCATGGCGACAGCAACGGCGATATTAATACTGCTGCTGTACTGAATGCCACTGGCTGCATAGCTCGCGTTGACGACCGGATGCTTTTGCAAGGTCACGGCAACAGCTTTTGCCAGTAGCGCTGTCATCGTTACCCCTTTAGGCTTGATTTGCTTGTACAGCTTGTCTAGCTCGTTGGTCGTGATGGTATAGCCGACGCGGAAAACGGGCACAGCAAGGCTAGCGTCCATGTTGCGCACGACTGCCTGCTGAAGCGTATTGAACGCGACTAGCTCACCTGGCGCAGCGGGTGGAGCAGAAACCGCTGGGGCCGAGGCTTTGGATGCGCCTGGAACGACTGCTGGAACGACTGCTGGAACGACTGCTGAAGCGGCGGCTGGAGCGACTAGAGCAGTCGCCGCTGCATTTTGCTGAGCTGGCGTTGGGGTAGGCGTTTGACCGGCGGCCTGCTCAACGTCTCCAGCGACGATACGGCCATGGGGACCCGAGCCATTGACGGTGCTCAGGTCTACCTTTAGCGTTTTAGCGAGCTTTCGAGCACGGGGGGAGACAATTACTCGGCCAGAACCAGCGCTAGAGCTAGAGCCAGACTCAGAGCTAGAACCAGAATCAGAAGCCGCTGGCTGGGCCTGAACGGCAGGAGCGGGCTGAGAAACGTCAGTCGCCGCCGGTGTGGGGGTTACCGGTGCGGGTGCTGGCGCTGCGGCGGGTGCGCCGGTAGAGCCGCCGTTCATAAGGGCGGCAGCTTTTTGCTTAGCGGCTTCTATTTCGTCTTCTGTTTCGGCTAGCAGGGCGATCGCATCATTTACCTGTGCCATCTCACCCGCTTCGGTAATGATAATGGCTAAGTAGCCTTCATAAAAAGACTCCACATCCATGTCCGCCTTGTCAGATTCGACGACAACAACGGTTTCGCCCTTTTCTACTTTATCGCCAGCAGACTTGGCCCAGGAAACAATCTTTCCCTCAGTCATCGTAGAACTGAGAGCAGGCATGAAGACTTCGCGGATCATGGATGGGGTACTAATCGACAACAGCGCTCTGACAATCGTCAGCGCCTAATTGTATCTTGTCGTGGGAATCTCTTACAGCTCGCCGCGAATATCTTCGACCACGCCATCGCGCAGTAGAATCTCTACCTGCATTTTCTTGATCATGTGGTCGCCCACACTCACCTGAAAAAAGCTATCTATCTGACCCTGGCTGACCTCTTTTTCTAGCTCTAGCGTTTGCACCTGCTGAAGCTGCTGAAGCAGCTGGTTCTTCTGCTGAAGCAGCTGGCTTTTATCCTGATTGAGCTTGTTTTGCACACTGCTAATTTGCGGAGAAGCCGCTGCTTCAGACGGGTTGGTGCCTTGCTTTTGCATTTCTGAAAGGATGCGCTGGTTCTGCATTTCTAGCTGCTGCAATCGACCGTCAATCTGGTTGAGCTGGCCTTGAAGCTGCTTTTGCGCCTCTTCTTTCCAAAGGGGAGTGACTACTGCTTTGATATTGACAACGCGCTTGAGCAGTAGCTGATTTTGAGAAACTTCCATGACGCTCTAGGTAAATAAATTTAGGAGGACTTCAAAACATTCAATCAAATCTGGTCAAATCAGAGTCCATTGAAGCAGCCTAGTGCAAATTTGGACCCTTAGTTATCGTTTCGAGGTGATATCTACGATGATATTTATGGCGATGACTCAAACAGTGCATCGATAGTTTGCTGGTAGCGCTCATACACCTTAGCCCGTCTCACCTTTAGCGTCTGCGTTAGCAGCCCATTTTCTACCGTGAAGGGTTCGGCTAGCAGGGCGAACGGTCCGATGCGCTCATCCGGTCGATAGCCAGGACGATTAGACACCTCCCGCTTCAGCTCTTTTTTAAACAAATCTCGAATCGGCGGACCGTCGAGATCGCTTGCATCTATTCCCTTATTAGCCGCCCAGGCTTCAAGGGTCTCTTTATTCGGTACAACCAGTGCGCCGATGACCTTCTGGTCTTGGCCCACTAGCATAATCTGGTCTACATAGGGGCTGCGCAGGCAGGCGTTCTCGACCGGCGTTGGCTCAATATTCTCGCCATTAGTTAGCACGATGGTGTCTTTGGCGCGGCCCGTGATAATCAAATCGCCCCAGGCCGTCAGCTTGCCCAAATCGCCCGTATCGAACCAGCCCTCTGAATCGATTGCCTTGGCGGTTGCCTCTGGATTTTTGTAGTAGCCTTGCATCACTTGCGGTCCCCGAATAAGCACCAGGCCAGGCGTGCCAACGGGCATCGGCTCGCGCGTTTCAAGATGGACGATGGCGGTTTCAACGCCCGGAACTGCCTGGCCATCTGCGCCTCGCAGGTTGTGCCAGGGGCGGCGTACGTGGGTGATAGGTGAGGTCTCAGTTAGGCCATAGCCGCCTAGAATCTCAATTCCAGCAATTTCGTAGAAGTCTTCAAGATAGTCGGCGATAGAGCCGCCGCCGCTAACAAGATAGTCAACCTGGCCGCCCATAGCGTCGCGGACTTTGCTGTAGACAATGCGATCGCCTATCTGATGAATCGGCCACAGATAAACCTGCCGCAGCCGCGCCATCAGCTTTTGCCCAGCCGATGCGTCCATATTGTCTAGGTCTAGCCCTGCTACCGTGCGCTTAGCCCGAATGTACTCTAGGCTTTTGCCGAGAAAAAACTGCACCAGCTTTTGCTTATTTTCCGGCTGAGCGCGGAAGTTCTTTTGCACGCCCTCGTAAATAGACTCCCACAGGCGCGGCACTGCCACCATGTATTGCGGGCTGTGGGTTTTGAAGTCTGTTTTAACCGCGCGAATATTAGTGTAGATTTGCTGGCAGCCCTGAGAGAGGGTGAAGTACTCGAATGAACGCTCGTAAGAGTGCCAAATGGGTAAGATGCTGAGCACTTTTTGCTCTGGGCCAACGCTAACCACGCTGCCCGCACCCGCGATTTGAGAAAACAAATTGCTTTGGCTGAGCATGACGCCTTTAGGCATTCCAGAAGTGCCAGAGGTATACATCAAGGTAGCGGTGAAGCTGCGATCAAAAACCACAGGCGTTAGCTCAGTCCCCAGCTTCATCAGCTCAGAAAAGTTGAGCAGCTTAGCACCGCCTAGATCTGCGTCTATCTCAGCCGCTTCGTCTGTGAGTAAAATGATGAAGCGCAAGCCGCGATCGCTCAAGTCACCCGCTAGCTTGTTCAGCACGCTAATATCTTGCACGACCAGGCCAATGCTGTCGCTATTTTCCAAGATAAACAGCAGTTCGGCTTTGTCAGCGTTGGCACCGCGCACCGCGTCAACTGCCCCGGCGGTCATAATGCCCTGGTCAGCAACCATCCAGCGAGGGCGATTTTCGCTAAAAAGGGCAACTTTCTCCTGAGGCTGTACGCCTAGCGCCTGTAGGCCTGCGGCAAACTGAGCGATCGCGTCGGCTAGCTGGCGGTAGGTGTATTGCGTCGCCGGATTAGTATGCGGGTCATGCAGGGCGATACGCTCACCGTACTTAGCTGCGA
Source organism: uncultured cyanobacterium (assembly GCA_963702855.1). Lineage (GTDB taxonomy): Bacteria > Cyanobacteriota > Cyanobacteriia > Phormidesmidales > Phormidesmidaceae > Phormidesmis. The sequence continues at coordinate 3,993,897 of OY969765.1, forward strand.
CAATCGGCCACACCTCGGGGATAGCAGAGACGCTGCTGTAGTCAATCGCCTTTGCCTGGTTGATTTTTTCCTGCTCGTGCAGCGCCGCTCTCATGGTGTTTACTCTCCAGAAATTAGATGCCAGTTAGATGCTAGTTAGAATGCCAGTTAAATACCTAGTTGAGATGCCCAGTTCAAACGCTCCTACGGAATGGCCAAATAAGGAAGAATGGCCAGATTAAGGACGGTATATATGGACGTTACTTAATAGTCAGAATACCTGGATTTTCAATCGCTATATATTAAGGTTGTGACGCCTAGCCTAAGCGGTTTACCATGAACCTTTCAGTAACGTTGATTAACTGGCCTTTTAGGCTAGCTTTCTATGCTCTCAGGACGCTTAGGGTTCATCGGCTTGCTAGCGGCGCACTCAGGTCAGCTTGTTTGGGCCGCAGCTTCTATTTTTTTGGTAGAGATGGTTCGCGATTTCTATCACGTGCTTAGCCATCGGTGGGCCCCGCTACAGCGGCTACACGGCTGGCATCACCGGGCTTACAAGAAAGACTTTTCACCCCTTAGCACTGAGGTGTACCGCAAAGCGCAGCTTTACAACGACGCGCCAGAAGCGGTTTTTATGATGGCAGTTTTAGGCATAGCGGCTGTAGCTTTACAGACGCCGGGCTTATGGATTGGGGTGCTGTATGCGGCAGGCTTTTTGGGCGCGGCGGTGCTACGGTCGCGCGGCCTACTTGCTAGCACCGATCTCACCCATGAACCCGGTCCGCTAACGGGCATTCCTAGCTACTGGCTGGTCAATCGCACCTATCACTGGCGGCATCACTTTGACGACACCAACGCCTATTACGCAGGCTTTTTTCCCATGAGTGACAAACTCATGGGCACCGCGCTCTCTCTAAAGGGAAAATCTGTCGCGGTTACCGGCGCTTCTGGCACCTTGGGCCGCGCGCTGATCAAAGCGCTAGCCGCTCAAGGCGCTAAGCCGATTGCGTTCACGACTTCTGCTAACACCGATATTCCGGGCTCGGCCAGCACAGTCCGCTGGCAGGCGGGCAGAGAAACTGAGTTAAAAGCGGCCTTGCATAAAGTGGATATTTTGCTGCTTAACCATGGCGTTAACGTGATGGGTGAAACGTCTGTCACCGCGATTGAGCGATCGCTAGAGGTAAACGCGCTGTCAGCTTGGCGACTGATGGAGACCTTTTTGACGACGGTGGATAATCGCACCGGCAGGGCGACCAAAGAAGTGTGGGTCAATACCTCCGAGGCCGAAGTCAACCCGGCCTTTAGTCCGCTCTATGAGATTTCTAAGCGGCTGATGGGCGATTTGGTAAATGTGCGCCGCACAGATGCGCCCTGTGTGATTCGCAAGCTGATATTAGGACCGTTTAAGAGCGATTTGAATCCGGCAGGGGTGATGAGTGCAGATGCGATCGCGCGAGTCATCGTCTTTTTAGCCAAGCGGGACATCCGCAATATCATCGTTACCATCAATCCGCTGACGTATTTACTTTTTCCGCTCAAAGAACTCTCGCAGTCAGCCTATTTTAGGCTTTTCTTAGACAATCAAGCCTCAAATAAGCAAACCTCAAAACCAGACTCAGCTCACGCTCGTGAAGAAGTCTTGCGCTAATCGCCAATGCTTCCAATCGTAAACTCATCGAACTTAACCACAGCAGACTCGGGCTCGCGAGCATCAAAATAGTAGCTGCTAAGCTTGCCAGAGCTAGTATCGAACAGTGTAAAGCTGGTAATGTCGTTACTTGCGATGTAGGGTAGCTGATTGCCCTGCTCATCCGTCAGCGGTGAAACTGACGGCATGATCGGCTCTAATCCATTAGGATCGCCTACGGCACTATACGCTTCACGAAACGGTGTCAGATCGCCTGCGGCGGCAACTTTTTCATCAGTAGGCACCTCTCGAGGATTACCTGCGGTGTGCGCACCATAGCTATTGCCCACATTAGACGTTTCCAAATAGTGCGTTCCGTTTGGACTCACGAAGCGATTCCACAGATGAGAATGTCCGTAAAACACTAGCTGAACCTCAGCCCCTTCGAGTAGCGGCACCAAATCGCGAATAATGTAATCGTCCTCAGGTGGATACTCATACTGAATAGATTGCAGCGTACCGTCTTCCAACCGATTTTCCACCTGAACCGGATCGGTAAAAGGTGGCGCAATGTTCCCTCCTAGCGTATGCGGCGGGTGGTGCAGCATCACAATCTTATATTTGGCGCTCTTGAACTCGTCACTAGCTAGCTCTTGCTGTAGCCACTGGTACTGCGGGCTGCCTTGGCGAATGTCTTCAAAAATATGCTGGCCATAGCCCCAGGTTTCTGGCGCGTCGAGCGCATCGACTTTTTCGCGGTAGCGGCCTGTTACCTCCGGGGTAAGAGCAGGCGATCGCCAAACTTGAGTAACGTACAAACAAACTAGGCGCACGTCGCCAAAGGTTGTCGCATAGTAGGTACTGGTCTGACTACCGTCGGGCAGCATCGCCGTTGGTAGAGAAAAGATCTCCTCGTAGGTCTGAGTGTTATATGAGTGGTCTTTGATCCACTCAGTCGCTGGCACATCTCCATCAGGCGCTGGGTAAAACTCATCGACTCGCTCACGAGGAAGCGTATTGTTAAACTGCGCGTTGAGTGAATCGCTATCAGAATAGCGGCCCATCACCTCGTGGTTACCAATTATCGGAAAAAGCGGCGCGTGTTGAATAAGCTGAGCGCCTGTGTAACGGGTAGTCAACTCGTTTTCCTCGCCGTCTTTTTCTGGGCCTTTTCCTTGACCTTTTGCCGATGTTTTCTTCAGGTCATAGGCTGCGCGGCCCTGTAACCCTGGAAATAGGGCTAGGCCCCTGGCGTCGTCGAACCATTCAGAGGCGCGATCGGGCACGTTGATCAAGTCACCCGCAAAAAAGACTGCATCGACGTGAGCCGCTGTTTCCGCTACTTTCTGAAGATTTGCAGAAGCGAGCAGTTTTAGCTGGTGATCGGATGTAAGTAGAATAGTCAGCGGTTGCCCAGCCGGGGGAGCTGCGCTCAGCGTGAAGCGATCGCTAGTGGCCACCTGACCGTTAGCGTGTCTACTCTGCACCCGATAGGCAACCCGCTCTTGTGGCGCAAGGCCTATGACGCTAGCTTCGTGCCGCCAGATAGGACGAGCTGTGACTTTTGAGTAGGTGCGGCCTGGCACTTTTGAATCACTATCTTCACGCGTGCGACTTAGCTGAGTGGTTGTAGCGATCGCACTCATCCCGTCGCCATACTCTACGGTATGTTCTGTTCCGTCAAACTCAGTAAACCAGACCACCTGAACCGAGGAAGGCGTTGGCCGCTGAAGAAAAGGGTCGCTCAAAAGCTTCGGAGCATCTAGCGTTTCGGTCTGTGGTTCGACGGGCATACGGACAGGCAAGGTCGCAGACTGCATGACAATGATACCTATGGCCGTTAAAACTATAGCTAGAAGCAAAACTATGGGCTTACCGAGCTTTATTTTGTGGCTATCTGACCTTTTCATCTGACTCGAGGCGGGTTCCTTCTTCGTATTTATCACCCAAAGTCGCAAGATTGTCTATCTTCAACCCACCTGAATTGTCTATGGCAGCGAGCTACTTAATCCGTATGTCCTCAATTGTCGTACTCATAGAGCAGTCATATAAGTAGAGCAGTCATACAAGCGTCCAAATGTCAGACGTGGTTTTCTTCAGATTATGTCAGTGTGAGCTATGAGCGCTTTTAAGCCTAAATGGTCAAAATTCTCTTGGTCTAAAAGGGTGCATTGGCTAAGTCCACTGCTGCTGGTCTCGCTGAGTTTGCACGCTATAGGCCTAAGTTTGCCAATTCCCCCCGAGCCCGAGAAGCCAGAAGATCCCACACTAGAGCTGCTCGAACCGATTCAGGTTTCTACTCTACCTATCGGCAGCTTACCAACCACCACTGAATTAAAACCGCCGCCAGAACTAAACTCTGTAGTAGAACCAGAGCCAGAACCCGTACCGGCTGCTCCGCCGCCGATCCTAACGCCTAACCTAGAAACGTTTCCACTCGCGGAAGAACCGTTGCCACAGCCAGTTTCACAAGAGGATTTGCCGCCAGAGGATTTGCCGCCAGAGGATTTGCTAGAAGAAAGCCTGCTGGAAGAAAGCCTGCCAGAAGAAGAAAACTCGCCATCAGAAGACGGGCCGCTGCCAGATAAAGATCCGCCGCCAGCAAAGAATCCGCCATCAGAGCAGTCTCCTGAGACATACAGCCCTGTTGGAACAACTTTTAGAGATACAGCCGGCCTGAACGAATTTTCAACAGCCATTCAAGGATTTGCTTCTGAAGGCCCAAAATTTCTAAATGGCAAAGTCTACGCGCTTGAGTACACTGGCGATCGCTGCTATCAAGATGAGGCTTCCCTATCAGGTGCGATAGGCGTTTTGATTGATGAAGTTGGTAGTTTAAAGGAGGGCCGGGTAGTAACGAGCACTGGCTATGACTCAATGAACGAAGCGCTCGACCGATGGTTTTTAGAGACTAAGGGAGAAAGTCCTAGCGAGCCGTCCAACGTGCAGCCAATCGATAGCGGGCTATACGGATGGCTGCTAGAAAATCATGGAGACACGTGGTTTGATGGCGTCGCCTATGAAGCCTATTATTTTCAGATTGAGATTGAGCTGGTGAATAACTCCTGCTAAGGACTTTATCTGTCTTTCTATAGCTTTCTTCGACCTATGGCTTTCGTTGACCGCTTTACTATCCCTAGCTGATCTATTCCTAGCTAGTCTGTTTCTAGCTGGTCTGTTTCTAGCTGGTTGTCCCTAGCTTCGCGATCGCTACAGACGCTAGCCGCCGCTGACGGGTGGAATCAAAACGAGCTCATCACCCTGCTTAAGCAAAGTGTCGGCGTTTACAAACTGGAGATTGAGACCAAAGCGAGTGAGGTCTTTCCATCGCGCAAGAACTGGATGGGCCTGAATGATGCGATCGCGTACCTCGCCTACTGTCGTTCCGGCAGGTAGCTGCATCTCTTTTTCTGGCACTCCTAGCGCCTCCTGATAGACCGCAAATAGCTTCAGCGTAATGTTGATAGTATTGTCTGTCATGCTACTGGTTACTGCTGATTCTCTCATCGCTGCTCTGCACTGCCGTCAACTTCTCGCTAGTCGACTTTTTGCTAGTTGATTTCTCTCTGTTGATTTCTCTCTGTTGATTTCCTAGTAGAGGCCTCATTAGCTGATTTTGGTGGCTGACCTCACTGGTTAATTTTTACTGATAGCCCTCTTGATAGCCCTCGTTGGTTGCTTTTCTAGTCGCCTTTTTAGCCGCGTCTCTAGCCGCGTCTCTAGTCGCCTCTCTGGTTGCTTTTGCTAGGCTGTCGGCCAGACTTTTTAATAACGACTGCTCTTGATAGGGTTTTGAGAAGTACGCTGTTGCCCCCAAATCCATTGCCAAGTTTCGATGCTTCTCGCCGCTGCGCGAGGTCAGCATTGTTACCGGAGTTTTCATAAATTCAGGGGTTGATCGCAGCTTAGATAGCAGGCTGTATCCGTCCATTCGAGGCATCTCTACATCGCACACGATGCTGTCGATTTCGACCCCGGTTTCTAGCTTTTCTAACGCATCTTGCCCGTCGCGAGCCTGTATGACCTCGTAGCCTACCTTTTCTAAAGTGAGTGCCAGCAGCCGTCGCACATTCACCGAATCATCCACTACCAAAAAGCGGGGCTGATGTCGCACTCTATCCGGCGTCATCTGTAAGCTCACCGGATCCATAGCCCCGTTGAGCACCGGATTTGAGTATAGTGCTGCCGCCGAGTTAATGCCTGTACCCTCACAGTTGAGCACCCATCGCGCCAAATCTGGCAGGCTCATCAGCGGTACCACGCGGCCATCGCCCAAAATAGTGCAGTTACTAAAGCCTGCTGGCAGCGCAATAGGTCCTTCTACTCGACGTACAGCCACCTCTTGCTCTCCCCAAGACCGATCGATCTGCAGTCCCAAGCGCTGATCGCCCATGCGAAAAATCATCACGCTAGGCTGATTGAGCGAAGGCGTTTGCTCTAAGGTGTCAATTTGTCTAGTGCAGTTGAAAGATAGCCAGTTCGATAGCTGGATAAGGCGTACTGCGCCGCCCCTAAAATGTAGTATCGGCTTACCGTCAGTTTTATATACATCTTCTGGCTCGCATAGGCTGATCTCTTCGATCATGTCAGTGGGTATTGCTACTAGCATCCGATTGCCTTCTGCTAGCATGACGCGAGTAATAGAAAGAGAGTAGGGTACGGAAAGGGTAAACGTGGTGCCCTTTCCGGCTGCGGTATCAACGCTGATGTCGCCTCGAATCTGAGTGAGGTTGTTGCGCACAACATCCATGCCCACACCGCGACCAGATAGGGCTGTAACCTCTTTTGAGGTACTAAATCCCGGTTCAAAAATGAGGGAAAGCAGCTCAGCTTCGCTAGCTGATCTAAGCAGCTCTGCATCTAACCCCATAGACTGAGCGCGATCGCGTATCTTATCTAGCGCAATGCCGTTCCCATCATCGCTAACTGTAATTATCGTCCGGCTGCTGCGGTTGAACGCTCGAATGGCGATAGTTCCGCGGCCTGATTTTCCTTGCCTTTCGCGCCTTTGCGGCGTCTCGATGCCGTGATCAAAGGCGTTGCGCACAATGTGCATTAGCGGATCGCTGAGCGCTTCTAGAATATTGCGGTCGATCAGCGTGTTCTCTCCATCTAGCATCAGTTTGACAGACTTACCGTGCTCTATTTCTAGTTCGCGGAGCGCTCGCGGAAAGCGGCTGGTAATATCTGAAAGGGGTCGCATCCGCAGGTAGTTCAGTGTCCGCTGCAGGTGGCGCGCGGTGCGGTGAATGACGCGGGCAGTCTGCTCGGTTTTATCAACGCTCAGCTCAATGTCGTCTGCGACTTCTTGCAGCTTCACTACCGACTCTACAATCTGGCGGAAAGGGAGATGCTCATTGCTGTAGCGATCGAATTCTAGGCTGTCGAAGCGATGGCGAAACGTTGAGCCAGATGCTTGCTCGGCTGCACTGCCAAACTCATCTTCTAATTCTTTTTCTAATCCGTTTTCTGATCGATGATGCGCCGCGTTGCTTGGCAGACCTTGGGGGCTAGCCGGCCTAGTGGTGTTGCCGTTTGTAACGCCGTTTGTGGTGCCGTTGGTGCTCACTTTCTGTGCGATCACTTGAGCCGCGCTTGATACCGAATTTGGCTGCTGAAGGCCCAACTGCTCCGAGATGCTGGCAAAGGTGCCTCCTGGTAGCGCATTGCTGCTGATCTGGCCAGCAAGTAAGAACTGAGTACTGTTAGGCTGTTGTACATAGAGGTCTTGGACGTCTTCGTTGACTTCACTGAGCGATCGCAGCTTTTGGCCCAGGTTTTTGACCAGTTTCCTCATCCGCTTGACTTCGGTCTCTAGCCGGTTGCGCTCGATTGTTAGCTCACCGAAATAGTCGTTTAGCTCATTGAGCTTACGCACCGAAACGCGCACTGTATTATCGCTGAACTCAGTCTCTTCAGCCTGTGCCTTTGGCGTCTCAGAAAAGCGAAACTCAGTCCCTGACGTTTGACTTTGTTGCTTGATAGTATCTTCGTGACTAGTTTGCCTATCAGCATTACTGAATACACCGGCGAAGGCATCTTCTTCTCTCACGTCGGGCCGGCCCGTTTCGATCTGACTATTCTCTATCTGACTAGTCGCGATCTGGTCCATCTCGACCGGGTCTATCGAGGCTGAGTCAGTATGTAAGTCAGCAAACACATCGTTAATAAGGGCGTCATCCTCATTTCCTAGCCCCGCAAACATATCGCTAACTAGCGCGTCATCTGTTTCAGCTAGCCCCGCAAGCAGGTCGCCAACTGCCGCATCATCTTCGTCCCCAAACGCAAAAGCTGAATCAGTGGCGGTTTTCTCACTAGCTGCTAAGTCAGAAGCACGACCGAAATCGTGGCCAAGTACATCGCTGCCTACTTCAAGATCAGCGAGTTCAAAGCTTATATCTGTCAGCGCTGTAGGCATGGACTCAATATTTCCCGTAATTACCAGCGCTTGAGCCCGACGCCAAGCTTGAAGCGTACTTTGTCCAACTTCCTGTAGCTGCCTGTGACTGGTTGCGCCTGCGGCAAAAGCCTCTACCGACTGACATAGCTGAATAAAGCGTGGCAAATCCAGCATCTCGCCAATAGCGCTCAGCTCTTGGGCCATCACTACTGCTTCTAGCTGAAGATCTTCAGGCCTTTCTTCTAGCAGCGCCTCTAATCTTTCTATCGCTCCTTCTACTTCCGTCTGAAAAATCAGCGGTAAAACGTCTTGCCCTTCATCGGCATCGATCATAGAAGCTGCATCTTCAGCGGAAGGCTCGCCGAGGGTCGTGTACAGGCTGTCAAAAATAGGCATGACAAAGCCATCAACCCAGCTATCGTCAAGCGGTGTACTGTTGCGATCGCGCTCCACAATTTGACGAATGGCATCCATAGCGCTCAGCAGCTGACTTTCTACATCGCTAGTCACCCCCTCGCTCCGATTGATCTTCACCACCTTGAGGGCATCCTCCAACCGATGGGCTAAATCACTCGTGAGGCCATAGCCCATTAGCGCCGCGCCGCCTTTAATCGAATGGGTGGCTCGCAGCGCTACATTCATATCAGCGTTATCTACACCTCGCTGAGCTACGCCTAAAATAGCCCCTTCTAGCGAGTCTAAATACTCTCCGGCCTCGTCAAGAAACTGAAGACGAATTTCACGCTCTTTATATTCCATAGCTAGCCTCCTCAGTTATCTCTTTTGGCGATCCTGTCGGCGATCGCCTAGGCGATTCACCCGTTACCCTATCGGCTATTCCATCGGCTGCTCTCTCATTCACCGCTCGCTCGTCTGCTGGTCTCTCATCCACCACAAACGTCGCAACTTGAGACTGTAGATTCTTAGAAACGCGCAGCGTTTCATCAAGTGCGCCTGCTACCTGCCGCGAAGAGTCTGAGGTTCGCTGCGCTAGTCTAGCGATCTCTTCCATCAGCGCCGACACAGACGTAGAGGTCACCACCTGAGAACTGGTAGCCTCCGAAATCTGACGTGCTAGCTCATCCATCTTTTGCGATCCGCTCAATATCTGAATCAAACTCGCCTTGGCATCTTCTACTCGGTGTGTCCCTTCTACAACTTGCACCGTGCTTTGCTCAATCGCTCCCACCACGTCTCCGGTTTCCCGCTGAATGGCCTCCACAATTCGCTCGATCTCCTCGGTGGCCGTCGCTGAGCGGGTCGCTAGCTCACTGACTTCCTCTGCGACGGCTGCAAATCCCTGGCCCTCTTCACCCGCCTTAGCTGCCTCAATACCCGCGTTAATTGCCAGCATATTAGTCTGCTGAGAAATCTGATTAATCAGTGAAACGGCCTTAGTAATTTGCTGTGAAGACTCACCTAGCCGCTTTACTTTTTTAGCAGTCTGGCCAACCGTCTGCCGCAAGCTCATAATGTTACTTACAGTCAGGTCCATCGCCTCACCACCATTCATAGCCGTCTCAGCGGCAGCTTTGGCAACGGCTGCCGCCTCTTCAGCCTGCTGAGCCACCTGCTGAATAGACGCTGTCATTTCTTCTACCGAGCCCAGCGTCAGGATTGTCTGCTGCGCCTGCTGCTGCGCCTCATCCGCCAAAACGCGAATAGCGCTCTCGTTTTGACCCAAAGACTGATCCACCTGTGTAGCAGATACTTTTACCTGCGTGACTACCTGACTCAGGTTCTCGACAATAGCGTTAAAGAAATCGGCCACTGTCCCAATCTCACCAGCAGTCACATCAGCACGAACCGTCAAATTACCGTCAGCAGCAGCTTCTACATCGCTTAGCAGCTCTATTAGCTGCACCTGTAGCCCTTCTTGCCGCTGAGTTAACTCATCAGCTAGCTGATTAGCTTTTGTTAGCGCGGCGGCTTTTTGAGCATTGGCCTCGGCCTGCTCTAAAGCAAATCCTAGCTGGGTTGCTACCCGCCGAACAAAGTTAATAGTCAAATCCGACCACTCACGAGGGCCACTACACTCGTGAGCAACCAGTAATCCTATTAACTCGTCTTCTACCACAATGGGCGCAACTAGGTTCGCCTTCACCTCAAAAGGCTCTAGCTGGCCAAGATAGCAAGGCGTTAGACCAGCCTTATAGATATCAGGTGTGGCCTTGACTCGACCATCACGGTACTGATCAATATATTTTTCGGCAAAGCAAGGATCGGCTATTGCCGTGTCTAATGCGGCTGGCCACTGTACGTCAACCGATTCAGCCACAATCGTGCCCCGCCAGTTCTCGTCAAATAAATAGACCAAAACGCGGCTGCTTTCGATTGCTAGCTTAACTTTCCGAGTGACTAAGCGAAAGATCCGCTCTCGAGTTTCCTCGCGAGTGGTGCCGGCGATGCTCGTGTCTCGGATCATGCTTACCAGCTCAGAGAGCTGTTGCTCGCGCTTCACCGCTGTCTTTTGCGACGCTAGCGTTTTTGCCTGCGATAGCGCAAACCCAATTTGTGTGGCGATTTGATCGATCATATTGACTTCTTCTGGCTGCCACTGTCGGGGGCCGCGGCACTCATGCGCACACAGCAGGGCCACTAGCTCATCACCCACAATAATTGGAGCAACCATGTTGGCTCGCACCTCTAGCTCTCGCAGCAGGCGGCAGTGACAGTCCGTTAGATCTTCTGTCTCGATATCGTTTACAAAAGAGACTCGGCCCGCCTTGAAGCGATCTACCGAGTCAGGCAGCATCGGATCTTCGAGCGTCTGTCCTTTGATATGGCTCCATCCTTTTGCTACAGATTCAGCCACGGCTACGCCGCCTGTGTAGTTTGAGTTAAATCGATAGATCAAAACCCGATCTACCGCCAAGACTTCTCGGGCGGGCTCTACGCTGCTAGCAAAAATAGCAGCTTCTTCGAGCGTCTCACGGATATCACTAGTGAGCGAAGAGAGTGTCTGAGCTCGTCTAGCCGATTCTGTCTGAGTTTCGCTTTGAAAGCGCAAAGATGACTCGGTGCTAGCGACCGCCGCCGCTAGCTCATTAAAGGCACTAGCTACTTGACCGACTTCGTCTCGAGCAAAGACGTTAGCGCGCGCTGACCTATCGCCCGACGCAAATTTTTCTGTCGCCGCCTGTAAGTTCCGTAAAGGCCTAGCAATAGAGCGGCCAAGCAGCTTCGCAATGATAATATCGGCTAGCAAAGCCAATAACGCTGTACCCATAAGCAGCCAAGTTGCCCGGGTCAGCAAACGCTGAAGGGCACTTTCTGATAGCCCTCGTTGAATCACGCCTACCGGTTTACCGCTACCGTCTAAGATAGCCGCCGCGGCGACTGTATAGCGATCGCCATCGGGTTGTCTGATGCGCTCAGTTACGATGCTGTCAGGCTGTTCGTTCGCGGCCCTTCGGATCGCCTGAACCAAAAAATCGTAGTCGTAGCTAGCTTCGGTGTTTTGCCTAGTCACGATGTCGCCCGACTGCGCCAAGACTACCAAATCAAAAGATCCGCTAGGCTCTTGCAGATAAATCTCGCTATACCCTTCTGCAAAACTAGTGAGTGCTCCTTGAACTATCGGCGATTCACTATTGATAATCTCGCCGGTTACTAATGCGCCAATCGTCACGCTACCGGCGCCACCGGTAGATATGCTTCCCCTTTCAAAAATGGGGGTCACCACATACTGCACCAGTACGGCTTCGTTCGCGCCGTTAGGAACTTCGATCCCCACCTGCTGAAGTTCCGTCGTTGTTTGCAGGCTAATAGCTGAGCGCGTCTCGCCTTGACGCAGGGCACCAGATACTAGGTCGTTCGGGTTAAAGAGTTCAGTACTGCGATTTGAAGTACTGTTAGCGATCACGCGAAGCTCTGGGCTAACTAGAGCTACATAGTCGAGCTTATTGAGGTCTTGCCTAGTTTGGAGAGCAGCTTGCGCATCCTGACTCAGATCGAGGGCGATCTGATCGGACCCTACAAATGTTTCAGCCGCTTCTACCAGCACGTCCTCACTAAGGGGCGTTGCCCTAGGTGATGCGTTGAGCTCTTTAGCCGTTGCCGATAGTTCAGAAGCTGCCTGATCGCGCAGCTGGCTGCGTCCGGTCGTTGACAGCAAGAGCAGACTAACGCCGATCACGCCCAGCGCTGAGAGCATTTTAGACGCTAGCAGTCCGGTTAGCTGTTTGTCAGCTACCCGGCGATCGTAGAACCACTGTATGGGTCCCCTGCCACTACCGTTAGTGACCTTAATCTTATCAGGTGCATAGCGTTCTCCTTTGACGTAGCGTACCCCCCGGTAGACCCGCTCGACCGGCCCCTGGTCGCTGTCGCCTTGCCCTATTAGCTGCGGCGTAGTGCCTGCTGAAACGGTGCGATCGCGCCCTTCTACATAGGTCATCCCTTGGCGGGCCGACTGCTCAGTTTCTACTTCAGATGCTTCAGACTCATCCTTACGCCCACCGGCAGTCGTTTCTGTTTGATTCACGCCTTTGTCTTGAGCATCATTACCAGGATAGGGTGCGCGAAAGTCAGTTGTCATAGCGGACTCACTTCAAAAATGTAGCAAACGTGGAAAAGTAGAGGATTAGGAATTAGTAGATGTTCAACAGCTCAATCGTGCTGGTTAAACCTCTCTGGCGGGCGCGCCTCGATCAAGCGCCCTGAAAAACAGACGATTGCAAAACGGCTTCTGCATCCAACACCAGTAAAATTTTCTCTTCGCGCACCGCGCATCCCTTGATATAGGGTACTAAGATCGGATTCACCTGTGGTGGCGGCGGCTGCAAGGCATCGGGTAGAAGATAGATGATCCCATCAATCGCATCGACGACTAACCCTAAAGATGACCCTGCTTTGACAATAACAGTGCTGTACTGCTGATGCGGCCTTTCTGACAAAGGCATACCTAGCAATTGAACTAAGTTAGCGATCCAAATTGCTCGATTGCGCCGGTTTATCAGACCCAGCATACAAGGAGGCATATTAGGAATGGCTGTTACCTGCGACGCTGGCAGCACGGTGGCTTCTTCAACGACTTTCGCCGCAAAAACAGCAGGCACTCGAGGGGCTAGTTGAAACTTGAGATAGGCCTCGCCAAGTATTTGGCGATTGGGAATAGCGAGCTTTGTTTTCACGGGCGGTATAGTAGAAAGGTTTGTGCCTGTAGCTGCGCGAAATTCAGGGTTTTGGACGTTCAGGTTGTTTGAGATCGGGATCTACGGTGGATTGAGTATAAGTAGGGAGAGATCCTCCGCCTATTGATCAGGCGCAAACTGCGGACAGAGGACGCGCGTATTCAACGAGTGGAGCAGAGAGCCGTAGGCAATGCAGGCAATGCAAAGCAAAAGTGACATTGCCACAAGCTATTAGGTATAGCGAAAGCCATCTAGAAGCATGATTTGCCCTGTTGAGACTCATATTTTTTGCAGTGGGTGTGCGGTGGGAGGCTCTTGGAGAACTCAGCTCAGCCTGCCCAAACTAAAATACTTCATATCAACGTTAGTTACTTTAATGTATCTAGTTGGATGTGCCCAGATGTACCTAGATGCGCCCGAACAGATGTGCCTGAACATGTATGTGTGTCTAGAACATGGCAACTCAGAGCTTTGCCGAGCGCCTCTCCTCTGTCTAACGCTCGTCTGACGCTTGACTAGCGCTATATCAAAGCCGTTTTTACCGCTTCAATTAGCTGGTCCTTTGTATAGGGTTTGGTGAGATAGGCCTTTGCACCTTGGCGCATTCCCCACATGCGGTCGATGGTTTGTCCTTTTGATGAACAAATAACTACCGGTACTTCCTTTGTCTCAGGCGTGTGTTTTAGCTTGCGACATAGTTCAAATCCGCTAATTCCTGGCATAACAACATCAGTCACAATCACATCCGGTTGCTGAGCGATCGCTTTATCCAATCCCTCTTTCCCCGTAATGGCGCTAATAACGCTGAAGCCCTCTTGTTGCAAGTAGTGGCTCATCAGCTTCATTTCTGAAGGTGCGTCCTCAACCACCAGCACAGTGGCAATCTTTGCTGCTTTCATCAAAGAAACCTGTAAAGCAAAACTAGTTTTCAGTCGGTAGATGCTTAAAGACCATCTTTAACAGATCAGACTGTGTAAATGGCTTGGTTAAGTAGCCAGAAGCTCTGACTAACTTTGCGCGAGCTCGGTCGATTAACCCTGTATTCCCGGTCACCATGACAATCGGCGTGCGCTTGTAGCGCGGATGACGCCGCAGCAGTGCGCACAGCTCGTAGCCATCTAGATTAGGCATGGTGATGTCAAGCAAGATCAGATCAGGCTTGCTGCGCACAATTTGCATCAGCGCTTTTACCGGATCGTTGATAGCGACTACCGATAGACTCTGATCTTCTAGAAACTTTTGAATAGCATTAAGAACGGTTGGGCTATCGTCAATGCAGGCTACGGTGTAGGTTGTGCGCTTGAGATTATCAGTCCCCGTCGAGCTGCTGGTCCTGCCGACGCGAACGGTAGAGTTTCCCTGTGATGCGCCTATTCCCGTACGGGCCGCACCGTTCATGAACGTGTTCATGCCGCTACTAGCTTCTGTGACCGCCGGTGGGAAATCAGTCGTTATAGGCTGTCCGACAGCGCGTTTCTTACTGTTGCGCTGACACACTTCTACAATCGGACGCAAGTCTAAGCGGCAATAAGTAGGAACGCCTTCCGTCTGGTTCTGGGGAACTAGCTCGTAGCTGCCTTCTCGAATATTGAGAAAAGGTTCAATCACCTCAATTGCGATCGCACCAATCAACTGCTCACACTGCTCTGGCGTCAGGTAGGTTTGATCGACAAGCCAGCAGATAGCTCGGTAGTCACGGCTGACGATATGATCAGCCTCATCAGATCTCTCGAATAGCAACCGAGCTTCGTCTCTGACCATGGTAGGAACGCGATCGCCAAATGCCTGTAGCTGCCGATCGAGTCGGTCAAAAGCATTGGCTGAACTGGTCGCAAAGTTTAGCTGCCCTTGGTTCAGTAGAAGCCGCCATTCTACCGCCTGCGTCGTTAGCTTCAGACAGCCACTAACCTGGCGGCTAATGAGCTGTGCTAGCAAACTTAAAGGATGCAGCTTATGAGAAGTCGTGTAACTCGTGCTAGAACGGCTGTTTATCATCTATCTATGCTGAGCTTTTTCAAACGTGAGCCTTGGCTTTGAGCGAACTACCTATTGATGTCTGTGCTTAGTCGTCTGCGCTTAGTTCGTACTTGTTCAGTTAGTAAATTCAGCGAATCGGTGAGAGGAATATTTATAACGAATTTGACCTAAGACGGACTTGCGAATGGATAAAACTCTGCTTTGAAAACTCTGCTTTAGAAGCAACTAGAGAGAAGCTTTCAATAGGCTGAGTCAATATACCGGCTCAAAAAGTCGTAACTTCTTGTATCAGTCGCGAAGAATAAGTCACAAAGAAACATATCAGCCTGTGATGATTCAGTCTAGTGATACTGATGATAACGGGCGAATGGTACTAAAGGTAACAGCTCGTTAAAAGAATAAGAACAGGCTGGGTGTATATTGATTGACGAACCATCGCTAGAAGACCAGTTAGCAGAATAAAGCCATCGTCTTAAAAAGCCAGTGGTAATACAGTCACGTTAGCTAGAACCTTCATGTATTAAGGCCAAAGTGATATGCCAGCGCACGGGTGCATGCGCACGCCAGTCATATATTCTACTTATGGTATTAGACAAATTCCGGATTTAGATCACCCGATGTCTGCCAACTGTAGTGGTTCGAGTGGTTCATCAGTGGTTCATCGTAACTTTAATAATGCTTGCTTGTCCTTGACTGCTGGTTTCGGCTCAGCTGATTCTGGCTTACTGGCGCAATCTTATTGGCGCAATAGAACTTCTGACTCTGCCGAGGGCTCTGTCGTTTCTCGCGTAACTTCTTTCATCTCGCTGACTTGAAAGACGAAGCGAAAGCGCTGGTTCATCCGGCGAGCAATATAGTTTTCCAATAGCGTCACCTGTTTAGGTGTGATGGGTTGGCTGGCACTGACCACCATTCGCACTTCAGGAATCGGCAATTGCCAGTTGGTGCGACTGCTGACTAACTCCATATTGCGAAAGGTCTGTGTGTCTTCAACTAGGGCCCTTTTGACGTTGGCCTCTAATCTATTTTGGCGCACCATATCTATTAGACTGAAGCCCAGTGGAATCACCAGCAGGCTGGTAATCAAAATGACAATGCCTAACGGTCGTCTGGCCCGTCGAAAGGGTGAATAGCCCGCCAGAAAAAAGGCCACCATGCAAGCTAGCGTAATTCCCAGTAGGTTGGTGAGATACAGCAGCCCCGCTCCTAGCGTCAGTGACCTGTCAAGATGAGCAACCCCTAGCCCTACCACGCACAGCGGTGGCATCAGAGCAACTGCGATCGCAGTTCCGGCCAGCGTACTCGATAGTTTGGGCTGCACCTTGGCATAGCCACTTAAGCCCCCTGCCGTAATAGCAATGCCCAAATCTAGCAGCGTTGGCGAAGAGCGAGAGAGCACCTCACTGCCATATTCTAAAAAGCCAGCGCTGACACCAATAGCGGCAGAAAGCGCGATCGCAACTATCGTGCCTATCCCCAGTGCCTTTAGCCCGGTCATGATGAGATCTAGATCGCCCTCTAGAATGCCAAAGGCTACTGATCGAATCGGCAGCATCAGAGGTGCTACCAGCATCGCTCCAATAATGACCGCCGCGCTATTAGAGAGCAAGCCCAACGTCGCAATCAAACAAGCTCCTAGCGTTAGCACCACATAGTCATAGTCCAGCTTGGCCTCGTCCATTAGGCTGTCTTGTAGGTGGTGATGTGCCTGCACAGACACTCGCCGCCCCCCAAAGTACTTACGGCTCCACTCATCTAGCCGCGATCCAATACCAGATTTTGTCATCAGCCTAATCTCCCTAAACGAACACGCTTTTGTCAGTTAGCTACACCGCTTAGAAGATATCTATAAAAATAATTTGTTTCTAAAGGTATATTCTTTCAATAAACCAGACGGAATATGTTTATAGCTGAGCAGGAAGGTTCCTGCGCCAACGTATTACGCTATGGAATGACATTATGGGATTTTTCTCAAGAATATTTGGTAAAGACAAACCTGCAAACGCATCTACCTCTGTTAGCAAAGCTACAAAAACTAAAGACAATACTGGCAAAGATGTCCCTGACTATAAAGTTGGCATTGACGGCAAGTTTGACGAAAGCGGCTTAGCTAAGCGTGTTGCGCTTGCTTTTGATGAAGACAACCAGCTAGACGATATCGATACCCTGTGGGTTGCTCAAACTAGCGGTACTGTTGTGCTCAAAGGCAAAGTTCCGAGCCAAGCTATCCTAGACAAAATGGTAAAAGTTGCTAAATCCACTGACGGTGCAGATGCGGTTGATAGTAGCCAAGTCGAAGTCGGTTAGATTTAGGCTAGTAATCTTCAAAGATCTAACTAAACTCTGATCCCTAGAAGGAGCAACACCGCTCCTTTTTTTGTGCGTATTTTCTGCACGGATATCTTTTGTATCTGCCTGGATCTTCAGCGAGAATACAGCTAGGAAAACCCCTCTAAGCGACGAATATTATGAGCGATTCATCCCAAAGCGCTACCAAGATTCCCGTTGTCGTCAACGGAGCGTTAGGAAAAATGGGCCGAGCGATTGTCAAAGCGATCGCAGCGGCTGATGACATGATTCTTGTCGGTGCGATTGATCGTAATCCCGAATTTATTGGTCAAGATATAGGCGAGGTCATCGGCGTAGACCCGCTTGAAATCCCTGTGCTCAACGATTTAGAAGCCACGCTGGTGATGGCACAAAGTGAAGCGCCTAGTGGCAGCAGCGCGGTGATGGTAGATGTGACTCATCCCGACAGCGTCTATCAATCTGTTAGAGCGGCGCTAGCCTACGGCGTTCGGCCTGTGGTGGGTACTACTGGGATGAGTAACAAGCAGATTCAAGACTTGGCTGAGTTCGCAGACAAAGCCAGTACGGGCTGTTTGCTGATTCCGAACTTTTCAATTGGGATGGTGCTGTTGCAGCAGGCGGCGTTGCAGGCAGCAGCGTATTTTGACCACGTAGAGATTATCGAGCTGCACCACAACCAAAAGGCAGATGCGCCAAGCGGCACGGCGGTAAAGACAGCGCAAATGCTTTCAGAATTAAACAAAGCGTACAACTCGCCAGAGGTCGAAGAAACTGAGAAAATGGCCGGTGCTAGAGGTAGCCAAACGGAAGACGGTGTAAGAATTCACAGCGTGCGGCTACCTGGGTTGATTGCCCACCAGGAAGTGATCTTCGGCGCTGCGGGGCAGTCTTATACGCTGCGGCATGATACGAGCGATCGCGTCTGCTACATGCCTGGTGTGTTGCTCTCTATTCGCCGAGTACTGCCGCTAAAATCTTTGGTCTATGGGCTAGACAAAATTTTGTAAACGGTATTTTGTAAACGGTACCCCAACGCAGTCAGTCATAGAAGACTCGCGACAAATGCATTTAAAAGAAAAAAGAGCCTGACCCCTTTAAGCCCCCAGGATCAGGCTACTAAGCTGTAACGCACACATAGAACCAATCTCTTACCCGCTCCCAAAATGCCCCTTGGGTTTTAGATAAGCAGCTCTGTATGTGTTTTACAGGATTGGTTATATTTTCACCCGGTGCTAAGGAATTGACCTCAAAGAATATACGGAAGTGCGTAGCTAAAAGCGCTCTAATCAACTCAAACATTCCGTATATTCACGCTGATAAGACTCTAATTTAGACATAACGGTAGCCTCTCCTTTTCTCACTGAGCTGGCAATGCGCTGACCATGTAAGGAAAGCGTCAAGATGATAACCGTACAATTAAGAGACCATGGACAACATCTCACCGGATAGCCATTCAGATAGCCCCTTAGACAATACTCCGATAGCTCCATCTGGCAACCCCCTAATGCACGGCGCTAAAAGCGAGGCGGTCAAAGCTGCTATTCAGCCTTTGTCTCTAGATGTGGTGTCTTTGATGGCAGCTGGTGAGGTGATTGATTCACTAGCAGCGGTAGTGCGTGAACTGGTAGAGAATGCGCTGGATGCAGGTGCAAGCCGAATCACGGTGAGCCTATGGCCAGAGCGCTGGCAAATACGGGTAGCCGATAACGGCATGGGTATGGACCAGGTGGATTTGCAGCAGGCAGCGATCGCCCACGCCACTAGCAAAATCTCGACTCGCCCCGATCTGCTCAACGTCCGCTCTTTGGGTTTTCGAGGTGAAGCCCTCCACAGTATTGCTCAGCTTGCTCAGCTAGAAATTCGCAGCCGCCTAAATAGCAGTCATCAAAAGAGCGACCGTCAAAAGAGTGGCCAAAATTGGCAAAATCAAGGCTATCAGGTTGTTTATGACGTGAGCGGCGAACCCCTAAGCGTCTCAGAGATTGCTACGGCCCCTGGAACGCTAGTAACCGTACGCGATCTGTTTGGTAGCTGGCAGGCTAGACGCCAAGTGCCACCGATTGCTGTTCAAGTCAAAGCGGTGGCTCAGCTGATCTATCAGCTTGCTCTGTGTCATCCTCACGTTACGTGGCAAGTAGAAAAAAACGATGCGCCTTGGTTCTCTCTGTGGCCTGGACCTACAGCCAAAACGCTGATGCCTCAAATTTTGCGCGGCCTGTACGACACAGACATTGAAGAACTTGACGAAGCGGGCCTTTATCTGGCGATCGGTCTGCCCGATCGCTATCATAGACACAAGCCTGACTGGCTACGTGTGGCAATTAACGGACGTCCGGTGGCTGTAGAAGAACTGGCTGCGGCGCTAATGGCTAGTTTTCGTCGGACGATTCCGCGCGATCGCTACCCTGTTTGCTTTTTGCACCTCACCCTGCCGCCAACCCAGCTAGACTGGAATCGCCACCCGGCCAAATCAGAAATTTACGTACAGGGGCTGGCGGTCCTACGCGAGAGAATTACCGCTGCTGTTAGCAAACTGCTGCAAATAGACAACCTAAGCGAAGCAGCCCAAACCCATCGGGCAATGACCCTTCTTAAAGCGGCAGAAGTAGAAGGTGAGTATTCAGTCTCTCGCCAAGTGGATATTTCGAGCGATCGCTCTGCTGTTCGATCGCTATCAGATACGCTGCTAGAGACGCCCTCGGAAGCTGTAACAGAGACCGTGCCGGAAACTATGCCAGGTGGTTTGAAGGCGATCGCTCAGGTTAGCAGCCGATACATCTTGGCCGAAAACGCGGGTGGCATTTGCCTGATCGAGCAGCATATTGCCCATGAGCGCGTTCTGTTTGAGCAGTTACAGCAGCGGTGGCAAATGGTCCCGGTAGATTCGCCTATCATTCTCAAGGCGCTAAGCGAGCAGCAGGTAGAGAGGTTAAAAGAAGTAGGCGTAGCGATCGCTCCTTTTGGTGAAAACCTTTGGGCTGTGCGTAGCGTCCCCGAACCACTTAGCGACAGGGAAGATTGTGAAAATGCTTTATTAGAGCTAAGCCTAGGAGCCAATTTAGAAGCGGCTTTGGTGGCAACAGCCTGTCGGACGGCAATTCGCAACGGAAAGTCTTTGACCCTAGTAGAAATGCAAACGTTAGTCAACCAGTGGCAGCAGACACAAAAGCCTCGCACCTGCCCGCACGGTCGTCCTATCTGCCTCACCCTCAAAGAATCGAGCCTAGCGAAGTACTTTCGCCGAAGTTGGATGATTGGAAAAAGTCATGGCATATAAGGACTGATAGCGTTGCCTACTCTTGTCTCTTGTAGGTTAGTCTTTTCTAAAGATAGCCGTCATTGAGATTCACGATAATGGGACTGGTATGACAAAAGCTACATGAGAGAAAGTATTCGACAAATCACTTACCACTAAAGCTGCTAGGAAAGGGACAGAGCTGGGTTTGGCAGTTGTGCGTCGAATTGTTGTTGAAAAGCACGGTGGAGAGATTTCTGTTGGTTCTAGGCTAGGTTGTGGGACTGAATTTACCATTAAAGTTCCTCTTGAGGCTGTGGTGTGATACCTATAAAAGCGATAAGAGTGTAGGTGTAATTCCGGTTAGCGCTTGAATAGGCGCAAAAGCGCTTGCCTGTGGCCCTATCACTAGCAATGGTACCGCGTTCAATGTGTGGCGCCTAGTTGAGAGATCTTCAATATTGCCGTGATCGCTAGTCACAACGAGCGTTACGTGGGTTGGAAGATGTGCGATTACACTGGCTAAAAAGGCGTCAATTCGCTGCAAACATAGCTTTGCCTGTTGCCACTCTTGTCGATGGCCTGCATAGTCGCTTAGATAGGATTCGAACAGAGTCACACCATAGCACCTGCTTAACCTCGCTAAACGCTCACCTGCGATCACGGGTGTGATTGGCCGGCGAGCCCCCTGGGAGCGCAACGTCCGCGTATTTCTCGCTGAGCGCACCGCGCCAATGATGTCCCAAAAGATGGCCTCTCCCTGCTCATATTCGTACTGCATCCGAAAAGGCAGACCCGCCGAGAGATTGAGCAAAGTGCAGACGGAATAGCGACGTTTGCGCTGGGCGATCGCATAGAAATACGTCGGCGAATACGCATTGGCCAAAGTTGCCGTTCGTCCAAGCGCGATTACCCGCTTGAATAGCCCATATTCATCAATTAGCGATCGCAAAGAGCCATTGGCAAACCCTGACTGATGTCGACCTAGAAAAGCCGGCGCATTTTGCCCGGTATAAATCGTTGCTTGCCCCGTCGCGCTCTGTGGCAATCCTTCAACACCCAAAGTTGCATCGACTGACTTGAGTAAGGCATGAGAGCCATTTAAAGCAGCGCCGCTCAGCAGCGGCTGATTCAGGTACGCTGATAGAAAGGGCATGGCCTTAGCTGCTGATAGTGGGTTGTGTTCACCCGCCTCTCCTAGCCCAAGGCCATCTAAAAATATCAGCAGAAAATTAGAGTGACCTACAGTCATCGATTTGTCAGCCTTTGGGAAAACGGGAGGTAAACGGGAGAAAAACGGGTCAACGCTTTGACTTTCATGCCTCTGCGATACCAACGTCTACTACTTCCCCCTTCGCGAGGCAGCCGCAAATTAAAAATAGTAGTGTATGTTACTATTTAGATCGGCGAAAAAACCTAATTACGCGCTGACTATAGCAGCATGCCATCGAACGGTCTGGCAGATATGCTCAGGGCATTCGACAGGCAAAACTCATCAAAACGGCATTAGTCTATTGCGAGAAACAGTTTGGCCAAGTAGACGGCAAAACCTCTAACGGGCTGGTTCGCCATTCCGAACTCTACAAAATCGTAGGTGTTTTAGATAGCCTACTCGCTGGGCAAGACGCCGGAGAAGTGCTAGGCGAGCCAACGCAAAACATTCCTGTTTTCGCTAATCTAGACGATGCGCTAAGACAGTTACCCGATACGCCAGACTGCTACATTTATGGCAAAGCCCCTCTAGAAGCCTACATCCTACCCGAAGAAAGGACGCTAATTCTAGAAGCCATGAAACAAGGCATGGATATTGTTAACGGCCTCCATCAGTTTTTCTCGGAAGACGCTGAGTTTGCTGCCGCTGCTGCGCAGTATGACGTTCAAATTAAAGACATTCGTAAGCCGCCTAAGCTCACGGACTTGCACGTCTTTACAGGCGCGATCGCCAAAGTCACTATTCCTGTAATCGCCATACTTGGCACAGACTGCGCTTGCGGAAAGATGACTACCGCCATAGAGCTCAACAAAGCGCTAAATGCAGTTGGAATTAAGTCAATTCTGGTTGCTACGGGGCAGACCAACCTGATGCAGGGAGCCAAATATGGCGTGTCAATGGATGCGCTGGTTTCTCAGTTTGTAATTGGTGAAGTAGAGAACGCCGTAGTGAATGCATTCGAGCAGGAAAATCCTGACATTATTCTGGTAGAAGGGCAGAGCGCCGTTAGTCATCCTGCCTTTATGAGTTCTCTTGGCATTCTTAAAGGAAGTATGCCAGAAGGGGTTATTCTTCAGCATCCGCCAGCAAGAAGGATGCGCTGTGATTTCCCCAACCTGCCGATGCCGACTGTCTCGCGCGAGATTCAGCTAATCGAGGCAATTTCTTCTACGCAAGTGCTGGCGATCGCACTTAGCCACGAAGGCCTTTCACCAGACGAAATACCCGCTATTGTAGACCGCTACGAACAACAGTTTCAGCTACCGACAACAGACGTGCTAAGCGATGGCTGCCAAAAGCTAGTTCAGGCACTATCCGCTCGCTTTCCAGTGCTCCAAGAAAAGTTAGAAAGCGCTGACTAAATACGCCTATTCTCTTCGATCGGACTGCCATCTCATATCGGCAACCCCTATCAGGCCTTGCTGTCTGAAAACAAAATGAATCTGTGCTTGCCAAGAATAGAAATTTCTCTCTTCAAGATTCAAGAGAATGCTCGCATACTGTGTGACTTTTACGGACAGAAAGGAATTTCCCTAATGGGTGTTTCTAAAGCGGTACTTGGAGAACCTGCGATCGCCCAAGCCATGATCGCAGGCGGCGTCCAATTTATCGCAGACTCGCGCATCGAAAACATTCAGAAAATGAGAAGAGCCGGCATATCCGCTCAGCTGGTGCTTCTTCGCACCGCCCCTAGTCAGGCTGAAGCTATTGTAAAAAGCGCAGACATTAGCCTCAATACAGAGCTTCAGACCTTAGAAAAACTCTCTTACTACGCAAAGGTCCAAGGCAAAATCCATCAGGTCATCATTATGGTGGAATTAGGTGATTTGCGTGAAGGCGTACTTCCCTGCGACGTGATGCAATTTGTGAGAAAGACACTTTCTTTGCCACACATCCAAGTAGCAGGCATCGGCTGTAATCTAGCCTGCTACGGTGGCGTAAAGCCAAGTCAAAGAAATATGAACATGCTGTCCGAGCTGGTGAACATTGTTCAAAGCGAGCTAGGCATCAAGCTGATGGTTGTTTCTGGCGGCAACTCAGCCAATTACGAATGGGCAAATTCTGGACAGACACTTGGAGAGATCAACAATCTTCGGGTTGGAGAATCAATCCTTTTAGGGTGTGAAACTGTCGATCGGCAAGCCATTTTGGGGCTACACACACACGCCTTTCAGCTAGTCGCCGAAGTCATCGAGTCCAAACACAAATTCTCGTTTCCATTCGGTGAGATTTGTCAAAATGCCTTCGGAGATATTCCTAAGTTTGAAGATAGAGGAATTCGAGCGCGCTCAATTATTGCGTTGGGCAGACAGGATGTCTCGACTACCGGGCTGAAGTCTGAGCCTAGCCTAGAAATTCTAGGCTCTAGCAGCGACCATATTATTCTCGATAGCGAAAACTATCCCTTACAGGTTGGTGATGAGGTGACTTTCGGCCTTGACTATAGTGGACTGCTCTCAGCGATGACATCTCCTTTTGTCGGTAAAGAATTTGTGAGGAATAAGCGGCGAGTGACAGAAAGTGAAAGCTCATCTATTGCCAAAGCTCTTTCCATGAATGGATCTAATCGTGGAGCGAAGTCGCTATCACCTCCGATTCCTAGAAGCTAGCCGACACTGTTGATGAACTCCTTCCTCTGCTGCGCCTTATCTACAAGCTAGGCGCCAGTAATCTCGCCTCGCTTTTTACGCCACCTGTATCGCTCTTGATACTCACGCCGTTGCTTGGTGATCTCATATAGAACTATTCCCGATGTAGTCCCTAGATTCAGGCTTTCAATCATGCCAAACATAGGAATGCTTACACACATCTCACTGTGTTGAACAGCCAGATCACTGATGCCCCTCGACTCATTCCCAAACCACACGGCTAGCTTTGTGTAAATAGTGTAATCGCCTTCATGTAGGACAACATTGTTCTTACCTTTTATATGTGGAGACGTAACAATCGATACAAAGAGGTTTCTTTGCAGGTGTTCGAGGCAGGTTTCAGTGCTATCGAATCTTTTGACAAAGCTCCATTTAATAGCTGAAACGGATGTTTTGGAGAGCGCTCTCTGTTCTCGCATTTCTTGCCAGTCATCCGGCAAGGCGCCCTTAGAATCGACGATATACGCCTTTTCGACGCCTAGGGCATTCACGTTTCTGATAATTGTGCCGATATTTTTGATGTCGTTCGGGTTTTCTATGACAGCAATTAAATTCTTGCATTTGTATGGCTTAACCTCATCGGCTCGCTGACGGATAGATCTCTTTTGCTTGTCTGGTTCCATTCTTTTACATCCAGTGAAGGCTTCTAAGATGAGCTAAGAACAGCCTCCCTTTCGACAGCCGCTTTTTCTGGAGCGCTCTCGCTAGCTGCCGATTGAATGAGAGAAAGGTCGTTCTCTTTTGCCCAAGTTTGGAGATCGGCAAAAGCGCGATCGCGATACTGTCCATACCGCTCCCTCTTATTTCTCACCCGCTTTGGCAGCTCTGGAATAATCCCCATATTCGGTGGCATTGGCTGAAAGTGCTTTGGTTCAGCAGAACTGATGAAGTCGATCATCGCACCGAGCATAGTTGTCACCGGTAGGGTCAAAGGCGTCTTACCTAGAGCGATTCGAGCGGCGTTCGTGCCTGCGAGCCATCCACCTGCGATCGCTGCTGTATACCCCTCCGTCCCCACCAGCTGCCCCGCCGCCAGCAAAGTCGGACGCGACTTAAACTGCAATGACTTGTTCAAAAGCTCTGGTGAGTTAATAAACGTATTGCGATGCATCACTCCCATCCGCACAAAATCCGCGTTCTCTAACCCCGGAATCATCCGAAACACCCGCTTCTGCTCGCCCCAGCGCAGATTGGTCTGAAAGCCCACCATATTCCATAGCTGGCCCGCCTTGTCCTCCTGCCGCAGCTGCACCACACCATACGGCTTATGTACCTTATTCTCCGGCGCATCAAACGCCCCATACTTCTCAGTGTCAAACAGTCCCACCGGCTTCAACGGCCCATAGCGCATGGTCTCCACACCCCGTCGCGCCATCTCCTCAATCGGCAAACACGCCTCGAAAAACTTAGCGGTATCACGCTCAAAATCTTTTAATTCTGCCTGCTCTGCCGCGCACAGCTCTTGATAAAAAGCCAAATACTGTTCTTTATTCATCGGACAGTTTAGATAGGCTGCCTCGCCTCGGTCATACCGAGACGCCATAAAAGCAACATCTCGATTGATCGACTCGCCCACAACGATGGGACTTGCCGCATCAAAAAAGCTCATGTAAGCCTGCCCTGCAAACCGCTCCAAATCCTCACTTAGCGATTCACTCGTCAGCGGCCCGGTCGCTAGCACTGTCACACCCTGCTCAAGAATTTGAAACACCTCTTCTCGCCGCAGTTCCACCAGCGGATGCTGAGCCAGCGCCGCCGTCAAATCCTGCCCAAACACACCGCGATCTACTGCCAGCGCCCCACCCGCAGGCACCGAATGCTCATCCGCCTTCCCAATCACGATCGACCCCAGCCGCCTTAGCTCCTCATGCAATAGCCCTGAAGCACGATCAGTCCCCATCGCTCCGAACGAATTACTACACACCAGCTCCGCCAAATGCTCAGAGTGATGAGCCGGAGACTTCTTCACCGGACGCATCTCATGCAGCACCACCGGCACCCCAGCCCGCGCAATCTGCCAAGCCGCCTCCGTCCCCGCTAGGCCACCTCCAATCACATGAATCGGCTGCTGGTCACTCATCTTTACCACTTGAACACTCACTAAACTGACTTGCTGTCTAATTTTAGAGGGTTTGCCACCATGCAACGCTAATCTCTCGCTGTCCACTCCAACCCAGCTTTTCTAATCTTCGGAGTAAAATGGCACTGATCCAAAGGAACACAGCCTACATCTCGGCAAAGATGCATCGGTAGCGCTCCCATGAGTCTGCAGCCTAGAATACGAGCGGTCTGCCCTTATTCTACGAGATTTCTAGACGCTGTAGAAGTTCAGTGAAACTGCGCCCGGATTTTTTTATCGTCCAACTCATGCCCAATTACAATCAGCTTGGTCTGACGAGGCTCGCCTACTCTCCACGGACGATCGTAAAAGTAGTCGAACCGATTGCCGACGCCATTTAGCACTAGCCGCATCGATTTTCCTGGCACAGAGACAAAGCCTTTTATCCGATAGATCTCCTGCTCGCTCACTAGTTGAGTAAGCTGCTGTACCAGTGCCTTTGGCTCAAATGATTTGTCTAGCGTCAGTGGAATAGAAACAATATCATCGTCGTGCTCGTGCTCTTCTTCGTGGTCGTGATGGCTGTGCCGATTATCCAAATCTTCTTCTACAGCCGCATCAAATCCCAGCAGTATGTCTGCGCTAATCTCACCGCTCTGACAGGGCAATACTTTCACACCATTTGGCAATTCCTTAGCCAGCCAATCCTTCACCCGGTCTAGCGCTTCACCATCGACCCGGTCAACTTTGGTTAAGAGCACCATGTCCGCACAGCCGAGCTGATCTTCAAACAGCTCTTCAATCGGTGTTTCATGATCTAGCTCGTCATCAGCCTGACGCTGAGCCTCTAATGCGTCTAAATCGCCGACTAGTTCACCGTTGGCTAACGCTTCGCAATCGACGACGGTGATGACGCTATCAACGGTGGCACTGGTGCGAATTTCTGGCCAGCTAAATGACTGGACTAATGGCTTTGGCAGCGCAAGTCCTGAGGTTTCAATCACGACACAGTCTAGCTCGTCGCGACGCTCGATCAGTGCCTGCATGGTGGGTAGAAATTCTTCTTGCACCGTGCAGCACAAGCAGCCGTTGGCTAGCTCTAGAATGTTGTTCGCTAGGTTGCTCGCTGAGTTTTTGGCTAAATCTTCTTCATCACAAACTTGGCAGTCGCGCAACAGCTCGCCATCAATTCCAACTTCTCCAAACTCATTGACGATGACGGCAATTCTACGGCCTTGATTGTTTTGAAGCAAGTGACGCAAAAGGGTTGTTTTACCTGCGCCTAAGAAGCCAGTGACGACCGTTACCGGTAGTTTATTCATAAAAAATGTTTTGATTAAGAAAGCTATGCGAGCAGTCCGCCGAGAAAGGCTGCGCCTGCGCCTAAGATGGCAAAGCCAGCATGACGCACAGAAATAAGGCCAGTTGTTTTGTTTTGATTAATAATGCGTTGAGAGAGGAAGTAAGCGGTGTAGGCGATCGCACTCTGAACGCTCACGAAGCCGAGTAAATACGCGAACAAAGGCGTTGACTCCGCGCCGATGACTGCCTCACCATAGGCATAGCCATGAAAGATACCGGCGATCGCTGCTAGCAAAATTACCATGGCTGGGTTTAAGCGATCGCGCACTACAGCTAGCGCTCCAAACAGCGCCACCGACACCGAAATTACAGCTTCAGCAGCCGGCAGCGTTAGCCCCGCTAAGTGAAGCCCTGTGCCAGCTAATGTGGCTGTAACGAAAGCGACCGGAACGAGAAAGCCACGGGCTACCACAGCAGCTAGCAGACCGGCAGCTACCACAAAAGCCAAATGGTCTAACCCAATCATCGGATGCCCAACACCCGACACAAAGCCTTCTACCAGCGTAGCGGGCGCAGCGCCACCGAACGGATGATGTGCCAGCGCTGGCATGGCCAGCAGGATGACAGCCAAAGTACCAAAAGCACTCACGGCCACACTGCGACGGGTCAACAAACTATTTTTCATTATTTACCTCCTCTGTTCGTGCCTCGCGAAACAGAGATTAAGTGAATGCAAGACGCACGGGCATTCTGGCTTAGGTAAAGTCAGTCGCATAAAGTCAGGCGCACGGCCTGTTGCGATCCGTCTTTTCTCTACCATCACAGCTGCGGGACAGCGCCGGTTTCTCACCGAACTTTCCCCGTGAAGTATTGGTCGTCTTAGTCTAACTAGACTAGCACGATGCATCCAGGCACAATGATGAAGGTCTGTTATCAGGTGAAGGGCTCTAGTGAACAGTCTCAAAGCGGTTATTTTCGATTTAGATGGCACCTTGACAGACAGCGATAAAGTCCATTTTGAAGTTTTTCGAGCGGTATTTGCCGAGCGAGGCATGACCCTCGATAGAATGCTGTACAAGCAAAAGATTAGTGGACGGCAAAATGCGGCTATCTTGGCAGATTTTTTGCCTGAGCTATCTGCTGAGGCGAGCGCGGCCTTTAGCGCTAAAAAAGAGGCGACTTTTAGAGAGAAGGCGGCAGGATTACTGGAGCCTTTGCCGGGACTGATGGCGCTGCTTGCGCAGATAAAACGTCAGGGCTTGGCTGTGGCGGTTGTGACGAACGCGCCGCCAAAAAACGCTGCGTTTATGCTGCAAACACTGGGCCTCAGTAAAACGTTCGATCCGGTGGTTATTGCTGACAATCTCCCAAGAGGAAAACCCGATCCGCTGCCGTATCAGACGGCGTTAGAGCAGCTTGGGATTACCGCATCAGAAGCCGTTGTTTTTGAAGATTCAGTAGCGGGTATCCAATCGGCAGTTAGTGCTGGCATCTTCACAATTGGTGTGACGACGACGCAGGAGGCCGCCGACTTGATGGCGGTGGGCGCAGATGGGGCGATCGCAGATTTCGCAGATCCCTACATCCAGACTTTGCTCTAGCCACTGTTCCCTTCTGTTTCCGTTAGCGGCTTGCCTGTGGATGGCTTCCCGTGGGCCGCTAGTCTGTGGGCGACTTAGTCTGTAGGCGGCTTAATTTGATGGCGCTGCCGCCGACAGCGCTCAGAGCAATACTTCACCTCGTCCCAGCACTTTTCCCACTTTTTACGCCAGGTGAATGGGCGATCGCAGACTACGCAGATTTTGGTGGGCAGGTCGGATTTTTTGCGTTGGCGGGCCATGGAAAATAAGAACGTATAGAGGAACGGGAAGCTGGCGACAAGCGGCTAATCGGTAGAAAAATGAGAGTAGGAGCAGTTAATTCGGGCTTGAATGATCGTAATAATAACGATCGTAACAATTAATAATATAGAGAAAATCGTGGTTAAGCCTTCCCCCATGTCTCAGAGGTCTGCGGCTGAAGCGTTAACGGCTATCAGAATTGTTTTGGTTGCACCGGCAGGGCCGCTAAATGTTGGGTCGGTGGCCAGGGTGATGAAGAATTTTGGGCTGTCGCAGCTCGTGCTAGTGACACCGCAGTGCGACCCATTAGGGTCCGAGGCACTGCAAATGGCCGTTCATGCGGATGATATTTTGCAGGCGGCGCAGCAAGTTGAGACGATTCCAGCGGCACTAGTGGGCTGCGAGTTAGCGATCGCGACGACTGCTCGCGTTAGAGGATTTAATGCGCCTTTGCAGTCTCCCGAAGTTGCTTTGCCTAAGCTCCTAACGCCGACTAGTGCGCCTACAGCTCTAATTTTCGGCCCGGAAGACCGCGGCCTCAGCAACGAAGAGCTGACCTACGCGCAGGTTTTTACCAAAATCCCTACCACCGATACCTATAGTGCCCTCAACCTTGCTCAGGCTGTTGCCATCTGCTGTTATGAACTTCACCGGGTTGCCTACGCGCCTAAGTCCACGGCTCTTAGCTCTCCGTTACCGATACCCTCTTTACAAAACTCCCCTCCATCTGATAAACAGACGGAATCAAAGTCGATTAATATAGCCACACTTGACGAACTAGAAGGCTACTACCAGCATCTAGAAACTGTTCTTCTCAAGGTGGAATACCTCTATCCTCATACTGCTATTAGCCGTATGCGCAAGCTACGGCAGCTGCTTAGCCGCGCCGTGCCGGCTGCTAACGAAGTAGCTCTACTTAGAGGAATGCTCCGACAAATCGAGTGGGCTCTGTCCAACCCGCGGGCTGATCTTCAGTCCGACTTGCATCTATCTCATACCGACGCTCCCTACCCCGACGCTTCCCATACCGACTCAAACAAAGGCTCAAACAAAGGTTAGTTCTGCTATGACAGAGGCCAACGGCACACCTAATAATCGAAACGGCAGCCGAAACAGCGGTCGAAGCGGCAATCAAAACGGTAGCCAGAGCGGCAATCAAAATGGTAGCCAGAACGGTAGTCAAAACGGCGGTAGCAGCGCGAATGGCCAAAGTTTTGCAAGAGTCCAACCGCGCCGAAGCGCAGGGGAACCCCCAAAGATCCGCGCTCGTCCTACTGATGCTAAAGATCCAAACCAGCCTACGCGGCGATCGCGGCGATCGCGCAGTAAAACTAACGGCACCGAACGTCGGCGATTGTTCGGCACCGTTCCGGATCGAGTTAAAAGTAAATCGTCGCGCCGAACCCGAGCACATGTGGCTAGAACTAGAGCCAGAACAGGATTACCAAGCGATCCCGAATCAGCTCGCACCCTGAGACAATCGGCTAGGCCCAGTTCTGGTCCCATTCGCCCAGTCCCTAACGGCCTTGCTTCTAATGGCCTGACTTCTAACGGTCTTGCTTCTAATGGTTTTGCTTCTAACAGGCCAGTATCTAGGCGTTCAGCGCTGAAGGGGCCAGCGCCAGCAGGACTTCCCCCCAGAACGCTTTCAGCAAAAGCGACGTCAAGAACAGGTGGCAACAGTCGTCCTAGCTTGCTAAATTCTGCGCCTATTGGCCGTGTTGGCCGTGTCCCGCCGCGTAGCCTATCGCGCAAACGTCGCTCAAGCAGATATGCGCCAATTTTGAGGCACGGCATTCAGCTACTCATTGTCGGGCTTGGAATTGCTGCTATCGGCGGCACTTTGCTGAAGATGTGGCCTAGCCCCGATCCTGCTGAAACAACCCAGGTAGTCAGATCTGAGCCGAAGCCATCGGCGAGGAAGTTTCCGCTAACACTCACCCGAGAGGTGCCCGAGCTAAAAGCAGCGCTACAAGAGCTACCGAACCTATACCCAGGTCTGACGCCCAAAATTTTCTACGCTGATGTGGATACCGGTGAATACATCAGCACAGAAGGCTCGGCGACGATTGCGGCTGCTAGCACCATCAAGTTGCCAATACTGTTGGCATTTTTTGAGGCAGTAGATGCTGGCCGAATAGACCCCAATCGTCAGGTTGCAGTTCAGCCAACCCAGGTAGCGCCGGGCTCAGGTGATATGCAGCTATTGGCCCCAGGCACCCAGTTTACCGCGCTAGAAGTGGCTAGCCAGATGATTATCAACAGTGACAATACGGCAACTAACATGATGATTGATTTGCTAGGCGGCCAGGACGTGCTCAATAGTTGGTTCCAATCTCAAGGGCTAGAGAAGACTCAGCTCTCTGCGCCGCTTCCTGATTTAGCCGGGACTAATACCACTAGCGCGCGAGATTTGGCGCATACAATGTTGCTCATTAGTCAGGGTGAAGATCTTCAGATGCGATCGCGTGATCGCGTGCTCAATATTCTTAACCGCACCTACAACAAAAGCCTGTTAGCCAGCGGCCCTATGGATCAAGGGGCACTCACTTATAACAAAACAGGCGACATTGAATCGGTTCTAGGGGACGTAGCGCTAATAGATCTACCCAATGGTAAGCGCTATGTGGTTGCTATTCTCGTAGAGCGCCCCAGCAACGACGGCAGAGCGCAAGAACTTATTCGCCGTGTTTCAAGTCAGATCTACGAAGAGGCGGCTAAAGCTGTGCAGCCAGCGATCACACCGTCAGACAGCCCGGCGGATGCAGATACTTCTGAGGATGCGACCAGCCCAGACATCCCAGTTTCTGGCGAGGTGCCCGCAGACGAGCCGTATGCAGATGAGGCTTACACAGATGAGGCTTACACAGATGAAACCTATATAGAGGCGCCTTACCCTAGCGCCAATCCCCAAGATGCCTTGTAGCCGCAGCTAAGTTTGCACAGCGCAAGATAGTCAGCCACAAAGGTGCATCAAGTAAAGACACATCAAGCAATTACACATTAAGTAAAGACACATCAAGTAAATTGGGTAAGCTGCTGACGCAGGGAGTATAAAGGCCGAGAGCGGAACGTCCATAAAAATCCAGGCGTCGTTGACTGCGGTAGCTTCTAGTGAAAGGTCCTATTGGGAAGTGGGTACGTTGTTGGTTGAATCATTAAGTACGGTTGTTGTAGAAGCTAGCGGTTTGGAGACTCAATCTTCGAATGCTGGGCTAGCGGGTCTAAACGTTCAACATCTAGCGGCCGAAGGCTATTTTCAGGCGATCGCCTATTGGCTAAACGAGCGGCTGGTTCCGCAAAACGTATACGCTCAGGTACTTGCTGACCAAGCTTCGGGTTATATCAAAGTGCTCATTGAGTTTGAACGGGCGCCCGAGCCAAAAAGGCTGCTGAAGTTTGTGTGCGATCGCATCTACAAACTCAACTCCAACGTGATCGAAGGCATTCACCTAATCGCCCGCGCCGTAGGCTCTAGCAAAACTAGCTGGGAACAGCGGATTCGTATCCCCACACCCAGCCAGCGTCAAGCCAAGATCGCTGCGCCAGTCGCTAGCCAGGCAACTAACCAGTTAGACCCTTCAGTCTCAGATACCGTTCAGCCGACTGCCGTTCAGCCGACTGCCGTTCAGCCGACCACCGTTCAGCCGACTGTTGCCCAGCCGACTGTTGCCCAGCCAACGGTACAGCTCGTACACGAATCCTCCCGTAGCAAGGTTGCTCGCGAGATCGTTCGCAGCCAGTTCAAATTTTTCCGGGCTGCCATGATTTCAGGTACCGCTTCTGCAGCGTTCTTGTTCGGTGGACTGACCGAGCTAGTTTTGTCCGAGCGTCTTTCTACTCAGGCAATGACCGATAGTGCCCTAGCAGTAGCGCCTTGGTACGACGAGGGTTCACCAGAGAGCACAGAAGTTACTTTTGCATCTAGCGATCAAAACGTCACTTCTTCTGCGCAGAGGCCGAGCCAGCGCTTTGATGGTAGAACTGTCAAAGCGGCGCTTGAGACCGTTGCTGTCGTTCCGCACGACGAGGTCGCTCAGCCGAACGATCCAACCGTTACGCTACTGTTTGGCGGTGAGCTAGAACTGGATGACTTTATTTTTGAGGAAACCGAAAGTCTAGATCGCTTATTCTCCGATCTAAACATCTACCAGCAGGCCGACGTCGCTATGATCGGCCTGTCAGAACCTCTGGCAACAGCCAGTACCTCTTTACAAGAAAGCTTTTACCAGCGAACTCGACCCCAAGCCGTACAGGCACTAAAAAGAGGCGGTATCGACATCGTCAGCTTAGCTAGCGAAGGCACCTTGCACTACGGTACCAGCGGTCTTGATGAAACACTTAGAACTCTAGATCGGCAAGGTCTTTATCGAGTAGGGGCAGGTCGCAGTCAGCAGGAAGCGCATCGGCCCGAAATTCTGGAAGTCAAAGGGCAGCGGATTGCTTACCTAGGCTATAACTCTGAAGCGCTGGTAGCCGCGAAGGCAGACAGAGCCGGTGTAGCGCTGACAAACAGCGAAGAGCACTCATATCTTTTGGAGGACATTCGCGCTATTCGCCCTCAGGTCGACTGGATCGTGGTGAACTACCGCTGGGGTGACACGCTAGATGAGGCTGGCTTAGACGAGGCTAACCCGCTGGACGCTCCCGAAGACTGGCAAATTTCTTTGGCTCACGAGGCCGTTGACGCGGGTGCGGACCTCGTTGTAGGCTATCATCCCAGCCGAATCCAGGGTGCAGAAGTTTACCGCGATCGCGCGATCGCCTATTCCCTTGGTGACTTTGTCTTTGGCGAAGCCCCGCTCGAAGACCACGACACCGCTGCGCTCAGAGTTTCCTTGCGCAATCACCAAATGAAAATAGAGTTTCTACCCGTCAGTATTCGCAACTCTCAAATTCAAATGGCCACTAGCAAGCGCGGTACTCAAATCCTCCAGGACATTCGCAAAGCCTCTCAAACCTTCGAGCAGCCCTTACATTTTCCAACTGTCCTCCAGGCTCCGCCAGCTCACATACCTACCGTAGAACCTACGTTAGAACCCTTAGTGGAACCCCCAATTCTAGACGAGCGTCCCTTCACAGAACCGCCAGCTACAGAGCCACCAACTATAGAATTTGAAGACACTGCCCCTCATCCCATTCTCAAAGAATCTGAAGCGCTCTTTCCTACTAAAGACCTCTCTGAAGACTCCGCCGAAGAATCTACTGAGGAAGATTCATTTTTAGAGGCCCTCCCACTAGAAGACGATGGGGAGACGCATAGCACTCTGCCAAACGGTATCGAAACCCATGAAGAACCGCTTGTAGGTCCGCTGTCTATTCTATGAAGCCTATTTTGTAGAGCTCGTCTTATAGAGACCGTCCTGTAGAGCCCGTCTTCCCGTTCACCCTATAGAACTCACACTCTAGAAATAAAGATTTAGGGGTAGAGACTAGGAAAAACGCGCGATCTGTCTCAGTATATTTACTAGGTGACCTGAAGCATTAGAGCACCTACTTATGGACGTACATCAGAACCACTCCTTCCAACTGACACAGTGTATGTACACTAGAGATAGCACATACATCTCGTCTAGCTAAGCGGACAACAACCCGTACGTACATACAGCCGTAGGCTAAATGCTCACTGTGTACTTACTGTCCATGATGGTATAAAAGCGGTATGAAAGCTGGGCTCTATCGACTTGCTAGGCTATCTTTTGGTGTTTTCGCCAGCGATCGCTAGCGATCGACACTGCCACCTACTCGACCAAAAACTAGAAGACGATGTGAAATCATCGATCGCTATTAGTCACAGTCACTTTTTTTTCCGGTCAGTACTATCTCTGACTATTAAATTGAAACTTTAGTATAAATTCTTCAGGATTCCACATGCTGAAGTCAGTAAGTATGAACAGTAGGGTACCGGTCCGGCTACGACCGACTCATCCTGCATCGTCATTTATTCGAGATTATGAAAAAAATGGGTAGGGCAGGCAAAGCTTTAAAGAGCGTTCTTCAACAGTACGGCATCAGCCAAAATCGGCTTGCTGTCACGATGGGCGTTGCACGATCAACAGTCAATCAATGGGTAAACGAAGTGAGCGATCCGCTGGCAGATTCGATTCCAGATATCATCACTGCGCTAGACACGCTAGAACCAGCTGCCGCGCAGATTTTTCTACAGCGCTATATTGAACGCAGTAACAGCCACAGTATGCAGTAACCAAGAAGTCATCTCATCGCTGTGCAAGGCTATCTTCATAGGAACAGCGTATCGAGGGTCTCTCAGTAGAAACGGCATATAGCAGATGTCCTTATGTGCTAGGACATCTGCTGTAAACTAGGGCGTGAGGACTAGGACAACTATCGGACTAGGGTAGCTATTAGGCTAGGGTAACCATATAGGATGACGACCTGCGATATCTAGCTCTGTTGGGAGTAGTGGAATCGGTTCCCGGCGCATTCGCTCTTCTAGCGTAGCAAACAGCGGTAGCAGCCATAGGCGAGAGGTAGGGCCTTCGTAGTTTTCTGGTAGAGAGGCGGACTGCGATCCGTTCACTAAAGTCTCGTCGAACAAAATGGCTAAATCATCAGGTGACAGGCTCACTGTTAGTTCTGGCTGAGGTGGCATTTCCAGTAGCTTTTGCTCTTGACCAGTTTTGACGTTGATAGCCGTGAGATAAGGACTAAAGGAAAAGTCTTCCTCTAGCAAATCTATGGCGTTTTCTTCGCTCTGTGCATCTATCGCTAGATCCTGAATTTCAGCTTCGTCTGAATGGTCACTTCGAAGCAGACGATTGACTAAGCAGTACAAAATCTCGTTGTTTTCGTTGAACTGAGCACTCACAATAGCGCCATCTGTCTGCAGCAAAAGTTTTTCTTCACCGCGGTTAGAGACCCAAAATAATGACTGCGTAAACCGTTCTTCCGGATTGTTCTGATTGAAGTTCACTAGCGCCGCTGCGCTACCGTCGTCAGCAATATCAAGCGTTAGGCCGTATTCAGGCAAAAAGTCTAACAGCAATGCGTTCGATTCGGTAGCATCCAAAGTGGGCTCTAAATCTATTACAGCGGTGCCCTGACCCTGCTGCAATAGTAGAGAAACACTGTCAGGTGCAATCTTGAAGTCGCCTCCAGGCTCGGTATTGAGCCTGCGAGGACTTTCTCCCGGTTTGATAACCCAGGGTCCAAAGTCGGAAGGGTCCGTCTGACTCACTCGCTGCACGACAATTGTTTCGCCATTTGCAGCCAATTCGAACTTAAGGTTTTGAAAGTCTTCATTCTTTAGGACTATATCTACCTCGCCCGCTTTTACAGTCACTTCTTTTCGCCAAAACTGCCAGAGAGGCGGTGTGGATACCGGACCGAGCCCTGTGGTGACGGTGTATAGCTGAGCGTTGGCAATACGGTCGGTGTTAATGCCGGCATCAACCGCAGAAAATAAGATGCGATCGCGGTCTGGATAAGGCTGAAAATCTAATACGGTTTGCCCAGCCGACGTGAGCAGCGTTTTTTTCTTTTCAGTTAAGTTGAATAGCACTAGTCGATTGGCTTCTTCGCCCTCTGCACCGATATAGGCAAAGGCGCGATCGGGCGCCCTAAATTCACTTTCAAAGGGTTCAAATCCTTTCTGCCCGCTCAGGGCTTCAGCCTGCAGCAGGGAAATTTTGAAGCTCTCACCATAGGGAGCGGGCGCATCTAGCGTGTAGGCCATGCGTCTACCTGCCCAGCTCACTTTGCCAAAGAGCATAGGATCAATGACCAAATTTTCCTCTACGCTCTCGGCCACCATTGGCTGCTTAAAGGTCAACATAAAAGCCACATCATCCGCTTTGACCTGTCGGTCTTGCCAAGAGAACGTCCTAACGCTTGGCAACGCCTGCGAGCCGAGTATCAGCATAGCGACAATTATCAAGCTTAAAAGAACCATTGCAATAGAGGCTGCTCGGTCTAACGGCTGATATTGACGTCTTGGAATCATAGGCTTGGTAGCTCGAAAGCGACTTAGGAATTGCGATGAAATAAAGGCAGCTTATAAATTGAGTAATTAACGGTATCTGCGAGATGGTGTCTAAAAGACGGCATCTATGAGATGGCATCTGCAAGTGAGTACGTAGAGTAACAGTCAGCCAACTAACGCACGAAGGTGCACTCAAAGATACCCCTATGACATTAGTACTCATACGGGTTTCTAGGAGCTTCAATCGTGCGGATTTCAGTGGGTGCGATCGCTACTTGCCGCCGTCCGTCTAGCGTGTCGGTCACCATTCTACCGCTGACGGCTAGCCAGCTATCTACTGGATAAGGCTGGCCGTTCGATAGCTGACTTTCGGGCAGCTTCACGGGTAAACCTACCGGATAGGCGTCTGCCGCGCAGCAGGTCAGCACAAACCGCGACACCATAACATAGCCCCTTGGCCACGTTTCGGGGTACACCACAAATCCTTCTAGGTCAACCGGCTCGTCAGTATACTCATCGGGTTCTGGATACACGCTCACTATGCGAATCCAATCAATGACAGAACGATCTTCCGGCTTGGCCGCTCGCACAAATTGCTGTGGCTGGGCGCGCGTTAATGTCAGCGTGTCGGTGATTCCGCGCTGAGTTGCCGTCTGACTGGCAAAGGCTGCAGGGCTATAAATCAGGCCAAATACCGCCACCCCTAGCAAAATGAGACTGCTCCAGTTCTTGGGTAGCAAGCTCACATGGCCGTCGTCGCTTGCTTTATTAGCGATCGCTCTTTTAGCCTGCGCTGCGCTGCGTTTTTCCTTGGAGAAGCCAATCCAGCTTTTAAGGACGCTGATCAGCTTGTAAACGGCCATTACGCCCAGTACTACCGCCGCGGTATTCGACAGCCAGGCGTAATCTGGATGCAGCAGCAGCAGCAGCTTGCCGCTAAACCAATAGCGAAATAGCATAGCGCTCCAGGTTCCTATCGCTAGCACATCTAGCAAATCTCGCCACGGCAGGCGAAAAGAACCTCTAGCAGGCCCAGGAGATTTACTTTGCTTTTGACGAGGTGATCGCACCATAAAGCTCCTAATCCATAAAACTTCTAATAGAACACCACAGCGTTATCCCAGATACAAATTAACGGCCAGCGCCAGCGCAAAGCTCATCAGCGATGCTAGCGCAAACAGATAAAAGACAGCTCTTCTTTTAAATACCGTTAGCAGCAGTCCAATATTCTTGAGATCGATCATCGGTCCAAAGATCAAAAACGCCAGCAGCGAACCAGTGGTAAAAGTAGACGCAAACGACAGGGCAAAAAAGGAATCTACCGTAGAGCAAATAGAGACCACCGCCGCTAAGATCATCATTGCCAAGATAGAAGAGACCATACCTTGACCAAGTCCCAAGATTAGCTCTCTGGGAATCGCTACTTGTACCGTAGCTGCGATCGCACTTCCTAATACCAGCACAGCGCCTAGCTCTCGCAGCTCTCGAACAATATTATCGACAATCAAATCTAGTTTGCTTGCTGTCGACTGATCCTGGATGGGATTGGCTACTAGTCGCTGAGCTGCGGGCGTATCGAGCTGCAGCATTTGACCACCAGGTCCGACACCTTGCAAAAAAGTTCCGCCCTGCAGCAGCGTAGACTGCGACTTCAAGCTAGCACGGCTACCCTCTCTGGGCCGCTCACGAAATCGACTGCGTGCTACCGCTTCTTGTAAAAAAGGACTGATGTCTGTCTGGCGGCTAAATATCCAGGCTACTGTCGTCGCGATTAGCAAGGTGCAACCTACCCGCAGAAAAACCACTTCTGGCTGATCGCGAAAGGCCACCCAGGTCGCCCAAAACACCACAGGATTAACAGTCGGCGCTGCTAGTAGAAAGCCAACCGAAACCGCAGTCGGTGCGCCTTGTACCAACAATCTTCTAGCGACAGGCACATTCCCGCACTCGCAAACCGGGAAAAAGACGCCAATTAGGCTACCAGCTAGCGCCCCCAGCAGCGAGTTCTTCGGGAGAATACTAACTAGCTGACGCTCATTGACAAAAAAGAGCAGCAGACTAGAAAACGTCACGCCCACTAATAAAAAAGGAATCGCCTCTACCAGCAAGCTGAGAAATAGCGTAAACCCTGTGTTGAGCTGGACCATTGTAAAGATTAATTGCTAGAGCAAACCTCACAACCAGAGATAGTAGCGGAAGCCATTCATATTATCCCTTAGGTGACGAATTGAATATCCTAAACATCATAATCGTATTGTGTGAACTGATACACCCTGGCCGCTTACATCACTTTAGATCTTCATTCTCGATTCTCTTGCCATATGACCCTCTTACCATATGACCCTCTTCACCACATCTTGATTTTGACAACGCTGATCTGTCCGCTGAAGCACACATCTACATCCGCACCGGTATCTCGGAGCCGGTTTTCGTAAGCGCCGGTATGGTGAAAACCAGCTGCATCGACCGCAAATTCGGTTGGTAGCGGCTGCGTGCAGCGATCGCAAAAAACCATATCAGGATCGTCTCGTACACCATCGGCGGGTGCGGCTGGCAAATTTACATTCCAAAATTCACCCGCCGCTATTTCCTGGCTTATCAGCCGTTGCAATACTTTCGTCGCTAG
The DNA here is from genome assembly GCA_963702855.1 of uncultured cyanobacterium. Classification (GTDB taxonomy): domain Bacteria; phylum Cyanobacteriota; class Cyanobacteriia; order Phormidesmidales; family Phormidesmidaceae; genus Phormidesmis. Next base: position 4,034,194 of record OY969765.1, read on the forward strand.
GCGCGTGGCGCGTGGCCAGTCGTAAGGCGCACTGCGATGTTTGTATTGTGAAATGGCGATCGCTCGCTTTCGCAGTAGAGTCGCTTCTCTTACCGCTGCTACCGTTCCCGATACATAGGTATCGGAGCCTAAATTACCACCTGCGTTGATTCCTGAGAGCACCCAATCTGCCTTTGGGTACAAATGGCTCACCGCCAGCCGGCTACAGTCTGCTGGCATACCGCCAATGGCGTAGTCTGTGGCGTTGCGTTGGTCAAGCGTAATAACGCCAGCTCTATTTATCTGATGGCTACAGCCCGATAGATGTGTTTTGGGTGCTACCACGACGGCCTTTCCTAGCCCGGTTACAGCCTCTCGCAGGGCCTGAATTCCGGGCGCATCAATGCCATCATCGTTAGTCAGAACAAATAGGCTCATCGGCCTACCGCATCCATAGATACCTCGCCCGCAAACACCAGCGTTGCGGGTCCGCTCATGTACACCCGATTGTCCTTGGCCCACTCAATCTCCAAATTGCCACCAGGTAGTTCTACAGTTGCTTGGCGATTGCACTTATCGTTTAACACGGCTGCTACTAGCAGTGCGCAGGCTCCGGTCCCGCACGCGAGTGTCGGCCCTGCTCCTCGCTCCCACACCTTCATTTTCAAATGATCAGGCCGAACAACCTCAACAAATTCAGTATTGATCCGAGCCGGGAACGCTTCATGATTTTCAAATGAAGGACCAACGCTAGAGAGCGGCAGCGCCTCTACTGATTCTACAAACGTAATGCAGTGTGGGTTGCCCATACTGACGCACGTCACTTGCCAGTTTTGGCCATCCACGCTGATGGTTTCATCTACTACCTTGCCCTCAGGCGAACCTAGCGTTGTTGGAATATCTTTGGCGGCTAGCACTGGCTCGCCCATATCTACTGTCACTTGGCCATCGAGCTGTAGCTTAGGGCGAATGATGCCCGCTAGCGTATCGATGCGGTAAGTATGCGGCAGCTCGGGTGACTTTCCATCGTCAGCTTCTAGCCTGGCAACGAACTTAGCCAAACAGCGAATACCGTTACCACACATCTCTGGCTCAGATCCGTCAGAGTTGTAGATGCGCATGGTGTAGTCGGTGTCGCCAGTTGCCGGTAAAACAAAAATGACGCCATCGCCACCAATACCAAAATTGCGATCGCACACGGCTACTGCCTGCTCCGGCGTTATCATTGGCTTCGCGCTAGCCCGATTATCAATCAAAACAAAGTCGTTACCTAGGCCGTGATATTTGCTAAAAGGAAGGGCTTTCATATGTAAACCGATGGAAACCAAAACGCGGAAGAAAGATCTCTCTTCGAAAGCGTTTTCGAAGAGACTTTAGCATTCTATACCGGCTGCTTCACCGAACCTATAGACCGTATCTACTGGCCGCTTGGATTCTATGCAGCAAGCTACAGCTGATCTACGGGCAATCTATAGATGACCTCTGCATCACTTATTCAAAACCTCAATGGCCGACAACCAATTCGACACCGGACTACCCAGCATTCGCCAAGTACAGGCCCTTATCCGCGATCAGAAACAAGTCGAACTCAAGCTGACGACAGGTGATACTCTCACCGGATTGGTGAGCTGGCAAGATGTCAATGCTATCTGCGTTAAAGGTGCTGCTGGCGACGATATGATCTTGATGCGCGGTGCGATCGCCTACGTCAAAAGTTCGCCTTAGCTGGTTCGTTTTAGCCAGCCTGTTTTAGCCAGCTCGCTTTAGCTTTGGCGTATGTATTACAGATTTAGTAACCGACCAGTCGCTACTATATAGCCGGTCACTAGGTCCAAAGATGTATTTGATTGTTGTAGGCGCTAGTGCGGAAGGTCAGCGCCTGATTGAGATAGCGCTCAATCAGAACCATGAAGTAGCTCTGATTGAGAAAGATGAAGCGCGCGCTCGTCAGGTATTAAAAGAGCATGACATCCGCGCTTTTTCCAGCAGTATTGGCGAAGATGAAATTCTAGAAGAAGCAGAAGTGGATCGCGCCGATGCGGTAATTGCGACCACCGGTGACGATGCCCAAAATCTTATGGCAATGGTGTTAGCCAAAGAGCATGGGGTAGAAATCTGCATCAGTTTGATCAATCAGCAGTCTCACACCAAAATATTCGAGAAGTTAGGCGTACAAATCATCAGCGATCCGGCAGGTATCATTGCTCACCAAATTTATCAGCGTATTGATACCGGCGCAGAGACAGCATGAGAATCCAGCTAACAGCGATTAGTCGCGACGTCAGCAAATTTCTGCTGATTCCGATCGGTATGCTTCTACTCTCCCTACCGATTTGTCTGATAGCCAGAGAATGGTTCGCGATTTTGCCGTTCTTGGCTAGCCTGATTATCACCTCGCTTTTAGCTCTGCTCCTTCACTGGTTAGGCAAAAATTCTGTAGATGTTCTAACTAACCAAACATTACTTAGTGTGGGGCTAAGCTGGGGATTGATTGCCGCTATTGGTGGTCTACCTTTATGGTTTACCGCGATGGCGATGGGCGATCGCGGTAAACCGACGGTTAGCTACTTTGGTAATCTGTTAAATGCGATGTTTGAGGGCTTTTCGGGCTTTACGAGCACGGGCCTAACGATGGTCGTTAGAGAAAGCGAGCTGCCTGCTTGTTTGCAGTGGTGGCGATCGCTGATGGAGTGGGTCGGTGGCCTAGGTCTAGTTGTTTTAGCGATCGCACTGCTAGAGCCTCTTCAAGATCAGTATGCGCTTTATCAGGCAGAGGCACGGCAGATTCGGCTGCGGTTAACAGCTACGCGCACTGTTCGGCGCATTTGTACGATTTACAGTCTTTATACAGTAGCGAGCGTAATTCTGTTCCGGGTGGTAGGAATGACCTGGTGGGCTGCATTAAACCACGCTATGGCGGCGATTTCAACCGGTGGCTTTAGTGTGACAGACGGCAGCATTGCGATCTATGGCACATCCGTCAAGCTAGCGGTGATCGTGGTGATGGTAATGGGCGCGATCGCATTTGATAGACACGATCAGTTTCTAGATGGCAAACCGTGCGCACTTTGGCAAGATCGCCAGCACCGATTGCTATTAGCATTTCTGCTTGTTGGCACGGCCCTAGTCGCAGCAGAACAGTACAGCGCTTCAGGTCGGTTTGCTTGGGTAGACAGTGCTTTTCAGTGGGCTTCTGCGCTTACGACCTGTGGCTTTAGCGTTCAGTCGGTTCAGCTCATGAGCAGCACCAACAAGCTTTTGCTCAGTTTGTCAATGGTGATTGGTGGCGCAGCCGGTTCGACAGTTGGAGGCATAAAGCTGTCACGAGTACTGGCGCTAGCAGAAGGGGTGTTTTGGCACTTTCGCAAACCAGGACTGACTCCTCATCGAATCTGTGTTCGTCGGATCAATGACAAAGTGTTCAGCCCTGATCAGGCCAGCCGCCAAGTCGAAGAAGCCGCAGTGTTACTGGTGCTTTGGCTATTGTGTCTGATGGCGGGCGTTTTGGTGCTGATACGGCTAGTGCCGACAGAATACAGCCTGAGTGACATCATTTTCGAGAGCGCGTCAGCCCTAGGGGCAGCGGGTTTATCAACTGGTATTAGCGGACCTTCTTTGCACTGGCTAGGCAAGTGTTCGCTAATGCTGATGATGTGGATGGGTCGACTTGAGATCATTCCAGTGGCGATGCTGCTGACAGTGCCGTTTAGCTACATTCTTAGATTTCTTGGTCATCGTTTAGAATAGTCCATCAGCAAGCCTTGCCAAGAACATCAACCGGCTAAGGATAAAGACACTACACACGACTTATGATGACTTCCTTCGCTGCTTATCTATATACCCACTGGCAGAACATCCGCCGGCAGACGCTGAGCTTAACCGTTTCTCGACTGACTGCTCGGCGACTGACTGCTCGGCGACTGACTGCTTGGCGACTGACTCAACGACTAACCGCTCGACAGCGCTGGGTCTTGCCTATTCTGGCAGGGACCGTATTTTTGTGGAGCGCGATTGCCCATCCCGCTCAGGCGTATCAAGTCCAGGTCTTACCGACAAACCCTGTCCAAGGCGACACGCTATCGGTTGTTGTTCAAGGCGACGATGGTGATTTAGAGACGCCCACCGTTACGGTAGACGGCACTACCTACACCGCCTTTCCACTATCGAGCGATCGCACCAGCACTAGTAATCTTCACAGAGCGTTAGTGCCTACTAGTCCAAACACAGTGCCTGGTCGAATGACGCTACGGATAGAGGGCCCAGAAGGGACAAACAATATTGCGGTGAGCATTGGCGATCGCAGCTTCAACACGCAATACATTACCCTTTCCTCTAGCCGCGCTGGATTGGAAGGCACCGACCACGAATTTGACCGACTAGACGCGCTCAGAGCCCTGCAGACTCCTGAACGCTATTGGAATGGCCCTATGTCCAAACCTAGCAACGGCTATGTCAGCTCTGCCTACGGTAACCAGCGCTACTACAACGGCGTTTTTGCAGAAGGCTACTACCACCGTGGCGTAGACTACGCGGCGGGCAATGGTTCACCCGTCTATGCACCGGCTGCCGGTCGCATTGCCCTAGTTGGTCGCGAGTCAGAAGGGTTTGTACTCAACGGCAATACGCTAGGCATCGATCACGGTCAAGGCGTGACCAGCGTTATGATTCATCTCTCTGGATTTGCTGTTAATGAGGGTGATTTTGTTGAGCAGGGTCAGCTAGTTGGCTATATAGGATCTACTGGTTTTGCAACCGGGCCGAATTTGCACTGGGGCCTGTTCGTTAACGAGGTTGCTGTTGACCCGGTCCCATGGCGCCAAGATGGCATTGAATAGATAACATCGAACTAGATGACATTGAGTAATGAAGGCGCAGCCGCAACACTGCTACAAAATGCTAGAAAAAGCGCTGAAAAACGCTACAGAATGACCTAATTCCCTTCCCAAACCTTCAGCGCATCCTGTTGTATGTACCGAAGCATCGGGAACACTTGAAGCTATAAAGATTCACCAAAGATTCATCTTATATAGAATCGGTCCTAACATTTAGTTGCCTTCTCTAGCGACGACTATCTTTCTAGCGGAATCATTAAACGGAGTTTTGTTCCAGCATGAGTAGCATCGAGAAAATTGTTGATCAGGCGCTGCAGGACGGTTACCTAACCCCTGCAATGGAAGCCGAGGTTGGGCGCATCTGCGATACTGCTTCCGAACTGTCGATCGAAGAGTACATGGCGCTCGATCGCTTAATGAGTTCTTTGCTAACTGGTGAAGTCGTCGCGGTACCGCGCAAGCAGTTTATTAACGTCATGGAGGAGTTAGTTCTAACTGAAGCAATTTCCCAGGTTGCTCAAGTCGAAGCCCAAAGCGAGAAAACGCTCGATCTAGGCGATGTGGCTGCCTACGCGCTCAACCGGCTACCGCCCCTTTACGCTACAACCGAAGAAGGTGCAAGCTATCAGCGTGATAAAGCGCGCGCGGAGCTGTCTGAGCTGATTGCTCAGCAGGTGTCTGAGTCGGTCGGGCGTAGCATCAATCAGCCTGAGTTCTTCCCAGGACGCAGAGAAATCCAGCGTAGCGAGGAGGCCGGTCTACTAGGCCAAGTTAACAAGCTACTCAAAGACTATGCTCACGATTTTGAGCAACAGCCTAACGCTGCATAGGCACGCTCGTCTGCTGCAAACGCGCGCTTATCTGCTGCAAACGCTTTACTAGATATAGACAGAACAGATACAGATAAAACGCCTATTAGTTAGTACTAACTAATAGGCGTTTTTGCTTAGGGAACAATCTCTACTAGGGTGCCAATTTCGACCAAGGCGTACATTTCTTTGATGTCTTTGTTGCGCATTCGCACACAGCCGTGTGAAACGGCTTCTCCAATGAGATCTTCTTGATTGGTGCCATGAAAACCAACTTGCGCTTCTCCATCCGACCAAAAACCAATCCAGCGATCGCCTAAAGGATTATCCGGTCCAGGTGGAATTTCTTCCTTTGTGATTGGGTGTTGCCAGGCTGGATTTTCTAGTTTGCTCATGATTGCGAAGTTGCCTACGGGCGTTTGCCAATCGTCTTGGCCAACAGCAACTTCGTAGCGACGCGTTTCTCCTGGTGACCTCACTTCTAGGGAGCGACTTTCTAGGGAAAGCACCAGCCGAATCGACGATGACGCGTTTGGCGAACCGGAAGTGGCCCTATGCGCCCCCTTAGTACTCTGAGATGCAGTTTGAGATCTGGCAAGACCATCTGCTTTTGCTGCTCCCCTATAGCTGTCGCCCATACCAGCTAGACTATCGGGCGTGATGATAGGCTGCGGGAAAGGGTTTCGCCATTCTAATGCGATCAGTAAAATGGCAGCGCCAAAGCATAGCGCGCCAAAACAACGAACAATTGGGGGCTGCCTGCGAATGGGAAGTTCTCCTGCCTAGCGATCGCTTTTTACTGCGCAATCTTCATTATGCGATCTTTATTACGCGGTCTTCTGTGTGTAATTCTCAGTGCGCAATTCTCAGTGCGCAATTCTCAGTGCGCAATTCTCAGTGCGCAATTCTCAACATGCAGCTTTGAGAGCGTGTACAGGTCAGTTTGAAACCGATACAAAATCACTTTTTTATTCCGTCACCTTGATAGAATCATTCTTACACTTAATCGATAGACATTGAATCGATAGACATCGATAGACTGACGACTTTAAGCGAGGCAAAGACTGCGTGGTAGTGAAGCCAGACTGGTTACGGGTAAAAGCGCCTCAGTGGGAGCGCGTTGGCAACGTCAAAGGCATTTTGCACGATTTGGGCCTTAATACCGTTTGTGAAGAAGCGTCTTGCCCCAACATCGGTGAGTGCTTCAGCGTTGGTACGGCCACTTTTCTAATTATGGGCCCAGCCTGCACACGGGCCTGCCCCTACTGCGATATTGACTTTGCCAAAGCTCCTCGCCAGCTAGATCCGCTAGAGCCTGTGCATCTAGCAGAAGCGGTACGCCGTATGCAGCTAAAACACGTCGTCATTACGTCTGTTAACCGCGATGACCTGCCAGATGGTGGCGTTAGTCAGTTTGTTCGCTGCATCGAGGAAACCCGCAAAGCCTCACCAGATACTACGATTGAGGTGCTCATTCCTGACTTGTGCGGCAATTGGGACGCACTAGAAACGCTGCTGATAGAAGGCCAGCCAGAAGTGCTCAATCACAATACGGAGACAGTGCCCCGGCTGTACCGGCGTACTCGGCCCCAAGGTGACTATCAGCGCAGTTTGGATTTGCTGAGACAGGCGCGGGCGATCGCACCTTGGACTTATACCAAATCTGGCATCATGGTGGGTTTAGGTGAAACCGACGCTGAAGTTCGGCAGGTGCTGGGGAATTTGCGAGCTATAGACTGCGATATTGTCACCATTGGCCAATATTTGCAGCCTAGTCAAAAGCATCTGGGCGTGGATACTTTTATCACACCTGAGCAGTTTGAGGCCTGGCGAATTGCGGGTGATGAGATGGGATTTTTGCAGGTAGTCTCTTCGCCACTAACACGTAGCTCTTACCATGCAGAGCAGGTACAGGCGCTGATGAAGCTGTACCCACGCATGAGACTTAGCTCGGTTGAGATTGTAGCTTGAGACTATAGACTCCTGGAACTACAGCCTCCCGGAACTACAGACTTGGGACTACAGCACCTTTGTTTTGTCCTGTATTATTAGCTGATGTAGATTCTCTGCGTAAGGCGGATAGACGATTCCCTTCTCGGTGATGATCGCGCTGACATATTCCGCGGGCGTGACGTCGAATGCTGGGTTGAATACAGGCGTGTCATCGGGCGTAATCTGCTGGCCTTTCACCTGTGTTATTTCTGCTGCGGCGCGTTCTTCGATATTGATTTCGTCTCCGCTCTTTAGCGTTATGTCGAGCGTGCTAGTAGGGCAAGCGACATAGAAAGGTACATTGTGGGCGCGAGCGACAAGCGCTAGGTTGTAAGTTCCGATTTTGTTCGCGACATCGCCGTTAGCCGCTACCCGATCGCACCCAACAACGCAGGCGTCAACCTGGCGCGTTTTCATAACATAGCCGGAGGCTCCGTCTACAATCACCGTGTGCGGAATTCCAAAAGCTTTCATTTCGTAGGCCGACAGGCTAGCGCCCTGTAGCCGAGGACGTGTTTCATCTAGAAAAACGTGAATTTGCTTACCTTGCTCATGGGCCACGCGGATGACGCCAATGGCAGTGCCGTAGTCTACTGTAGCGAGTGCGCCGGTGTTGCAGTGATGAATAATCGTTGCTGGGTTGGGAACTAGTGCCTGGGCGTGGGTGCCGAGCTGCTTACAAATTTCAACGTCGGCTTGACACATTGCTTGCGCTTCGGTGAGCAGCGTTTTTTGCAGAGCCGCGATCGCAACAACATCTGGCAAAACTGCTGATTCGGCCGTCTCTGTGGCTAGCTTCATCAAATGCTGCACCGCCCAAGCCAAATTCACTGCCGTAGGCCTAGCTGCCATTAGGTGCTCTGCGGCCTGATGCAGGTCAGAAAGGAACTCGGCCTTGGTGGTTGCGGCTGACTGCTGAGCGGCGATCGCTAATCCAAACGCCGCTGCTATACCGATTGCGGGCGCTCCTCGCACAACCATAGTGGTAATTGCACTGGCAACTTCTCGGTAATCGCTGTAGTCGTTGTAAGTGGTTACCGCTGGCAACAGCCGCTGATCTAGCAGTCGCAGCTGGTCATCTTTCCACTCAATACTGCGAAAGGCACTCATAGTCATTCGCTGGTTATCAGCTCTGAAGCAAGTCCTCATTATTTTAGGGTGCGAGATTGCATAATCGGTCTAGAGAAGTGGCATCGTTTAAAAAAAGGGGTGGGAAAAAGGGGCAGAGATGCGATAACTAGAAGTAGCCTCTTTTAACGCAGCGCCGCTATGTCAGCCGATAACCCTTCTGGCTCTTTCTATCGCCAGCAATTGAGTCCGGTGACTTTGATGCCATCGGTAACGACGCGGTCTTCGCCAATCGAAAAGGACCGCTTTATTGTGTGTGGGCTTGGCAGCCTAGGTCAGCAGAGCGTCATTAACCTCAAAAAATTCGACTACGATCCTTTTGAGGTGGTGATTACAGCTATCGATCAGGTACCGATTCAGACGTGGGAGATTGATGATCTGTCTAGTCAGCTAGCCGAGCCGCCAATTGTGGGCGACTGTCGTCGAGAAGAGGTGCTAATGGCTGCTGGAGTTGACCGCAGTCGAGCGATTTTGATTGTGACTAGCGATGAGAGTACGAACGTTGAATGTGCGATCGCGGCTCGCCGTCTTAATCCTTACATCCAAATTATCTTGCGGTCGTCTCGCCACAGTCTCAACGCTTTACTAGAGCGTCAGCTAGGTAGGTTTGTGGCGCTAGACGCAACCGAACTGCCAGCAATGACCTTCGCCTTAGCTGGACTCGGTGACGATACGATCAGCGTTTTTACTATCGGCAGACATCGGTTTCGCGTCATAGAACGCTTTGTCAAAGCTGGGGAGTCTCACTTTGATGAGCAACCAGTACAGCACCTGCATCGCAGTCGATTGCGCCTGCTAGATTTCAATCCTGTTGAACGCCCTCGGCAGCCCCTGGGCTGGGCGACAACAGCCTCTTCTATCTTTCATCGCTGGCAGCCGTACGTGCGGATTTCAGCAGGCGATCGCGTTACCTACATAGAAGTCGACAACGACTCAGACACGCCGAAGGCTAGCCGCGATCCGCTGATAGCTGTTGGCCAGTGGATGGAAGATTTGCGCAGTGGCAACTGGCAAAGACGGCTAAGGAACTGGCGATCGCCCTCGACGCAGCCGCTAGAACGGGTCGTTGCGATCGCGCTTCTGACCGCCCTGGTGTTGTGGATGACCGGCAGCATTTTGCTCAAACTTACCGTCCCTGGGGTCACCTGGATTAGATCGATCATCTTAGGCGCCATCCTATTGCTTGGCGGCTTCGGCGACGTTTTTGGGGGCTTTACCCCTTCGGGTACTCCTGGCTGGGTACAGTTTGTTTGCCTAATCATCACCCTGGCCAGCATTGTAGTTGTCTTGGGCGTCTTTGGCCTCGTCGCTGATCAGCTGCTCAGCTCTAGGTTTGACTTTCTGCAGAGGAGACCCCGCCTGCCTCGCCGCGACCATGTCATTGTTATTGGCCTAGGTCGAATTGGCCGAAAAGTAACTAGCTTGTTACAAGATCTCAACCAGCCGCTGGTGGTGATCGACGCACAGCTCAACCATCCAGAGCTATATACTCAGGTACCCGTCCTCATTGGCAACGTTCTAGAGGAACTCTCTGCTGCTAATCTATCTACCGCTAAGAGCCTGATTGCAGTCACCGGCGATCAGATGCTAAATCTAGAAATAGCCTTGCTAGCAACCGAGAAAAACTTAGGCGGAGATCGCTCACTCTCTCCGGTCGTCCGCACTCGCAGCCAAAACTTCAGTCGAAACCTGGCTGCTCTTATGCCCCAAGCTAGAGCCTTTTGCCCCTATGCACTCTCAGCAGAAGCCTTCGCAGGTGCTGCTTTCGGCGAAAGCATTCTTGGTCTTTTTTGTCTGAGCGGCCAAACTATTCTTATTACTCAATACGTAGTCGAAGCTGGCGACACGCTAGTAGGTAAACAAATTGCCCAAATCACCTACGGCTATGGTGTTGTTCCTATCCTAAGAGAGACTCACGATAGAGAAGGCAAACTATGTACTATCCTTCTACCTACGGACGAGCAGCGGCTTGTCCCTAAAGATAAGCTTTTTGTGCTTTCTTCTATCAACGGCCTGCGCCGCATTGAGCGCGAAGAAATGACGCCTCCTCGTCGCTGGAACCTAGCCGCTGAAACCTTACCAATTGACACCGCCGCTGCCTATGTCGTCCAAGTGTTGGTAGAGCTTGCCGGTTGCAGCGCTAGCCAGGCCCAGAACTTCGTGAACCAGCTGCCTACGACGATAAAGCTCGATTTGTACGATTATCAGGCTGCTAAGCTGGTTCAAATGATGAAGGAACGCTTACCTATCAGGCTTTCGCCCGTTTGAGTAAGCGTCCAAGCTTTGTATCGTTCTTTTTTCCTTACTTCATATACTTGGGCCTTACCTGTAGGTATTAGCTTCAATCCTAGCAACGCCTTACAATTGAGACCCGACTGAAGCCCTGCTGAAACCCGACAATTGAAGTTCGGCAAACATGTTCACGACAATCTTTTCGACATCGTCCTCCTGATATCGCTATGGCACCGCTTACAGAAGAAGTTCAAAAGAAAAAGGCTTCGCAAAAGCAAGTATTGAAAGAACAACAGCAGGCTATAAGGTCTAGTCTCAATCCCTTGCCTTTGGCTAGCTCAAAATCAAATCGATCTAATCGAGTCGGTGCAACAATGGCCCGTCACTCTACTCTTATCCAGATTGCTCTCTCACTTGTTTTGGTCAGCGGTACGGGGTGTTTTCTGCTCTACTTGCTCTTTAGAGGAGCTTGGTCCCCTGACAAAGACAATGTGAGCATTCTACGTACTATCTTCAAAATGGAAGTCTCTAGGAAGAACACGCTTACGCTCGAAGGAGATCCGCAGCAGGTAGTCACCCGGTCTTACCAAAGCTTAGAACCGTATGTAGCAGCCGAAAACTGGATATGGATCAACCGCTTTGGTGACACCGTTACCTATGGCAAACAAGATCAGCGCCTGATCGCCTCCTGTAGCGCTTACTCACCGCTGTATCTGGTTTGTAACCTTGGTGAAATTCCTTAATGCAAGCCACCCCAACGCAAGCTAACGAAGTGATTGACGAAACAGTTGCCTGCTATTTCTGCCCTACTTCTGCTCTGCTATGCAACAAAGTAGCTACGGGTCAAAGCAAAAGTAGTATAGATGCGCCTATGCAGCCCGCGCTGCTGGCAATGCCGGTGGCGCGACTACTACAGGCTCTGACAGGAGCTCGCGAATGATGCGAGCGATCGCTCTTTGTACGACTCCTCCAACCACGCGTCTTCCTAGTCCTTGAGCCTCTGGCTGCGTTATCAACCGGGGAATTACTGATGCCACGGTAGCTGCGTTAAAACCAGGTGTATCTCGTAGGATTCGCAGAATCCGAATAGCTTGTGCCCAGCTTGATTCGTTGGGCTCAACCTCAGTACCAGGTCTTGTGCCTACAGAAACCGATTGAATCGGCAGGCGCACTGACCGAGTGACCTGTTGCAACAAGCTATAGCCCATCTTATCGATTTCTTTAGCTAGCTCGTCGGCAATTCGTACGCGCAGATACTCACCGCGTTCTGAAAACAGAAAATCTAGCGTCTGGTCGAGTACCTGATCGAGATCGTAATCGCTACTGTTACCAGCGTTTCTTAGTAGGTTTTCCAAACGGTTCCAGCGGAAGCTCCCATCGCGAAACAGTAATTCTTGCAAAGAAGTTCTTAGCTGAGGAGCAGGATCTGTGAGCAAGCGGCGAGCTACATAAGGGTAGGCTTTACTCAGTACCTTGAAGTCTGGATCGACTGTAATGGCAATGCCGTCTAGCGTGACTAGCGATCGAATAATTAACGCATAGTAGGCCGGTACGCGGAACGGATATTCGTACATCAGTGCTGAAAATTCGTCCGTGATACTCTTCAAGTTCAGCTCCGCTACGCTTGCACCAAGAGCATTGTTAAAGACACCTGCTAGCGCTGGAATAATCGGGCTGAGGTCCGTTTCGGGTGTCAAAAACTCCAGGTTTACGTAGTCTTGGGCTAGTCCCTCAAAGTCGCGGTTTACCATATGCACAATTGCTTCAATCAGCCCGTAGCGCTGATAGGCTTCTACTTCGCACATCATGCCAAAGTCTAAGTAGGCTAGCTTGCCCTCAGCGGTGACTAGCAAGTTACCCGGATGCGGATCGGCGTGGAAAAATCCGTGCTCTAGAAGCTGTCTCAGGGAGCACTGTACGCCCACCTCAATGACATGAGTGGGATCGATGTTGCGACGAGCTAGCTCATCTAGCTCAGTAAGCTTAACGCCGTCAATCCACTCCATTGTCAGCACCCGTCGGCCCGTGTACTGAGAATAGATACTGGGTACTAGTATCTCGGGTAGATAACCATACAGCTGCTCAAACCTCTCGGCATTAGCACCCTCATGGTTATAGTCCATTTCCTCAAAAATCCGCAGGCCAAACTCATCTACGATGCTGACAAGATCACTACGAATCTGCTTGATATTATTGGTTGCCCAGTTAGCCAATATGCGGATGACATAGATGTCTTTGGTAATTTGCTCAGCTAGGCCGGGGCGCTGTACCTTGACCGCTACGTCTTCCCCAGTTCTCAAACGCCCTTTATAAACTTGGCCTAACGAAGCGGCAGCAATCGGAGACTCGGACAGGTAAGCATATATATTCTCTGGTGGCTGACCAATCTCCTCCTCAATAAAGCGCATCGCGATCTCATTGGGAAAAGCAGGTAGCTGGTCTTGCAGCTTTACCATTTCTGCCATAGCGGCGGGCGTGACCAAGTCGGGTCGAGTCGATAGGGCTTGGCCTACCTTGATGTAAGCCGGCCCTAGCTTTGTTAGCATGACTCGCAGCCCTTCTGCCCGCTTCTGCTCATTTACCTTCTGGCGGCCAGTGACCTTATCCCATAGCAAACCAAGCACGTAGCCTGAGGCGATCCAGAATATTTTGATTAGTCGAACTAGAATTTGAAAGGGACGCTTACGGTAGAACTCGGCGATCGCATCCGGGTCATATACTAAAACATCGTCGATACTTTTGATCTCATTTGGCTTAGACACAACTGCGTTGACCACAGCATTTTCGCTAAGTTGAATATCAATCTCAGCCTCAAGCGGCGACTCGGGTACCTGATTAGAAACAGATGAATAAGGTCTAGGATTGAATACGTCAGGCGCTGCTGAACTCATAAGAAATCTTCAAGAAAATGTTGTTCAAGAGAGCTAGCCCTAAGCCGCGGCTGTAGAATGAGCACAGATCAATTGTACTTAATGTACAAACAAAGATAAGGCGGTGAACCGGCCACTAAATGCTGGGGGAATCCATAAAAGATCCCGACTATTCGCTCGATGTGTAAATTATTGTATCAAAATGTTGAGAAACGGCTTCTGTCTCCGGCAGTAATTTTTGCGTTCAAGCTCGTAGAGCGAAGAGAGGAGCGCAAATAAGAGAACCGAACTCTAATTTCTCTAGAAGACCCGAGTTCAGAAGTTCGTAGCTTATGAATAATAAGCTCAAAAATAGTACATTTTATAATGCGAGAGTCTGCGCTTACTTTGCGTGCTCCTTTCTAGAACACGCATTTCACTACGGCTCCCCTTGCTGGTTTCTCTATGCTGGTTTCACTGAAAATTGAGAATTTTGCTTTGATCGACCGGCTCGATTTGGAATTACAGCCGGGGCTTAATGTTCTTACGGGCGAAACCGGAGCAGGTAAATCGATCATATTGGATGCAATTGACGCGGTGCTGGGAGGCAAGGCTACCGGTCGGTGGGTCAGAACCGGAACAGAAAAGGCTCTGGTAGAAGCGGCGTTCCGTGTGGATGAAAGAATCGCCGCTTGGCTTGGCGAACAGGATATTCCAGATCGCGGTGAGCTAATCACCTGCCGCCGCGATCTGACTGCTGGAAAAGCGTCTGTTCGCAGCAAATCTAGGCTCAATGGGGTGCTCGTCAAAAAGCCGCAGATGGAGTCGCTACGTCAGCTATTGATTGAAATTACGGCGCAGGGTCAGACGCTACAGCTAGGCGATCCGGCTGTACAGAGAGATTGGCTAGACGGGTTTGGTGACGAAAAACTGGTGCAGCAGCGATCGCAAGTTTCGACCGATTACGCTGCCGCTAGCGCTGCTAAGAAAATCCTGGATGCTCGCCGCCGCGCCGATCAGCAGCGGGCCGAGCAAATAGATATGTTTGAGTTTCAAAATAAGGAATTTGGCGAAGCCGAATTAGCAGATCCCAACGAGTTAGAAATTCTGCAGATAGAACACCAGCGCCTGGTTCACAGTGTAGAACTCCAGCAGCAGAGCTACCGAATCTATCAGATGCTGTACGAAAACGATGATGGCTTAGCCTGCTCTGATTTACTAGGAGACGCTGAGAGCACGCTGCTCGATATGCTGCGCTTCGATCCAGAAGTTAGCCCGATATTAGAAATGGTGACTGATGCCCTTGCTCAAGTGCAAGAAGCCGGTCGTCAAATGAACGCATACGGCGAGAACATCGAGACGGATCCAGAAAGATTAGATGAGATTGACGCGAGGATCTCTCAACTCAAGCAGCTGTGTCGCAAATACAATCGCGATTTGCCCGATTTAATTGAGTACTACCAAGGCATTCAAGCGGCGCTTGCGGCTCTTGGAGGTGATGGACAGTCTATCGAGGCGCTAGAAGCAGCCTATGCGCAAAAGCAAAAGCAGCTAATGGCTAGCTGCGATCGGCTCACCAAACTACGCCAGACTGCGGCCAAAAGCTTAGAGTCTGATTTGATTGCTCAGCTCAAGCCGCTGGCAATGGAACGTGTCAAATTCAAAGTTGCTATCCAGTCTCAGGCACCCACCGAAAACGGCGCAGACGCGATTTCTTTCGTCTTTAGTCCTAACCCCGGTGAACCGCTTCAGCCTTTGGTTGAGATTGCTTCGGGGGGCGAAATGAGTCGCTTTTTGCTAGCACTCAAGGCCTGCTTTTCCAAGGTCGACCCTATCAACACAATGGTGTTCGATGAGATTGATGTTGGCGTGTCGGGGCGCGTAGCACAGGCGATCGCAGAAAAGCTCTACCAGCTAGGCAGAGAGCATCAGGTGCTATGTGTGACTCATCAGCCCTTGGTCGCAGCTATGGCTGATGCTCACTATCATGTCGATAAACAGGTTGTGACCTTACCCTTAGCTGAATCCTCCTCCTCTAATGCAGGATCTAATGCCGGTCGCATGACGTTAGCCGAGGTGTCAGCACAAGCGCCAGCTAAGGGTCGTCAGTCAAAGGCTACCCCCCCCCCGAAGAAGCGCGGGCCCGCACTAAGATCGCGACCCAGATTGCGATCGCCGAAAAAGGCACTTCCAAGAAAGCGAAAAGTACTCAAAAAGCAGCAGAGAACGGAACTTCTGAAGAGCGCACTATTGTCAAGGTAACGCCGCTAAGGACATCTGAAGAACGGCGCGATGAGCTAGCGCAGTTAGCAAGGGGTAAATCAGACAGCGAAGCGATCGCATTTGCTGACTCCCTGCTAGCTCAAGCCAAAAAGATCCGAAAGGCAGGGTAACTACCGGCCCATCACGGCCTATAGTAAACCTGACTATAGTTCACCACGAGAGCCGCATAAAGCGCAGAATCTATGCACTGGTTAGCAGCATCGATAGAACCCACCTTAGAAAATCCAGCGATTCAACAAAACCTACGCCAGTTTTTGTTAGTGCTCTCCGTATCGCTTGGGGTCGCTACGCTTTCTCGGGTGTTTAGCGTTCTTCGAAACATTCCTTACACGCTGCTGCTACTCCTCGTTGGTTTAGGCCTAGCCGTTGTAGATGTGCGCCTAGTCAACCTATCGCCCGAGCTGATTCTGTTCATCTTCCTGCCGCCTCTTCTATTCGAGGCCGCCTGGAATATCCAGTGGAGCCGTCTTAAAAGCGACTTTCTGCCCATCTTGCTTTACGCCGTGCTGGGCGTTGTCATCTGCGTACTGGGCTTGGTCTTTGGCCTACAGCAAATTGCCGGGGCTTCACTAGCTACAGCGCTGCTCGTCGGCGCTAGCCTTTCTGCTACCGATCCAATTTCGGTCACCGCTCTCTTCCGCGAACTCGGCGTAGACAAAAGGCTTACTACTCTCATGGAGGGCGAAAGCCTCTTCAATGACGGGGTTGCTGTTGTTGCCTTCAATCTGCTGCTGGGCATCGCCTTAGGCATTGAACAGTTTGATATTTCTGTGACGCTCGCTCGCTTTGCCATCTTTGCCGGCATAGGCATCAGCTTAGGCGGACTTATCGGTTTTGGCATCTCATTTCTCACTCAGCGCTTCGATATCCCACTTGTTGAGCAGTCGCTGACTCTTGTCTCTGCCTACGGCACCTACATTGTCGCTGAGGAACTCGGTGGCTCTGGCGTTATTGCCGTGGTTACCGCGGGCCTGATTCTTGGTAACTTTGGCTCACGCATTGGCATGAATCCTCGCACGCGCCTGGTTGTCTCCGAATTCTGGGAGTTCCTCGCCTTCTTCGTGAACTCTATTGTCTTTCTACTTATTGGTGACCAGGTACGCTTTCAGTACCTAATTGATTATGCAGATACCATAGTCATTGCCATCATCATCATCCTCGTTGCTCGCGCAGTCAGTGTCTACGGCCTTGGTCTAATCAGCAACCTCATCACCAAGGGTGAAAACATTTCTCTTCCCGGACAGACCATTTTGTGGTGGGGCGGGCTGCGAGGATCAGTATCTGTTGCGCTAGCGCTCAGCGTACCAGAATCACTAGCTCAGCGAGAAGAAATTATTGCTGTTGTCTTTGGCGTCATGCTCTTTACACTACTGGTGCAGGGACTTACCACTCAGCCGCTCCTCTCGTTTCTAGACCTTTTGGGAGACCAGCCCACTCGGCAAAAGCACACTCAGCTAGTCGCTCATAGAGTAGCGCTCAATCGGGTACTCGATCGTCTTAAAGAATTGATTGCCAGACAAGAAGTAGATGAAGAATTCGCCCGCTATCAAATAGCCCTGGTAGAAGGCCAACTCGAAGAAATCCAGGAAGACCTGGTCAAGCTACAGCGTTCAAATCCAGAGATCTTGGTTTACGCTGCTGAGCAAGTCCGCGACGAGCTACTTGCCATAGAATCTGATACTTACGCTGAGTTCATCCGAGCCGGTCAGCTCAAAGACGAGCTAGCGCCGCTGCTGCAAAATGTCTTACCTCAAGACAACCCAGCTTAGTAGCTATAGAGGCTCTATCTTTATAGACTCCGCAGACTTTATAGGCAATCTAAACTTGCGTCACCTACTCTTTGCGTTCCGATGCCTCACGATCTAGCTTGAGACGCTTCTCCAGGTTTTGAATCTCATCTCGACGTGCCGCCGTTTCCAAGGCCCTACGCCGCACTTCCTGACTTTGTAGCGTTAACGACTGTCGCCACTGCTCGGCTCTTTCTAGCTCATCTTCTAGACCGCGAGGGGTAAGACCAAGCGTCAGATATTCAGCGACAAAGTCAGTCACCCACTCGGTTGCATCCTCTAAGCTAACAACTTGCTCTTCGCTCTCCATCTCGACTAAGACTAGAACCTGTTCGTTAAATGGTACTTCTTGAGCGATCGTCACAAGCTTACTCGGTGAAATCAGCTCCCAAACGTGCTCAGACGGATTGAGCGCTAGCAGCTGAAGCTGGGTAGAGCCTGATGAGTATTTGGAATAGACCTTTGCTAGATATTGCATAGGTGCGAGGTACAAACGCGTAAACTGTTCAGGAGCAATACAATTCTGACAATACAATCCTAAGGGCATATCGTTCAAAAAAAGTACGCAATTATAATCACACCTTTCTCGCTTAATAAAGTTATGAAAATAAAAGAGACCGCATTCTCTATGCTTATTTAGACTCGCCTATTTTGATTGACAGGAGAGAAACGTCCACGAAGGTACATAGACAATCGGTGCAGCCTTGCTGAAAAGGGGTTACGCTTTTCTGCTAGCTGGCTGGCAAGTATTTCGATAGGGGATAATGCTCGTAGAAAATCCTTCATAGCTGACTGATGTAGCAAACATATTATCCGTAGCATTAGTAGCAATCAGACACCGAATAATAAACAAACTATTAAAAGCTTCTGACACTATTTCAGTTTTGAAAACTGCCTATTTATACTGATCTCATAGGAATATAAAGGTTACGGTGCACTGAGGTAAGGACCCGGACAGGTCTAGGCTCTTCCCATATTGCTAGCGCCATACTTATTGCCTTCAGACGCTACTTTTTTCCATTAAACGCCTACGACTCATCTTTGCAACCATCAGCGTTTCAATCTTTCGTTCACTAACAAGACAGGAGAAACAGAGAATACCCCTCAACTCAAAGTACGTACTAGACACAGAGCTAGATAATGAAATGACCACGCAACATAGTCGAAACCCCTCCGAAGAATTTGCTAGAGACTCTAATCTAGAATTATTCACTAGCGAAGAAAAATTTGAGCTGCTCAGCGCATATCTAGACGATGAGGTCACTGGTGAAGAACGTCGTTTAGTTGATCGCTGGTTAGTTTCAGATCTAGAGCTTCAGGCTCATCATCAAAAGCAGGTTAGGCTACGAAAAGCCCTGAGAAAATGGTTGTGATGTGAGTGCAATAGACTAGAGGACTAGAGCAGCTAGAAGTAGGGGAGCACAGGAGCAGGAGATAGAGTTTCTATCTTTCGGTATTTATCCTTCCGCTTTTTCTATCTGACGACGAATTTTATTTAGATCGATATAGCGATCGGTCACGTTTCGCAGCTCGCGGGCAATCATTCCTTCTGTCGAAACAACTGTAATGTGTGTGCTTTTAGACCTCAGTAGCTCGATTGCGCGTTCAAAGTCGCCATCTCCGCTAAGCAATACCACTCGATCGTACTGATCGACTGTATTAAACATGTCTACAACAATTTCAATGTCTAGATTTGCTTTTTGAGAGTAACGTCCTGAAGAGTCATCGTAATACTCCTTGAGGACTTTGGTGCGTACAGTGTAGCCTAGACTAATAAGAGCATCTCGAAAAGCTCGTTGGTCTTGAGGATCCTTCAACCCGGTATACCAAAAGGCATTCACCAAAGAAATCCCCTCCATTTCGGTTATAAAATGCTCTAACAGTCGCTTGGGATCAAAAAACCAACCGTTTTTTTGCTGTGCGTAGAACATATTATTACCATCGACAAAAATAGACAGTCGATTAAGCAGCGGTGAAACCATAGGAAGAAAATAAAAATAAAATTGCTACGTAGTTAAGAACGGTCAGCTACTGTACCGATCGAAATAAGTTTTGATATCTACTTTCGATATCTAAGCTACTTCTCTTGTTCCCAATGCCGTATGGCTAACATGCGCAAATAGTCAGTGAACAAGTAGAATCTGAGAGTATCAGCTGAGTAGTGAACTTAAAAGCAATGTCTGCATAAATGTAGGCATTGCTAGCTAGGCATTACTAAGGACAAAAAATTTATAGAAGCTTGTTCTTGCAGCTCGTATCAGTATCTAGATCGTGAAAAATCAGATTGTAAAAACTTATTAGAGAGCTTAGATAGAACGCGAATTAGAGTTGTAATGGATTTAGAATTAGGAAAATAGGCGCAAGCTACTTTATGTATGTCTAGAATTTTTATGTATACGTGGCTATTATAGTCTGTTTCCATGAAGTAAAGTGCGTTTTGATACCAGCTTTCATCTGCGCACGAGCTTTAAAGCAAGCGCAGACAATAGATATCTTTAAGAAGCTACCCATGAACTGACGAGGAGCAAATTGACGAAACGAGAAACATCAAAGGATGCTACGGCAACGTTGACCTCAAAAGATCGAATTGCGACCTGGCAACAGCGCTTAGTTGAGAAGCACTGGCGGTTCGCAATCTCTGCGGTATGTACCACGATCGCAGCAGGAGCAGTAGCTCTTGATTTGGGGCTTGTGAACCTATGGGAGCGACAGGTCCAAGGTTTGTTCTTTGAGTTGAGAGGCCCTATAGCGGCCCCTGAGGATATCGTCATTCTAACTATCGACGAAGAGTCGTTTGATCAAGGTCAGTATTACTCGGAGGATCCCGAACGCTACAGCGCCTTAGAGCCGATTGAGTCTTGGCCGTGGCAGCGCAGAGCGTATGCTCAGGTCATAGATCGCTTGATGCAAGCTAATGCTAAGGCAGTCGCGCTAGATGTTCTGTTCACTGCGCCTAGTGCCTATGGAGAGGAAGACGATCACGGGTTTGCTGAGGTGCTAGCTCGTTATAGCGATCGTGTTGTTTTGGCCGCTGACTATAGCAGTGTGGCTTCAAGAATAGGCGTGCTCTATTCACCAGATTTGCCTGTTGAACAGCTAAGAAATACAGGGGTAAGGATTGGTTCTATCAATTTTCTGAAAGAACAAAATGGACAGATTCATCGGTTGGGCGAAGAATTTCTAGATAACCTAGAGCAGGAGAAAGCTGAGTTTTTAGGCGCTTCGGCGGTTACATTAGATCAAGATTCAGAGGATCTGCCTGTTAGCTTTGCCCAGGCAACGTTGGAAGCAGCCGGACAGTCCTATAGTCAAAAATCCCAGAAAAACATCTTCTTTTACGGGCCTGATGAGACGTTTGAGCAGATTCCCTTTTGGTATGTTCTAGACGACGATCCTTGGCATAACAAACTTAGTTCCGGTCGCTTTTTCAAAGATAAGATAGTTATCATTGGGACAACTGCAAAGAATAAGCAGGATTTTCACGAGGCTCCTTTTTCCCAAAGTCTGCTTTATCCTCAATCGATGGCCGGCGTCGAAATTTTGGCTAACACGATCGCAACGTTGGAGCATGGGCTTTCTCCTCGTCAGCTGATTAACCGGCCAGCATTGAACGCGCTCATCGTGCTGGCATTGGGATTTTCTATCACTCTATTTATGAATCAGACGCAAAGGCACTCTCGGCGTGCCCTGATTGCAGGTAGCGGATTTTTTCTGTGGGCAGGTGTGAGCTATGTAGCCTTTGTGGCAGGCAATATTGTTTTGATTACGGGAGCACCTATGGTTGCGATCGCAACCATAGGCCTTCTAGACTTCGGTATTAGTTTTGCGGGTGACACCTTTAGACGTAAGCGCTTTCGGACGACGCTGGCTCGCTATGCTACTTCTCCTATCGTTCAAGAAATTATTAGTCAGCAGGATGATTTTCAAGAACTGCTTGACGTGAACAGAGCAGACATCATCGGAAAGCTGTTACAAAGTCGCTATCGAATCCTAGAAGTAATAGGTGCGGGTGGCTTTGGTGAAACATATCTGGCCCAAGATACCCTTCGTCCCGGTAACCCAGTTTGCGTTGTCAAACAGCTTAGAATTGTTAGTGACAATCCCAAATCGCATCACCTAGCTAGAAGACTCTTCGAATCCGAAGCGGTTGTTCTTGGTCAGCTTGGTGAGCATAGTCAAATTCCCAGACTGTTGGCCTATTTTGAAAGCCAAGAAACCTTCTATCTAGTTCAAGAGATGATAGTTGGCAAGCTGTTACGCAATCTTCTTTCTCACAGTCGCCCACTCTCGCAAAAAGCCGTTGTTGCCATGCTACGCGATCTACTCCCAGTAGTTAGCTTTGTGCATTCTAGAGGCGTAATTCACAGAGACATTAAACCCTCTAATATTATCCGCCGTAGCAGCGATGGCCACTATGTCCTTATCGACTTTGGTGCGGTTAAAACAATCTCCGAGAAGCTTCCAGGCTCAGAAACAAAAGTCTCTGCAACTATTGGCATCGGCACCCAAGGCTATATGCCTAGCGAGCAGTCTGCCGGTATGCCAACCATGCAAAGTGATATTTATGCACTAGGCGTTACAGCCATTGAAGCGCTCACAGGCAGACCTCCTCACGCTATGAAGCGCAGCGACAACGGAGAGATAATTTGGTCTCACACTATCGAAGACATCTCTCCGGATCTTTCTAGCATTATCAACAAAATGGTGCGATACGACTTCAACAAGCGCTATCGTTCTAGTGAGGAAGTTTTGAGTGCGCTTAACGGAATAGACGATGGTCTGTTAACCGACAATCCAGTAATTGCCGACAAGGAATTTCAGATGATGGATGGCACCACGCTCAACCAAGGAACCCGTCCAGGTGTCATCGAAACCAACACAGAACTCAATAGTACGCAGATTTTGCCAGCAGGCTGGTCGAACAGCTCAGACACGCAGGCTGAAAACACAGACTCAGACGAAGAGTCTGAAAACGCTTGAGATCTGCTCGCATTTGAAGCGCTTTGTCTATATTCTCAACACCCAATTGCAGCGCAGCTATGGCTTGCTACCTACTTATCGTAGCCTTTCTATAGCTGCGCTCTTTCGGCCATCATGTTCTGTTGCTAAGGTTGCTGCTAGGGTACGACGGCCCCTGACGAATTATCGTCATCACCGGAGATAGTGAGCGCAGCACCTTGCGCGTCGCCTGACGTATCGTTTACATCGGCTGGCGCCGTATTGTCTTGATCTGGAGACGGGTCAATAGGCACGCTATTAGTCTGCGTTGATGTGTCGTTCATCATATCTGAGTCGTTCGTAACCTGTACCTCATTTAACTGCTCGACTTGCTCTAGTACAGCTGGTATCTCCTCAGTCGAAACTTCTGATGGGCCGGGTGCGGTCGTGTCAGGCGCAAAGTTCCCGTCCATCACTGTTCCCGGATTGTTGATGTTTTCAGTTGGGGTAGGAGAATCTAGTGACGAGACACCTGGAGATGTATCACCGGGCGGTCCGTCAGTTACGGGTGTAGTAGGTGCCGCAGGTGCAGTAGGTGCAGTAGGCACAGCAGGTGAGGAAGTTGGCGCCTCTAAGTTAACGTCCGCTTCTGTGCTACTGCCGTCATTAGGTGTGGCCGAACCGTTTTGTGATGGCGTATTTTGCGGGCCATTTGACGAGTCCCCAGGCGTATTACTTTGTGGTGGTGAAGTCGGTGCTGTATTACCAGAGTTATCGTCGCTATCGGTCTGTACGCCACTACCTTCTGGAGAGCTACCTTCTGGAGAGCTACCATTATCAGTAGCTCCCTCTGTGTTTGAATCAGTTTCTGTGCTGGTTTCGGTGGGGCCAGTTCCGGTTTCATCCGAAGGTTCAGTTGCGGATGGCTCAGTTGCGGACGGTTCAGTCGCCGAAGGTTCAGTTGCGGACGGCTCGTCGTTCTCTCCACTGGCCGTGGCTTCGTCTGACTCAGGAGACTCGGGCTCAGCTATTGCATCTGGCTTTTTCGCTGTGCCTTCTTCCGGTGAAGGGGCCAGGCTGTTGTTCACACCAATGCCTAGCTCTCGCTCATCAACTGCTTCAGCAGACCTATCTAAGTATTCTTGGGCTGGAGAATCTTCAAACTCCAAGACAGGCACTTCTGTCTCTTCTAACTCCACGTTGTCATTGACATCTGTAGACGGATTGACGAAAGCTTCTGGATTAGTAATTACGTTATCGCCATTGATCCGACCCTGGTTGGAGATTGCCTCTCTAATTTCTTGGCGAACTCCATCTAAAGGATCAGAACTTTCTGCAGACGATGTGTCAGATAGGTAGTTGAATCCTTCTGCTAACCCACTACTTTGCCAAAACAACGTACCGTCAAACTCATACAGTTCGGTGATTTGGTTGCCTTGAATAACACCGATTTCATTCGCTCGCAGTGCTTGCTGTTCGGTTCCATCTCGGTTAAAAAGGACCATAGGTCCATCCGGATTGTTTGTAAGGGCACCTACGATAGTGGTGTCGGTTTCAGGAATGTATCGAACAAACAGAGCTGAGCCTTGAATGCCAGTTACCGCATTGGGCGTTTGAATTGTGCTACGACCGCGACCAGGCGGAATCAATAATAGAATAGTTCCGTTGCTGAGCTGAAAGTTTCGCGTGTTTGGGGTGAAGCGGAAGGTTGCTCGTTCACCAATCCGTGCTAAAGAACCATCGTTAAAGCGTAGTTCAGCCCTGGAAGCTCTAGATGTTCTGAGTGCGTCTCCTACGCTTAGAACGTCCGATATCCTAGCTCTTCGGCTCTGCTGATTTTGAGGAACCAACTGTACGCTGTTACGTAGAAAGTCTACGCGGGCCCAGCTGAGCGGCTCTCGCGTTTGCGCATTTGCTATCCCTGGAAGTAGCAGGGCTCCTGTTAACCCGACTGTTAAAGATAGCATCCAAGAAAGCTTGTTGAAGGAACGCTTTGACTTTAAATAATACCTATTCATAAGTTTTTGTACGTAAGAGAAGCTAGCCAGAGGGGCCTACTTATCAGTAGGATAGCTATTGTGAGATAAAGCTTGTGTATAAACCGATTAAGTTTAATTTGGCTATGTTCCCTATGGTTTTTGGTGAGTTCGGTGAGTCCTTATTAAATTCACCGCCTGGCTCTATTCCACTGTTAGTTCGGCTTTGCAAGCAGGGCAAAGGACTTGTAAGCAGGGTAGAGATGCGATAAATGGTCGATGCACGCAGTTGGGAGGCTGCTTCTATACTTACGTAAAGACAGCAGCAATGTGTTAGCCGTATATTTAGCGGTTAGTTCGTCTCACATTCTATCGCCTCAAGCGGTAATCAACTCCGTAACTCGTGTTTTTACCCTATAGAAAATGCTTTGTAGAAACTTACGAAGATTCAGAGATGTAGCAGCGCTTGACTCTATCTTCGACCAGATATTGTATTGGCATAGCGCTGGCAAGTTTATATATGTATCAACATTAAGCTAGGCTGATTTTATCTGTTTCTAACCTGATAGGTATCTGCATAGACTGCATATTGAGTTCTACGAGACTGTGCAATCTTTTAAGGTTTTATCCTAAGTAAATCGAAACGAGCAAAAAACGCTTTATCTTTTTTCTGCCTGCCGAGGCTACCTTTTTATGCGACATCAGGACTACCCTTCGTTTTATCAGATACTGGTGAAGTTGGGTTTCGGCATTAGCGGGATAATCCATCTAGTCTGCGCTTCACCAGCTTTAGCAGTTGCTGACACTGTGAAAAATGCTGTAGAACAGAGAGTGCAGAGTGCTGTTGGTACAAACGAACAGTTCAGAGATAGCCTGACGATAAGAGAAAGCTTACAAGCACCTCTTCGAAGAAATATTGGCAGCCGCGATCGCGAAGAGCAACTATCCCCTACGTATTTAGTTAGCGATCGCATAGGCTCTGACGAGTCAGCAAAAGCAGAAGCTGTAGTATTAAAGTCACAGATCTCCTTGAATAAGGCAGATATAGATGTTGAAGGAGACACAAGCGCCGAGCTAATCGACCCAACCGATCTAACAGAATTCTCTGTTCCAGCTTCTATTAGATTAGAAATCGGTACAGACGATGAACGAGCTTCGAGTCCTGAGATGGTAGAAGCCGAAGTTGTAGAAGCCGAAGTGGCAGAGGCTGAAGTAGTAACGGCTGAAGTGGCAGCGACACTGCTACAACCTGTTGCAGCTGCGGCAGATTTACAGCTTAAGTCAGAGGACGATTTGAGAGCGGAGGGTGATGAGCTAGATCTACTCTCAGAACTACTAGCGCAAGAAGATGGTGGACCTGAAGTGTTCCCACTGCTAGACGAAGAGTTGGGAACGCTTCGGTTGGTTCGGCTGCGATCGCGCGAAAATGAAGAGTTGGGCATCTTACGTATTTTGCGAACAGCCGCCGCGGTTCCTCCACCGCCGCCAACACCAGTCGCTTTTCTAACAGGTAGGTTGGGAGTTGTCGATGTCGACAACGTTTTTCGTTCAGATTTGAGAATAGACGAACAGGTCTACCAAGCCGGTATAGGCTTGTATTTAGCGCCGCAAATATCTGAAAGTACAAGTCTCTACGGTATTGTAGAGACCAACATTGCTAGATACGACAGCTTCTCCGCAGTTAACTACAACGAAGTTCAGCTACAGCTTGGGCTTAGGCAAAAGCTTTCTCCGCGCACCTATGCCCAAGCTGGCTGGCGCAATCAGCGCCTTTATTCGCCCGGCTATCGAGAAAAACTCTTCGGCGCTCAGTACCTCGATGCCTTGATCAGCCACCGCAGCATTCTTACGCCTAGGTCCTGGTTAGACAGTTTTTATCAAGTGCGGTTAGGTTTTGCAGACCCGGAGACGGCAAGTCGCTTTCGGCAAACATTCACGCTATCGCTAAACTATAGTATCAGCCGGGATTTCCGCACGAGCTTGCTCTATCAGCTAGATTTTGACGACTATACTCAGATTGCTCGCTACGACACCTATCAGCAAATACTGGGCGTCGCTAGCTACAGTCTTACTCCCGAAAGTCGTCTTAGCGTCTTTGGAGGTACTCGGTTTGGTCGCTCATCTAACCCCAATATCAATCTAGATGACACCTTTTATGGGGCCGGTCTGAATGTCAATGTCTCGCTGTTTTAGATCTCGTCGTCTTAGATGTTGTCTTGAATCTTGCTGCTTTAGGTTTCGCTATCTTAGACAAGCCAATACAATCGAGCCGGTCGAGTGACTTAATTAAGCGACCCGATTGAGCAATCCAAGTGGGGTCTACGACGTACGGCCAACGCTAGCTGTCTTACTTGCTTGACTTACCGCGCTTGCTAGCTTTTCTAACATAAGCGCAGTGGTGTCGATACTGACACAGGCATCTGTAATACTTTGCCCATAAGTTAGCGCATCTAATCCCTTAGCAATCGGCTGACTGCCAGCCACTAGATGACTCTCAATCATCACTCCAAGTAGGTGCTGTGAGCCCTGGCGAATCTGCTCAGCAATATTGTCTAAGACCACAACCTGACGATTATGATCTTTATCAGCATTAGCATGGCTACAGTCAATCATTATGCGCGGATTGAGGTTTTGCTCAGCGAGTGCCTTGGCTGCGCCTTCGACGTGCGATCGCGCGTAATTAGGTCCTTGTTTGCCGCCTCGCAACACCAAATGCCCGTCTGCATTACCTGTTGTCGAAACGATGCTGGCATGGCCATCACCATTAATTCCCAAAAAATGATGGGGTTGGCTAGCCGCTAACATTGCGTTAGAAGCAGCCTGTAAGCTTCCGTTCGTATTATTTTTAAACCCAATCGGCATTGACAGGCCAGACGCCATTTCTCGATGTGTTTGGCTCTCGGTTGTGCGCGCACCAATCGCAGTCCAGGCAATAACATCTGCAATATACTGAGGTGTAATCGGATCTAGTAGCTCGGTGGCCGCAGGCAAGCCTAACTCTGCTAAGTCCAACAACAGCTTTCGCGCTAGTCGTAGCCCTTCGTTTATGTCGTAGCTGCCGTCCAAATGAGGATCGTTAATCAGCCCCTTCCAACCAATGCTCGTCCGTGGCTTCTCGAAATAGACACGCATGACAATTTCTAGCTGCTCAGAGAATCGATTTCTCAGATGAACTAGCTGCTGAGCGTAATCATAAGCAGCCTCCACGTCATGCACAGAGCAAGGCCCAACGATCACCAGCAGGCGGCGATCTTCATTGTGCATAATGTTGCGAATATGGTCGCGAGTTTGAGCTACCAAGGCAGCGGCTGTTTCGGTTAGTGGTAGCTGTGTGAGTAGTTGGTTAGGCGCAAGCAAAGGACGATTTTCGACCACGTGAAGGTCTTGAGTCTTGTACATAGGTTGGATGTCTGCCAATGAATACGAAAATTTTATGTATATAAAGACACCATCATTGTGACAGGTCGCTGGTGAAATGTGATATTACATGCTTCCTACGCTCCGCTATAGAAAACGTAAGCATGGAAAATGATTTACAGTCTAGAAATAAAGTCATTAACGGAGATGCCACGCTCTAAATACTGTGGACTTTGCGGCTGATAAGGGCCTTTCAACCGATCAATATGTGAAATAACGGCTGACGCTGGTAACACAGGAACCTCTGGATCAAAAGCAGTTGGCCGCATCAGCGAGCTAGAAAAACCACGAAAAATTACAATTTGATCGGGCTCGTCTTCGATTTGAGCGTGCACTAGCAAGACCTCTTGAGGACACTTCAGGGTGTAGCTCTCCAATCTGGCTGCAATCGTGACATCGCTCATGACCTATGACTGATGAATAAATTCAGAATAATGGTATCGCAGGTTCGTGTACTGAAGAGCTAACGACTAAAAAAGCTAACAGTTAAGAGAGCTAATAGATAGAAAGGCTACTGATTGATCGCTGAGCGGCCCTGCCGACCTAAGCGAACGACTAGAAAATAGCCTAGATAAAGCGCATAGATAGCTAGGCCACAGGCACCCATAAACCCTAGAAAGCCCCCCGGTGAATCGCTGTGGATGTATGATTTCAATCCCAATGAGGGTTCTAACCACGCCTGACAGGACTCAGTGTTGAATAAACCAATGGAAAACCCACAGCGAACGAACAAAAGCTGTATTACACCGCTGACGAAGCAGTAGGCAGTCATAGCCCAGCGCCATGCGTTAAATCCAAGATTGAGCGACCGCTTTGGCTGCTCACGAATTTCTTCGTTTAGGTCGGCCCAGAACCAGAGGCTAAACGGGATGATCAGCTTCGCTAGCACCGACGTTACGAATGCGATTGGCCAGCTGGCCATCATCAGATAGACCGTAATCATCAACAGGCTAGCAGCTCGCCAGTAAATAATAAGTAGAGCGCTGACAGACTCAGATTTCTTTACCCATGACCAAATCAGCAGCGTAAGGGGAATGAAGACGGCAAATAGCAGCGCTACTCGATAGTCTGTCCAAACCAAAGACCGTACTGAATCAGGATTTGTTAGCACGTAGCAAAGCGGGGTGAATGGGCAACAATCAATGTAACATTTCCCCTTTGACATATAGTCGGTTTGTCAAACGGATAAAGCCACAAGAGGGGAAGAATTCTCCTGAAAACAGGTAGCTCTCTTCCCCTCTTGGATGTTGTCGAAAGATTGTCGCGGGATAACAAACGCTATTCCAACACAGTAGAAGTTTCAGGTGACTGAAATTTGTGCACTGGGATACACGTTTATGACTTAGACAACTCAAGCTCAAACTTTTCGGAGGGCTCGAATTTTTCGGATAAGAGTTTGAGCTAACTACGAGAATTGCTAAAGATGAAGCGACCATACTTTCTCGCCGCCTCTATGACTAGCCTGCAACTAGCTTAGCTATCTCAATTTTCCGGCTGTCTCGATCTAGTTATCATAGACGCGGCACTCATCCGCTTCAGGATTATCATCACAGTACTTGTCGAAGGGAGACTTCTCGGACTCTTTTTTGCGTTGGTCAGATGCCTCAGCCTGAAGTTCTTCTACAGCATCCCAGGCAGCTGCACAGCCTTCAGTGTCGTCTGTGGAGCAAGCTTCGCGAGCTGCTTCGATTTCAGTCTTGATTTTTTCTTGAATATCGCTCATGACAAACCGTGTTTAGTAGAGTTTCAACGACGTATGGTCCAAGTCCTATTCTAACTTCTGTCGAAGCTAAACTGCCGTATCGTGTATGGCAGTTTTGAGAGTGAATCAGATCACCCATTAATATAGAGAAGGGCTACAGTCAAAGCGGCGTTGGCAAACATACTTGAGACACTCACAAACACCAAGCCAAACACTAAGAAAGCCAGATCAACTGGGTGAGATAGATCGGCTGGCAGTAGTAACGATCGTAAAGCTACTGGGTATCAAAGGGGGCATCGAAGGCGACATCCTAAGGTATGTG
Source organism: uncultured cyanobacterium (assembly GCA_963702855.1). Classification (GTDB taxonomy): domain Bacteria; phylum Cyanobacteriota; class Cyanobacteriia; order Phormidesmidales; family Phormidesmidaceae; genus Phormidesmis. Next base: position 4,064,440 of record OY969765.1, read on the forward strand.
TTTGTCAGCGTTCAAGCTCACCTATCAGTATGTAGCAGACTTTCATCAAAATGCTCTACCCGTAGAATTATCTTAAGGAATCTCCAAACATGAAGTGGGTCAGCGCTATTTCCACCAGTCCTTCTTTAGAAACCGCCGTTAAGGAGGTCGCCGAGCAGGTCAAGTCGCAGTTAGGGATACAGCCTGATTTAGCGTTTGTTTTTGTATCGGTTGCGTTCGCTAGTGAGTACGCGCGGCTGATGCCGTTGATTCAATCGTTTTTGCCGGTAGCTCATATTGTGGGCTGTAGCGGTAGCGGCGTTATCGGTATGGACGATGAGTTTCCAGCAGAAATTGAGACGGGTCCGGCGCTGAGCATTACGGTGGCGCATCTGCCAAATGTCAATATCAAGAGCTTTCATCTGACAGCAGACGATTTGCCTGATTTGGATAGTCCGCCCGAGGCCTGGAGTGAGCTGATTGGTGTTAGGGCTGAGGCTCAACCAAATTTTGTGCTGCTAGCCGATCCGTTCTCTTCGGGTACAAGCGAACTGCTACAAGGTGTGGACTATGCCTATCCGGAGGCGATAAAGGTTGGCGGACTAGCAGGAATCGAAAGCTTTAGCCGCAATAGTGGGCTGTTTTGCCAGGGTGAGCTGCACCGAGAGGGGATTGTCGGCGTCGCGCTTTCGGGCGAGATTGCGATGGAGGCGATTGTGGCTCAGGGCTGTCGGCCAATCGGGGAGCTGTATCGGGTGAGTGAGGGCGATCGCAACATCATGCTCGAGCTAGAACCTGATAGCGCCCAAGACAGTGCTAAAGGACAGTCGCCGCTGGAGATTTTACAAGATATTTTTCAGGGGATGGATGAAGAGGAGCGTGAGCTGGCGCAGAATGCGTTATTTATTGGCGTGGCCCAAAGTGGCTTTAAACCGAGTCTTAGCCGCCGGGATTTTTTGATTCGGAATCTGGTGGGCGTAGATCCTAAGAGCGGTGCGATCGCTGTTGCCGATAAGATTCGTCCAGGGATGCGGGTGCAGTTTCACATTCGCGACGCCCAGACCTCTGAAGAGGATTTGGAACAGTTGCTACAGCGATACCGAGTTGAGAGCTTGGAAAATCAGCTAGAGAAAACTAAGCCTATGGCCGCTCCAGTGGGCGCTCTGCTGTTCGCCTGCACGGGTCGAGGCGATGGCCTGTATGATCAGCCCAACTTTGATTCGGATTTGTTCGAAAAGTATCTAGGGCCGCTGCCGATTGGTGGATTCTTCTGCAACGGTGAGATCGGGCCTGTGGGCGCAACTACGTTTTTGCACGGGTTCACTTCTGTATTCGGGATTTTTTGCCAGCCGGGAAGGTAGTAAAAAGTTTGTGGCTTCGACTCTGCTCAGCCCTTTGTCTTTGACTGGTGTTTGGTAGCTGTCTTCTAAATTTGACTTCTAAACTTGACTTATAGGTTTAATCTTGATTACGAAGCCGATCATGGGGCTTCGTTAGCTCGCTCCATCCTGGCCCTATCGGCACAATGCCGCCTGGATTGAGCGGGAACAAATTACCAAAATAATCACGTTTGACCGCGTCCATATCGCAGGTATCTGCAATGCCAGGTAGCTGGTAGATATCTGCTAGGTATCCGCTAAGGTGCGAATAGTCGGCAATACGACGGCGGTTGCACTTAAAAATCCCGTGATAGGCCACATCGAAGCGAATAAGTGTAGTAAACAGACGAACATCTGCCAGCGTTATTTCACTGCCGCACAGATAGCGCTGATCTGCAAGACTTTCATCTAGCTCATCTAGCGTAGAGAACAGCTCGCCGACGGCCTGATCATAAGCTGCTTGCGTCTGAGCAAAGCCACAGCGATAGACACCATTGTTCACGGTGCCATAGATTTTTTGGTTGAGTTTGTCGATGCGATCGCGCCACTTCTCCGGATACAGATCTGGCCCACTCGCTAGCGCTCCAAACTCACTATTTAGCAGTTCAATAATCTCAGCACTTTCATTGTTGACAATTGTACTCGTCTGCTTATCCCACAGCACAGGCACGGTAGCGCGGCCCGAATAATCAGATTGACAGTGACGGTAAAACTCAGGCAGCGTTCGGCACGCTGGAAAATCTGAATCGGATAGCTGTGGGTCAAACAACCACAAGCCTTCGTCGGTAGAGGGGTATACAGTCGTTATCGCGATCGCCTCTTGCAGCCCCTTTAGCACCCGCGTCACTAGCGTTCGATGTGCCCAAGGGCAGCTCATCCCCACAACCAGCTGATACCGCCTTACCTCCGGAACAATCTCTCGGCCTCGAAAGGCACTCTCAGGCCGAGTATAGTCACCCGAACGGCTACGCGGTGCCATTTGTGACATCATTGCGTGCCACATCGTATTCCACACAAACTTCCCGGCGCGAACAACTAACCCCGGCGGCAAAGCAGCACGCTTTGTAGGCATAGCCGAACCCTCTTCAATTTTGGTAATTAAATTTTTGGTAATTAAGCCTTTGCAATTTAAGCTCTTGAAACCAAATTCTTGAAATCAATTGCTACGCGTAGCCTATGCAATTTAACCCACAGAGCCAAGCTTAGCGCGGTGCCTTAGCGCAATGTAACCTGCCAAAAATAGGCATCCAAAAGTCAGACGTCCAAAAACTAGGCGTTCAAAAACCAGGCGCATAGATTCAGCCGCACAACATTACGCTGCGCTTTCAGCTAACAGCTGCTTGACCGTTGCTATTAGCTCCCCTGGCTTAAACGGTTTGATCACGTAGGCATCAGCACCCTGCTTAATTCCCCAATAGCGGTCGAATTCTTCACCCTTAGAAGAGCACAAGACTACCAAAATGTGCTTAGTTGCCCCATTGCTCTTTACCCATCGACACAGCTCGTAGCCATTCATATTAGGCATCACCACGTCTAGCACGACCAAATCGGGCGGATCGCTTATGATCTTCTCTTTCGCCTCGGACCCATCTTTGGCAACAGCAATACTCAATCCTGTTTTGTGCAGCAGACCAGAGATCATTTCTCTGAGCATAGGACTATCATCTACAACCAGTATTTTGCGCATAGCTTTAGTAGATTCAACGGCTACGTTCATCATCTGTTCTGGGCCACTTTGCTTTTACCGTAGCTCTTTTACCGTAGCTAAGGATGAATTTTTCTGTAATGCCGTGCGTCCGCCTCAGGGAATCTAGAGTGCGAGGGTAAAGGATGCTTTAAGTATGCCCGTCTAGACTGACTCGAGCGCTTCTAGCACGGCTTTGGGCAGCAATTTGTCCTTAAACCAAACAACTTTAGCGGGCGTGACGTTAACATCAACACCTGCTTTTTCTAGATTAAGTCGCTGCGATACGGCCAAGATCAGATTTTGACATTCCGCCTGTCTGACCTGGTAAAACTTTTTACGCAAATATTCTGGCCGCCAATAGCCTACGATCTCCAGCAAATACACCCGGCCATCTGGGTGTACTAGGCGAAAGTCTGGAATCATTACGCTACCTGGAATCGGAATCAACTCTACTTCGCGCTCTAGCTGCCATTCGGTTTTCGCCTTTGCCCACTTTTCGGCAAAGGCCTGCTCTATCATGCTGTCGTAGGGTTTGCCAGGCGGATAGTGGCTTACTAGGCCGCAGTCAGCGTCTAAACTGTAGCTTTTGTCTTGAGCGGCTTTGGTATACGGGTTTTTCCACTGTAAGGTGGCGGTGAGCTGCCAGCGGGTGACGTGCAAAACAGCGGGAATTAGCTTGGCAATATCGACACCGTAGCGGGTGCTGGGTTTAAACAGGCTAGCCGGGCCGTCAATGGTAATGGTAAAGCCTTGCTCAGCTTCGCCTTCAATGTATGTCATCAGCCGAAACAGCTTCAGGTATTTGAACATGAGCTTGTACTCGCCCGGATCGTTTCGATGCAGGTTGATGATCAGGTGACTGGCCTTGTAAAAAATGCCCTGAACTTGGGATAGGTTGTAGCGATGGATCAGCGCTTCGGCGGTAGGCGCATCGAAGCTGGTGAGAATACGGTTTTCTTTGAGATCCGCGTAGAGCCCTTGGCGGATGTGTACGGGCTCTACGGGTTCGCCTTTCTCTTGAGTGAGCCGGGCGGCGAGGCTGGTGAGGTGCTGCTGGGTGGCTGCTGGGCTGTGGACTGTGGTCGATGAGAGGGTAAAGATGCGATCGCGTAGCTCGCTGGGCTCTAGTGGACTAACGACCTCAAATGTGCTGAAACTGTTGCGCAGAATATGCGCGAGCCCTCGCTTGATTCGGTAGTCGGTATCTTCGCCTTCTTCGATCTGCAGCTGCTGGTCTAGCTCGCCTTGGGTTTTGCCAACAGCGCTTTGAAATAGGTCAATTAAGGATTGAGCCATAGACAGGTTGACCGGCTTGATCGCAAGACGTTTGGGGACCAAAGAGTCGCCGCTGTATCTTTGAATGAGTAAAGGTGACGGTAGCGTGGTGAAATCCCCCTATCTATCATGCATTTACTGAGGTGTCTTACTTATAATAGAGTTTTCATCCTCCGTGCCTCTTGATTCAATCTGAAACGCTCAGTCTGTTGGAATGGCCCCGCCTGTGTCGCCACCTCGCGACGTTTACCGCAACGAATATCGGTAACGTAGCCGCTCAGCGACTGCCCATACCCACGACTCAGGCAGAAAGCGAAGCACTGCTAGCTCAAACACTGGAGGCTACGCAGTTAGAATCAACCGTGGGCGGGCTGCAATTTGGCGGCATTCGCGATATTGGCGCAGCGCTAGAGCGCGCTCAGCTTCAGGGTATTTTGTCAGGAGATGAACTGTTAGATATTGCAACCACTCTCGCAGGGGCGAGACGACTGCGTCGGCAGATTGATTCGCGCGAGGATCTGCCGGTGTTGCAGGCGCTGGTCGAAGACTTGCGTACGTTTCCTGAGCTAGAGCAAGAGATTCACCGCTGCATAGATGATCGGGGCAATGTGGCTGATCGAGCAAGTCAAAAGCTAGGTAATATTCGGCAAGGTTTAAAGGTGGTGCGTGATCGCATCTATGACAAACTCCAGCGCATTATGCAGCGGCAGGGTGGCGCGCTTCAAGAGACCCTTATCACTCAGAGAAACGATCGCTTTGTTCTACCTGTAAAAGCGCCTCAAAAAGACGCGGTTCCCGGCATTGTTCACGACGTATCGACTAGCGGCGCTACCCTATACACCGAGCCCCACAGCATTGTAGAAAACGGCAACAAGCGTCGCGCTCTGCGCAAAGAAGAAGAAGTTGAGTCGGAGGCCATTCGCCAGCAGCTAACTGAGCAGGTTGCGGCAGTCGTTCCCGATCTAGAGCACCTGATTCTGACGATGGTGCGGTTGGACTTGGCAACTGCCCGCGCTCGCTACGGACTGTGGATGGATGGCAACGCGCCTCGCTTCGTTGAAAACGAGCAGATTACTCTGCGTCAGCTCAAGCATCCGCTGCTGTGGTGGCAGCAGAAAAAAGAACAGCATGGCACGGTCGTGCCTGTTGATTTGGTTATCCGGCCTGATCTGAGAGTAGTTGCCATTACCGGACCCAATACGGGTGGTAAAACGGTCACGCTCAAAACGCTGGGGCTAACCGTCCTAATGGCAAAAGTCGGCATGTTTGTTCCGGCTAAAGAGCCTGTAGAGCTTCCTTGGTTTGAGTCGGTGCTTGCAGATATTGGCGACGAGCAGTCAATTGAACAGAGCCTGTCAACTTTTTCGGGGCATGTGAAGCGAATTGGACGCATTCTAGATGAGGTAGATAGCCAGATAAACCAAGAAAGCAGCGGTAAAGACTATACCGATTCTAAAGATCACGCCGACTCTAAAAATTATGCCAACTCTTTGGTTTTGCTAGATGAAGTTGGTGCAGGAACCGATCCGTCAGAAGGCAGTGCCTTAGCGATCGCGCTACTCAAACATTTGGCTGATTACACGCGGCTTACTGTGGCCACGACCCACTATGGCGAACTGAAATCATTAAAGTACGAGGATAACCGCTTTGAAAACGCCTCTGTCGAATTTGATGATGTTAAGCTAGCGCCAACCTACCGCTTACTGTGGGGCATTCCAGGCAGGTCTAATGCGCTTTCTATTGCTGAGCGGCTAGGGATGAAGGCCAGCGTGCTGGTGCAGGCGAAACAGCGGATGGGCGGGGCTAATGAAGATGTCAACCAGATAATCGAAGGCTTAGAGGCACAAAGACAGCGGCAGGAGCGACGGGCCGAAGAGGCTGAAAAGCTGCTGCTGAAGGCAGAGAAGTTCTACAAAGAAGTAGAGGCGAGGGCTCAGAGTCTGCGCGATCGCGAACAAAAGATCAAGCGTCAGCAAGAAAAGGACGTTGAAACCGCTTTGCTTCACGCTCGCGCTGAGGTAGCCAAGGTGATCCGAGAACTTCAGAAAAAGGGTCAGAAAGGTGATCTGACTGGTCAAGACGCGCAAAAAGCAACAGAAGAGCTCAATCAAATCGAAGAGAAAAGACTGCCGACTGGAAAGCATCCGGCTAAAGTTGTCTCTACTGAAGGCGGCTACCGGCCCAAAGTGGGCGAGCGAGTCCGGCTAGCTAGTCTGGGGGGGCAGGTTGCGGAAGTGATGGAAAAAGCGGACGAAGATGGCAGAGTAGCGGTGCGCTTTGGCATCATGAAAATGACGGTTGATCTCTCAGATATTGAATCACTGAAAGGAGAGAAGGCGGAACCCGTTGAGAAAAAGCCGCCTAAGTATCAAGCGGCACAGTCAGTGGTAAAGACGCTACTTGAAGCGCCGATGGTGAAAACAGAAAGCAACACGGTAGATCTAAGAGGGATGCGGGTGAGCGAAGCGGAGAGCGTGATCGAGGAGGCGATCGCTCAGGCGAAAGGACCGCTATGGATCATTCATGGGCATGGCACTGGCAAGCTACGGCGCGGCGTCCAGGAATATTTGAAACTACATCCGCAGGTAAAAAGCTTTGAAGCAGCAGAGCAAATTGACGGTGGCAAAGGCGTGACTGTCGCTAAGGTATAGCAATCGCAGCCGGGAAAGCGTATAACTTTACAGCAGTTCCAAATTCCAACTTAAGAACATGCGAGTTGAGCAAGAAGCAGTAACGACTGCTGAGATAGCGTAAGGTGAACGAACGAGTTTCCCATAACAGTCCCGTCACCCGTTCAGCTAATGGCCACTGCTAGCATCAGTTTCGATAGTTTGTTATGCGAACTCAACGGTGCGATAGCCGGGCTAGACGACCCGCGCAAACCGAGTAATGCCAGTAGCTACAGCATTCGGGATACGGTTTTAGGTGCATTCGGCTGTTTTTTCATGCAGAGCGCCTCGTTTTTAGACTATCAGCGCCACCTCGATAGCCGCAACGGTCGCAATAATGCGCAGAGTTTGTTTGGGCTGGAGAAAATACCCAGCGTTGTGCAGATTCGCAATATTCTCGATCAGATAGCGGCCCAGGGCCTGTTTCAAATATTCATCAATATCTATCATGTGCTTCATCAGCAAGGCTACTTGCGAGGGTTTGAGACCCTGGGAGGGAACCTGCTCGTAGCCTTAGATGGCACTGACTACTACAGCTCCCATAACATTAGCTGCCCCTGCTGCTCAAAACGAACCTCACGCAGCGGCCAAGTCACCTACTCTCACAAAGCGATATTGCCTGTGATTGTCTCGCCTGCGCAGTCGGCGGTAATCTCCTTGCCACCTGAGATGATTACGCCTCAAGATGGCCATGCGAAGCAGGACTGTGAGCAAGCTGCCGCCAAACGATGGATAGCGTCAGCGGCAAAGATATTTGTCAATCAAGCGGTGACGCTGCTCGGAGACGACCTTTTTAGTCGTCAGCCAATGTGTGAAGCGGTCTTAGCCCAGGGTTTTAATTTTATCTTTGTGTGTTTACCCGAATCGCACCCGGCACTTTACGACTGGATAGCGTTTCAGGCGTCTCATGGCAAGGTAAAGACGATGCAGCGGCAGCAGCGCCGGGGCAAGACCGATGAAGTTTGGCAGTATCGTTATCTCAATGACGTGCCGATGCGAGCCGAGGCTCCTGCGCTATCAGTAAACTGGTGTGAGCTGACGGTAACGCGCATTTCAGATGGGAAAGTCCTCTACCGTAACAGTTGGGTGACCAACCATCACCTCACCGGGCAGCTTGTGATTGAAGTCGCTGCTGCGGGTCGCTGCCGCTGGAAAACCGAAAACGAAAATCACAATGTGTTGAAAACCAAGGGCTATCATCTCGAACATAACTTTGGGCATGGCAAGCAGCATCTATCTGCCTTTTTGTTGACCCTAAACCTATTAGCCTTTTTGTTTCATACTGTCCTTCATCTAGCTGATGAGCGCTATCAGCAGATTCGACAGATTCGCGGTACCCGCCAAGGCTTTTTTCAGGATATCCTGGCGCTCACCAACTACTTGTGGTTTGAGAGTTGGACGGCCTTGCTGGATTTCATGCTAGATCAGTCGAAATCAACCAAACCCATTCGTAGCAATACTTCTTGACGCGTCACTGGCTCATGGACGAGACATGACTCGTGTCGTTTCACAATGTCCGTATCTTGGAATTTGGAATTGCTGATAACTTTACCTCTAGCTCTATCTCTAAGACCTATCTCTAAGACCTATCTCTAAGACCTACCCCTAAGGCAGATTCTCTGTCCGGTCGCCGTACGTGATAATCAGCTAGTACACATTTACTTCTTCTCATCATGCCCATAGACGATCTTCGAAAGAACAATACAATGGCCTATCTTCTAGACGCCTTGGATGAAGGGACAGATATTGGGCACTATGGACGGCTGACGTTTGCCATGGTGGCGCAGTACTTTGCTGACGAGCAAGAGATTGTTGGCGAGCTGCGAAAAGACAAAGACTTTAGCGAAGAAGAGGCGCGATCGCTCTATCAGCAAGTCACTAGCAAACACTACAGTCCGCCTAGCCGAGACAGCCTGCTAGAGTGGCAGGAAAAGCAAGACTTCCAAATTGTCCTGGATGCGGATGATCCTGATTCAGGAAACATCTATCAAGATTTGACCTTTCCGGAAAGCGTATACGAAAGCATTTCTAGCTATAACCAAGAGAAAAGCTAGCTCAGCGTGAGATTCTCGGCATAGGATTCAGCGTACGATTAGGGCGATCAGGCTATCGACCATGAGCGATTCGTCCATAGGTGCGATCGCCTCTCCATGCATCAGCTTTTGGGTTAGCACGTAGCTGATTAAGCTGCCCATAAATATGCGGGCGATCGCCTCCGAATTGGTATGGTTTAGCTCAGGATGAGCCTCGAAGTAATGGCTTAGAGTTGCCCAGACTCGCTGAGGTAGAGACTGAACGAACAGCAATCCCAAATCAGGAAATCGCCCTGACTCGCCAATGATTAGCCTCAAAAATGCAACATATTCCTCATCTTCAGCCAGCATATTCAACAGCTTTGTCGCTACTTGCCGCAGCACAACTGCAGGAGCCTCTTCTATCGACAACGTGCCAAACACGATTTGAAATCGCCGAGAAGTCACTTGCTCAACCAAGCGGGTAAACAGGCCCTCTTTGTCTTGAAAGTGCTTATAGATAGTGATTTTAGAAACCCTGGCAGCTGTGGCTACCCGGTCCATGCTAGTGCCCTCATAGCCCTGCTGCAGAAAAACTTCAAGCGCACCCTGCAATATCTGCTCCCTTTTTGCCTGCGCAGACGCGGAAACGGCTGACGCCGTGCCTATAGCCGTATCCATAAAGTTTAAAGAACGTGCGTGTCTTGTCTATTACTATACCGTGTAGTATAAATTTAACATCCTGATATACGTGTTCTGCCATGAGTCCAATGGTTCCGGCTCAATCTAGCGCTTCGCTCAGCGCTAGTCCAGGCAAAGAGATCGCAGAAAGGTCCATAGAAAAAGCTTCGGAAAGGGTCTCAGAAAAAAGCTCGCAAGGCTCTGAAAAAACGCTCCAGAAAAGGCTGCATTTTTTAATTCCTTTGGCCGTTTTGCTACTGGCTGCCGCGGTAGGTATTCGCTACTGGCTGCCGCGGCCAGATAATACGACAATTCAGCTGAGTGGGCGAATTGAGAGCTATGAAAGCGATTTAGGCGCTAAGGTAGGTGGCCGAGTAGAGACGGTTGCGGTGCGCGAGGGCGAGCTGGTGACTGAGGGGCAAATTATTGCCACACTTGATGACGCGGCGCTGCAAGCCAAGCTAGCGGCTGCTAAAGCAGAAGTTGGCGCCGCCACCCAGGATGTTACCCAGGCCAAGTTGCAGATAGAGATAGTTGATGCGCAGCTGCAAGAGGGGCAACTGAGTTCGCAGCAGTCTGAGGGCGATACTGTGGGGAGAGTCGCTCAGGCGCAGGCAACCGTCGCTACTGCAACTGCGCAACTTGCTTCAGCTCAAGCTCAGCTACAGCAAGCCGAATCGGCACTAGCGCTGGCGAGAAGCGATCGCGATCGCTTCTCTACCTTGGTCGATAGAGGCGCTATCTCTCGACAGCAGTATGACCAAATTCAAACGACCTTTGAAACCGCTCAAGATATCTACGCCGTCCAAGAAGCCGCCGTCAGCGCTGCTCAGCAGCAGGTCAGCGCTACCGAAGGCGCCCTTACACAGTCACAAACCACCCAGCTAAATCCGGCTATTCAGGTTAGCCAGAACACCCGCACTCAAAAGCAACAGGCACAGGCTCAGGCCCAGCTTGCCGCGGCTGAAGCCAATCTAGCTAGGGCACAGGCAGCGCAGAGTGAAATTGAAGCTCAGCTGAACGATCTAGCTATCAAAAGTCCTATTGACGGCGTTGTGCTAACGCGCACTGTAGAACCCGGTAGAACCCGGTGAAGTTATTTCTGTGGGCGCTCCAGTGATGACGGTTGTGAATCTAAACAGTGCATACCTGCGCGGCTACGTCCCTGAAGGGCAAATCGGCAGCGTCCGCGTTGGTCAATCTGCTCGAGTATTTCTCGACTCTGCGCCCGATCAGCCCTTGGCGGCTACCGTTAGCGCTATTGATGCCGAAGCCTCTTTTACCCCAGAAAATATCTACTTCCAAGACGACCGGGTGACGCAGGTCTTTGGCCTGAAGCTGCAAATTAACAACCCGGCAGGTTTTGCTAAACCAGGTATGCCTGCGGATGGAGAGATCTTGCTAGAAGAAAATTTAGTAGAAAATTTAGTAGTGGAGCCGATTAAATGACGCTCGCCACTGGCACAGATCAGCTTGCTTATGGAGACACGATTAGAGAAATGTCGAATAGCGTTGTTTGTCTTCATCAGCTGCGAAAAAACTACGGCAGTGTCCAGGCGTTGAAAGGCATTGACTTTACTGTCTATCGCGGCGAGATCTTCGGCCTTATCGGGCCTGATGGCGCTGGGAAGACGACGACGTTTGGCATTTTGGCGGGCGTGATGGAAGCTACCAGCGGAGAAGTGAGCGTTTTAGACTTGCCGCCACGCGAGGCCAGACTGGCACTAGGCTATGTGACTCAGAAGTTTTCGCTGTATGCGGACTTGAGCATTGCCGAGAATATGCGCTACAGCGCTGGGCTTAGAAAAGTACCAGATAAAGCGTTTGAGGCTAGATCGGCGCATCTGCCCAAGCGCGTTGACCTCAATCGATTTACCGATCGCTTAGCAGGTCAGCTTTCGGGTGGAATGAAGCAAAAGCTGTCGCTCTGCTGCGCGCTAGTTGCTCAGCCCGAAATATTGCTGCTAGATGAACCGACTACAGGCGTCGATCCGGTTTCTCGCCGAGAGTTTTGGGACTTGCTTGCGGCTGTCGCTGCCGAAGGCGTTACCGTTATCGCGGCGACCCCCTATTTAGATGAAGCAGAGCGCTGTCATAGAATCGCCCTTATCTACAAGAGGGAAATTCAACAGATTGGCACGCTGGGCGAACTGCGCAGTAGTTTGGGGCTTAGCCGGATCGAGCTGCGTGTAGATAATCTATCCGCAGATAATCTGCTTGAGGCAGAGACGGCTTTGACGTCTAGCTTGAATCAAAAGGCGCAGCAAATTGAAGATATTCAAACCTTTGGCGATCGCTTAGATGTGATGGTATGCGATGTTCAGCAGGGCCAGCAGCAAATTCGCAGCGTGCTCCAGCAGCATGGCATACCGATTAGCAGCCTGCGCTCAGACGAAGCCACCTTGGAGAATGTTTTTGTTAACAGACTTAGGCGGCAAGGGTCTGATCCGGCCTACGTTTACTTTCCGGCCTATCGGGCGGGCAAAGAAAAAGGTGAACTGGCGATCAATACGCACAATTTGCAGAAAACGTTTGGAAACTTTCGGGCCGTAAAGGGTATTGATGTGACCGTGCGCTATGGCGAAATTTACGGTCTGCTGGGTGCTAACGGTGCGGGAAAGACCACGACGATTAAGATGCTTTGCGGCCTTTTGCCTGCTAGCGGCGGCGATATTCAGCTAGCAGGCGAGCGCAGCAATCTCAATCGGCCCGAAGTGCGATCGCGCATTGGCTACATGAGCCAAAAATTCACCCTCTACGACGACCTGACAATCATCCAAAACCTAGAATTCTACTGCGGCGTCTACGGCGTCCCTCGTCAGCTACGCCGAGAGAAAATTGACTGGGTGCTCGAAACCTGTGGCCTCGTTGGCAAAGAAAATACGCTCACCGGTAGCCTGCCCGGCGGCTGGAAACAGCGGGTTGCTTTTGGCTCATCTGTCATGCACGAACCCGACATCCTGTTTTTAGATGAGCCCACCTCTGGAGTTGATCCGCTTGCGCGCCGGCAGTTTTGGAAGCTCATTCGCGACTTCGCCCAGCGCGGCACCGCCATTTTAGTCACCACTCACTATCTAGAAGAGGCTGAAAACTGCAACAATATGGCCTTTATGGTCGCCGGAGAAATAGTTGCACAGGGCTCGCCGAGTGAGATTAAAGCTGCACAGCCCGGACAGCTAATTGAACTGGTCTCTTTGCAGGTGCAGCTAGCTTCTAACTTACTCAAAGACCGCTTAGAAGCATGGCGAGTCTCTATCTTTGGCGATCGCCTGCATCTAGTGCTCGACAATCCCAGAGCAGAACTGCCTCAGGTTGAACAATGGCTGAAAGCTGAGGGGATCAACCTTCAGTCCGCTCGGCTCATTCCGTTCTCGCTCGAAGATGCTTTTATTGGCATTGTGCAGAAGGAGACTGTTCAAGGCGCTGCTGTTCCAGGAGTTGCTATTCAGGGCGCTGACACACCAAAGGCTGGCTCTCAGCATCCCGGGGCAACCGTATGAAAAGAGTACTCTCTCAATGTGTTAAAGAGCTGAACCAGTTTAGGCGCGATCGCCTCACCCTAGCCCTTGCCTTTCTGCTACCTCTCGCTGTTTTGCTGATCTACGGCTACGCCATTCGCCTAGAAGCCAAAAACATTCCTCTCAGCGTTCAAGACTTCGACAACAGCCCGCTCAGCCGCACTTACATTGAGCGCTTATTTGCCACTAACCAATTCGAGCCTACCCCCCTGATTGACGGTAATCCAATCGCCGCTATCGACAGAGGATTAGCCAAAGCCACCGTGATTATTCCACCCAACTTTGCAAAATCTGTTAAATCCGGACAGCCAGTCATTGTGCAGGCTCTCATAGACGGTACCGACGTTAATAATGCCCGTATCATTCGAGCTAGCTTACGCGCTACCACTCAGTTCTTTGTGCGCAGTAGCGGACTTATGCCTGTATCGGCCAGGCCACTAGTCAACGCAAACGTTCGGCTTTGGTTCAACCCTGGCAGAAAAGAATCTCTCTATATCGTGCCAGGAATTTTTGGCGTGATCCTATGGGTTTTCCCTTCTATGCTGTCGGGAATTGCGCTGGTAAAAGAGAAAGAGCAGGGTACGGTGGCTCAAGTTTACGCCTCTGATTTGAGTTCAACAGAGTGGCTGTTGGGAAAAGAGCTAGCTTATCTGCTCATCGGGCTAGGCTAGGCCGTTATTGTTATGACCGTTGCCGCGCTGCTATTTAATCTACAGTTTCGCGGAGATCCGACAACGCTGCTAGTTGGCGTTGTGGCTTATCTTGCTGCTAGCGTGGCTTTCGGTTTGCTGGTCGGCGCTAGAGCCGGAAACCAGACAGCAGCAGTTCAGGGCACTGCGATCGCCGGTTTCCTTTCTGCTCTTTTGCTCTCTGGCTTTATCTATCGGATTGAAAACATTCCTTTTCCCTTATCGATCCTTCCCAAGCTTATTCCTGCTCGCTATTTTATCGAAATCACCCGCGATGCCTTTGTTCGAGGAACGGGCTGGTCCGGTATTTGGTATGCGCCGCTAATGATTGCGATAGTCGGACTTTTGTTTTTCCGAATAGCCGCCAAGGTGCTGAGCGAAATGCAGTTCTCAGATTAGCGGTTGGTTTCAGTCGGACTTCCGGCTCTGCTCATCCCTACGTGCGTTTGGCTTCCTATCCCTGAGCGTAGTTGCAGCCTATCTCCACCGATATTTCGCACCGCCCATGCTCTTTGCTACGCCCTTAGCCCATGCTTTTTTCTAACCCCCGCCTCTGGCCCCTTATCCTCAAAGAGATCCGCCAGATTCTTAAAAATAGACAAATCATCTTCCTGCTCTTATTTCCGCCTACCGTACAGCTTCTTGTGTTCGGCCTTGCTCTCAATCCCGATGTTAGCCGTCTTAGCCTGGGCGTCGTAGATTACAGCAACAGTGCCAGCAGCAGAGAGTTTGTCGCTGCGCTAGTCGCCAATGATTCGTTTGAGATAGCCGCCTACCGGACGCATGAAGCTGACTTGGGTCAGCAGGTGCGCACGGGTAGAATCTCAACTGGTCTGGTGATTCCGCCAGATTTTGAGCGTAAGCTTGCGGCCAACAGCCCTGTAGATGTGCAGATTTTTATCGACGGCGTAGATGCTAACACCGCTGGCATTGCTAGCGGCTACATCAAGCAAATAGTCAGCCAGTATGGCCGGGGTGTGAACATCCAATCCGCCGTGCCGCCTGTGCAGGCAACGGTGACATTCCTGCATAATCCGGGTCTGCTGAGCAGTTGGTTTTTCATTCCCGGCGTGATGGGTGTGGTGTTTACCCTCACTGGCTCGTTGGTGTCATCTTCTACTGTGATTCGCGAGAAAGATGTCGGCACTTTAGAGCAGCTGCTAATGACACCAGCGGCTGGCTGGGAAATTCTGGCGGCTAAGATTGCGCCGCTATTTGTTCTACTGATGGGAGATGTGCTCCTCGCGTCGGCAATTGGCAAACTGGTGTTTAATTTGCCTTTTCGCGGCAGTTACTTCTTGTTTCTAGCGCTCTCAGGTATCTATGTTTTGGTATGTATCGGTATTGGCATCTTTTTGGCAACCATATCGCGCAATCAGCAGCAGGTGATTTTGACCTCGTTTTTCTTTAACGTGCCGCTGATTCAGCTTTCAGGTGCGATCGCGCCTATCGAAAGTATGCCAAAATTCTTCCGCATACTCTCTTTTTTCGATCCGCTACGCCACTACGTCACCATCGCTCGCAGCCTAATTCTAAAGGGCGTTAGCTTAGGTGCGCTCCTACCAGAGATTGCTGCTCTGGTGACTCTTGCAATTCTTCTGCTAGGTATCAGCATCAATCGATTTCGCGCCCAGCTTAATTGAACAGCTTAAGCTTCAAAGACTCGCTAGAAGAGACCCACCAGAAGAGACTTTCTAAATGCTTCTAGATAGCGAAGAAGCCAGAGACACTATTCGCGACTGCGAATGTTAGCCTAGTGAGTAGTACTTCTAAACGCAACCATTCCGCTTGCTATGAGCAAAATCGTCGTTGGTTTATCCGGCGGAGTCGACAGCTCCGTCGCCGCAGCTACCCTACATAACGAAGGCCATGAAGTGATTGGTCTAACGCTTTGGCTAATGGAAGGTAAGGGTCAATGCTGTTCGGAAGGCATGACGGACGCCGCTCAGCTATGCGAGGAAATGGGTATTGACTATAAAGTCGTTGACTCTCGTGATGTCTTTGAAAAGCACATCATTAACTACGTCGTCGATGGCTATGCGCAAGGCGTAACTCCTCTGCCCTGCTCGCAGTGCAATAGCACCGTAAAATTTGGCCCTATGCTTAGCTACGCCCTCAATGAGCTAGGCGCCGACTACATTGCTACAGGCCACTATGCGCGCATTACTCACAATGACGAGACCGGACGCTACGAGCTGCGCCGCGCTGTCGATCGCAATAAAGACCAGTCTTATTTTCTATATGACTTGAGCCAGGCACAGTTAGCGGCCACTCAGTTCCCGCTGGGCGAGAAGACCAAGCCGGAAACGCGCAAAATTGCAGCGGCGCTAAGTCTACATACTGCCGAAAAACCAGAGAGCCAAGATCTGTGTCTAGTAGAACAGCACGGTTCTATGAAGACTTTTTTAGAGAAGTACTTAGCACCAAAGCCGGGTGATATTGTCAGCACCGCTGGTCAGGTATTGGGTCAGCACGAAGGCATTCACAACTACACGATCGGTCAGCGCAGAGGATTGGGTATCGCTGCGCCTAACCCACTGTATGTAGTCAGCTTAGACGTGGGCCGCAACCGAGTAGTCGTTGGAGAACGCGACAGTGTTACTTCGCCAGAGTGCAGCGTTCATCGAGTGAACTGGGTGTCGATTGCACCGCCTAGCGGGCCAATCGCCGCAGAAGTTCAGATTCGCTATCGATCGCAGTCAGTCAGCGCAACGATTGTCCCGCTGCCTGATGCAGAGGGCGCAGAGCGCGTCAAGATAATTTTTGATGAACCGCAATTTGGCGTAACGCCCGGACAAGCTGCCGTCTGGTACGAAAGGTGTGGGCGTGTACTGGGTGGCGGCATTATTGAGCCGATAGGTTCCATAACCGGTTCTACTGCCGCTGAATAACTGCCGCTGAACAACTGCCGCTGAACAACAGTCGCTGAACAACTGCCGCTAAACAAAGCGTCGCTAGGAAGTTCTTGCGGCTGCAAAGCAAAGGTAAAGATATCTTTGCGATGATTGGGCTGCATAGAGGCACCCTTACAATCAGAACGATCAACTTAAACCGATCGGAACATAAGACGTAGAACACGAGGAGAGATCTCTTGAGTGACGTAAAAGATACCATTGCTCCCCATGGCGGAACGCTGATCAACCGCCTGGCGAGTGCAGAGCAAAAGCAAGAATTTCAGAGCAAAGCAGACCATTTACCTCGCGTTACCTTAGACAAGCGGGCCGCGTCTGATTTAGTGATGATTGCCATTGGTGGCTTTAGCCCACTGACTGGCTTTATGAAAGAAGCAGACTACAACCCCGTGGTCACGGACATGCGTCTTGAAAGCGGTGTTCCCTGGTCTGTTCCGGTGACCCTGTCTGTGACTGAAGCGGTAGCCGAGCCTCTAAAAATAGGCCAACTTGTTCGCCTAGACAACGAAAGCGGTCGCTTTATCGGTGTGCTCGAACTTAGCGAAAAGTACACATACGACAAAAAGAAAGAAGCGATTAATGTCTACCGGACAGAAGAGGAAGCGCACCCTGGCGTCAAAGTTGTGTATGACCAGGGGCCTATCAACCTAGCGGGCGATGTATGGCTCCTAGAGCGTGATGCCCATCCTCTTTTCCCTGACTACCAGATCGATCCTGCTGAATCTCGCAAGCAGTTTGCTGAGCGCGGCTGGAAAACTGTCGTAGGTTTTCAAACGCGCAACCCCATTCACCGCGCTCATGAGTACATTCAAAAGTGCGCGCTAGAGACTGTAGATGGTCTCTTCTTACATCCGCTAGTTGGCGCAACCAAAAGCGACGACATCCCGGCTGATGTGCGGATGCGGTGTTATGAAATCATGATGGAAAACTACTTCCCGAAAGATCGCGTTATCTTGGCGATTAACCCGTCGGCGATGCGCTATGCCGGTCCCCGCGAAGCTATTTTCCATGCGCTGATTCGGAAGAACTATGGCTGCACTCACTTCATTGTGGGCCGCGACCATGCGGGCGTTGGCGACTACTACGGCACCTACGACGCACAGGCCATCTTCGATAAGTTTGAGCCAGGCGAACTGGGGATCACGCCTATGAAGTTTGAGCATGCGTTCTACTGTACTCGTACTAGCACCATGGCTACGACAAAAACCAGCCCTGCCACGCCTGAAGAGCGAATTCACCTATCGGGAACCAAAGTTCGCGCGATGCTGCGCGAAGGCAAACAGCCACCCCCGGAGTTTTCACGCCCTGAGGTCGCGGCTGAGCTGATCAAAGCGATGAAAGCCTAGTTCTAGTTTTGGCCTAGGTCGCTCTTCTCTGTTGCTGAGGTGGCTAACGTCAGCCTCAGTAATTCCTACCCCTTAAGTGTTCAAGGATTCAAAACTTGGGCGCTTGAGGGTTTAAGCTACATAGGAGAGGAAATAGGAGGTGTGGTCTTATGGGTTCTAAGTCAGGTGATAACCGGGGTCAGGAAGGTTTGAGCCGACGCGCATTTATCCAGCGGGCGAGCGCTATTGCTTGCGCTTTGGGCCTAGCTGAATTTCCCTTTGCTCTAAATTCTCAAAAGGCTAAAGATTATTCACAGGCGATCGCAGATACCACTGGGCGAAAGCTAGCGCTGCTAATCGGCATTGACAGCTATGCTGACAATACCCTACCTGCGAATCAGCCTACGCCTAAGCAGCTCGTGGGCGCGGTAACAGATGTCGCACTGCAAAGGGAGCTGCTGATTCATCGCTTTGGCTTTTTGCCTGAGGACATTGTCTGCCTAACAAATAGGCAGGCGACTCGAAAAGGTATTTATGAAGCTTTTATAAACCACCTGCATAGTCAGGCAACATCAGACGACGTGGTGGTTTTTCACTTTAGTGGCTATGGGTCGCAGGTGAAAGTCAACGTCTCGGATCAAGATCGGATTAGTAACCTAGTGGGGAACACCGCCGGAAATTCGACGGGCTCGACGGTGGTGCTGCGATCGCTTGTACCCTTCGATGGCCTTGTTCCTACCGAGACCCGTCCTGCTATTAACGACATTTTAGAAATAGAGCTAAAGGCGCTATTGGGACAGCTCAAAACTAAAAAAATAACCACGGTAATAGACGCTGGGTTCGTCGATATTGCCCTGCCGCTTCTAGGTGGCTTGCGATCGCGCACGCGCGCAGACGTGCTCGTAGGCAAAATGCCAGCACCGTTTGATTTGCTGGCCAACAAACGCTCTACTAAGAAAAACGATGCGTTTCCAGGCGTGCTGCTGCGGGGCGCAGACGTCGACGACATCGTCTTGGAGCGTCAGTGGAATGACTTCAGTGCCGGGGCCTTTACCTATGTGCTGACTCAGTACTTATGGGCCGCGCCCGCGCCCGTGACGACTCAAAGAAGCTTGTCTAGAGCTCAAGAAACGCTGCTGCGCTGGGGGGGTAGCAGTCAGCAGCCTGCCGTTAGCGCTATCCAGCCAAGAGATACTCCGATATACAACACGCCTTTGCCTGACGGTACTCGCGGTGAGGGCGTAATTACGGAAGTCAGCAGCGATGGCAGATCAGCAACGGTATGGCTAGGAGGACTGCCGCCTAGGGTGCTGGAGTATTTGAAGCCGCCGGCAGTGATTACCGCCGGCGGCAGTCGGCTAAGTGTGCGATCACATAGCGGCCTGACCGGTAGAGTCAGACTCATTGATGGTAATAAGAGTAACAGCGCACCGCTGCAAGTCGGAATGCCTATCTTTGAATCTATTCGCGCTCTGCCAAAAAATCCAACGCTAGTTGTAGCGCTCGATAGCCGCCTAGAGCGAATTGAGCGGGTCGATGCCACCAGCGCTCTGGCGTCACTGCCCTTTGTTACCTCCACATCTGATACCGGGCTCCCTGCCGATTGCTTATTGGCTAAGCCACTAGACGCAGTCTCTGGCACCCTGACTGCCAACCTAAACCCAACTAGGCTAGCCCAGTACAAGTCAGCTCCTGAAGAAATTGCACCAGAAAATTTGGGGAGCGTTGGCTACGGCTTGTTTTCTTTGACGCGATCGCTGATTTCTGGCACCCTTTCGCTTCAAGAAGAAGCCATCAAGCCAGCGATCAACCGCCTAAGCGACAAAATGCGATCGCTGATGGCCCTGAAAATTCTGCGCCTCAGTGAAAATAGAGCCGCCTCGAAGCTGCCAGTACGCGTCATTCTAGAGGAGATTGGTGAAAGAGAGAACAAACTAATAATCAGCAGGCAAACTTTCAAGTTAGAACAGAAACAAACAGGTAAAGGAGAAATTGAAGGCTTTATCCCCGAGGTCTCTATCGGCAGTCGAGTTCGCTATCGGCTGTTTAATGATGGCAACAAACCGCTCTACTACACGCTGATTAACGTCGATCCTAGAGAACGTCTCTCGGCCTTTTGTCCGGCAACTGTAGATACGTCTGCCTCTTCGGTATCCCAGTCGATAGCTAGCGATAATGGTATTTCTGCTATTTCTGCTGCTAGCATCCTGCCTGGCAGTTCGGTTGCTGTTCCTGGCGCAGACTTAGACTGGCCCGTTGTTTTACCTGCCGGTCCAATCGAAACCTATGTCATTTGCACTACTCGCCCGCTCGATAACACCTTCAATCTGCTGCTGAAAGATATCAACAACGGTGGCCAGCGGATCAACCCACTGCCGACCCCACTGGAGGTGATCAAGGCTATTCTCTCTGATATCAGCAGAGACGACGGCTCTGATAGCTACAATTTGGATATGGCAGAGTGGGCTACGCTAAATTTCACCTATCAGGCCGTATGATCACTGTCAGACCTTATGATCACTGTCAGACCTTATGACCACTACTAGACTCTGTGGGCCGTAACATAGCTACATTGTTTCTAGCAGCAGGTTCTAGCAGCAGGCCCCAAACCGCGTTGTAGGGATGCACTTTGCAAGTTGGCCGCGCTTGGTTTCCCTCACCTGTCACCAAATCTCTTCCCTCATTTGCCCATTGAAAGATAGATCCTTCTAGGTTCATCACAGAGTAGCCAGCGGCTGCTAGCGCCTGCGCTAATCGCCCCGAACGATAGCCAACAGAACAATAAACAACAACCGGTGTATCTTTAGAGATCCCGGCGCCTTCGACTTCGGAAACTGTTTTGCCCCGATAGGCGCTGGGTAGATGGCTGAGCGCGTACTCATCTGGGTTTCGAGCGTCGATTAGCGTAGGCTGCTGAATAGATGCTGCGCTCAGCTGGTGGGCGAGTTCTGCTGTAGAGATAGCTGGTAGGGCCGAAAAATTTTGTCGTACCCAACGCTTGACGCCTTTCCATGCCAGCGCGCGTATGTGGGCTGATAGCGTTTGGAGGTTGCTCATCGACTGTCCTGCTTTACATGCATAGTTTCATTCATAGTTTCACCGCGTAGTTTCATTGCGTACTTCTCATCACATATTTCCACTACATATTTTCATCACATATTTTCATCATAGGAGAGTCAGCGTGATTGACTTTACACCTTGGACACAGATGCTACAAACCCACGTACAGCACGGGAAGGTAGACTATGGCCGATGGCAGACAGAATCGGCTGAAGCCTTAGCTCGATGGCTAGCCGACGCTAAAGGCGTTGATTTGGAGCTGCTTGAGTCCGAAAGTGCGATCGCTTTTCTAATTAACCTCTACAACGCCCTTGTTGTGCAGCAGGTGCTGCAAAGATATCCTATTGACTCAATTCGCCCGACGGTGCTAGGCATTCCTAACTGGATTGGCTTTCTGTTGTTTTTTAAGAAACCGGTCTGTACGCTGGGTGATCGCTCGCTTAGCCTAGATGGAATTGAGCACGGCACACTGCGATCGCGCTATAGCGAATCACGCATACACTTTGCCCTTGTCTGCGCCGCCGAAGGCTGTCCGCTGCTGCGCGCTGAAGCCTACACACCCGCGCAATTGTCCACACAGCTAGAAGCCGATGTCCAGCGCTTTATCAACAATCCAGCCAAAGTCCGCTACGACGCAGCTAGCAATACGCTCTATTGCAGCAAAATCTTTAAGTGGTATGAAAGCGATTTTTTGGCAGAGAGCGGCTCTATTCCTGCCTATATCCAGCGCTATCTACCGGACACCGCGCTGCCAGCGAACGTCAACGTTGTCTACTTACCCTACAGCTGGCGTCTGAACGATCAGCGAATATCTTCGTAGAACTGCTTTAGCGTCTTTGCAGGTACGCCCATGGCCCACAGGGAGCCAACCGCGAGGTAGATGAAGTTTGCCTTCAGCGGGCCCCACTGTGCCACTCGCCGATCTGAAGTGCGAACCGTGCGATTAACCTGCTGAATGCGCCCTTTCTGCGATAGCTTCATACACAGATCAGCCTCCTCCATAATCGGCAGGGTGCTATCGAAGCCTCCACAGTCCAAAAAATCTTGTCTGCGGCAAAACATCACCTGATCGCCAAACAGTAGTCTGAAGCCCTGCTGAAAGAACAACCGAGGTCGGAATAGCAAGGGGGCGTAGAAAGTTTTGAGACTGTTGTGCAAAGAGGTCGCCCAGCGGGTAGTCGTTTCACCAGCCATGATGCAAATGAATCCACCGCAGGCCGTTCGAGAATCGCTGAGCGTTTTAGTGATAACCGCGATCACATCGTCAGGCACGATGGTATCGGCGTGGAGGAAGCACAGAATATCTCCGGTGGCCTGAGCTGCTCCTGTATTCATCTGTACAGACCGTGCGGCGGGTGCGTTTGTGATGATGGTGCTGGTGATAGTATTTTTTTGAGCGATCGCAACCGTCTCATCGCAGCTTCCTCCATCGACTACGATTATCTCCTTTGCCAGCGGATCCAATATAGTCAACTGCCGCAACGTCCTGGCTAATCCCCTCGCTTCGTTCAGCGTAGGAATAATGATGGAAACACTCGTCAAATCTGCCCAGTCCTTATTTTCAGCATATGTAGCGCAACGATCTCGTTCTTCTGACGTACTCCTAGCTGGCGACGTTTAAACATGCTGACTTTTCAGCAGCCTTGAACAGAAATGAAAGCAGAAATAGACAGACTTCTCCCTGTTAGTCCGGGATGGCAGGTACGGCTTCTTTCTCTGCTCCACCTTCAGAAACGCTTGCTTCAACTTCCCCAATTCCTGCTTCGATCTCCTCTTCAATCGCGACTACCTCAACTGGATCCGGCCTAGCCGCCTTTGCTTTGAAGGTCAGTCCATTCGCTTTGCTCATACCAATTTTTAGCGTACTGCCTTCGGTAAAGGTATTCTCTAAAATCAGGGTGGCAATAGGGTTTTCTAGCTCGCGCTGAATAGCTCGCTTGAGGGGACGGGCGCCATAGGCAGGGTCGTAGCCTTTGTCGGCAACAAAGTCGATAGCGGCTTCGGACATTTCTAGGTTGATCTTTTGGTCTGCTAGCAAGCGGAAAATACGCTTGAGCTGGATAGTGACGATACTGCGCAGCTCTTTTTTGTTGAGGGCGTGGAAGAGAATGGTATCGTCAATGCGGTTGAGAAACTCGGGGCGAAAGTGCGATCGCAAGGCCCCCAATACTCTAGTTTCCATTTCCTCAAACTGTTCATCATCGCCCGAGACGTCTAATATATATTCGCTGCCGATGTTGCTAGTCATGACAATCACCGTGTTGCGAAAATCAACCGTTCGCCCCTGCGAATCGGTAATTCGACCGTCATCTAGCACTTGCAACAGAATGTTGAACACGTCGGCATGGGCTTTTTCAACTTCGTCTAGCAGCACAACAGAATACGGTCTGCGCCGGACTGCTTCCGAGAGCTGACCGCCTTCCTCGTAGCCGACATAGCCAGGGGGTGCTCCTACCAAACGAGAAACTGAGTTTTTCTCCATGTACTCCGACATATCTAGGCGAATCAGCGCCTCTTCGGTATCGAACAAAAATGACGCTAGGGCTCTGGCCAGCTCGGTTTTACCAACGCCGGTTGGTCCCATAAACATGAACGAACCAATCGGTCTGCCTGGGTCTTTCATACCCGCACGGGCCCGGCGAATTGCTGCCGATACAGCCGTTACCGCTTCCGACTGGCCAATTACTCGTTCATGCAAATGGCTCTCTAACTGCAACAGCTTTTGCCGCTCGGACGCCATCAGACTATTGACCGGAATGCCAGTCCAGCGCGCCACAATTTCAGCAATATCCCCCTCAGTCACCTGCTCTCGGAGCATCGTTAGCCCCTTTGCCTGTAGCTCTCGCTGACTGCCTTCTAAGGTTTCTAGCTCCTGCTGAATCTCTTCTAACCTACCGTATTTTAGCTGAGCTGCCCGCTCCAAATCATTGGCTCGCTCCGCTTGATTCATCCGCAGTCGCGTACGTTCTTCTTCTTCTTTTAGCTCGGTGATGGCGTCAAGTGTTTCTTTCTCCGTGTGCCACTGCTGATCGAGCACCTGTTGTTCTTGGGAGAGCGCTTCTATTTCTTGTTTGATCCGCGCTAAGCGCTGCTTGGACGTTTTGTTGCTAGAGCCTGCCGCTTTCTCACTTTCTAAGGAGAGTTTCTCCATCTCCAGCTGCATTAGCCGGCGATCAATAGTCTCTAACTCTTCTGGTTTGGAGTCGATCTCCATTTTCAGCTTAGCCGCCGCCTCGTCGATCAGATCGATTGCCTTGTCTGGCAAAAAGCGATCGCTAACATAGCGGTCAGATAGCGCTGCTGCGGCTACTAGCGCTGAGTCGAGAATCGTCACCCCGTGGTGCACCTCGTAGCGCTCTTTTAGTCCACGCAAAATGGATACCGCATCTTCTACACTAGGCTGCCCGACATAGACCTGCTGGAACCTCCGCTCTAGAGCCGTGTCTTTCTCAATGTGCTTACGGTATTCGTCTAACGTACTTGCTCCAATACAGCGCAGCCCGCCTCGTGCCAATACAGGCTTCAAGATATTACCTGCATCTACATTGTTGGCCCCTGCTCCGGCACCGATAACGGTATGCAGCTCATCAATAAACAGCACAACCTGGCCGCCGGAATTAGTAACCTCGGACAGTACCGATCGTAGCCGCTCTTCAAACTCACCGCGATATTTGGCTCCAGCGATTAAGCTACCAACATCTAGAGAAATCAACAGACGATTTTTCAAAGACTGGGGAACATCGCCGTTGATAATTCGCTGGGCGAGGGCTTCTGCGATCGCAGTCTTACCCACTCCTGGCTCACCAATTAGCACCGGATTATTCTTTGTTCGCCGCGAGAGCACATGAATCACGCGGCGAATTTCCTCATCGCGCCCAATCACGGGATCTAGCTTGCCTGCTCTAGCTTCTGCGGTCAGGTCGCGGCCATACTGATGTAGCGCTGGGTAGTCTTCCTCATCGCCAGCAGAAGGGGAGACGGGTTTGTCGGTTTCTTCAGGCAATCGCAACGCCTGAATCGCCTTCATAATGTGAGACGTATCTACATCAAACCCGCGCAGCAACCGCCGCCCGATGCGCTCGTCCTCCACAAAGCCTACTAGCAAGTGATCGATCGAGATCAGATCGTCTTGCAAATTTAGCCGGGCCCCGTCCGCCGCATCTAGCATCCGGTCTAGGCTCTGACCAAGATACAAATCGCTATTTATAGCTACTCGCACTCGCGACTGCCGCTTTGCAAACGTCTCTAGCTCCTGCAAGATCTGCTCAGGCGACAGCCCTGCTTTTGCGAGCACTACGTCAGCCCTGCCCGCCTGCTCTAGCATTGCTAGGGTCACATGCTCTACTTCTAGGTACTGCTGCCGAAAGCGGCGAGCCACATCTTGCGCCTCGACAATGGCGTCCCAGGCTTTGGCGGTAAACTTATCAGGATCGGTTGGCTGCATATGAGGAGTGACTATAGGAGTAGAGCTATAGGATAAGGCTGCCATAGGCGCAAGGTTTCTTAGTATAGCAATGGAAGGGTCCCTGGCATGAGCGCGGACGGTGGCGTTGCTTTGCTAATCCTAATCAGTGTTGTAGTCGGTAGGCTTGGCTTCTGCTACGCTCAGCCATTAGGGTTCGCTGACACCAAGCTCCAACCATAGTTGAGGGATAGCTAGTAAGCGGTGGAGCAAGTTAAGTTATTAGATTCTTATTCCTAGGCGCGCTTGTTAAGCTTGCATAAAGAAATTAGACGACTGGCGTAGGTGGCGGTCGTAGGCCGTTTAGGACTCAGCCAAAGTCCACAGCCAGGATTTTGTTTATAGTTAGTCACTTGCACTTGAGAGGGTTATTGCTGATCCTTTGTTTCTAGAAATATTTGTTACTAAAGAATCGCAAGAATAAGAGAGTTGTAGAGCCCTTACTTTTCCTCTTCCCTGAAGTAAATCCCCTCCGCCAGAGAGGCGCCACACGGGGCCGAGGCGGGTCCGATGGTGTGAGTGACAGGATCCCCTTGCCTTAGCGGGTACTCCTCCGGCAAGAAGAGTCTCTTCAGGCTGTGTGTTAGGAGAGAGCGAGTCGGATCGGCGGCTCCCATTGTTGTTCACTCTTCGGAATTGGGCGTTAGCGTCAGACCGCGATAGACCTACTCAATTGGAAAACTGAGGTTGATGCTTTTAAGTTCCATAATGTTGCCAGGTTTGTAGTTGAGAATGAGCCAGTCGCCTACATTGTTTTTCTGATACAAGTCCATTTCGATACGGGTGGAACTGACTAATAAGTAGTCTTACAAGATGGGGTTGTTGTGGTACACCCTAAACTTACCGCCGCGGTCGTAGGCTTCGGTACTATCGGAGAGCACTTCTACAATCAAACAGGGGTATGTGATGTATTGGGATGCGTTTCTATCGCGATCATCACAAGTGACACTAGCATCTGGATAAGTGTAGTTGTTAGTGTTGAAGATGTTGACCTTAATATCCAGCAGTTCCAAATTCCAAGATACAGACATTCTGGGACGGCGCGAGCCGTCTCTCAGTGATAAGTCAGTGGCGAGTCAAGAAGTATTGCTACGAATGGGTTTGTTCGGTTTCGACTGGTCCAGCATGAAATCTAGCAAGGCTGTCCAGCTCTCAAACCACAAGTAATTGGTGAGTGCCAAGATGTCCTGAAAGAAGCCTTGTCTAGTCCCGCGAATTTGTCGAATCTGTTGATAGCGCTCATCGGCTAGGTGGAGAACCGTATGAAACAAAAAGGCCAATAGGTTCAAGGTCAGCAAAAAGGCGGAGAGATGCTGCTTGCCATGACCAAAATTATGTTCGAGATGATAGCCCTTAGTCTTCAGCACATTGTGATTTTCGTTTTCCGTCTTCCAGCGGCAGCGCCCGGCAGCCGCGACCTCAATGACTCGCTGCGGAGTGAGGCGATGGTTCGTCACCCAACTGTTGCGGTAGAGGACTTTCCCATCTGAAGTGCGCGTTACTATTAGCTCACACCAGTTCACCGATAGCACCGGCGCTTCTGCCCGCATAGGAACGTCATTGAGATAACGATACCGCCAAACTGCATCGGTCTTTCCGCTACGCCGCTGCTGCTGAATCGTCTTCACTCTGCCATGAGCTGCCTGAAACGCTATCCAGTCGTAAAGCGCCGAGTGCGACTCGGGTAAACACACAAAGATAAAATTGAAACCATTGGCCAGGACCTCTTCACACATCGGCTGACGACTGAAAAGGTCGTCCCCAAGCAACGTCACCGCTTGATTGCCAAACATCTCTGGAGCTGAAGCTATCCACCGTTTGGCAGCAGCTTGCTCACAGTCCTGCTTTGCATGGCCGTCTTGAGGGGTAATCACCGCAGGGGGTAATGAAATCACCGCAGACTGCGCAGGCGAGACAATCACAGGCAAGATAGCTTTGTGAGCGTAGGTCACTTGGCCACTGCGTGAGGTTCGTTTTGAGCAGCAGGGGCAGCTAATTTTCTGTGAGCTGTAGTAGTCAGTGCCATCTAAGGCCACCAGCAAGTTTCTACCCAGGGTCTCGAACCCTCGCAAGTGACCTTGCTGGTGAAGCGCTTGATAGATATTGACGAATACCTCGAACAGACCCTGGGCCGCTATCTGATCCAGAATATTGCGAATCTGCACAACGCTGGGGATGTTCTTCAATCCAAACAGGCTCTGCGCATTATTGCGACCGTTGCGGCTATCGAGGTGGCGCTGATAGTCTAAGAACGAGGCGCTCTGCATAAAAAAGCAACCGAATGCGCCTAAAACCGTATCCCGAATGCTGTAGCTACTGGCATTACTCGGTTTGCGCGGGTCGTCTAGCTTGCCAATGGCACCGTTGAGTTCGGATGACAAACTATCGAAACTGAAGCTACCAGTGATCATCGGCTGAAGCAGTGACTGGGCTGTTAAGGAGACACTTTCATCTACCTTACGCCATCTCTGCTGAAGCAGTCGTCATTCTTTTCGGCTCAGCAAGCATGTTCTTAAGTTGGAATTTGGAATTGCTGCTTAATATCGGAGTTACCCGTAATACAGCCACTGTCAGCTAGGTGGTCATTGAACATAGCAGTGAAGCGGATAGCGATGCGACCGTGATTGACGCTACCGCCGCTCATCGCGTAGATCTGCCCACCGATATATTCGTGCTTGTCTAGCTGCTTCTCTTCCCAATCAAAATACTGTTCGGGAGTGAGCGGTGGGGACTTTTCTTTTGCTGCGGTCATGTTGAAATAGCTCCTATGCCATGGAAGCATAAGCTATGAGGCGATCGCTCACCCGCGTCCTTCAATCAGCTCAATCTTGTAACCATCGGGATCGGTAACAAAGGCAATCACCGTCGTTCCGTGCTTCATCGGTCCCGGCTCGCGGGTTACCTTACCACCTTGCGACTTAATTGCCTCGCAGGTGGCATAAATGTCATCAACTCCTAACGCGATATGTCCATAGCCATCGCCCAGGTCATAGCTTTCCGTTTCCCAGTTGTGCGTTAGCTCTAGCACCGTATGGTTAGACTCGTCGCCATAGCCGACAAACGCATTGGTAAACTTACCGCCGGGGTAATCTTTTTTCCGCAGCAGCTTCATTCCCAAAACGTCGCAGTAAAAAGCAGTTGACTTTTCCAAATTTCCAACTCGGAGCATGGTGTGTAGCATTCGCATTGTACGGAACCTCTCATTGTGCCTTATTGTAATACTGTCTATTTTGACGGAACGTGCACATCTTACAACCACCCAACAAAAGGCGTAGAGCATGATAGATTCCCTCGATACGGCCATTGAAGCGATTCAGGCAAGAGAGATCCTAGACTCTAGAGGAAGGCCCACTATTGAGGCTGAAATTTACCTCACAGGCGGTGCGTACGGCATCGCTCAAGTCCCTAGCGGCGCGTCTACCGGTAGCTTTGAAGCGCACGAGCTGCGCGATGGCGACAGCAGCCGCTATGGCGGTAAAGGCGTTTCTAAAGCCGTCGATAATGTTAATGACACTATTGCTCGTGAGCTGATGGGTGTTGATGCGCTCAAGCAAATTGAGATTGACCGCACCATGATTGCCCTAGACGGGACGCCCAATAAGAAAAACCTGGGCGCAAATGCGATTTTAGCGGTTTCTTTGGCGACAGCCCACGCCGCCGCCGCCGCGCAGGCCATGCCGCTATATCGATATCTGGGGGGCCCGCTTGCTAACGTTCTCCCTGTGCCGATGATGAACGTAATCAATGGTGGTGAGCATGCTAGCAACAACGTAGACATCCAGGAATTTATGATTATGCCTGTGGGCGCTAGCAGCTTCCGTGAAGCTTTGCGCTGGGGCGCAGAAATCTTTGCGCAGCTTAGTAAAGTTCTGGATGCCAAAGGCTTACTTACCGGTGTTGGCGACGAAGGTGGCTTTGCGCCGAACCTGGGCTCTAACCAGGAAGCGCTAGACTTTTTGATGTCAGCGATTTCAGAGGCGGGCTACACACCTGGTGAGCAGGTGGCTCTGGCGCTCGATGTGGCCGCTAGCGAATTTTATAAAGAAGGTCAGTATGTCTTTGATGGCTCTGCCCACTCTCCTAAGCAAACCATTGACTACCTTGAAGGGCTAGTGAACAACTACCCTATCGTCTCTATTGAAGACGGCTTGCATGAGGACGATTGGGAAAGCTGGAAGCAGCTAACTGAGCGCATTGGTAATAGGGTGCAGCTTGTTGGCGATGATTTGTTCGTCACGAACCCAACCCGTTTGCAAAAGGGCATTGAGCAAGGCTGCGCGAATTCTCTGCTGGTGAAGCTCAACCAGATTGGCACTCTAACCGAGACGCTAGAGGCAATTGATTTGGCTAAGCGTAGTCAGTTTAGCTGTGTGATTAGCCACCGGTCGGGAGAAACTGAAGATACAACAATCGCGGATTTGGCGGTGGCGACTCGCGCCGGACAGATCAAAACGGGTTCACTCTGCCGCAGTGAGCGCGTGGCTAAATACAATCAGCTATTGCGGATTGAAGATGAGCTAGGCGAACAGGCTATCTATGCCGGAAAGATTGGGTTAGGGCCTAGCAAGTAGGGTTAGTCCAGTGTCTAGCTGATTGAGATCTAGATAGTCAGTGACTTTGGCGGCCTAGCTTTGTAGAAACCAGAGGTGTCCCAACAATCTAATTTTGCTATCAGGATGCTCTCATGCTAGCTGCACTAGGCTGCTTTAATTTGTTGATGTTGAAGCACTGTCTAGGACAAACAAAATGAAGATTTTAGAGACATCAATACGTTCTAAGTTGGGTCGCCGCCCTGCTAAAAGATTCTCGAGAGGCTCATTTATGATAAGCGTATTGGGGGCAGCGATCGCACTAACCGCTTGCGCCACCAACCCCACCGCACAGCAGCCGGGCACCAATAGCACAGCAGCAACCGAAACTGTCGCCGCTTCTGGCGCAGACAGTTTGCCCGTAGACAGTTCGCTTATAGATACGCCTAGGGACAGTTCGCCTGCGGACAGCTCGGCAGAAGGTTCTTCTAAGACATACGCAGAAGACGGTGTAGCCATCAGCGGCGCTGATCCGGTCGCCTACTTTACCGACGAAGCCTATGTCCCTGGCAGCGCTGACTATACGTACGAGTGGCAAGGTACTACCTGGCAATTTGTCAGCTCAGAGAACCGCGACTTATTTGCTGCTAACCCTGAGCAATATGCGCCTGAATATGGTGGCTTTTGCGCTTGGGCAGTTGCCGCCAAAAAAACGCTAGTCCCCACTGATCCAAATGCTTGGAGCGTTGTCGATGACAAGCTTTACTTGAATGCAAATCAAAAGGTTCAATCTAACTGGATAAAAGATATTCCAGGATTTATCGCGCAGGCGAACAGCAACTGGCCGTCGCTATCTCAGTAACTGATTCGGCTGCGCTCAGCCGCTTTGCCTACTCAACGCTTGCACTGGTTAAACTCCGTAGCTCAGGCGACTTGTTCAATTAACTTATTCGATTAACAAGTCGTTTGGCTTGTTGGTGGCAAGTGACCTTAACTAGACTAATCCTGCGTGATCGCTCTCATTCGCAAGCGATGCTGTTTTTCCCACAGTCTAGGCAGTACTCGCATCTTCCTTTTAAAGAGAATCCACTCCTCCGCGCTCAGCTCTATTTCCTGCCAAGCTGGCCGCAGCAGCAACCGCTTCGACCAGGCTTCTAGCCGCGGATAGTCCGATAAAGCCACATCCAGCAGCAATTCCAAATTCCAAGATACGGACATTGTGAAACGACACGAGTCATGTCTCGTCCATGAGCCAGTGACGCGTCAAGAAGTATTGCTACGAATGGGTTTGGTTGATTTCGACTGATCTAGCATGAAATCCAGCAAGGCCGTCCAACTCTCAAACCACAAGTAGTTGGTGAGCGCCAGGATATCCTGAAAAAAGCCTTGGCGGGTACCGCGAATCTGTCGAATCTGCTGATAGCGCTCATCAGCTAGATGAAGGACAGTATGAAACAAAAAGGCTAATAGGTTTAGGGTCAACAAAAAGGCAGATAGATGCTG
Organism: uncultured cyanobacterium; assembly: GCA_963702855.1. Classification (GTDB taxonomy): domain Bacteria; phylum Cyanobacteriota; class Cyanobacteriia; order Phormidesmidales; family Phormidesmidaceae; genus Phormidesmis. The sequence continues at coordinate 4,096,120 of OY969765.1, forward strand.
CTTGCCATGCCCAAAGTTATGTTCGAGATGATAGCCCTTGGTTTTCAACACATTGTGATTTTCGTTTTCGGTTTTCCAGCGGCAGCGACCCGCAGCAGCGACTTCAATCACAAGCTGCCCGGTGAGGTGATGGTTGGTCACCCAACTGTTACGGTAGAGGACTTTCCCATCTGAAATGCGCGTTACCGTCAGCTCACACCAGTTTACTGATAGCGCAGGAGCCTCGGCTCGCATCGGCACGTCATTGAGATAACGATACTGCCAAACTTCATCGGTCTTGCCCCGGCGCTGCTGCCGCTGCATCGTCTTTACCTTGCCATGAGACGCCTGAAACGCTATCCAGTCGTAAAGTGCCGGGTGCGATTCGGGTAAACACACAAAGATAAAATTAAAACCCTGGGCTAAGACCGCTTCACACATTGGCTGACGACTAAAAAGGTCGTCTCCGAGCAGCGTCACCGCTTGATTGACAAATATCTTTGCCGCTGACGCTATCCATCGTTTGGCGGCAGCTTGCTCACAGTCCTGCTTCGCATGGCCATCTTGAGGCGTAATCATCTCAGGTGGCAAGGAGATTACCGCCGACTGCGCAGGCGAGACAATCACAGGCAATATCGCTTTGTGAGAGTAGGTGACTTGGCCGCTGCGTGAGGTTCGTTTTGAGCAGCAGGGGCAGCTAATGTTATGGGAGCTGTAGTAGTCAGTGCCATCTAAGGCTACGAGCAGGTTCCCTCCCAGGGTCTCAAACCCTCGCAAGTAGCCTTGCTGATGAAGCACATGATAGATATTGATGAATATTTGAAACAGGCCCTGGGCCGCTATCTGATCGAGAATATTGCGAATCTGCACAACGCTGGGTATTTTCTCCAGCCCAAACAAACTCTGCGCATTATTGCGACCGTTGCGGCTATCGAGGTGGCGCTGATAGTCTAAAAACGAGGCGCTCTGCATGAAAAAACAGCCGAATGCACCTAAAACCGTATCCCGAATGCTGTAGCTACTGGCATTACTCGGTTTGCGCGGGTCGTCTAGCCCGGCTATCGCACCGTTGAGTTCGCATAACAAACTATCGAAACTGATGCTAGCAGTGGCCATTAGCTGAACGGGTGACGGGACTGTTATGGGAAACTCGTTCGTTCACCTTACGCTATCTCAGCAGTCGTTACTGCTTCTTGCTCAACTCGCATGTTCTTAAGTTGGAATTTGGAACTGCTGCACATCCAGCGACTCTACTCGATACACCAGCGTTCCCGCTACAATCTCTGCCATTGTTAGCTGCTCACCCACAAAGTAAGTCTTCGATCCCAACAAATCTTCTAGAAAACGCAGCGCATTCATTATCCGCAGCCGCCCATACTCGGCTTCTTCCGTATTTTTTGAATACGCCACTATCCTTAAAAAAGCCGGGAGCAGCTCAGAAAATGTTACTGACTGCACCATTCTGACTTGTGCGATCGCAATTGCCTCCTTCGGCATGAGCGATCGCGTAGGATACTTTGCCTCCAGATAGTCCAAAATCGCCGAGCATTCAATCACACGAAAACCGTCATCCACTAGCACTGGCACATGCCCAAACGGATTAATTGCCTGAAACGCATCGCCAAACTGCTCTCCGCTTAAATCTACTGACACTTTCTCAAAGGTCAGCCCTTTCTCTAATAGTGCTAGCCAAACCGGACGTGCATAGGCAGACGGTCGCGCATAGTAGAACGTCAGCATAAGACTCTCCTTTAGTAAACAAAAATCTTGAAAGATGAAGAGACCGATCGGCCTGTAGGCAGACAAGGAATAAATTCTCTCAACTGCCGCTCGTGGTCGTACATTGAGGCTCTAAAGTCCTACAATTTCGTACCACCTCCTGCTGAATGTACGTTTTTAAGCGCATCAGCGCTTGATTAATGTACATTATTTAAGAGATTTTCCAAGACATTAAGATCTATCTAAGCTTCCGTGTCAGCCTGACGGGCTTCCCAGTGTCGCCGCTGATAGCTTTTGCTAGTGCGCGTGCCTGCGGCTGACAAGAAAAAGGCACTCATCGGTGCTGCCACCGGTCCCCAGCCCCCCGCATAAAAGCTAGCTACCCCAACCCCAAACGCTATGACCAGCCCGCTGACTCCGAATAAAATCAAAATTGGGCCCTTTTGAGTCAGGACCATCAAGGTGCTGCCGATGCCGGTTAGGCTAACTATCCACAGAACTTCTAAGCTATCGGTCCACGCCCACGGTAGCGTTTCACCATCTATAACTGCTGCCAAGATCTGGCTGGCGACCTGCGCGTGAATCTCAACGCCATGCATCTGTTTCTGATTACCGCTGGTGTTATAAGGGGTCAAAAATGTATCTTGACTATTGTCAGCTGTAGAGCCGATAAAAACAATTTTATCTTTGACTAGCGTGGGATTAAAACGATTGTTGCGTATGTCGCTAAAGCTTAGCCGATTAGCAATATCGTCTGATGAGCGATAGCGTATAAACATTTGATAGCCATGCGTATCGGCATTCTGGTAGCCGCCGAAGGACGCGGAGATAGGAGCGAAGCGAACATTGCCTAACCGCAAAGTTTCGCCGTCCGCTGGTTCAATATTCTCGTACTTTTTTAGATAGTGAATGGCAACTTCTGTTCCTAAAGAGAAGATAGGCTGCTCAATTGGGCTTTCAGTTGGGTTTTCGCTAACCGGGTCGTTACCAACAGAATCGTTGCTATTAGTCACACTTGCACCCGTACCTTCGACATCACCAGCAGCGTTGCCGGTAAGGGTGCGCGCTTGCTTTTCACTACTCAGCTCGGCGATCGCAACCTCGTCTAGAAAGTCCAGCATGAGCGATCGCCGAACTCGAAAATCAGGATCTAGTACGAGATTGTCAAAGCTGAGCTGTTCGATCTCTATTCCTGGCATGGGGATAATCATATTAGCACTATCTGAAGCGCTCAGCTTGATGACAGCGGCTACATTTGGAGCTTTGAGACGTGTTTGTAATGCTTGTGCTGCGGCGCCTTCTGTCTGGGGTCGCAGCAAATCAATCGCAATTCGCGCGGGTGCTTGAGCCTGCAAATTATCAATGACCTCTGCTAGCGCTGTGTCAGAAGGCAAAAAGTTTGCTGGAGAGTCTAGGTCTGTCTCTTTGATCTCAACAATCAGCAGCCGAGGATCGGGCCCTTTGTTCTTTTGAGCACTTATCATTTTGTCCCAAAAAGCTAGCTCTGCAGGGATAAACACGCCTGCCTGACGCATCCCTAGTAGGCACGCGCTGGTCACTAGCGTAGAAATTGCAACCGTCAGCAGTTTCGCCCGGCTACTCATGCGCCATCGCACAATGACTGTCTTGGCCTCGGGGTCAACACGCATCTGGGGCATTGTTGTTTCAATACAGGTGACTGACGCGGCGGCTTCCGCAGGCAGTACTGCTAACCTTTTGAGGTCGCGCTGTACTTCTTTGACGCTCTGATAGCGCTGATGGATATAGTGCCGCGTCATCTTACTAAGCAGAACAGCGAGGCCAGGGCTGATGTCGGTGTCTTCTTGCCAGATAGGCTCTAGGCTATCTGGCGTTTCGGGTAAGTCGGTGGGGGCTCGCCCGGTCAATGCCTGAATTACCGTCATGCCCAATGCGTAGATGTCGCTGCCATAGCGCGGCTTGCCCGATAGCTGCTCGCTAGGGGTATATCCCTGAGTGCCAATGCCAATAGTTAGACCGAGCTTTTCGCCGGTAATCAAGTGTGTGCGAATCTCTTTTACCGCGCCAAAGTCGATCAGTACGATCTCGCTGCTGCCGCGACGTCGAACCAGATTATCGGGCTTGAGATCGCGGTGAATGACGTGATTTTGGTGGATGAAGTCAAGCACGGGAAGAACAGCTTCTAGCAGTGCGATCGCCTGCGCTTCTGTAAATTTTCCGGCCTGTTCAATCTCGTCTTCTAGGGACTGACCGTCAATAAACTCTTGAACCAGATAGAATTCGCTGTCTTCTTCAAAGAAGTCGATTGAATTAGGAATCTGAGAATGTGACCCTAGCTTTTTTAGCGTGTTTGACTCTGTATCGAATAGTCGGCGGGCCACAGTCAAAAATGTCTTATCTTGGCTCGCTGGCTTTAGGTGCTTTACTACGCACGGCTGCTGATGGCTATGCTGGGTGTCTATTGCCAAATAGGTTTGGCCAAATCCGCCTGCTCCTAGAGGGCGCGTTAGTTTATAGCGTCCATTGAGCGTCTTTCCTAACATTCTTTCCTAGGAGCATATTGTCCTATTACACCCTGGTAACATTTTACCCAGCAGGCGCAGCACTCGCTCGAATCATTAGAATCGACCCATTGCGGATAGAACGCGCTCAGTATCTGCCTGCTTCATCACAAACTTAATAGCGAATTTCTAGCGTTACTTGGGCATTGATGGTTTGTGATTGACCGACTATAGGGGTTGTCGCATCTTCGGCAACTCTTTGCGATCGCGCAGCAACCGGGCTAGTTGGGGGGGCGCTCACTTCGCCAATTCCAATCCTAATCACTTCTTGGCGAGTTAGTCCTAACGCTGCTAAAACAGTATCTGCCTGCTGCTCGGCGTCTGTGATCGCTGCTGTCAACGCCTGCTGGCGAGCCGTATCGACCGCCGCCGCATCAGCAATGAAGCTCACCCCGTCGATCCGGGTTGCCCCGGCGCTAATTGCCCCGTCGATTGTAGTGCCTGCTTGCTCGGTTGGAATTCTAAAGCTGACGGTGTTGGTGGCTTCGTAGCCGATTAGCCGCTGCTGATTTTCTTGATAGTCGTAGCGAGGACTAAGAAAAATGCCGGTGGTCTCTAGATTTTCTACGGACTGCGATCGCAGCCATTCAATCACTGCTGTTTGCCGTTGCGCGACCTGCTGCTGCGCGGCTTCAGCCGTACTTGCCTGCACCGCGACGCCCAACGTCACCTGACTGCGGGTCGTTGGAATCATCTGCGCGCCGCTACCCGTTACGCTTAGCACTCGTTCTGGCTGCTGAAACACCGGTTGAGCCCTCGTTTGGGATAGCATTTGAGCACTGGCCTCCGTAGAGAAAAAAGCAGAAAAAAGTGCGCTGCCGCCAATAGGTATCAAACTCAATACGGTTAGCACTCTTGAATTTTGCCAAACCTTCATGCTGATAGCCTCCCAATCGATCTCAATTTAGACAACGACTCTAGCCGATATCAAAGCCAATATCAAAGCCAATATCAAAACCAGTCCCAATTCCGGTGTTCAAGGCTGGGGTATCCAAAGGCGGACTAAAATCGGCGGCGATTCTGCGCAGAGCGCACCCGGTAAGCAACCATCAGACCAAGATAGTAGGCCAAAATGCTAGCCGCTATGCCAACTAGACAAGAGCCGACCATCATCGCTGACATTGCCGACCTTCCTAAGTCCATCCATTTGTCGATCCCATCAGCTGGTGATGGCAGCACCGTGGTATTGGGCGGCAGCCGCAGCAACCACCGTCCAATATGAAAGTTGAGCGCCATGAGCGGTACGTAGGTCAGCGGATTGCTCATCCAAGTGCCGACAGCCGCCATCATTTTGTTGCCACGAAACAAGACAGCAATGGCGATACCAATTAGGGTTTGAAAGCCAAAAAGGGGAAATGAGCCTGCGAAGACACCCGCTGCGAGGCCGCGGGCGATCGCTTCCGGGCTACCTCGCATCCGCAAAAAACGAATGTACAGATAGCGCACTAACCGCTTCCAGTACAGGATGTCTAACCTTTTTAGTAAGAAGTTCTGGGACAGTAACCGTCGCTTAGTTCCTTTGCCTATCGCTGCTTCCGGTGGCCTTTCAATCAGCGCACAGGAACTAGAGACCGTGCTGGCAACTGGGGCCGAACCTCGGGCCGAACCTCGGCTGGCAGGCTTGATAGATTTCTTTGAGATTGACATTTCAGCGGTTTCCTTTGAAGGCTGCAGAGCCTGACGAGCCACCGCATTTGCTGAGGCGTCCGAGTTGGCAGCAGGATGAGTCATATAGGTGTAGCGATGATGTGTCTACCCTCTAGTCAATGGTTACAGTTTGCCTGGTCATTTGGCAGGAGACCAGAGAGATATCTGTCTGTTTAATTCATTCTATAACAGCACCTTAGGGGGTAGAAGCGTTTATTTCTAAGCGGTTTTACACTATAGGTTCTCCGCTACGGTTTCGCGCTAGGGTATAAACCATAAGTAGCTATCACTTAACCCTTCCTAAATACCTTTTCCTAAACATCCTTGGTCTCTCACGTTCATCAAGCAGAAACGATTGCCGCGATCGCAACTGCCATTGTGCCGCAGCAGGGCAGTGTTGGGATTGTGCGGCTCTCTGGTGTAAGCGCGATTGCGATCGCGCAGCAGCTCTTTCACGCGCCTGGCAACCAGCCCTGGGAAAGTCACCGCATCCTCTACGGCTACGTGCGGCATCCCGATAGCCAAACTCCTGTTGATGAAGCCCTGCTGCTACTGATGCGATCGCCGCGCTCCTACACACGTGAGGATGTGGTCGAATTTCACTGTCACGGTGGCATTATGGCCGTGCAGCAAGTGCTTCAGCTTTGCCTTTCTCAGGGAGCTCGCCTCGCCCAGCCCGGAGAATTTACGCTTCGCGCTTTTCTCAACGGCAGGCTAGATATGACGCAGGCCGAAAGCATTGCCGATCTGGTGGGGGCGCAGTCGCCGCAGGCCGCTCAGACCGCTTTGATGGGTATTCGCGGCAAGCTAGCCGGTGCGATTCGTCAGCTGCGAAGCCATTGCCTAGACGTACTGGCCGAAATCGAAGCGAGAGTAGATTTTGCCGATGACCTGCCGCCAATTGATGAAGCTAAAGTGCAGGGGCAGATTCAGGCGATTCACCAGAGAGTCAGTCAAATTTTAGCGACTGCCCGTCAGGGTGAGCTGCTGCGCTCGGGGCTCAAAGTTGCGATTATCGGTCAGCCCAACGTGGGCAAATCTAGCCTGTTAAATGCGTGGAGTCAGAGCGATCGCGCGATTGTCACTAGCCTACCTGGCACCACTCGCGACGTGGTCGAGTCTCAGCTCATCGTCGGCGGCATTCCCATTCAAGTTCTTGACACCGCAGGTATTCGTGACTCTACCGACACCGTTGAGCAAATTGGCATCGAGCGCTCACTAGCTGCCGCCCAGGCCGCCGACCTTGTTCTGCTTACTCTCGACGCCACTACCGGCTGGACTCCCGCCGAAGACCACCTCTACCAGCGCATTAAGCATAAACCCCATATTATCGTCGTCAACAAAATCGATCTTCTAGAGAGCGCTGTCTCTCCTCTTTCACCTTCTCTCCCCATTTCTTCTGTTCTTCTTCCCTCTTCCACTTCTCTTCCCTCTTCCACTTCTCTTCCCTCTTCCATCTCTCTTCCTACTGCCCCGTGCATCTACGCCGCAGCTGCTCAAAACGTTGGTATTCCCGATCTTGAATCCGCCATCCTTCGCGCCGCTAACACTGGCAACCTCACAGCTGCTGATACCGACATTGCTATCAACCAGCGCCAAGCCGCTGCTCTTGTCCGTGCTCACACTGCGCTTACTCAGGTTGAGGCTACCATTGTCGACCAGCTCCCGCTCGATTTTTGGACCATCGATTTGCGAGCCGCGATTTACGCGCTTGGTGAAGTTACAGGTGAGGAAATGACCGAATCTATGCTTGATGAAATCTTTAGCCGCTTCTGCATTGGTAAATAATCGATTGGCTTACAAATCTATTAAATCGATTGGCTTATAAATTGTTGAAATTGTGAGATTGTTCAAGTAATACAAACTCCTTGAAACAGAACTTCAGATAGAACTTAGCGCCCCTTAAAGAGGCCTTTCAATCGGTTTCCTCTTAAGTTCCTCATAATTCGCCTTTATGCTTCAGCCAAAGAAGCCATGCTTATCGGCTCTATTTGGAGGCTGTTTTCATGAAAGCGCTGCTGATCTCGCCCAAGTTTCCTCAGTCTTTTTGGTCTTACGATCGATTTATGGAAATAGCCGGCTTTAAAACAGTAATTCCGCCGCTAGGCATTTTGACTGTAGCCGCTCTCTTACCAACAGATTGGGATATTCGATTCTACGATCGTAACGTAGCGTGCGAAACCGAGGCGGACTGGGCCTGGTGCGACATTGTTATACTCTCGGCTATGCTGGTACAGCGGCCCGATTTTCGCGCTCTGATTGAAAAGGCCAACCGACTAGGAAAGAAAGTTGCCGTTGGTGGCCCTTACCCTACTTCTGTTCCTGAAGAGGCGAAAGCCTATGGCGCTGACTATTTAGTGCTAGATGAAGGCGAACTTACGGTGCCTATGTTTCTAGCGGCGCTAGCTAACCACGAGCCCAGCGGCACTTTTCGAGCGTTAGAAAAGCCCGATGTGACCACTAGCCCTACGCCCCGCTTCGATCTGCTCGACAGAGAAGGCTACTTCATGATGGCCACTCAGTTTTCTAGAGGTTGTCCGTTTAACTGCGAGTTTTGCGATATTATCGCGCTCTATGGCCGCAAGCCACGAACCAAGGAGCCCGAACAAACTTTGGTTGAGCTACAAACGCTGTATGACCTGGGCTGGCGCGGCTCTGTGTTTGTCGTCGATGATAACTTTATTGGCAACCAGCGCAACGTTAAGCGATTGTTGCGATCGCTCATTCCCTGGATGGAAGCGCATGACTATCCCTTCACTTTTATGACCGAAGCGTCGGTTAATCTGGCTGAGGATGACGAGATGCTCTCGCTAATGGCAGCAGCTGGCTTCTACGCGGTCTTTTTGGGCATTGAAACGCCCGATCAAGATAGCTTACAGGTGACGCGCAAGCTGCAAAATATGCGCCATCCACTAGTAGAGGCGTGCCAAAAAATCAACGATGCTGGTCTGCTAATTTATGCTGGATTTATCTTAGGCTTTGACGGTGAACGAACTGGAGCGGGCGATCGCATTCAAGCTTTCGTCGCCCAAACCAATATTCCGCAGCCAATGCTAGGAATTCTTCAGGCCTTTCCTCACACAGCGCTTTGGGAGCGTTTGAAGAAAGAGAATCGGCTTCAGCTAGAGGAACGTACGCCAGTGGGCGATCAAAACGCGCTGATGAACTTCGAGCCTACTCGGTCAATTAATGAAATTGCTGAAGAGTATGTTGCCGGGTTCTGGCAGATGTACGAGCCGACTCAGTACCTCCATCGCTGTTTGCACCAGTGTTTAAACATCAGCACACGTCAACAGAAACGAGCCATGCGATTTCCGCTAGGAAAAGGGCTCAGGCTGATTGCTCGAGTTTTCTGGCTGCAAGGCGTTCGACGTGGTGAGATTCGGCTTCAGTTCTGGCGTCAGCTCGTAGAAATTCTTTGGAAAAATCCTAAGATGTTCAATGTCTATATGGGACTATGTGCGGCGGGCGAACACTTCTGGGACTATCGCGAAGTGGTGAAAAACATGATTTCTGAGCAGATGGGATATGACTTGTTGCATCCGCCGACTGCCATGCAAGCGCAACCTAGTCAAGAGCAATCTAGTAAAGTAAAAGTCTCTGTATGATTGGCTAACGTTGGCGGTCAGATAGTCTAGCCTAGATATTATCCACGAACAGACGCTGCCCTCGCCCATGCTACGCCTCAAAGAAGTCAAGCTGCCGCTAGATCACACCGAAGCTGACCTCAAAACTGCCATCCTCCAAAAGCTCAAGATATCCGAGCATGAGCTGACGCGCTATTCGATCTTCAAGCGTAGCTACGACGCGCGTAAGAAGAACGCTATTTCGCTGGTGTATGCACTCGATATCGAGACACCCCGGCAAAAGCAGCTGCTAAAGCAGTTTAAGAAGAATGGGCGGGTTGCGCAGACCCCTGATATGGACTATCGGCAGGTGGCCAAAGCACCTGTAGATTTGGACCGTAGGCCAATTGTAGTGGGGGTAGGACCATGCGGTATGTTTGCGGCGCTGTTGCTGGCTCAGATGGGGTTTAGACCGATTGTGCTAGAGCGAGGGAAGGCGGTGCATGAGCGATCGCAAGACACCTTCGGTTTTTGGAGCAAGCGCAAATTTCAGCCTGAATCCAACGCGCAGTTTGGCGAAGGCGGCGCGGGTACTTTCTCGGATGGTAAGCTCTACAGCCGCATCAAAGACAACGATCATCACGGACGCAAAGTCTTACACGAGCTGGTCAACGCGGGCGCGGTGCCAGAAATTTTGTACATTAGCAAGCCGCATATTGGCACCTACCGACTGGTCAAAATCGTTGAAAATATCCGCAACCAAGTCGTCGCACTAGGCGGCGAGATTCGATTTCAAAGCCGGGTACAGACGATTGAAGTGGTTACCAAAGGAGAAGATCGCCAGGTTCGCGGGGTCACCTTAGAAGGCGGTGAGTTTATTGCCAGCGACCACGTTGTTTTAGCAGTGGGCCACAGCGCCCGCGACACCTTTGAAATGCTGCATCAGCAGGATGTTTATATTGAGCCTAAGCCTTTTTCTGTGGGCTTTCGGATCGAGCATCCGCAGCCATTAATTGACGAGCGCCGCTATGGAGACAAGGCCGGACATGCGATTTTGGGTGCTGCTGACTACAAGCTAGTTCATCACTGTACTCAGGGCATTGCAGAGGGCCGTAGCGTTTATAGCTTTTGTATGTGCCCAGGCGGGCAGGTGGTAGCCGCGACCTCCGAAGCGGGCAGGGTGGTGACCAATGGCATGAGCCAATATGAGCGCAGTGGTAGAAATGCAAACAGCGGTATTGTAGTTGGCATTACCCCAGAAAAAGACTACCCAGACGATCCGCTAGGCGGCATCAAGCTCCAGCGTCAGCTTGAGTCCAAGGCATTTGAGCTAGGTGGCGGTACTTATGAAGCGCCCGGTCAGCTCGTTGGTGATTTTTTGGCAGGTCGGCCTTCAACCGAGTTTGGCCAGGTAAAGCCGACGTACAGGCCAGGTGTGCATTTGTGTGATTTGAGCGAGAGCCTGCCGGATTATGCGATCGCTGCTATTCGCGAGGCTATTCCCGCTTTCGATCAAACGATCAAGGGCTTTGCTATGGCTGACGCTGTTCTTACAGGTGTTGAAACTAGAACCTCCTCACCTATCCGCATCAAGCGCGACGAGTCTTTTCAAAGTCTCAATACCCAGGGGCTCTACCCAGCAGGAGAAGGGGCGGGCTACGCCGGCGGTATCCTGTCTGCTGCTGTAGATGGTATTAAAACTGCAGAAGCAGTTGCACTCAGCATGGTGCGTGCCAGATGTTAGCTGATGTTGGCTCTATTGAGAAGATACGGAGTGAACAGGTGCTGCAGTCTAGCTGCTCAAGCTGCATTTCTCTACGCTTCACTTTCCGGTAAAGAGAAGCGAGCGCTGACTAGCTTCTTTTGCAAAACAGATTTCGGCTCCGCTCGTTGTCATTCCCATACGCGTCGTTAACCCTGCTACAGAGGTTGTGGGATTCTGTGGTCAGTAGAGTGGTTTAAAAGAAAAAAGGAGAGCCGCTTTGGGCTCTCCCTACCATCAGGGTGCATCTACATGCATACATTATGGCATATAGGGTGGGGGGTGTAACCCCCTACTTGTTCTTATTATAGAACTTTTTGTCTGTATTCTGGAACTTTGTCTTGAACTACGGACTATAGGTGAAGCTTTCTAAAAAATGCTCAATTTTACACTAGGTATTGGCTACTGAAACACTAGTAGCTAATTTATTAGCTACTGAGCTTTTTCTGGAGCAATTGATTGGTTAATTTGGGATCTGCCCGTCCACCTGTACGCTTCATTACCTGACCGACAAAGAAGCCCTTTAGCTTCGTTTTGCCTGCCCGGAATTTGGCCAGTTCGTCGGGGTGAGCCGCGATTACCTCATCAATCATCGCTTCAATCTCAGCCGGATCGGAAATCTGACTAAGCCCTTCCTTCTCCACGATTGCTTTAGGAGATCCGCCCTCTTTAAGCAGCTTTGGCAATAGATCTTTACCAATTTTGTTACTGATAGTACCTTTTTCGATCAGCTTTACCATTTCAGCCAAGGCCTCGGGAGAAAGCTGAATCTCGCTGATGCTGAGCTTCTCGGCGTTGAGATATCCGGCGATGTCGCTCATGATCCAGTTGGCGACCAGTTTGCTAGAAGCGCCGGTGGCGATCGCCTGCTCAAAATACTCGGCGACCCCTCGGTCGTCAATCATCACCCCAGTGTCATAAGCAGAGAGCCCAATTTCCTCTTGATAGCGCTTTCGCTTTTGCGCCGGCAGCTCTGGCATTTCCGCCTTCCAGGTATTTAGCTGCTCAGTCGATACTTCAATCGGCGGCAGGTCAGGCTCTGGAAAGTAGCGATAGTCGCTCGATCCTTCCTTCATGCGCATACTTTTGGTGCGCTGCGGCCCTTCTTCCCATAGCCGTGTTTCCTGATAGATAGGCTCGCCTGCTTCAATCGCAGCAATTTGACGCTCGATTTCGTAGTCTATAGCTTTAGCGATCGCGCTAAAGCTATTCATATTTTTAATCTCGACCTTCGTGCCAAAGGCCTCTTGACCGACTGGCCGCACTGAAATATTCACATCGCAGCGCAGCGATCCTTCTTGCATGTTGCCGTCACCCACGCCCAAGTAGCGAATGATCCGACGGATTTCCTCCGCATAGGCCGCTGCCTCTTCCGCCGAGCGAATATCCGGCTCGGATACGATCTCAACGAGCGGCACACCTGCCCGGTTGTAATCCACCAGCGAATAAGCCGCGTCCGTCAGGTCGCTGCCTGCGTGCAATAGCTTACCGGCATCTTCCTCCATGTGTAGCCGCGTTACCCCAATGCGCTTACGCACCGGCTCGCCTTCCTGGACGACCTCGATCTCTAGCCAGCCATGCTCAGCAATCGGTAGATCAAACTGCGAGATCTGATAGTTTTTCGGCAGGTCTGGATAAAAATACTGCTTGCGATCAAACTTACTGTAGGGCGCAATTTGGCAGTTTAAAGCCAAACCCGCTTTGACCGCATACTCTAGTGCCTTTTCGTTGAGCACTGGCAGCACACCTGGCAGTCCCATCGTCACTGGATCTATATAGGTATTAGGGTCAGCGCCAAAAGCAGCAGAGCTAGTAGAGAAAATTTTGGTTTCTGTACTGAGCTGGCAGTGGGTTTCTAGACCGATAACGGCCTCGTACTTGCTTTCTAAAGTTGTCTTTGCAGGTGCAGCAGCAGTCATAAAAACTTCGGCTTGAGTGAGTAAAAAACTGGTCTGGCAGACAGTGAATCAGTAGATACGGGTAATTGTAATCGCTATCGTCTGTACTTAAAGCATACGTAAACAGAAGGCTCAATTCAGACAGCTTAATCCATACGGCCTGGCCTACTCTGGTTCGGAAATCTAGCTTCAGAAAGGACTAAGCCAGACTAAGTCAAGACCAAATTACTAAAGTAAAGCTTGCTAAAGCGAAGTCGTTATGAGTATACTTAAGAAGTCAAAAGAAAGTGAGTCTAAGGTAATTTGCTCAAACTTCAGTTTATCTAAGGCCTGAAGCCTGAGTACGTCCTAATTGCCTTGTTTTGAGACAGCCTTTCTATCTAGTCGTCCCTGAAAAACCACAGCTAAGCAACGGGCGATCGCTAAGATGCGATGGGTGCATCAAGCAAGCCACGATAGAGCTTACGGAGGTTGAACCCACAGGCAGCAAGCAATGCGTTGATGCAGTCGCCTGAGTCGCCCTGTAGATAATTGCGCTTCAGGGCGTGGTCTTGCTTGAGGTGGCCAATGACCGGCTCGATAGCACTGCGCCGCTTGACCAATCGTTTGAGTACGCCCTTAAACTTGCGAGTCCCGGCGACCAAGACTTGCACACCCGGCGGATGGTACTTGCAGCCTCGGAACCCCTTGTCCACAGCAGCCTGCTGCGGCGCTGCCCCCGTGAGCCGCTGCGTTTGCGCCAGCGCATCGCTCAAAGTTGCCCCGTCGTAGGGATTGCCGTGAACAGCGCTGGTGCCGACAATCCAGTTACCAACGCTAGTCGTCACGAGCACCACTTTGCAGCCAAACTCGTAGCGTTTGTTGACTTTACCTTTGGCGATGCATTCTACTTCTGGGGCGTGCATGCTGTAGATCTTGTTAGAGTCACTTCGCTGTTGTTGTTTAATCTGTTTTGCTCTCTCCAACAACGTGGCCATCTGAGCGTCCGGTTGCGGTAGTTTTCTCTCAATGTCTCGAATTACACGACCCAGATAAGTGCGGAGTTTCCGGCTGTACTTCTTCGCTCGTTTTAGCTGGCTAGCCACGCGGTAACGGCTCTGCTTAAAAAAGGCGTACTTGCCCACGCGGACATAGCTTTGACGCAATTTTATATTTCTCTTTATAGCGGCACGTACCAACGTTTTTCTGGCTTGGTGATAAAGTCTCGCATCGGTTGGAAACGCGACTGCTTTTTCCTGTACGGTGGTGTCTACATTTACACGCTCAATTTCTCTCGGTTTTAGCAGCGCTAGACTCATTGCACTGCGAATCACTTGGCCTAATAATTGCTCAATGCCTTCCGGCCCGACTTGCTTGCGCCACTTCACCAAACTGGTCGGATGGCAAGGCAATTCATGTTGAAACACCGCTTCACCACAGAAATATTGCCAGTAAGGATTCTCGACCCATTTTGCCACTACGGACTCATCGCTTTCGTCATACAGGGCTTTGAGGTAGTGCAAGCCCACCATCAAGCGCGTTGGCAGCGGCGGGCGACCGCCGCTGGGTTTGGCAACACGACCAAACTTATCCTCGAACGATGGCCAATCTAGCGATTTGGCCAGTTGCACCAGCGGATGGCTCAAATTCAGTTGACGAGCGAGTTCTGAGCGATTTGGGTCGGCATTTGAGGGCGCTGAGGATGACTTCATGATTGCAAGCTTTTTTGGGCGGCAGGCGCTTATCTGGTCATTCTATCGCACCATTCTCAGCCCAAAACACCTGCGTAGCATGACCTGAAGCAGTTTTTCAGGGACGACTATCTAATCAGCGTTGATACCAAGCGTCGATACGCGATATCTTCTTACCTTCCGGAGGCCTCTATGATTGCAACCACATCTCAATCTGCTTTCTATCCTACTCGCATCGATCTTCCTCTAGATACCCGCAAGTCTGTCGCCCAGATGCTGAACAGTACACTTGCTGCGACGACCGATTTACGCACCCAGACTAAGCAGGCTCATTGGAACGTAAAAGGGAAAGACTTTTATCAGCTGCACCTGCTGTTCGATGAGATGGCCGGCGAGCTAGAAGACTATAGTGACCTAGTCGCTGAACGCGTTACGGCCCTAGCCGGTACCGCTATGGGTACGGTGCGCATCGCTGCGAGCGAATCAATCTTGCCAGAGTATGACTTTGAAGCTGTCGGTGGAATGGAGCACGTCGCCGCGTTGGCAGATCGATATGCTGCCTACGCCAAGCACCTACGCGAAAGTGTTGATAAAGCTGACGAGCTAGGCGACCAGGATACTAACGATCTATACGTAGAAATCTCTCGGACTATCGATAAGCGTCTGTGGTTCTTGGAAGCCCATTTGGTCGGGTAGGTTTACTTCAGCTGATGTAGTGAGCTAAGCGGCAAAGGCTATAGCAAGAAAGACCAATAACAAAAGTGAGGCGGCTCTGATGAAGGGTCGCCTCACTTTCGCAAGAAGCTACTCAGGATCGAGGATTAAATAGTTAATTCGATTTGAGGGGGATTAGCCAAGGCAGTGTAATTCCATTTTGGCAAAACGTCATCAAACACAATGCGAATGCTGGCTTTGAGTTCATCAGTCGCTTTCTTCCCGGTTTCATAGACTCGGTCAAGGACGGTTGTAAAAACGCTCAATCCGGTTGCCGTTGTCGCCGTAGCCATCAAGTCTTTGACGGTCTCAACCGTATCGAAAATCACCCCCTGCGTCGCTCGCGTCAGATGTGGAAACAATCGATGTTCATAAGCCTGCGGCACGCTTCGCGAACGGATTGTACTTAGAGGTGTAGGGCGGATAGTGAGCGACCCGAATGTCCAGGGTCAGCTCAGCAGCCAAGTCCTGTAGCGCTGCTTTGAACAGATAAGAGCGCGAACTATTGCTACCCCCACCATCACAGGTCAACAGCAATGAGGTGGCCGTTGGGTACTGCTGCCGCCCGTACGTTTGCCACCAGTAGCGCAGGGAATCAATCGCAAACTCATGCGTGTCACGAGAGGTGCCAATCTGAACATAGCCAACGTTCTCGGTGAGGTCATACAGTCCGTGCGGAACCGCTTTGCCCGTTGATAGAGAAGGCCAATCATGGTCGTAGACTTCTATGGGCGCTTGTGTGTAGGCGTGTCCGGCTCGATACAGTGGCCCGATTAGCTCCTTTTTTTGGTATCCATGCTGATCACAGGCTCACCTGCCGATTGGTAGCTATCGACCAGTTTGTGTATTTTCTCAAACTGTTGATTGCGGTTAGGGTTGCTACCGGTTGACTTACGCTTGAGCGCCTGACGCCGTCGGAACTGATGATTATCGAGGAGTTGGTCCACCACCGTCACGCTGATGCTGATTGCTTCTTCGTCTGCTAATCGGTCGGCTATTTGCTGACGGGTCAAGTGCGTCCATTTAATCGACTCATCCATCGGTGAACCTGCCGTGTGACGCTCAACGACTCGCAAAAAGGCCGCATCGAGTCCTGCAATCGTGTCAAAAGCACTTTTACGACCGCCGCCAGGTGAGCGCTGTCGCGCTTCTCTCATTGCCTCAGGATCCGATAACTCGGCGATTCCCAACCGAATACTCCCACGCACACAGCCCAGGACTCGATGGATATAGCTGATGCCCCCATAACCTATTTTGACCGCTTCGATTGCGGCATAGCGGCGACGGTCTTTCTCGCTTAACGACTCATAGTAGCGCTGCATCTGCTCTTCTATTGCGCAGGAGTAAGCGCGGACGGTTTTCATCGTTTGAGCCGAAATAACTGGGTTTCCTCATTATCAGACATATTGACTCTTTTGTTTAATCCTCGATCCTTAGCCAAAGATAGGAGACTTTTTAATTGGTCCAGTCAGTAATAAAAGATGCTATCGCCTGAACAAATTCAGCCGTTGATTCGTAAGGCGGCACGTTACGACCCGCAATACAGACGCCCTTGGCTCGAGGAAAGCGGTCTAAGTAGTCTTGTAGGCGATCGCGGCTAGCGGCGGGATTACTGTCAACTTGTTTGGCTACGTTGCGATCAATAGTGGAGGCTCCTTCACCCATGACGATGAGGACCGGTTGCTGAATGCGAGCGATCGCACTGCTGTAATCCTGGCGCCAGAACCCAGCCAAAAACGAAAACACCGCGTACCGGCTGCTCATATCTCGTGAGCCTACGTGCAGCATTTCTAGCCAACCGTCTGTTACTTCTTGCTCTTTTTCAAACAGCTGTCGTTCCGAGAAAGATCGTAAAAAAGCTTCGCGACGGGCATATCGATAAAAGGCATTGCCCAAAGGCGACGAGAGTAAACCCCAGGCTAGCTGCGTTTTCCACTCGGGTGACTGGGAGCTTATCAACGGCCAAGCTGGTGGCCCTGAAAGAACTAGGCCCACAATGCGATCGCCTGCTAAATCCATTAGCTTTATCGCAACTGGCAGCAGCGCCCCCTGCACTACCGGCACTACTGAGCCTTCAGCCACATATTCGATAAAGTACGCCAGTTGCTCTGCCCAGTCTTGCGGCCTATAAGCCTGGCGCGGCATATCACTTTCACCACATCCCAGCAAGTCTAGGTTATAAATGCGCGCAGGTCCGTTTACCTGTGTCCACTGCTCGATAAATGGCTGCCAAAACTGGCGAGAGAGACCAACGCCAATCGGATGAATCAACAGCAGTGAGGGGACTGATAGCTCGGCTTGCGTGGTTAGCTTATCTGCCGTCTTAGACGCGCCGCTTGGTACGCAGTCGTACGCACAGCGATAGTCTTTCCAGGTATAGAATTCCATATTTTTAGAATAGAGCACCCTAGACGGTGATCAGTGGCCTTCTAGAGTCGTGGTGGGAATTGTGGTGAGAATTGCCGCTAGGAACAAGTCGACTCGTCTGATCTGCTTGCAATACAGCCGCTTGATCCGCTTGCAACACAGTCGCACGCCAGCAAACCGATTCCAAATGGGCACCTGCTAGCTTTGCGCCTGTGAGGTCAGCGCCTGTAAGGTCAGCGCCCGTAAGGTTAGCACCACGCAAGTCGCTGTAGCACAGCTTTGCACCTCGCAGATCTGCCCCTGCAAAACAGGCTAGGCGCAGGTTTGCCAGTCTAAGGTCGCTGCGGTGTAAACATGCCCCCGCGAAGTTTGTGCCCGTTGCCTCGCAGCGAACCATGATCGCTTGGTGCAAATTGACCCACAGCAAACCTGCCTGGGTTAGATTACAGCGCCACATCATAGCCCCAGTCAAGTTGGCATTGGTCAACGCTGCGCGCGTCAGGTTGGTCGCTGATAGATCCGCCCAGCAGAGCCTAGTCTCTACAAGCTGGCGATCGCTCAGATTACATTCACGCAAGTCAGCGCGTTCAAAGTTACGCTGACCATCTGCATATCCTGCTAAAAGTCGATGAGAGATTGTGTGATCCGCGTACATTGATCTGTGCTCATTACTAGCTCGTGTCTGCAAACTAGCCGCAGGCATGGCAAGTGTAAAGTTACATTAACCTCTCGTAATGTAACAAATTGTAACTAAAGCTGCAACGCCAAACTGCAGTCTCAAACGGCTTATCGGTTTGACTCACCGGCTAGTTCACTCGGGCTAGTCCACTTGTTAATTTGGTGCACTGGTCAATACACAGGTCTTTGCGCTGTGCACACAGTTGACCAGGCGTCAAAATCCATACGCGCATCTAGCAGTCCACTCACTTCGCCGCGATAGCCTACGAGCCGTTCTCGATTGAGCGACCCCGGTTCTGTGTACATCGTCAGATGGTCTAATGTTGTCGCTGCGCAAATCCAGTCCTTTTGTTCTCTAGCTCTGGCTAGGCGAGCCTCTAGCTGATCGATTTCCCACTGGCGAGCTGAGATGCGAGCGTGCTCTATGTAATAGGTCATATTGTCGGCAGCCGCGGCAGCATACGGATTGCTTGGGCGAATAGCCAGTGCCCGCCGAAAGTTAATCAACGCGGTATTGAAGTCGCCCTGGCGAGAGGCCGCATAGCCAACGTTCATCAACTGCTCAAACGTGAGGGATGCTTTATTAGAACCGGCTACTGTGGGTGACGTTGCCGCGCTTGCTTTCCCCGCTGTCAGGCTCGAGGGTACGGCCAAAACGCCTGCTAGCATTCCTATGAGCAGACCAATCCAGAGTTTGGGATAAGCCGTGCGACGAACCGTTTGGTAGATAGGCCCGCTAAGCGTTCTGGATATGAAGGGCGGCAGCATAGTGATAGCTTTAATAAAAATCGGCAGGCAAAAGGCACGGCGCATCGAACAGCGTAAGCCATTCTACTGAGAGCCTACATGGGTAAAACCGACTAATCCTCATCGCTAAAATATCAAGCGTGGACTAGGCTATGGGCAAATTTACTGGAGAGGACAAGGGCCATGAAGATATGGGTTGATGCGGATGCGTGCCCGAATGCAATTAAGGAGATTTTGTTTCGAGCCGCTAAGCGCACGGACTGTCCGCTGACGCTAGTAGCCAACCAACCTGTGCAAGTGCCTGCTACCGTGGAGATGCTGGTTGTTCCTAGCGGTTTTGACGGGGCGGATAACAGAATTGTTGAGCTGCTTAGCAGTGGTGATTTGGTGATTACGGCTGATATTCCGCTGGCGGCAAAGGTGCTGAGCAAAGGCGGCTATGTCTTCAATCCTCGGGGCGAGGAATACACACAGAGAAACATTGGCGATCGCCTATCGGTCAGAAATCTATTAGAGTCTTTTCGCGGCGGGGCTGAGCCTGTCGGCGGTGGACCTCCTCCTTTAAACAATCGTGATAGAGCAAACTTTGCCAATCGTTTAGATCGCTTTCTCGCAAAGCATTAGTCATAAAAAAGATCTATAGCCCCGAGTCTCGAACCTTGTATTTAATTTCTTCAATCGGTAAGTTTTCGTTGTCCCACTCGTTGTAGCAAATTTGTAAGCGTCTTTCAGCGGCGTGGGTAACAAGCTTGCCACTATAGCGCTTGGCCTCGGTCCCTAGACCTTGAATGCGCACTTTTCCATTAAATACAGTAGCTCGCGCTAGATAGATCACCAGATCGTCGCGGGAGGGGCGGTTGACTGTGGTGCTAGCCGTGAGATGGGCGATGCCCCTTTCATCTAGCTCTTGAGCAAGTGCGATCGCGGTATTTCGAATGCCTCGAACTGCGACGATAACAGAGGCGATCGCCATAGTGATATCTACTCCCTCCTCTGTCAGAATTTGACAAGTTGAGAGGTGGTGAAAATTTTCTTCTCCTAAATCATCACGAATGCGGCGATGAATGAGGTTTTGATCTTGATATTGCGTCAGCGCGCCGACAATCGCCCCGCAGGCTGCTCGCGGTTCGCGCCAGGGAGACTCACGCGTCTTGCCGTACGTCATATATTGATGGCCTTCTTCGTCGCGCTGACGCAGCCGACCGACGTGCGTTTTTAGATCGATGGCTACTAGCGAAATTGACTGCGGATTGCCAGCATAGAGCTGATTCTTAAGCTGTTCGTCTAGCTCGTGAGCAACGGTGACATGAGCCAAGGTAGCGCCATTGTCGGTGCCGCCGCCTGCGGGGAAAAAGGCTTCTAGCTTGAGTTCGCCAATTTCTGAGAGAGTGGCAAAGCGAGAGGCAACCACATCGCGGTATCGCTTGGTTGCTTCGCCTTGATGAATGCGATCGCCGCAGTTGGTATAAGCCAACGTCGTCACTACGCTAGGCAAGCTAAGATCGGCTCCGCAGGCTTTCATCGCCGTTGGGCTATGAGCGGCAAACTGCAATTCATCGCGCAAAATTTGCAGCCCCTTGATCAGGGCATAGCGATCGCTGACTAGCTCGTTTAGGTAATTGTGATAGGCATTGCGCTCCGTGCCAAAGCTGGCAGGTAGCTGCCAGAACTGATCGACCCTTCGCTGGGTAGCAGCGGCATCAAACGGTAAAGTCATTGAGGGCAACAGGTTCCTATCTAGTGATATATCTATAGCGTAAATCTGCCAGCTATCTCTTTATCTATTCCTATTGACTATTTCTATTGGGCTAAGCTCTATCTATTTCTAGCGAGCCAGACAGGATCAGGCCAGACAGGATCAGGCTATGTAAGATTGAACCAAGTCGGCAAAGATAGCCGACCGAGATAGCAGTATGATACTGACAGTTCAATCGTAATGACGAGAAACTGCTATGCCAGCTAAAAGTATTGGCCCTGTTGAAAAGGCTTTTCTAGAAAAAGTCATGCAGCGCTCTAGTATCCCAGACATCTACGATGCGCGTGATATCACAATTGTTGTACTTCGAGCCCTGCGCGATTTGATCAGCACAGAAACCTCTGAGCGCACAGAAGCTGATTTTAGCGATGAGCAAATCACCAAGCTCTGGAAAGATGATAATCCTATTGTGGCGGCGCTTTCTAAGCTAAGGCCACCTTTGAACGTAGATACAGAAACCTTTTTACGCCGGATTAAGCAAGAGGGCGGTGTTCCCAAAAACGTAACGCCTGAAGGTGCAGTAATTGCTGTATTTTCTACTGTTAGAGAAGAGCTACCGCCTGAGCGAATTCAGGAGATTGCTGGTTTTCTGCCCGATGGGCTTAAAGTTATGTGGGAACAGGTCTGAGCCGAATGCTACGGCCTTGCTAAGTTCTGTTGTTTCTATTGTTTTATTCAATTCGCTTTAGCCAGGTCATTTTAGCTAGGTTGTCTTAGCCAGGTCATTCGCGATGCTCGCGGCTAGGGTCGTTCGTCGAACTAATAAATCTTTCTAATGTTCGAGCTGTCTCACTACAAAGCCAAGCAGGTATCTGTTGATCGCAAGCGCCACTACGAAATAGAGGGTCATTGCTATCCGGGAATTACGACCATTTTGTCGGCGACAAAACCCTATGAAGAGAAAAAGAGACTGTGGGACTGGCAAGATCGAATTGGCAAGGCCGCAGCAAGAGAAATCACGACGACTTCTGCTCGATCAGGAACGCGAATTCACAAAGTAATTAAGTCGCATCTGAAGCAGGAGCCGTATGAATTACCCGCCGGGCTAGATGGATTTTGGCGCTCGATTACGCCCGTACTAGACGATATTGACGAAGTGCTGCTAGTTGAAGGGGCTGTGTGGCATCCGCTGGAGTTTGCGGGCTATCCGGATGCGGTGATGGTGTATGAGGGTGAACTGTGCGTGTGTGATTGGAAGACCGCGCGGCGGCCTAAGCAGCTAGCGTGGATCGGTGACTACTGTATGCAGGTGGCGGCCTATTGCTATGCGGTGAACTGGGTGTACCGAGAGACGGGAATAAAGATTGAGAAAGGCATGATTGCGATCGCGTTGGAAGATCACCCGGCGCAGGTGTTTACTCTAGATGCCGACGAGCTATTTTACCACTGGCGAAATTTTCAAGTGCGGCTAAAGCAGTACTACCGGCAGCGCTTGGTAGGAAGATAGCCACAGCCCGCGCCCGGACGTGTACTCAAAGCTTAAAGAAACAGGTCGCAAACGCAGTCTGGCGAAAATAGCCTGATCTGGTATACTCCCGATAAATTGTGTTTTGGCGATTGTGCTTCTGCGATCGCATTGATTACCTAATGCGCGACAGCTATTTTACCGGATCTAAGAGGGTTTGGGAGAACGCGGGTTTTACCGGATCTAAGAGGGTTTGGGAGAACGCGGGCAAAGCCCGGTGCTTCAGCACGGGGATGTAGTTCGCGAGTCTCCCAGGTGAGTGCTAGCGTAAGAACATGTTGATTCTAGAGTATAAGGTCAAGGCAAAGCCTCAACAGTTTGCCGCAATAGACGAAGCTATCAGGACTGGGCAGTTTGTTCAGAACAAGGCTTTGCGTTTGTGGATGGATGTTAAGGGCACGTCCAAATATGACTTGAGCAAGCTGTGCAAACAGCTAGCAAAAGAGTTTGACTTTGCCAATGAACTCAACAGCATGGCTAGGCAGGCCAGCGCTGAACGTGCATGGTTTGCTATTAGCCGCTTCTACGAAAACTGCAAGCAAGGCGTTAAGCCTGTTGGTATTCCAAAGTTCAAGCAGTTTGCTCGCTCAGTCGAGTACAAAACGTCCGGCTGGAAACTGACAGCGCCTAAGCGGATTAAGTTCACTGATAAGAAAGGTATCGGCCTTTTGAAACTGGTAGGCACTCACGACCTTGGCAACTATGCTGAGAAGCTGATTAAGCGAGTGAGGCTGATTCGCCGCGCAGATGGCTACTACTGCCAATTCTGCGTAGCCGCAGACCGCAAGGAAACGCTAGAACCATCTGGCAACACAATCGGCTTAGACGTTGGCTTAGCTGACTTCTACACCGATTCCAATGGCGAGAAAGAAGAGAACCCTAGATTCTACAGAAAGCGTGAGGCTAAGCATAAAAAGCTAGCTAGGCGCGTCTCTCGAAAGAAAAAAGGGTCAGCCAACCGCAAGAAAGCAATAAATCGACTAGCCAGGTTCGAGCTTACAACTTCACGCAAGCGAAAAGACCACGCTGTAAGATTGGCGTTGTCCGTGATGAGATCTAACGACCTCGTAGCGTACGAAGACTTGAGAATCCGAAATATGGTCAAGAATCACAACTTGGCTAAGTCGATTGCTGACGCAGGTTGGTATCAGTTCAGAACGTGGCTAGAGCGCTACGGCGATATATTTGGCCGGGTAACCGTTGCGGTGAATCCTGCCTATACGTCGCAAGCATGTTCTAGCTGCGGAACGATAGTGAAGAAGTCTCTCTCTACCAGAACTCACGCCTGCAAGTGTGGCTGTGTGCTAGATAGAGATGAGAATGCAGCTATCAATATTTTGAACAAAGGACTCGGTACGACGGGGCACGTCGGAACCGCCTTGCTAGACAAGGAAAACGCCCTGTGAGATACGACCTCTTTGGGTTTGGCGGTAACGTTGGATCTGAAAGTTATGTCCCTGACCAGGGAATCCCCGCGCCTTCAGGCCGCGGAGTAGTCAACTATAGACGCGATCGCTCGTTTTGCTATTTCTTACTGTTTTGACATTTGTTTGCTACTCGTACTCTACCCTTTGTTACCCTTTGTAAAGAGACACTTCCCTCATGACTGGACTTATCATCACTTGGATTGTCACAACAATCAGCTTCATCATTTTGACCAAACTGCCAACAGGTATCGAATCTGAAGACTTTGGTAAAGCGGCCATAGCCGCCTTGGTGTTTGGTTTATTGAATGGCTTAACCGGATGGTTTTTGAACAATACGATCGTGAATGTCTTTTCTCTAGGACTAGTGTTTTTGATTGGAAACACTATTTTGTTCGGCCTAGCCGCGCTGATTGTAAAAGGCTTTAGGCTGCGCTGGGGAGTGATGAGCGCTCTGCTAGGCGCTTTGGGCGTCACAATTATCAATAGCATTCTGTTCAAAATCCTGACGGCGGTAGGCATCTTAGGTGTAGCTGTATAGATGCAGCTGTATAGGTATAGCTGTACAGGCGGAGCCGCGTAGAGAATCGATTACGCTGTGAGTGAGGCGGTTACGCTGAGCTGCCGCTGAGCGAGCGTTTGCTCAAATAGCTCCGTGGGGAGGGCCTGCTCTACAAGCCAAACGCCAGGTTTGGCAAGCTGGCCAGAAAGAATGAGCTGAGCGATCGCACCTGTTCCACACCCGGCACAAAATGCCGTATCCTCGTGTTCGAGGGTCGCTAGATAGGTAGCGGCTTTTCCCTCTTTTTCGCCATCGATTTTAATTCGCATGGCAATGCCAACGCCAGTAGAGGGATCGGTGACCTGCGTCATTCGGTAGCTAATCTGCGAGAGCGCTTCGATCAGCGCTGAATTTTTCAGAATAGGTTTGGGCAGGCGAGCCATCAGCCAGGTCATGCGATTGTAGTAATCGGGAACTGAGCCGAATTTGGTGATAATGGTTTTGATTTCTGGAAAAGTGTCGGCAACAGAGAACGCTTCGATAGTGTTGAACCAGTACACGCCGCCTTTGCCATAGCGAGGAAAGTCGAGGACTTCTCTTTGGCTGTAGGGATCGATGGTCTGCCAGCGACCGTTTATTTTTGACATAAAGGGCGTTTGCAGCTCAATAAATGTGGTGCGCATGACGGTGACGCCCGCACCGCCAGAGCCAGCAACCAAATAGCTAAGGTGAACCTGTTCAGCCGACCCTAGCTGCTCAACGCCCTGGCGCACCATACTGCCAGAGATGCCGGGAAAGATACCTGTGCCAATGACGGCGGTGACGCCTGCTGACTGGGCCTGTTCGCGGTACTTTAGAGCCTGGTTTACATAGTCTGGGCTATCGGCTACGTCTAGGTAGGGCCTGCGCTGAGCAATGCAGCTAGTGAGGACATGGTGGTTACGGCTGCGGAAAGGCCCGGCGCAGTGAATGGTCAGATCGTGGCGGGCGATCGCGTTTTCTACTGCCGTTTCATCGCTAAGGTTGATTGACTCGAACGTCTGGTTTGGCAGCGCGGCCAAATCGGGCGGCGCGGCTGCGCTTCTGCCGGTAAGGGTGACTTGCGCGGCGGTGTGCGTGAGTATATCAGCCGCAACGCTACGACCAATGCGCCCGCTGCCGCCGATGATGAGTATTTTCTGAGTCATGGGAAGGGCGCTGTGTTCTTATTAAACTGTTCTCCAGATGCAGTCGTAAGGGCCAGCCGCTAAGGACTAGGCTCTAAGAGCTAGGGTTCTTTAAATCCTAGCGTCTTTAAGATGCGCTCAATCTTTTTTTGATGGTTGTGCTCCCATGTTTCCAAAGACTCAGCGGCGTCTTTATCGGTTCTAGCTTTGGCAATTTGCCAGATTTCTTCCGCCTGGCGATGTGGCACGACGGCGATACCCTCTTCATCCGCGATAATGATGTCTTCGGGAAAGACCGTAACGCCGCCGCACACAATGGGCACATTGAGTTCTCCGAGCGTTTTCTTTTCACCAGGCTTAGGGATACAGCCTCTAGCAAATACCGGAAAGCGAGTCTCTCTGACCTCGGCGATGTCTCTGATCGCACCGTCGATAATAAATCCCGTGATACCTCTTTTCTGAGCGATCGCGCACACGTTTCCGCCGCTCATCGCATAGTCGCTGTTTCCGGCCTCTACGACGATCACCTCTCCTGGGGTGGCTCGGTAGACAGCGGCGTGAAGCATCAGGTTGTCACCCGGCGCACAGCGGACAGTATAGGCAGGACCGGCGATCCGCGGAATTTGGGGCCACAGTTCGCGGATGGCAAAATCAACAAATTGCGATCGCGCTAGGCCATCAGCATAAGCGGTAGGCGAAAGCGCCGCGTACTTTGCGCAGATACTTAAATTAGTCTTTGAGCTAGCCTCTGGTGTGATATTTGAGTCGATATCCATTGAAGACACTTCCAAAGCGGTAAGCAAATCACACAACTTCTAGATTTTTGCGCCTATGGAGGAACCTACCATGCAAGAACCTTTACGCAAAAACCTTTATGCAAGAACCTTTCGAGAGAAGCTCTCAATTTGGTCGGGGGGCAGGTGGCATGCAATAAGCTGTACGAACTGACGAGCAGTCTTTGGTTGATGCATGGCGAGAACATCGTCTATTAGCATTTGGGCCATTGGCGCAATGTAGTATTCGGCTAGTGCCTGTTGACATTTTTTGATGCAGGCGTGGGTTAGGGCATTGCTACTAGGCCTAGCGGACTGCGTATAAGCCTGAGCTTTGTGTGAGTTCTGGACGTTTGGTAGAGTTCGCGTCTTGTGTGAAATCTGAGAACTTAGCGAAGGGTGAGGTGTGCTCTTTGGAACACTTCTTTTAGCGAAGCCATGCTGAAAACTCAGCGCATCTTGTGGTATTGGAATGTGAGCAGCTACTAGCTTAATGAACTGACAATTGGTTTGGGGCTGCTTGACGGTGATAATGTCGTCTAGTATCAGCTTTGCCATCGGTCCAATATAGTAGTCGCAAAGCTTGTGATGGCATTGTTTTATCAAATCTCGATAGGCTTGTGCTGCGAGCGACTGACTTTTTGGATAAATCTCTTTTTGTTTTTCTTCTATTTTCTTTAACGCTTGGATTGTCTCTCTGCCTGCTTTTGTAGCTGTTTCTTTGGTTATTTCTTTAGCTATCTCTTTAGTTATCTCTTTGGCCACCTGCCCGCTGGTCTGTATCGGGAGCTGTTCGGCAGGTAGTTCGTTTGCAGTAGATGTCCGAGGGAGCCGAACGACGGTATGTTCAACCGGTTCCAAGCAGGTTCCTACCAAGATTGCCTGCAAAAGGTCGGCGTTCGCCATGTGGGCGTCTATAAGATTCGCATTGCTGAGGTTGGCCTCTCTAAACTTCGCCTCACTCAAGTAAGCCCCGCCTAAGTTAGCCCCGCTTAAGTTGGCCTGGCTGAAGTCAGCGCCAATAAGACAAGCACGCCTAAGATCAGCGCCTCGTAGGTCACTACCCATGAGGTTGATTTCAAAGAGGTAGGAACTGGTAAGATCTACCCCTCTAAGATCTGGAGATTGGTTGGGATTTTGGTGGCGCCACTGGTTCCACTGATCGACTCCAGATTCGATCAAGCGTTGATAGTTCATCGTCAACATGGCGCAACTCCCCTCCTGCCAAAAATTCTCTCGTAGCGCGTGCTGTTTTTCGCGTCAGCACATGCGACGGGTTGGTTTACGCTTGTCTTGCTAATTTACATCATCAGCCGTAAAGAAAGTGACATCCTCAAACTGCAATTACACTTTATATATGAGGATGTATATATATATGAGGATATATACGGTATAAAGGACAGACTATGTCAGGAAAGGATTATATGAGAGATAGACTAACCACCTGGCGAGGTGCAGAAATAGAGAGAGTGCGATCGCCTAGCAGAAACTCACTATAGTCTGCTATGTTGTCGAGCCCTACTAGGTTTAGAATAATTTCAACTGCTAGCCAGAAAAAGAGCTTACTGACAAGTCTGTGCCATTGAATTTGTTGTCGTTGAATCTGCTGTCGTTGAGTTTGCATAGCGCTTTAAAGGGAGTGAAGGAGTCACGGAATCTTCTCTCCCTACATGTTTATATAGAGCGCAACTTCTCATGTTATGCAGGTGGGCCACTGCTATAATCGGCGGATCGCCTTCGAGTTCTGCATTAAAGGGCCACTGTCAACGTATCAGAGTAATGAAAGTCATTATTTCGACTGTGTGTCCCTTCTCCTACTTTTAAGAAATGTCTCAATCTGTCTATCGATTCTGTTTTGGTATAGCTGCTTGCGCTGTCTCTAGTGTTTCTGGCGTTGCCCTGAAGCCTTTGCCGGCTGAAGCCGCTTCTTTTTCTCTTTCGGGGAGTCGCCTAGCGCTTAATACGCCAAACGCGCTGCCCCAGACGAAAGATTCAACGCTGACAACCGATGCGATCGCGCAGACCCAGCAGGGCGCAGCTGATAATTTTTTCGACGGTACTCTAGACTTTGTTGCCGATGAGGCCACTCAGCTAGATGGACTGTTTGAAGTGCGATCGCTAGGTAACGGCAATGGCTATTTTGGTCAATCTCAAATTACCTCTCAGGCCTCTGCCAATTTTTTCACCACTCCTGAGCAGCCGTTTTCGCTAAACTTTCAACTGGCAAGCCGCTTACGCAATGAAGTCGATAGCGTGTTTGAAAGGGCTACTGCCCGCTCAACTGTCTCTCTCTCTTTGCTAGATCCTAGTCAAACCGTACTAAAGTTTTTTACCCTTGATGCCAGCGTCAACACTAGCCCTGCCGATCAGCTCAATAATGAATCTCTGCTAGTTAGCACTAATGCTCAGATTTTTGATGGCAGTCGCCAGCTATTACCCGGTGCCAACCAAGAAGTCGGCAACATCAGTTTCGCTGGCGGCTTTTCACACAGTGTCTTGCAGCCGACGCTTCTTACGCTACAAGTTAACACTTTGAACCAGTCTTGCGTTCAGGCCCCAACTGCTCAGAATGCCTGCGTTCGAGTCCCAGATAGCTCTAGGGCACTACCCTTTACTGTGGTGACGGCTTTGGGCCTGCTGTTTATGCCCAAATTGCGACAGTGAACCACTCTGCCCCTCTATAAAGCAGCTTCCGCCCGCTTCGCGCCCGCTTCACGCCTTCTGTGGGCTAGCTGTCATAATAAAAACGGTCACCGAACTGAAATTTGTAAGGTTTGGCGGAGCGTTCCTTGCCCGCTAACCTGGTGAGAGATTTGTGTTCCTGGGCCAGTGAGTAAAATTTCTGCCGTCGCATTGATTGGCGCATAGGTTCCTACAATCTCGATGGTGTGCTGGCCTGCTGTTGATAGGTAAGAAGATAGGGCGATGGTTTCTGAAGGATCAACTAGTGTTCTGACTAGTCGTCCATCGATTTTAAGCTCAGCGTTAAGTGATCGCCCTGTAGTTTTGACTGTGAGCTGATAGGACTGATTCACACGATTGGTCTGTGAGTGATTGGTCTGTGAGTGAATAGTCTGTGAGCTAGTAATCTGCCTGGAAGATAAGACAGAAGCAGGCGAAGTTAGCGAAAAGTCAGAAGGTAGTCCGGCCGTAGCAGCAGCGATCAGCAACGCTATACCTGAGGCCGATAAACTTAAAAAACGCATAGAATCCTCCTAATCAACCCCATAGTCGAACTATCAAACTGCCATAGCGCAAACTGTCATAGCGCGAGCTACCATAACAGGCACAGCGTTAGCTAAAGCCCGCCTGAGCGCTCTCAGATGTGTCGTAGTAGTCATATAATGCCGGATCTGGCAGAATATTTAGGTCGACCTGAGTTGGTACCGAGAAAAACAAAGGGTCTGTGTCTGTATAGGACTCGGCATAGGCATCCTGCTCGCTGTTGCCACCTAGGTAATGGTAGTTTGACTGGGTTTGGTCGATGTCGCCGTTACCGGTATAAACCTGAGTGCCTGTGTGAACTGTAGTGCTACCAAAGCAGCCGGGCTCAGCCTCAAAGTGTGATTCACTTTGCTGAGTGGCTACGGTATTTTGATCATGTATGGCGATTTGAGTCGGGACATCTACACCGACGCACACAGCCTGTGCTTCAGAGGGCATCGACATGATAGATATCGCAGAAAGAGAAAGTAAACTAAGCGAAAGGATGGGAAGTTTCATGATTTTTCCTAATTCTAGAAAGATAAAAAGATCTTAGAAAGGTAAAAAAGTGTTGCAATTCAGTGTCTGCCGTAATTCACAGTGTCTGCCGTAATTCACTATCTACTGAATACGCACAGGTTTAGCCGTACCACAGTTTTTGTACTTCGATCCCGTTGCTGCTGGGCTGCGATCGCTAGGCAGCGTCCTTCAGCAGAAGGCCATCAGGTAGGGATCGAAATAACAGGTTTAAAATCCAACCAGTAACTGGGTGGCCCTTTGTTCGGTGTCGCTGTGAGTAGTGCTCTCTTCACCCAGAGCTGCATTGTTAATGCCAACTCGCTGTAGCAATTGCTGCGTGTGCCCCTCGGCCCACGCCCCTACAGAACCTTGAGTTGCAGATAGATCTACATTCGTGACAGCGGTTGTTTCCCGTCCGTTGGCCAGCGTGCCTGCTTCAACACTTTGCCAAAGCTGCTGAGTTCCCTCTCCTGACTGATAAACCGATTGCTCAGTATGGCTAAGAGACGTTGCGTTTTCCCCTGAGGCGCTGACGGCGCCCGAGACGCTTTGATGGCTCCTTTGATCTGCAAAAGCAGATGAGGAGAAGGATAGGATGGAGAAAGCGAAAAGATATCCGAGAGTTTGATAGCGATTTAGCATGGAAAGAATCTCCTATATTACAAGAATTTCCTGTGTCGCTGGAGGAAAGAGTTCATTGAACAGTTGTTTAACGGTGTTTAACGGTGTTTAACGGCGTTTAATGGTTTTATGCGCCTTGCTTAGAGCCTCGGAACTATAGGTGAGGCCCTGCAAGAAGCTGTTGTCGTGGTTGACCCGACTTATCCAATCTTCAGCCGAATCTATTGAGCTAGAGGGAAAACTAGCGTTTAGTAGTGCTCGTAAGTAGGCTGTGGATAATAAGGGTACCAAGAAGAGTAGTTGCCAGCGTCACTGTCGACTAGAGCGTTGGTTTGATCCTGATCGTTTTCACTAAACACGTGCGAGCCGTTAATGCCAACGGTGGCCGCGTCAATGTCCTGACTGCCATCAACGATATTTGGCTGATCGAAGGGACCAAAGTTGCCAAAGTCGTTGTCAACGAGAACCTGTTGCAAGTCCTGATCGTTTGAACTGAACACGCTCGAGCCATCGACACCAACCGTTTGAGAGTTAATTTCTTGGCTGCCGCTGACAATGTTCTGAGCGTGAGCGGGAACTGCTAGACCGATGGTGCTAGCTGCGAGTAGACCAAAAGCAAGTGTTTTCTTCAACATGATATTTCTCTTGTGAGGTGAATAGGAATAGAATAGATAAAATAGGGAGGTTAAGAAGTCGTAACCCCCCATAAGGCGTGGAAGGAGGCGCAGAAGCGACAGATGGTAAGAACTAGCTTTGAAAATCTATCGCTGAAAAGCCATGGTTGGAAAGATTCACTATTTAGTAGTACTCGTAAGCAGGCTGGGGGGAGTAGGGGTACCAAGAAGAGTAGTTGCCAGCGTCGCTGTCGATTAGAACGTTGGTTTGGTCTTGGTCGTTTTCACTAAATACGTTCGAGCCGTTAACGCCAACGGTGGCCGCGTCGATATCTTGGCTACCTACAACGACGTTGGGTTGGCCAAAAGGATCAAAGTTGCCAAAGTCGTTGTCAACAAGAACCTGTTGCAAATCCTGGTCGTTTGAGCTGAACACGCTCGAGCCGTTGACGCCAACTGTTTGAGAGTCGATTTCTTGACTGCCGGTAATAACGTTCTGAGCGTGAGCAGGGACTGCTAGACCGATGGTGCTAGCTGCGAATAGACCAAAAGCAAGTGTTTTCTTTAACATGATATTTCTCTCTTAAATTAAGTGTTGTGTGGCTTGGGGGTTCATCCCCCGACACTTGTTTAATAGGAATAGGTTCAAAGAATATGCACCTTTTAAAAAATGTTTTTTAAAAACTTGGCTGTAGATTTTGAACTCTTGTCTACCAGAGGTTTCTAGGTGTTAAATGTTTAAGGTTTGTCTAGCTAACGATAAATCTTGAGAATCTAGAAGTAATGGTGATAGGGATAATAGATCTGATCAGCCTAGATACAAAGGAGGCTTCTATCAACTTTACGTACTGCTCTATGTTTTTGGCTTATGCGCTTGTGGTCCATGCACTATTTATGCACTGTTCTTTAATATGCATCCCCGTCACAATCTAATTGACATTTTCTCGTCCTTAATTCAGTTTGAAGCGGATCGCTTTGGCAAATGGATCAACGATCCACGGCTCAAGCGCAATATGCAGTGCTGCTGTGAACAAGTGGCGTCTACCCAGCTGTCTAAGCAGACGGTGGGCAACCAATCGCTGCGCTTTTGGGTGCTGTATTGGCACAAGCGGTGGCAAGCACAGCCCCAAGACATAGCCCAAGCGCACCTTTTAGCTTATTTACAAGAGCCTTGCTATTGGGCGGCCTATAAGGCGGGTACGAGCTTTACGAGTACGCAGTATGGCGTGTCTGATTGCTTTCAACTGGCGATCGCACACCTCAACAAAATTCTCAAAGGATTCGATGCCAAGCAGGGTTTCGATCTCAAAAGCTATGCCAGCGCGGCGTTTAGCAGCCTAATTCGCGATCGCCTGCGTCAGCGCCAGGAAGTAGACATCTGCACAGACTGGTCGCTGCTGCGTAAAGTCAGCCAAAAGCGTTTGGTCGCGGCCCTTACAGAGCGCGGACTAGACAAAGGCGAGATCGAGCGTATGCTGCTAGTGTGGCGTGCCTATCGGTTAGTTTATGTGCCGACGCAAAGCGGTAGCACTCGACGGCTTTCAGCGCCTGATGCGGCTACCTGGCAGGCGATCGCCCAGCAGGCCAATGCCGATCTGGCAAGCCTAAGCAGCGGCTCTTTCTCTCAGGTAAAGGTTTCTCAGGTAAAGGTTTCTCAGGCAAAGATTTCTCAGGCAAAGATTTCTCAGGCAAAGATTTCTCAGGCAAAAACAGAGGTCTTGCTGGGGAGGGCGGCCAAAGCTGTCCGTAGCTATCTGTACCCAGGATCAGTATCCATGAATGCGGTAGTGGCAGGTCAAGACGCTAGCGAATACATCGATAGTCTGACGGATACGGACCAAGTCTCACCACTCCAGGCAGTCATTGCAGAAGAAGATCTAAGCCAGCGTACGGCGCAGCAACAGCAGCTAAGCGAGGTTCTCAAGGCGGCGATCGCTCAATTAGATTCGCCCTCTCAGCGGCTGCTGACACTCTATTACCAGGAGGGGGCAACTCAGCAAGCGATCGCCCAAGAGCTAGGTCTGAAGCAATATGCTATTTCGCGATCGCTCTCACGACTCAAGAAGTTGCTCATAAAGATACTGGCACAGTGGGGACAAGAAACGCTGCATATCACGCCGTCGCCAGACGTACTAAAACACACAAGCGCAGCCTTGGAAGAATGGCTAGTCACACACTATCGTTCTTTCGATCCGCCCTCTATCGTTTGATTCCTGCTTAATTCCTGCGGTTAGAACCGTACCGTCAATTCTTTATTCTCGCGTTTGAGACGCCTTTGGACCCATGACTGCCGACGCCGTTTTGTATGATTTAGACTCGCTCTACTTAGAAATTGAGCCTCGTGTGTCAGCTCAAGCTTGGCAGCAGGCCCAGACGCTCCTAGCGCCTCACTGTCGCTGGCGGGCTTATTTAAATCGGCTAGCGCTTACGACCTTACTTGCCTGGTTGAAGGCTGAAGGTCTTCATGCCAAACCGACGCTGGCTGCTCCTTTACAGCCGACCGTCTGGGAGCTGCTAACCGGGAGTGCCGTTGAGTGTCAGGGCGCACGCCTAGTGATATTGC
This sequence comes from uncultured cyanobacterium, assembly GCA_963702855.1. Classification (GTDB taxonomy): domain Bacteria; phylum Cyanobacteriota; class Cyanobacteriia; order Phormidesmidales; family Phormidesmidaceae; genus Phormidesmis. The sequence goes on from OY969765.1 coordinate 4,130,014, forward strand.
CTACCGAAGCTATAGATGGCGATGAGCTGCGGGTGCCGCAGTCTTGGGTGGATATTCCTAGCTGGATAGGTGACTACTACTTAATGCTGCAGATTGATCCCGAGGCAGGCTGGGTTCGATTCGCCGGATTTGCTACCCATCAAGTGCTGAAGTCGTGCGGTGACTATGACTGGCGCGATCGCACCTACAGCCTAGCGGCGGCTGACCTCACGCTCGATCTCAACGTCTTACACATTGCCCAAGACCTCCACCCAGAGGCCATCAAACGCGCTGCTGTTACCGCTCTACCCAAGCTTAGCGTGTCCCAAGCCCGTCAGTTAATCACGCGGCTAGCAGCTCCCACCCTGATAGAACCACGCTTAGCCGTTGGCTTCGAGCAGTGGGGCGCGCTGGTATCTCATGGAGGGTGGCGGCGGCAGCTGGCCGAGCAGCGCTGGGGTAAAGTCACGCTTCCACTGCGTCAGTGGCTGGCCTCGAGTGCCGATCGGTTGGCTAATCAACTGGCTAATCAACTGGCCGATCAGCTGGGCTGGCAACAGATGTCCTATCGACCGACTGCTGCTATGGCTCGCGGCTCTGCGGATACCGAGACCGCTACTAACCAATCTATCGCTAAGCAGCAAGTGCTCTGCCGCGATCTTGAGATTGAAGGAGAGATCTACACCTTACAAGTAAGACCCCTGTCTCTAGCTAATGATGCCTGGCGAATTGAGCTTACTAAAGCTGTGGGTTTGGTATCTCCGGGTGTGACGTTGAAGTTATTAACTGAAGATTTGCAACCATTTGAAAACAATCAGGCCGTTGCGACAGAAGCTATCAGTAGTCTCTATGTTGACGTTGCCGTTGCGGACCAAGAAGGTCTTGTCTGGCAAGTTCAGCCGGTTCCTAGCCAGTACGATCAAGAGATTCTGTATTTTTGAGAGTCCATATTGAGAATCCATACTGAAAATCATGCTTGGAGTAAAAAGTGATGAAACTACACCGCCTAAGACTGTGGCTTATGCTGCTAGGAATAGGGACGTTGGGCCTGGGGCTGACGAGCCGATTGCCAACAGCCCAGGCCCAAGCCACCTTGACGAGTGCTGATATCTATACTTTGCAAAATCAGGTCACTTTGAACAATCGATCCGCGAGTGTTGGCGATCGCATGGTACCCCAAGACTCTTTGAGTACGGGTGCGCGATCGCGCGCCGAACTGGTCTTCAACGAAGGCACTTTGGTGCGCACAGGTGAAGGTACGACCTTTCGATTTCCAGGAGGGCAGCGCAGCTTCGAGCTAATCGACGGCAGCACTCTAATGATGATTCGCCCGGGCCTTGGCGCTAGCCGCATCAACACACCCGAGGCGACCGTTGTTGCTAGCGGTACAGCGCTGTTTGTACAGCACGATGCCGATAGCAATGCTTCGATTGTCGGCGTATTGACCGAGAGCCCTGCTGGTCCGGTAACAGTCACGAGTCAAGACGGCGAAGTCTCTGTGAAGCTTAGTGCAGGTCAATTTGTCTCGGTGGCCAATGGTGTAATAGGCCTGGTCGAACACTTTGTTCTACCGGTGTTTTATGACACGGTAGATATGGCTGTGGGACTAGCCCCTGGAGATGAAGCTTTCGTAGCGCAGCAGTCTGCGAACGTTCAAGCCACGATGAATGCGGTTAGAGCTGAAAGTATGCCTCCTTTGACGGCTCAAGTAGAGTGGATCGGTGGGCTGTGCGAACAGGGCCTTGGTACCCTAGCCCAGACGGTGCAGCAATCACCCCTATTTCAATGGCTGCTGCCTACTTTGCTGACTTCTCCACTGGCCACTCCACCGGCTGCTCCACCGGCTGCCGAACAGGTCAATCTACGGACGCTAGAGACCGATTTGTCTGTGATGCCTTTGCGATCGCTCACGGGCATCACCTGGGTGAGCAACTATTGCCTCTCTCCGCGGTCCACCGTCAGTTCGCCTGCTATCTCGCCTACGAACCCCGTAAATCCTTCGCCATAAGTTTGTTGCTGATTGTTTTCTCTGTACTGTTGACTATTTTTCCGTACTTAGGTTAGCCATGTTTAAACGTTTAAAATTAAGACAAAAATTCACAGCGGCACTGCTGCTGATCTTAGTTGCAGGTATCGTGCTCTCTCAGATCACGCTATCTACTGTCCTACGCAAAAACGCGGAAACTGAAGTTACTACCACCGCTCTGCTACTGATGGAAACGATGAACTCGGTTCGCAGCTATACGAGCGACCACATTAAGCCAGAGCTAGTCGATCGCCTCGATACTCAGTTTCTACCCGAAACAGTTCCTGCCTTTTCGGCTCGCGAAGTTTTCGAGAACTTGCGAAAAAACTCAGACTACAACGAATTCTTCTACAAAGAAGCCACCCTCAACCCAACTAATTTAAGAGACAAGGCAGACGCTTTTGAAACCGATCTAGTCGAAAGCTTTAGGTCGGGTGCTAATCAGTCCGAAGTCAACGGCATGCGGGTCTCTCAAGGTCGCAAAATCTTCTACATCGCTCGCCCGCTCAAAATTACCCAGGCGAGCTGCCTAGAATGTCACAGTACGGTAGAAAAAGCGCCGCCAAGCATGATTAGTTTCTACGGCCCTAATAATGGATTTGGCTGGGAAATGGATGAAATCGTCGGTGCGCAGGTTGTTTCGGTTCCTGCTAGCACCGTCATCAGCAAAGCACGAAAAGCTACCTTGCTGTTAGTAGGGGTTGTATCAGCTATCTTTGCTCTGATCTTGTTCTTAGTGAATTTGCTGCTGAGTAAGCAGGTTGTCGAGCCGCTGAAGCGAATTTCCCAAACGGCGGAAGAAGTGAGTCGTGGAAACCTATCGGCTGAGTTTAAGCAGACATCTAATGATGAAGTGGGTATGCTGGCCAAGTCGTTTACCCGGATGAAGCGTAGTCTGGTGCTAGCAATGGATCGTATCAACCGAATGCAGGAGCAAAGTCCGCGCAGTCAGGGCAGTATGCGAAACCAACGTACGGACTATTCGCAGGATGCTCAGGATACAGAAACGCTATAGCTGAATCAGGATAGAGGTGCTATGAGCATCTCTATATTCTCTTGCTCTATATTCTCTTGATAAAAGCGTTTTCTTGATAGAAGTGTTCTCTTGGAAAAAGCAGTAGACTGGGCGCTATTGAACGTTAGGCAAGAAGAACTCAGAACATTTATTCATGCAGCGATCGACAATGCTGAGCCCTTCGATTGGCTTGCCGGGCGGCTATCGTTCGGTAGCAAACTTAGAGGCTGTAGCTTCTACCGTGCGGGTACCGTGCGGGGCTCTTGGGGCTCTATTTGCCCACTCTGTAGGGGGCTTTGCCATACTCCGACGGGGCCAAATCCGTATTGATAGTGCGACGATAAGAAAAAATAGCCAATCGATGGTGTCTGATACTAAAGAGGTCTCTGTGATGTTGTAGAACGTCACAAGTAGTACTACCGCTAAAGGCCAGAAATCCTCTGGTGAGCTAGGTCTGTAGGCATACCTTAGGGCCAGCCACCACGTCGATACGAACGCGACCAGAAAGAACGCCATTCCTATCCAGCCAACGTCTAACAAAATATCGATAAAACCATTGTGGGAGTGGTGCGCATAGAAGCCTGGGCTCAATGAATTACCTATCCACAGCGCTGCAGGATTATCTTCTGTCCAAAAAGCAGACAGGCCATTTCCCAGCAAAGGCTTTTGACTGACTTGAACAAGAGATCCCTCCCAAATGTCAGTGCGGCCTGACATGGTAGGGTCTTTCCCCAAGGCGGACATAAGCGTGTTCCAGCTATTGACAATGCCACCAATCACCAAAAACAGCCCCAGCATTCCTAGGTCGAACGTCAAAATAGTCTTACTACCGCGCCAGCGATAGAGCTTCCAAAGCGTCAAGGCGCCGTATAGAAAAATGAAGAGAACTAACGCTGTTTTCGATGTGGACAGTATAACCAAAAGCGGACAAATGACCAGACCCACGCGAGCTAATATGGTCGTTAACTTGTTTGAGTTGTTAAAGCTCAAAAGGTAATAGACAACCAACGCCCATAGCATCGTGCCAGAGAACTCATTCTTATTTTGGTAAAAGCCCTTCCACGCCCCTGCAAACTTATCACCCACGTGGATACCGACAGAAGGCATAGCGACAACATAGAACATGTTGACTAAGACCGTAATAGCCATAGCAACGCCAATGATCCGCAGCTGATCTTTTGGGCTAAATCGGGATGAAAAATATGAAGCAAAGAGTGTAACCTGCATAATTCTCTGCAGGAATCCTTCGATGGTCAATCCTGGAAAAGTAGACCACGCAATTGACAGACCGCAAAACACGCAAAAGAGCCAAAGTAACTTTCCCTTCGGAAGGATCTCTATCAGTGTTCTAGGCCGAAGCAACAGTAATACGAAAGAGATGACAAAAATTGAATAGCGAACTGCCCCCATAACCGAAGGGAGCACACCCCCAATCAGGACAAACAATACCTCTGCATAGAATAGAAAGGTATAGATACTAAACAGTACCTCAAGGATGGTCAGCGCTCTGTATAGCCGCCGGCCGGAATAGGATATTAGCATCGGGAAAAGCACCTTATCTGCCGTTGTTCACCAATCTCGTAGCGTTATTTAACCTCATAACATCTGCTATTACTATGGATTGAATAATTAACGACTGTGTATGTTCCCCTCAAGCAGGCTAACTTTCATAGCTCACCCCGTAGCTATGGAGATAGCTATCTCCACTATTGGCTGTATCCCGTAAGCGTATCTATTACGTCCGCTTAGCCCAGTAGCTGGGCGCGAAAGATGGTCGCTTCTTCTGAGCTAGGAATTTCAGGAAGCAAGGCATTGACTAAGGCTTCGGGAGAGTCTGGGTGATGAAGTGCGATCGCCTCATCAATCACAAAAGCCGCCATGGGTCCAATGAACTCCGCCAGCTTTTCCTGACACTGTTCGATAAAAACAGGAGACAACCCATAGGACGGCGACAGTAAGCTTGTTTGTGGCAGCGCTGAGCGAGGCGGCTGAGATGGTTGAGGGGTCGAGTTAATGGCAGATAGGGCGGGCGGCGGTGGCGTAGGTGGTGACGGCGCAGGCGAAACCATTGTCTGGAGTGCAGTCGGTGGCTTAAGCGTCGTTTGTGACCAGTCCAAATCTTCTGAGAAGGTTTCTGACGACGTTTCTAGCGGGTCATACTCCAGCGAACCCGCGCCCGCTAACCTAGCGAGATCTCTCGACACTTCAAGCGCTGTTTGATATCTCTGCACAGGTGTGTCAGCCAGCATTTTGTCGATGATCTCTCCGAAAGCTGGGCTCACATTTGTTCTGTTACGCCACTCCCACTGCAGCGAATACTGATTCATTAGCGCCGAGGGATCTCTGCAGGTGAGTAAGACTACAGCCGTTACGCCTAGCGCATACAAATCGCTGCTAGGCGAGCACACCCCTAGGCGAATTTGTTCATGGGGTGCGTAGCCCACCTTTCCGACCAAAGACATTTTACCAACGTAAGAAATTTCCTCACCCTCTTCACTGCCATCGTCCGACTGGGCGCTGCCAACAATTTGCTTACCTACACCAAAATCGATCAGCACCGGTAAATGAGAGTTGACCGGCAGCATGATGTTATCCGGCGAGATATCGCGATGGATAATGCCACACTGGTGGATATAATCCAGCACGGGCAAGAGGTTATTGAGCCAGCCGATTACCTCTTGCTCAGAAAAAACGGAATTCTGCTTGCGACGAGACTTTAACAAGTCAGAATAAGTTGTTCCATTTACATATTCTTGTACCAAGAACAGGCGTCCTTCGTCTTCAAAGCACGCCAGAAAATTGGGGATTTGAGGATGCTGAACATAGTACAAAATCTCAGCTTCTCGCTTAAAGAGCGATCGCGATTTCTGTAGACTGTGTTTGCCGCTGCCGCTTGGGGCAAATTCCTTGAGCACACACGCCTCATTAAAACGTCTGGTATCAGAAGCCAGATAGGTTCGCCCTAACCCACCTTGACCCAATACCTTTTGAATAAGGTATCGATTATCAATCAGGGTTCCGCTAGGGATAACTGGCTTGCTCATAGTGACAGACGACAGTTTGCTAAGCCCCTCACCACGCCACACCGAAATTAGCAAAGAGGGGCTTATTGTCTAAAAGCAGTTCGAAAAGAGCTAAGTGCTCATACACTCCCGTGCATTTTAAAGCAAGATCGGTTTCATGCCTTACAGACAGCCGTTCTCATTCTAAGACATTTACCCTAGAGTCCGGTTCCAAAACAGGGTTTAGGTCAGACTTTAGAACGACAGGTGAATGTATTTGAGCAGCAAATCGAATGCTCGAACGCCTGATTTTCATCCTGAACAGCGGGTCTTTAGCCTCTTCGCTTGAGCAGTAGCCCAGCGCCTGAAACTACGCCTAGTGCTAGTAAACTGAGCGGTTCAGGTGTGCTCACCGCGATCGCAGCCGAGTCTACTTGGAAGTCAAACACAGTTGTAATATTAGTATCCGAACCTTGACGCAGCCAAAAAGTATGCTGACCGGCACCCAATGGCTCCTCGAAACCAGCCGCGCCGGGCACCCACTGATCGCCTAGAGCTATGAGTTTTTCGGGCAGATCAGGAAACTCAGCGAGGAGGGCTGGTGAGTAAGTTTTTGCCTCTTCTTTGTAAAAGGCATCAACGCCAGAGTCGGCTGGCGACTTATTAGAGCGTGCTAGCTCGGTAAGTATCTTGTTGCTGTTAACTTGGGTAGAGCGTAGGTGTAACCAGCCCAGTAGGCCATTGGCATTGCTTCTATCAGCAGGAACAACAAAGTCAAAGACATCACCAGCTTGAACGGCAAAAAAGGCGATATCTTCGAAGGTAGGCTCCGCTTTCCACTCGCGTAAGGTGATGTCTGTTAGCACAAAGCCCTCAGGAATCTCAAGGGTGAAGTAGTCAGGTGAAGGGGCGACTGTGCCGGCGTTGAAGGTTGCGCTAAGTCGGTTACTACCAGCGGCTAGCGGCCCTAGCTGGGTGGGCGTCAGGCCGCTGTCAGAGAGATCTCCATCCGTCGCTTCATTCCATAGGGATGTGGCTTGCGCGTTGGCCACTAGTCCAAACGATAGGCTTAGGGGTAGTGCCATCAAGGCTAGACGACTCCAGGTGAGCACTTGCGTGAGCAAGGCTTTGATTGGGTTAGACATGTGTTATGCCGTCTCGTACGTGATTTTTTACAGGAGATGCCACAGGAACGCTGGCATCAATAGTCTGATTTTGTAAAGATGGCACCCAGCAAAAGCCAAGGCCCGGCGAATGTCAAGGGCCCATAGAGAGGGAAAACTAGGAAAACTAAACTAACCTACACTAAGATTGCCAACAGTTGGGCGTGCGACATTTAGCCAGTGCTTATTCTGGCATGTGGTGCTGCGTGTGGATTGGCTTTCAACTGATTTTCTAACTTTTGTTAGTCCGAGTTTAATCGAGAATGTATAGGATGCATAGAGACTTGAGGAATCTTAATTGTCGATCACAATCGAGCAAGCTTATTGGCAAGCGAGTTTATTAAGAAAATAGTAGGTCGCAACTTTCCCATTGTTGTTCGGCTGTTGTTTGCTGTTGGGGATCGTTTGAGGATTGTTTTGCTATAGGTAGCTGCGGTTGATGGCTATATCGAAGAGTCTATGAATTTAGTCTACTTAGCTTACTTAGTCCTCTTATTCATTATCATCTTCTATGCCTTCTTTATCCTCTAAGTGTTCTAAGGTCAAAATGGCGGGTACTTGCTGCACCTGTGATTCGAGTGGCCTAACCCGTTCAACGACTTTGACCATATCGCTATAGTTCGGCAACGGCGCTGATGGAATATATTGCGCGTCGCTAGTGATGTTTGAAGGTGCCTCTTGCATTATCCGTTTGATGAATTCGCCACGTCCGCGCTCAACTGCGCCTAGCAAAACAACCCCAGCAGGAATGTTTCGTTTACTTTGGTACAACACTCGAAAAGCTGTCCCTGGGAACTGACCTTTGTGCTGCTCAAAATCTTTCTCAGAGATTGCCCCTGCGGTCACATCGCCTGCTTCGACCCAGCTCAGGAGCATCTCGGGTGTTGGCGCAAACTTAACCTCCTCTAGCGTTAGGCCATAGAGATTGTATAGCGGTAGATAATAACCTGCTGCCGAGCCTGGCTCGCCCATTCCGACGGTTTTATAGGCTAAATCAGTCAGTGTCTCGACCGGGCTATCGCTGGAAACTACAATAAAAGAATGCTCAGATTTATTCGCATCATCTAGGGGAAAGAGCTGAGTATAGCCTTGGTTGCCGGCAATCACCGCTATACCTGGCGGAGAAAATACTAACGACCAGTTGCCACTTTCGATCTGCTGAACGGCCTGCAGCTCGTTATAGGCGACTTCTAGTTCAAAGGCGATCTTAGTCTGCTCGGCGAGATAGTCTTGAAACCGCTGATACTTTTCTAGAGAGACTTCCGAGTCGCCATAGCTGACTACGCCAATTGTCATTCTGTCTGTGGACACTGTATCGACATCGGCACAGCCCGCTGTTCCTATAACGATTAAAGAGAGTATCCAGTGGCGTAGTCTCATAGTTTGTTCACCTTGATATTTATCTACCTCAATCTACGCTGTTTTAGAGAGAAGCCAGAGAATAGCCAGAGAATAGCCGTCTTGTAGTGCTATTTTTGGCAAGCTGAAGGAATAAAAGCCTCTGGCCTATCATTTGACCGATTATTAGCGCCATCGAGGCTGCCATTGAGAGTGGCATTAAGACTATGTCATTGGAGATTATGCCATTGAGGCCTGAAATCTTTTTGTCAACTTGGTAGAAATTAACGTTCATTTGACGATCATCTGACAGTCAGCAGGCGGGCGTGAATGAGAGCTATAGCGGAATGTTGAGAGGAGGCATGTTCACGGTGACTGCCGGACGGTTGCTAGCGGGACGCTGCGCGCTAGTAGGCTGTGCGCTTTGAGAAACGGGAGGACTCGGTGCGCTTCGGGGAGCGGGAGGGCGTGTGCCTGGGACGGGCGCGCAGGTGAGGGTACATATATTGACGTGGTTACCCTGCACGTTGTCGTGGAAGATGTCTAGGTCTGTCGGTAACTGGGGGGCGGGGCGAGTTGCTCGGATTAAATCGCCGACGATAGGAATGGCTTGAAGCGGATTGGCCGCGGCTGTTTGTGCTGTGCTGCCAATCGTTATTATGCCAAGCAGCGTGCCGAGTACTAACTGGATGGGTCGCTGTCTAGATGGTTGGGTAGATGGCTGGGCAGGCTTTTGAGTAGAGTGGGCGATCGCACAAGTGACTGAACGGGTTGTCGAACGGGAAATCATGATGCTAGCCTCGTTGTCTTCATTCGTCTATACGAACGTTTGGAGTGCAGTATGCAGGGTCGCTAGAAAGTTTTTGTTTAGGTTTTAATCTAGGTTTCTATCTCGACAGCGAGATGCAGATAGTGGGCTACCAAAAGCCATTAGGGATCGCATAGCTTTTGTTCAGTTGGGCTCAGTATAAGATTGCTGTGTAAGTAGTGCTTGATGCGATCGCATCCTTTCTCCATGAGTGCTGGCAGTTCTAAGCTCCACAGTGCTAGTCCGCCTTGTCTTACTCCACCCACCAGCAGCAGATTGTCAGGACTAAGGCCCAGGGCATTCACCGTCTTTGTTTCGCCCAACATCTGCTTTAGTTTTTGCCCAGTTTGTGGGTGCCAAAGCTGCAACAGGCCGCTGGCACTGGCCGAAATGAGAACTTGACCATCTGCGCTAAAGGTTAAAGCGCTCACACCCCCCGAATGGCTCCCTAGCGTCGATTGTAACTGGGGTGACTGTCCGCGTAGCTGCCATACGTAGAGCTGACCATCCCAACTAGCTGCTGCTAAGCGATCGCCCGCTGGACTAAACTGCACTGCCGATACCGCTTCATCCGGTTCGCTCAGGGTCTGAACCAAGACGGCTTTGCTGCTTGAGTCTCGTCCAGATTGAGTCTGAACGCTAGCCGGAATCTGCCATAGCCGGACCGTTTTGTCATAGCTGCCAGAAAGCAATAGAGGCTGACTCGGATGAAAGCTGACGCTAGTAACTTCATCCGTATGGCCAGTCATCGTTGCCAGCAGTGTCAGCGCCTCGTCTGTTATCGACCATAGACGGATCGTTTTATCTGCGCTGCCCGTCGCCAGCAGTTTGCCATCGCTGCTAAAGGCCACGCTTGTGACCCGCGCGCCGTGATCGGTAGCTGCGGCTAGCCGGGTGCCGTCCGCCGTTCGCCACAAAATGAGCTGATGATCCGAGCCGACCGATGCTATCTGAGTACCGGCCGGGTTAAAGGCAACGGCTTCTACGCTGCCCTGATGGCCGCTCAGCGTTCGAAGTACGGTGGCGCTCTCGGTGCCGGTTTTTTGTGTCCACAGCGTCACGTTTCCCTCAAAGTCAGCCGTTGCCAGCAGATAGGGATCGGTGGCCGTTGGACTCACTGCTACGCTATGAATGCCCAGATCTGCGAGCGGCGATGGCGATCGCCCCATCCACAGCCTCACCGTGCCATCGGTACTAGTAGAGGCCAGCTCTCCATTGGGGCTAAAGCTAAGCGCTGTCACCTCACCGGTATGACCTAGCAGCGAGTCTAGCTTGAGTCCATCGGCGGTTCGCCAAAGCTGAATTTGGGCGTTGGCCCCAGCGACAGCCAGGGTCTTGCCATCGGCGCTGAAGGCCACTGCGTTTAGCTGATTTTGAGCGACAGGTGTATCGGTTTCTGCTTGTGCAATCTGATACTGCAAGGCTCCGGTAGCGAGCGTCCATAGCCCAAAAATGCCATCGGCGCGGGTCGCTGCCAAGGACTGGCCGTCTGGACTAAAGGCAACATCGGTGACGCGAACGGGCGTGTTGCTTGCTTGGCTTTGGCTGCTGTCTGGCTGTGATGAGGACTGCGATACCGGCTGTGATGCTGCTTGTGATGAGGGCGGTGCTAGCGTTTTCACAGGCGTGCCGTCTCGCCGCCAGAGCTTCACCGTGCCATCTTCCGAGGCTGAAGCGAGAGACTGACCGTCGGGGCTAAAGCGCACGCGATTTACCCAACCCCTGTGCCCGCTGAGCGTTTTGATTAGGGTGCCATCTGGTTGCCAGAGTCGGATAGTGCGATCGCGACTTGCCGAGGCCAGCACCGCACCATCTGGACTGACAGCTACGCTCGTTACCCAGTCAGTGTGGCCGCTAAAGCTTGTTTTAAGCTCACTCTGCCCTTTCGCTGTTACTTGCCACAGCTCTAGCTTTCCTCCGCTGGTGGCAATCAGCACCGTAGGCACTGCGATCGCGGTTCCCTCAACCAGGCTGACATCTGTAGCCCTTACTCCTTCTCCTGCTAGCGTAATGCGAGCAAGCACGGAACCATCTTGTCGCCAAACGATGACGCTGCCGTCATTACTGGCTGATACCAACTGCTGACCATCGCCGCTAAATCGTGCGGCATTGACTGCCTGAGAATGGCGCTCTAATCGATTAATCTCGCGGCCAAAACGGAGCGCCTGCTCTAGCGTCCCGGCGGTTTGCAACTGCAAGTGCGACCAGCGCTGCTGCCCTACGATCTGCTGTTGCAGCCAGCCCATCTGCTGGAGCTGGCGACCCGATTGAATGCCCTGCTGTAATGCCTCTAGCTGTTGATGGGAAGAGAGCAGCGCGGTAGATGAGGCGTTGAGGGCGTCTACTTTTTGTAGCTGCGCCCTGACATTCTGCCGATAGGCCACGATGCCCATGCCGCAAGAAATCAGCCCCAGCAGGCTGAGCGTCGCGGCAGTAAGCTGAGCTTGACGACGGCGGCGCTTAGCCTGCTGCTGCCTTTGTAGCCGCGCGTCTAATCCCGCTTCAATAAATCGCTGAACGGTCTCTGATAGTTCGTCGGTGTACTTGATATACAGCGTTTCGGCTTCGGCTAGTCTCACCCCAGTTAGCAAGAAATCGGGCTGCTGCTGCCGCCACCAGTCAGCGGCAAGCTGTGAGAGCTGCCGCTGAAGCTGGAGCCGAGTGCGGTTTTCTTCGAGCCACCAGCGCAGCGTAGACCAGTGGCGAATCAGGCTTTCATGCGCAACTTCCACAGTCGGTTCAGATGCGATCGGTTCACGTATGGCGGCTTCGGGAGAGGCGGCTTCAGAAGAACTAGGAAAAGACGGTGACGACTTTGAGCTGTCTGCGTTATTCTTAGCCTCTTCTGGTCCCCGGCTGTAGCCAAACGGCGGGGTTTCATCTGCGCGAACGACCACTAGCTTAGCCGCTGTGAGCACTTGTAAGGTTTCATCAACAAGCGATCGCGGATATTTAGCTACAGTCAAATCAGATCTTAAAACCCGACGTCGCGTATCTTCGGTGCCTTCGCCTAGCTGGGTCAAGGCTAGAAAGATCCAGCGAGCACAGTCCTGGGCTGCAGGCGTCAGGCTCTCGTATACGGCCTGAGCCTGCCGCTCTAGTGCGCCGCGCAGCCCGCCTAGCTGCTGATAATCGGCCAGCGCCAGCTTGCCGTCGCGCCGATGCTCCCAGAGCTTTTCTAGAACAAATTCCAATAGCGGGAGTTCACCGGCTGATTGGTCTACTTCTTGCAGCAGCAGCTCGACGAGTCCGGGCTCTATCTGTAGCCCCACCTGCTCGGCAGGCTTTAAAATGGCCTCGCGATAGGCCTCGGGCGTGAGTCGCGGTGGCACTAAAAGACTGTTGTTTTGCAGCAGTTCAGCTAGGGTCGGATAGGCCAAACAGTTGGGCAAAAAGTCGGCCCGCAGCGCCAGCACTAGCTTGAAGCGATCGCTCGCATAGTGCAGCGCCTCAAACAGGACGGCCAAAAACGGCTGCCGCTCACTTTCGACCGCCAGGGTAAAGAGTTCTTCAAACTGATCGATTACCAGCATGACAGTGGGTTCTGGGCGCGATCGCAGCCATCGAACAAAGCCGTCGCTTCCCTGATACAGCAGCCCTTCAATCTGCAATGCCTGATAGCTACGCTCCCGCTCAGTGCCTGGATCTACTAGCTGCTGGGCTAGCGCTTTGAGCGGCGCTGCCCCTGGTCGCACAACGCGAATCCACCACTGCTCACTGCCTGGGATCTGCTTACCCTGATACAGCTGCGCGATCGCCCCTGCTTGCAAGACAGACGACTTGCCGCTGCCGGACGCCCCGACTACCGCCAAAGCTGACTCTGAAGCTGGCCTCTGACGCAGCCGCTCAATTATCTGCTGGGTTAGTGAATCGCGACCATAGAAGTATTGGGATTGCTCTAGACCAAAAGCGCGCAGGCCCATATAAGGACAGACGCCCAAATCAAGAGTCTGGGCTCGCCCCTGAGCCTGCATACCCACCTGAGCAGGCACTACCTCAATTACGCCCTGCGTCCCTGATAGCCAGCTTAGGGGCAAAACTTCGCTCGCCTTTTGGGCCAGCGGCGTGCCCGCTAGCTGAAGCTGAAGCTGGGCAATCCACGCCGCCACAGGTAGCCCCATTTGGCTATCGGCTTCGCTGAGGGTTTCAAGTAGGGATTGGGCGAACTGACTCTGATCGCCACTCAAGGCGGCGGCGGCGATAATGCACTGGCCGCGATCGCCTTCAAGCTGTAAGTCTTCTATCCATGCTTTGAGTGTTGCTTCACTGGTTGCTTTACTGGCTGTTTCATTGGCTGTTGCGTCGGCTGTTTTATTGGCTGTTGTATTAGCGGATGCACTGACTGTTTCACTAGCGGCTGCTTCGGGACAGTCCAATATAATTAGCTGCTGAGTGTCTCGTGCCTGACGGAGCGATCGCCGTAGCCAAGAGCGATAAATTCGCACCCCATTGCCTAAGGCCAGCCAAGCTTCCCCCTCTTGGTTCTGTTCTAGACGTCCGCGCAGATACAGCAATACCGTCGGTGGCAAACTGTTCTTCCCAGCCGGCTTCGGATCTAGGCAGTCTTGAATCGCCGCCTTGACCGAGTCCCATCCCTGCCCCGGCCGAGGCCAGTAAGTAACCGAATACTGACCTAAATTTTGTAGTATCTTGCTAAGAGCCAAGGTGGTTTGGTAGCCTCTTAGCCCATCAATGATCAGCGCTCGGCGACGGGGTGCGGTCGATACTTCTGAAGGCCGCAGCCCCAGCACCATTTCTCCCATTCCCTCTACGATACGTTTTGGGGTTTGCAGCGAATATTCGCTATACAGTTCTGCCTCCCCTTTGCTTTTCCGCTGCCTGGTTTTTTGACGATTGACTAGTCGAATTTGTTGGTTGGCCTTATCGATGTAGCGTAAGGTCTGGTGATACACATACTTGTAGAGACCATCGGCATCAATCACGCCCTGCGCATCGGCGGCCTCTCCCTGCAGCCCCCGCATTAGGAAGTAGGTAAATACCCCGTGCCCTAGCTCCGGAAACTCCCAAGAGCGCTGGGTCTGGTCGCACGAGAGCATTGCGTAAAAGCCCTGTCCTTGAGCTGCCCGCTGTCGCAGGACTTCCACCATCTGAGGCGTAGGGTTGCTGACGACAGGAGGCGCGATCGCATCTTTACTTCTCGCCTTCTGAGCGTCATTTTGAGATCCGCCTACTAACGTCAGCCCTCCGCTATGGCAGGCATCGAGCCACAGCAGCTGCTGCCGTGCTAGCGACTGATTAAGGCCTTGCAATAGTGCCTGTAACGGCAGTCCTGTGTCGTGTAGCGCCTGTCTACGGGTATCGCTCAAGCACAGCACGACCTGCTGCGTCTGCTTGTCAAAGATGCCGTGCCCAGAAAAATAGACCAGCACGGTATCTTGCGATTGGGCAGCCTGACTAATTTTGCTCAGTTGCTGGCGTACGGCGCTAGCAGTAGGCTGCTGCGGAGCAAAGTCGTGATAAATGTACAGTTCTTTGCTGGGAAACGCCCGCGTTGCCTCGGCGAGCGCCTGAGCAAGGCCCTGCGTATCCGGCGCTGGATATTGCAGCGAGGGCAAAGTCCCTTCTTCGTAGTGGTTGACCCCAATCAACAGAATCCACAGCTTCGCCGCCCCTGACTTAAGAGATTGGGCCGGTTGATTTGTCCCTAGTGAAACGGGCATGACCTCAAGTCCGGTAACTGTTCTGGTCTATTAGTCCTAGCTTATTCAGTCAAAGCCACGGTCTGGATGATGCCACAGGCAATTCGCTCTCCTGCGTTGCCCGTAGGCTGTCCCAAATCATCTGGATTCGCGTGGAGAATAAAGGCGTGATTGGTGACTGAAAACTCGCCTGGCGTCAGCGTCAATCCAGGTACCTCTAATGTCCACTCTGCGCTGCCATTGTCGTTGCCTGGGTAGTTACCCAAATCGCCAGCATGGGCACCGTCGAACCCGGCGCTAGGCAAATAACCATGCATCACCCCCCGCGGGTTGAAATGACCACCAGCGGCTTTGCCCTCTTCGGCGCAGCTCTCACCTTCGTGAACATGAAACCCGTGCATTCCCGCTGGGACATTGTCTAGCGCGCCTTGCATCTTGAGGCCATTGCCAGTCTCTTCTATCAAAATTTTGCCGCTGATAGTTGGTGCTAGAGCGGTGCCAGTGATGGTGGCCTGAGCCCTTTCCGGTCCGTCCGTCTGAGTGCCTTCCGCCTGAGTGCTCGGCGCATCAGAAGCTTGGCAGGACATCAGTATCGTTAACGATACAACCAACAGAGATAGAATTCCAAACTTCACCAGTCGCGGTGAAAGAGGACGGATCATCTGCATGAATTTTCTCCTATGTGTTTGTTGTTTGGGCGTTATTTGAGTGCATCTGATAAAGTCTGCCGTGCAGTCCACTTCGATAAAGTCCGCCTAAGAAGAGTGTACGGATAACTTACGTCGACTATGCACACGACCATACGCAGTGAACTGAGGGTATCGATCAATATGCACGATCAATATGCACGATCCGCGCACGACCGATGCGCACCAGCCGAATATACTAACCGGTAGACATCGTGCCTTTTTATTCTCTTTTATTGAGTACGCTTTCTTTAGCCGAGCAGACCGACTCAAAGAATATCTTTACGCTTTTGCAACCACAGCGTTGCACCCAGGTATAGCCCAATGTGAAGGATCAAAATCCCCCAGCACAGGCCCAAATTTGCCCAGGCTGAAGCATAGGTATCGGTGGTAGAAAATACTTGCTCTAGCACGCTGCCGTCGGGTAGCGTGACGGGCTCAGGCACCATGGCATTGATATCGATTAGACTGCCGTAGGCGCCTACTGACCAGCGGCTAATGGTCAGCCAGGAGAGGTACTTGGAGATTCCTGAAAGGTCAAACAGAACCCCCGATAAAATAATCTGCGGAATCATGATTAGCGGCAACAGATTGTTGGCGGCATTTTCTGTTTTGACCAGTGCTGAAATTGTTAGACTCAAGCTGATGCTGGCCAAAATCGTTAAGAAGTTGGTCAGACCTAGCCCGAGTCCCCAAGGAATTAGCGGTGAGTCAGGCGCGGTAAAAGCAAGTAAAATCACCCCTGCTGTAAGCATAGATTGCAAGGCCGCAATCCCTATCCAAACCAGTACTTTAGAGCCTAAATAGGCAAACAGTCCTAGATTGATCAGCCGCTCCCTGCTGTAGACGGCAGTTTCTTTCACAATTTCCCGTACAGCGCTTGAAAGGCCCACCCAAATAGCAATACAGCTAAACACAAAAGCCAAGCGTAGGGCTAACGGAGCTTGCGCTACTGTTAGCTCATCTAGGGTTGCTAAGGGGGTTTGCTCGCCTAGAATAACGCTGGTAAGGAGGAGGGCAACCGGCCCGGAGATCAAGGTGAGAATTTGACTGAGGCGATCGCGCGATACTAGCTGCCAATATCGTCTGCTCAGTAAACTGAGCTGGCTCCAAAAGGAAACCCCTTTGCTAACGCGAGGCGTTGTCATATCAGCGTGAGTTTGGCCTGGACTTAGCAGTGAAGACACATAGGTTTTATATGCATTCGACTGTAGATATCTGGTATTCCAAGTGCGGATTCGCTCGCGATTAGCCGCTTCGTCGTCTCCGCCTTCTAGTTTGAGATAGATGTCGGCGAAGTCGCGATCTTGCCCTTGCGGTAAGCCAAAAAAGTCTGGCGCAGCCTGCGGTGGACCAAAATAGCAAAGATAGCCACCGCGACCCAAAAATGCAATGCGATCGCAGACGTTAATGTTAGCTGTCGCATGGGTGACCAGCACAACAGTTCGTCCCTGATTAGCCAGATCTTGCAGCAGATGCATCATCTCTTTATCCAGTCCCGGATCGAGCCCAGAGGTGGGTTCATCTAAGAAAAACAGCTTCGGGTCGGCTAGCAGCTCTACCCCAATGCTCACTCGTTTTCGCTGTCCTCCGCTGAGGTTTCGCACAAAGGTCGCTCTAACGTGAGAAAGCTTGATTTGCGAGAGCGTTTTATTCACTACGGTCTTTACGTCTGTATCTGGCGGCAACCGCAGCTGGCAGGCATAAGTCAAAACCTCTTCTACCGTGAGCTGATAGTGAATAATGTCGTCTTGCGGCACATATCCGATCTGAGTACGATACAGCCCCCAGGTATCCCTGAGATTTTCACCATTCAGAAAAACCGTCCCTGTCGTCACTGGCGAAATGCTCAGCAGCGCCTTCATCAGCGTAGATTTGCCCGCGCCACTTCCGCCGACTAGCGCCACCAGCTGCCCCGGCTCAACCACCAAAGAGATATCGTTAAGAATCTTTTTCTCGTTGCCCTGTTTATCTTTAACCTGCTTAACGAGATGATGCGCATCCAAGCGAATTTCGCTACCCGCATCTTCGAGTAGCAGCTGTTCTGGATGATAGCTCAAGGTAAATGGGCCCAGGCGAATCAAATCACCCTCTTTTAGCTGACAGCGTCGGGCTATTCGCTGACCGTTTAAGAAAGTGCCATTCGTACTAGAGTCCTGTAAGATATGGCCCGATGAGCCGTCAGGCCATATCTTTGCATGAACTCGAGAGACCGTCGGCGCATCAAGCACCATCGAAGCGTAGCGATTAGGCGTGGGCGCTCTGCCTAGCTCAACCGGCCAGTTTGGAAGCTGTTTTAGCCTCAATCGACGCAAAGAGGGTGCCGTTTTAGGCCGTTGGGTGGTTGCATCCACGCCCTGATAGGTCACTAATATTCGATTCTCGGGGGATAGCCCAATTTGGAGCTGTGCGCTATTGCCTAGCCAGTAGCCCTCAGCGGCATTGATGCGCATCTGGTTGACAAACATCCCGTTACGGCTAGCTGTTTGGCCATCTCCATCAAAAATCCGATAGCCCTTGCCCTCACGCCTCAAGACCGCCTGCCGCCTAGAAATTACGCTCCAATCTGTGATTCCCGCATTCAGATCCGACCAGTCTGCGTCTCGACCCAGATGGTGTACATCTTTAAACAGATCAAAGCGGACTATTTTACCTGCGTTGTTAAGTTCTAACGTTGGTGTAGCTGCGACCACCGTCAACTGTTGGAACTGATCGACCATGAGACTATGTCAAACTATGTCAAACTTCAATTCTATTTACTATAAGGTGTAAGCGCTCGCCGCATAAGCTGTAAGCGATTCGCTTCATAAGCTGTAAGAAACAATTAGCAAAGCAAGCCGTTGTCGCTAGCCTAGTTCAAAAGGTATAGGCTCAGGAAATATGGACTTCTCACAATCTTTGTTTCTCGAAGAATTAATGCCATCATTCAAATTAAGACATAGCTTGATGCTAGTCCTATGGTGTTGAATCAGCTAGCTGATCTTCTATCCGTAGAACTCTCTGGTTTAACTCAATAACCAGCGTGGCTAAGTTGTCAAACTGTTGATCTAAGGTAGGGTCTCCGATGCTTGATAGCCGTTCGGTTGCATCTGCTGGTAGCCTAGTTTGCGCAACTGAACTAGGGCTACGAGAGAGCTGATTTTGGAGCTGATTGACCTGATTTTGCAGCGCACTTACCTCAAACTCTAGCTGTGCCAGTCGCGGGTCGCTTAGCGAAGATGCACCTACTGGCCTCAGCCATAGCGCTACACACAGCATCAACGCTAGCGATAGCCAAAACAGACGTCTAGAAAAAGACTTCATTTGTCATCACATGGTCACTATTTCCGCTTCATTCTAACGGCTTAATCTCGACTTACCTCGGCTTCGCTGTGATTGCAGGCGGCGTGCTTTTGTAAGATATGCTCTTATAGTCAATCCAGCTAAAGTCAATTCGACTCTTTGTTGATAACGACAACCAGCTGATACTGATAATTAACCATACATTGACATCAATACATTGACAGCAATGCCCTTTCTTACCTGCGCTCAACTGCTCTCTATCTATCCTGGTGATTGGCAGTCGGCTACTATCCATCCCTTTTTGCAGCAGGCTCAGCAGGGCACCCTCGCCCAGAGCCAGTTCAATACCTGGCTGATTCAGGACTATCTGTTTGTTGTCGAATTCACCCGCATGGCCGCTCAGCTACTGGCGATCGCACCCCCTACGCATTTCGATACGCTGCTCAGCGGTATGGGTGCTCTTAAAGACGAACTGCTATGGTTTCAAGCAAAGGCCGCAGAACGCTCTTTGTCATTGACGAGCGCGCCTCAACCTACCTGTCAGCGCTATTGTCAGTTTATGGCCGATCTGGCGAGTCAGCCTTACGCCGTGCGGGCGATCGCGTTTTGGGCGATCGAGCTAGCCTATAACCAAGGATGGCAGCAGCATAGCCCTATGCCGGAACCCTATGCAGAATTTGCTGAGCGCTGGGGAAATTCTGGATTTACTGAGTATGTAGGTCAGTTAGAGGTGCAGGCTAACGAAGCTCTGACGACAGCTAGCGAATCTGAGAAGACCGCTGCCAAACAGGTTTTTGTCGACGTGGCGCTGTTGGAAAGAGACTTTTGGCAGATGGCGTTTAACGCGGAGAGATAGTCTCTTTTTCTACGGTCTCTTTGTCTACACGAGTGCAGTTGCAACGTTGCGTTTGAAGGCAAAAAAAGTCAAAAGCTATCGATAAATAAGCTGGCCTTGAGCCAAGCATTTTGTAAAATTACGCTGACTGCGATCGCCATCATTGCGATCAAAAGCCCTTTGCCTCCTGGAACTAGCGGCACGGATGAAGCCGACGCGCCTCGCATTTTCCAGATCATCAGCACAGGAACAATGCCAAACAAAGTAGAGTTGCCAAATGCACCGGCAAAATCAATGGCTTCAAAGAAGATATTAGGATCAATAAACGACAGCAGCAGCGGCACAATCAGGGTTAGGCCATAAAAGATATTCTCTGGGACTAGATTTAGTTGGCTAAATCTATGCTCGAAGGTACTCTTGAAAACATCGTTAAAAACATTCAGCAGGCCAAGCACAAATCCAATGAACGAAGTTGCGATCGCCACCTCTGAAAACACAGAAATCATCATTCCTAGCAGCGGATGCGTTTTACCCTGACGCAGCAGCTCAATCGGATCGATGACTATTCCTGCTGCTGACGCATTGTTCAGCGCTAGTGCGTCAATTTCTACGCTTCCGAGTATCACCGCATTCCACAGGGCAAACATAGCGAGTGGCACTAACGAACCTAGCACAATCGCTTTTCTTACCTTTTTTTCGTCGCCTGCTAACTGTGTCGTGATCACCGGCACCACGTTTTGATACACAAAAGCAACAAACATTACGGGTACCGCTGTGCTTACCGCTGCCCACTGCTGAAACTGCCACCGAGAAACCTCTACCTGCTCTAACGTTAGTCCTAGCAGTCCACCAAATGCGACCACTACCATTACCACCAAGACGCTGTTTAGACCGCTAACAAAGCGCTTACTGCCCCCGTACAAAACGCCGCCTAATATAGCGACAAAAGCTACATGTCCCCACCACAGCGGTACTGTACGCACCATGTCTGGCTGCAACATGCCTAGCGATCGACCCCCATTCGCGATCGCCGCTGTCAAGATATCACCGCCTCTCGCTACATAGGCCACTAGCAGCGCATAGTGAATGAAAATGTAGATAATGCCAGCCGCGATCGCACCGCGCTTGCCCAAGCTCAGTCGTACCGTCGCCAGCAGACCCAGATCAGCTCTACCTGTCTGCCGCATCGCCTGCAAATTAGCCTCTGCAATCAGCAGGCCAGATATCAGCATGTATAGCCACGCTGCCACCATTAGCACCATAGAGGGAACTAACCCTACCGGCAACGTTACTGCCGGTAGCGCCAAAACCCCTGCGCCTACCGTCGTCCCCGCAATTAGGGCCGCACTGGAAAACACACTGCCGGTCCTATTCTTATCGGATTTATCTTCAAGCCCTTTATTCTCAAGCCCTCTATCTTCGCGCCCTTTAGCAGAGCCATCCGCTGACAGTTGGCCACCAGATACTAGCCGAGCAAACGCCCTAGAAAAAAGAGAATTCATGCTATGTCAGGACCTAAGATCAGATGTCTAGACTTGAATACCTGAATTTTTAACGGTGCTATGGTTCTGACCATTCTTTCTCTTTTTATTGGCTATCTTACCTTGAGTGTAAGCGTAGCTTTGCTCTATGCTGCCGCACTCGGTTCGCCGAAGCCGGAACAGACTATTTTCATAGCATTTGCTGCTATTGGCAGCTTGGGCTTTGCTACGATTAGCGGCTACCTGACGGCGATAGTAGCAAAGCGTGACCCAATCTTTCACACGGGACTACTCGCTATTTTATTCACCACCAGCTGGGTTGTTGTTATCGTCTTCTTGCCAACCTTCTTGCCTATGACCAAACCGCTATCTGTTGCTGTTTCTAGTCTCACGGCTGGGGTGCTAGGAATAATGGCTGGTGGCTGGTGGCGGCTACAGCAGACCAAGACGAGAGGTCCGCTTTGAACGACCGCGCAGAGGCTTGAACCAAAAACTCGAACTAAAGGCTCGAAGCAGAAGCCTGTGACCAAGCTTAATAACCAAAATTTGCTGTCTCGCGTTTGGCCCCTCACGCTTTTATCCCAAAGTAGGATAAAACAAGCTCTGCTGTGCCGGTGTTGCTAACTTCGTGACTCTCGCCAGGGGCGACGGCAATGCAAGTGCCTGGAGTGAGTGGGTAGGTTTTTCCATCAATCGCGATCGCGCCTCCTCCTTCCTCCACAAAAAACACCTCGTGCATATCGGCATGAGCGTGAGCTGCTGCTACTTGCCCCGGTTGAAAACGAGCCTGAGAAAAATTAGTTAGGTGTGGCAAATCGCCTGTTCGCAGCATCACCTGTTTTGCGATCGCACGGTTATGGGAGACAGTTTCTATCGGAAGCTGACCTAAGCTAGTGATTTTCATACAGATTTTGCCAGGCGTGTTTTGCAATAAAAAGCCTACCAGTAAATATCTGGTAGGCTTCGTGCGTTTTGCGCTCTAGCGTTAGGCCACAGCAGCCATCCCTACGGATACCTGTATGGTTGCCGCTATAGGGACGGTGCGATAATTTGCTGAGCCCCAGGCATATTCATCACCTTGGAAAGCGGCGCGACGTCTGGTACATCCGGCAGCGTCGTCTTGACCTGAGCAGCGATTTCTATCGTTTTGATACTGTAAGTTTGAATGGCTATCTTGGGATACAGGCCAATGCCGATAATCGGTATTATCAGGCAGATGGCCACAAAGGCTTCACGCGGCAGAATTTGCCAGGACTTATCAGTAGGCGGCTTTACTTCACCGACATCACCGTAGAAGATACTGCGCAGCATTGACAGTAAATAGATAGGTGTGAGAACAACGCCGACTGCGGCTAGGATGACAATGCCCGCCTTGAAAAAGACATTGTAAGCATCGCTAGTCGCCATGCCCAAGAAAATAGTAATTTCGGCGATAAAGCCGCTCATGCCAGGCAAGGCCAGAGAAGCCATTGAGCCTGTGGTGAAGAAAGCAAAGGTAATAGGCATGGCTTTGGCCATACCGCCCATCTTCTCCATAGAGAGGGTGTGAGTGCGATCGTAAGCAACGCCTGCTAGGAAAAACAGAACCGCCGCGACGAGACCATGGGAAATCATTTGCAGCATTGCGCCGCTCATACCCAAAGAGTTGAAAGCAGCTAAGCCTAGCAGCACAAACCCCATATGTCCTATCGAAGAGTAGGCTAAGCGCCGCTTTAGATTGTCTTGGGCAAAAGCGGTCAGCGAAGCGTACACAATATTAGTCACGCCTAGCAAAGCCAGCACAGGTGCAAAGTACAGGTGCGCATCCGGCAGCATTTCAATATTCATGCGAATCAAGCCGTAGCCTGCCATCTTTAGCAGCACGCCAGCTAAGATCATCGAAACTGGCGCAGGGGCTTCGCCGTGGGCGTCAGGCAGCCAGGTGTGCAGAGGGAAAATCGGCAGCTTGGCCCCAAAGGCTATTAGTAACCCCAGATAGCAGATGAGCTGAAAGGTAAGCGGGTATTCCTTCGCGGCTAGCTCACTCATATTGAAGCTAAAGGTACCACCGAAGAAGGCTAGGGCCAGAGCAACCACTAGGATAAAGACTGAGCAGGTGGCCGTGTAAATGATGAACTTAGTCGCTGCATACAGGCGGTTTTGGCCCCCCCAAATGGAAATCAGCAGGTACACCGGCACCAGCTCCAACTCCCACATGATGAAGAACAACATCATATCTTGAGAGAGAAATACGCCAAGCTGGGCGCTAAACATCAGCAGCAGCATAGAGTAATACAGCCGAGGCTTGAGCTTGATGTCCCAAGACGCAATCATGGCTAGCGTGGTGACTAGCCCGCTCAAAATAACTAGAGGAAAGGAAAGGCCGTCAACGCCCAGCGACCAGCTCAGGCCAAACTGGGTGATCCAAGGGTACTCTTCTACGAGCTGGAGGCCAGCAGCACCCATTTCGTATTGAGTTGCAAAGACGTAGATAATAAGGCTAAATTCGGCAAGGCTAGCTCCTAGAGCATACCACCGGATGGTTTTTCCACTTTGGTTTGGCAGCAAGGGTATAGGCATTGCTGCCAAGAGCGGAAAGATGACTAGGAGCGTCAGCCACGGAAATGGTTCACCGATCATTAAAGTTTACGCAATTTCGATAGCGACAAAGACGCAATCATTCCGAAAGAGCAGGGCCAAAGAGGAGAAGTCTAGCGGGAAGCTGGGCTTTTGGACTAGGCAAAACTATCGGACGGGCAGTTTAAGGGTAAATACCTATTGAATGCGCCCAAAGGTCAGTATACAAAGCTTAACCTCCCTTGGGTAGTTATTAGCGAGAAAGATATGCAAATGTTCAATGTATATCGATGTATATCGATATCGGTATCTTGACGCCAAAGAGATACTTCTTGACTAGCCTTTCTAACCGATAGCCTCAGCGATCGCACCTTGCGTATCTAAACTGAGACAGTAGCCACTTGCGGCAAAAGGCTGCGATCGCCAAGCTGTTTCCATGGCCTCTCGCACAGCATC
Source organism: uncultured cyanobacterium (assembly GCA_963702855.1). Lineage (GTDB taxonomy): Bacteria > Cyanobacteriota > Cyanobacteriia > Phormidesmidales > Phormidesmidaceae > Phormidesmis. Next base: position 4,154,301 of record OY969765.1, read on the forward strand.
TTCACTGCCTTTGGGTGCTAGCGCCAGTAAAGTCGGCCCGGCGCCGCTAATCACCATGCCCCAGGCGCCTGCCTGCATTGCCGCGCGACGAACGTCGCTGTAGCCGGGAATTAGCTTTTTGCGATAGGGCTGATGAATGCGATCGCTCATTCCCCCGATAATCCAATCGCTGTGACCGGTTGCGAGTCCGCGTAGCAGCAGGCCAATATGAGCCGTATTAAAAATGGCATCGGCGCGGCTGTACTGCCCTGGTAGCACCCGCCGCGCATCTGCGGTTGATAGCTCAAACTCAGGAATAATCACGACTGGCACGATCGACTCATGCCAGGGCAAATCGCAAATTTGCAGCCGCCCGTTAGCCATTGCAACTAGCCGCGCGCCCCCTAGCAAAGCAGGCACAACATTATCAGGGTGTCCTTCTATCTCGTTGGCCAATTCTGCCAGTGCCTTTTCACTGAGCGGCGAACCCGCCAGCACATTGGCCCCAACAATACCCCCCACGATTGCGGTAGAAGAGCTACCCAACCCGCGCGAAAGTGGGACGCCTAAATTAATTTTGATATGAATGGGGGGAGCGGGCCGTTTGATCTGCTCGTAGCACTTTAGGTAGGCTCGATAGGCCAGGTTATTAGTGCCCGTGCTAACGCGCTCTGCTTCGGTGCCTTCAACCGTGATTTGAAAAGGCGCACTGTCTGAGAGGGGTGTAAAGCGAGTGAAGTGAAAGCGATTGTATAGGCTAAAGGCAGCGCCAAGGCAGTCAAAGCCAGGGCCGATATTGGCGGTAGTTGCAGGAACGGTGACTGAGACAGAGAAGGGCACGAAAACGGCCTAAGCAGCGTTAGGAATTGAACGATTTTCGCCATTGTATAGCAAAGTCCGATACGGCAAAGCTTGCTATATCGGACCTACCTGTTATCTCGAAGTCGATTGGTGTCTACCTATCGACTAGATTTTAGAAGTCATCGCGATCGCCTAAAGCTTTTTGCAAGCGTTCTAGGACTTTGGGAAGTGCGATCGCGCCCAAATCTCCGTCTTTTCGCGTGCGAATGCTCAAGGTGGTTCCCTCGACTTCCTTATCGCCAATCACAGACATCACTGGAATCTTGGCCTTTTCAGAATTGCGAATCATCTTGCCTAAGCGCTCGCCGCTTTTATCTACTTCTACACGCACGCCTAATTTGCGCATTTCTGTCGCAGCGCTGTCGGCATATTCCCAGTGCCCTTCAGTTACCGGCAGCAGTCGTACCTGCTCCGGTGCCAGCCAGAGTGGGAAATCGCCCGCATACTGCTCAATCAAAATGCCAATTAGGCGCTCTAGCGAGCCAAAGGGTGCCCGGTGAATCATAATTGGCCGCTGACGCGTGCCGTCTTCAGCAACGTATTCAAGATCGAAGCGCTCAGGTAGCGTGTAGTCTACCTGCACAGTGCCGAGCTGCCACTCTCGGTCGAGAGCGTCGCGCACAATAAAGTCTAGCTTGGGGCCATAGAAAGCAGCTTCGCCAATGCCTTCAAAGTGGTCCATGCCCATGGTCTCCACGGCCTGACGAATGGCGTTTTGGGCCTTTTCCCAGGCTTTGTCGGAGCCGATGTATTTGCTCTTATTCTCTGGGTCGCGGAAGCTGAGTCTGGCTCGAAATGACTGGTCCATCTTCAAGACTCGTAGGGTGACCTGAATAAGATCGACCACCCTAAGAAACTCTTCATTGAGCTGATCGGGTGTGACAAACAGGTGCGCATCATCTTGCGTGAAGCCACGAACCCTAGTAAGCCCGCCTAGTTCGCCTGACTGCTCGAAACGGTATACCGTGCCAAATTCGGCCAAGCGAATCGGTAGCTCTTTGTAAGAGCGGAGCTGGCTCTTGTAGATCTGTACGTGAAAAGGGCAGTTCATCGCCTTGAGCACAAAGCCTTCATCTTCGCTTTTACCCATCATCGGGAACAGGTCTTCGCTGTACTTTTGCCAGTGGCCCGATGTTTTAAACAGATCCACGCGGCCAACATGCGGCGTGACGACGGGCTGATAGCCTCTAGCGACCTGCTCGGCTTTGAGAAAGTCTTCTAAAGTAGAGCGCAGCAGGGTTCCCTTCGGGGTCCACAGCGGCAGTCCTGGCCCAACTTCGTCGGAGAAGATAAACAGGCCTAGCTCTTTACCGAGCTTGCGATGGTCGCGGCGCTTAGCTTCTTCCTTACGGTGCTTATATTCTTTAAGTTCTTCTGGCGTTTCCCAAGCGGTGCCGTAGATTCGCTGGAGCTGAGCCTTGGTTTCGTCACCGCGCCAGTAAGCGCCTGCGACGCTCTCTAGGTCAAAGGCCTTGGGGTCAAGATCTTTAGTCGTTTCAATATGAGGGCCCGCGCACAAATCCCACCACTCATCGCCTATGTGATATAGCGTGATGGGCTCTTGTAAGCCTTCTAAAATTTCTAGCTTGTAAGGTTCACTCAGGGCCTCAATTCTTTCTTTGGCCTCTTCTCGGCTAACTTCTTCACGAATAACGGGCAGCCCTTTCTTGATGATCTTAATCATCTCTTTTTTGATCGCCTTTAGGTCCTTGTCGGTAAAAGGCTCTGGCGCGTCGAAGTCGTAATAAAAGCCGTAGTCAATCGAGGGTCCGATGGTGACTTGAGCTTTGGGAAACAGGCGCTGAACGGCCATCGCCATGACGTGGGAGAAGGTATGGCGAATGCGCTCTAGCTTCTCGGATTCGTGCGTGCGCAAAAGCCTGAGCGGCTTTTCTTCGGCAGCGATCGCACTGACCTTCTGAGCACTAATCTCTGAAGGCTTGTTGGAGTCTGAAGTCGTAACCATAGGAATACTGTGGATGAGGCGGCAGCCATACCAGGGCAGACCGCGAAGAAAGGAGAGTAAAAGAAAAGAACCGGAAGAACCGATTGGCCTAACGTATGAATAGACGCGATTAGTGTAGCGCAATAGGTGAATGACTAGAGGCACTACCTGGAGACGCTGACTAGCCGATGCGATCTGCCAGATACGATCTATCTAGATGTACAGGGTGGTTTACATAGATCGGGTAAGAGACAGGTGAGATGGGCGTATTTCAGAATCGGTGTATGGGTGGCCTGCCTACGTCTGTCGAGAATCCGCCCTCAATCTACCCTCCACCTCAATCTACCCTCCATAAGGTAGCCGTATTCAAGAACGCCTGCTATCATACGAAAGCGCGATATAAAAGGCGCAAATTATTTAGTAAGCAAGATAGACCGCTCGCCTGCGAAAAGCTTTTCCTACAAGAATTCCTTTTTGTAAGTCGATGTTCTTGGTTACCGCTTGCTTTACTATCATGTTCCGGGCAAATATTGCATTCTTACGAAAAGTTAAAGCCATGAGGCCCCGTTACAGTTATCCGCTATAAGTTGATGACTGCGTCTGATTCGGATATGTTGCGAACAGAACGCTATCAAACAGGACGCTTATTGAAAAGCTGCCAACTAGGTGCAGAGGATACCAACGGGTATATTTAACCTTTTAACCACAGCAATTCTCACACGTTAGGAATTAGCGACGTCTTGAATTAAGCTATTTCACGTTTCGCTGAATACTTCGCGGACTAGGTCCTTTCTTAGTCAGTGCGATACCTTGGCAAATGATGAGATAAGATTCTAGGCGTTTGTATCTGAATCTAGACAAATATCCTAGATATGTCTGTTGCAGACTAGTGCCGACACGTTCTCAACCAACATTCTTGAAAATACTCACTCAATTTTTGATTTATGACAACTCAATCAACCGCAGTTTCGTCACGAAAAGCGTCATTAGAAGCGCCTGTGACTATCCATCCTATGGCTGACTTTCAGCGCAAGGTGCGATCGCTGACTGAAACCAAGTCGATCCAGCCTACTGATAGCTTATGGAAAATTGCTTTTATCTTCGGTGACAAATGGGCTCATTGGAAGTCTGAGCTAGAGGCTTTTGACTTCACAATGCAAGATTCTATCGGCGAACTGCTAGCCGTCGAGTGCTGGGAAGAGGCAGACGACGAAACGCCGACAGAAGCTTAATTTGTCGATCTAGTGACCTTTGTCACTTCGACTTTTGCTTTTTTGCGATCGCTTTCCTAACCTTTGCATTTCTAGCTTTTGCTTTCCTTAGCCTTTGTGCTTATGGACAAGTCGATCCAAGTTGTTCGGATCGACATCGTAAGCTGCTCCAAAGCCAACAACAAATCGACCTGAGCGCGGCTGTAGCTGAAAAATACGAAAGTCAGGTAAGTCTCTCATCACTTCGACGATGCCACCGAAGCGCTCAAGAAATTTTTGGACAATAGTGTTCCATTTTTCACTATCACGCGCTATCAAGACCGCGCGGCAGTCATAGCTTAGCCGCTTACGCGCGAATATCTGTTGCGTTTTATACTCATCTTCTACGAACAGCGCGCTCGCCTGGCTGGTTGCGGTTAGGTTCTGCGTATGCGCAGACAGTCCGCTAATAAATATGTAGATGTTGCGTTCTTGGTCGACAACACAGGGTGCATAGCTAGCCTGAGGCTGACCGTTACTGCTGACGGTGCCTAACACGACGCTTTGAAACTGATGGGGAAACGCCTGATAGGTTTCTCGCGGATGATCTGAGGCAGAGTCTGTCATTGGGAATAGCACGCTATCAATAACTACTATTATTAACTATCGCCTATTATCGGCTATCGACCGGGCCAATTCGCCACACGGCCTAACGATGCTTGCTACTTTCTTTCAGCTAGGTAGTGAACCTTACTTCTGAACCTCATTCTATAGAGAGTTATAGAAGCGGCTACTAGGCTGCTACTGTGTAAATGTAATAGCTTAAGATTTGTACATAAACTCGCAATTAAGTGACTGCTGGTAGGTAGCTCGATTCCCTTAAAAAGTTTTGGGCGTAAGCAGAGCACACTATTCTCTTGCATTGCCTGATCTTTTCTTTCCCCCTTTGATTCTCTTTTCTTCATGACTGCTCGATCTGTATCTGCCGCGCTAACTAAAGAATCATTCATCTCTGTTTCTATTGCGGCCCTAATTATGTTGTTGTGGGCACTAAGTGCCTACGCTAGCCTGTTCATCCTTCCAGATGCTAAGACGCTGCCGCTCTTAGGTATCGTGGTAGTAATCTTGACTCGTTCGTTTCTACACACGGGTCTATTCATCTTGGCTCACGATGCTATGCACGGGACGCTTGTGCCTGCCTACCCAAAGCTAAATGACTGGCTAGGGCGAATTATCCTCAGAGTCTATAGCTTCTTGTCTTTCGAGCAGATGCGGTCATGTCACCATCAGCACCATCGCACACCCGGCCAAGAAACCGATCCAGATTTTTATCCAGGTGGCTTCTGGCGCTGGTATGGCAAGTTTATGCGCAACTACATTCAAGGTGGTCAGGGCTGGGTCATTTTTTGGGGAATGTCGGCTCTTTTCTATCCATTAGTTTTATGGCTAGGGGTGCCGGTGCTCAACGCTGCTTTATTTTGGCTATTGCCTCAAGCGGTTAGCTCTTGGCAACTGTTCTACTTTGGTACTTATCTTCCTCACAAGCGCCCGGTAGATGGCCATACCAATGCGCACCGGGCTGTTAGCTCACAGGCCTCTACTCTAGTTTCCTTTTTGAGCTGCTACCATTTCGACTATCATTGGGAGCATCATCAGTACCCACATCTACCGTGGTACCGACTGCCATCCATGCACCAAAACCTATAAACTGACGCCCGTGAGCTGATTGCTGTGAGCTGGCATTTGTGCTCTAGCACTCGTAGGGGGTACACCATGATGGTTAACATCTAAATTTAAATATCAGGAGTGTTGATATGTCTTTGTTTTCTTTTTCTGGTACTGCGCCTACTGACTTGGGGATAACCGATGGACAGCTTAAGCCCTGTCCAGAAACACCGAATTGCGTCTGTTCGCAAGCGCCTACCGATGACAAAGAGCATGCTATCGCCCCTTTTTCCTACACTGGCTCTGCTAAGGATGCGATCGCGCGCCTCAATCAAATCATCACGGGCATGGAACGCTCTAAGATCAACCAGGTGAGCGATGACTATTTATATGCTGAGTTCTCCAGTAAGCTGATGGGCTTTGTGGACGATGTTGAATTCTACGCGCCGCCAGGTCAGTCTGTGATTCACACGCGTACGGCAGCGCGGTTAGGAAAATCGGACCTAGGGGTGAACCGTAAGCGTACAGAAGAAATTCGTCAGCAGTTCATGGCCGACAGCTAGCGTGTAGTAGCGGTGCCTAAGTGCGAAATGTTAGCTCAGCCTATAGATTTACGGAAGCTTTACCCACACGCGCTGGGAAAAGGCCTGTTCTAACTATCGGCCAGATTGTAGGATGAGTGAGAAATCGTGCTGTTCTTACTACTCTTAAATTCCGATGGTCAATACTATCGCCGCTGGCTCGTCTGGTCCCTCTTCTAGCTCCTCCCCTAGCTCATCTCTGGGTTCCTCCGCTGTCGCACTCGTTCAACCAGAGCTTCAACTAGAGCCCAGCGAGCAAGGGCTAATTCAGAAAGCGCTCAGTGAGCGATTGCAAGAGAGACTTAGAGGCCGAGAGAAGCCGGAGTTTGTGCTAGCAGCGATTGACATCGGCACAAACTCTGTTCATATGGTGATTGCTCGCATCGACGCTACTTTGCCAGCTTTTAACATTGTTGCAAAAGAAAAAGAGACTGTTCGCTTAGGAGAGTTCTGTGAGGATACAGGCGACCTGACTGAAGAGGCGATGGCTAGATGCATTGCCGCGCTCAAGCGCTGTATGCAAGTTGCCGAGAGCCTGCAGTCTGATGATGTGGTGGCGGTGGCGACAAGTGCGGTACGTGAAGCCGGGAACGGCCAGATATTTGTAGACCGTGTAAAGGCCGAAGTTGGTCTCTCGGTAAATTTGATTTCGGGGATAGAAGAGGCCCGGCGGATTTATCTTGGCGTAATCTCTGGGGTGGAGTTAAAAGGGCAGCCTCATGTAATCATTGATATTGGTGGCGGGTCTACCGAAATCATCGCGGGGCGAGGGGGCCCACACGATTTTTTGAGCAGTAGCAAGGTAGGTGCAGTCCGGCTGACGGCGCGGTTTGTCTCAAGCGACCCAATCGACAAGAAAGAGTTTGAGTATCTGCGGGCCTATGTGCACGGCATGTTGGAGCCAACAATAGACAAGCTAAAAAGTGAGCTGAGCCGCAAGCTAGAAGGAACAGTGGCACAGAATCAACCTTTGCAGATGATTGGCACTTCTGGGACTATTGAGTGCCTAGCGACCCTGCTAGCTGTGGACAAAATCGGCGCCGAGCCCGATCCGCTCAACGGCTATGAGTTCTCTTATGACGAGCTGAGCAACTGGATAAAGCAGCTGCGAAAGATGAGCTGCGAGGAGCGGCTAGCACTGCCGGGAATGTCCGATCGGCGAGCAGAAATTATTGTAGCTGGGGCGGTAGTGTTACAGGTAGCTATGGAGCTGCTGGAGGTGCGATCGCTTAGAATTTGCGAGCGAGCCTTACGAGAAGGCGTGGTGGTTGACTGGATGTTGACGCACGGTCTGATTGAAGATCGAATGGCATTTCAAGAATCAATTCGCGATCGCTCGGTGTGGAAGCTCTCACGAAAGTACAAGGCAAATGGTGAGGCCGTTGCTGCGTTTGCCACTAGTCTGTTCGATCAAACCCAAGATGTGTTGCATTCATTAGGGCCCTTAGAAAGAGAATATCTGTGGGCCGCTGCGATGCTGCACAACAGCGGTCACTATGTCAGTCACTCAGCCCATCACAAGCACTCTTATTACCTGATTCGCAATGGCGGACTGTTAGGGTTTACAGAAGCCGAGGTAGAAATTATCGGCAATATTGCGCGCTACCATCGCAAGAGCTACCCAAAGCGCCGCCACGAAAACTACAACAACTTGCCAGGAAAGCACGAGCGTAAACTAGTCGATCAGCTTAGCGCTATTTTGCGATTAGCCGTAGCGCTAGATCGTGCTAGATGTCATGCAATTACTGCTGTTCAGGCAGCTGTTGAGAGCGAAGCGCGAGTGCTTCGGCTATATCTGACGCCAAGCGATCCTCGCAACAGCTGCGAACTAGAACTGTGGAACATAGCGTACAAAAAAGAGTGGTTTGAGATGGTCTTCGAGATTAGCGTTCAGGCAGCTCTCTCGCGTTGAGCCTCTGCGTCGAACCTCCAAATCAAAAACATCTGAGTGCAAATTAGAACCTTTAAGCAATATCTACGTCCTATAAAACGTCGATCATTTTTGCCGAGCGTTTTAAGGATATGCCAGATAGAAAGCTAAAGGTCTTGCTGATCATCGAGCAATGCAATCCTGAAGGGTCTTCAGTCCCTTTAGTGGGATACAACTTCTACAAAGAAATTAGCCTGCGAGCTGAGGTAAAGCTGGTAACACACGGCAGAAATAAGGCGAGTTTAGACAGGGCGCATCCTGATAGCGATATTGTTTATCTATTTGAGAGTGATTGGAGTAAGCGCTACTACAAAGTAGCCGACAGGCTCAGCCGTATCAAAGGCAAGATCATTTGGCCGCTACGCCTAACGTTGGCCTATCCTATCTATGCCGAATTCAATCATCAGGTATATCAAAAGTTTGCGTCAGCTATCAAGAGCGGGCAACACGACATTGTTCATTCGATTACGCCGATCATGCCGCGCTATCCGGTCAAGGTTGTTGAGGCCTGCGACCAAACGCCTTTTGTACTGGGGCCTGTGAACGGTGGAGTACCCTATCCAGATGGATTCAAATCGGTGGGGAGACGAGAGTTTTCTGGCCTGAACTTTTTGCGTTCGGTGGGTCGATTTTTGATTCCAGGGTACCGAGAGACCTATCAACAGGCGGACTATATCTTGGCGGGCTCTAGCTATACTGCCGGTTTAATCAAGCGCCTGTTTAATCTGAAGGACGAGCGGGTGGAGCTGTTTTACGAGAATGGATTGATGTCTGAGTTTGTGAAGCGCTCGGCAACAGCGCACAGCAGTGCGGAGCCCGCAGCGATTGAGCTGAGCCAGCAGCCAGAGCAGCCGCCAAATCAGCAGCCAGACAAACAGCCAGACCAGCGACTGAATCTTCTATTCGTGGGGCGTCTGGTTCCCTATAAAGGTGCGGATATTTTAATTGAATCACTATCCAAGCTGCCTGCTGATATTTTGCAGCGAGTACGGCTAACGATCGTCGGCGATGGTTCAGAGCGAGGTGCGCTAGAGCATCAGGTGACGGCGCTAGGTCTGACAGAGACGGTAATGTTTACAGGATGGGTTGTCCAGATAGAAACGCTCCAGTACTATCGCCGGTCCGATATCTTTTGCTTCCCCTCTGTTCGAGAGTTTGGCGGTGCGGTTGTTTTAGAGGCAATGGCTAACGGGCTACCCTGTATTGTCGTGAACAATGGAGGTATCGGCGAATACGTGACGGAAAAGACAGGCTTTAGAATTGAACCGATTTCGCGATCGTTTGTGGTGCAGGCGCTAGCCGAAAGCATAGAGCGTTTAGCGATCAACTCTTTGCTTCGTCAGCGAATGGCTGAAAATGCGGTACAAAGAGCGCTTACGTTTACCTGGGATACGAAGGCAGAGCGAATTGTTGAAATCTATGAGGAACTGTTGGTGAGAAGAGGAATGGCTGTTGGGGAGGGTCACAATGCTTCTCAGCAGCCAGTCTCACAGCCGTTGGTTTCAGCCAGTTTCACAGAACATGTAAGAAGCCAATCAGCGCATTGTGACTAGCGCATCGTGAACAGCTCACTGTGATCGACGCATTGTGATTAACACATTGTGACAAAGCTTCTCCTAACGCTACCTTTTTAGTAGCTGTTGGCTTACCGCAAAGCGTCTTCGCCCTTCTGGTACAGCGCTTGCGCATAGTCTGTCCAGGCGCCTTGACCCCAATAGCGAAAGCAGCTCGTTTCTACCAGCAGCAGATATAGCAGCGCCGCCTGGTATTCTGGCTGCTGCGTCACGCTCGGATCGGCTTGAACCTGCTGGTCGTATTTCTGATGAAAGCGAGCGCTGAGCTGATTCATTGGTCCTAATACATTCTCGTAGCCGTTGACCCAGCTCAGATCATTGGTCCAAGAAGCGCCATCCATATGAAACTGATGGTCGCTTTCCTGTAGCTGCTTGATTGCGATCTCAACAGTTTCAGGGGTAGCGTTACCCGAATCGACCCGCTGCCAAATTTTGTGCTGACTTACCGCCTGACACTGGGGATAGTCATCTGGATTAACGCCAGCCGCCTCAATCATCTCTATATATTCAGTGCCGTTTAGACCCACGACGCCTTCTGTCGTGCGGCCATTGTCCTTAATCTGTGCCCAAAAAGGCACAAAGTCTCGTCCGTACTCATTCATCATTACGCCGCCATTTTCACCATCGGCGATTTGCGACACGCAGCAAGGCACAGTGACCTCACCAATTTGCTGACGGCCTCGGCTTTTGGCCTCGTGGTAGGGCTGCATCTGGGCCACTAGCTTAGTATCAGAGCCTTGAGTTTTGATCAGAGCGGTGATGCTGATCAGCTCACCGTGCGAATTGCGAGCAACCAGCCGATTGGGCACATACTTGTCATCGTGATGCAGCCTTTCTCCGTTGAGTTGTTCTACCGAGTCTTCTTGAACCAGCAGCCAGCGGTAGCCACAGTCCTTGAGCGCTTTGATGTACTCGTACAGGGTATCTGGATGGTTAGGTAGGTGCATCTCTGGCGGGGAAAAGCCCTTGACCCGCTTGAGCGCATCATAGCCAAACAGCGCCGCGAAGTGATGCTGCCAGGCTTGAATATGCAGTTTGATGTCGGGGATGGGTGTAGAGGGTACAACCGCATGGCTCCACATTGTGCCTAGCCACTCGACATAGGGTTCGTATTGAGGTGTACACAGACGTTTCAAATCGCCAATGATGTCTTCTCGACCCATCTGACGAAAGGCCCAAAATAGGTTGCCTGAGTAGTCAAGCATAATGCGAGGATTTTCGCCCTTGGCGACCAGATCGGGAATCCATTCGCCCATGCGTTTGTAGCACCAGGCAAAGACGCTGGCGTTGTGATTGTCACCTTCGCCAGGATGCTCGAACATTCGCTGGAGATTGCTGATGGTGGTGCCGTCATGGCCTGCTGGCACGCTAGGCTGGTGCATGTGAAGGGCGCAGGCGAATCCGGCGGTGATTTTTGAAAGATCTAGGTTGGTGCGTGGAAGAAAGACCGGATCGGTATGGTTAGTAATCGCGGTGATGGTGCTTTCCCATCCACAGATGTTGGGCAGGCCTGAACGAGTATCATCAAGGTTTGGGTATGGGCTCGGATATTTGCTAGGTGCGCTGGCGATCATGTGTGAAGAGTTCCTTACGGTCGATCTACATTAATGGGTCATCAATGGGTCCGTTGTTAAGCGTAGCGAAAGGGCCTATAAGTCTGTAATAAGTAAAGTCAAGGCGAAGTCGAGGCAGCTTGCGTTTTTCGCTATCTATTTGCTATTTAGATGCGATCGCTTTTCAACCAAAGGTTGTGACGCCAATCGTGACAGCGAAGCCTAACCAAAAAAGAACTTTGGTAGGTCGAAATTCATCTCTCTTTCTGCTTGAATAACGATACTAAATAAATTTTCATGACAAGATTTTTGGAGTAGCCCCATGTACATCATTCAAATTGCTTCTGAGTGTGCCCCTGTGGTCAAAGCAGGTGGCCTGGGCGACGTGGTGTATGGATTGAGTCGAGAGATAGACGCGCGCGGACACTGCGCTGAGGTGGTGTTGCCGAAGTATGACTGCATGCGCTACGACCACGTGTGGGGAATGCACCAGGCGTATGAAAATTTGTATGTGCCCTGGAATGGTGGAATGATTCACTGCTCTGTGGACTGTGGGTGGGTGCACGGTCAGCTTTGCTTTTTCATTGAGCCGCATTCGGCTGAGGGCTTTTTTAGTCGGGGCAAGGTTTACGGCGAGTGGGACGATCAGGTTCGGTTTGCCTTTTTTAGCAAAGCAGCGCTGGAGTTTTTGCTGAAGACTGGCAAGCGTCCAGATGTGATTCACTGTCATGATTGGCAGACGGGCCTACTGCCGGTCATGCTGTTTGAGACATACAAGCACCACGGTATGGCCGATCAGCGGGTGTGCTACACCATCCACAACTTCAAGCATCAGGGGGTTTGGAGTACAGATATCTTGAAGGCGGTAGGACTGAATCGAGAAGCCTACTATGGTAGCCGCGATCGCCTAGGTGACAACAATAATGCCGGCGTCATCAACTTTATGAAAGGCGGCATTGTCTATGCCAACTATGTGAACACAGTTTCGCCTCACCACGCTTGGGAGGCAAGGTTTACTGACATTGGCTGTGGCTTGCAGCCTGCGTTGAACGTTCATCAAGATAAGTTCGGCGGTATTTTGAACGGGCTGAGCTATCAGGTCTGGAATCCTGAGACTGACAGCCTGCTGCCGGTGAACTACGGCATTGCGGATTTTGAGAACAAGGGGGTGAATAAAAAAGCGCTGCGCGAGCGACTGCTGCTAGCGGTGAATGATAAGCCGATTGTGGCGTTTATTGGCCGGTTGGATCAGCAAAAAGGTGTACACCAGGTGCACCACGGCCTGTACTACAGCCTAGTAAAAGATGCTCAGTTTGTGCTGCTAGGATCGGCCTCAGAGCCAGGGCTAAACGACTGGTTTTGGCATGAAAAGCTGCATTTGAATGACAATCCTGACTGCCATTTAGAGATTGGCTATAACGAAGAACTTGCGCATCTAATCTATGCGGCGGCAGACATCATGATTGTGCCGAGTAACTACGAGCCATGTGGACTAACGCAAATTATTAGCCTGAAGTACGGCACAGTGCCAGTGGTGCGAGGGGTAGGTGGCCTAGTGAATACTATCTTTGATGTGGACTATGACCAGGACCATCAGCCGGATGCACGCAACGGGTTTGTGTTTTCGGAGAACGACAGTTACGCGCTAGAGTCGGCGCTAGGTCGGGCTTTGGATCTATATCATCAGAAGCCAGAAGACTTTGAGCGGCTAGCGAAACGCTGTATGACCTACGATTACTCCTGGAAGGTGCCAGGAGATCAGTATGAGAGTGTATACGAGCATATTCGTCATCGGTAGTCTGTTCTGTTGTTGCCCAGGGAGATAGCTCAGAGGAATAACCCAAAGAGATAGCCTAAAAGCTGTTCGAGAGAGTTGTTCGAAAGAACGGTTTAGCGGACTCTATGAGTGAGTCCGCCGCCAAGTCCCCTACGGCGTCCGCCACAGAGTCCGTAGCTGCCAGCAGGAAAGTTCTATTATGTAATCATTGATTGGCCAGCTGCTATGGATTCTCGAATGCGTGATCGTCAGAAATCTTCATCGTCTAGATCTGATTTGAACGATGGTGCGGGTCGCGGTAGGTCTAGGCGGCGATCGCGCCAAACGGAGCAACCACCGCTGATCAAGTCTTTGCAGCTACTGGCGATCGCGGCTACGGGTGGCGCGGTTATGATGGGCAGCCTGGCGCTGTTTGCCTTTTTGCGCTCTGGCGGTCAATTTTTTACCGATGTCAGAGAAGCGCTGACGGTGAAGCCGCCTGAAGAAAAGGTGGACGTGCGTACCGTGGTCGTTGAGCAGGTGCAGGCGGTGAGCGAGCTGACGACGGCTGTTTTTACGATGGAAGCAGTAGTACCTGCACAGAGCGATCGCAAGCTAGGCGATCTGACGATTGGTAAAACTAACCTACTCTACGTGGCTTACGGCGAAGTTCAAGCTGGCGTAGACCTTGAGGATTTGACAGCGGCTGATGTGACGACCTCTGAAGCTGGCAATGCCATTACGCTAGTGCTGCCTGCCCCCGAGCTATTGGATACCAAGATAGACGTCGAGCGCTCTAACGTCTATGACTACGACCGAGGTCTATTGAACCTAGGCCCAGATCGCGCCCCCGAACTACAGGCCTTGGCTGAAAGGGAAGCCCTCGTGAAAATAGAACGCGCTGCCTGTGAACAAGGCATTCTAGACCAGGCCAACGACCGCGCGGTGCTAGTTGTGACTCAGCTCCTACAGGTCGCAGGCTTTACTGACATCACGATAGAACCTACGCCTAGCGCTAATACCGCCTGTAAGGCACTGAGCTGATCGGCTTGCCCCTACATAGCTTTCGAGCTTTTGCCTGATTGTCTTGGGCTAGAACAGATCAAAAAGAAACCCCTCGAACCGACCGGGTTCGAGGGGTGTTTTACAAGGCAATACATTGTGAGCGTTTAACTACACAAGCGTTTTAATCAGGCATTAGTCAATTGGCTCGATTGACTAGATGTAATGGAGATGCCCTGGTGCATTAGGTCCTAGTGCATTAGGTCCTAGTGCACTAGGACGTTTGCGTATTGAGCTGCTTGCTTAGCGATCGCAGCTTTGCAGTCGCGTTCTAAGCAGTCGGCTAAAAGCGATAGCTTCATCGCTAAGCAACGAATCAGATGCACCCTAACGGTGCTTAGCGATGAAGCGAGGCCAGTGTCTCATATAAGAGACAGTAGGCTTTACTGTTGCCCCTTTCCTTTGTGACGTCGGGTTGGGTGTGAACTATTCAGCTACCATATCGGCTTCGTCAGTTTCGACATCGGTGCCGACTTCAGGAGAAGGGGGAATGATTACCCGGTCAATAATGTGAATGATGCCGTTGCTTGCTTCAACATCAGCGACTACAACGTTGGCGTTGTTGACGGTAACCGTGTCAGCAACATCTACTGCGACATCACTTCCTTCTACTGTCGTTACATTACCGGTTTCTAAATCGGTCGACATCAAAGCACCAGGAACAACGTGGTAGGTCAGCACTTGGACCAAGATATCTTTGTTCTCAGGAAGCAGCAGCTGCTCTACGGCACCTTCTGGCAAAGCCGCAAAAGCATCGTCAGTGGGTGCGAACACGGTGAACGGACCTTCGCCACCCAAGATCTCGGTGAGGTCAGCCGCGGCAAGGGCAGCAGCCAGAGTCTCAAAAGAATCACTGTTGTCTGTCAGCTCAGCGATAGTAAAGTCTGCCGTGTTCATTTCTTCGGCAACAGGCTCTTCGTCCATTGTCTCAGCGTCATCGGCAACGGGCTCTTCGTCCATTGTCTCAGCGTCGTCAGCAACGGGCTCTTCGTCCATTGTTTCAGCGTCATCGGCAACGGGCTCTTCGTCCATTGCTTCAGCATCTTCAACGACGGGTTCACCATCCATCGTGTCAGAGGCTTCAACGGCTTCATCGCTGAGCGTTTCTATCTCGGCCGCCTCGACGGTGTCAGCATCAGTGTCTAATTCGTCGCTTTCAGCAACGGGCTCTTCATCCATTGCTTCAGCGTCGTCGGCAACGGGCTCTTCATCCATTGCTTCAGCGTCGTCAGCAACAGGCTCTTCGTCCATTGTTTCAGCGTCGTCGGCAACGGAGTCTTCGTCCATTGTTTCAGTCTCTAGCGCGTCTGCTGTGGGTAGCGCTTCCGTAGGTGCGATCGCGTCAACTGCGTCAATCGCCTCAATCGCTTCAACCTCGGTCCCAGGTTCTGTGGCTTCGGGCATGGCGTTACCGGGCAAGGCAATGAAAGCACCGGCACTGCTGGCTACGAGGCCAATCATAAAGTTCTTCAGAAAACGGGTGTTGTTAGATTGCATAAATCCTCTTTGTGTATGTCCCAATGGGTTCGGCTCGAACTGTTTGCCTTGTTTTGTCTCAGTTGACTCGAATTTTGACTCAAATTAAGCGAGTCAACTGTAAGCAAGCCGTTTGTCACTTTAGACTATGAACGGCTATGAAGTCTTTACCAAACTTCATCAAGCTTCCACAAAGTGTACCGAAGAATCTACCAAATGGCCCGTTTTCAAACGGATGAATGCCTGCTGTAATCAAAGAAACCTTCGTAGATACCCCTTGGTAGCGTTAGACAGATTGTCCTTGAACGAAAAAGGTTAAAGCTTTGTGATTAAAGCGATCTGGCGTCCGTAATTCTACTGAGGTTAAACCTAAATGAGGAACTGTTTCGATGTTAGAGCTCTATCAGTTTGAAGCGTCGCACTATTGCGAAAAAGTCCGTCTGTTGCTGAACTACAAGCAATTATCTTACAAGACGATTGAAGTATCGCCGGGTATTGGCCAGATAGATCTCTATAGATTGTCAGGTCAGCGTCAGGTGCCGGTGCTAAAAGATGGGGTGGAAGTCGTGCCAGGTTCGAGCGCGATCGCTCGCTATCTAGAGGACAAATACCCTGACAGGTCGGTGATTCCAGCGGATGCGAAGCAAAAGGGGCTGTGCCTGATGATGGAGGCCTGGGCAGATGAATCGATTGGTCTTAACGCCAGAAAGGCCATGATCGGTGCGTTTAATCAGCATCCTAACTTCCGAACAGCGCTGCTGCCGATTTCTACGCCCGAGCTGATGAAAAACGCAGTGAGTTCGGTTCCAGGCGATTTGCTGAGCCTGCTAGGGGCCGGGATCGGCTTTGGAGGAGAGGCCGTAAAGGAAGCTACTGATATCCTGCGCCGAGATCTAGAGGCGCTGTGCCTCATTTTAGGTACGCAGCCTTACCTTTGCGGTGAGCAGCCAACGCTGGCTGACTTTGCGGTAGCGGGGCTCTCTATGTACGTGAAGTTTCCCTCATCGCTGTATTTGGATTTGCCTATAGGCATTGGGGGTAAAGGCGTGCCTGGGCTGGCTGACGCGCCAGAGTTTAAAACGTTTTGGGCATGGCGTGATCGCCTATACCAAGATTTTCGGGCGCCTCGTACGGGTCCCTCTGTTGGGGCACCTGCTGGCGGACCGGTATCTATTGGTATCGACTAAGCGCTACGGTTAACCATGAGAGTATTCGTGGTTTAGAAAAAGTATGCGTGCCAACTCGTCAACTAGCTCGCCCGTAGAGACGGAGGAAATAGCGACTCAGCTATCTGAAGTGCTAGGTGAAAATGCCGTGCCCTGGGCGGCGGCTGCGCCACGGCAGCAGATTATGAGCGCGATCGCACCTACTGCTGCGCCACCGGCTGCGATCGCCTATCCCGACACGACTGAATCTTTGAGCCAAGTGATGACACTGGCGCACGAAAAACAGTGGCGAGTGCTCGCCATGGGTCAGGCCAGTAAGCTGGGCTGGGGCGGTCTGGCTGAGGGGATAGAGGTGGTAGTCAGTACCGCTAAGCTCAACCAGATAATAGAACACGCAGTGGGCGACTATACCGTCACCGTCCAGCCGGGGCTGAAGCTGGCAGATCTACAGCAGCAGCTTGCTAAGCACGGTCAGTTTTTAGCAATCGATCCGGCGTTTTCGACGCAGGCGACGCTAGGGGGCATTGTGTCAACGGCAGATGCGGGGTCTTTGCGGCAGCGCTATGGGGGGCTGCGCGACATGCTGATTGGGGTGCAGTTTGTGCGTCATGATGGGCCAGTGGCCAAAGCCGGTGGGCGCGTGGTAAAGAACGTGGCTGGCTATGACCTGATGAAGTTGATGATCGGGGCATACGGCAGCCTGGGAATTTTGAGCGAGCTGACGTTTCGTCTGTACCCGATGCAGCAGGTGTCGCAAACGCTGATACTATCCGGTGGGGAGCGATCGCTAGAGCAAGCCGTTGCGGAGGTGCGGCTGTCTGGGCTGACACCAGTAGCGCTAGATTTGACGCGATCGCGGCTAACGGCAAGCCTGACAGGAGAGGAAAATCACCAGCATATGAGCCTAGTAGCTCGCTTTCAAGGGATTACGGCTGGCGTTGAAGAGCAGACAGCGCGGCTGAAGTCAGTGGCGACGACGCATGGAATGAACTATCAGCAGCTAGAGGGCGAGGCAGATACAAGGTACTGGCAGCAGGTGAGCGAACTGATCCGTCCGGCGTGCGTTTTGTGCAAGGTGGGTATGCGACCTAGTGCGCTACCGCCGCTGTTAGCGATGTTGGAAGATACGGCGCTGCACGAAGAGGCGCAGGTGATACTGCATGGCAGCAGCGGACTAGGCTGGGTGCAGTGGCCCGAGGCAATAGCCGGGCAGGAAGAATTTCTGGCGACGATTGAACAAATGCGATCGCACTGCCAAACTAATGGCGGCTTCTTGACACTCTTGCAGGCGCCGGCTGAGCTAAAGCAGGCGATTGATACTTGGGGCTATACCGGAAACGCGCTGACGGTGATGAGTGATATCAAACAGAAGTTTGATCCGAATAGACGCATGAGCCCGGGGCGATTTATCGGAGGGCTGTAGAATTCTGCCCATCTTCATATCTGTTGTTTTTTCATCTGTCATTCTTTTACCTGCTATTTCCTTATTTAATATTCTCCTTCTATAGGAATAGAGAGAATCTATCTGGGGTCGGAAAGCCATATAGCAATCTGTAAATGTTTGGAGAAACCGCGGGTCTACCAAGTAGGATCATCAATGTTCCACTTTGCAAACCCAGATCTCTATCTGGCGATATTGATAATGACTTTAACTTTGAATGTGCCTTCTATTAAATGCGATGGCTGTGCTGACACCATCACCAAAGAGATTAAGGTACACGATTCTGATGCTACCGTGAATGTTGATGTTGAAAAGAAAACGGTAAAGGTTGACTCTGAATCACTCTCTGAATCTTCTGTGAAGCAGGCAATTACAGCTTCTGGACATGAGGTTGCATAGTTTATTTGACGATGTGACTTTTGCTGGCATCATTTTCGTCGGCATCGTTTTTGTCATATAGCATGTCTTTACGACAGTGGCTTTTGCTCTGTGTGCCCGCTTTCTTTTGGGGCAGTGCGTTCATTCTTATGGAGATTGCCCTGCCGACGCTTTCGCCGCTAATGATTGTGGCGGGACGAATGGCGATTGCGGCGATTGTACTCAATGCGATCATTTGGTTTCAAGGGTATCGCTGGCCTGAAAGCAAGCTTGTTTGGTTTGAATGTGCGGCGCTGAGCGTGGTTAATAATCTGTTGCCTTTTGGCCTTGTGGTTTGGGGGCAGCAGTATATTAACGCTAGTTTGGCGTCTATTCTGATTGCGTCTGCGCCGGTGTTTACGGTGGTGATTGCCAGCGCAGTGGGTAAGGAGCGCCTGACGCTGATGCGCGGCATGGGGGTGCTGCTAAGCTTTAGTGGGGTGGTGGTGCTGATTGGGCCGCAGGTGCTGCAAGGCCTAGATTTGCAGGGAATTGGTGAAATTGCAATGCTGTGCGCGGCGCTGTGCTATTCACTATCAGGATTTTGGGGACAGCGATTCCGGGCAGTACCTGCTGAGCTGGTGTCAACCATGACAATTACGATGGGCGCGCTGATTGTGGTGCCGTTCATGCTGGCGTTCGAACCACCTTTTGAGGTGGAATGGCAGTGGTCAGCAGGACTATCGGTCGTGGCGCTAGGCGTGTTTTCGACTGCGATCGCATACATTATCTACTTCAAGTTGCTAGCAGATGTCGGTGTGGTAAACACCTCGCTAGTGTCGTTTTTAGTACCTCTAAGCGCGCTGGCGATGAGTCTAATCTTCTTGAAAGAGCGTCTGAGCCTAGAGGTGATTTTAGGCATGAGTTTAATCTTATTGGGGCTGGGTGTCTTGGATGGGCGATTATTGAAGAGATTTCGGCCTGTGCCATAAACTTGCGCTGTAGCAGGAGAACTTTCCATGAGTCAGACAATTACCGTAAAATGTCCACAGTGTCAGTGCGTTTATATTGCCTGGCATGTGCCTGCTGTAGGATCGCAGACAGAAGGAAAAACCGCTAGTACCTACCAACCCAGCACAACTTGTTCTAAATGCGGCCACCGCTCTGTTTTGTCTGAGCTGACCGAGCAAGAAGGAATCTTTCAGCAGGTGACGTAGCATTTTCTCCTGGCGCAGACTCTGATGCTGGACTCTAGCACTGCATTTCTAGGAATGCACTTCTAAGTAATGCACTGCTAAGACCGTATTCCAAGGCTTCCTCCGATACCGCACTCTGACGCTAACTTACGTCAATACTCTGATATAAGCATGTCTACCGGCTCTTCTAAAACGTCTATCTATGCGGCAATGGCAGCAAATGTCGCAATTGGAATTGCCAAGTTTACAGGGGCATACATCAGCGGCAGCTCGGCGATGCTCTCCGAAGGAATTCACTCGGTAGTGGACTCGGTGAACGAAGTGCTGTTGCTATATGGCCTGAAGCAGAGCGAGGTGCCGCCGGATGAGCAGTATCCACTAGGACATGCGCAAGAGCTGTACTTTTGGTCGCTGATGGTGGCGGTGCTGATTTTTTCGCTAGGCGGCGGAATATCGATTCTTCAGGGGGTGCGTGGCTTACAGTCTCCCGAAGCGGCCAGTAATGCGCTGGTGAGCTATGGCGTACTAGTGGCAGCAGCGGTGTTTGAAGGGGCGGCGCTGACCGTTTCGATTCGATCGTTCAAAAAGCAGCTAACTGGCCCAAAAGTTGGCCTCTGGAGAGCGATCGGGCAAAGCAAAGATCCGAGCGCTTTTATTGTAATTGTGGAAGACACCGCAGCGCTGATTGGATTGGTGGTTGCGTTTGCGGGGGTGTGGCTAAGTGAGCAGACGGGCAACCCGATCTATGATGCGATCGCTTCAATTTTGATTGGGGCGTTGCTGACAGTCGTTGCGATCGCGCTAGTAGCTAAGACAAAAGGACTCCTGGTCGGTCAAAGCGCTTCGCCAGAAACGCGCGAAAGTATCAAGACTCTGGTGCGGTCCGATGAAGCTGTTTCAGATTCAGAAGCGCCGATCACCCTACATCTAGGCCCACAGGATGTTTTACTAGCGCTCAACATTGAGTTTAAAGATGAGCTTTCTGCTGATGAGATTGAGGCAGCCGTTCGACGAATCGAGAAGAATATTCGCTCTACTCATGCCGATGTGAAGCGGATTTTCATTGAAGCGGCTTCGGTAGACTGACCGGGAGATTGACGAGTCTAACCAACAGGTTTGACTAAGCGGCTAGATCGCTAGGGTTCAATCAAATACCACGTCTGCACATCAGATTCATCTACCGTGTTGGTGCCCAAATATAGCTCGAAAGGTCCTTCGACGGCCTGATAGCGATTGTCTAAGCTGGCTTCAAACGTGCCTTTTACGCTATAGGCTTCGTTGTAGAAAACGCGATCGCTTTTACTGCGAAGAAACTGTTCGGACTCAGGCACTTTGGTCCGGTTTTGAACGTTAATCTTCTCTATCTTGAAATTAGGCTTGAGGCTGCTGAGAGCGGAGGCGTCACTTAGGCTGCCAAGGTCTTGGGCAATTGCTTGCTGCGTGTGGGCTAGCTGCTGTGCGATCGCTAGCTTAACGGCTTCATCTGGTGGGGTTTTGGTGAATACGCTGCAGCCCATGAGACTACCGGTAAGCAACAGCAGCAGTGATAAACAAACAAACCTAATAATTTTCATGTCAGCCTCGTGTCGCCTCGTCTTCTGCATTCGTTTCGACGCCTTGATCATATGCCTTTTTCCAGCGCTTAATAGGCAATCTCTTTGCTTCACCACTCCATCGAATTTCAGTCTGTGTCATTGTCAGTAATATGAAGCGCTACGAAAAGAGCTACGAGTCCTGTTTGTGAACGATAAGGTAACAAGTATTCTATGGCATCAAATACTTCTAATTCTCAGATCGATTCGTCCGCTGGTTCGTCCGCTGTAGGAATTGGTGCAGGTCTGATCACGGCTGGATTTTTAGCAAACACGCTGCAAGGCGCTTTGGCAAAAGTAGCGCAGGCAAAGATCTTGCCAGGGCAGTTTTTGTGGCTGCTGTTGCTGATGGCGCTAGGGGTGCTGCTGCCTTTGGTGGTGTGGCGATCGCAGCGAGATAACGCTCAAGATTTTCAGGCAGGATGGAACCGACAGGCTTTGCAACTCTATCTGCTGCGGGCGGTGTTCGGGCTGTGCGGGTTTTACTTATTCGTGTGGGCAGCTAGCTTAGGCAGTCTGGTGGACGCGACGGTGTTGCTGAACACGACGCCGGTATTTATTCCGCTGCTGGGTGTGCTAGCGCTGGGCAAGCAAATTTCGCTGCGGCTGTGGGGTGCGATCGCGCTTGGATTTGCTGGTTTGCTACTTGTGGTACAACCCAATGCGGAACTGCTGCGCAATCCAGCGAATCTAGTCGGTTTGGGGGCAGGCTTTGCGGCGGCGGTTGAGTTCTTAACAGTGCGGCGAATCGGAGAAACGCAAACGCCCTTAAGCCAGACGCTGTACTATCTGCTGATGGGCTCTGTGCTAATGGCCCCGATCGCGCTGTGGCAGTGGCGATCGCTAACACTCTCTACCCTAGGAATTATTGCTGTCGCCGCGGGGCTATTTTTAACTTTTCAACTGCTGCTGGTGCAGGCCTACCGCTTTGCGGAACCTCACCAGATAGGTGTGTTTCAATACAGCAGCGTGATTTTTGCGGCGGCGATTGGCTGGCTATTTTTTGATGAAATTCCTAACGGCATAGCGTTAGCCGGTATGGTCCTAATCTGTGCGGGCGGTGCGCTCTCTATCTATCTAGAACAGTCCCCTAACAATGAGGCGAGCGACACTGTTTGATGCTTGAAGTGTTAAATATCGAACAATGTCGCCTGCAGGCTATAAGTTTATATGCTGTGAGCTTGGAGCCTATAAAGGCTACAGCATCAGTATGGCTTAGCCCCTATCTGCTTGAGTGGTGGAGTACAACATGCTGGCATCCGTAGCGCTTGCTGTGCTTACCGTTCGATTTCGCTGCCGGTTAAGGGCACTGATTACTGCCTTAAAGGAAGCGGTGACAATGTTTTCATGAATGCCGATACCAAAGCAGCTACCTTGGGCTGTGTTGATTTCGATTAGGGCGATCGCTTTTCCCTGGCTGCCGCTAGTGAGCGATCGCTCCTCGTACTGTCGAATCTGGATGTGGCCATAGTGGCTGACGACTGTCTTTTCATCGTTAAGAGCACGCACAAAAGCGTCGATAGGACCGGTGCCGGTAGCTGCGATCGCTATTTTTCTTTGTTCATACTCCAAATTCGCTGTGACAGAAACCTGTTTATTTACCTGCTGCGACGACTGATATGACACATACTGCCAAGGTGAAACATCTTGAAGATATTCTTGACAGAAGATTTCCCAAATCGTTGACGCTGTAATTTCTTTACCGCTCGTCTCGACTGCTTTTTGTACAATCTGACTAAATTCTATCTGTAGCTTTCTAGGCAAAACAACACCATAGTCCCGCTCTAGCAAGAAAGCGATTCCGCCTTTGCCTGACTGACTGTTCACTCGAACAACAGATTCGTACGAGCGGCCCACGTCTGCCGGGTCCATTGGTAAGTAAGGAACAGACCACTCATCTTGCGGGCGGCGGGCAGCAAAGCCTTTTTTGATAGCGTCTTGGTGTGAGCCTGAGAAGGCGGTAAAGACCAGTTCACCGGCATAGGGGTGCCGTGGATGTACTGGCAGCCGGGTACAGTCTTCAGCGATCTGCACAATGCGATCTATCTGAGAGAAATCGAGCTGAGGTGAAATGCCTTGGGTATACAAGTTCATCGCCAGCGTAACCAAATCGACATTTCCTGTGCGCTCTCCATTGCCAAACAAACAGCCCTCTACTCGCTGCGCGCCCGCCATTTGTGCTAGTTCGGCAGCCGCAACGCTACAGCCGCGATCATTGTGTGGATGAACACACAAAACAACTGCATCGCGATAGTCAAGGTGGCGATGCATCCATTCCACCTGATCGGCAAAAACGTTAGGCGTAGAGACTTCGACGCTAGCAGGCAGATTGATGATGGCCTTGGCGTCAGGCATGGGCCGCCAGATGTTCAAGACGGCGTTGCAAATCTCTTTGGCAAAGGAGAGTTCTGTTGCGGTGAAGACTTCAGGAGAATACTGAAAGCGCCAGTGGGTGGCAGGTTGCCCGCTAGCTAACGTTTTGATGAGAGCCGCCGCTTCGGTGGCCAGTCGAACGGCACCGGCCTGATCGAGTTTGAAGACAACTTCGCGAAAGGTAGGGGCGGTGGCATTGTACACGTGAACGATGGCTTGCTTAGCGCCTCGAAGCGCCTCAAAAGTACGGCGAATCAGCGTTTCACGAGCGGGGGTGAGAACTTGAATGGTAACGTCTTCGGGAATGAGATTCTGTTCTATCAGCGTGCGGGTAAAATCGAATTCGGTTTGAGAGGCGGAAGGAAAGCCGATTTCGATTTCTTTAAAGCCAATGTCGATAAGGGTGCGGAACAGGCGTAGCTTGCGCTTGATGCTCATTGGCTCTATTAGGGCCTGATTGCCGTCGCGCAGATCGGTGCTAAGCCAAGTGGGAGCAGTCGTAAGGGTGCGGCTAGGCCAAGTGCGATCGCAAAGATCAATAGGCGTAAAGGCGGTGTATTTGCTAGCAGGCTGGTTCAACATGGCAAGTAAGGAAATAGGTGGAAACGGAGTGTTTTCGTTTGTGTTGATTTGGAGAGGGCATGGATATAGGGTCAGGACTGTCAGGATGCTAGAGTTGAAGCCGACAGCCCTGGGGCAGTCGCAGGCTGAGGTGAAGCTGTAGGAGAGTTTTCATAAGAGAGAAGCAGAGAAAAATAGAAGAAAGATCAGAGAAAGACAGAGAATGATAAAAGTATCAACAGATTGAAAGGCTTCATATTTGCTGGCTAGTGCCCGACGGACATTAGATCGGACTGCATATGCTCAGCTAAAAACTGCGTACACAAAAGTCTGAAAACTCCGCGACCGGTAGGTTGCGTAGGTGGCTAGGCCTGCGCCATCGCATCGCTCGATCCTTCTGACAACACAGCCGGGATAGCTCTCCTCTTGGGAAGAGTGCCCGCAGGGCCAAGGTGGGTCGGCAACTTGCGCTACACGCTGAAGCCTGCCTCTATGCTCCTCAGAGAAGAGAATCTACTTAAGGTAGCGAGCAATAAGTGTGTTGCGCTTAGCCTAGATGTCTATTAGAAAGAGCTAGATCGCCTTTCTAATAGCAGCTTCGGTTGAATCGGTTGGGGTGAAGAGAAATATTATGCGCGCCCGCGCAGCAGCAGCCCGCCCAGGCCGAGGGTAAGAGTGTAAAGAGCGATGGCAGGCTGGTAGGTCATGGCTGTGATAGATCTTTTGTAGATAGCTGCATGAACTGGCTATCAATACAGTTCAATAGTACAGCGAAATTAAAAAATAGACCAAATGAAAGTGCAGATGGCCTTGTGGTGCCTTCACACTCAAAACTGAACTATATAGTATAGTGTGCCTGCCTTTACAGAAGAACAAGCTGATATTCTGAGATACTTCTACTTCAAAGTGAATTAGCTATCTCAACTGAGGCTAAGAGAACTTTTAGTGCACCTGCTTAGTCTATAGATAATATGTCTGGAAACGAACAAGGCAAGCTCTGCTGGGTTCTGTGATGTTTCTTATGCTGCTGTATAAGCCGTACGAGCAGACATAAAAAGCGTGGAGATAGTATGCGATTGATAGAAAGCAGACGACTATATAAATGCTCTGATAGCATTGACATAACCGGGTTCCTTGATAGTCTAATAGGGCATCGACTTTTGCCATCTATTTAGCCTCTCTCTCTATAGCCATGCCTTCTATGTCGGCTGATAGTTATGTCAATGGACAGAACCGTTATATGATCGCCCCATAACATAGCTACTACCAGACGAAACCTAAGCGCCGTCTAGCAAAACGCGTGGAGCAAATACAGCTAGTGTATACAAATAATTTATCTGTTGTATACAAATAAACTACCTGTTGCTACCCATTGGAGTGTAGTAGCGAACAGATAATTATCTATTTATTAGTGTATGTTTAAGTATGCTCGATTGTGTGTTCAATTATGTTGACTTCTGTCTTGCGCCATCCTTTGAATTAGGAGGAACAAAAGTTTGGAATGGAATACTGCGTTGAGATGGGTGGATGCCGCTGTATTCGACTATACCGGACGCTCTTTGCGAGAGCCTGAAGCTGTGATCTTGAAGGGGACGTGCCGAGGGCTTACTTATGAGCAGATGGCGCGCGATTCTGACTACAGCACTAATTATTTGATGCGAGATGTTGCGCCCAAGCTTTGGAAGCAGCTATCAAACGTGTTTGCGCGCGCTGTTGGGAAGACAAACTTTTGCGTGGTGCTAGAGTCCTATGTGGCGGCTAATCCTAAGCTAGAGTCTGAGCTAATGGCGACGCAGACAGCGAATAGAATCGCTGGGCCGGAGCTTCTTTCAGACCGGTTGCCAGATCGGCTGCCAAATCGACTGCCAGATCGGCTGCCGGAGCGACTTGTAGAAGCGCAGCAGAGTTTGAGCGCGATCGCTAGACGAAAAGAGGCAGAACAGGGTTGGCTAAATCCAGAAGGCAATCCTACTGGGGATCGCATAGGGGCGTCTTTGCTGTCTGTGTCTGCGATGTCGCCGAGCGTGATGTATGGCTATGAGGTGCCTCTACGAAAGCTAGGTCAGTGGCTGATCGAGTCAACAGGTGCCAGTGGACGCAGCCATCTGATTGGCATTTGGGGGTTGCGAGGCATAGGGAAAACGCTGCTGCTTGAGCAGGCGATCGCACAGGCCGGGGTTCCTTTTGAAGGTGTGATCTGGCGGTCCCTTCACGATCGGCCAACGCTCAACGAGCTGAGCGTGAGTCTGTTGGCGAGTTTGGGTGTGGTGAATGACAAACAGCCCACTGCAAAGCTTTTGAGTATGATGACTAATCACTCGCTGCTGGTTGTGTTGGAGAGCGCAGAATCGATTCTGCAAACCGAGAGCCTAGCGGGCGACTACATGTCAGGGTATGAGAACTATGCCGAATTTTTCCAGTCGGCGGCTAATTCGCGTAGCTGTGTAGTGTTGACGGGTATAGAGGGTCCGGCAGATTGGGTTCGTCGGGGGGGCTATGGCGCAAATAAGCAAGCGCGATCGCTGCTATTGTCTGGTCTCGATCAGTCGGATGCGATCGCGCTCTTAAAGGATGAAAACTTAAAGGCCGGCAACTTAGAGACCGGCAACTTAGAGACCGGCGGCCTCAACGGTGCCGAGCGGCTCTTCGATCAGTGGTCGGAGCTAGTGAGTCGCTACCAGGGTCATCCGCTGGCTCTGAAGCTAGTGGCTAGGGTAATCCGGGAGATGTTCAATGGACAAGTAGATACTTTTCTGCGCCAGTCTCCTACTATGTTCAATGGTATCTTTCAGCTGCTGTCACCGACCTTTGATCGGCTGTCTTTGTTCGAGCGTGAGATTCTTTACTGGCTAGCTATTGGCGACTCTGACTTCTCTCTAGCAGAGATAGAATCAACCCTACCGCTTTCCTTTCGCCCGACGGAGCTGCTCTCGGCGCTAGATTCATTGAAGCAGCGATCGCTGCTGCTCGTACCGCCGCAGTCTGATCCGCCGATGTTTCAGCTACCTTCACTAGTAAAGGGCTATTCTATCTGTTGCCTTAAGCGGTTGATGAGTCAGTCTATCGCGGTTAAAGCACCTGCGGATCTTCTAGAGCGGCGATCAAAGGCCCGCTATGCGCCGATTGGATCGGTCATTGACCTTAGCCCTACCGTTCCAAAATCTATTCAGCTTAGCCAGTGGTTTCAAGGGCAGTTTGATTCTAGCTGGCGCTCTTTGGACTGGCTATTTCAGTCAACAGATAAGCTAGCGATGCGGCTACGCAGTATCTTTCACCTGCGCGACGAAAGCAGTTTGAAGCGATGCAAGCAAGTTGCCTTAATGCCGGCCAGTCAATCCAGTCAGTACAGTCAACCCAGCCAATCTAGTCAGTCCAGTCAATCTAACGTGGCCTCGCTCACGCCTGATAGCTCAGCCACAGAAGTCGTGCTGCTAGTGGCCATACAGCCAGACACTAACGATCTGTACCAAATCTGCCTACAGGCCCAGCCTGCGGCAGGGGAGGATGCTTTGCCTGAGCATCTATCACTTATGCTTTTAGGTGCTAACCGCAGCGTGCTGGCGGCAGTTGTTGCGCAGTGCGAAGATGCTGTTATTCAGCTACCGTACTTTCGCGGGGTCACTCAAGATAGCTTTGAAATTGCAATAACTCTCGGAGAGCTATCTTACAGTGAGACCTTTGTAATTTGAAGGACTGCAACTTGAAGGACTTAATCAAAGGCTCACTTCTGAAAGTTATGAACTGAGGGCTGCGATTTGCGGCGAAGGGCAAAGATCCTGCTACTGTGTAAGGCCATATAGGGTTTGTAGAGAGGTCCTTATGACAGCGCATCAGCCCAAGATTGTCTCTTTGCTGCTTAGCTTTGCCAGTGTTGTGGTGACGATTGCCGGACTGAAGGCGATGTCTGGACTGCTCACGCCGATTCTGCTGTCTTTGTTTTTGGTGCTGGTGACCGCGCCGCTGCTGGCGTGGATGAAGGGCAGAGGCTTGCCAAGCTGGTTTTCCTATCTATTGATTTTGCTTAGTGTGTTCGCGCTAGGGCTATTCTTCACGCTTTTTCTGGTGGACTCTTTGAACCATCTGCTAGAGCTGCTGCCTGGCTATAGCAATCAGATAGAATCTCAGGTACAGGAGCTAACAGGTTGGCTGAGTGAGCAGGGAGTGAATGCCGAAGACATTCGCGGGCTCACCTGGTTTCAGCCAGAAAGACTGTTGCAAACGTCGGTGACCGTCACGACCACGCTGCTATCTACAGTCTCTAATGTCGGTCTGACGCTGATTATCTTTGTCTATATGTTAGCGATCGCGCCTAGCTTTTCCCTACGGCTAAAAAAAGGGCTCAAGCACAATCCATCGACTTTGCAGCGCCTAGAAGCGTTTGCTCACAGCACCAGCACTTACCTGTTGATCAAAGGCTGGCTAGGCGCAATAACGGCGCTCGCGCAAATTGCCCTGATGTGGATACTGGGCTTGGATTTTGCTGTTCTATGGGGCGTGCTGTCGTTTCTGCTGAACTTCGTGCCAAATATTGGGTTTTACCTGGCTGTGATTCCACCGCTGCTGCTGGCAGTAATTCAGCTAGGGTGGCTGAAGGCTGTTTTGTTCGCGCTGGTATACGTGGCGATTAATAACTTTTTTGATCTGGTGGTTGCGCCGAAGTATTTGTCGGAGGGGTTAGATCTGTCTGCTTTGGTGACCTTTTTGGCGGTGATTATCTGGGCCTGGATACTGGGTCCAATTGGCGCTTTTCTGGCGCTACCGCTAACGGTGATGGTAAAAAAGCTGCTGCTAGAGCCCTTTCCTCAGACGCAAATCATAGCGGATTTGCTAGGTGCTGGGGACGCGGGAGATACGAAAGCCTAAGCGAAAGATATCCGAAAGGCATTCGAAAGACAGCAGGCAGATGACTCTTCGATTAGATAAATCATCTGCCTGCTGTCTTCGTGCTTACTGTGATAGTTTTCTCGCTGTGATAATTTTCTCACCATGGCGACACGCTGAACTACATTCCCAAATCTGAGAGCACGTCTGTGGCGTGGGTTTCTGTGCTGATGGTGTCGTACACCTTGGTGATTTGGCCGTCGCCGTCAATTACGAAGGTAACGCGCTTGGCGTAGCCACCGCCTTCTACATCAAAAGCTTTGGCAATAGAGCCATCAGTATCGACAATGAGTGGGAACGGCAGGTTGAATTTCTCTTTGAAGGCTTTGTGAGAAGTCTCGTCGTCCATGCTAACGCCAAGAACAACAATATCTTTGTCCTGGTACTCGCTATATGAATCGCGGAAGCTACAGGCTTGCTTTGTGCATCCAGGTGTGTCGTCTTTGGGGTAGAAATAGACAACAACGGTTTTGCCTGAAAAGTCAGACAGGGAAACGCTGTTTCCTTGATCATCAGCAGAGCTAATGTCGGGGGCTTTGGTACCGGCTGAGAGCGCCATGGCATATCGGGGGTATGGGACAAGTTGGCGAAGGCGCACTGTGTGCGATCGCCTCAGTGATCTTAGCAGTGATCTTAGCAGTGATTTTGGCAATGATTTTAGTAATGCTCTTAGGAGCCGTTACCTATCAAGATGAATGCGGCCCAGTCGTGGGGATGCTGAAAGCTCTGGCTGTCGATTAGCTGACGCTGGGCCTGGCGGAGGGCCTGGGCTTTGGTGCTGCCTTGGCTAAGGGCAATATAGAACTGATTCATCAGGGCGGCGGTAGCGGTGTCGTCAACTGACCAGAGCGTTGCGATCGCAGCGCCCGCCCCGGTTTGTTGAATCTGAAAGCCGAGTCCCAATAGCTCTTTGCCATCGCCTTCGACACTCATGGCAGTTTGGCAGGCGCTAAACACAACCAAATCAACATCAGGTAGCTGCCACTGGCCGATGTCTCGCAAATTAACAGTGCTACCATCGCCAAATAGGAGAAAAGAAGATTCCGGCTGGCCAGGTAAGAAGTTGGCGTGAGTAGCGAAATGAACAATCTGATGGCCTCGGATGGCTTTTAGCGTGTTGTTAAGCGTGAAGTCTCGATTGATCAGCGCCGTTGTGGGCATGACCTTAAGCAGGTTGTTGATTTCTTCTTGGGCAGCGGGCAGACCGGTGTAGCGGTAGACGGCCTGCCCAACTTGAACGCTGTGGTCCGGGCTTTCGGCAGTGAAGGCACCAGCGAGAACGTTAGGTGAGGCCTGAGTTGCTGGTGCTGTGAGGTCGTCAATGGCAGCAGCTGTGATGTTGTAGGACTGGTATTTCTGGGCGAGCCACTGCTGACCGTCGTGCAAGGCGGCAATTGGCACATAGCGCAACATGCCATCGGGTAGATAGACAATACTTTGGATGCCTTGCTCAGACAGGACAGACTCTAGCGGGCGAATGAGCCAGTCGTAGAGCTGCTGGGCCTCGGCAATGGGATCAAGAACATCTGTTTTGAGTTTGTTATGAAATTGGTGAATAACAGGACTGAGTTCGGTTTCTAAGACCTGGGTTGTGTAGTGGGTCGGAATGCCTTCAGCAGTGATGAGAATAATTTCTAGGCGGTCTTTGAGAATAAGCGGATAGAGCGCAGCGGTTTTGACTGGCTGGGCTTTAAGGGCAGCCTGAAGCGATTCTATGGTGGTGAGCTGGAAGGCGGTGCTATTGGCGGCAGTGGGCGTTTGTGAGGCGAATTGGGATTGTAGGGCGGTGGCGTCTGGATGCTGCGTGAAAGCGGTAAGTGAAAGATCGGCTGGTAGCTGGTTGAAGATAGCAACTAGGGTGATTTCGGCAGGGGTGTTAAGAGTGTTGCCCTCTGGGTCTAGCGGTGGGTTAGAGCCAGTATTCGGGTCGGTATTTAGATAGGCTTTGACTTCTTGCAGCTTCAGCAGCTCTAGAATTTGCAGCGCTTCGGGTGTGCGATTTTGCTGAAGCAGCAGGTCTGCTAGGTTGCGATAGATGTCTTCGACGGTGAGAGTGTAGCGCTGCTGTACGGTTCTAGAGAGCGATCGCAGATCTTGACGGATGGTTTCGATTTGAGCGATCGCCTGCTTGTAGAAAAAGATGGCAAGGCTAGGCTGTGACTGCGCCTCCATTAGCTTGCCAAGATTTAGCAGGCTGTCAATTTCGCCGATTTTGTCGGCGTTGGCGCGGCTGAGGCCCAAGGCCTGACGATAGGCGCTCCAGGCTTTGTCTGTGTCGCCTTGAGCTTGATAAAGCGAGCCAAAGCTGTCGAGCAAGATAGCCTGCTCTTCGAGATTTTCTTCGGGGTCCTCTTGCTGGCTAAGTCGGGTAAGGGCTAGTCCTAGGGTGCTCTCGGCGCTGCTGAGATCGTTTTGCTTGAGCTGGGCAATGCCTAGGTTGTTGAGGCTGCGAATTTCTCGGCTGAGTTCGTTGGCCTGCTGATACAAGGCGATCGCGCTTTGGTAGTGAGCGATCGCTTCTTCTAGCCTGATCTGCTGCTCAAAAATCCAGCCAAGGGCAGCGATCGCATTGGCTTCCGCAACCGGCTGGCCTATCTGACGATTGAGATCGGCGGCCTGTTGTAAGGTCGCTGCGGCTGTTTCATACAGGCCAATTTCAGCTTCTACGGTGCCTTTGTTTGTCAGCAGGGCAGCAACGGTAGCAGATGGCTGTCGATCGAGGGTGGCTGGCGTTAGCACCTGCTGATAATAGACCAGGGCAGAGCCAAAGTGAGAGAGCGACTGATGCGAATAGGCCAGCCACGTAGAAAGCGGAATGAGGATGTCGATGTAGTTGGAATTAGCTAAAGCTAGGGTAGGCGTCGGCGCATAGATTGCGATCGCCGCTTCTAGCACCGGTATCGCCTCGGCGTACCGCTCTAAAGAAAAGTAGGCTTCACTTAGCCCATAGAGAATTTCTCCCTTAATATCTATCAGTCCTAGGCGATGACCATCTTCGCCTTCTTCTATCAGCGTTTCTCCTACTGGCGTTTCTTCTATCAGCGCTAGTGCCGCTTGAAAGCTGCCAACCGAGGCTAAGTAGTCTCCCTGCTCGATCTGCTCGTAGCCTGCGGTGATTAGCTCCGAAACCGCCGAAGCCTCTGCGCTTTTGCTGTGCTCAAGATCAAAGCGGCGGATAGGCGCGCGCCTATGAGCACCAGTATCAGCCGCTAATGGTGCTTGCGGGGTAGATAGCGAGGCTGCTAAGTTAACTGGAAAGGCCGCAACCGTAACCCAAACCGTAACCCAAGAAGACAGCACCCAAAAAGACAGCATATGATTTGGCGCATGAGCTTTCGCCTCTCACCTTACCAATATGCTGCCTGACTTTCCGTCGATGGCAATTTTACGCAGCTTCCCGCATTAGGCATTACGACCAAAGGGTGGCCGCGTGGGTGGAATGCGGGTTGGTCTAGGTAGTCGGCTAGAGGCGATCTCTTGCGTTTCTGGGCGATTTTGAGGGGGACTGTCTGAGCTAGCGGACTCCGCAGATCGGTTAGCTTGGTTCGCGTCTAGACTACTAGCGGACTTGAACAGACCGCGTAGGGAGTTGATAAATTTCATGGGGGCTATCAAAGTAGATGATGTACAAATTCAGAAGAGTCAAATCAGAAAATCAGACCAAACCATCGAGTGATGTCGGTTAGCTTTTCAGCGACGATTTCTTTTGTCAGGAGCTATTTGCCACACGTTCAATCTTTTCTGACAGCGAAAGCTGATGAGGCTGGGCATCAGTAGACTCACTGAAACTATCATCATTTCTAAAGGGCGTGTGGCGATCGCAAACAATAGTTAGGACAGAAACCGAGCTGTCACTCCGCTAGCTCAGTTTCGGCTGAGATTTCTTGGACGTAAAACGCAACAAAGCGCAAATACGACCGATTGCCAGAACTGCATTACGCGCGCAGAACTTTTGCATTTGTCTGTGATAGGTAATTAGGCGTAAAGTTTCAGTGGAGGTCGTGTGGGTACATTTTCTGCTCTGTATCTTCTGCTCTGTATCTTCTACTCTGTATTCTCTGTTCAAGGAATTACATCGAGCATCCTCTAGAAAGTCACCTAAGAAATTGCTAGCAGAACCGCGTGTCAATGTATGGATAACTTATCAAATCAGAACCCTGCTGAAGGTCGCAGATTTTCAGAACCGATGGCGCGGCTAGTGTTAGAAACGTGCGCTGAGCCAATCGGCAGTCCCAAGCGTCAGCGAGGATTGACGCAGATTGTGCGCTCTTTAAAGGATCAGCTATGGCACACGCAAGATCCTTACTATCCAGATGCTTTGCAGCAAACCTGGGTCTATTTTTGCCGCAATCTCTGTGAGGCGACGACCGGTAAGGTTTACGACCCTGCCGTTGCCAAGCTATCGACCTGGCTAAACGCCTATCTGAAGCACCGACTGCGAGACTTTCAGATCGCCGAAAACCAGCAGCGAGCAACTAGTATGTCTTATCTCGGCTCGCGTAGTGAGGGCGAGGGGTTAGATCCGGTCGATCGGCTGCCGGCTCCAGCGGATATTCCGCCCTGGCTAGAGCAGGTACGCGAATGGGCCCAAGCTGATGCTAACGGCAGCCTGAGGGCAATCCATATTAATAAGCACCCAGAGGTGACGGCCCAGATTTTGATCTTGAAGCGACTGCCGCCAGAAACGCCGTGGAGGCTGCTAGCTGTGGAGTATGACATATCGGTAGGGACGCTAAGCAGTTTCTATCAGCGCCAGTGTCTAATTCGGCTACGTCAGTTTGGCCAGTCGCAGGGCTATTTCTAGGATTATTTTTTCTACTGACTTCTCTGTTCACTTCTTCTATTTGTCTCTTTTATCTACTTCTCCTATCCGCCTGTCTATTGATTTTCTATCTATTGATTTCTTTGCCTATTGACTTCTTTGCCTATTGACTTCTTTGCCTATTGACTTCTCTATCTAGCACTGAACTTCCATATTCGGTGCATCGCATCACTCTCGCTAATACACACACTTTCTGGACGCCAAGGTTTTAAAGGGATGGTTATCACACGCTCTCAACAGATGGGCATCACGCTGCCTATTACCAGCGAATTTCAACAGATGGCACAGCGGTTTGCGCAGATGTGTCCTTTTGCTGAAAAGGCCGAAAGGATTCGACGCAATACGCTAGCGGTATGCGCTGTGAACGCCTACCTTCAGCTAATGGAGATTCCGACTGCGATCGCTCAGGCTGATAGCTGGAATCCGATGATGCAGCTGCTGAGCGACGTGGCCGATCTACCGCTGCCCGGAGTGGGGGTGCTCTCTTGTCGGGTGGCCGATGCGGAGACAGCGGTTTGCACAATTCCGCCAGAAGCATGGACCGAAAGAATAGGCTATGTCGCGGTGACGATTGATGAGGCGGCGCACGAGGCGACTTTGATTGGGTTTTCGCCGTCAGCATATGAGACTGAGCGGCTGGCCCTATCACAGTTCTCACCGATAGAGAATCTAGTTGATCGGGTACATGAACTGCGAAGCTCACAGGCGACCAGTGGGTTGATGCTGACCCGGCTAAGTGAGTGGATAGAAGATACCGTGTTGTCAATTGGAGCGTCGATTGGGTCGTCAGCCAGCGCTGGCTGGCTGGCGGTGGATGTGCTGGTAAATCCGGCTGAGCCGAGCTTTGCCTTTCGAGGTGCGAATTTAGCTGAGCCAGCGACAACGGCGGATGCCAGCCGAGCTAGACTAGTGGATTTAGGCCTACAGCTAGGAGTAGCTGTGCGAGTCGCGCTAGTAATTCATATCACTGAACAATTGCTGGATGAGTCAGCGGGCGACGCGGCAGTGGGTACACCCAAGCGCAGCAATATTGTGCTGCAGGTGCGGCCTTTGGGAGACTCTCCCTATATAGAAGAAAATTTGACGATGACAGTTCTAGATGAGCAGTCTGTTCCTTTTATGTCGGTGACATCTAGAGAGATTGATAACTATATTCAACTACAGCTAAGCGGTCAGACGGGAGAGCAGTTTGGGGTGAAAATTGCGATAGGAGAGGCTGTGTTTGAAGAACAATTTGTCATCTAAAAATAGACAATAGAGATTCCAAAGACGGTTGGTTGAGTATGGTTAGCTGAGTATAGAAAAATTGAACCACAGCGAATTTGAAAGAGCCGGACACGAAAAGCCAGTTAATATACCAGCGAACAGATCAGTGAAGTAGCTGTGAACAGACGTGTGGTAATCAAAATAGGAACTGGCACGATACAAACGGGCTATGTCGCAACGGTGCAGATTGGAGCCGAGGATCTGCCGCCACAGGCTGAGATGCAGGCTCGACTGCCAGCTGCGCCAGATTTGCCGGTACTTTATCAGCGGTGGCAGCGGGCCTATTCGCAGCTGGGGTTGCCCTATCGCTTAGAAGCAATCGGTGGGGTTACCAATGTTTCCGATGTCTCTGAGCTAGAGCAGTGTCGGCTGCTCAGTCATCAGGTGCGAGAGCGGGTGCATCACTGGCTCAATGGTGAAGACTTTCGCCCGATTAGGGAGAAGATTTTAGAACAGCTCAATCCACAGGATACGGCGCGAATTTTATTGCAGACGCAAGATCCGCTGTTGCAGCGGCTGCCTTGGTATGAACTAGATTTTTTTCAGCGCTATCGCCAGGCGGAAGTAGGGATTTGCCTGCCTTGCTATCAGCAGGTGAACTACCGAGGCAGTCGGTCAGCGCCTGTGAGGATTCTGGCGGTGCTAGGTGAGGCGACAGGCCTAGATACGCAGACAGACTGTACGCTGCTCAGTGAGCTACCGAATGCGGCGATCACGGTTTTGCGCGGGCCCGGTCGGGAGACGTTCAACCGTGAGCTGTGGGATGAGCGGGGCTGGGACATTTTGTTTTTTGCGGGGCATAGCCAGAGTCGGCACAGCGATGGGGAGGAGACGGCGCGCGGCGAGATATTGCTGAATGCGACCGATCGGCTGACGGTTCCTCAGCTAAAGCACGCGCTGAGGAAGGCAATCGATCGGGGGCTCAATACAGCTATCTTCAACTCTTGTGACGGGCTAGGACTGGCGAACGATTTAGCTGATTTACACATTCCTCAGGTACTGGTAATGCGTGAGCCGGTGCCCGATCAGGTGGCGCACGCTTTTTTGAAGGGCTTTCTGAAATCTTTTGCGGCGGGGGCTGCTTTTTATGTGGCGGTGCGTGAGGCGCGTGAGCAGCTACAGGGGTTAGAAGCTCGCTTTCCCTGCGCAACCTGGCTACCGGTGATTGTGCAGAACTTGGCGGAGATGCCGCCGACATGGCAGTCTCTGCAAGGGAAGTTTTGCGGGGATTCGCTGGTCGAGAGTTCGTCTCTTCGCGTGCGCTCTTTTCGACAGGGAACAGGGCGACTACAAGAGAGGGCGCGAAGACAGCTTTCTCCTGATGCAGAAAACAGCGCGGAAACAAACCTGAGTAGAGATAGAAAAATTGCAATCGCAGCCAGTATAGGCTCAGCTACGCTGCTACTTTGCCTTCGTCTGTTGGGTTTGCTAGTACCTGCCGAGCTAAGGGTGTATGATTTGCTGCTGCGATCGCGTCCTTCCGAGACTCTTGATGCTCGCCTGCTGATTGTTACAAACACCCAAGCAGATATCGACGCTAGGCCCAGCGATCGCAAAGATGTGTCGCTCTCTGATGCAACGCTTAGCGCTGTTCTAACACAGCTCACGCCGCTAAAACCAAAGGTGATTGGGCTAGATATCTATCGAGATTTTCCTGCTGATAACCCCATCTTAGCTCAGCAGTTACAAGAAACTAGCAGTCTTGTTGCTATTTGTAAGGCACAGGCAGAGTCAGCGCCTAGAATCCTGCCGCCGCCAGAGATTGAGGACGCCGCTCGAATCGGGCTAAGCGATTTTGTGGGTGAAGGGCCAAATGAGGCAATGGTACGTCGTCACCTGGTGACGTTAGCGCCTGAAGGTTCGACAGACGGTTCGTCGGCCCAAGGTAGCTCGCCCGATCTCTCTAACTGTCAGCTGTCTGCGACCTTTAGCGCTGCGATCGCCGCTCGCTATCTAAGATCTGTTGTTAACCTTCCCTACACGGACGACAACGTTCTAGGCGAGACGCGTCTGCCGTATATTCGACGCGCTAGCTTTGGCGGATATGCCAGCGTAGATACGCGTAGCGACCAGCTATTACTAAACTATCGAACGGTTAAACAGCCCACTCAGATGAACTGTGAGAACGTATATGAGACGCCTGCAATTTGTATGAGTGTGGGTGATTTGCTAGCGCGATCGCCAGATGAGCTGCGATCGCTAGTTGCAGACAAGATTGTTTTAATTGGCACCACCGCGCCGGGAAGAGATGCTTGGATAACGCCTTATACAGGGCTAACGTCAGCAGAAACGCCAGGTGTAATCTTACAGGCGCAGATGGTGAGTCAGCTAGTTAGCGCTGGGCTAGGCGAGCGATCGCTGATCAAAAGCTTAACTCTGTGGCAAGAAGTTCTGTGGACCTGTGGGTGGGCGGCTGCAGGCGGCGGTATGGGTCTGGGCGGTATGGGTCTGGGCCTGGGCGTAGGCCTAAGCGCGGGGCGCTCAAGTGTGAGACGATTTTGGCTGCGGCTGCTGCTAGCGGAAGGTCTGGTGGTGCTCGCAAGCTGGCTGTGGCTGGTGGTAGGCAGTGTGTGGGTGCCCCTGCTGCCGAGTGCGATCGCGCTGCCGACTGCTGCGATCGCTAGTCATACGGCTCGCAAGCTCAGCGATCGGCAAAAAGGCGTTCCATAGTACGCCCTGCCTTGATTGCTTTATCCTAGTTGCGGACTTGTTCTAAAGCTATCAAAGAACGTCAAAAGTCTTTTGATGCCACTAGAAGACTCTAAAAACCATCAGAATGTTCACTATGAAGCTCTTTTCGCATCTACCTCCTTCGCGGCTACTTCTTTCGCATCTACCTTCCGCTCAGTCTTTTATCAAAGCAACCGCGCTGAGTACGGCTCTTCTTTCGAGCGGCTTTTTCGGCTTTTCACCTCAGGCGGCGGCGGCTCAAGATCTTCCTTCGCTTCCGCTAGAGTTCAACCCTAGCAGACCGCTCAATCCTGGGCGGCCTGGTGGTCGCCGTCGCGGGGGAGGCTCTCGGGGTAGCTGTCAAGCTAGTATTCCGCTTACGGCAATTGCCGATGCCCAGAGTGCCCAGGTGCAAGCGCTGGGCGTGACGCAGGTAGTGGAAACCGTAGGGGCTCTGACAACGCAGGCGGCGCCGATGCTTTGGTTTTATCTGCCGGGGGCAGTTGGTAATATTGCAACAGAATTTGTGGTGAAAGATAGCAGCGATCGGGTGCTATATCAAGGGCGGCTAGCGGGCCAAACAGCGGACAGCGGCGTTGTTGGGGTGCCTCTGGCGGTAGATTTGGGGCCCGGTAGTGCCTACCACTGGTTTTTGACAGTGGATTGCGATGAGACCGAGCGGGTAACGGTAGACGGCTGGGTAGAGCGCCGCGCGATTGGCCCAGATGCGAGCCGGACGCTGACGCAGGCGACAGGTCGAAATCGGGTGGCGCTGTATGCGAACTATGGGTTCTTGCAGGACGCGCTGAGTGAGCTGGCGCAACTGCGGCGAGAGAATGCTGAAGATGAGGCGATCGCACAAGACTGGCGTCAGCTAATGACAGCGCTGGAGCTACCTGAGTTAGCTGACGCGATGGTTTTACCCTGCTGTGAGGTCACTAATGCTTTGGACGAGCTGCCATCTGAGAGCCCTACTGAGGTGCCTACTGAGGTGCCTGCTGAGATGCCTGCTGAAATGCCCACCGAAATGCCTTCTGAAGCGTCTCCTGAGGGAATAGATCTAGAACCAGAACCATCCTCGGAGCGTGACGATCGCTCAATTCTAGAGCGAGCAAGAGATAGAGGAAACTAGCCTGGGCATAGAAGCTGGTTGCGCAGCTTGTGTATCCTGCTGGCTTTTTACCTTCTGAGAGTCTTCAAGCTTGTTTCCCATCCGGTATGAAGAATGGTTTTCAGTCGACAGAACCTATTGACGAAAATGGACGATATGATAAGGCATCGACCTATTTGCAACCTGTATTGAATTCTGTTTCGTTCAATATCTCTGAAACTGACTTGTTAATTCGAGCACATCTGCCGGATGTGGAACTGTTGGTTTTATTTGGGTCGCGGGTGAAGGCAAGGGCAACTTCTAGGAGCGATTGGGATATAGGTGTAGTGGTTGCGCCCAATACCTATGAAGGAATGCAACAGTTCATGCTGCAAGCAGAGATTGCGCAGGTTTTGGCGCTGCCTTTTGACGATGTTGATTTGGTTGATTTGCGGTATTGCTCACCGTTACTGGCTTTTGCGCTCGCTTCTGAAGGCCAGCTTTTGTATGAATACAAGCCGGCTACCTACCATCGCTTTCAGGTCAGAGCCTTCAAACGCTACGCAGACACTGCTAAGTTTCGCCGAGCCCGTGAAGCCTATCTCGGCTTTGATAATAGCTTTAGCGATCGCCTCAATCGAAGAAATCCGGGTAGTCCATAACAAGTAAGGATATTCTACCGATCAGACGATGCGAGCACTTGTCAGTTTAGGTAAAAATGATAGAGAAGACTACCAACTTATCTGATGTCATCTGCTTTACCGAATTGTCCTAGTTGCGACTCTAAAAACATTGTCAAAAATGGCCATATTCACAACGGCAAGCAGAATCATCGCTGCAATGACTGCGGTAGACAGTTTGTTGAAGATCCGCAAAACAAAGTCATCAGTGACGAGACCAAAGGCATGGTTGACAAGCTGCTGTTGGAGAAGATTCCGATGGCAGGCATCGCCAGAGTCGTTGAGGTCTCTGAAGTGTGGCTACAGGGCTATGTGAACCAGAAATACGATGAGGTACCGCGCCAGGTGAGCGTACGGGCCAAAAAAAGGGGCGCTTGACGATTCAGTGCGACGAGATGTGGTCGTTCGTCGGCAACAAAAGCAACAAGCAGTGGATTTGGCTGGCAATCGATGAAGAGACAGGTGAGATTGTTGGCTGCTTTGTTGGACCGCGTAGTCGGGTAGGTGCCAGAGGACTATGGCAGTCTCTACCGCCTGTTTATCGTCAGTGTGCTATCGCCTACACTGACTTTTGGGAAGCGTACAAGAAAGTGATACCGAGCAACCGCCATCGGGCGGTTGGCAAAGAGAGCGGACAGACCAACCGGATTGAGCGCTTCAACTGTACGCTGCGTCAGCGTGTATCACGGTTGGTGCGCAAAACGCTATCTTTTTCAAAGAAGCTAGAGAATCACATTGGTGCTATCTGGTACTTCATTCACCACTACAACGAATCCTTACCTGTTTAGGACTACCGAAATCCGAACAGCTCATGACTCAAATAGATCTAGAAATTGTCGTTCGCAAGCTTAGCAACATCAAAAAATATTTAGATCAGCTACAGACCAAAGAGCATCTTAGCGAAGCAGACTCTGTAGAGAGTTTTGAGCAGCAGCTAGTGGTAGAGCGTTTGCTGCATCTTCTGATAGGATCAGCAGCTGATATTAACGCCCACATCGCAGCGATCAACGAAACGCCACCGCCTAACACCTATCGGGAATCTTTCATCTTGCTAGGTAAAATGGGTGTGATTTCAGCCGATCTAGCCTATAAAATTGTGCCTGCAGCGGGTTTGCGCAACCGATCGGTTCACGACTACGATGATACTGATACCCTCATTGTCTACCGACCAATTGCGCTTGCGCTCGATTTATTTCCTCAGTATCTAGCGCAGGTTCAGGCATATCTACAACAGAATTACGGGCGTAGCTTCTAAGTAATGAACCCTAGTTAGTGAGCAACTCTTGGCGAATAGAAAGATCTAAAAGCTGCAT
Source organism: uncultured cyanobacterium (assembly GCA_963702855.1). GTDB lineage: Bacteria > Cyanobacteriota > Cyanobacteriia > Phormidesmidales > Phormidesmidaceae > Phormidesmis. The sequence goes on from OY969765.1 coordinate 4,195,281, forward strand.
AGGATGCTTTAGCATAACGGTTTCCCCTTGTTGCTCTAGCGCCTGTTTGATTTGCAAAGAACAGCCTGGGTTAGAAGATGCAATTAAGGTGGCACCTGTTTTTACCAAGTTAGTAGCTTTCATTTGGCCTAGCTCTGCGGCTATTTCCGGCTGAAGCATGTTGTATACACCGGCGCTGCCACAGCACAGGGCCGCATCTAAGGGCTCTTTTAGAACCAGTCCTGGAATTTGCTCCAATAGCTGGCGTGGCTGGCGACTAATTTTTTGGCCGTGTAGCAGGTGGCAGGCATCTTGGTAAACAGTCACCAAAGGATCGGCTTGCAGCGGATGCAGCGGTGCACTCAGACCGACCTCCACTAGGAATTCCTGAACGTCTCGAACTTTATTAGAAAATGCCTGCGCTCGTTCTACATAGTCAGGATCGTCTGCCAAAATGTGGCCATATTCTTTGAGCGTATGGCCACAGCCTGCGGCGTTGATGATAATGAAGTCTACGTCTGTGTTCTCGAAGCTGTCGATCATTTGACGGGCTAGGGTCTGGGCCTGCTGTGTTTCTCCCTGGTGGGCTGGCAAGGCAGAGCAACAGCCCTGAGATCTGGGGATAACGATTTCACAGCCGTTAGCGCTAAGGACACGAGCGGTAGCGGCGTTAACATCTGAAAAAAAGACGCGCTGAACGCAGCCGAGAATCATGCCGACTCGGTAGCGCTTTTCGCCTTCGGCGGGAATGTCTTCTGGCAGGTTGTCGGCAAAGCAGATAGGGGTAACCGAAGGGAGTAGGCTCTCCATAGCAGCTAGGTTGGGGGAAAGGCGCTTGAGCAGGCCGCTGAATTGGAGCAGTTTGGAGATGCCAAGGGTTTGGTAGAGGGCAAGGGGAGCAAGCAGCAGGCGGATGCGATCGGGATAGGGGAAGAGAGAGAAGATAAGCTGACGAATGGCCTGCTGGGGCCAAGAGCGGCTGTAGTTGCGTTGAATCTGGGGGCGGACACTGGCAATAAGCTGGTCATATTTAACGCCGGAGGGGCAGGCGGTGGTGCAGGCAAGGCAGCCGAGGCAGCTATCGAAGTGTTTGACTGAAGTGGGAGAGAGGGAGACTTCGCCTTTATTGATGGCGTCCATCAGGTAGATGCGCCCACGAGGAGAGTCGCTTTCTTTACCAAGGACTCTGTAGCTAGGGCAGGTGGGCAGGCAAAAGCCACAGTGGACACAGGCGTCGATTAGAGACTGCTCGGGGGGGTGGCTGCTGTCAAAGCGGAGGCCATCGTCGTGGGTAGCACTCTTGGAATTAGAGTCGAGGCTGGTGTTGAGCTTGAGCGGGCTGTTGGTGGTTGACATAGCCTGTGTGGTGAGAGCGGTGTTCCCTTAGCTCTAGCTTACCGCGCTCGGGATAGTGCAGGCTGCGCAACAACTTTTCTGGCTTTTGCGGAATGCAGTTAGCGATCGCTGTAGCTCACTAAACGAAAGGGTTTCTATCAACAAAAGTGCATCTGAAAAGGACGTTACAAACAGCCGTACACGCTGGAGAAAAGCTACGGCCTATAGCCAAATCTCTATAGCATCAACCGCATCAGTTGCTATGGCATCGACCGTATCAATTGCTATGGCATCAATTGTCACTTACCTCTTGTCACCTCATTATGAACCAAGATTCTCTAGAACTTAGGCGCAAGAAAAGCAGTCGCTCAAACCACTTTACGGTGTTGATTGGGCTATTGCGCGACCGCAAAACCTTCCTAGACGAGGTGCGCGGTGAAGTCAAACTCAACCGTAAAATCTCTTCGCTGCTGGTTGCCAGTAGCTGCTTTTTCGCTGTCTATGGTGGCATCGTCGGCTCTTACGGCGGCGGCTGGCAGATAGCATCGTCAGCGATCAAGCTGCCAGCACTGTACTTAATTACGCTGTCGATCTGTGTGCCGACGCTCTACTTTTTCGATATTCTCTTTGGCTCTAAGCTGAACTTCAAGCAGTACGTGACGATGGCGCTGACCTCGGTAGCTGTGATCAGCGTTTTGCTTTTCAGCTTTGCTCCGGTTGTGCTTTTCTTCCTGATCTCGGTTCGCGACTACAAATTTTTCCTGCTGCTGAATGTGGTGGTGATGGTACTAACAGGCTGCGTAGGCGTGCGCTTGTTTTATAAAGGCATGGTAGATATGGCGGGGCCAGACGGCTTTGAGCAAAAGCTGCGGCTGAAGCTGCTGCAAGGCTGGGTCGTGCTGTATGGGCTGGTGGGGTCTCAGCTAGGCTGGACGCTACGGCCTTTTGTAGGCTCTAGCGATCGCGCTTTTCAGATTTTTCGACCTGAAATTGAAGGCAACTTTTACTCCCAAGTCTTTCGGACGATTGGCTCCATGTTTGGTTTCTAGCTGGATTTTTCAGTAATGGCTAATTTCGACAATCTTAGAATTACCGATAGAGAGCTAGATACGCTAACTAATCTAGATATTAGCGATACCACCATGGGCTGGGCTTACCGGCAGACAGCTTTTGCTGCCTCTCATAGGTTCTCTTTACTAGGAGAGCAGCTACTGATATTAGGCGTGGTATCTATCTTTTGTCTGCCAATCACTTTGCTGCTAGTACGTTCGATCAGTGGGGATGACATGGCAGCCGTATGGCAGTGGCTACCGTTTGGCGCGGTGGTAGCGATCGCGCTTACGCTTGTCTGGTTTTTCTACCGCTGGCGTCAAGGTAAGCAATTAGTCACGCTGAGTCATCTGCTTGATGAAATTGACCGCTTTAACGAAGTGATTGCAGCCGTAGAAATTTTGGAAGAGCTAAGCGTGGCAAAAAATAGCCAGCTAAATCTAGAGAGCCGCGAAGAGGTCATTGAGGCCCTTCATCTAACGCGCGAAAGCTTAATCTGCGGACTCATGACAGAAAACGTGATGCGTAAGCACCAGCAGTTTATGGCTCGCAAGCAGGAAATGTTTTCTAGTATAGAGAGAAACTTAGCGACGCTGCAGCGATTGCCGATTAAGGATGAGGCAAATGAATATAGCCGGCTACTGAATGAAGCGATTCAGATAGGCACCAGTGTTCATAAAGAGCTGAGGGGTTACTGATAAAGCTACTGAATGGTCTTGAGTGAGTAGTCTTCAGCAAGCAGTTCTTAGTAGGTAGTCTTCATCCAAGTAGTCTTCATCAATACATTAGGCATCCGATTCTTCGCAGATGCTTTTATCAATAGATAAAAAGGAATCAGGAGCCCAGCTATCGGGAAGCATGCAGCTATAGAACTTTGTAATGCTCTCTTCAGAAAGGCTAAAATCTTCTGACGCTTCCACGCTCCGAGCTATGTTTTGGTCCGAATTTTGGCTTGAGCTTTGGCCTGAATTTTGGCCTGTGCTCTGAGTAGAATTAACCAAGGCAAGATTTACGCTATGGCTCATGCTCTGCGGTGATTCGACTATAACGAACGCCGCGCTCATTAGCGTTAAAAAAAGTGCAGAAAATGCTTTTTGGATAGTTAAACTCATATCCAAAGTGTAGCGTAGTACGCTTATTTTTCAAATAAAGATTGTTTTTATCTTGGAAAGAATAGTCTCTTTAGTTTTACTTGCGAACCTTACAAAGCAGACTGATAGAGCGACACAGGAAATCTAAGCCACAGTTTCTAGAGAAAATGATAGAAAAACATACAGAGAAAATCTGCCATAGAAAAACTGTTGTTAGGAAGCTGTTGTTAGAAAAATATTGAAGAGAAGAAAAATTGCCAAAAGCGAGTTGAACCTGTTTGATCGCAGCAGATAACCGCCTGCCGCTCATCGCCTATCGCTCCTGTAGGCTGCGTGGATCAAGCGCATCACGCAGCCCATCGCCTAGCAAATTGAACGATAGTACCGTCATTACAATCAGCGCGGCGGGCGGCCACACCAACCAGGGGTTCAATACCAAGATTGAAGCGTTTGTTCCGGCTGAAAGCATGTTGCCCCAAGAAGGGTCAGGTTCTTGAATGCCGAGCCCAATTAGGCTGAGAACCGCTTCTGCGACGATGTAACTAGGAATAGAGAGCGTAGCGGCAATGATGACGTAGGTGGCAGTCTGCGGCAGGATGTGGCGGGTGATGATGTGCAGACTGCGACCGCCCATTGACTGCGAGGCCTGTACGAAGGTGCGCTCCTTGAGCGAGAGCACCTCACCGCGAATAACGCGCGCTAGACCCGCCCAGCCAATAAAAGAAATAATGAGGACGACTAGCAAAAAGCGCTGAGAGCTATCTAGCTCTGGCGGCAAGATGACGCCTAGCGCAACTAGCAGATAAATCGAAGGAATAGTCATAATTACTTCGACGATTCGCATAAGGACTGAATCTATGGCACCACCAAAGTAGCCAGAAATGCCTCCGACAAGCAGTCCTAACGGGAAAGAGATAGCAATACCAACTAAGCCAATGCTAAGGCTGATGCGGCCACCGTGCACTAGCCGACTAAAGACATCACGCGCCGCATTGTCTGTACCCAACAGATTGAAGTAAGCAGGGGACGTTTCTATCGCTTCAGAGTTCTCGGTGCCAGTGCCCTCGCCTGCGCTGCTGTCTGCGCTGTCTGTGGGTGCGGCCTCTTCTGCGGGCGCGACCTCCACAGCGATCGCACTCTCAAGCTCTTCCTCGCTAGCGTCGGCATCAATTGGTTCTGGTATCGCTGCGCCTACTGGTCCAAACAAGTGCAGGTCCATAGGAATACCTTCAAACAGCTCAAACTCATTGAACTCGATACTTTCATTTTCCTCAAAAGAGAAACGAGTGATGTAGGGCACAGTGAATTCAAAGAGTCGATATTCGTCGCCCGACACGAAGAGACGCAAGGGGGCAGGTCGGTTGAAGTCTGTTATCAGTGCTTGAGCGCCCGTATCGACATCAATAGGGCCCTGAATGGTGGGGTAGACATGGGGGCCAATGAACCGGCCTGTCTCTTGGTTGCGCCAGTATATTTGTGTAGGCGGCAGCAAAGAGCCGCTGGGCTGCTGAGCAAGCGGGTTGTAGGGTGCCACGAGGTCGGCAAAGATGACTGCTATGTAAAAAACAATCAACACCACCGCGCCGAAACGGGCTAGCGGGTTGTTTTTTAGCTTGTTCCACCAGGATTTTGTTTCCATTTTTGCCTTTTGCGATGTCCGCTAACTAGGACACTTCGGACACTGTGTTTGAACGCTGTTGTTTGAAACGCTGCCTATAGCTGCGGTATGTAGCTGCGATCGCTCTTGTCCAAGCCGCTATCGTTGGGACAACAGACGTTTGGACGATGACGTTCGGACAGACGTTTGGACATTAGAGTAGCAGCATTTTGACAGCATTTTGACAGTGTGGCTTTGGCCGCAAGCAGCCACTAGCTATGACCGTTTTCTATCTAGCTAGCGGGTTCTACAAAAAAGACGATGGGCAAGCAAGAATAGTTAATGTTAAACTTTTGTAAACAAAAACAATAATATTTAAGCCGCCTCAAAGTTCTCTCTGGGCATCTTTGAGTCGGCGCTTTTGAGTCGGCGCTTTTGAGCCGGTACCTCACGCTTTACTGCTCAGCTTGCATCTCACAATCCCACCTCTCACAATCTGCATCTCACGGTCCGGACCTCGCAATCTGGATCTCACAATCCGCATTTCTACCCTCTTTTTGCATTCCGCAAATATTCTCCTGTGACCTATCAAAACCTCGAAGGCCGAGACATCGAAACCCGAGACGCTAAAGGCCGAACTACTAAAAGCCAGAGTGCTAGCCAAGATACCAACGGTGAGGCTAAAGATGCTGCCTCGCCGAAGCTGATCTTGGATGGCATCACGACTAAAGGTAAGGTCTCTGTAGGTAAAGCCTCTGTAGATAAAGTCTCTGTAGGTAAAGCCTCAGGGCGTGGACAAGGCGGCTGGCTGAGCGGTCCGAGGGGCTTGCTTCTAGGGCTAGCGCTGGGACTAGGCCTGGCGTTTGTCGGTGTGCGGTTAGGGTCGCAATCATCGGCACCGACGGCTGCGCCTGCTGACAGTTTACCGGTGGCAAGTGCGACGGTGACAACAGAGCGAGCGGAGCGAATGCCGATCGAGCAGGTAATTACGAAGAGCGGCACGGTGGAGGCGTTTGATCTGCTGTCGGTAGCACCGAGGGCGAGCGGGCTGCAGATTCAGTCGGTGCTGGTGCGGGAAGGCGATCGCGTGACAGCCGGTCAGGTAATGGCGGTGCTAGATGACTCGGTGCTGCGTAGTGAAATAGCTCAGGCCAATGCTGAGGTGGTGGCGGCCCAGGCTCAGGTGGCGCAGGCAGAGGCGCAGGCCCAGCAAGCGCAGGCCCAGGTGAACGAGGCGCAAGAGAACTTTGACCGGTATAGTTCGCTATTCAATCAGGGGGCGATTAGCGCTGAAGAGCTAACCAGTCGGCGAACGCAGGTGGAGACAACGCGGCAGACGGTAGGTGCGGCGATCGCAGCGGTAGATAGTGCGATCGCAAGAGTGCGCAGCCAAGAGGCCGAGGTGGCAAGGCTTACCACGCAGCTAGATCAGACACAGGTACTGGCACCTAGCGGCGGAATTGTCGCTGAGAAAAACGCCACGGTGGGCGATACGGCTTCGGCTGGAACGCCGCTGTTTCAGATTATTGATGGCGAGCAGCTAGATCTAGCGGTGAAAGTGCCGCAGGCACAGCTAGCGCAGGTTGATGTAGGAACGTCCGTGCGGATTCGCTCGACGTCGGACCCGACTTTGCAGCTACAGGGAAGCGTGCGCTCGATTGATCCGACGGTAGACGCAGAATCGCGCGAGGCAACGGTAAAGGTAGGGCTGCCGGGGAGCGATCGCATTCGCCCTGGAATGTTCTTGCAGGCGGCGATCGTAACCGGGCGACGCGATGGTGTCGTTGTTCCAGCGGAGGCCGTTTTGCCGCAGTCTGACGGGACGTTTATCGTGTATGTGCTGAATGCAGATAGCACGGTGAAGGCGCAGCGCGTAGAGGTGAGTGACAACCGCGTTCCCACCGTAGGCAACACCTCAGCCAAAATCGAAGTTACTAACGGGTTGGAGGCTGATACGCCGGTTATCGTAGAGGGGGCAAGCTATCTGCAAGACGGGGATGCGGTCGACGTAGCACCGGCGGAGGGAACTTAAGCGATGTTCAATATTTCTGCCTGGTCGATCAAACGTCCGGTGCCTACGATTGTTCTATTTTTGGTGCTGACGATCGCGGGGCTAATTGCTTTCGGGCAGTTGGGAATTGACGACAACCCCAACATTGACGTGCCAGCGGTGCTTGTAGAAGTGAACCAGACGGGGGCAGGCCCCGAAGAGATGGAGACGCAGGTCACCAAGAAAGTCGAAGATGCGGTAGCGGGCCTAGGCGATATCGATCAGCTCACCTCTACGGTGGCAGACGGCACGTCGCGGACGGTGATTGCCTTTGATTTGGGTGTGGATACGGAGGAAGTGACGAACGAGGTGCGTGATGCGATTACGCGCATTCGTCAAGAATTACCGCAGGACGCGCAAGACCCGATTGTGCGGAAGCAGGAGTTTTTTGGTGGACCTACGGTGATTTACACCGTGTCGTCTGACCGGCGCTCTGTGGAAGAGCTAAGCGACCTGGTCGATCGGACGATCAGCCGTCGACTGCTGGCAGTGAGCGGTGTTTCGCAGGTGACTAGGGTCGGCGGAGTCGATAGAGAAATCCGGGTGAATTTGGACCCGGCGCAGCTAAATGCGCTAGGCATCACAGCGACTCAGGTGAATGATCAAATTCGCCAGTTCAACATCAACTTGCCGGGTGGCCGCAGCGATATTTCGGGCCTAGAGCAAGGCATCCGGACGCTGGGCAGTGCAGATACAGTCGCGGCTTTGCAGTCTTTTCAGGTGGTGCTGCCAAGCGGTAGCACGGTGGCGCTAAATACGATAGGCACGGTGGAAGATGACCTGGCTGAAGTGCGGCAGTCGGCGTACTTAAGAGATGCGACGAACGACGCGGCGGCAGTTGGGTTTCGGGCTTTTCGCAGCAATGGCAGCGTGGTGGTGAGCGTGGAGGAGGGGATTACAGCAGCGATCGCAGAGCTAGAGACTACCCTCCCACAAGACATCGAATTCAAGCTGATTTTCACGCGCGCTACCGAAATTAGAGAGTCTTATCAGGCGTCTATTGATGCGCTGGTGCTGGGCTGCATTTTGGCGGTCGTGGTGGTTGGCGTGTTTTTGCAAGACTGGCGCACGACCTTAATTACGGCAATGGCGCTGCCGCTTTCAATTATTCCTACCTTCTTAGTTATTCAGGCGCTGGGCTACACGCTCAACAGTATGTCTTTACTGGCGCTAACGCTGGCAGTCGGTAACCTGGTTGACGACGCGATTGTTGAAATCGAAAACGCTGAGCGACACATCGGTATGGGCAAACCGCCTTTGCAAGCCTGTTTGGACTCGACTGCTGAAGTAGGGCTTGCTGTGGTGACTACGACCGCGACTGTGGTTGCTGTGTTTATTCCGGTGGCCTTTATGGGCGGCGTGCCGGGGCAGTTCTTTCAGCCGTTCGGCGTGACGGTAGCAGTGGCGACGATGTTCTCTACGCTGGTGGCGCGTTTGGTAACGCCGATGATGGCGGCGTATCTGCTGAAGCCGAAAGTGGAAGACAACAGTAGAACGGTGATAGCAGCGGACGGGCTGAGGGTGCCGCGAATGATAGTGCCCTATCACAAGCTGCTGAGCGGGGCCCTGAGTCACCGGCTATTGACGATCACACTGGCGCTGATGTTCTTTGTTAGCAGTGTGGCCTTAGTGCGCTTTATTCCGACATCACTGTTTGATTCGGGAAACACTAACTTAACAACGGTAGCAGTAGAGCTGCCGCCGGGCTCTACGCTGCAAAAAACAGAGCAGTTGAGCCAGCAGGTAGGTGAACAGCTTCTGGCGAATCCAGCGAGCGAGAGCGTCTTTAGCATTCAGTCACCGGGTGAAGCGACCGCATACGTACAGCTAAAGCCCAAGGATGAGCGGGTGAAGCGTACTGTGTTTGAGTCGCAGATGCGAGAAGTATTTCAACAGATTCCAGGGGCAAGAATCAATTTCCAAAGTCAGGGGGCCGGTGGCAGCAAAAGCCTGGAGATTGTGCTGACGGGTGAAGATCCGACGCTGCTAACACAGGCGGCGCAGAATTTGATTCAGCAGATGCGTCAGGTGCCAGGGCTGGTTGAAGTAAGTTCGACGGCGGCGCTGGTGCAGCCAGAGATATTGATTCGGCCTGATCCGCTGCGAGCCTCTGATTTAGGGGTGTCGGTTAGCAGCATTGCGCGAACGGCGTCTTTGGCAACGCTGGGCGATACGGCCTCGAACCTAGCGGATTTTGATGCGGGCGATCGCCAGATTCCGATCCGGGTGCAGCTAGATCCAGACTCCACAACAGATATCAGCACGCTGCAAAATCTTCAGGTGCCAGGACAAAACGGCGAACTGGTGCCGCTGATTGCTGTGGCTGATATTGAGTTTGGCAGCGGTCCGGCGCAGATTGACCGCTTTGACCGTGCGCGTCAGGTAACGGTAGGGGCAAACCTACAGGGCATTGAGCTAGGAGAGGCGATCGCACTCGTCGATGCGCTGCCTGCGTTTACCAACTTGCCAGATGGGGTGAGAGAACAGCCAACAGGCGATGCTGAAATTCAAAAGGAGATTTTTAGCCGATTTGGGCTAGCGCTGGGCACAGCGGTCCTGATGATTTATGCGGTGCTGGTGCTGCTGTACAACGACTTTTTGTATCCGTTTGCGGTGATGGTGGCCATTCCGCTGTGCATTGGTGGGGCGCTGATGGGGCTGCTAATTGCCCAGAAGCCGCTGGGGCTGTTTGCACTGATTGGGATGGTGCTGCTAATTGGCCTGGTGACAAAGAATTCGATTTTGCTGGTGGACTATGCGCTGCTGGCGCTAAAAGAAGGAAAGTCGCGGCGGCAGGCGGTGATCGAGGCGGGAATTACGCGCCTGCGACCGATTTTGATGACCTCTATTTCGACAATGGCAGGAATGATTCCGATTGCGCTAGAGATAGGCGCAGGCGGTGAAACCCGGAGTCCGATGGCGATCGCAGTCATCGGCGGATTCTCTACGTCTACTTTGTTGACTCTAGTAGTTGTTCCCGTCTTTTTTACATACATTAGCGGTGCTCGAAGCAAAACGGCGCGGGTACTGAGTCGGGCTACAGGCATTGGACAAAACCCGGCCAAATCACCTTCAGAGCGCAGAGCTGTTTCATAAGCAGAAGTTAGGAGCGAGCTGAATTAGAAGCGATTGCTTTTGCTACCTATCATCGCCACTGTCTAGCTAGCACAGAGAAAAGGATGCTAGCTAGGCCGAGTAGTGCAGCCGGTATCGTTGCGATCGCTAACCAGTGAGTAAACACCATTGCAGTCACAATCTGACCATGCCAAGCGGACTGAGGGCACTGAAAAACAATCCTAGACACAGTACAGCCTAGACGCTGAGAAAGCTCGAGCCCGAGCCAAGCAACCAGAAGCGGCGCGGCGCCATAGAGAACGCAAACGAGTGTCCCTAGCCACAGGTGAGTAAAAAGCACCTGCCGGAACAAAATGGCAGCGACCACAGGCGCAGCCGTCAATAGAAGCATCAAATAGTACATGATGAGGTATTTTCCTAGCTCTCGAATTGAAGTGTTCTACTGAAGCGCTTTTAGTGGGATAAGTTGCGCCGAATAGCCAGTGCGAGGAAGCGCGTGCAAAGCGTTTCTGCCCAAAGGCGCAAACGACTTGTAAATTCTACTATCCGGTTTATATCCCAGGGGGGTGTTACCTTTCGCCAAAAGTTATAGGCTAAGGTAGCCTCTTTTGCTACTTCATAGCTGCCACTTATGTCTCCTGCTTTTACGATTGGTGTCGAAGAAGAATATCAGGTTATCGATCCACAGACGCGATCGCTCACTGGACTCTCAACAGCGCTAATTGAGACCAATCAAGACTCGGAAGCCTCGCAGGAGATCGTACACGAGCTGTTCCGCTGTGAGGTAGAAATTGCCACAGACGTCTGTCAGACTCTAGAGGACGTCCGTCAAGCGCTGATTACGGCTAGAAAAGCGGTTGCTACGGCGGCTAAAGAAAATGAGGTTGCGATCGCTGCCGCAGGCACTCACCCTTTCTCTAATTGGAAGGATCAAAAAGTTACGCCGAAAGAGCGATACTACGCTCTAAAAGATAATCTGCAGCAGGTGATCAGCGAGCTGATTATTTTGGGATGTCATGTCCACGTCGGCGTCGAAGATAGAGAAATGGCCGTACAGATTGTCAACCGTTCTCGTATCTGGCTGCCGACGCTGCTAGCGCTGACTGCCAATTCTCCTTTCTTAGAAGGCAGAGATACCGGCTACGATAGCTACCGGATGGCGCTGTGGTGCGGTCTGCCGACGGCTGGGCCGCCGCCTTTATTTCAAGACTATGCCGATTATAAGCAGTTTATTCAGCAGCTAATCGATACCGAAATTACGGACGATCCGACAAAGGTTTACTGGGATATTCGACTATCTGAGCGCTTCCCAACGGTGGAATTTCGGATGTCCGACGTTTGTAGTCGCGTTGAGGATGCGGTGATGTTAGCTGGGCTACTGCGTGCGATCGCCTATACCTGCTATCGAGACGCCTTGAATGAGCAGCCCTTTCCACCGGTCAAGGGAGAAATGCTCAAAGCGGCCATGTGGCAGTCTGCTCGCTACGGACTAGCTGGTAACCTGATTGATTTTAGAACGATGCAGCCAACGCCGGGTAAGTCACTGGTAGACTCTCTGCTTGCTTACGTGAAACCAGCACTACAGCAGTTTGGCGACTGGGAATTGGTCAGCGAGCAGATAAACCTCATCTTGACTCATGGCAACGGCGCTCAGCGGCAGCGGCAGGCCTACGAAGCGGCTGGTAGCCATGAGGCTGTTGTAGACCAGCTAATTGCGGAATTTTGGCAGCCACAGTCCGAATAGATAATCAGAATAGATGCCGCATAGAAAAAAAGATAGGCGGATAGTTGCAGTCTGTCCTTTGACCTACTCACTTTGCATACTCAGCCGTCGTCAGCGGCAGCATAATCTTAAATTCTGTTCCGGTAGTTCGCCTATCTCCGGCTGCAATTAATTCAGAAGCGTGAACAGATCGCAGACAAAACCTTCCGCCGTGCTTCGCTGTTACAATCCGGTAGCTCATCGCTAGCCCAGACTCTTTTCGGTAGCGTGTCTTAGTCGAAAAAGACGCCAGAATTTGAGCCTTTACTTCAGGCAGAATCCCAGGGCCGTTGTCTCTGATCACAACTGACACCCAGCGAGAGTCTTGTAATGTGTAAGCCGCTGGCGGCTGGTCGGAGATGTAGGTCGTAACCGCAATCTTCAACGGGGTTGCGCTCGGTACAAACGCACTCTCTGCTGCAAGGTCGTTTTGTGCATATTCGTTTTGTGCATATTCATTTTGCTGTATCTGAAAAAGCAAAGAGTCAATTGTGCTGGTAAAGATATTCATAAACACTTGGGATAGCTGGCCAGAAAAGCACTGTACTGGCGGCAGCTTTCCATAGCTAGACTCAATGATGATTGGCGTTGCTATTCCGCTTTTTAACAGCCTTAGCGTGCTGTCTATCAGTGCATTGAGATCGGTAGGGCGGGGGTGAACCGCATCTACATGGCAAAAGTTTTGCAGGCTAGTTGCTAGCTGACGCAGCCGGTAAGCACCCCCTCTGGCACTTTTGATGGCGGCTGGTAAATCACTGCGCAGATAGTCTAGCTCTATCTCTTCTTGTTTCGATAGGATTTCTGATGGCGGATTTGGCAGCGCCGCTTCATACGCTAGCAGCAGCTCACTTTGATCCTTGACGTAGTTTTCAATGTAGCTGAGATTACCCCAAATAAAGCTGACCGGATCGAGAATCTCGTGGGCAACCCCGTCAACTAGTCGTCCCAAAGCAGCCATCTTCTCACTCTCGAGAATCTGCATTTGCAGTCTCTCATAGCGAATCTGCGTTTCGATGCCGCGAATCTGCCAGTGAGCAACATTCAGCATATGCGCATCAAGCAGCCGGTATTCACCCTTTCCTGATTCTCTTCCTAACTCTACTAGAATTGGTTCGCTTTGTTGTTCGAGCGATCGCATCAGCGCTTGACGAGCCGCGTTCAAAATAGAAACATCGCTGGTAACTGTTAACGGCCTATGCTGTATGTGGTTGAGCACAGATCGCACTGGGCTATCAATGAAGTGAGGTACCTGCGCAGTACGAAGTAAGTAGTCCAAACAATCTTTTCGAGAGAGTAATTTGACTGCTTTTTCGTCGGTAATGATGACACCCGGCAGATCTGGACTTTGGATAAAGTGATCGATCAGATCGCGGATGCTACAGCTAGCGGCAACTGTGAAACTGTGCAGAGGGAGGCTACTAACTAATGATTTGACCCCTAGCATCTGTGGACAGTTGAAACCTGTTTCGAGCTGTTGTACGAGAGAATCGGGTGAATACATAAGCTGCTATACAATGCGTGAATGCGTGATGAATTGTCATCGCTACAGGTCATTGCTACAGGTTTGCCATTCCAGACGCATCACGTTGCAGGTTCATTGTGCCCGCAAGCTATCTACAACTCTGTGTGGAAAGATAAGATTGCTAAAACGCTATGGACATGCCGATGGTTGATTTGCGAATAGTTTCATTAATTCCTAGCGCAACTGAAATTGTGGCAAAGCTAGGCTACGGCAAATATCTAGTAGGGCGATCGCACGAGTGCGATTTTCCTGCCTTTGTCCAGTCGCTTCCTATTTGCACAGAGCCTAAATTCGACCCGGTCGGCACCAGTCGCCAAATTCACGAGCGCGTCAGCGAGCTGTTGATCTCTGCGCTGAGCGTCTATAACGTCAAAACCGATCTGCTTGCGCAGCTACGTCCTACCCACATCGTCACACAGTCCCAGTGCGAGGTATGTGCTGTTAGTCTTAGCGATGTGGAACAGGCTGTCAAAGCGCTGATAGATGCCGCAGCTACCGACAATTTGTCGTCCACCTTAGCGCCCGTTCAAATTATCTCTCTACAGCCGGAACGACTCGCCGACGTTTGGACAGACATGGCACGGGTTGCAGCGGCCTTGAGTCATAACCAAACCAGTTCAGCCACCGCTGTGATTAACGGATTAAAATCTCGACTGCCCTCAGCGGTGGCCACCGCTGAGGGCAGTCAGCCGCGTCCTAACGTTGTTTGTGTAGAATGGAGCGATCCGCTCATGGCTGCTGGCAACTGGGTGCCTGAACTTGTCACCCTGGCGGGCGGTGCGGATATGTGTGGCAAGTCGGGTGAGCACTCCGACTGGATGAGCTGGGAAACGCTAAAGACAGCCGATCCTGACATGATAATCGTGATGCCCTGCGGCTACGACATAGCCCAAACTCGCCAGGCCACTACCGAGATGGCAACTCATCCCTATTGGTCCACACTTAGCGCTGTTCGGCACAACCGGGTGTACCTTACGGACGGCAATCAGTATTTCAATCGCCCCGGCCCTAGGCTGGTGGAATCTTACGAGATTCTGTCCGAAATCATTCAGCAGCGAGCTGTGGACAGACAGAGACAGCCTTTGGGATGGGAACGGTTTTGAGGGATATTTTGATAGGTGCAGTCAGATTTTGTGCATAGCTTGCGCATGAGTGGACTTGCTCTACGAAGTGGTCGCTACGCGGCTAACTGCAACAGGGCTAGCACCATCTGCTCGTGTTCCTTAAGCCAGCGCCGGTAGTCGTCGGGATGAGCCTGCTGCTTGGCCTCAGCGAGCTGAGTAAGCAGTTCACCTGCTAGATAGTTTTCAGGGACTCTTGGGTGCACGTAGTATTTACGGCAAGTGGCCGGACGGTTACCTAGCTGATTCGCCGCTGCCTTGATAGCCGCTACTACGTTGCTCTTAGCCTCTGTCTCTTTCGACCAATCGCCTAGTTCTTGCAGTGTGCAAGTAGCTACTGTAGTGCCAGCCCAAGTACGAAAATCCTTCGCTGTAAAAGGTTTGCCCGTCACGCTTTTCAGGTAGTCATTGACGTCGCCAGAGTCTACTGTCTGCCGCCCGCCGTCTTCGTCGTAATACTGAAATAGCTCATAGCCAGGAATGTCGCGACACTGCCGAACGACCTTGGCTAACTTGGCGTTTTCGACTCTGATATCGTGCTCGATGCCGCTCTTGCCAACGAAGTGGAAATTCACAGCCTTTGAATCGATATCGACGTGGCGATCGCGCATTGTGGTCAGCCCATAAGACTTATTCTTCCTAGCGTACTCAATATTGCCTACGCGAATTAGCGTCTGGTCAAGCAACTGCACAACAGCAGCAACCACTTTCCTTCGCGATAGCTTGGATACCTGCAGGTCAGCGGCGCTCTGCGATCGCACTGCTACCAAACTCTGGCCAAACGGCACCATCTGATCGAACTTCTGCAAATTGCGGAACTTTCGCCAGTCAGAATGATAGCGATACTGCTTGCGCCCTTTAGCATCCCGGCCAGTCGCCTGCAAATGGCCATTAGCGTCCGGGCAAATCCAAACCGATTCCCAGCTAGGTGGGATTGCTAAGCTTTCTATTCGCTGTTGTAGTTCTGCCTCAGGCGAACCTGCCGACGGTGCAGATGGGATGCGATCGCCGTTTGGCGGTAGGTAAAAGAACTCCTCCCCCTTCTTCTGGCGGCAAATTCCTGGCATTTCATCGTGAACGTAGCGTAGGCCCGCCGCCGCCGCAGCTTTCTCGGCATTCATTTTCATAGTTGCCCTCCTCTATCTCCCAAGACCTTAGCCTCAGAACCTCAGCTGGTATGGTGGGTAACGTATCTCTCAAACAAGCGATTGAAATATGCACGTTCTCGTACAAGAAGTCGTAGGTAGCCCCCTGCCTTACGGCACCCTACTGACCATCGTTGGTGTCGTAGGCTTTGCCGCTGCTGTCGGTATCGGTTCTGTCGCCTGGTACAACTCTAAGCGTCCTACCGGCTGGGAAGATAAAGAACGGCCTAATATCATCCCCGATATCGACAAAAAATAGTGGCAAAGCCTAACAGCAAGGCGAGCTGGCTATAGGCGATCTAATCACGAGCAGTAGGCTCTGCGCCTAATTTTCGCCTAGCCTAACCTGCGCCTAGTTGGATAGCTGCCCACCTGTCACGTCAATCAAGGCACCCGTCATGAAGCTGCTGTCTTCAGCTGCCAAGAAAACGTAAGCGGGTGCAAGCTCCTCAGGTTGCGCAGCGCGCTTCATCGCATTAGCGCTGTCAAACTCGCTTACCTGGTCTCTTGTCATGGTCGCCGGAATGTTTGGTGTCCACACAGGACCAGGAACTACTGCGTTCACCCGAATCTTTTTCTCGGCTAGGCTTTGAGCCAGCGACTTAGTAAATGTATGCACCGCACCCTTGCTAGACGCATAGTCAACTAAAAAGCCTTTGCCTATCTTGCCAACAATCGAGCCTGTGTTGATAATCGCATCGCCTTCCTTTAGATGAGGAAAGGCGGCTTTGAACATATGAAAGTAGCCGAATATGTTTGTTTCAAACGTCTCATGAAACTGCTTGATCGTTAGATCCTCAAGATCTTTTCTCACCATTTGGAACGCAGCGTTGTTGACCAAAATGTTGAGCGATCCGAACTTCTTCACGGTTTCTTCGACAGCTGCTTCGCACTCTTCAGGTTTACGCACGTCCATCTTGATTGGCAGACACTCGACGCCGTATTCTTTGCCGTACTCTTCTACCAGTGATTTTGTTTCCTGCGCGTCTTCATCCATCGCGTTGTACAAAATGGCACTGCTCGCCCCTTCCATTGCGTAGGCCATTGCCACCGCGCGGCCAATTCCCGAGTCACCCCCTGTGATAATGGCTACCTTTCCTTTTAGCTTGCCAGCCGCTTTGTAGTTGGAAAGATCGCTATCGGGCGCGATCGCCATATCTGATTGACTCGCCGGGTAGTCCAACTGCTGTGCAGGCATCTCGTCTGGAGTAGGGCGTCTTTCTTGCTTGTTGGTCATGTTAGGTATGAAGGAAGCGATACAAAATAAAGGATAAAGCGCGAGAAAAGAAGGAGAGTACTAACGCACAGATGCTTCAGCACTGATTACAAAAGCTGATTACAAAAGCCGAGTGTCACCATTTCAATACTGTTCTGGTGACACTCGGCTTCTGAAGTTCAGCTGCTAAAAGAGAGCTGCTTGTAGGCACTCTCTAAGCAGTCGGGCCCAAGCAATTAAGTCTAAGCAGTTAAGCTGCTTTATCGAGCTTCAGTCCCCTGGTTAGGACTACCTGGGACGCCGCCGTCATTTCCAGGTGCTTCAGGCTCGGCGCCATCGCGAGTTTCGGTCTTGGATCCTTGACCAGTAGTGCGGTTGATGCCTTCAAGCGGCGTCTGCTTACCTTCGGTTTCTAAATCTTTCTCTTTGTCTTCGGTATTCATAATGAAAATCTCCTAATGTTGCTTTCGCAGTCAATAAGCACATTCATTAAACAAAGCACATGATTTATCCAACTTGCTCAAAATAATCAGTTTTAAACCTGGCAAATTACGTATTCTGCTCGTTTGTGTGCTTGTACTCAAGAATAGGTTTCTATCAAAACCAGAGAGTCTACCGAGAGAATCAATTCACGATCAGCTATGCCATTACGAAAGATAGAGATCGTATTGTCTGTAGATAGATAGTTAGCTAGATGATTCGACCGCAGCTTTATGGCAGCGCTCCTTTTTAGAGGATACAGCCGCTAGCGAGGCCGACAGCTACGGCTGATTGACTCTGTCAAATCCCAGGTCCGGACGGTGCCGTCATAGCCGCCGCTCACTAGCTTGCTGCCACCATCAGCAAAGGCCACCGAATAAACAAATCCGGCATGTCCCTTTAGCGTGCACAGCTCTTTTTCTTTCGCCCAGTTCCAAACTTTGATCGATTCATCGTAGCTACTACTTGCTAGTAGCGCTGAGTCTGGGCTAAAGGCGACGCCCGATACAGCCAAATTGTGTCCTGTTAAGACGTGTAGCCGCTCTCCAGAGGCTAAGTCCCAAATCCGAATAGCCTGGTCGTAGCTGCCGCTAGCGATATAGCGCCCATCTGGGCTGATGCCAAGGCTGATGATTCTGTCCGCGCTATCGTCTAGTGTCCAGATAACCTGTCTGCGCTCAATATCCCAAACTCGAATCAGACCGTTTTGATCGCCGCTCACTAAAACGGCGTCATTAGTCGGGTGGAACGCGATCGCATTAATACTCTGCCCCTCCTCTACTATCGTCCACAGAAATCGCAGACCCCCCGCATCGGCAATAGACCACACCTGGAGTGCTCCCTCGCTGGTACTGACTGCAACGGTTTGACTGCCAGCATCTACCGCCAGGCTCAATATCCGACCAGCTTCTGCCTGAACAGTTGTCTCTAGCGTGCCGGTAGGCACAGACCAAAGGGCGATATCGCCAGCATTGCTGCCGGTGACTAAATGCTCTCCATCCGGTGTAAAAGCCAAGTCATTCACTCGGTCAGTATGTCTAAGGGAGATCGTCTTTCCGCTTGCTCTATCCCACAGTTGAGCAATGCTGTCATAGCTACCGCTAGCAATCAGTGACATTGCAGGATTGGTGTTAGCGTCGGCACTGATGTCAGCATCGGTATTGATATCACTGGCCGCGATTACGTTCAGGACAGTCGCGGTATGGGTACCCATAATCTTGAAAGGTGACAGAGCGGCAGGCGTAGTTTTAGAATCTGCGTTCAAAACTACTTTAGAATCGCTGCCTAACTGGCCAGATAGCAGCAAAAACGCACTGCCAATGCCCGTAATGGCTCCTGCTACCGCCAAGATAGCTAAAAACGAAAATAAATTACGATTATTACGACGCATAGACGCGTTAAAACAGAGGACGGCAAACCCTGATTTCAGCGGATACTGCCCGTCTATTTACTCTCTAAATGCTGTAAACGAATACTGTAAAAACGTAGGAGGGTGCTATGTCCGGGCTGCAGGCTTGCTAGCAAAGCTTGCAAGAACCTCAGAAAAGCCTCAATCAGAAAAGCTTTGAGAAGGACTGGGTAAAGGCCAGAAAAAGGCCAGAAAAAGCCTTAGAAAGGTTATATTACCGTGCTAGTTTAGTACTGCATATTTTATTTGATATTTCTATTTATTTGGTATTTTCATTCGGCTTAGCTGGTTTAGTTTCTTTGGTTTTATATGCCGCCAGCATAGCTAGCGACATGTCTAATGTCCCGCTCCTAACCTCCCACTTAATGGAAGATCTGGAGAATGAAGGACAGAGCCGGCTGTCTATCTATCCGTATCGCCATAGCGCAATCTATAAACCTTTACGAGGCATCTGATGAGGTTCGTATCCGATCCAGCGATTAAGACTAAGATCGCACGCATGAATGAGCGTGTGCGTTGGCAGCACCCGGTCATGAAGGAGCTAGGTATTGACCAAACTCGTCTGGCTTTGGCTGACGATACGAACAGCGAAACGACGAAAGCACCGGCTGACTTTTCTTTTTTAGTACTGGGAGATAGCGGTACTAGTCGCCACGTAAGCGATCCGCCGCAAAGACGAATCACCAAGCTATTGCTGAAGCATTCTCCTGAATGCGACTTCGTTTTGCATACCGGAGATGTCGTGTATCTGGTTGGCTCTAGTGAGCAATATCTAGACAATTTTATCAAGCCTTACCGAGAGTTTCTAGTAGGTGGCGAAACTCCGAACAGGATTAAGTTTGATAAGATGACGTTCAAAATTCCGTTTTTCCCAGTGTTGGGCAATCATGACTATTACGATTTGCCGCTGATATCAGGAATTTTGAGCAAGGCGCTTTCTCCGGTTAGGCGACTGCTGCGTCGCCGAATTAATTTAGATGTCGGCTGGCATGGCTCTTACCAGGGGGAGGCTTTTGCCAAGGCTTTTTTGGACTATACGCTGCCTTTGGGGCGCCCTCAGCTAACTACGCACCTGAAGGAAAGGTATACCGCTAAATTGAAGGTGCAAACTGCCGAACAGTCAGGTACCGAACAGCAGTGTTTGCGCTACGTTCCTGGTGAGTTTACCAGACTGCCCAATCGCTACTATACGTTTCGCCGTCAAGGGGTAGACTTCTTTGCGCTAGACAGCAATACCTTTAATTCGCCGCAGCCACTGCCGAGAGATGAAGCGGGGCGCGCCCTCCGAGTGCGTCTAGAAGTTGAGCGCGATCGCCTCGAAGAAGAAATGCGATCGCTAACCGCTGAAACCCTTACTCTCTCTATGGACGTCCCCAAAGAGGCTTCGCGGGCCAACAGCATTTACGGCAAAATAGAGCAGGTAGAAGAACAGCTACAGGATATTGATAAGCGACTCAATATTTCAGCCGAAGATGCCACTGTCGATATTGAGCAGTTAGAATGGCTGCGCGATCGCCTAATTGCCTCTTGGAAAGATCCCGACGCCAAAGGCCGCGTTCTTTTCTTCCATCATCCTCCCTACGTCAGCGAAAGCACCAAATGGGACCAGGGCCAAACCTTAGCGGTTCGTGCTCGTATCAGAGAAGTTCTAGACCAGGTGCAAAGAGAGGTCGGTGACTACGCTCGGCCCCTGGTAGATTTGGTGCTGTGCGGTCACGCTCACTGCTTTGAATTTCTTAGAACGTTGGAGACCGGGCACGGCGATCGCATCATTCCCTGGGTTGTCTGCGGCGGTAGTGGCTTTAGCCTGCGCCGACAAAGAGAAGAAGGTCCCCTTCTAAAGGAATACGGTCAGCCTGTTGCTGAGTCTCATCTGTTTCTAGGTCGAGACGGCTATAACAGCCGCAGAAGTCGGCCCTACTCGGCCCTACGCGTAGATGTGAGCTACGCGGGGAATAGAGACGTCCCTCAATTCACGCTGCGCCCGCTTATCGCCGAGAGATATCACGGTTCTTGGCAAAACCACGAACTAGATTCTATCGTCTTAGATAGAACGCCAACGCTACAAGACTGACGCTCAAAATAGCGCGTAACTCAGCGTGCTATTCAGCCTAAAGCTCTATAGAAGATGGATTTTGTCACTACTAGTTGGAACGAAATCTCAAATCCGTACTTCCTCCTGATACTTGGCGTCTCAATCAGGCGTTCAGTTTGTCCATCTCCCACGTAGTGTAAGTACCAATAGGGCTCCACAGAAAATAAGGAATTAGCAAAACTGCGGCCCAACCGGATATTTGCAGCACCCCTATCACCAGTAGTAGACAAATAACAAACCCGGTGCCGCCTACGAAGCTAGCCGCCTTTAGGTTGCGCGACCATAGCAAAACCGGCGTAAACGCCACTGTCACTAGCTCTAGCAAAATGTAGGCCACCATCCAGGCCCAAGAGCCGGTGCGCTCCCACACAATGTAGGCAGACCAGCCGCCGCACACAAACACCACCGTCCAAATGACTGGAATTAGCTTTTCAAACGTCAGCCATCGTGGGCGCTCTAGCCGCCGAAACCACTTCACATCTTTGGGCCGAATCACGTTCGAGAGCAGGGCGATCGCCAAAGTAACGCCGCCCACCACCATCCAAGATCTCAGCATAGGCTATTGATTCCAAAATTCTTAAGAAACTGCTGACAACTGACTTACTTTCTTGAGCTTATTTTCTTGAGCGATCGCTTTTTGAGTACCTAGCCCTCTCTGTTCTTTAGCCGACTTTAGCCGAGCCGGTTCTTTTAGCCGGTCCAGGGCGTACGGAAGGATGGATACAGCGTTAGTCCTCCATCGACAAACAGAGTCTGTCCGGTAATGTACGCCGCGTCGTCAGAGGCCAGAAAGGCGGCTACTGCTGCCATTTCTTCTGAGGTGCCCGATCGCCCCATTGGAATGTTACTTTCGATGGCTGCTTTTCTTTGCGGATCGTCCTTCCAAGGGTTGATTGGCGTTAGCGTCGCCCCCGGTGCAAAAGAATTTATTCTAATGTTATCGCGAGCGTACTCTAGCGCCAGCGTGCGTGTCATTCCTCGCATCCCAGATTTGCTCATGGTGTAGCCCACATACTGTGGTCGAGGAATCAGCTCATGCACACTAGAATCATTGACAATCACGCCGCCACCTGTTTCTAGGAAGTGTACGATCGCCTTCCGTGCACACAGAAACGCCCCTCTCATGTTGATATCGATCATTTTGTCAAACTGATCGATCGGGATCTCATGAGAGGCCCCTTGAATCTGCATTCCGGCGTTGTTGATCAAGATGTCTAAGCCCCCAAAGGTACTCATGACGCGATCAAACATCGCATCCACACTCTCTTCTTTAGAGACATCCGCCTGCACCGTCATATCTTTCAGGCTGCCTGCTTCGATGCCTGCTGCGGCGCTCGCTGCCCGCATTTGTTCTACCGTAAAGTCGGCTTCCTCGTCTCCTTTGTAGTAGTTGACCGCTACATTTGCTCCTTCTTTGGCGAAGCGAATTGCGATCGCCTGACCGATGCCACTGCTTGCACCAGTCACCAATACGTTTTTACCTTTCAAGCCCCGCATGTGTTGTCCTTAAACTAATGTAATGAGCCTCATGTCGCTAGACATCTCTCTAGACCTGAACTTTTCTGCCGGTCTCAACTTCTAGCTGTCTTAAGTTCTAGCTGCCTTAACTCCTAGATGTCCTAAACTTTTAACTCAGAATGCTCTCTTGAGAAAGCGGCAATAGCAGTATATATCAACGGCATCTATCGCCCTCTTTGTACCCCACTTTTGTACTATGAGAAAAGCCTCGCGGCTCTTTGATTCTGGTATGAACTTCGGTATGAAGTGCGATGTAAATTTCGGCACAAAGAAGGAGATATTCTCCCTCTCTCTGTAGAGGTCAGCATGTCTGGGAAACTATAAGCTCTGAAAGAATACAATGAAGCTTTTTATGGAAGATACAGATTCAAGGGTAAAACAAGCCGCTGTAGACAACAAAAGCGCTTATGCGGGCGACATTTCTGCCGAGATGGAAGACGAGATTGGTGTTGACCAACTAGGCGAGGACGCTGGTTTGGACATTCAGCCCGAAACCCCGCTCGCCATCAAGGAGACTCTAGACGCAAGAGACGAAAATCGATTCGAGCTGATACCTAACGCCGACGATTTTTCGTCAGATGTTGACTCATCTGTAGATCCCGTTTAACGGTAATCTTTGTTTAATAGCGATTTTCTGGCGACGGCCTTAGTTTGACGGCAATCGTTCTCTTGACGGCTAATTTAGCTAATTTATACTTACATATCTTGAAACGATTGCTAGAGACTACATAGCCAGACCATTCGTCTCAAACTATTCAATTAAAAAAGAGGTTCTATCTTATGACTACCGGACCAACTGAGGGAGCAGCCGACAAAGCCGTCGAGGCAACTAAAGACGCTGCTGATGCCGTGCTCGGTACTGCTAAGTCAGCAGAGAAAAAAGTGCTCAACGCTGTAGATGATGCTCAAGACGCCATTGGTAAAGTTACGCCTGTTCCGACAGAGTTCAAGTCGGTAACGTCGCCCGCCGATATCAAAAAAAGGCTTGACTGGGGTGAACCAGCGCTAACAATTGTGGATGTGCGCGATCGCGATGCCTTTAACCAGGAGCGCATCATGGGTGCAATCCCTATGCCTATGGATAACTTGGCCGAACAGGCGAAAGCCTCTCTTGAGTTTGACCGCGACATTTACGTCTACGGTGATAGCGACGCCGATACTTCATCTGCGGCAACGAAACTGTACGACGGTGGCTTTACCAAAGTTAGCGCCATCAAAGGCGGCCTACCTGCTTGGAAAGCAATCGGTGGTGCTGTCGAAGGTCAAGGTCAAGGCCCTAGCCTATACGAAAGAGACGACCTTAGCGTTCGCGATCAGACGTCTACTCCCTAGTGGCTCTCTTTAGTGGCTCCTAGACATCGTCAGTGCTAATAGCCTATCGCTACCCAAAATAGAAAAAATCCCTTAAGTAAGATTGCTTGAGGGATTTTTTCTTGGGTGACTTCTGTCTATTTGACTGAAGGCAGGATCTACGCGTGAAGAGGCTCTGTTCTTGTAGAATAGCGCTCTAGTCTGACCCAACCCGGATTTAGAACTATTGCTCTGTAGAAAGGATCGGTTATTGCGACTTTTGCCAATCGACACTAAGCGATACATTTTTAATTGAATTGGCACTCTAAGCTATAGAGTGCTAAAAATTTGAAGTACAGTAGACACAAAGCAAGCAGAAACTTGTAATAACTGGCATATGGCGAAATTAGTATTATTCGATGAAAAGTCGCGCCAAGCACTTGAGCGCGGCGTCAACGCCTTGGCAGACGCAGTCAGAATCACGATGGGACCGAAAGGTCGCAACGTGGTTTTAGAGAAAAAGTTTGGTGCACCCCAGATCGTCAACGATGGCATCACCATCGCCAAGGAAATTGAGCTAGACGATCCTTACGAGAACACAGGCGCTCGCCTGATTCAAGAAGTTGCCTCTAAGACTAAAGACCTAGCAGGCGACGGGACAACGACGGCTACCGTTCTAGCCCAGGCGCTAATCCGGGAAGGCCTGAAAAACGTTGCTGCTGGCGCTAATCCTGTCAGCCTACGGCGTGGCATCGAAAAAGCAGTCGCACATTTGGTCTCCGAAATTGCGGCGGCGGCCAAGCCTATTACTGGGAACGACATTGCTCAGGTTGCTGCTGTTTCTTCTGGTAATGATGAGATGGTCGGTAACATGGTCGCTCAGGCTATGGATAAGGTCACCAAAGACGGTGTCATCACAGTTGAAGAGTCTAAATCTCTAGAAACTGAACTTGACGTTGTAGAGGGGATGCAAATAGATCGCGGCTACATGTCGCCTTACTTTGTCACCGATCAAGAGCGGATGATCGTCGAATTAGACAATGCTCGCATTCTAATCGTAGATAAGAAAGTTAGCTCTATTCAAGATCTTGTACCGGTTCTAGAGCAAGTTACTCGCTCTGGTCAGCCTCTACTCGTTATTGCTGAGGACGTTGAAGGCGAAGCCCTAGCAACTTTGGTTGTTAATAAGGCGCGTGGCGTTTTGAACGTCGCTTCTATTAAGTCCCCTGGTTTTGGCGAACGCCGTAAGGCTCTCTTGGCCGATATTGCTGTTCTAACAGGTGGCCAGGTTATTTCAGAAGAAGTTGGCCTCAGCCTAGAGAGTGCAACCCTAGATATGCTAGGCAGTGCGGCAAAGGTCACTATCACTAAAGACAACACAACCTTAGTTTCTGAGAGTGGAAACAAAGCCGACATCGATAAGCGCGTTGCGCAGATTCGTAAAGAGCTAGAAGCCACTGACTCTGATTACGACAAAGAAAAGCTCTCTGAGCGCTTGGCTAAGCTAGCAGGCGGCGTTGCGGTAATCAAAGTTGGCGCAGCTACTGAGACTGAGCTAAAAGATCGCAAGCTTCGCATTGAGGACGCTCTGAGTGCTACCAAGGCGGCTGTAGAAGAAGGGATCGTCCCTGGTGGCGGTGCGACGCTATTGCACCTAGCACAAAAGCTCGAAGACCTGAAGGGCTCTGTGAGTGCTGAAGAGAAAACTGGAGTTGATATCGTCATACGCGCGTTGGAAGCTCCTCTGCGTCAGATTGCTGATAATGCAGGTGTAGAAGGTGCTGTTGTTGTAGAAAAAGTCAAAGAAATGGACTTTAATTTTGGCTACAACGCGCTGACTGGTAAGTACGAAGATCTGATGAGCACAGGCATTGTAGACCCTGCCAAAGTGGTCCGCTCAGCTTTGCAAGATGCAGCTTCAGTAGCCGGTATGGTGCTTACTACCGAAGTTCTCGTCGTCGAAAAGCCAGAACCTGAAGCACCGATGCCAGGTGGCGACATGGGTGGCATGGGTGGCATGGGCGGCATGGGCGGCATGGGCGGTATGGGCGGTATGGGTATGATGTAGGCTCACTCCGCTATTTGCTCGTAGCCGCTATTTGCTCGTAGCTATAGATAGCCTGTTGGTTAGCCTAGTAGGGTGTCAGCAGCACATCGAATAGCATAAAGAAGGGACACGATCTAAGCAGATCGTGTCCCTCTTTTGTTGTCCTTTTTTCGTTGTTTTTCTTCTGGTGGCTTTCTTCTGCTAGTGGATTTTTCTTCTGTCCTTCCTTTTTTCGCACAGTTAATGAGTGCCTTCGACGCTAGCTAGCCTCTAACCTTAGAAAGCTGGCATAGGCTAGCAACCGCGGTTGCCATTTCTTGCAGCTCAATCGGCTTGACAATATACTGCTGAAAACCCGCTAGTAGCGCTCGCGTACGATAGCGAGGACCCGAAAAAGCCGTTAGGGCAATAGCCGGTATATCGCCGCCTTCGTGCGCTGGTAAGGCGCGAATCTCTCGAACTAGTTCGTAACCGCTTTTACTTGGTAAATCTATATCGCTGACGACCACGTCGGGCTTGAACTGGTGAAAAATCTGTAGGGCCGCCTCGGTAGAAAGCGCAGCTCTTACCGTAGCTCCATAGGCTTCGAGCATAAAGGTGTAAACGTCTAGACCGTCTTGATAGTCTTCAACTACGAGTACTCGGCGGCCCTTTAAAAGAGTAGATTCTACTGTAGGGTTGGAATCCTTAGGTTGCGATGCGATCACATTATCTGTAACCGCCTCATCGCCCGGCTGCCCGTTTTGTTGATAATTCTCTACATTTAATCCCGTTTGTACGGGTGGTTCAAGTGCGGATGAAGCCTGTACTGATAGGGCTAGCTCCGAGGCTAGGGGTAAATTTACGAGGAAGCTGCTGCCTGCGCCTAGGCCATCACTTTGAGCACTCACCTGCCCCCCGTGCGCTTCTACGATGTAGTGCACAATCGAAAGCCCTAGCCCTAGCCCCTGACGGCTGCTGTTGCCTAAAGAGCCATATAGCGTTTCGTCTGTCTGCCAAAATGGTTCAAAGATATGGGGCAAAATGTCTTGAGAGATCCCTTGCCCCGTGTCTTTCACTGAGATAGTCACAGCGTTTGGCAGCGTCTCAAGTTCGATGTTGATTTGGCCTTTTGCCGACGTAGATTTGACAGCGTTCGAGAGCAAATTGCTAACGACTTGCTCTAGCCGCGGGGCATCTCCCATAATTTGACCGACTGAGCGCTGCGCCGACTGGTTATACGAAAACGTGACCTGAATATTTTTGTTTTTGGCGGCTGGAGATACCGTATCGATCACATTAGCAACGATTTTAATGAGTCTATCTATGGCTAATGGCTCTAGATCACAGAAAAAACCTTTTTGAGTAATGCGAGAAACGTCTATGAGATCTCCGATTAAATGGTTCACTAGCTTGGCATTGCGGCAGCTAGTTTCAATTGCTTTGGCGACTAGTGTTCGATTGTCTAAGCGATCGCTAGAAATCTCTAGCCAGCCGATAATTGCGGATAGGGGCGATCGCAGCTCATGAGAAAGATTAGCTAGAAAGATATCCTTAAATTGATTGGCCTGCTCAGCCTGATTTCGCGCTCGCTCAGTCTCTGCTAGTAGCTGAAAGCGACGCTGCTCGTTCTGCTCTTGCTCTGTGATATCGCGCCAGGTTAGCACTAGCCCATCTCCTAGCTTCGCCGCTCTGATGTCAAGCACGACAAACTGATCGGAGCTTTGATGGCCTTTGATAGTAACTTCTTCAGCGAAAGCGCTATCACTTTCTATCACCCCACAGAACGATAGGAAAAGATCGGGACCTTTATTCGGGGTAACTTTGGTCAGTGCTCTGGTCAGTGCTTTGGTCAGTGCGGTGTTTCCAACCGCGTCTTTAAAGGCTGGAATAACAGCATACAAGGACTTTCCTCCCTGGTCACTTTGGTCGACAGATAGATACTCGCAGGCCGCTTCATTTAAATACCCAACCACTAGGTCTTGGATATTCTCTTCAAAGTCGCGTACAGACTCAAGCAGCATAAAGCAATCGGCCATTGTTTCAACCGATGTCCGGAAACGCGTCTCGCTCGCTTTCAGTTCGGCAGTGGCCTCTGCAAGCGCCTGTCTCTCCTTTCTTTCTCGCAGCGCTCTTTTGACTGCGGGAACTAGTCGCTCTAGCCGCTGCTTTAAAACGTAATCTGTTGCGCCGCTTTTTAGCGCTTCGATTGCCCGTTCTTCACCCAAAATCCCTGAAACCAATACACAGGGAACTTCTGGAAATTGTTCTATAACTAGCTCAATGGCGCTTAGCCCGTTGAAAGCCGGCAGAGAGTAGTCGGATAGAACAATATCAATCGACTGCGTTTCGAGAGCTGATTGGAACGCAGCGCGAGTTTCAACAACGGTAAAAACGCACTCAAGGCCGCCACGGTCTAGCGTAGTGGTAAGGATCTCTACATCAGCCGAATTATCTTCAAGCAGAAGAACGTTCACCGTCTCTGAAGGAACAGTTACTCTCTCCATATTATCCACAGTCTTGTGATCTCTATCAACGCTGCCTTTCAACAGTTAAACCCCTACCGGTCACATACCTCATTATGCGCATACTCTCAGATTGAAATAAGCTTCACACTACACAGTTTTAAGCTTTGGAGACCTAACGATAGCGCTGGCTGTTTAGCTCACTATACTACTGCTTACTGCTGACCACCGTTGAGCGCTAAAACCATTAATAATTGGGATTGAGCCGTACGCAAACGTACAAATGCACCCGTATGCTTGCTATCTTCTTAACCTGTCTTTACCAACTTTATTCTACAGTGCGAGGATAATGGTTTGCCTTTAGCCAGTAGCTATCCAAGCTCGAGATCATACGCTCAAGCGCGTTGAATGTTACTGGCTTGACCAAGTATGAATTAACGCCCGCTTCGTAGGCGCGATCAACATCGTTGTATTCTTGAGAGGAGGTTAATACCACAACAGGAATACGACGGATAATAGGTTGAGATCTTAACCACGCCAACACTTCCAATCCGGAGCGACGCGGCAACTTCAAATCCAGCAGAATCAGCGAAGGTAGAGGGTACTTTCCTCTATCTGAATACTGACTTTGACCGGTTAAATAGTGAACTGCTTCATCCCCATCTCCAACGACGTCCATAGGCATCATTAAGTTAGCTCGACGAAACGCACGCTGAATTAAGAAGACGTCGTTAGGATCATCTTCAACCAGCAGCAGCCCACTAGCTCGCAAATCTATCATTTCTTACTGTCCGGAAAATACACCTGCGAGTCTTAAGCGTTTCTTGATATTACGATGCCCCTATCGGAAGCGGCATTTTTTAATGTTTCTATGTCTATCTTTAGAAAGATACAGTATCTATCAGTTTAACGGCAACCAGTCTAATAACAACCGGCCCGCGGCAGAAGTCGAAAGGCCAGTCCTTGTTTATAGCTTTCTCTTTTATTAGTTCTATTGTACTATTTTAGTGGATTCATCCGCTTTAGTTTAGCCGATAGCGATCGCAGCTCAATTTAGCCGCAGAGGAAACCATGACGAAGGCCATAGTTGCTCAGCTTTCTATGAATGAGTTAACCGGGCGCATCTTAGATATGGCGCAAACCGGTGTTTATCGGCAGTCGTTGTTCGAGGCGTTTCAGCCTATTGCGACCCAAAAGCAGGTGAAAGCCGCGATCGCGCTTGCCAAGCAGTTTGGCCTGCAAACCGACCCTAGCCTGCGAGACGCGGAGCTAGGCACCTATTACCAGATCGATAGCCAAAAAGTTATTGCTTTTCAGAGCCATGTTCAAAATTCGGTTGTGCTCTTAGCGGGTGACGACATAGCTCAAAAGGTAGTGCTGGCTACGCGCATAGTCCGGCTAATGCTGGTGGTCTCTGGTGGAAGTGCGATCGCTCTGTTGCTCATTGGCAGCAGCTACCTACTGACAGGCAAGCTAGAAGCGGTTGCGCTTTGGTGGACGAGTGCCCTATGTGCTGGTGGTATCTGGCGCTGGCAAAAGCACGTTGCGAAACCGCTTTCAGGCTGATTTCAGGCTGACGTGATGCCCCAAAACTCTACCCAAACAATAGCCTGATACTTGCCTGACTCCTCTTTCTCGGCTAGTCGCCCGGCGATTTTGTCCACCTTAAAAGGCGTATCGCTACTACAGCAGTCTTCTAAAATGATGGTAGTTACAGAAAATAGGTACTGCCCATACGGAATGACATCCCCAGTTCGTGGCAGCGTTGCAGAGCGCATATACCAGTTCAAATGGCCGGTCGGCGCCTGAGGAGACTTTTCAGGATCATTGCCCGGAAAATAGAGTACTTTACAAAGGTTAGGAAACCGTTTCTCTAAGGCGGTTGTTCGAGTGATATTTTTCATAGTTCAATTGTGCTGCGTGCGACCTGCCTCCGTAAATATTCGTAAGTGAGCTACATAGAAGCCATAAATTCTCACCTCATAGCTTCATACGTCTCTAAAAAACGCATGTTAGCCCGTTGTTATTACGCCCTGTAAAAAGCTGCCAACATGTTCTTACTGATAGAGGGCGTCAATCCAGTTAACCCGCTTGCTGACTCAGCGCTACGTAACAATCTTGTTACCTCAGCAGTCATTTTAATTTTGATCACCGCGCTAAGAGTCGGAGCGACGCGGCTAATTGACCAACAGATCGTTGATCTTCGAAATCGATACCTATGGCGCAAATGGATTGGCTACATTTGCTTTAGCCTGTACGGACTAACGCTAATTGTCCTATGGCTGCCCAACATGGAGGGGCTCTCTACCTTTTTGGGGCTATTTGCCGCCGGTGTGGCTGTGGTTTTGCGCGACCCGCTGGTTAATTTGATTGGCTGGCTGTTTGTGCTATGGCGGCAGCCGTTCAGGCTAGGCGATCGCATACAAATGGGCGAACATGCGGGCGATGTGATTGATATTGCCCTATTCAAATTCACCCTGATGGAAATTGGCAACTGGGTAGATACCGATCAAAGCACCGGACGTATCATTCATATCCCAACTGGCCGCGTTTTTCAAGAAGCGATCGCCAACTACTCTCAAGGCTTCAAATACATCTGGCACGAAATTCCCGTACTTATCACCTTCGAGAGCGACTGGGAAGAAGCCAAAAAAATTCTATTCACCCAGGTAAACAATCACGCCGAACACCTCAGTGGCTCCGCCGAAGAGCATCTGCGCAAAGCCGGACAGCGCTATATGATCTCTTACTCCAAGCTGACCCCTACCGTATACACCACCGTCCGAGAAAGCGGCATTTTGCTCACTATGCGCTACCTGTGCGATCCTCGCAAGCGACGTGGTTCAGAGCAAGTGCTGTGGGAAGGCGTCCTTCGAGAGTTCGCTAGAAACGACAGTATTTCTCTGGCCTACCCAACTCACCGCTTCTACACGACTGCGGTCGATATGGCCTCACCGCTTTTGCCCAAGCACAACGCTGGCCCGCCTAGTAACGGTGCTGGTCTGCCTAGTAACGGTAGCGACTACATTCCAGAGCGCGAACGATCCTAATCTTGAACGGTAAGCGCCATCAGTCGATGAGATACCAGTTGATGAAATAATTGATGAAATAATATCTAGCAAGCTTTAACAAATTTGTAAAAAACATCTGAATGCTCGCAGACCAAACTCAAACTATGATCATACCGAAACGGTTGAGTCAATATTTCTTAGGAGCGGTGGTTGCTTCTGCTCTAAGCATTGCCTGCTCTAGCGGGCTCCGCGACTATACCCAAGTAGAGCTTAGAGTTGACATTCCTAGAGCGCAAACAGGAGAAGGCACCGAGAAAATCACTGCCAATCTGCTAGCAGAGACCCAGACTGTGATCGAAGCGCGTTTGGAGCAGCTTAGCTTTGGCACCGCAGAAGTTAAAGCCAAAACGCCTAACCAGCTTATTGTGAGGCTTCCTCAAGAGGTCGACATTCAACCTGTTGTTGATAGGCTTGTCAAGCCCAGCCAGCTCACCTTTCGTAGTCAAAAGCCTGATACTGAAGCCGACATAGCCGCTAACATTGAAACGCTGCAAAGGCTGCTAGTGGCGCAAGATACCCGTCAGCAAACCGATCAGCAGACCGAAGCCAAAGCGTTACAGCCCCAGATTGAGGAAACCAGGACAGCTGTTCTCGATCTGTTCGAGCCCAGCGAGCTGACTGGCGATCGCGTTACCGAGGCGCAAGCCGTTGAGGTGAGCGGCTTCAACATTTGGGAAGTCAGAATTTGGCTTGATACCAAAGGCTCTGAGCAGTTTGCCGAGCTAACCAAAGCGCTAGCAGGCACCGGACGCGCTGTTGGTGTTTTTCTAGACGACGTTTTGCTAAGTACGCTGACGGTTGATGTCACTTACGCTGCAACTGGCTTCACCGAAGGAAAAACGTCCATCGCTGGCAACTTTACCGCCGAAGCGGCCAAAGACTTGGCGTTTCAGATAGAAACCGGCGCTCTGCCAGCAAAGGTTGAAGTGGTCAGTATTACGTCGTCGGACGAACCAGCTGCTGCGGAAGCGGATTCTAAGAGCGAGGGAGAAGGAGAAGCGAAAGAAGAGTAGTCAGATAACCTATTGTCTTTCGCGATTCCTCGGTATCATTCTCGCTATCATCAGGTCGAAATCGTTGATACCGAGCCTCCATCTACCCGCCAGTTAGAGCCCACGACGTAGCTTGTGTGCGTAGAGCATAAGAACGCAATGACGGCGGCGACTTCTTCTACCCGGCCTCGTCTACCCACTTCGATACCGGGGCGATTTTCTGCCAGAAAGCTGGTAACTGCTTCGTCTATAGTTACGTCTTGCTCCTCAGCGCGCGATCGCATCATGGCATCAGTCATTGCCGTCTTTACAAACGCCGGTGAAACCATATTTGTGAGCACGCCGTCCTTGGCATAGGCCTTGGACAAGTTCTTTGTGAGGTTTAGCGTACCGGCCTTACAGGCGCAGTAAGGCATATCCTCAATGTATGGCTGTACCGCGTCTTCAGAGCCTAGCAGCACTACTCTGCCCCACCCGGCCTGGCGCATAGCCGGAATAAACGTTCGACAAATGCGCACGGTGCCCATCAAGTTCACATTGATGGTATGCATCCAGCCTTCATCGTCAATATCTTCTAAAAAGTCTCCCACCGCGCCTGTAATACCAGCCGAATGCACTACAATTTCAGCCGGACCAAAGTGCTCAGTAATTTGGTCTCTCGCTGCTTCAACCTGCTCCAAGCTGGTAATATCAGCCTTCACTGGAAACGGATCGCCAAACGCCTTTAAATCATCAATCTCATCAAAAGAACGGTTGAGAATTGCGACTTTAGCGCCTTCTTTTAGCAAAATCTCAGCAGTTGCTTTACCAATGCCCGAGTCTCCACCAGTGACCACTGCAACCTTGCCTTTTATCCCTAAATCCATAAAAACTGCTTCCTCAAGCTAGGAGAAATGTATGCGCCTTTAATGTAAGGCGTGCTGTGTGAGATGTGCCTGCTAATGAAACAAAAGCTTAAACAAAAAGACTACAATCCTAGCTGAGTTCTTTGCTGCCAAGTTTCTTTGGCCCAAACTTATGCCCTAAAACTCATGTTATAGCCCTATGCCTAAGTGGAAACTGTCAACAGAATTTACGTTCAACGCCGCTCACTTTATTCGTGACTACGATGGTCCCTGCGGACGGATGCACGGCCATACCTACCGAGTAAGAGTCGAAGCCTCGGCTCGCCAGCTACAGGCCTCTCAATATTGTCCGCATCCAGTAATGGTGGCAGACTATAGAACCTTGCGCTGGGCCAAAAAAGATGTCTTGAAAGGAGGACTCGATCACTGCGTACTCAACGAAGTTATGCCTAGTCACTATGAAACTACTGCCGAAATGATTGCCCAGTATATCTATGAAAAGACAACAGAACGCCTACCTGAGAGCGTTCGACTCAAGATTGCGGTCTCAGAATCCCCTAATTCTTGGGCCGAATATGAAGCCGACGATGAATAGCGCAAGAGCCACCATAGAAGGCCACTACAGAAAGCTACAGAAGATAAGCGACGGAAGATAAGCGACGAAAAATGAATTGTAGAAGATGAGCTATACAAACCTGACTCAACAATCGACAGGTACACAGTCAACCACAACATTCCCTGTGGTCGAAACCTTTCACTCTGTTCAAGGGGAGGGGGTTTGGAGCGGTGCTAGCGCCTTTTTCATTCGACTTGCAGGCTGTGATGTGGGCTGCACTTGGTGCGATACTAAGCAGTCTTGGCCAACGCGTCATCACCCGCTGAAATCTGTTATTGATTTGGCTAGCGCTGCGGCAGATGCCTGTCCCTATATGGTTGTCATTACAGGTGGCGAGCCACTAATGCACAATCTAGATGAACTCACCGCCGCGCTGCATCGTGCCAATTTGAGAATCCATTTAGAGACTTCCGGCTCTCATCCATTCAGTGGCCAGTTTGACTGGATTGCCCTGTCACCCAAGACTTTTAAACCACCCATTGCTGATATTTATGCCCAAGCCCATGAGCTCAAAGTTGTCATTAGCGATCGCGCTGATTTGGACTGGGCAGAAACCCAGGCGCAAAAAGTATCTTCAGAAACCGTTAAACTATTGCAGCCACAGTGGACAAGTCCATCTGCGCAGCAGCTAGTTATTGACTATGTGCGCACTCATCGGGAGTGGCGAGTCGGTTTGCAGATGCATAAATATTTAGGGGTGCGATAACTAACATGACTAGCGGGGTAAATCCTACCGACCAGACCACTGTCAACGCAGAAACCCATGCCCAGAACAGGACTCAGAACACGGCTCAGAATTTAGCCCAGAATACGGCTCAGGACACGGCTCAGAATACGGCTCAAAACAGCGCAATTGTCTTACTTTCTGGGGGCCTAGATTCGGCCACCTGTGCTGCGCAGGCCTTGGCCGATGGCTATAGCGTAACAGCGCTCTCTATTGACTATGGTCAGCGCCACAACCGCGAACTAGCCGCGGCCCAAGCGATCGCACAATCGCTAAACATTACAGAACACTGCACAATCTCTGTAGACCTAGCGCAGTGGGGCGGCTCGTCCCTGACAGACAATCGAATGGAGATTCCTATTGATGGCGCGGACCTTGGCAAAGCGGTTATCCCTTCAACCTATGTGCCTGGGCGCAATACTGTTTTTATTGCGATCGCTCTCTCGCTAGCCGAAGCCAAAGACGCTCGCGCTATCTACCTGGGCATTAACGCGGTTGACTACTCTGGCTACCCCGACTGTCGCCCCGAGTACCTCAGTGCCTTTACCCACCTGGCCACTCTTTCTTCCAAAGCAGGGCTAGAGGGTAAAGCCCCGCAGCTCGTCGCGCCGCTTGTGCGCGACACCAAAGCCGATATTGTCCGCAGAGCCCTCCATCTGGGCGTGCCCATAGAAAAAACGTGGTCTTGCTATAGCGGCAAAGACCTTCCCTGCGGACGCTGTGATTCTTGCCGTATCCGAGATGCCGCGCTGATTCAGTCGGGTAGGGCTGATTTGGCTACCGCGATCGCTCAAGCTGCTCTTTGATGATCTTGCTGTGAAAGCCGATGGCCGGATTCGAACCGGCGACCTAATCATTACGAATGATTTGCTCTACCCCTGAGCCACATCGGCGTGTATGCGTGCACGTGTGTGTATGATTAGCTATGAATTATAGCAGCCAATCTAGGTAATCGTAATGCCCCGTGCGATTACCTGCTCTTCCGATTTATGGGCTTGAGCTGTCACAATAAAAGATCAAACAGGTGTCAACTCAAGCGCTAGAGACAAAATGGCAAAGAAAATCTCTCAAAAGCAGCAGCCAAATAAAAGCTCAGACAAAAAAAGCTCAGAAAAAAAAAGCTCAAACCAAAAAAACTCCAACAAGGGTACGGAGAAGCGTACACAGCAAAACCCGAAGCAAAACTCAAAAAGAAGCCAGAAGCAAAAGTTAGCTCAAAGAAAACCACCCGAAGGAATGAGCCAAGAGCGGTTTGACCGACTCATGGCAGAAGCAAATGCCCCCTACAAAGGGCTTAGAAAGTTTATCTATGGGTCCATTGGCGCTTCCGGTGCCATTGGTGGATTTGTCTTCTTCACCAAAATTTTAGCGGGCCGAGACATTGCGGCCTCCCTTCCTAACTTTGCTTTTCAAATCGGCATTGTTGCCCTTATGGTCTTTCTATTCCGCTGGGAAGATCGCAATCAAGACGAAAGCTAACATCAATGCCCAATCCATCTGTTACCCGCAATTCTGTTGTCTTAGTCCACGGCATTTGGAATACCGCGCAAATATTTACACCGCTCAAAACTTACTTAGAAACAGTCGGAGAAACATCCGGACGCTCTGTTTATACCCTCAGCATGATGCCCAACAACGGAGACGCTCCGATAGAAGTACTGGCGCAGCAGGTGGCTCAGTTTGTGGACGCGTCGCTAGGTCCACAGCAGCCATTCGACCTCATTGGCTTTAGCATGGGCGGCCTAGTCAGTCGCTACTATCTACAGCGGCTCGGCGGTTTAGAGCGAGTAGAGACCTTTATCGCGATTTCCGTGCCTCACTATGGTACTGCTTTGGCCTTTGGCAGCGATCGCACAGGCGTTCGGCAGATGAGACCCTACAGCCCCTTTCTATCGGACCTTAACCGCGATATCCACCGGCTGAACGCTATCCGAGTTTGGTCTTTTTGGACAATCTTTGATCTGCTAATCTTGCCACCCTGGAGCTCTAAGCTAACGGTTGGTACGACTAGGCGGTTGAACATCTCTAGCCATAACCGCATGATCCAAGATCCGCAGGGATGCGCTGCGATCGCCCAGGCTCTTAGCGATCGCCCACCTGAGAATATTGCGTTTCGCCAAACACCGCGCTCGGATAAACGTAGTACTTAAACTCTAGAAAATTGTGAAACGGATCTTCTAAGAAAAATGTTCGGTGTTCTATTCTCTCTCCTTTAAATCGATGCTTGGGCTGCTGATAAAACGTTAAATCTTTTTCCTGTGCTCTTTTCAATAGAGTCTCCCACTCAGATTCTGTCGAAAACGTCAGCCCAAAGTGAGACGGATAGATACTCGCTTGAGGCGTCGTCAGTGTCTTTACGACATGAGCGACAATCTGATGCCCCCCTAGGTTCAAGATCAAAGATCCCTTACCTTCACGTCCGGCCTCACAGCCTAGCCCGTCCACATAGAACTGCTTAGCCTCAGCAATATTTTCAATCGGAAACGATAAATGAAAGATTGTACTCATAGCCCACTTATAGCTCACTCGTAACGTGTCATAAACACACTTTTCAAGCATAAAACTAAACAATAGGACTTTCACGATTATTCCTACCGCGTAGTCACGATCTATCCGGTGCGATCTATCTGGCGCGATTGACTTTGTATTACGTGCTACAGCCAACAGTCCTAATAAACAGGTACATGTAAAATGTGCTGAATTCCTTTCAATATCCATACTCTAGAAACAGTCTAGAAACGCTTTATGTCTATTTATGTTGGAAACCTGTCGTTTGATGCGACCCAAGACGATATCAACCAGGTGTTTGCAGAGTACGGTACCGTCAAATCCGTCAAAGTTCCGACCGACCGCGAAACCGGTCGAGTCAGAGGGTTTGCGTTTGTAGAAATGTCTGCTGACGCAGAAGAAGAAGCGGCTATCGGCGCGCTCGACGGCGCAGAATGGATGGGGCGAACGCTAAAGGTGAACAAGGCCAGACCTCGCACATAGGCTTACACGCAGATCTCACGTATCTCTAATACGGTAGGTCTTCTATACGGCAATCCTCTAATACGAAAAAGCTGCATACAGCGCCAATCAGTTAAATCTCCTGTATGCAGTTTTTGTGTGTCTATCGAGCTTTCTTACCGGATTGTTTTTACGCTTTTAGGGAAGGTTAAGCACACGCTTTCTACCGTCTTATGGGTGCTTATGGTCACACCCTTACCGCCCCTTGAAACTTACCCTAAAGCAGCGCGAGCAGTTAAATCGCCCTCGCCCAGTGCTATTTGTGATTACCGTTGGGCTCTTATGTTTGCCTTGGATAGGGCTGCTCGCGGCCAGTAGTCAGTTACACCGTCAGCAGCAGCAGATAGACGCTCAGGCAAAGCGCTTTTTCGATCAGGTTCCACAGCACGCTAGCAACGACTCAGCCCAGCAGTTCGACCGTTTAGGTGCCCAGCTAGGCTTTCTCCCAAACGCATATTACTCTGCGTCTGTAGCGATAGATCCTTTGGCTGCTGCTAGCTATCAGGCTATTGACCCTGTCCTCAATCAGTTTTTACAGGCTCAGACCAGCAAGGTTTCTGACTTATTAGATCCGCTACCGATCGTCTTGCAGCAATATCTTCAGCAGCAACGGACTGATTTGAGCGCTATTGAGCAGTATTTGCTGAACGGTCCTGCGCCGCAGTGGGAAATGAATATCGAGCGGCTAGCGACTACAGACTATCCTTCTCCTGGTTTTGTTAACGTCCACAACGTACAGAAGCTGCTGCTGCTCTTGGCGCTAGACGCTCATCAGCGCAATCGACCTAGAGAGGCGCTGACAGCACTAGAGGCTTCCTGGTGGCTGAACCATGCGATCGCGCAGCGTTCAGATCTCCCTTCTCAAATCTCTGTCTCTATCATCTCTGCCCAGCAAGGAGCTATTCTACGTCACTTATCCGACGTTCCCTCACATTGGCAACCTCGCCTGCTAGTGCAATCCCAACAACAGCCCATCATGAAAGGCCTCAGATTTGAGACTTGGCTTCGCTACCAAACATCGCAAGCCTCCTGGCTACCTGCTGTCGCATCTGAAAAAGATACCGCAGTCAGCAAAAGGTTGCGCTCCGCTCTAGCTAGAAGATTCTCAGTTCAAACTTACTTCAAGCTTGTGTTGATAGATAACACCCAAACCGTTCATCGCGCTCTAAACAAGCTGACAGCGCTAAATGTTTGCACAACACCACAGATATCAGCAGAAAAAATCGTTGCTAATACCCATACAGCCGATTGGAACAACCATATTCCGTTCTCGCCTGCTATCACTGCCAGACGATGGCAAACGACCGGCAGTCGAATGCTGTCTCTAGAACTCTCTGGGTACGTTCTAGAAGTAAAGCATCTATACAGTCAAGGCAACAAAGGTACAGATACCCATGCCTGGCCTGACTCTCTTCCAGATAAACCTTCCCTCACCTGCCCAGGAGAATCTTGGCGCTACCGAAAGGCCGATGACGGTATGATCTCTCTCTCCTTTAGCAATCAGCTACCTTCACCTACAGCTATCCCGCTCAGCTACTACTTCCGACCCTAGTCTCTTCTACCAGCCTCCTTCGTGCCCATATAGGGTCCATATAGACAAGGAGAAGATTGATAGATAACTAGGACGCTCGATAGAGTCGTCAGATAGTTGAGCTATCAAGTTAAGTCGTCAACTTGGCGACTCAAACAATTGAGCTATCAAACAGTGGGCTCCTAGCTGGCCTTGATTGCTTTTTCAGACATGCTATAAGTACCACCCCGTCCGCGATACCAAACGCCGTCGCGTGCCCCTGCCGATAGGATATTAGAGATACGGTTACGGGCTTTAAGAAAGTGACTCTTAGGCATATCTTCTTTGAAGACCACATTCATCACATCGGCAATCTTGAATACGTTTGTTGGATGCGCTTGCAAAACCCCAACGATGACGTCAGGCAGGGGTGCTTTACGATAGCTCTCTTGAACATAGCGCTGCCAGTTAGCGGTTCTACCACTACGCTTTGCAGAGACCTGCTTTCCCTCTACCGCAGATTTGGTTTCTTTGGTTTTAGTGGGACGTCCGCGAGTAGCCTTTGTTTTAACTGTCTTAGCAGATACTTCCTCGGCAGGCGTTTCCTCGGCAGGCGCTTCAGACATGGCTTCGGAGGTGTCAGCAGCTTTTATAGTCGCCTTAGCTGTCTTGCGCTTAGCCGCTGTTTTTGTTGTCTGGGTCGGACTCGTCATCTCTGCAACGGCTGTGGAATCTGCTGCCTCAGATGTCGCACCCGACTCGAACATCGCGATAACAGTCTGAATGCCTTTGCGCTTTTCTTGCAGCTCGTTAAGCTGAGCTGTGAGTGCAATCACCTGTTCAGACAATTTAGAATCAACAGCTATAAGCTGTGGTAAAACAGATGTAGACATACGAAGTTTTCTCCTTTTGATGGTAATTAGTTAAGATGAAAGAACGCTAGAGGGAAACTTTGTATCATATTGACACGCCAAACCAAGGATGTAGTCCTCGATTGTGTCAAACCCAATATGACTAAAACCAAATAGCGTAAAAAGAGTTCGCGCTTAGACAATAGACGAACCGATAGACCTGGAGCCGCTTTTTTAGCGACCGAAAGATAAAGATAGACCTCTAGCTCAAAACATCTGTTGCGAAAAGCATCTATAAACATCTATAAGCGTCTGTGAAAAGCGGTCTGTCACATATAACAGTGCATTTAACAGTGCGTTTTTGCGATGCTGCTTTTCTCGTCAGCGCTTTTCTCGGCGGTGCCTTTGAAGATTCAGGCGATTGCTAAGCTTCGAAGATCCGGGCTTGTGATTACCAGGCTCTTCAAAGCCGGCGTTAATCTCTAAAGCTTGTGCTCATTACAGGTCCCTTTAGTCAGAGAGACTGTCAGCACAAACCTCATTAAGGAAGATGCTATCCAAAACGATTTTTAGAAAATATCTTTTCTGAGAATAACACCATTTAAACACTTTCTTCTTTTTGGTCAAGGCTTTTCTATGTTTTTTTGAAAAAAGTAGGGGAAGCTGCTATTAAGCCAGCCTGATACTTCGCTTCTGTTTTGATGGCTTTCACCTAGCTAAGACACTCCCCTAGAGCCTAATTCTAGACCTCAACAATGTCGCTGATATCTCCGTCACATAGCGGTTCTATCTATTGAACTTGAATCTATCGAGACCGTGCTTAGTCCTGTAGATACCATTTCGATAGGCTAGGGACAATGTACTTAAGCAGCAAAAAAATAATCATCAGTAGCAGCAATCCTCCTGCTAGCCAAAGGCGTATATTGCTGATAAACCAGAGGCCTAAAAGTGCTATACCTATCGCGTTTGCAATCAAAACAGGCCATCGCTCGCGAACCCCAAATTCGGTAATAGCATAGGTTTCCTGCGGCCATAGCTGAATGTCAGCCAACAGGTTGAACCAAAGCTGACTAGAGATAACAATGAGTCCCCCCCATTGAAGAGAAAGCAGTGCGCTATAGGCTCCTAGTAATTCTAGAACAATCGTACTGGCGACAACCTTGTGAAATCTGCTCAGGCGAGAATCTTCTTGGCGCGCTCTGACGACCGCGATATCCTCAAGGTCGATCCATGCCATACGCACTAGCTCTGGGTAAAACAGCAGTAAGGCCACTGCAAGTACATATTCTGCTAAGGAGTGAGACTCGAATAGCTGAACTAGTAGCCCGATGCCAGCTGGAAAAAACAATAGCGGAACGAGTAGCCGACTGTTGCTCATAGCCCTTGTGCAAGCGAATCAAAAACAGAGATAGCGTGGCCAAAGTCTATAGCGTAGTCGAAGCTTATAGCGTAGCTAAAGATATCACTCGCTTAAAGACATGCCTTCCTCAAAACTATCGCAAATGTCCTGATGCCTTGGGACGTTCGTGTGCCAATTTGCTTTGTTCGCTAGCGTCTGTAGCTTTGTCTGTAGCTTTGCCCGTAGCTTTGCCCGTAGCTTTGTACCCGTAGCTTTGTAAATGCGTCCTAAGTGAATAGGCGAAAGCTATATAGTAATTTGTGCTCACGCCTTTTACGAACACATCCTGACAAAACACCTGACAAAACACCTGTTTAGACCAAACTCAGCTTGAAACCAGATGACTTCTCCACGCCGCTATATTCTCACGCTCTCTTGTCCCGATCGGGTTGGTATCGTTGCCGCTGTTAGCTCTCTGATTGCTGCTAACAGCGGCTGGATTAGTGAGGCTCACCATCACTCAGATCCTTCTCAGCATCGATTCTTTATGCGTCAAGAGATTTTGGCCGACTCTCTTCCTTTCCCTCTAGAGACCTTTCGGCAGCGCTTTACTCCTATCGCTAAGCAGTTTGAGATGAGATGGTCTGTTCGAGATTCCGCCCAAAAGAAGCGTGTGATTATTCTGGTCTCTAAAGGCGGACACTGCCTCTACGACTTGCTTTCGCGCTGGCGGAGTGAAGAGCTATCAATTGATATTGCCTGCGTTATCTCGAACCATGATGTGTTTCGAGGTCTGGTTGAATGGCACGGAATTCCCTACCATTACATTCCTGTCGCTGCGGAGAATAAGCAGGCTGCGGCAGAACAGATGATGGCTCAGTTTGAAGCGAGTCAGGGAGACGTCATGGTGCTGGCTCGGTATATGCAAATCTTGCCGGCAGAGATGTGCGATCGCTACGCCGGAAAAATTATCAATATTCACCATTCCTTCTTGCCATCTTTTATCGGCGCGAAACCCTATCATCAGGCATACGCTCGCGGGGTCAAGCTAATTGGTGCAACCTGTCACTATGTCACCGAAGACTTGGACTGCGGTCCCATCATCGATCAAGATGTTCTAAGAGTAGATCACTCTGACTCACCGAATGATTTAATGCGCTACGGCAAAGACATTGAAAAGACTGTCCTAGCTCGCGGGCTACGCTATCACATAGAAGATAGGGTGATGTTGCACAACCATAAAACGATTGTGTTCCGCTAAAGTCATAGATATAGCGCTAGACATGGGTGCTAGAACTGGGCCGAGGAAAATAACAAATGCTATCGGTGCTCACTCGTTCATTACAAGATTCTTCGGCTTGATAGCAATAGCGACAAGAAGCGCTACACTCACCTTGTTGAGAGGCTCTTGCTTCGAGCAGCTCTCACATTTTTCCAAGAATAAGGAATCTGTAATTTCGTAAGGACTTCTTAACATGACTAATCCTGTCCTTTCTCAACTAGTTTCTGTTGAGGCTGATTTAGTCGAGCAAATCAAACAGTTAGAGGTGCAACTTGCACAGCTACAGGCTAAGCGTCAGGGCTTGCATACCGTTATTGATTTGTTCGGAGAAGATGATGGTGACCAGACAGACCTGCCTGTCGTTCAGCCCGCTCTCGAATCTTCGCAAGATACTCAGGGCGTGCCTGCTGACGAAGCCCCAGAAAGTAGCAAAAGCACCAAAGCAACAAGCAGCCGCTCTGCTGCGACAAAATCTGTTCGCAGAACACCTGCAAAAGCTGACAATACCACCAAAACAAAGATAAGAGTGAAGGCAAAGGCAAGCTCAGGACGAAAGAAGAAAGACGGTAGAGCGGCAACCTGGCAAA
Organism: uncultured cyanobacterium; assembly: GCA_963702855.1. Lineage (GTDB taxonomy): Bacteria > Cyanobacteriota > Cyanobacteriia > Phormidesmidales > Phormidesmidaceae > Phormidesmis. The sequence goes on from OY969765.1 coordinate 4,238,332, forward strand.
AGCACGTTAACTCTAAGTACCGAGATCTAGCGCTACCTGAATCTGTCAGCAGCGTCTTAAGATCGACGCCTTCGGAAATCTTCACGATTGCAGAAGTGATGTCCGCCCTCTTTAAAGAAGACATGCCTCGCACTGCTTATCTTAAAGCCCGCAACCGGATTTCTAATATTTTGTCAGCAGGGGCGCGTGACGGCACTTGGTACAAAGGCCGCAATGGTCGATACTCTCAGTCTGAAAGTGTCACTAAGATGAAGTAGCTAGACACTAGCCTGTCAGTAGTTAGACACTAGCCAGTCAGCAGCGGTCGGCCAGTACCTAGCTAGCGGTTGGTCACTTTGGAAAGCATCGATTTAGACCGATATTGGATAGATCGATCTGCTCAATATCGGTCTAAATTGAAACAAAGAACAGAAACACCTGCTGCCCTATCATGCTGACTTCTTACCCGCTCCTGAGCGCGATCGCGCTCAATACCCTTCTAATTGGGATTGCTTTTGCCCTTCCCAAAAAACTCCTCACACCTGCCGGGTACGGTAATGCTTGGATACTAGGCGTGGTCGTCTGGCTAGCCTTCGGCTGGCAGGGCTATGCCACTATCTTGTTTTACTTTGCCGTTGGCTCTGCGGTAACCAAAATAGGGATGACCCAAAAAGAAGCCTATGGCATCGCCGAAGCCAGGGGCGGCATACGCGGTCCTGGCAACGTTTGGGGATCGGCGCTTACCGGTGCTGTCTGCGGCCTGGGCGTCTTGCTTTTACAGGCTTTGTTTCCAGCTTATCTCAATCAGTGGCAGCCACTGCTAGCGCTGGGGTTTGCTGCCTCTTTAAGCACTAAGCTATCCGACACCACGGCTACCGAAATTGGTAAAGCCTACGGTCAGCGGACATTTTTGATTACTACCTTGCAACCAGTCCCCCGCGGCACCGAAGGGGCTATCAGCCTAGAAGGTACGCTTGCTGGGGTGGCAGGGTCATTAGCGATCGCTTCTATCGCCTGGCTCTGCGGTCTCATATCTGCCTACGGCGTTGCCATCTGTATTTTTGCTGCTTTTTGTGCAACAACCGTAGAAAGCCTTATCGGTGCAACTATCGAAGAAAAATTTGCCTGGTTGACTCACGATATAGTCAATATCGTTAATACGACGATCGGTGCAGCAGCTGCTATAGCCCTCATGTTAGTAGCGATATAGATCGCTTCGATCTAAAAGAAATCAATATATACCCACCGCTAACATCTACCTATAGATAGATCTAAACGAAATAAACATTCTGCTTCTGACAGAAAGTATCGTGTGATTATTGAGAAAACGTATAAAATGATGAAGTGATCCCTCAGAATGTTAAGCGTTAGCAAAGTTAGCTCAACACTTCTCAACTAATAGAGCGTCAAATAGAGCGTCAAAAGCGTCATTTTGCTTCTTGGGGGCACACCCATAAAAAGCTACTTATCAAATAAGCCCCCGCCCTACTATGACAACGGTCACCGATGAGAATTTTGATCGAGAAGTTTTGTCCTCCTCAGTCCCAGTCATTGTTCACTTTCAAGCGCCCTGGTGCGGTATTTGCCGACTAATTACGCCTGTTCTAAACACTTTTCAAACAGATTGGCCCGGCTTTATTCGCGTGCTCAATGTAAATGCGGACGAGAACTTAAGGTTAGCTAACTTTTATAGGCTTGAAACACTGCCCACGCTGCTCTACATAGAGCAAGGACAGGTAGTAGATCGCCTAGAAGGCTTTCGTAGTCGCGAGCTGCTTCGCACCCGGCTAAACGCGATCGCCAATCGTCATCTCTCAGGGACAGCGCTCTCTAAATCTGCCTAGCAAAGGGTCTGTTTAGCAATAGGTCTGCTTACAAACAAAGCTGCTCAAGAATAAATCTGTCTAAGAACGCAAGTATCCCTCCAGTAAAAAATCATCGCCCACGGCTGTCAAAACGGTTCGGTCCAACTGTTTAGCGGCCGTCATTTTTTCTAAGCCAAGATCTCCGATAGGCGAAGGTGCCGACGCGCCGCCAATAATTTTAGGTGCAATAAACGCCCAGACCTTTTGCACAGCGTTGTCGGCGATCGCCTTTGCCGCTAGCGTTCCGCCGCACTCCCACAGTACGCTCATAGCGCCTCGCTGATATAGCGTTTCCATCGTAAATGTAGGGCTCAGATCGTCAGTTAATATCACCTGTACTCCCTGCGCCTCTAGCCTTTTAGCCACAGTTCTATCTGCATCGATTCGAGCGACCACCAGCGTCGGTGCAATCGAAACATCCCATAGGTTACAGTCCGTAGGTAAATCTAAATGGCGGCTCATGACGACCCGTAACGGATTGTGCGATCCCTCACCATGGCTAGTCAAACGAGGATTATCCTGGCGGACGGTGTTGCCACCCACAACCACTGCGTCGCACTGGCTGCGCAGTTGGTGCACCCGCTGACGTGATTCAGGTCCGCTTACCCACGCACTGTGGCCTGTTGTAGTGGCGATTTTGCCATCTAGCGTCATGGCGTATTTCAAAATGCCAAAAGGCTTGCGGTGTCTTATCCGATAGCTGAACGCCTCGTTTAACTGTTCACAGCGTTTCCCTTCTACCCCTGTGCTAACCTCAATTTCCGCTGCTTGCAGCGTCTGAATTCCCCCACTGGCTTGGGCATTCGGATCGCGCATTCCAATCACTACACGCCGAATGCCTGCAGCTATAATGGTCTCACTGCACGGCGGCGTACGGCCTATGTGGTTGCAGGGCTCCAAGTTCACATACAGCGTTGCGCCTCTAGCCAAATCGCCGGCTGCGCGCAGAGCGAAAACCTCTGCATGAGGCTCGCCCGCTTTGGGGTGGAATCCTTCCCCTACCGCAATATTGTCTTTGACAACCACAGAGCCCACGAGTGGGTTAGGCGCGGTGTGGCCTGCCGCTTTGGCTGCTAGCTCGCAGCATCGCAGCATCCAGGCAGCGTCACTGGCCTGATTGTTGCCGGCATCATTACTGATATCGTTACTGGCACTAGTAGAAGGAGGGATAGCGCGATCAGTCATAAATCTGCGAGCATAGGCGAGAAATGTTTATAGGCTAATGCAGCTTAATACCTTATGCGTAAAAAAGTAGCTATGCTCTGGTCAATACTTTGGGCGATGCTACTTGCTACCGCGATCGCGTTTCCTAGCTATCCTAGCTCTGCTCAAAGCCCCCCTCAGCTACCGACTCAAAGCCAACCTTCCTCCCCAGCGCCGACACCGCCAACCTCGTCTTCCGCAGAGTCTCGCTCTGCTACCGGTCGACTGCTGCCTACTTGGCCACTCACAGATCTTGTTACCAACCCAGCAGATGATAAGGCTGATAGCTTTGCCCCTATTTATCTAGATGGTAGAACCGTGTTCTACCTTAGCGCGCCCGCAGTTGAGGGGCAGCAGCCTGCTGAAACTAGGGCGGAAGAAATTCAGCAGCGATTGAACCAGGCAGCCCGCAGGCAGCTAGGCCAAGATCAATCTGTTACTGTCAAAACCGATCAGCCTAGCCAGCTACCCGTTATTTTTGTTGATGATTTGCTGCTACTGACAGTGACTGACCTGGATGCGGCCAGTAGCAGCTATGGCGATCCCAGCCTGTATGCGATCGCCCTGCAAGAGAATATCGAGACTGCTATAACCCGCTATCGGCTAGAGCGTCAGGCCGCGTTTCTCATCCAGCAGGCTCGTATTGCGATCGCTATTATTACTGCAGCCACGCTGCTTTTCGGCCTTAGCAAGCGCATAGAAAAATTTTTGACGCGTAGAGCGCTTAGACTAACTAACACCAATACGCAGCTAGACCAAGCTACCAGTGAAACCCGGCCGCCGCTGCGGGCCTTTTCTGTAATTGAGACGGTTGATTCGGTCTTCGATTTATTCAAAGCTCGTCTAGATAATCGCCAAAAGCGCAAGATTAACGAACTTGAACTGGGCTTTACACGGCTCTTTCAACTCGGGCTCAGCATTGGTAGTCTGCTGTGGATACTGTCACTATTTCCCTACAGCAGATGGATCACCACCTTTCTAGGCTACTGGGCTAAAGTTCCCGCTCGAATTTTTCTGATTGCAGGTCTCGGCTATCTATTCCTTAGACTCGTTAGTCTTGTCACCGACAAAGCCTTTTTAGCTTTGCAGGAGGGTGCGCACTGGGCCCCGGAAGCTTCTGAAAGACTAAGCTTGCGACTGCTGACGTTCTCTCAGGTCACGAAGGGCATTGCGGGCGCTGTGATATTTGGCGTCGTTGTGCTGGCGATGCTGTCTACCGCTGGGATTGAAGTTGGCCCGCTGTTAGCCGGAGCAGGTATCATCGGCGTTGGCATTTCGCTGGCCGCTCAGAGCCTAATTAAGGACATTATCAACGGCTTTCTGATTTTGCTAGAAGATCAGTTTGGCGTTGGCGATGTGATTGCTGTCGGTGATATCTCAGGAAGCGTCGAGGTGGTCAACTTGCGCATCACCCAGCTACGCGATACGGAAGGGCGGCTGATTACGATTCCGAATAGTCAAATTGGCATCGTTCAAAACCTGTCTAAGGACTGGTCGCAGGTAGATTTGCTGATCAGCGTAGAGCCCAGTACAGATCTGAACAAAGCGCTATCAATTCTGAAAGATACGGCTACTGGAATGGCAGAAGATAGCGAATGGCAGCAGCTAATTCTTGAGCCCCCCGACCTGCTCGGCGTTGAATCCATTGACTATACCGGCATCACCCTACGGCTATGGCTAAAGACCCAGCCTTTGAAGCAATGGCATGTTGCCCGCGAACTTAGAGCGCGCATCAAGTACGCCTTCGATCAGGCGAATATTAGAACGGGTATTCCGCAGGAAAAATTAGCTATTCGCTGGGAAGGTTCAACGCAGGATTTGGATGCTCAGGAGATAGGAGAGCAAATAGGCGAACTCAAAAGCTGAGACTAGAGAAGCTGCAACCTAAGGATCTAAGGCTTGATGCCGTCTTCAGGAAAGACCCATTTGGGTCCTTCGCTGACTCGCTCTTGCTGCTTGCGCCGGACTGCTTCGGCGGCCATCTCTAGTATGGTGTCCAAAGAAGTTTCTTCAATAAACTGAGAGGCTTTCTCTCGATCTTCTTTGTGCGGGCACTGGTCCCCTAGAACGCAGCCGTTCTTGCACGCTTCAGCGCAGTTAATATCTACTGTGTTGGTCTCTGTCATGGAATTTCTAGAAGCAAAAATTAAGTGATTTCGGCTTCAATTCTAAAGGATATTACCATCATGGCCTTATGTCTGTCGGCAGGATTTCTATATTGCTGTCTTTATCGCTGCTTCTAAAGTTATTGCCTCTAAAGTACACAAGGCCTGCGCAACCGCAGCAACGCACTGATCTAGGTGTGCCTGTGTGTGGGTTGCCATCACGCTCATACGCAGACGACTGATAGGCACTGTGGGTGGGCGCACCGCTGAGACGAGAATACCTTGCTGCTTGAGCTGTTGACTCAGTCTTAAGACGGTCGCTGCGTCTTTGACTTGCAGGCAGACGATAGCTGAATCTGTGGGCAGACGTTTGAGATGGGTTCTTGGGCTGGTTCTTTCAAGCTCAGGCTGGCTGATGGTCTGACTGGTAGTCTGACTGGCAGTCAGGCTACTCTGTTTGAGTATTAACGAGTCTATGCCTGCGGCTAGATAGCGAGCGTTTTGGTGTAGGCGAGTCAGTCTGTGGGGCATTTGCTGAAGTAGTACGATCGCACCTATTGCCGCCGCCGTATCCGCTGGCGAGAGCCCTGTTGTGTATATCCAGCTCGGGGCCCGATTGCGCAAAAAATCAATTAGCTCAGCGCTACCCGCCACGTAACCCCCCAAGCTAGCAAACGCTTTGCTGAGCGTTCCCATTTGTACCATGGGTCGATGGCTACAGCCAAAATGCTCAGCGCAGCCCGCACCCGTTGCACCCAGTACGCCCGCACTGTGCGCCTCATCAATCATCACCATCGATTCAAATTGGTCTGCCAAGTCCAAGATCTCTGGCAGCGGACAGACATCTCCATCCATACCAAACACCCCATCGGTCACAATCAAACAGCGGCGATAGTTGGCTCGATGCGATACCAGCTGTTCTTTTAGCGCGACCAGATCGCAATGCCGATAGGTGATTACACTTGCCCCGCTTAAGCGGGCGCCATTCTTCAGACTGGCGTGATTGTATTCATCGCTCAAAATCAGATCACGGCTGTTAGTCAGCGCAGTAATTGTTCCAATGTTCGCGAGGTAGCCGCTGCTGAATACAATGGCATCTTCAGTGCGTTTGAGCTGGGCGATCGCGTTTTCCAACTGGCGGTGTATTGCTCTGTGCCCGCTGAGTAGCCGAGAGCCGGTAGCGCCTGTACCATAGGCTTTTGTAGCTGCGATCGCCTGCTCAATTAATCGCCTATCGCCCGCTAGTCCTAAGTAGTCGTTGCTAGCCAAATTTACCATCGCCTGCCCACCTACTTGCACCAAGGGTCCCGCTAAGCCCTCGATTGCCTGCACGCTACGATGCCAGTTAGCCTGGTGCAGCGTGTTGAGTGACTTTGATAGCCAGCCGTAGGCGGTAGACATATTGCGAGTACTGGCAAGGCCAGCCAAAAAGAGCCAATGCTAGTCTATCGGTCAATCACCGTCGGCAGCGCCGTGACCTAGGGGCAGCATCACTCGGCTAAGCGTTCGACCATCCTCCATGCTGTTAAGCGTGAACTCCCCACCCAAAAGCTGCATCAAAGACTGGCAAACCCAAAGATAGCTGTTGTTTGGCTGGTGCAAGGTTAAAGGCGATAGCAAATCCAACGGTTGTCCTTTTCTCAGCTCTTTTAGCACCTGGGCTGAAACGCTACCCTCGTCAGTAATCGAAATTTCTAGCCACTGACTGTCGATGGGGCGACACCAAATGTCAATGCGATCGCCCACCGGGGAACGCTCACAGGCCGTTGCTAGCAGCTCGTATAGCACAAACTCGATTTTTACAACGTCGCCTACAATCGTCAAATTGCTCTCACAGTGAACCTTGGACCAAAGCTGCTTCTCTTGAATGAGCGAACTTGCCCGCGCACTCACTCGCTTGATCAAGCTAACTAGCGGCGTTCTTTGGTGTTCAAGCGCGATCGCCCAGCGCTCCTTGTGGGTCACATGGCTCAGCCGCTTAATCAGCTCGTCCATTTGCGCTAGTCGCATCTGCTCGCGAGGATTAGCTGTGTCAGCGCGCAGGCTTAGCTGCTGCAAGCAGGCATTCAGGCTTCGACTGAGATCTTCAATTTGGTGCTGCTTATACCAGTTCAGCTGAGTGAGCTGCTGCTGTTGAATTAGCATTTGATTGGTTAGCTTTAAATGACGCCGACACCAGGCCAGTTGGTTTACCACAATCGCCAGCAGCCTTGTCTGCTCCTCTGACCACTGCCGGCTAGCGCTATCAGCAAATACCAAAATTGCGTTGGGCTCATGCTCTGGGGCTGTTCTTAGCGCCATCGCTAATACCTGAGAATTCGCCGGCCCGCTAATCCAACGTGGCGCATCGGTAGGCAAATCTTCTAGCCTCACGATCAGCAGTCCTTCTGTTGCGATCGCCCAGTGAATGAGCGCATCAGCGACTATCAAAATTGGGTGCTGGTTATCTAGCTGAAAGCTGCTGCCCTGAGCTGCGACGCTGCTAACGTGGGCCACATCAGCGCCGTTTTCCCAAGTCACCAGCCCGACTAGGGGCACATGCAGCAGCTGGGCTATATGACGAGTAGCCGACTGATCGAGTGCTTCGAGTTTAGAAAGCCGCTGTAGGCTGCGCATTCCCCACTGAACTGTCTCGTGTAGCTGCGCCTGCTGATCGGTTCGGCGCTGTAGCCACCACTGATGCAAAATCAGCCCAATTTGATTGCTGATCATTTGCACTAGCTCACGGTCAGCCTGACTCCAGCGCCGTTCGGCTTTATCGAGCACGATGACAATTCCTTCAGGTGCGTGTCCCGGTGACGTATTGCTCGCGAGCAAAGACTTAGCACCGAGTGCCTGGAGGTGCGATCGCCAAGCCGAAAACTTTAAATCGTCTGCCAAGCTCTCTACACTCGCCGGTGAATGCGCCTGTCGCAGCATCTGCTCATCGACACTGTCCAAAGGCTGCCAGTGCTCAATTCTATTAGCTCTATTGGCGCCTGTTCCTTGACCCGCGCGATAGCACAGATCAAAGCCACCGCGATCGGTATTAGCTCGCAGCACCAATAGCTGATCGCCGCCCATCCGAACCGCTAGCTGATCAACGCAGACGCTTAGCACATGCAACCAGTCGCGATCGCTGTGAATACTACGCGTTACGCCCGCCGTAAGTAGATAGTCAGAGCGCATCCGACTTAGCGCCGTATCCATTTCAGCTGTTGGCATCACCAGGCCCGCGAGTTGAGCGACTCCGCGCATATAGTCTTTTTCTACTTCACTCCAGATTCGAGGACCGCTACCCTCGACTATCACAAATCCCTGAAGCTCACGCTGGTAGATAATGGGCGCAACCATCAGCGACTGAGCTTTTAAGTGCAGCATCAGCCGGTTGACTACGCTGGCCTGAAGCGACCCTTCCAGCTCACCAATTACCAGCATTTCACCGCTGCAAAGCGCCTGATATAGGCTTTGTACTTCACTGACTAGCAGCGTGGCTTCTGACTTTCCAGCTAGCTTACCGATTCGACACCAAAACTGTCTGCCTTTCGGCTCTAGCCAATAAATACTGGCAGGCGTCCCTACAAACTTTTGTGTTTCATCTGCGATCACCTGCAAACGGCTATCTAGCCCAGGCAAGTCTCCTAGATCATCTAACAGAGATAACAGCGGTTTGGCGGGTTGTTTGGTCTGCTGCCTTTGCTCTTCTAGCGCCCGCTGATGAATCGCTTCTGCCAGCGCATTGTTGATTGCCAGCAGCGTAGAATTTTCTAGAATGCCAGGCTCTGTTCCCCAGCGCCTAGAGCCTAGCACCATCAGCCCAAAGCAAATATTTCGTCGCTGAATGGGCAGCATCACCGTGCCTTGTAGCTCGAAGCTTTTAGCAATTCGCGCCCAGGCACCCACCCGCGATTCGTCGCGAATATCTGCTACTACCTTCGGCTGCATCTGCACAATCACCTGCTCTAAGAAGTCGCCAGGATGTAGGACAAGCGAGGTGTGAGAAAAGCGTCTAGGTCCACTAGTTAGCACGCCGCGAGTATCTAGCTTGTGCGCAAAGCGGTCATGGAGCCCAACCCACAGCAGAGAATAGCCAAACTCAGCTTGAACCGCCTCGAGGGCTACTTGAATCGATTGGTCTAAGGTGTCTGCCTCCCATATAGCGGGCAGCACCTGACTGAGATCTTGCTGACTCGGATCGCTAGCAGCCCGTCGGTCAGTAAGCTTACTGCTGCGTTGGTTACCATAGGGTTCAGTACGATGGGCAATAGGCTTAGGCATAGTTCACAAACCCCGTGTAACCACAGGCCAAGTACTCAATATTCTCGAAGTCTTTATACCCGTATGGTTCCCTTCACGTTTGATTGACCCAACGAACTGTCTGTCAGTTGGAGCAAACTAGTTGAAGCAACCTGTTCAAAAATTGTTCAGGGGTCAGCCTAGCTTGATAAGCTATAAATCCTCGCGATTGGCATTTCTTGCAGGCGGGTTCTTTCAGGTATTTCTTTCAGGCATCTTCTCCAGGCACTTCTTTTGCAGCAGCTCTACAGGTTCGGTTTGCGTCCGCTTTTATTCAAAGGATTTAAAGCCGATCCAGAAACGGTTCACCGACAGACTATCAATCTACTCGCATGGTTAGCCACAGAGCCCACGCATGGCTCGCTGTTTCATCAACCTACACGCCTAGCTGCACAGGCCTCGCTCACTAACACGCTTAGCGTGAACGCTTATCGCCGCGATCGCCTCGCTCACCCGCTTCGACAGTCTCTATGGGGCCTCTCCTTTAATAATCCTTTGGGTCTAGCTGCCGGATTCGACAAAGATGGCACAGCCGCTCGGGCCTGGCCGCTACTTGGCTTTGGCTTTGCCGAACTTGGTACTGTGACCTACTATGCCCAACCGGGCAATCTGCAGCCTCGACTGTTTCGCTTGCCTGCCGATAGCGCAGCGCTAAACCGAATGGGGTTCAATAATGCAGGGGCCGCTGCGCTCTCTGACCGGTTGCATCAGCACTGGCCCAACGGTCACTACCCCATACCTATTGGCGTTAATCTGGGCAAGTCGAAGATTACCCCGCTTGAAGCGGCTGCCGCAGACTATCGCCAAAGCTTCGAGCTATTGAAAGAGCAAGGTAGCTACTTTGTGGTGAATGTGTCTTCGCCGAATACGCCGGGGCTGCGATCGCTCCAAGCCAAAGAACAGCTTGCCCCCATTCTGGACTCACTACAAACCGCTAACTCGACTAATAAACCTTTGCTGGTCAAAATCTCTCCTGACCTGGCTACCGAAGATATTCATGAAATTGTTGCACTTGCCCAGGAATATGAGCTAGCGGGTATTATCGCCACTAACACCACCGTCAATCGAGAGGGCCTCAAGACTCAAACTATTGAGGCCACTGGTAAAGCGGTAAAAGACGAAGCAGGCGGTATTAGCGGCGCACCGGTTGGTCAGCGTTCAACAGAAGTGATTCGTCTTATCTATCGACAGACACAGGGCGCACTGCCGATCGTTGGCGTTGGCGGTATTTTTACTGCGGATGACGCTTGGGAAAAAATTACCGCTGGTGCTTCGCTTCTTCAGACCTACACAGGTTGGATATATGAAGGACCTACGATGGTTAAAACCATACTAGAGGGGTTGGTCAGCCGGCTAGAGGCTCACGGCTTGCAAACTATATCATTGGCGGTGGGATTAGACCACCGCCGTGGTTGATTGACAGATCTTGGTTAACAGATCTAAGTATCAGTCGTTAATCTTCAATAAACTCATCCATTGACGGGCAAGTGCAGATCAAATTGCGATCGCCAAATGCCTGATCAATCCGATTGACGCTCGGCCAAAACTTGCGATCGCGGCTCCAGTCTGTTGGAAATACGCCCACCGATCGCTCGTAGGCCCGGTCCCAATGCTCCACCAAATCAGCCGTCGTATGCGGCGCATGGAGTAAAGGACTGTCGGCAGCGGCGATCGCACCGGACTCAATCTGTTCAATCTCAGCGCGAACCGCAATCATCGCATCGCAAAACCGATCTACCTCTCGCAAAGACTCACTCTCGGTTGGCTCCACCATAATTGTCCCAGCTACAGGCCAAGACATTGTTGGTGGATGAAAGCCATAGTCAATCAGGCGCTTAGCAATATCATCAACATTCACCTGCGCACTTTTCTTGAACCCACGCAGATCCACAATGCATTCATGTGCTACCAGACCGCTGCTACCCTTGTACAAAGTGTCGTAGTGTTCCTCTAGACGCTTGGCGATATAGTTGGCACTCAAAATCGCCAGCTCACTTGCTCGCTTTAGCCCCTCAGCTCCCATCATCTGAATATACATCCAAGAGATTGGCAAAATGCTCGCGCTGCCCCATGGTGCGGCAGAAACAGCTCCAATCGAGAGATCCTTGTCGGCTTCCGCTGAACGAGCCTTTGCTGAACGGACCTCTGCTGGTTTCATATCTACCAGACTATGCCCTGGTAAAAAAGGCACTAGGTGTGCTGCCACGCCAATCGGACCTACGCCAGGACCACCGCCACCATGCGGAATGCAAAACGTTTTGTGCAAGTTTAGGTGGCAGACATCTGCGCCAATATCACCAGGGCTGCACAGGCCTACCTGCGCGTTCATATTTGCTCCGTCCATATATACCTGGCCGCCGCAGCGATGCACAATGTCGCAGACCGCTTTGATACTCTCTTCGAATACGCCGTGAGTAGAGGGATACGTCACCATCAGCGCCGAGAGCCTATCCTGGTGCTTTTCAGCTTTTAGGATCAAATCATCCACATCGATATTGCCGTCGTCATCGCAGTTCACAGCAACAACTTTCATCCCGGCCATTACCGCGCTCGCTGGGTTTGTCCCATGAGCCGACTGAGGAATTAAGCAAATGTTGCGATCGGCCTCTCCTCGATTTGCGTGGTATTGGCGAATTACCAACAATCCTGTGTACTCACCTTGTGAGCCTGCATTGGGCTGCAAGGAGACGCCTGCAAATCCTGTGATATTTGCCAGCCAGTCTTCTAACTGAGTGAACAGAGTTTGATAGCCTTGGGTTTGCGAGAGCGGCGCGAACGGATGAATCTGCCCGAATTCTGGCCAGGTGATAGGAATCATTTCAGCCGTTGCATTTAGCTTCATCGTGCAAGATCCCAATGGAATCATGGCATCTGCTAGCGAGAGATCTTTCTTTTGTAGGCTGTAGAGATAGCGCAATAGCTCTGTTTCGCTGTGGTACTGGTTGAAGACAGGGTGAGTGAGATAGTCTGAAGTGCGCGCGAGGGTGGCGGGCAAAGGCTGTGGCTGGAGCGATCGCACACTTAATCCGTTCTGGCCTAACCCGTTCTGGTCTAGCCCGTTCTGGTTGAGCCCGTTCTGGTTGAGCCCGTTCTGGTTGAGCCCGTTCTGGCCGGACGCACTTTTGGCTCCAGCAAAAATTGAGAGCAGATCAGCAATCTGTTCTACGCCCGTTGTTTCATCTAGTGAAATACCTAGACGCCCAGTCAAATCGCAGCGCAGGTTGATTTGCTGTTCTGCGGCTAGCGCTGTGATATTAGCTGTGCGATCGCCTGTTTCTACTGTCAATGTATCGAATACAGGTTCACTTCCTACAGAGTAGCCTAGCTTTCTGAGTCCATCGGCTAAGGCGCTGGTAAGCTGTTGCACCCGAGTTGCGATCGCCTTTAATCCAGCCGGTCCGTGATAAACCGCGTAGCTGCTAGCAATAATAGCTAGCAAAACCTGAGCCGTGCAGATGTTGCTCGTTGCCGAATCTCGACGAATATGCTGCTCGCGAGTTTGCAGCGCTAGCCGTAGCGCCGGTGCACCTTTGCTGTCTTTGGAGAGCCCAACCAACCGACCGGGCAGCTTGCGAGCGTAGCTCTGCCTGGTTGCAAAATAAGCCGCATGAGGTCCACCGTAGCCGAGCGGCACCCCGAATCTTTGGGTATTACCCACCGCGATATCTGCGCCAAACGCACCCGGCGCTTTCAACAGCGTCAGACTAAGCAAATCTGCTGCAACTGCAACAATCGCTCCGGCCTGATGTGCCTGCTCAGTAAAATTGCTGTAGTCGTAAATTGCACCATCCGTCGCCGGATATTGCAGTAACGCCCCAAAGAAAGGGGCTTCGGCCTTAAAGTCTATCTGTCGGTGATCGCCTATTACTACCTCAATATCCAGAGGGAGCGATCGCGTTTTGATCACCTCAATTGTCTGCGGATGACAGGCGGCTGATACCCAGTAGCGCTTTGTCTGCTTCGCCGCTTTGTTTTTACATAAGCCAAGACTCATGCTCATCGCCTCAGCCGCTGCCGTGCCTTCGTCTAGCAAAGAGGCGTTGGCAATCTCTAGCCCGGTTAGATCGGTCACCATCGTTTGATAGTTCAGTAAGGCCTCTAAGCGACCTTGAGAAATTTCGGGTTGATAAGGCGTGTATTGCGTGTACCAACCCGGATTTTCTAAAATATTTCGCTGAATCACAGGCGGTGTCACGCAGTTGTAATAGCCCAGCCCGATGTAGCTGCGATAGACCTGATTTTGACTAGCGATCGCCGCAATTTTCTCTAGGGCGGCTGTCTCACTGAGCGCTGAGCCTACCGCTAGCGGCTCACTCAGGCGAATACCCGCTGGAACTGCTGCCGATATCAAAGCCTCTAGCGTCTCAAAGCCCAGCACCTTTAGCATTTTGGCTATATCCGTCTCGGTCAATCCTAGATGGCGCTCAGCAAAGCGATCGCTCGCTAGCTTATCCATCCAGTCAGAGCGTTCCTGATTAGCAACAGTAGCGGAAAAATCAGTCTTTGAAGCAATAACCTCAGCAGCAGCTGTCGTTGACTCGTATGACATAAAAAGTGCGATCGCTGTCGGTGTACAAAGCGCTTGTCTCAGCTCGTCTCAGGAGTTAACTTGACTAACTCGACGGTTAAACAAATGATTGAGCCTAAACAAATGATTAAGCCGCGCCAGATACAATATTAAGAGAAGTTGCAGACATCGGCCTATCTATTGCTTGTAGGCTGTTCTATCAGAATCTTTCAAGCACCCGTTAAAAGAGTCGTATCAAGCCGTATAAATAGAGTGCCCTTTGTCTAGCGTTCGGCGCTTTTCTACTCTGCGATTTTGTGTTGGTAGTTAGTGTGTTGGTATTTAGTTAGAGGAGAGATGCGATCGCAACCTGTTACATCTTCTGCTACTCACCCTCTACCTGCTGCCGATAGTCTGCCGCCGACATCGCCTGATCCAAATCTGTCAGATCAGCCGCCTTTATCTTAATTAACCAGCCGCTACCGTAGGCATTATTGGCAATATCCTCGGGCGATTCTACCAGCGCCTCGTTAATTTCTATCACCTCACCTGAAACCGGCGCTTTTAAATCTTCTACTGCCTTTACCGACTCAATAGTGCCAAAGTTTTCACCCTGTTCCACCGCATCACCCACCTCGGGCAGCTCCAAAAATACCACATCACCCATCTGGTCTACTGCAAACGACGTGATGCCCACTGTCACCGTCTCGCTATCGGTTTCAACACGAGCGTACTCGTGGCTGTCTAGATACTTCAGGTCGTCAGGGTACTCAAAGGCCATGATGTTTTCTTGAGAGGTGTTTTCTTGAGAGAGCTTAAGACGTCACATTCCAGCTTTTATAGTAAAGCTACTTGGTCGGTTTTACTTGCTGCTTTCTCACTTGAATGTCTTCTTAGACGCTTTATTCGGCGCTTTATTCGGCGCCTTATAAAAAGGACGTTTCACTACCGTCGCCGGAAAGCGCTTATTGCGAATGGCCACCTCTACGCGCTGTCCTACTTTTGACAGCTCAGCGGGAACATAGCCTAGCGCTACCGGATACCCTAGCGTTGGCGAAAAGGTCCCACTAGTGACAATGCCAACCTCCTTTTCCCCTTTCAAAATAGGATAGTCATGCCGCGCAATATTTCGCCCTTCGAGCACCAACCCTACCAGCCGACGAGATGATCCCGCTGCTTTCTGCGCTTCAAGTACTGATCGTCCGATGAAATCTTCAGCTTTCTCTAAGTGCACCAGCCAGCTCAAACCCGCTTCTATTGGGCTAATATCGTCTTTGATATCTTGGCCATACAGCGCCATAGACGCCTCTAGTCTGAGCGTATCTCTGGCGCCTAGCCCGCAGGCAGTCACACCCAAGTTCATTAGCTGCTGCCACACTTCCTCAGCCGCCGTCGCCGCCACCATTACCTCAAAGCCATCTTCTCCGGTATAGCCCGTTCGCGCTAAGAAAGCCGTGTGGCCCAAGACTTTACCCGTGTGGTGCCCATAGCGAGCGATCGCTTGAAGATTTTCGTGAGGACATAGCTGTTGTAAGGTGCTAGTTGCAGTTGGCCCCTGCACGGCGATCAGCGCCTGCTCACGAGAAAGGTCTTGAAGCTGCACTGTGTCGCTCAGGTGCGACTGAATCCACTTTCTATCTTTCTCGGTTGTTCCTGCATTCACAATTAGGGTGATAGTTTCGACAGCCTGTGAGCGGCCCTGATGATAGACAATCAGATCGTCGATGATGCCACCTTGTTCGTTTAGCAGCACCGTATATTGAGCTTTCCCAGCTATTAGCCGCGACAGGTCCGAAGGCACTAGCTGCTGTAACTGCGCGATCACATCTGGCCCTCGCAGCACAAATTTGCCCATATGAGAGATATCGAATGCGCCGGCTGCTGTTCTCACTGCCTGATGCTCTTGCCGGATACCGCTGAACTGAACTGGCATCTCCCAGCCAGAAAAAGGAGTCATCCTAGCATGTTGCTGGCGGCAGATATTGTACAGAGGCGTGCGGAGCAAATTCGTCATAGCAGGCTGAGCGCGAGTACTTTTAAAGAGACTAGCAATAAAGAGACTAGCAAGATCTTACTCTGTGCTTGCAATAAGCTCGGGTGAAAACAGACGTTATAAAATGCTGGTTACTAGGGAGTGCTGCTAGAGACGTTTTAGCGCGTGAGGTCACGTCAGTGCATGTTTTGTTTGTCGAAGATGAGCCTAAAATTGCCAGTTTTGTACAGGTAGGATTGAAAGAGCAGGGGTTTGTAGTGGACTACTGCGACCACGGCGATGTTGCCTACGCTAAAGCGCTGAGTCATGAGTATGACGTGATTTTGCTCGATATTATGATACCTGGAAAAGACGGGCTCTTTATTCTCGAACATCTGCGACAGGCAGGTCACAACACGCCAGTGATTTTGCTAACTGCCCGCAACGAGCTAGATGACCGCTTACAGGGTCTTAACTTAGGGGCCGATGACTATATTGCTAAGCCCTTTTTCGTCGAAGAGCTAGTCGCCAGAATAAACGCGGTGGCTAGGCGCAGCGTTAGCGATCGCCAAAACATCGTCACCGTTGGCCCTTTTCGGCTAGATCGTTTGACGCGAATGGTAACCTATGAGTCCGCTGGCAGTTCGCATCTTGTGGAACTGACGACAAGAGAGTTTAACCTGCTGGAGTATTTGATGCGATCGCCTGGCCGCGTTTTTACCCGCACCCAAATGCTAGAGCATGTCTGGGGCTATAACTTCAACCCTAGTACCAACGTCGTCGATGTCTGCATTCAAAGGCTGCGAAAGAAAATAGATATCAAAGGTGAAGAGCGCTGGATTGAGAGCGTGCGTGGCGTTGGCTATCGGTTCCGTCAAGTGGCATAGTTGAGCGGCATAAACCAAAAGGCGTCAATTAGAAAAAATCCTATGCGTCTCTGTTACGTCTCTGCGCAAAACAATATGCAAAGCAATTGGTAGAAAAGTAGGCCATAAGCAAAGAGGACCTTGGTGAAGCTAGCATCTTTTCGCTTACGGATTGCGCTGCTGTTGGTGGCCCTAGCCGGTGGGGCGCTTGTCGGTTTTGGCCTAGTCGCCTGGCGACTGATATACGTGGCAAAGGTTAGTAGCTTAGATGCCAAACTCGACAGCCAGCTGCGGAAGATGGTGCCTATGCAATCACCCGACTGGTGGGAGACCTTTTCTGGAGACTTGCCTCGTGAGCTAGAGATTCAAGTAGGCACGCCCATCGCCCTTCTTTCAGTTGATAGAGATGGCCGCACTATTCATTATTCTGTCGATGGCGCGCGGCTTGGAACCGTTGCACTTAACATTGGAGAGCTGCTGAAGACGAAGGACAAAGAGCTGACAGACACAGCAGAAAAAGCAGCATTAGAAAGCATAGGTACCGCAGGTGCCGCCGTCGATAGCAGTCGCAAAGAGGTGTTCACGCCTAACACAGCAGCGGGTAACTGGCGTGTAGGTGTCATCAGGGCGGAGTCTGGGCGAGGTGCGATCGCTGTCAGTTTGCAAACTATCGATCAAGACATGGCGGTCATTCGCAATATCTTTTTGGTTGCTATTCCCGGTACGCTACTGATGATTGCAGCCGGCGCTTGGGTGCTATCGGGTAGCGCCCTCAAGCCTGTGCGTAAGCTGACTAGCGTGATCAAACAAGTCACCGCTACTGGGCTAGATCAGCAAGTGCCCGTCGGTAGCACTGACGTGGAATTTGTGGAGCTAATTGAAGTTTTCAATCAAATGCTCACCCGCCTAGAGCGCAGCTTCAAGCAATCTTCTCGCTTTAGCGGCGATGCGGCCCACGAGCTAAAAACTCCGCTAGCTATTCTACGAGGTGAGTTAGAGCGAATGATGCAGCAGGCTGAGTCGGGCTCGGCGCTACAGCAGCGCTTAAGCCATCTGCTAGATGAAGTTTCTCGGCTGAGTACCATCGTCCGTAAGCTGCTGTTGCTGTCTTTGGCCGATGCTGGCCAAATGAGCCTGCGGCAAGACTCGGTAGATATTGGCAAGATTTTAGACGTTTTGGTAGAAGATATTGAGCTGCTCGCGCCCGCGCTACCTGTGACAGTAGCGTTGGAAAAAGGCTTAAAAGTTAGGGGCGATCGCGATTTGCTCACGCAAGTACTCCAAAACCTGATTGACAATGCGATCAAATATAACTTGCCCCCTAGCTCCAAACAGCAGTGGCTGTCAATTGCAGGCGTCGTGCGGAATAAAACAGTGAAAATTACCGTGGCAAATGCTTCCCAAGCAATTCCGGACGAAGAGTGCGATCGCATCTTTGATAGATTCTATCGAGGCGATCTTTCGCGCAACCGCAAGCGAGAAGGCTTTGGCTTAGGGCTTAGCCTGTCTAGAGAAATTGCCCGCGCGCACAAGGGCGATCTGCACTTGAGTGAAACGCAGGGCGAACAAACCGCCTTCACACTGACGCTACCTGCGAAATAATTCGCAAAACAGTGCCATTGGAGGAGACAGTGCCATTGAGGAAGTTGCTAGCTAATGGGCACTATATATATCACTGCTATCTAGCACCGATATATTCTATCTAGCGCTGATATATATAGTGCTGCTATGCTTCCACAGACTACATAGGCTGTTGGGCTACTCTGTTAGCCGTACTCCGTTGACTATATTCAACCAGCAGCCTGTTAGTATTCGCGAGAATCCATAACCAGTCGCCTCGCGCTTTCAGCCGCTGCCTCGCGTGAGCGATGGACTTCTCCGTCATCTAAGACTGTAAAGTCGGGTGTAAAGACCCAGCAGCGATAGCCATACTCTCCTAACCCGATGGCTACGCGTCCAATCGCGATAACCCAGTCAGGTTGAGTGAGAACGTCAACAAGTTCACAATTTTGCATAGTTTAGGTAGAGATGAGTCCTAGGAAAAACAGACTCACAGAACAGGGACGAGCGCGCTAAAAATCTAACCATCGCAAAACAAATGTCTACTCGGCTCGCTTTTAAGATCAAATTTATCCTTGATCTACCTACGATTCATCTACAATATGAGTCCATTCGGCGCAGCGTATGAACTGCGCTACGGTTAGACACATTTGCGTGATATTTTGTGCGATAGAGAAAATCCAAATTCAAATCTGTATCAATTGACTAGATTGACTAGATGGGAGCTGACTAAGGATAAATTGACCGGCGAACGCTAGAGCTAGCCCGCTATATTTAGAGATGTCGATTTAGTGCACGTGTACTAAAATTAGTATAGCGAATTTTACCCAAGAACTTATCTCATCGGTTCAGCCAGCATCATCAAGTATCGCTGAACTAACTACGAATTAACTACAAACCAACTACGACTCACGTCATCAACTCACTCTCCGGAAATACCTATGGCTGCTAACGCCTCTTCTGAAAAGCAAAAAGCTCTCGACTCAGTGCTCACTCAAATTGAGCGTAACTTTGGAAAAGGGTCCATTATGCGGTTGGGTGAAGCCAATCGGATGCAGGTAGAAACGATTCCAACTGGGGCCCTAACGCTAGATATGGCGCTAGGCGGTGGATTGCCCAAAGGCCGTGTGATTGAAATCTATGGCCCAGAAAGTTCGGGTAAGACGACCCTGGCCTTGCATGCGATCGCAGAAGTTCAGCGCCAAGGTGGCGTTGCGGCCTTTATTGACGCAGAGCACGCGCTTGACCCTTACTACGCTGCAAACCTAGGTGTCAACATTGAGGATCTGCTAATCTCTCAGCCTGATACCGGCGAAATGGGCCTAGAGGTCTGCGATCAGCTCGTACGCTCTTCTGCGGTCGACCTTATTGTCATTGACTCTGTTGCCGCCCTGACTCCTCGCGCCGAAATTGAGGGCGAAATGGGCGACTCTCATATGGGCCTTCAGGCCAGACTGATGAGCCAAGCGCTGCGAAAAATTACCGGCAATATTGGCAAATCGCAGTGCACCGTCATCTTCCTTAACCAGCTACGCCTCAAAATTGGCGTTACCTACGGCAACCCCGAAACTACTACTGGTGGTAACGCTCTAAAGTTCTACGCCTCTGTCCGCCTAGATATTCGCCGCATTCAAACTTTGAAGAAAGGCAACGACCAGTTTGGTATTCGTGTGAAAGTCAAAGTTGCGAAGAACAAAGTCGCTCCTCCTTTCCGCATTGCCGAGTTCGATATTATTTTTGGTGAAGGTATCTCTACCCTAGGCTGTCTACTCGATATTGCAGAGGAGTATGACATCGTTGTGCGTAAGGGCGCCTGGTATAGCTACGAAGGTAGCAACGTCGCGCAGGGCCGCGATAACACTATTATTCGAATGAAGGAAGATCCTGAGTTTGCTGCTAAGGTCAAGGCGCAAGTCATGACCAAATTAAAGCCTGAGTCTATTCCGCTAGAGCCGGAGACCGAAAGCACGTTTACTGAACCGGTGGAAGTAGATGTAGAGGCTAAAGAAGTGGACGTAGAGGTTCAAGAAGCCGTCGAGGAAGTCGTCGCAGAAGCAGAAGCGAAGGCGGCTAAGACAAAGAGCCGTAGCCGCACGAAAAAATAAGTGATTGTCTTCAAGTCGTGCCTGCAATAGCGAGTATGAATAGCGAGTATGTTAGTAGGCTCTGTGCCCTAAACCTGCTATAAAAACCGACATACAGAAACTGCCGTAGTGAGCAATCGCTGCGGCAGTTTTCGTTTGCGGTGAGATAACTAGATAGCTAGTCCTAGAACTAGCTATCTAGAACTAACAGCCTGAAGCTGACAGTCTAAAGCTAGATAGGACTCACTAGGAGGCCAAATCAGCAAACGCCAAGCGAATTTGCTCTAGCCGACGACGGTTTACGCCTAAGTCTGACTGCCCTAGTCGAGCCGCTGCTCGCATCTGAATCACCTTCTCGTTTTTGGGAAAGTAAAACTCAGTATCGTCAACAAAGCCCATCAGGCGGCTTTGCGATTTCGCTAAGATATAGTCGTCTTCCTGGTTGACGATTTCAGTTCGAGGGACTGCGCCTAAAATAGAGACTAGGTTAGCCACGGCCGTAGCGCGATCGCCTGTGTACGTAATCGGCGCGATCGCATGTTCCTCGTCTGCCCCTTGAGTTACCACACAGTTCTGCGTTGACGGACAGGCTGCTAGATGACCCTCGCTTACCCCAATGTTATCGGGCTGCTGACCTGCAAAAGTACCTTTTAGACCGGGCAGCACAGCCACGTAATGGGCTACATCGATTGCTGCATTGGCCGGTGTTAGCGTATTGGCAACAGACGGTAGTGGACTGCTTATCACCACTACTACCGCTAGCGCAATTGTTAAAAAACCGGACAGAATAGATTTCAAAATAATCAGTGCTCCTTGTAAAGCTGAGTGTAAAAATTAACGAGATTGGACTTGACGCCGGCTTTGAAAAAGATAAACCCTATATAGACTGCCATATCAGCTTGCATCTGGGCTGACAACGTCGATGCTTGACTTTTCACGCCCGACATTTCCCCGAATAGACTTCTTAGATCTATCGGATTCCTTGGACACCCTTGCCAAGTTTGCTAATCAGCTGCAGATGATAGTGACCGCTGCGTTTGCCCACCCCCTGATCGCGGTGGCGCTGCTGTTGCTGAGCATTGGTCTAATACAGCTCGCCGCCGACTTAGTGAAACGTCTGCTCAAAGCAGTCATTACCTTTACCCTTACGCTGCCCTTTACCCTTAGTCAGTGGATTTGGAAAAAAGTTACTGCCGCAGCCGTCGCGCCTGAGTCCAGACAGGCTCAGATCGACCAGCTAATGGCTCAGCTAGAGATGCTTCGTCAAGAGCAAGACCAAACGCTAGCGGCATTGAAAGCCCTGCTCGCCTCTAAAGATAGTCAAGGTGGCATAGTCACTGATTCACAGAGAGCTTTCGCCCCAAACCCGACAGGACTAAACCGGAGAGAAATTGAGGAAAGCGACCCTAGCGCTGAAGAACGAGCCGACAAAACTAGCTCATAAGAATCAGTAGATATTCAGTGCAACATCAGCCCGTAAGCTCTAGCTCTACTGCTTCTCCGACTGTTGGCTGAATTACTTTGATTGGCGATCCTTGCTTCGACAGGTGCTTTGATAGGCGCGATCGCATTTTGGCTGCCCCTCCTTTCGTCGCCAACGTCGGCGAAATCAGTCCTTCGTAAGTCACTTGTTCTGCATCCGCAGTTGGCAGCATCACCTGAGGACGCAATAGCTCAGCAATCTTAGGTGCGGCAATCGATCCGCGAATCACGGGGGCAACTCCCATCAGTGTCTGATCTGCCATCGGCGTAATCGCTACATCTACAGGTTCTACGCTTTTTAGGTGCTGGCTATCTGGATAGCCGTGAGGTTCGTAATATACCCGCACGCCTTCTGTCAAAAAGCTCAGTACGTAGGCGTTCTCCCTTTTCATAGGGCCAACTGGCGCACCCACAAACGCCTCAATCTGCAAACGCTCGTCTATTTCTAGCTGTTCGCCATGATCAATCGCCTTAACAGACGCATACCCTAGCGATTCTGCCACTTTCGCCCCGTCAGGAGAGGCCACTACCGGAATCGAGCGATCCATCGCCCGCAGCGTCTCCGGATGAGCGTGGTCAGCTAGGCCCTGAGAAAGCAGTATCAGGTCAATATTCTGCGGAATCGCGCTTGACTCGGGCCGAATTCCACGAACTAGCCAAGGCACACTCTCGAATACCAGATCGCCAATCAGCCAGGGGTCTATCAGTATCCGAATGTCGTCCGATTCAATTAACCAAGAATTTGCGTCGAACCAAGTAACCTTCATGAACTCTCGCTAGCATTTGTTTTTTGCTAGCTTCTGCTTTGCTAGCAAATGTGGACAAACTTACTGTGCCAACTTTAAGCGATCGCAACAACTCTCCATTGATAGGTTGTTGAGCTAGGTTACCAGGCTTTTCTACAATAGCTTTTCTACACCACAGACCCGCTGACACAGCAGGCTTTCTAACCGTTTTCTAGAAGCTAAATAAACCGAAAAAACAGCCGCAGCGAATAATGCAAGTCTCTTAAGTTTTCCTTATGTCCTTTGTCGCGATCTATACAATAATTCGGAAGTATTTGGTCGTCGGGACCGCGATCCCCGTATAATCTCGTAGTTGTGAAGAAGAGACAAACTGACCGGATTTCTCTAAAACGCTGCGTAAGTAAGCGTTCTTAACAATTCTATGCGACAGAAGTCACACATCCGCTACCCCGAAGCAAGCAGTAGACGCAGTGCCAAACAGACCGTAAGCCAAGCTACCAGCGTCACCATCACCCCGCTTCGTGGTTTCTTTCTGACTCTGCTATTTTTGGGGGCGCCGACTATATCGCTAGGCGCTATGTGTTTAGGCCTTGTTCAGAACAACCTACGCCTGAGCGAACAGAATACCGAGCTGCAAGAAATGGCATCGGAAGTCAAGGCGGAAGTAGATTCTCTAGGTGTAGAAATCGAGACCCTACGCAAGCGGGCGGGCGTACCCAAACAAGCAGCTCAGCCTTCTAAAACGCCTTCTAAAACACCAAGTCCTGCCGCCTCCAGCCGAAATCCCTGGCCTATCAGCATTCGCAGCAATAGCTTTAGCGAAGAGGCACTGACTCACACCTTTCCACCTAGAGGCGGCCCTGCTCGAGCCATTGATCCAGTCGCTCTGCTCAAAGATGCGAAAGCGCAAGTTCCCAAGCTTAATCAAACGCTAGATACTCGGATCAAGCCAGCCCTAGAAGAAGCTCTCGCAGCAGAAGCCGCTTACCCTGATGGTCAGCCTGTGGTTGGCCAAGTTGAGATTTCTTCTGAGTTCGGTATCCGCAGCAATCCCTTTGGAGGTAGCGGCTACGAAACTCATGAGGGCATTGACTTTGTCGGTGAGTACGGCGATATTATCACCGCTACAGGCGATGGTACTGTAACCCTTGCCGGCCCCAATGGCGGCTATGGCAACGCGGTCACCCTTGAACATGACAATGGCTACAAAACGCTGTACGCCCACATGTCGCAAGTAAACGTTAAAGTCGGCGATACTGTTGAACGGGGTCAAATCATTGGATATATTGGTAGTACTGGTCGCTCCTCCGGTCCACACCTGCACTACAGTCTCTACAAAGACGGTAAAGCGATTAATCCTAGAACGCTGCTGAAACTGCCCGCAGAATAATTCAAACTAAGATTTGAATCAATCTCTAAATCTTAGTTTGAATCGAGTTTGCGCTGTAGGCTTGGCTTGCGTACTGGAGTATAGATGTCAAGTTATAGGTGTCTAGTTTAGG
Source organism: uncultured cyanobacterium (assembly GCA_963702855.1). Taxonomy (GTDB): domain Bacteria; phylum Cyanobacteriota; class Cyanobacteriia; order Phormidesmidales; family Phormidesmidaceae; genus Phormidesmis. The sequence goes on from OY969765.1 coordinate 4,262,478, forward strand.
TACTGAAGTTTGTCTGATTTAGGTGGCGTTCGCTTATGCTGTAGGATCGGTAAGGTTCTTTTCAGCGCAACTGAGCGACTATACAGCGGCACCTCATGGGCAACACCTTCGGACATCTGTTTCGGATTACCACGTTTGGAGAATCTCACGGCGGCGGTGTCGGCGTGACGATTGATGGCTGTCCGCCTCTATTAGAAATTTCAGCAGAAGAAATTCAGGTAGAGCTAGACCGCCGCCGTCCGGGTCAAAGCCGCATCACAACTCCGCGCAAAGAAACTGACACCTGCGAGATTATCTCAGGTGTGTTTGAAGGGAAGACGCTGGGCACGCCTATTTCTATCCTGGTGCGCAACAAAGACACGCGATCGCAAGACTATGATGAGATGGCGAAAAAATATCGGCCTTCTCACGCCGATGCTACCTACGATGCTAAGTACGGGATTCGCAATTGGCAAGGAGGCGGGCGTTCGTCGGCTAGAGAGACGGTTGGCCGCGTGGCAGCTGGTGTGATCGCCAAAAAAATACTCAAACAGGTTGCAGGCGTTGAAATTATTGGCTATGTCAAACGCATCCAAGACATTGAAGCTCCACTAGATCCTAACAGCGTCACCTTAGAAGCGGTTGAAAGCAACATCGTTCGCTGCCCTAACCAAGACGTTGCCCAGCAAATGATTGAGCGGATCGACGCAGTGCGCAAAGACGGGGATTCTATCGGCGGCGTGGTCGAATGCGTCGCTAGAAACGTCCCAAAAGGCTTAGGCTCTCCCGTCTTCGATAAGCTCAGCGCCGATTTGGCCAAAGGTGCGATGTCACTACCCGCTACCAAAGGTTTTGAGATGGGCTCTGGCTTTGCCGGTACTTACCTCACCGGCAGTCAGCACAACGACGAAATGTATCGGGGGGATGACGGCACCTTCCGCACCCTCACCAATCGATCCGGTGGCACTCAAGGCGGTATTTCCAACGGTGAAAACATCATTATCCGCGTTGCCTTCAAGCCGACTGCCACCATCCGCAAGACTCAAAGAACAGTCGATGACACTGGTCAAGAAACTACTTTGGCTGGTAAAGGTCGTCATGACCCCTGCGTGCTTCCTCGAGCTGTGCCTATGGTAGAAGCAATGACCGCGCTGGTTCTATGCGATCATCTGCTGCGACAGCAGGCCCAGTGCGGTACCCTACAGAATGGCTCTGCATAGGCAATAGATTGACAGATCAAAATTTAAATCGGAGAGCACATGACAGTACGTATTTCCTGGAAATCTGGGAGCCTTTGGGAAAGGCTTAGAGCACAGCGCACACATGGGCTAGAAACCGGCTATCTACAGCCTATTGACACCACTATCGAGCGGATAGAAGCGGGCGATATCAGTTTCTTGGTATACGTTTTGGCGAATACTCTACGCAAGGAAAACGCCAGGGAACAGCAAGGCAAAACAGCGCCCCAAAATCCATTCTCGCCTTATGAGCAAGATCTTTACGTCACCGATATTTCAGATACGCATTTCTGCCTGCTGAATAAATACAACGTGGTCGATCATCACTTTCTGATCGTGACCCACGAATTTGAGCCGCAGGAAAACTGGCTGACCATGGCAGATTTCGATGCGCTGCGAAAGTGTTTAAGTGAGGTTGATGGACTCGGCTATTACAACGGCGGCATCGTAGCAGGGTCTAGTCAACCTCACAAGCATTTGCAGGTGATCCCGCGGCTGAACGAGCTAGCTGAGCTGCCGATAGAAATTGCCATGACCAAAGCTAAGGTTTCAGGCGGCAATCGGTGGTCACCGCTGTTGCCTTTTCGGCATGCGATCGCCAAATTTCCCCCTCAAAAGCAAGGATTTGCAGGAGAGACGCTCACTAAGCTGTACATGAGCCGCTATCTAATGCTGCTAAATGCGGTTGGTATAGACACTACTGATATGGACGGCAGGCAAACGGCCCCCTACAATCTGCTATGCACTCGGGAGTGGATGATGCTTATCCCTCGTAGCCAGGAAAAGTATGCTGATATTTCAATCAACTCCCTGGGCTTCGCAGGCTCGCTGTTGGTGAAAAATGAAGAACAGCTTGCCAAGCTTCAAGAAATTGGCCCGATGACACTACTTGAGCAGGTCGGGTACGCGCAAGAAAACGAGTGAAGACGTCTGAAGGGTTACAAACCAAAGAGACAAACAGTTAACTGTTTGCCTCTTTGGTTTAATTTACTGATTTTATCTTCCCGGTTATCTCAAGCTTCGGTTACTTCCAGAATTTAGTTGTTTCTAAAGCCGACATAGAGCGAAAAATGTAGAGCAGAATGAGTAGAGTAGAGCCGATGTAGAGCAGAACAGATGTAGTAGAGATGATGGTAGGGAGAGTAGAGGCTATGAGAGTGCGGCAGCGTCTACGCCACATTCATCAACAAGATAGCACATTGCCTTGAAACGTAGCATGACTAGCTGATCGTACAGCGGGTTTAGCTTGCACATAGGCGGGATGTGAGCAACGGTGCGCTTAAAGACTTTAACGTCGCGCTCGAAAGGACAGTCAGCGGGAATAATAGAAACGATGCGGTGTGCAGTTTTTTCGTTCTTGACAGGAATCCCTTCAATTAAGCTACGTAGGGGCTTAAGGATATCGAGCTTGTTCTTACCGTTTGACAAAGAATTGACCATGACAAAAAAAGAGTGTTTTGCAATAACCCAGTAGTGTTAGTAACAGATGTTGTTTGTGCTGGCACTTAACAAGATGCCCAGGTCACAAGATGAGGTATCAGCACGGTTGAAATGATTGACAGACTGTGGATCTTGTTCCGGTAGCTCGGTAAAACTGGGGCAAAGATAGGCAAGTGGAAAAGGAAACTGCTTTTTCTCGGTGATATCCGAGCGCGAGCTTTCTGTTCGAGCTAGCTGAATGGTGTCTGTACTAACGTTAGCTGTAAGACCTCTTGGGTACGTGTTGAGAGTGTCACACCTTTCGGAGTGTCATACTCGTCACGCATACTCATGTAGCGGATGCCTCCTATTCACTCACTATCCTAATAATTTAACTATCCTAATCATTTAAAAGATATATACAGGTTCGTGAGGAACATTTTGGTGATAAAACATGCAAAGTTTACATGACTTTGATGCATGGTATATACCACAACCGTTTGCCGTCTCGCAAAAGATGAAATCGGAAGTGTTTTTTACAACAACCCTATACTAATAGCCCCTTCAAGAGATTTCTTGAAGGGGCCGTTAAGAAGAGGTAAAAAATATCACAAAGAACTCGAGAGAAGAAAGAACAGAAACTAGGTACAAAGACTCATTTTCTGTTCTTTTTATCCGTTCTCCAAATTATCGCATGGTGACAAATTCTTCGGCTGAGCTGGGATGAATGCCAACAGTCGCGTCGAAGTCAGCTTTGGTCGCACCCATCTTAAGCGCGATCGCCACACCCTGAATGATCTCCGCGGCTGAATCGCCTACCATGTGCGCCCCAAGCACTTTATCCGTAGAGACTTGCACAATCAGCTTCATCAGCGTCTTCTCATCCTTGTTTGGCAAGGTGTAGTACATCGGGCGAAAACGCGATCGAAAAACGTGAATATCGTCTTCTCCATATTTTTCAATGGCTTCTTCTTCAGTGATCCCTACGGTTGCCGCTTCCGGTGTTGTGAAGATGGCCGATGGCACGTTCTCGTGGCTAGTTTGACGAGACTGGCCGCCGTAGAGCGTATCAGCAAGCGCCCTACCTTCGTCAATCGCAACTGGAGTTAGGTTGATCCGGTCGGTACAGTCGCCAATTGCGTAGATGCTGGGTTCTGCGGTTCGACTGTATTGATCAACCGCGATCGCCCCACGGTGTGTTTCTACCTTCGTATTCTCTAAGCCTAAGTTCTCCAGCTTAGGCCGTCGCCCAGTCGCTGCTAGGCTGACCGCATCCGCTACAATCACCTGCTCCTCTCCATCGTTGATAGTGACTTTCACACCGTCACCTGTCTCCGCGATTCCTACAATCTCAGCATTGTTGATGATCCTGATGCCTTGCTTTTGCATCGCCTCGTGCAGCTCGTTACGCAGATCACCATCAAATCCACTCAAAATTTGCTCTTTACGAATTACCTGAGTCACCTGTGTGCCTAGCCCATTCATAATGCAAGCAAACTCACAGCCGATATAGCCGCCGCCTAGAATTACCATCTGCTTTGGCTGCGTCTTCAACTCAAACATGCCGTCTGAAGTGATCGCATGTTCGATCCCTGGAATGTCTGGTTTTACCGGTTTGCCGCCTACCGCAATCAAAATTCGCTCAGCGGTCACCTTTTTATCGTCCACCTCTATCGTATGCGCGTCTAGCAGCCGAGCACGGCGCCGAAATACCTTCACCTGAGCGCTATCAACCATCCGCTGATAGATAGCATTGAGCCGAGATACCTCATTGTTAACAGCTGTAATCATCTGTTCCCAGTCGAATACACCCGGTTCGACATGCCATCCGTAGCCCTTCGACTCTTCAGCATATTTAGGAAAATGCGAGGCATATACCATTAGCTTTTTCGGTACACAACCTCGGTTCACACAGGTGCCCCCAAGCCGGTCGTCCTCAGCAACAGCTACTCGCGCGCCGTGGGAAGCTGCACGGCGTGATGTCGCAATACCACCGGAACCCCCGCCAATTACAAAAAGGTCAAAATCGTAAGCCATGAGAGAATTACTCCTGAGAAAAAAGAAAAGATCCGAGTCGTTTTATTCTTAGTCGTTTTACATAATGTGATCGCAGCAAGCCCGATCGTGGCAAGCCAATAAAAATAGGTATATAGATCCTAAGCGAACTGATGTGATCATGCCTTGTCCGTTAGGATATGTTGCAAGTGATACTTTAGACTGACGCTTTTTCCTCTCTGCCTCTGTTCTCTCACAAGTACGCTGCAATTACGTTACAAGCGCATCACACTAACGTTCCCCGCAGGGTCTCCTCACCAGAGAAGGCACCTGCGGAGGGTTCAAATGCTTAGGTAATTACTTCTTGAAGTAGACTTCTAGATCGTCTGAGCCCCCTATTAACATACCGTCGATGAATACCTGAGGCGTAGTACCTGCTCCCGAAGTTGCATAGAGCGATTTGGTGGTAATCCCGTTGCCTAGCTCAACTTGCTCGTAGCTAATGCCGTTTGTTTCTAGCAAGTCTCTAGCCTTGGCACAGAAAGGACAGCCAGGCTTACTGAGCATAAACGCACGCCGAGGCGTACCCGCTTTGTCGTTGATGTAGCTCAGCATAGTCCCAGCATCAGAGACTTCAAATGGGTCGCCTGGAACTTCGGGCTCGATGAACATTCTTTCAACGACGCCATCTTTGACCAGCATAGAGTAGCGCCAGGAACGCTTACCAAAACCAAGGTCTTCTTTATCCACCAGCATTCCCATGCCTTCAGTGAACTCACCATTCCCATCAGGAATGACGCGGATATTACTGGCTTCTTGGTCGGTAGCCCAAGCGTTCATCACAAAGGTGTCGTTTACAGACATACAAATGATGTCATCCACACCATTTTGCTTGAAGAGATCGGCGTACTCATTGTATCCAGGAAGGTGTGTAGATGAGCAGGTTGGGGTAAAGGCACCGGGCAGCGAGAAGACAACGACAGTTTTGCCTTTGAAAAGTTCATCACTGGTGATATCGACCCATTCGTCATTCTGACGAGTGCGGAACGTAACGTCAGGAACCTTTTGACCCTCGCGGTTTTCTAATGCCATGAAATATAGATCTCCTTAAAATACGAGGAACTGCTATCCGCAGCTCTTTTTTGCTTACAGACTAAATCATACTCGTTATGAGTACGCTTTAGCAAGTGCCAGATTAGGCACAAACGTAATCTATACCTAAAGGCATAGACGTAGGCAATGGATTCTATAGAGGCACCGAAGCAAGTCGGTAGGACAGTAGGTCGGTAGGACAGTAGGATAATGAGCTAGTCAAAAATGTAAGACATCTATAGGTACATACAAGCACGCAGATCTCTTTCAAGCTATCTTCTAAAGCGCCAAACTCTAACTTGGTGGCAAAAAGTCATTGGACCATAGCCCTTTGCTCTCTAACCATTCGCGGTTAAATATTTTGGACTGATAGCGCGCGCCGCCATCGCACAGAATGGTCGCAATCGTATGTCCTGGACCCATTTCTTTTGCTAGAGCTACTGCTGCACCTACGTTGATGCCAACAGATCCGCCCATAAACAGCCCTTCTTGATAGAGCAGTTGATAAATTACCCGCAGCGCCTCGTGATCATCAATTTGAATTGCATCGTCAATGGGTGCGCCTTCCATATTTCCTGTGACCCGGCTGTTGCCAATGCCTTCGGTTACAGAGTTACCCTCAGGCTTAATTTCACCTGTCTTCACATAGCTGTACAAGCCACTGCCCATTGGATCGGCAACTACGCAGCGGGCGTCCGGATTCTTTTCTTTGAGAAACATGGCTACCCCGGCATAGGTGCCGCCTGTACCCGTTGCCGCAGTCCATCCGTCAATATTGCCGTCCGTCTGTGTCCACATCTCGGGCCCTGTGGTCGCATAGTGGGCCTGACGGTTTGCTAAATTTTCAAACTGATTGGCCCAGATGGCATTATCGAGTTCTTCGGCTAAGCGGCCTGAAACTTTGACATAGTTGTTGTCATCTTTGTAAGGCACCGCAGGCACCGTGCGTACATCTGCGCCCAGCGTTCGCAGCAGGCTAATTTTTTCTTGAGACTGCGTTTCCGGGATAATAATGACGCATTTATAGCCTTTGGCATTGCAAATATGCGTTAAGCCAATACCCGTGTTACCGGCTGTACCCTCTACTACAGTGCCACCCGGCTTCAGCGTACCTTCTTTTTCAGCCTGCTCAATAATGAATAGCGCCGCCCGGTCTTTGACAGACCCGCCTGGATTCAGGAATTCTGCTTTACCTAAAATTTCGCAGCCGGTTTCTTCGCTAAAGCTATTTAGCCGAATGAGGGGCGTGTTGCCAACGGTGCCTACAAATCCCGATTTAATATCCATTGCTCTGTGACTTTGCCATTTAACCCTTTCATCCTAATGGGGAACGGTTCAGAGAGGCGTGCATAGATGGAGAAAATCGGGCACGGCGTTCTCCCTGCAGTTTGCTGCCCAGTCTGCTTATAGTTTGCCTGCGAGTAGTGAACTATCTGCTAAAAACTGGACAAAATCCTTATATACGTACTCTGCACCGTAGTTGTTGAGGTGGTTGTAGTCTAGAAACAGAGGTGTGCCATCTTCTAGGAAGGGAACGCAGCGATCGCTATTGCAAAACACCGGAAACGGGTCGTAAACGTGCAGGTGGTCAGCATCGGCTTCGGCAGTACGAAACGTCTCTAAAACTGGCGATCGCTTCTGGGATTCTGCGGCTACATCTAGCTCACAGGTAGCGGGTAGCAAGACATTTGGTCGGTACCACTGGGGCTGGCATTCGTGGGGATAGTGCTTCCAGTCGGGCAAAGGAGCCTGAACAACTAATGAAATTCCCTTCTGGGCTAGCTGGTTAGAGACATCAACTAGCTCTTTCTGATAGGTCAATAGCGCTTCTTCTTTAGAGACTCTCTTGCCTGCTTCTGTCAGATTAAAGCTGCCGCTCTCCCAATCGCGTAGGCTTTCTGGATGATTGGGCGAAAGAAAGTAAACCTGATATCGCATCGTGACGACCACCACATCACCTGCATTTGCCTTCTCTGAGAGTTCAGACCAAAATGCCTGATTGGTTTGCTGACAGCCAGCATCAGTAGGCTCGTTTAGCGGCTCTCTTACCAGCACGTCAGAGAAGAAACAGCCGCTTCTCGCGACCGTCGTTACGCGGGAGAAGTCCTTGGTTTCTACAAGGCGACTAGCTAAAGCTAGCAGTGAAGTTGTGTGACTATCGCCGACGAAGTAGACCGTTTTTTGAGTGGTGGCTGGGGCTGGTGACGTAGAGATGGGTACAGAAACCGGCACAGAGGCTGATACAGAAGTGGGCACAGAGGGCGATACAGAGACTGGCGTCGCTAGCGGTACTTCAGTGGATGAATCAGCGCGTGAGTAGGTGCACTTAGAGAAATCTGCGGCGACAGAGGCGACATCGCTGCAAGGTCTATAGTCTCTAGAAAGCGTAAACGTGCGCTGGGTTTTGTTAGGAAAGGAATTGCCAAGAAACAGTTCCCCTTTGAGCGGAATGGCGAGGGCGACGAGTATCGCAGCAGAAGTAGCTGTTGCACTCAGCCCGTAGCCAATAGTTTTGAGCTGGCCGGGTGACCACCGGGCGTAGCGCAATGGTTTTTCGATCCATTGATTGGAAGCGATCGCTAATCCTACAATCAAAGCTAGCTGCACAGGGACCGTCCACTTGGACACACCTACCGTCCAACGACTGATTACCAGCACAGACCAGTGCCAAAGATAAAGGGAGTAGGAGAGCAGCCCAATTTGCACCATCCAGTTGACAGAAAACAGCTTGACAAGCCAGTTCTGGTGCTCAAAAGCCCATAGCAAAAGACAGGTTAACAGCACCGTAGAAAGGGTCGCCGCGACCTGAAAGCTTTGGCTCAAGAAGAGCAGACCCACTAGCAGCAAAGTGCTCACAGGCGCAATCAAAGCTTTTAGTTGGCTTAACGGATACCGGTAGAGATAGCGAGATGAGAGAAAAACTAAACAGCCTATACCTAGCTCCCAAAATCGGGTAGGCATCAGGAAAAACGCGCTAGATAAAGAGCTTTGTGCTAGGTGAAGATAGCCAATCAGCGATAGAACGCTCAGCGCTAGCACAGATAAAAACAGATTTCGGCTACCCTGCCTCTGCTTTTGACGGCTAAATCCGCACAGCCCCAAAAGAATCGGGAAAACAAGATAAAACTGTTCTTCGACGCCTAGTGACCAGGTTTGGGTAAATAGATTTAGCTCGCCCGACTGGCCGAAATAATCGGTGCTTTCCCTCAGTAAATACAGGTTTGATGCGCCAATGAGAGCAGCTAGCCCCGTTCGCAAAGAAGTTCTAGGATCTTCAACAAACAGACAGCCAATAATGCCTGTAATAACCACACAGGCTACCAGTGCCGGCACTAGTCGCTTTATTCGCCTAGCGTAAAACGTGAGCAGATAGGCTTTCCATGATAGCCCCGTCTTGTTTGAAAGCGATGAGGTGACTACAAAGCCGGAAATAACAAAGAAGATATCGACGCCCAAGAACCCGCTAGGTAGCAGATCGGCGTTGAAGTGATTAACAATGACGGCGATGACAGCAATCGCTCTGAGCCCGTCAATTTCAGGCCGATAGCGAGAGCGAGACTGCTCTAACGGCTTCTTCGGCGTTTTTTTTGCCGAAAAGTTTCTCTGATCGCCATGATTTTGATCGAGCGTCGATGTCATTTGGTGTAGGTAGTGAGCGGTTTTCTCGGAGCTCTCGTGTGAGTTAGTCCATAGACTAGTCATTTATACTCAGACCTTTGCACAAAGCTTATCTTCAGCCGTAGAAGCTTTAAATGAATGCGCGTTCTGCAAAGCTGGCATGAATGTTAGGAAAAGATAGCGAACAGTGCACGTCTACGTCTTTTTCGATGTCTTTTTTGATTTATTTAGGAAGCGTTTGTAGAGGCTTGAACGCTATTAAACGAAGTGATTTGATTGTGAATACGATTAGTTTGGGAGATTTCTACGAAGTAAGCACTATGAGGCAAGTACGCGATCGCGCTGACGGATCGGATTTTTAATTCCCCAGTAGCGAGCCGCGGCTTCGGCAGTCATGCTAAGGAGGCGTTCGTCGCCAGCGGAGAGCGTAATGCTAGGGGTAGTGGGTTTATGGCCAAGCGTTTTGATGATTTCGGTGGCGATCGCCCTAGCCAAAGGCGGTGGTACTGAATTGCCAATTTGCCGCGCCCCGTGCCATTTGGTTGAATGTAGCCGAAACCAGTCTGGAAAACCGTGCAGGCGGGCCATTTCGCGGACGGTGACACAGCGAGCGTAGCGATAGTGAATGGGCCGAGGGCTAGTGAATGAGCCCCTAGCTGAGTCGGTGCCAGCACGAAGCGTGTTGCAGATGCCATCAGGTGACAGCCGGAAGAAGTGAGAGATCGATTCGCGCTTGCCGGGAGGGGTGTTGGCGAAGCGATCGCGCGATCGCACTGAATGATTGGTCCGAATGCTATTGGTCAACAGCGCTGGGTTCCACTGTCGGCGATAGCCATAGTGCCAGCTCTGGTCACAAGCGCCGCGCAATCGCGCCGCATAGCCACTTTTGGGCGCTCCTAGCGGCGATAGCACCTCGCCCATCGTCGTTAGCACCTCAAATCTTTCAGCGTCGGGCAGATCTTCTAGCGCCTCGGCGCAGGTTGGCTGCGCTGAATGCCTCGCCGGATAGGCAGGTGTAGGGCAATCATCGCGAGCCCCGATTAAAAAAAGCCGTTCGCGATTTTGCGGAACGCCATAGTGACACGCATTGAGTATTTGCCACGGTGCGATTAGCCGATAGTCAATCGCTGCGATCGCCGCCACTAATTCCTCTAAAAAGGGACGGTTTCGCATGAGCGTCAGCCCCTTCACATTTTCAAACACAAAGTAGCTAGGCTGTAGTTCCGCCACCAATCGAATAAAGTCTTTGACCAGGCCGTTACGCGAATCGTTCAAAGAGCGCTTGCCCATAACGGAAAAGCCTTGACAGGGGGCACCGCCAATGACAACCGCAATTTGCTGCTGTGGTGAGAGACCAACGGCGGCGCGAATTTCTGAGCCAGTGATGGTTCTTACCGAGCAGGGAAGCACCTGACACTGAGGAAAATTGAAGCGATGAACCGCCGCATGAACCGGATCGATCTCGACCGCAGCCGGGACATCAAAACCGGCTTGTTCAAAGCCTAAGCCTAAACCGCCGACCCCCGAAAAAAGGTCAATCGCGATCGGCCTGTTGTACGCAGGTCTGTTGTAGGCAAGGCGGTCGTAGGTAGGGCGATCCATGCGACTTACTTTACTGCATTACCTCCCAGCCGAAAACACATGCTGCGTATAGCGTCTGACCCTGTAGGTTCGACCTGCTGTAAAAGACGACCTAGCTGAAGCAGCTGGTGTAAGTAGGACATAAAGTATGTCTGCACAGAGATTAGCTATTTTGTGAACCTGACTACTATTGCCGAAATAGCTGCTGAGTGATGCTATTTTGAGGGACGTAGCGATCGGCTGAGATCTGGCCGTTGCTAAGCACTTTGCTTCATATAACTAAGGCTGTAGCCCTTAGCAACGGTTTGGGCAGAGTGCAGATAGCTGTAAATTTTACTTGTGGGCGCTAGTATGGCTAACCCTTCTAACAAAGCTCAGGCAAAAAGCTTGTCAGATAGCGACCAGAAGATTCTGCAGATTGTGCCTCGAATAGCACCTGATATGGACGGTGTTGGCGAGTACGCTATGAGACTAGCGCAACGACTCAAGGCTAACCACCAAATCGACTCTGCTTTTTTAGTCGTTAGGCCTAGTGACAAAACTCAGTCAGTCGTAGATGGATTTGATACCTACAGTCTGCGCACGCATACTGTTGAGGCCTTGCTAGACGCTGTGCCCTCTGATGTTTCTACAGTGGTGTTGCAGTATAGTAACTACCCTTATTTACAAGGCAAGTTAGACGCACCGATGTGGTTAGGCGTAGCCATGAGGGCACTAAAAGAAAGAGGCATTCTGACGGTCGTGATGTTTCATGAGCTGCCTACGCTAAAGTACGGTGTCGTCCATGTTTCTAACCCGATGCAAAGTCGGCTCTCGCGCGATTTAGCCAAAAACACGGATATCGTGATCACTAACAACGAGGCTTTCCAATCGACTCTGGCAAACTGGACACCTAAACCTGTTCGGCTCATTCCCAACTTTGCCACGATTAGAGAGCCAGACACCGTGTTGCCTTTGGAGAAACGCGATCGCGCGCTAATTGTCTTTGGCAGTACCGATCGTCGCCGTGTATACCAAAGCAACTTGCGCCTGCTTAGAGAAATCTGCGAACAGCTAAACATTCACACCCTTTACGACGTGGGCCATTTGCTAGATTGGCCGACTAGCTCTTTAGGACCCAACGTTCAGGTAGAAAAAACAGGAATACTGCCAGATAAAGACGTTAGCGCTTTGATGTCACGCTGCATAGCGGGCATTTTCGACTACCACCGCTTTCCGCGCAATTTGAGTAAGTCGTCAGTGTATGCCGCCTACTGTGCGCATGGCTTGCTACCTGTTTGTAACGGACGGTTCTTGCAGCCGCAAGATGGCATCGTCGCTAACCAGCAATATGTTGATACGTTTACACTGCACGCCCGCTCACAGCAGCCTATGGCCGATAATTGGCTATCAACAATTGCTAGCAATGCTCATGCGCTATATCTCACGCGATCGCTCGATCGCTGCGCCGAAAAATATGCAGCGATCGTACACTCAGGCCACCCAGACAACTCAGGTCACTCAGGCGAATCTGCGACCCATCTAGCTCATAACGCCTCGGCATAGCTAGTCGGCCTGCGCCGCTATCCTGCCGCTATCCTACTGGCGGAAACCGCTTGTGCAAATCGTCTCCAGCAATAATCGTTGTTTCAAACATATATTGCGAATTTAGTCGGTAGCGCTGATCTTTTTTCAGCATAGCCATAAACTCTCGATGCCCTTTTCGGGTGCGCCCAACTAGGCAGCCAGCGCTCGCCGTCATGATGTTGTTTCTAGGATAGTCATAGCCCCAGTGCTGATTGATCCCAAAGTTGTTGTTGGTATCAATGCGATCGTTTGTCCGCAAGGCGTCTTTATTGAGGTCGCGATGAACGCTAATAGTCCCAACCTGTCTTAATGCTTCGTGTGGATCAGCCTGGCCATGAGTACCAATTCGCCAAGCCTTGTACTGACCGAACTTAATCCGCGCCGCCCCAGTCTTTCGAGCGTACTGACTGATCGGGCGGTAGGTATAATGAGAGCCAGGTTCTGTTGTCGCTTCCCAGTTGCCAACGATAGTCGGTTGACCATTGTTGAAAACAATTAGCAGCCGCCGGTCGTTGAACTGGTTGGGCCTATCAGCGTTTGGGGTACCGTCTGCGTTAGATCCTTCTAGATAGACAATATTATACTCATTTGGATAGGTGGCAATGCTGTACTGCTTGGCCTGCATGTATCGAATGATGCGGCTTGCCAAGTCATTTCCTAGCTTCGGCTCTACTTTTGGTAAGTCCGTTCGTTTGGTATTCAACAGCTTTTGCGCAGTCTGTTGTCCTAAAAAGCCCATTTCTTCTTCTAGGCCTATTGCTTTCTGGAAGCTTTGAAACGCACTCGCTGAAATAGGTCCAAACAGCCCGTCTGCTCTAGATGCGAGAAATCCTAGCTCAATTAATCGCTCTTGAACTTGAACAGTAAGAACTTTATTATGAGCGATCGCTTCTAGTCCTAGATTGATGTCATGAGTCAAAAAGTCTTGTAGCTTCAGGTGTAGCTTTTGATAGAACTGATGCGCCGGCGAACCATCAGCTTTTAGTAGTGAGCAGTGGCCTTCAAAAATGTACCAGGTATTGCGACTGACGCCATCGGAACCGGTAAACGAGATCTGTTCACCTTGAGAAGCAGTTCCAAACGCTACACGAAAGAAGAGATCTTCAACTTCTTGAAAGTTAGTGACTGGGTACTCTGCGCCTGCTTTGAGCGGGTACTTTTGCGTTTCAGCAACAGCAGATGATGGCTGCGGGCTATCTGTTAAAGCAGTATCTTGAATGATTTTGAGCTTGAATGGGCTAACCATGAGTCTATTTAGCAATTTTATAATAGTGAATGCGAGAATTGGCCGGTAGAAATTGGCTGATGGAACTGGCCAATTTCTATTGGCCAGTAGAAACTGATTGTGAAAGTTGAGAGTGGAAGTCAGCAAACGTGAAGGTGAATAAAATCTTATAAACGTATCAGCGATAGCGAGAAACTTTCTGCAAGTTAAAAAAGTAAACCGTCTGCCTTTGACTTCTTTCTATATGTTCTCCTCCTATATTCTCCTAGGCTTTAAAGAGGTCCCAGAAAGACGCTTGGACAGTGAAGGGATAGCAGAGATTAGCAGAGACCAGCGAAGACCATATGAGACAAACACATCGTATGATAGGTACTCCCTGGACTAAGAGTATGCCCTTATCCTATCGGTTGAAGATAGCTGATAAGATAAATAGTCAAAGAAAATTCATAGAAGCGTACTTTTCTGCGACTTTAGCTATTGTTTATAGGGCTTTGTTCTTAGGGCCTTGTAAGGTTGCTTCCGAGACTGTCTCAACAAACCTGTCTAAAAACGCTTGCAAAAACATCTGAAAAGTACGCCAGGAGCCTCTTTGTTCTGTGAAACTCGCCGCCATCGATATCGGAACAAACTCGATCCATATGATTGTGGTTAATGTGCTGACGGGTCGTCACTTTGAAGTGATCGACCGTGCAAAAGAAATGGTAAAGCTAGGAGTTGGCGTTTTTTCGACTAATCGACTGAGCGATCGCGCCTATGAGACCGGACTCGACACTATCGAACGCTATGTGCAGCTAGCCGATCAGCTTGGCGTTGACGACATTATTACCGCGGCGACAAGTGCTACGCGCGAAGCTCAAAACGGTGAGGCGTTTCTCAAAGAGGTCTATCGGCGCACCCAAATTAGGCCCAAAATTATTTCGGGGAAGGAAGAAGCGCGGCTGATTTTTTTGGCGGTAAAAAATGCGATCGCCCTCAAAAAAGACGAAAAGGCTCTTGTTCTCGATATCGGTGGCGGCAGCACAGAGGCCGTTGTTGGTAGTCGAGAGGAGGTTTTGTTTGGCACTAGCCTCAAGCTAGGCGTACTGCGGCTGCTAGATATGTTTGATAGTGGAGAGGCTGATACGCAGTCTAATCAAGGGCCAGTCGGTGCGGAAGCCAAAGGCGTTTTGGAATCTCATATTCACTTTCTGGCAAAAGATGCGATCGCTGCTGCTAAACAAATCGGCTTCGACCGAGTGATTGGTACTTCTGGTACGATTCGCACCCTTGGAGAGGCCGCCTATATCGAAACACACAGCACGTCCCTACAGTCTGTTAATGCAGAAGTTGTTCAATTAGAAGACCTATCCGCCTTAGTCGACCGCTTGATTCATCTAAAGCCTGGTAAAAGAGAAAAGATAGAGGGCATTAGCAGTAAGCGGGTAGACGCTATTCACCTAGGCGGTGTTTTACTTGTCAAGCTGCTGCAGATGGCTGAGGTTTCAGAACTTACGCTCTGCGATGCTTCCTTACGGGAAGGTCTGATACTAGACTACATAGCGCGCAATGCTCAAAACGTCGTCGATCTTCCTACGCAGACTATTGATTTGCGTCACCGCAAGGCCGCTCAGCTTGCCTACAAGTACGGTGCAGACTGGGAGAGCAATCGACATATTGCAGCTTTAGCCCAGCAGCTATTTGAACAAACCCGGCTGGTTCATCAGTTGGGCACCCTAGAAAAAAATGTTTTAGAGTATGCCGCTCTGCTGCACAACATTGGCCAGTACTTGTCACTAAAGGCATATCACAAAAGCTCCCGGTACATCTTAAAGCGCGCAGATCCGCGCGGATTTACAGACGAAGAGATGCTGTTGATTGCTCATGTTGTTCGTTACCATCGCAAAGCCCATCCAAAGGCCAAACACAAGCAGTTCAGGCGTTTATCTGAACAACAGCAACAAACCATCTGGGCGCTTGCGGGTATGCTTAGAATTGCTGTGGGCTTAGATAGAACAAAAGATCAGTCTGTCCAGGCACTCTCTTGTCAGCTCTCAGAAGATCACCTAAAGATTGCCATCTCAGGCAAAGGTGATTTGGATATTGGTTTGTGGGCTGCTAACTGCGATCGCCAAATGTTAGAAAAAGCCCTCTCGAGAACCGTTTGTATTGTCGCAGGTCCCTAGATTTGCCGGGATCTAAGTCGCAATCTGGTTTTTGCCCACTAGCCTTTACTGACTCAATGTTCGGCGCTTCTTCCAAATCGGAACCCAAAAGCGGAAGATAAAAAGCGGAATATAATGACTTGTCAAGGATCGATACTTATGGGTTACTCGGTAGGTAGAGTCTCTTTTGAGATGTTAGATATCGCTGCAACATTGCTGTAACAGCATGCTCTACAACAGTAAGTCTTAATTTCCCTACCATTCCCGATCAGCCTCGCTACAGTAGTAGCTACAGTGGAAACTGTCTTTCCTGAAAACTGTCTTTTGCTGGCTTAAACATGAAAACAACTGCCCCCATCACTAAAAACTTGGTCCTGGTGGGTGGCGGTCATAGCCACGCTATAGTCTTGCGTCAGATGGGCATGAAGCCCTGGCCCGCGAACATCAGGCTTACCCTAATTACTAACCTATCTGATACGCCTTATTCGGGAATGCTGCCCTGTCATATCTCCGGACTTTACGATTTTGATACGGCCCATATCGACTTGCGGCCGCTCACCCGCTTTGCTAACTGCCGTCTGATCATGGATCAGATGGTGGGCCTCGATCCAAGCCAGCAGAAGGTCATCTGCCGCGACCATCCTCCGATTGCCTACGATACGCTTTCGATTGATATTGGGAGTACGCCTACTCAGTCGCAGGTGCCCGGTGCTGCTCGCCACGCAATTCCGGCCAAGCCAGTACCGAGCTTGCTACAGGCCTGGCGCGACTATCTAGGGACGCTAGAGTCAGCCTTGATAAAAAATCCCCAGACCCCCGCTGTCATTAGCATTGTCGGTGGCGGTGTAGGCGGTGTAGAAATGGCCTTCTCTATGCAGGTGCGACTTTGGGATCTTGTTGGTCGCTATAGCCCTACTCCCAAGCAGCAGGTGAGCGTGCATTTGTTTCACCGCCGAGCGCATCTTGCCACTGGCCGGAACCGGCGAACGCAGCGGATGATCGAGCGCATGTGCCAGTCGCGTAATATCCATGTACATACCTCACAAACGGTCTGCCGAGTTGCGGCAGGTTCGGTTCGCACCCAGTCGGGTCTAAAGGTGAAGTGCGATCGCATCTTTTGGGTCACTAACGCTGCCGCGCCTCGCTGGCTTACCAATAGCAACCTATCTCTCACCGCAGATAGCTTTATCGCCGTCAAAGACACCCTTCAAACGCTAAGTCATGCCAATATCTTTGCTGCTGGTGATGTTGCCACGATGGTCAATCACGCTCGGCCCAAGGCCGGTGTTTTTGCGGTCCGTCAGGGGGCTCCCCTCTACGAAAACCTCAAGCGCTACGTCTTAGACCAGCCGCTGAAGTCTTTTCAACCGCAAGAACGCTACCTCAATATTATCGATACGGGATTTGACAGTGCGATCGCCTCTTGGGGTCCCTTTGCTGTTCATGCCAAATGGTGCCGTCAGTGGAAAGATCGCATCGACCGTAAATTCATGCGGCTGTTTTCCGACTTTCCAGAAATGGATGCTAACGGCACGGCTAGGGCCTCAGCCTACGGTCTATTCGCGGCGACGGATATTCAAAACTCAGCGCTAGACGCTCACCCCCCTATGCATTGCGCCGGCTGTGGTTCCAAGGTCGGTAGCAAAGTCCTCACTCGCGCCCTCGCCCGCGTCCAAGCCGATTCTCCTAGCAACGCTGACTGGCCCTATCGCAGCAACATTTACACGGGTCTTAGCGCGCCTGATGATGCGGCCATCATTCAGGTTCCAAGTGGGAAACTGGCGGTGCATACAGTCGACCACTTTAGCGCGCTGGTCAATGACCCGTTCGTCTTTGGGCAAATCTGTGTAAATCACTGTTTAAGCGATTTGTTTGCCATGGGCGCAACGGCGCACAACGTGCTGGCAATTGCCTCTATTCCCTATGGCAGCAGCAGAACCCAGGAAGAAACGCTTTACCATCTACTGTCAGGGGCTACGCTGGCTCTATCTGACTCCAAAACGTTCTTAGTTGGCGGCCATACGACTGAGGGCCCAGAGCTGACTCTGGGCTTCTCCTGCAACGGCTGGATTGATCCGAGTCAGGTTTGGCGCAAAGGAAATATGATGCCGGGTCAGGCTCTAATTTTGACCAAGTCTCTGGGAACCGGCAGCTTGTTCGCAGCCGACCAGCAGCGACAGGCAAAAGGGCGATGGATAGAAGCGGCTGTAACGAGTATGCTGCAATCTAACCGCCGGGCGGCAGAGTGTTTCAAACGCTACGGAGCGACCGCCTGTACTGATGTTACAGGATTTGGGCTAGCAGGCCACTTGCTAGAGATGATAGACGCTTCTCAGGTAGATGTTGCTTTAGACCTTAGTGTGCTGCCTCATCTTCCGGGTGCTTTTCAGACGCTAGAGCAAAAGATTTTCAGCTCTTTACACCAGCGCAACTTGCAAAGCAGCATCACCGCAATTCAGCTACAGCAGATTCCTATGCGATCGCCGAAATTTCAAATATTGTTTGATCCTCAAACTTCTGGTGGTCTGCTAGCGAGCTTACCTGCTAGTGAAGTTGAAGACTGCCTTGGAGATTTGCATCAGATGGGCTACACCCAAAGCGTCTGCATCGGCGTCGTTACTGAGCCTGTCTCGCGAACCGACAGTGCCCTCAAACCTATTACAATTAGTGCATACTAGCGAAAAACCTTGTTTGTGTCTCAAGCTTCCTCTGCTCAAGCTTCTTCTTCTCAGGCTTCCCCTTCAGTGTGCGTAGCCACAGTCAATCAGTTTCTCTCAGCGACTGGCCCTATCCTGGATGCGCGCAGCCCTGGGGAATTTGCCCAAGGCCACATACTTAGGGCGTTGAACTTTCCACTTTTTGACGACGGCGAGCGTGCTCAGGTGGGCACTTGCTACCAGCAAAAAAGCCGTGAGCAGGCAATAGAGCTGGGCTTTGATATTGTGGGGCCAAAGCTGGGTGATTTTATTCGGCAGGCTAAGGCGATCGCACCGGAGCGAATGGTACGGCTTCACTGCTGGCGCGGTGGTATGCGCAGCGGCTCACTGGCCTGGGCGCTTAACCTAGCCGGGTTTCATGTCACAACGCTTCAAGGCGGTTATAAAGCCTATCGCGGATGGGTTCGCCAAACGCTGAGCCTGCCCAAAAAAATTATTTTGCTAGGAGGGATGACAGGCACCGCTAAGACAGACATTCTGCACGCTCTAGCTGACAGAGGCGAGCAAGTACTTGACTTGGAAGGTCATGCCAATCACCGAGGCAGCAG
Source organism: uncultured cyanobacterium (assembly GCA_963702855.1). Classification (GTDB taxonomy): domain Bacteria; phylum Cyanobacteriota; class Cyanobacteriia; order Phormidesmidales; family Phormidesmidaceae; genus Phormidesmis. The sequence continues at coordinate 4,281,597 of OY969765.1, forward strand.
CTTTGGGGCGCTTTGCTTACCCCCTCAGCCTAGCACCGAACATTTTGAAAACATTTTGGCAAGCGAGTGGATAAATTTTGACGCGCAGCGGCCTATTTGGATAGAAGCGGAGAGTCGACGGGTAGGCGCCTGTCGGATTCCTGTTGAGCTGTTCGATCAGATGGAGTCAGCAGTGGCTGTAGAAATTACGCGGCCTATTGTAGAAAGAATAGCTTTGCTTGTTGATATATATGGCCAGGCCAAGCCAGATGAGCTAGTAGCTGCAACTGAGCGAATTCGCAAGCGGTTGGGGGGCGATCGCACACAGAAAGCAGTTGCGGCCATCCGATCCGGTGATTTGGCTACCGCTGTAGCAATTACACTCGACTACTACGACCGTACCTACCGCTACGGGCTAGAGCAGCGTCAGCGTACTGTCCCTGAAATTGACGTAACCGGATGCTCACCTACCCAAGCGGCTCAATATTTGTGTCAAAAAATTAAAACCCTTGAACTAGATGTTCCCATCTTAGTAAAAACTTTATGATTCTTGACCTTCAATCCAGAACAACTCTTTTAAGATCTAGATGCTATCTGCACTAACCGCGCGATTGAAGCTGTAGGCTTACCTTAGGCTAATCTGATCTCAGCTAATTGAGATCGGCTAACTGATATTGGCTAACTGAGGTTGACTGAGTGCTGCTATTCATTCAACTGTTTATTCAAAGCTTTCGGCTGAGGCTTTGCTGAAGATCCCAATTCGAGTGTTTCGAAATGTCTGGCCTACTCAAAGTTTTCGGGAAAGAGATATAGCTGCGCTGAATTATCTGTTGCCTCTCTATTCGAATTTGCCTATTCGAATTTGTTTATTCGAATTTGATAGAGACTTCGATAGATAGCAGTTCATCTAGATTTCGTACAGCCTTCCCATATCATTGCTGTCTAGTCTGCTTCGGTAAGTTTTAGGCCCTGTACCTAAAGCAGCGCTACAGTTGGGCACCTTTGTCTCAGATGTTTGCGTGGTTTAAATATTGGTTGAGCTTATGGTTTTCGCGTATTGCACCATATTTATCATTACTTTTTTGATTGTCTCTAGTGCTCTGCTCAAAGATGATAGTGCAGACAAGCGCAGCGCATTCATCTGGCTATTTGTGCTTGTGACAGCGTTGATCTGGCCAATTACGCTGCCATTTATCATCAGCAGTAAACTGCGGACGTATAAAGAGCGATCGCAACGCTCCTCGACAGAATCTCAGGTAGATCTATCTCACGAAGCTCTCCTTTAGTGACTTAACCTAATTAACTCACTTAATTGGTACACTCAGCCGGCCTATCAAAGTATCGCTTCCTGATGTGCGTCTCCCATATGGTGCTGAGCTTCTTGTAGATGCTTGATTAGCGTTGCCTTTGGTAGCGGTCCTTCTAGATGTTCCCAGGGCAGCACCCAATCAGTTGGCCACACCTGATGCACATAAAACTCCAAAGGCGGCAGCGTGCCCTTCAAGTCTTTGAATGCTCGGCGATAGCTACCTAAAGTGTCCCCATAGCTCCGCGTCAGTTCTAGCAGCTCAGTAAGGCGGCGATCGCCTCTAGAAATTAGGGCCTGAATTACTGACCAGCTATAGCTTTCAGGTCGAAATTCAATGCCGCACGGTCGCAGCTGCTTCTGCAAAAACTTCAGGCGCTTTTCTGCCTGTCGGTTGACTCCGTACCACTGAAAAGGGGTATGTCCCTTAGGTACAAACGTGCTGCATCCTAATGTCAGTCTTAGTCCAGGCACCGCTTTTTTGAGGTCAATCATTAGCTTTGCTGTCTGGGCCAGATCGTCTTGAGTCTCTCCCGGTACGCCTGCCATCCCATACAGTTTCAGAGACTTTAGCCCCCCCGACTTAGCCTGCTGAGCTGCTGCGGCAATTTCGTCAGTATCTAATTTCTTATTGACAATATTCCGTATCCGCTGCGAGCCACTTTCGATGGCGATTGTGATCGACTTGGCATCGTGCTTGACCAGCGTCTTAGCTAGCTTTTCATTCACCGTGTTGGTCCGTACAGATGACATACTCACGCGTACGTCGTCATACTCAGGGCGATTGATATAATCAAGCAGTTCCTCAAACTCTGGATGCTGGGTGATCGAAGCGCCTAATAAGCCCAACCGCCGCGTTACAGACAGACCCTGCTCAATTGCAGGAATTAAAGCGGCTTCTATGCTAGCGGCGCGAAAGGGCAGCGTCAGGTAGCTCGCTAGGCAAAACCGGCACATCTCTGGGCAGCTGCGCACTACTTCCACCATAAAGATATTTTCCCAAGCTGCTCTTTCAGTGACGACCGTCGAAGCCGAAAGCACATTTCCCCGGTAGGTTTGCTTTTTTACCGTCGGTGGCACATCAGCTTCTACCGGCAAAATAGCAGCAATTGGCCCATCGGGCGCTACATAGGTCACTTCGTATAGCGATGGAATGTAGAGCCCGGGCACTTGAGCAAGCACCTTGAGCTGGTGTGAGCGATCGCACCCTCGCACCTGGTTATAAGCAGCTAAAAAACTGTGCAGCAGTGTTTCGCCATCGCCTAGCAAAATCACATCAAAAAAAGCTGCGAATGGCTCTGGATTCGCTGTCAAAACCGGTCCGCCACCAAATACCAGCGGTTGCTCATTTGTTCGGTCTGTGGCCCGCAGTGGCACGCCTTGGCCTTCTAACAGATTCAAGACATTCGCGTAGTCTAGCTCCCAAGAAAGCGAGAAGCCAAACAGCTCTGCCTGCGAAGGTAAAGATTCCTGGCTATCGGTAAATAGCCGACTGACATCAACGTCCGGACGCTGTGACAGCAGCGCCCAGACAATTTGATAGCCCAGGCTAGTGATACCTACGCTGTATTCATTTGGAAACGCAAAAACGACAGGTATTGCATCCTCATCTGGCGTAGCGGCAGTAAATAGTCGTTTCTCGTCTGAGAAGAAGTTAGGCACAAAAAATCAAAAAGTCGGCGTCAGTGCGGACCGAACGAATAATAGCAATCAGCAGGACGTGTTAGGTAGTAGAGCGTATGTCACCAGTGCTGTAGCTATTAGCATCTGTTCACTGTACTTTCAGTCTAAAGGAATCCGCTAAAAGTTGTCATAAAAAGAGGGCAGGAGACACTGCCCCTTGCCCTCTTTCTACTGTTCTTGCGCCATGCCTACTAGCTATATCCTCTCTCGACAAGCACCGACTTGGCGATGACAGTCAGCGAGCTAGCAATCAGCAGCGCGGCTTGAGTAATTAGTCTTTCCACTTACTAGCAATCAGCTCAGCCAAGTCAACTACTCGCTGAGAATAGCCCCACTCATTATCGTACCAAGCGATAACTTTTATCATGTCGCCATCCATTACCAGCGATAGCTGAGAGTCGATGGTTGCGGACACGTCGGTCTTGCGGAAGTCGACTGAGACCAAAGGTTCATCAGTATAAGCCATAATGCCCTTCATGCTGGTTTCAGCAGCGTTCTTGAGCACTTCATTCAGCTCTTCGGTGATCGTTTTCTTGCTGACCTGTGCAACCAAATCAACGATAGAAACGTTGGGGGTCGGTACGCGCAAAGCAATTCCGTTGAGCTTGCCGGCCATTTCAGGAATAACTAGGGCGACTGCTTTGGCAGCACCTGTGGTCGTAGGCACAATATTTACGGCTGCGGCTCTAGCTCGGCGCAGGTCGCGGTGGCTAGCGTCTAGAATCCGCTGGTCGCCCGTGTAGCTGTGGGTTGTGGTCATCGTTCCTTTGACGATACCAAAGCTATCGTTAATGACTTTTACCACAGGCGCAAGGCAGTTGGTGGTACAGCTAGCGTTACTGACAACGTTTTGCTTGTCATGCTCGTAGTCTTCGTGATTGACACCCATTACATAAGTGCCTATATGGCCACCTTTACCGGGTGCGGTAATCAATACTTTTTTGGCACCTGCTTCGATGTGGCGAGATGCCCCTTCTTCACTGTTGAAAACACCGGTCGATTCAATCACTAGATCGATATCCCAATCTTTCCAAGGCAGGTTACTAGGATTTCGATCCGAGTAGCATTTGATAACGTTGCCGTTAACAGTCATGGTGTTGGCATCGTAAGAGATGTCCGCATCCAAAGTTCCAAGGAGAGAATCGTACTTCAGCAAGTGAGTGTTAATTCTCGGATCGGAAGTGTTGTTGACGGCAACTAGCTCTAAACCGCTATTTTCACGTGTCAGCAAACACCGCAAAAAGTTACGGCCAATTCGCCCAAAACCATTAATCGCTACTCTAACCACTGCGCGCTAACCTCGTGTCTCTAGGAAAAGAAATTATATAGTCAAGCTAAGACTTGATAAGCAATATAATCATATCGCATCGTTGTCACCTCAAATTTATGTGGAGTAGGTTTCTATACCTAGTTATTATTCTCCTGAGATCGAATTTTCGATTTTTCTGTTTTAGGCTTTTGAGCCAAATGTTGTAAGTTTTTGACTCAAAGATCGTGGTGCGAATAACGCTTGAAACACAATCGAAATATATAAGTACTCGCAGGCTAAGTTAACTTCTAACTTCACACCTGACTTGGCATTCTGCTTGGCTTCTAAATTAGCTTCCGACTTAGTTTCTACGGCTAGGGCAGGGCTGGAGATTCCTGCTATGATACGCCTTGATTATGTTGATGTGCCACGGCTTGTGAGGAAGTTAAACATGCTGAACTCAGTAGATTTCAGCGGTAGACCATTTCACTTTATTGGAATTGGTGGGATTGGGATGTCGGCTTTGGCTCATGTGCTCGCGAGCCGAGGGCTGCCAGTTTCGGGTTCTGATCTGCGTTTGAATGCGATTACTGAGCGATTAGAAAAAAAAGGAGCGTATATTTTCAATCGGCAGCAGGCCGAAAACCTGGCGTTTTTTGCCCAGCGCAATAATCATGTGGCGAAGCTTCCTCAGGTCGTGTGCTCGACTGCTATCGGTAAAGATAACGCTGAGTATAAAGAGGCGATCGCGCTAGGCTGTCCAATCTTTCATCGCTCTGATATCTTGGCGGCGCTGATGAATGAGAAGCAAGGAATTGCGATCGCAGGCACCCACGGCAAAACGACAACTAGCAGTATTACCGGCTATTTACTGCTGAAGTGCGGCATAGATCCGACAATTATTATTGGCGGTGAGGTCAGCACCTGGTCAGGCAATGCCTATGTTGGCAAGAGTAACTATGTTGTTGCCGAAGCTGATGAGTCGGATGGCTCGCTCGTTAAACTCTCTTCTTATATAGGGGTAATTACGAATATCGAGCTAGACCATCCCGATCACTACAGCAGCCTTGATCAGGTCGTTGATATTTTCGAGCAGTTCGCGGAGAACTGTGAGCTGGTTATTGGCTCAGTCGATTGTCCAACGGTGCGCGATCGCATTAAGCCAGCGGTTTCTTACAGCGTGCAGTCAGATAGTATGCAGTCGGACAACACGCAGCCAGGCAATCAGTCCCAGACGAGCCCCGCTCAAGTTAGCGCTGACTACATCGCTGCCAATATTAGTGAAAGCGTCGCCGGGACGAGCGCCGATATTATAGAGCGCGGTGAAACGCTTGGTAGGCTAACGGTTCCCTTGCTTGGCCTACACAACTTGAGCAACGCGTTAGCTGCGATCGCAGTTGCCCGCTACCTCGGTATCAGCTTCGAACAAATTGCCGCGCACTTGCCAAACTTCCAGGGAGCACGTCGCCGGTTCGAGCATCGCGGCTTCTACAACGAGATTCTCTTTATTGATGACTATGCTCATCATCCTAGCGAAGTCAAAGCTACCCTAGCCGCCGCCCAAGTGCAGCGTAGCGAGCCGTTACCTTCTGGACAGTCGCGACAAGTTGTTGCTGTTTTCCAGCCCCACAGATATAGTCGAGCAGCCACTTTGCTCGATGAATTCGCCGCTGCTTTTGCTGGTGCTGATCGCATTTTGGTGACCGATATCTACAGTGCAGGCGAAACTAACACAGCCGACATTACAGGCGAGCAGGTTACGCAAGCGATCGCCCAGCATCAGCACAATACTGAGTACTGCCCTACTATGGCGAGCGTCACAGAAACGCTCAAGACTAGTCTGAATCCTGGTGATATCGTTATATTTCTCACCGCTGGCAACCTCAATCAGGTGATTCCCGAGGTTATGATGGCTTATCAAAATGTGACACAGCCAGATACAACACAGCCAGATACAACACAGCCAGAAGCAGCCTTAACTTGAGCGAATTCAATTTAGACATGGCTAAAGCAGAAGCAGCTAAAGCGAAAACGGTCAAAACAGAAGAGGTTAGAGCAGAAGAGGTCGGAACAGACCCAAGCGAAGTCGCGCCTCTCAAAGCAGTCCAGCTTAGCGATGAATTTAGTCTTATCGCTCAAGCGCCTCTCGCTAAACTCACAACCTTTCGGCTCGGTGGACAGGCCCAGTGGCTAGCGTTGCCCAAAACGCTTGAGCAGCTCAAAGAAGCCCTAGCCTGGGGTAAAGAAAACAGTTTGGTTGTGACGATGCTGGGTGCGGGCTCTAATTTGTTGATTAGCGATGCTGGTCTGCCGGGGCTGGTCGTGTGTACCCGCGCGCTTCGTCACAGTGAATTTGATAGCACCACAGGAAGGGTCGTTGCCGCTGCTGGAGAGCCTTGGTCTTCTTTGGCTTGGAAAGCCGCTCGCTATGGACTTAGCGGCTTTGAATGGACAATTGGCATCCCTGGTACGGTGGGGGGCGCGGTCGTGATGAATGCCGGCGCTCACGGCGGTGAAATCGCTGACATTCTGGTAGAAGCCGACGTGGTTAGTCCAGATGGTCAGCTCGATACTTTACGCCCAGAAGCGCTAGCTTACCGCTATCGCACCTCTAATTTGCAAGGCAGCGATCGCATCGTCACCACTGCTACTTTTCAGCTGAGCCCAGGGCATAGCCCGGCAGTCGTCAAAGCTGCTACTGCCGCAGATCTCAAGCAGCGTCGTACCACTCAGCCTTATCATTTGCCCAACTGCGGCAGCGTCTTCCGCAATCCCGCCGGGTATAGCGCTGGCAAGCTAATCCAAGACGCCGACCTAAAAGGCTATCAGATTGGCAGTGCTCAGATCTCTACTTGTCACGCTAACTTTATCGTTAACTTAGGAGGGGCTACAGCCAGTGATGTACTAGCGCTCATCCGCCATGCTCAATCTGTCATTTATGAGCGCAATGGCGTGCAGCTAGAAACAGAGGTAAAGCTGATCGGCGACTTCAAAGAAACGTGACTTTGGCTACGCTTGGGCATCGAGTGAGAGCCGGTCGAGCGAGAGGCAAAGCAGCTGGTGCAGTTCGCGTTTTCCGGTATTCGATAGGTGGTGTTCGATGGGTACTAGGTTGGCCCGTAGCAACCATCAGCTTGCAGCCTAATTTGCTCGCCGATTTGTTGACTGAGCACGGCTGCGGCTAACCTTTGAGGCTGTTATGCTTTCCCGGCTGTAATGCTATAGTTTGACAGTCAATTTACTATTCTAGAGCTATACATTATGACAAAAGGCCAAGGATTTGGATTCGGTCTCGGTAAGATGAAAGAGCTAACCGAAGCATTCAAGAAAGCTCAGCAAGTGCAAGAAGGTGCCAAGCGCCTGCAAGAAGAGCTAGAGCAGATGGAAATTGAAGGCCAAGCAGGCGGCGGCATGGTCAAAGTCATTATGAGCGGCAATCAAGAGCCCCGTGGCGTCGTCATTTCCGAAGAAGCCCTAGGGGAAGGCGCAGAGATGCTCTCTGACCTGGTCAAAGCCGCTATGCTCGACGCCTACAACAAATCTACGGCTACTATGCGTGAGCAGATGGAAGAACTCACAGGTGGCCTTAACCTTCCTGGTCTATAACTTTCTACTCTGGGTTCTTAGTTGCGTTGCTCTTTAGTTGCTCTTTTTTCTTAGCGGCTTATGCCTATTCGCCTCCTCTTTGTCTGCCTTGGCAATATCTGCCGCTCTCCTTCGGCAGAAAACATTATGAATCATCTGATCGAACAGCAGCAGCTAAGTCATGCTATTAGCTGTGATTCGGCAGGAACGGCTAGTTACCACGTGGGCAGTGTGCCCGATCGGCGGATGAATGCGGCAGCGCAGAAAAAGGGAATGACGCTAGTAGGCAGCGCCAGACAGTTTACTGTTATCGACTTTGAGCAATTTGATCTGATCCTTGCTATGGATCACAGCAACTACCACGATATTTTGAGCTTGGATGTGGGCGATCGCTACACTCACAAAGTGAAACTGATGTGCGAGTTCTGCCAAGAGCATACGGACGAAGAAGTTCCTGATCCCTACTACGGGGGAGAGGAAGGATTTGACTACGTGATTGGTTTACTAACGGATGCCTGCACTCATCTGCTAGCCGAGATCAAAGACCAGGAATCATTTCAGCGTTCCGTAGGCTTAGGGGCTTAGGGGCTTAGGAAGCTTAGAAGGGCTTAGAGGCGCTTAGTAATTTCGCTTCAGGCGCGTAAGCGACTTGCTAGGTTGCTCTGCTAGGCTAGGGCTAACGATTAAACAAAAAGTCATAGCCCTGATAGCCTTTAGTACTGTAGTTTAGATGACCCAGGCTGATGGATCGAATGCCAGCGGATAGGCAGCACGCGATGCGAGCGGTGCAGTGGTAGCAGGCTCACCTTCAGTAGTTGCTGTTGCTATCGGCGCAATCGCCAGGGTGCAGTAGGGCTCTGCTACCGTCTGGAGAGCTGGTTCCCGGCTAGATCCGACTGTTATACCTAGTAAGTTTGATAGCTGAGCGCGTGAAATCTCAGCGCCTGATTTGACAATCTGCTCACACTTAACCTCAGCTATCGCCTGTGATGATGCCTGTGAAACCAGTTCTGTCGCCGCTAGCAATAGCGTAATGGCTCCACCCGCCCACATTGCTACTGCTCTGTGTCCACGTGATGAGATCAGAGGAACCGATGGCCGGCGAGGCAGCTGCTGGCGAGGCGGCTGAATCGGCTGTCGTGCTTGGTTTCGTCTGGAATTCTGATTTGCTCGGATGCTCCTCGCTGCTTGGTCCAGAGGTCTGTCTGTCGTCGTATAGCGAATAGGACTCAGGAGAACTTGGCATTTTCTGCTTCCAAAGCGGTTAGTCTATCAGATATAGTACTAATGAACTTCTTGAGGTGCAATCTTCTTTGAGACTTTCTGCGGTAGAAGCAAGTTTCTTAGAAGCAAACTTCATTTCTCAGGTCCTTTTCCCCGTATGAACCGCACTCTCGTCTGGTACCGTCGTGATTTACGCATTTATGATCACGAGCCGCTATATCGGGCGGCACAGCGCGGTGCGGTCATTCCCGTTTTTATTTTCGATCGCTCCTTGCTGCTGCATCCTGAAACGGGGTCGGGTCGGGTTCGTTTTATGCTGAGTTGCCTAGCTGCTTTAAATCGAGATCTGACGGCGCGAGGGGGACGATTGATCCTAAAGTCAGGCGATCCGGTTGAGGTGCTGCCGCAGCTGGTCAAAGCGACTGGAGCCGAAGGAATTTATAGCTACGTAGATTTTGAGCGTATCTATGGGCGGGTACGCGATGCTCGTTTGAATCAGGCGCTGTGCCAAGCGGGTCTAAAGATAAGGTGGTTTGAACCTGTGGGAACCACACCGGAGCTGGTTGACTATCCTCAGTATCGACAGCTCTGGTACGAGCAAATGCGATCGCCTCAAATCCCGACGCCTCAAACCATACAGGTTCCGCTCGATATTGCCTCCGACGAGCTGCCTACCTTAGCGCAGCTAGAGCACACCGCCAGTGCTGTGGAAGTTCCGCCTGGTGGCACCGCCGAAGCCCGTAAGCTGCTAAGCCTATTTTTTGACCAGGGAAAAGCTGAACAGTACTACTGGCGTCTATCTTATCCGGGAGCTAATGCCACGAGCGGGCTCAGTCCGTATATCAAATACGGGGCCATCTCAATTCGTGAGTGTGCACAAACGGTTTGGCAACGGCAGGGCGCTCCACGCTGGCAGGCGGACAGTCGAGTCCAGCGTAGCGCGCATCAGCTAATTGCTCGCTTGCGCTGGGGCAGTGGCTTTACTCAGCGGTTTCGCTATCTGCCGCAATTGGAGGTGCGATCGCTCTACACCCCTTTTGAAACTGGCCCTGTGGACACAAGTTTTAGCACTGCCGCCTTCGAAAACGGTGGCTGGGACTATAGCGAAGAGCACTACGAAGCGTGGAAATTGGGTCAAACTGGCTTTCCTATTGTTGATGCGGCTGCTCGCTGTCTACGGCAAACCGGCGGTTGGCTGGCGCTCAACTTCCGCGTTAGAGCTATTTACGCCAGCTTTTTGTGCAACCTTATGGGCATGGACTGGCGATACGGCGCTCTTCACTTCATGCGCCACCTGATAGACGGTGACTGCCCTATCGACCACTACCAGTGGGCCCAGCAAGCTGGCGTCACTCACTGCCTCAATAAAGCTTGGATTCGTATTTATAATCCTCAGCAAGAAGCCATTGACCGCTGCGATCCAACCGGTGAATTTGTTTACCGCTGGGTGCCTGAACTGCGTCACCTCAGCCCGGACCAGCTTGGCTTACCGCCTATCGTTAGAGGCTACCCTAGCCCCATCTTGAACTACGAAAAAGCACGCGATCGCCGTGCTAAACGCATCGACGACCTGCGCTACGACATTATTCACGCTCCCAACCTCAAGCCTCTGCTAACTCGCCTGCCTGAAGATGTCACGCCCTTTGGCGCAGATCTGTTTCCCAGTGACGTCCGCTGGGCTCAAAAGCCTATTGCCTCCCTGTTTCCGGTAGCTCTAGATCTAGAGAGCTTAGAAGCCTTTCACTTTAAGAAGTTGCGAACTTGGTTTGTAACCCGCAGCGATTGGTCAGACAGCTCGAAGCGCCGCCAAGGTAACTATCGAAGGCAGCGACAGCAGAACCAACAAAGGCAAAAAGCAAAAGCCAACGCGAAAGATAGTGACGGCCGGCTCAACTTGTTCAGATAGGGAAAAACTTTCGCTACAGCGCCTCTATGAAGAGGCCATTGCTGAGCGATCGGGCCGAGCAAATATCATCCGGCCCGCGGAGGTCTGTAGTGCGCCGGTTACTACTACCACCAAGTTATCGCCAATAAATTCGTTGCCCTCTTCAATGACAACCATGGTGCCATCGTTCAAGTAGCCAACGCCCTGTGATGGCTCTTTACCCTCTTTGAGCACTCTAATTTCAATATCGTCGCCAGGTAAATAGGTGGGGCGCAGTGATTTGGCCAAGTCGTTGATGTTAAGAACGCTGACTTGCTGTACGCTGGCGACTTTGTTTAGGTTGTAGTCGGTAGTGATCAGATCGGCTCTCATTTCCTGGGCTAGTTTTACCAGCTTGGCATCTACTAGGCTGATATCGTCATAATCTGCCGGGTCAATGACGACACGCTCTGGGTAGGTCTTGCGAATGCGGTTGATGATATCTAAGCCACGTCTGCCCCTGGCCCGCTTTTGGTCGCTAGAAGAGTCAGCGACTCGCTGTAACTCTTGCAAGATGAACTGAGGAACGAGTAGCTGCCCTTCAATGAAGCCGGTTTTGAGCAGATCTTCTATACGGCCATCGATAATACAGCTAGTGTCGAGCACTTTGGCCTTGGAAGGCTTGATGGTGCCCTCGTTGATTAGCATAGTCTCGTAGCTGTTGGGATTGATCAGCCGCAGTAAGGCCCTGCCGTTGGTTTCGGAAAGGGTCATGCCGGAGACCGCGAAGAGCAGGCTGCCCATGACAGCAGTTACTGGTTTGATGAAGCCAAATTTTTCGGGAATAGGCAGCAGAAACAAGGGTGCTAGCATCAGGTTGGCAATCAGCAGGCCGATAACCAAGCCGACCGCTCGTGAGAGCAGACGATCAGGGGCCATGTCTTTGATGTCTCGTTCTACGCGCCGATAGCTAGTTTGCACAACTAGCCCAACGGCAACACCAACCAGGGCGCCAAAGCCCGCTGTGACCGATTCTAGCCCTTCTATATTGGTGACCTGAGTGAGGGCTGACTCTGGTAAGAAGTCGATGCTGAAAAAGCCGACGGCTGCTCCAGTGAGAACAAATGAAAATACAATGAGTGCGTCGAGCATAAGCTATGTATGAAAGTGCTTGGCGGCAATCCGCTTCGTGTTTGGGGCTTCACAACACGCTGAAAAGCACTGATGTGATTAGGATTACGGCTATTATAGGGGGTTGATTAGCGCTTCACCCTTGTTATCTTTTTTTCGTAATCTTGCCAACTATCATTTTGCCGAAAGCTGCCTATATTCACATCCCGTTTTGTCGTAGGCGCTGTTTCTATTGTGACTTTGCCATTTCGGTGGTGGGCGATCGCAAACGCGGTGACACATCGCCTACCATTACGCGCTATGTAGATACCCTGATTACCGAAATCCGCAGCACTCCTCTGGTGGGCGCTCAAGCTCAGCATCCACCAAAGCCGCTGGAAACTGTTTTTTTCGGTGGAGGTACCCCCTCGCTGCTCTGCGTCGATCAGCTCGAAAGCATTCTTTCGGCCATTCGTCAGCGCTTTGGCTTGTCATCTCATGCCGAAATTTCAATGGAGATGGACCCGGCCACGTTCGATCTTGCTCATGCTAGAGGGTATCGCGCTGCCGGTGTGAACCGAGTTAGCTTAGGCGTGCAGGCGTTTCAAGACGAGCTGCTGATTGCTGCCGGTCGCTTCCATCGGCGCTCGGATATCTTTCAGGCGGTTGATACTTTGCAGTCGGCAGGGTTTGACAATATCAGCTTAGACTTAATATCCGGTTTGCCAAATCAGACGATGGCCCATTGGTACGAGTCGCTTCGAGCAGCGATCGCACTTAATCCCACGCATCTTTCCATCTACGATCTTATCGTCGAGCCGCAAACCGCCTTTGCTCGCTACTTTACCCCTGGCCAAGCGCCGCTCCCTAGCGACGAGATCACGACCGAAATGTACAAGGTGGCCAGAGAGATGCTCCTCGCTCATGGCTATCGCCACTACGAAATCTGCAACTACGCTGAGCCTGGCTATGAATCTCGGCACAATTTGACCTACTGGCGCTGCGAGCCAAACTATGGCTTTGGTATGGGCGCTACTAGCTATCTGCCTCAGGTGGCTGGGCCTCAGCGGATCGATCGTCCTCGAACACAGTCGAGCTATCGTCAGTGGGTAGCGCAGCTAATCGCTCAGGGTGGTACGAGTGCTGTACCGGTGCTGCCACCGAGCGAGCAGGTGATAGAAAACGTGATGATGGGGCTGCGGCTGAGCTCAGGAATTTCGCTGAACAGTGTTTATCAGGTCTACGGCGAGCTAGGGCTAGTGCAGATGGCAAGTGCGATCGCACCCCATGTCCAATCTGGCTGGGTAATGATTGACCCGACCAGCGAATCGACAGGAACAGTCGCTAGCAACATCAAGCTAACTCCAAACAGTCGTCTTCGACTTAGCGATCCCGAAGGCTTTTTGGTCTCCAACGTCGTGATTACAGATATATTTAATGCGCTAGAGCAGCTCAGCCTGCCTCAATTTAATTAATTAAGGAGAATCACAACCGTTAGAGCAGCGTCCCGCAGTGCAGTAATATATCCCTCTGTGTAAAGACAATTGTGTTTAATAACAGTTCAAAGACAACCCTAAAGACTCGAAATCTTCTAGCTGCTCTATGCCTAAGGTACTCGTCTCCGATCCTATTGACCAAGCTGGTCTGGATATTCTTTCCCAAGTCGCCAGCGTAGATGTCAAAACAAAACTGCCTCTAGAAGAATTGATTGCCATCATTCCTGATTACGATGCCCTGATGATTCGCTCGGGCACCAAAGTTACCCAGGCGGTGATTGAAGCTGGTAAAAATCTTAAGATCATTGGCCGTGCGGGCGTAGGCGTTGATAACGTTGATGTGCCAGCAGCAACCCGTCGCGGCATCGTTGTGGTCAACTCGCCAGAAGGCAACACTATTGCCGCCGCCGAGCATGCCTTAGCGATGATGCTCTCGATGTCTCGCTACATTCCGGCGGCTAACGAGTCGATGAAGGCAGGTGGCTGGGACCGTAAGGCATTTACTGGCGTAGAAGTTTATAAAAAAACGCTAGGCGTTGTCGGTCTTGGCAAAATTGGATCCCACGTCGCAACGGTGGCGCGGGCAATGGGTATGAATCTGCTGGCGTTTGATCCATTTATTTCGAGCGATCGCGCTGAAGAACTTGGCTGCCGTCTTGTAGAAATGGATTTTCTACTCACCGAGTCGGATTACATCACGCTCCACATCCCTAAAACGCCCGAAACTGCCAATCTAATTAACGCTGAATCGCTGACGAAAATGAAGCCCACGGCTCGCATTGTCAACTGCGCCCGCGGCGGCATTATCGACGAAGAAGCCTTAGCCAAGGCGCTAACTAACGGCGTGATTGCCGGTGCGGCGTTAGACGTTTATAGTCAAGAGCCGCTAGAAGACTCGCCGCTAAGATCGGTAGGAAAGTCTTTGGTACTGACACCGCACCTCGGCGCATCTACCGCAGAGGCTCAAGTTAACGTCGCCGTTGATGTAGCTGAGCAAATCCGAGACGTCTTGCTCGAACTGCCTGCTCGCTCAGCGGTGAATATCCCCGGTCTGCGGCCCGACGTACTTGAAAAGCTGCGTCCCTATTTGCAGCTCGCTGAAACGCTTGGCAACTTTGTTGGGCAGCTAGCGGGTGGCCGAATCGAAGAACTCAATATTCGGCTGCAAGGCGAACTGGCTCAAAATGACACGAAGCCAATTGTAGTTGCCGCTCTCAAGGGCTTACTTTCTAACGCTTTGCAAGAGCGCGTGAACTATGTCAACGCGTCGATTGAAGCCAAAGAGCGAGGAATTCGCGTTGTCGAAACTCGCGATACTACGGTCGAAGACTACACCGGATCTTTGTACCTATCGGCCAAAGGCTCGCTAGGTCAGCACTCGGTAACTGGCGTCTTGCTTGGCGGCAGCGAAGTCCGCATTATTGATATGGATGGGTTTCCAATTAACGTACCGCCTACCAAGTACATGCTGTTCACGCTGCACCGTGATATGCCCGGTATTATTGGCAAGATTGGCTCCCTGCTCGGCAGTTTTAACGTCAATATTGCCAGTATGCAAGTGGGCCGTAAAATTGTCAGAGGTGACGCCGTAATGGTGCTCAGCATCGATGATCCGCTACCTACCGGCATTTTGGACGAAATCAAGAAGGAGCCAGGTATTCGCGATGCGTATACGGTGGCGCTGTAGCACAAATCGGCGGTTTTTATGAGTGGGGCATCTCGCCTTGAAGCTAACGACCAACCATCGGCTAGATCACCTGCCCAGTCACCCGTTCAATGGTGGGAAGTGACGGTGATCTGCCCACTGGCGCTAGAGGATAGCGTCTATTGGGCATTTGAGGACTTGGGCAGCAAAGGGACGGCAAGTCAGACTAAAGATGCCAGCCGGATTGTGACGGCCTATTTCCCGGCGATTCAACATCAGGTAAAAGATTTTGAAGATCTGCGCTCTAGGCTTTTGAATAGCGCGGCAAATCAGGCTGACGTGTTGCTCAGCAGCGCGGCGAATCAGACAGGGGCGCTAACAACGCTGCCCTCTGTAGATATTAGCTGGCGGCTGATTGCAGAAGAGGACTGGGCCAAAAGCTGGAAGACCCATTGGAAGGCTGAGCGCATTGGCGATCGCCTGCTTATAAATCCGGCCTGGATGGAGCCGCCGCCCACAGACCGTACGATCTTAACGCTCGATCCGGGCAGCGCCTTTGGAACGGGCGCTCACGCTACGACTCAGCTTTGCCTAGAAGCGCTAGAAAAGCAGTCTTTGACGGGTAAGACCCTAGCTGACATTGGCTGTGGTTCGGGCATTTTGGCGATTGTTGCGCTGTTGTGTGGCGCAAAGCAGGCATTCGCTGCTGATGTCGATCCGCTGGCGGTTAGTGCGACGGCTGCTAATGCTCGGCTGAATGGGATTTCTGGTAAGATTTCTGGCGAGATTTCTGACGAAATCGCTGAGCAGCCGCTACAGGTGCAGCTAGGCAGCCTGCCGGAAATTATTGAGATGGCTAAAGCTAACAGCGCACTGCCAGTTGACGGCTTTGTGTGCAATATCCTGTCGGAAATTATTGTGGGTTTGATTATTCCTCGGCTAAGTGAACTGGCAGGGCCAGAGACTTGGGGGATTTTGAGCGGCGTTCTGACGAGTAAAGCGCCTTGGGTAGAGGAGCATTTGGTGGCGAATGGCTGGCAGATAACAGCTATAGCCCATCAAGATGAGTGGTGCGCGATGACAATCGCTCTTGCTAGATAAATTGGGCCGAGCTGAACGAACCAAGTTAATTAAATCAAGTTAAATGAATCAAGCGGCATGAGCGACATGAAGGAAATAGCTAGCTTTTTGCTGAAGGTTTTGGTGCTCTCGGCAGGACTGAGCGTATTGATCAAGGTCGCTGGACCTCTCTTTGTAGCGCAGGGGTGGGCACAAAAGGGCTTGCAAGGGCGATCGCTTAATTATTTAGCGATCGCAATAGTCACACTGCCAAGCCTAGCTATCGGCACGTTCTTACTATTCAAAGGCCGTCGACTCAAAAGTCGCTAGTTTAGAAGTCGCCAGCCCGAAAGCCATCAGCTTCAAGGCGTCCTTACGAACCTTTCTATAAATTGCTTCATTAAATTGCTCCATGCGTACAGTTGCTGAAATCAACGACAAAATTCGCCAGGGTAAAGCAACAGCTTGGACCATAACTGAAGCCAAATCTCGCATCGCGGAAATGGGTATCGCGTCAGCGGCTAAGGTCGTTGACGTGGTAACGACGGGCGCCTTTGAGCCAATGGAAGGCTCAGGAGCGATGCTAAACATTGGCCATACCGATCCGCCGATTAAAATTGTTGAGTGCTACCTAGACGGCGTACTGGCCTATTCAGGTTTTGGGGCGGTGGATCTGTACATAGGTGCGGGGCAAATGGTGTCACCTCGTCGAGAAAGCGCCCGAGAAGGTAATCGTGACAGCGACACCGAAGAGCGCGGCGGCGGCCATGTGATTGCCGATCTGATTGCTGATAAGCCAGTGAACCTGACGGCAATCGGGCAGGCGACGGATTGCTATCCTCGGATGAGTTTAGATACGACAATTACGCGCGATCGCATCAATCAGTTTTACCTTTTTAACCCGCGCAACCTCTACCAAAACTTTATCGTGGCAGTCAACGGAGGCGATCGCGCCCTCTCTACCTATCTCGGTCCTCTTCAGCCGCGTCTTGGCAACGCTGTCTACGCCAACACCGGCGCCCTCTCTCCCCTCTTGAACGATCCAGATCTGCAAACGGTCGGCATTGGTACTCGCGTCTTGCTCGGTGGTGGCGAAGGCTACATCGCCTGGGAAGGCACTCAGCACTTTCCCTTACAGCGTCGGCTACCCAACCGTACCCCCATCGGTCCTGCGGCCACAGTCGCCCTAATCGGCGACGCCAAACGAATGGATGCCCACTGGGTACGTGGCTGCTATTTCAAGGGCTACGGCCCCTCGATGATGCTCGGCGTCGGGATTCCTATTCCCATTCTCAACGAAGACGTTTTGGTTCGCTGCGCCGTCAAAGACGAAGACCTCGTCGCTCCGGTCGTGGACTTCTCCATTCCTAGGCGCGTACGTCCGACCTTTGGTCTAGTCAGCTACGCCCAGCTCAAGTCTGGCCGTATCAACCTAGATGGCAAATCGGTACGAACCGCACCACTAGCAAGTCTTTATCTCTCTGGGCAAGTGGCACTAGATCTAAAGCAGCGCATCGAGTCGGGCGAATTTGAACTAACAACAGCCGTCGCGGCTCTACCGACTGACACGCGCTTCATGCCGCAAGACACCTGGGGCCCTCAGATTGATATGACATAGCCAGATATGCTGTAGCTAGATATGTTGTAGCTGGATATCACAGGCCACATGCGATGGCCTTCGCCTGGTTTGCTTAGGGCAAGGCAGCTATGGCCTACAAGCTAAGCCTCTGCGCCTTGCCCCTCTATTGGTGTCATCGCGGTCGCTATCTCAGTCGTCATCTTCACCGCTGTCTGGGCTTCTGTTCCAGTTTTTGTCGTAGTCTCTGGCCTAGCCTCTAACGCGGCCTCTGGCTTAGTCTCCGGTGTGGCCTCTAGCTTAGCCTCTGGCGAAACGCCGCTGTTAGCATCTTTGGGCTTTGGCTTTGGCTTTGGCGCTGTAGGTGCGCTGCCCTTAGGCTTGCTGTTAGCGGGCGGACGACGACGAGCCGTTCCCTTCTTCCCTTTGGGTTTTTTCTTCGGTGGCACAACCGCAACTGACTTGCTTGTCTTCAAAATTAGTTCGCCTGCTTGACGCTCTACTTGCAAGTCCCAAAAATATCCGACAGTTCTGCCTGTCAGCGAACCTTTGATTAGCAGCTTGAAGGGTCGCTTAGGCTTAATCGCTTCAGACTTACTCTTCTGGACGATGTTGACCAAGATTTCGCTGTCTTCCTCAGAATATTTAGCAATCTCTCCTCTAATTGAGAACTGATCACACTGATCGGCTGCCTCTTTGCTTGATAGAGGCTGACTATCCTCTTCGCTTGCAGCCGCGTCCGCATTCAGCGTTTCCGGCTCCCACACACCTACAATCTGTACATGCAGCGCGGGCACTTTCTCTTCTGATTCGTTTTCTTCGTCTACATCCTTGTAAAGCGTGCGTGGATAAACTACCCACAGGTGCTCTTTTTCTAAGTCTATGTGTTTCTTGATTAGGCTGGTGACGCGACCTAGGAGCACTGCGTCGATCAAGGTACCGTCCTCTGCGGCAATATCCCCCCGGTTAAACTGCTCTTCAGAAGCGATGTACTTTCCTTTGAGTAACCCAATCGCTCGATACTGCATAGGTTCGCTAGGCAAAGAGATCGGCCCAGGGCGCTGAGACGCTGCAGGCTCCTCGGGCGGCTGGTTCACCGGTGTAGCGATAACGGCGGCGGCTGGCGGCGGGGCAATGGGTGCTTTTGGCCTAGCAGGCGGCTGTAGCAACGAGCGTTTGGGTGGCTTGCGCAGATCAGCTTTTAGAGCGTTGGCTTTAGAAGATGCTTCAGATGTCCTGTTGGTACTAGAATCAGTCATTTCAATAGGGCGCTGGGCGACACTTGAGATTGTGGCAGTAGCCTTAGCTGAAGGCTGCTGAGTTTCTAACTGACCTGCTGACAGGCCACTAGAAATACTATTGGATGGGCTGGCGGGATAGGGGCGGCTGGTGGCAGAACTCATCAATCCTCAAACTCCTGAAACTGTACCTGCGATTCTGATAGCAAAAGAAAGAACACCCCCCCCTTAGTGGGGGCAGTATCTAGCGATCGCGCGTTCAAATTCCTGTGAAATTAGCTCGGCTGCTACATTATGAGTAGTGAGACCAGCGTTCCCTTGTATAGCTTGCGGCAGGCTGCCGAAAAACAGCTTGGTAATCCAGTAGTACTTTCTAATACCCTAGGTTAGCATCCGCGCAAAAGTTGATTTTGGATGTCTCGCTACGTTTTCTTTTTCAGATTGTGTAGATAAAGACAAATAAATCTTTATACAGTCGGGACTATGCCTAATTTGAACTATCTTTACAGGCTAGCGCAGCCAGCTGGCCCTGATAACTGAGAGTTCATGGTTCTTGTTACATCAAGAACATCAGTCACTTTCAATTAACAATAAGAAAGGTTGTTTTGAGCGCGGCTCAAACGTTTTTCTTTCGCATGTGAGATCTTCCTAGCTTCAAATCGCTTGACTACTAGTTCAGGTCAGCAGGCACAAATCCGTACTTTTTTTCCCAAGCCTCTCATTTTGCTTGATGAGCTGATGCCCTATCAGAGATTGATTCTGGAGAAGTAGGGGTAATATGAGCAAGTTATTTTGATATGTCAAAATGACAGAGGCTATAGATAAATAAATATATAAATACATTGATGACTTAGGAGAAAATTGCGATGGCCTTTAAGAAGGACAGCTGGCTGGTGCGAGGTGTGCTAATTGTTGCTGTGGCCGCATTTGTTGCGGTGTCGGTGCTAGGTGTTATTAGCAGCAACCGGGCAGAACGAGGGGCAAGCACAGCCGCCACACAGACACCAGGCTCGGATGAGACAGCCCGGCTACAAGGAGAAATTAACGGCTATACCGCTGTGTTAGGCCGAGAGCCCAACAATCAAACGGCATTGCGAGGTCTGATTGATGCCAAGGCAACGCTGGGCGATTTAGAAGGAACCGTCGAGCCGTTAGAGCGGCTAGCCGAGCTAAATCCTACGGTGCCCGAATATTCTATTGTGCTGGCTCAGACTAAGCAGCAGCTACAGGACTTGGAAGGAGCCGCTCAGAGCTATCGCCGGGTGCTTACACAGAACCCTGGCAACGTTCCGGCTCTAGATGGACTCGTACAGCTATTGGTCAGTCAAGAGCGTACGGAGGCTGCCGTTGGTCTGCTGCGCGACACACTAGCAACCGCTGATCAAAGCAACGAGCTAACGCCTGGTAGTGTAGATAAGCTCTCGGTCAAGCTTTTGCTTGGTCAGGTCTATGCGGCGCAGAAAAATTACGATGAAGCCCTGAGCATTTATGACGAAACTATTGCTGAAGCAAAAGCGGCTTCGCCAACTCAGCCAGATTTTCGACCAACGTTGGCCAAAGCCCTAGTGCTAAAAGAGCAAGGTAACGACGCTGCCGCGGATCCGCTGTTTGAGGAAGCCTTGGCACTAGCCCCAACGCAGTATAAAGACGGCGTTCGCCAGCTAATTAGCAAAAGCACCGCCCCAGCAGACGCTGAAGCGGTGACACCTGAGACAGCAGGAACTGGTACTGATGAAACTGATGCAACAGCAGTTGATGAACCAGCGCCCGTAGCACCAACCGTTCCCTAAGCGCTCTGTTGGGACATCTGACCACCTGTAGCGATTGGTGCTTCGGCAGTGGCCTCTGCTAGCGTTTCTACAGCGTTGAATTCAATATGGTTAAGCAGGGTGGTTACAAAGGCGAACAGTAAGAAGGGTAGGGATAGCACCAAAACTAGGCCTACGGTGGCGAGCGCATAAACTGGGCGACTAGCTCCCATCAGACCCAGAGCTGCTGCAAGGCTTACAAACAATACAATTAGCCAGACAATGATTTGACTGTAGATATCACCAAAGGTAAGCGTGCATTTCATTTGGTATTTTTTGGTGTTGTCCATATCCCTACGGTAAGAAAGAGTTAAACCATTTTACATATAGCCTTGACCACTTAGCTTGTTACGGTGTTTGCTACGTTGCTTGTCACCAAGAAATTGTCATCAAAACCGTTTCAGACTGTGGGCTAAACTGTGGACTAAGTGGGCGCACAGGCATACAAATACAACATTTGTACGCTTGCTATAGGATATCGATTGACTTCTGTTTTAGGACTGTTTATCAATAGAGTTCAAGAATTAATAAGATTGCTTACGTGACCTATCGCTATCTTTTGTTTTACAAGCCTTACAACGTGCTGAGTCAGTTCACAGATGGTGAGGGTCGAAGTACGCTGAAGGATTTTGTGAACGTGCCGGGGGTGTATGCGGTGGGTCGGTTAGACCTCGATAGCGAAGGGCTGCTATTGCTTACCGATGACGGGCCGATGCAGCATCGGTTGAGCCATCCTAAATTTGGCCATTTGCGGCAGTATTGGGTACAGGTGGAGGCCGCCGCGTCCGCTCCGCCGCTAGAAGAATCGCTTGCTCGGCTGAGAAGCGGGGTAACGATTCGGGGCTATCGGACGCTGCCGGCACAGGCTAAAGCGATCGCAGCGCCCGATCTGCTTCCTAGAAATCCACCAATTCGCTATCGTAAGCAGGTACCCACTGCTTGGATTGAGCTAATTTTAAGCGAAGGCAAAAATCGACAGGTTCGGCGGATGACGGCGGCTGTAGGGTTTCCTACGTTGCGCCTGGTGCGCAGTGCTATTTTGTTGCCAAAGCGAAATTCTAGTCAGTCTAAAACGGGCCAGACGGCTAGAGAACCAGCAAAAGCGCTAAGTATATTAGGTTTACAGCCAGGGCAGTGGCGCAGTTTGACTGCGGATGAAGTGCGATCGCTGCCCAAGACTTAGCGCCCGTTATCAGGCATAATCCATCCTGAGAGTGGTTATTTGCGGGTCTACTTACTAATATCGTCACTGGCATTCAGCCAACAGCGCGCTTGCTGAAGCCCCTTTACTTGCGGTAAATGCTTTACGCTCAGTAAAACAAACGACACAAACTCGATATGCTCACCTGTGCCAACTGTCAGTTCGTCAATCCTGCCGATCATAAGTTCTGCCAGCGCTGTGGTGAGCCTTTAATTGCGCCTACCACCGCTGAGGTCTCCCCGCAGCCCGCTTTGCAGGTCAGGCTAATGCCTCCTCAGGGCACTAAGCTAGTGCCAGCAACTTATATAGACTCGTTGCATACAGATCTATTACATACAGACCCGTCGAATACAGACTCATCGGATACAGACTCATCGGATACAGATCCATCGCCTTCACTAGCCGAGCCGAACGTAGAGCCAGTCGGTACAACAACCGCGCCCAAAACGGGCCGATACCAGGTGCTCACCGTTCTTAGCGAGGGCTGCGCCTATATCACCGACACCACGCCAGAAGTTCGCTCACCTCTGCAGCAGCAGCTAGCTCAGATCAGCCAGCCCGCTCTAAGCGATCTAGAAGGTGTTCACGATTTACCTAAGTCTGCCTATCCGTATCTATTACTAGGCGGTGCTGCTCCACCCTTGTATGATGCTTGGCGGCAAGGCGACACGGATCTACTGATTATTTCTGAGCGGCCCGCGCTTTCCTCTGTTATAAAAGCGTTCTCCACGGCTGTCGATCCGCTTCAGCCTGTCTACTGGATGTACCGAATAACCGAACTTTGGGCAGCCTTAGCGCCAATTCCTCAGTGGCGCTCTAGCCTTTTGCTAGCAGATAACCTGGGCATTGATGGCGATCAGTCTCTGTGCGTCCAAAAATTCATCGCACCTGTCGCTAGCGCCGATATTCCGGCTCCCCAGCTTCTTGAGCTGAAAGTATTTCTAAAATCGCTGCTAGCTCAGCCTCACCGAGGAACCGTTGCGACGCTACGCCAGAATAGGCAAATGATTTTGGCAGTCTCTTCTGCTCAAACTCTCGAAGAGCTAAGCGAAGAGCTAGCAGATATCGGCAAAGCACTACTCGCGACGCCAGAGGCCATTACGCCTGTATCTTCACCATCCCCCGTATTTTCTATGCCTATGTCCGTAGATGCTCCACCCGACGATTCCTCACCCGATCCTTTGCCTGCGCCGGCAACTATGCCACCACAAGCTACTGCTGTGCCCAACTCAGACGACGCGCTCAAAAGCGTTTCGAACGATTCTGAGCGCATTCTAACCGATGCAAACGGCCTAAACGATTTAGATAATCTAGACGATAATACGCCGGACTTACCCGAGAGCGCTCCAGCCGATAGCTTGCCACAGACAGCTCCAGCCGATAGTTCGCCGCAGACACCCCCATCACAGACAACCGTCTTGCAAGATCCGCTCGAGATGGATGTGCTTAACGATTCATCAGAAGAAGATGAATCTACGATGGTATTGCCGATGAAGCTAGTTGCTCTGGGCGACGCGGGGCAAACGCACGTAGGCCAGCAGCGAGATCACAACGAAGACTATTTTTTGATTGCCAGGCAGTCTCAAGAGTATGCCGACAATAATGGTCGGATGACAGCGGCCTGCGGTCTGTATATTCTGTGCGACGGCATGGGTGGACATGACGGTGGCGAGGTGGCAAGTATGCTAGCCGCGAAGACTCTGAAGGAGTATTTCAAAACGCACTGGCCACTGCGGCTACCCTTAGAAGCCTCTGACGAAGCGCCGAGGCCATTACCGGATGAGGTAACAATGGTCGAGGCGGTAAAGCTTGCAAATCAGGCTATCTATGAAGTGAATGAGCAGGAGCAGCGGGCCGGTCACGAACGGATGGGAACAACGCTGGTTGTTGTGCTGCTACAGGGCACAGCGGCGGTAGTCGCTCATGCAGGAGATAGCCGTTTGTATCAGCATAGTCGTCGTCTTGGCCTGCACCAGGTGACCATTGACCATGAGGTGGGTCAGCGAGAAATTCAGCGAGGCATCGATCCAGATGAAGCCTATGCCAGGCCAGATGCCTATCAGCTTACTCAGGCGCTAGGCCCAAGAGACAGAGACGAGCTAGAGCCAGATGTTAGCTATCTCAACTTCTCGGAAGACACGCTGCTGTTGCTGTGCTCTGACGGACTTAGCGATAATGACGTTGTGGAAGACTATCTAGATAGCCACATAAATCCTCTGCTGCTGGGAACGAAGGATCTGTCTGCCGGGGTGAATGACTTGGTACAGCTGAGTAATGAGGTCAATGGACACGACAATATTACGGCGATCGCAATTCGACTAGAAGTAAGTCCTGATTTGAATAAGGGGTTTACCGCGGTTGCTTAGACAAAAGCTATTAGATAAAAGCTATTAGATAAACCCTTACGGCTTGGCCTGCGAGCTGGCAATTTGCTGCTTTGCTTTTTGCCAAAAGGCTTCTAATTCTTCAATGCTGTAGTCGCTAAGCGCTTTACTCGCTTGAGCTTCTACCTGCGCAAAGCGTTGCACAAAGCGATGGCTAGTGCCTATTAGCGCGGCGCTCGGATCTATTGACTGCCAGCGAGCAATTTGAATCAAAGAGAAAAACACGTCACCGAGTTCACTGGCCTGATTCTCTCTGGATTCGTGTGCGATCGCTTCTCTCAATTCAGAAATTTCCTCATCTACTTTTTGCCATACTTCCGCTAGGTTCTGCCACTCAAATCCAGCCTTAGCTGCCTTTCTTGAGATCTTCATCGCCCCTATTAGCGGCGGCATCGACTTCGCATAGCGAGAAAGTTTTGGTGCAAGCTTATCAGGATTTTCGGTATCCGCTTTTTCAGCCGCCTTGATCTTCTCCCAGTTGGCATTTACTTCTGCTGGGGTATCTGCTTTGGCGTTGGCGAACACATGCGGATGGCGACGAATCATTTTCTCACTAATCCCACGCGCAATATCTGCTAGATCGAACTCTCCTTTCTCTTTGAATATCTGAGCCTGTAGAACAATCTGTAACAGCAGATCTCCTAACTCTTCTTCAACGTCATGAGTCTCTCCATATTTGATCGCATCGACAACCTCATAGGCTTCTTCGATGATATAGGGCGTCAGAGAATCAGGCGTTTGGGCTAAATCCCACGGGCAGCCACGCTCAGGATTACGCAGCTGGGCAATCACTTCGACTAGCCGCTGCAATTCGCTCATGTCGTCAGAAAAAGGGGTATCCATAGCACGGTAGCGTCAATATTACTTTGCCTATAGTAATCGCTTCCTGGCTACGGTTCTGCAGTTGGTCAGAAATGGCTATTCAGAAATGACTATTCGAAAACAGCTAGTCGGAAGCCGAATAAAATATGCTTGGCATCAACTGGGCGATCGTGCTGGTAAGCGGCTCGGCAAAAGCCAGGATAGTCATCCCAGCCACATCCTTTTAACAGCACCTCCTGGCTACCGTCAGGTTTTTCGACCAGGGTGCTGGTGTATTCGAAGACATTTCCAGACATGTCCTCGATGCCGTAGGGGCTACGGCTGGCCGGAAAGCTGGCGATCGCACTTGTTCCGTACGGTCCGCTTTTTGCCCAGTTGGTGCCGTTATTACGCCATTCGCTTCCCCAAGGAAAATATCGACCGTCTGTGCCTCTAGCAGCCTTCTCCCATTCGGCAGTAGTGGGCAGGCGGTAGGTAACGCCGTCTTGCTGCGATCGCCAGTCGGCATATGCTAGCGCATCTTCATAAGAAACCAGGACCACAGGATATTCGCCTTGGCTCGCTGGATACTGATCGGCCTGCCAAAGATAGGGCTCTACGACACTGTAGTCGTGAACGAGAAAGCCTTGTTCTTGGTAGTCTGTAGCGGAAATACCTGGTGCGACGTGCCCGGTTGCGTCTATAAAAATCTGGTAGTCAGCGTTGGTGACAAGGTTTTTGCTAAGACAGAAATCGGGTAGCTCTATGCTCTGCCGTTCTGGCTCACGGTCAAACCAACCGGATTTACGATAGTTCGCTTCGATAGTGGCAACTTCAGCGGAAGCCTCAGCGGCTCCTTCGGCAGAAATTCGGTAGGCATAGTCGCGTTCGGTGCGATCGCTCCCTCGAATGAACACTCCCCCTTCGACAAACGCAAATCCTGGCCGCGCCTCACAGTCAGCCTGACTAGGTGGTTCTGTCACGTTCGAGGAAGGCCTATCGACCGGGTTACTAGTGTTCTGACATCCAATAGCCAGGCCAACAAGCAGAATTAACAGCCCACTGCCCGACAGTTTCAGTCCGCTCTTCCGCACGCTCTTCTGCATGACCGCGTTCCTCTTGGCGTTTGTTCTAATCTGCAATTACTGCCCATGGATCTTTCCACCGAACGAACAGGCCGAACGAACACTGTAAAATAGTTACGAAATGAGTAGCCAAAAGCTTACCCTTCTTGGCAGCACTCATCTTCTTAGCACTCATCTCGAATAAAGAACATTTCTTCCAGTTACTTCCTATTAAAAAAACACTATGCAAAACTGGCTAGTCACCGACGACGGCACCTGTACCAACTTTGGTACCGTCGAAGCCGAACCACCCGAGCGTACCTATCGCATGTATCGCTTTCTGACCGAAATGGAAGATATTCTGGCAGCCGAACCGGACGATGCTAAACGGGTACAGGCGCTAATTCCGCTGGTGCGAAAGCTGCTGATCAGCTCTTACTGGCTACAGCTAGAACACAAGCCGCCTAGCGAAAAGACCGGCTGGTCAGTGAATTTTCTTTACCGCGAGCACGAATACCCTATCACTGTGCAAATGGTTGTCTGGTCACCGGGCACAAAGTCCAAAATTCACAACCATGCTACTTGGGGAATTGTGGCGATGGTCGGCGGCCAAGAGAAAAATAGGCTCTGGCAGCAAGCCGAGGGCGATCCTAAAAAGCTGATAGCAGCCGGTGAGCAGATTCTCTATCCCGGTGACATTATTGGCTTCACTCGTAACGCGGTCCACCAAGTTATGCCCATGGGCGACGAACCAACTATTTCCTTTAACCTGTATGGCGTCACTGACTACAGCACTCGCTACAAATACGACGAAGAAACCCTAGCCGCCTCTAAGTTCTGACACCCGTTTTGCTGATTTTGAATAGCCTTTTTGGCGGCTCGATCGATATGAGACACCCCCAGTTCTTTTTGGTAGGCGTTAGTGAGATCTGCATCTTCCCAGTTCACGTGGGTAGAATCGACCCGGCGCAGGTCGGCTTGGGAAAACCGGGCTTTGTGCAGATAGGCATAGGCAAGGTTTGCGCCACCTAGCTTCGCCCATTTGAAGTCACTATTTTGTAGGTGAGCCGATTGTAAATTCGCCGCTGTTAGATCGGCGGACTGAAAGCTAGCGCCCTTGAGCCGGGCCGCTTGAAAATTGACGCCGCTAAGCGACATACCGCTAAAGTCAAGACCATTTAGAAAAGCGCGGTCTAGGCGGGTGCCGGTGAAATTGGCTTTGGCGATCGCAGCGCCAATTAGCCTGACCTCGCTCATAGTGGCCCAGGCAAAGCTACCCTCACTCAGATCGGCGTTGCGTAGGTTTGCTCCTACCAGGTTGGCACCGCTACAGTTTGCCTGCTGTAAGCAGGTTGATCGCAAATTGGCATACGCCATATTGGCACCGCTAAGGCTAGCCTGCGAAAAGTCAGCGCCAACTGCAAAAGCTCCTTTCAACACCGCCTTGGTGAGGGTTGCCGACTTAAAGCAGGCATTGCTGAACTTAGCAAAATGAAAGTTGGCCTGATTGAGTGTTGCGCCGCTAAAGTTTGCCTTGGTCAAAAAGGCGCGGTGAAAGGTCGCCCCTGTCAGATCAGCATTAGAAAAGTTGACGTCTACTAAGATACGAGCGCTTAAATCGACACCGGCTAATGGGAGTCCAGAGAAATCCCTATATCCCTCTTCGTATAGTCGTAAGACTTCTTGAGATTCCATAAGCTATGTGTTGAAAGTACTAGAGAGCGGTGCTAGAGGAGTCTGATGCGTAGGTTCTTTCGATACGTAGGCTCTGTGTGTACAGAAGAGTGTATGCAGAAGAGTGTATGCAGAAGAGTGTCTGTAGAAGAGTGTCTGTAGAAGAGTGTCTGTAGAAGAGTGTCTGTAGAAGACTAATGAGCAGAAGACTAATGAGCGGCGGCTGTAGATACGGTAGGCACGGCGCGGCTGATACAGCAGAACTTCTAATAGCCGATCATCTGGAGGTCCGATAATTAAGATAATCTGTAGCCAACAGACTGTGCCCGCTATAATTCAGCTTATTTACATAGCCGCGCAAAACTTAAGATAGTGGTGCAAATATTCAATGACGTTTTTGTAGATGTGTTCCTGAGGAGTGATTTTTTTGGTGAGAAGACCCTTTTTTGCGCTTTTGTGGTTGAGTTTCAGCCTGTATGCTTTTACGCTGGCACCGCCTTTTCAGCCAGATACGTCAGAGCTAATTTTGAAGCTGTCTACTGGACAGTGGGACGGCATTAACCCGGCGGTTGTGGCGCTGTTCAATCTGATGGGTGTTTGGCCCATGATCTATGCCTGTATGGTGTTAATAGACGGTGTCGAGCAGAAGCTTCCTGCCTGGCCCTTTGTCACGCTGAGTTTCGGTGTGGGTGCCTTTGCGCTGCTGCCGTATCTAGCTTTGCGAGACCCCGACGCTTCGCAATCACCTAGTCCAACGCTCGCAGAGAAAAAGACAAAGCTATTAAGCGTGGTAGATTCACCTTGGACGGGACGGGCGATCGCCCTAGCTGCCGTTGCTCTATTAACCTACGGCGTTGTTAACGGTGATTGGCGTGACTTTGCACAGCAGTGGCAAACCAGTCAGTTTATCCATGTGATGAGTTTGGATTTTTGCTTGCTGTGTGCGCTAGTCGGACCTTTGGTAAAAAGCGATATGGCAAAGCGAGGAATGAATAATGCAGGATTGTTTTGGCTAGCGACGCTGGTGCCGCTGCTAGGGGTTGTGTTTTATCTGTCGGTGCGATCGCCACTAGAGGCCGACCAAGACGTTGCAACGCCGCTCTCGGGAGCACCCCTGTAAGTTTAGAAAAGTAGTCCAGTGGTACTGTCTGCCATAAAGCGTTAGGACTTGGCACGGCTCCTCGCGGCGTATGGATAGATTCGATACGGATAGATTTGGTGCTGATAGAAGATGAAATAATCGGCGTCTGACGTTTGAGCAAGCCTTCTTACAGGGCCTAAAAGCGTTGTGTCGCTGACGGATTTGGAGCTTGAACTTGGAGCCTGAACTCGGAGCTTATTGTGGTCGCAATTGTTGCCTATGGCAGTTTGATCAATCAAGAACGCCACCAGGGCTCGCACCTATTTACCGCCGCCTGTCCGGTGCTTGTTAAAGGGTACCGGCGTGTATTTAGCCAAGAGCCTTCTTGGCGGCAAGGCGATCGCACTTACAGAGCCGTGCTAAATGTGGTGAAATCTGACGAAGATTATTTCAACGGTTTGCTCGTGGGCCTTCGTGACAACAGCAGCTTTGATGAGATAGACGAAAGAGAACAAGGCTATGACCGCGTTGTAATCGCTTCCTCGCAGCTGACTGATTTTGCAAAGGTTTCTGGTGCGATCGCCGCTAGCCCTACATACATCTATCTCGGCAAGCCTGAAAAACAAAACGACAACATTCTTCCAAACAAAAGCTATGTAGAACTATGCCTTTGCGGAGCTAAGCACTGGGGTAAGGAATTTTATGCGCAGTTTCTACAAACAACCTATGTTGGCAAGCATACCCTAGAGACCTTTCTCCAGACGGAGGCCTTTCTTTCGCTCGAAGCCCAAAGCTAGATCTATAAAACTAGATTCAAAACTAGATTCACAAGAGCAGGAATGCAAGATCACCTATATCCGAGTTGACCACTCTCTCATAGCTCTCATTGAAGTGCAATATAGCCGCGTTCAAAAGTCTCCTGTCTCTAGAAGCGTCTTAGTGCTGCGCTTTCGTAGCGACCATCACAAAAAACTCAAGGGCAGCCTGTTTTACTAGACAGGAAAGTAAGGAAACCATCACAGTCGCAGATCTACTGCTGCGAATCTACTATGACTGGAGCGTCCCTGAAAGCCAATCAACAAACCCAAAGCTCGTCTGCCCAGAGTCTAGTTGCTCAAACAGCGGCCCAGAGCCTAGTTGAGCAAGCTAAGTCGCTAGGGATTAAGTTTTTCCTAGTCTCTTATACAGATTTACTAGGTGGCACAAGGGCCAAGCTGGTACCTGCGGCAAAAATTGCATCAGTAGAAAAAGACGGTGCTTTTTTCTCTTCGTTTGCTTCCAATTTGGGTCTAGGACCAGACGCGGCAGAGATTGCGGCGATTCCGGATGCAAGTTCGCTCATTCAGCTTCCTTGGGAGCCAACGGTGGGCTGGGTGGCTAGCGAAGTGTATTTTGAGGGAGAGCCTTTTCCCGCCGCGCCTCGGATGATCTTGAGCCGAGTGCTCGACGAGTGCGAGCAAATGGGCTACACCTACAAGGCCGGGGTTGAAGCTGAGTTCTTTTTGCTGAAAAAGACGGCGAGTGGGTATGTGATCGCTGATGAGAGAGATACTGCCGAGCGCCCCTGCTACGATCAGCTAAACCTCATGCGTCAGTTCGATTTGATCTCGACGGTTGTTGGCTATATGGAAGACCTGGGCTGGGAGCCCTACCAATGCGACCATGAGGACGCTAACGGTCAGTTCGAGCTGAACTGGGGCTATAGCGATGCAAAAACGACGTGTGATCGCCACGTTTTTTTTAAATACATGGTGAAAACGCTCGCTGAAAAACAGGGTATGACGGCGACTTTTATGCCCAAACCCTTCAGCCAAATCACCGGCAGCGGTGGGCATGTGCACAGCAGCCTGTGGCAGGGTGAAATCAACAGCTTTGAGCAAGATGCAGATGACGGTGGACTCTCAGCGATGGGCTATCACTTCTTGGGGGGTGTGCTCAAACATGCTAAGGGGCTGACGGCTTTATTTGCGCCGACAGTTAACTCTTATCGGCGGCTAGGCGCAAATGCAACTACCTCGGGCAGCACTTGGACACCTCGCTATATTTCCTATGGGGGTAACAATCGCTCTCACATGCTGCGCATTCCTGAAGCGGGCCGATTTGAGTGCCGTTTGATTGATGGCTCGGCGAATATGTATCTGGCGCTAGCAGGGCTGTTAGCAGCCGGAATAGACGGGCTGAAAAACGAGATTTCTCCAGGCGATCGCATCGATGAAAACCTATTTGCTAGAGGCGCAGAGTTTCCAAACTTGGAAACCCTGCCTACTAATTTGTTTGATGCGCTCACTGTTCTAAAGCAAGACGATCTGCTGATGAGTACGCTTGGCGAACTGGGTGCTAAAACCTTTTTTGAATTCAAGCAAAAAGAGTGGAGTGCATTTTGTTCGCAGGTGACCAACTGGGAGATAGATCAGTACATCAATATCTAGAACAAAAAATATCTAGAGCAGAATGTACGCAGAACAGAAACATCTACGCCTCTCGTCTTCCTGCCGTCATCTTCCTACTGTCGTAACGCTACCACTTCAATTTCGACCAGCCAGCCAGGGTTCACTAGTCCAGCTATCTGCATGGCTGACCGGGAGGGCAGGTTGGGCTGTTCTTCTGTGCCAAAAAACTGCGTATAGCCCGCCATAAATCCAGCAAAATCCATCTTGCCCTCCATCTCCGGATCGCCGACTAAAAACGCCTGCATTTTCACTACGTCGCTCATGGTCAAATCTAAGCCAGTTAAAATGTCTTGAATCTTTTCGAGGACGCTGATGGTTTGCATTTCGGTATTGCCAAAAGCAGCTGCTGTCGAACGATCAGCCGTCTCATCAGTAATAGCTGGAACCTGGCCGCTAAGGTAGACCAAGGTGGCATCGGCAGGGATTTCTACCGCCTGTGAGATAGGAAAGTCTGAGTCTGGAATGGGGTGCCGAATTACCTCACTAGCTGCGCTCTCGCTGTCTGTTGGAACCCCTGTTCGACCCTCCGTTTGGGCGGTAACGCTGGCGACTAGACTCACACACAGCCCAACTGCTAACAGAACGCTCAATGCAGTTCTTTTTAATGCAGTCTTTCTTGATGCAAGGTTTTTCCAAAACATAAATCCAATCCTCTTAATAATTTCTGATGGTACCGTCTCTGACAACATTGTTTCTGATAAGGTCGTTCCTGGTGGTAGCTAGAAGCTGCCCTTCAAAGACCTGCTTAGGCCGCCTGAGCCACTCGACTAGCAATGCCCTCAACCGCTAGCAGCGCAGAGCGCACAGATCCCTCCTGCCACCCAGTTAAATAGCTTAGGTGCTCGCCTGCTAGAAAAATCGGACCGTCCGGCTGTAGGAGTAACCGGTAGGCAGCTTCTCTCTGTTCTTCCTCCCACTCAGCCCAGCCGCCTTGGCTATAGGGCACATGCTCCCAGGCAATGGTCATTCCCGTCGCCGCCGAGACCTCCTCCGCGTAGCTCGGATGGATGGCGCTACCCTCTGCGATCGCCTGAGCCATCCGCTCTTCAGGTGAAAGCATCCCCCACGCATTACCGATATCATTGCTCCAGATGTAGGCACCAACAATAATTCCCTTATCACTTTGGAAGCCAGTAGACGGATACCAGATTTGCGTGATATCTTTCTCGGTCCATGAGATGCCGCCATAGATGCTGTAGTCCTCTTCCCAGAAGCGTCGCTTTGCTTGAAACGCAACTTTTATAGCGTTAACGTATTGACTGCCGCCTTGTGCGATCGCTGCTTGCACCGCTGGTGAAAAATCAGCATCAACACCTGCTAGCGCGGGCAGTGGAAAGGTACAAATTGCATAGTCCGCCTCCATGGCCTTTTCTGTTCCGTCTGCGGCGCTATACACAACTTTTACGCCTGCGGGCGTCTTCCTGATTTGGCTGACCTGAGCACCATATTCAATCAGCGTTTTGACCTGCTGTTCAAAGGCCTGAGCGATTTTGTCCATCCCGCCCACAGGCTGTAGCATCGTAGCGGCCTGCGTATAGCCTTCGCCAAAATGCAGCTTGTAGTCCCAAAAGTCGGAGCTCAGTAGTGCTGATAAGCCCAGCGGCTCGAAGCGTTCGCCAACGCTCCCACCTGCAGCCGGACCGCTCGTATAGCCTGCTCGCGAGCTACCGGTATAGCGATCGCCATCACCTAGGCTGCCAAAGCTTCTAACAAAGCTCATCAGCCGCTCTTGGTCTAGATCGGAAATATCTTGATCGAGCGATCGCTGACTGATAGCTTTGGCCAAAAGCTCCGAGATGTAGCCGCGAGAGTCGTTAACGACGCGACGGTTAAGTATAGGCTGGCCACCAAAGGCTTTATCATCTTGAAAGTAAGCCGCTCTGTTCTCGTTAACGCGCACTTCTAACGGTACGCCAAATTCTTTGCAATAGCCTAGTAGCGCAGTGTGGTGGTAGGGAATGCGCGCGGGGCCAGGGTTGAAGTATAGTCCATCGTCAAAAGAACAGGTTTGAGAACTGTTGATTTCTGTAAGGACGTCGCCGCCTCGTATCGTTTGGCAGCGCCCACCAGCGCGATCGCGTGCCTCCAAAATCTGACAGTCATAGCCTGCTTTACCTAGCTCGTAGGCCGCCGTCATCCCCGCAATGCCTGGCCCAAAATAGCCACGCGAGTACCCGTTCCCTGCTGCGAATGCAACAAATGCTTCTTCGCCGCCTTGGCCGATGAGATTAGTCCCATCTCCTTCATCGTCGTCAGCACCGCCGCCGTTCCGCCTGCTCTTCCTACTAGCTTCAAAAATCGTCGTCTCGACGCGGAGCCAACTGGGCGAGAATTCGGATAGGCCATAACAAGACTTCCAACCAGAGCACTACGCCAAAGCCTACAGAATAAAAGACTCAAAAACTGTCCAATAGACGACGGAAAACTCGAGAGATTTCTGTACCTGAGTGCGAGCCACAGATATGATTGCAAGAACTGCTGCTATTGAGCCACCAGTATTATGCCGCTAGCAGCTGCGCAACGGCCTGCCGAATAAAGGCTTCGTCCTCAGCGTTTTGATATGGGTTGCCCGCACGATGTCCCCAGATAGAAGGAATCGGACGATACTCGCTGTCTGCCATCAGCTTAGCTTCGGCCTCGCAGTCTTCTGGTGTAAAGTACAAATCTGTTGTTGCTGGCATCACCAATGTCTTTGCCGAAATAGAGGCCAAGGCCTGTTGGTAGCCTCCTTGATAAATTGGATTGTCTCCAACATCGCAGTGCAGCCAGGTCTCTATCATCGCTAGCAGGTTGTGCGGATCGCGCCTGCGGTAGCTCGCCTCCCAGCTACGCAATAAATAATCTTCTAAAGAGGTGTAGCCCCAATCTAAATAAGGCTTTTCTCTGTAGTATGCCTGCGAAGCGGCCCAGCTCGCGTAAATTTGAGTAAAGGTATGAAAGCCGCGTTTTGGGATTCCTTCAAACCGTTCACCGTTCCAGGCCGGGTCGCTCTGTAGCGCCGCTCGCAGACTGTAGAGAAAAATGCGGTTGTGGTCGGTGGTTTTGGCGGTGCCGCAGATAGCCGCGATGCGCCGTACCCGCTTTGGATGAAGTGCTCCCCAGTGATAGGCCTGCTGTGCGCCCATAGACCAGCCGTAGACCAGGGCAATCTGTTCAATTCCTAAGCTGTCTAGCAGTTCGCGCTGAGCGCGGATGTTGTCGTAATGAGTGAAATAGAACCCCGGCTTTTTGGCAATATCGCAGTTGCTAGGAGAGGTAGAAAGGCCATTGCCAAACGGCTTTGTTGCGTGAATCAGAAAACAGTCAGAAGTCTCCTGCTGTGGTCATTCTTTAAGCTTCAACCGGATAACTATCGGGCATTCCTAGCTGAGTCATTTTGTTGAGCGCCTTGCACTCAATCATCAGCTCTGTCGTCTGCGTTTTAATCTGCCTCGCACACACCTCTCCTGTGAAAATGGTTTTAAGTCGATACATCCCGGTTTCGCTCAGCGAGCGACGGTGGTAGTCAATCTCTTCTTTCCAAGCCGAGCGCCCCACCTGTCGAATGCGTCTGAGGTTCTCATCACGAGGATGTGCTGGCCCTTTGCGGTTACCATGAAACCAAATCTTGGCATCTTTGCGCGGCGGTATCGCAGCGGTTGCATCCCGCTCCTCAATGTAATCATAGACGTAGCCACAGTCGTAGGCACCATCTGCGCTCACTTGCTCTATCTCATCGTCAATCTCATCGAGCAGTTCGCCTAACACTTCGCTGTCACCCGTTGAGTTGGGTGTGACCACAGCGGCTAGAATTTCGCCCGTCTCTTCATCAATGCCGACGTGTAGCTTTAGCCAGGTGCGGCGCTTGCTAACCCCATGCTTCCGCGCTTTCCATTCACCCTCTCCATAGACCTTTACACCGGTACTATCAATCACAACGTGGCGACTGCCCTGCGTCGGTGTTACTGATAGGTCTATCTTCAGTCGCTTGGCACGACGCGATAGCGTGCTGTAGTGCGGTAATTCTAGCTCTACAGACATCAACTTAAACAGCGAACGGGCAAACCCGATGGTCTGACGCAGCTTTTGTCTGTACACCGACTTCAGCGTCAACAGCGTCTCTATCGCCAAGTCGCTGTACGTATCCGATGCGCCCGGTTTTCCTGTCTTCTGGGTATTCTTCCACGCGACCAAAACGTCTTCGTCTAGCCAGATGTGAAGGCTCCCCCGGCTGACCAAGGCAGCGTTATAATCTGACCAGTTGCGGAGCTTGTAGTGAGATGTCATCGGTGGCGTTGTGTGTTGTCGTAACTGCAACTTACCAAGCGCTCTCTACTCTCCGCAGCTACCTATCGACCTATTTGTGCAACAAAGCCTTGCCAAACATGTTTGGCATGACTACAAACCAGTCTGTCGGATCTAAAATGCTACCGGGGCGTACTAGCCAATCTACATCGCTGTGCTGCGCGCCGTAGGAGGTAGGATAAAGAACAACATTGTTGCGCTTTGTGTTGAGACGACCATAGGTTTTGTAAACTAGCGTTGCGCTGCGCAGCTCGATCCCGCACTGACAGTGAAAGTTATGGAGACTGAAGCTGTTTACCATTCGACTTAAGGCTCTGGTGAAGGCTCTGATAGAGGCTCTGGTGAACGCTTCAGTGAGTGCTCTGGGGATAAGCCGGAAGTGGATGGGTTGAACGCGCTCACGAGGGTTTGATTAACCTGGCAGTATCCTGAATCGACATGGACAAATTTGTCTTTGAGCTGCTGATGGGCCGTGGGAAGGGCGTGGAAGGGAATGGAGGGATAGAGGTGATGCTCGGCGTGGTAAGGCATGTTCCACATGAGCAGGCGCAAGGGCCAGAGGGTAAGCGTGGTGCGAGTATTGGCAAGAGGATTATCGCCGTAGGCGCAGCCGGTGTGTTCGGCTAAGAGAACAAAGCGGAGGAGGGGCTGGCCGATGGCGAGGGGCAAAAGCCAGTAGGTGACGATCCAGAGGGGATGGCCCAGGCTGGCTGAGAGTAGAGCGATCGCACCATAGGTCATTAGCTGCAAACGAGTTGAGCGAATCACTGATGCATGAGCGCTTTCTGGTAGGTAAAAGCAGCCGTCAAGCTGACCAAGCGCAACCTTTACGTGTCCGATAATTTTGCCTTTCCACCAAGGTAGGCCGCTGATGATCCAGAGGTAATGGCCAATATTTTCAGGTGTAAGATCGCTTAGCTCTGGATCTTTGCCCTCAACGCGCGTATAGCGATGGTGCCACTTGTGATAGCGCCGGTAAAAAGAGCTGTTGTAAAAAGAGAGCAGACCCGCCAACCAGCCAACCGCATCGTTAACGCTAGCGTTAGCAAAGACGGTTCGATGAACGCACTCGTGCACAGCGCAAAACATAAAGGCTAGGCTCGCCCCGTATACAGGCAGTGACAGCCACGCTAGCCAGCCCAAAGACCAGCCCAAAGACCAGCCCAAAGACCAGCCAGAGGCGTTGCCCCACACGTAGCCGCTAACCCATAAGATGAATAGGTGGGAGATAAGCCTAAGCGCTCCTGCTAGATTAGAGCGTCGATTTAATAGAGATAGCTGCTGCGCGCTTAAAATCTGGCGGTGAGTTTGGGGACGATCCTGGCAGCGATCCTGACGGTCGTTAGGTACCGATTCAGATGCTGATAAAGCGGACTGTGTGAGGGTATTGGTGTCCATAGAAGAGGAGCTTGCTAGCAAATGATGACATAGACGATTACACCAACAAGGCAATTGTCTCTCGATATATCTCTTGGCATATCTCTTGGCGTATCTCCTGATATATCCCTGGGAAATCACTCTCTTTGAATGTGCTTGTCATAACAAGTAAAAATAGCATATGCCAAGCTGCTATAACAAGGTTCGCGTCTTTCCGAGCTTCTACGCTCTTACCGCTTTTTTCTCTTAACTTATGGCCGTCCCTCTCCACGCTACTATCTCCGAAAAGCTGCGTCAGCAAATAGAGAACAACTACTATCTACCTGGTGAAAAGCTACCCAGTGAACATCAGCTAATGCAGGCCTTTGGCGTTAGCCGGATTACGGTAAGACGGGCAGTGACTAATTTGGTAAATCAGGGGTTGGTGCGATCGCAGCAGGGAAAAGGGGTGTTTGTCACTCAGCAGGCAAAAACTGCCTATTCGCTGTCGAGCCCACTGGCGTTTTTAGAGCAAGATATGGCTAGCAAAGGCGCTACGCTCTCGATGGAAAACTTGCTATTTAGAAAAGTGCGCCCGCCTAAATCCGTACAGAAGGCTTTGCAGATCAGTGAATATGTTGGTTATCCTTCTAGCCACGCCTCCGATCATTCTTCTGATCAATCCTCCAAGCAGCCTTCAGAAAACCGTTCAGAGCAATCGTCTGATCTCAAGCCAACAGCCTACCTGCAAAAAAAGCTTCTGCGGATGGATGAGGCAGTTAGCGCGGTTGATATCACCTATATCTTGTCAGAGCTAGGCCACTCGCTAGGTGCTCACCTAAAGCACCGTATGACTTTCCCAGTCCTAGAAGAAAACAATATCGCCATCGAGCGCATAGACGCTGTGATTGAATGTACTCACGCCGACTATGAAATGAGCAACTATCTAGACGTGCCGCTAGGTCATCCGCTGATTGTTTATCGGTATACTGCTTACACTCTGCGCCAAAAGCCAATTCTGCAGGGTGAAACAATCTCCCGCGCCGACCGTTTTTGTTATTCTCTTACTATCAGAAGAGCGTCCTGTTAGAAGATCGCCTTCCGGTTCAGACTGCTGAGCGACCGCTGAGTGACTGCTGAGCCTATGGTTAAATGCCCATTGGGAG
Organism: uncultured cyanobacterium; assembly: GCA_963702855.1. Taxonomy (GTDB): domain Bacteria; phylum Cyanobacteriota; class Cyanobacteriia; order Phormidesmidales; family Phormidesmidaceae; genus Phormidesmis. Next base: position 4,319,880 of record OY969765.1, read on the forward strand.
AAAACTGTTAGAATTTTGTAGCGGATATTCCTGTAGACATAGGTAGTTTGTGATAATGCTTAATCTATAAAAGCCGATCGAAAGCGCTAGTAACTGTCTTGTCTACTCCAGCTGCTCCAGACTTAGATGTATCGAGGATTCTGCTCAATCTCAAGCTTTGCGCAGAGGTGATCGATACTTTTACTGGATGCCTTGATCCAGTGGAAATTTCTACGCAGGTCACCAATGGTCTTGTAGAAACGCTAGGGTGCGCATTTGCTAGAATCTGGCTGGTTACGCCAGATCGCCAGGCTTTGAGCCTGATAGCCTCTGCAGGGCTATATACCCGGCTAGACGGCTCTTTTTCGCGGGTGCCGATGGGCCATTTCAAGATTGGAAAGATTGCGCAAAACTGTATTCCGTTCTTGAGCAACTGTCTGGCTGAAGAGGCGTGGGTGAAAGACCGTGAGTGGGCGATCGCTAATAATATTCAAGGCTTTGCCGGTCTGCCGCTGATGCAAGAAGAACGGGCCATTGGCGTACTGGCTATCTTTAGCACAACGCCGATGAATCCAGGCCTGCTAGAAGTATTGCAGCTACTGAGCTCTTCGATAGCAGGGGCCTTGTCAAGTGCGCTAAAGCACCAGAAAGCGATGAAAGACGTCGCTCGTGAGCAGGCGGCCAGTTCGCTTGCCAGCAATAGGCTGGCAATGTCTCTTTCAGAGCAGTTAGGGGTGCTGCTAGGTAAACAAAAGCTGAGCCTGCTGGGTACCGAACAGTCGCTGACGCCGCCTGCGTGTCAGCTATTGCTAAAGCTGGCCGAATACCTGGCAGATTTTTCCTATCGCTATTGTCGCCTGGTCTATGAGAATGATTCTGTTGCTTTTGAAACAACGCTGGCCGTAAAAGAAAACAAAGACACGCTTCTTTTTGACCCTTCCTTGGAAGTGTTTGCGACGCTGGCCCAAAGCCTAGGAGGAACGCTAAGCGTGCGCTCAGACGACCCGCAGACGGTCATTTCGGTACGCTTACAGCTACCTTACGAACTCCCTTCTCGCCTGCCTTTTCGCTTGAACGGCTCCGCTCGCCGAGGCTCCGCCCGCCGGTTGGGCTCGCCGCTGTCGGAAAGAGAGCATGAGGTGATGCAGCTGATGGCTGAGGGGTTACGCGATCGCGATATTGCTGACCGGCTCTATATCAGCGTGCGCACTGTGAAATTTCATTCAAAGAATATACTGACAAAGCTAAACGTAAATACTAGAATGCAGTCCATTTTTGAGGCGACCAAAAAGGGATGGCTGAGCTGAACAAGCTGACGAACCCACTCAGCTAGCTGGCCCTTATGAGCCCATCGCAAACTGATTGAATATTTGATCTTTCTTTGTCTCTCTTTTGCGCCTAAGTGCGCTGCTTTTGATGGTAATGCAGTCAGCTATATACTCAGCATCACAGGCTACGCCAGAAAAACGGGCCGAGCCCCAGGTATACAGCCAGGGTAGCCCTATAAAGTAAAGCCCTTCAGCAGTCGTTACTCCTCGCTCGTGAGTCGGATAGCCTTTGCCATCAAAGACAGGTACATCTATCCAACGAAAGTCCATGTGGTAGCCAACCGCCCAGACAACCGCTGTGATATTTTCGGCATTGAGATCTACAGACAGAGGCGTGTTTTCAGGCTGCCATACCGGCTTGTAGGGGGGGTCAACAGGTGCTTCGATGCTGTTTTTCTCGATGTAGGTATCGATGGTGCCTTTGATGCTTTCTGCTACCTCATCGGCTTGGTCAAGATTTTGCTTCAAGTCGTCTTTGAGGGTGAGGTGAGGGCCTTGAATGCCGTCTAATCTGCCATAGAGCTGCATTCCTTCTGTGGCCAACTGGCGTAGGTCGATTTCTCGCCCGCCGCCGCGTCCGGTGACGTAGTGGTTGGTTTTGGTTCTAACCGTTTCTTTTTGTGGATGGGCTTCGATGGGGATGTCGTAGTAACCTAGCTGATCGAGCCAGTCGACGACGTCTTTACCCCGGTACTCGCGAGGCGATCGCGGCGCCCCCCCCACACACAAATGCACTTTCCTTCCTGCTAAGTGCAAATCTTCAGCAATCTGGCAGCCCGACTGACCTGTTCCTACCACCAAGACAGCGCCTTCTGGCAGCGCCGCCGGATTCTTGTACTCAGAAGAATGGATCTGTGCGACCTCTGACGGTAGGCGCTCAGCGATTCTAGGATACTTGGGCTGGTGATAGCCGCCTGTGGCGACGACAACTTGACTGGCGCTATAGGTGCCAAGGTCAGTGTTTATTTTGTAGTCGCGATCGCAGCTATCAAACGTAACTTTTTTGACACCGACGCCTTCTTTGATATTGGGCTGAAAAGACTCAGCGTAGGCCTGCACATACTTAACAATGTCATCGCGGCGCATGAAGCCGTGAGGGTCATCGCCAGCATACGGAAATCCCGGCAGTGTGCACTGCCAGTTGGGCGTTACCAAGCAAAAAGAATCCCATCGTTTAGATGCCCAGGCGCTGGCAATGTTAGCTTTCTCAAAAATGATATGGTCAATGCCCTTTTGCTTAAGGCAATAGCCTACAGAAAGACCGGCTTGGCCACCGCCCACAATAGCAACCGGATAGTGTGTGTTCATAGTGGTCTTCCTCAATCGGTAACAGTGACTTTCAGGGCGTTCATAAGCTATAGGATAATCAAACTACAGGACAACCATAGGAACGGAGAAGCGTAGTGCCTGTATGAATAGCTACAGAATGGCGCGACTTTGTCCTACGGTCAGAACACTATGGAATATCGAAATATCAGTGCCGACTCGTAACGGTGATACTAGCTGACAGCGGGGGATAGAAGCCCACAGCTTCGCTTAAAACACCTGAGCTTTACCGACATCATACTGATCAGATGCCTGCACAAAAGAACAGGTAGATTCTTCAGCGATCGCAATTCTTTTAGTCAAATTTAGTGTAATAACTGTCTCTACAATCAGGCTTTCTTGTTTTGTATCAATAGATACTAGTAGAGAATCTTAGAGCTTTTAGGCTTAGGTGCAGATGTTTTGAAGTGTTTCTGATGCCTGAAGTAACAGCCTCCGCCCACAAGACTGGTGATTTTTTCGTTGATTACGAGGAAAAAGTATTTCCCGATGTCAAAGCTGAGCCCGGTGAAAAAGCGCTAGTTACCTTTCACACGGTCGCGTTTGAAGGTTCTATTGGCCTGGTGAATTTGCTACAGGTCAGCCGTCTGATTTCTAAGGGCTTCGATACGTCGGTGCTGCTGTATGGCCCTGGTGTGACGCTAGGCGTGCAGCGCGGATTTCCGAAGCTAGGCGACGAGGCCTTTCCGGGTCACATGGCGATGAACACTCGCATAGAGAAGATTATGGAAGATGGCGGCAAGGTATATGCCTGTCGATTTGCGCTACAGGCACTGTACGGACATGGCGAACCTTCTCTGATTCCTGGCATTAAACCTATCAACCCGCTAGATGTGCTAGACCTCGTGCTGCTGCATCGCAAAGAGGGTGCCTTTATTCTCGATACCTGGACGATGTAATTCGACCGTTCACTAGAGATACCTGTAGGGATACGTTATGAATGACTCGCAAACTGATTATTCTAGAACGGTTAGGGCGGCCGCTGTGCAGCTCGCCCCTGTGCTACATAGCCAGTCGGGCACCCTAGGGAAAGTGTTGAAGGCGATTGACGACGCGGCTAAAAAGGGCGTTGAGCTAATTGTTTTTCCAGAGACATTTGTTCCTTATTATCCCTACTTCTCTTTTGTGCTGCCGCCTGTACTCATGGGCAAAGAGCACATGAAGCTCTATGAGCAAGCGGTAGATGTTCCTGGCCCCGTGACCGAAGCGGTAAGTCAGGCGGCTAAGGCCCATCAGATGGTAGTTGTATTGGGCGTAAATGAGCGAGATAAGGGCTCTTTGTACAATACGCAGCTAATTTTTGATGCGGATGGCACCTGTTTGATCAAGCGTCGGAAGATGACGCCGACCTATCATGAGCGAATGGTATGGGGCCAAGGCGATGGCTCTGGTCTGCGAGTGTGCGATAGTGCGGTGGGCAAAGTCGGCGCGCTAGCCTGCTGGGAGCACTACAATCCACTGGCTCGCTATAGCCTGATGGTAGAGCACGAGCAGATTCACTGTGCTCAGTTTCCAGGCTCGATGGTGGGCGATATTTTTGGGCAGCAGACAGAGGTGACCATGCGCCATCATGCGCTAGAGTCGGGCTGCTTTGTGGTATGCGCGACTGGCTGGCTAACGCCCGAGCAGGTAATAGATATTGCGCCGAACGAAGGGCTGCAAAAGGTGCTGCAAGGCGGCTGCTATACCGCGATTATTAGTCCGGAAGGCGTGCACCTGTGTGAGCCAGTTCGCGAGGGTGAGGGGTTAGCGATCGCAGATCTCGATTTCTCTTTGATCACCAAGCGCAAGCGAATGATGGACTCAGTTGGTCACTATGCGCGCCCCGATTTGCTACAGCTCAAGGTAAACACAACACCTTATACAGTGTCTTGTGATTTGCCACTTCAGCCCCCAGCCGCGTCGTCTTCAGTCGCGCCATCCTCAGCACCACCGTCTTTAGCGCCACCGCCCTCAGCGCCACCCTCTTTAGAACGTCCACCATTGCAAGAACCATTATTGAAGAAGCCATCCTCAGATCGGACTTCAGACTCACAGCCTTCAGGGAATTCGCTAAGAACTTATGCCTAACCTAAACTTTTTGTCGGTCGAAGACAGATTTCTACAAACAGATCCTATCGATCCACAGCAGATTATTACAGAGCTACAGTCAAAGGGGCTGAAGCTAGCGTCGGACAGGGTAGGGGCGTCAGGCCGTAAAGGTGGCGCAGGCCCTTCTGATCACAAGGCCGTGATGATTGGTGAAACCACAGTAATGGTGCCTGTGTACACAGACGGAGCGGCGCAGTCTCCGTACGGCGTGAACCGTGATCGCAACACTGGCAAGTCCTATCTGACCAAGAACGGTCAGGTGATTTCACCGCTCGATTTTCCTCAGCAGCCGAAGTTCTACGGGCTGCAAACAGCCGACGGCATTCCCTATTCTAAAATTGCGCTGTTGCATAGCAAAGACGTGCTGGCAACCACCGTACTGCAAACCTGCATTCGCTACGAGAATCAAAAGACAGCCTGCCAGTTCTGTGCGATTGGTCAATCTTTGGCGGGCGATCGCACCCTTGCTAAAAAGACGCCGGAGCAGCTTGCTGAAGTCGCTGAAGCGGCGGTGCGACTAGATGGCATTAGTAACATGATTATGACCACAGGCACGCCAAATACAACAGATCGCGGTGCGGCGTACTTGACTGACTGTGCTCAAGCCATTCGATCGCGAGTGAACGTGCCGATTCAGGCGCAGTGCGAGCCGCCTAGCGATTTTGGCTGGTTCGAGAAAATGCGGGCTGCTGGTATCGATAGCTTGGGCATGCACTTGGAGGCTGCCGATCCGGTAGTGCGATCGCGAATTATGCCGGGAAAAGCGCGGGTGCCGGTGGCCTATTATTTCGAAGCCTTTGCGACGGCGGTGAAGGTCTTTGGCCGAGGGCAGGTGAACACCTATCTGCTAGCCGGACTAGGTGACAGTAAAGAGACTTTGATTGAGGTGAGTCGGCGACTGATTGCGCTGGGCGTATATCCGTTTATAGTGCCGTTCGTGCCCATTGGAGGAACGCCGATGGCAAACCATGCCCCGCCTAGCAGTGAGTTTATGCTTGACCTGTACAAGACAGTAGGTGGACTGCTGAGTGAGGCCAAGCTGCTGTCGAGTGAGATGAAAGCTGGCTGTGCAAAGTGTGGGGCCTGCTCGGCGCTGTCTAATTTTGAGTGAAGTCTTCTACTTAACTTCTCAACTTCTTGACTTCTAAACTCTCAAATTCTTAACTTCTCAACATAGAGCTCATGGTTCGCTGAAAGATAGTTGAGAAAGTCAAATAGATGCCGCGATAATGAGGTCAAGTACATCAGGGCATAGCGGCTATGGCAGAGCTTATCGGGAACGAACGGGTCGATGATATTCCATTGCTATTGAATCAGATGAAACGACTAAATCTGAGCGGGCTGGTAGACGAGCATTTTGCGGGGCATGGGAACTGGCAAGGCTTGAGTGTGGGCAAGGTGCTGACGGGCTGGCTGTCTTATCTACTCTCGCAAGGAGACCATCGCCTCAATCAGGTGGAAGCCTGGGCGGCGGGACTGAGCAGCACTTTGCAGCATAGTTTAGCGCCAACTGTGCGGAGTCTGGACTTCAGTGATGACCGCTTGGAGCGCGTCCTAGACCGATTGAGCGATGACCCGCAGTGGGACGCATTTGAAGGCGCGTTGAACTGTCATACAGTACGGGTGTATGACTTGAAGGTATCGTGTGTCCGTCTGGACACCACGACCAGTAGTGGCTACAGGCCAGTCGAAGGCGAGGGCTTATTTCAATTTGGCCACAGCAAAGACTATCGGCCCGACCTCCCACAAGTGAAGATATCGCAAGCGGCCTTAGATCCATTAGGGATGCCGGTGAGCACCACAATAGTGAGTGGCAATCAAGCAGACGACCCGTTGTACATACCCGAGATCAAGAAAGTCCAACAGAGTCTGGCGACAAGCGGGTTGACCTACGTCGGCGATAGTAAGATGGCCGCGCTAGAGACAAGGCGCTATATCTCCCAAAGCCAGAACTACTACCTGTGCCCGCTGCCAGAGAAGCAAGTCTCCAAAGCCGACCTAGCCGAGTTACTCGCACCTGTTTTCCGAGGCGAGGAGACGCTTACACCCGTTGCCGCGCCCGAGCAAAACAGTCGTGACGCTAAGGCAACCACGGAACCACCCGCCGAACCTGAGTTGATAGCGGAGGGGTTTACCTTCACGATGCCGCAATCGGTTGAGGTGATGGCAACGCCGTTCACCTGGCGCGAACAGTGGCTGGTGGTGCATTCGTTCAAGTACGCCAGACGACAGCAACAAGGGTTGGACAACCGCATCCAAAAAGCCACCGAGGCACTGAACCAACTGAACCTGACGGGTCGTGGCCACAAACGACTCTCGCCTGAGGAAACCGAGGCTGCCGCTCACCGAATTCTTCAGCGCTATCGCCTCAAAGACCTGATTCAAGTCGCCTACGAGACCAAGGCTGAAACGACGCACAAACGCGCCTACCGCGACCAGCCAGCTAGGACTATCACCGAAACCACCGTCACGGTGAAACCGACATTGAACGATGACGCTTATCAACACTGCTCGCAGCTAATGGGCTGGCGAGTCTACGTGAGCAACGACCTTGAGTTGTCACTTGAAGAGGCCGTCTACGGCTACCGCAATGAGTACCTCATTGAACAAGGCTTTGGCCGATACAAGGGCAAAGCACTCGGGCTGCGGCCTATCTATTTGGCTTCTGACGAGCGGGTCAAGGGATTGATTCGGCTGTTGAGTTTGGGCTTGCGAATCCTTTGCCTGCTCGAATTCTCCGTGCGCACTCAATTACAGGCACAACAACAGGAACTGCCTGGGCTCTATGCGGGTAATTCCAAACGCGCTACACAACAGCCCACCGCTGAGCTACTGCTCAAAGCCTTTCGCGGCATTACCCTCACGCTTATGGATATTGACCAAGTTAGACAACGCTTTCTCTCACCCCTCTCAGAGCTACAACAGCGCATACTACAGTTATTAGACACCCTTGATGAAATCTATCTCTCGCTGACTGGCTAATTGTTGCGAACTCCCTTTTTTATCCGCGAACCTTGAGATAGAGGAGATCTCTTGAGGGATGTTAAATCCTGACAACCATTATGACCAAAACGACCTACAGTTTTCAGCTAGCTCTATCTGATACAGAAATTAGCCATTATTTCGCCTTGCGACAGCAGATTTTTTGCGAGGAGCAAGGACTGTTCGAAAAAGATGATCGCGATGCGGTTGACCGGCACTCCTACCCAATTGTAGCGATCGCCCATAATGCTCATCAGCCAGATAGAGTAGTCGGCGTTGTGCGAATCTATGAGCAAGCGCCTCGGCTTTGGTATGGCGGGCGACTAGGCGTGCATCCTGACTTTCGCAGAGGCTGGCGGATTGGCAAGGGGCTAATTTACAAGGCGGTGACAACGGCGAACACTTGGGGGTGCGATCGCTTTCTTGCAACGGTACAAGAACAGAATGTGCGCTTTTTCACCCGACTGCACTGGGAGAGTTTGGAAAAGCAAGAGATTTTACAGCGGCCTCACGACCTGATGCAGGCAGATCTAGAATTTTATCCCGCTAGTGACCAGGCGCGTCCAGGTTTGCCGCTAGCTGAGGTTGCCTAGTGGCAGATAAGAGAACGCCGCTGCAGGTAGAACCAGGCGGCGATCAGAGTCTAGCCGATCTTGTTGTTTCGCTGCGCTCTGCGATCAGTGTTCTGCACAAACAAGATATCCAGACGGCAGCGGCGTCGCTAGGTCAATACGTGAAAGGGACAGCGGGAGCTGAGCCGATTCGCCTAGGGGATGACTGCGCTGCGATTCAATCTGGCGACGGTGACAGTGACTATTTGCTGCTGGCCGCTGAGGGCATTTGGCCGCAGCTTGTAGCCCAAGACCCCTGGTTTGCCGGGTGGTGCGGTGTGATGGTGAATCTTTCGGATATTGCGGCGATGGGCGGATGGGCGATCGCTATCGTAGATGCGCTGTGGAGTCGGTCGGTAGAGAACAGTCAGCCGGTTTGGGCCGGAATGCAGGCGGCGGCAGCAGCGTACGGCGTTCCTATCGTGGGCGGACACACCAACTGCCACAGTCCGTATGAGGGATTGTCGGTGGCGGCGATGGGGCGATCGCAGCGGCTAATCACTAGTTTTGACGCCAAACCAAAGGACGCTCTAGTAATGGTCATCAACTTAGCAGGCAGTTATTTCGGTGACTATTCCTTTTGGAATGCAGCGACGACCGCAGAGCCAACCGCGCTACGACAACAGCTAGCCCTGCTGCCAAAGCTGGCTGAGTCTGGTTTGTGCTCAGCAGGAAAGGACATCAGCATGGGTGGTCTTGCTGGGACGCTGCTGATGCTTTGCGAGACGTCTGGCTGTGGGGCCGTCTTAGATCTCGACCGGGTGCCTCGGCCCGACGCTGTTGAAGGACAAAAAGTTGATTGGCATCAGTGGCTGACTAGCTTTCCCAGCTTCGGCTTTTTGCTAAGCGTGCCGCCTGAGCACTTTGAGCCGGTAGCGAAACTGTTTACGCCCTATGGACTGACCTGCGAAGTGATTGGCGAGGTATCGTTAGGCTCTCAGGTGTTTGTTCAACAGGACAATCAGCAGCAGCTATTTTGGGATTTAACGGAGCCACTGACTGGGTTCAAGACGTGCAAGGTTCAAGGTGATACAGCTAAAGACGGTAGATAGTCGAGAGTATGTCAGTTGAAACCGCGCCGACCAAAAGAAATATAAAGGATAAAAGCCTAGAAAATAAGAAGCCTGGAAGATAAAAGCCTGGAAGATAAAAGATTGAAAGATCAGGACTTAGAAGACAAAACTACAACAAACAAGCCGCTGCGGATTGCGCTGCTGACCTATTCGACTAAGCCGCGCGGCAGTGTTGTGCATACGCTAGAGCTAGCTGAGGCACTAGCCGATTTAGGGCATGAGCCGTGCGTGTTTGCGCTCGATAAAGACGGCAAAGGGTTTCATCGTAAGGTAGGATTCAAAACCTTTGCCGTTCCTGCTGGCCCTTGCGAGGGCGGTATCGATCAGCTTATCAAGCAGCGGATTAGTGAGTTTGTTGCTTTTTTCGATGATTTTTTGAGTGCACACTGCCACAGCGCCTACTACGATGTTTATCACGCGCAAGATTGTCTGAGTGCTAATGCCCTTGCTGAGCTAAAAGCAAAGGGGAAAATCTCTTGTTTTGTGCGGACGGTGCATCATGTTGAAGCGTACAAGAGTGCTTATTTACGAGAGTGTCAGGATAAATCTATCTATCAGAGCGATCGCTGCTTATGCGTGAGTGAAATTTGGCAGCGATCGCTAAAAGCAGACTATGGCGTCGATGCCTATCGGGTGACCAATGGCGTCAGCAAAAGATTCTCGGCGGAACGCAGTGGATCGGAGACAGCCCTGGCCAAAGCGTATGGGCTAGAGCACGCAGACGGGCCAATGTATCTGACGGTGGGGGGTATTGAGCCGCGAAAGAATTCGATCCGGCTGCTGCAAGCGTTTGGGCATGTGCGATCGCAGCACCCATCTGCCAAGCTAATAATCGCGGGCGGCGCAACGCTGTTCGACTATCAGGACTATCGATCTGAGTTTATGGCGCTAGCTGAGGCGGCGGATCTAGCATCAGCCTTAATACTGCCGGGCGTCGTGTCCGATGAGGACCTGCCAGTGCTTTATCGGCTAGCGGATGCGTTTGTGTTTCCGTCAGTGCAAGAGGGTTGGGGGCTAGTAGTGCTAGAGGCGATCGCGTCTGGCCTGCCGGTGCTAGTGTCTGAGCAGGCGCCGTTTACAGAGTTTTTGTCGGCAGCGTCAGCGCAGCTAGTTGACCCAGAGAGGGTGGAAGCGATCGCCCAGGCGATGATCGAGATGCTGAACCCTAAAGCGGCCCAAAGGCTCATTGAGAACAGCGCTCTAATCGCTGAGCGCTATCGCTGGCAGACTTCTGCCCAGATGCATTTAGCGCTATACCGATCGCTGGCGTGATTGTTGTGCGATTACTCTCTTTTCCTATCGCTACGTCCTGTCATGAAACCCTCAGCCGCTTAGTCAATATCGCCATCACCTCGTTGGGCCTACCGGTAGATATTGGCTGGCTCCAATCATTGGGTTTAGCGTAGTTCAGCCTATGCAGCAAACGAATGGTCGAGCGCACAGCGGACATCGTACCAAACAGCATATGGCGCACGGTTTCATACTCACCTTGCCCGTAATAGTCAGGGTCACTAGGCAGGAGTGAGCAAAAATCTGCAATAGATTCTGTGGGCGCAGACGCGCCCTGAACGGAAAGAATAAGCATGAGATCTGGTCTCCGAGTTTGGTTTTTGGTAGGAAACCAGAACCCAACGTCACTTAGCCACCCCGTAACAGATCTAGTGCAAGTCGGGGTGGCTAAGGTACGGTTATCCTTAGCCGTCCGGGATTGCTGCGTAATCCTTGAGGGTTAGCAGTCAGTGGGTGTGTCTGCACCTGCTGGCTGCGCTAGGCAAAGTTGAGTTTTGAGAAGTTGAGTTTTGAGAAGTTGACCGCGATAGGCATCACAGCCACAGTTATTGAAGATAAGCTGATTTCTGCCTAACGTCAAGCTAGTCTTAAATTAAACCTCGTGCTATAGGAAGTGTAAAAAGCATTCCAAGAGCAGATCAGCTAGAGCGTAACGCGGCAAAACAAAAAGGCCTACCGATCAAACAGTATCGGCAGGCCTTTCGATTTACGCTATGAGTAATGCAACAGATACATCACAGCCTAGACATCACAGCCTAGACATCACCGCGAACAATCGTTTCGCCATCATTGTTCACGTCTAGCTCTTCACGACGAAGCTGCTCTGTAGCGGTAACTGTCTCCTGTACGCTCTCTTTGCGGACATTGACTTCCTCTGCAACAAAAGCCTCTTTCCGAACGTCAGCTCGCTCTTCGTAGACATCTACTTTAGCAACTTCACCGCCTTGAAAGGTGGCAGCCGTAGGATCTACAGCGACAGCCGCGCCGGGCTTGCGCTCAATCACAACTCTCTCTTTTTCTACAGGAACAGAGACTGTTGAAGTTTCTGTTTCTACTCGCTTACCTACAGAGACCTGCCCGGTTGGTACGGTCTTCTTATCTACTTTCAAACGCTCTTGATAAAGCTTGAGGTTGTCTGGGTTATCTAGCGCAGAACCAGTGGATCCGTAGATGTCAAATTCTTCCACGTTGTGGCGTTTCATGATTGCCTCAGCAGAAGCGATGTCGGTCTCTGCTGAGTTCACCATGACAAGATACTCACCGGCGGTGACCCGATCGTTGTATACATGAGCGCGCTCTTCAGGAATACCCAAACCGATGAGTGCACCTGCAAGTCCGCCTACAGCCGCGCCAATAGCACCGCCTGCCAAAGTAGTTGCGATCGCAGTTGCCTCAGCGCCAGCCAGCAAAATTGGTCCAACCCCAGGGATAGCCAGTATACCTAGACCGACGAGCAGCCCACCGATACCGCCAATAGCACCCCCTGTCAGGGCTCCTGTGGTTGCGCCTTCTTCAGTATGATTGCCATCTGCATCAGTAGCGTTGTCCAGACCGGTCTCTACACCTGCTACTTCATCCGCATTCTTAGCGACTACCGAAACTCGCTCCATGTTGATGCCAGCCGCATTTAGCTCATCAATAACTCTTTCTGCTTCTGCGCGAGTCTTAAACACGCCTACCGCGCGCCGGTATTGACCTGTTGTGCTTACTGTATTTGCTGTATTTTGAACAACCATTAATTTCTCCTTTTTTACTTTTTTCTAGAACAGTCCAGAAGGACTTAGTTAGAATGAACGCACTACTCTTCTGCGCCCGGCACAATCTCAACGTCCACCGTGACAGAGTTAACGCCTAAAATCTCATTTGCCAGGGGCTCGATAGTTTCATACTCACGCTCACCTGGAACGCTGCCGACAATAGTTACATTGCCTTCCTCGGCATCAACTGTCAGCTTACTGCGAGGAATATTAGCTTCGAGCTTAGCTCGGATTTCACTTTCCAGATCAGAATCGTTACGGACGGCTTCGTCACCTAGTGCTTCGTTGCGCTGCTCACGAGCCCTAATATCTGAATCAAGCTGATCTTGCCGTACTTCGCTATTAGCGTCTTCAAGCGTTTCCTCTGCCTGGGCTGGCTCCTCAACGGTCCCGTCTATATCCGAAGGCGCATCTGCACTAGTCCTCGCATTGTCGCAGGCTATCAGCCCGAACGCCAGCGCACCACATAGCAATGCTGTTGCTACCTTTTTCATTCTAATAATTCTCTTCTAAACGAACGTAAACAGCTAGAACTCTCTAGCTGATGTCCCAACATTGGCAAAGCTGGGGACTAACGGCGTCTATCGAAATGGATGATCTATCATAAGGGTCCTCTCTCTGTAGTTATACTAATGTGCCTATTGCCGAGAGTATCTACCGCATCATTTCTTGCTTACGTACTGGCTAAACCGACAGCCCATAATTAGGACTAATAGGACCGATTTCCCTCTTAACCACTGACGTCTCGGCTGTTCAGCACTGGCTGCTTACCATCGGTTCTTAGCACTAGCTGCTTACAACCAAGGTTGCTATTCGAGCCTGCTACTGAGGTGGTACAAATGCCTGTTCTTGAATAATGTCCTCGACAGCGGAGGATTGCGAAAACTTAATAAAGTCTTTTGCAATTTCTTCCGGAGCGACCTGGGTCACCAGATTGAGCTGTCGTGCAATCGGGAACACTCCCTCCCTCACATTCTTAACCGTGGCTGCTATCCCGTTGATGGGCAGCAGCTTTAGTGGCAGACCATGAACGATCTGGTATTCGGCAGTGCCAATAGAGACGTACCCAATAGCATCAGGATTGTTTTTTACTACCTGTAGAACTTCGTCGTTATCTCCAACAGCTTGATCGGGCTCAACCTCGCTTGGCTCTATCGCGAAGTACTTAGCAAATACGCCTAACGTAGCGTGATTGGCATTTTTGCTTATAACAACAATTGGCGCAGCATTACCACCAACCTGCTGCCAGTTGACGGTCTGCCCTGTAAAAATTTGCCTAACTTGCTCATCGGTTAGCTGAGCTACAGGATTGTCTTTATGCAGCAGTAGACCAATACCATCTCGAGCAACTGTAAAAACCCAAAGACTGCTTTCTCCTGGCGTCAGCGCGCGCGAGACCATGCCGATGTCATTGTGTCCCTGACGAGCATCTTCAATTCCTTTGTTTGACCCTCCTGTTCGAATGTCAATGGAGACGTCAGGGTAATCAATTTGATAGCGTTCTGCGATTTCCTGCATCAGTGGAGCAACTGTGCTAGAGCCCGTCAGAGTTAGCTGAGCTGAGCTGTTACTAGGCGCAGAGCAAGCTTGAGCTGTGAGACAAAATAAAAGCGTCACCGTGAATATGCTGACTAGTTGTCTCAATTGCTTGGATAGCATAAGCCGAGAAGATAATTGTGTGAGTTGAGTGCCTTTACTTTCTATGTACTATGTAGCCCTACTGTCGGGAAAAATAGCGCTGAAGCCACTCCCTGCTTTGACTATCTATATGCCTAGGAATGCCGAAGAACCTACCACTTGATGAACAATTGTGATGAAAAAGCGCCTTAAGGACCTGAAGGACATCTTCTTCAGAGTCGGGATTCGACGTCGCCTGATGCTGGGCTATATGGCCACAATCGGCCTAGCGACGATTGGCGTTCAGGTAGGTCAGTCGATAGCTTATTATGCCGTCGAGCGGCCTGCCCAACAGCGGCTTGACGCTGTCTATCACTATGGAGCCCACCTAAGCGAACTACAGAGGAGCCTCCTAAAAACGAAGAGTATGGTTGCAACCTATATTCAGCGGCCAGAATTGCTAGAGGATTACGATCGCTATCTATCATTAGGGGCTCAACAGATTCAGCATTTGTTAGATGATTTCGTTTTAGAAAGAGCTGCGCACGAGGAGTCAGCAAGCTTGGAGGAAGGCAAGTCAACCGAGTTTCTCGATTCGTGTCAGACTGTAGGAAGCGATTACGAGCGAGCGATCAAAGCAGCGATTCGATCGCCTGCATCGGGCACCGGAGGCACCTTAGGCCGCGCTCAATCGCAGATACGGCTGTTAGATTTTGTAGGTAGCGAAGAGAGCATTCAGCTAGACACCTGTTCTATCAAGCTCGAAGCTTTGATTTCCTATACACAAGAACAGATCTTGCAGGCTAGCAACTCGTTAAAGGTAGCCGATCGGTTACAGCAGCGGATTACACAGCTGAGTCTGATAGTGACGCTGCTAGTTGCAATTCTGCTGGCGCTATATCACAGTCGGTCAATCACTCGACCGCTGATGGCCGTCAGCGAGGTGGCAGAACGGGTGTCTAGGGAAGAAAACTTCGATCTACAGGTACCCGTACAAAGCCGGGATGAGATTGGCCTAGTTGGGCAATCTCTGAACGATCTTATTCGACGGGTCAGAGACCTGATACAGCAACAGCAGCAGCGCTCTGAAGAGCTAAGTCAAAAGAATAGTGAACTTCAGAACACGATCCAGACATTACATCAAACTCAGGCGCAGCTAGTTCAAGCAGAAAAGATGTCTAGTCTAGGACAGATGGTGGCTGGGATTGCTCACGAAATCAATAATCCTATCAGCTTTATTTCTCATGGTTCGCTGAAAGATAGTTGAGAAAGTCAAATAGATGCCGCGATAATGAGGTCAAGTACATCAGGGCATAGCGGCTATGGCAGAGCTTATCGGGAACGAACGGGTCGATGATATTCCATTGCTATTGAATCAGATGAAACGACTAAATCTGAGCGGGCTGGTAGACGAGCATTTTGCGGGGCATGGGAACTGGCAAGGCTTGAGTGTGGGCAAGGTGCTGACGGGCTGGCTGTCTTATCTACTCTCGCAAGGAGACCATCGCCTCAATCAGGTGGAAGCCTGGGCGGCGGGACTGAGCAGCACTTTGCAGCATAGTTTAGCGCCAACTGTGCGGAGTCTGGACTTCAGTGATGACCGCTTGGAGCGCGTCCTAGACCGATTGAGCGATGACCCGCAGTGGGACGCATTTGAAGGCGCGTTGAACTGTCATACAGTACGGGTGTATGACTTGAAGGTATCGTGTGTCCGTCTGGACACCACGACCAGTAGTGGCTACAGGCCAGTCGAAGGCGAGGGCTTATTTCAATTTGGCCACAGCAAAGACTATCGGCCCGACCTCCCACAAGTGAAGATATCGCAAGCGGCCTTAGATCCATTAGGGATGCCGGTGAGCACCACAATAGTGAGTGGCAATCAAGCAGACGACCCGTTGTACATACCCGAGATCAAGAAAGTCCAACAGAGTCTGGCGACAAGCGGGTTGACCTACGTCGGCGATAGTAAGATGGCCGCGCTAGAGACAAGGCGCTATATCTCCCAAAGCCAGAACTACTACCTGTGCCCGCTGCCAGAGAAGCAAGTCTCCAAAGCCGACCTAGCCGAGTTACTCGCACCTGTTTTCCGAGGCGAGGAGACGCTTACACCCGTTGCCGCGCCCGAGCAAAACAGTCGTGACGCTAAGGCAACCACGGAACCACCCGCCGAACCTGAGTTGATAGCGGAGGGGTTTACCTTCACGATGCCGCAATCGGTTGAGGTGATGGCAACGCCGTTCACCTGGCGCGAACAGTGGCTGGTGGTGCATTCGTTCAAGTACGCCAGACGACAGCAACAAGGGTTGGACAACCGCATCCAAAAAGCCACCGAGGCACTGAACCAACTGAACCTGACGGGTCGTGGCCACAAACGACTCTCGCCTGAGGAAACCGAGGCTGCCGCTCACCGAATTCTTCAGCGCTATCGCCTCAAAGACCTGATTCAAGTCGCCTACGAGACCAAGGCTGAAACGACGCACAAACGCGCCTACCGCGACCAGCCAGCTAGGACTATCACCGAAACCACCGTCACGGTGAAACCGACATTGAACGATGACGCTTATCAACACTGCTCGCAGCTAATGGGCTGGCGAGTCTACGTGAGCAACGACCTTGAGTTGTCACTTGAAGAGGCCGTCTACGGCTACCGCAATGAGTACCTCATTGAACAAGGCTTTGGCCGATACAAGGGCAAAGCACTCGGGCTGCGGCCTATCTATTTGGCTTCTGACGAGCGGGTCAAGGGATTGATTCGGCTGTTGAGTTTGGGCTTGCGAATCCTTTGCCTGCTCGAATTCTCCGTGCGCACTCAATTACAGGCACAACAACAGGAACTGCCTGGGCTCTATGCGGGTAATTCCAAACGCGCTACACAACAGCCCACCGCTGAGCTACTGCTCAAAGCCTTTCGCGGCATTACCCTCACGCTTATGGATATTGACCAAGTTAGACAACGCTTTCTCTCACCCCTCTCAGAGCTACAACAGCGCATACTACAGTAGACCTCTTGCAAAAATGATTATGTGTTAGTTTAAGGGGCTTTTCTCTCTATCCTACCTAGGCCAAGCTGAGCTCATAGTTATAGAGTGCTGCAATGATATTGAAGCGTAGACCATAGCGCTTCCGCCGATTGCGATAGCGTTGTCCCAGAATCCTAAAAATTTTGACCCGTCGATTCACATGTTCAATGCAAATGCGCTCTTTGCTGAGGATACGATTGTCATCCCGCTCAGCCTCGGAGAGCTCGCCATTCCTCGGTTTTTTCTTCGGGATATAGCTGTTGGCAAGGTAGCGGGTAATGCCCTGATAGCCGCTGTCTCCCAGCATTCCTGTGTCAGGATGCATATGAATTCCGGCCGCTTTGAACAGCTTGAAATCATGGGTGCGGCCTAAGTCAAAATGAAGGCAGATGATATCTAGGGTGTCGCGATCAATGATGATTTGGCACTTGAGGGTGTGCTGCTTCTTTTTGCCAGAGTAGGCCCGCTTTTGCTTCTTCTGAGGGCGTTCAATCGGGGTTTCGGTGACATCGACGACCACTAAATCAGGACGGCCAAAGCCCTGTATCAACTGCCGTTTCCCAGGAATACGAAATAACCCTGAGGCCATGATTTGGACTTCCATGCGATGCACGATACGGCACACAGTCGATTCGGAAACGCCCCTATCGGTGGCGATATGAAAATAAGTGCGATACTCCCGCCAGTACTCGAGCGCCACCAGAATCTGGTCTTCTCTCGATAGCTTAGCGGGACGCCCTGGACCGGGTCGCTCTGGAATTTGGGCTTTCACGGCCTTCACCATGCGTTTGAAAGTCGCACGTTGGACGCCAAATCGGCGCTTAAACTTTGGGTTATTTAGGGCGTGGCTCGCTTCGTAGTTCATCTGTTGGGCTCGAAAACAGCGAACTAAAACCCATCAACTTACCATGAAACCTATTATGCAAGAGGTCTAGTTATTAGACACCCTTGATGAAATCTATCTCTCGCTGACTGGCTAATTGTTGCGAACTCCCTTTTTTATCCGCGAACCTTGAGTTATTTACGGAAATATTAGTCCTTTACAAACTTATTTTCAGGATCTATCGGATTTGATCAATCTCTACCAAAGTGAGTATCCTCAGCCAAGTATGGCTATTCAGCAACAGCAAGAGGATATAGATATTGACTTTGTTCTAAAAGACACAACGCAGCTGCTTAATTCTATGAGGTTAGGCACAGAGCGGGTGCGGGATATTGTGATTTCCCTTCGAAACTACTCTCGTTTAGACGAAGCAACTATCAAGGATGTAGACATTCATGAAGGGCTTGAAAGCACGCTGTTGATTTTGAACCATCGTCTGAGACACGGTATCGAGGTCATCAAAGACTATGATTCTCTACCTAAAGTTCGCTGCTCGCCCTCACAGCTCAATCAGGTCTACACCAATCTTATTAGCAACGCAATTGATGCGCTAGAAGGTCGCCTCCTAAAACAGCTAATTTGTCGAACCCGCGCTTTGCCCTCTAGACAAGTTGAGATAGTGATTCGTGATACTGGCGAAGGCATTTCGCTAAAGAATCAATCGAAGATTTTTGATCCCTTTTTTACGACTAAAGCTGTTGGGAAAGGCACTGGTTTGGGGCTTGGTATTTGTAGCAAGATTATTCAACAGCATGAAGGAACAATTCAGGTTCAATCGGTGGTAGGAGAGGGAACAGCGTTTGTGATAACGCTGCCTATTGGGCATGATTCATTTGAAGATGGCGCTATTCGAGACGACGCTGTTCGAGATAACACCGTTCGAGATGACGCTGTGGCTGCGATCGCATAATCCGAACGCTTATCAAACGCCTATCAATTCAGCAGCGCCTATACTTCAGTGCCTATACCTTAGTACCTACAACTATTACTCTTCTTCTACAGCTTTGCTCACTTCCCTCACTACGTTAGTGCCCGCTGTTGGTAACCGCTGATGCCGCTAGTGCTCGACCGCTTCGACTGCCCTCAGCTAGTGCGTATCCTCATCCTAGCTCGAACGTTGTGATGCCAAAAATCCGATTGAGAGGCAGATCGGGCGCATATTTGTTGTACATTCTAGCGGTTTCAAATACGCTAGTCATTTGATACTTTTGGGCTAGGGCTACCGCTGCTAAATTTGCGCTAGGAACGTCAAGGTAAAAGGGCTGACTGGGTTTGACCTGTGCTTTCAGCGCTAGAAAGAGATTTTCGGCTAGCAGTGGGCTATCTGCAAACAGCGGGCCAACTTTATAGCCTTGGCGGCAGGGGCGTAGTACCCCATAGCCTACCAAAACCTTGTTTTCAACAAGGCCGAGCACCGTATGAGCAGGCGAAGTCAACCAGCAGGTTAGAAAAGCAGACCGCATTCCTAAAAAGATGCTCTTGTCATAATCCATCACAGTATCTAATGCCACAGCAGACAACTCGACAAGACTAGTTTCGCCGTTTATCGCTGCGTTTAGCGGCAACAATCTACTATCAGGACTGCTGTTAAGACTAGCGCTAGAGCTGTTGTCAGATGCGCCTGTTCCTTCGTATCGGATATTTCGATGAGACAGCTTAAAACCCGACTTTATGTAGTTGTTCTGTTGCTCTACTACCCCATCTAAGCCGATGTTACGACCCTTTAGGTAGGCTAACCCGGCTCGCCATATCTGCAGTCCATACCCGTGCCCCCTAAACGCTGGCCTAACGATATAAAATCCAACAAAGCCAAAAGCTGTTCCATATCTGACAGCTGAGATACTAGCAATCGGCTCGCCTTCTAGCAGTCCCATTAAAAAACCGCTCGGATCTGCTGCATAAAAGCAGTCAACATCGTGCAGCCCAGGGTTCCAGCCTTCAGCCGCCGCCCATTCCACCACGAGCGCTAGCTCATCGCGAGTCATTGTTCTAATAGTGTAAGCGTCACTATCGGTCTGTTCGATATCTAATGGGTCGATCTCTAGCGGGTCGATCTCTAGCGGGTCAATCTCTGGTGATGAAGTCATCAGCTAGCGTCCTAAATGCATAAGCCAATCTTAGGTAATATGCTTTTTGAATGCTACAGAGTAGCGCTACTATAGCTTTGGCTATCTAGCTCATTACTTATGCTCGTTCCGCTAAAAACTTCCGAAACTACTGATTCTGAAGGCTAGGTGGCGTGCGAGCACACGAATACACCCGTTTGCTGTAAACTCTGAGGCAAGCCGCTCCATGACTTCAAACTATCCTCGCGATTTGATTGGCTATGGACCGCGTCCACCGCATCCCCAGTGGCCGAATCAAGCGAGAATTGCCGTCCAGTTTGTCATCAACTACGAGGAAGGCGGCGAAAATTGCATCTTGCATGGAGACGCTGCTTCAGAGGCTTTTCTATCGGAAATTATTGGGGCGTCGCCGCTGCTAGGCGTGCGGAATCTCAATATGGAGTCGATGTATGAATATGGCAGCAGAGCGGGCTTTTGGCGATTGCATCGGCTGTTTATCGAGCGAAATTTGCCGCTGACCGTCTATGCGGTGGCGATGGCATTAGAGAGAAATTCTGATGCCGGAAAGGCGATGGTAGAAGCCGGCTGGGAGGTGGCAAGTCATGGCTATCGCTGGATTGACTATCAGTATGTAGAAGAGGACATAGAGCGATCGCACATACAAGCTGCCATCGACATCCACACCAAAGTCATCGGCACCCGTCCCCTTGGCTTTTACCAGGGACGCAACAGCCCGAATACCCGTCGTCTGGTGGTCGAAGCAGGTGGCTTTTTGTACGATGCCGATAGCTACGCCGACGATTTGCCCTACTGGAATCACGACTACGGCAGCCCCCATCTTGTGATTCCTTACACCCTGGATAACAATGACATGCGCTTTGCTACTGCCCAGGGCTTCAGCTCTGGCGATCAGTTTTTTACCTACCTGCGCGATGCCTTTGATGTACTCTACGCCGAAGGTGAGCAGTCTCCTAAGATGATGAGCATTGGTTTGCACTGCCGGCTTTCTGGCCGTCCTGGCAGGGCTGCGGCCCTAGCAAAATTCTTAGACTATGTGCAAAGTCATGCCAGTGTTTGGATCTGTCGGCGCGTTGATATTGCAAGGCACTGGCATGAGCATCACAGTGACGCCTCTTAGCATGACGCGCCTGGCCAAATCTGTGACTGGGCTTCTAACAACCTTTTAGTAATGTGGTTCAAAGCCTTTAATCCTTTCAATGACCCGCTTACCAAGCGCCGTGCGGCTATAGGCTGCGTGGCAAAACTGCGCGCGATCGCCCAAGGACTGAGCGAGCCATCCGATCTAATCGCGTTAGAAATATCAGGCAAATCGCGATCGCACCCGTCGCTAATCACCCGCAGCATCGCTACGCTGCATTTAGGAGCTAACCTAGAAAGTTCTTCTAGCAGCGAAAAGCCCTCCATATCTACCACTTGCCCACCATAGCGATCGCCTAGCTGCTGTTTTTCCCTAACGGTAGTGATGACGCGATCGCACGTTACCCCGACCCCCATCGAAAGCCCTAGCCGCTGCGCAATCTGGCGGGTCAGCGCCTCATCAGCCGCCGCAACGTTCGTGCCGCTCCCCTCAAACCCACGCCAAATCTGTTCGATCATCACCCCTTCCCCTACCGCATAGTCAGAAGAAAGACTGCCACCTAAACCCATCAACAACACCCCGCCTTCAAGCTGCGAGAAATCTTTCCAATTGGACAGAAAGGTTCTAACCGCCTGCGGTCCTGCCGGAATTGGCACCAGCCGCGGATTACTTCTATCCTTGCTGAGTGCCTTTTTCATAGCTCCTTTCACCGCTCGATACTCCGCTCCAGCCGGCACAAAAATGGTCTGAATCTCTCTCCTCAGATATGAGCCACCAGGCCGTGAGCCACCAGGCCGTGAGCCATCAGGCTGTGAGCTATCCAGCCGCGCGCTATTTAGAGACATGACTAGACCGAGACGGTTCGCCGCGAAGCTGAGTTATTTTCATCCAGCCATCTTCCAACAGTGAATAGAGCACCGGCACCACAACCAGACTTAGCAGCGTAGAAGTCAGTAGCCCACCGATAATCGCCACGGCCATGGGCTGTCGTAGCTCAGCGCCTGTTCCCAGCTTCAGCGCCAGCGGCAGCATACCCAGCACAGTCGAAGCTGTCGTCATCAAAATTGGTCGCAGTCGTACCAACCCTGTTTTTAAGATTGCCTCTAGGCGCTGCATTCCGGCTCGCCGTAGCAGGTTCACATAGTCCAGTAGTAGCAACGCGTTTTTATCCAATAAACCTAGTAAAAACAACAGTCCTAACAGCGAAATCACGCCAAAATCGCTGCGGGTTACCAACAGTGCCAGCATCGCACCGACTACCGAGAGCGGTAAAGACAACCCCACCACTAGCGGTTCTAACAATCGACCAAACGGAATAAAAATAACCACCAGCATACAAACGACCGCTAGCCCCAAAGTTCTACCAAAGCTGCCCAAGACCTCTCCTGCTCGAGCGGAATCGCTGCCCAAATCTGTGCGCATACCAGGCGGAATCACCGACTGAGCGATATCGACGACGTCGTTGGTAGCTTCTCCGAGCGCTTTGTCTGGCAGCAGGTTAGCGCCAATATAGACCGCTCTTTCTCCCCTACGATGATTAATTTTCGAGATTCCGCCACTCGCATTCTCATCAGCAGTATTTGCCTCTCCAGAAACGCGGATATCGACAAAGCCCGGTAGCTTTTCCATCGATTGTTTTACCGCTGCTGCCGCCTGGTTGAGCGCGCTCAAATCTTCTCCTAACAGCGCTACTTGCAGCGGCTTTTCACCACCAGTATCGACAAAGGGAACAGCTTCAACACTCGTTACAACACCGGTCAAATCATCTGCTAGAGTCCCTGTTGGCTCAGTCAAACTTTGCTGTAGCTTTTGTCGTAGCTGAGCCTGAACATTAGCAGTCGTTAACTCACGTTTGTTGTTCAGCGTAATATGCAGACGCCCTTGGTTTGGCTGTCCCTGCTGGCCCACCGTAGTAAACACGGACTCAATAGCCGGAAGCTGATAAACTATCTCTTCTAAAGCATTCGATTTTTCTAATGTCTCTTGTAAGATCAACTGTCTTGGATCAGTTAGCAACGCTGTTTGCGCAGCTGCCGCAGACTGGGACGATAGGGATGAAGGTAATTGAGGTGATGAGGATGGGGATAAGGATGGAGATAATTGAGCAGATGATGACGGTGCCTGTGGAGATGTGTCGGGCAGAGCTACTGTGTAGTTGAGATAGAATTCGCCGCGATCTAGCTGGGGGACAAAGCCCTGGGGGATGAGGGGAATGATTGCAATCCCAGTGACCAAACTAGCGATCGCAATCCCAATCACAGCCCATCGGTGGCGCAACGCCCAAAAAAGCAGTCGATGATAGGTTCTCTCTAGCTTTGAGTCAGGTACCGCTTCTTGAGTAACAACTTCTTGAGTAATAACTTCTTGAGTAGCAACTTCTTGATCATCCCCTCGAGCATCTTTTTGAGCAATGCCTTTATGAGCACTCCCTTTATGAGTAACGCTAAGCCATCGGACCGCCAGCACCGGCGTCAGCGTTCGAGCCACTAGCAGTGAAACTAGCACCGCAGCCGACACCGTTAGGCCAAAGGGCTTAAAAAACTGCCCCACTGTTCCACCCATAAAGGCCACAGGCAAAAACACAGCGGCAATCGTCAGCGTAGAAACCGAAACCGCTAGCTCAATTTCTTCGGTGGCAATCAGCGCAGCCTCGCGTGGGCTAGCCCCCAGCTCCATATGGCGAATAATATTCTCGATTTCGACAATGGCATCATCTACCGTAATGCCGATGACCAGCGCCAGTCCTAGCAGCGTAATTGTCTCCAGATTGAACCCATAGATTGCCATGACAATGCAGGTGCCTAGCAGCGATAGCGGAATGGCCAACGCCGCAATCAGCGTTGCTCGCCAGCTACGCAAAAAAACAAAGATTACCAGCACCGCAATCACAACGGCGGCCATTAGCGCATCAATTGTGGCCTGGGTCGCCGAGCGAATATAGTCTGCCTGGGTGGTGGCGATCGCAATTTTTACTGGCAAGCTGGCCTGAAGCTGCTGCATTTTGGCCTCGACTTGATCGACCACCTCCAGCGTATTTGCCTCTGGACGCTTAACTACCTGTAGAGCGATCGCCGGTTGCCGGTCGAAGCGAATCAGCGTCGGCGGGTTTTGTAGATCGCTCAAGTTGGACCCGCTCAAGTCGGACCCGCTCAGGTCGGACTCGGCAGATGCTGTGGCTGAATCGGCTGCGATCGCTCGCTGTTCTATTCCCCTGCCAAGTAGATCCACTCGCAGCACGGTAGAAATCTCTTCTAATGGCGGCAGCATCTCCGCCTCAGCTAAATCAGCCAACTCTGCTAACGTCAGCGTCTCACTCGACAGAGCGTAGCTAATAGCTGTTGCTTCATTCAAATTCAGCGGAATCACCTCGTAGTCAGCGTCTGCGGGCAAATCGACAGCGGTGATTGCCTGCTCAACGGCAGTAGCTGAGGCAGCGAGCGATGTTCCTACTTGAAAGCGTAGAGTCGTGACGTTACGACCCGCAGTAACAGACGACTCGAATAGCATGAGGCCTTCTAGCGTCTGAAGCCCCTCTTCTATCGGAATGGTCAGCGCTGCCTCACTGTCTAACGCCGTTTGCGCCGGGGCCGTTGCATTGACAATGACAACTGGAAAGGTAATATCAGGCAGCAGCGCGTACTTGAGCGAGCTAAAAGCAAACAGTCCGGCCACTGCGATCACAATCCAGCAGCAGATAGTCAGCCAAGAATGCGTAATGGCAAACCTAGAGAGATTAAATCTTGAGCGGATGGCGACGACCAAAGCAACGACCAGAGAAGTTTCGTTATTTTAATGCACGGTGCCATCGCTATAGTGAGTGAGGGCTAAACTTTGATGCTCGCCCCTCTAAGCGAAGTTCCTACGACCGTCTCTGATTGAAGCTGCAATCATATAGAAGCAAATATAGAAGCTTCTGATTGAAGCTACCCACTAAAGCCCTCAACCTAATCTCCTGTGAACCTGATCTTTTTGCTGCTGAAGTCTGACTGGAGCGCTATTGCGATCGCCCTTATAACTGGCTTTATCAGCGGCGGCTGTAGCGCTGGTCTAATTGCATTAATCAGCTACACAATGGCTCGCTCAGTGCCCCCAACTGGAACCGTTGTTTTGGCTTTTATTGGCCTAGGCGGCGTTGCCCTCACCCTGTCAATGGTCTCTCGCATTCTCCTGGTGCGCTTCTCCCAAGACACCGTTTACAAGCTACAGCTTCATCTCAGCCGCCAAATCCTAGCCACAGAGCTTAAGCCCTTAGAAACGCTAGGCCTACCTAGGCTGCTAGCAATACTGACTGAGGATATTCAAGCGATCGCCACAGCCGTCGCCACCCTGCCAGTGCTGATTATCAACATTGCGGGCGCAGTCGGGTGCATGGTGTATATTGCCTGGTTGTCCTGGCAAGTCTTAGTCTTGGTCTTGCTAATCACGATAGTTGCCTCTTTAAGCTGTCGCTGGTTCTTAGTAGCGGGGCGAAACTGGTTAGCCAAGGCCAGAGAACAACAAGATTATCTTTTCCAACACTTTCGCAGCCTGATTGAGGGTATCAAGGAGCTTAAGCTGCACTATCTAGAGCGTCAGGACTTTTTTGAGCTTGACCTAAGACCGACAGCCCTTCAGGTCAAGCAGTTCAACCAGCGAGGGCTCAGCCTGTTCGCAATTCTCGATAGCTGGGGTAAATTCATCTATTTTTTTGCCGTAGGTTTAGTGCTATTTGCGTTGCCTCGCTGGATCGGCATCGGCCCCGAAACGCGCGTTGCCTATGTCTTGACCTTCACCTACTTACTAGGGCCTATGGAAACACTGGTCAACAAGCTGCCGCTACTCGGGCAAGCTAGCGTCGCACTAGACAAACTACAGTCATTGAACCTCGCTCGGTCCGCGACAGCTACTGTTCTACCCGGCAATGATAGGACACGCAGCCAAACACGTAGTCAACCGCACAGTTGGCAACAGCTATCTCTTCAGGCGGTAACGCATACCTACCATACAGACCAAGGAGAGGATGAGTTTACGCTAGGGCCGATTGATCTAACGGTGTATCCAGGCGAGCTAATTTTTATTGTGGGCGGTAACGGCAGCGGCAAATCGACTCTGGCAAAGTTGATTACCGGCCTCTACGCGCCACAATCTGGAACAATTTTACTGAATAATGAGCCCGTCGAGTCAGAGAACAGAGAATGGTATCGCCAGCATTTTACCGCTGTATTTGCAGACTTCTATCTCTTTGATCGTTTGTTAGGTGTAGATAACACCATTGATAGTAGTAATGCGCAAAACTACCTTCAAAAGCTTCAGCTAAGCCATAAGGTAAGTATTGAGCAGGGAAAATTTTCTACCTTAGATCTCTCTCAAGGACAGCGAAAGCGTTTGGCGCTGCTGCGAGCCTATCTAGAAAATCGCCCCATTTATCTATTTGATGAATGGGCTGCTGATCAAGACCCAACATTCAAACAGATCTTTTACACTCAGCTCGTTCCAGAACTGAAATCTCAGGGGAAAACAATCTTTGTTATCAGCCATGACGATCATTACTTCCATCTGTGCGATCGCCTAATCAAACTCAACTACGGTCGAATTAAGTATGCCTAAGGACGAATCGGTGAATGCTGATAGAGCGCCCAGACTATCAATTTGGGCGCCGTCAACTCTACTTCATATCAAAGACACGCTGTACCCGATTTTCCAGACTTACCTATCAAGCTTCACCGGTAATTGATAGCGCCTTTACCCACACGCGTGGGCACACGCCCCCTGGCGTCACTTCAGCTTCAGGCTCAATATGCGTAATGCTCTTTAGCACTTCGCGAAAGTCTCCTGCGACTGTTGCCGACTCTACGCTAATTCGCTTGCCGTCTTTGAGCAGCCAACCGTCAAATGGCAAGGAAAAAGAGCCCTGCAGCGAGTTTACTCCAGCATGGAGCGCCTGTAATTCATCAACTAGTACGACCCCGTCTGCTGTACTAATGTCGTAGCTATCATCGGCAGCCTCTCCGGGTAGTACTTCAATATAGTTCAGCCCGATGCTGACCTTCGCCCCAATGCTGGCGTGTCCGGTGGGCTCGGCGTTCATGCGCTTTGCGGTGCCTGCACTGTGAATGAAGTTCTTCAGTACGCCTTTTTCAATTAGCGCTAGTCGCCGGGTAGGCGTGCCTTCTCCATCAAAGGTTTCAGAAGAGACATTTTCAGGATGCAGCTCGTCGTCATAAACAGAGAGCGAGGGGCTTGCGACTTCTGTGCCAATAGAATCAACTGTGGAAAGAGAGCGATTGTCTAAAATGTTCTGAGCGTTGTACATGTTAGAGAAAGCGCTCAGCAGGCTTAGGAAAGCTTCGGCAGAAAAGACAACCGGATACTTGCCTGAAGTAATTTTCTCGTAGTCGAGGTGGCTAATGGTTTTTTCAGCGGCCTCTTGAACGCAGCTATCTATGTCTAGCTGGGCTAGTCCGGTTTTAAAGCGCATTGCGCCTGCTGCTCTAGGCTTACGGCCTTCCTGCTCGGTTTTACCGTATAGATAAACAGAAGCGTAGGTGCGCTCTTCGCTGCGCTGTGCACCGTCGCTATTGAGGTAAAAGCGTTCGATTTCACGCTGGGCAATACCGTTATAGGGCACAGATGCGATCGCTTCATGCGCTTCTAGCACCCCTTTTTCAGCCCTTACTAGCGTCTCGATAAGTTCGGGTACGGGGGCGGGGTCTGCTTTGGTGAAGTCTACTTCAGCAGCAGGAGCTTTGGCCTGAGGGCTGAAGTCTGGCGCGTTCTTTTTGACGCCGAAGGCACTCGCTTCGTAGGCGGTTTTTAGCGCCATCTCAAGGCCTGTTTCATTGGTGTCGGTTGTGGACGTAACGCCAATCTGGTTTTGATCGTTCCACACGCGAACAATCACGCTAGATCGGTTGGAGGCCTTTACCTGTTTGGGCTTACCCTTATCTACCTGCACGCTGGTTTCATCTACAGATGATCCGTAGATATCGTATTTGGCAACGCTGAGCTTTTGCGCGATCGCTTCGGCCTGCTTTGCAATTGTTTGAATATTTGCCATGGGAGAATGAGAAGAAAATGAAGAGGATTGAAAAAGTATCGGGTAGACCGCTTGCCTACCCAACAAACCAATAGAGCAAGACAGAGATAGAGCAAGACAGAGATAGAGCAAGACAGAGATAGAGCAGAACAGAGAATTCAGTGAGAGATCCGCCGTAAGAGATCTATCGACCGCCGACGGTAATATCATCTACCCTGATATGCGGCTGACCTACCGTCACATATATGCTGCCGCTGACTGAGCCGCAAAAACCAGGGGCCAAACTAATATCGTTAGAACACATCGAAATCTTGTTCATAATCCCGGTGGCCTCGCCGATTAAGGTGGCACCTTTTAGCGGCTTGGTGACTTTGCCGTTTTCGATCAGGTAAGCCTCATCGACCGCAAAGTTGAACTGGCCGGTCGGTCCGACGCTGCCACCGCCCATTTTCTTGCAGTAAATGCCTTTTTCAACCGAAGCAAACAGCTCTTCTACCGTATGACTGCCTGGCGCAATGTAAGTGTTGCGCATCCGTGAGGCAGCCGCGTGGGTGTAGCCCTGACGGCGACCGCTGCCCGTACGCGGATGCCCCGTGCGCATTTCGCCAGCGCGATCGGAAATAAAGTTCTTCAAAATGCCGTTCTCAATCAGCAACGTACGCTGAACCGGCATTCCTTCGTCGTCCATATCAATCGTACCAAACGCCTCTGAAGAGAGCCCCTCATCCCAAGCGGTCAGACTTTCATGAGCTACCTTCTGGCCCTTTTTCTTTAAGAAAGGTGTGGTTTCTTTTTCGATCTGGGTGGTTTCTAGCAGGTGGCCACAGGCTTCGTGAAAGATGACGCCGCCAAAGTGGTTGGCCATAATCACCGGGTAGTTACCGGATTCTACATAGTCGGCATAGAGCATCTTGCTGGCTGCTTCAGCCACCTTTTGAGCCGTCTCGCTGTAGTCCCAGGCGGTTAGGAAGCTAGGATCGCCCGTATTGCCCAAACGCTCGCTGATAGAAGAGCGGTGCTCGCCATCGGCGCACAGTAAGCTAAAGCCAACGGACTGAGTCAGGCGAACGTCACGAGCAAAGGTACCATCGCTAGAGGCTACGAGGACTTCTTGCCAGTCGCGGAAGTAAGAGGCGCGGCGAGCCTGCACGTGCTCGGCTTTTTGGCCTAGGGCGGCATTGGCTTCTATGAGCACTTCGCCCATGGTCTGCATTGAGGGGCAGCTCGCCAGCCAGTTGTCTTTACCACGAGTGACGCCATAGTCACGCAGCGGCTCTAGGTTGATTTCGGGCACGCTAGCGCTAGCGGCGGGCATTTCCAAATCCATAATGGCCAAGCCCTTTTCTAGCGCTGACTTGAGGCCGTCGAAGGAGAGGTCGTTAGTGCTGACATAGCAGTCGGAACTGCCTTTAAACACGCGTACGCCTGCGCCAGAAACCAGGCTAGGATCGATGCTGGTAATAGCATCGTCTTCAGCGAGGCAGCTAATATAGTTCTTTCGCTCTAGGAAAAACTCGACGAAGTCAGCGCCAACGGCTCGGCCTAACCCTAGCAAGGTAGACAGCGGGGCCCGCCATGTTTCGTCAAACTTATCGGTCGTAGCGGTGTAAGTAAGAGACGGAATCTGCTCTAAGCGTAGGGGTTGTTCAAATGTAGCGGCTGTCATACCGAACCAATTCCTTTTGATGTTCTGCTGGCTCTTAGTTTACCAAATGTGACAGTGGATGTGCCTGCGACTAAATTGGTGGTTTCCCTAGTTTCCTGAAATCCTCTCTAGGCCGCCGTCTTCCCTACTCTTTGCTTTTCCTCGTGCTGTATTACAGATTGCGCAGGCTATTGCGACGTTAATAACCTAGGCGTCAATAAACAAATCTTCGCCTTCTTGGATAACTGCAAAGTTGGCTACATTGGTAGAGACTTTGCCCATAGCTATCATCTTTTGGGCCACACCAGGCAAAGGAATACCCATAAACGATTCCACCCATTCCACGTTTTTGCCCGTACACATCTCGAACTTGGAGCCGTGAAAAGGGCAGGTTAGAACACCGTTTTCTAGCTTGCCTTTGGCCATAGGTAAACCTAGATGAGGGCATTTATTAGCGATCGCACAATACCCATCGCCTACCTTAGCAACCAAGACTGATTGGCCATTGGCACTAGCCTTTAGGACTTTCTCAGCACTAATCTCTGCCGCGATGGCCACCTTTGTTTTAGTCACGATAGAAAACACCTACTACCTATTTTTATAGAATAGAAAAGTTTTTATAGAATAGAAAAGTCTCAAAAATACTCAAAAATCAACCTCCCAATACTACAGGATGGGGCGATCGCTAGTGAGCTATGAGACTTTTCGTAAGGTTTTGCAAACGAAGGGTGTGTTCTCTAACTTTCTAAGAAAAGGCAATCTAGGCCGATCCTTTTAGATTGGTCTTTCTAGGTTGGTCTTTCTAGGTCGATAGCCAGCAAGTGTCTAAACAGAGGCTGTCTCCTTATCGCGCGTAGCTGCATCTACCGGCGGTTCGGCATCTGCCGCCGGATGCACTACCAGTACAGAGCAAGGCGCATGATGCGTGATGTAGTTACTGATACTGCCTACTAGTAGTTCAGAAAGCCCCCGGCGACGATGACTTCCCACAACAAGTAGATCGGCCGCCTGCTCACTCACCAGTTTACACAGCGTCGCGCCCGCTGCTCCGCTGGCCTGAACGGATCTAGCCTTCACTCCCATCTTTCTAGCCATATCGACTTTTTGTGCCAGCAGCGCTTCGTAGCGCCTTTTGTAGTCTGTCCATTCTTGCGCATACTGATCGCGCAGCACCCCGCTGACAGCGATCGCATCCAATGCCGAAAAGCCATAGGCAGGCTGTGGATTATCCAAATCAGTCGAACTGAGCACATGCGCAATCAGCAGCTCAGCGTGTGTTACTTTGGCCAGCATCAGCGCCTTGTCAAAAGCTGGCTGACTCACCGCATCACCATCAACACCAACTAAAATTGTTTCAAATAAGCCTGTAAGCATTAGTCTTTTTCCCCTACTTAAGATTAATCAAAGATTTCAATCTCTTCTGCTCACTCGTTTGGTCATTCTGTTGTTCACAGCTTTGATTTATCCTCTGTTCACGGTGGTCTGTCGAACCCATCGGGCGCAGCTCTTTGAGCACCTCTAGCGCCACTTCTTGCTCTTCCTCTAGCTGACACTCATCTCCCCAGCACAGCCGCTTGTGTCGCAGCGCTGTTTCTACAGTCTCTGCCCAATGGGCCGGCAAATCTAGCGCTGTTACATCTGTTCTAGCAATGATATCTGAGATAGAAACCACCCCAACTAGTTTCCCTGCATCAATTACTGGTGCCTGCTGTATACCGGCCTCTCGAAAGCGCCGGGCCACATCTCGCAAGCCTAGCGACGCGTCTACAACCACGCACGGATTTTTCATAATCTCGCAGACCATCATATGCAGCGGATCTACCGACTCAGCCATCACTTTGTAAACAACATCGCGCTCAGTCACAATGCCGTAGGTGCCTCCCTGGACAGCTCT
The DNA here is from genome assembly GCA_963702855.1 of uncultured cyanobacterium. Taxonomy (GTDB): domain Bacteria; phylum Cyanobacteriota; class Cyanobacteriia; order Phormidesmidales; family Phormidesmidaceae; genus Phormidesmis. The sequence continues at coordinate 4,351,556 of OY969765.1, forward strand.
TTCCACGACTAGCGATCGCACGTCGTTTTTTTGCATCAGGTCGATCGCCTGCGTCACCTTTGCAGAGCTACGGATCGTAAACACCTCAGTGGACATAATGTCGGTAACAGTTAGCATGATGGGTTTCCCTCTCTTATCAATCCCGTCCTTCATTTATCGCTCATAAACTTGAGGAAGTTGTGAAGACATAAAACAACACAAAACAATACAGATAGAATACTCATCCGAGATAGGTCAACAGAGATAGGTTACTAGGAGTAGAACCTAAGTTTTAAGCGGACCGGTGGTGTTATCTCCGAGCGACTAGTTTGGTTGGAAAGAGAAACCTATATAGTATAGTCGGCTTATTAGTCAACGAATCAGACAACAAAAATACTTTCTCTCTGACTTTTCTTTCTCCGTGAGATACGCTGTTGCCGTTGGCTAAAGGTCACATCAGACCTGCAAAAATAAAACAACTAAAACAGTCTTGCGAGAGTTAACCTACTCACATTTCTGATGTATTCTTTCGAGTATTGCTTCAGCATGTTGTTGCTCTTTTTCTTTCATAGTCAAACGCATGCAGTCAAACGCATGCAGTCAAATGTAGGTTAGGGGGAACGCATACGACAGCCTGTCGCCCAGAGCGTAAAGTATAGGCAGCCGGTAAAGTCAAAGTATCCAGTTAAGCAGCGTTCAGGTGCTAGGGAAAAATATGTCTGCCGATCTGGGATTTACCGTTGACCTCATGCTAGTGCTAGGTGCCGCCGCGATTGGGGGCTACACCGTTAGTCGCCTGCGTCAGCCGGTGCTGCTAGGCTATTTGGCTAGCGGATTGGTTATTGGACCGCTTGGGCTAAAGCTGATCAACGATACGGGCAACATTCAGGAACTAGCAGAAATCGGCGTTGCTTTTTTGCTTTTTGCGCTAGGGGTACAGTTTTCCCTAGAAGAGCTGAATCGGGTACGCAATATTGCCTTGCAAGGCAGTTTGCTGCAAATTGGCTTTACGGCTGGGCTAGTAGCTGCGATCACGCTCACCTTTGGCTGGGTAGACACCGTGCCGCAAGGGCTTTTCTGGGGCGCGCTCCTCTCTCTTTCCTCGACCGCTGTCGTTCTTAAAACCCTCACTGAACGTGGAGAAATCAACACACGCCACGGCCAGATCATGCTGGCTATTCTGATCGCTCAAGACTTAGCCCTGGGGCTAATGCTGGCTGTTGTTCCGGCCATCACATCCGCCGAGTCTCCTCTTCGTCCGCTCTGGCAAATCTTGGGCTTAGTCTTGCTCAAAGTAGTGGGCTTTCTAGTTGCCGCTGTTTGTGTGGGTCACTGGCTGATTCCAGTCGTTATCCGCCAGGTCGCCCTTACAGAGAGCAGCGAGCTTTTTTTGCTGACGCTGGTTGCCCTGTGTCTGGGCGTTGCTATCATCACCGCTCGGCTAGGGCTTTCGATTGAAATTGGTGCCTTTGTCGCCGGGCTGATGATTGCCGAAATTGACTACGCCGATCAGGCGCTCGCTAAAGTACTGCCGCTACGCGATACGTTTGCCAGCCTGTTCTTTGTGTCTATTGGTATGCTGATTGACCCGCGTGTGCTGATCGACAACTTCGGCGCCATCTTAGGATTAGTTAGCCTCGTCATGGTAGGTAAAGCGCTAATTATCATCCCAATTGTTCTAGGCTTTGGCTACTCTCTCAAAACGGCTGTTCTCGCCGGCTTTGGGATCAACCAGATTGGGGAATTTTCCTTCGTGCTGGCGGTCGTTGGACTAGAGAGCAGCCTAATTTCGCAAGATGCCTATCTGCTCTTGCTTGGTACGACCGCAATTACGCTAGTGCTCACCCCACTGTTGTTTAACCTTGCTCCGTCCTTCTATGACTGGCTCTATCAGCGATCGCAGCTTCAGCCGCTGCTCGCTCGGCTAGAAGCCGCACAGCCGGGTATCGATCACGCCGGCCTGAGCGATCATGTGGTAGTTGCAGGCTATGGCCGTGTGGGGCATGTGATTGTGAACTTGCTATGTCAAACCGGCTTTCCAGTGCTGGTGCTAGAAAACAGTGAAGCCGCTGTGCAATCGCTGCGCCGTGATCACATTCCTTATGTAATGGGCGATGCTGACTCTGAGCTAATTTTGGCCAAAGCCAACCTGCATCTGGCCAAAGCGCTGGTTATTGCCTTGCCCGACCCAATGAGCACCCGGCTGCTGCTGAAGCGGGCACGAGCGATCGCGCCTCAGCTCGACATCATCGCCCGCGCCCACACCACCAAAGAACTCGACCAGCTCAGCCAGCTAGGGGCACAAGAAGTTGTCCAGCCCGAATTCGAAGCCGCTCTTGCCCTGAGCACCCACTTACTAGCCAAGCTCGGTGCTATCGACGACAACCTAGAAACCACTATGGCCACAATTCGCACCAACCACTACCGCAGCGTTCGGCGTAATGTTTTGTAAGCTGGGTTCCGTAAGCTGGATTCTGTAAGCTAGGCGCAAGCTACCTTTTCTAGACACGTTATTCGCACCCCTGTTGATTCACCTTTATTGATTCACTTTTATCTATGCATATCCTGATTACGGGCGCAGCCGGATTCTTGGGCCAGCGCCTTGCTCACCATCTGCTGCAAAGTCCGGATCTCCAGCAGCTAACGCTTGCCGATATTCTCCTGCCCTCTATTCCTCGCCGCGATTCTAGAGTTATTAGCAAGCAGGTAGATCTCACAGATGCCTCGGCAACGCAGTCCCTGATCACATCAGATATTACCGCTGTTTATCATCTGGCCGCCGTCGTTAGCGGTCAGGCCGAAGCCAACTTTGATTTAGGTGTTGCCGTCAACTGCGACGGCACTCGTAACCTGCTCGAGGCAGTACGCCACCAGGCTCCGGGCGCACGCTTTATCTTTGCCAGTTCCCTAGCCGTCTTCGGCGGTCAGCTTCCGGCCATCATCACCGACGACACTGCTCTCACGCCCCAGTCTTCCTACGGCGCCCAAAAAGCAATCTGTGAATTCTGGGTTAGCGACTACACCCGCAAAGGCTTCATTGACGGGCGGGTTCTGCGACTGCCCACCGTTTGCGTCCGTCCAGGCAAGCCCAACGCCGCCGCTTCCTCTTTTGCCAGCAGTATCATTCGCGAGCCGATCAAAGGTGAAAAGGCCCGCTGCCCTGTCGATTTAGACCTAGCGCTCTGGCTCTCTAGCCCGAATACCGTCACGGTTAATCTGGCTCACGGCCTGACGCTTCCTGCTAGCAAATTTGCCGCAGCGCGCCCGCTGAACCTGCCTGGCATCACAGTCACGGTCCAAGCGATGGTTGCAGCCCTCGGTGAAGTTGTGGGGCCCGAAGCCAGAGAGCGGGTTCAGCTTCAAAACGATGCGGCAATTTCTCGGATTGTAGCGAGCTGGCCGAGTCGGTTCGATATTAGCCGCGCGGTTGAGCTGGGATTTAAGCGCGATCGCAATTTTCAAGACATCATCCGCGCCCATATCGCCGATGTGTCTGGTGGGTCTAACGCGCCTGATGCGCCTGATACGCCTGATGTGTCTGAGGTAGCAAACGAGACGTCAAATGCGTAACCTTACTTACGGAATGCGGGCCCACAGCCTTGAGACCCACAGACCTGAGATAGCGTTAGGCAAGCATTCTTCATCAATCTTCTTTGAAATGTTAGATAATTTTTCCGGGTGCTTGGTTTAGACAGTTTTGTTTTTTCATTCAGCCGCTATCGTGGAGTATAGGAAGTGTAAATTCCCGTACAAAAGCTGTGTATCTGGAATTACACAAAATCAGTTTGATGCATATACTGGCTTCCCCCTGCCTGCCTATTTCTGGCATCGCCTACGCCCATAGGCCATGCCTACAGCAGCTAACCCACGTCATTTGAGGTCCACCATGTTTAAGCCCGTGCTTCAGGCTGTTCAAATGTTTCTCAAAGGCGCGACTGGCAAAGACCGTCAGGCCAAAGCGCATCTATCAGACCATTTGCTCACCTTACAGTTTGCCTACGACCAGCTTCAGGAACAGCACAGCACCCTTCAGCAGCAGCACGAGCGCCTACAGCAAAGCCAAAAAGACCTCCAGCAGCGTCTGCACCGCCACAAGCTAGACCTCGATGAATTTATCGACGTCGCTGATACTGACGCCAAACATCTGTCTCTAGAGATAGAAGACTTACAAAATCGTCTTAGACGCAGCGAAGACGAAAAAGACGTTCTCCAGACTAAAAACGGTCTCCTTGTCGGCAAGATTGCTGTGCTCGAAAATGATCTAACCCTACGCAGCTATCAATCAGGCGCTGAGACTAATAGCGAACCGGCCCCCATCGTTAATGACGAGCCTCACGCCCAGCTTGAGGTAGATGCTGAAGTTTTAGACTGTGTCGATTTATCTGACGTTTCGCTAGCGCTGATAGGCGGTCACGAGGCCACCTACCGCGAAGTCACCAAAGCGCTTAAGCAGTATGGTCTCAAGCGCTGTGTGCACGTTCCGCCTCATAGCGTTGCTAGCAGCGATCGCAGTCAAATAAAAGACAAAATTAGCAACTGCGATCTGATCATCACCATCACCAGCTACGTCGATCATTCCGTTTCCAAGTGCGTCAAAAGCTTGCAGGATGCGCAGGTACTTGCAGGCGAATGCATTCGGGTGAGCTGTCACGGCAAAAGCGGCCTCGTAAGAGAAGTGCTCCAGTACTTTCAAAGGCCGCTACATTCTTCATGAAAACACGCACAGGTAGCGCATTCAGCGCTAAGCTGATAGCGCCGAATTTTAAAGCTGTATAAAAATGTACGCACCCACTGGCCGCCATCCTTGGCTAACGCCGACAATGCCTATTGCCGCGGCGGTCTTAGTCTCCGTAAGCGCCTTTGGCTGCACCGAAGTCAGTACCGTTGATGTCGCTAGTTCGACTATCACCAACTTTCAGGCCGCCGCTACGACTACCTATACTTGGCAAGTGGAGTACATTCCTAGAACCATCGGTCAAGACCGACCCAACGACCGCCGTCTAGAGCAGTTTGAGTCTACTACGATCACTAGCGTCAACGGCATCCGCCCCGAAGCCGAAGGGTCTGGTCCTGACAGTCAGGGTTTATGGTGGCCCGTTCTGCCTCCCGAGCCTGCCGTCGATAGCATTGAAGATCGTCGTCGCAAAAGCGAAACGGCTCGACCGCCCGAAGTGCTCAAATCTGTTAGCTATAGCATTACCTTTGATCAAGCAGGCGAAGCAAAAACCTTACCGACCGACTACGACGTGTACCGGCAGGCCGTCAAAGCTTTTGAAAAAGACAGACCGCTGCTGCTGACACTAGGACCGCAGGACGAGACAGTTATTCAAGCAGAGATACAGTAACTTTGGCGCCTAACAACTTTGACGCCTGAACGAAAGCTGAACGAAAGCCACTTGCTTAGCGTCATTACAGGGGCTTGATTCGGCTGCTTCATTCGGCTAATAAAGTACAATCATTGCGACCCTTTCTAAGCTCGTTTCCATGTCCAAGCCCCGCATTCTCTCAGGTATACAGACAACGGGTAACCTTCACCTAGGGAACTACCTAGGCGCTATTCGCAACTGGGTGGGGCTACAGTCAGACTATCGCTGCTTTCTCTTTATGGCCGATCTGCATGCGGTGACCGTCCCTCACGACCCTAAAGCGCTTGCGGAAAACACGCTAAAAGTTGCGGCGACCTATATTGCTTGTGGCATAGACCCTGAGCAGTCAACCATTTTCGTTCAGTCTCAGCTACCGGAGCACAGCGAGCTAGCTTGGCTTTTTAACTGCATTACGCCGTTGAACTGGCTAGAGCGAATGATTCAGTTCAAAGAAAAGGCAATAAAGCAGGGCGAAAACGTCAGTATTGGCCTGATGGACTACCCTGTGCTGCAGGCGGCAGATATCTTACTCTACGAGCCTGATCTTGTTCCTGTAGGCGAAGATCAAAAACAGCACCTAGAGTTAACTCGCGACATCGCAGGGCGGTTAAACTACCAGTTCGGCAGCGAGAAAAAGCCTGTGCTGAAGGTGCCAGAGCCGCTAATTCGACCGGACGGCGCTCGCGTTATGAGCCTAACGGACGGGACAAAAAAGATGTCAAAGTCAGATCCTTCTGACCAAAGCCGGATTGACCTAACTGACTCTCCTGAGGCGATTGTCAAAAAGATAAAGCGCGCCAAGACAGACCCAGCCAGAGGACTAGCGTTCGATGACCCTGAGCGGCCCGAGTGCAACAACTTGCTCAGTATCTATCAGCTATTGTCCAATCAGACCAAAACCGCCGTTGTGGCTGAGTGCAAAGATATGGGCTGGGGACAGTTCAAACCTCTACTCGCTGAGACGGCAGTAGAAGCGCTCAGTCCGATTCAGGCTAAATATACAGAGCTGATGAGCGATCGCACCTATCTAAACCAGGTTTTGGCAGACGGCAGAGAAAAAGCCCAAGCCATCGCCGCGCCTACGCTTGAAAAAGTCAAAACCGCCATGGGCTTTCTATCATAGCTGTCTTAACCATCTGAAAGCTTAGCAATAGCCCGCTAACAGCCCACTAACAGCCCACTAACAGTCCGGCCAATAGCCCAGACAGTAGCCGGGCTAACAATATTGACATGACTAACTTCAATTATTAGCCATGACCCCTTTTAATGGGGAAACTAGATAAGATAGCCCGTAAGCACGCCAGAGCCTACGTGGCTAATATCTCTCTGCCGCCTCTTTTTTCTGACACTCTTTGCTAAAACCTGCATATCGGCTGTGTCAAGGCACCGCAGGTGGCCAATCCAAGCACTTAACACAATATGAACGCAGTATCCAACGGACAGGCTGAGCGAGCGTCTTCTAGTTTAGCTAGTTTGGACAGCAGCCCTCAAAACCGCTGCCATAACATCTCCTATAACCGCCTACGCTCGGCTATTCGCGCGGACGAGTTTATCGTTACAGCCGAGGTTATGCCTCCAAAGGGTGGCGATCCTAGCCACATGTTGGAAATGGCTGCTCACCTCAAAGAATGGGTGCACGCCGTCAATGTTACGGATGGCTCGCGCGCTGTCTTGCGTATGTCTTCGCTGGCATGCTCTGTGCTGCTCAAGCAGGCAGGCATTGAACCTATTTGCCAAATGACCGGGCGCGATCGCAACGCGATCGCCCTCCAGTCCGATTTGATGGGAGCCCACGCGCTTGGCGTTCGCAACATCCTCACCCTCACCGGCGATCCGATCAAAGCGGGTGACTATCCCAAATCTAAGTCCGTCCACGAGCTGGACTCTATCCGTCTGCTGCGCGTCATTCGTCAGCTCAACAGCGGCGTTGACTACAACGAAAAGGCTATGAGCGACGGCACGCTCGACATTTTTCCCGGTGCCGCCGTCGATCCGCAGTCCACTAGCTGGTCTGGTATGCAGAGTCGATTTGACAAAAAGCTAGAGTCCGGCGCTCAGTTCTTCCAAAGCCAGCTCATTTCTGACTTCGACAAGCTTCAGAAGTTTATGGACCAGGTAGCCGCTGGGTGCGATCGCCCCATCCTAGCCGGTATCTTTCTGCTAAAATCTGCCAAGAATGCGGCCTTTATCAACCGCTGCGTTCCTGGTGTAAATATTCCACAGCACCTGATCGATCGGCTTGCGGCTGCCCCTGATCCGCTCAAAGAAGGTGTGAAAATTGCCGCTGAGCAGGTGCGGGCTGCCCGACAAATCTGCCAGGGCGTTCATATGATGGCTGTGCGCCGAGAAGACCTCATTCCTCAAATTCTAGAAATGGCTGGGTTAGAACCCCAGGTGCTCGGCCAAATCTCCAGTCAGGTTTCTGGCCAGATCTCTAGCCAGGCACTCGACCAGATATCTAGTCAGCCATCTAGCTTAGTGAGTACTACTGTATAAACTGCTGTATAAGCTCATCGCGCCTAAGCTGCGATCGCACCCATACCACTCTGCAACACGTTGACGTAAAACTGCTCCAACTGGCGCGTCGAAGCCTCCCAACCCCAGCGCTCGGCCTCCATCCGTGCGTTCTGCCGCAGCAGCTCTCGCTCAGCCTTCATTCCTAGCAGCTTCTGCGTTGCTAAAATTGCCCCTTGCTCATTTGCCGGGTCAAACATAAAGCCGTTTACCCCACTCGTGACGATATCGGGAATGCCGCCCGCGTTTGCCGCTACCACCGGGCAGCCTGCCGCCATCGCCTCTAGCAGCACCAGCCCTAGCGTTTCTGTGCGGGAGGGAAAAATGAACGCATCCGCCGAGGCATACGCCGCGCCTAGCTCTTCACCAGCCAAATAGCCTACAAAATGAGTGGGCGTTCCCTCAAAGTGCTGCACTAGTTCCTCTCGATGCGGCCCATCTCCGACGAGTGCCAACCGCGCCCCCGGAATTGACTCCAGCACAGGCTTGATTCGATCGATCTCTTTTTCAGCCGACAGGCGACCGATGTAGATCAAGATCGGTGCGTCAGGATGGCCTTGCGTGAGATGCGATCGCATCTCATCACTGCGCAAATCAGGCCGAAACAACGCTGTATCCACCCCGCGCTGCCATACCTCTACTCGTTCAATATCATGCGCCGTCAGTTCTTGCTGCATCGCCGTCGACGTGCACAAATTAATTGCCGCATTGTTGTGCATCGCCTTCAGCAACTCCCACAGCACGCCTTCTAGCAGCCCCAGATTGTAGTGCTCTAGATATTTTGGCAAGTGCGTATGGTAAGACGCCACCAGCGGAATATTCAGAGCCTTGCTGTAGTAAATACCGCCTAGCCCTAACACCGCCGGATTCACTACATGAATAAGATCAGGGGCAAACGCCTCAATCTCGTCGCGCATCGAAGGCCGTGGCAGCGCCAGCTTCAGCTCCGGATACAGCGGTAGCGGAAAACCAGATATCCCTTTTACCTGCGCTCCCTTATATTCTGTCAGGCCACCCTCTGGGCAAAACACGCACACCTGGTTACCAAATCTCTGCAAATACTCAACTGTGTGTTTTAGCCGAGTGACAATGCCGTCAACTTTCGGCAAAAAAGTCTCGGTGAAAATGGCAATACGCATAAGAAAACAAAAGGAGAGAGAGTTGTAAGAATAGCCAAAACTAACCAACAAAAAGGTCAGCTTGCAATGAGTACAAACCGACCTTGTTCCTGAGCACCTATCGCTAGCCTCTACCGACGCCAGCTAACCTTTGGCATAATCTGTTTCTTATCCACGCGATGCTTATACTTAATCGCTGTATTTAGAACAGAATCCAACAGAGAATCCGATAGCATGTGAGGCTCTAGGCCCAGATCAATGAGCTTCGTATTTTTCGCATTGAAATAATGCTCCTCCGCTTCCACACGCGGATTGTCCATATTCTGAATTTCAACGTCTAGGCCTAGCGTATTGCCTGCCTTTTTCACCATCATGGCTAGCTCATTGATGCTAAACATTTCAGTGAACTGGTTGAATACTCTAAACTCACCGGCATTCGCTGGATTTTCACAGGCAATCTCAATACAGCGAACCGTGTCGCGAATATCAAGCAGCGCTCGCGTCTGACTACCTTTGCCGTACACAGTCAGCGGATGGCCTACCGCCGCCTGAATGCAGAAGCGATTTAGCGCGGTGCCAAACACCCCGTCATAGTCCAGACGGTTGATCAGCAGCTCATCCATACCGGTCTCTTCAGTCAGCACACCGTAAACGATGCCCTGATTAAGATCGGTCGCGCGCAGACCCCAGATCTTGCAGGCAAAGTGAATGTTGTGCGTATCGTGCACTTTGCTTAGATGGTAGAAAGAGCCAGGACTCTTGGGAAAAGGCAGGGTGTCTTCACGACCATTGTGCTTGATCGTGATGTAGCCTTCTTCAATATCGATGTTTGGCGTACCGTATTCGCCCATCGTTCCTAGCTTAATCAGGTGGCACTCGGGGAAATGGTCGCGCAAGACGTATAGCAAATTAAGATTTCCCAGTACGTTATTCGCCTGAGTCATCACCGCGTGTTCGCGGTCAATCATTGAGAACGGTGCAGAGCGCTGCTCACCGAAATGCACGACCGCATCCGGCTTGAACTGAAGCATTGACTGCTCCAGAAAAGGATAGTTATTGACATCGCCAATAAATAGCTCAATGTCTTTACCGGTTAGATCTTTCCAGCGCTGAAGCCGATGCTGAATAGGTGCGATAGGGGTAAGAGTCTCCGACTGAAGCTCCATATCCCAGAGTCGCCGCACAAGGTTATCTAGAATCGCTACATCATGACCTTTGTTGGACAGGTACAGCGCCGTTGCCCAGCCACAGTATCCATCGCCGCCGATTACTAAGACTCGCATGTTGCTTCTTTATGAAACCTTTAATAATGATCTTTGCTGATGCTCAATTTATCAGGTTTAGGGATCGGCATGAGTAGTTTCTTGGGAAGTGAGTCGTCAGAAAAGAAACCAGTCTCTCGAAAAAACGCAGTCTTTTAGCGATGGACAAAAAGGCAAAAGCCGTTCTCTAAAAGTGCTTCAGATTGTTTAAAGCAGGTCTAGCCGTCAGAGCATTTTATTTTTTAATCAGAATAAAACTCAGCGAAGCACAATAAGCCGTCTTTAAGATAAGTTTAAAAATAAACTCATCAGCCGCGCGACTTATAAGAATCCTCTATCTTTTGATAGATTTGGGTCGATAGATTTGGGTCGATAGACCTGAGCTGATAGATTCAGGCCTTTTGATAGGGTTAGGCCGCTTGCAGCCGGTCGCTAAATCAGCTTGTAAGAGTACGCTTCTGCCTTACGGCCCGCTGAGCTGAAAAACCAGCAAACTAGTCTCCTGATCACCCGAAAAGTTGTCGTCGCTCATCACAAATAGACTGCGCTGCCGGTTGCCTAACGTCGGCCCGAATGTCATCGCTTCATAGTTTTGCAGTGGTATGTCCAGAGCGCTTAAATCTAACAGCAGCTCTTTTTGAATTGGATTGATTCCGCTGACGTCTCCTTGCATTGAGTCGATTTTGCTGATGTCTGTTGCGCCACCTGAAGCGAGCTGATACAGCTTGAGCGCAAACCCTTGAAAGCCGTAAGAGCGCTCTATTGCCAAAAAGTGACCGCCTTGATCTAGCACCGTAATCTCTGGCACGCCGTGTAGCGCCGCGCCGGTTGGAGATAGATCCATTTCGTATAGGTGTTCGGAAATTAGCGTAGTTTGATACGGATCGAGCATGTAGTGCAGCACGCGATTTTTGTAGGGAATGTTGGGGGCAAAATCTAGGTCTTGCAGTAACGGCCCTTCAGTTGCGACAAACATGCGATAGGGCTCGTAGACGCCGCCTGTGCCCGAAGAGACGTTAACCGCGATCGCTTCAAAGCTGAGATTTTCCTGTACACCCAGGGTCTGGGTAAACTCAACCGGCACATTACTAGTAGCCGCATCAGGTGAAGCGCTATCAGGTAAATAGCGCGGCGGCACTAGGATCGACTGTTTTAGCTGACCTGACGCGATGTCATACTCACCGATAGCCGGTGGAATCTGCTTTCGCGGTGAGCCTTCGGATGAGATTAATAGCGTGTTGCTAGGCGTAATTGCCATCCCTTCGGGGTCTAAGCTGCCTGAAGCGTAAGGGTTGCCGTCAGCATCTTTCAGGTAGGTGACAGACTCTATGGTTAGAGCAAGGGGGTTTTGGGCGTCTTTGATTCGTCCGGCTATGGCAAAAGTATAAAAGCGGGGGCGATCGCGATTATCTGAAAGTCCATATAGCCGATCGCGGGGCACGTCGTAGGCGATCGCCGAAATTCCGCCTACTGGCTCGCCTTCAAAACTTTGCTTCGGCAGCACGTAGCTGTCTACTAGGGCGATCGACAAATCTAAAAACAGCCGATCTTCCGCACTCACCTGCGGCAAAGCGCAGCTAGTCAAAGAAACGCTCAATAGTGCGATCGCTAGCACTCTACCAACGAGCCACTTTCTGAGTACTTGCTTGAGCGCCTGGCTGAACAGGTACTTGAGCGATTGCCCCCACTCACTTAACCGGCCGTCTAACTTGCCATCACCGCTCATTCCAAACGCCGCTCGCAACATCACCATCAAATCTCAGCCATCAACGATTAAAACACATGCACAAGATAGAGTATCAAAGGCCCGTATGCCATCAATAGATATGAACAAAGGCTGGATTTATCGCGATCGCATTCCTGCCGCTGCCGCCGGACAGACGGCCCTCACCTACTATACTGAGCGCTACCGGCACTCGAGCGCTACCGACTGGAGAGCCCGTATCCAGCAAGGTCAAATCCGCCTTAGCGGCCAGTCTATACAGCCGCACACCATTCTACGTACCGGACAGCAGCTCACCTATCACCGCTCCCCGTGGCAAGAGCCTTCTGCGCCCCTACACTTCAAAGTCCTCTACGAAGACGCTCACCTGTGGGTTATCGACAAACCTGCGGGTCTTCCCGTCCTGCCTGGCGGCGGCTTTTTGGAGCATACCCTGCTACACCAGCTGCGATCGCACTATCCAAACCAAACGCCTATTCCCGTTCATCGCCTAGGCCGAGGTACCTCTGGCGCTATCTTGATCGCCAAGTCTCAGCTGGCTAGAGCCCATCTCGCCCGCCAGTTCCGTACCCATACCGCTACCGCCACGCCGCTTGTTCCCACAGTCGCGCCTACGTGTCCCTCTACCGAAGCCGATCGTAGCGAAAGTCTCTTCGTCACTGAGCGTCAGAACCCCGTAACTAAGCCTAGCCAAAGCCGCTTCTCCAAAATCTATCGCGCCCTCATCGGCCCTACGACTCTCCCGACTCACTTCACCTGTACTCACCCTATTGGCAAACTTTTCCATGAGCAGCTCGGTCACATCTACGGCCAATCTCCCGACGGTCTGTACGCTCGCAGTGACTGCAGCATTCTTCAGCGCACCTCCACTTCAACTCTGTTAGATGTCTCTATCGCCACTGGTAGACCTCACCAGATTCGCATTCATCTCGCCGCTGCTGGAAATCCTCTTCTAGGCGATCCGCTTTATTCCGTGGGCGGTGCGCCTGCTGCCAACTGCACTGCTCGCCCTGGCGATGTTGGCTACCACCTCCACGCTCATCAGCTCCGGTTTGTCCATCCCCACACCGGGCAGTCTATTTCTATCGCCGCCGAGCCGCCTTCTATCCTTGACCTCACGTCCGTCTAGCGGTTTCAAAACGGACATCCGCCCTGTGCAAAAATATTTCCGGTAGTTTACAGTCGTTAACGAACGACTGTAACGCTCCCTTGGTCCTCTCCGGCTCCTCATTCCTATGGCTCACCCCAGCTATATTCTCTACGCCCAACACGGCTGGGCTGACATTAACCAGGGCATTGGCACACTCGCTTACCAAGTCGCTTGTCCCCAGGCCAAGGTCATCGTTCCTAATCTCGGTTTTCTCAATACCTGGATTCGCATCGCTCCTCTAATTGATCGAGTAGAAGCGATCGCCCACCAGGCCCACACCCAACATCCCCACACGCCTATCCGCATCGTCGGCCACTCCATGGGTGGGCTGATCTGGCTAGAAGTTCTTGCTCGTCATCCGGAATGGTGGCCGCAAGTCGAATCCTTTGTGCTGGTGGCCTCTCCTGTCGGTGGCGCCGATCTAGGTCGTTTTGTCGATCCGTTTGAATGGGGCATTGGCATTGCAAAAGACCTAGGTACTAACCGCCGCGCCCTTGCAGAACAGATCGCCGCTGTCATTCCAACGCTGATTATCGCAGGTGACTACGATGGTGGCAGTGATGGCGTGGTTCCTATCGAGTGCACTAAATTCCATCGGGCTAGCTATGTCACCGTCAACAACATTGACCACGATCGGATGAAGCGTCATCCTGCTGTTGTCAGCATTATTCAGCAATTTTGGCAAAGCGCCGATCATCTCTGTGTGCCACAGCCCATCGAGACTAATTGCGATCGCATCATCCGCCAGCTTCAGGCCGTTCCTGGTATGACCGACGCCCACTATCGTGGCTTTGCCGCCTCGCAGCTTTGGGCTCCCCTGGCAGAAGGGCTCAGCCTTCGCACCTGGCAAAACCGGCTGGGCATTCACCACGCCTTTTTGGGGAACCAGGCTGGCGACTGTCTCTTTGCAGGCTTCGTTGGTTGGCCGCATACTGACGATTTATACGAGACGCTTTGGCAGATCAAAACTGGCGATCGCAGCGACCAGTCATACTGGCCAGCAGACGAGCAAACAGATAAGCAAAAGCTGGCTGAACCTGCGTGCTTTCCTAGGCTTTAGGCGATATTCTCTTTCCCAGTTTTCTCTGGCGGTGTCTTAGTTAGCCGCCTTAACTGCTGCTCATATTGAGCAATCAGATCAGACTTAGGCAAATGACGTGGCGATCCAATTGGGCGTATCCGTACGCCACACACCTGGGCGATGCTCGCCCGACGTAAATCTGCGACCTTCCACTGCTTCCAGTTAACTGGCTCACACGCGATCGATTCGCATCCGTTTGGCTCGCGCGTTACCTGCGTTGAAACCGACCGTACAGGCTCGAATCCTACTACGACCGTAGGCTTTGCTCTACGCGGCTTAATCTTTTGATTGATCTTGTGCGCTGGCTTCGGTTGAGGAGTCCCTGCTGAACCGTCCGCTAGCTTTTGCTTAGCCTGCGTCTTAGCCTCATGTACATCCTTTTGTACAACGGGATCTTGAGTTGCTACATACAGGCCAAAAGCGCAGGCAATCCACATCTCGGATCCGTACACGATACCTGTCATCACAACATTCAAAGCCTGGTCAATGAGGCCAAAAATCATAGGAGTAGCTTCCAAAGTAGCGAACGCGAAGGAGATCAAGACAGGCACCAGTAAACGCCAGCAGCTAGCCAAAATAATTTGCTGCTTGCAGTCTCGAATAGCTGCTATTTTATCAGTACATAAAAACTATAGTTCCTAAGTACTGATAAATATTGTTAAAAGCGATCGCCTTTGTTCGCTAAACCGTCATATCAAGCCGTTGTATTAAGGTCAGCGGCTCTGACAATCACCGTACGGCCACCATGCCCATGTACTCGCTCTACCCTCTCTACGTCTTCATACCAAAACGTAGATCCGCTTTCTCCTAACCACTGAAGCACCGCTACTTTATCAAACTCAAACCCAACGGCTACTTTTCCTGTACCGCTAATTCCATTCCAGTCTTCATTTCGCTGTAGATAAAACGTTCGCATCGCCGCTCTGTGGGCCGCATCGCCCCTCTCGAAATTGTCGCTAGGAACAATCCTACGGCCAGACATTTGAGCCTGAATGCGTCGAAACGTCTCTAAGTTAGGGTACGTACCGTGGCTATGTTCCTCCCCAAACCAGCTAATCGCAAACGCTTCCGACGGCAAGATTACGCCTTCAGCCACCTGGTCGCCTTCACTCATGATGTAGAAATGCTTCAGCACCTGAACTGTCTTAACTACGCTCATGCCAAACTTTCCTCAGATGAAAATGTATGAAGTTACAGACATATCATATCCAAGAAGGCAGCCACCACCGCAGCTCTAGTTGTTCAGGTGTCAACGGTAGGCCCAGGCTGAGCGGTAGCCAGAAGAAGAAAGAAAAGGCGATCGCTGCCAGCATCAACCCGCCAAACAGCCGCGTCATCTTAGGTGAGCCTGCCGCTAACCACCCACTCAATAGCCAAGCCAACAGCGCAAACCCAAATACGGCAGCAGGCATAAATAGATAGATATAAGTACAGCGCTCCACCGCTATCCACGGTAACCAGTTCGCCATATACCCAATCAGCAGATAGTCAACAATTCCTCCGTCCTCTGAGCTATCTGATAAGCCATCCTCTAAGCTATCTGAGCCATGTCGCTGCCACCCTCGCACTTTATCTGCACCTACCATCAACACCGCCGCGCTTGATAGCCACCACAGCGCCGGATTCCCTAGATCGTTCACCGCATACACCATTTCGCCAGCCGTCTCATACCAGTACGAAATAGGTTCTATCAGCAGCGGCCAGCTAAACCATGCCGAGCAGGCCACTTGTACAGTGTCTAGCTCGCGGTGAAACAAAAACAGGTTCCGATGCAGCTCCCAAAAGCCAACTTCATTCCAGCGTAAATGCGGCCACCAAATCAGCCCGTAGGTCAGTAGCGGTAGCAGTCCCCAAAAGAAGACCCGGTTGCAAATAATTTGGAAACTGTACCTTGCAGAAGCAGCTATACGCGATCGCGCAAAGTACTTCTTAAGCTCTCTCTTATTAACCGCTCGCCAGCTTTCCCAAATCACTAAGCTCAATAGGTAGCCCAGGCCATTCCACTTGATAGCTGCTGCCGCTCCGAGCGCCACACCGCTTAACGACTGCTGCAAAAGTCTCTCGCCGTTTGCAGCAGTCGTAGCCCGCAGCCATAGCCAATGACCCAGCAGTCCAAAAAACACCAAATATACATTCAGCAGTGCGTAGCGAGACTCTGTTACGAATAGGCCGTCGATAGCGACAAAAGCACCTGCAAGCAGCGCGAAACACCAGCGCTTTGAGCGTACGTAGCTATCTATGAACGTATCTGAAAACGTTTGACTAATCCCAACTGCCAACAGAGGCGTGAGCGAGCCCACAAAAGCATTCATCCATCGATAGCTCACGGGCGTTAGTTCTAGCTCGCTCACCCACCGAGCCTGTGAGCTGAGCCAGATTCCTAGCGCGATCGCATACTTTCCCAAAGGCGGATGCACATCAAAAACCGTCTCACCCGCTAAGTACGCGTGCGCAAACTGCACATAATACACCTCATCAAATACCCGCTCATCGAATCGATCGAGTCCCCAAAACCGCAGCCCGAAGCTCAGCCCAGCAACCGCTGCTAGCCCTGTGTAGTAAACGCGATAGTGAACGTGATGCGATCGCTTCAAATACGCCTAGCAAACCGCTTTTACAGCTTGCAGTAAAACTCACCCAAACAGTGTATCGACCAAACCCTCTCAATCAAAAAGGACCTGGGTTCACCACCCAAGTCCTTAATACCTAATTTCTCACGAGGTATTTCTCACGAGGTAATTGCCCACAAAGTATGCGTGCACAAGCGGCTCACCCGTCTCAATCAGGCGTCTTACCTGCTAGCGCCGCCTCAGTCTTCTGCGCATCTAGCTTCAGCATAATGACACTTAGCGGCGGCAGCGTTAGGTCTAGTGAATAAGGACGGCTGTGGAAAGCCCAGTCTTCTGTCCACTTACCCCCCAGGTTTCCGATATTAGCGCCGCCGAACTCGCGCGCATCGCTATTAAAAATCTCGCGGTAGTAGCCCTCGGTTGGCACGCCTACCCGGTAGTGACTGTGCGGCTGCGGTGTAAAGTTGCATACCGTCAAAATGAAGTCGTCACTGTGCTTGTCATAGCGGATGAAAGACACCACGCTGTGGCGATTGTCGCTACAGTCAACCCACTCGAAGCCTTCTTGCGAGAAGTCTTGCGTGTGCAAAGCAGGCTCACGGCGGTACAGCGTGTTCAGTCTCTCCAGACAGTGCTTCAAGCTCTTGTGCTGATCAAACTGGAGCAGATGCCACTCCAAATCGCCCCATACATTCCACTCGCTCCACTGGCCAAACTCCATTCCCATGAACAGCGTCTTTTTGCCGGGATGTGCATACATGAAGGTATATAGCGCCCGGACATTAGCCATCTTTTGCCAGTCATCACCCGGCATTTTGCCAATGATATGAGCCTTGCCGTGCACTACCTCATCATGAGAGAGCGCCAGCATAAAGTTTTCACTAAAGGCGTACCAAATACTGAAGGTTATGTTGTTCTGGTGGAACTGACGGAACCAAGGGTCCATTTCGAAGTAGTCGAGCATGTCGTTCATCCAGCCCATATTCCACTTCAAATTGAAGCCCAAGCCCCCTACATACGTGGGCCAAGATACCATCGGCCAGGAGGTCGACTCTTCGGCAATCGACAGCGCTCCTGGATAGTGGCTAAAGAGTACGTGGTTGACCTGCTTTAAGCACTCAGCCGCCTCAATATTCTCGCGTCCTCCGTACTCATTCGCGACCCACTCACCCGGCTTGCGATTGTAGTCCAGATACAGCATCGAAGCGACTGCATCCACGCGAATACCGTCAATGTGGTACTTGTCGAACCAAAAGAGAACATTCGCGATCAAGAAGTTACGCACCTCATTGCGCCCGTAGTTGAAGACGAGAGTGCCCCATTCCTTATGCTCACCCTTGCGCGGGTCGGCGTGCTCGTACAGATGGGTGCCGTCAAAGAACGCTAACCCATGAGAATCTTTTGGAAAGTGCCCTGGCACCCAGTCCACAATCACCCCGATGCCGTGGCGGTGGCACTGCTCTACAAAGTACATGAAGTCTTCTGGGCTGCCATAGCGCGAAGTCGGTGCGAAGTATCCCGTCACCTGATAGCCCCAAGAACCGTCGAACGGATGCTCTGCTATTGGCAATACCTCAATGTGGGTAAACCCCATTTCCTTCACATAGGGAATCAGCTTCCCAGCTAGCTCTCGGTAGGTTAAAAACCGAGCCCCTGGCTTTAGCTCAGCTACCTTCACGACAGGGCCATCGCTGCCATCAGCTTTTTGGGGAGGATTAGCGGAAGACTCGTGCAGCCAGGAGCCTAAATGCACCTCATATACAGCAATAGGCTGCGTCATCTGATCGGTCTGACGACGATGTTCCATCCAGTCATCGTCTTGCCACTGGTAGCTATCTAAATCAGTGACGACAGAAGCAGTATCTGGTCTGATCTCTCGGTAGAACCCATAGGGATCAGACTTTTCATAAATATGACCGTCGTAGTTCTTGACTTCGTACTTATACGAATCGCCTACTTTTAGCTGAGGAATAAACAGATCCCAAATGCCGGTATTGCCTTTGCGCATTTGATGCTGTCGGCCATCCCAGCTATTGAAGTCACCCATAACCGACACATTGCGAGCGTTAGGTGCCCAAACGGCAAAATAGACACCCGAGACATCCCCTTGTGTCATCGGATGGGCACCCATTTTTTCATAAATGCGGTGGTGGTGGCCCTCGGCAAATAAGTACTCGTCGAACTCGGTGATAACAGGAGACTTGAACGCGTACGGGTCGTAAATAACGTGCTCGTTAGGTCCTGACTTATAGCGAATCTGGTAGTTGGCTAACTCTTCTTCTGCCAGCACAGCTTCAAAAAACTGAGGATGCTGCTCGTTATGCATTGAGTATTCTTTTCGAGCTGATGGCAGAATCACCCATGCCATATCAGCACTGGGCAGGTAGGTACGCACTACCCAAACTTGTTTGCCGTCTTGCTCAATTGCATGGGGACCTAGAACCTCAAAAGGATTGTGATGCTGGTTCCGAACAATCCGTTCGATTTGTTCAAGCGCAATCGTTGACGACATATAAATGACCTGACCGTAAGTAAATTTTGTTTGAGCATCCGTGGCGATCGCATTAGACCCGCTGCAACCCTTTAGTTTAGGTATTGCAGGCCCCGCGCACAGCTATCATATTTTTTTGGTATAGCTCTAAGCTTAACAAAGCTTAGTAGATTTCTGTGACTTTTAGGCAGAAGCCAGCACTGAGAAATGACGAAATGACAAAGACAGATGACAAACTTTCTCAGCTTGTACATTATCTTGTACAGCAGTAGCGGGCAGCTCCAAACACAGCATAGATCCGCGGCTGCCAATGAGGAAATTCTATTATTCTATGAGGACTACAAAAGGACGACGAGCAGCTATCAAGCGGTGGCCACTAGGGCTTCCTCAATCAGTTTCTCTAAAGAGCTTGAGTTAAGAGATTAAAGAAAAGGAATGATGGGTCTTACCGCTCGTCGAAGCTGTAGAAGAAAAATCAGGTAGCGAATATCTTCGTTAACAAGCGCTGTACCCGCAGACGCTTCTAGCTCTGCTTGCAGCTCGGCGTATTCAGCCGCGTTTAGCGCCTCTCCTGTAATGGGCGATCGCGCCCCCGTGATAATCTCCGTACGCAGAATCTCCTCTGGCACATCCACCGCACTGCCCTCGCTTGGCCTCTCAAGCGTCTCTTCGGTTATGGCTACTGGCACCGCAGCGACAGGCCGAGCTGTCAGCAAAAAGCTGCTAGCGATCGCACCTGGTATCCAGAAACCACCTACCCAAGAGCTGTTCCGAAAGCTACGTCGATTCATCAGTTTCAAGATCTTAAACCCCCACCATATCAGCTACAGCTGGCAGTATCCTGATATAAAGGGCGGGCCCATACTGAGACAAATGGGATAGTGTCCCACAGCTACCAGGAAACGTTCAGCAGCAGTTTAAATTTATGCTTACTTAGTATCTGCGATAAAACTAACGCTAGATGAGCTACTAGCTAGATACCACAACTGACAAATAAGCTTCAAAGCAGCGGATATCGCCCTACTGAACATTAAACCAACTAAGAGCGGAGCTATGAAATTCAACTCAGGGAAACCCTCTAACAAAGTCACTCAGGGGCTAGTAGCAGCAGCTGTCTTGACTGGCGTAGCAGGGATCGCCCATCAGGCAGCATTAGCCCAAACCCTTCTACAGCAAGAAGGCATGCTAGCGCCTATGGAGGATGCCTACCCCTTTGAGGGCGATGCTGGTCAGACCATGACCATTGAGCTAGAAAGCGAAGACTTCGATACCGTTTTGCTACTCAAAGGTCCAGATGGTGAAGTCATCACCTCTAACGATGATTACGGTGGCACGCTCAACTCCACCATCGTATTCGAGCTGCCCGAGGCCGGTACCTACAGCGCCGTCGCTAGCTCCTTTTCTGGTCAGGGCGGCAACTATCAAATCGAAGTTCGTCCCGCTAGCGAGTACGAAAAAGTCTTTAGCCGAGCATACGACCTTTCTATCTCGGAAGATTATGCTAACTCAATCGAAGCCTACACTGCCGCCATCGAGATTGACGAAACTGACCCAGGGGCCTACCTTGGCCGTGCCGAAGCTCTGATCAATCAGGCTTACATTACGTCTGATGTTGATATCACCGGTCCGACTGACCTGCCCGAAGAGACTATCGACGCCGTTGTCAGTGATTACCTAAAAGCCGCCGATCTGCTAGATCAGCAAGGACAAACAGGGCCAGCAGCTTCCCTCCGCGAGCAGGCGCAGTACTTTACGGGCGAAATAGACCCTGATACGACACCCGATGCCGCTCCACCTGAAGCTATGCCAGAGTCTGAGCTAGAATCTGAGATGATGCCTGTCGAGCCCGATGGCGGCATCGGTGACGGTGCAGGGCCACTTCCGGACGCCGGTCAATAGCAGCTCAATAGCAATAGCTGAACATCCGACAGAAAAGTGCAAAGTACAAGCTAGAAGAATCAACACGTGTTTATTCTTCTAAAACCAACTCTACAAAAGCCTCTCTCTAAACCTTAACCCTCTAGAGAGAGGCTTTTGCCTGCGGACCTGTTTGCTATGGCTGTTATCAAACAACGCGAACAACGCAAACAACGCAATTCAGCTCGCAACTGTCTTGACACAACAGGACAGTTGCTATAACTCTTTACGACCAAAGCTGGCTGACCGCTTCAACAATTGCTGGAACAGAGTCCGTTCTCTCAGCATCAGTTTTCAGGAAACCTAGGTTAGGCTGAGGCGCTTCTCGGTTGCTGATAATGAGTAGCGCTAGGCTAGCAATATCGACAAGGCGGTCATTGTCCTCGCCTAGTAGGCCACGTAGATTGGGTAGCGCCGGAGTCGCTTTTCTCCCTAGATACGTTAGCCCTAGTGCGGCTAGTTCACGCGTTTCTATGCTGCCATCGGATAGTGCTGAGACCAGCGTAGGTAGAATCAAGCTGCTGTCTTCTGTCAAGATCCAAATGGCATCCGCAGCATACAGTCGAGTTAGCGTATCATCACTGTTTAATGCTTCAGTTAGTCCGGGCACCGACTGGCGACCAATTTTAGTGAGGCTGCCGGCAATCGTTTGATTTACGCCTGAGTCCGGGCCTAGTAACGCTCTAGAAAGCGCAGGAATGGCGGCATCTGCTAGCGGACCAAAGTCGCCTAGCGTCTCTGCCGCAGCTTTACGTACCCCACTATCGCCGTCACCTAGCGTTTCCGCCAAAATGGGAACTGCCGAGGCCAATATCAAGTTATCGACCCGATCGATCTGACTTATATCACCGATCAGGGTAGCTGCTGTTTGCTTTGCAATGGCGTTGGCGGTCCCGTTTTTTAGCACGCTGCCTAGTGCCGGGACCGCGTCGGCCCCTACTCCAACTAACGCATCAGCCGCAATATCTTTAACCAAACCAGATTCATTCTGAAGCGCGGCGATTAGCAGATTGATTAAAACGGTTTGGTCTAGGCCAACCCTAGATAACGTGCTAGTTGCTAGCGCCCGCACTAGCTCACTATCGTCTTGTAGTACGCTCAATAACGTTGGTGCCGCCGCTGCTGCCTCGGGTCCGATTTCGTTTAGCGCATAGGCTGCTGCCGCCCTGACCAACGCATCGTTAGATAGCAAAGCTTCTGTCAGTTCGGGGACTGCTTTGGCACCACCTTTTACCAGGGCATCGGCGGCGGCTTTGCGAGCGTTAGCGTCGGCACTTCCTAAGGAAGCGACCAGATCAGAAAAGTCATCAGTTGATGTCTCAGCCGTAGGCGGCGCTGGAACAGGCGGTGCGGCGATCGCAGGCACATACTCAGAGGCGATCGCACTCGCTTCTCCTCTATTGACCAAAGCCTGATAGGCGATCGCTGCAATCTCTGCTCTCGTTGCATTTCGCTGCGGGTTTAGCCGGCCTACAGCAGGGTAATTTACCACCAGTTGGTTAGTCGTTGCCGCTGCGATCGCTGCCACCGCCCAATCTGGAATCTCATCCCTATCAGCAAACGCCGCTAAAACTTCACTATCCGCACCGGCAGTCTCAATGCCTAAACCGCTAGTCAGAGCTAGCAGTACCTCTAGACGCGTAATTGGCTGATCTAGGCCAAATGTCCCGTTCGGGTAGCCACTCAAAAAGCCGCGTGCATAGGCGGTGGAAATCGCACCTGCCGCCCAGTGGTTAGCGGGTACATCGCTAAACGTTATCGGCTCACGCATCTTCGAGGTCGCGAATCCGCCGCTTAGGATAGAGGCAAACTGCGCCCGCGTCATCTGTTCGTCAGGGCGATACGTACTATCGAGAAAGCCGCTGATAATGTTTGCTTCCGCTAGCGCCTGCACATAGGAATTCGCCCAGTGCGTGCTGTCGATATCTATAAAACGGCTCTGAGCAACCGCAGGCAGTGTCATCGACACGCTGAGCGCTAGCGTGCTAGAAATCGCGATTGCGCGATGGACATAATTATGATTAGCAAACATGACGAAATCCTGATGTTAGGAGGACCACTCCGCGATATCGAAGCGATACCAGAGCGATCGCAGTGTGATAGCAGACTATCCCATCAATATTCCTAACGATTGCACAGCAAGGACGGTTAGAAATTTGACCTGATCAAACTCTCTAAACCTATGAGAAGAATTGCTCGGTTTACTCAGCTGCGTTCGCCTGCAGATCCTCCAAACTTACATATTGCAGCGCCGCCCTATGGGTAGCCTCCAGCACCACCGGCGGCGCTACCCCATCCTCTAATGCTTCCTTCCACCTCATTGCACACAAACACCACTGATCGCCCGGCTTCAGCCCCGGAAAATTGTGTAGAGGCTGAGGCGTACTCAAATCATTACCCTGCGCCTTCGTATAGCTCAAAAAAGCCGCCGACAGCCGCGCACACACCACGTGCACACCCCGATCCTGCGGCCCCGTCCGGCAGCTTCCATCTCGATAAAACCCCGTTATCGGGTCCAGGCAGCAAGCTGCTAGCTGCGTTCCCAAAACATTCTTGTCCATCTCGTCCATATCTCTAAGTCCTCAATCCCTAACGCTCAATCCCTAACGCTCAATTTCTACGGGCGCAGCGGTGTCAAAACCCGCCTCTCTCACCGCTGCTGCATACTGAGCAGGTACAATGCCCAAGAACAAAACCCACCATACCAAAATCATCAACACCACTGGTAGCGTGATCCACAGCCGATGCAACAGAAACCAAGAGACTAGCGGGACTGCTACACCTGTCAGCACAATTGACCAAGGCTGACACCACCAAGGCTTGATTTCCCACATAGATTTTGGCAAAGACTTTACGTCTATCAGCTCATCTTCTCTGGTCATATCTCTAGTCATATTTCTAGTCATCACCTCGCCTTCCCAAAAATTTCAACAGGTTCAACTTCGTTGGCTAGCTCAAACCCAAAAATTTGCGAATAAAAAGATAGCTCTGCGTCCAAAGCCCGTTTGATATTCTCCGCTTTACGGAATCCGTGCTGCTCACCCGAGAACAACAGATAAGCTACCGGAATGCCCTTTACCTTTAACGCATTCACCATTTCCTCAGCCTGGTTTGGCGGCACGATTTTGTCTTCATTCCCCTGCAAAAAGATAATTGGACACGAGAGTTGCTCTACCGCGTTAATCGGCGATCTTTCCTCATACACTGCCTTTTTTTCTGGGTAGGGGCCGACTAGACTATCTAAATAGCGAGACTCAAACTTGTGCGTCTCTGCCGCCAAGCTCGACATATCACTTACGCCGTAATAGCTCGCTCCTGCTTTGAACACATCGCGGAACGTCAGCGCCGCCAGCGTAGTATAGCCGCCCGCACTCCCTCCATCGATTGCTAGTCGCTCTGGGTCAGCCTTTGCCTGCTCTACCAGATGCAGCGCTCCGTTTGTCGCGTCATCCACATCCACTATTCCCCACCGCTTCTTCAGCCGGTTGCGATAGGCGCGGCCATAGCCTGTGCTGCCACCGTAGTTCACATCCAATACCGAAAAGCCCCGACTCGTCCAATACTGAATCGATGGATTTAGCGCGGTAGAAGCAGCTGCTGTTGGTCCGCCGTGCGTTTTTACAAGCAAAGGTGGCCGCTCGGTCACCTGCGCTTGATAGTCTTTGTTTTGAGGTGAATAGTAGATACCATAGGCGTTGAATCCGCCTGTTGTCGGAAACGAAATCACCTCAGGCTCGGATAGATAGCCCGGATCAATATCGAGTGTGCTGGACTTACGCAGCACTGTTAGTTTCAAAGTATCTAGGTTTAGCCTTACTAGTTCGCTCGGACGGTTGGTACTTGCTCCCAAGAAAACAGCAAATCCTTTTCCCACCTGCAAGCTTCCAATAACGCAATAAGAGATGTCTATCTCATCCATTGATCGCGCCAGCGTATCCAACCGAGCAAGTCGCGTAATACCTTTCTCTAAATAGGTACACAAGATTGTCGTATTGCCTTCAAACCCGTAGCTGCTTTGACCAAAGCGCCACTGCGGTCCTGAAAATTCTGCCTCCATTGGGAATAAAGGCTCTCCTCGCTCCCCTTCCCACCGATACAGATTCCACCACCCGGTTGCGTCACTGATAAAGTGTAGCGTTCCGCTCGGTGACCACTGAGGCTGACAGACAGATTCTTTCTCATTGCCTACTAGCTTATGAGGACGGCTCAAGCTACCGTCTTCATTAACTTGGGCTAGCCATAGTTCTGTCCCATCCCAGGGCATTTGTGGGTGGTTCCATGTAACCCAGGCCAACTGATTGCCGTCGGGGCTTAGCCGAGGTGAAGAATAAAAGTCATTGCCGCTCACCAAGATACTGGGAGAGCCCCCTTTTAGAGGAACTGTGGCGATCGCATTAACGGCCTCTCCCGACTGGCGATGGTCTTCGAGCACGCAGATTAGCCGCTGTCGTCGTCTGTCTACAATTCCATCGGCATACCGCAATCCTGCTGCTGGTGTGACCTCGGGCGTCAAAGCAGCAGGATCCTCCGCTTTGGCCGTCTGCTCATAGAGCCGCTGATCGGCGAAATTAGAAAAATATACTGTTCCCTGATGCACGACATAGTCTCCTCCTCCGTACTCATGCACCCGCGTACGTACATTGAAAGGAGCAGGCGTTATATCACTCACCGTGCCTAGCTTGTCCTCTGGACCATAGCGCACCACTAACTGCCGTCCTCCCTCGGTTGGTCGCAGTTCACTCCAATAAACGTCCGCACCGTCTAGCTGCACTGCGCCTAGGCCGATTGAGCTAGAGACAATAAGATCAGAGGTAATCGGAGAGCGCCAGGAACCGTAAGGAGTCGTTGTAGCCATAGTCAAAAAAGCGTTAGGACTTTGAGTAAGTAAGTTGAACAGTCATGAGCTTAACGCTGTGAGCTACCTCAGCGCTCTATCTCGTTGTCAGAAATGTTGTTAAGCGCATCGTCAAAAGCATTATCAAAAGCATTGCTTCAAGAACATTGCCAAACACGCCACAACTGCATCTTTAAACTTTACTTACCCAACTCTACCAATTACTAAAACTGATGCGTACTGTCCACCGACTTGCTGCTAGAAAGAAGCTCTGCGCTAGGGTGAAATAAAATATTTGTAGCTCTCTAGGTTCGCTCTTTTATTCGCTTTCTGTCTCTACGTTCTCTGTTCGCCTTCTTGTTCGCCTTCTAAGGACTCACCTCACCATGATTAAAACTGCACTACTGCTTGGCAGTACCATCTTTGTTGGCCTCACCGCTGTGGCCCTTCCTGGTCAGGCCCAAACCAGCAATCCGCCTTCCCAGACAGAACCTACCGCTGAAGGGAACTCGATTCCAAACGACACCCGGTTCGAGTGCCAAATTTCTAACGGCGAGTATACCGTAATGTACTTACCCGAGGACCAGCCTGAGAGTGCCTACCCTTGGGCTACGCCAAGCGCAATGGGCGGCGGCTGGACTGCTGAAAATCGCTGCTTCGCCATTAGCGATCGCCTAGAGTCTTATCGGCCCGAAGGTTTGGCAGAGCTTCAAGTTGGCACAGAGAACGGCTATGATACGGTCTGCGCCACCACTGAGCAGTTCCCAGGCACGTGTAAAATTGTCTTTACCGTTCCACCCGGACAGAACCCTGTCGTCACTCGCGATCTCGTCTTTGAAAACCTTACGCTGGCAGATAGTGGGACTGACACCACCGTTGTCAATACCTATACAGGCAGCGGTAGTAACGACTTGCTTGGCGAGATCGGCAGCGTCATTGACGGACTTCCTCTACCCGGTCGGACTCCCGGTCGGACTCCCGGTCAGACTCCCGGTCAGACTCATAGAGCCACTAGCGGTGCTATCAACCTAAAGCCGTTTCTTGCTCCTGCTGACGGTGGCACGGGAGCAGCGCTTGGCAACACGACAAGCTCTAGCCGTCCGCTCAATCCAGATAGATTCCGTTAAAACTGAGATACAGACACCCAAAAATCTGTAAAGCCTATAGGGCAGGTCCTCTTCGATGAACGTATCAAAGAGGGCCTATTTTTGTAAACAGAATCTGTTTCTCTAGACAAAATCTACAGCGATACCGTCTAGTTAGGCTTTGGCCTAAGCTCGCTCACTTACAGTAGCCAACAGTAGCAAAGTCGCGCCTTTATCTGAGCTTTCTACCGATGAAGTCAACCATATCAGCAGTCGACGCCACTGCATTTAGATGCTGTGTTTATACGCAGGCTACAATCAGGCTGACACGTAGTAGAGTGCTGAACGCATCTAGCGCTTTGCCTTACCGAGCAATAGGTATAGCCTTCGGTCGCAGCGCTAGCAAAGTGTAGATAAGCTTATTGATGATTCTTATGAAAACCGCTCAGTTGATTGCGCGAGACCTGTCTATCCGACTTCATCAGGTAGAAGTCGCTTTGGCGCTTTTTTCTGAAGGGGCGACCGTCCCTTTTGTTGCTCGCTATCGGAAGGAGAAAACTCAGGAACTGAACGAAATTCAGCTCCGGCAGATAGCTGAGAAGAATGCCTATTTGAGCGAGCTAGCGACGCGTAAGCAGACAATTTTAGAGGCGATCGCAAAACAAGGCGTACTCACACCGGCCCTATCAGACAAGATTGAGCGTTGCGAGAGCAAAACCGAATTAGAGGACCTGTATTTGCCCTATAGGCCCAAGCGCCGAACCCGCGCCACTTTGGCCAAAGAGAGCGGCTTAGCCCCTCTAGCCGACGAAATTGCTAGATTGAACCAGCAGCGCTTAGCGAGCGATTTAGCTGTGATCGCATCAGCATACATCACAGAACAAGTTACAACAGCTAGTGACGCTCTACAGGGAGCGGCTGACATACTCGCTGAAGCCATGGCCGAACAGGCGCCGCTAAGAGCGTACGTTCGGCGGTTTTTTACGAAAAAGGGCAGCTTCTCTTCAAAGATTAAAACAGCTCATGCTGAGGGGACCACAAAATATGAGATGTACCGCAGCTATCAGAAATCAGTCTTAGACATAGCGCCTCATAATCTTCTGGCGCTGTTGCGAGGTGATAAAGAAGGCGTTCTCAAACTATCTTTAACCTTTGATGAGGCCGAAGTCTTAGACTATTTGCTAGATACTCAGCTAAGAACTTCTGACCCATCGCTTCGACAGTTCTACAGTGACTGGGTAAAAGACGGGTTCAACCGACTGATGAAAGTATCGTTAATCAATGAGGTCATTGCAGAGAAAAAGGCATGGGCTGACGAAGTCTCGATTCAAACCTTTGCTGAGAACTTGCGAAATCTTTTACTAGCCGCGCCCGCTGGGATGAAGCCAACCTTAGGCATCGATCCGGGATTTCGAACGGGATGCAAAGTAGCTGCGGTCAGCACAACGGGTCAGTTCTTAGAATATGCGGCTATCTACCCACATTCTGGCCAAGGGGGCAGACTAGACGCTGCAAAAGTTCTTAGGCGGCTAATCGAAACCCATAATATTAGTTTGATTGCTATTGGCAATGGTACGGCTAGTCGCGAGACCGACGAATTTGTAGCAGACGCGATCGCTCAGCTAGCGCAGCCGCCTGTAAAAGTGATGGTGAGTGAATCGGGGGCTTCTATTTATTCGGCTAGTGAGGTTGCGATCGCTGAGTTCCCACAGCTAGATATTACCGTGCGCGGCGCTATTAGCATTGCTCGCAGATTGCAAGATCCGCTAGCGGAGCTAGTGAAGCTAGATCCTAAGTCAATTGGGGTTGGGCAATATCAGCATGACGTTGACCAAAAGCGCCTAAAACAAAAGCTAGATGATACTGTAGAAAGCTGTGTGAACTATGTGGGCGTAGATCTCAATACGGCCTCTCGTGAGCTGTTGGGATACGTATCGGGCGTGAGTAAAGCGATCGCCAACAATATTATTAGATTTCGAGATGAGAACGGTCAGTTCTGCGATCGCAAAACCCTACTTCAAGTCAGCCAGCTAGGGCCCAAAGCATACGAGCAGGCCGCTGGATTTCTGCGCATACGAGCAGGTCGAAATCCTTTAGACAATACCGCCGTTCATCCTGAGCGCTATGGCTTAGTCAAACAAATCGCCAAAGACTTAGACGTACCGCTAACAGAGATTCATCAAGCTAGCGATCAGCTCAAACAGCTAAACCTAATGCGATATATCACCAAAGAAGCTGGTGAGCCCACCTTACGAGACATCTTAGACGAGCTAGAAAAACCAGGGCGCGATCCTAGGGCAGAATTCACCTATGCTCTGTTTGCGGATGGCATTCACGATATCAAAGATTTGGAAGCCGGAATGGTTTTAGAAGGCATCGTGACTAATGTCACTAATTTCGGCGCTTTTGTAGATATTGGCGTGCATCAGGATGGCCTGGTGCATGTTTCACAGATAGCCAATCGTTTTGTCAAAGATCCGAAGGAGATCGTTCAGGTAGGTCAAGTTGTGAAGGTACAAGTGTTAGAAGTACAAGAGAAGCTGAACCGGATTAGCTTAAGTATGCGGCTAGCAGAGGTGCCTTCTCGTTCAAAGACCCAGCATGAGAAGATAAAAACGCCGGAAAATGTCGGTAACCGTACAGACAAAAACAAAGCTGCGACAAACAAAATCGTAAATAGGCCAAGCTTAAAGAAAACAGCGTCCGAATCGAGATCTGCCAACCAGAATAAGCTGCTCTCTCAACAGTCAGAACTGAATCAGAAAAACCTCAGCTCAGAGGATTTAAAGAATCGGTTCAATCGCCGTCGGCCGTAGGTTAGCAGATATAGGCGGCTGCAATTAATCCATAAGGAATAGGAAATCTCAAAAAATTGTTGGAAAATCGTTTAGATATCAGTCTTGCGACAATACTGAATGGCAGCCGTTACGGTAGTATTGTTACCTGAGAGCAAAGACACACATTGTTTGTACACTTCACTTATGACTCAAACCGTATTACCTCAACTAAAGGAAATTGCTTCAGAGCTAGTTGAGCAAGAAACCTCTCTAGTCGCACAGTTAGCAGAAGTTAGAGAAAAACTAGCCGGTGTTCGCGCTGTTTTGCCTCTGTTTGGAGCAAATTCAACAGAAACAGAAACTGCTAGCGCGCCGACAGCAGATCCTGAAGCATTAGTCGAGAATCTTTTAGATGAGGAATCTCTTGAAGAGACACAAGATGAGGATTCTGAGCCTGAAGGATCTGGAGAGGCTTCCATCGAAATAGATGAAGCAGCCAACTCAGAGGACGAAGCAGACGCCGAAGATATAACGGAAGAGAAGGCAACGCAAAAGAAAAAAACTAAAGCCAGTAAGAAAAAGGACGGGAGAACTGCTAGCTGGCAGAAATACACCCGGCCCGAGGTTAAAGAAAAGACAATTCCTGAAGCAGTCAGACTTGTACTAGAGACACAGTCTGATAAATCTTTTAAGATTGCGGAAGTAATGGATGCGATCTTCAAAGATGGCATGCCTAAACAGCAATATCTTAAAGCGCGAAACCGAATTTCCAATATCCTTTCGGGCGGCGTGCGCGATAGTGAATGGTTCAAAGGAGAGAGAGGCACCTACAGCTTGACAGATAAGTAGCTCGATGGATTTGGTACTCACGGATTCTCGTGCTACACGCTTCGCACCTACTAGACGTCTGGGGAAGATGCTTAAGGACAGACATTAAGTATTCGAAGATCAGCTAGTCGCCTGCAGCTATTGACACCTGTAGGCGACACTCTACAGCCTCAGTAGGAGTTATTTAGTATGGCGACTACCTTAGGAAGATTCTGGCGACGAAGGCCTAACTGGCTAGATACATATCCTGTACACATAAGTGCGAGACATTTAAGTGCAAGACGTTGGCGACGTTGCCCGAGTTGCCGACCCACCTCGCCCTACGGGCATTCCTCCCAGGAGGGATTTGTTCCGGCTATGTTTCTTGAAAGGATGGAGCAGCTTTTGTTCTCACTTCCCGTAGTAAATATTTTCCACTGGAGGAACGGCACGCAGTGGTGGGGTAGATCCAGCGACATACATGACCCGCCGACCTTAAATTTATCGGGCCTGTGTATAGTACGGTAGAACTGGACACGGGGCGATCGCATTCCCGCCCTCGCAGCTATTCAGCTTCATTCAGGTCGGCTGAGCGGCAGAATATTGATTAGTAGGCTGCGTCAGACGTGTGTAGGCGAAGCAATATGCTTGGGTCACTAGAAGCAATATGCTTGGTCCACTAATAGATAGTACGCTTAGTACGCTTGGTTAGCTAAGCATCGCTGTATATAGGGACATAGGGCAATCACAAGCTTGAATTGAGCGCTACTATTAGCGTACTAGCACCGCACCGGCTATCGGTTACTGAATCAACAACAGCCAAGTGCTATGGGCTCGTCATAGGGTCATTCCTCCCTTTCCTTGGCGGTATAGCGTTGAAGCAAAACATGTGGTGAGCTACACGTAGCCCAGAAAGATATTGACAGTCTGGACCGACAGCTATCGTAATGTATCAATCTCTAGTTAAAAGATAAAAGGTGCAGAGATTGGAGATAACCTTCAACAACATCCGTAATTCTTAACCGTTTATTAGTTCAGTATTGATTAATACAACTTCTCTCCTCTATGCGTTGCATACTTTTTGCATAACAAGTCAATCAAGATCGAACTAATCAAGATCGAAACAAAGAAAACAGCAGCTAAACAACACGCCTATCTGGGAAGATAGTTCCTCTACATCTCAACGAGACAGTTGAGTCACTTTTGTTTTTCTCATATTGACTATTCCTCCAGCTTTCTGCCAACCCCGGCATTCTTTGTCCACCTAATCGCATTTGTTGGAGCCGTCCCATGACTCCCGAATCACAAGAGTTTCTGGCAACTTTCGTTTCGGAATCCTACTACTATTGGGCTTCCGTCTTTATGCTCCTTATCCACGTCGGCTTCTTGGCTTACGAGGGAGGTGCCTCTCGTGCTAAGAACGTTTTGGCCACTATGGTCAAAAACCTGCTAACGCTCTCTATAGTTGGCCTAACCTTTTTCTTTTTTGGATGGTGGGTTTACAACGCTTTCCCCCTGTTTCCGCTCACCGGTGGTGTTGTCGGTCCCTGGACAAACCCGGCCTCTGATGGCGTTGTTGGCGAAGTGCTGGGCTTGGTCCAAGCGGCCTATCCATGGTCTCCGGCCTTGGGTCCAAACGTGGCTGACAACATCACGGGTGTCTTTTGGTTTGCGTTTGCGCTTTTTGCCATGACGACGGCCTCTATTCTCTCGGGCGCGGTAATTGAACGGATTAAGGTTGGCGCCTACGCGATTCTAGCGGTTGTTTTGGGCTCTTTTACCTGGGTGGTTGCCGCTGCCTGGGGGTGGAGTCCTTATGGCTGGTTTCTCACCGAGTTTGGCTACCACGATTTTGGCTGTTCGGCGGTGCTACATGGCGTGGCCGGATTCTTTGCGCTTGGCGTACTCATTAACCTAGGGCCCCGCATTGGTAAATTTGATGCGCAAGGTAGGGCTAGAACAATCTTGCCTCACAACTTGCCACTTACGATGGTCGGTCTGATGCTGATATTCGTCGGCTTCTATGCCTTTTTGGCCGCCTGCGTAATTTTCGTACCGGGCCAAACAGTAGAGACTACGATCTATGGCTCTCCTATGACCCTTGCTTCTATCGGCGTGAATACAACGCTGGCGCTATGCTCTGGAATTGTAGGGGCCTATATCTCTACGAAGGGCGACCCCTTCTATACTATCTCTGGTGGTCTAGCTGGCATTATCTCGGTTGGCGCTGGCTTGGATCTGTACAGCCCTGCCATTGTTATCCTGATCGCGTTTATTGGTGCTTATACTATGCCTTTTGTAGGCAAGGCCGTTGAGAAAGCAGGAATTGATGATGCGGTGGGTGCCTTTGCTGTGCATGGATACTGTGGACTGCTAGGCGCGATGACTGTGGGTGTAATGGCATCGGGCTATCCCCAAGGTGACGGCATTCCGCTGACCGGTTTTGTCGGTCAGCTAATTGGCACGTTTGTTTGCACTGTGATTTTGGGCTTTATTCCTGGGTATGGGGTAAGTTTTGTACTCAAAAAGCTAGGCATGTTAAGGGTCTCTCCCGAAGAAGAGATTGGCGGTCTGGACCTATCCGAATACGGACTAGCTGGCTACCCGGAGTATCCTATTCTACCGGAGCAGAATGGCCACACGCCTGCTCCGGCCGTTCCGGCTTCGCAGCTTGGGGCACCGCAAGTCTAGGCGTTTGGATGCTAACGGCTGTTACACACTCAAAACTAACGCTTAACTGCTGAAAGGAGAATAGCTGATGTCTAGTCCATTCATGACGATAGAAGAGTTTAATAGCGCTGCCGATGGGCCTACAGAAGGGGCTATTTATACCTTTGCCAATTCGCCTGCTATTAATGCCATAGCATTGATAGTTGCAGCGGGTCTGTTTATTTGGTTTATTGTGGCTACTTACACTACTCATGCTGAGCAACCTGCGGTAGATAAGTCTCTTGAGCGCTTGAGTTCGTTTATTGTTATTGGTCTGCTGTCTTTGGTTGCTGCCGATTACAGACAGTCTGCGCGCCCTAATCCAGTCACTCGATCTACAGCTCAGGCTCAGGCCGTAGACCAGACTGCGATAGATCGAACAAACGGTTTACCTTCAGCTGTGCCCCCTCGAGGAGCTGCTTCCCTGGGTCTGTTAGGGATGATCGGAATAGGGTTACCTGGTGATGCACGCCGCGCTAAAGCTCAGGCGAAAAACCGAGAGAGACGCAGGAGAAAGCGTCTGGCCAATCGTTCTAATCAGCACCTGCGCTGATAGCTGGCTGATAACTGGCTAATAGCTGAGCGCTCTAACAGTTCCTATATATGAACCTGCGCTTCTTTATTTTCAGAGGCGCATTTTTGGTTCGAGAAAACGAATGTCACATAACACAGTCTCTTCTGATACAGTCTCTTCTGATACAGTCTCTTCTGGCACAGTCTCTTTCAATACACCTGCTTCTAATACGCCATTGCCAACGCAAACTGCGCTTGTTACTGCTGAGCAAATTCAGCAGTTTAGGCGTGATGGCTTCTTGGTCGTCAAAAGTCTGTTTTCACCTGAGCAAGTAGATAAGCTGCTACAGCGGTTTGATGCGCTCTATGCCGGAGAGTTTGAAACGGGCATTTACCCAGATGAATGGCACTGGAACCCTTATCTGGGCCTGTCGGCGGTGGCGGGGCAGATGACGGGTGTATGGCGCTGCGATCGCACTCTAGCCGCCATGGTAATGTCCGAAAAAGCCGGTCAAATTGCCGCTGCGCTAGCAGGGTGGTCCGGCACTCGGCTGCTCACCGACGGTCTTTGGCAAAAGCCCCCTAGCGCTAAGGAGACAACCCTTCACCAAGATTCGATGTACATCAAAGCTCACCAGCCTGTGGGCGAAACTACTACTTGCTGGGTCGCGCTTAGCAATGCCTTTCCTGGGGCTAGCACAATCGAGTATGTACCCGGTTCCCACACCTGGCCTCGCTCAAACGCAGTTGCCGAATTTCACAACAAAGACAAAAGCTACCTCTCTCAAATGGAGCAAGCCGCCGAGCAGGCCGGTGCAAAGAAGCCAGAAGTTGTACAGATGACCCTTTCGCCCGGTGACTGTGTGTTCCACCATGGCAATATTTGGCATGGCTCTGGCCAGAATACGGTGGATGTGGTTCGCCGCAGCTTGGTGATTATTCATGTGCCTGCTGAATCGACATTCCAGGCCGCAGACGCTTACATTCCTGGCGGTTACGTCGCTGCTAAATACCGGCGGCACGGTGACGACACGATGGATGAGAGTTTTTTCCCGATTGTGTGGCGTGAAGATGGCTATCGCACTCCGTTTTTGGATGCCGAATTTAAGAGACTTTAAAGGCTTTGAAAGCACATGACAACTCTCCCAACAGCTTGCGTTGCCGATATAGAGATAACGGCTGAACAAAAGGCGCTGTTTCATCAACAGGGCTATTTGATTGTTGAAGATTTGCTCAGCGCCGAACAGGTGGCGCAGATCATTGAGCGGTGCGATCGCCTTTTTCAAACCCAGTTCGAGACCGGTATCTACCCAGATGAATGGTATGGCCGCCCCGGGCTCAATCAGCCCAACGCGACCCGGCAAATGACCGGACTGTGGCGCTGTGATCGCACGTTAGCAAGCTTTACCTTGTCAAGTGCGATCGCCCGCATTAACGCTACCCTGATGGGCTGGAATAGCGCCCGCTATGGCCTCGACACCTTTTGGGCAAAGCCACCGAACGCTCCTTCTCTCTACTTTCATCGTAACAATACCTACGTCAGCGCCATCGATCCGCCGAATGCGCCTACCTGCTGGATTGCGCTCAGCCATGCCACCGCTGATACGGGAACGTTAGAAATCGTGCCAGAATCTCACCGCTGGCCAGAATTTACCGCAGACAAAATCCGCTTTCTTCACGCCCCTGCCGAAGACTACCGTATTCCTGTCTGGCAGGCTGCTGCCGAAATTGGCCTAAGCCGTCCGGCAGCTATGCCCGTAGCGCTTCCAGTCGGCAGTGCTATTGTTCTACATGGTAATCTTTGGCACGGCTCCGGCCAAAACAACAGCGCCACAAAGACCCGGCAAAGCCTTTCCATCACAACCCTACATGGTGAAGCCAGCTACCAGCCACCCGGTAACGGTAAAGGCTATCTCTTTGATCGCTATCGCCTGATCAATAGTTTAGAGCTGCACGAAAGCTTTTATCCTATTCTGTGGCGTAGTGCAGATGGCTATAGGACGCCCTTTTTAAAGAATTACTGTCAAGCTGCTTTAGCAGATTGCTCTCAATATTGAAGCAATACTCTGCTGTATAAACGCCGAATGATGCCGAATGATACCGAATAAAACATATGGTGACTGACAGCTCAGAACTAAAAGCTTTGAAAAGTAAAGCGTCCGCTGGTCGAACGCTGCGGCTTGCTAGCTTTGACGTGGGTACCGACGACCTGACATGGTGGGCGCCTGAGCTATTGAAGCGCTACCCGGAAGGCTTTTATGAAATGCATCAGCAGCTATTCACCGAAACCTGTGAGAAAAGCGCGCCAGCAGATTTTGGGGGCGCGTCTCTTGACAGTGTGGAATTGTTTAGGTTCGAGCCTCGTAAGTTTCACTACCCAACTAGTCAAGAGCTAGCAGCGCTGGATGGAATTGTGATTTCAGGGTCGGCTAGCGGTGCTTATGATCAAGACGAGTGGATTGTCCGCCTGTGTGAGGTGATTCGAGACTATCATCAACAGAAGATACGGCTTTCTGGTTTCTCTTTTGCCCCTCAAATTATTGCGCAAGCTCTCGGCGGTAAGGTCGAACCTAATCCACCGGGCACTGAGCTTTCCGTTGTTACGATAAATCTAACTGACGCCGCCCGGCGCTACTTTGATACTAATCGCCCGTCTTACCGCATTCAGGTCCACCATAACGATGGCGTCACGCAGCTGCCATCAGGTGCAGTTTCACTAGGCACTAGCGGCGTTACTGAGCATTTGGGCTGGATGCTAGGCTCTCATATTCTTGTTTTTTCAGGCCATCCGGAGTACTCCCGCGATCCTTGGATTCTAGAGCGGATGATGCTAGCAGAAAGACGCGATCGCCTGGTGCCTGCACAGCTAATTGATTTTGGACTCAGCACTTTGTGGAATCCAACAGATTACCTTTGGCAAACCCAGCAACAGCTACGGTTCTTTTTAGGACAGTTGACTGTGTAGTTATCACTGCATAGTCAAGCTTCGTAGCGATGATGTCTCAAGGCGGTATCGCAATTTGCTGAATGCATTTACCCGTTTCAAGGCAAAATGTAAAAGCTGTTGTTTCTAAGAACGCATTTCTAAAAATGCATTAAGAATACCTGCCCATGTTGACTCCACCCCTTGATTCGGCTCGTAGTGCCAAAGTATCTGGCGCTCAGGCCTCTTCTGAAGACTTATTTTCACCACCTGACCTGGCGCTCAAGCAAGGAATCGCGGCGGCTCAGAAGCATTTGCTGTCTCTACAAAAGCCGGAGGGCTATTGGTGGGCCGATCTTGAGTCGAATGTTTCGATGACGGCTGAGACTGTCTTGCTCCGTACGCTGTGGGGAACGACTGACGCGCTGCCGCTGGCCAAGGTGGAAAACTATTTGCGATCGCACCAGCGTTCC
Organism: uncultured cyanobacterium; assembly: GCA_963702855.1. Lineage (GTDB taxonomy): Bacteria > Cyanobacteriota > Cyanobacteriia > Phormidesmidales > Phormidesmidaceae > Phormidesmis. Next base: position 4,388,848 of record OY969765.1, read on the forward strand.
CATGGGGGTTGGGAGCTGTTCTACGGCGATGGGGGAAATCTAAGCGTTTCTATAGAAGCCTATATGGGCTTGCGTTTGCTGGGCGTTCCGGCAAGCGATCCGGCGCTAAGTAAGGCCAAAACTTTTATCCTTGCTCAAGGCGGTATTAGCCGCTCTCGAATTTTCACCAAGTTTCATCTGGCGATGATTGGCTGCTATAGCTGGCAAGGATTACCCTCTTTGCCGCCTTGGGTGATGTTGTTGCAGCCTCCTTTTCCGGTTAATATTTACGAGCTTTCTAGCTGGGCAAGAGGCAGCACCGTGCCGCTGCTGATTGTCTTTGATAAAAAGCCTGTCCATCGGGTGAGTCCAGCTTTTAATCTCAATGAGCTGTACGCTGAAGGAATTGAGAACGCGCAGTGGAAGCTGCCTGAAAATGGCGATTGGAGTGATGTTTTCCTGCTATTAGATCAGGGGTTTAAGCTAGCAGAATCGCTTAACTTGGTGCCTTTTCGTGAGCAGGGAGTGCAGCAGGCTGAAAACTGGATAATAGAGCGGCAAGAGGCTACTGGCGACTGGGCCGGGATTATTCCGGCTATGCTGAACTCAATGTTGGCGCTATACGCGCTTGACTATGATGTTAACGATCCGGTTGTTCATAGAGGCTTTCAAGCGCTCGATCGCTTTGCTGTTGAAACAACAGATACCTATTGGATACAGCCTTGTGTGTCTCCTGTTTGGGATACGGCTTTTGCCATCAGGGCTCTGACCGAATCAGGGCTTTCGGATTCTGCGGCGATGGTGAAAGCAGGCGAATGGCTACTTGAAAAACAGATTATTGACTATGGCGACTGGGCAGTGAAAAACCCACACGGTCGCCCAGGCGGATGGGCGTTTGAATTTGAAAATCGGTTCTATCCAGATGTGGATGATACTGCTGTTGTGGTGATGGCGCTAGATGCGATCGCACTGCCTAATGAGTCTCTTAAACAGGCGGCTATTGCCCGTGGCGTTGACTGGGTTGCCTCAATGCAGTGTAAGACAGATGGCTGGGCTGCGTTTGATATCGACAACGATCAAGACTGGCTCAACGCTATGCCCTATGGCGACCTGAAGGCGATGATTGATCCGAGCACCGCAGATGTGACCGCTCGCGTCATAGAAATGCAGGGGCGGCTATCTTTGAACGGGTGTGCGATCGCTCGACTCTCCAACAAAAGAGAGACGGACGGGCTACGCTATCTAGTTGAGCAGCAAGAGTCAGATGGTAGCTGGTTTGGGCGTTGGGGCGTCAACTACATCTATGGCACGAGCGGTGCGCTAGCGGCCTTGACCTTAGCAGATCCAAAGCGCTATCAGCGTGAGATTATGCGGGGCGCTCTTTGGCTGGTGAGCGTTCAAAATGACGACGGTGGCTGGGGGGAAACTTGCGAAAGCTACAACAACTCGCAACTGAAGGGCCAAGGTAACAGTACGGCTTCCCAAACCGCGTGGGCATTGTTGGGTTTGATAGATACTGAGGCTTCTTTTGGCCCTGATACAAGATATTCAGGCTCAATTCGATCGGGTATTCGGTATCTGTTGGATACGCAAAAAGAAGATGGTAGCTGGGCAGAGATTGAACATACTGGAACGGGTTTTCCAGAGCATTTTTATCTGCGCTATTGCCTATATCCTTTGGTGTTTCCGCTGATGGCGCTGGGTCGCTACCGGGCGATCGCCAACGCCAATTAGATCCAGGTTAGATTAGATCCCGACTAGCGGCTTGTCCCGAAAGAGACTACTCGTTCAACAAGACTGCTCGCTAGAAAAGACTGCTGAGCGATCGCATCATATTCTGAGGCTGCATAGCGTCTTCAGCAGCGGTTGGCTCATAGCCACAGTGGACCATGCAATCCGCACAGCTAGGATTGCCACTCTTTGCGCCGTACTCTTCCCAGCGCGTGCTCTCTAGCAGCTCTTTATATGTTTTGCAGTGTCCTTCATTCAGTAAATAACAAGGCTTCTGCCAGCCCAGAACACTGAAGCTAGGGCTGCCCCATGGTGTGCAGTCATAGTCTTTTTGCCCAGTTAAAAAGTCTAGAAAAAGCGGATTGTGGTTAAAGTCCCAATTCTTTTTCCCTGCTCTCATCGGCGCAAAAATTTCACGAAATAGCGCTTTTGTCTGCTCTCTTCTAAGGAAGTGATCCTGGTTAGGCGCCCACTCGTAGCTATAGCCCGGAGATACCATCATCCCATCAACGCCTAGCTCAGTTAGATAGTCAAACAAGTTCTGAATTTCCTTAGGATCGGTGCCTTCAAATACCGTTGTATTCGTAGTCACTCGAAATCCCTTGGCCTTAGCCGCACGAATCGCGCTGACGGCTTTGTCAAATACGCCTTTGCGATCCACACACTGATCGTGCAATGCTCTTAGACCATCGAGGTGGACACTGAAGCTAAGGTAGGAAGAAGGCTTGAACTTATCTAGACTCTGTTCTAGCAGTAGGCCATTTGTACACAGGTATACAAACTTTTTACGCTTAACTAAACCTGTGACAATCTCCTCAATTTGAGGATGCAGCAGCGGCTCGCCGCCGGGTATGGAAACAACAGGCGCACCACATTCTTCAACCGCTGCAAAACACTCTTCTGGAGAAAGGTTCTGTCTTAAGATTTCCTTAGGATGTTGGATTTTGCCGCAGCCGCTACAGGCCAAGTTACAGCGAAACAGCGGTTCTAACATCAGGACTAGCGGATATTGCTTACGACCTTTGAGCTTTTGGGCGACTAGATACTGCCCTACTGAAACCGCTTGCTGTAGGTGAATGCCCATTTATTTCGTCCTTGTTCTTAGAAAGTAGTGATGATTTTTGTCGCAAACCTGTAGAGTCTACTCTAGAACACATTCGCTTTTTATGAGGTGCTTCTTATGAGGTGACTGACGAGCTAGCTGCGCAAATTAATCTGCCTTTATTGCTCTTTCCGCCTTTAACGCTCTTTCCGCCTTTAATGCTCTTGGAGAAAGATGGTAGCATTATGTCCTTAGATTGACCTTAGTTCAATTGGATCGACCTTTGTGAGGAAATGTCTGAATGTTTTCTATCAACCCCGCGTTAACTTTACTCAAAGAAACCAGTCGAACATTCTATATTCCGATTAGTCTTCTGCCGTCGGGTTTGCAAGAAGCGGTAGCCTCGGCTTACTTATGCATGAGAGCTATCGATCAAATAGAAGATCACGCTGAGCTAGAAGGTGACGTGAAAGCTAAGCTACTAAGGCAGCTAAGCCTAAATCTACAGGCAGGAACAGCCGATTCTAGCGTAGACGACTTTGCCAAGGGGTTAGATAGCTACAAAAGTGAATTAGAAGAGGTCACGTTGCGTTTGGGTGAATGGGCCCTGCTGGCGCCAAGCAGCATTTCTCCTCGCATTTGGGACGCTACGGCTGCGATGGCGGATCGGATGGCCTACTGGGCAGAGCGCAACTGGCAGATTGAAACAGAAGCCGACTTGAATGGCTACACCTTTAGCGTGGCTGGCGCGGTGGGTCTGATGCTCTCAGATATTTGGGCCTGGCACGATGGCACACAAACGAGCCGCACGGAGGCAATTGGCTTTGGCCGTGGGCTACAGTCGGTGAATATTTTGCGCAACCACAAAGAAGATTTTGCGCAGCGGGGGGTTAGCTTTTACCCAGTTGGCTGGACCGATGATGACATGCAGACATTCGCTCGTCGCAATCTGGTCCTAGCCGATGCCTACACGGCAGCGCTCCCCAAGGGGCCTGCGCTGCTTTTTTGCCGAATTCCGCTAGCGCTGGCGCACGCTACGCTGAATGTTATGTCCGAAGGTAAAGAGAAGCTGACGCGCAGCGATGTTATGGCTATTGTCTCGCCGCTAAGCCAGGTAGCTAGTTAGTCAGGTAGCTAGTTAGTCAGGTAGCTAGCGGCTGCGCGTTTCACCAAAAACATCACCTTAGATAATGATGAACATTCTCGATTTGATTGAACAACGACAGCGAGATAATTTCTCGCTGCACGAGCAGTATCTCAATCCTCAAATGGTCAATGTTTTGAAGACCATCGGGTTTGATCGTCATTATGTTAAGGCGCAGGGAGCTTATCTGTTCGATCAGCAGGGCGATCGCTATTTAGATTTGCTCAGTGGATTTGGCGTATTTGCCCTGGGGCGCAACCATCCGGCTGTGGTAAAGGCACTGCAAGACGTTTTGAGGGCTGATTTGCCCAATTTAGTGCAGATGGATGTGTCGCTACTTTCGGGGCTGCTAGCAGAGCGGCTACAGCAGCTGACACCGCCTGGGCTAGATCGAATCTTTTTCGCTAACTCAGGTACAGAAAGTGTTGAAGCCGCAATTAAGTTCAGCCGCTGCGCTACTGGCCGCAGCAAGATTGTTTACTGCCACGGGGGGTATCACGGTCTGACTATGGGGTCGCTTTCGGCTACGGGCGATCCTCACTTTAGAGCAGACTTCGGTCCCTTTTTACCTGATTTTATTGAGGTTCCGTTTGGTGATTTGGCTGCCTTAGAACAGGCGCTAGCCGGTAAAGACGTCGCTGCCTTTATCACTGAGCCAATTCAGGGGCACGGGGTATGGATTCCCGAGGCTAGCTATCTACCGGAGGCGCTGGCGCTTTGCCGCCGCTATGGCAGCTTGTTCATTGCCGATGAGGTGCAAACTGGGTTAGGCCGCACGGGTAAGTGGTGGGCCGTTGAGCACTTTGGCGTAGAGCCGGACTTGCTGTGTATGGCCAAGGCGCTGTCGGGCGGCCTGGTGCCGGTGGGCGCTGTCGCCTGTCGCCCGTGGATTTTTCAAAAAGTGTTCAATCGAATGGACCGCGCGGTTGTTCATGGCAGCACCTTTGGAAAGAACAACTTGGCGATGGCGGCGGGTCTAGCGACGCTAGAGGTATTAGAAAGCGAGAACTGGATTGACCATGCGGCTAAGATGGGAAGCCAGATTGTGGATGATTTGCAGCCTTTGGTAGATCAGTATGACTGCCTCAAGGCGGTGAGAGGCAAAGGTATGATGATGGCACTAGAGTTTGGCGAGCCGAAGAGTCTGCGGCTAAAGCTATCTTGGAAGATGTTGGAATCTGCTAATCGAGGTCTGTTTTCTCAGATTATTACGGTGCCGCTGTTTACTCGCCATCGCATTCTTTCTCAGGTGGCAGGCTATGGGATGAATGTAGTGAAATTTATTCCCCCTCTGATTCTGACAGAAGCGGATCGCCGCTGGATTGTTGAAGCGGTTACAGATGTGGTAGCGGATGCTCATCGGATACCAGGTGCGGCTTGGGACTTTGGCAAAACGCTAGCAACCCAAGCGCTGCGGACCAAAGCTGGGTCGCGATAAGATTGGCGGTAGACGTGCAGTAAAGAATAGACATGCTGTTAAAGATGTTAAAGAATAAACGCGCTGTAAAGGACTCGTCTGCTTAAGCTCTGTGGCCTAACTTACTTCTCAACGCTATGGCTAGTCTGTTTCATCCGCTCTGCGGCAGCAATCCTGATACGCTGATCAAGCTGCTGTTAGCAAACGGGCCGATTGCAACAAATCGTTTGCCACAAGTTGCGATCGCACTGGCAGTATCCCTAGCCCGCTGGCCTTTTTCAACAGTAGAGCGTGCTTTTTCCCATCTACAGATGCGATCGCCCGCACCCATGAGCGATCCTATCTTCATTGTGGGCTACTGGCGTTCTGGCACTACTCACTTACACAATCTAATGGCCGAGTCGCAGCAATTTGGCTACATTACGCCGCTAGCGACCGGGCTACCGTGGGATATCTTAGGAATTGTCCGCGCTCTAGAGCCCCTGTTAGAGCAAGCTCTGCCGCGCGATCGCTATGTTGATAATGTCGCCGTTACGCCCACCTCTCCTCAAGAAGACTCAATTCCGTTAGCCACGATGGGCTCAGCCTCTTACTATCATGGTCTTTACTTTCCCCAGCATTTTGAGACTCATTTTCGTCGGGATGTGTTTCAAGGTCTCGAAGAGAAAGGTCTTGAGCGGCAAAGTCTTAAGGATCAAGATCCTGAGAAGCGAAAAGCTGATAGAGAGAATTTGCTCGAAGCTTCAAAACAGCGCTGGCAGCGGCTACATCGCCATCTGCTTCAGAAAGTCTCGATTCACCAGGGTGGCAAAACGCTGCTGATTAAAAACCCTGTTTACACAGGCTACATTCGTCATCTTAGAGAGATGTGGCCCAGGGCAAAGTTTATTCATATTTATCGCAATCCGTATCGTGTTTTTCCCTCTACAAGGCACTACTTTTCACGTCTGCTACCAGAATTAGCGCTGCAATCTTACGATATTGACAAGCTACAGATCGAGCCACTGATATTCGAGAGCTATCTTTCTCTGATGCCGGCGCTCAGAGCCGATACTGCCGACCTGCCGGCCGATCAGTTTGCTGAGCTAAGCTTTGAAGCGCTTCAGTCTGATCCGTTGCAACAGCTTGAAGCACTATTTAATCAGTTAGAACTTCCTGCTTTCTCATCAGCGCGTCCTTATCTACAGCAATACTTAGCTGATTTGAAAGACTATCGTCAAAATGACTATGATCTTGATTCTGAGACTATCAAAAAGATAGAGACTCACTGGCACGCTTACATTCAACAGTTGGGGTATAGCTAGCGGTTGATACCTTTGTAAGTAAGCGATTTGGTTCTTCTGGACTAGCAATCTCTCTAAAATCGGCTAACCCTGTACACACAAATACACACAAACGTGAGAACTTCGGAATCGGTTGGTTGCATAGGTTGCTGGGCCCGCTCAGTCACTGCGTGCCACCACTCCGCTGGAGGGGAGTTACTGCGGGAAGGGAAGGTGAAGGCTGATCGATCCTGCTAAAAACACAGCCGAGAAAGCTCTCCTCTTGGGAGGAGTGCCCGCAGGGCAAGGTGGGTCGCTACCTTAGCAATTTGCCGATGTCTTGCACCTATGCCTGTACGACAGACGTAAGAGGGTATCTACTTCAGGTGGCAGGCTGATACTTTCGCCATAGATCGGAATAGATAACGCGATCGCTTTCCCAAGGTTTGTGATGGCCGCCGCTCCAGTGAATAATGCTCATCTGTTCTAACGGACGACGCATCAGACTGGCAACAAAGTGAGCTTGCCCATAGCCGCAGGCATTCCATTCGTTGTCGAGCTGGATGTATGCGTCTTTAAACATTAGGTTGAAAACAGTCTCGTCACCAAGATGAAACAGACGATAGTTGTTTTCTGCATCCAATGCTAGGTAGTGCCTTAGCAGGTCGTAGGTTGCCTCTGTCCAGTAGGTTAGGTCAGTTAGCAGAACGCCACTGTTAAAGGTGCTTTCAAACTTTTGTAAGTCTCCTAACAGCTTGAAAGGATTGCTGAAGTAGAAAACCGCCGGGAAAAAGTGAGGGACCGCGCCTAGATAGCGGCTAGGGGTTAACTTTTCGCCCTGAGCGTAGAGCGATCGCACGTCACCCAAAACCAGCGTATCGCAGTCTAAATAAACTACCCGGCGCATATCGGGAAAAATCGACTTTAGGAACAGCCGCCCATACTGCATATATCGAGACAGTCGGCGCTGAGGATTACTCTCTTTGAATTTGTTGTCTAAATAGTTTTTTAGATACTCGGGCGGCTCGCACTCTTGAACGCGGAACATAGCATCGCCCGCTGCTATGTCGGTATCAAACAGGGGCAGCAGGCTGTCTTCAAAGAAGGTGCGATCGCCTGCAGGCACAACCACATTAAACCGCAGCGGCTCGCCTTTATTCTGGCGCACTGTATTGCGCAAAATGGAATTAATCACCACCGTTAAAGGCTTCAGCAAAGACCGATTCAGCGAAAAAGCAATATCGATAGGCATAGCATCAGCAGACATAAGATTCCCTAGACACAGCAGCGGTCGCAGAGAACTGTACCGGACCGTTTAGCTGCAATCTTACTATCAAAAGCAGCCATCAAAAGCAGCCACTCGACCGCTTTCTCCGAATGGCCCCCTCCTCCCTCCTACCTGCGTAGACTTTTTACCCACTGCTGCAAGCGCTGAGTCCACTGTAGAGGACTATCAGCAGCCTTGACGCGGCGATCAATCATCGACTGTAATAGCGGCACACCTCCCGCCTGCCAAGAGAGCGCTACGTGGGCAACTACCAGCACCACCATCGAGGCCCAGGCAAACACATGCAGGTTATACCAAACATTGTCCCATTCGCTATTCATCAAAGCTTTGGCACCGCCAAACTGCCGCGCCGATACCATCGATAGCAGCAGCATCCCTAGAAGCCCCGTATTGATCAAGTGAAGCAGCGCGTACTGTCCAGAAGGTCGATTGAGATGGGGCAACTGTTTGAGTGACTTAGGCTGAATTAGCCGTTTTCGTCCTGCAAATAGGCTGTACAACAGAAAGACCGCGAAGAAAACGCTTACAGCTTCGCCAATCTGGTGGTGAATATCCAGCCAGCGGCTGTCCGCTTCAGGCAGAGGCAGTCGCCCAAAGCGATGGTCCCACGTGTTGTATAGCCAAAAGCCAGTCGCTATAGAAGCGAGTACCAAACTACCGTTGGCCGCATGAACCAATCGGAAAATCAAAGGCTGATAGGGACGTGACTTTGTCATAGCGTTTTGGTATACCGTTTTGGCATACCGCTTTCTTAACAGGTTCTACAATCAGCTCGATTTTCCGGCTTGACTTTCCAGCTCGATCTTCCTTCCCGGCTCGATCTTCTCGCTCTATTCTACAAAGAGCGTGGCAGCTATACAAAGCCGGAGAAGTCAACCAAAGAAAAGCACCACACGGCGCTAGTCGATATACTGCACTACTTTCTCAGTTTCGTAGCGAACCTTGGGCATATCGGCAGTTTTATCTTCTTCGGATCGATAGCCCGCTGTGCAGAGCACAACTGCCGAGTAGCCTTGTTCCTTCAAACCCAAGATTTCGTCATACTTGCTAGGTATAAAGCCTTCCATTGCGCAAGTATCAATCCCCAGCAGGGCCGCACTGTACAAGAAGAACCCTAGCGCTAAATAAACCTGCTTGGCTGACCACTTATCAGGCTCTAGCGGAAAAGGCGGCTCTTTGAGATAGCCTTTAATCATGTTTGCTAGGCCCTCAACCTTCTCTTCTGGCACATCGCGAACTTCTTTTATCCGCTCGATGTAAGGCGGTATGTCGTCAGCGCCTATGTCTGTTTTGATAGCTAGTACGACCAGATGCGAAGCATCCGCAATCTGAGGCTGATCGAAAGAGTGTTCGACTAGCTGCTGCCTAAGATCGTCATTGCGTACAACGAAAAATTTCCAAGGCTGTAGCCCGAATGAGGATGGTGAAAGCACCAAACTTTGCTCTAGAGCCTGCCAGGCATCGTCTGGGATTTTCTTTTCGGAATCGAACTTTTTGGTAGCATAGCGCCACTGGAGCGTTTGCAGAATTTGTTCAGGTGTTAGATCAGGTTTGTTCATAATCAAGAAACGTACGATTCGAAAGAGGGCGATATGGATAGACGTGGATAAATTAGCAGAGTCGATAGCGTTGGGCATCTGTCGATGGATACTTAAGAAAGGCTGCAAACCCGCCTCCGCTCACAAGCCGTCTGCGACTTGCTTAGTGGCTGGCGCTTAATAGCTGGCGCTTAATGGCTGGCTCAGCGATTTACCTAGACGGAGCGGCACGCATAGGAGGCTTGTGCGTGGGAGAGCTGGCTTGCTGACCGACAAACACGCTGGCTAACACAACGGCGACACCTATCATCTGAGCGGTTGACAGTGTTTCTTGCAAAAAGATATAGCCGATGAGCGTTGCCACTACTGGGCTTAGCAGACCGAGGTAAGCAGCTGCACTAGGGCTCAGTCGCTCAATGCCGCGAAACCACAGCGCGTAGGCTAGGCCAGTGCCAATGAGCCCCAGATAAATAAAGCCCCAAAGGTTTGTTCTAGAAAGCGCGGTAAATGCTCCCTCGGTGACCAGCGCGACTGGCAACAGCATCAGGCCGCCTATCGCTAACTGCCACGCGGTAAAGACAATCAGTGAAACCGGCGGATGCCATCGTTTTACCAAAACGATGCCTAGGCCCATAGTGACAGCGCCTGCTATGGCTGCTGCGATACCAATCGTATCTAGCTGTGCGCCAGGCCCTAGCACCAGCAGCCCCACGCCAAAGAAGCCAGCGATCGCAGCTAGCACAGAGAGCTTCGAGGGCTTGTGGTTCAATATCATCCAGGCGAACAGACCCACCAGTAAGGGTTGAATTGCCCCGGCTGTGGCAGCGACACCGCCCGGCAGTCGATAGGCCGCCACGAATAAAAGCGCTTGAAAAACGCCGATGTTCAACCCGCCTAAGATCAGCATTCGCAGCCACCAGATGCCTTTCGGCAGCTTCTTCAGACCAACCGTGAGCAATAGACCGATGGGCAGCGATCGCAGTGACGCCACCAGCAGCGGATGCCCCGACGGCAGGAACTCAGTTGCGACGATGTAGGTCGTTCCCCAGCTAATCGGCGCTAGCGCAGTCAGACAGATATCTGACCAGCGAGAAGTCGATACAGACATAATTTGTCTCGGTAGTAAGATACTCAACATCAAGACTCTATCATAGTTATCTCAGTATCAAGATACTTTTTGGTAAGGTATTATTTGAGAAGATACTTTTCGCTAAGATAGATTGAGATGTCTCGATGCTAAGATTACTTTTTGCGAAAGCATCAAGGTATCTAGCTGTAATGGTTTCAGGCCCCACCGATCCAGTCGATAAAATTTTGGCGCAGTGGGCAAAGGAGCGTCCCGATTTAGACGTTTCGCCGATGGGGCTGATCGGACGAACTACGCGGCTAGCGAGTCATTTGCGCAAGGCTATCGGTGAAACTTTTGCCGAGTTTGGCTTGCAGCTAGGAGAGTTCGATGTGTTAGCGACCCTACGCCGCTCGGGACAGCCCTATCAGCTTTCACCGACCGAACTCTTCAAGTCGATGATGGTTTCTTCTGGCACGATGACTAACCGGGTTGATCGGCTAGAGAAGGCTGAACTAGTTAGGCGGATTCCTGATCCGAGCGATCGCAGAGGCACTTTGATCTGTTTGACTGATAAGGGCTTTGATCTGATCGATCGCGCCGTTACCGCACACGTTGCTAACGAACATCGCCTACTCGAAGCGTTGAACCCTTCAGAAAAGCAGGTGCTCTCTGAACTCCTACGCAAACTGATACTGTCTTTTGAATGAACTGTCTTTTGAATGAACTGTCTCTTAAACAAGTCCCTCAAACAACCCTTGAACAAGCCCCTCAAACAATAAGTAATCAGCAAACAATTCTCCAACAGTGCAAACAGTATGATTTTCCTGCCACTAGGCAACCGTTTGCGACATCAGTTTCTGCTTCTGCAACATCTTTTCCTCGACACTGCCTTTAAGCACTGTCTTCTAGCACTGTCTTCAACCGAGAAATGGCTAAACGATGACCGTTCAAGCGCTTCCGACGCCTACGACACCTTTAGGCTCACCGCCGCCTCAGCTCGATGTAGTGGCTATGACCAAACACTTCGGCAGCTTCTCGGCGCTTGAGGACGTTTCGATTAGCCTAAGGCCGGGTACTGTTCATGCCCTGCTAGGTGAAAATGGTGCGGGCAAGAGTACTTTGGTCAAGTGCGTTATGGGCTTTTATCGGCCTACTGCGGGCGAGATAAGGGTCAATCAAAAGCTGAGCGCAATCAAAAGCCCCAAGGATGCCCACACCTACGGCATTGGAATGGTGTATCAGCACTTCACTTCGGTCCCGGCGATGACGGTTGCTGAAAATCTTGTGCTCTCCCGTCCGGATAGCCATCAGCTCATCAACTGGAAAAAAGAATCTCAGGCGCTGCGAGCGTTTATCGCCAACTCTCCTTTTCAAATTGATCTGGATACCCCGGTTGCTCAGCTCGCTGCGGGCCAAAAGCAAAAGCTAGAAATTCTTAAGCAGCTTTACCTAAAAAATCGAATTCTTATTCTAGATGAGCCGACTTCTGTATTGACGCCTGCTGAAGCTGATGAGGTGCTAGGGCTGCTGCGCCAGGAAGTAGTGAGTGGCAACTTGAGCATACTGTTGATTACCCACAAGTTTAGAGAGGTGCAGGCTTTTGCCGATGAAGTTACGATTTTGCGCAAGGGGAGGCTAGCCGGTCAAGGCGCAGTCAGCGAACTGTCAGTAAAAGACATGGCGCAGATGATGTTGGGCAAAGCAGGCGATCAGGTGGCAACGGCTGGACCTGGCTTGGAGGATGAGAGTCGAAGTAGTCTTGAAGGTAGTCTTGAAGCGGACCTTGAAACCGATTCTAAAACTGATTTTAGAGCTAACCTTGAAACCAATCTTGAAACTAATCTTGAAGCCGACTATCAGGCGGCTAATAGAACAGACTCGGTCCTGACATTAGAAGATACTCCGCAAGATACTCTGCAAACGGCCCAGCAGAAGACTCAGCCGGTTCTCTTGATTGAGGGCGTTCAGGCGGAGGGTGAAAACGGACTGTTGGCGGTAAGGGGGGTCAGCCTGAGCGTGCAAGCGGGTGAGATTGTGGGAATTGCTGGGGTATCGGGGAATGGGCAAAAGGAGCTGGTGGAAGTGCTGTCGGGGCAGCGATCGCCTAGCGCAGGTCAGCTAACGGTCAATGGTCAGCCCTATGGTGCTACCCGCGCAGAGATGTTTCGCCATCAGGTGTATGCGCTGCCAGAAGAACCGCTGCGAAATGCCTGTGTGCCCAACATGAGCGTGGCCGAAAATATGGCGCTGCATACGTTTGACCGCCCGCCCCAGGCCAAATGGAGCTGGCTGCTGTTGCTTAGCGTTATCCGCCGCAGCGCTCAGGAATTGGTCAAGACGTTTTCGATCAAGACACCTTCGGTAGAAACGCCTATTGGCAATCTGTCTGGTGGCAATGTGCAAAGAACGGTTTTGGCCCGTGAGCTAGCGGCTGACTCGGTGAGGCTATTGATTGCCGCTAATCCTTGCTTTGGGCTAGACTTTTCGGCGGTAGAATTTATTCATGAGGCGCTAGTGGCGGCGCGCGGTCGGGGCGTTGCTATTTTGCTGGTCAGTGAAGACCTCGATGAGCTGTTGGCGCTATGCGATCGCATTTTTGTCATTAGCGAAGGTAAGCTGGTGTACGAGAGCGATTGCCATCAGGCTGACCTGACCGTAATCGGGCAAAAAATGGCCGGACACTAATCATGTTAAGCATCTGTGCCCAACCTTACGACTATGCACTTCCTAGCGACTTGCGCCAGGTCGCGCTAATCATCATTGACATGCAGCGCGACTTTCTAGAACCGGGTGGCTTTGGCGAAGCGCTCGGCAACGATGTATCGCAGCTCAGCGGCATTATTCCAGCGGTCAAGCAGCTACAAACCACCTTTCGAGAAAAAGGACTCAGCATTATTCAGACCCAAGAAGGTCACCGCCCCGATCTGGGCGACTGTCCTTTGTCTAAACGGACCCGCGGCCAAGACACTCGCGGCCAAGACAATAGCGAAAAAAATAATGGAAAAGATAGCGGAAAAGGCAGGCCAACCATCGGGGATGCGGGTCCGATGGGTCGAATTTTGATACTGGGCGAACCGGGTAATGCGATCGTTGAGCCGCTGACGCCGTTGGCGCATGAGATGGTCATTGCTAAACCCGGTAAGGGTGGGTTTTATCGGACGCCGCTAGATTCGGTATTGCGATCGCACAAAACCACTCATCTGATCTTCACCGGTGTGACTACCGAGGTATGCGTGCAGAGCACGATGCGCGAGGCCAATGACCGGGGCTATGAGTGCCTGCTAGTAGAAGACGCTACCGCCAGCTACTTTCCAGCCTTCAAAAAAGCCACCCTAGAGATGATTCGCGCCCAGGGTGGCATTGTCGGTTGGACCGCGACGTTAGAGGCGGTATTAGCTGGGCTAGCGGCAGGTTAGTTCGAGGCGTAGTTAATAACGCAAACGGAGCGGTAGGTGGCATGAGTTCCGCAGCCTGCCCCGGCATTCGACCAGCTAGATGAAAACATATTTTGTCGGTGCTTTCTACCGGGCACGCCGTCATCCACTACCAGCCTCAAGATTACCTCTTCGGCGGTGGTGGAACCGTAGGAAATGTTTTCACCAATTCGGTCGGCCTCTACGCCAAACTGACCGAGGCGCTGTAGAAAGCTGGTGCCGTCTGAACCAACGTGCCCATCCCCACCGCTGCGGTGGTCTTGGGCGAGTGCTCTGGCCGCCTGGGCAACCATGGGCGAAGCGCTAACCGGGCCTACTGGCTGCTGCTGCTGCAAAAATGCGATCGCTTCTTCAACCGCAGCTTGACCTTCTTGGGTCATCAGCAGGCAGTTTTGCCCGCAGCCATGAACAATGTAGCCGTCTTCGTGGATAGTTGCCAGATAGGCTTCTAGCAGGGGAATGTAGCTCTGTGGATTTTGGCGAATCCGGTTGTGCTCGGCGATGATTTGCTGCTCAAGCGTGCTCCAGTCTAGCTGGACTGCTATTTGTGCAGAGGTTCGGGGAGATGATTGTGCTTGGGCGGCTAGCCCGAGGGAAACCGCCGGTAAAACCGAAGGAGGTGAGGCTGAAGGAGAGACCGAAGAAGAAGTTAAAGAAGAAGCCGAAGAAAGGGCAGTCGAAGAAGAAGGGATTGAAGGAGAAGACGGGACTGAAAGAGAAAAATTACTGAGGACAACAGCCGTAAAGGTTGCTGGAAGAACAATTTTGAGCTGTCTGAGTAACGATTGATACAGAAGGGTATTCATCGATTTTTAAGTCACGAAAGCTGCTTAAAAAAGAATGCCCAAATATCCTACCGAAGTATTGTTTATTACTCAGTATCAGGTGCATTCCTCTAGTGGAACCCAGCGGTAGAAGCTGGGTAGAACCTATGAGGCTAATGTCCTTAATACTATACATTGACCTGGTAATTTCAGTAACTTTAATAACTTAATCTCAGTGAATCTTGCTCATCTAATAACTTAATCTCAGTGAATCTTGCTCATCGATGGTCATTACCGCGCCACAAAGCGAGATATCGTCCCAGGTAAGCGGTGCGTAGCGCCCTCCCATTTGTACGACAACGTCGGTGTCACAACTTTGACTCTCAGTCAAGGTGATAGTACGAGAATCTCCCACAGCGAGTGCGCCGCCTAAGATGTCGGCGCTGGCTACTTGCAAGGAGAGTAAATCTACGGTGCCGTTGTTGGTAATACGTAGCTCGCGGCTAACTTTTGCGTAGTCTACCACGCAGACGGTTCTATACGTGGCGTGGGAGCCGCAGCCTGCGCCTGCTGTGGTCCAGTTGGGTGAAAATAGGTTGGTTCGGTGGCCTCTGTCGGGCACGCCATCATCGATTAGCAGGCTCATCACCACGCCTTTGGCGCTGGTGGAACCGTAGTCTATGTTTTCTCCTGAGCCAGAGTTTTCTACTCCAAATCGGTCTAGTCTATCGGAGCTGCGGCTACCGTCTGAGCCGACGTGGCCGACTTCGCCGCTGCGCTGGTCTTGGGCGTGAGATTTGGCGGCGCTAGCGATCGCATCTGAGTACTCTAGCGGGCCGACGGCTGGCTGCGTGCGCAGAAACGCGATCGCTTCTTCGACTGCCGAGCGTCCTTCCTGGGTCATGAGTGTGCAATTTGGCCCGCAGCCTCCCGGAATTTCACCCTGTGAGTTCATGGTTGCTAGGTAGGCTTCCAAAAGTGGGATGTAGCTTTGCGGGTCTTGACGAATGCGGCTGTGCTCGGCGACGATTTCGCGCTCTGTGGTTTCCCAGCCTTCGGTTTCCCAGTCTCGGGTGGCCTGGGCTAGCTGGAGGCTAGGTTGGGTTTGGGCTTGGGCTACTGAGTTGGTCGAAAAGGGGTTGGTCGAAAAGGAGTTGGTCGAAAGGGAGCTGGTCGAAAGAGAGCTGGGCCAGAGGGAGTCTAGGAGAGCGGTGCTTTTGGGGGCGTTGCCGCAGGCGGTGGCAAGCAGCATCATTGAGGTGGCAAGCGCAATCTGGCGGAGTGGAGATCGAAGCTTTAGCATTTATACGATTGTCTGAAGTAGGTTTGCTAACGGTCATGTTAGGCAAAAACCGCGATTAGCTTGGCGCGCGTCAGACAGTAGCTGTCACTTGATCAAAGTGTCTGATTTGCAGTCTCGTATCTGGGCGTTTTTGTGCTAGCGTCACTATTCTTGTAAAGACTGTTGTATCTATTTTTACTTTTGTTCAGGATCTTGTTCTTGCTCTAGTTCTGGCTTTTGTTCTGTTGCTGGGTCGGTGTATTCGCAAAAGGTGCGCAGTCCTAGCTTGAGTATCCACAGGACGGCGATGGTGGCGATCGCAGGATTAATGGGGATGGTTACTACTTCGATGACGTAGACGATCAGGCCGGTGAACAGGGCTGATTTGCCTGGATTTTTGTTGTAGGTTTCTACTTTTTCAAGAAAGCTATCGTCTCCACAAATTTCTCGGCGCAGGGTTCGCAGGAAGACGCTTAGAAGGCGATCGCCATCGAGGCCACGGACTGCGGCTCCAGGAGCGCTGGCGACTAGCCCACCTTTAGCGCCGCGATCGCGAGCAGGCCCATAGGCGGCGGTTCCGGCAGCGGCGGCAACCAGCTCACCTAGGCTGGTTTCTAGGTCGCCGTCGTTTTGGGTGAGGGTGGCAAGGGCGGGCTGGGCGGCGGCGTAGTCGGCTAGTAGGGTTTGGGCGTTTTGTATTTCGCTGGGGGAGAGCTGGGGGGTCATGATGGTGCGTGCTAGGGGAAATTGATTTAGCAAGTGTAGCTGAGCTTGAACAAATTCTATGAAAGTGTAGGGATTTGTACGGAAAGCTGAGAAACGAGATTGAATGGGCTAGTGTGTGAAAGAATTGATACTTGATTGTTGCTGCTATGTCAAAAATCACTATTCGCGAAAGCCAGAAGACCGATGAGGGATTTGCGGCGACGGTCAGTATTGATGGCCAAACGCAGTATCCCGTATCGGTGCGCGATCCGTTTGATGAGAAGCAGGAGAAAGATTTAGAGTTTTATTTTGAAGAGTGGATTCAGTTTCCGTTTGATGGGCAGGTAAAGGCGCAGCGGGCGGCGGCGAGTGTGCAAGGCTATGGCGAGCAGCTATTTGGCGAGGTGTTTGCAGACCCGGATGCCTACAGCGACTATAAGCTGGCCTGCCGGGAAGGGCTGGCGAATCTGCAAATTGAAATTGAGGGAGAATCGCCGGAATTTCAGGCGTTGCACTGGGAGGCGCTACGCGACCCAAAGCAGCCAAGGCCGTTTGCCGTTGATGCGGTGTTTACCCGCAAGCGCTATCAGCGAGGGGTGATGCCGATTGAGCTACAGCCATCGCCCGTGATTAATTTGCTGGTGGTGACGGCAAGGCCGAATGAAGAAAATGATGTGGGCTATCGGACGATTTCGCGGCCTTTGATTGATGCGATTGAGCAGGGGCGGCTGCGGGTAAACGTGGAGCTGCTGCGACCGGGTACGTTTAAGGCACTGAGCGAGCATTTAGAACGGAAGGCGGGCTTTTATCACATTGTGCATTTTGACGCGCATGGCGGGCTGATGAGCTATGCGCAGTTTGTGGCGGGGGCGAAGCAAGAACGACTTTTGTTTCAGGCGCGGTATGGGCGGGGGGATATGACGCGCTATGACGGGGAGAAGGCGTTTTTGTTTTTGGAAGGGGAAAGCCAGGGCAAGGCCGATCCGGTGGAGGCGCAGGAGCTGGCGGATTTGCTGACGAATCAGGGAGTGCCGATTTGTATTTTGAATGCGTGTCAGTCGGGGAAGCAGCGTCGCGGGCCAAGCCAGGATGAAGCGGTTGGCGAGAACTTGGCCGGAGATTTAGCCGGAAATCTGGCTGAGATGGAAGCGAGAGAAACCAGCCTGGGCTCTCGGCTGATGACTTCGGGGGTGCAGATGGTGGTGGCGATGGGCTACAGCGTGACGGTGAGTGCGGCGGCGCTGATGATGGAAAAGCTGTATGGGGAGCTGTTTGCGGAGCGGGGGATACCGGAGGCGATTCGGCTGGGGCGCAAGGCGCTGTATAACGACAAAAATCGGCGGGTGTATTTTAACCAGGTAGTGGATCTAGAAGATTGGCTGCTGCCGGTGGTGTATGCGAACCGGGCGGTGGATTTAAAACTGCGGACGTTTACACCGCAAGAAGAAGAGGCGTATTACGACAGTGAAGATGCGCGGTTTCGGTTTGCTGCGCCAACGTTTGGTTTTGTGGGGCGCGACCTGGAGATATTGAAAATAGAGAAGGCGCTGCTGCGGCATAATGTGCTGCTGTTGCAGGGGATGGGCGGCACGGGGAAGACGACGCTGCTGAACTATTTGCGCGACTGGTGGCAGCGGACGGGGTTTGTGGCCGATGTCTTTTACTTTGGCTATGACGAAAAGGCGCATACGCTACAGCAGATTTTGCACGAGATTGGCAAGCGGGTGTTTGATGAGTATGAGTTTCGGCAGTTTCAGGGGATGAAGCTGGGAGCGCAGCGGCGCAAGCTGGCAGAAAAGCTGAAGACGGCGACCTATGCGGTTGTGTTGGATAATTTGGAGTCTGTGACCGGGGAGGCGCTGGCGATTCAGAATACGCTGCCTGAGGCGGAGCGGGAAGAGGTTAGGCGGTTTTTGCTGGCGCTGGTGGGTGGGCAAACGAAGGTGGTGCTAGGGTCGCGCAGTGACGAGGCTTGGCTGCAAGAGACGTTTACGGCTGAGGGAAAGGTGAATCGGTATCGGCTGCGGGGACTGGATGCGGAGGCGCGGACGGTGCTGGCGGAGAAGATATTGGCGGCGGCGGTGGGTGATGAAAAGAAGATTGCGGCGCTGCGGCAAGAGGGAGATTTTAAGCGGCTGATGAAGCTGTTGGCGGGGTATCCGCTGGCGATGGAGGTGGTGCTGGGGAATTTGGCGCGGCAGAGTGCGGCAGAGGTGTTGGCAGGGTTGAATGCGGCGGATGTGGAAGGGTTTGATGTGGGGGGTGAGGAGAAGACGAACAATATTTTAAAATGTGTGGAGTATTCGCACAGTAATTTATCGGCAGATGCGCAGAAGCTGTTAGTGTGTTTGGCTCCGTTTAGTGGGTTTATTGACCGAGCGGATTTAAAGAATTATGGAAAGCAACTGCAACAGTTGGAGCCGTTTAAGGAGTATGATTTTGAGCGGCTTGATGAGGCGGTGCAGGAGGCGATTCAGTGGGGACTGCTGTCGCCGATGGATGCGGATGAACAGAGGCTATTGAATATTCAGCCCGTTTTCCCTTACTTTTTGCGGACGAAGCTGCAAGCGCTGGAGGTGGCGACTCAGAATGCATTGCGTGAGGGGTTCAAATCTCATTATCAGGGACTTGCAAAAAGCTATCAGCAGTACATGGAGTCAAAAGATTCCAAAGAAAAGCAATTTGGACATTTCTTTTGTCGATTGGAGTATGAGAACCTATATCTCATGGTTCGCTGAAAGATAGTTGAGAAAGTCAAATAGATGCCGCGATAATGAGGTCAAGTACATCAGGGCATAGCGGCTATGGCAGAGCTTATCGGGAACGAACGGGTCGATGATATTCCATTGCTATTGAATCAGATGAAACGACTAAATCTGAGCGGGCTGGTAGACGAGCATTTTGCGGGGCATGGGAACTGGCAAGGCTTGAGTGTGGGCAAGGTGCTGACGGGCTGGCTGTCTTATCTACTCTCGCAAGGAGACCATCGCCTCAATCAGGTGGAAGCCTGGGCGGCGGGACTGAGCAGCACTTTGCAGCATAGTTTAGCGCCAACTGTGCGGAGTCTGGACTTCAGTGATGACCGCTTGGAGCGCGTCCTAGACCGATTGAGCGATGACCCGCAGTGGGACGCATTTGAAGGCGCGTTGAACTGTCATACAGTACGGGTGTATGACTTGAAGGTATCGTGTGTCCGTCTGGACACCACGACCAGTAGTGGCTACAGGCCAGTCGAAGGCGAGGGCTTATTTCAATTTGGCCACAGCAAAGACTATCGGCCCGACCTCCCACAAGTGAAGATATCGCAAGCGGCCTTAGATCCATTAGGGATGCCGGTGAGCACCACAATAGTGAGTGGCAATCAAGCAGACGACCCGTTGTACATACCCGAGATCAAGAAAGTCCAACAGAGTCTGGCGACAAGCGGGTTGACCTACGTCGGCGATAGTAAGATGGCCGCGCTAGAGACAAGGCGCTATATCTCCCAAAGCCAGAACTACTACCTGTGCCCGCTGCCAGAGAAGCAAGTCTCCAAAGCCGACCTAGCCGAGTTACTCGCACCTGTTTTCCGAGGCGAGGAGACGCTTACACCCGTTGCCGCGCCCGAGCAAAACAGTCGTGACGCTAAGGCAACCACGGAACCACCCGCCGAACCTGAGTTGATAGCGGAGGGGTTTACCTTCACGATGCCGCAATCGGTTGAGGTGATGGCAACGCCGTTCACCTGGCGCGAACAGTGGCTGGTGGTGCATTCGTTCAAGTACGCCAGACGACAGCAACAAGGGTTGGACAACCGCATCCAAAAAGCCACCGAGGCACTGAACCAACTGAACCTGACGGGTCGTGGCCACAAACGACTCTCGCCTGAGGAAACCGAGGCTGCCGCTCACCGAATTCTTCAGCGCTATCGCCTCAAAGACCTGATTCAAGTCGCCTACGAGACCAAGGCTGAAACGACGCACAAACGCGCCTACCGCGACCAGCCAGCTAGGACTATCACCGAAACCACCGTCACGGTGAAACCGACATTGAACGATGACGCTTATCAACACTGCTCGCAGCTAATGGGCTGGCGAGTCTACGTGAGCAACGACCTTGAGTTGTCACTTGAAGAGGCCGTCTACGGCTACCGCAATGAGTACCTCATTGAACAAGGCTTTGGCCGATACAAGGGCAAAGCACTCGGGCTGCGGCCTATCTATTTGGCTTCTGACGAGCGGGTCAAGGGATTGATTCGGCTGTTGAGTTTGGGCTTGCGAATCCTTTGCCTGCTCGAATTCTCCGTGCGCACTCAATTACAGGCACAACAACAGGAACTGCCTGGGCTCTATGCGGGTAATTCCAAACGCGCTACACAACAGCCCACCGCTGAGCTACTGCTCAAAGCCTTTCGCGGCATTACCCTCACGCTTATGGATATTGACCAAGTTAGACAACGCTTTCTCTCACCCCTCTCAGAGCTACAACAGCGCATACTACAGTTATTAGACACCCTTGATGAAATCTATCTCTCGCTGACTGGCTAATTGTTGCGAACTCCCTTTTTTATCCGCGAACCTTGAGCTATATAGCGCATTGAAGCTGTGTTTGGAGAAAAAAGAAAGCGTTAGTATCTTCTTTTGTTTATTTCGCTTCTTTCTGCTTGAACAAAACATGGAGCAAGCTATTCAGCTTTCTGAGGTGGTACGTCAATGTCATAAGACGTATCCTCCAGAAAGCCGGGTAGGCGACATTGGTCTTGAAATGACACTAGTGCTAAATAGATTGGCCTATTGTTATATGAAGACTCAGGACTATAAGAAGGCGCGAACAACTTATGAACAAGACTTAGCCGTAACAAAGCAGCTTTTAGAGATTTCAGAAGAACAAAGACAATTAAACTCAGCAGGCACCTACCACCAGTTGGGGATGGTGGCCCAAGAACTCAGAGAGTATGAGCAGGCCAGGTCGCACTACCAACAAGCCCTCGATATCAAAATCGAATTCAACAACCGCTACGAACAGGCAGACACCTATCATCAGTTGGGCAATGTGGCGCAGGCACTCAGAGAGTACGAGCAGGCGCGATCGCACTACCAACAAGCCCTCGATATCTACATCGAGTTCAACGACCGCTACACACAAGCAACCGTTTACCATAACTTAGGCGTTGTGGCGCAGGCACTCAGAGAGTACGAGCAGGCCAAGGCGCACTACCAACAAGCCCTCAATATCAAAATCGAGTTCAACGACCGCTACGGCCAAGCAGGCACCTACCATCAGTTGGGCATGGTGGCGCAGGCACTCAGAGAGTACGAGCAGGCCAGGTCGCACTACCAACAAGCCCTCGATATCAAAATCGAGTTCAACGACCGCTACGGCCAAGCAGGCACCTACCATCAGTTGGGCATGGTGGCGCAGGCACTCAGAGAGTACGAGCAGGCCAGGTCGCACTACCAACAAGCCCTCGATATCTACATCGAGTTCAACGACCGCTACACACAAGCAACCGTCTACCATCAGTTGGGCATGGTGGCGCAGGAACTCAGAGAGTACGAGCAGGCGCGATCGCACTTCCAACAGGCGCTCGATATCAAGATTGAATTCAACGACCGCTACAGCCAAGCGAGCACCTACCACCACTTGGGGAGTGTGGCCCAGTACCTAAGAGAGTATGAGCAGGCCAGGTCGCACTTCCAACAGGCACTCGATATCCAGATTGAATACAACGACCGCTACAGCCAAGCGAGCACCTACGGTCAGTTGGGACTGTTAGCAGAGGCACAGGATGACTACGCGCAGGCCCAAAAGCATTTACAACAAGCTCTAGAAATCTTCGTTGAATTTAATGACGAATACAGCACAGGAATAGCAATAAGAAATCTCGCCAGGATTTATAAAGAGACTCAAGATAATAGTCTCATAGCCGACGTTGCCCAATGTTTGAACTCAACCGTTGAAGAAGTCACTCAGCTATTCAACCAGCTAAACAGCGACGATTCTGCCTAACCTCAACCCGCTACAGTCAGAAATCGTTCAGTTGCGCTCGGGAATCGCTTATCTATCAACGGCACTTTATCAGTCGCACCCGGCATCAATCCCGATTGGTGCGATCGCCCTCGCTAACGATTCTTACTTGACTCAGCGTAAAAATCAGCCTATCTTCAATAGCTAAGGCGTGATGCTAATCATGCCTCATTCTCAGAACTCAATTGACTCAGGCGCTATCGGCAGGTGTATCCAGCACCCACCGACAGCTAGGCTCACAAACTGATACGAGCAGTCTGTGGCTTAAGGGCACTGTACCTTAGCCACCCCGATTTGCACTACATTTTGCGGAGTTGCTAAGGTCATTTGAGTTCTGGTTTCCTCCCAACATCCCGTTGGAACCTGTCCCTTTGGAGACCAGACACTCATGCTCATTCCTTCCACCGAGGGCGCTACCGCGTCCACTCATCAAGCTGCCCTGCCCGTTGCCCCGCTCGATCACACCACGCCCCCCTGCCGCGAACAGGTGCGCCATCTGCTCTTTGGCACCCTGCCCACCGTGCAAAGCACCATCCGCCTGCTGCACAAACTCGGCTACGCCGAACCCAACGACTGGAGTCGGCCCATATCCACCGGGCGCGCCAACGAAGTCATGGCGATTTTGACCAGGCGCGTCAGCCTAGAGTAATCAGAGTCAATCAAACCTGTTAGCAGTCCCCCAACTCTCCCAAACTTGGGGGACTGCGAAGCAAGACATAGCAAGACTTTCTAGAAATCCTCCCAGTCAGCCGCTTTTAACCTGCCGCCTTTAACCTGCCGCTTTTAACCTGCCGCTTTTAACCTGCCGCCCTCAATTCTCCAAACTCTGCTGATACGCTCGCCAGCCACCAAACGCCGTAATCTCCTTCTTTCCTTCCACCGTCAACGGCTCACCAATCACCCCTAGCACCTCTTCCCCATCCGCCAGCATCACCTTCCCAATCGCCAACCCCGGCGGCTCTTGCGACAGCACAATACCCAAACCCGCCAGCGGCACATCCCACACTTCTACCGCCACCGCTACGCCGCCCTCACGCACCTTCACCATCGCCGGATACTGATCGTCAATCGTCCATAGCCGATAGGCCGCCTCCGTCCGCGCTTCCCGCTCAAACGTCGCCCCCACATTCAACAGATTTGGACACAGCGCCAGCCCCCGCATCAGCGTCCCATTCACCGCCAGCTTGAGCGTTTTTTGAGCCTGTGTTTTTTGAGCCTGTGTTTTTTTAGTCTGTTCCATATGGATACTTCTCTCCTGATCCTCGCCTTCTCACCTGATTCTCTTTACCTAATCCTCCTTTCCTAATCCTCCTTTCCTAGCGCTCCCGGTGAGCCCACCAGCGTCCGCTGCGGCGAGCAGGTCACCACCATAATCAACAGCGTCAAAATATACGGCGCAGCGTTAAACAAATAGTAATAAGCATCTATCCCCACCGACTGAAAGGCCGGACCGATTGCCTGCGCGCCGCCAAACAGCATCGACGCCCACAGGCACTGAATCGGATTCCATCGGGCAAAAATCACCAGCGCCACCGCCATCAGCCCCTGCCCGCTCGAAATTCGCTCGGTCCATACGCCTGGATAGTACAGCGATAGGCAAGCGCCCCCAATCCCCGCCAAAAAGCTACCGGCCATAATGCTCAGCATTCGCACCCTAAACGGAGAAATGCCCATCGCCAGCGCCGCCTGCGGACTGTCGCCCACCGCGCGCACATACAGACCCCAGCGCGTCGCCCGAAAAAACCACTGAAGAAAAGGCGCGATCGCAATTCCTAACAAAAACAGCGGACTCACCTTCAGCGCCGCCTGAATCTGCGGCGAACTGCTCCAAGCGCCCCAGTCAAGCGTCAGTAGCTGCGGGGCCTGCGGCTGAATAAACGGCTTGCCAAAAAAGAACGCCAGCCCGCTACCAAAAATAATCATCGCAATTCCCGTCGCTACGTCGTTCACTCGCGGCTGCTGCGACAGCCAGCCGTGAACGGCCCCCAGCAGCATCCCGGCCAGGCCCGCCGCCAGCACCCCCAGCCACGGCGCCCAAAAAGTGCCCACACTCGGCGCACTCAGGTACGACACCCCATAGGCAGACACCGCTCCTAGCAGCAGCGTCCCCTCCAGGCCAAGATTAATCTTGCCGCTTTTTTCAGTAATGCACTCACCCAGGCTGACAAACAAAAACGGCGCACTGCCGCGCAAGGTGCCCGCCAAAATGCCAAGCGGAATACCGAGAAGTCCAAGAGATTCTGTGGCCATTTGCATTCACCTCGAAACCGCTAATCTGAAACGACCTTCTCCTGAAACCAGGGCAGCCTGCCATACAAAGAATCGCTAAACAACACGCACAAAAAGACAATGCCCTGAAACACCAGCACTGTGGCATCGGGTAAATTGTGCGATCGCTGCAAAATCCCCCCACTCGCCAAAATCCCGCCTAGCAGCACCGCCACCAGCACCGTCGCCAGCGGATTGTGCCGCGCCACAAACGCCACCAAAATGCCTGCATAGCCATAGTTAGACACCAGCGACTCATTAATTCGCTTCTGCACCGCCGCCACCTCTACCATGCCCGCGAGCCCCGCCGCCGCGCCGCCCAAAAAGCAAATCGCTAGCGTCAGCTTACCAACCGGCAGTCCGGCAATCTTGGCCGCTCGAATATTGCCGCCCGTCGTCCGCGCCGCAAAGCCAAACGTGGTGCGCTGAATCAGCACATAGGCCAGCGCGCAAACCACAATGCCAAAAATCAGGCCAACGTGAATGCGCGTACCGGGCAGCGTTCCCAGCCAAATCGTCGGGTCGAGCTGCGCAGAAGACGGCTTAGTAACAAAAGTGGCATCTCGCAGGGGGCCTTCGACCAGGTGATTGAGAAACGCGATCGCAATATAGTTCAACAGTAGGCTGCTGATGGTTTCATTCACCCCACGGTAGTAGCGCAGCGCGCCCGCTAGCATAATCCACAGGCCACCCGCAGCCATCCCCGCGCTCGCCATCCAGATCTGAACCACCAGCGGCGGTGACGTACTGCCAAAGCTAAGGCCCACTGCAGTAGCCCCTAGCCCGCCCATCACCAGCGCCCCCTCATTGCCAATAATCACCAGCCCCAGCCGCGCTGGCAAAGCAGTACACAGTGCCGTCAGCATCAGCGGCGCCGAGCGAATCAGCGTATTTTGCCACGCGCTCCAGCTACCAAACGCCGCCTGATAAATCGAGCCATACACCCCAAACGGGTTTGCCCCCGCCAGCGCGCAAAAGCCGCCAAACAGTATCAGCGCCACCACCAGCGCCGCCACCGGCAAAAAGACAGCCTCCAGCGGCCTGCGCCAAAACGCCGCCTTCATCCGCCCAGGTCTCTGAATAGAAGACTCTGTCATTAGCCGCTAACGCTGCCCTTAACACCCTCAACCAGCCAGTCCATCTTCTCTAGCTCTACATTCTGCTGCTCGTACTCACTGCCTGCCGCCAGAATTTCCTTACCCTGGTTATCTTTCAGCCCACCCTCATAAATCACCAAATCATTCGCCAAAAACTTCTCCTTCGCCGCCTCAGCATCTGCCTGTGCCGCCTCGCTCACCGCCGGTCCATAGGGTGACAGCTTGCAAAAATTATCCGCTAGGCCGCCTCTAAAGACGTGGTCAATATCGCCAGCCATCAGCGACTTGCCTTCCACAAACTGCTCACCCAAAAAGGTGTAAATACTCACCCAGTCCCACTCGGCCCCGGTCAGATATCCCTCCGGTGCCAGCGACGACTGGTCGGCATGATAGCCAGATGAATAGATGCCGCGCTTCTCCGCCGTCTCGATCACCACCTTGGGGCTATCCACATGGCAAGTCACCACGTCCACGCCCTGATCGACCATGCTGTTAGTCGCCTCAGCCTCTTTTACCGGCATTGCCCAGTCCCCAGTAAAGATTACCTGAGTAGTCACCGCCGGGTTTACCGTCTTCGCCCCTAGCGTAAAGCTGTTGATATTTCGCAGCACCTGCGGAATGGGCTTCGCAGCCACAAATCCCAAGTTGCCCGTCTCAGACGTATGCGCCGCCACAATGCCCGCCACATACTGAGCCTCGTCAATGTAGCCAAAATAGCTGCCCACATTCTCCGGATGCACCCCATCTTGATACAGTCCGCCCGCGTGGAAAAACTGCACCTCTGGAAACTCCGCCGCCAACTCCAGCATATATGGATCAAAATAGCCAAACGAGGTCGGAAACAGCACCGTCGCCCCATCCATCTCAATCATGCTGCGCATCGTCTCTAGCACCGCCGAAGTCTCCGGCACATTCGCCTCTTCTACAATCTTGATACCCGGCACCGCCGCCATCGCCTGTGCCCCTGCCGCATGCGCCTGGTTATAGCCAAAGTCATCTTTTGGCCCCACGTAAATGAAGCCCACCACTACTTCACTAGCGGCATCTGAGCTGGCATCACCAGCAGCGCCCGTATCTGTGCCAGAAGAAGCATCAGGCGAGCAGCCGCTCAGCTTAGTCGCCGCACCAAAGGCGGTTGTTGCTAACAGCGCACGCATTACCTGACGCCGAGAGAATCGAATCGGTTGGCGGGGGGACATAGAAGAAACTCCTCAATTCTAAAGTGAAAGTCTTGCAATTCTAAAATGCCAAAGTGCAATTCTGAAATGCCAGCGAACGTCGATATCGTTGGGTGTCACTCTATCAGGTTCCACAGGACTTTATCAGCTCTCAGCGTCTTAGAGAGGTTACAACCTATACGCATCGTTCAAAAGCCTGGCGAAAGTCTCTGTCCGGCTCCTCGGTGAAAAGTTTGATGAAAAGCCAGTCAAAGACAAAAAGCCCATAAGACTATTCGCAGGGCTATAAAATCGGCAGCGGGCTATGCTGAATAGACTGCCATCTTCAATTTAATGACCTATCTTGATGACCTATCTTGATGACTTATGAGGCGATCGCCTAAAGAATTTTCCAACTGGCTCCCTACCGCCTTTTTCCCAGATCTGCCCCGCGAAATTTGGATTTTGGTTCTCGGTCAGCTTTTCCTTTATATCGGCAAAGGCTTTACGCTAGTCTATGCGTCTATTTTCTTTGTTAATCAGCTTGGGTTTTCGCCTACTCAGGTGGGGCTAGCGCTAAGCAGCTCGGGGCTGGCGGGCCTGTTTGTGCGGTTTCTGGCGGGCTGTGCCATCGACTCCAAATGGCTAGGGCGCAAAGGAACGCTGCTGCTAGCCTCTGTGATTTGCGCGCTGGCCTGTCTGTGCTTAGCCTTTGCAAATACCTTTGCGCTGCTAGTGGCGGGAAACGTGCTGATGGGAGCTGGGGCAAGCCTTTATTGGCCAGCGACGCTAGCGGTGACCGCTGATCTGAGTACGGATGCAAATCGGTCAGAGGCGTATGCGCTCTCTCAGCTCTCGAACAATCTGGGCATGGGACTGGGGGCCCTGCTAGCGGGGCAGTACATGGCGATCAACGGCAGCTATCAGGCGCTGTTTTTGGCCAAGGGGCTGCTATACCTGGTATTTGCTGGGGTGATTTGGCGAGCGATCGCAGAGACCCGTCAGAAGGAAACGACGCTGCGACAAGTCGCGGTCAACTGGGGCATTGCACTGCGCGATCGCCGCCTCACCATCTTCTTGGTAGCCAATACATTTTTTGCCATCTACGGGGCCCAGCTCAGCAGCACGCTACCGCTGTATCTAGCAAACTTTATTCCGAGCGGAGACACGGCGCTAGGCTTTTCGGAACAGATGATTAGCTATCTGTTCTTTTGGCACGCGCTAATCAAGATTGCGGGTCAGCTGCCGGTGGTGCGGTGGACCAAGCAGATTGACTATGTTGCTGTTTTGCTGATGACGCTGCTGGCGTGGGCAGGCAGTGCGGCTCTGTTTTGGCTGACCGGTATGGTGGCTAGCTATGCGCTAGCGGTAGCGCTGGTCGGGTTTTCTTTGGTTGCGATCGCCGAAATTCTATACGGTCCGGCGGCGAGCTCGCTGGTAGGAGAGCTGGCACCGCCCGATCAGCGAGGCATCTACTTTTCATTAGAGTCAGAGTGCTGGGCGCTGGGCTTTTTGATTGGGCCTGCGCTAGGCGGCTGGGCGCTAGATCATCCGGCGCAGTGGGGAGCCAATCTGTGGCTGGTGCTGGTTATCAGCACAGGGGTGCCGGCAGTGATTCTGTTCTTCTTGCGGCAGCTACTCACGCACGAGACTGTCGTAAAAACGTAGTGACAACAATCTAGTATGAGGACGGCGAAATTGTGAACTATCTTGTCAACGCATCGGCCCTTGCCCCGCTGCTAAAGGACAATTACGCCCAGGCAGATTTGGCCGCAATCTGGCAAACGCTAGAAGCAAAGCAGACCTTAGCGTTCTCCACGACTCGGCATCATCTTTTTCCGGCAGCGGCAGCCGCAGACTCAGACAATACGGGCTACACGTATGTGTGGGTGCGAGACAACGTGTATGTCGCCTACGCTCACTATAGGATGGGTCAGTATGCCGCTGCGGTTGAAGTGCTAACGGGACTGATGGCCTATTTCAAGAAGTTTCAGTGTCGCTTCGATGCCATCATCACTCAGCCCGAGCTGAAAGAACAGGTTATGCAGCGGCCCCATATTCGGTTCAATGGCGAAAGCCTAAGTGAGGTTGACGAGGACTGGGAGCACGCTCAAAACGACGCGCTGGGCTACTTTGTATGGCTGTACTGCCAACTAGCAGCACAGGAAGAGACCCAATCGTTGATGCCATTAGCACTAGAAGACTGCGAGATGTTGCTGCGCTTTGTGGCCTACTTTGAGGCGATTCGCTATTGGGAAGATGCGGACAGTGGGCACTGGGAAGAAGGGCGTAAGGTATCGGCTTCTAGCATCGGGGTGGTGGTAGCGGGGTTGAAAGCATTGCGATCGCTACTCACCTCCGACAGCCCAAACGCCACCCTTCATGCCACCCTCAAGCGCTCAGCCGGTCTTATCTCTCAGCTCCCTCAGCTCTCTCAGCTCCCTCAGCTCTCTCAGCTCCCTCAGCTCCCTCAGCTTATAGAAGCAGGCGAAACCGCGCTAAACGAGATTCTGCCGTGGGAATGTCGCACCGCCAAAAACGAACGTCGCTACGACGCCGCCTTGCTATACCTCATCTATCCACTCAAGGTGGTCAGTCGGCAGCAGGCCGAGGTGATTCTCTTTAATATAAAAACAGCACTGACCGGCGAACACGGCATTCAGCGTTATCCTTATGACACCTTCTGGTGCCGAGACTTTCAAGATTTAGATAAGTCCATCCAAACGGCAAAATACATCGGACGTGAGCGTTGGCTAGCAGCGCACGATCGCACGGTGAAGCGGGGCGAAGAAGCGCAGTGGTGTATTTTTGATCCGATTATTTCAGCCATTTATGGCGAATGGTTTCAATCCGACGATAATCTCGACTACTTAGCGCTGCAAACTTTGCATTTGAACCGAGCCCTAGGCCAGATTACGGGCGCAGGCAATATTGTACTAGCTGGTCAGGGCAACAATGAACCCGTCGAGATTCCAGCCTATCGCTGCCCTGAGCTGTACTACATTCAGCACGATGAGTACGTCCCGAATGTCTCAACGCCGCTGCTGTGGACGCAGGCGAATTTGTGCATTGCGCTAAAAATGATGGAGCGCAGTTTGGCTTGATTTTGGCTTTGATTTTGGGCCTAATTCCGAGCAAAGAATGTGCAACGCAGAGTAAGTACAAGATTATGAAATCGCAAAGAGAGAGATTTCCGCATATTGCTATACCCAGATTAATGCTTGAATTCCTCAGCAATTGTGGCAGTTCGTGTGTTCGCATTCTGTCTCAAACTGTAACTTATTGCCTCTAATCTGTATCCTTTGGTTGGTGCATCGCCTCTATCTTCAAGTGCTATGTTTTCTCTAGCTAACGATAGCCAATTATTAGCAGAGGCCAATTATTAGCAGAAGTTGAAGTGATGGGTGAAGCAGAAGAATAAAGCGGATTGCAGCATAAAGAGCTATATAACGTATTTTTATGAACTATCTCAGCGGAAATGAACTGATAGCAGAACTGCCGCTGATTTTAGCGGGGCCTATCTTGCGGCGAACGCAGGCTACGGATGTAACGGTTTGGATTGCGCTCAAGCGCGCCTGTCTAGTCGATTTACAGATCTTTAAGACTGAGCAAGCGGGCGAGCAGATTGGCCGGTGCATATTTCAAGGGCGGCGAGAAACCGTTGCCTTAGGTGCGTATTTGCACGTCGTTGCGGTGACGGCTCGCTCGGCAGCGGGTGAAAAGCTGGTAAGCGATCGCATCTACGCTTACGACCTACAGTTTATAGCCGAAGACTCCCATACTTTATCGGAAGCGCTTAGAACCGATAGAGATAGCACACACGCGCACGGCGTCGATAGGCCGATTTCTAACGCCATCAGCTACTTCGCTCACCAAAAGCCGACTTTCAGCCTGCCCCCGTCCGAGCTGACTGACCTCAAGATTGTTCACGGCTCCTGCCGCAAGCCCCACGGCAGAGGGTTTGATGCTTTGCCTATCTTGGACTGCCTGCTTGAGGCCGATGCGGGCGATGCTAGGACTAGAGCGCATCAGCTTTTCATGACAGGCGATCAGATTTACGGAGACGATGTGGCCGATCCGCTGCTGTGGTTGGCTACGCCACTTGGCGATACGCTTCTGGGCTGGGAAGAAAAGCTGCCGCTTAACCGTGAGGCGTCTGAGCTTTTGCCCAGCCGCAGCCAAGACCAGCACTGCGATCGCAACTGGGTTCATCCAAAACAGCTACCTGCTGGAAAGCGAGCCAAATTTACCACTCAGCAAGCGGGATTCACCGCCGGACTAAAGAATAAAGCAGAAAGAACAACTAGCCATTTGCTGAGCTTTGGAGAATATTGCGGAGCCTACTTGCTGGCACATTCTCCGGCCTGCTGGCCTGCGCGGCTGCCTACTGGCGCTCAGGTGACGACAGGCCAAAAAACCATTCGCGCTTGGAATAAAGACAAGCGCAATATGGAGCAGTTTTTGCACACGCTGTGGAAAGTCCGACGGCTGCTGGCCAATATTCCGACCTACACGATTTTTGATGATCACGATGTCAGCGACGATTGGAACCTAAATCAGGACTGGTGTTTGCGGACGCTGGGCAAGCCGTTGGGGCGGCGCACGGTGCAAAACGCGATGCTGGCCTATGCCGTCTTTCAGGGGTGGGGCAACACGCCAGAACAGTTTGAGTCGCAAGCTAATGGTCCCCAGGGCACTGAGGAAAAGACCGAGGAAAAACCTGACGAAAAGACTGCCGGTGAAGCCCTGCTAGCCGCGGCTGAAGCGTGGTCGCGCTCTGGCGGTGAAGATGCGGCAGCGGCAATGGCGATCTCAACTTATCTTGGCCTGCCGCCGACAGATCCACACACTGGGCTTCCTCAATTCATTGAAGATAAAAACGTCTGGATATTTCAGCGGGACGAGAAAGCGCTTACCTGGCACTACACAATTCGCAGTGCCTGCCATGAGGTTATCGTGCTAGATACGCGCACCTGGCGAGGCTACCCTATAGAAGAAGAACCAATCGCGCCACCAATGCTGATGTGCCCTAGCGCTTTTCAAGCGCAGCTTGGCCAACCTCTTTTGGAACCGCGCCCCGAACTGCGCTCTGAACGGCGACATAGCCTACGGTCTGAGCATCCTTCTAATCTAGAGGCTGGTAGTACTCTCAGCGCCCCGAACTACAGTACCTTCGTGATTGCCCCAACGAATGTTTTCGGTATGCGAGCGTTAGACTGGATCCAAGAATGGCATCTTGAGCGGCGTAAGGTTTTTTCTGCGGACGTGGGTGATTCTTGGAACTTTCACGATCAGGCGCTGGCGACATTGTTGTTAACGCTTTTTCAGCATCGTCAAGATGTTGTTGTTCTTTCAGGCGACATTCACTATAGCTCTGTGATTCATGTGGACTATGAGAACGTTAAGTCGGGCGATCGCGCTAGCCTCGTTCAGTTCACCTGTAGCGCCATGAAGAATGAAGAGCTACTCACTCAAATATTGCACACTCGGCTTAAAGATTGGCTACTAGCTGAGCGATCGCGTCGGTGGATCGGCTGGTCTTCTCCACCCGATATGAAAGAGGTTCGCAGTTTTAGCCATGACGCTACAAGGCACTCTGATAAGCGGCAGCGTGGCTCTGCGGACTGGCGCTGTCACATGGTGTGGCTGATGCGATCGCCGGCGCAACCAGTCGATATTGTCTCTAATTTGACCGAGCTGATTCCGCCTCACGCTATGGCTAGCAAGTCCTGGCTCGGATGGTTCAAGTTTTGGAAAGCTCGCTGGTTCCAAGAGGGCCGAGAAGTCGTAGGCGTTAACAACATTGCCCTGGTGTCTTTTCAGAAAGATCTTGGTCCTAAACAAGAGCACTACTGGTTTTCGTCTTGGTCGCCAACTCAAGTCGTTCGCAGTCGATTTGAGCAGAAGCGCTCAAGGTAGAAATAGGGTAGAACCGATGCCATTATTGTTTATATTTTTCACCGGTATAGACAAAGTATAGGCATAGGCATAGGCCAAAGTATAGACAAATCCGGACGGGCGAACTAAAACTTGAACTTGGGTATGAATCTAATCAAAAAAATCCATTGACACAGTGAAACCACCTGAGCGTTTCACCCGGCAGCAGCGCCGAGAAAAACACAATCAGCAGCGGCCATAAATAGGCAATCAAACTTGCTGCTGCTGCGGGTGGATTCTTCAGCGCGATAAAGTAGAACAGATAGATGGTAGCCGAATAGCCCAGTGATACCCAGCGTCCAAACGGCCTTAGGTAGCCGCAGATATTGAATAGGACTGCCGCCCAGGCGCCACCAGGCCACAGCGCCGATTAAAAAGGCGATACTAAAAGACATCGCCGTGAGCTGAAAAGCGGGCACTGCGCCGCTGAGCTCAGTCAGGAGCGCTAGCGTAGCCCACATCAAGATAGCCGTAGTGCCAATGAGGGTAGGTCGCTGTTTTGAATGCGATCGCATGATTACACTATCTAATTGATAGCTGTACGTTTTGATAGCCTTTTTGATCAGCGCGGTCGCTACACGATTTAGAATAAGTAACGTGTTCTAGTGGCTTTGGTCTCGCTCTCTATGACGACTTTTGCGTGCTAGGTCGTTCGTAGGAGTCTACTTTTGCATGAAATCTAAGCAGCTTATTCTTTTAGGACCGCCGGGCGCGGGGGTAGAGACGCAGGCGATCGCGCTTGCTGATCGGTGGCAGGTGCCGCATGTGTCTATGCAGGCTCTGGTTCGTCAGGCTATTGTCAAAGAGTCTGCTTTGGGCGTGGAAGCGCGAGCGTCAAGGGAAAAGGGTGAGACCGTTGCCGATGCGCTGATGATAAAGCTGCTGCGTCAGCGGTTCGAGCAGCCGGATGTCATGCTAAAGGGATGGGTCTTGAAAGGGTTCCCGGTAAGCCTGACCCAGGCGGAGGCTCTGGACGCGATGCTGCTGTCGTTTGGACTACCGGAAGTGATCGCGGCCTATATCAAGGCGAGTACTGGCATTTTGATTAGTCGGCTCTCGGCGGATGAGGGGGCCGGGACGAGTGTGTCAGTGTTACGCGATCGCATTACAAGCTACAAAGAGAGCATCGTGCCAGTGATGGAGTATTACCAGCAGCACGCTTCTAAAGGGGCGGCTGCGCCCTCGCGTTTGACGGTCATTAACGGTAGTCAATCGGCGGCGGAAGTAGAAAATGCGCTATCTCGTCTAGATCAGGAGGAGACGGGCGCGGCGCGTTTTCTTCGAGATGAAGCTGAGCTAGATGCTTTTATTCAAAAGGAATCGCTGCTGGTGGTGGACTGTGTGGCCTCTTGGTGCGGGCCTTGCAAACAGGTCTCGCCGCTGATCGATCGCTTAGCCGAGGAGTTTAGCGATCGCGCTATCGTTGTAAAGCTAGACTTTGACAACAATAGGCAAGTTTCTAAGCGATTTGGCCTGAAGGGAATGCCATCGGTGATGTTCTTTCAATCGGGTGAGCTGAAAGAGACATTGACAGGGGTAAAGTCTTACGAGACATACAGCGAGACTGCTACAGCCTGTTTAGGCTAGTCTAGACAGGCTAGTTTGTATCTGCGATCGCCACGCCTGCATCCTGATCGCGTCGTCTGTTAGATCGATGTTCATGATAAGTAGAACTGCTATTCTTCAGGTCCACAGCTTGGATCTTTACCGGATCTAAGAGGGTTTGGGAGAACGCAGGCAAAGCCCGGTGCTTCAGCACGGGGATGTAGTTCGCGAGTCTCCCAGGTGAGTGCTAGCGTAAGAACATGTTGATTCTAGAGTATAAGGTCAAGGCAAAGCCTCAACAGTTTGCCGCAATAGACGAAGCTATCAGGACTGGGCAGTTTGTTCAGAACAAGGCTTTGCGTTTGTGGATGGATGTTAAGGGCACGTCCAAATATGACTTGAGCAAGCTGTGCAAACAGCTAGCAAAAGAGTTTGACTTTGCCAATGAACTCAACAGCATGGCTAGGCAGGCCAGCGCTGAACGTGCATGG
This sequence comes from uncultured cyanobacterium, assembly GCA_963702855.1. GTDB lineage: Bacteria > Cyanobacteriota > Cyanobacteriia > Phormidesmidales > Phormidesmidaceae > Phormidesmis. The sequence continues at coordinate 4,424,004 of OY969765.1, forward strand.
TTTGCTATTAGCCGCTTCTACGAAAACTGCAAGCAAGGCGTTAAGCCTGTTGGTATTCCAAAGTTCAAGCAGTTTGCTCGCTCAGTCGAGTACAAAACGTCCGGCTGGAAACTGACAGCGCCTAAGCGGATTAAGTTCACTGATAAGAAAGGTATCGGCCTTTTGAAACTGGTAGGCACTCACGACCTTGGCAACTATGCTGAGAAGCTGATTAAGCGAGTGAGGCTGATTCGCCGCGCAGATGGCTACTACTGCCAATTCTGCGTAGCCGCAGACCGCAAGGAAACGCTAGAACCATCTGGCAACACAATCGGCTTAGACGTTGGCTTAGCTGACTTCTACACCGATTCCAATGGCGAGAAAGAAGAGAACCCTAGATTCTACAGAAAGCGTGAAGCTAAGCGTAAAAAGCTAGCTAGGCGCGTCTCTCGAAAGAAAAAAGGGTCAGCCAACCGCAAGAAAGCAATAAATCGACTAGCCAGGTTCGAGCTTACAACTTCACGCAAGCGAAAAGACCACGCTGTAAGATTGGCGTTGTCCGTGATGAGATCTAACGACCTCGTAGCGTACGAAGACTTGAGAATCCGAAGTATGGTCAAGAATCACAACTTGGCTAAGTCGATTGCTGACGCAGGTTGGTATCAGTTCAGAACGTGGCTAGAGCGCTACGGCGATATATTTGGCCGGGTAACCGTTGCGGTGAATCCTGCCTATACGTCGCAAGCATGTTCTAGCTGCGGAACGATAGTGAAGAAGTCTCTCTCTACCAGAACTCACGCCTGCAAGTGTGGCTGTGTGCTAGATAGAGATGAGAATGCAGCTATCAATATTTTGAACAAAGGACTCGGTACGACGGGGCACGTCGGAACCGCCTTGCTAGACAAGGAAAACGCCCTGTGAGATACGACCTCTTTGGGTTTGGCGGTAACGTTGGATCTGAAAGTTATGTCCCTGACCAGGGAATCCCCGCGCCTTCAGGCCGCGGAGTAGTCAAAACTGGGTTGAAATAGCCAAACTCATTAAACTCGTCAAGACATAATTCTAATCAGCCAGGCAGCTATATGAAGCTAGATGTCTAAGCATACTTATTGCTTTGAGATCTTCAATCAGCTCCTGCTACAGCGCTGACGAGCTGCTCGAACTGGGTTACAGATTTGTCAACGATGCTAAGACTGTCTTGCCAGAACTGAGGCTGGCTAAGATCTTTTTGCAGATGTCGCACTACTAGATCTTCAGCAGTCAGGGTACCGGTATCTCTCAGTAGATCTGTGTATCGCTGGTTGAAGGTGCTGTTGTTATTTTGGCTTTGCCCAGGGGCAGGTACCGACGTAGCTAGCGGCTGCTGAGCATAGATGCCCAGACTAAAGAGATAGCCAAAGAGATAGGGGTAGTTGTAGAAGCCGAGACCGGAAATAGAGAAGTGGAGCTTGCTGGCCCAAAAGAGATTGTCGTATTGGCTAAGACTATCTTCATACCACATCTTCCAACTGGCGCTCATCATGTCGCAAAGCTGAGCAGGGCGGACGGCTCCAACCTTGCGCTGCTCGACTAAGCGCTTTTCGAACTCGAAGCGCGCAGGGATGTTGAGTAAGAAGATAGCGGCGCTTTGCGCATCTTGCCAGGCGATCTCTAGCTGCTGGGCCGGGGTTTTGGCGCTGGCCATGAGGGCTTCACGGACGAGGGTTTCGGCGAAGATGCTGGCGGTCTCAGCGAGTGTCATAGGATAGCGGCACTGGGCGGAGGCCAGATCGCGCATTACCCAGTTGTGCCAGGCGTGACCCAGTTCGTGTGCCAGAGTTAGAACATTATTCATAGTGCCTTCGTAGGTCATGAAAATGCGGGGCTCGCGGGGGGTAGCAAATTTGGTGCAGTATGCGCCGGTGGCACGGTTGGGGGTAGGGGCAGCGTCGATCCAACCGTTTTGGGCCATCATGATAGCAAAGTCTCCCATTTCCGGCGTGAGCTGGTTGAAGGCGTTGCTGATTAGCGCGATCGCAGCTTCAAAGGAAATCTCTTCTACCTCTCCCGCTGCTGGCGCTGGGGCCATCAAATCCCAGGGATGAGCCTGCGGCTGACCGATGGCTTTGGCCATGGCGGTGAGAGCACGCTGACCGATGGATCGCTGCTGGTAAGTGGTGTCAATTAGGGCGTCGAGGGTGCTGCGCAAGATGCGGCTTTGGTGGCAGCTTTTGTCGAGGTAGTGGAGCTGACGATGGTGCGATCGCTTTTGCGTTTCTTCTAAGCGCCAGCCGTTGATGGCATTTAATCCGGCGGCGACTGCGCTTTGCTGGGTCTCCCAGGCGGATCTGATGCCGTTCCAGGCGGCCTTACGAGTAGCAGATTGAGGGTGGCTAAGCAGATTGGCGGCTTGGGCTAGGCCGATTTCTTTGGCTTCGGTTCTTTTGGCTTCACCTTCCTCAGCCTGAATCGTGCACTTTAGCGTTCCAGCCAGCTCGCTGTATAGGTTGCCCCAGGTGTGTAAGCCGTTGGTCGCTAGGGCGGTGATTAGCTGTTCTTCGCTAACGCTGAGTAGCTGATCCTTGAGCTGGCGCTGGTGGTGAATAAGAAAAGCGGTTTCGCTAAGTACCGGGTCGGTGAGCAGCGGAGTGATGAAGCCTTCGCTGGCACGGGTAAGAAAGACGTTTAGCGGCGTGAGGGCTTGGGAAAGGTCGGCGCTGAGCTGCTGGAGGATGGGCATCCAGGTGTTGGCGCTAGCGTTTTGCGTGTCTGTGCTAAGTGCGGTGTAGATGTAGGTGCTGAGGTTACCCATTCTTTGGTCAAGCGCGGTGCGCTGCTGGTGAATGGCGCGAATTTCTTCCATCAGGCCGGTGTCGTTAGGGCTGGCGGTGTCGGCGTCTGCGGCTAGCTGCTGAAAGGGTTGGCAGCGCTGGTTGAGTTCTGCGATCGCGCTTTTAATCTCCGCGGCTTCTGTTGCAATCTGCGGGTCGTCAGTGCCGCTAAAAAACTGCGTGTTGTCCCAGGTCTGCGGGTAGGATGGCGAAGCGGCGACAGGTCGTGCTGTTGTTTGCATGGGGGCGTTTGTATGGTGAAGTTAGTAGCAGGCAAGCCAGCGGCGGACGAGCCAGCGACAAGTGAGTTAGGTATGCTTGCATCAAGAATAGCCAAGATCTCAATCTTCATCTCACGAACAGCCTAGAAACCGTAACAGCGTTAGCTGTCGCGGCTGCCCTAAGCAGACACAATAAGGACCGTAGAAAAGACCCTGGGGAAAACGAGCCAAGAACAGCGTTAAAAATAGAGTTCCAAAATAGAGTTATAGAGACGAGCCCTTGGTATGAGCAGCCTAATCGGAAAGCACCTACAAGACGGAAAGTACAAGCTAGAAGCGGTCTTGGGTCGAGGTGGCTTTGGCCTGACGTTTCGGGCTCATCAGACGCTTTTAGACCAGGTTGTGGTGATCAAAACGCTGAACGAGTCGTTTTGGCGCGCACCGAACTTGAGCGAGCTGCAGCGGCAGTTTCAAGACGAAGCAAGGCGGCTAGCAATGTGCAGCCATCCAAATGTGGTGCGCGTCAGCGACTTTTTTGTAGAAGATCAGCTGCCCTACATGGTGATGGACTACATTCCGGGGCGATCGCTCTACGATATCGTACTGCCAGAAAGCTCACCCCCACAGCCGCTGAGTGAGGCTGAATCTATTGGCTACGTGCAGCAGGTTGGCAAGGCGCTGCAGGCGGTTCACGCTAAGGGGCTGCTGCATCGCGATGTGAAGCCGCAAAATATTATGATTCACCAGCTTACAGGAGAGGCGGTGCTGATTGACTTTGGCATTGCTCGAGAGCTGACGCGAAACCCTACGCAGACCCACACCAGCATTGTTTCGGAAGGCTATGCGCCGATAGAGCAGTATTTGCCCAAAGCGCACCGCTCGGCGGCGACAGATATCTATGGCCTAGCGGCGACGCTATATACCCTACTAACCGGAACGATTCCGGTGGCGGCGGTACTGCGCGATCGCAGCCCTCTAATCCCGGTGCAGCAGCTACGGCCCGATGTCAGTGCAGGGGTAGTTGATGCGATCGCGCAGGGAATGCAGCTTGAGCTAAAAGATCGCCCTCAGTCGGTGGACCGCTGGCTGACTTCGCTATCCGATTTTTGGCCTAGCTCGCGCGCTAGTTCGCGCACCTCTCAAGAGACAGATCGACAAGTCGTCAGCCGTCAGTCACCCAGTCAGTCGTCCGGCTATGGCCGGGGGCCAACACCCTCTGAGCTGCCTACCCAAGTTGTTGCCCCTCAGTATCGAAGTGGAAACCGAGGTGAAAATCAAGGCAAAACCCAGAACAGCAATCGAACAGGCTCTCGATCGGCTTATGCAAGCGACAATGATAAAACGTCAGCGCTACCGCTGCCTACGGCCTACCAAAATCAGCCAGCGGCTAACGAGAATCGGGTGCAGGCCAAAAAGAAAGGCGGCTGTTTTTCTTCCCTACTCACCTTGGTGCTGCTGGTCGCGGGCATTGCGGCGGTAGGTGGCTATGGACTGGTGCAGCAGTTGTCTAATGTCTTTTCTGGGCCCGCTGCGACAGAAATAGACCCGAGCGTTTTTGGCGACGCAGAAGATGCTGAAACGCCTGAAGAACAGGCGACTGGCGATGAAGCTGACGAAGCGGATGAGACCTCTGCTGAGAACGCTACTGAGAATGCCATTGATGACGAGGATGAGGATAATCCTAAGAAACCGAAGAAGCCTAAAAAGAACGACAATACAGAAAACGATACTGCACCAGAAGAACCAGACCTAGCGGCGCTAGCAACAGGTCAGCCACCGCTGCTGCTAGGTGACAGCGGTAACCCAGCGAGCGCCCAGTCTAGAACGGGTGAAATGGTAGCGGTTCCGGGGTTTGCGCCAGGGGATTCGGTCGAACAGGTGCGCAATCGGCTAGGTGCGCCGGCGCAGCGTGCCAATATTGGAGGTTACGACACCGATGTGTACGATGTTGTGCCTAATCGGGTGACGCTGGCCTATGCCTATGACCCAAGCTCTGAGCAAGTTGTTCAATCTGAGGCGACGTTTGCGGCGGCAGTAGATCGGCTGGTGATGCGGACGACGCTGTTAGGAATGCTAGATGGGCGTTCGACGCGTGAGATCGAGCAGGGGCTAGAGGCGGTGAGAACAGGTGAGCGCGATCGCTTCAACTTTGAGTCTCGTGGGTTTGCAGGTGCAATAGAGCGCAATGCCTATGGACATGTTCACATCTATGTTCAAAATTAGAGATGCTGGAAAATCCGCTGCTGCTATAGACTAATGAGCTAAAGGATTACGTGGCAGAGCATTCTCTATGACTGATGTTCAACCTCTGGCAGCTCAGCCTCTACCTAAGCAGAGCCCTACCGCTCAACCGTGGCACACGCTCAATGCTGAGCAGGCGATCCGCGAGCTAGAAAGCGATCCGGAGCAGGGACTATCGACTGAGGAAGCGAAGAAGCGGCTAGAGATTTACGGTACGAATGAGCTGCAGGAGATAGGAGGACGCAGCCGCTGGCAGATTTTGCTCGATCAGTTTGCCGATGTGATGCTGCTGATGCTAATCGCGGTGGCGATTGTGGCAGCGGTGCTAGACGTGCGCGCTGGAAAGGTTCCTAAAGATGCGATCGCAATTATGGCTATCGTTTTGATCAATGCGGCGCTGGGCTACTTGCAAGAGAGCCGAGCGGAAGAGGCGCTGGCGGCCCTAAAGACGCTTTCTGCGCCGGATGTGAGCGTGCTGCGCGATCGCCAAAGAAAGCGGATTCCAGCAAAAGAGCTGGTTCCCGGCGATATTATGCTGCTAGAAGCCGGTGACCAGGTAGCGGCTGACGGTCGTTTGCTAGAAGCAGCGGCTTTGCAAGCTAGAGAATCGGCGCTAACCGGTGAGGCGACTGCGGTCGAGAAATACGTAGAGGCAAACCTAGAGGAAGAGGTTGTCCTAGCTGAGCGGAAGAATCTCGCCTTTCAGGGTACGGAGATTGTGCATGGGCGTGGCAAGCTGCTGGTTACCCGCACCGGCATGAAGACTGAACTGGGCAAAATCGCCACGATGATTCAGTCGGTGTCGGTGCTCTCAACGCCTTTGCAGCAGCGGCTAAAGCAGTTGGGAAACGTGCTGGTATTTGGCTCGCTGACGCTGGTAACGCTGGTGGTCGTCGGTGGGACGATAGCCCTGGGCTGGTCTGCGTTTGAAGAGCTGCTGACGGTCTCTTTGAGTATGGCGGTGGCGGTGGTGCCTGAAGGGCTACCGGCGGTCATTACCGTGACACTAGCACTAGGAACGCAGCGCATGGTCAAGCGGCACGCACTTGTGCGGCGGCTACCGGCGGTAGAAACCCTGGGCTCGGTGACTACAATTTGCTCTGATAAAACCGGGACGCTGACGCAAAATAAAATGGTCGTGCAGTCGGTGCATACGCCTGGCTTGCCGTTCGAGCGCGACTTTCAAGTGGGCGGCGAAGGCTACGCGCCAGTCGGTGAGTTTCAGCTAAAAGAGAAAGTGATAGAACCGCTGACGAAGCCGACGCTGGCGCTACTGCTGTTGAACTGTGCGCTTTGTAATGACGCAGCGCTGCAAACGGAGAACACGCCAAATGGCGATCGGCAGTGGGCAATTGTAGGCGATCCGACCGAAGGAGCGCTATTGACCTTAGCGGCAAAGGCCGGACTGGAGAAGTCTCAGTTAGAAACCGAGTTTCCCCGTCAAAGAGAGTTTCCGTTCTCTTCTGAGAGAAAGCGTATGAGCGTGGTAGTGAGCGTACCCCAAGCTAACCGACTAGGGATTTTAGCGCCTGCTATTGTGTTGGTTAAAGGGTCGGCAGAGCTGCTGTTGGATTGCTGCGATCGCCTAGGCCGCGCGGCGCAGCCTCTGTCTCAATCGGACCGCGAAGAGATTTTGGCTAAGGTCGACAGCTTATCTGGTGAAGGCAAGCGGGTATTGGGCTTTGCCTACCGGCCACTAGAGACTGATAGGCAGACTGATAGTCATTCTGCTGATGGGCTTTCTGCTGATATACAACAGATGAGTGCAGATACGGCTGAGCGTAATTTGATTTGGCTAGGATTAGTTGGCATGATCGATGCGCCGCGTCCAGAGGTACGCGAGGCGGTGCGCCGCTGTCTGCTAGCAGGCATTCGCCCGGTGATGATTACTGGGGATCATCCACTGACCGCGAGGGCGCTGGCGCTGGATTTGGGGATAGTCAGTGATGAAAATTGTCAAGACGCCGGCGGGACTGCTGCCGAAACTGTATTTACCGGCCAGCAGATAGAGGCAATGGCCCAAGCCGAGCTAGAGGCAGCGGTAGGTACAACTAGTGTGTATGCCAGAGTCTCACCAGAGCACAAGCTGAGGATTGTGCAGGCGCTACAGGCGCAGCGGCAGGTGGTGGCAATGACAGGAGATGGGGTAAATGACGCCCCGGCGCTGAAGCAGGCTGATATCGGCATTGCGATGGGAATTACGGGCACAGATGTGAGCAAAGAAGCAAGCGATATGGTGCTGCTTGATGACAATTTTGCCTCGATTGTATCGGCGGCGGAAGAGGGCCGGGTGGTATACGGCAACATTCGCAAGTTCGTCAAGTATATTTTGGGCTCGAATATTGGTGAGGTGATTACCATTGCGCTCTCGCCGCTGCTGCTGCCGATTGTGGCGGTGCCGCTGGCGCCTTTGCAAATTTTGTGGATGAATTTAGTAACTGATGGCTTTCCAGCGCTCGCACTGGCAATGGAGCCAGCCGAGCCCGGTATGATGAATCACCCGCCTCACGATCCGCAGGAGAGTATCTTTGCGCGAGGGCTAGGCCTGTACATGATCCGGGTGGGCATAGTGTTTGCTATTTTGGCAATTTCGCTAATGCTGTGGTCTTATCAGTACACGCACGCTACGCCGGGTAATCCTGACCGGTGGAAGACCATGGTATTTACCATGCTATGTTTGGCGCAGATGGGACATGCGATCGCGGTTCGCTCTAGCTATCGCCTAGCGATAGAAATGTCGCCCATCAGCAACCCATACGTCTTACTTGCGGTTGTTGTTACTTCTATATTGCAACTGTTGCTTATCTATGTGCCTACGCTGCGTAACTTCTTTGGTACGCACTATCTGTCTATTGGCGAGCTGCTAATTTGTGTTGGCTTTAGTTTGTTGTTGTTTGTATGGCTAGAGGCAGAAAAACTGTTTATTAGACGACGGCAGCATAAGGTGAGTTAATAAATGGGTAACGATAACTTTGCTTTTGCATCAATTTTTGCATGGGTACCTTCTAATAAACTGTCTAATAAACTATTGTTCCGACCATTTGTTTCGGCTATCCACAATTTTGAAAACTTTTGAAAAACTACCGCGTAATCTACTATGACGGCTGAAAACCGTACCAGTTTACCTACAATTGGCTGGAGGGAAAGACTTGCCCTACCGGAGCTAGGCGTGACTAGCGTTAAAGCCAAAATCGATACAGGCGCTCGGTCTTCGGCTCTCCACGCTTTTGATATTGAGCTGTTTAAACGAGACGATACAGAGTTTGTTCGCTTCAAGGTTCACCCCTCTCAGCGTGATAAAAAGAAGGTAATTACCGCCGAAGCCAGGCTGCTAGAAACGAGAGCGGTGAAAAACTCAGGTGGGCAAGCGGAAACTCGCCCTGTGATTCGAACGATCGTATCAGCAAACAATCAGCAGTGGCCAATCGATCTGACGCTGACCAATCGAGACATGATGGGCTTTCGGATGCTGCTAGGGCGTGAGGCGGTACGCCGACGGTTTCTAGTAGATTCTGGTCAGTCTTATCTACAGAGTCCTTCGCCTAAACACAAGCTAAAAAAGAGCAGTTCTAAAGACCACAAGCAGAAAAAAACTAAGGGTAGTCAACAGTTAAAACATGAAAATAGCAATTTTATCAAGAAACTCCGCGCTTTATTCAACCCATCGGCTTAAAGAAGCCGGTGAACAGCGTGGTCATACGGTGGAGATTATTGACTACCTACGCTGCTACATGAATATCACGTCGCGTAATCCTCAGATTTTGTACCAGGGGGAGCCACTAGAAGGCGTGGACGCGGTGATTCCTCGCATTGGAGCGTCCAACACTTTCTATGGCACTGCTGTAGTGCGTCAGTTTGAGATGATGGATGTGTTCGTGGCTAATGAGTCTCAGGCAATTTCGCGATCGCGCGATAAGCTACGCTGCCTACAGCTACTTTCTAAAAAGGGCATTGGCTTACCGGTTACTGGCTTTGCCCATTCGACCAAGGACATCGATGGCTTGATTGGTATTGTTGGCGGTGCGCCGCTGGTGATCAAGCTGCTGGAGGGAACTCAGGGAATTGGGGTTGTTTTGACTGAAACCGACCAGGCGGCAACGTCGGTAATTGAGGCGTTTAGAGGATTAGAGGCCAATATCTTGGTGCAAGAGTTCATCGCGGAGGCAAAGGGGGCAGATTTGCGCTGCTTTGTGATTGGCGGTAAGGTCGTGGCTTCTATGAAGCGTCAAGGAGCGCCGGGCGAGTTTCGCTCTAACCTACATAGAGGCGGTAACGCTAAGCAGATTAAGCTCTCGCCGGAGGAGCGCAGCACGGCGGTGAGAGCTGCCAAGACAATGGGGCTAAGGATTGCGGGCGTAGACCTGCTGCGCTCAAATCATGGACCCGTGGTGATGGAGGTAAACTCTTCACCGGGAATTGAGGGAATCGAGAAGGCGACTGAGATGGATATTGCTGGGAAGATGATTGAGTTTTTAGAAAACAATGCGGGTGCGAGCAATCGCGATCGCATCAAGTACTAGCATCACGTTCACGCTTCGCTAGGAATGTAAGGCTGCGATCGCTCAGCGGGAGTGAGTTCTTCTAGAGCAACGTCCTGCCGTAGTTCGCGGCCATTAGGGCCGACGATTTGACGCGGCAGTGATTGAGAATCAACAACTTCCATGCTGTTCATGTTGTAAGTGGTGTAGACGGTACTAGCGTCGTCTAGAAACACATCCATGATGGTGAGAGTTTGGAAGGCAGTAGTGTTGGTGGTCAAAAGAGACTTGGGACCGCTGCCCAGAGCGCCACAGTGGAGGGTGTTAATGCTGCCCGCTTTGCCAGGGAAGTACGCATGGTGATGGCCGCTGATGTAGGTATGGACATGATGACGCTCAAGCAGCTGACGCAGTTCGTCGGCCTGGTTGAGGTATTCGCCGGGGCGATCGCGTCTTTGTGAGACAGCGTACATAGGCAAATGTCCCATAACAACGCGAAGCTCGGCATTTTGGGCAATAGGACTCGCGAGCGCCCGGTCGGCCCAAGCAATTTGCTCAGGCGGAATATCAGCCGAAGAGGCATCCCAAATTAGGTAAAAAATGCCGCCTTGCTCGAAGCTGTAATAGTAGGGAAACCCATCGGCTTCTATAAAGGTAAGATCGGTATCAGACTGATGTCCTGCCCAGAACTTTGTCGTTTCTTGCCGGTCTAGTACATACAGAAACTCGCCGTTTTCATCCTGGTAGCTAGAGGCATCGTGATTACCAATCGTGAGTGCAAAGGGTAGCTTTGCCGCGCGGATAGGCGACAGTATCTTTTCATCGAAAGCCGTCCACATCGCTTCGATTTCACTGTCAGAGAGGCTGAGGCTTTGGCCAGCTACCATATCCCCCCCGCAGATCACCATGTCGGGCTGCCACTCCGGAAGGAGGCTGATGCCTTCGGTTACCTCTCGGCGGTAGTCGGTAGCGCCATACTCGCTGTTGAGGTCGCTGATAATAGCAAGACGAATATCGCCGCGCACGGGGGCAAAAAGATTCGCTGGTCCAGTAGGGCTGTGGCTCTGGGCACGCTCGGCAACTGGGATAGTCGCCGCTGAGGAAGGAGAAAGGTTTGGTTGGGCGATCGCCTTTGAGTCTACATCCGACCCGAGGGCTGATGAGCGCAACCGAAGCCCAGCAGCGCCAGCGCCACCTAAGGCTAGTCCACTCAAGACGATAAAGCGGCGGCGGTTCAGTGGCATGGTGTTTTCAATCGGTGGATGACTACTGCTTTAGTATGCCATTTCTAGCAAGTCATTCTAGTAAGTCATGCTGGCAATTCATTTTCAATCGGATGGTTTCTCGATCGTTGGTTTCCATTCTCTAGACCAGTATTTCGACTAAGCGAAATCTTAGTGTCCGTAGATCGTCTAATCGCTCGCCTAACCAACAGTTCATAAGATAGCAATGTACGACTTAAACAAGGTCTTATAACCATGGCTCAAACAAGGTTTTATGTCCGTACGTCGCTATCTTTGTATTGCAACTAACAAGTGACCAAAAAGTTTTTGTTTAGCAGATACGATCGTAATCGTACCTATTTACCTTGTACCTATTTACCTTTAAGCTGTAAGCTTCATTGCAAGACTCAGGCTTAGAAGATTCGAGTTCCTTTCTACTCAAGCTTAAACGCTAATACTTTATTCTATTTTAAGGACATTTGCCCTAGCTTTATCAGTGCAGTTTCTGACAGCATGAACATGAATCGAAGTGCGAACACGAAGTACGAGTTAAATTCATACTTCAGTCTTCTATAGCTTCCTTCTACAGCTTCTCAATATTTCAATAACAGAGCCTCAATACTTCTGTTTTGACAGGTATCGACATTCAACAAGGTACTAGTGCGCATATCTAATGCGTGTGTCTAAGAGGAAACTAAGCGCCGGTGACCACAAAGCATTGGCCCTTTGGCTCAATTCTGTCTGTGCCGATTAGACCCTCTGTGTATTGCCATCTGCGTATTGCTAATAGAGCGGCGCGCTAGCGCGCGGAAGCATAGCTTTCTTGAAGAGAGGGCAGCCGTACACTAGTATCTTGTAAGCGATCGCATCCTGATGGAGTGCTGCGGTGCCGGTAAGTGTGTTTACGGCCATCACGGCCACCTAGCCGTGGGTGAGTTTGCCCATCAGTTTTCAAACTAATGACATCTTCTAAACGCCCAGTCAACGATCCTTTCAAGCGTTCAGCAGTACTCTCTAATTTTGAGCGGGCGCTCTCTTCTCGAGTAGATGATCGCCCAGCCGTCTTAGCGATTCTAGATGCCATTCAGCATTGGACCAATGGACAGCCGACGCTGTCTAAAATACTTTGCGACTGCGTGTTAGAGCAAGCTGGCGAGACGCAGGCAGAGCGAGCAGAGCTAGAAGGGACAGGCTTGGGCGCTAAGACTGTAGACACGATTGTGCAACGTCAGATCGTAGAGCGATGGCAAACCAATAAGGCTGCTACTCATCTTAACAAGATAGCTAATGCTGTTCTTAGCTACGAAATCAGAGATTCTTTGCTAATTCTGTACCTACAGATCCTACAGAGAGGTGCGATCGCGGCTAATCAGAGCAAAGAGCAGGAAGTTCTCCTGAGCTCTGGCCTAGTGGTGCTGAGATACGGCAAGCTTGGAGTAGCTAACCCTATCTACGCAAAGGTATTTGATATAAGTTGGATTGAGCAGCAGCTACCAGGGATCACTCGGCCTGTGTCGATTGTTTCTTCCGAGCCGCGCAGAAGATCTGCTTTGGGCGCATCTTTGCTCTCTCGTAAAGCATTAGCTGCACTTTTGAGCCTAGCGGTGTTGGCGGGTTTAGGCCTATTGCTCTTTCGCGTTTTTGATAAAGGCACTGGGTCCGCATCAAACTCGGCGTCGTCGGCTAGGGTTTTTGGCGTGTCTGCAGGCGGTGCTACCAACGCCAGATCGAATCAGGCTGCTAATGGCATTACCCGGCTGACTATACTGGCCGATACTTTTAGTGGCTACAGCACTTTTCGCAACGCAGAGTTTGAGTCAGCGCTAGAAGAAGTAGGCATAGAGATAAACTACGGCGATGAGTTCGACCAGAGCCTGAGAGCGCAAAAGCTCAGCGACGGCGAGGCCGATTTGCTGATGACAACGCTCGATCAGTACTTGCAGCAGCGGCCAAAAGGAAAGATTGTTGGGTTAATCGATCGAACGGTAGGGGCGGATGCGGTGGTGCTCAATACTAAGCGCTATCCTGGCCTACAGTCTTTGATAGGTTTAGAGGCTCAGGTAAAGCAGTCGTTAGACAAAGGTGAGACGTTGAGTATTACCTACGCTGAGGATACGCCTAGTGAGTATCTAGCGATGGTTTTGGACGCTCAATTCGATAATTTTGATTTGGCTGATTTTGAGTTAAGGCCGGTCGCTGACGCGTCGGAAGCCTGGGCGCTGTTGCAAAACCCGACGGATAATATTGCGATCGCAGTGCTGTGGGAGCCCTACGTAACGAAAGCGCGTCAGGAGGGGTATAGTGTAGTGCTTTCTAGTGATGACGCGCCGAGCGCTATTGTCGATGTGCTGGTTGCCTCGAACCGGCTACAGCAATCAAATCCATCGGCTATTTCCCAGCTATTATCGACTTACTATCGGCGTATTGATGCCAATGCTAGAGACGCTTCGCAGCTACAGGAGCAGGTCGCTAACGACGGCGATTTGCCGATGAGTGAAGCCGTCGCTATCATCAACGGCATTGACTTTTTTACAGCGGTTGAGACGAAGGACTGGATGGACAACGGCACGTTGGAGAAGCGAATTCAGGCAACCGCTGCTATTTTGAACTTGGCTAATGAACTAGAGGGTATTCCTAACGATGTTGAGTCGCTGTATACACCACAGTATTTGGCAGAAGCGGCGAATAATACAAAAACGCTAATTGATTTGGTGAGGGCCGATAATCCCGCTTTGGCCGATACGTTAGCCGGTGAAGGAAACACCGCGTCTATTCCAGTCGTTTCAACGGGCGATATTCAGCAGGCCCCAGATATCGGCATACTAGATACGCCTGGGCAGGTTAGTTTTGACAGCGGCTCGGCTCAGCTTACTGAAGAAGGTACACAGACGCTTTCGCGCTTGGCGATCGCGCTGAATGACTTCAATGGTCAAAACGTCGCTGTGCGGGTAATTGGGCACACTTCGCGCACGGGCAGTCCAGCGGTTAATCAACAATTGAGCCAGGCTCGCGCAAATGTTGTGGTAGAGACGCTGAAGGGTTTTGGCGTTGCGTTGAATATTTTACCTGAAGGGAAAGGAGCGAGCGAGCCATTACCAGGTGTGAACCCTACGGCTGTGCAGAATCAGCGCACTGAGGTGCGGCTGGTGCGGGTGAACTAAAGGCTCGGCTAGGTGTCAGCAAGGCTATACTGCAGTTGCTGACTAACAGGGATGGCTGAGCGTGGCTAAGCATGAGAATGTTTATGATGTGGTAGTGGTGGGTGGCGGTGTGTGCGGCACGGCGCTGCTATACAGCCTAAGCCGGTACACCAATGTTGAGAGTATTGCGCTGATCGAGAAAAATGAGGCTGTAGCGCAGGTCAATTCTAAGCATACGAGCAATAGCCAGACGCTGCATTTTGGTGATATTGAAACAAACTACACGCTTGAAAAGGCTGAAAAGGTGAACCGCGCGGCTAGTTTGGTGAAGCGGTATTTGCTGGAGAATGATGCGGAGAAAACTATTTATACGAAGTACCACAAGATGGTGCTAGCGGTAGGGGAAGTGCAGGCGGATAAGCTGCGCGATCGCTACGAAACGTTTAAATCGCTATTTCCAGATCTGCGACTGATTAAGCGAGCAGAGATAGAGTCGCTAGAGCCAAATGTTTTGAAGAAGCGACCGGTGGATGAAGAAACACTGGCACTGTTTACGCCGGAGGGCTATACGGTTGACTACGGTAGGCTCTCGCAGTCCTTTTTAGAGAATTCGATAAAGGATACAGATAAGTCTATTGACTTGATGCTGGGAACGAAGGTGCTGGCGATTGAATCCGTAAAGAATGAGCTGGTTGAGAATGAACTAGAAGATAGGCTAGCAGCGGGTGAACAGAATACTAATCGAGATACTAGCCACTTCGTAATTACAACAGATCGACATGTGATAGAGGCTAAGACTGTTGCGGTTACCGGCGGCGCACATAGTCTGTTGTTTGCTAAGAAGCTGGGCTATGGACGCGAGTATGCGCTGCTAAGTGTGGCGGGAAGTTTTTACTTTGCGCCGCATTTGTTAAATGGCAAGGTATACACGGTGCAAATGGCAAAGCTGCCGTTTGCGGCGATTCACGGGGACCCGGAGGTGCATGATTCGCAGCAAACTCGGTTTGGGCCGACGGCGAAGGTGCTGCCGATGTTGGAACGGGGCCGATATGGCACAGTTTGGGAGTATTTTCAGACGGCGGGGCTGAGCTGGGATGCGTTTGTCTCGTTTTTTAATATTTTGAGTGACTGGACGATTCTGGCTTATATTGTGATGAATTTCATTTACGATATTCCGCTGATCGGGAAGCGGTTGTTTATTCGGAAGGTTCGAATGATTGTGCCTTCGGTGCGGCTGAAGGATTTGCGGTTTGCAAAGGGATATGGCGGGATGAGGCCGCAGGTGGTGAATTTGCGAACTAGGAGGCTGGAGATGGGGGAGGCGAAGATTTCGGGGCGCAATATCTTGTTTAACATTACGCCGTCGCCGGGAGCGTCGACTTGTTTGCAAACGGCGGCGGATAGTTGTCGAGAGCTGATGGGCTTTTTGGGGAAAGGGTATAGGTTTGATCAGGAGAGATTTATGGGCGATTTCTCGTAGTTCTGATGTTGTTTGATTCTTTTTGGCTGAGGCTATTTTGGGACCCAAGCTTCCCCAGACCCCTCGAAAGGGAGTTTGGGTTGGGTGCTTTGTTATTATGGGGTGCTCGGTGGGTGTAAGCGTCACGTGTGACGCTTAACGGAGTTTCTGTGCTAGAGATCGTTTACTAGAGATCGCTTCTGTAGACGCTTTCGCCGTCGCCGGGGAGAAAGGTAAGTTGGTAGGGGCGGACGGTTTGGCCGATGCTGACTTCGATTTCGTTGCCCCAAGTTTCGATGGACATGACGCTGTTGTTAGGTCCGCTGTAGTCGTGGTACTGGCAGGTTTCGGCGGGGCTGTTGGGTTTGCGCTGCCGCCTGAGGGTGGCGGTGCCGGTTTCGGTGCGGTTGAAGATTTGCTGGCGGTAGGTGATTTGGCTGGGCGGTGGAGGATCAACGGGGCAGTCGGTTACTTTTTCGGTGAAGGTGACTTCTAGGGTGTCGTCGTCCAGCAGTTCCAAATTCCAACTTAAGAACATGCGAGTTGAGCAAGAAGCAGTAACGACTGCTGAGATAGCGTAAGGTGAACGAACGAGTTTCCCATAACAGTCCCGTCACCCGTTCAGCTAATGGCCACTGCTAGCATCAGTTTCGATAGTTTGTTATGCGAACTCAACGGTGCGATAGCCGGGCTAGACGACCCGCGCAAACCGAGTAATGCCAGTAGCTACAGCATTCGGGATACGGTTTTAGGTGCATTCGGCTGTTTTTTCATGCAGAGCGCCTCGTTTTTAGACTATCAGCGCCACCTCGATAGCCGCAACGGTCGCAATAATGCGCAGAGTTTGTTTGGGCTGGAGAAAATACCCAGCGTTGTGCAGATTCGCAATATTCTCGATCAGATAGCGGCCCAGGGCCTGTTTCAAATATTCATCAATATCTATCATGTGCTTCATCAGCAAGGCTACTTGCGAGGGTTTGAGACCCTGGGAGGGAACCTGCTCGTAGCCTTAGATGGCACTGACTACTACAGCTCCCATAACATTAGCTGCCCCTGCTGCTCAAAACGAACCTCACGCAGCGGCCAAGTCACCTACTCTCACAAAGCGATATTGCCTGTGATTGTCTCGCCTGCGCAGTCGGCGGTAATCTCCTTGCCACCTGAGATGATTACGCCTCAAGATGGCCATGCGAAGCAGGACTGTGAGCAAGCTGCCGCCAAACGATGGATAGCGTCAGCGGCAAAGATATTTGTCAATCAAGCGGTGACGCTGCTCGGAGACGACCTTTTTAGTCGTCAGCCAATGTGTGAAGCGGTCTTAGCCCAGGGTTTTAATTTTATCTTTGTGTGTTTACCCGAATCGCACCCGGCACTTTACGACTGGATAGCGTTTCAGGCGTCTCATGGCAAGGTAAAGACGATGCAGCGGCAGCAGCGCCGGGGCAAGACCGATGAAGTTTGGCAGTATCGTTATCTCAATGACGTGCCGATGCGAGCCGAGGCTCCTGCGCTATCAGTAAACTGGTGTGAGCTGACGGTAACGCGCATTTCAGATGGGAAAGTCCTCTACCGTAACAGTTGGGTGACCAACCATCACCTCACCGGGCAGCTTGTGATTGAAGTCGCTGCTGCGGGTCGCTGCCGCTGGAAAACCGAAAACGAAAATCACAATGTGTTGAAAACCAAGGGCTATCATCTCGAACATAACTTTGGGCATGGCAAGCAGCATCTATCTGCCTTTTTGTTGACCCTAAACCTATTAGCCTTTTTGTTTCATACTGTCCTTCATCTAGCTGATGAGCGCTATCAGCAGATTCGACAGATTCGCGGCACCCGCCAAGGCTTTTTTCAGGATATCCTGGCGCTCACCAACTACTTGTGGTTTGAGAGTTGGACGGCCTTGCTGGATTTCATGCTAGATCAGTCGAAATCAACCAAACCCATTCGTAGCAATACTTCTTGACGCGTCACTGGCTCATGGACGAGACATGACTCGTGTCGTTTCACAATGTCCGTATCTTGGAATTTGGAATTGCTGGTCGTCGTCTTCAATTGAGAGAAAGCCGATGCGATCGCCGTCTTGCAGCAGATATTCTAGCCACTCCCAGCCGCTGTCGTTATAGGTGAGTTTGTCTTCAATGATCCAGTCAATATTGTCGTATTGCACAACGTCGCCGAGCTGAAGGGTGAAGACGGTGGGCTGACGCAGTCCTGTTGCATTAGGCTGCCGAGTGCTGCCGCCGCTGAAGTACCAAATAGTGACGGCGGCAAGAATAGCTAGGATCAGCAGCCAGAAGAGATTAACCATGAGAGCTTAAATGAATGATGAACGTAATCCGCGGAGCAGATGGCTAAACCGGGCGATGCCTACTTGTATACGTTGGCAAATATATCTGGTAGCCAGTTTCAATAGACTGACCAGCGCGGGTTGGACTGATACGGCACGATCACTGGATTGGACAGTTGGTTGATTTCGACATTAGTCTCGATGGTGTCTTTAGGCATGACGAAGAGGGTGGGTAGGAGATCGGGGGTAAGAAACTGGGTTTCGATAGGCAAAGCGACATTGTCAAAGGAAAGTGTACGGTTGGCGGCAATAACGAAGCCCCAAGGGCCGAAGCTAGGAATATTGACGGTGTAGGGCACAGCGGTAAGGCCAGTAGCACTGAGGGTTCTGGTGACGCAGGCGATGACTTTGGGGGCGAAGAAAGGACTAGAGGCCTGGGTAACGAGAATACCGTTGGGAGTGAGGTGGCTTCGCAGCTGCTGGTAAAACCCTTTAGAGTAAAGTTTGGCGATCGCAACTTCGTCAGGATCGGGGAAGTCGGCAATGATTACATCGAACTGAGCAGTGATTTGTGCGATCGCTTTGAAGGCATCGCCGTATTGAATTGAGACGCGAGGGTCACTAAAGGCCTGTCGGTTGAATTCTACAAGGGCCGCTCGGGTTTGGGCTAGCTTGACTACCTCGGGGTCAAGTTCAATAACGGTGATATGCTCGACGCTGGGCCATTTGAGGACTTCGCGCAGGGCCATGCCATCGCCTGCGCCTAGCAGCAGAATTTGCTTGGAGCCAGGGTCGTTGGCAGCGGCGGCTGATAGGGCAGGGTGCACAAGGGCTTCGTGATAGCGATATTCGTCGACTGTAGATAGCTGGAGTTCGCCGTTGAGAAAGAGTCGAACGTCTGGGCCGTAGCGCGTGAGGACTATGCGCTGGTAGGTGGATTGCGATCGCCAAACAATCGGCGCTTTGTACAGCTTGTTTTCGAGGTTGTTGCTAAAGGGTAAAACGGCTGGGGTGACAGCCCACAGGGCAATGGCGATGCCGATGCCAGCGTAGCGCCAGGATTTCATCTTGGGAAAAGCGCCAGCTAAGAAAAAGACCATCCAGGCAGGTAAAGAGCCGATAACAAAAGCGGAAGGCAACAAGCCCACCCACGGAAGTAAGACGGCTGGAAAGAGCAGAGACCCTACAAGTGCACCAACGTAGTCCAGCGCCAGGACGCCCGCTAGAGAGTTACTAAGATCTTGAGCATCTAGCTCAATTAGCCGGGTAAGCAGAGGCACTTCCATTCCAGAAAGAATGCCAAGAAGCAGCGTACCGATCGTTAACCCGATCCAGACTGGGCCATTTATCACAAACAGCGCGAAAAGGCAGAGAGGAACAAGGGCAACCAGCGGCGCTAAAACAATTTCAATGGTGAAGAAGCTGTTGATTAGCTGATCTTGCTGATCGACAGCCGCCATAAACTCTAGAGTGGTTTCTGAAGTAGTCACTAGAGCAGTCGCCGCCTGGTTTGGCGATAGGGTTTTGGGATTAGCTACGAAGCGGCTGAGATAAGCGCCTAGCCCCATAGCTGCCAAAAAGCCGCCAACCGCAACGCCATAGGCTAGCGCCTGAGCGCCTACTAGGTAGCTAGTGAGCGTGCCTAACAAAAGCTCGGCGGCTAGACCGCACCCTGATGAAACGGCAGCCGTTAGCAACAGTAAACGGCGCTGCTGCTGCTTTAACTTCATCGTTTATCCTTCATCTGTCATTTGTTTCAAGGTATCTATTTGCCAGTGCCGGGCCCACCGCCCCGGTATCCATCGTAGCTAGATCGCGAGGAGCCGCCGCCGCCAGTGCTATAGCCATAGGGAATTGGCACGATGTAGGGGGTGCGTATGCGGCTTTGGGCGGTGGAATCAACGAAGTTCTGCTGACGAACGGTAAGTGAGCTAGCAGGGGTAAATGATCCGATGAGGCTAAGTGTGAAGATGCCGATAGCGATCGCTAGGCAGACTTTGTAAAACATAGTCTTTGCGTGTCGAAGATAACCTTTACAAGAAATACTGGCCGGTTTACCAAGAGCTGGCCTTGTTACGAGCCATGCTGATAATAATCAGCAGCCCAAGACAGGCGAACAGTCCGGGCCAGAGAAAGGCTCGGTTGAGCCACTGGCGGTAGATGTTGACTTCAAAGATAACTGGAACTTCGGTGGCGGTGATGCCTTCGGGCGGTGCGGCTGAAATAGATTGGCTGGCGACAGTGAGCTTGACTTTTATCTGATCGGGATTGGGCCAGTCGGCAATTTTTAGCTGTCTTTGGCTTTCTTCGCGGTTGCTGCTTAGCTCTTGGCTAACTTGGCTGATAGTATCACCACTGCTGTCTAGAATTTCTGCTTTGAACAGGGCTTCTTGAGTGTATTGCAGCTGAGCGACAACTTCGACTGACGGGCTATGGTGACCGGCAATATCAATCAGTTCGGTCTCGGCAAAGTTGCCTGCTGAGGTGCTGACAAACTGTTGGGCTATTAGCTGACGCTTGGCTCCAAATATCAGCATAACTAGCAGCACTATACCGACAAGTAAAACACCTTTTCTAGCTTGCTGGGCTGGGTCTGTAGTGGGTGAAGTGTGGGCCATGACGCAGGAGGAGAAGGGCAAAGAAAGAGGGCGTAGAACGGCAGGACTTTGGTACGATACACGAGCCCTTTATCCTAGCAACGATGCCGGTAGGAAATTGTTAGTAAATACGGGTGCAAGCTCACTTAAGATACCTTTAATCTCTAGAAAGTATCGACAGATATTGATAAGTGTTAAACAGAGAGCTGACTTTTTTAGTGCGATCGCTTCTACCTTTACCCAGTTTCATCTGGGTCTTTCCCAAACGATCGCACCAAAATTCAGCGCCAACCCTGAAAAATCTAGATATTTTGTCTAGACTTCCGCCTGTTGATATTGCTATCAGCCTTCACGTCTATATGTTTGGAATAATTCAACCGATCACCTCAAGGCTAACGCTGCGCAATTTTGACTTTCACCAGTGGCGAGAGGTGAGCCTTTTGCACGCGCTGATGTCGCCGTTTAGGGCTTGGCGGCAGGGTAGCTGGCTGCTGGCGTGGGGTGACGGCATTGCCTGGGTAGTTGTGGCGCTGATGATTGCGCTAGCGCCGTATGTGTCGACGGCGATGATTGGTTGGCTGCTGGCGGCGGCGGCGGGCTTTTGGCTGCTGCTGACGGTGAGCGATCGCGCGGAAGGCTGGCTGACACCTTTGCATATTGCGGTAGTGGCCTACTGGGGAGCGATGGCACTAGCGACGGCGCTCTCTCCGGTCAAGATGGCGGCGCTCTCTGGTTTAATCAAGCTGACGCTGAACGTGCTGCTGTTTATGCTACTAGCAAGAGTTCTGCGGATTAAAGAGCTGCGCTCTGGGCTAATCTTAGTGTATTTACTAACAGCGGTAGTGGTATCGGTGTATGGGCTACGGCAGTGGTTCTTTGGCGCGGAGGCGCTGGCGACCTGGGTAGACCCAGAGTCGAATATGGCAGGCGCGACGCGGGTGTACAGCTATTTGAAGAATCCGAATTTGCTGGCGGGCTACCTGATGCCCGCTGCGAGCTTTGGGGCGATGGCTATGTTTGTGTGGTCGAGATGGCTACCGAAGCTGTTAGCGCTAGTGATGACGGTGACAAGCAGCGCCTGTTTGATTTTGACGCTGAGCCGGGGTGGCTGGCTGGGCTTTTTGGCGATGGGCTTTTTGACGATGGTGCTGATGGTGTTTTGGCTTAGTCCGAAGCTGCCGCCGGTTTGGCAGAAGCTAGCGTTGCCTCTGTTGCTCGGTGGCTCAGCAGCAGTAGTGGTGGCGGCTGTGCTGTTTGTGCCGCCGGTGCGTGAGCGAGTGACGAGTATCTTTGCAATGCGCAGTGATAGCAGTAACAACTTCCGGCTGAACGTGTATGAAGCAGTGTTTGAAATGATTCAAGCGAGACCGATTACCGGAATTGGACCCGGGAACGAGGCTTTCAACCAAATCTATCCGCTGTATCAGCGGCCAAACTATACGGCGCTAAGCGCGTACTCAATCTATTTTGAGACGCTAGTAGAAGGCGGTATCGTGGCTGGACTGGCTTTTTTGTGGATGTTGGGGCTAAGTTTTCAGCAGGGCTGGGCGCAGCTAACGCGGCTACGGCAAATGCGGATTGAAGATGGGCTATGGCTGATTGGGGCGCTAGGTGCGATCGCGGGTCTGCTGGTGCAAGGTGCGTTTGATACTGTGTGGTATCGGCCTCAAATCAGTACGCTGTGGTGGATGCTGCTGGCAATTGTGGCGAGCTTTTATGCGGATACGCGCCAAAGGCGAAAGGCTTTACCTAGCGGTTTATTAACTGCGGAGATGAAAAATTGAGACTACCTGATGCGGCTGCGGGGCTGACGGAAGAAACTTCGGTTGCGATCGCGCAAAATATTCAGTGGGCCGAGGTTGAGCTACCAACCGGTGCGATCACGACAAGCTATGTGGTCAAAGGTGAGGGTGTGATCGAAGGTGAGGGTGCGGCAGGTTGTGCGCCCTTGCTTTTGCTGCATGGGTTTGACAGTTCGCTGTTTGAGTTTCGTCGATTGGTGCCTCTGTTAGTGGAATACGCCCAGGCCAAACGAAAGGTCTATGCGTTTGATTTGTTGGGGTTTGGGTTTTGCGATCGCACCAGTCCCGTTTTAGAAACTCGCAGGCCGTCGGATACCGTCAACCCTAATCTAATTCGTCAGCACTTAGCTGCTTTTTGTGAGCAGGTAGTAGGTGAGCCGGTAGTTTTGGTCGGCGCTTCGATGGGTGGCGGGGTGGCGATTGACTTTACGGTGAGCCATCCGGCGTGGGTGCAAAAGCTGGTGCTGATTGACGCGGTGGGGTTTGCGCCTGCGCCAGTGATTGGTCGGTTTATGTTTTCACCTTTAGATAAGTGGGCAACGAGCTTTTTGCGTAGTCCTCGGGTGCGGCGCAAGATTAGTGAGAATGCTTACTATGACAAGTCTTTTGTGACGCCAGATGCAGAGCTGTGTGCCAGCCTGCATTTGCAGACGCCGAATTGGCGAGAGGCCTTAATTGCGTTTACGAAGAGCCGGGGCTATGGCAGACTAGCGCAGAAGATTGCCCAAGTTGAGGTGCAGACGCTGGTGCTGTGGGGGCGGCAGGATAAGATTTTGGGTGTGAAGGATGCGACCAGATTTGAAAAGACGCTGCCGAATGGAAAGCTAATGTGGATTGAAGCGTGTGGGCATGTGCCGCATTTGGAGCGGGCTGAGCTGACGGCAACATATATTTCGGACTTTTTAAGTTAGCTGAGATTTGAGTGGGTCGAGCCGCTGCAAAGTCGAATTGTGGCCATTCTGAATCGAGGCAAAATGTCGGTAAAAGCGTCATAGTGGTAGGGTTCTTTCGCAGGTTGTCTAGAAAATGCGCCTTTCAAGCGGTTTCATTGGACTGCTGCTTGCCTCAGCGGGGCTGCTAGCGAGCTGTCAGACATCTACGTTTGAGGTGAATGAGTCTGAAGCAAGTGAGCCTAAGGTGAATGAGCCTGAGGCGAGTAGTGATGTAGGGACGGCGCTGGGATCGCCTCTCGAAAACCTAATCCCTACGCAGCTTCTAATCCCTGAGCCTATTCAGGTGTCTCTAAGCGGTTTGCCAGAGCCCTATGCGTCTGACAGCGCCAGAAAGTCACCCAATGTCGTGCCTATTCCGGCTAACCCAGTGCTAAACGTGCCGGAAGGGTTTACCGTAAACGTGTTTGCCGAAGGGCTCGATCAGCCTCGCTGGCTGGCACTAATGCCCGATGGTGACGTGCTGGTAACCGAAACGCGCCAGAACCGAATTCGTCGCCTAGTAGATGCAGATGGCGACGGCGTAGCCGAAACCCAAGAGACATTTGCATCGGCGCAGAACGGGCTGAATATTCCATTTGGAATGGCGTTTTCGGAAGACGCTTTTTTCCTGGGCAATACAGACGAAGTAGTGCGGTTTCCCTTTACAGCTGGGCAAACGGCGTTAGAAGGCACAGGAGTGCAGGTGATGCCGCTGCCGGGAGGCGGATACAATCAGCACTGGACGCGAAATGTGGTGCTTTCGCCAGCGGGCGATCGCCTATACGTATCAGTAGGTTCAAAGTCTAATGTGAATGAAGAAGCCCTGCCGCGCGCGTCGGTGCAGACAGTGGGGCTAGACGGCAGCGATCCGCAGACGTTCGCCAGCGGCCTGAGAAATCCAGTTGGGTTAGACTTTCATCCGCTAACCGGTGAGCTGTATGTGACGGTGAATGAGCGCGACGGGCTCGGAGATGACCTAGTGCCCGACTACCTTACGCGAGTAGCAGAAGGTGAGTTCTTTGGCTGGCCCTATACGTATCTGTCTCCCCAGAACCTGGACCCTAGGCAGCTTGCTGGCGGCGTTAGCAGAGCGCCCGAAAAGGCAGCCGAAACGCGATCGCCCGATGTCTTGTTTCAGGCCCACTCTGCCGCCCTAGGCCTTCAGTTTTACGACGGTGATACTTTCCCTGAGCGCTATCGTAACGGCGCTTTTTCAGCCTTTCGCGGATCTTGGAACCGCAGTGAGGGCACGGGCTACAAAGTGGTGTTTGTCCCCTTTGACCAAGCGGGTGAGCCAGCGGGCACCTATGAAGACTTTTTGACGGGTTTCTTGATTGACCCGAGCGGTCCAACTACCTGGGGAAGGCCAGTCGGTCTGCTGGTGATGCCCGACGGCTCGCTGCTGCTGACAGAAGAGGCAAACAATAGAATCTATCGCATTCAATATAGCGGTAACTAAATAGCGGTAATTAAACAGTGGCAACTAACACATCAACTAATATATATAGTGGTAACTAACCGTGGAAGACTTTGCAGGTATACACTCTTCGCAAAAACCGATGGCAGTTGGAACAATTGTCGGTACGGCATGGCGGCTCTATAGGTCAAACTTTTCTCAGTACCTACCGCTCTCTTTGAGAGGCAGTGCCTGGCTGTTTTTACCAACGATTTTGTTATTAGCAGGACTGCTGTGGGTACTGAGTCAGAATATAGCGATAGATAATCTTTTGGGCTTTCTCGCGCTGTTGATTCCAGCTTGGATTGTCCTTGCTTTGTGGTGTAACGCTCAGTCGTTAGGAGAGTTTTCGGCAATCTCGCGCCTGGTTTACAGAGCGTTGAGTCTGCCGACAGGCGCGGCCCCAGAAACGCCTAATGAAACGCTTAATGAAATGCCTGCTGAAACACCTGCTGAGTCCTTGCGGTTCACTCGTTCTCGAAAGTTTGCTTTGCTCGGTTCAGCAGCTATCCGGTGGGTGATATCAGGTGTTGTTAGCATCATTTCTCTTTTCGTCTATAGCTTTGCCTTCGGCATGATTGTAGTGGGCAGTGGGGCGCTTTCTGGCAACCCTATCCCTGGCCTATTTTTAGGCGGCGGCGCGCTTTTGCTGATCTCTATTATTTTGTTGACTTGGCTTTCTATCTGGATAGCCGTGCGTTTGCTAGTCGCTGAACAGTCGCTCGCGATAGAACAAAACTCAGGTGCGATCGCTTCTATCGGACGGTCTTGGCGACTAATGAAAAAGCATGCGCTACGAGCGACCGGTGTGATGATATTAGCCGGATTAATCTGTCTACCTATATGGATAGTGACTAGTCTGGTGGCTCAGATTGCTCAGAACAATCTGCTGACATTAGCAGGCGTTAGTCTTTCTTCTTCGCCTCCACCAGAGACACTACTGCTCACAGCTGGCGTGTTTTATGCCGCAGGCCTGCTCTTTAGTATTTTGGGTGGTATCATCACCGCCCCTTTCCTTCGAGCCGTTGTAACAACGCTTTATTTTGACATTAAAAACCGTAGACAATCCCTAAGTAGACAATCCCTAAGTAGACAATCCCTGAGCAGTTAATTTGTAGTAACACTCTAGGACCAGTATCTCCAAAGCCAATATCAGAGTCGATATTAGAGCCAATACTTTAGGGGCATTGCGTCTTTCTACTCAGCTTCTTTATTTGAAACGGTTCGAATGCATATCAGTAAATATCTCAGTAAACACCGTGCTTTCATCAGAATTGCTTTTTCTGTCATACTGACGGCGACTGTCTTTCTTATTTGCTTTACCTCGCGACTAATTCCAGTCCCTTCTTCAGATAGAGCGATCTTTATTTCTGTCGCCGAATATTTGCTCTCAGGCAGCCGTCTCTACGTGGATGTTTATGATAATAAGGATCCTTTGTTTTTCTATGCTGTGTCAGCACAGCGACTGCTTGGACCAGCTGCCGAATATCTGTTTGAACTATCGCTAGTAGCCGTATCAGCCGGGACTGCCTATGCGATCGCGCGCTTTGTTGATCGGATCGACACAGCAAATAAAGGAATTCTGCTGATCGCTGTTCCTCTGCTACTCACGGGAGTTTTTTGGCTCCCAGGCTATACTACCTTACCTGGCACGGCGCTCAGCTTGCTAGCGTGCGCTCTTTTCCTAAGACAAAGAATGTTGCTTGCAGGTGGATGCATAGGTTTAGTCGCTTTTACGAAGCTGATCATGCTGCCTTTGCCGGTTGTTTTTTGCTTCAGCTATGAACTTGTCGTATGGAAGGCCGGCCTGAGCCGCCCGCGCTTTGGTCGGATGACCGTAGGATTTGTTGCTGTTTCCGCAATTGTCACGGCTATTCTGTTCTTGCGAGGCGAAGCCTTTGGTTATCTACAAGCTCAAAAAAATAACTTTTTCTACTCGAATGGGCTATTAGTAGACAACAGTACGTTCATAACCTCTTTCACTTCGCACCTTCGTACAATGTTTTTAGTAGAGAAAGAGAAACTGGTCATACTGATCTCGCTGATTGCGAGTATGGTTTTTTCCATATTACTGGCCGCTCAACCGAGCACAGCTAAGCGGACTAGGGCTTTTATTGTCGGCTCTCTTTCCACCTGCGTTATGTCAGTCGTCGTTCTCGGTCTGACTGGTATATGGGACCATCATCTACAGCTTCTATATTTCTCACATACGCTTATGCTCATTTGCCTAGCTATTGGCCTAGGTGAACGACTTACAAATGCCTCGTTTGCGATCGCAATCGTGATTTGTGCGATCGCCTTGAGCGGAACAGTGAGCAAATATCAGTACGCGGCATATCCTGATCAAGTAGCTGAGAGATTAGTGTTAAGACTAGCCGAGCTAGCTGAAGCATCCCCAGAGACCAAAGCGCTTCGAGCTGTATATCCCAATGGCAGAGGGTTTGCACGCCTAGGAAAAAACACTTATGCAATACCCTATGGTGCGGATAACGATAGGCTCATTTGTCCAGAGTTTGGGCAGTATCCCTTTCATTCTCCTGAAAGGTTTGACGACATTCTCGAGTGCGTCAAAACAGCGCCAACACTTGTTGTAGACAGCTCCTTCGAACGTTTAATCGAGGCACCTACGTGGTGGCCAATAGATGCCCAGAAAGAGGTGATACTTGATAACTGGAACGATTTTGTGACAGCCGGGGAGAATTTACTCCGCACTCAGTATGCCTGCCAACAGTTAGAAGATGTTAGGGTATGCGATTCTCTTGATTCTCTTGGGAAGTAAGTAGATGCGCACGGCCCTTTGGAAACTGCACTAGAAACTGCCCTTTAGGAACTGCACTTTAGAGATACTCATACGAACGCGCTGTGCTACCGAAATTTACGGTTGGGAGACCTAACTACCATACCTTCGTGGGCAACCGTTGTAGCTGGAAAGCGCTTTTGGACCTTTTGCTGCAGCTGATCTAAAGCTGTATCATCTTGTACAGGACTGTGATGTACGAGCGCTAGCTGTTTAATATTTGCCTGCTGAGCAATATCAACGCCGATTTCCCACGGTTGAGCGATGCCCGTTTCAGCGGCAGGCGGACGTAGATACTTCAAATCCTGATAAGTGCCGTCGTAAATTAGGAGATCTGCTTGGTTAACAAAGGCTAGCATGTCTTCACTCATAGGCCCATTGAGGGTGTCTGTTGCATAGACAAGCGTATAGCCCTGACAAGAGAGCCGATAGCCAAAGGCTTCAGTTTCCGGATTGATTCTGAGGGTATCTACTGTGATATTACCAATGTCAAAACTGACGCGATTTGCCAACGTGCGAAAGGTCAGCCCTGCTAGCATGTTCTGTAGTGGCATCGTGAAATGAGGTTGCAGCATTTGGTCAGTTAGGCAGTGCTTGATCGAAGCGCCGTTAGGGGCGGTGCCGCCATAAACAGTGAACTGATTATTGGGGTTGAAAGCTGGCTGAAAGAAAGGAAAGCCTTGGATGCGGTCCCACTGGGTATGGGTAAATAGGATGTGCGCATTAGTAGGCTTGTTTTGTTTCTGTAGATGCTGGCCTAGGTTAACGATGCCAGTGCCGCCATCGAGAACGAGCCGCTGATCATCCATTAAGACTTCAACGCATAGGGTGTTCCCGCCATAGCGCTGGTTGGCTACTGCTGGAGTAGGCACGCTGCCACGGACTCCCCAAAAACGTACAGAAACTCCAGTCGCAGACATGTCGTTTTGAAGAGATTCCGCATCGTTTGGAAGATTTGCGATGATAGGCGACTGGGCTGTTTTAGTCATGATGGGTAAAGAAGAATGCTGATGGTGCCTCAGATCGGCTCGTCGGCTGATTGTGCCAGATTTAAGCAAGCGGCTCTTTATATAGATTTAGTGAACCCAGCATAGGGAAGCTGTCATCTCGGTGGTTTTATTGATCTTTGATGGCCTGCTCTTTAATGACGACTAGTGGATGACAGTTAAGTGCGGATAACTGTGGGTGGCGAACTGTGGGTGGCGAATTGTGGATATCTGGTGCCGAACCCCTGTGCGCCGGATATCTATGGCGTCGGATATCCATGCGCCGGATATCTGTGCGCATTGTTCTGCACGTGGTAATTTGTGGCTGTTCAGCCTAACTTTAGTTAGACCCTAATTTCGTTAGTAAGTTGGCTCGCGTTTAGCGCTCAGTTAGATAATAGGAAGTAGTCTGCATGAAAATTTTTGGCTTTGGCGTCCAGAGCGCCGATGATAAGCTAGCTCCCGTCGTATTCGAACGACAAGGTCCGCGTCTTGGTGAGGTCGCCATCAAAATTACCCACTGCGGTATCTGTCACTCCGATTTGCACCAAACCCGCGACGACTGGGGAAACACACAGTACCCCTGCGTTCCAGGACATGAAGTTTCGGGTGTTGTTACGGCGGTAGGTGAGGGCGTTGAGAAGTTTAAAGAGGGCGATCGCGTCGGTGTGGGCTGCATGGTCAATAGCTGTCAAGTTTGTGATCCCTGCCAGCACGGTGAAGAAAACTACTGCGAAGGTCCCAAGAGCTTTACCTTGACCTACAACGGTCCTGCCGATCCTGACGGGTCGAACACCTACGGAGGATACACGACTGATATCGTCGTCCGCGAAGAATTCGTACTGCGAGTTCCCGATGCGGTTCCCTCAGAGATGGTGGGTCCCATTCTATGTGCTGGTATTACGGTGTACTCACCAATGAAGCACTGGAAACTGCAAAAGGGTCAGAAGCTGGGCGTCGTCGGTATTGGTGGTCTAGGGCATATGGCTATTCAGCTAGGCAAAGCGCTTGGCGCTGAGGTGATCGCCTTTACCCGCAGCGCCGACAAGAAAGATGCCATCCTTGAGCTAGGTGCAGATAAGGTCGTCATCTCGACGGACGAGTCCCAGATGGAATCGATGGCGCAGAGCCTGCACCTGATGATCAACACGATTCCCGTGCCTCACGATATCGCTCCATACATTGCCCTAATGCGGCCAAACTCTGCCCTGATTGTGGTTGGCAACCTGGTCAGTTTTCCTGAATTTTCGCCTAGCGCACTGGTTTTCAGCCGCATCACGTTAGCCGGTTCTCTCATCGGTGGCATTGCCGAAACCCAAGAAGTGCTTGACCTATGCGCAGAGCACGACATCTCACCTAGGATTAAGATGATTGGCATTGATGAGATTAACGACGTGTTCGATACGCTAGCGAGCGGCGGCGATGGTGAGTTTCGCCATGTGATCGATATGGAAACCCTGCAAAATCACGAAGCCGTCAAGAATGAGACCGCCAAGGCAATTCCTAACCCTGATCGCGGCGAAGTGGTGAATCGTAAATAAGTACGCTAACGGCAGCCGCAGACATTTTCGACATGCCTATTGCTGCCAAGCCAAAACTGCTTAAGAGATTCGAGTAGCCCGAATTTTTACCTTTCCCAGAACGCGGCCAGTCTTGATAGAACGCTGTCTTTTAAATGATCTCGAAGGCTTTGTAACATTTAGTCAAAGCGCTACGCTGCCCATGGTACTTAAGCCTTTCGTGCTACTTAGATCTTTTAGGTAGCAGGTGATAACTACCAGAGGAAACCTTGTAGGCAACAACTATAATTAGAATATGAGACTAAGTTGTCTGTTTAAGCTACTTACAGAGAATTGCTTACAAAAGTTGTTCTCATATCGAACCGCAAGCGATCGCTATGCTCTCAGATGTGCCTCAGTAAGATATGACCTAGTAAGACGTGCCTCAGTAAATAGTAGAGCGTTTAGCACATGCAAAATTCTCTAACAAAACTCTCTAACTACTAAGGTGCTTGCCGTTCAAACCACCGTAAACGGCGACGCTCAACGAAATTTACCAATGAACCCCAATAGACAAGGATCGGATTTAATGAATAACACCCCCGCTGCCACCCCTGCACAGTGCCCCTTCCGTGGCACTCGGGTTGGCGGTGCGCTCGGTTCCAAACCGCAGACTGACGACTGGTGGCCAACTCGACTTCAAGTCGAGCTACTGCACCAAGAGTCGTCGCAGGCCAACCCGCTACAGGATCTTAATTACAAAGAAGCGTTCGAGAAGCTCGATTTTAATCAGCTGAAGAGCGATATCAAAGCGCTGCTGACAGATTCACAGGAGTGGTGGCCGGCTGACTACGGTAACTATGGACCCCAAATGGTTCGTATGACGTGGCACTCCGCAGGCACCTACCGCATTGCAGACGGCCGCGGTGGAGCCGGTCAGGGTATGCAGCGCTTTGCACCAATTAACTCATGGTGGGATAACGGCAATACCGACAAATCGCGGCGGCTGCTCTGGCCCATCAAGCAAAAGTACGGTGCTTCGCTAAGCTGGGCCGATCTGATGGTTCTAGTAGGCAACTGCGCACTCGAGATTATGGGCTTCAAAACCGTTGGTTTTGGTGGCGGTCGCATTGATGCATGGGAAGCGGATCGGGCTACTTACTGGGGGCCTGAGTTCTGGAACGGTGAACCGTTCGGAGAAAATGGAAAGAAGCACGCTGGCCATCCAGATGAGATGGTCACCCGCGATATCCGGTGGGTCGGTGAGCCGAAAGACGAATACTATGACCTTGAGAATCCGCTGGCGGCTTCGCACCAGGCGCTAATTTACGTCAATCCAGAGGGGCCGAATGGCGAAGGCGATCCGGCTGCCTCTGCTCGCGACATCCGTGAGACCTTTGCCCGCATGGCGATGAACGATGGGGAGACTGTTGCTCTGATTGCGGGTGGGCACGCCTTTGGTAAGAGTCATGGCATGGTCGCGTCAGACAAGATCGGACCGGCGCCAGAAGGTGCGCCGATCCAGGCGATGGGTCTGGGTTGGCAGAACCCTGAAGGCACCGGATTTGCCGAATACACGATGACGAACGGTATTGAAGGATCGTGGACGCCAGACCCAACCCAGTGGGACAACAGCTATCTCACAAATCTTTTTAAGTACGAGTGGGAAAAGACAGAGAGCCCATCGGGTGCGGTGCAGTGGAAGCCAGTTGATGCTGATGCGCCAAAGACGCCAGACGCTCACAAGCCGGGCGTTGAGCATAATCTGATGATGATGACTTCGGACATTGCGCTGAGAGTCGATCCAGCCTACAACGAGATTTGTCAGCGCTATCTCAACGACTTTGACGACTTTAGCAATGCGTTCTCGCGCGCCTGGTACAAGCTGACCCATCGAGATCTAGGACCCAAAACGCGCTATCTCGGCCCGGAAGTTGCGGAGGAAGATTTTCCTTGGCAGGATCCAATTCCAGCACTGGATCACGACGTTGTAGATGAGGCTGATATCAGTTCTCTCAAGGACAAGATTCTGACGAGTGGGCTCTCTGTCTCAGCGCTTGTGTCCGCTGCTTGGTCATCGGCGTCGAACTACCGCGACTCTGATAAGCGCGGTGGTGCAAATGGTGCGCGCGTTCGCTTAGATCCTCAGAAGGACTGGAAAGTGAATCGTCCAGAGGAGCTTGGTCAGGTTCTGTCAACGCTTGAGGGGATCCAGTCAGAATTCAACGGTGCTCAGTCGGGTAATAAGAAAGTTTCAATAGCTGATCTGATCGTTCTTGGCGGCTGCGCTGCGGTTGAAAAGGCTGCAAAAGACGCTGGCGTTGAGATTGATGTTCCGTTCACCCCAGGTCGGATGGATACAACTCAGGAGCTGACGTCAGATATTGAGAGCTTTGAATGGCTAAAGCCGGTTTCGGATGGTTTCCGTAACTATCATAATGAGGCTGTCGGCTACAAGGTGAAGGCGGAGCGCATTTTCCTTGATCGCGCCCAGCTTCTCACGTTGACCGCGCCCGAGTGGACGGTTCTTGTTGGCGGCCTTCGCGCCCTCGATCAGAACTACGATCACTCGAAGCACGGCATCTTCACCGATCGGCCAGGTGTCTTGACCAATGACTTCTTCCGTGTCCTGACCAGCATGGACTATGAGTGGAAGCCGGTTGACAACCGCGAGATGCTCTTTGACATCTGCGATCGCAAAACAGGCGAGACAAAGTTCACCGCCACCCGCTGCGATCTGATTTTCGGTTCAAACGCAGAGCTTCGTCAGGTTGCCGAAGTCTACGGTGCAAATGATGGTCACGAGCGGATGGTCAGGGACTTCGTCGCCGCTTGGGACAAGGTAATGATGCTCGATCGCTTCGACATTCGCACTCAATAACTCAGTTGGAGATATCACTGATATCATTCGGAGTTATCTAAACGGCTGTTACATATTGGGCTTCTACTTCTAGTCCATAAAGAAGCGCCTCCAGAGAATTGATTCTTCGGAGGCGCTTTCGATTAGGTTTTTATGGGCTTAGCTAGCGGCTTTAACGCACTCGTCAATCAGCGGTTGAACCTGATCGAGGTTCTTCCAACCGAGGACTTCGCACTCTTTTTTCTCTAGATTTTTATAGGTTTTAAAGAACTCGGCGATTTCGTCTAGACGGTGTTGGTCAATGTCATCTAGAGTCTTGACGTTGGCGTAGCGGGGATCGTCAGCGGGCACACACAGAATCTTTTCATCGCGATCGCCCCCGTCAATCATTTCCATCATGCCAACTGGCCGAGCGGGAATAACGCAACCAGGGAATGTCGGCTGATCCATTATCACCATGCCATCGAGCGGGTCGCCATCGTCAGCGAGGGTGTTAGGGATAAAGCCATAGTCATAGGGGTACTGCACAGAGGAGTACAGAACGCGATCTAGGGCAAATGCGTTGAGGTCTTTATCGAATTCGTATTTGTTCTTACTGCCGGCGGGGATTTCGATCAGCACATTGACAATGCCCGGCTTGGGCTGGGCGGGAATGCGAGATAGATCCATAAATTTCTCCTGTTAACTGCGATGAAGGCCAGCGCATATCTACGCCGGTGATCCTTCCCAATGCATTTTACGGGAGTGTGGCGACAGGTCCGAATTCATTTGTAACAAGAATTGCCCTAGTTTTTGAAGAAATTACAGTCGGCTACTTAACCTCGACCGTAGCCTAGCAGGGGCAACAAACGGGTATAAATTGTTGCGTGAATTATCTGCCAGGGCACGCGGTCAGCGCTTAGCCCTACTGTTGTTTTTCTACTTTTGCGCCCTCATAAACAGCGTCGATGGCTGCTGCGGAGCGGCTATGCTGGCGGTGTTGAAGTTAGAAATTGCATACAGGGGAAGGGTAAGCGTCACGATTGTGATGAATACGCCGAAAAGATTAGCGATGTGGCCAGGAGGCGGTTCTGACTGGCGCTCGGGACTCGCAGATTCCATGCTGAGAAAAAGAGTAGCTTTTGGGTAAAGGACAAATCGACTAGCAGACAAGTTGTCTTTGTTTGCCAACCAACAGCGCAGACCTAGAATGCTGACACCTAAACAATGTCATACATATCAGGCGGTTTGAGCTATCAGGCTACGGGCAGAAAAGGTGAGTTAGGCAAGTGTTTTTTAACTTCACCATTTCTTTACATAGCGGTGATTCCTTAATAGTAGCTAAGGCTTTGGTCTTCGGCACATTGATCCTACTTTTTTTACATGTTCGTTACTTCCGTCAGTATTTACCCACAGTGAAGTAAAAATAAAGAGTATTAAAAACTACCCTTAGCGGAGGTAATTACGTCTTGTTTATACAGATAACAGCTGCTATAGATACAGCTTTTTACCACAACTTTGAATCTGGCTGCTTATAGCGCCGGTCTAGGCAGCCGTGCGCTAGCTTCTAAGGCGGAATATAACCTAAGGATCGAGGATTAAACAAAAGAGTCAATATGTCTGATAATGAGGAAACCCAGTTATTTCGGCTCAAACGATGAAAACCGTTCGCGCTTACTCCTGCGCAATAGAAGAGCAGATGCAGCGCTACTATGAGTCGTTAAGCGAGAAAGACCGTCGCCGCTATGCCGCAATCGAAGCGGTCAAAATAGGTTATGGGGGCATCAGCTATATCCATCGAGTCCTGGGCTGTGTGCGTGGGAGTATTCGGTTGGGAATCGCCGAGTTATCGGATCCTGAGGCAATGAGAGAAGCGCGACAGCGCTCACCTGGCGGCGGTCGTAAAAGTGCTTTTGACACGATTGCAGGACTCGATGCGGCCTTTTTGCGAGTCGTTGAGCGTCACACGGCAGGTTCACCGATGGATGAGTCGATTAAATGGACGCACTTGACCCGTCAGCAAATAGCCGACCGATTAGCAGACGAAGAAGCAATCAGCATCAGCGTGACGGTGGTGGACCAACTCCTCGATAATCATCAGTTCCGACGGCGTCAGGCGCTCAAGCGTAAGTCAACCGGTAGCAACCCTAACCGCAATCAACAGTTTGAGAAAATACACAAACTGGTCGATAGCTACCAATCGGCAGGTGAGCCTGTGATCAGCATGGATACCAAAAAAAGGAGTTAATCGGGCCACTGTATCGAGCCGGACACGCCTACACACAAGCGCCCATAGAAGTCTACGACCATGATTGGCCTTCTCTATCAACGGGCAAAGCGGTTCCGCACGGACTGTATGACCTCACCGAGAACGTTGGCTATGTTCAGATTGGCACCTCTCGTGACACGCATGAGTTTGCGATTGATTCCCTGCGCTACTGGTGGCAAACGTACGGGCGGCAGCAGTACCCAACGGCCACCTCATTGCTGTTGACCTGTGATGGTGGGGGTAGCAATAGTTCGCGCTCTTATCTGTTCAAAGCAGCGCTACAGGACTTGGCTGCTGAGCTGACCCTGGACATTCGGGTCGCTCACTATCCGCCCTACACCTCTAAGTACAATCCGTTCGCGAAGCGTGCCGCAGGCTTATGAACATCGATTGTTTCCACATCTGACGCGAGCGACGCAGGGGGTGATTTTCGATACGGTTGAGACCGTCAAAGACTTGATGGCTACGGCGACAACGGCAACCGGATTGAGCGTTTTTACAACCGTCCTTGACCGAGTCTATGAAACCGGGAAGAAAGCGACTGATGAACTCAAAGCCAGCATTCGCATTGTGTTTGATGACGTTTTGCCAAAATGGAATTACACCGCCTTGGCTAACCCTCCTCAAATCGAATCAACTATTTAATCCTCGATCCTAAGAAGGCTAACCAAGGCGCAGGAGAAAATCGTAACTCAGGCGCCGTCTTCGAGTGACCTTCTGTATTTTCTAAAACCAGAAAAAGAGGTAGGAGGTGAGGTGTTACGACTACTGAACGGCTGTGACTCGCCAGCTGAGTTTGAAGCTGAGCCAGAAGTTCCAGATAGCGACCAGACCAATAGCGATCAGGTTAGATAGATAGGGTAGCTCTTGATCAAAGACCCAGTTGAACAACACGTTTAATAACAGAACGCCAAAGAAAAGACCCAGAACGCAAATGGTGTTGAACTTCAGCAGCCGCTTGAACCGATTGCTGAGACCTCTTTGTTTGCCCACTAAGTCAGCAAAGGTCCAAATGTCGTTCCAAATAAAGTTGCTGATGATGGCAGTTTCAGCGGCGATAACTTTACTGGTGGTAAGGCCCCAGCCAAGAAGACCGTGTAGGAAATAGAGAACAGCCATATCGACGAAGACGCCGCTAAGCCCAACAAGTCCGTATCGGACGAATCTTCGAGTCGGAAACTTTTGGCGCAAGCGAGCGATCCGCCCTCTAGATCTGAGTTTGGCTAGGTGACCTAAATACTCAAAGTACTGTTTCCAAGTCACTTTGCTTTCACCCGATTCTCGCTCTTGAAAGACGTAGCCCGCTTCGGCAATGTCACCGATATTGCCACGACCAATGACTTCTAGCAAGATCTTGTAGCCAAGTGGATTGAGGGTATAGCCAGCGATCGCAGATCTTCTGACCATAAAGTAGCCGCTCATCGGATCGCTCACTCGCCCGACAACGGCTGGGCATACAATCAGCCCCAATACCTGAGCGCCTCTAGAGAGTAGTCGTCTGACAATGCTCCAGTCGCTAACGCCGCCCCCTTCCACATGACGACTAGCGACAGCCAAGTCAGCGCCGTCTAAAGTTGCTTGCAGTAGCTTTAACAAAACTTCGGGTGGATGCTGTAGATCCGCGTCAATAACGCCTAGAATTTCTCCTCTTGCGACCTGCCAGCCCCGAATTACCGCAGACGAGAGTCCGCGCTCGCTCTGTCTACGCATGACTTTTAGCTGAGGGTACTGCGACGTCAATTCCTGTGCGACTTTCCAGGTCAAGTCAGGGCTGTCATCATCGACCAAAATAAGTTCATAGTCTTCAAAAATAAAGCCGTCTAGTAGCTTTGTCAGCTGCGCAACAATCTTGGCAACATTACCGCTCTCTTTATAGGTTGGAATAACCAATGAAAACGTAACCTCAGCTGCAGAGGTATTAGGTACCTTCAAAGGCCCTCGTGGTGGGGTAAGCAGCGGTTGGTTCATGATGAAGGCTTTATTAATGGTTTGTAGGTGTTGATGAATGTTAGGGTACTGCAAACTTAGCAGTAGATTGCCCGACCAATAAGGCTGAAACACAATCTTTAGGCTAGAACTAAAAAGCTTGATATAAGAGACTGGATATACGGGATTAAAACGCTATGGAAAAAATCTTGCCGGAAACAACGTCGTCTGCCGATGTAGAGCTTTCCGTAGTAGTCCCGCTCTATTGCGAAGAATCTAACGTCGATTATTTATTCAAGCGTTTGGAAGCTGTCCTGGATAGGTTAGGCCGCTCTTATGAAATTGTCTGTGTAGATGATGGCAGCCACGACGACACGCTAAAGGCGCTAAGGCATCACTGGCAACGCAATAGTCGCATTAAGATAGTGGCGCTATCGCGTAATTTTGGTAAGGAAGTGGCGCTAAGCGCGGGTATTGACTATGCCTGCGGACGGGCTGTGATTCCCATTGATGCTGATTTGCAGGACCCGCCGGAGCTGATTGAGACGCTGGTAACGCGGTGGAAAGAGGGCTATGACGTGGTGTATGCAAAGAGGCGATCGCGTCAGGGAGAAAGCTGGCTAAAAAAGTGGACGGCTGACTCGTTCTACCGGGTGATGCAGCGGATGAGCAAAGTTCCTATTCCTCGCGATACGGGCGACTTTCGGCTGCTGGATCGACGGGTTGTTGAGGTGCTGATTCGGCTACCGGAGCGGACGCGCTTTATGAAGGGGTTGTTTGCCTGGGTGGGCTACCGGCAGTCAGAGGTGCTGTATGACCGCGATCCTCGTCATAGTGGGCAGACAAAGTGGAACTACTGGCGGCTATGGAATTTTGCGGTAGATGGAATTGTCTCGTTTAGCGTGGCACCTCTGCGGGTGTGGAGCTATGTCGGTATTGTGTTTGCGATCGCTTCATTTTTGTACGGCAGTTTTTTACTTTTGCGCACAATTCTGCTCGGAATTGACGTGCCAGGCTATGCATCTTTGATGGTAGCGGTGCTGTTTTTGGGCGGTGTGCAGATGGTGAGCCTGGGCATTTTGGGCGAGTATTTGGGCAGGGTGTATGAAGAGGTGAAGGGGCGTCCGCTGTATTTGGTGCGAGATACCTACGGCGTTGAGGGGCCCATGATTGAGCGATCGCGTGCTAAATGACTAGGTGCCCAGCGAACGAGTGTCAAGCGATCGCGCCGTGCTGCAGCAGGTGCTGCGAATTCTTAATATGAATAGCTTATGAAATGGCTCGCTATCTGTAGCGTCTCCTTTGTAATATCTCATTTTGTAGCGTCTCACTTTGTAGCGTCTCAAGAGAGACCTGTTGACTGGCATGAATAATATCTTTAAAGCTATTTCTAGAACGGCTACTTCAGAATCTGGCGATACTTCGTCTGGCAATATCTCTATGCGGGATAAGTCAACGACTTTCAATGCCATTTTGACGGCGTTTGTCGGGTTGGGTGTTGCGCTTAGATTTTTATGGGTAGGTAAGCGAGAGCTGTGGTATGACGAGGTGCTCTCGGTACTGTTCGCTTCTGGACAAAAGAATGCCTATCGCTTGCCAGACAAAGTGCCCTTCGCTCTAAGTGACGTCAAACCGCTGCTAGACATTCCGCCCGAGTCGGGAATTGTCGGTGCCGTTGAGACTATAAAAAATGTGGTGAAGGGGACGCTGGGCGATGCGCATCCGCCGCTGTTTTACCTCAGCGAGCATGGCTGGATGCGGCTATTTGGCAATGGTGAGGCGGCCTTGCGCGGGCTGGTGGTGCTGGTGAGTTTGGCAGCTTTGGCCGTGGCGTATTTGCTAGGGCAGCGAGTTTTGGGGCGACGCGGCGGCCTGATCTTTACCGCGCTGATGGCCATGAATCCATTTTTCTTAGCACATTCGCTGGACTTGCGGATGTACGTGGGGATGGTGTTTTGGGTGCTGGTAAGCGGGTGGGCCTGGCTGAGTCTGTTAGAAGATAGGGCCTCTGTCTCAGCTGCCTCTGTCTCAGCTCGTAACGAGAGTGAAGCTGTAGGCACCGCGCCTGCTCGAAGCGGTGCGATATGGCTGCGATGCCTGGTTACTCTCTCTATTGTTGCTGGTCTCATGACCCAGTACTTATTTACCTACTGGCTCTTTGCCCTAGCAGCCTTAGCGCTGTGCTTAGACCGCAGACGCTGGTTTTGGCATGGTTTGACGCTAGGTGCGGGCGTTTTGTTATTTATTCCCTGGTTGCTGTGGGGCGTTCGCCAGCAGGTTACCAACCGTAGCGATGTGCTCGACCAAATTTCTGTGGGAGGTGGGCCGCTGCAATCGGCATTGCGTCACGGAAAAGACCTCGTGCAGACAGTAGGCGATCATTTGCTGCTCGGTCAGCTGACGGCTGGCATGCTGCCGGTAGCTGAGGATATTAAGCCGACGGCGGTGGCGGTAGGCTGCGCGGTGATTGGCTTTTTAGTGGTTTGCGTGGTGGGCCTGTACCGACGGCGGCAGTACCGAGTGCTGATGATAGCGGGACTGATGGGCCTGTTGCCGCTGGCGGTGGCGCTAGGAATTGATATTGTGACGGGTAAGTATACGCTGGGATTTGGCTGGGGGCGCTCTACGATTGCGGCGCTGCCAGGGTGTGTGCTGCTAGTGGCGGCGTGGCTAGATCGAGGGACCGGGCGCTGGCGAGAGGGGCTGACGGTTGGGGTTTTGGTTGCGTACCTAGCGGTGAATATGGTTGATTTTGGATTATGCGATCGCCAAGTTTTTCATCAGGTAGCGGTAACTATGCCTGACACTAACGAGCCGACGTTAGTGGTCATGAATACAAGAGCCTGGGGCCATGTGCTGCGCTCGGTCTACTATCTAGACGGGGCAGCGGTGGATGTACTGGCGACTGATCCGGCGGATGTTCCTAGTGCGCTAGAGACCGCGCTGACGGCGAAAGCCTATTCGACGGTGCTGTGGCTGAACGCGGACTATCCACTGTGGGCGGCGCCAGAAACTGAGGCCGCAGCAGCGGCGCTGTACGAGCAGACCGAGGCGGTGCTAGCGTCGCGACTGACGGCGACTGGCCCTGCTCAAAAGTTGGAAGGGACGATGAAGCTTGATCACTTTGAGCTACAGGTCTACCAGGATAGGTCGTAATTTTGCCAGTAGTTTTGCCAGCAATGTCGCCGGCAATTTCGTCGAAGAGACTGACCTGCTAAGACTTGGGTGTGCGCCAGCTGAGCTTAAGATTGATCCAAAAGTTCCAGAGGATGACAATAGCGATCGCAAACAGTTTGGCTACGTACTCATCTGCTTTGTCGGCCCAGGTGGCAGTCGTAAACTGATTGGCGATCGCCGGTAGCTGCCTAA
The DNA here is from genome assembly GCA_963702855.1 of uncultured cyanobacterium. GTDB lineage: Bacteria > Cyanobacteriota > Cyanobacteriia > Phormidesmidales > Phormidesmidaceae > Phormidesmis. The sequence goes on from OY969765.1 coordinate 4,464,314, forward strand.
CGGCTGGAATGCTCAAAATTAGCGTCATAATGCCAATTTGCAGCAGTGCGCCGATTAGACAAACAGCGTTGAATTTGCCCAACCGCCTCGCCCTAGCCTGCCAGCCTTTCTGCTTTTGCGCCAGATCGGCAAAGGTCCAGGCGTCGTTCCACAAAAAATTATTGATAATAGCCGCTTCGATTGAAAGAACCGTACTCCAATAGAGCGGCAGGCCAATAACATCGCGCAGCAGATAAAAGACCGCAAAATCGACAAATAGACCGCTAAAGCCAACGACGCCAAAGCGCAGAAAGCGACCGATGGGCAGCCGATATAGCTTTTTCACAAACGAGTTTTGAGATCTCAAGAGGCAATCTCCACTTTATACACAGGGTACTTGCCGTAATTTTCTAAGAACATCAGGTTTAGCCGGTGGACACCGTCATCTAAGCTCAGATCGTTACCGGCAGTCTTAGGAACTAAGCATTCTCTATGCGGATAGCAAACATAGAGAAATTCACTTTCGTTTTGCTCGACTAGGGCCGCGGCGAGCTGCTTGACTTGCCCAATGGTTTCAGCACGAAAAAAGGTTTTGTCCGGCAGAGCGCTCCATAGCTGCTGAGCAACAAACTCTTGAGACATGGCTAACCAGGGAATGGGCTGCTGCTCAAATGCCGCGATCGCCACCGCAATCGGTTCATAGTTTGCCCGCAGTGAGATATTAGATCCGTCGTTGAACTTAGCAAAAGCGCCGTTAATGGTATTGAGCTGAATACCTAGTGCGATCGCTACCGCCGCCGCCAAAATCAGCAATCGACGCCCCCACGCCCGCAAAAAGCCAGATCTAAGCTGTTCTGCTAGCACCAGTGACAGCAGTGGCATCAAAATCAAATAGAACCGAGGACCCCACTGTTTGCCGCCTATGCCCGGTGGCACAATTAGCGGCACACTCAGGGCAAACAAAAGACATAGCGCCAGCGCAAACCGGCTAGGAATCAAGATACTATCAGCTGTCTTACGAATGCCTAGCCGTTCAAAGTAGTGCCCCTTAGCTTCCTTGAGATGCGAACTTTTTAACGGGCTCACCCTCACCGTCGATCGCCTTAGCTCAATACCAAAGACCGCCGCTAGCCCGACTACCCACACTAGCGGAAAGTACTGCTGTAACGCACCTAGTATCGCTGTGTAGCTAGCTTTAGCCTGTGCTAGCTGATTGCTCACGCCTGATTCCTCGACAATCTGCAGTGCATGAATGCCTAGCGGGTGACCATAAATAACGTAGTTAAGCGCAAAAAATAACCCTACGCTACAGCTCATACTGACAATCAAAACGCATGCTTTTGCAAAGGTAAAGGCTGGCGCAATTCGCCACTTTGGTAAGAGCCAGCCAACTAGCGCCAATAGGCCAGTCGCCGCAACTAGACACAGAAATTCGGGTCGAAACCAAACAGACAGGCCAATTAAAATACCGCAGCCTAGCAGCCGCAACCATGTCAAACCCGCCTTCCTCGGGAAAATCAGACCGCTAACGCCCCAAAAGGCAAGCGCGACTGCCAGCGTATGTTCCCAATACATACCGCCATACAGACTTAGCGGTGAAGCGAAAATGAGCGCAACGAGTCCTAAGCACAGTGAGACGGTGCCCCAACCTGCTCGCAGCCCAATTTGCCAGAACCGAATCCAGATCAGCCACAGCGATACCAGCGGAACAACATAAAGGCCGCGATCGCCTAGCAGCGCGTAGAAAGGTGCACTCACCAATGGAAAGGTGAAGGGAAACGTAATGAAATGACGAGCGCCTACTTCGTATACAAAAGGTGGCGTAAAAGGGTATAGCCCCGCTTGCCAAACGGCCTTTACCCAGTCGGCAGCCGGTAAATCTATCGTCATGTCCGACGGAAAGCCGCCTGAGCGCATTTGCTGAGCTAGGTGCTGGGACAATAGGGCCTTGAGTCCGCCATCGCCGCTAAACAGCACGCCATTTTGCGTGAAAGCTTGCATCCACACGGTAAGAGCAATTCCCAGCGCAACAATTGCCAAAGGAAATAAAGCCCAGGGCAAGCGAGCAGGCGTAGCACGACGGTTTGCGAGCATGATAGGCGGTAGAAAAACGGCTGTGGTTTCCCGTCGAATTCTACAGCGCTCAGAGCCAATCGTCAGTATTGATATCAATAAGACTCAATTAGTTTGAATTAAGCCTCAATACAAATGTGACAAATGCGGAAAAGCTCAGCCCAGGCGATAGCCAAACCCACGGACAGTCTTGAGATACTTTGGCTGGCTAGGATTGTCTTCTAGCTTCTCGCGCAGCCAGCGGATGTGAACGTCTACGGTTTTGTTATCGCCCATAAAGTCGTAGCCCCAGACCTGATCGATGATCTGATTGCGAGACCAGACTCGCTTGGGTTGACTGAGCAGCAGCTCTAAAATCTTGAATTCTTTGGGCGAGAGACTCACTTCTACATTGTCTAAAAAGACGCGGCACTCTTCCGTGTGCAGGGCAATATCTTCAAATCTAAGGATAGACTTTTCGTCAGGCTTACTTTGTGACTGAGCGCGACGAAGCAAAGCGCGACAGCGGGCAATCAGCTCTCTCATGCCAAAGGGCTTAGTGAGATAGTCGTCGGCACCAACTTCTAACCCCAAGACTCGGTCGGTCTCAGTGCCTTTCGCACTCAGAATCAGAATAGGCACGTCCATTCCCTGATGGCGCACTAGGCGGCACAGATCGAGGCCGTTCATTCCCGGCAGCATCAGATCGAGGATGACGAGGTTGATGCCTGCGATCGCTGTTTTGTCTGAAGCGCTCTCCGAACTAACGGAACTAACGGGTCGCCTGCTGGTCGTTCCTAGCAGTATTTCTAGCGCTCTTTGACCATTATCTGCTACGCAAACGTCAAATCCTTCATCCGCAAGCGAAAGCGCAACGGTTTCGCGGATAAGCTCTTCATCTTCCACCAATAGGACTTTGCCTAGCCCAATCCGAACGTCTGATTGAATGTGCGGAGACGTCAACGCAGCCATTTATTGCAACCCTATGAGTGTTTCCAATAAGTCAGTGTATCCACGCAAATTTTACCAGCAATAACGGAGTCTTCTATCTACAGGCAATGGTCTCTTTGCATAAAGTTTGTTGCCTATGTCTCCTCTCATACAAAGATTGCGTCATACAAAGATTGCGTGTAGTGGGTCATACAGCACCGCCCTCTATACCCGCTAGTTCAAAAGGTTCAAAAGGTAAGAGGCTTTATGCTGAACGTAGGACTCTGCTCAAGCCGCCATACCAAACCGCTATACCAGAGCGACTCACTAAACGACTACAAAGTTAACTAGCTTGCCAGGAACCACAATCACTTTTTTGATAGTCTTACCCTCTAAATACTTTTGGGCAATGTCAGATTCGCGCGCATAGGTTTCTAAGGCCGCTTTGTCGGCACCAGCAGGAACTTGCAGCGTTCCTCGCGTTTTGCCCATAATCTGAACGACAAGGGTGATTTCGTCTGCTACAAGCGCAGCTTCGTCTAGGGCAGGCCAGGGCTGCTGGTGTATAGATTCGGTGGTATTGGCGATCGCTGACCACAGCTCGTCGGCAATATGGGGCGCAAATGGAGCAATCAGTTTCACCAGGGTGCGAATGCTTTCAGCAAAGGCGGGCGTTGCTCTATCGGGTGCGTCGTTGATGGCATTGCTCAGCTTCATCAGCTCCGAGACGGCTGTATTGAACTGGTAGTCACCTTCAATATCTTCTGTAATCTCTTTGATAGCTGTATGCGTGGCTCGGCGCAGTGCTTTGTCTGCTTTGCTAAGACTGCTTTGGTCTATTTTCTCTACTTGGTCTATTCGCTCTACACTGTCGAGCGCTTGCACTGTGCTACTGGCTTCAGTGCTGCTATCAGAGCCGCCATCAGAGCCGCTACCAGAATCATTGCGAGCCTGGGCAAACTCCATCACTGCGCGCCAAACCCGGTTGAGAAAGCGGAACTGACCTTCTACGTCAGCATCATCCCATTCGAGGTCCTTTTCAGGCGGCGATTTGAACAGGATGAACATGCGAGCGGTATCTGCGCCGTATTTAGCCAAGACCTGAGAGGGGGGAATGCCATTGAACTTGGACTTAGACATTTTCTCGTAGGAGACTTTAAGCGTTTCGCCGGTCTGTGGATCGGCTGGGTTAGCTAAATCGGTGATTTGGGCAGGAATGATGAACTGGCCGTCTGCGTTTTTGTAGGTGATCGCTTGGACCATGCCCTGAGTAAGCAGGCGCTGAAAGGGTTCGTCAAAGTTGAGCAGGTTGCGATCGCGCAATACCTTGGTGAAGAACCTAGAATACAGTAAGTGCAAAATAGCGTGCTCAATGCCGCCAACATACTGATCGACCGGCAGCCAGTCATTGACGCGCTCCTTGCTAAAGGCGCTCTCTCCGTTATTAGCATCGGCGTAGCGCAAAAAGTACCAGGACGAATCTAGAAAGGTGTCCATCGTGTCTGTCTCGCGCTGAGCAGGCTGACCGCAGATAGGACAAGGGACATTCACCCAGTCGCCGAACTTCGACAAAGCTGCGACGTTTTTACCGCTAAATTCTGCGTTCTCGGGTAGCTTTACGGGCAAGTCAGCTTCGGGCACAGGAACGGTGCCGCACTTATCACAGTGAACGATTGGAATTGGTGCGCCCCAGTAGCGCTGCCGCGACACGAGCCAGTCGCGCAGACGGTAGTTGGTCGTGCCCTGTCCAATAGCCTTTTCTTCTAGATAAGCGATCGCCTGCCCGACGCTCTTATTCTTTCCTTTGCCTGCCACAACACCATCAAGCGGGCCAGAATTTACCATTACTCCGTCGTGTGGGTATGCGGCTGCCATCGTTGCCCCGTCAAGGGTCTCGCCTTCGGGCTGTACAACTACTACAACCGGTAAATCAAACTTACGCGCAAAGTCAAAGTCTCGCTGATCGTGGGCCGGTACGGCCATAATGGCGCCGGTGCCGTAGTCCATCATCACGTAGTCAGCCGTCCAGATCGGGACTTTTTCCTGGTTGACCGGATTAATTGCGTAGCTGCCAGTCCAGACGCCAGTTTTCTCTCGACCCTCTGCGGTGCGATCAATCGTACTGAGATTAGCCGCCGCCGTTTGATAGGCTTCTACCGCTGCTCTTTGCTCTGGGGTTGTCAGCTCACCCATGAGCGGATGCTCCGGCGAGACCACCATGAAAGTCGCTCCCCAAAGCGTGTCAGGGCGAGTGGTGTAGATAGTCAGATCGGTGCCCGCTTCGGTTTTAAAGGTGACCTGAGCGCCTTTGGATTTGCCTATCCAGTTGGCCTGCATGGTTTTCACTCGCTCCGGCCAGCCGGAGAGCTGGTCTAAGTCGTCGAGTAGCTGGTCAGCGTAGTCGGTGATCTTAAAGAACCACTGTTTAAGCAGTTTGCGCTCTACTTTTGCTCCTGAGCGCCAAGAGCGGCCTTCGCTATCAACTTGTTCGTTTGCAAGTACGGTTTGGTCAATCGGATCCCAATTGACGGCGGCTTCTTTTTGGTAGGCGAGGTCAGCGTCGAAGAACTGAAGGAAAATCCATTGGGTCCAGCGGTAATAGTTGGGTAAGCAGGTAGCGACTTCACGGTCCCAATCGTAGGAAAGCCCAAGCGCTTGAAGCTGCGATCGCATCTGATCGATATTCTTCAGCGTCCACTCAGCAGGCGGCACACCGCGCTTAATAGCGGCATTTTCTGCTGGCAAACCAAACGCATCCCAGCCCATGGGATGCAGTACCCGGTAGCCCTGCATCCGGCGAACGCGAGCGATTACGTCTGTAATGGTGTAGTTGCGAACATGGCCCATGTGCAAGTCACCCGAGGGGTAGGGAAACATCGACAGGGCATAGAACGTTTTGGCCGAACCGGCTTCAGGCGTTTTGTATAGCGCATGACTGGCCCAGTACTTCTGCCACTTTGCTTCAATTTCTGCTGGGCTATATCGCAATTCCACGCCGCTACAATTCCTTCATTCGTTCGGGTCATTAGGGTTGTATTTTAGTCGGTGACGGGCTGAATGCGATCGCTTAGCCTGTGAGTTCATAAAACCCGTATTCAGTCTATGTTTTTTAGCTCGGGTCCTCTCGGCTCAGGTCTTCTTAGCTAGGTTCATGACGATATCCTTCAATTGCGCCTTTATTGCGTTTAGATATTGACTAGAGACAGGTGTTAGAGAAAAGGAAACCGCGTGGAAAACATCAGAACAGTAGCTAATCTAGACGAGACTATTGCTGAACTGTGCGTTTTTGTATACGGCACGCTAAAACCCGGTGGCAGATACCATGAGCGCTATTGCGGCGTGTATTCTCCCAAGGTAATTCCATCTGTTGTTCGCGGCCAGCTATTTCATTTCCCCCTACTGGGTTATCCGGCAATGACGCTCGGAAAAAGCTGGGTAAAAGGCTATCTGTTGATCTTTTCTCAGTCGCCACAGCTTTGCTCGAATATTCTAAGTCAGTTGGATCGGCTAGAAGGCTATGAATCTGTTGGACCCGCTGATGCATCTAGCGAGAATGACTATGAGCGATCGCAGCTAGACATTTTTGATCCGAACTATCAGCTTCTCCAGCAGGCTTGGGTCTATCACATGCCGATGACTTCAGTACTCGCTCAAGGGGGCGCTCTCGTCCCTGGTGGCGACTGGCCTGTGTGAGTGGCCTGTCTTGTGAGCGGCCATATCTTGAAGGTTATTAGGCTAGGCTAGTAAGACAAAGCGATAGGTAGTGTGTAATTGATGTCAGTGATTAGGCCAATTTTAGAGCGAGCGATGTTGGGAGACGACATTTCTGTAGCGGATGGCGTGGCACTGCTGCAGGTGAGTGAAGCAGCAGAACGCGAGGCAATTCGGGAGGTCGCAGATACGCTTAGAGCCAGACAGTCAGGCGATCGGGTGACCTATGTCTTGAATCGCAATATCAACTACACCAATATTTGTGAACAGCACTGCAGCTTTTGCGCGTTTCGTCGCGATGCGGATCAGGCCGGGGCCTACTGGGTTGACTGGGAGGGAATTTCGCAAAAGGCTAGTGAGGCCGCTAGTCTAGGCGCAACGGAAGTGTGTATGCAGGGCGGGCTAAATCCTAAAGCAAAGATAGAGGGCTCTTCTTTGGCTTACTATTGTCGGCTCGTAGAGACGATTAAGACGGCGTCGCCTGACTTGCATGTGCACGCGTTCTCTCCGCAGGAGGTCCAGTTTATTGCCAGAGAAGATGATCTGAGCCTGCGAGCGGTACTAGTTGCTCTGCGAGATGTCGGGGTGGACTCTCTACCGGGGACGGCGGCGGAGGTGCTAGATGACAGCGTGCGGCGGATACTGTGCCCGGAAAAAACAACGGCAGCCGAATGGATTGAGATTGTTGGACTAGCGCACGAGGTAGGGCTACCGACGACAAGCACAATGCTGTCTGGCCATATCGAGACGATAGAGCAACAGATGGTGCACTTGCAGCTACTGAGAGAATTGCAACAAAGGGCTAAGGCTGCGGGACATACAGGAATAACAGAGTTTATCTTGCTGCCGTTTGTAGGAAAGGAGGCACCTAAGCCGCTGCGAAGAAGGGTTGGACGCGATCAGCCCGTGCTGGCCGACGCGCTGTTGCTAACGGCGGTGGCTCGGATATTTTTGGGCAACTGGATTACGAATCATCAGCCGAGCTGGGTGAAGCTAGGACTCGCTGGCGCAACAACAGCATTACAGTGGGGCTGTAATGATATCGGTGGCATTTTGATGGAGGAGCATATCACGTCCATGGCCGGGGCGATGGGGGGAACCTGCCAGAGTGAGGCTGATTTGATTGGGGCGATCGCATCGATAGGTCGACCGGCCCGCCAAAGAGATACGCTCTATGGCCAGATAGAGCATGACCGGACCCGACAGGTTGCTAAGGTAAGCTAGGAGTCGTTAAGCTGGTCGAGAAGCCGATCGTGTAGAGCCGTTAGCGCTAAGGTAATAGACTGGTGAGTATGTTCCACATCGGCAGGCGCAGGCTGACCGAACTGCTGAAAGTGAGGGCGATCGCCCGTAAGACGACTGTGTGCGATCGCTACTCGACGAGCAAATTCAGAAAAGGTAGTAGGTTCAGCTAAAAGACTCTCGAGAATTTGAGCGAGCGCTACTAAAGGCGTGTCTAGCTGGCGGCTCACTCGAATATCATCACTAGCCCAGGTGTAGAGAGTGGTAGCTAGCGCACCTGTAGGCTCGTGTAAGTAAGCGGTGATAAACCGATCGAGTTCAGTCCTTGCTCGCAGAGGCCGAGGAATAGCAGATTCTCCTTTCATAAAGCTACCTCCCTCACGTCCGATAGCTTCTGCTAACGAGAACTTTCGCTCTGCGCGAATTTCTCTTTGCAGATCGTGACAGGCTATCTCGGCAGCAGGAATGATTGGGTCTGAATCGGACCTAGAAGTAGGCTCAGAGTTGGACCTATTGGAAGTGAATTGATCGGGTGAAGATTTAGTTAGCTTGGATAGCCAGTAGGCCAAAATCTGCGATAGACGAGAGTGCATAGGGGAGTGTTGAGGCTAACTATACAGACCCGTTGTTTAGACAACTAAGCTGACTGTAGCTGCTTGTTTGTATAGGCGCTGTCGTCACAGAAGTTGTCATCACAAAAGTCCAGGATAACCGCAGCGTAGGCGTCATGCTGGACAGCTCCAATATTGTTATGATCCGCGCCGGGCGCTATCCAGATTGCCTTGGGCTCTGAGCTAGCAGCATAGAGCGTTTCGCTCATATCGGCGGGCACATCAAAGTCCTGATCGCCATGAACATAAAGAACAGGAACCTTTAGGTCTTTGACTTTGCTAATAGAGTCGAAGGGATGCTGAAGCAGGTACTCGACCGGAAAGAACCGGTACGTTTTCTTAGCGTCAATAGCCGCCTTCATGTTGGTGAAAGAGCTTTTGACAATCAGCCGGGCGATCTCGGGATGGTGGAGGGCCAGGTGAATAGCAATCGCACCGCCCATAGAATGGCCACACACGGTAATCTGCTCGGGCGCAATCTGACGTTCATTAACTAAGTAGTCCCAGGCAGCTTCAGCATCAGCGTAGGTGCTCGATTCGGTAGGATACTGGTCCGAACTGGTGCTTTGGCCATAGCCCCTATAGTCGAAGGCAAAAACAGAAAAGCCGAGTGAGTGGTGAAACTTTGACCGTTCTAGGTTGTAGCTAACGTTGCCATAGTTACCGTGACAGAGAAGCAGCACGCGCTGACTACCAGGGTTAGGAATCCACCAGCCGTGAAGTTTTTCTACGCTCCGCTCTGGTTTTTCTACGCTCCGCTCTGGTTTTTCTACGCTCTGCTCTATGGGAATCCAAACATCTTCATAAGGCAGCCCAACGTCGGCAGGCGTGCGCAATAGCTCTGGCAGCGGACGAAAAATGAGCTTGCGCTGAATGCTGTAGAGGGCAAAGCACATACCCGCGTAGGCGATGGCGGCTCCACTAGCGATAAATAGTAGGGGCTCTAACAATTTCCCACCTGTATTAGTCGTTGCAGAAGACGGCAGGGATTGGTTAAAGATATCCATAAACTAGGCATGTACTGTCGAGATAGCGTGTGACCAGTCTAGTGTACCTTTGGCCTCACGCCAAAAAGGGTGCCTAATGACACCCTTTCTATGGATAGCGCGCAAGCCTAAAAGCGTATACCTAGCCCGAAAGCTGTAGTTTTGAGAATGAAACGCGTCTGATGGTTTCAGCCTTGCTTGTCTTGTCTACTTACGTAGCCACTTAGTAGCGATCGCGCCAATCGCAGCGCCTACCAGCGGGTTGCTCAGAAACTTGAGAATAGCAGGCTGGTCAGCTAGAACTTCTTGAAAGATGTCCGGGTGAGCCGTGTATGCAAAAGAAGCCAGCTTACCGACATCATCAGCGTTCATTTTGCGCGCGCTGTGAGTCGAAAGACCAAGCTGACGCTCTATATCGCGATCACTCAAGCCACGCTCTTTAAAGTGCTTAAGGAATTCCTTTGCAACATCGTCGCGTTCGTTAGGCTTAATTTTCTCGACGGCCTTTCGCAGCTCTGGATCCATTTGCGTAGCGGGGACGCGTTCAGGATGAAAAGAGCGCTTAATCAAACCGTGACGCTCGTCGCGAGAAGAACGGTCAGCAAAATCATCGAAACTGTTGTACTTCTCTCCAAGGGCATCATTGCCGTCTGGCTCAAGTATCTCTTTGTTCCCTGATGCAAGATCTTTCATAATCTCGCGCTTGTACTTATCGCTAGATGACATAGGGCATTCTCCAAATTAGTTAGAACAGTAAATTGAGACAGCTTGCAAAGGCAGTGAAATGTGCCAAAGCTAGAAAGAAGACGGTTTAGCCGGGTGTGTCGTAGACCACTTCTCCAGACTGCGTATCGTAGTCTGCTGTCATGATTAGCTCTTTGTCAGGGGCATATACCAAGACCTGCAGATCTCTGCTTGGGAAGCTTTGACGGAAGCCTTGAAGCAGCGAACGAGAAAGATCTTTTACCTCACTTGGACGAACATCTTTCGAAATGACAACGCCTAACTTGTTGTCGTCGCGCACATAGGCATCAGAGACCATCCCTTGAGCAGCGCTGACTACCCAGTCTCCGTACTCTTGTCCCTGAGCAGAGTTACCGCGCTCTAGCTGACTGTATTGAGAGGTCGTAGTAGGCGCAGTGGTGGTCGCTGCGGATGAACAAGCGGTAGTGGATACGGTGAGCAGCAGTACAAGCGCTAGGGCAGTAAGCCAGCGACGGCTGCGTTGAAAGAAAGTCATGGTGTTTCCATGCTCCTTAACTTAACGGCAATAAGAGCATTTCAGCACCAAAGATGCATTATCTGCTTGTATCTTTAGAACGATATGAGCGCAATACTAGAGCGACATTGGTAAACTATTTGACAAAGTCAGTTTTGTTTCTATGCATAGGCTCCATGCTCAGCAGTCCTATAGATGAACGGATTTATGAGTGGATTGCCGCGGCTCTGATTGGGTGGCAGTAGCTGTTTGCCAATAGCGATAGGCGCTGTATGCCATAGTAACAACGCCAGTGACAAGCGCACTTTCGTCTATTTCAAATTTGGGATGATGCAGCGGGTAGTTCTGCTGGTTTGGAAAGCCGACGCCGAGTCTAAACATGGTGCCCGGCGCGAGGTCGGTAAAGCTAGCAAAGTCTTCTGCGCCCATAGAGGCATCGGCAATCCATTCAATGCGATCGCGACCCAATGCTTCACTCGCACAGTCAGCGACTAACTGTGTCAGCGTCTCGTCGTTGAGTACAGAAGTACAGCGGCGGGTATAGTTGACAGTGCACTCAGCGCCGTGAACAGCACAGAGGCGAGTGGCAATCTGCGTAATCCATTCGGGCAGCAGGGCGTGGGTATCTGCATGGAGCGATCGCACAGTTCCAGTTAGCCGCACGCTATCTGCAATCACGTTAGGCGCACGTCCCCCCGAAATTTGGCCAATAGTAATCACTGCCGGATGCAGCGGATTAATTGTCCGACTAATCGACTGCTGAAGTTGGGTAATCAGCTGAGCTGCAATCCAAACAGCATCTATTGCCTGGTGCGGACGTGCCCCATGCCCCGATTCTCCAGAAATGATAATTTCCAAATCGTCCGCCGCCGCTGTGAGCGTACCTGAGCGTACTCCAATAGTGCCTGCTGGAATGCTAGGAAATGTATGAAGGCCTAAAATAGCCGCTACATCCTTCATCACGCCGTCTTCTATCATCCATTTTGCCCCCTGACCAGTTTCTTCGGCGGGCTGAAAAAGAAAACGGGTTGTGCTCAAAAACGGTTGCTCAGTTTGCTGAGTCAGTTCAGCGAGAACCATAGCCGTCCCTAACGCTACCGTCGTATGCACATCGTGCCCGCAGGCATGCATAATGCCCGGACTTTTAGACACAAACGGCATGTCTGCCTTCTCAGCAATTGGCAGCGCGTCCATATCCGCGCGAACGGCCAAAATATTCTCAGCAGGTGCGCTCTGCCCGATTAGCTCGGCGACAACACCCGTTTTTCCCACCATCTCTTGAACCTGGTAGCCGCAGGAAGATAGGACACCTGCTACATAAGCGGCTGTCTTGTATTCCTGGCCGCTAAGCTCTGGATGCATGTGCAGGTGACGGCGAATATCAATTAGACGGGGCGAAAGCTTGGTTGCGATTTTTTGGATAGTATGCAGCATGAAGGAAGGCTTAAGAGGAAAGTCCTATTTTAGAGCCTTAAGGAAAAGCCTTCAGAGGGACCCGTCTGTGGCGCAGTTCGTTGTTTTCATGCTAGCCTCACGGAAACTTATCCCTGCTGTAGGCGTCTTACATACTCTTGCCGACAGTTCCGCGCTGACAGTTCCTGTAGCTGATTGAAGGTAAGTGTCTTTTCTGCCTATTGGCCTAAACTATCTTCACTAAACTATCTTCATTCACTGCTCTTTCCTAGCCGCTTCATCTAGTGACGTCACCTAGTAATTACTTACTAATTACTTATGCCTAGCGATTTGTGCCGCTTGACTACTGAGGGGATATTTGACGTGAATGAAGGCCAAGTAAGGACTAAGCAAGCAAAGTCTAAAAAAAGTTAAGTGAAGTAGATATCGACAAGAAACTGGTAGATGAAAGTGGAGCGGGCTCTTACTCTTTGTGTCCTAAGCCGGTGTTTAAGGCGAATGTGCTCTGAATAAAGTAAACATCTCGCTCCTCAAAGTCTAGATAGCTAATATACGTATTGCATGTATGTTCGTTATGATACTTAACTTGGTAGAGCTAATTCAAGTATAAATTATCACGCCTATCTCGCCAGAATCGTGCACTAACCGCAATTCTTCATCTATGTTGCAGTTATTCCCAAAGTCTGTTACAGATGGCGGTACTGTCTACAAACAAATTCTACAAAAAACAAATAGAAGATGTCTTACATAACAGACATCTTAGCTGCAGGCTAGACCGTAGTACAGTAGCGATACTGTTCGGACAGAGACATTCTGTTTCCTCAGTCGACTGTAATTAGCGCAAAGTAGTTCATGGAAGCAAGCAGAGATAGTCTACAGAGATAGTCTACAAAGATGACCTACAGAGATAGTTCTGTGTGTCGAAAAGTGTACCAGAGAAAGCAAGCTTACTGAGCTAAGCAAACTGGCACAGTCGGTGCCAAGATTCTCTAAAGATGGGCTGTAAGCAACACCTTCAGTCTGTTATTTTTCTGTTCTTAAGTTAGACAGTCTCTTACTACGGCCAGTCCGATCAACCATAATCAATCTACATGTAAACTACTTTAGTCATTACAATTGCTTTGCAATAGCCAGAACCCTCTGAGCTATAGGGTTCTGGCTATCTACATGTCTCCACATAGCAAGACTCGAAGTTTAAAGAAATAAAGATATCGTATACTTTTCCCCTTAGGTTGAAGTGATCGAACCCATTGACATACAAGGGTTTGAGCTGATTCTAACGGTATTACTTAAGTAAGTTTACGTATTTGATGTGCATAAAGAGGGTTGAAAATACTGAATAATTCTCAGTAGCATTGCTATTGGGGGGTGAAATTCATAAAAAGTGGACTTATCGGTCCAATTCGCAAAAATGCTGAACACTCCTATTCCTAAAACCGCCCCTGACTTTTATCCAGTACTGCCATGACATGTCCGTCTAAAAATTCCTTCACTCAGCCATCTGCCCAGTCGTATATTTTTCTTGCTACTCTACGCGTAAAGCACAAACTGTGCTCAGCAAGGGTACGGTTGTTAGGAAATCGCTTTGCAACACCTGCGATCGCGGCGCTAATTGCAACAGGTGGTCTAGGGTTGATTGCTCAAGACGCTGCGGCGCAGTCTGTTACAGACGGTGGTCTGGCTCGAAGCTTGACACGCAATGATGAAACCGGGGCGGTTCGAATTGACAACAATAGCTTTATCATCCAAACAGGGCCCCTAGAGAACACTTCAAACATTCCGCTGCCTTCGGCGCTGCCTCGTGAAGTTCGTCAGGGTCAGCGAGTACCGGTGGTCTCTGATGAAGACCCGAATGATAACAGACTAGCCCCCAACACGGTCGAATTCACAATCAATAACGACTATATCCAAACGACCTTAGAAGGCGCTCTGAACAGCCAGAGAGGTAACCCAGCTACATACACGCTAGATTCGGATTCTGTAGAGCTGAACACTATGTTCGACCTGAATCAGCGGGTTGGCGATCACGCCTTTGGTGAAGGTCTTGAGGCAATTGTTGTCGATGAAAACGGCAACGAGGTGCGTCGCGAGGCCGTTTTTGTAAGCGGTGACCGGGTTCGGATAGGGCCAAATGGTCAGCTCCTACCGCAATCGGCCGAACTAGATGTGACCTACACTCCAAAGCAAACCGTAAAGCTGCGCGTGCTCAATCTTCGCCAAGATAATGTAGCGCCTTCAGAATCAGGCATCTACTTCACACAGGGCGGCGAATTTATCGTTGAAGACTTACCAAATGGGGGGGACCTAGACTTTAATGATGGCGAATATCTGGAAATTTCTGGTGGTAGCGGTGCCGCCGAAGTCATTGAGGACCTAACAGAAACGGTTGTAGAAGCGACCACTGTCGAGACGCCTTTGGACCCGGTAACAGTTGAAAGAACAGACGTGGAAGAGGATCTTATTCAGACAGTCCAGGAAATGGACGCAGTGTCTGAAGAGGTTATAGAGTATGGAGATTTGGAAGTCCCCAATCCCCGCTCTCCTCGGATAGGCCACGCGAGACGAGCCAGATCAGAAGCAGGAGATCTGCTAATCTATAGCCGCTATTCCGCTAACAACGAGCTCAGGGCCGGTAGCGACGGCCTGGGATTTACTGGCCAGCTTTCGCCTTTGATCAATAATCCCGATATACCCCCGACCCTGCTAACAGGCAATGCGACCTATAACCCGTTTGTAGACGACAACGAAACTGGGCTAACCATAACAGCTGGCATAACTCAGTTTTTGACCCGTACGCATCAGGAAGCGACAGATGAGTTCGGCAACGAAATCGTTGATCCAGACGATAGCAACCGACGACTGTTAGAACCGACTGGCCTATTCAATAACCGTCGGCTAGTTGGCTATGTGCCTGCTAGAGAGGCTGGAAGAATTCTAGGTAGCGAGCTAGCTTCAGTTAACGGTATTTTCGATCTGCCCGCGGATTTGCCTGTTGTTGTTGCACCGCCAGATGCCCAAAAGGTAGGGCGAGGTAACGCGGCCTATACCAACAACGTTGGTGGCTTGTTGATTGAAAGTTCCGATGGGTCACTCTCTTTTGTGCCGCAGTGGACAGTAGATGGCTACGCTCAAGAAGAGCTGTCGCTGTCACCTGGAGAAGCTTCTCGGCTGATTTATGCACTGGTTCCACAGCAGTCGGGGCAAGATCTGCAGCTAGGCCAGCGCTATGCAGTTGATAGCACGGCAGAGACCTATCGGATTGCGGATGGTGGCTTTACTGTTATTTCGGCAGACCGGCAGCCGCAGAACTTTGCGCTCGAAATGTCAGAAGTGTACGCTGTTGAGGACACTATTGCTGATCGTCCGAATGCGGCTACTACAAACTTTAACGGCGTGCAAGGCGTCTATGTCGAGCAGTTTGGAGGCGTGCGAGTGCCGACGGTCGACCTAAACGACGCAAGTGAGGCGGACGCGCGAGTAGGCAATACGCTTTTCCCTCTAGAAGGTCTAATTCCGCCCGACCCTGGTCAGGGCGCGTATAGAGAGACGACGGTTGCCGCTGGAATTTATCTCGGTGGTATGCTTACAGGCGGTATTGGCAACCAAGAGAACGTCATAAGCCGTACGGAGTCGTCAATGACTGTCCAAACAGACGAGCTACGTATTAGAGAAAACCTTAATACATTTCAAATTCCGCGCACTCAAGTGGAGACGCTCACCAACGAAGTCACTAGAACTACAAGGCAATCGGGTACTGCTTCGTTTAACATCAACGAATCCGGTGTGCTGACGAATCCAGTATTCTTGGATGGTGAGATCATAAGTACGAGTGTCGATAATAGTCGACCGCTCGGAAGTGATGTCTCTATTGTCACAGGGGAAGAGCGTCTGGTAAGCCGTCAGGTTGTCTCTGAGGACTTTGTGCTGATGGATTCCGTGGTGACGATGGGTGATGAGGTCAATAGTATCCGTAGGGAAAGTGAGGCTGCTTTTGCCCCAGTTCAAGGCGAGTTAGCGCTAGGCGGTGTCCTGAACTTTGGGCATACACCCTGGACGCCTGCGGCTAATACAGTCAGGGCAGAGCTATTTGCTCGCGACACCGTTTTTGGTCGAGGAGGCAATGGGTCAGAAGTAGGCTGGCGGGCTGAGGCTATCTTTCATCCTTTTGGCGAAGTGCAGCGTGAGGCTTACCAGTATGATTCGGTGGGTAACGTAGTGCCCGTATACCAGACGCAAGCTGTGGTAGATACTGACGGCGAGCAAGTGATGGAAATGCGTGTTGGACCGGATGGTGAGGAGGTAGAGATACCAGTAAATGATTTCCGACTAGACGAACTGGGCGAGCGCATACTTGAAACAGTTGGAACTGGTCTCTCTAAAGGACCTGGTGTCTATCTACGAGTGGAAGATGCGTTTGATGATGACGACAGCATGCTGTTCGCTGGCGGTGTGAAGTTTAACTTCTAATAGCTCTGATAGCTAGATATGTCTGCTGTACTCTGTAACCAGTTATAGCCGCTTCTCTGGGTGCTCCGTGAGAACGGCTGCATAGAAGATAGTCCTCGTCAGCTAGAGCAGTATAGAGTAAGTATCCTGTGCACTCGGACAGGCTTGTGCATGGGATCGCTCTATCTGCAGGCAGTTAGGTGCCTACAGCATGCTTTGAGCAGTCGTACGAAAGCCATAGTTAGAAAATAGCGATCGCTAATAGGTCAGCGGACATTTGGATCGAAGGCCAAAAATTAGTCACACCATCTATGACTTAGGCAACTCGCTGTTAGACACTGAGCTGATTTGCTGTCAGGCCAGTGAAATGATTGCCTTCCGATAGGGCAAAACGCCTTTTCTAGAGTGCTTCTCAAGGAGTTCTCATCATAATTCATGTTTCAGCAGCTAGTTACTTCAGCTAAGTATATAAAGGTCTTGCAAACACCCTTTTCAGCAGACTGGCAAGATGAATATAACAGTAGGAGAACAGTCAACAAGCAATTGATTGGTAGAGCTTACTCGTAGGCTCTATAGTCTGTTCTGTTTCTGTTTCTGTTACTATCTCTTGAAGATTGTTCTTAAGCGGTTATTAAAATGCGTTCAGTTGGGTTTCTTCTGGTTTCCGGCGCTGCTGTATTGGTTTTGATTGTGATTTCACCTTTGTTTTTTAGGTCTTTAGAGTCAGCGGCAGACTAAAATTTTTCATTAAAATCATACCAGTACTTCTGTAAGACCGCGATTTGGATGCGGTCAAACTGTCGGAATTTCCCGTGTTTACTTTTCGTGTCTATCACTTGCGCGTGGCTGCTCAAGATTCGCTCGTCTAATGCACAGTTGAAAAGCTATAGCGGCTGCCAAACAAAGCAACTCGGTTCGCAAATGTTCTATGCGTTAAAACATTCTTCATAGATGTTTTCTTCCCTAGAGTCTTTCTCCAATCCAGGAATTTTTACTGCCTATGTCGCTACGCTAGGTAGTCCTGTAGCGCCTTGACGGTCATCTCGTTATCTTTGAGAGAGCGGATAGCCGCAATGGTTGCTCTAGCACCGGCAATAGTGGTGACGGTAGGAATCTTGTAGTCGAGAGCGGTGCGGCGCAGAACCCGGTCGTCTTCTTGGGCCGCTTCACCAATAGGTGAGTTGATAATGATCTGAATGCCCTGATTTTTGATAGCGTCGCCGACATGAGGTCTGCCTTCATGCACTTTCAAAATGCGCTCAACGCCGATACCGGCTTCGCTGAGCTTTTTGTGCGTGCCGCTAGTCGCTAAGATACCGAAGCCAGCAGCGGCAAATTCTTTGGCAATTTTGACTACGGCCTCCTTATCACGGTCGTTGACAGAGATAAAGACCGTCCCCGATGCGGGTAGTACCTGCCCAGCAGCAAGTTCTGCTTTGGCGTAGGCTAGGCCAAAGCTAGTGTCAATTCCCATGACTTCTCCGGTAGAGCGCATCTCGGGGCCGAGTAGGGTATCGGTGCCGGGAAACTTATTAAAGGGCAGAACAGCTTCTTTGACAGAGATGTGGCTAGGGATAATCTCTTGGGTAAAGCCTAGCTCCTCTAGCGTCTGGCCTGCCATGAGTCGCACGGCAATTTGAGCTAGCGAGGCGCCGGTAGCTTTAGAAACAAAGGGGACAGTGCGTGAGGCACGAGGGTTAGCTTCAATAATGAAGACCTGATCGCTTTGAATAGCGTATTGAATATTCATCAGACCAATAACTTGCAGACGCTTGGCTAGCTTGAAGGTCCAGTCGCGAATAGTTGTGAGGGCCGCTTCTGAAAGGGTGACGGTGGGAAGAGAGCAGGCAGAGTCTCCAGAGTGAATGCCTGCTTGCTCAATGTGCTCCATGATGCCGCCGATTACGGCTTTGCCAGTGCGATCGCACACCGCGTCTACATCTACCTCAATCGCATTCTCTAGAAACTTATCGATCAAAATAGGATGGTCGGGCTCTACTTGTACTGCGGTTGTCATGTAGCGAACGAGGTCTGTATCTGAGTAGACAATTTCCATCGCCCGCCCGCCAAGCACATAGCTAGGACGAACGACCACCGGATAGTCAATCTTTTGAGCAATCGCCAGCGCTTCGTCATTGCTGCGGGCAATGCCGTTAGGCGGCTGACGAATGTCGAGCTCGCGCAGCATTTGCTCGAAGCGCTCTCGGTCTTCGGCGGCGTCAATAGAATCTGGGGAGGTGCCCCAGATCTTAGTTTTAATCGTAGATTTGGAAGACTTCTCTGTGAGCTTTTCGAGATAGTTCTGCAGTGGAATGGCTAGCTTCAGAGGAGTCTGACCACCAAACTGAACAATTACACCATCAGGGTTTTCAGCTTCGATAATGTTGAGCACGTCTTCTTTGGTCAGCGGCTCGAAGTAGAGGCGATCGCTAGTGTCGTAGTCGGTAGACACGGTCTCGGGGTTGGAGTTGACCATGATGGTTTCATAGTCATCAGCTTGCAAGGCAAAAGAGGCGTGACAACAGCAATAGTCAAACTCGATGCCCTGGCCGATACGGTTGGGACCACCGCCAAGAATCATTACTTTGCGCCGGTCTGAAGGGAGAACTTCGCTCTCTTCTTCATAGGTAGAATAGTAATAGGGCGTAGTGGATTCAAACTCAGCGGCGCAGGTGTCGACCATTTTGTAGACAGGGATAACGCCGAGTAGCTTACGACGTTCGCGCACGGTGTCTTCATCGGTTTTGGTAGCAAAAGCAATTTGCCTATCGCTAAAGCCTTCTTGCTTAATCGCCAGCATTTTTACGCTATCGATATCGGTCAGCCGGGTGCGTTTGATAGCTTTTTCGACTTTAAGCAAAGACTGGAATTTGTCGAGAAACCACGGGTCGATAGCGGTAAGTTCGTAGATTTCGTCAACTGCTAGACCTAGCTGAAGGGCGTGGCGAATGGCGAAGATGCGCTCAGGATGGGGACGGCGCAGGTCAGCGCGAACTTGAGAAAGGGTAGGCAGCTTTTCAGCGCGATCGCAGCCCCAGCCAGCGCGACCGATCTCTAGCGATCGCAACGCCTTTTGAAAAGATTCGGTAAACGTACGGCCAATGGCCATCGCCTCACCTACCGACTTCATCTGAGTAGTCAGCGTAGCCGATGAGCCTGGAAACTTCTCAAAAGCGAAGCGCGGAATCTTAGTGACGACGTAGTCAATCGTCGGTTCAAAGCTAGCTGGCGTTTTCTTTGTAATATCGTTAGAGATTTCGTTGAGCTGATAGCCAACTGCAAGCTTAGCCGCGAACTTAGCAATCGGAAATCCGGTTGCCTTCGAGGCTAGCGCCGAACTGCGCGAAACCCGAGGATTCATTTCAATGACAACTACTTCACCGTTGTCGGGATTGACTGAAAACTGAATGTTAGATCCGCCCGTTTCAACGCCAATCTCGCGAATGATCTTGATAGACGCATCACGCAGCCTCTGATATTCCTTATCGGTTAGGGTCTGAGCGGGTGCGACGGTAATAGAGTCACCCGTATGGACACCCATCGGATCGATATTTTCAATAGAGCAGATAATCACAACGTTATCGGCAAGATCTCGCATGACCTCTAGCTCGTATTCTTTCCATCCGAGCAAAGATTGTTCGATCAAGATCTGTGAGACCGGACTCGCTTCTAGCCCCGAGCGACATATATTTTCAAACTCTTCTTGGTTGTAGGCGATACCGCCGCCGCTGCCCCCCATCGTAAAAGCCGGGCGAATAATCAACGGGTACGAGCCAATTTCTTTACCGATCTGCTTAGCTTCGTCTGTCGTTTCAGCCAAACCAGATGGACAAACGCCAACACCGATCTTAATCATCGCCTCTTTAAACAGCTTGCGATCTTCCGCTTTTTCAATTGCATCGAGCTTGGCGCCGATCAGCTCAACGTTGTATTTTTCTAAAGCGCCGCTTTTGGCAAGCTCTACGGCTAAGTTCAAAGCTGTCTGCCCGCCCATGGTGGGTAGAATTGCGTCGGGCCGCTCTTTGGCAATCACTTTTTCAAGCAGCGACGCGGTCAGCGGTTCTATGTAAGTGCGATCCGCAGTTTCTGGATCGGTCATGATAGTCGCTGGGTTGGAGTTCACCAGCACAACCTCATAGCCTTCTTCTCTTAGGGCTTTACAAGCTTGAGTTCCAGAGTAGTCAAACTCGCAGGCTTGGCCAATGACAATAGGACCAGAGCCAATGAGCATTATTTTCTTTAGGTCGCTTCGACGAGGCATAGGGCACCAACCGCAATCAAACCAAACTATCTTATAGCAAATGGTCGAGCGGATTTTGCTTGTTTAGCAGCGGGCTTAGTTCTCAGCGCTGCTTGGGGCTTCCTAGCGCTTTCTACAGAAGGAATGCTAGTGCGTTAGCCAATACTGAAGACGCCGTATCTAAGTCAGCATTTAAACCTTAGCAACACTGGCCGTAGAAGCGCCAAACTAGTCTTGCAGAAAAATGCAATAGGAAATTATTCCGAATAAGGGCTTCGATGTCAGGACCAGATCACTGGGGTTGCATCTTCGTCAAAAGGCTCCTTTAATAGTAATAATTGTCAACAAAGGACTTGAGGAGTTCAAGAAAAAAATTGGTTATGAAGATTACGAGACGTCGGCTGTGGGCGCTTGCCCTGTTTGTGGCCGTTGGAGTGAGCGCTTGTCAGAGCAGCGGTGATGAGGCGGAATCGGTCGTCAACCTCTATTCGGCGCGTCATTATGATATTGATACGCAGCTATATGAGCGGTTCGAGGAAGAGACTGGCATCCGGGTGAATGTGCTAGAAGGTCAGCCGGACGAGCTGATTGAGCGGATTAAGAGCGAGGGAGATCAGAGCCCGGCGGATGTGTTTGTTGCCGTAGATGCGGGCAGGCTATGGCGAGCGCAGGAGGCAGGAATTTTTCAACCGGTGACTTCTGAAGTTCTCACTAGCGCGGTGCCGGAGAATTTGCGCGAGCCGAGCGGGCTGTGGTTTGGCCTAACAAGCCGGGCACGTCTGCTGGTGTACAACCAGGACGCGGTGCAGCCGGAGGAACTATCGACCTACGAAGATTTGGCTGATCCGAAGTGGAAGGGCCGAGTATGTGTACGTAGCTCTGGCAATGTGTACAACCAGTCTCTGGTGGGCTCGATGGTGGAGACGATCGGACCTGAGGCGACGGAAACCTGGGCGAAGGGACTAGTCGCTAACTTTGCCAGGGCGCCGGAAGGGGGCGATATTGACCAGATCAAGGCGGTCGCGGCTGGCCAGTGCGATGTGGCTATTGTGAACCACTATTACTGGGCGCGACTGGCAAAATCGGACGACCCGAGCGACCAGGAGGCAGTGACAAAGACGGCGGTGTTTTTTCCTAACCAGGGCGATCGCGGCACGCACGTGAATATCAGCGGTATGGGATTAGTTGAGGGGGCTGCTCACCCAGAAAACGGAATTAAGTTTATGGAGTTTTTGGTAAGCCCAGAGGCGCAGGAAGTATTTGCCGAGGGCAATAACGAGTATCCGGTCGTAGCGGGCGTAGTGCTAGACCCGATTGTGGCAGAGCTAGGCGAGTTTAGCGTCGATACGGTCAACGTGGCCTCTTATGGACGCAATAATGCGCAGGTAAACGAGATTGTTGATCGAGCCGGGTGGGAGTGATCTTAGCAGCGCTCAGCTACCTAGTACCGATAGGTCGGCTTTCTCAACCTATCTATTCCTAGCCTGGTAGCTGAGCGTAGCCGAAGCCATGTCTATTGAAATGCAAACCTTTTTCTATGCTATTCACGATTCCTGAGGTGCTTTCTGCTGAAGCGGTGGCAGATCTACGCGATCGCCTGCAATCTACCTTGCTAGTAGACGGCAAATCCACAGCAGGCTGGCACGCCAAGACCGTCAAGCAAAATCAGCAGCTAGAGACTCAAGCCGCCAAGCCCTTTGCGGCTGAAATTCGGCAGGTTATTCTCAAACATCCGCTGTTTCAGGCCGCAGCGCGGCCTCGGCAGATTCAAAGGATTCGCTTCAATCGCTACAGCGACGGCATGGCCTACGGTCGCCATACGGACAATGCGCTGATGAATGGGGCTAGGACAGATTTATCCTTCACCCTGTTCTTAAGCGATCCGAGCAGCTATGAGGGCGGCGAACTGGTGGTAGAAAGCGTGGACAGTGAACAGTCTTACAAGCTGCCTGCTGGATCGATGTTGGTGTATCCGGCGACTAGTCTGCATCGGGTAGAGCCGGTGAGCACAGGTGAGCGCTGGGCGGCGATTGGCTGGGTGCAAAGTCAGATCAGGCAAGCGGAGCAGCGAGAAATTTTGTTTGAGCTAGATACGGCTAGGCGATCGCTGTTTGGCAAGTACGGGAAGACAAACGAGTTTGACTTGATTAGCAAGAGCCTAAGTAACTTGCTGCGCCAGTGGGTAGAGTGAGAGTGCTAGCTGTAATCGATAGATGGCTGATAGCCGATAGCAGATACCAGTCTTATTGAGAATGAATCTAGGGTGCGATGACGTATAGTGAGTGAAGAGACTATTGAAATTCATGTGCAATAGATAGAGCACGTATTTTTATGTTGAGTTCTGAATCTGTCCTTTTCTGTAAGCAGGTGACCAAGCAGTTTGGGACGGCGTCTCCTGCGGTTGATCAGGTGAGCTTTTCTCTGCGCTCAGGTGAGTTGTTAGGGCTGCTAGGACCTTCAGGCTGTGGAAAAACGACCTTGCTGCGTTTGGTCGCTGGGTTTGAGCGGCCCGAAATAGGCGAGATTATTCTAGCCGGGCAGAGCGTGTGCGGCAGCGGTCGGTGGGTGCCGCCAGAGCGTCGACAGGTCGGGGTAGTGTTTCAAGACTATGCGCTGTTTCCGCATTTGAATGTGGTGGAGAACGTATCTTTTGGCCTAAAGCAGCTAGTGCGGCGGGGGCGACTGCCGAAGTCACAAATTCGGTCGCTGGCGCTAGAAGCGATTCAGCTAGTAGGGCTGTCGGGCCTAGAACGACGATACTCACATGAACTCTCTGGCGGGCAGCAGCAGCGCGTCGCCCTAGCACGAGCGCTTGCGCCAAGACCCCCACTGATTGTGCTAGACGAGCCGTTTAGCAATTTGGACGTGCAGGTGCGGCTGTACTTACGACAGGAGGTGCGCGATATTTTGAAGAGTATTGGGGCCTCGGGGATTTTTGTGACGCACGACCAGGAGGAAGCGCTAGCGATCGCAGATAAAGTTGCGGTGATGCAAGCCGGGCGACTGGTACAGATAGGGACACCAGAAACCATATACCAGCAGCCGGCATCACGGTTTGTTGCTGAGTTTGTAACGCAAGCAAATTTTGTTTCGGCTGTGCGGCGCGAAAGCCAGTGGAAAGACCAGTGGGAAACTGAGCTAGGACCTGTTTTTGATCTGCCAGCCGCCCCCGAAATTGATCGCGGTGAGCTGATGATTTGCCAGGAGGATTTGCAAATCGAGCGCGATCAGGCTGGGGCGCTAGAGATTATCGGCTGTCAGTTTCTAGGGCGCGAGTATCAGTACAAACTGCTAATGCCGTCTGAAAAAACTCTGTGGGTAAGAACGCAGGCCAGTCAGCGATTGGAGATTGGTGAACGGGTGCGGGTGCGAATTTGTCAGGGAAAGGCGCGTCTTTTTGCAGCCGAAGAGAATGTGGCTTCGTCTACGCGGCTAGTCGAGTCGCTTAATCGAATTGTTTAACCGAGTTGTTGAACTGAATCTTGTAATCAAGTTGTTTAATTGAGTTGTTCGACTAAGTCTTGTGCCTGAACTGTTGAAACAAGTTGTTCAAGCGGATTGCTCAAGCGGATTGCTCAAGCGGATTGTTCAAGCGGATTGCTCAAGCGGATTGGACAATTGAACTGTTTAACTAGTCGTCCCTGAAAAACTGCTTCAGGTCATGCTACGCAGGTGTTTTGGGCTGAGAATGGTGCGATAGAATGACCAGATAAGCGCCTGCCGCCCAAAAAAGCTTGCAATCATGAAGTCATCCTCAGCGCCCTCAAATGCCGACCCAAATCGCTCAGAACTCGCTCGTCAACTGAATTTGAGCCATCCGCTGGTGCAACTGGCCAAATCGCTAGATTGGCCATCGTTCGAGGATAAGTTTGGTCGTGTTGCCAAACCCAGCGGCGGTCGCCCGCCGCTGCCAACGCGCTTGATGGTGGGCTTGCACTACCTCAAAGCCCTGTATGACGAAAGCGATGAGTCCGTAGTGGCAAAATGGGTCGAGAATCCTTACTGGCAATATTTCTGTGGTGAAGCGGTGTTTCAACATGAATTGCCTTGCCATCCGACCAGTTTGGTGAAGTGGCGCAAGCAAGTCGGGCCGGAAGGCATTGAGCAATTATTAGGCCAAGTGATTCGCAGTGCAATGAGTCTAGCGCTGCTAAAACCGAGAGAAATTGAGCGTGTAAATGTAGACACCACCGTACAGGAAAAAGCAGTCGCGTTTCCAACCGATGCGAGACTTTATCACCAAGCCAGAAAAACGTTGGTACGTGCCGCTATAAAGAGAAATATAAAATTGCGTCAAAGCTATGTCCGCGTGGGCAAGTACGCCTTTTTTAAGCAGAGCCGTTACCGCGTGGCTAGCCAGCTAAAACGAGCGAAGAAGTACAGCCGGAAACTCCGCACTTATCTGGGTCGTGTAATTCGAGACATTGAGAGAAAACTACCGCAACCGGACGCTCAGATGGCCACGTTGTTGGAGAGAGCAAAACAGATTAAACAACAACAGCGAAGTGACTCTAACAAGATCTACAGCATGCACGCCCCAGAAGTAGAATGCATCGCCAAAGGTAAAGTCAACAAACGCTACGAGTTTGGCTGCAAAGTGGTGCTCGTGACGACTAGCGTTGGTAACTGGATTGTCGGCACCAGCGCTGTTCACGGCAATCCCTACGACGGGGCAACTTTGAGCGATGCGCTGGCGCAAACGCAGCGGCTCACGGGGGCAGCGCCGCAGCAGGCTGCTGTGGACAAGGGGTTCCGAGGCTGCAAGTACCATCCGCCGGGTGTGCAAGTCTTGGTCGCCGGGACTCGCAAGTTTAAGGGCGTACTCAAACGATTGGTCAAGCGGCGCAGTGCTATCGAGCCGGTCATTGGCCACCTCAAGCAAGACCACGCCCTGAAGCGCAATTATCTACAGGGCGACTCAGGCGACTGCATCAACGCATTGCTTGCTGCCTGTGGGTTCAACCTCCGTAAGCTCTATCGTGGCTTGCTTGATGCACCCATCGCATCTTAGCGATCGCCCGTTGCTTAGCTGTGGTTTTTCAGGGACGACTAACTAGACTGTTGCTCGACAGCCATTTGGCTAATAGACTGGCTGAACTGTTTATGTAGCCTCGTCTTGAGAAAACTCTTCTATCAGTTCCAAGATTCTAAGCACCTCTGCTACCGACCAAGCTTGTGCAAAGGCGCCTCGTGGAGCAAAAGGTACCTCGCCATCGAAGATTTCGCTGAGGGTGCCGACACAGCCTGAGCTTAAATGATGAATAAGCGGCGCCAGGAATCGCCGAGCGGCTATCGGATCTTTGTAGACTTTTAGATGTGCTTCTACAAAAGGGCCCATCAGCCAGCTCCAGGTGGTGCCTTGATGATAGCTGCCGTCGCGTTTGGTGCGATCGCCGCCATAGGTGCCACTGTAGTCTGGGTGGGCAGGTGCAAGCGATCGCAGCCCGTGAGAGGTAAGCAGCTGCTGAGCGCAGGTATCGACGATTGAGCGCTGCTGCTGAGCGGTTAAAGGCGGCGCGTGGGTTAATGAGATAGCCAAAAGCTGGTTGGGGCGAAGGGCACTATCATGACCGCTTGGTCCATCAATCACGTCATAGCAGTAGCCGAGATCGGCCTGCCAGAATTTAGAAAAGCTGGTGGCCGCGAACTGGGCCAGGTCCAGGTAGTCAGCTGGTGAGCGGTGGATGCGATCGCAAAAATCAGCCATGCTCAGCAGCGCATTGTGCCACAGCGCGTTAATTTCTACTGACTTGCCAATACGAGGAGTAACCACCCAGCTATCGACTTTGGCATCCATCCAGGTGAGCTGTTCAGTCTCGACGCCGGCGTCGAGTAGCCCATCAGCCTGATCGAGATGAATGTTGTAGCGAGTGCCGCGCAGATGCCAATCGATCACATCTTCTAGAGCCGGAAAAAGCGCTTCGAGCAGATCGAGATCGTCAGTAGCCGCAACATAGGCACGAACGGCTTCAAAATACCAGAGGATAGCGTCTACAGTGTTGTAGCCAGGGGTGTCACCTACCTCGGGAAAAGCATTGGGGAGCATCCCTCGATCGATGTACTGGGCGAAGGTGAGCAAGATAGGGCGAGCAATTTCTGGGCGGTGGGTCGTAAGGGTCAAGCCAGGGAGGGCAATCATGGTATCTCGCCCCCAGTCACCAAACCAGGGATAGCCAGCAATAATAGTTTTACCTGCTGTTTGCCGGTTAGCTGGGTCTGTGATGGTACGAGTCGCGATGAACTGGTCGGCAGCAAGATGAAGCTGAGCTACGGTGCCATTTAGCAGATGAACATCCAGATGGTGAATATTTGGCTTATAAATACTGAGTGCTGACTCGGCAGATTGAGCGTCATTTGGCCTAGCATCTCCTACTTCATCGTTACCTGGCCGAACAATTTTATCTAGCAGCGTTTGCTCATACTGTTGTCTATCGGCGAGAGCTGTTGTTTCATCTAAGTTAGGAAAAGGCTGAGTGCTGCAGGCAATGGTGATAGTTTCGCCCGGTGTGAGGTGGGTGCGCAGCGTGGCACCGTGAAAGTGGTCGTCTAGATACGTAAGCCCGCGATACTTTTCTTGCGTAAGAAAATAGTGCTGATACCATTTATCGTTCGGCAGTAGCTGACCCCTAGTGCTGAAGATATAAAAGGGCGTAGGACAGCCGGAAGCTTCTATCTTAAGACCTCTAGGATGAGACTGGGTTTTAATTGCCCAGGGTTTGAGTCCGTGATGACTGTGGGTCGTATGATGGTGATTGCGATAGTTGACCAGGGCCTTGGTGCTGAGGGTGAGCGGCGCGCTGGCGTAGCAGAGGCGATACTGAATGTAGGTGGTGTTTTCGCCTGGCTGCATCCAGATGCGCTTTTGCAGCGTAGCGTCGGCGCAGGTATAGGTCCAAGTGGGCGTAGTGCCCTCTAGGTGAAAGCTTTGTAGGTTGCGATAGCCGTGGCCTGTGGTCGTGCCGCCAGACCAGCGATCGCAGCTTAGCGGATAGGGCTTGCCTAGGTAGTGAACTGTTTCATCGAGTTTGGTGAGCAGTAGCGTTCGTCCTAAAGGCGGATTCAGCGCCGCGACCAGAAAACCGTGATAGCAGCGGGTGAGGATGCCGGAGAGCGTTCCGCAGCCATAGCCACCTATTCCGTTAGTAATCAACCATTCACGCTGGGTTGACTGAAGCAAATCGCTACAAATATCGCGGCCGAAGTGAATGACTGGGTCCATCTGGTTACGCACAGAATGAGGTGTGCTACTCATGGTTTTCCTTTTACTCCAGAGCTTTTTTGGCGATTTCTGCCTGTTTGGCGGCTGCGGCTTTGCGTTCGCTGTAACGGTCAGTCAGATGGTCTGTGTGCTCACGCAGAAGTAGGGTGAAGCGGTAGAGTTCTTCCATTACGTCAATGATGCGATCGCGATAGGCTGAGTCCTTCATCGTGCCGTCTTCGTTAAATTCTTGATAGGCTTTGGCGACTGAAGACTGATTTGGAATGGTGAACATCCGCATCCACCGACCTAAAATCCGCAGCGTATTCACCGCGTTAAAAGATTGAGACCCGCCAGAAACCTGCATGAGCGCGAGGGTCCTTCCCTGGGTAGGACGGACCGCACCGATAGAGAGCGGAATCCAGTCAATTTGGGTTTTCATCAGCCCAGAAATATTGCCATGAAGCTCTGGGCTAGACCAGACTTGCCCTTCAGACCAAAGCGAAAGCCGGCGTAGCTCTTGCACTTTAGGATGGGTATCGGGCTGCGCGTTGTGTAGCGGTAAGTCCCTTGGGTCAAAAAATTTCACCTCTGCGCCGTAATCTTGGATGATGCGGGCGGCTTCTTCAGCGAGTAGACGGCTGTAGGATCTTTCGCGTAAAGAGCCGTATAGAAATAGAATTCGAGGTGGATGGTCAAAACTCATCTCTGATAAGGGGTGAAAGAATACAAAAGGCGAAAGAATATAGAGAGCGAAAGGATGGGTAAAGCAAATATGTAATTCGATAGACACTGATACTTTACAGCAGGCGTACGTTTCCAATCAGCTATGAATCGCAATCATCTTAAGAAACTCGGAATTGACCTGTTCGTCTTTCTGATAATTTCAGACTGCGATCGCAAGAAGAACAGCTTTACTCGGTTAATTATGTTCATCCCTTTATACCAGGCCAACAGGTCACTGTAAGAGAAAATCGTTGTGGGACAGAATCATTGTGGGACAGAATCGTTGTGGGACAGAATCATTGTGAGACAGAATTATCGAGAGAGAATCATTATGAAAGATAATTGTTGTGAAAGATAATTCTCAAAATCAAGTTAAGCTATCGCAGCTCAAGATTGTCTTGGCAGTCGCTGAAAAGAAGAGCTTTGGAGAAGCCGCTTTAGATCTGGGCATTTCTCAGTCGGCGGTGAGTCATGCGATCGCTGCTTTAGAAGATTCCCTAGGAGTGGTTCTTTTCTCTAGAGGTCGGCACGGCGCCACGCTCACACCCGTAGGCGCGAGCATATTACCCCACGCTCAAACCGTCGTGGAGGGAGTGGGAGCCATCTTAAAAGAAGCGGCTGTTGGCAAAGGCCTAGACCGAGGAAAAGTGCGGATTGCTACTTTTCGCAGTATTGCAGCTCGCGTTTTACCAGAAGGTCTAAAGCAGCTTCGTCAACGCTTTCCCGGCATTGTCGCTAATCTTACCGAGCATGAAAATACCTATCAGGTAGAGCAAGCCCTTCGAGAAGGCCGCACCGACGTTGGCATTATCACCCTGCCCGCGGGCAAAGGAATCACCACATGGGAGCTGTTAAAAGATGAATATATTGTGCTGCTTCCTGCTGACACTCAGCTTGAAGGCGACCAGCTTACCTGGGAAGCGTTAGCCAAACAGCCCCTGATTATGCCACCAGTCGACCACGTGATGATGCGCTCTGTATACGACCATATCAACGGACTGGGCTACCGACTGAACGTGGTTAGTGAAATTGAAACAGATTCAGCTACTGTAAACCTGGTGGAACAGGGACTAGGGGGCACCATTTTACCCAGGCTAGCGGCGGAACCTATTCCAGAATCACTTCAGGTATATCCTTTGCCTCTGCCGTTTGAACGGCAAATCGCGGTTGCCATTCTGTCGGATGCCCTTCAGTCACCAGCCGTATACGCCCTGCTCGAAGTTTTGGTTAGTACCGATTAGCTTGCTCCTTCGGAATCTAGCTTGCTTCTCAGACAGTTGTACCTAATAATTTTGGTTATTGGAAGCAGGGTTAGCTCGAAGATAGTGATAGCTCATATGAGAAATTACGACAAGTTACGACAGATTGAACGCTAACTGGAGAACTCCATAAGCCTAATGACTACACGTTTTATCGGCGCAATAATCGCCTCGACTGCACTTCTTTCTATTGGTCAGGCCTGCTTTTATCAGCCCGCTGCTCAAGCCGCTTCCTTCACGCCAAAGCCGTTGATTTTCGATGATGATGGTAGCCAAGATGGTGTGACCGCGCTGGCGTATATGCTGGCTAATCCGAAATATGACACTCAGGCAATCACTATTAGCCAGGGAATTGCTCGCCCCGAGATTTTTGCTGGCAATATAGAGCGTGTGCTGGGCCGTCTAGAGATCACAGATATTCCTATCGGCGTTGGCAGGCCCGATCCCTTAGCCGGCAATAACAAATTTCCAGACTTTATTCGAGATGGCTCGGATGCTTTTTGGACCCCGTTTGTGACGCTGCCCGAGGTTGCTCCTCCGCTAACAAAACGTCCTGCGGCTGAGCTTATTGTCGAAACAATTAAGCGATCGCCTGAGCCTGTCTCCATTCTGGCGACGGGTCCGCTGACCAATATCGCCGAAGCCCTGCGCCTCGACAAGTCTATCATTGACAACATTGAGATTTTGCAAGTGATGGGCGGCGCGGTCTTTGTACCAGGTAATCTACCCGTACTGCCAGATCCGCCGTTTTCTACCAACACAACCGCTGAGTTCAACATTTGGGTTGACCCGCTGGCTGCTCAAGAGGTCTTCGCGGCTGGTGCAGAGGGGCTAAACGTGCAGCTAACGCCTCTAGATGCAACCAACCAGATCGAATTTTCTCGCGAAGATCAGCAAGCGTGGCTAGCTACCGGCACACCTGAAAGCGAACTTGCCGCAGAGCTGCTAGATTTTGCCCTAACGGTCATTCAAAGCGATAACGACCCTAATCCTGTGTGGGATCTAGTGGCGGCGATCAATTTGAGCGAGCCCGAGTTTTCTCCTGAAACGCCTTTGTTTATTGATGTAGACACGACCTCTGACCCAGGTGCAACCCAGGGACAAACTCGCGCCGTGTCAGGGCAACCGCCTAACGTACTAGTATCTTTAGACCCTAGCTTCAACAACTTACCCTTTAATCAGAGCGAGACTTTCTCCTACCTCTCTGAGCTGGAGTCGGCGGAATCTGTTCCTGAACCGGGCATAGTGATGGCTTTGATATTTCTGGGTGCTGCTGGTATAGGCTGCAAGGCGAGCTGGCCACAGCAAAAACGCTAAAAGTTCGCCTTGTCTTAATTTCAGAAGCGAACATCTGGTAATTTGAGTGGTATCTAGTTCTAGAATGCTGGCTTCCACTCATTCTTTTCCTATCACTACATTTCAATACTGACAACGCCTCCAAGCCTGGCAACTCAATATTTTATCAGTCAGCCAGGATCACCATGTATATCAAATATAGCAATCGACGGATAAATACTCTGCGAAAAAGCAAAGCTACGTCGATTGCTATAAGAGATATTATCCCAACACTACCGGTAGGCTCTCATAGGTATGCCAGCCTGGTCTCAGCTGCAATTTTAGCTCTGATGGATCTACTGCTAAGCGTAGATTAGGATTTCGTTTCAGTAGATTAGTCAGTGCGATCTTCGTTTCCATACGAGCGAGCTGAGCGCCCAAACAGGAATGAATACCGCTGCCAAGGGCAAGATGTTTGTTAGGAGAGCGCTCAATATCAAACACTTCTGGATTTTCAAACACAGCCGGGTCGCAGTTAGCCGCACCCAGAAAAGGCATCACCGCAGCGCCTTTAGGAATGGTTACGCCATGAAGCATCACGTCTTCAAGAGCGTAGCCAGGCTTCGTCGCATGCACTGGGCCAATGTAGCGAAAAATCTCTTCAACCGCAGAGTCTATTAAGTCTGGTCTGGCCCTTAGTTTCTCTAGCTGCTCGGGATACTGCAACAGTACTCGCACACCGTTTGTAATCAGGTTTACCGTTGTTTCATATCCAGCAATAATCAGCAAAAAGACCATAGCGACCAGCTCGTCCTCGTTCAGCTTTTCGCCCTCATCTTCGGCCTGAATTAGCTTTGTAAGAATATCATCCTGGGGATTGGCGCGCTTGCGCTTAGCTAGCTTGCGAATGAAACTGCCCAAACGAGGCATACCCCAAAGAAGGCTGCGAATCAATGTCCAATTTGAAAAGTTGCCACTTAAGACGTTGATACCCTGTTTAAATCTGTCCATGTCCACGTCATCTACGCCAACCATTTCCTGAATAACCGTAACTGGAATGGGCAGGGCATAAGCCTCTTTGAGATCTACCGCGCCTTCTGTCTTGCTTTTAGTCTCAGCACGCTCTAGCAAGTCATTGGTCAGCGTTTCTATGCGGGCTGACATTTTTCCAAGAGACTGCCGGGTAAACGCTTGATGTACCAGATTGCGCAGGCGACGGTGATCGGGTTCATCTTGGGTAATCATATTTTGCTCCATTAGTCTTGCCGACTTGGGCAGCGGAATAGGCAGCTTGCTACCGCCTCTTGCTGTTCGGCGATCGCGAATGAAGCGCGGATCTTTTAAGACGCTGACGCAATCATTATAGCGAGAGACAATGTAGGTATCTATAATGCTGACTTTACCGTGAAAAACGGGTGACTCTTCGCGTAGCCATTTGTAGTAGGCATATTTGTTATCAACAAACAATTTTGAGTTTAGATCAGGCGGAAGCTGTAATTTTTGAGCAGTTTGCGTGACAACCATTGATTAAGATCTTCCTTACTATTAGCAAGCTCTTTTGAGATTAAATCGGAATGCGTTTACGATTTGTAAAGTGTCTGTGTGATTGTCATTACGCGGCTGCTATGTAACCGTTTCAGCCATCAAGACTATCCTAACCAACCCGACAGATACTAATTGGCTGATAGAAGTTAGTTAGGCTCGAGTTCAAAGGTGAGAACCTAGAATAGACTCTGCGCTAACGGGCGGTGAAACGCCGTCCTGTGCCTGGTTGACAAAGGCTGCTTTTAATCGAGCTATAGTTTCTGATAACAGCGGTTTCCACGAGAAACTGCGCGCGTACGTCTGCTAGAGACACCTAGAGACACCTAGTCAAAAATATACCTTGAGCTGCCTGTATCTTCGTAAGCGCACCCGCTCGATTTGCGCGACCTTCATATACAAATCCGCATTCCCTTCACCACTTCATGCTTCCACACAAAGAATTGATAGTTAGCCGAACCAACGATCACTGAGTCCTTGGTGCTTGCTAATCGTTGGTGAAAATTGATACTAGTGCAACAAAGCCATGCTAATCTCTCAACTGCGCCAGTGTAGGGTCTGCGGCTGAACGGGATTTTTGAAAGGGCGTTTTTCTGCGGTCGCCCGTGAGAGTTCTTGCTTCAGTCGAAAATACCAGCGGGCCTGAGCATCAGAGTCACCAATTAAAATAGTTTTGGGGGCGTACTGTAGGCGAGATTGCTGCTTGTGCAAAATCTTTCTATCTTGACTTAGAAAGCTGCGTGCAAACCAAAGGGCAACCGGCTTGAAAATGGGTAGCCAGGGTAGCGTTGTGTATAGCAGGGTGGTGACTTCTGTTTCAGTTTCTGAAATAGGGGTTGTGGTAGTAAGGCTACAGGCTGTGTTGTTTTCTGTTGAAACATGCTCGATTCGAATGCCGGGGAGCCGGAACGAGATTTCAACTTCAGGCTTACTGCCCATTAGTCGATAAATAAGCGTTTGATGTTCTACGAGGTGGCGCTGCATGGTAAAGCCCTGCAGAGATGGCTTAAAGTCTTTGACGATGTCCTCTAGTTCTGCGGGCGATCGCCACAGCCAGCCCCGATGAACAAATGCAATATGCGCTGGATCTAACAAACCCACCACAGCGTGGTCAATATCGCTATCAAACCGCGTTGTGTAAGCAACCTGATAAGCTTCTTCGAAAAAGGGCACACGAGGAACTTCTTCTGGCACAGCAGTAGAACCTTCTTCAGCCATATATATCCAAATGTTGCCCTGCACTTCTGCTACGAGGTAGCTTCCGGCTTTAAGCTTGGACAGATCAAAATGCTGAGCTTTCGCTAGGGAGGGAATGTCTACGCACTGACCAGTTTCATTAAAGCGCCAGCCGTGAAAGGCGCAGGAAACATTACAGCCGTCAAAGCCGCCTGCGCTCAGAGGCGCGGCTTGATGAGGACAGATATCTCGTAGTGCAAACGCGTCGCCTGCTGCCGTACGTCCGAATAAGATAGGCTCATTTAAAAAGGTTTTTACAAGGGTTTTACCCGGTTTGAGCTGATGGCCGGGCAGGGCGTAGTACCAAACATTTCTTGAGAAAGGTGTGGCCATAAGAGGGGAATCCAAAAGACGCTTATTAGGCTGCCTTGACGTTGGCTGTACAAAACCCATTCAGAACTTTGCGTTATGGAGAATATCCTACCGTACCGAAGAGTCCCGGAACAATAATCAAGGGGTTGATTACTGGCGAAGAAAGCTCATCTCAAGAATTACGGTTGCGACACGCGCAGACGATATCCTCTTGCTGGAATGTATCGGCGTGGCGTGCAGATAGACCGCGAGCTTCATCTGCGAAGCATAGCGAGGGTCATAGACTTCTAAAGCGCAATCTTGCGAGAGATATGGGTAAAGATATAGGTAAAGCTAGCCTCATCTTTGAACCCAAGTTGAAGCGGAACAAAATTTAAGGCTTAGCGGCGTAGCGATCAAACGCAATCATACTGGCTGTCATCGTAGCTAGGAATAGAATAGGATTCCAACTGCTAATAGCTAGGGCCGTAATGCCAGGGCCAGGGCAGTAGCCAGAGATACCCCAGCCAACGCCGAAAATAGCCGTGCCTGTCACAAGCTGCCAGTCAATGTCCTTGCGCGTAGGTAGATGAAACTTTTCTGCTAGGAGCGGCGCAGGCCGACGTAGAACAAAGCGAAAGGCGATAATAGTTGTTGAAACCGCGCCTCCTAGAACAAACAACAACGTTGGATCCCAGATTCCAGCAAGATCTAAGAACCCTAGCACGCGATCACGATCAATCATTTGAGAGAGTCCTAGCCCGAGGCCAAAGACAAGGCCTGCGAGTAAAGCGAGTAGGTTTACTTTCGTGTTCTTCATGATCTATGGTCTTAGCTCTATATAACGTGGCGAATAATAAAAACGGTTGCGAAGCCGGTAGCTAAAAAAGTGAGAACAGCGACTAGAGATCTGGCCGATAGTCTCCCTAGCCCACAGACGCCGTGTCCGCTAGTGCAGCCATGACCCAATCTTGTTCCTACGCCAACAGCTAGCCCGCCTATGACCATTGCCCAAGGAGAAAATTCAGAAACTGGCGTTAGATTCTGGGCTAGTCCATTTTCATAAAGCCACCCACCTAATATCATGCCAGCAATAAAAAAGCATCGCCAGATGCGGTCTTGGCTGGCACCTAGCGCGCCTCCTACAATTCCACTAATGCCTGCAATTCGACCGTTAAACAACAGCAGTATCGTTGCGCTTAGACCAATTAGAACGCCGCCTGCTAGCGCTGCGGTTAAGCTAAAATCTGCCATTTCCTATCCCTCCTTAGTAGATGTCAGCTGTTAGAGACAAGTCGCTGAAAATAAATTGCTGAAGATAAGTCACTAAAGAATAAATCGCTGAAGATAAATCGCTGATGGTGAAGCCATCTCTCCTATAGAAAGTAGCGTTATCCTGCATTTTGTGATTTGATATAGCGCTCTAGCCACTGACCAAACGGAGGTTTGCTGTCAAAGTCAAATCCTAGCTCTTGTCCCTTTGCTTTTGCAGCTTCTAAAGAAAGGTCGTGATAAGTTGCAATATACAGTAGCGACATAAATGTGGCGCGCAGCGAGCTGCCGCAGTAAACCAGCAATGGCTTAGGCAGCTCGCGAATTTGAGCGACAGCCTGATCAATCAGCTCCAGGCTCAGCTCAGCTGGCTTAACCGGAATGTTGACGTATGGTAAGCTCAGCGCTTCTACTTGCCTGCGATCTTCGTCGGTAGCGCCTTCTTCCTGGTAGGAGCGAAGATTAACTACTGCTTGAAAGCCCTGTTCTGGAAGCTTCTGTATTTGTTCTGGAGAGAGCTGCGCGGCTACGCTAATCTGCTTGCCAGCGAATTGAATAGAGCTGCTGGTTGTGTTCATATGACGGGTGACCTAATTAGTTAGCCTATGAATTACTATATAACTAAATAGTAATTCATACAAAAGAAAGTTTCAAGTATATTTTCTTTTTGGAATTAAGCCTTAGGGAATGACCTTGAGACCACAGATTTGAAGGCATAGATTTGAAGCCGCAGGTGCGAATCTACAGGTGCGAAGTGATAGTTTTTGAAGCGATCGCCGCGATTTCTTTTGTCTGCTGGCTCTGTTGATTGAGCCGGATAGAGAGTGTCTCGCAAACGATTGCGCAAAGCTCAAAGAAAGCTGGATTGGCAACTTCGTAGTAGACTGACACCCCACGCTGTTTGCGGCGCACAATGCCGGATTGAGACAGTATTTTGAGATGTTTTGAAACGTTCGCCTGTCCGAGCCCGGTTTGATTGACAATTTCAGTGACGCTGCAGGGACCAGACTTGAGGGTGCAGACAATATGCAAGCGGTTTGGCTCGGACAGTGCTTTGAAGAACTCTGCAATGAGCGCTAGAGAGTCTGGAGAAAGCTGGTCAATTTTGCTATGGCCAAACTCACCGGCTAGTTGATCTATTTCTGGTCTGTTTACAGACATAAGTCAGCGGGCGATCGCGCTATCAATACAACCATATTATCATGTAGTAATCTGTTATTAAGCTTCTCACTACCCCACATAGCTCTCTACAAACCGGCTCAGCTATCTAATTAAGCTCCTAAGAACGGCGGCCATCCCCTTTGCTCTAGCCACGCTAGATGCTGATCTAACCTTTCGCTAGTGGCTATAAACCAGACAGATTGATGGGTGCCGCCTTACTGACCGGTGATTAGCGGGTACGACATTAGAGTCATGATTGTCAATAGAACAGCTAATCCAGCCGCGAACAGCAGCAAAACTTCCCAGCCGATAGCGTTTTGCTTAGCCTTCCTCCACCAAGCTTTGGAATCAAGTTTCAAAATACTGAGGATGGTCATTGTAATATCCTCTAAAGTCACTACTTCTTTATTCTAGATAGAGAACTGTTGATCTAGAAGAATTGCCCCAAAACGTAACCCAGCGCTGATTTCGGCAAGTGTTTATTCCAGGCAATAGATTGAGTAAGTAGATTGAGTAAGTGAATATGTTTTCTTTTGAGTTCTTTTTTGGGGGTTATAGATATTGAGATAGAATTGAAGAGAGAATATTCAACCTTTAACGTTTTAGATTAAATACAAGCATTTTTTAGAGAGATTATACGATGTCGAAAGAAACCGTTTTTGACTTTTTGACTCAGGCTGCCAAAGATAGAGAGCTAAAGCAGCAGCTAAACGATACCTCGACGCCAGAAGAGGTCGTGGAAGTGGCTCATGATGCTGGCTATGAGTTTTCCCCCAAGCATGTGGATGAGGCGCTGAGTGATTTGAAACAACAGCCGGGATTTTTTGGCGCGATCGCAGAAGCTGCCCTGCGCATCTTCAGTCCGCATGACGACAACTATCCAGCGACTGGCGCACAGCCTTTCAGCGGTGAGCTGAAACGAAAATAGGAAGAACTAAGGTAAATGGACTAAGCGCAGTCGAAACTCGGCGAGCGTAGCCAACAGCGATATCTTCCTTAGGCCAATGTCATGCACACTTTTTGCTTCATCCAAGCAGAGCGGTGATAGGTTCTAAGGAACTGTTCAATGGTTCTAACGGCGCGATCGCAGCCTTGCTGGGCTGTGGAAGAGAGATTTTCTCCCAGGTTGAAGCTTTCAACGGGTACTTTGAGCAGCCAGGATTGGGGTGAGTATCCATAGAGCTCTTGGGCGAGATTCAACAGCGTCAGTGGATTAGGCATAGGTATCTGGTTGGATAGCGTCCGAGGACTATGAGCGCCTATAACTATCGGATCGATTTGAACAGTTCGAGCGCCGCTAGCACCGCTGCAAGCATCAACAAAAATAGCGTAGTCAGTTTCAACCAAATCGTCGACAAGTTCGGGGGCGAGCTGAGGGGTCGCAATAGACTTTACAGTGGAAAGCTGCCATTTGGAGACAGTTTCGGCAACACAAAGACCTGCCGCTTCGTCGCCTTGCAGCTCGCTACCGTAGCCGATAATCAAAAAGCAATATGGAGCCTTAGCCGAAAACGCAGCAGTGCGGGTCATAAGATTTAGTCTCTATGTGTGGATGTCTCTATCATGCGGATGTCTCTATCTGTTAATCCTAGGAGAGCGGTATGAAGATCTTGTGAGGATTGATAGAGCGATCCCCAAGATTGACTCAGAGTGACTCAGAGCGATCGCAGCTAAAGCGAGCCTGTGCTAAGCGCAGTAACGACCTAGACAGAACTGTTTAGCTGAGAGACAACATAAGATCCTCATGTTTTCTCTGTAAGTTAGTTCTAATAAACAAATAAACCAATCTAGCTGCCTATCTTGACCAGACTCATCCCTAGCGTTTGGTATCAGTGCTTAGTATCTAACATTTAGTATTTATTTTTAGAGGATCTATCTCATGCTGCCGTCTGTATACACTCAGTTCGTAAAGTACTTGCAAATCGAATTAGCTGTTTCTAAAGCCTCTATTGAAGAGGCTTTGCAGCATATTGGCCAAGATGTTCACCTGCTGCCGATTGCGCTCTGGCAGTGCGGCATGCTTACCTTACCGCAGCTCGATAAGTCCTACGATTGGCTGGCAGTTGCCCACAAAGGGCAAGATCTGTCTGCGATTCCTGAGATAAGCTGACTAACTTGTCTGACTTATGACTAACTTGTCTGACTTATGGAGATCTGACGTATGGAGATCTGACGTATGGAGAGATTTCGAAATCGCACTGATGCCGGGGCACAGCTCGCAGCTCGACTGAGCGTGTATACCGACTGCTCTGACGCTGTTGTTTTGGGACTACCCAAAGGAGGCGTACCGGTCGCTTACGAGGTTGCCACTGCTTTG
This sequence comes from uncultured cyanobacterium, assembly GCA_963702855.1. Classification (GTDB taxonomy): domain Bacteria; phylum Cyanobacteriota; class Cyanobacteriia; order Phormidesmidales; family Phormidesmidaceae; genus Phormidesmis. Next base: position 4,503,420 of record OY969765.1, read on the forward strand.
CACCTACCGTTAGACGTTTGCTTGGTTCGCAAGCTAGGCGCCCCCGGCCATCCTGAACTTGCAGTTGGCGCGATCGCCGAAAACGGTCTGACAGTTCTAAGTCGCGACCTGATCGACAAGCTGCATATTTCCGAGCAGGCGCTCGATCAAATAATAGAGAAAGAGAAGCAGGTGCTAAACCAGCAGCAGCAAGCCTATCGAGAGAATCATCCTCTGGTTAGTCGACAAGACTGTAGGGTGATTGTGGTTGATGATGGGATCGCAACTGGAGCGACGATGTTAGCCGCTATTAAAGTATTAAGATTCTCCACAGAAGAGGTTTCGACACAGCCCAAAGCTATCGTGGCAGCTATTCCGGTTGCGCCGCTCTCTGTGTGTCAGCATCTACAGCGTAAGGTCAATCAGCTAGTGTGCCTATCAACGCCCTACCCGTTTCAGTCTGTCAGTCTATGGTACAAAGATTTTGCGCAGACAACTGAAAAAGAGGTAAAAGATCTCCTGTCAAAGTCCTCGCTGAAGCAGCGATCGCTAGCTGGTTAAAAACTCTCTAAAGTTGCTAATATAGTAATGGAGGTTGTAGAGAACCTCCCTCTAACATAGACTTCGTGGCACTGTCTCTTTTAACAGGGGGCCAAAGAAAGGGACGGAGCTAAACTAATAACTCTAGAAGAGTTCGCTATGTGAGGGTCTTCTGCTTAATGACAGAATATAGTCTACAAGCTCTGTAACCACAAGAAAGGTTTGGGAGGAACCCTTTGAACAAGTTAATAGTTTGTGAATGACGGATTGGGTTAGATAGTAACCGAGTCCGTCATTCTTGTTTGTCGTTATTGCCTGCCGTTCTTGTCTGCCGTTCTTTTTTATCGTTTCTGTTTCAAGCGCCTACTTCAGCTCAACTTTTGCCTGCTCGAAGTCCTCACCTCTGAGGCAGTTTACAGCTACCCGTATCGAAGCTGTAAGCATCTAAATCGATGGGAACAGGCTTTACCTGCCAGATTTTATCGCAGTATTCTTGAATGGCACGATCTGAGGAAAACTTACCGCTGCGAGCGCTGTTTAGTATAGACATTTGGCACCAGCGATCGCGATCTTTGTACGCCTGACTGACCCCGTCTTGAGCCAACAGATAAGACTTGTAATCTGCCATGAGCAAGTAGGGATCGGACCCAAGCAGATTATCGATTAGCGGCTTGAATAATTCGCGATCGCCCTTAGAAAAATAGCCCGAGCTAATCAAATCAATTGCCTCCTTTAGCTCGGGGTTTTGCGCGTAGTACTCTAGCGCAGAGTGGCCTTGCCGCCGCAGTTTTCTAACTTCCTCTGCCGATAGTCCAAACAAGAAAAAGTTTTCTGCACCGACCGCTTCCCTAATCTCCACGTTCGCGCCGTCTAAGGTGCCAATCGTAACCGCGCCATTCATAGCAAACTTCATATTGCCCGTACCCGAAGCTTCGTAGCCCGCTGTAGAAATTTGTTCGGATAAATCGGCAGCCGGGTATATTTTCTGAGCGTTGGTTACGTTGAAGTCGGGAATGAAAATAACCTTGAGGCGATCGCGCGTTGCCGGATCTCTATTCACTACCTCTCCAATCGCTGTAATAAACTTAATCATTAGCTTTGCCATTTGATAGCTAGGCGCTGCCTTACCGCCAAAGATAAAGGTGCGAGGCGGAATATCCAGACCTGGATTTTGTCTGAGCCGATTGTATAAAGAGACAATATGCAAGCCGTTCAGATGCTGCCGTTTGTACTCATGAATCCGCTTTACTTGAACGTCGAACAGCGAGTGAGGGTTAACAACAATGCTCAGCCGCTGCTCAATTTGAATAGCCAAGTCCTGTTTTGTTGCTCGCTTCATCTGCTGCCAGTCGGCCTGGAATCCGGCATCGTCCGCATAGCTCTCTAGCTGCTGAAGATCTTCTAGATGGGTAATCCAGCCACTGCCAATTTTGGTCGTAATCAGCTCCGTAATGCGGGGATTGTTTAGCACCATCCAGCGGCGAGGGGTAACGCCGTTCGTAATGTTGGTAAATTTCTCTGGAGAGAATTCGTAAAAATCTTTTAAGACCGTTTCTTTTAGCAGTTCGGTATGCAGCGCTGCAACGCCGTTAATGTGGCTGCTACCGACGCAGGCAAGGTTAGCCATGCGTACGTAGCGACTGCCAGCTTCGTCAATTAATGACATGCGGGTAATGCGATCGCCATTGCCCTTACACCAAATTCGAATGTCCTCTAAAAAGTGAGCATTGATTTCGTAAATGATTTCGAGATGGCGCGGTAAAAGCGATTGAAAGAGACTGACGGGCCATTTCTCTAATGCTTCTGGCAGCAGCGTATGATTGGTATAGGAGAAAGACCGCTCGGTAATCTCCCAGGCGCTGTCCCACCCGAGATGATACCGATCGAGCAGCAGCCGCATAAGTTCGACAATGGCGATCGCCGGATGCGTATCATTAAGCTGAATCGAGAATTTGTTGGGGAACTGCTCGATAGGCAAAGCCTGTTTATTCAAGATTCGCAGCATGTCTTGCAAAGAGCAGCTAACAAAAAAATACTGCTGTTGAAGCCTCAGTCGCTTGCCGCCCATCTGCTCATCGTTGGGATACAGCACTTTGCTAAGATTCTCGCAGGCCACTTTAAGATTGACCGCGCCGTAATAATCTCCTCGGTTGAACGCCTCCAAATCGAATGACTCTGTCGATTCAGATTTCCACAGCCGCAGCGTATTAGCGGTATCTACCCGATAGCCTAAAATCGGCGTGTCGTAGGGAATCCCAAGGACTTCCCATCTCGGCACCCAGCGCACGTGGTAGCTGCCCGCGTGGTCTACAAAGGGTTCGGTATGACCGCCAAACTTCACAGGCACAGCCCAGTCAGGTTGCGCAATCTCCCAGGGATTGCCATAGCGCAGCCATTTATCAGCAATTTCGACCTGCCACCCGTCTCGAATTTCCTGGTCGAAAATGCCAAACTCGTAGCGAATCCCATAGCCTACGGCTGGAATTTCGAGCGTTGCTAGCGAGTCGAGGTAGCAGGCCGCGAGTCTACCAAGTCCCCCATTGCCTAGCCCTGGTTCTTCTTCTTGCGCTAGCAGCTCGTCAAGGTCCAAGCACAAAGAGTCCATCACGCTGTGGATCGGCTCGTATAGTCCTAAATTAATCAGGTTATTGCCTAGATGCGGCCCCATCAAAAACTCAGCGGAGAGATAGCAGACGGTGCGAGCGCTCTGATCAGTGTAGGTGGCGGCGCTACCTATCCAGCGCCGAAGCAGGCGATCGCGCACCGTATAGGCCAGTGCCAAGTAAAAATCGTTTTTACTAGCAAGTTCGGGAAACTTACCCTGAATGTAGAACAAGTTATCTAGAAAGGCGCGTCGCAGGGTTTCTTGGCTCAGCCCCGTGCGATCGTCCTCTATAGCTATTTTCTCTGCTGTAGCTATTTTCTCTGCTGTCTTTTCTACAGTGGTATTTCCTATAGTATTTGGCGTAACCTCAGAAGCCGTCGAAAAATCAGTAGAGAGCGCCATGAATTTTCTTCTTTATTACCGAAGCCAAGGTTCGTGAAAAATTAGCTAGATGATAAAAATGATAGAAAGATAATATGAGGAAGTTGTGAGTGATTCCCGCTGCGAGGATCACCCTCCTGATAGCGAATCTCGCAATCATAATCTCGTTCTTTTCTAACCCTTTTCTAGACTGAACTCAGAAATCAAAGCTTAGAAATTAAACTGAATGCCGCCTGCGAATACGATACCTTCTTCCCCGCTAAACACGTCTTCTGCGCGCAGGTATAGACCTGGCCCCTTGGGTCGACCTGTCCCTGTAGTTTGCGCGATCACATTACCCGCTTCATCTAGCACAAACTGATTTACCGTCATCTCTACTGCCCTGCCGTCTGCGGTGGCAATGGTTTCTATCAGCCGCTCGCCATTTGTATCTAGCACAGGCGTGGTTCGGTATATTGGCACTAGGTCACCTGTCTCGCTGTATCCAAAGGCTTCGCGCCGCCGCTCACCAAAGGGATGGAATACTAGCTCGGCTCGCCAGCCCGTTTCCGAATCGCTGTTCCTGCCAACAAGATTGTCTCTGGCAAACAGCTCGGCTCGTACCGTATTAGCCGCAGGAGACCAGGGAGTATTGCCAAAGTTCAGCACAGCGCCCAAAGCAATCTCGCCCTGTAGAGGCGCAAAGTTAGCATAGGATTCTCTTTTATCTGAAATGTCTTGCTCCACCATCGTGATTCGAGGCTCTGTTTGCTGTACGGTCTCCGTTGTTTTAGAACTTAACAGAAATTCTTCGCCCATCTGAAGCCGGCTAGTGCGCTCTAGCACTCTACTGCTAGTGTCGCTCTCTAAGATCTCGCTATCGCCAAAGCTCGCGTTGTCTAATTCGCCTTGCGTGTTGATATCAAAAGAGGCGGTGCCGCTTTGCTTAGCAATCTCTGTCGTTTCTACTAGAACCGAATCCATCTGCGTTAGCGGTGTAGCAAAGGTATTGGTAGTCGTGCTTGTACGAACGATATCGGTTTCTTGTTGCATAGTGGTGTTCATCAGCGTTAGCGTATCACGCTGATTGCCGATGCCGGTGGTGAACGAGCCGCCCAAATAAACGCCTGCTGCTATAGTCGTTTCGGCGTAGGCTCGCTGTCCCGGCTGAGCGGTTGTTGGGGTGGTAGGAAGAAGACTGTTACCTACTCTAGCGTCAGCTTCGTTAGGTAAGGCGATGTCTACGGTTGGTAGGCGATCGCCCCCCGGTTCTTCTACATACTCGCCCTGAATGCCATTAAACGTTGCCGTCACCGCGTTGCGGCCAGGTAACGTGTCTTCTACCGCGTATACCTCTACCCTTTCCTGCAAAAAGTTTTGCGGCTGCCGGTCGGCAGAAATAATGGTGAAGTCTCCCTCGGCGATGCGGTAGCCGCCGTCTCGATCGTTGACTAGGTAGCGCTGACCTAGCTGAAGTGCCTGCCCAGGCTGCTGAGGCACTAGCGCGTAAATGATTCGCTGCGCTTCTCCGGCGGCTAAAACAATCGGCGCTTGAGCGTAGCCGCTGGCCGTCCACTGCGGCACAAATTCTAACGTTCCAGCAGTTTTCTCGATCAGCAAACCGCCAACATTGTCCGTATAGGCAGCGTTGCCCCTGCCTACCTGCTGTGGGTCCGGCGGAGAAATCGTCACGGACTGATCTGCCGGTATCTCGAAGACGCCGTTTACCGATGTTAGTTGAGTGCCCAAAATGGTCTCACTCTGTTGATCAGGCACATAGCCGACCATGCGCCGGTTGGTAAATAGCCCAGCAGGCTCTAGCAAAGTTGATCCGCTATTGGCCACGATCTCATTGCCAAAGACATCTCGCGCTGCCCGGTGGGTCGAATTCAAAAACTGAGTCATGCCCAGCGTTGCTGTCAGACTCGCCTCGTTGTCAGACACGGTAGGATCAACTGTGACATTCCCTGTGATCAGCGTCGGCGGCACCCGAGGGTTGCGCACTAGCGGCGCGACCTGACTAGTAAGCCCAGCGCCATCGCTCCCCAAGCGCAGTTGACTAACGCCAGAGTAACGGTCGTACACCAGCGTTTCGCCTGTCTCAGCGCGAGCGGCTCGTGCATGTCCCAGCCGATTGGCAGTCGTCTCGGGCAGCTCAATTTGCCCCCAATCGCGAGAAATTTCAGTGACGACGTCGGTTTCTATCAGCTCAGAAGAGCGCTCAGCCTCCGATTCTACGGTTTGCCGCATTTGTGGATCTAGCGGAATTTCTTCTACCTGAGTTTCGTAAGCAATATTGCTGCGCTCAGCTAGCGTCTGCGCAGAACCTTGCCCGCTTGAAACCTGCACGTAGTCGCCGTCGTTAAAGTCTAGATCGCCACCATTTTGCAAATCTTCTACAACAAATCTGCCGTCTCGCCCAAAGTAGATGCCCGATTCGCTAGGTGCAGCGCCGTCTTTTCTCACATTGAGCACGCGCAGTTCAACAACTTCATCAGCGCCGTAGGTAACGTCAAGTTCTGCTGCCGCTGGTAAAGGCTGTCCGTCTGGACCAATAGTCACCTTGTCGCCGCTTACAAAAGCTGTCTGACGACTGCGTACGGCTCCCTCGGGGCCGAATACAGTCACCTGGATACCTTCTGCGTGATTGTGATCGCCCGTCCGATGGCCCAAATTGAATCGGGTCTTCATTTGAAGCGATTCTGGCTCTAAGCTGTAGTCAGCGCTGTCGGCACCCTGATTGAGCAGCTGATTAAATGAGCGATCGATATAGTCTGTGTCTAATCTCATTTCAATGCTGTTAGGAGACCAGGCACCAGGAACAACTGGCTGAGCTTGATGCTCGTAGGTTTCGCCTAACAAGTCAGCAGGAAGGGGAATGTTGGAGCTATCTTCTAGCGGGCCAGTGTTGATATCGAAAGCATTGTTGTCTACACGTACGGCGCCTGTTTCGCTGTCTCGGTGAATGGTTTGTGCGATCGCAGGTTCTGTCAGACTTAGCTTAGCTGTGGCCAGTAGCAGGGCTATGAACATCAAACGTGAGAAGCTTGGAGACGGGAAGCTTGGGTACGAGAAATTTCGCTGCGATGAGTTTGGATGTGAACATTTTTGGTGTGAGAAGTTTCGACTACCCCGTGTGAAACGATTACAGTTTGATGATTCTTGAGTAGATATCTTTTGAGTAAGTAAGTGGCAAACTAATGAGGCTGCAGCCACTGCATGACGATCGTCACGAAAGGTTTGCATGATGTATCTCCGAGGCTAACGGTTTTTCGCTGTAGAGCACCGTTAAAGCCTGCCGTATCCATCGACAGCTTACTGAATAGCCGACCTGCATACTTGAGAGAATTTCTCTGGGCTAGAGAGTCGTTCTTTCAAACAAGATTTAGAGTCTGCTATTAGTTGTTTGCGTTGACTGACAGGCTTTGTTAAGCTCTGAAATTGCTTTCATTAGAATTTTCATCAGAGCTCTCCTGTCTATAACTATACGTAGAAAGGCTGAGGAATTTATGAGGATAGAACAATCTTTCTTAACAATTCTTTCTGTTCTTATTTTAGAGTGTTGCTCATGCCTGATCTAATGCCGCAGCTATCCGCTAAGCAGTCGTCAAGCAATCGTTAATTAAGCAGAACGGCGACTAAACTATACGATTTGAGACCTTCTGAGCCATTAGTATTACTGAAGATCGAGCCGCCACCTGATAGAAAGGCTGCTGAATTTTTGGGGCTAGCTCTGGTGAAAAGAAGTCGTCTGGCCCTGTTAAGGCAGTGTTGATAATACGTTTCCAACACTGCCCTCGATCGAGAGCAGGCAGTTCAAACGTCAGCGGCTCCCAAAAGGCATTGAGTATGACATGCAGCAGCTCATCGTATCGGCGGTAATGCAGCGTAAATGCCAAACTGTGAGAGTCTTCGCACCAATCTGGCTGACCTAGCTGCACACCGTGCCAAACAATTGTGGGTTCTACGATGGGCTGAGGGGTAACAATCAGCGGCTCGTCGTGCTTGAACACATGCAGATCTTGAACAAACGCAATGAGCTGCTGTACAAAGCGAAGAAAGTCTTTCTGAGAAGAGAGGCTATCCCAATCAAACCAGCTAATCTCGTTGTTTTGCGTGTAGGCATTGTTGTTTCCCTGCTGTGATCGCAGCACTTCATCCCCCATCAGCAGCATCGGCGTACCCTGAGAAATCGCCCACAGCGTCAGCGCATTTTTCGCCTGCTTGAGCCGTAGCGCTTGAATTTCTAGATCGTCGGTCGGGCCTTCTACGCCACAGTTCCAGCTCCAGTTCTCGTCACTGCCGTCGTGGTTTCCCTCTCGATTTACCTGGTTGCGTTTTGTGTTGTAGCTCACCCAGTCGTATAGGGTAAAGCCATCGTGACAGGTGATGAAATGAATGCTGTAGTTGGGCCCTCGGTTCAGATGCGAATACAGATCGGGGCTACCCATAATTCGGCTTGCGACGGCTTTTGTCATGTCGCGATCGCCCCGGACGAACCGCCGCACCTCATCTCGAAACGGCCCGTTCCACTCTGCAAAGCGATCGCCCGCAAAGCTCCCTACCTGGTACAGCCCGCCCGCGTCCCAGGCTTCAGCAATAATTTTTGTGCCGGCTAGCACCGGATCGGTGTTAATCATCCACAAGATAGGAGACTCTTCAGAAGGTTCACCTTTTGAATCTCTTGAGAGCACCGACGCTAGGTCAAACCGAAAGCCATCAATGTGCATTTCTGACACCCAGTAGCGCAGGCAGTCAAAAATCAGGTAGCCGCTAATAGCGGAGGTTTTGACTGTGTTGCCGCAGCCGCTGTACTTTTTATAATGCGCCCCGTCAAGAATGTAGTAGTCCTCATTGCTGAGCCCTCGAAACGACAGCGTTGGCCCTTCGTGGCTACCTTCAGCCGTATGGTTGAACACCACATCTAAAATAACCTCTATGCCTGCTTGGTGAAGCGCTTTGACCATGTCGCGAAACTCATCGACTGCGCCCAGGCTGTCTTTACGAGAACTGTAGCCCTGGTGTGGTGCAAAAAAAGCAACCGGACTATAGCCCCAGTAGTTTGAAAGACCGGCCGGTGCGTCGCTAGGGTCAAATTGCTGTATGGGCATCAGCTCTACTGCTGTAATCCCCAGTGACTTTAGGTAGGGAATCTTCTCGATTAGGCCAGCGTAGGTGCCGCGCTTTTCAGCGGCTACGTCCGAATTGGAATGCTGCGTAAACCCGCCAACGTGCAGTTCATAAATAACGGTTTTGGCGTAGGGCGTTTTGGGATGCACGTCGCCCGCCCAGTCGTAGGTTTGCACATCAACGGCAATGGCCCTTAGCGCCTCAGCGCAATTGTCAAAGGGATGGGTAGCTGCTGCCCGGCTGTAGTTTTCCCAGCCAGCAACAACTCTAGCATAGGGATCAAGCAGTACTTTGTGACGGTTGAATCGCAGACCGTTATCGGGATCGTAAGGGCCATCTACTCGGTAGGCGTAGGCCTGTCCCGCGCAGAGTCCCGGCACGAACACATGCCAGTAATGAGAGGTTCTGTTTTTATCAGGATCTAGCTGAAGGATAGCCTGCGCCTCCGGTGATTCTGGTGGATCAAACAGGAGAAGTTCTACAGCGATCGCATCTGGTGCATACAGGCAAAAATTAATTCCGTCACTTCGCACCGTAGCTCCCAAGGGAAAACTATCTCCTGGCTGAACCTCGTGCGTTCTCTCTTCTTTATCTTGCTGCTCTTGATGGTCAATGCGCTTCGTCAGTAACATTTCTTTCTCCTGTTCTTTTCTCCAGCTATTCTTTTTGGCCCAGCATTGCTCCTTATGCCTAGCGTTGCTTCTTCTGCTAGGCATTACTCATAGCGTAGGCTTCAAAAATGAGTTTCTTCGGAAGAGCCTCACTACCCAGTGACGCAGGGCTATTTCATTCTAGGCAACAACAAGGATAATAGGGAGAGTCGTTGATTGCCCTCTTCCATCCATGAGCACGATAGCCATCGTCGAAGCCTTTTCAGACTTACCTGATGCCCGGAGAGGCGCAGGCCGCCGCCATCAGCAAGCTCTTTGCTTAGCGCTCTTTACCCTAGCAGTGAGTGCAGGTTGCCAAGGCTTCTTGGCCATCAGTGATTGGCTCGATAGCTATCGAGGCGAGCTTCTAGAACTGTTCTGTCCACCCAAAGACCGCCTACCTTCCTACAGTACGATTCGTCGAGTACTGCTGAACTTGGACTACGAAGCCTACAGTCTTTGTTTAGCGAAATTCTTTGAGATTGAACCCATAGCAGGCGAAACAGTAGCGCTAGATGGCAAGGTGTTGAGAGGGTCGTATGCTCGTGATACCCCTGCCAGTACAGCAGACTCTCACCCGGCTATTCAACTCGTGAGCGTTTATGTCGTCGAGCGCGGTTTGATTTTGCCGGTTCAACAGGTCGATAAAAAGAGCAATGAGATTACGGCTTTGCCTCCTGTGCTCAAGACATTAGCCCGTCGGGGTGTGGTCTTCGCCTTCGACGCGCTCAACACCCAAAAAAACATGTGAGCAGATTGTTGCCTCCGGTAATCATTACTTGGGTGCGCTCAAAGGCAATCATGGAAACTTCTTCAAGGCTATCGAGTCAAACTTTCAATCAGAGGCGCATATCCACTCGGTAGAAACCGGCCATGGTCGGGTAGAGCGACGTACTATTAGCCTCTGTCGTAGCCTCGACCTGTTCCCCCAGGCTCACCAGTGGTCAGGGCTCAAGACCATCATCAAGGTCACCAGCTATCGGCATCTTCTCAAAGGTCAGTATCTGTTAATCAAGGAACCCGCTATTCGCTATTACATCAGCTCTTTGGAAGAGTCAGTTGACTCCTTTGCGCGGCGCATTCGGGAGTATTGGCAAGTGGAGAACAAAGTGCATTATGTACGAGATGTGACACAAGGGGAAGATGCTTCTAGAATTCGGGTAGAGCCTTTGCCTAACAATTTTGCCATCGCCCGTAATTTAGCGCTCAACTTGTACCGAGACTATGGCTTTGTCAATATGGCTCAAGCACAACGTAAGGCTGGACAGGGTCTCGATTTACTCAAATCTCTCTTTAGAATGAAATAGCCCTGCCCAGTGACGATTTTGCCAGTGACGATTTTGCCAATGACGATTTTGCTAGTGATTATGTCTTGATCGCAATGCTGTCAACGATTGGAACGCTAGCTAGTTGCTACAGCAACAGGTAAAGATTTGTTTGTATCAGTCGATACCTGAAAAAGATTCCTATAATAATAGTTGTGAAAGACTTAAAGAGAACAGGTAAGGAAAGAGAACAGGTAAGGAGAACAAGAAGTTAATTTGGAATTCTTCTAAACTCATAATCCTTACCAAATCGCACGATTGAAGAGTATCTGAAGCTTGTTGTTGGAAGATAGATCTTCCGTGCGCTAAATCCTCTCGAGCATTGCATAAAAACAGCTTAACTACAAAAAAGCAAGAAAGAAAATTCAATGGCCTCTTACTAGCCTCAACTAGCCTTAACTAGCCTTCAAAAGGAGTCAAAACGCATGAAACGCTCTCTACTCTCTGGCTTTGTAATTCTCTCTAGTTTAGTGATCGCGTCAGTAGCAAATGCGAAAACCGTAAATTTCAACAGTGCGGTTGCTGACTACGATGGTGATGGAATTGTTACCGCACATGAGATACACCTTTATCACCTCGACCATCAGCCCAAATAAGTGACCACCTAAATGGTATGTGTTTAGCCAAGCCGGTTACTTGCGTGAGTTGCCGACCCGCCCCACCCTACGAGCACTCTTCTACAGGAGGGGATCTTCCTCAGTCTGTGAAGGTTTAAGCGATCCAAAAAGCTTAAACACCGCCGCCAAAACGAATCCCATCCTCGGAGGGGCGTCCAGTAGGGTGGGGTGAGTCTCGGCGTGTGATGCTGAACAGATACTACAAACGACCGTGAACTATAGCGGAACGTGGGATTTCGTATGGGCGTCTCTCGTCTTCTTTTATCTCGAAAGAAAATGAAAGACTCTCTAAAAGGAGAGATATGATGAAATATAACTGGGCACATAGCTGCAAAAGACAGCCTATCGGAAGGTGGAATAAAAAGTCCGGTATGCTTAATCTTGTGTACGGACTCTTGGCTTTGTTTCTAGCGCTGTTGTTTAGTACCTCTCCGGTCTGGGCAAACATCACCCCAGAGGATAAAGTACTGCTTGTACGCCAAAACAATGTGCGTAAACTACGACTGCTGAATGAGTGCATCGGCTGCGATCTTGCAGGCGTTACCATAACAAACGCTCGACTTGTGGGCGCTGACTTGCGCAATGCCAACTTGTTTTCAGCGAACCTTACCAACAGCGACCTGACAGAAGTAAACCTGACAGGGGCAAACCTGACAGGGGCAAACCTGATGGGTGCCCTATTAACTAATACCAACTTGTCCCAGACCTCTTTAGACTGGGTGAATTTTAGTAATGCTCAGCTTAACAGCGTTATTGTGACAGGGGCCACAATGCAGAACATCAACTTAATGGGCGCACAGCTATACAATACGCCTATTAGCATCGGGGGAGATGAATATCCAGGCATACCTATAGAACCGCCTATTCCCTTCGAAGAAACTAGCCCTCCGGTGGAACTCTACTATTAATCCTGGAGAACAGCTCATCTTTTAAAGAGCAAGAATGCAGAAATGCACGTCTACCTGGTCCACGTCCAGTTGCTGGTTGCCGGAACATCTTCGCCGTGCAAATGCGCGTAGCCTATATGTTCAATAATCTGGTCCTTCATTCTCTCTCTTACGTAGGCCGCCGCCGAACCTAGCTTAGGAACTCTGTCAATCACATCGATCACCAAATTGAACCGATCGATTTGGTTGTTGATAGCCAGCTCTAAGGGTGTGTTGATATTACCTTTCTCTTTGTAGCCGCGCACATGGATGCGCTCTTGATTGGAGCGGCTATATACTAGCTTGTGAATGAGCCAAGGATAGCCGTGAAAGTTGAAGATAACGGGTTTGTCGACCGTAAAAAGCGTGTCGAAGTCTTGATCGCTAAGGCCATGGGAATGGTCTTTAGGATGAATAAGCTTGTACAAATCCACCACATTAATAAAGCGCACGCGCAGATCGGGAAACTCTTCTCGTAAAATAGCGGTTGCCGCCAGAGATTCCATTGTCGGAATGTCGCCACAGCAGGCCATAATCACATCGGGCTCGTCGGGTTCTGTTCCACGGTCGTCATTGCTCGCCCAGTTCCAAATACCAATGCCCTTGGTGCAGTGGTTCACCGCTTCATTCATAGTCAGATATTGCAGATGCTTTTGCTTATCTGAAACAATCACGTTGATGTAATCGGTACTCTTAAGGCAGTGATCAACCACTGAAATCAGACAGTTGGCATCTGGTGGTAGATAAATGCGGGCAACCTCTGGGCTTTTGTTGGTAACCAAGTCAATGTAGCCCGGATCTTGGTGGCTAAAGCCGTTGTGATCTTGTCGCCACACCACAGAAGAGAGCAAAATATTAAGAGAGGAAATAGGCGATCGCCAAGGAACCTGCTTGGAAATATCTAGCCATTTGGCGTGCTGGTTGAACATAGAATCAACCACATGGGCAAAGGCTTCATAGGTGTGGAACCAGCCGTGACGGCCTGTGAGCAAGTAGCCTTCTAACCAGCCCTGTAGTGTATGTTCACTGAGCATTTCCATGACTCGGCCTGTGGGTGAGAGGAACCCACCATCTTCGTCTTCGGGCAAATAGTCGCCCATCCAGGCGCGATCAGTTGCTTCGAAGACTTCTCCTAAGCGGTTCGAGAGCGTTTCATCTGGCCCAAAGAGTCTGAAGCTTTCTGGGTTAGCGGCAATGACATCTTTAAGAAAGCGCCCCATTAGCCGAGTGTTTTCTACCTGGGTTTTACCTGGCTGCTCAACTGGCACAGCATAGTCTCTAAAGTCGGGTAGCTTTAGCGCTTTGCGAAGAAGACCTCCGTTGGCAGCGGGATTAGCGCTCAGTCGTCGGTTTCCTTTGGGCGGTAGCGCTCTGAGCTTTTCTATCAGGCGACCGCTACTGTCAAATAGTTCTTCGGGGCGGTAGCTGCGCATCCAGTCTTCTAGCTGTCGAAGATGTTGAGGATTGTCTTTAATACCAGAGAGAGGAACCTGGTGCGATCGCCAAAAATCTTCTACCTTATGCTCGTCTACAGTGCCAGGCCCGGTCCATCCCTTGGGCGTACGCATCACAACCATAGGCCAGCGAGGCCGCTCCGGCCTTTCCTGTTTGTGAAGACTGCGAGCTTTAGCCTGAATAGCGCGAATCTGGCTGACGCATTCTTCCATCACGCCTGCTAGCTGCTGATGCACCTTAGCCGGATCGCTGCCCTCTACAAAATATGGTCGGTAGCCATAGCCAATAAACAGCGCCTCTAGCTCTTCATGGGAAATGCGAGCGAGAATTGTAGGATTCGCAATTTTGTAGCCATTCAAATGCAAGATAGGCAGCACAGCCCCATCCTGCGCCGGGTTCAAAAACTTGTTGGAGTGCCACGCGGTAGCCAGTGGGCCGGTTTCTGCCTCGCCGTCGCCAACAGCAACTACTGTAATCAGATCGGGATTATCGAATACTGAGCCGTAGGCGTGTGAGAGAGAATATCCTAGTTCGCCGCCTTCGTGAATTGAGCCCGGCGTCTCTGGGGTGCAGTGACTGCCAATGTGTCCAGGAAACGAGAACTGCCTAAAGAACTTTTGCAGTCCTTCGAGATCTTCACTTTTGTCAGGATATACTTCCGAATAGGTCCCCTCTAAATAAGCTGGTGCAAGAATACCAGGTGCACCATGCCCAGGGCCAGCCATGAAAATAGCGTTTAGGTCGTATTTCTTGATCAGACGGCTGAAGTGTATGTACATTAGGCTAAGCCCAGGGCTAGTGCCCCAGTGGCCTAGCAGGCGCGGCTTGATGTGTTCTGGGCGCAGCGGCTCGCGCAGCAACGGATTGTCTTTGAGATAAATCATCCCGACAGCAAGATAGTTGCAGGCTCGCCAGAAGGCATCTATCTCTTGCAGTTCTTTGTCTGAGAGCGTATCGTTTGACACGTCTAGCGGAGAAATAGAGGCAGTCATAGCTATTGGCGCTTTGGCGCTCTAATAATGGGCTGTCAAATGTTTGATTCACATGGACTGTCAAATGTTTGATTCGCTGCGCTTACTATCATACAAATCACTTATGAGGAAACTGTGAGGGTCGTAAAGGATAGACGAATTGTATGTTTTAGTACGAGAATGTTCTCCAGCGCGACTTACACTTAGCTCTACCTGTAGCAAAGTTAGAGATAGCAAAGTTAGAGATAGCAAAGTTAGGGATGCATTCATACCCTGCTAATTCTTGCTCTGTTAGTCGTGTTTCCTGCTGATACATAAGGGTTTTCAGTCGATGAAATTGTCTTGAGCAACTTGATAGAAGCTATAGCTGCTTGTTTAGTCTTATGAAGCAGATTTCCTTAAGCGATGTTCTAAATCTCCATCCGCCAACGACGACGCCCACTACACCATTGCTAGAAGTGATGCGTTTGATGGGTCAAAGCGCTATGTGCTGCTATCTTCATTTGGGAGAGAGCGATCGCGGCTCTTCCCACGGCGGCGCTTCCTACGGCATAGATGGCTCGCAGGTGGATGGCTCGCAGGTGATTGGCTCGCAGGTGATTGGCTCACAAACGATTGGACCGCAAACGACTAGCCCACAGGCTGTAGATAGCTACAGTGACTGCGTTTTAGTTTTAGAGGACGGCCAACTTGTCGGTATCGTGACCGAACAAGACATCGTTAGGCTAGTGGCAGAGCACCAATCGCTATCAACGCTGGTCGCTGCGGACATTATGTCTCAGCAGGTAGTGACGCTGTCGGTAAATGACGCGCTAGACATATCAGCGGCTTTGGTGACGATGGAGGCGCATCAGACTCGGCATCTGCCAGTAATAGATGCGCGGGGACAGCTCCTCGGCTTATTTACGACCCAACAGCTGCGCGGACTGTTGAATACTGCGGATTTTCTAAAGCAGCGCCACGTTCGAGAAGTAATGGATTCGGCCGTTGTTCGCGCGTTCTCAACGGATTCTATCTCGCAGGTTACTCAGCTCATGTCGCGTCATCAGGTGGACTGCGTGGTGATCGTTGAGAAAACGGCTGAGGAAACAGATAGAGAAACGGCTGAGGGAACAGCTAAGGAAACGGCCAAGGAAGCGACACGGCCTGGTGATTTCCGACCGTTAGGCGTTGTAACGGCCAGGGATGTTGTCCAGTTTCAGCTGTTAGCACTCGATATTGAAAAAACGCCAGCGGGCTATGTGATGAGTCAGCCAGCGTTTACGGTGGGTTCTTTAGAAACCCTTGCCGCTGCCCATCAAAGAATGCAACATTACAGAATTCGTCGGCTGATAGTGGTGAGTCAGACGGGAAATCTCTTGGGTCTGGTTAACCGCAGCCATTTGCTAGCGGCTGACTCAGTGCGGCTACATGAGCTGATAAATTCATTTCAGGCGAGGGCTCAATGGATGGTTGAACAGGGGGGGGAACCGGTTGATGCTGAAGATAGAAGCCACGAAAATAGAGGCCGCGAAGATAGAAACCGCCTGCACCAGCGAAATCTAGAGCTAGAGCAGCTGGTTAAGGAGAGGACCCAGACGATAGAAAAACGCGATCGCGCGCTTGAAGCCATCGTCCGCGGCGTTGCGGCCAAACCCGGTAGACACTTTCTAGATGCCTTGGTTGAAGCGATCGCGCAGGCCCTAGATGTAGAGTATGCATTCGTGTGCTGGCTGTCGAAGACAAAGCCCGGCTATGCCCATACGATTGCGACCTATGGCCAGCATGAGAACCTAGGCTCTCACGAATACTTACTAGCGGGAACGCCCTGTGAAAACATTCGGCAAAATCAGGGTTCCATCCACGTCACAGGCGTTCAATCGCTGTTTCCTCAAGACGAGTTCTTGCGCAATCTCAATGCTGAGAGCTACGCTAGCGCACCTCTATTAAATTCTGAAGGCGAGGCGGTGGGGCTACTCTCTATTTTGAGCTGTCAGCCGCTCAAACATCCATCTTTAGTTCGAAAGGTACTCAATATTTTTGCGGCCTCAGCAACACCAGAGCTAGCGCGCCAAAGCGCTGAGTCAGACAAAGCGCGTTTTTTCTCTTTGTCTCTCGATTTATTTTGCGTGGGAAATCTAGACGGGTATTTTACGCAGCTAAATGACGCGTTTGAAACGGTCTTGGGACATTCAAAGGCAGAAATGAAGGCCTCACCCTACCTGAGCTTTATTCATCCAAGCGATCGCCCGGCAGCCCTACAGAAAATGAAGCAAATCGCTCAGGGCGAGAACGTAGCCGCCTTTGAAAATCGCTATCGCTGTAAAGATGGCTCGTATAAGTGGATGCTTTGGAATGTCAGCCTAGATGTTGAAAAACAGCTTTTCTATGGCACGGCTAGAGACGTTACCGCACAAAAGCAAATGGATGTACTGCTGCGCGAGCGAGCGAGGCAACAAGCCGTCATCGCTAGACTGGGTCAGGCGGCGCTAATTACTGACGACTTAGATGAGCTGATGCAGCAGTTTGTGGCAGAGATAGCCCATACGCTGAATGTAGAGTTTTGCGAGATTCTAGAGTATTTGCCGGAACAGAAGGCGCTTCTTTTAAAGGCCGGTGTGGGCTGGCAACCTGGTCTGGTCGGCGAGATGACCGTCGGCGCAGATCCTAACTCTCAGGCGGGCTATACGCTAGCTAACACAGGTCCTGTGGTGGTCGATGAGCTCGCTAGTGAAACCCGATTTAGCGGCCCGTCTTTGCTGATAGATCATCACGTAGTCAGCGGTATCAGCCTAGTTATTCAAGGACCGCAAAGACCCTTCGGGGTACTGGGCGTTCATACCCGCCAACACCGCAGCTTCAGCAGTGACGATGTAAATTTTGTGCAGTCGATGGCCCACGTGATGGCTAACGTGATCGCCCGCAAGCAAGCCGAGCAATGGTTGCGTGAAAGTGAGATTCGCTTTCGTACTTTAGTCAAGTCTGCACCGGTCGGAATTTTTCTGACAGACGCTGTCGGCGGCTGTCAGTTTGTCAATTCTCGCTGGCAGGCGATGACCGGGCTCCCATGGGAAGCTGCTATGGGCGATGGCTGGTCAGGCGCGCTCCATCCAGAGGATTGCGATCGTATTTGGGCAGAATGGTCGGCAGCAACCCAGGCCAAAAGAGAGTTCGTTTCAGAGTATCGGTTTTTATCGCCCGATCAGTCGGTCGTTTGGGTGACCGGAAGGGCGATCGCCCTTCGGGATGCTGCTGGCAACGTGACCGGTTACCTCGGTACCGTCACTGACATTAGCGATCGAAAAGCGGCTGAAATAGCCTTACAGCAAAGTGAGGCCGTCCTTCGCAGTTTTTTTGACAGCACCCCGCTGATGATGGGCGTCGTTGAATTGCAGGGCGATGAGATTGTGCACATTTCTGACAATCTGGTGTCGGCTCGTTTTTTCGGGCTTTCACCGCAAGAGATGCGTCACCGCGGCGCTAGCAGCATGGGCGTTCCCTCTGATGTAGTTGCGCTATGGCTAGGCCAATATCGGGAGGCCAAGCGCACTCAGCATCCTGTCGTATTCGAATACTCGTATCCGGCACACGGGAAAGAACAATGGCTGTCTGCCACAGCGGCCCATATTACTAACCGCGAGTCCCCTGTAGAAAACGAACGTCATGGCGGCTACCCAAGGTTTGCCTACGTGATACAAGATATCACCCAGGCCAAACAGTTAGAGGCTCAGTTTTTGCGAGCCCAAAGGCTAGAGAGTTTGGGGACGTTGGCCAGCGGGATCGCCCACGACCTTAACAATATACTCACGCCCATTCACGGGGTGGCTCATCTGCTGCCGCTACAGCTACCAGAAGCCGACGAGCAGTTACAGGAGCAGTTTAAGCTCTTGCAAAGCAGCACCCGGCGAGGCGCTGAGATTATCTCTCAGATGCTGTCATTTGCCAAAGGCGTAGAGGGTAAACGAGTGCCCATACAGCTCAAGCACCTAATTACTGAAATCCAGAGCTTTGTCTACAAAACATTTCCGAAATCTTTAGAGATTTCGATTGATTTGCCAACGGTCCTTTGGACAGTGAGAGGTGATGCCACTCAGCTCCATCAGGTATTTATGAATCTCTTTGTGAATGCTCGCGATGCCATGGCCAGCGGTGGCAAGCTGAGTGTGGTAGCCACTAATTTACAGCTTGAGTCAAGCTTTGTGGCTAGCCATCTGGAGGCAGAAACAGGACCTTATGTACGCGTAACCGTGGCAGACGACGGCATCGGGATTCCTGCCGACAAGCTTGATCGTATCTTCGAGCCGTTTTTTACCACTAAGCAAGCCAACGAGGGCAGCGGCCTAGGGCTCTCGACGGTTCACGGCATTGTCAAGCGCCACGGGGGCTTTATCACGGTTGACTCTCAGGTGGGTAAGGGGACGCGGTTTGAGGTATATCTACCGGCAATTGAGTCGGTAGAAGAACTCGCTGCGGAAGAGAGAGATATTCCTGAGGGTAATGGCGAGTGTGTGCTGATCGTCGATGACGAAGCGCCGATTCGTCAGGTCGCTAAAAGCGTTCTAGAAAGTCATCACTATCACGTTCTGCTAGCAGAGAATGGGATTGATGCGATCGCTCAATATACTCAGCACCAAGATGACATTGACCTAGTGATCATGGACATGAACATGCCTGAGCTAGATGGGAAAACCGCTATTAAAGTGATCCAAAAAATAAATCCTGATGTCCAGGTGATAGTCGCTAGTGGCTTGCCTAGTAATGAACAGATGCCCTCTGAACTAGAATCAACCGTCAGATCTTTTTTACAAAAGCCCTATTCTGCGATCGCCCTCCTAGAGAATGTTCATAGCGTTCTGAGTCAATAGTGTTCTGAGTCAAGAATATTATCGGTCGATAGGATCCCCACTCAACCGGCTCCTAATCATAAGTCAGAGATTGCAAGTCAGAATCTAGGCCTGTGACGCTAGTGTTTCATCCGCTAGGCCCGTTGGAATTTTGCCGCTCAATCACAACAGTTAGATGAGCCACCATTGCCCCGATCACACCTACAGCCGCCACTACCGGAAATAGCGCCGCACCGATAGTGCCGCCAACAACTCCTACCGTCAGCGGAATCTCAATCAGCGTGTGGCCTTCTTCGTTTTTAATAATAATGCGGCGGATATTCCCCCTTTGAATCAGCGCTTTGATTTGCGTAACTAGGGCATCACCTGAAATCTTAAATTCTTCTACAGTTGTTTTGTCCTTAGATGCTCCGCCCTTAGAATCAGCCGCAGGATTAGCCGTAGGATCAGCCACAAGAGATGAATCGGTCACCATAGCAGCATCCGTAGCAGAGGTAGAGTCTTCGAGATTTGTCGTCATTGTAAATTTCTGTGGGTTCACTGTGATCTCACTCTACCGATAACTTATGAGGAAAACATGTGAGCCGTAATAGGTGTAGATTAAAAGTGATTCACGGAATGACCAAATGGATTCACAAACCGCAGATCTTGCTCATCTAAACGAACTAGTGCAAGAAAAGGTCAGTGAGCTTGAGACAACCGAAGCGGCGCTGCAAGAGAGTCAAGAGCGCTACGAACTAGCAATGCAAGCTTCTCGTGACGGCCTATGGGACTGGAGAATTGCGACTAGCGAGGTTTATTATTCTCCCCGATTTAAGGAGATGTTGGGGTGTACCGATGACGAAATGCCTGGTAGATTCAGCACATTTGAGTCGCGCCTGCATCCAGACGATCGTAGAAAGATACTAGCAGCGCTCCAAGCTCACTTGACGCAGCAAACGCCTTACGACACTGAGTATCGACTGCGGGCCCAAAATGGTGAGTATCTATGGATACGCGCTAGAGGCCAAGCAACTTGGGATGCCGAAGGGCAGCCTATCCGGATGGTCGGATCTGTTAGCGACGTGACCGAACGCAAGCAAACTGAAATTCAGCTTAAAAACTCTCTCAAGGAGCTGGCCGATGTTAGGTTTTCTCTAGACTGCGCATCAATATTGGCCATCACTGACCGCCAGGGTCGAATTACCCATGTCAACGACAGGTTCTGTGAAATCTCTAAGTATGATCGCAGCGAACTGCTAGGCAACACCCATCGGCTGATCAACTCAGGCTATCATCCCGCTGAGTTTTTCCGGCAAATGTGGAAAACCATTAACAGCGGTCAGGTATGGCACGGCGAGATCAAAAACATAGCGAAAGATGGCCACTACTACTGGGTGGATACCACCATCGTGCCGATTTTGAACGAGACGGACGAACCTTTCCAATACGTCGCTATTCGCAACGACATCACCAATCGTAAGCAAGCCGAAGCTGAACTTTTGCAGGCTAAAGAAAGGCTAGAAGCTAAGGTAATAGAGCGGACAAAAGAGTTAGAGCGGCGGGCTGATGAGCTAGAGCAGTCTAACGAAGAGCTAGAGCAATTTGCCTATGTGGTTTCTCACGACTTGCAGCAGCCGCTCCAGGTAGTCTATGGTTTTGCCAAGCTCTTAACAGTGGCCCATCAAAGTCAACAGGCTGATGAGTCAACCCATCAATATACCCATCGATATATTGAGCAAATTGTGACTGCAAGCAAGCGCATGTCAGAACTCGTTCAGAACTTGTTGACCTACTCTAAGATTAGTAAGTCTAAGACCGACAGACCTAAGACCAACGAGTCCAAGGTTAGCGAGTCTAAAGTTAGTGAATCTAAGTCCAGTAAATCTAGTTCTAGCAAGTCTAAGTCCAGCAAATCTCAAAACTCACACTTTCCTAGCGGCGAACCCACCGACGGCAATCGCGTGATGGCTCGAGTACTCTTCGATCTGCAGGCCATGATTCAAGACTCTCAGGCCACCATCATTGTTGAAGATCTGCCCAAGCTTAATATCGACGAGACACATCTAAGCCAAATATTCCAAAATTTACTGACAAACGCGCTGAAGTATCGTCTACCGCACCAGACTCCACAGATAGAAGTTTCTGTGTCCTGTCAAGATGAGCAGTGGCGCTTTGGCGTTCATGATAATGGGATTGGCATCCAACCTGAAAACGCTGAGGAAATCTTTAAAGTATTTCAGCGACTGCATACTAAAGAGGAATATCCCGGTACAGGCATTGGTTTAGCCATCTGCGAGAAGATAGTTAAGAACCACGGTGGCAGCATTTAGGTAGATCTGGAAAGGGCTGAGGGCGCTACGTTCTACTTCACTCTACCGAAGGCGTTGGAGTGAGTGTGTGAAGTGTCTTGATGACGATAGAGTGGTCGCTGGCCTATGGAAAGTATGAGCGGTCGCCGCAGGCTATCAAGTTTATATCCATGTAAATTTATATCCGTGTACCTTCGACAACGCTGACAGCGCCTTCGGTTGGCACAATTCTGGTCATGTTAAATCTAGATTCAGCAAACAGGACGCGGAATTCCTCAGCGGTGCGCTCCTTGCCACCCGGACACATTACTAACATATTGACATCCAAAAGCTTGCCTGCGAAGGGATCGTTGCCAGGCGGGATTACTTGCTCTACAACTAGAACTCTGCCGTTGCTTGCCATAGCCCGATGGCACTGTTTTAGTATGGCGGCTGCTCGCTCATCGTCCCAGTCATGAATGATATGCTTGAGGATATAGGCGTCAGCTCCGCTAGGAACGGATTCAAAAAAGCTGCCACTTACCAAATCGCAGCGATCGCTCACTCCACTAGCGGCCACGTGCGCCTCGGCTCGCTCGATTACCCCTGGAAGATCAAACAGAATTCCACTCATGCTGGGATTGGCCCGCAAGATAGAGGTCAGCAAACTGCCGTGACCGCCTGCCACATCCACCAGAGTGCGAACAGATGAAAAGTCATAGTCCGAACAAACGGCTGCATTATCAACGCTAGAGAGACTGGTCATTGCCCGATCAAAAACGTCGGCGGGTTCGGGGTTTCTCTTATAATATTCAAACAGATTCATGCCAAAGAGTTGTTCAAAGCCGCTGCTGCCAGTCTTAATAGCGTGTAAAACGTTGCCCCAACTGCGGTAGTATTCGCGATCGCCCATCATGATCGACATATCTCGTAGCGAACTAACAGTATCGCTCCGCAGAAAATCTGACAGCGGCGTCATGGCAAATTTTCCGGCGGGTGTTTCAGCAAAGATGCCTACACCTGCCAGTGCCCGCAACAGGCGGTAGAGAGCCTGTTCATTTGTCTCAGTAGCTATGGCTAGTTCCTGACAGCTCTTTTCGCCACCGGCCAACTGGTCAGCGATGCCAAGTTTGGCCGCAGCGTGAATAGATTGCGACACCCAATAGCCCGTGATCATCTGCGTCATGACCATTTGCAGGGGAGGCGATTCAGCAGCCTGAGACGATGGTGTAGTAGTTTCGAGCTGAGAGCGTGCTTGCATAGTTTGGCGTCAAAACTTGTGTACAAGGAGTATTTAGGTTCTACCTGACAACTGTACAAAGACTCAATACAAAGACTCAATAATTTTTTTGAACCCTCCGGGCTGCTTATCCCCTGAGTTGCTTGACTAATCTACCGTTGCCATCGACTGGGGCAAACGGATAGAAAAGGTGGTTCCTTTATCTAGCTCGGAGATTAGCGTTAGCTCCCCCCCGTGCTTTTGAGTGACGATTTCATGTGCGATCGCTAACCCCAGTCCAGTCCCCACCCCTACTTCTTTAGTCGTAAACAACTTCTCAAACGCTCTATCTCTCACGTTTTCCGGCATTCCCTTACCATTGTCGTGAATACAGATTTCTATAGCGTTTTGCTCAGCTAGCTCAGCGGTTTGAATCGTAATCACCTGCGGATTTTCTTCTAACGCCCTAAAGGAAGACGTCTGCGCAACCTCGTCAAACGCATCAATCGCATTGGCTAAGACATTCATAAATACCTGGCATAGCTGACCTGCAAAGCACTCATACAGCGGCAGTGTGCTGTAGTCCCTAACCACCTTGATAGCCGGTCGGTGTTCGTTGCCCTTTAGTCGATACTTGAGAATAAGCAGTGTTCCATCAAGGCACTCGCGCAGATCAGCGCCTGTTTTATGCTCGGTATCTGTTCGAGAAAACGTTCGGATACTTGCACTAATTGCCTCAATGCGATGAGTGGCCGCTTTCATAGAGGTCAACATTTTCGGCAGGTCTTCGCATAGAAAGTCGAGACTGATCTCTTCGCCATCCTCTATGATATTTTTTGTTGGACTAGGATACTCATCCTGATAAAGATTGATGTGAGCAACCAGAGCTTTCATATAGTCTTCAGCATTGTGGATGCTGCCACCAATAAATCCAATCGGATTGCTGATTTCGTGAGCAACCCCAGCCATCAAGCTGCCTAGCGTCGCCATTTTTTCTGCCTGCATCTGCTGAAGCTTAGAGACATGGAGTTCTTCTAATGTCCTTTGTAGTTCGGCAGTGCGCGCTTCAACCTGCTGTTCCAAACACTGCGTCAGCGACTGAAGCTGCAAATGTGTTTGGACTCTAGCTAGCAGCTCTAGCGTCTGAAAAGGCTTGCTGATATAGTCTACAGCGCCTAGCTCAAAGCCTTTTACAATGCTTTTCACATCAGAGAGCGCCGTGATAAAAATAATTGGAATATGCGCTGTCTTAGGATTCGCCTTAATCTGAGCGCAGGTCTCAAAGCCATCAATCCCTGGCATTTGGATGTCGAGCAGGATCAAGTCAGGCTGGTAGGTTTTCAGCCGCTTGAGTGCGCGATCACCACTAATCGCCGTTGCCGTGGTGTACTGAGCCGTTGCTAGAATCTCGGTGATTACCTCCAAATTAGCAGGCACATCGTCAACCGCTAAAATTTTGGCGCTATAAGCCTTGGCACTATAGGCCTTGGCGCTATAAACTTTGGCACTATTTTGAGTGCTATCCCGCATGAATCAGACCTTCTGTTCGAGTAGCTTCTGCTTGAGCAGCTTCTGTTTGTATAGCTGTTTGTATAGATAGATAGCTTTCCAACAACTCTTCGATTTCTTCGACCTGAAACTGTCTGGCAAACCGAAGAATCTCCTCAGAAAACAGTCCGTATGCTGAATTTGTTTGCAGCAGCTGTTCGACCTGTTCTCGCAGTACCTTCAGGTTCGCTTGCTGGGCTAAAAGCAGAAGTTCCTCAAGCATAGCAACAGGTGGTAATACTCGCTCAGTAGGCGTAGCCGCTAGCTCTGCCGCTGGCTCGTAAATCCACTTTAGGCCGATATAGTTTGAGACCATCTGAAACAGCGTCGCCGCCTCTACAGGTTTCACCAAAAAATCATCACCGCCTTGGTCGAGAGATAGCTGCTGATCTGCTTGCGAAACAGACGCAGACGATACGATGACCTTTAGTGCTCTTAAGTCTTCTGACGCTCGAATACATCTCAAGAATTCAAAGCCATTCATCACAGGCATGACCAAATCGGTAATCACCAAGTCGGGCAGGCGGGTGCGAATCTGGCTTAGGCCTGCCTGACCGTTCTCCGCCTCTACAACAGCAAAGCCAAGCGGCTCTAGCAAGTTTTTCAGAACGGCGCGATTTTCCCAGCGGTCGTCCACAACCAGTATTTGAAGACGATTTTTTGCTAGGGATACCCCATCTGCTCTTTTATAGCCAATAATACGATCGCTTTCCTCACTCACTTGCCAACCCGAAGCCTCCGCCTCTGCAATCGGCAAATCGACACTAAAAGAAAACTCACTTCCCTGATTCAGCTTGCTTTTTACCCTAATCTCTGAGCCCATTAGCTGCACAATCCGCTGGCTAATCGCCAGTCCCAACCCCGTGCCTTCAGCTCGCTTTTGGCGATCGCCAACCTGTTCAAACGCCTGAAACAGTTTGGGGAGATGCTCTGGCGCAATGCCTACGCCCGTATCAATCACCTCAAACATAACAGACGTCTCGGTTTCAGAGATATTTAAGACATCTACTCGTAGTCTGACCTCGCCTTGTTCTACAAACGGTAGTCCATAACAAGTAAGGATATTCTACCGATCAGACGATGCGAGCACTTGTCAGTTTAGGTAAAAATGATAGAGAAGACTACCAACTTATCTGATGTCATCTGCTTTACCGAATTGTCCTAGTTGCGACTCTAAAAACATTGTCAAAAATGGCCATATTCACAACGGCAAGCAGAATCATCGCTGCAATGACTGCGGTAGACAGTTTGTTGAAGATCCGCAAAACAAAGTCATCAGTGACGAGACCAAAGGCATGGTTGACAAGCTGCTGTTGGAGAAGATTCCGATGGCAGGCATCGCCAGAGTCGTTGAGGTCTCTGAAGTGTGGCTACAGGGCTATGTGAACCAGAAATACGATGAGGTACCGCGCCAGGTGAGCGTACGGGCCAAAAAAAGGGGCGCTTGACGATTCAGTGCGACGAGATGTGGTCGTTCGTCGGCAACAAAAGCAACAAGCAGTGGATTTGGCTGGCAATCGATGAAGAGACAGGTGAGATTGTTGGCTGCTTTGTTGGACCGCGTAGTCGGGTAGGTGCCAGAGGACTATGGCAGTCTCTACCGCCTGTTTATCGTCAGTGTGCTATCGCCTACACTGACTTTTGGGAAGCGTACAAGAAAGTGATACCGAGCAACCGCCATCGGGCGGTTGGCAAAGAGAGCGGACAGACCAACCGGATTGAGCGCTTCAACTGTACGCTGCGTCAGCGTGTATCACGGTTGGTGCGCAAAACGCTATCTTTTTCAAAGAAGCTAGAGAATCACATTGGTGCTATCTGGTACTTCATTCACCACTACAACGAATCCTTACCTGTTTAGGACTACCAAATGGCAAAACCAGCAGCAGTCGTAAAGATATGCCATTCGTCGTTTTACTTTCATTGTTTTTCTTACTCACCTTCTCAGTACTCATACAAAAACCCGAATCGCACAAGTCTACTTATGGTGATAAAGTGCCCGAGCGACTGTGCAAAACGACACTAGCCAAAGCCGGATTGCAAGCAGAATAGCGTCACCATCCCAGTAGCCGTCATCCCAGTAGCCGTCATCCCAGTAACTGTGAGCGTTGTCTACACCAGCTTCATGAGCGAAAACAATCTGAGCTGGTCTGTGGCGATCAAAATCGAAGCCCCCTCATTTTTACTTCAAAATGAGGGGGCTTATTTGGCGCGATCGCACCAGCATGGTCAAATTTCCAGCCGGTTTGTCACACAGTCGGTTTTTCACAATAGGTGAAAGATTACCACAAAGCGCGAGGGCTATTGCTGGTAGACGCAGGCGCTGTGCCAGAACCGCTAGGACTAGCGCCGGTCCTGGGTGTCATCGTACCGTTTTGCATAACAGGAGAGGCGGGAGATGTCTCAGCCGCTGAATTGTCTCTTTGAACCTCCATCATCTCATCAGATTGCGTATTCGTAACGTTGCCGCCGCCGCTAGGCATCATTGTACCGTTTTGCATAACAGGAGAGGCGGGAGATGTTTCAGCCGCTGAATTGTCTCTTTGAACCTCCATCATCTCATCAGATTGCGTATTCGTAACGTTGCCGCCGCTGCTAGGCATCATCGTATCACCTTGCATGACAGGAGAGGCGGGAGATGTCTCAGCCGCAGCATCCTCTCTCGGAGGGACTGTTTGCGCTGAAGCCAACAAGGGTGATGCCGCTAATAACCCGACGGCTGATAGTGCAGATACCGATAGGAAAAATCCTCTATTCGTGCGTTTATTTGTTCTCATAATTAGGAAACCCTTTAAGTTACTGTTTTTGAATCGTACGACTTATGACTATGGTTCTGATATCACTGTCATTAGGTTGTCCTTTCATAATCTTGCGGGCCGCGAGATTTGTCTCTCTATCTAGCGTTGTGTTTAATGACAGATGAAACGTCTACAAATGGTAGTAGCTCCAGGCTAGTTATAAGTCGAACGACACACCCTTTTGCCGATGCTATTGCGTTCGCCTACGCTGCATCGCTTCAGTAGAGCCCAAGGCAAAATGCTCTTAGACCTAAAATAATCCTAGACCTGACCAGATTAAATGCATCGAGACTGATGAGACGTAGAAAATGTCTTAATGCGTCTGCTTTAATGTGTTTGTCTTGATGCGTTAAAACATTGCGGGTCGAGTTTCTTCGTTTTCTACAGTGGCCGTAGTCTACAATAGCTCTGCAGTGGCCGTAGTCTACAAACATGTCCTAAATAACGGCGAAAGCAGCAGCGCCTGGATAATTAGAGCTATCGACACGACCGGATTGAAAATAAGACAACAGCATAGAAGGGGCACGAAAAGTGCCGTACAAGCGATAAAGGGTTTCGCGAAAAAGAAATCAGTATCAGCAAGCAAATGAACAGTTTAGTCTACACTCTCGTTCAGTTCGCTAAAATACAAGCTTATCCCCCTATACTTTCGATTATGCGTCCCGAACCCATTTCTCCTAGCTCTGGTCAAGAATCCGTATGGGATTATCCTCGGCCTCCAACGGTCGAAGACGTATCCAAACGCATTAGAATCATCTTCAACAATGAGCTGATTGCCGATACCTACCGTTCTAAAAGGCTTCTAGAAACCAGCCATCCTCCCAACTACTACATATTGTTGGACGATATTAAGACAGAATATCTGACACCAAGCGCCTATTCCACCTACTGTGAGTGGAAGGGGCGAGCCAACTACTACACGCTGCACGTTGGCGACCGTCAGCTCAAAGATGTTGCCTGGTACTACCCGGAAATCTCGCCCGCATACGAAGAGCTTAAGGGGTACGTAAGCTTCTATCCTGGGCCGATGGATGCTTGCTACGTAGATAGCGAGAAAGTACAGCCGCAGCCGGGTGACTTCTATGCCGGATGGATTACCAAAGACATTGTCGGTCCCTTTAAAGGTGGCCCTGGCAGCTGGGGATGGTAACTCGCTAGTAGTTCGCCAGTGCGATCGCACTCTTATCTGTGTCAGCTTGCCCCTAGATGACGCTGCGATCGCCTAGTTAGACAGTGACTTTTCGCTTAGCAACCTTTTGACACACGCATCTATCAAGCATCTATCAAAGAGTGATATGGGTTTATTCGATTCGGCTTCTGATAAGGTATCGCCTGCAAAGCTTGGGCAGATCAAGGATTGGGTGTACGAGACATTGGAAATAGATAGGAATATACCTGTTTCGATCAGTCAGTTAAAATGCGCTGAGCCAGGCTGCCCGCCTCTAGAGACAGTTATCGCAGTGATGAATCAGCCGCCTCAAACCTACAAAATCCACCGGCCCACCGCAGAGATAGAACGAGCAGATGTGATCAAGGCAATCGGCCCTGTCTAAGGAATATCAAAGATTTAGACCTCGCAGGGTGAGGTTCCGATCTCGATAGATTGCCAGTCCGTTTTGTTTACTGTGAACTTTTACAGGATGTCAGTTCTTCATACTATTATCCAAAGCCTTTGCTCTTCATAAAGATGAGCAAGCGAAATCACAAGAAGACTGACCCTATGGCCACAGCAACTTTGCCAACGACTGTCCCTGTAACCGTTCTGACTGGATACCTGGGAGCAGGAAAAACAACGCTGCTCAACAACATTCTGATGCATGAGCACGGCAAGAAAGTCGCCGTCATTGTGAATGAATTTGGAGAGGTGGGCATTGACAACCAGCTAGTGATTGATGCTGATGAAGAAATTTTTGAGATGAACAACGGGTGCATTTGCTGCACGGTGAGAGGCGATCTTATCCGCATCATTGGCAACCTGATGCGGCGACGCGATAAGTTTGACCATCTGGTGATTGAAACAACTGGGTTGGCCGATCCGGCCCCGGTGATTCAGACCTTCTTTGTCGATGAAGACATTCAGTCGCAGCTATTGCTAGACGCGGTGGTGACGGTGGTAGATGCCAAGCACATTCATCAGCATTGGGACAGTGACGAGGCGCAAGAGCAAATTGCCTTTGCCGATGTGATTTTGCTCAATAAAGTGGATTTGGTGAGCGCAGAGGAACTGGATGCACTAGAGGTCAAGATTAAAGACATGAATGCCTTAGTCAAGATCTATCGCACTCAAAATGCTGAGCTAGCGATGGATTCTATCTTGGGTGTCAGGGCGTTTGATTTAGACAAGGCGCTGGCTGTAGACCCTGATATTTTGAATGAGGATGCTCATGAGCACGATGAGTCGGTGTATTCTTTGGCATTTGTAGAAAGCGGCTCGCTAGATAAAGACAAGCTGAACATCTGGATGTCGAACCTGTTGCAGACGAAGGGGCCAGATATTTTCCGAATGAAGGGAATTTTGAATATTGAAGGTCAAGATGAGCGCTATGTTTTTCAGGGCGTGCATATGATTTTTGATGGCAAGGCTGAGCGCCCCTGGAAAACGGAGGAAGAGAGAAAAAACGAGCTGGTGTTTATTGGCCGAAATCTGGACGAAGCTGAGCTGAGAGAAGGATTCAGGGCTTGCTTCGTATGACGACCCGAACGCAGGCGAAGAAGTCCGCTGAGCTAAGGATTAGAGAGACAGGCGGCCAAAAGAGAGACAACAAACAACAAACTGCTAGAGACTTTGATGTCTGTTGGAAGGCATCGCTGGAAGATTATGTGACGACTTTGACCTGGTCGGCTGACGGCAGCTATCTAGCAGCCGGTGGCGCGAGCGGAGAGGTGCTGCTGTGGACTGGGTCGGAGTCAATCCTTTTGCGTTCAGCGGCTAGTGAGCAGGCGATCGGCACGCTGGGGTTCTCGGCAGCTGGGCAGTACTTAGCAGCGGCGGGGCAGCAAGGCTCGGTCTTCATCTGGGATTTGACCGCGCTAGATTTGACCGCGCTAGATCAGCCGCCAGCACCTCATTCCCCCCCTTCTCCTTGCTTAACCTTGGAGAATCCCCACTGTTGGATCGATCGGCTGAACTGGCATCCGACTCAACCCTGGTTGGCTTTTGGCGCAGGTGCTCAGGTCAAGGTGTGGGACATTTCACAGGCGGAGCTGTTGACTGAGCAGAGCTTTGTCGCGTCTTCGGTGTTCGGACTGGCCTGGCATCCAGATGGCCAGATGTTGGCGGCGAGCGGGCATACGGGAGTTAAGGTTTGGACGGTTGATGACTGGAGTGCGCTACCGGAGCTGATCGAGGTGCCGGGTGCGAGTTTGAGTGTGGCCTGGTCGGTAGATGGGCAGTACTTAGCGTCTGGGAATTTGGATAGAACGCTGACGGTTGTGAGCTGGGGAAGTCCGCCACCGTGGCTGATGCAGGGGTTTCCGGGCAAAGTGCGGCAGGTGGATTGGGCGCCAGTAGCAGCAGGGGCATCGGCAGATACGGTGCCGATGGTTGCGGCTGCTTGTATGGAAGGGGTGACGGTTTGGCGACGGCAGGAGAAGAACTGGCAGAGTAAGGTGCTGGAGAAGCATAAGGGTACGGTGGAGGCGATCGCATTTCATCCCACCTCATCACTATTGGCCTCAGCCGCGCAAGATGGGCAGATTTGCCTGTGGAAAAAGGCGGCGTCTTTGCAGCAGACGCTGCGGGGGGTGAAGGCGGGGTTTTCTGTGATTGCATGGCATCCGCAGGGGCAGTATTTGGCGGCGGGGGGTGAGCAAGGCGAAATTCTGATTTGGGCACCGTCTTATCGGGGGACTGGGTTTCAGAAACGTTGAGTCTGAAGGCGGTGTAGCTATGTCCAGAAAAGCTGTCTAAGAAAAGATATTTGAGAAAAGTATTATGTTGCAGAGTTGGATGATAGCATTCCATTCTCCATCCGTTGCCGCGCTTCTTTTGTTAAATACCCCCGCTCTAGGCACTCTGCTAGCAGTAAATTAGCATCGTAATACCGGTTAAGCTTATCTCTTTGTTCGGGACTGAACTGCCAGTCGTGCCCAATATTCCGGTACTTGATCATCGTAGCTCTAAGCTGTTCTATCCAAGTTGTTCCTTTGATTTTCCACCACTGCTTGAATTGCTTTTGGTTTACTTGCTGAGTTTTCCATTGCTCCATAAGCTCTTGTAGCGCCTGTTGTAGCCCGATCTCGAAAGCAAGGACACGGTCGAGGTCAAGGATGCGGTAGAGAGCAAGATCGCGGTCGAGGACAAGGTCGATATCAAGATCACGATTAGGGTAAAGGGCAAGATCGAGGGCGCGGTAGAGAGCAAGATCGAGGTCGAGGTCGAGATCAAGATCACGGTCTCGGTCACGGGCAAGGTTGAGGGCAAGGTTGAGGGCAAGGTTGAGGGCGAGGCCGCAAGCGCGAGCAAGGTAGAAAGCTCGAACGGCCCCTAGTTTGTGAGATGCGCTAACTAAAGTAGCTTTTTCGTTGACCCAATCAATCAATCTTCGAAGATCTTTATCAGCCATTAATGTTAAGTTAATTTGTTGCAACATGACAGTGAGTAAATAATCGGCGTTCTCAATTCGCTCTACCACCAACAGAAATACTTCTCTCCAACGCTTTTCATGCACATGGCCTGCTAACCGATGCAATGCCTCTCTTCGTGTATCTGAAGCAGAGGTCTCTATGATGCTTTTGGCCGTAAAGTATTCCTGAAAGGTCAGGTGGGAAAATGAGTAGATATCAGTTGCTCGCTCGGTGAGTAGCCCGTGTTGCGATTCAATCGCCTTTAACACAGCGCGACTATCGACGAGGAGGGCTTCTGGATCTGTGTTCGCGTCTGGTAAGTGCTGAATGTATTGACCTATATGCTTCTCGGCAACATGCGTCCGAAAGAAGTATTCTCCCCGTTCAAAGGTATAGATTGCCAAATGCCCGAGCAAAATTTCCTTGCGCTTAATCGATAAACGCTTGTAAACCTCATCTCGCTTGATTTGCCGCTGGCCATCCCACTTACTCAGCAAAATATTTAATCCACGCTCATACAGTTCTGCTCTGCTCTGAGGAAATTCTGAAGATTCTTCAAATTCCAAACACAGCAGCGTTAACAGCAATGGGTTTTCTGCAAGTTCTTTAATCGGCTTCTGTTCTTCTAGCGCCTGCCAAAACAGATGAGCGACAGTCGATTCACCCGCCTCATTGGCTTTGTCTGGCGCTTTTGCCTTAAACCACTTATCGGCAAACGACTGAATCTGCTCAGCATTAAAGTTTGCCATCTCCACTTCGGTAAACTGCTGAAACACGTATTCACGCGCGGCAATTCGGCAGGTGATGACAATATGAGACTGATCGTAATGCTGTGTAAATGACCGAATCTCCTTTAGCACGCGGTCATGATCTTTCTCTAGCACCTCGTCCAAACCATCTAGCAACACGAGCCCTCGGCCCCGTGCCAAAATCTGCTGCACCTGTTCCAGCTCCATTGCCGGTGTGATTGTCGATGCGGTCTGGCTACCTAGGAAGTAATGGGCAACAAAGTTCAGCAAACCGGGCTGATTGATCGTTTCAGCAAGTTCTTTGATTGACACAAAGATCGGCACCAGCTCAGGTAGAAACTCGCCTCGGCTACACAACGTTGCCAACCGTTTCAAAAAAGTTGTTTTACCCGCACCGGGTCGACCTAAAATCATTAGCTGCTTCTTGACGGCTACCGTTTCTAGCCCATCCACCCGCTGCTCACGTACACCCCCCAAAAAGGCCCGTTCAAAGTCTTCTGGACTACAGCCCTGCATCAGTTCAGCAATTTCCCGTCGCGTTTTTCCAGTAACCTTCTCCAAAATATTCACATCGGTATAAATCGCGCCCAACCCAATCGGCTGCGTCATATCCAGCACCCTCATGAAGCCACATCGCCGCTCAATATCCTGCTGCCCACAGCGACGGGCCTGTGCTACCAAGGCATCAAGTCCAGAGGCAGTCATGCCGCCCGCTGATGACTGGGCTGATGAGCGGGAAGCATCCGGTTGCTCTCGTGGCCTTAACCCGGCAATCTCTTCCCAGTCCAGGCCCAGCGTTTTGCAGATAGCCCGGAAACTATCTAGCCCAAGCCCCTTCCCCGCAAAAAACTTCTGTACGGTACTCCGCGATACGCCAGATTGATTTGCAAAGGCTTGTTTACTTGTAAACTTCCGCAACTCGGCTTTTGCCCTTTCCAATCCATCTGATGTTGCGTGCTCTGCCATCGATCCATTTCCAGCAAAATTGAGCTGATTGTAACCACTTACCCAAAAGTTACACAACTCATCCACACAACTTGTACAGACTGAAACCATTGCCTACACAGGCACACAAGATTTACGGCCTAAGCTTAAAGCATCGTTTCTAATTCACACCACGAATGCTTATGTTCGGCATCCCTCCCCAGCCTAAAGATCTCGTTTTGCACGAGCGCATCCGCCAAGCCCGTCTAGGCTTCAACCTCTCCGTAGGGTTTGTCAGCCTCAGCGCCACCGCCACCCTAGCAGGCGTTGTTTTGCTCCTTTCCGGACACCTCTCTAAAGGTGGTTACGCTACCCTCGGCGGCCTTACCTCTACCGCTGTCGGCCATCGCTGCATGCAGCTCTCTCGCGAAGCCAACGATCGGCTAGACCAGCTAACCGCTACCACCGCCCACAGCAAGCCAGCGGACTATGATTAACTATAAGAGAAAAAGCCCACTAATTTTGATCATGGCTAACCTCAAACGCACTCGTGAGGAAATTCTAAAATCTGTTGTTGGCACGGTGCACCGCCAGGGGTTGAGAGCAACAGGACTAAGCGAGCTGTTTAAGATTAGCGGTGCGTCTTCGGAGAGTTTCTACAACTGCTTTCATTCTAAGCATGAGCTTGGCCATGCCCTGATCGACTACGAATGGACACAGCTGCAGCAAACGGTTCTAGAATCGGCTGTTGAGCAAGGAGAAAACCCGGCTGAGCAGGTCTTCTGGATATTGGATCGCCTAGAGACAAAGCAGCTTGACGATCCACTTTGTGGTGGGTGTTTGTTAGGAAATTTGGTGGTGGACCTGGTGGAGCAAGATCCCTCTTTCCGAGAGCATTTGATGCAAGTGTTTGTGAAGTGGGAAAGTGCGATCGCTCGCATCCTGCATCAGGCAAAACCGCAGCTAAAGCCAGACATTCAGCCCAACATTCTAGCTGAACAGCTGATTACCATCATCGAAGGCGCAATGCTGATGGGCAAACTATATCGCGATCCGACCAAGCTACGCAGAGGATTTGACAGTGCCCGCCAGCTATTGGACCATGCACTCCGTGAAAAGACACTCTAAGAAAGCACATTCTAAGAAAGCACATTAGGTGAAAGACAAGACTAGAGAAAACCTACGGTTGAGCCTGTAGCAGGACAGCTAGAAACCATCAGACAGGTGAATCAATCAGTCCTGGATGATCTTCTGGGCGAGGACCTGGTGCAGGCCAATGAAACCGACGATCTTCTTCTTTAATCGGCATGTCATTGATACTCGCCTCTCGCCGCCGCATCAGACCCGCTTCATCAAATTCCCAGTTCTCGTTGCCGTAGGCTCGGTACCACTGGCCCGCATCATCGTGCCACTCATATTGAAAGCGCACAGCGATTCGATTCTCACCAAAGGCCCACATCTCTTTTGTTAGCCGATAGTCCAATTCTTTGTTCCATTTTCGAACCAGGAACTCACGAATAGTGTCGCGCCCTTGGAATACTTCGGCCCGGTTGCGCCAGTGGCTATCGACAGAATAAGCCATCGAAACACGTTCTACGTCTCGGCTATTCCAAGCGTTTTCGGCCATGCGAACTTTTTGCGCGGCTGTTTCAGCGCTGAACGGGGGAACCAGCTTTGGAGGAGCCATAAATAAGTAGAGATACCGAAAAGATACCGAAGACAGTGCTTAAGGTAGCGATATAAACGTTCAGACCTTTCTACTTATACCGGCTGGGGCCTTAGCGCACAATAGGACAATCTTTTGAACTCAATAGGACTTTTTCATCAATTGATGACATCAGCCTTACCCAGCCTGAAAATTTCTTGTATGTTTAAGTAGAGTGATCATTCTATCTGGAGCATATTATGGCTGAAGCCACGACGTTGACTGCTGAGGTTGCTGCGCCGCTGACCGCCATTCCAGCAGACGGTCTGACTGAACTCGCCCAAAAGAATAAAGACAACCCCGCTGACAAGACCCTCAAAGTAAAAACGGTCTGCACAGGGAAGTTTCGCAGCCTGAACTATGCTCGCGATTTAGAAGCCTTTGCTATCGATGAGCCACCCGTTTTACTAGGAGATAACACCGCGCCAAACCCTTCCGAGATTGTATTGGGCGCACTGGGTTCTTGTTTGGTTGTGGGCATTCAGGCCAACGCAGCGGCAAAAGGCATTGAACTGACAAAGCTAGAAATTGTGCTAGAAGGCGACATCAATATTGTGAGCACCTGGGGAACGGGTGACCTAGAGAAACCGCAGATTGGATTTACAGACGTGCGAGTGAAGGTAGATATTGATGGCGACGCCGAGCGAGCAGTGCTAGAAGAAATGGTCACCCATGCGAATACATGGTCTCCAGTTTCTGCCACACTGAGTAACCCTATGCCGGTCTCGGTATCTATGGCCTAGGTCTACGTTAATCGCAATATTGGCACCTTCCAAACTCTCCAAACACCGAACTCATTCCGCCATGCAGACTGTTTCAAAAGCATTTACTCCCGTTAAGCCTATTTCTGAATCGTTGAACAACGCGGATGAGCCCAATATTGCGCGTCTGCGTAGCGTTATCAACAAAACGCTCACCCCAAAAGTCAAAGATATTGATCTCAAAGGAGAGTTTCCAGAACAGATCATGCACGATATTGGCGCAGTGGGAGCCTTTTCCCATGCGGTATCGACCGATAACGGTGGTTCTGGAAAGGGGTTGAAGTACGCTGTTCAAAGTATTGAAGAAGTCTCCAAGGAGTGCCTTTCTACCGGATTTATCGCTTGGTGCCAGGTCGCCTGCACGTGGTATCTAGAGAATACGCAAAACACGGCTTTGCAAAGCCAAATGCTGCCGAAAGTTGCCAGTGGTGAGGTTTTAGCAGGCACCGGCCTCTCGAATCCGATGAAGCACTTTGCCGACATTGAGAAGATTGCTTTGACCGCTAGGCGGGTTGATGGGGGCTATATAGTAGATGGCCTGTTGCCGTGGGTTTCTAACTTGGGGCCGGGTCATTATTTTGGCATCGTTGCTAGACTAACCGGCTCGGACGACTACATGATGGCTGTTGTCTCTGATGAGCTAGAAGGGATGTCTTTGCGATGTAAGGCGCACTTCATCGCTCTGGAAGGAACCGGGACCTATAGCTGCCAGTTTCGCAGTGCCTTTGTGCCCGATGAGTGGGTGCTCGCTGCGCCCTGCGAAGACTATGTAGCTCGCATTCGGCCAGGGTTTATCTTGACCCAGGTTGGTATGGGCTTAGGCTTAACCGATAGCTGCATTGAGCTGATGAAGCGCTCTAATAAACAGCTGGGACATGTGAATCAGTTTTTAGATGACCAGGTGGAAGACATAGCAGAGGATTTGCGACTGGCTAGGCAGCGCACGTATCGAGTGGCTGATGAGCTAAACGGGTGTACTGGGGTAGCTGATCCTCAGCTCGTTAGAGAAGTGATTCAGTCTAGAATTACGGCGGCAGAACTCTCGCTGCGCGCTTCCCAAGCAGCGATGCTGCACGCTGGAGCGAGAGCTTATGTGCACGGGAGTGCGGCTGAGCGAAAGCTGCGAGAGGCTTACTTTGTCGCGATTGTGACGCCCGCTCTAAAGCATTTAAAGAAGATGCTGGCTGGCATGAAAGAGACGGCACTACCAGCTAGGTAAACAAATCGCCGTTTAAACCGCTGTTTTGCAATAGCAGACCGCTATCTTGCAAAACGGTATTCTGTTCCACAATATTCTTCTAGAATAACCGTTCTAATAGAAGCTATTAGATATCTTTTCTCAAACTATGCTTTCAGTTCCGGGTCGCTCTCGCCAATGGGCAAATCTTAGCTGCGAACAAGGCACGCCTCAAACTATCCCCATGCGGTGCATCATCTGCGATAGCTTTCACACTACGGAAGAGCACTGGCGGCTGATGGCTGAAATGCCGCAGAATCCGGCGGATATGATTGACGACCTTGTCAAGATGCGGCTATATAAACCGGCGGCTATAGAAGCTGCTGATGCGATTAGTGCCGCCGAGCTACGCACCGCGTTGTTTGTGAGCATGGCGGCAAATGGTAAGCCCAAACGAGAGCGACTAGTTCGAGACTTAATCTCTCTGGCTGGGGGACTCGACCAGGCGTTTAGCGCGGCCTTTGGTCCTAGGGCCGGTGAGTTTTTTACCGATGCTAAGCGCGTGAGTCAGGTGACTCGCCGGAAGTTTCTACAAAATGTGGCCGTCGGCGCGGCGCTCGTCACGCTCACAAATTGCGCCTCGACGCCGGAGGCTGAGCTTCCTGCAGAGGACGCTAGTACAGATACAGGCGCACCCGCAGATTTGGAGAAAACAGATTTGAAAGTAGCGTTTTTACCCATTACCTGTGCGACGCCGATTATTATGTCGAAGCCGCTGGGCTTTTATGAGAAGCACGGGCTGAATGTGGAGCTGATGAAGTATGCTAGCTGGTCGGTGGTAAGAGACGCGGCGATCGCAGGTGAGCTAGACGCCTATCACATGCTCGCACCGATGCCGATTGCGATGTCTTTGGGCCTGGGCTCTACGCCCTTTTCGGTGAAGCTAGCAAGTATTGAGAACAACAACGGTCAGGGGATTGCGGTTGCCAAGAAGCATTTGGGAGCTGTGAATGGTCCAGCTGACTTTAAAGGCATGACAATTGGGATTCCTTATGATTACTCGAATCACAATCTGCTGCTGCGCTATTACCTGGCCACGGGCGGGCTAGACCCGGATGTGGATGTGAAGCTGATTGTGCTGCCGCCACCAGATGCGATCGCAAAAATGTCCACAGGCCAAATTGACGCTTTTATCTTGCCCGACAACTTCACTCAGCGCGTAGTCAAAGACGACATTGGCTTTATTCACTTGTTGACCAAAGACCTGTGGGCTGGTCATCCCTGCTGCGCTTTTGTAGCGGCAGATAATTGGATGGGAGAGAATCCCAATACGTTTAGGGCGTTGAACAAGGCGATTATTGAGGGCGCGACCTATGCGAATAGCTCGGCGAATCGGAAGGAGATTGCGGCTGCGATCGCGCCAAGAGAATACCTCAACCAGCCGGTAGACGTGCTCGAAGCGGTAATGACCGGCAAGTTTGAAGATGGCCAGGGTAATTCTTTCGATATTCCTGATCGCATCAACTTCGATCCTTATCCCTGGAAGAGCTTCGCCAGCTGGATTTCGACCCAGCTTGTGCGTTGGGACTATATGCCCACAGATCAAGCCAACTACAACGAGCTAGGCGAACAGATATTTTTAACCGATCTCGCGCGAGAGCTAGCGGAAGAACTAGGCGCTGAGGCTCCTACTGAAGTCTCTCGAGTTGAAACCCTTAAGTTTGGAGATTTTGATCCAGATAAAGCAGAAGAATATTTGAAGAGACAGATTGACGAATTTAGTGCTTAAATTCAATGCTTAAAAATATCGCCAACAAGTAGCAGAATCAATACGCATCAACATTATAAAAATGCAATCGTATAGCGAGATACTGATTGTTATAGATTGTGCAGGTATAAATAGGGTACTTAAGACAAACGATTATAGTCTTGCTACCTTTCGAAGATTCTCATGGATAGCTTTAGACAATACAATTTAGATTCTTGTATCTAAGATCTCCTTAGCTTTGCTAATAAGCTAAGCGCTTAGCCCAAGAGATGCACGCCAGCGAACGTATGCCATTTCTACGCTGGTTCACGGAGGGATAAAAGCCCGAGAGAAGCCTGCTGACCTTGAATTAGGTTGATGGTTTTTCTCGGGCTTCGCTGTTAAACCCAACGATAGTTTTGATTCTTATACATTGGAAATTAAGTTAGATGGAACATTCGGTTTTCTCTTGGGGAATTATTGTCTTTCTTCTAGGGACATTTGGCATTGGCGTTTGGGCTTCCAAACAAATTAAAGGCGATAGCGTGAACTTTCTAGTAGCAGGACGAGGTCTGGCCTTACCACTAGCTGCCGCCACGCTAATGGCACAGTCAGTAGACTCTAACGCAACGCTAGGCAATACCGATTTATCCGCAGAGTTTGGCTTTTGGGCCGGAGCAGCGCTGCCGGTTGGATTATCCCTGTGCTTGTTTTTGACAGGGACTTTTTTAGCCAAACCTATGAACCGCATGGGACTCTTAACTCTCCCCGATTTTTATCGGGTTAAGTATGGTCGTACGGTGGAACTCATTGCGGCCTGTATTATGTCAATCAGTTTTTCGTTCCTTCTAGCGGGAAATCTTGTCGCCGGGGGCTTTATGTTCCAGACGTTTCTAGGCATGAGCTATGTAGGCGGTATCACACTGCTAGCAGCCATCGTATTTGCCTACACCGTATCTGGAGGACTTTTTGCTGTTGCCTACACGGACGCAGCACAGGTCGTGATTGCCCTCGTAGGCTCTTTGGGACTGCTCTTTTACTTGCTAACTAGCTTTGGCCTAGATGTCGCTCCTGGCACCGGACCTTTAGCGTTTGAGCAGCTTACCTTAGTTAGCTCAGGGGCTGCCATTAACTGGGCCAGTATTCTGGCGCTGGGATTGGGCAACATGGTAGCGATCGATTTTATGGCCCGAATCTTTGCCGCAGAAAGCCCAGAAACTGCTCGAAGGGCCTGCTATGTGGCTTCTGCTGGCACCTTGATTGTGGGTATTCCCTTTTCAATAATCGCCCTCTCGGCTGGTAGCATTCTCGAACAGGCCGGTGTGGTAGCCGAGGGTCCTATACTCTTTGCCCTGCTGCAGAATGTTGTTCCGCCTGTATTGGGTTTGTTGGTGTTAGCCGCTATTTTGTCGGCGTCTCTCTCTACGGCAGACGGCGCGATTTTAGGTACCTCTTCAGTATTGGCCCACAACGTGTTTGAAGTCCGGCACGGGACTACCGATTCAAGCGGGGGTGACCGGCTACTGCAAGTGACTCGGCTGCTGTCTGTGGTGATTACCGTGCTGGGCGTCTTCTTAGGACTGCGGGTGCCTCAGACAGGTGTGCTGTTGCTGTTAGGGTTTGATCTGGGGTTTGCAGGGCTGGTTGTGCCTTTACTAGGAGGATTGTTTTGGTCCCACGCTACCCGACAGGGGGCTTTAGCCTGTATTATTGTGGGTTCAGTCACCCGACTGCTTTTCTTTGTTCTAATGCCGACGATGTTCGGCGTTGACAATACGCTGCTATATATTCCTAATGGTCTCTTTACAGTTGATTTTGATGGATTTCCAACTTTGATCAGTCCGCTGGTTGGATTGATTGCCTTTACAGTCGTCTCTAAAATGACCTATAAGCCAATGCTGGCTAAACAGGAACAAGCAGAGGTGCGAGAGAAGGTACAAGCACTATAGGCTAGACATCATAGGCTATAAGTTGGTGGTGAGAGACTGAAATAGATATGCTTTCTTTTGAGATCTGCTAGCTCGAGGTCTAATAGCTTGAGGTCTAATAGCTTAAGGTCTAACAGCTTAAGGTCTATCAGACAAAGGGAGTTAGGCAAAAGGAGATAATGGCAGCATGACTTTAAAGACTGTTCCTTTCCCCAATTCGCTTTCAACTTGAATCTCACCTCGATGCAGCTCTACAAACTGCTTTACAATACTCAGCCCTAACCCGGTCCCAGGAATATTGCTTATATTCTTTCCCCGATGGAACGGCTCAAATAGGTGGGGCATATCCTCTGATAGAATGCCTACTCCTTTGTCTGTCACCTGAAAAATAACCTGCTGTTTTCGCCGAGATAGGGCCAATTGGATGGTGCTATCTGCTGAGGAATAACGAATCGCATTCGATAGAATATTCGTCAAAATCGAGCGTAGCAAAGTCTGATCAAGTTCTGCTATCAGCGGTTTGTGCCGTCCCATAAAGATTAGATTCCTCTGCTGCGGCTGCAGCTCAACCAAGAGTCCTAAGCAAAAGGCCACAAGGTCAATCGGTTGTAACTCTAAGTGAAGCCGCTTTGCCTCTAACTTGCCAAGGACTAAAATATCGTCGATCATCCGAGTCATGCGCTCTACATTCGCAGCCACGCCCTGCAGATATTGACTTTTTTGTGTGACTGTAAGCTTCTGATCGTATCGGCTCAAAGAAGAGACTGAAAGGGCAATATTGTTCAGCGGATTGCGAAATTCGTGGCAAACCATTGCGACAAAACGAGACTTGAGCGCGCTGAGTTCTCGAAGACGCTCATTGGCCTCGTATAGCGCGGCTGCACGCTCTCTCACTTTTATTTCTAAATTTTCGTTGGCCTGCTGTAAGACAGCTTCTGCCCACTTTCGCTGAGTGATATCTCGAAAGGTAATCACAGCCCCAATTAGCTGACCTTGCTCATCTTGCATGGGTGTACTGATGTATTCCACCGGAAAGCTGGTGCCATCTTTTCGCCAAAACACCTCATCCGTAACGCGACGAGTACTGCCATCTTGAAAAGCGGCGTAAATAGGGCAGCACTCTTTAGGATAGTGACTACCGTCCGGGTGAGAATGGTGCAACACCTGATGCATCGACTGACCAATAAGATCTTCCATTTCCCAGTCGATCATGTTGGCAGCGGCTGGGTTAACGAAAGTAACGTTGCCCTGTAGGTCTAGGCCATACACGCCTTCGCCGACCGCGTTGAGAATGAGCTGGTACTGGCGGCGTAGCGTCTTAAGCTCTAAATGTTTGGGGACTAGGGGGGTAGGCTCTAGGCAATTAGGCTCCGGGGAATCGGGCTCTGGGGAATCGGGCTCTGGGAAATCGGGCTTTGGAGAATTGGGCTCTGGGGGACTGGCCTCACCCGCTATTTCATGAGGTTTCATGCGCGTTGTTTTATGAAGGCGGCAAAAGACTATTTAGAGACTGTAGCGTATTACACCACAAGCTATTCTGTAACGCTTAAGTATACAGAGAGGGATATATACAAAGAGGAATGCTGTTTGAAAGGTATTGTTCAATCTTAGGCGAAGAGAAAAGGAAAAGTCTGTAGATCTATGTCGAAAAAGATTCTCGTCATTGAAGATGAAACCGAAACGAGAAATATTTTTTTGAGGTGCCTAGCGTTCGAAAGCTTTGATGCTATTGGCGCACAGAATGGCGCAACGGGTATCGCAATGGCAACTCAGCACCGCCCTGATCTTGTGGTGTGCGACATCATGATGCCAGATATTGATGGCTATGGCGTTCTAAGCAAGCTGCGATCGCAGCCCACTACCCGAGCAATTCCGTTCATTTTCTTAACTGCAAAAGTGACGATGGTAGAGCTGCGAGAAGGTATGGTGCTAGGCGCAGACGACTATCTAACCAAGCCTTGTACAGTAGAACAATTTTTAGATGCGATCGCAGCGCGGCTAATTCGTCAAGAAGCTCTTCGGCACGACTTAGCCCAGTTAGATCTCTTACAGGGTTTACAGCGGTCGGAAGAACTCAAAACATCCTCGATATTCCCCAACTGCCCTAAACTTAAAGCAGTCTTTGATTTCATTGAAGCTCACTACCAGCAGCCTATTTACCTCAGTGACGTTGCCAAAGCAGCTGGCTACTCTCCTGCGTACCTAACCAATCTATCTCAGAGCTATACCGGGCGAACGGTGAAAAGCTGGATTATTGAACGGCGTATGGTGCAGGCTAGGCGGCTTTTAAAAGAAACTGCTCAGTCCATCAGAAAGATTGCTGAAATCTCAGGTTACGCAGATGCTGGATACTTTACCCGGCAGTTTCGGCAGCTGCACGGCATGACACCTAGAAAGTGGCGAGGTGAATCTAAACCAGCTGAAAATAACAAAAAGGGTAGTAACGACAACAAAACAAAGTTGGAAACAAGAGAGGCCTGCTGAAAAATCCTAATTTTTCGAAAGATAGTCCGATTTACTCATCTCTCTATCTTGGTACATTGACTGAAATTGCCTCTTGGTACAGTTTCCCTCATCCGCTTTTTCTCCACACGCTTTTTTCCCCAACGCTTTTTTCCCCAACGCTTTTTTCCCCAACGCTTTTTTCCCCAACGCTTTAGGTAAGCAACATATGGTTTCGACATCGTCAACAGCTCAGCCGGGTGGTTCAAATTGGAATAATCTTACAAGCGATCGCGGCAACCTCTCCGATTTTGAGATGGCCTGCATCATTTGCGGGGGAGCCCATCTTAGCCGCGACCACTGGGAGTTTCTTCAGACGATGCCCAGCGAGCCGGAAGACATGGTCGGTGACCTTGTGCGCATGGGCCTCTACAAAGACCAGCAGATGTATGCGGGCGACAAAGTCAATGCCTATGAGCTAAGAAAGGCGTTAATGCTAAAGGCCGCAGGCAAAGGCGATCCCAAGCGAGAGAAGTTAGTTTTGGCCTTGGCCAAAGAAGCAGGTGGCCTAGAAAATGCCTTTGCAGCGGCCTTTGGACCCCAAGCCGGTGCGTTCTTTGCCGACACCAGAAGACACAGCGCCTTTAGCCGCCGAGAGTTTTTGCGGAACTTAGCAATTGGGGCGGCAATGGTGACGCTGACCAATTGTGGAAAGGCAGAAGACACTGCTGTTGACCCAGCCGATGACGCTGCGCCGGTGGATGTTTCTAGCCTGGAGAAAACAGATTTAAAAATCGGGTTTATTCCTATTACCTGCGCGACGCCCATCATTATGTCAGAACCGCTGGGGTTCTATCAGAAGTACGGGTTTAACGCGGAAGTGGTGAAGATGCCGAGCTGGGGCGCGGTGAGAGATAGTGCGATCGCTGGAGAACTCGACGCCTATCACATGCTCGCACCGATGCCGATTGCCATGACTCTAGGACTGGGATCAGCCGCCTTTGGCGTCAAGCTCGCCAGCGTAGAAAACATTAACGGTCAGGCCATTACCGTCGCCAACAAATATTTAGGGAAAATCAACGGTCCCGCAGACTTCAAAGGTTTCACCATCGGCGTGCCGTTCCCCTATTCCATGCATAATTTGCTGCTGCGCTA
This sequence comes from uncultured cyanobacterium, assembly GCA_963702855.1. Classification (GTDB taxonomy): domain Bacteria; phylum Cyanobacteriota; class Cyanobacteriia; order Phormidesmidales; family Phormidesmidaceae; genus Phormidesmis. The sequence continues at coordinate 4,547,787 of OY969765.1, forward strand.
CTACCTGGCAACTGGCGGTATTGACCCAGATGTGGATGTCAAAATCCGCCCCGTTCCACCTCCGGACAGTATTGCTCAGCTCGTTGCCGGAGACATTGACGCCTATCTCATGCCCGATCCGTTCAACCAGCGGGCCGTGTACGAAGAGGCCGGGTTTATCTTCAAGCTGACAAAGGACCTATGGCCGGGTCATCCCTGCTGCGCGTTTGCGGCTAGCGATCAGTGGATAGATGCCAATCCGAATACGTTCAGGGCTCTGAACAAATCAATTATTGAAGCGGCAGGCTACGCTAGCGATCCGGCTAATCGCAAAGAGATCGCGGCGGCGATTTCGGAAAGGGCGTTTCTAAATCAGCCCGTTGAGGTGGTAGAAGCGGTCCTCACAGGCAATTTTGAGGACGGCCAGGGCAACACAATGAACGTGCCTGACCGGATAGACTTTGACCCCTATCCTTGGCAGAGCTTTGCCAACTGGATTTCTTCGCAGCTAGTGCGTTGGGATTTGCAGGGTGATGGCAAAGCCGCTGAAGAGATCACCGACGAGAGTTACGACGCGGTAGGTAAAGATATCTTCTTAAGTGATTTGGCGCGCGAGCTCGCTGAAGAGGTTGGCCTCAATCCACCCTCAGATATCTATCGAGAAGAAACGCTGGAGTTTGACTCGTTCGATCCTCAAGATCCTGGAGCCTATGTTGAAGAACAGATCGATAAGTACGGTGTGTAGTCCTGTCGATTCTTGTTTTAAAGAGGTTTGGGGTTTGGAGGAGTCTGAAGAGCAGTTTAGTCTTGAGGTGAAGCGCAAATGACACTGAGTAAACCAACAGTAGGTGCGGTCGATAACCTCGAAGAAAAGTCTCCTTTGTGGAATGAAAATACAAAGGCGATCGCTCTTTTTCTCGTTTCCCTCGCCTTGTTTCTAGGCTTCTGGGAAATTGGAGCGAACATGAACATGTTTGCTAAGGGTATGCCAACGGCGTCTACCACACTCAAAGAACTCTGGTGGTGGTCCACCCATCCCTTCTTTGACAACGGTCCCAACGATTTGGGCATTGGCTGGAATCTGCTAGTCAGCCTGCGCAGAGTCGCCATTGGCTATACCCTAGCCTCTTTAATTGCGGTCCCGCTGGGCATTTTGATTGGCATTTCACCAGTCGCCTACAAGGCATTTAATCCCTACGTGCAAATTCTTAAGCCGGTCTCTCCTCTGGCTTGGCTACCACTCGGTCTCTACATTTTCAGAGACTCTGAGCAGACAGGCGTGTTCATCATTATGATCTCTAGCATCTGGCCGACATTGACGAATACGGCCTTTGGTGTTGCCAATGTTGATCCTCAGTTTCTAGACGTGTCTAGAACGCTAGGGGCCTCTAGGCTGAGGACTATTTTCAAGGTGATTATTCCAGCGGCGCTGCCGAATATTGTTTCGGGCTTGCGTATTAGTATGGGGATTGCCTGGCTAGTGATTGTGGCCGCTGAAATGCTATTGGGCACGGGGTTAGGCTACTTTATCTGGAATGAGTGGAACAACCTTTATATTCCAAATATTTTGGTTGCTATCTTTATTATTGGTTTGGTGGGATTGATTCTGGACAACATCTTTGCCGCTTTGGAAAAATTTGTTGAGTTTGGTCGTAAAACGTGAGTATTGCTGCTGTGAATTCCGTGAATACAGACTTATCTACTAAGTCAATGCTGCCGCTAGCTCAGCTATCTATTCGAAACGTGACGAAAGTCTTTTCGGGTAAGCAAGACTTGTTTAGCAAGCTGACGAAAAAGACCAGTCGTGACTTCACGGCGATTGAAGACATCACATTCGATATTCAGCCCAATACGTTTGTTTCTATTATTGGGCCATCGGGCTGCGGTAAGTCTACGCTGCTCAATATGATTGCAGGGCTCTCTGATATTACGGGCGGAGAGATTCTGCTGAACGACCAGCCCATTCAAGGCCCTGGCCCAGATCGGGGCATGGTGTTTCAAAACTATGCCTTAATGCCTTGGATGACGGTAGAAGAAAATATTCGCTTTGCTGTAGAAACGGTGTATCCGAAGCTCGCGCCTAAGCAGATGACTCGAAGCATCAAGGAGCAGATACAGCTAGTTGGATTAGAAGGCGCTGAAAAGAAGCATCCCCATGAGCTGTCCGGAGGGATGCGACAGCGGGTAGGCATTGCGCGCGCGCTAGCGATTAATCCGCAGATTTTACTGATGGATGAGCCGTTTGGGGCGTTAGACGCGCTGACTAGAGGCTTCTTACAGAGTGAGGTTGAGCGAATTTGGGAGCAGCAGCGTAAGACGGTGATTATGATCACGCACAGTATTGAGGAGGCTTTGCTACTCTCCGATCGGATTGTGATGATGACTCGCGGACCGGCGGCGCGGGTAGATGAGATTTTAGAGGTGCCGTTTGAGCGGCCTCGCAACCGAGAAACAATCGATCAGCATCCGGCCTACCACCGCCTCAAAGCTGAAATGGAGAGTCATTTGTTTCGAGAAACGCAGGCGGTAGAGGCGTCTCGGCTGCGCTGATAGCACCGCTGATAGCACTGTTTTATACTATCTGTTTCACACTACCTTTCTACTAACTGTTTACTGAGGAATCTGTAGTATGGCTATGTCAGAAATTACGTCCAAACTGCTGGCTGCGAAGAAAGAGAAAGGCTTGAGCTTTTCTGATTTGGAAGAGAAGCTAGGCTACGACGAGGTCTGGATTGCCTCTGTGTTTTACCGGCAGGCAAGTGCTTCTGAAGAAGAAGCGAGTAAGATGGTCGAGATGATCGGGCTTGGGCCTGAGTATGCAGAGGCGCTGACGGAGTGCCCAATGAAGGGTAGTCTTGATCCGCTGGTGCCAACAGACCCGCTGATCTATCGCTTTTACGAGATTATGCAGGTGTATGGCATGCCCATAAAAGCGGTGGTGCATGAGAAGTTTGGCGATGGCATTATGAGCGCGATTGATTTCTCGATTGATGTGGAAAGAGAAGAAGATCCGAAGGGCGATCGCGTCAAGGTAATCATGTGTGGGAAGTTTTTACCGTACAAGAAGTGGTAGAAGCCGCAGGCACTTTGGCAGCGATCGCAGTTTTGTTATGTACATCTCTATCTAGTCTGTTATTCTCAGACCTTTCTATGACGCACCCTATTTTCTCCCAACATTCTGACAGTCGCTACACTGCTTCTGCTAAGCCCGCCGTTTTGGCTCGCGCAAAGCAGCTAGGTTTTGGCTTTCCTGCCGTTACCGCTATTCTTTCTCTAGCGCAGCCCGCGCTGGCTCACCATCCTCTCGGGGGAGGCCTCCCGGCCAATATGTTTGAAGGCTTTTTATCGGGTGTGGGGCATCCGGTGATTGGACTCGATCATCTGGCATTTGTGATTGCAGCCGGACTGGTGGCAGCGACCAAGCCACGGGGATTCTTGATTCCTATTGCCTTTGTTGCGGCGTCTCTGTTAGGAACGGTTCTGCATCTTCAGCTTGTCAGCTTGCCTGCACCTGAAATTGTTATCTCGGCTTCGGTACTGCTATTTGGTGCGATTTTGGCGATAGGCCAGCGGCTGAGCCTGCGGACGGTCATGCTGTTAGGCGCACTGGCGGGGACTTTTCACGGCTATGCCTATGGTGAAGCTATTTTTGGCGCAGAGGCTTCGCCGATGGTGGCTTACCTGGCGGGCTTTGCAACGGTTCAGATGGCGATCGCACTTCTATTCTTTGCGGTTGGCCGCAGCGCTACGAGAGCGTCAATCGTCAAGCCATCAGTGAGCGCTGTCCCTTCAAAGCTTCGGGTTGCAGGTTTCGCGCTAGCAGGCGTCGGCATGGCATTTTTATCTTCGGCTGTCTTAGGTTAGCGGTTTGAATCTTTGGTTCAAAAATGCTCTAGTTTGCGGTGTAGTTGCTGTGTGAGGGAGTTTGGTAATGGGTTGGAAGGAATCAAGACGCTGGGCATATGGACTGTTGGGATTGGGGATTGCGATCGCTTTTACGACAAGCAGTCTGGTCTTTACCCAAGGGCGAGTATTTGCCGCTGACCATACAGAGCACTTTCTACCCGCGACCGCAGACACCGTTCACTGGGGATACTTTAGCCAAACGCTAGAACCAAAACTCGTCATAGATTCTGGCGATACGATAACAGTCGAAACCTTGACCCATCACGCCAATGACGATGCCGAGCGCATGGTGGTTGGCGATCCGGGCACAGAAAGTGTGTTCGCCTGGAGCGAAGATGCAAAAGGCGTCGACCGTCGCGGCGCAGGGCCGATGGATGCTGAGGTTGGCGCGGGCGCGGGCTATGGTGTGCATATTCTAACCGGACCAATCTATGTGAATGAGGCCGAACCGGGAGATGTGCTAGAGGTAGAAATACTGGACGTTTCTCCTCGCCCTAGTGCGAACCCTGAGTACGAGGGCAAAACGTTTGGCAGCAATGCAGCGGCCTGGTGGGGCTACCACTACGGCGACTTGCTCGAAGAACCCAACCCGCGCGAAGTTATCACCATATATGAGGTGGACGCCACAGAAGAACAGGACTGGGCAATAGCGGTGTATAACTATCGCTGGATGCCGCAAACCGATCCCTATGGCGTTGTCCACGAGACGATTGACTATCCTGGTGTTCCTGTAGACCACGACACCATTGAAAAAGATTTTGAGATATTGGAAGGCGTGCGGATACCGGTTCGCCCTCACTTTGGCACAATTGGGCTGGCGGTAGATGACGCCGATCTGATTAATTCTATTCCGCCTAGCTATTTTGGCGGAAACATCGACAACTGGCGGATAGGTACCGGAGCGACGATGTATTACCCGGTGGCTGTAGAAGGTGGATTGCTATCGCTAGGTGATCCTCACGCAGCCCAGGGCGATTCTGAACTGGCCGGGACGGCGATAGAGACATCGCTAACAGGCGAGATTAAGGTAACTGTCCATAAGCAGGCAGATCTTGAGGGCACAATTCTCGAAGATCTTAACTATCCTTTGTTAGAAACAGTGGATGAGTATGTCGTACACGGGTTTAGCTACGCCGACTATCTAACGGAGCTAGGTGATGATGCGCAATCGGATATCTTTGCAAACTCTTCCGTAGACAGCGCGATGCGCGATGCGTTTCGGAAGATGCGTCATTTTTTGATGACGACGCAAGGACTATCAGAGGACGAAGCGATTTCGCTGATGTCGGTGGCGGTAGACTTTGGGGTAACGCAGGTAGTCGATGGAAACTGGGGTGTGCATGGGGTAATTTCCAAAGCCGTGTTGCCTAGCTCGTGATGGGCTCGATGACAGCTGACAGCGTTTCGCTAGTTCTGAAAGATGAACTCCAAGAGATGCGTAAGGCAAAAGAAGTGAAAGACAAGAGAAGCGAAAGGCAACCATACAGAAACTGCTGTGCATCAGAAGAGTGCGCAGCAGTTTGTACCAGAGCGTGATTATACGAAGCAACGCGCCCTATCTCTTAGAGCCGATGTTTAATGCTTCTTGTGCTTCTTCTACAATTTCATTCTCTTCTACAATTTCATCGAGATTGAGTTTTTCTGTCAGCACCTCTCCGAAAGAGTCGGCTTCCCCTTCAGTGTTGGCAGCTTCAGAGGCTTCGCTCTGCATAGCTCGGCGCTGCGCTCGTTTTTGCTCAAGACTCACTGCGTCTATTGACTGATCCACATCTGTCGCGGCGCTTGCTGGCGCTGCCAACACGGCCGGCTGCACGAGCCCTAAAACCATTACCATGCTGACAAACCATACGGTGGCTCGTTTTGCAAAAGACTTGAGTGAAGAGAATGTCTGCGTGATCATATTAAAGCCCTATCGTTAATAAAAAGCTGAAAGATTGGGGTTTCCTAGCGTCTCCGTCTGACACGTGGTTTGCTGAATAGAGGAGACGTACAGAAGCAAAGCCATGTGCGGTTACTTCGGTATCCTTACTGAAACTCTCAGTATTATGGTGATAAAGGTATAAACATGAAATAGTTCTGAAGGTATAGATTTACTGGCTCTAGGCATAGGGCTTAGCGCTCTGTCGCAGGTTAGGGGCCCTATCGTCTTTATCTTCGAACTGCTATTGGAGGCATGCGCAGCGTTGTACCCGCGAATTCAGCTAGAAACGCGATCGCGATACAGGCTCAGCCGCTGACAAAAGCCATCTGTTGCAATCTCAGCACTTGTTCTAAGAGTCTCTACGCCAGCGCCGTCACGAGCTCTGCCTGAGAGTCCAACTAAAACCGTAACGGCATAGTCAGCTAATGAGTCTGCTTCGCTGGCTGATAATTTGGGGACTTCTGCGGCGATGCGATCGCGTACCAACTGCCAAGTCGCCTGGCTTAATCCTGCTGTCAGGACTTTGGCGTCCGCATCGCTACAGTTCCGAGTTCCGTCAATTATCAAGCAGCCCGGTCGCTCCGGGTCGGCAGCGTAAGCTTCAGCGGCTTGTGAAAACAAATGGCCGATCGCAGCTTCTAACGATTTTCCTGATTGCAACGCCTCTGTCAACCAGCATCCCTGGGTTTTCACATAGTGCTGAAGCACCTGCTCGAATAGCTCACGCTTGCTGCCAAATGCCGAATATAGGCTAGGTGCGGTAATGCCAATAGCTCTGCTGAGTTCTGCAATGCCGGCTCCGTCGTAGCCGCGCTGGTGAAATAAATCCATCGCCTGCGCGATCGCAATGTCTATATCAAATTTTCTTGGACGTCCTTTTCCAGGCATTTGTTTAGCGATCGCTAATATGAACTCTGCAGGTGTCCCATCTTACCGCTTTGGTAGTCAGCGATCGCCTGCCGAATCTCCTGATGACTATTCATCACGAACGGCCCTTGTCCAACGATTGGTTCGTCAATCGGTTCGCCGCTCAGCAGTAAAACAACCGCATCTTGTTCACACTCAACCCCAAAGTATTGCCCTGTCTGTTCAAAGCGTCCAAACTCTGCTTCTCCGATCATCTGCGATCCATTCACACGAACAGCACCTTTGAGCACTACAAGCAGGGTTGTATGGCCCTCGTTCACCGCTAGCTCTGTCGATGAATTGCCCGTCAAACGAATGTCCCAAACCTGAATAGGCGTGAAAGTTTTAGCTGGCCCTATCACTCCCAAGAACTCGCCTGCAATAACGCGCAGCTTGCCGCAGCCTCCTGGCAATTCTACAACCGGAATGCGATCGCTTTTAATCCCCTGATAGTGGGGCGCAGCCATCTTGTTCTTAGCAGGCAAGTTCACCCAAAGCTGAACCATCTCAAATTTGCCGCCACGCCGTGCGAAGTCAGGCGCGTGAAACTCTTCGTGCACTAGGCCCGAAGCCGCGGTGTGGATGCTGACCAACGCCGCGGCGCGTCTGTGTGGGTGGAAATACCGCAGGCCCGGCATAGTCCAATAGTAAAAATGGGCTGATAGTGGCCTCTCCATCGGCATCGGAATTGAAATAGGAAAAGAGCGATCGCACTGGAAACCCATCGCCGACCCAGTGGCGATCGGTAGTGCGCTGTACGCTACAAAGCTTTTTGGTTGACTTTTTAGTTGACTTTTCTATCTCAATCAGGACCATAGTATTTTTTTAGGACGTTGCAGGCTAGGGTCAAAGCTATCGTAGCTTCTTGGCAATTTTATAGGTCAAAGACGACTGCGACTGATCCGAAGGCGCATCGCTCGAAAAGCGCTCTATCGGGATAACGCCAACGTTTAGCGTCACCGGGCGATCTATCTCTTTAGAGAGCAAGTCTCGAACAAGGTTTACTTGCTTAGGTGAGATGGAATTGGGCATCGCCTCTACATCGAGATAGACAACAACAACGTTCCCTTCTCTTTGTACCGAAAGCGATTGAATATTAGTTTCAGAAAAAGTCATACTCTGACGAATCGTCTTGGCCACGCTGCGCCGAGCCTGCTGCTTAATTACCAAGTCCTGAAAAGATAGCGTTAGCGGAATACCCAAACACACCAGCGTTACGATGGCAATCGTCATGCCTCGCTTTGCGCGCTCTACTGAACCGTAGCGCAGTGCGAGAAACACCAGTCCACCGCTAAAGACGATGCCGACCAAGTTGGTTAAAAACAGTAGCAAAGAGCCGAGAAAGATACTGGGTGAACCATACGCAATCCCAATGCCAACAACACTAAGTGGCGGAACTAACGCTACTGCGATCGCAACTCCAGGTAAAGCATCCGCAATTCCGCGTCGTGACTTTGCCAAAGCACCCGTCGCGCCGGCTGCTAGCGCCACGCCCAAATCTAGCAAAGTCGGCTGAGTTCGCGCTGTAATCTCATTAGTCAGTGACTCGATTCCAGTTGCCTGAGCAATAATGGCCGCCGTTCCAATCGTCAACAGCGCGCCCAAAGTCAAAGACAAACTCGCTCGCTTTAGCAGTCTGCGGTTTGCCATGATCAGCGCAAAGGCGATGCCGGTAATGGGCCCCATCAGAGGCGCGACAATCATGGCACCGATAACAGTCGCGCTGCTGCCAGAGAGTAAACCGAACGTTGCGATCGCGCCTGATAAAAATAGTAGCAGGTAATAGTTAGAAGAAGACTCTGCGCTACGCCATAGATTACGGTTCAAGCTAGCAATCGGCACAGACTTTGTTTCCATCCAGTGCCAGCCACCGCGATTACGCTCTTTCAGCGCCGACAGCCTCTCACGACCCCAGACAGCAAATTTCCCATTGATTAAAGCCAGCATAGCGACACGTCCTTGTTAATGGTACTGACCTGACATAGCAGACCCCTCTTCGAGCTTGGGAAAGCCGAGAGGGGTTGATAACTCAAACCGAAAGATAAAAGTTGGTCGTAGAAAAAACAGACGAACTAGCTCCGACCGATTATAGTAATGTTTACTTTTGTAAAGCTATACATCCTTAGAGAGATCTATAGCCGGTCAGGCGAGGCGAAAGCTATCCGGGCTGTTGCTCAAGCTGCTTATCCCAGAAGGCTGCTTCAATCTTGTGTCCGTCTAAATCGCGAACGAAGCAGCCGTAGTAAGGTTCGCCGTACGCCGCTCTGCTCACTACCGCTCTGGCTGCTTCGTAAAAGACATGGACAGCTTCTCCTTGTGTTAATTGTGTAATACACTGCTGTCTTATCGATACGGGAAAAACGGCCAATAAAAAGCCAGGGACAGGCCCCGGCTTTTTTGGTTTAAGCCACTAGGCTCAGTTAGGCTGTGCGTTAGAACGTGTGCGCGTGCAGTACCTCCATCACGTTACAGAGATAGGCAATGCCCGAGTAATTGTCGAAAAACTTCGCGGCAACCTCATCCGAAATCTTCACGGCCATATCCCGATTGGGGGTAAGCACCTCGAACTTTATATTCGAGTAGTTCTCGGAAATGGTGGGCTGTCCTGATGAGCGCACGTTGCGACTGCCTTTGCCGCCAGCGTCCACCACTGTGTAACCGGTAGCCCCGGCTGCGCTGATGATCTCGGCGACCTTGTTCAGCAACACTTTTTCTGTGACGATGACGAGCTTGCTAGCTTGCTGGGTCATGTTGGTTACCTCTCGATGTGTGTATTCATTAGCCTACATAGAAGAACTACATAGAAGAAGCGCTACATAGAAGAACTATATAGAAATTCAGGAAAACGGTAGCGCTGCGCGATCGCGCTAATCTAGCTACCGTACTGGCTACCATACTGGTCGCCGGCCTAAAGGGAGCACCGGCAGACCGTAATCCGTCTGGGCTTAGGTACCAAACAGCGCTTGGGCGAGCCCGATATATAGTGGAATTCCCAAGGCGATCGCAACCGGCGTACCAACGGCTGTAGACGAGCCTATGTAGGCAGAGGGATTGGCCGACGGGATACCAGCGCGCAAAGTAGGCGGCCCTGAAATATCTGAACTGGAAGCAGCGATAACGGCCAAAATTACGATGCCGCCAGGAGTAAATCCTGTGATGACGTGAGCAATCCAGCCAAGCCCAAAGGCAATGAGTCCATGCAGCAACGGCGCTACAAATGCATATACGGCGTACCATTGGGCGACCTTGCGCAGTTCATTAAGCCGTGCAGCAGCCTCCATTCCCATAATTAGCATCAGTACAGAAAGCAGACCGCGAAAAAGAGGATCGTAGAAGCTTTCATACACACTTTCCGGCCGGGTTATCAAACCTAGCGCTAGGCCAAGCAGCAGTGCCGATAGAGCAGACCCCTGGAGGCTCTCCTTCACGATAGGCCATATTTTGACCTTATTGCTTTCAGCACCGCGCTCATCTCTGGGATACCCACTAGCGACAATGCGCTGACTGCTAGGATAGCCGCCCGCGGTACTGATCTGACTGCTAGGATAGCCGCCCGCAGTGCTGATCTGACTGCTAGGATAGCCGCCTGCCGTCTCAAGCTGACTGCTGGGATAGCCACCTGCGGTAACAAGCTGACTGCTAGGATACTCCTGCGTGTCGAGAGACGCTTGCTTGCTGAGATACTCTTGCTTTCTAGTATAAATACTGGCCAAGACGATCGCAGTCACGAGCGCTGGGATGTCCATAAAAGGATAGAGTGCGGCGGCCCAGGGCTCGTATGGGATGCCTTGCCCTTCCAATAGCGTTAGGGCGGCGGCAAGGGTAGAGCCACTTACAGCCCCGAACAAGCCCGCGGTCGCAATGCCATCCTCCATTTTGACTTTTGGCATCTTGCAAAGCGTGTAGCGTCCGATGAACACGATTATGATGCCAATTGCCACGGCGAACAGCGCAGGTAACAGAATATCCGCCAGATTGGAGTCGCGAATTCCCTGACCACCGGTCAGGCCAACTTTCATGAGTAGCATGAAAACAATGAACTTGTAGGCCGCATCTGGAATAGATAGTCTGCTACCGAGAGAGGCGACGACTATACCACCAATCAGAAAGCCGAGTGTTGGAGACTGCAACTGTTCCAGGAAGCGCACTAAGAAATCGGATAAAAAATCCATGTTGTAATTCCTCTTTTGAAAAAGCGTTTTTGTGTACCCACTTCAGATGGGTACGGGTTATTTATCGCTAGTAGCAACAGGATAATGATGTGCATTCGGAGAATGCATCGACTGAACGCAAGCGTTGCCCGGTTAACGATGTCGGCATAGGTCAACACCGGACGACCCAAAGCATCCAGCACCGAGTGATTAAAATTAAAACCATTCAGGTTAAACGCCATCATACCACCCCAAAAGCCGCAAACCAGATGCGGACTGTGGGAAGCACGGCTAATTAGAGATAAATGTAGAGTTGGCTGCGAAAGCCTCTGCGGTGTACAGAAAGTCCCGACGGATCATTATGAGAGAAATTTGTTATAGATACCTCCTTCTATCTCCTGTAAATCTCCTGTAATAGGAGTGGTTATTGTGATGAGTGAGCTTTGAAAAATAAAAAAGCAAGCGTAAAGCGCTTCACCCCTACAGTGCGGAGGTCACGTGAGAACGTGTCAAAAGAGCATTCAGAGAGGGCTATTCTCTGGATGGGGCAGCGAGACGTAGCTATTCGACCAGCCTTCATAGACAAAAGTCTATCGATGTCTGAATCTGCATGTGCTTAAGTCTATCCTAAAATTGTGCTCCAATTCGCGCTAGCCAGTACAAATCGGGACGCAATGTCAAATATGGGCTATAAGGTTTTCTTTTATTAAGCGGCCTGCGATGTCTCTTGCTACTCCGCTGCGATCGCTGACTAATCTCGATCGCTTGTTTATTCACCAACAACATAAAATTGCCGAGCCACCCTATCTCTGCTTGATTGCAAGCCAGTCAACACAGGTAGTCGGCATAGGTAGTCGGCATAGGTAGTCGGCATAGGTAGTCAACACAGTCAATAGTAAGCTGTCAATAGTAAACCTTTATTGTTGCGAACAATGGCAATAGTTAGTAGCGCCACGAGATAACGCTCTCCTATTTATTTCTCTTCGAGGATTAATAGATTATCTCTCTTAAAAAAATAATCGTTTATTTCTCTTCGAGGATTAATAGATTATCTCTCTTAAAAAAATAATCGCTAGCTCAATAGCTATTAGTGGCTATTGACTATACCTCGGGGCACCCTTCAAATTTACATTTCGTTTAAAAATCAGGATGTGGGCGGCTGGGATAAAGTACAGTGCGAGCAGCGTTGCCCCACCAAGCCCACCCGCGATCACAATAGCCAAGGGTGGCCAAAACCCAGTTGGGTCTAACATCAGGGGCACAAATCCAATAATCGTTGTCACGGTGGTGGCCGCGACGTGCCGGGTGGCTTTTAGGACGACTTGCACAGTTGCTTCGATGTTGCCCCTGAGCGCTAGCGAGTCTTCTCTGAGGGCTGCAAGAACAACAATAGAATCGTTAATGGCGAGGCCGATGAGTCCCAATGTTCCTAAAATTGCGGTGAACCCAAAAATAGAGTTGAATAGCCACAGCGACACCGCCGCTAGCCCTACCGCGCAAATAGCGACCACAGCTAGCAGACCAGCGATCGCAAACGAATTAAAAGACAGTACGAGCGTAGCCACCATCAATATCATCAGGACACCGACCGAAGCGAGCAAATTGCCCACCGCGCTGCCTCTGGCGTCGGCTTCGCCACCGTATTCAATCCGGTAACCAGCAGGCAGCGCGAAGTCACCTTCTGCCATTAGCTGCTGAAAGCGGGTCAGCACTGTGTTGGGCAGTGCCCCAGCGGTTAGAAAAGCTTGTACGGTATTAATGCGGCTGCCGTTGTAGTGAGAGATAGTTGCAACATCTGGAACGAGGCTAATATCAGCGATAGCTGAGAGGGGAATAGTTTCGGATGCGGTACTAGAGATCAGATCGATTGAGGCGATCGCACTCAATTCTCCTCTGGTTGCTTCACCGACCTGCACGCGCACCGGCATGTTCTCAGTATCTTCCAAAAAAGATCCGCCTACCGCGCCGTCTAGCGTACTGCTAAGCTGAGCTGCGATCGCCTGGTTACTCAAGCCCACTCGTCTAGCCGTGACTTCATCGACCGTAAGAGAAAGCTGAGGCTGGGCCTCGGTGAGCGTCGCGCGGGTGTGAACCACGGCTGGGAGACTAGCTAGCTGGCCTCGAAGCTGATTGCCAAGCGATCGCAGCTGAGACATTTCAGAGCCGTACAGCCGCAGCTCAATCGGCGCGGAGAACGGGGGCCCTTGCTCTAACTGCCTTACTAGCACCTGCGCCTGAGGAAAGGCCGCATCTAGCTGAGCTTGCAGGGAGACAATCGTCTCTCGAATATTTTCGGTGCGGTTGAGCGTTACTAATCCCTGGGCGTAGTCAGGCGCGTTCTCTTTGTTTGCTACTACGTTATAGAAAAAGGAAGGCGCACTCTTCCCCAAGAACCAGTGAACGTCTGAGACTGCCGGATGCTGCCGAATTAGCGCTCTAGCAGCGAGTACCTGAGACTGGGTAAGGGCGATCGCACTTTGGGCCGGTAGCTCAAACTCAATTTGAAACTGATTGCGATTGGTCGGTGGAAAGAACTGCTGCGGCAAGCCGGCAAACTGAATGAATCCAACGACCGGCAGAACCATCGCGAGGCTAATGCCGACTAGCGGGCGGTGAAATGTGAAGCGCAGACTGCGCGCATAGACTTGACTCAGACCCCGATTGGTAAAACCAGCTTCCCACCAGCTTGGTCTTTGAGAATTGTTTGCAGAGTGACTTGCAGAATCAGCAGAGTCCCTTGCAGAGCCAAAGGGCGCAAGTTCTCCCGCTTTTGTTTTGCTGCTGGGTTTGGCAGGCCACCATCGATAAATCAACCCGATCAGCGCAGCAATAACAGTAAGCGAAAGAAATAACGAGCTTAAGAGCGCCAAAATAACGGTTGTGCCGATGGTGCCAATAAATTCGCCTGTGCCGCCAGGAGACGTGGCAATAGGGACAAAGGCCAGTATCGTTGTGAGGGTAGAAGCCCCCAGCGGTATGAGTAAATGCTGAACCGTCTCGCCGACGGCGGTTGACGGATGCATTCCCGCTCGCAGGCGGATTTGCACCTCATCAACAACGACTATGGCATTGTCAATCAACAGTCCCAGCGCGATGATTAGCCCGGTAACAGACATCTGATGCAGCGGTATATTCAGTACCTTCATACTGCCGAAGACCATCATCGTAGCTAGCGGTAGCGCCAGTCCGACAATGACCGCCGAGCGCCAGCCCAGCATAAACAAAGAGACAAGAACAACTAAAGAAGAACTCAGCAACAGATTGCCGATGACGCCATTGAGCCGTTGCTGAACGTATTGGCTTTGATCTAGCACGACGGTTACGCTCAGTCCGTCAGAAAGATTTGCCTCAAACTCTGTTAAGACCTGGCGAGCAATCGCAGCCCAGGCATCGACTCGAAAGCTAGATTCCACCTGCGCCGAAATGACGACTGCAGGCTTACCGCTGATTAGGGCGATCTCGTCTGGCGGCGTTTTTATTGCTTTGGTCACCGTTGCAATGTCTGAAAGTAAGCTGATCTGTCCGGTCTGCGCAATCTGAATAGGCGTCTGCCGAATTCTCTCTAAAGAGTCCAACGCACTGTCAATTTCTAGTGAGAGTTCATCGGTCTCACTCCGTAGCTGACCGGCTGATACTTTAGCATCGCTAGCCTGTATTTGCTGGGCCACGGCCTGCGCGCTTAGCCCTAGTCTTGCGGCTGCGGCCTGGTCTATATTGACTCGAACTTCTTCATCAGAGAAGCCGTACACCTCTACTTTGTCAGTGCCTGGAATCTGTTCTAACTGGTCTTGCAGTCCTTCGGCTACTCGCTGCAACAGCGTTGGATTTACGGGTGAATCTAAGTCCCAGGTAAGCCCGACAATCAGCGCGTTTGCAGAGACGTCAGCATCTTCGTATTCAGGCTCTAGCGCTTCGGGCGGCAGCTCCGGCGTTACGTCTTCTAGCTTGCTGCGAATTTTTGCCCAAACCGGTTTAACGTTGGCGACCGTATCTTTTAACGCTATGGTCACAACTGAGAGATTAGGACTCGACGTAGATTCAATAGTTTCAATCTCTTCAACGTCTGAAAACTCTTCTTCTATTTTATCGGTAACTAGGGACTCAACCCGCTCCGCACTCGCTCCTGGAAATACGGTCGTAATTGTCGAGTCGCGCTGAACGATCTCAGGATCTTCTAATCGTGGCAGGCTTAAGAAAGCGGAAAAGCCCCAGACAACAATCAGCGTGATGGTCAAGAACAATAGCTGTCGATTGCGATAGAACAAGTTCATGGTTATTCTCCTTCGACGGTGACTAGCTGATCGGCCACGATACGATGCGTTCCGCTGGTGATGACGCGATCGCCTGATTCTACTAACCCTCTGATAAAGGCGCGATCGCCTTGAGTATGCAGCACCTCCACATCTCTCCTGGCAACCCGATAGCTTGGGCGATCGCCCGAAGCCGGCTCTCTCAAGATCTCGCCCAAGATCTCGCCCGAGACCTCGCTTAAGACATAGACTGACCAAAGACCGCGATCGCCTGCGATCAGCGCCGTACTGGGCAGCCAATAGCCGGACGACGCCTGCTGCTCATCGACGACAAGGCGCGCGGTTTCTCCCATAACGGCCTGACCGGGCGCTTCTACTTCCAGCACAACAGTCACCGTCTGACTGGTTTCGTCGATAGCCGGTAGCCGAGACTTTACCGTTGCTGCATAGGTGCGATCGCCCACCGCTACCGACCGCGATTCTCCCAGAACCAGATCTCTAGCGACATCGACCGGCAGCCCGACTCTGGCTTCTACCGCGCCGCTCTCCACCAAAGAAGCCACAGTTTGCCCACTGCCGACGACTGTCCCCTCATCCACCGCCCGCACCGAGACTTCTCCTGCAAAGGGCGCAAGCAGAACGCTTTTGTCCAAAGTAATGTCAATTGCTTCGAGCTGAGCCGCTATCTGGTCTACTTCAGCCACCTGCGCGGCCACCTGTTCTTGTCGGGTGCCGTTTTGCAATTCATCTAGCTGGCTTTGCGCCTGAGCGAGGCGCTCTGCGATCGCATTGGCCCCAAATCGCCGCTCGTCCCACTCCTCGCGAGAAACAGCCCCCTGCGAATAAAGCTCGGCCCGTCGCTGCGCCTGTAGCTGTGCTAACGCTAGCTGATTGCTCAAATCGCTGACTGCCGCTTCTGCCGCTGAAATGTCTTCTGAACGCGGGCCTGTTTCCAGCTCTTGTAGCTGTGCCGTGAGCTGCCTTTTCTGCGCTTCTAACTGCTGACGCTGCGCGTTTTGATCGCGCACATCTAACCTAGCTAGCGGCGCACCGGCCTCAACAACATCACCCTCATCTACCAGTATTGCCGTCACCGTACCGGCTCGTTCAAAGCCCAAATCGCTGCTGCGCCGGGCCACTAGCTCTCCTGTGTAGGCCCGACTCGTTTCGTAGCTGTCTACTGCCTGTAGCTCTGTTGTCTCCACCGGCAATAGCTGCGTAGCGTCTGCTTGCTCAGTCGGCCCACCTCGACTATTCACCAGCCAGACCGCTGACAGCAGCGCTACAGGCAACAGTATTAGCCACCTATACCCACCCGCTGGGAGCCTGAGCTGTCTGCGCCGTAGCGATCGCCCAGGTGACTCTGAATGGGATGATGTGGTATCCATACTCAATTAGTTGATATTCAACTTGTTGTATAACTCACCTTCAAAGTATACTCAACAGGTTGGATATGTCAATTCGCAAACTTCTACAGATCTTCTATGGCTTTAGCGCACACCATACTCGCCTTACTTGCAAAGCATCCTGGCAGCGGATACGACATCACCAAGCATTTTAAAGAAGGGCTGAGCTGCTATTGGAAAGCCACGCAGCAGCAGGTGTACCGAGAGTTGAACAAGCTGACAAAAACGGGAAAAGTTAGCTTCGAAACGCTGCCCCAGGCAGGAAAGCCAGATAAAAAGCTGTATCAAATCACGGAAGCAGGTTGGCAAGAACTCACCCGATGGTATGCCGAGCCAACAGAACCTACCGATATTCGCGAAGACGTACTGGTAAAAATACTGATCGGCTATAAAATGCCTCGGGAGCTAGTTGTTCAAGAAATTCGCCACAGGCAGGCTCTCCACCGCGCTCAGCTCGCTTTTTATAGAGAGAAAGAAGCTGAGCATTTTCAAGAAGAGGCGAGCGGCCAAACAAACCAAAGTGAGCTAGGGCAAGTAGATTTGGAGATGCAGTTTATGTATCTCACATTGAAGCGAGGCATTGCCTATGAAACGTCTTGGCTTACCTGGTGCGAAGAGGTAATGGTCGTTCTTGAGAAAATCAACGAGATAAAATCAACGAGATGAAACCAATTAAAGCCATCACGATCGCAGAAAATCAGCAACTTCTTTGTACGCATAGGTGAGGCGATCGCCGAGCTGGGCCTGGGCGATCGCGTTTGGCCCGGATGGTCAAACCATTGTTGGCAGTAGCGATAACGAAACTGTCAATCTGTGGAATGCCAATCCGTTTTTAGGAGATATCGAAATAGGAAAGACGCTAGAGCTGCTGCGCCCTGCAAGACCCCACAAGAGTATGGACATTACCCATGTAAAAGAGCAGACATGCCAGCAATCATGATGATTATTGCACAGCATTATCAGCACTATGGGAGCCTATTGGCTTTGTTTTCAGCCTTCGTAGCTTTTGCCTCCTCTCCACAATCTCTATATCTCTGTGCCGCCGATATAAACTTTGCTTTAGCATCTTTCTCCTGACCATTTTTAAGGAGCCATTCTGCATTTTCGTAGATAGAGTCAGCATTCTCTGTGTAACCGTTTTGGTAATCGCTCATAATTCACCTGCCTATAAATGATATAAATTTCGTTAATCACACCAATCTTTCAATACCTCTCAAAGCCAGACCGAGTTCCTAATAGGATTAGTACAATCCGCAAGAGCCAGTCTTATCATCTTCTTGTGAGGCTAATTCTTGTGAGGCTAAATAGTCTTGCATCAGGTCGCAGGACTGCTCTAATAGAGTAGCCAAGTTCAGATTCCATAAAGTCATATTTCCATTCACATCAGCAACAGCAATCAATTCTCGATCGGGGCTAAAGCTTATATCAGAAATTGGTCCGCGTCCTTCTAGCGTATTTAAGAGGCTGCCTTCCAAACTCCATAGCTTAACTGTTCTATCAAAACTTCCAGAAGCATAGTACCGAGCACTTGTACTAAACCGGGCTATTGAAACACTATCCGCGTGGCCGTATTCAACAGTGGGCGTAGACCCGCCATCTAAATGCCAAATCCGCACACTTTTATCGCTACTAGAAGAGATAATTTTTTGGCCATCGGGACTAAAGCTCACATCTAAGATGACATCCGTATGACCGGCAAAAGTATCGACTAAGGTCCCGTCCAAACGCCACAGCCTTATTATGTTGTCACCGCTTGCACTTGCAAGCATGTCTCCTTCTGGGCTGAAGCTGACGCTCATAACTGGCTCTTCATGAGGAATGCTCGCGAGCAATATTCCATCTAAGCGCCAGAGCTTCACCGTTTTATCTACACTTGCGCTAGCAATGATATCTTTGTGTGGACTAAAGCCTATACCCCTGACTATGTCATTATGATTCAGAGTCGCTACTAAGGTTCCATCTAAGCGCCAGAGTTTTACCGTTTTGTCTGCGCTCGCGCTAGCAATCATGGTTCCACTCCTGTCGAAGAGAATCTTATTGATTTGGTCATCGTGAGCTATAAAGCTCTTTAACTGCTTACCACTTCTATCCCAGATCATAATCGTTTTTTCATCGGCTGAAACAATCTTCTGGCTGTCTGGGCTAAACATAGAGCTGCTACCTCGTAAAGCGAACCCAGCCGAATGAGAAACCTCATCAACCCCGGCCCAAATTCTTGCAGTGTTATCTTCACTACCCGAAGCAATTCTTTCACCATTAAAACTAAAATCTACATCTCTAACGATTTGATTGTGACCCTCTAAAGTTTCTAACGGCTGGCTATTTTCTAAATTCCAAAGCTTTACAGTTTGGTCATCACTAGCTGAGGCAAGATACTGGCGATCTCTGCTTATCGCTAAGTCCTGAACAGCATTGGTGTGGCCTGGAAAGTTGCCAGTTTGCTCTCCATCAATATTCCATTTTTTGATGCTGCCATCAGAACTGCCTGAGACAAGAGTCTCTTTGTCTATAAACTCTACTGTAAACACTGGCGCAGTTTGTGAAATAGTTTGAAATAGTTCTCCCGACTCTAATCTCCATAAGTTGATAGTTCCATCCTTACTAGCAGAAGCGAAGGATTGACCGTCTGGGCTCAATGCCAGATCATTAATATTGGATTCGTGCGCCTGAGAGAAAGACCTGTAAGACTCATTACTCAAATTCCAAAGCTTTACTTTGTAGTCTTGAGTGGCAGTCAGAGCAATCTGATTTTTCAGATCAAAACTGGCGGCAATTATCTCATCGCTATCATCTTCAATAGATCTGGCGAGCGTAAACATTCCGTTAGGTTGTCGCTGCCAAATCTTAATTGTATTGTCTTCGCTGGCCGAGATCATCGTTTGACTATCAGCATCAAAACTAAGCGCAACTACCCCATTTTGATGATTCTCAATAGGCGGCTGAATTAGCCTGCCGTTGCTGTGCCTTAGCGTGATAGTCCCGTTGAGATCCGCCGTGGCAATGACTGTGTCGTCTGGACTGAGTGCTACTTCTGTGACAGCGCTCTCATGGTCTAAACGGTTGCGCTCTTTAACGTTGTAGATCATCTTTTGAAGGGTAGTCAAAACTACGATTCTAGTTTGTTCTCTTACGGGAAAAACTTGGTCTCTTAGCAGCTCACCAGTTTCAGCAGCTCGTGTCAGAGCCTCCAATTCCCCTCCTCCGGTAAAAAGAGACTGCGTCAGAGAGCTTTCGGACTCAAGCAGCTTGTGCTGGCCGTCTGTATAGCTGATAAATGCAACAAGGGTTACACCAAGCAGTGCTGTGAATGCTCCGGCAACACCACTCCAAATTTGAATAAAATTGCGGCGCTTTTTTCTAAGACTCTGCTGCACAAATTCTGTTTCTACAGCATTTAGCCAATTGCTTTTTTCAGAACTGAGAATCTGCTTTAGTAAACTCAGACGAGGATTTGCGTTCCATAGAAATCTAGCTTGCCGCTGACTTCGCCATTCTAATGTTGCTGGTATCAGTCGTCGCTGTAGAATAAGGTTTTCTTGCTCTTGTCGCTTCCAACTGAGCAGCTTTTGCCAGCCGCGCACCAAAACATCGTGGGCAGGCTCAACATATTCCTGATTGTCGATATCTCGTCCTTTTACCAACAGGCGAGCTGCCACAAACCGCTCGACTACTTTTTTAACCCGAGTATTCTCAGGTTCTAGATACTCTAATTCAGTACACAGTACTCGTCTGCGCGCCAATTCTCCGCCACCGATGGCTACCATTCGCAGCATTACATAGCGAACAGTTTGCTCATACGCTAGGCTGATTTCCTTCAGCTTGTCATATTCGCAGTCCGCTCTTTGGGTGAGGCTGCGCGCTACTCCACCTAGTTTTTCATAATCTTCTTGGGTAATTGCGCGATCGCTCCGCTCCCCTTCTCTAGCACTTTTAACGTATCTGAGATAAAGCTCGCTCAAGGTGAAAGAAAGCAGAGGCAGGGCTCCTGGCATCTGCACCACTTCATCGATCAGCTTATCCACCAGCCGGGACGGCTCAAAATACATGACCTTAGCGCTGGCGGGTTCCACGATAGCGGTCCGCAACTCCTCCCGCGTCATTGGAGGAACCACAAACCGCGCTCTGCTCCAATAGGGCTCTAAAGCAGTCTGTCGAAACTGTGGTTCAAAATCACTTCGTAGCGTCAATACGATCCTTAACTGATTTGGGAAAGCAGCGATTGCTCTAGCCAAACCAGTTAAAAATTTTTCTCGCTCGCGATCGCTCTTAGATAAGGTAATCAGCTCTTCAAACTGATCGATGACTACTAACAGTCTGGCATCTTTATGAGCCTCGCTCCAGGCCTTGACGTTTTCGTAAAGCACCCTTAGCGCTTGCTCAAAGTTTTCACTCAGCTCGACAAATACTGGTAAGTCTTCCTGAGCTAGCGCCTTATTTAGCGTTCGAAAGGGAGACTCTCCTGGACGAACAGGCGCAAGAATACGCCAATGTTCTTTATCCTTTCTTAAATGCGGTACTAAACCAGCCTTGACTAGACTAGACTTTCCTGTCCCCGAAGCCCCTAGTACGACTGTCAAGGAGTTCTGCCTGACAAAATCTCTTAGGTCTTGAATGATTAAGCTTCTACCGAAAAAGAGTTCGCTATGTTCTTCTTCAAATGACCGTAGCCCGCGGTAGGGATTCTTAGATTCATCTAGGGGGGGAGCCGGTGGGAGATTAAGATCGTGTCCCGGCGTCAGGAAAATGTACTCGCCCTTGTCATGCTTTTTCAGCGGATGGATTCCGGGTGTCTGCCTCATAGCTCGCGCATCTGTGCTGATCTCGACGCGATCGCGCAAATAAAGATAAAGCTCTGTCGCGGTAATCACACCATCTCCAGCGGGCTGATTGAATCCAGCCGGAGGATAAGCATCAGCTTTGCCTTCCAAAGCGTCTATCAAAGCGGCTGCGAACGGCGAGTGTAGTCCGCTTTGCCGAGAGTGACACTGCAGGTCAAACGCATCGAAAGCTGCTTGGTCGTGAGCTGCTGATGTGATGATTTGCCAAGCGGGATCTTGAATGAAGCGATCGAAGCGTTCTTTATGGATGACACCTAAATCGATAGGAGCTATGTCCCGAGTACTCGACCAGCGAAAAGATCCTGCAAAGCAGCAGTCCAAAACGCCTAAGAAATGAGAACAAGAAAGCTTGTGTAGGGCGTCGTGTACCTGAGACATCGGTAAATAGGTGTGAGTCTCGCCTAGTCGAGCATCCTGAGGGATTAAGTAGCCCTCTGGCCCATCTTCACCATTGAGAGCAATGCCGTGTCCTGCAAAATAGAACAGCAGACGGTCGTTTGAACCCACTTTTTGTGGTAGCGTCGTTTGCAGCAGATGAATTAAGGCATCACGACTAGCGCACTGATCTAGCACCAGGTCGATTTTGTAGCCATGCTTGACCTGAAGAATCTCCGCTACGGTCCTAGCATCATTGAGGGGAGTCTGGAGCGTGGGTACTCCGTGCTGGTAGTTGTTGATGCCAATAACAACGGCAATGCTGTACCGAAATTTTGTAGAAAGCTTTGTAGAAGACATATAACCCTCTCTAACAGTATTTTTTAACAGACTTTCTCCAACAGCTTCTGAACCCGCTAGCTTCTAAAGAAAGAGAAAAGAAATCATTGAATTTAGGCTCAAGCGCTTCTCATCTTCACCAAGCGCTTCTCATCTTCACCAAGCGCTTCTCATCTTCACCAAGCGCTTCTCATCTTCACCAAGCGCTTCTCATCTTCACATAGTGCTCTTCAGCCTTCGCTTTACTCTTAGCAATAACCTCTTTGGATCTTTGATCGCCCCAAGAAAAGTCATTTTCTATATAATCTAATGTCATCTCTCCTAATTTGACAGTTTGCGAGTAGGAGTACCATCCCATACCGCCGAGCGCCGCGAGTCCTCCTGCCGCAAATCCTACCCCGCCCATTGGAGTGAAAGCTGTTGTAGCGGCATCTACCAGTAAGTAAGCTAAGATTCCAGTCGGGCCATGTACACCCAGCGTCTTCAAGCAAGACCACATAATTTTTCCTGCTTCTTTTTTACTGATTGGATTTCCCATAATCTTACAGACTGTGAACACCATACTTGTGAAGAGCGCAGGATAAACAGTTAGTGTCGATGCAGGTGCTACTATCCCTACCGCCGCTGCTGTCCCAAAAATATTGATGAATTTTCTTGCTATTTTGAGTCTTACGCTTTTGACCCTATCGTTAATGTTGTCATTCAGCTCACTCGCACGATTAGCCGGATCTAAAACGTTCATTACTGAGCCTAGAGTCCCAGCGCTTTCATACAGGCGTTCGAGCAACTGAAGAAGCTCCTGTCGTTCGAAGGCATCGCTGTCTGACTTGTAGAGCATAGCGCTACCGTAAACAATATCCTCTGAAGACTTTACAAACTTACGCATCTTCTGTGAAATTCTAGAGCGCAAAATTTCTTGTTCCTTGCTAGGCATATTATTTTGAATGAGATCCCATTTATTAACAAAAACAATTGTAGGTGTGTCAGGCGAATTACTGTGAACCGAATTAAACAATTCTATTTCGTCTTCGTAGGGCTCACCATCAATCACGAAAATGAGTCCATGAGCTCTATTAGCCTCCTTAACTGCTAGCTCCTCGTAATCGGACGCGCCCATTATCCCAGGAACATCTACTATTTTCCAAGGGGATCTTTCATAACCTGTTGCTTCAACGGTTTTATCATGTTCAACTGAGACATCAGCAATATCTGCATCTACTAGCGAATTGACCACAGCTGACTTACCAACAGAGGTTTTGCCAAAAAGGGAGAGCCAAATTAGACCGCTTTTTAAGCGCTCTAAAACTTCGTTGATCTCGCTACATTCTTTCTCAATCTCTTGACGTTCTTCGTTCTTAAGTTTTGTGCCAGCCTGATGCAATAAGCTTTCTAAAGCTTCTTGTAGCTCTTCCTGAATCCTCGACAATTCACTACGAACTTCTTTATTGTTAACCATCTTCAAAATATCTCCTTAATTCTACTAACTAACTGAGGAATTTCTTGTCTAATCATCAAATCGCAATCTCTGTTGAAAATCATTGCGTTACCATAGATAATGTCTCCTGAAGACTTTACAAACTTGCGCATTCTTTCCGAAATCCTAGAGGATATAGTTTCTTGCTGGTCTTTCGGGGTATTGCTTCGAATGAGGTCCCATTTATTAACAAAGATAATCTTGGGAGTGTCAGGCAAATGGTTATGAATCAAGCTAAATAGCTCGATCTCATATTCGTAAGGTTCACCATCAATCACAAAAATATGTCCGTCGGCCTGCTGAGCTTTCCGCATTGCTAGCTTTTTGTATTCTTCATTTTCAGTCATTCCAGGTAAATCAATTAAAATCAAAGGTAATTTAATGCATACGGTAAGTAAGTCATCTTGTTCGAGACTCTCAGCAATATCCATACCTATCAGCGAATTTAGGATCGCCGATTTTCCAACAGAACTTTTTCCAAATAGTGCTATTACAGTATTTTTAGTTTTATGAGCCGCATTTGAAAGCGTTCTAGAAAAGTCTACAGAGCCATGACTGACGGTTTTCTCAATAGGTTCTACAAACATTACAATGCTGAATAACTCAGCTCGATCGTTAAAGTCAGACAAGTTAACTCGACACAGTTGAATAGACTTAACGTCTATTGTTGTCCCCTGTACGTCTGCTTCAATATTTCGTTCTTGCAGTACTTTCTTGAGATCGTCGTTAGATAAGGATAATTTGCCTAGCACCTTTCCTTTGATTTGTGCGATCGCCCCCGCGTCAGCCTCTATATCAAAGCTAGGGTTAATTTTCCAGTGATTCTCGCTCTGGTCTCTTATAAAGATTTTATTCAGTTCTTTAGTTATAATGTTGGGCTTTAAGTCATTCTGATTGTATGTAGACCTCCACTTAGCTTCGTCAAAATCTTTTGAAGACTCAGATTGATTCCAGTAATCTAAAAGTTTGTTGAGTAGTTCAAGTTCGAAGTCTTCTGGTTTCTCGATAACAGCGTCGAAGGATACTTCTGTATGTATGCCTTCCAATAAGTGCCTCAGATCGTCTCGATGTACGTAAGCGGAATCCCCTAGCCCATTCAGCTCTGCATGTAATTTACTGCTCTTGAGTCTTTCAAGCGAAAAGCTGACTGAATTTTGCTTTGACTTTCGAGCAGATACAGAAAATTCGTATTCAAGAGTCATTGACGACAAAAAATCTTCGACTTTAGAAGCAGTAGCTCGATCAAAAGATTCGATTGTGACAGTAAATCCCTCTGATAGTTGAGCAAACTTAAAGCAGTCTCTAACTATCCTAATTTCTGTTTCTAATCCTTTTAGATCTGGAATGCTAATTTTGACATGGGAAATCGGCATAGCAAAAACGCTTGAACGTTTGATTTTTGCAGCCTGATCTGGATGCGATTTACATACGGTTTGGTATGCAAGGTTTCGAGCTTCTTGACTATCCAATAGCATCGTCAAGCTGGTTCTCCAGCAGCTCTCATTAACTTGCATACTTCTGACCAGTAGTTGATTGTTTTCAACTTCTGGGGTAAAAAGCGGGTCGTAGCGAAACTGCCAAGTCTGTGGGCTATCAAACCGATTGTTTGTTGCTTTCCAGATACGCTTTATCTGTTGGTTTACCTCAAAAGCTCCTATCTCCGTAGCTGAGAAGGCTAAATCAGAGAAACTCATTTCTTCTCTCCTAATCTTACTGATCTTATCTTGCTGATCTTAAATGTACATACCGAATCTACTACAAACTTTCTTCTGCATTTTTAGCCTGAATGAGGTCCGAATGAGATCTGAATGAGCTCAGGTTTTGTCTTTTGACTCCGTTCTTGACGCATTCAGTTTTTTTGACGCGTTCAGGATAAGAGATGGCCATTCCACGAGCAACCATCGCAAATAGCACGAAGAAAAACTGTTGAGATCTCATAGTTTCCTTCTAAAAGTCGTATGCAAACCATCGGGTCACCTGCTGTCATGTCATCTGCTGTCATCCTGCTGTTATATAGTGAGCACTCAATCCACTTATGCACTCTTTGACTAAATTCTTCGGACTTGGCATTCCCGCTTTGATGCTCCTTCTCTCGCTGCAGAGTGAAAAAAACCACGGCAAACGTCATATGGCAGTCGTTAGTTGTGTCTTTTGATCTACTATCCCGGTAAACACGCCGATGCATTCTTATCCGAACTGGTGGTGAATACTGAGGGGAAAACGGACTGTAAATTCTGGTACACCGATAATTGGGGCAGACATGAACGAGTCTTGCCGCCTGAAGTCGCGTATATTATCGGCAGTCCTTTCGTATCGCCAGTTACTTTTCAAGAATCCCTAAGAATCTCGTCTGAGTTTATACAGTCTTCAAACTAAACTACGGGTTTCCTCGCTATGCTAATTGCGTAGTGCCTATCTCTAAGCGGTTCTCTAGTGTCCACTTAGAAATGGAAAGCAGTTGGAAGACCGCTTTGGGAAAACGACAGAAGAGAAGCTGAATAGGGTTCTTTCTCAGTGGCACTGCTCTACGTAGTGAGAGATTTTTTATACCCTCTGCGTAATTAAGATGTTTCCGCGATGGGTCTTTAAGGAATGAGTCTTTAGGGGCGATCGCAGCACTTAAAGGCGCTTCAAGGTTATATTTCATCACCAATTGTTCCTAATACAACCGTCATGTTTAGCCAGTCGATACGTCTTAAATATACGAACATTGCGCTAGCAATTTGGGCTTGTTTGCTGTGCCTGTTTGGTTCTAGTCTTGCTCCGGCGGCTCACGCTCATGCCAAAGGTCAGAGCTATCTATATTTTCAGGTACAACAAGATGCCTTGACTGCTCACGCTGTCGCGCCTCTAACAGATCTTAACGAAGTCCTTTCACTCGGACTTCCCGCCGATAAAAAGCTGACGCAGCAGGATGTTGAGCCTTCGCTCGAAAAAATAAGGGCCTATGTTGAGCAGCATACCTCCATTGAATGTGCGCCACAAGCCTGCACTCAGACCTACCTAAATAGCGACATCACGAACACTAGCAGCGGTCAATTTCTACAGCTCTACTATGAGATTGGCGGCTTCCAGACTATGCCCGAAGCGCTACAGGTCGGCTACGATCCGCTCCTGGTAGATAAGCCGGAATTCACTAATTTGCTGCTGATCGATCAAAACTGGAAGACCGGCACCTTTGATGAAGAAGCCAATGTTGTTCTAACCTACGACAAAGCCGGAGAGATTAAAACGCTAGATCTCACTAAGGGCGGTTTTCTACAGGGTGGCCTAGCCATCGTGAAGCTAGGCGTCGAGCATATTCTAGAAGGCATTGATCACGTCTTATTTCTAATCGCGCTGCTGTTGCCTTCGGTGGTTCGACGTGAAGACGGACAGTGGAAACCTGTAGAGAAGTTCTCAACTTCGTTCTGGCACATCACCAAGATTGCAACTGCCTTTACCGTGGCGCACAGCATCACGCTGGGACTAGCTACGCTCAATATTGTTGACTTACCCTCTCGCCTAGTTGAGTCAATTATTGCTGCCTCTATCGGATTGGCCGCTGTCGATATCTTCTATCCCATCTTTAGAAAGCGAATATGGCTGGTGATATTCGTGTTTGGACTGTTCCACGGGTTCGGGTTCGCTAGCGTACTGGCTGATTTAGGCGTAACTAGTCAAAACGCGGTGTTCTCTCTGTTCGCGTTTAACCTGGGCGTTGAGCTGGGGCAGCTCGCGATTATTGCGGTGGTCTTTCCGATACTTTACTTTTTGCGAAATCAGTTCTTTTATTCGCCGCTTGTACTCAAAACGGGCGGGCTGCTGCTGGGTGTAATGTCTCTTTATTGGCTCACCGAACGCGTATTCGACGTCAATATTCGCATTTTGCCATTTTTCCAAGGGTTGTTTTAATCATGGATTTTGCCTGGTCGGATGAACAGCTCGATCTGAAGGCGCGAGTGATTCAGTTTGCCAAGGCGCAGCTGAATGGCGATATGGTTGCGCGTGACTATAAAGGGGAGTTTTCACGAGATAGCTGGCAAAAGTGCGCTGAGTTTGGCATTCAAGGACTCTGTATGCCCCAGCCCTACAGTGAGTCGCCAGCAACAGATTTGATGACGACCGTTTTGGCGCTAGAGTCGTTGGGCTATGGCTGTGAAGACAGCGGCCTGCTGCTGGCGCTAAATAGCCAAATTTGGACGGTGCAGATGCTGCTGTTGGCGTTTGGCACAGAGGCTCAAAAGCAGCAGTATCTAACGCCTATGTGCAAGGGTGATTTAGTCGGCGTTCATGCGCTGTCCGAGCCAGAAGCGGGGTCTGATGTATACAGCTTGACGACAAAGGCAGTGCCCTGTGAGGGCGGATATCGGCTGACAGGGCGTAAGAAGTTTGTGACAGGCGCACCGATTTGCGATGTGGCGATAGTGTTTGCTACGGTCGATGCGAGCTTAGGAAAGTGGGGGCTCAATGCATTTTTGGTAGAGCGAGAAAGCGCCGGATTTTCGACTGGGCCTAGCAAGGCCAAAATGGGGCTGCGGACGGTGCCATTCGGTGAGATATTTCTGGAGGATTGTTTTGTCCCTGCCGAAAATCGGCTAGGGCCGGAGGGCGCAGGCTTTAGCATTTCTCATAGTTCTTTGGAATACGATCGCTGTTTCACACTGTCTAGTCAGCTAGGGACGATGGCGCGTCAGCTAGGGAAAACAATTGCTTATGCTAAAACGCGAGAGCAGTATGGCCAGCCGATTGGGAAGTTTCAGGCGGTGTCTAACCGGGTTGCAGACATGAAGCTACGTCTGGAGATGGCCCGACTGCTACTGTATAAAACCGCCTGGTTAAAGGAGAACGGGCAGCCTGCCATGCTGGAGTCTTCAATGCTAAAGCTACATCTTAGCGAGGCAGCCGTTGCTTCAGGGTTAGATGCGGTGCGCATTCACGGGGGTAATGGCTACCTGAGTGAATATGAGGTGGAGCGGGAATTGCGAGATGCTGTCGGCGGTGTGATTTATGCCGGAACTTCGGATATACAGCGCAATATTATTGCTCGAAGCTTGGGGCTGTGACTTTGTATTTACTCTCTCAAATTTTGGATAGTTCGGCAGCGCGATCGCCTAACCAAGAAGCATTTCGCTGTGAGGGAAGGGCCCTCACCTACGCGCTGCTGCTGCAAAAGGCCAATGGGCTAGCGCAGTGGCTAGTAGCGCATGGGGTAAAAAGAGGCGATCGCGTCGGCATTTATCTCAGCAAAAGTTTGGAAAGTGCGATCGCAATATACGGCATTTGGAAAGCGGGAGCGGCTTACGTCCCGCTTAATCCCAGCGCGCCGACTGCTCAGGGTGCCTATGCGATTAATCACTGCGCGATACAGCATCTAGTTACGCAAAAGTCCAAACGGCGAAAGCTGCCAGCACTGATAGAAGCCGCGCCCACTCTGCGGTGGATGGTTGGAATACGCAAAGAAGATCTGGCGATAGAGGTGCCAGTTGAGTGCTGCGACTGGTCGGCGCTGCCGGTGAGCGATACTGCGCCTGACGTGCGGTTAGTGGCTCAAGATCTGGCCTATATCATGTATACCTCTGGCTCTACGGGAACGCCTAAAGGCATGATGCACACGCACTACAGCGGTTTAAGCTATGCTCAGCTAGCGGCAAGCACATACGGATTGAACGAGCGCGATCGCATTGGTAATCATTCTCCTTTACATTTCGACATCTCCACTTTGGGATTTTTCGCTGGGCCGCTGGTCGGCGCAACCACCGTCATCATTCCAGAAGCCTACACCAAGGTTTCGGCCAGTCTCTCGCAGCTAATCCAAGACGAAGCCCTTACCGTTTGGTACTCTGTACCGCTTGCGCTCAGCCAGCTTCAGCGTAGCGGCGTACTTACAGAAAGAGACTTGAGTGCGCTGCGCTGGGTGCTGTTTGCGGGAGAACCATTCCCGGTTAAATACCTCTATGCCTTGATGTCTCGTTTGCCGCAGGCCCGGTTTAGTAATATCTATGGCCCTGCTGAGGTAAACCAATGCACGTACTATCACGTACCTTCTCTAGAGGTGCAGAAAGAGGTGCAGAAAGAGGGGCAGAAGCATGGGCAGAAGAAGGGTCAGAAATCTGTGCCAAAGCCTGTCCCGATCGGTCAAATTTGGGGAAATTCTGAAGCGATGGTGGTAAATGAAGAGAATCAGCCTGTTGCCGCTGGCGAAGTAGGGGAGCTGCTTGTTCGCAGTGCCACGATGATGTCTGGCTACTGGCAGCGCCCTGACCTAAACGCCAAAGCCTTCTTTCATACGCAGGTAGCCAATCAGCCTGCGGTGTTTTATCGCACGGGTGACTTGGTTCGAGAGCAAGCCGGTCAGTATCAGTTTATTGGTCGCAAAGATCGACAGATTAAAACTAGAGGCTATCGAGTTGAGCTAGATGCGGTGGAAGCTGCGCTGATGACGCATTCGCAGATAGAAGAAGCAGCTACCTACGCGCTGCCTGACGAAACTGGAAGCTATCAAGTCGGCGCTGCGGTGATTCTAAAGTCCGATTCGAGTTTAGAGGCTACCGAGATTAAGCGCTATTTATCAGATCGACTGCCTTCCTATGCTATCCCTTCCGACCTATCGATTGCGACTAGCTTTCCTAGAACGGGGACCGGCAAAATCGATCGCCGTAAGCTACAGCAGATGGCGACAAAAGTACTGGCGCATAAATAGCAGCCTGACTAGATGGAATCGCTGGCTAATTGTCCTCTGTGCTCTACCTCCTTATTATCTTCCTGCTCGCCGTCTTCCTGCTCGCCGTCTTCTTGCTCAATAGCCTCTCGTACTTCTTGTTTAGACTCATGGATACTCGAACAACCTTAAAGCAATACATCAGCCAAACGCTGTTGAATAACCGAATGCAGGTTGAGTCTGACGACGACTTGCTAGGTGAAGAGATTATCGACTCGATGGGCGTGATGCAGCTAATCGCTTTTATTGAAGAAACTTTTAGCTGCGCGATCGCTCAATCAGATATCACCATCACTAACTTTCGAACTATCGACGCGATCGCCACCTATCTCGCTAAAAAACCTGTCGCCGGAGTCAGCCATTAAAATGTACGCTACAGCAGGGCCTTCATCGACCACTCATACGTGGCGGCAGCAGTCGAACCTGACACCGCCGCAGCGCTCGCTATGGCTAGGCCAAACGCTGATGCCAGAATCGCCGCTGTACAACATGGCGTTTGTGTTTGCAATTGCGAGCGAGATTGAGATTGAACATTTTCAGGCTGCTTTTGCGGCGCTACTGCAGCGGTGCGACGCGCTGAGAACCGTCATTGAAGTTTTGGATGATGTGCCTCAGCAAAGGGCGATCGCGCCGATAGACTACGCCGTGCCTGTGCTAGATTTTCGCAACCGTAGCGATATCGAAACAGGTGCCGAATCTGGTATTCCAGAAGCAGTAATTGCTTGGGCCGAAGCGCGATCGCGTCTTCCCTTTAAACTCTCGGAGCGGCTGTTTGATACGGCTTTGATTCAGTGCGATCGCCAAACCGTGTGGTACCTCAATCAGCATCATCTTATTACCGACATGGTATCTCTAAAGCGGCTGTATGAGCTGATGAGCGAGTTTTATGCGCGATCGCTCGCAGGCACCTTGAGTGAGGCACCCGATCTGCCTGCCTACGCAGAAGTCTCTTTACCTGCGCCCACATCTCGAACGATAGGCTACTGGCAGCAGCAGCAAATTCAGCCTAGCCTGCTTTACCATCGCTCGGCTACCCAAAACAGCAGCGGTAGCGGCGCTAGCCGTCGCGTCTCTTTCTCGCTGACGCCTGCTCAAACCGCCGCGCTCAAACAGCTTGCCATCGAGTCCGAAGCCGCTGCGCTGACACCTCAGCTCTCTTTATTTAATCTCATTTCTGGCATCGTTCTGACCTACGTCCATCGCATTAGCGACAGCTCTCGGGTGGCTTTTTCAACTCCGGCTCAGGGACGCTCTTCTGCTGCGCTAAGAGAAACCATTGGCGTATTTATTGAGCTATTTCCGCTGCAGGTCGAGATAGAGACTGAGGAGACGTTTGCTTCTCTGCTAGCTAAAATCAGCGAGGCGAGCGGTCACCTGCTGCGTCACGCCCAGCCGGGTGCTAGCGAATTTGCACCTAATCGCGATGTCAACGTTGTGCTAAATTTTCTCCATGCAAAAATCTCCGACTTTGCTGACTATCCTGTCAAAGCGCAGTGGATTCATGCTGGCGAAAGCGATCCGCATCATCACTTGCGAATTCTAGTACATGACTTTGACGATAGGGGTTATCTACAGCTTCATTTCGACTTTAATAACGACTTGTTCGATCCTGATTTGCAAGAACGTGCGTCTTCACATTTTCTCGCTTTAGTAGAGGCTATTTTGCGCGATCGCTATCAGCTAATTAGCCAGATAGATTTGCTTTCCAAATTAGAGAAGTTTCAACTAAATGAGCTGAGTCAAGGTCCTCAAAGCCAGGGTCCTCAGAGTCGAGATCCTCAAAGTCAGGGCCCTCAGAGTCGAGATCCTCAGAGTCGAGATCCTCAGAGTCAAGCCCCTCAGCTAGACATTACAAAAACGGTAGTGCAACAGTTTGAGTTTCAGGTAGAACAAACGCCGGATGCGATCGCACTCATCTGCGAGGGTGAAACGCTGACCTACGCCCAGCTCAACGCACAGGCTAATCAGCTCGCTCGAATACTTCGGCAGAAAGGTCTTGGGTTGGAGACGCCGGTCGGCATCTGTCTGCGACGCTCGCTCAAAATGCTCGTGGCTATTTGGGGTGTTTTGAAGGCGGGCGGTGCTTACGTCCCGATTGGCCCAGATGACTCAGCGAAGCGATCTGCACACATACTGCACGATACTCAAGCGCAGCTAGTGATTGCAGATTCTGAGCTAGTGGGCCGCTTCCAAAACAGCGTTGTGCTGAACCTCGATCAGATAAATTTGAACGAGCAGCCAGCGCATGACCTACCAGCGCATGACCTACCAGCGCATGACCTAAACGAACCGCCAGCGCCTAGTTCACTCGCCTATATTCTCTACACCTCGGGATCTACCGGCCAACCCAAAGGCGTTGAGATCGAGCATCAGAGTCTGGCTAACTACGTTCAGTGGGCGAAACAACAATATGCTAATAACAAGCCGCTCACCTTTGCGCTGTTCTCTGCGCTTACGTTTGATTTAACGGTGACCTCTCTCTACGTACCGCTGCTATCGGGCGGACAAATTGTTATTTACCCCGAAGAAAAGGACGCAATTGATCTTTCTTTGCAGCGCATCTTTCAAGACAATGCGGTAGATATTATAAAACTAACGCCCTCTCACCTGAGCTTGGTTAAAGGGATGCGAATGGGTGCTCGGCTAAAGGCACTGATTTTAGGCGGGGAGAATCTCAAGACCTCGCTTGCAAAAGAGATCACGAGTCAGAGCGCTGCCGATTTGATGATCTATAACGAATATGGGCCAACTGAAGCGACGGTTGGCTGCATGATTGCGCAGTTTGAACCAAGTGCGACGGATCTCTCTGTCTCAGTGGGTGTACCTGCTGCTGGTGCAAGTATCTATCTGCTGGACAGGCATCAAAACCAGGTGCCCTTAGGCGACGTAGGAGAGATTTATATTGGCGGGCCGGGGCTGGCGCGAGGATATTTAAACCGGCCAGAACTAACTGAAACGCGATTTGTGTGGCGAGCGGGTGAGCGGCTGTATCGGACGGGCGACTTAGGCCGCTGGGAAAAGACTGGAAAGCTCTCTTATTTGGGTCGGTGCGATCGCCAAATAAAGATCAACGGTATTCGCATCGAGCTAGGTGAGATTGAAGCGGCGCTGCTGAGCTACCCACAGATTCGTCACTGTGTGGCACGCACTGTTAGGGTCGAACAGACTGGGGCGACTCGCCTTGTTTGCTACTACGTTCGAGGCGGTCCGGTCACCACCGCAGAGCTTAGCGTCTATTTGGCGCAGCAGCTCCCTAGCCGCATTCGCATTGCCGGATTTATCGAAATTGACACCATTCCGCTGACGCCGAACGGCAAAGTAGACCTAGCGGCGCTGCCCGACTTCAAAGATGAACTGGAGCGCGATCGCTCAACTTTTGTTGCGCCTACCAGTCCTCAAGAAGAAACGTTGACGCAAATTTGGCAACAGGTGCTATCGATAGAGCGCATCAGTACTAACGACAACTTCTTTGAACTAGGTGGCGATTCGATTATGGCGATTCAGATTGCGGCTCGCCTGTCGGACTCAGGCTGGATAATCTCTCCTAACCAAGTCTTTCAGCGGGCGACCATCCGCGAACTAGCAGCAGCAGCAAAGCCAAAGACAGATTCCTCGAACCGTAATTCAGACAAAACTGACCATAATTGGCAGCAAAAGAATATGTTCGAGCCCGTGCCGTTGACAAAGCTGAGCGATCGCCAAATGGATAAGCTCTCAGCGCTGCTCAGTCAATCTGACAAGGAGGCTAGATCGTGAAAAATGTTGCCGACATCTATCCGCTGACGCCGGTGCAGCTAGGCATGTTGTTTCATACGCTAGACCAAAGCCAGGTGGGCAGCTATGTCAACCAGTTTACCTGCGAGCTGCGCGGCGAAGTGCAGCCAGCGAAATTACGGCAGGCCTGGCAGCAAACCATACAGAGACATCCTGCCTTGAGAACAGCGGTGCTGTGGGAAGGACTTGATGAGCCTTTGCAGGTAGTGCGCGAAACTGTGACTTTGCCGTGGCAGCAGCTAGATTGGCAGGGGGCAGCGGCATCGCATCGCGAGCAGCTATTTGAGCTTTTGTCTGAGCTTTTGCAGCGCGATCGCACCCGAGGATTTGACTTAGCCCAAGCGCCACTGCTGCGGATTACGCTGATTCAATTGGCGCGCGATCGCTATCAGTTTGTCTGGAGCAATCACCACATACTGTACGATGGCTGGTCGATGCTGCTGATTTGGCAAGATGTGCTTGCGTATTACGCTGCGCTTTGTGAAAAAGACGCTTCAGATTCAGACGGCTTAGATTCAGACGGTTCAGATTCAGAGGTTTCAGATCTCTTTGAGCTATCACCTGTCCGTCCTTTCCGCGACTATATCGCCTGGCAGCAGCAGCAAGATACCGCCACAACAGAAACATTCTGGAAAGCACAGCTCCAAGACTTTTTAGAGCCTACGCCACTGCCAGCGGTGCGTTCTGGAATTTCGGTTCATCAAGCCTATCGCCAGCAGTCTCAGCGACTGAGTGACGACCTCTCAGCTCGGCTCGGCGCATTTGCCAAGCAGCATCGCCTAACGCTAAACACACTCGTTCAAGGGGCCTGGGCGCTGCTGTTGAACCACTACAGCGACGGTAGCCTGCTAGAGAACCCGCACCAGGTGACTTACGGCTCGGTGTTTTCGGGTCGCCCGGCTGAGCTGGACGGCGTGGAAACTATGGTGGGGTTGTTCATTAATACGCTGCCGGTGACGGTGGACATGCGACCCGAGCAGGATTTGGTATCCTGGCTGCGGGCGAGACAGCAGCAGCTGTTGGACTTGAGCGATCGCGCTGCTACTCCACTTGCAGATATTCAAAAATGGAGTCGCTTGCCTGCTACCACTCAGCTATTTGAAAGCATTGTCGCCTTCCAAAATCTATCAGATAAGCCAGCGCCAGCGCTGCCGTTCGAGATAGGAGACGTACAGTATTCAGAGCAAAGCAACTATCCGCTAGCGCTGCTGGTATTTCCACAAGCTGGATTAGATCTGCGGTTGCTGTACAACGCGGGTCGGTTTGAGGAGAGTGCGATCGCTCAACTCCTCGCTCATTTAGAACAGCTTCTATCCGCATTCATCGCACAGCCACAGGCTAAACTAGCCGATCTGCCTCGTTTGACCCCAGCAGAACAGCTTTCAGGACAGCTTTCTATCGAGCCTGAAACTGACTTCCCGCGCGACTTATGCATTCACCAGCTCATCGAAGCTCAGGTAGAACGTACGCCCGATAGCGTGGCGGTGACCTTCTTAAACGACTCTATTACTTATGCTGAGTTAAATCAGAAAGCGAACCAGATAGCTCGCTGTCTGCAAGATCGCGGCGTTGCCTCAGGACAAAAAGTAGCGCTGTGCCTTCCTCGTTCTATCGATACGATTGTGGCGATTCTAGCTGTGCTAAAAGCTGGTGCGGCCTACGTTCCACTCGATCCAACCTATCCTGAATCTCGCCTTGCTTACTGCCTGCAAGACACTCAGCCGCGGCTCTTGATTTCGCGGAGTTCGATCTCGCAGAGCTCGGTCGTGCCCCATATGTCTATCCCGCTTTTTGACCTAGAAACAGTAACAGCAACAGAAGAGTTCGGTTTGCAACAAACAACAAACCTAACGAACGTCGCACGTTCAGAAGACCTGGCCTACATCATCTATACGTCTGGTTCTACCGGAGCGCCCAAAGGCGTCATGGTGAGCCATCGTAATTTAGTCAGCTCTACAGCGGCTCGCTTTGATGTTTACCCTGAACCTGTTGAGCGCTTTTTACTACTTTCTTCAATCGCGTTCGATAGCTCTGTAGCGGGGCTGTTTTGGACACTTTGTCAGGGCGGGACGTTAGCGATCGCGCCTAGACGCATCGAACAAGACTTGCAGCAGCTCTCCAGTCTCATCGCTCAGCAGCAGATTACCCATACGCTTTGCGTGCCAACGCTCTACAGTCTACTGCTTTCCTCTGTTAAGACCGCTGCTGAAACCGCTGCTGAAACCGCTGCTGAGACCGCTGCTGAAACTGCTCAGCTATCGACGCTTAAAACTGTTATTGTCGCCGGTGAAGCCTGCTCTCAAACGCTGGCTCAACGGCACTATGCCAAATTGCCACAGACGACTCTCTATAACGAATATGGCCCAACTGAAGCGACCGTTTGGTGTACGGCTTATCGCGTTCTAGCGGTGCTTCCCTCTGGCCCAGTCTCAATCGGAGCGCCGATTCCAAATGTGAAAATTCAGCTATTAAATCCTTCTCTTCAGCCAGTCCCACGTGGCGCAGTCGGTGAGATTTATATCGGCGGCGAAGGCGTTAGCCAGGGCTATTTGAATCAGCCTGAGAAAACGGCAGCGGCATTTGTAAATGACGGTCAGCTTTATCGAACGGGCGACTTGGGACGCTACAGAGCGGACGGCAATTTGGAATGGCTAGGCCGCTGCGATCGCCAGGTGAAGATTCGCGGCTATCGGATTGAGTTAGGTGAGATTGAGGATGCTTTGCGATCGCACTTCTCAGTCCAAGCAGCCGTTGTAGTCGCGCAGCCCCAGCCCAATAAAGAGCCCAATAAAGAGCCCAATAAAGAGCCCGATAAGAAGCTCGATAAAAAGCAAGATAGCTTATCGGGGATTGGCGATTCAATCGAAGACTTGTTCACAGCGCTCTCGAAGCTCTCCTTGGAGCAGGCTGACGCTCTATTAACAGCGGCGGAGGAAGGAACCTAAGATGGCTCATATTGTATTTATCACCGCTGGGCTAAAGGGCTTATTTAACGCAAGTTTAGCGCTGATACAACAGCTTCAAAAAGCAGGACATCGCATCACCTACGCTAGTCCTGGTGACTTGAGTCAGCCGCTCGCTGCGCTACAGATTCCTTACGTGCAGATGGCTCCTTGGGGAGCGAAGATTGAAGAAGAACATAATAGCTGGTGGAAAAAGCTGCGCCATTTACGGCAGAGACAGCAGAAGGCGATCGCAGCGTTACAGATGCCGCTATTCGTGCAGACTTTGCAGACGCTTCGACCCGATCTGCTGCTGCTTGATATCGAAATGCATCCGCACAT
Organism: uncultured cyanobacterium; assembly: GCA_963702855.1. GTDB lineage: Bacteria > Cyanobacteriota > Cyanobacteriia > Phormidesmidales > Phormidesmidaceae > Phormidesmis. The sequence goes on from OY969765.1 coordinate 4,585,090, forward strand.
TATGACAGCCGTTGCCAATGGCTATCGAGTGGGCCTGCTCTGTCCCTTCATCTCTATCTGGCATGATGCTTACCTACCGCCGATTCATACCGATACGGTGCCCGGAGAAGGCTGGCACGGGCAGTGGTGGGGAATGCAGTGGAGCTGGCTGCGCTATGGGCTGACTAAGTGGAAAGCCTATCAGCGCGATCGCTGGCAGACTGCTGGTTTAGACCGAATCTCTATATTGCGTCAGTACGCTCGGCAAGTTGCCTATCCTTTCCGCAACAGCTTTGGGTTTAATTTTGGGTTTAATTTTGGGTTTAATCATTGGCTTGTGCCCTACCCGCATAGAGAGCTGCCGGTGCTATGTCTCCATGCTAAAGAGCTAGATTTTCCCCACAGCTCGCTGTCGAACGTGCATCATTTGGGGCCAATGGTGTTTGCTGCTGATAGCTCAGACGATGTTCAGACATCCTCAAATCTAGAACAAGATCTCAATTTCTTTTTGCAAAACAGGCGGGGGCAGTCGCTGATCTATTGTAGCTGTAGTACTTTTTCGTCGGCGAGTCAGACATTTTTGCAGCAGCTAATTGCGATCGCTCAAAGCACTCCCCAGTGGGACTTTGTGGTCGGACTCGGCGGCAGCGCCTATCCTCAGCAGCTAGCGACCTTACCCAAAAATGTCTGCGTCTTACAGTGGGCACCCCAGCTCAAACTGCTGAGTCAGGCCGACTGCGCCATCATCAACGGCGGCGCTCATAGCATTACAGAATGCATTCACTCAGGCGTGCCGATGCTAGTTGTGCCGCTATCGCGAGACGATCAAAAAGGAAACGCTGCGCGAGTAATTTATCACAGGCTAGGCCTTATCTTTCGACTTGGACAAACGAACGACCAGATGCGAGAACAGGTGCGATCGCTACTAACAGAGGTCGCTTACCGCAACCGCATTACTCAAATGCGCAGGCATTTTCAGCGCTATGCCGACCAGAACACAGCCGTTCGAGCGGTTGAGCGGTTGCTGTCCATCTCGCCCGTGGAGATAACCTCATGAACAAGACCCGCCAAACGCCTGCTAACCAACAGTCTAGTCGGGTTAATCAGCGCTTTATTCGCGACTGCAACCGGCTGCCAAAGCCGCTGTTACTCTGCCCTTACTGGCTCTATCGTCAGCTTAAGCCCATACAGAAAGGCGCATTATGAAACCAGAAATCTACCAAAGAATTGCCGCTCTTTCTCCCTCTCAGCGAGCGGCCTTAGCCAGTAGGCTCAGTCAGCTACAACACTACTCTATGCAGTCTGCTGGCTCATCATCTGCGCAGTCTTCTCGACTGGTTGCTTACGCGATCGCCCGCGAGAATCAAAATCTCGATCCGACTCTCCTAAGAAATGCGCTCAAGGATCAGCTCCCAGCCTATATGGTTCCGACTGTGATCGTGCCGCTAACGGAGTTTCCCAAAACGCCCAACGGCAAAATAGATATCCAGGCGCTGCCTGATCCTCAGCCAAAGAGTGCGGTAAAAGCTGTCTTAGAGAAGCCAACCACGCCAGTCGAAGAGAGTCTCTGTCAGATCTGGAGCCAGGTTTTGGGTCTCGACTCGGTCGGCGTTCACGACAACTTTTTTGAGCTAGGCGGAGACTCCATCCTTAGTATTCAGATTGTCTCTTTGGCCGGAGAAGCTGGATTTAGACTCGCGCCTAACCAACTGTTTGAGCAGCAGACGGTATCCGAGCTAGCTGCTGTTGTGAATCTGGTGCCAGAAGTCGTAGCAACACAGGACGAAATTACTGGTTCAGTGTCGCTAACGCCGATTCAGCACTGGTTTTTTGACCAAAACATGGCCGTGCCTGAGCAGTGGCACCAGGCGCGGTTGCTATCGCTGCCTGCGGCGGTGACCTTGGAGAAAGTGAATGGAGCGATCGCACAGCTCTGGAATCATCACGACGCTTTGAGGCTTCGCTTTAGCCAGAGTTCAGGCGATTGGAAAAACAGATGGCAGCAGACAAATGCAGACGCTAGCAATCCGCCGCAGGCTGTGCAGATAGACCTTTTGGGCCTTACCCCCGCGCAGCAGCGGCAAGCCGTAAGCGAACAGGGCGATCGCCTGCACTCCACGCTCAATCTATCGAAGGGACCAGCGCTCAGGGCGGCCTACTTCGCCTTAGGCGATCAAAACTGGCTACTCATCAGCATTCACCATTTAGTAGTAGACGCCGTTTCGTGGCAGATTTTGCAAAATGACTTGAGAACACTGCTTGACCCATCCGAGGAAGCAGCTCAACTTCCTGCGAAGACAACGGCCTTTAAGGACTGGGCTAAAACGCTTGTTTCTCAAGCAAGTACAAGAAAGTCAGAACTCTCCTTCTGGCTTTCCCAGCTATCGTCACCTCAAATGTCTTTACCCACAGACCTACCCGCAGACCTACCCGCAGACCTACCCGCAGACCTACCCGCAGACCTACCCGCAGACCTACTACAAGATCGGCTAGAGCCTGCTCAAGAAATAGAAGGAACGGCGCATACGCTTACTGTCTCACTCGATGCGACGAACACGCTCGACCTGCTGCAAACTGTTCCTGCTGCCTACAACACTCAAATCAACGATGTGCTGCTAACCGCACTCTCGAAAAGCCTGTTGGACTGGTCAGATAACTATCCAGATGAATATTCAGATAACCAGTTAGGTAAACCTATAGGTAGCGTTCGGGTGGAAGTCGAGGCGCATGGTAGAGAGCAAATCGTACCAGAAGTTGATTTGTCTCGAACAGTAGGCTGGTTTACTACGACTTACCCAGTGTTGCTTAGTCTAGATGACTATAATGACTTAGGAGAACTCCTTAAATCGATTAAAGAACAGCTTCGGCAAGTCCCCAAGCGAGGGATTGGCTATGGAATGCTGCGCTATTTGGGCGACGAATCGACTCGGCAGCAGCTTGCGCAGTTTTCCACTTCCGAAGTGTTGTTCAACTACTTGGGACGGCTCGATCGCGACCAGTCTACCCAGCGATCGCACTCAGAGCCTTCTATCTATCTCCCATCCATTCACCTCATAGAAGACGCAGACTTAGGCACGCTCAGACATCCAAAAAATCGGCGCGGCTACCTGATAGAAATTAACGCTTGGATATCAGCTGGTCAGCTTCATCTCAACTGGACGTACGATACGCAGCGCTATCAACCGGCAACAATAGCAGCGATCGCTAGCCGATATCTCGACACACTCAAAAAACTGGTCGCTCACTGCGTATCTGTTGAATTAGGCAGCTACACGCCTTCCGATTTCCCAGACGTCGCACTTACCGCTTCTGAGTTAGATGGTCTACTCAGCCAGCTCAAGCCCAGCTTACAGGGAAGAACGAAAAGCGTTGAGGCCATCTATCCGCTAGCGCCCCTGCAGCAGGCGTTTTTGTGGCACAGTTTGCAAGCCTCCTCTCAGACTGGCCTATTACAGATGCGCGGCACCCTCAAAGGCGAGCTACAGCCATCGCTGCTGAAGCAGGCGTGGGAGATTGTTGTAGATCGTCATCTGGCGCTGCGCACTTCCGTGCACTGGGAAACCAAACAGCCGGTGCAAATCGGTGTGAGGCAGGTGAAGCTACCTTGGAAAGTGTTCGACTATCGGAAACTTAGCGATCCTCACCAAGCGTTAATTGAGCTTTTGGAGCGCGATCGCACCCGAGGCTTCGACTTCACCGAAGCGCCGATTATGCGGCTGCTGCTGGTTCGACTGGGCGATCGCACTCACGAGATGGTGTGGAGCTGCCACCACCTAATGCTAGACGGCTGGTCAGGAACGCTAGTATTCAATCAGGTGCTAGACGCTTACGAAGAGCTGTGCAAGGGCAATCTGCCAACCGAAGCTACGACTTTAAGCTATCAAGACTATGTTCGCTGGCTCTATGCGCAAGATGAATCTGCCGCTGAGCACTTTTGGAGAGAACAGCTAGCAGGCTTTACTGTGCCGACGCCGCTACCAGTGGCAACAGAGATAAAGCGAAACGAGCCCGCAGTTTCTTCGCCTATTCCAGTTGCGCTTTCTCGCGAATCGACTGTCCGGCTACAGCGTCATCTCAGCAAGCATAGAACCACTTTAAACACACTTATTCAGGGCGTTTGGGCACTTCTGCTACAGGCTCGCAGCGGTCAGTCAGACGTTGTTTTTGGGGCGACTGTATCGGGCCGTCAGGCGGACTTAGCGAAAATTGAGTCTGCGGTTGGTCTACTGATTAACACGCTTCCGGTGCGAGTCAAGATTTCAAAAGAAGATTCTGTTTTTGCTTATCTGCAAGCCTTGCAGACTCAGCAGGCAAAGGCTAGCCGCTATGCCTACGCTTCGCCAACTCAGATTCAGAGCTGGAGCGACTGCCAGGCTCGGCTGTTTAATAGTTTGCTGGTTGTTGAAAATTATCCAACGCAAACCGATGAAGGAGAACGTGCAATCGCGCTTGAGAACCTGCGCTCCGGCATTATCAGCACCTACGGTCTAACGGTAATTGCCAAACCAGGTGATGTGCTGACGCTGTATGCGGATGCGCGTGACGTTAGCGAGATGGCGCTGAAGAGTTTGTTAGAAGATGTGCGATCGCTTCTAAACAGCATCGTCGAACATCCAGAAGTCACTATTCAACAGCTCACAGCGTCCCTTTCATCTCTCTCATCTTTAAACAACCCTGCCCAGCCCGCTAGCCCATCACTAACCGAGCCAACAGCTAAACCAGCAACTGAGCCGATAACTGAGTCACCAACCAATCTATCTGCCCTACCAACAAACAATTTAGAACTCAAGCTACTTCAAATCTGGCGATCGGCGTTGGGTATCCCAACGATAGATCTCGACTCCAACTTCTTCGAGCTAGGCGGAGACTCACTGCTAGCTGTTCAGCTATTCAACCAAATGCAGACAGAGCTCGATTGCAATCTGCCGCTCGCTAGCCTCTTTCAGTCTCCGAGCGTACGTCAAATGGCAGCGCTAATTGAACAACCTACTGTTGCCTGGTCTAGCCTGGTACCTATTCAGCCCACCGGCTCCAAGCGACCCTTCTTCTTTCATGGCGGCTCTGCCGATGCCCTCACCTGGAGCCGGTTCTCTCAGCTACTAGGGTCAGACCAACCTTTCTACGCCTTGCAGCGCCCAGACTTAGATGGGAGCAAAGTCTCTCAGTCTTCGGTTGAGGAGCTTGCCGCCGTCTGCATCCAAGAAATTGAAACCGTACAGCCCAGTGGTCCGTACATAATAGGCGGACACTGCTTTGGTGGAGCCGTCGCCTTTGAGATAGCCAGCCAGCTAGAGGCCAAAGGCGAAACCGTCGCCAGCCTAATCGAAGTTGACGCCTATTGCCCAAACGCCCTGCCTCACAGCACCATAGGCCAGCTTCACGAACAGATTCAGCTCAGCTATTTTTGGCTACAGAAGAGCCTCTACTACTACAGCAGTCCTAGCCAGATTATGCAGCTTCCTCAAAAAATCCTTCAGAAAGTCTCGCAAAAAATCCATACCTCAGCGTCAAATCCAGCGACTGCTGTTGCCGCTGATGCTTCGCCACCACCGCACTCCTCCAACCAAGCGTTCAGCGCTCATATCCCTTACGAGGCCCGGTACGAGCAGGCGCACAAAGCCAACATTCAGGCCGCAGAGCAATACGTACCTCAAAAATATTCAGGCGCGATCGCAGTTTTCCGCGCCGATACTCAAATCCTAGACTGGCGATTCGGCCCAGCACTTGGCTGGCAATCAGTCGCCCAAGACGATATCGACGTCATTCATATCCCTGGACTCTTTGGAAATCTATTCAACCAGAAATCAGGCCCACTGCTAGCCCAGAAGGTTCAAGCCCATCTCGAACAGCTTTTATAACCTTCACCCATCATAACCTTCACCCATCATAACCTTCACCCTATGAACAACCTCTTAAAATGATTTCCTCTCAGATGCGCCCCCCGTCCGTCGTGCCACCTCAGCCAACCAAAATACTGCAAATTGTCCCCCGCCTCCCGCCCGACAGCGACGGCGTTGGCGATTATTCCAGACTGCTCGCCCAACAGCTTGCCAAAGCCCATCAGATAGAAACTGAGTTCGCGGTCTTTCGTCCAAGCGACAAAACGCCCGCTGACTTAGATGGCTCCTCAATTCATCGACTCTCCGAAGCCTCAGCCGCTCATCTTCTCTCGCAAATCTCTTCCGAAATCAGCGGCATCATCATTCACTACAGCAACTATCCCTACCTACAAGGCAAGCTAGACGCCCCTTTCTGGCTTGCCGACGTCCTCAAAACAGCTGTTCACCAGCACCGCCTGCCGCTCGTGTCGATGTTCCACGAGCTGCCCACTCTAAAGTGGAAGCGACTTCGCTTTTTGAACCCAATTCAGAGCCTCGTATCTCGCCAATTAGCCAAATTATCCAGCGCAGTTGTTACCGACAGTCACCACTTCAAAGGTCATTTAGAAAGATGGACCAACGCTTCGGTCACCTGTATCCCTGATTTTTCCACCATTGGCGAACCGATGCCAGAGCAAGTTAGGCCCTTGCGCGATCGCAAACCAAGGCTTGTCGTCTTTGGCGGTGCCGATCGCGTCCGTGCCTACCGCCACCTCGAAAATCTTCTAAAAACTTGCGAAGCGCTAGGTATCAAAGAGATTTGCGACATTGGCTCCAAACAGAATCTAGACTCGACTCAGTTCGGCGCGATCGCCTTTCAAGAAATGGGTTTCCAATCTGCCGAAGCCGTCCAATCGATTCTGCTAGATTCAGTCGCCGGGTTTATGGACTATTCCAGATTCCCTGGAGACTTAGGTAAATCCTCTGTCTTCGCGGCGTTTTGCGCTCACGGACTGATGCCCATCTGCACCGCCTACAACCCGTCCGAACCAGACGGCATCTTTGAAAACCAGCAGTACGCGGTCCCTGGCCCTCAGCTTTTCACCTGCACAGCCGAGCAGCAGCAAACCATCGCTAGCCAGGCTCAATCTTGGTACAGCCAGCACAGCTTAGACCTGAATGCCCAGTTCTTTGCCTCGCATCTTCGCACTATATCTGCCGCTTGAGCCAAGCAATTTTCACCTCAGGAGCATCCGCGTCTCATCAATCTGAATAAGCCTTAAAGCCTCCGTAGAAACCTAATGGACTATCGCATTCCTCTATCTCAGCCCTCCATCACAGCTTTAGAAGTTACTTGCGTGACAGATGCGGTGCAGTCTGGCTGGGTGTCTTCTAGAGGTGAATATATCGATCGGTTTGAAGAAATTTTTGCCGACTACTGCGGCACGCGTTACGCACTGACTACTTCTAGCGGCACGACGGCTCTGCACCTGGCGCTTCTCGGCTATGGCATCGCGCCCGGAGACGAGGTGATTGTTCCAGATATTACCTTTGTCTCCACAGCGAACGCGGTGAGCTATGCCGGCGCAAAGCCAGTCTTTGTCGATATTGACAAAGAAACGCTGTGTATTGATGTCGAGCGAGTTCGGCAGGCTATCACACCTAAAACAAAGGCGATTGTCGCTGTTCATCTGTATGGGCATCCGGCTAATATTCCAGCGTTGAAGGCGATCGCACAGCCGCGCGGCATTGTTGTTATTGAAGACGCCGCCGAAGCCCACGGAGCCACCATTCACGGGGTTAAAACCGGCGCACTCGGAGACTGCGGTGTCTTCAGCTTTTATGGCAACAAGATTGTTACCTGTGGTGAAGGTGGAATGCTCACCACCAACGATTCGGCTCTCTATCAAAGAGCGAAACATCTTCGCTCGCAGGCGATGAGCCCAACACAGAAGTACTGGCATACCGAGATTGGCTACAACTACCGCATGACCAACCTGCAAGCAGCGCTGGGCTTTGCCCAAATGAAGCGCATCAGCGAATTTGTTGAAAAGAAGAAAACAATCTTCGCACAGTATCAGAAGCATCTTTCCGCCTGCACTGAAATCCGGCTGAATCGCACTGCACGCTGGGCCGATAATGTGTTTTGGCAGGTTTGTATGGAAGTCGATAGCTGGGAAATGAGCGATCGCAATCAGTTTATGATGGCCCTAGCCGAACGCGGCGTAGAAAGCCGTCCTTTCTTCTACCCAATTTCGGACATGCCAATGTACAGCAAAGGCGATCGCTACGACACGCCGGTGGCTCATAGGGTTTCGCAGCAGGGCCTGAATTTACCCTCTTATTTCGATATGTGCGATCGCGATATCAAAGACGTTTGCGACACCATAAAAGCCTGCCTACTGTCTGCCCCTGTCTCCGCAGACGCCAACGCCGCAGCGAGCCCGTAAAACGGCCTACGACTTCTCAGTCGCATCTTCTCTAGCAACAGTTTGTCAATCAAGTTATCAGTTGCGATCGCAGGTGGTATTGGCGGCTCTCCCTTCCTTGCACTCTACTTCACACCGGCAGCTTATCCGATGATGCATCGGTAAAATCGAGCCGAAAAAGCTTCCAAAGAAAAACACCCAGCATACACGCTCGCATAGGAACTTTATTGTATGCGCAAAGTGCGCGAGTGTATGCGTGAGGTAGTCTCTCGCTACAGCAGCAATAGACTCCTGTATAATGTCTTCCACGAGAAGGTGTAGAGGCGCTTTTCCTACTAGTGATACCTAATTGCTCAAGGTTCGCGGATAAAAAAGGGAGTTCGCAACAATTAGCCAGTCAGCGAGAGATAGATTTCATCAAGGGTGTCTAATAACTGTAGTATGCGCTGTTGTAGCTCTGAGAGGGGTGAGAGAAAGCGTTGTCTAACTTGGTCAATATCCATAAGCGTGAGGGTAATGCCGCGAAAGGCTTTGAGCAGTAGCTCAGCGGTGGGCTGTTGTGTAGCGCGTTTGGAATTACCCGCATAGAGCCCAGGCAGTTCCTGTTGTTGTGCCTGTAATTGAGTGCGCACGGAGAATTCGAGCAGGCAAAGGATTCGCAAGCCCAAACTCAACAGCCGAATCAATCCCTTGACCCGCTCGTCAGAAGCCAAATAGATAGGCCGCAGCCCGAGTGCTTTGCCCTTGTATCGGCCAAAGCCTTGTTCAATGAGGTACTCATTGCGGTAGCCGTAGACGGCCTCTTCAAGTGACAACTCAAGGTCGTTGCTCACGTAGACTCGCCAGCCCATTAGCTGCGAGCAGTGTTGATAAGCGTCATCGTTCAATGTCGGTTTCACCGTGACGGTGGTTTCGGTGATAGTCCTAGCTGGCTGGTCGCGGTAGGCGCGTTTGTGCGTCGTTTCAGCCTTGGTCTCGTAGGCGACTTGAATCAGGTCTTTGAGGCGATAGCGCTGAAGAATTCGGTGAGCGGCAGCCTCGGTTTCCTCAGGCGAGAGTCGTTTGTGGCCACGACCCGTCAGGTTCAGTTGGTTCAGTGCCTCGGTGGCTTTTTGGATGCGGTTGTCCAACCCTTGTTGCTGTCGTCTGGCGTACTTGAACGAATGCACCACCAGCCACTGTTCGCGCCAGGTGAACGGCGTTGCCATCACCTCAACCGATTGCGGCATCGTGAAGGTAAACCCCTCCGCTATCAACTCAGGTTCGGCGGGTGGTTCCGTGGTTGCCTTAGCGTCACGACTGTTTTGCTCGGGCGCGGCAACGGGTGTAAGCGTCTCCTCGCCTCGGAAAACAGGTGCGAGTAACTCGGCTAGGTCGGCTTTGGAGACTTGCTTCTCTGGCAGCGGGCACAGGTAGTAGTTCTGGCTTTGGGAGATATAGCGCCTTGTCTCTAGCGCGGCCATCTTACTATCGCCGACGTAGGTCAACCCGCTTGTCGCCAGACTCTGTTGGACTTTCTTGATCTCGGGTATGTACAACGGGTCGTCTGCTTGATTGCCACTCACTATTGTGGTGCTCACCGGCATCCCTAATGGATCTAAGGCCGCTTGCGATATCTTCACTTGTGGGAGGTCGGGCCGATAGTCTTTGCTGTGGCCAAATTGAAATAAGCCCTCGCCTTCGACTGGCCTGTAGCCACTACTGGTCGTGGTGTCCAGACGGACACACGATACCTTCAAGTCATACACCCGTACTGTATGACAGTTCAACGCGCCTTCAAATGCGTCCCACTGCGGGTCATCGCTCAATCGGTCTAGGACGCGCTCCAAGCGGTCATCACTGAAGTCCAGACTCCGCACAGTTGGCGCTAAACTATGCTGCAAAGTGCTGCTCAGTCCCGCCGCCCAGGCTTCCACCTGATTGAGGCGATGGTCTCCTTGCGAGAGTAGATAAGACAGCCAGCCCGTCAGCACCTTGCCCACACTCAAGCCTTGCCAGTTCCCATGCCCCGCAAAATGCTCGTCTACCAGCCCGCTCAGATTTAGTCGTTTCATCTGATTCAATAGCAATGGAATATCATCGACCCGTTCGTTCCCGATAAGCTCTGCCATAGCCGCTATGCCCTGATGTACTTGACCTCATTATCGCGGCATCTATTTGACTTTCTCAACTATCTTTCAGCGAACCATGAGTAATTGGTGATACCAGCAGGAAATTTGGTTTGTACAAAAGCCTTCTTTGCGACTGCCAGATTATTGGCCTAGGAAATAGTGAAAAAATCCAAATCTCTTCAATCCGGCAGCCAACAGCGGGGCGAGGAAGCGCGCCAGCGTTTGATAGAAGCTGGCATTGAGGTATTTAGCATCTACGGTTATGAAGCGGCTAGTACGCGCAGCATCGTTGAAAGAGCAGGCGTCAACTTAGGCGCTATTCCTTACTACTTTGACAATAAAAAGGGATTCTACCATGCTGTCGCTGAGCACATCGCTACCCACCTTGACGATCCAGAAATAGACGCAGCGACCGCGGCCATCGATAAAAAGGTAGAAGCCTCGTCGCTATCTGCAGAACAGGCATTAGAACTGATGCACGAGTTGTTCGATGCCTTTATCACGGCGCTCCTCTCCGCCCATAAGCCTGATCTATGGTCTCAGTTTATCTTTCGAGAGCTGATGGAGCCTTCTTCTGTTTTTGATATTCTTAACGCTAAAAAGCCTAGGGTGGCACTCCTCTGAATCTGGGTGTCACCTCGAATTCAGGTGCAGGTTCAAATCCAAACCGGGTGTAGTCGTCAAGATGACCAGCAGCGGCGACTTTTATTGCGATCGCAATTTCTCTTTTGTTGTTAACTGTTGCAGTGTGTTTAACAGTTCTTGTTCGTTGTATGGCTTGGAAAAATAAGCCGTTGCACCCAGGTTCATAGCGAGTTTTCGGTGCTTGTCTCCGCTGCGGGAGGTCAGCATGATGATGGGGAGGGTGCTAAAGTTGGGCTGCTCTCTAAGCTCTTCTAGGAGGCCATAGCCATCGAGACGGGGCATCTCGATGTCGCAGATAATGGCGTCGACGCTAAGGCCAGCGAGCAATTTATCGACGGCTTCTTGACCGTCTTTGGCCTGTTCTACTAAGTAGCCTGCTCTCTCTAGGCTAATAGCTAGGTACTGCCGCGCGTGGATAGAATCATCGACAACTAAAATCCGCGTCATATCAGATTGTGCTGGAGATACTGGCATGCCTGTTCGTGAGACATGCTGTGAGGCATCTTGCTCAGCGCCTGCCTCTGGCTGCTCTACAATCCATTCCATTAAGCGTATGGGATCCATCAGCGGGACGACGCGACCGTCGCCAAGAATGGTTGTGCCGCTAAATCCGGGGGGTAAGGGGATGGGGCTAGCCACAGGACGAATGGCGACCTCTTGCTCTTGCCAAAACCGATCGATGTTAAGTCCATAGAGGCGATCGCCTTCACCGACCACCACCACCATCGGATGGTTTATCAAAGGCACGCCGCTCATAGCGATAGGTCTAGCGGCATATTTTACGCTCCAATGATCTTCTAGTCGGATGAGGGGAATGGCGGTATCTTTCCAGGTGAAAGAGGATGCGATGGCATCGAGTCCTGGATTTGTGATGATCTCTTGGACCGTATCGATAGGTAGGGCAAAGACAGAACCGTTGCGCTCCAACAGCATAATCCTCAAAATCGATAGTGAAAGAGGAATGGTGAGCGTGAAGGTGGTGCCTTGTCCCGGTTCAGTATTGACCTGAATGTCGCCTTGAAGCTGTTGTAGATTAGTGCGAACAACGTCCATGCCAACGCCACGACCCGATAGTTCTGTGACTTCTCCTGTGGTACTAAACCCCGGCTCAAAAATGAAGGACAGCAGTTCTTGGCGATCCATACTGTCGACTTGCTCGTCAGGAAGATCGTACTGGCGGACGCGATCGCGCACTTTCTCAAGATCAATTCCGCCGCCGTCATCGCTGAGGGTAACTACTACTCGGTTCCCTCGGTTCACCGCTCGCAGGGTAATGGTGCCAGTCTCGGGTTTCTGCTGGTCGTGGCGGCGCTGAGGGCTTTCTATGCCGTGGTCAAAAGCGTTGCGTAGCAGGTGCATCAGCGGATCGCTGATTTGGTCTAGGGCAAACTGTTCTAATAGGGTGGTTTCACCCTCAATTTTTAGATTGACAGGTTTGTTGTACTGCACAGACCAGTCTCGAACTACTCGAGGGAACCGTCCGACAACCTCTTCAAAGGACCGCATTTGCGTTTGCGTGATTCGGTTTTTAAGCGTTTGGCTCGTATAGCCCAGCGCGCGAACAGACTGACTCATTTCATTGAGACCTAGTTCAATGTCTTGGCTAACTTCTTCAAGTTTGACAATGGTCTCCATATTTTCTTGGGCCAGCAGGTGGAGCTTAGAGTAGCGATCTAGCTCGAGCGCGTCGAGTTCGCGAGGGGCGGCCACTGCTACAGATTGGAACTGGCTTGTTCTTTGGCCGACTGCCCCCTGGGTGCGGCTAGCTAAGCGCGTGCGATCGCCTTGTAAAGCGCCATCTCCATTAGCCATGGCGTGCGCAGAAAGCAATCCTTCTGAAGATGCCTGGTCATACCACTGTCGTAGTTCTGTGTTGAAGGAGGCTAGAACCGCCATTCGCTCCTGCATTAAGCTACTGAAGTTCTGGAGCTGCCCTAACCGCAGATTGATAGCATTGCGGTTGAGAAGTAGCGATTCGAAGAGACGATTGATTTGTCTTAGCTGGGTAACTGATACCCTTACTGTAGAGGGCTGTGCAGGCGATTTTTTTCCTGGTGGAGCCGCTGCCCTGTTCGGGGATACATTCAGCAAGACCCCAGGAACTGCTGCTTCCAAGGCTTTCAATACGTTCTTATTAGCAGATACGTTCTGGTCAGCAAATATGTTCTCTGTTGTCACCTCCAGAGCCTCCTCTGGGACCTCCTCTGGGACCTCCTCTGGGATCTCTTCTGGGACCCCAGACGCTGGATCTGGCGCTAGCGTTTCCTGCTGTGTTTCCTGCTGGAATTCGGCAAACTGCGCCTGCAGCGCTTCGATGTCAGCAAGCTGAGATTGCTTGATCTCAGTTAGCGTAGTATCGGCTGATTCGAAATCATCTATCCCGAAATCATCTATCCCAAAATCATCTATCCCAAAATCGGCGAGTCCGCCATCGAGTGCGGCGAGCTGCTCCTGTAGGCGGTTGATCTCATCTGGTCTGATATCGAGTAAGTCGGGAGCCTCGACTGTTTCAGCTAACAGATCTTCAGCTAGCAGATCTTCAGCTAGCAGATCTAAAGTGGTATCCCCTGGGCTGTCATCTGCCGGATCATTGGCCACCTCAACGCTGAGGGTTTTAATTTGGGTGGGTAGCCGTTCTGTGCGGCCTAACAGCACAAGGGAATGGCTGCGCTGCCAGGCATTGAGGGCTTGGCCTGCGATCGCATCGAGCGCTTCAGGTCTGGCGACGATGCATTGCTGCTGCACATCTTCGCAGAGTGCCACAAAAGACTCCAACTGGGCCATGAGGCCAAAGTCACAGAGCTGCTGGGCCATTGCTATGGTTGTTTGCCTGAGCTGCTCGCCGCTGTGGCTGTGTAAGTTTTGCGCAAACTCGTTCAAGCAATCTTCGACACTGGTCGTAAAGATAATGACCCCGAGATTTTCGTCTGTCTCTTCGGATAGCAGCCGGGCTTCCTCTTCGGGGGTAAGGTCTCCTAGCCGTTCGTGCAACTCTGTGAAAGCAGATGCCATTTGACTGGCGAGCCATTCGGATTCGATCGGCTGCCCGTCGGCACGGCGTTGTCGCACCGTTCGCAGACAGTCAACGCCGCGCAGCAGTAAGGTTTCGAGAGTGTCGTCAATCCTTAACTGACGGGCCTGAAGAATCTTGAAGGCGTCTTCCATCCGGTGAGCCACCTGAGAAAGCGCCCCAAAATCCATCATTCCAGCCGTCCCCTTAATAGAGTGGGCGGCCCTCATGGCGATATTAAGCTGGCTAGAGAGATCGTCGGTGGTCTTGAGGGCAAGCAAGACCGCTTCGATCTGTGCAAAATAGGTTTCGGCCTCCGCGAGGAAGGTCAGCCGGGCCTGTTGCTCTTTATCTATTGCCATCGTTTACTCTGGGAGGATCTTAAATTGTTCGACCGAGTCTTGCAGGGATTGGGCCACTTTAGCGGTTTCTTTAATCGCCTGGGCCATCTGCGCGGATGTTTGAGATCGTTGCTGTGAGCTTTGAGTAGCTTTCTTGATCAGGTCGGTAACTGCCGTAGAGGACCGGGTTTGGCCAACGGTCGCCTCTGAAATACGCTGCATGAGCTGGTTAATTTTCTCCGATTTGGAGAGTACCTCGTCTAGCTGCTGCTGGGTGATACTCACCAGGTTGCTACTATCGACGACCTGAGCGGTTCCTGTTTCGATGGCGGCAACTACCTCTTGGGTCTCTGTTTGAATTTCAGCGACGATTTGGGCGATAGTTTTGGTGGCACCGGCGGATTGCTCTGCCAGGGAGCCGACCTGCTCAGCAACGGCGCTAAAGCCCTGACCCAGTTCTCCGGCCCTGGCGGCTTCAACGCTGGCGTTGACCGCGAGCAAGTTGGTTTTAAGGGCTATAGAGTCAATTAAACTGACGGCCTGGGAAATCTTTTGTGCCGATTCACCCAGTCGTTTGATCTTTTTCGCGGTTTCGCCGACTGTTGAGCGCAGCTCGAGGATACTTTCTGCGGTTTGCTCCATAGACGCAGATCCTGCCTGCACCGTTGTATAGGTGTCATTAGTAAGGGCAGAGGCCTGGTTAGCGCTGTTAGCAACCGATTCGATGGACCGCCCCATCTCTTCTACGGCGATCATAGTAGAGCCCATTTCACGGGCTTCTTCGACCGCCTGGTCGGCCTGGGTGAGAATCTGTTGTTCGTTGGTGCTCAACGACTGACTCACCTTCCCCGTAGATTGTTTTACATTGACGGCTATGTCGCGGAGGTTTTCGATGATGGCGTTGAATAAGTCAGCGACGATACCCACATCACTCGCAGAGAGCTTAGCGCGCACAGAGAGATCGCCATCAGCGGCGTCGCCGACATCTTCCATGAGCTGAGTGATGTCATTTTCGAGGATTTCACGCTGCGATCGCTGTTCTTCGGTCTGTGCTTTTTGCTGACTGAGCAAGGATTGAAGCTGCTCTAGCAAATTGTTAAAGCCCTCGCCGAGGATTTGGGTTTCGCGGGTGCCCTGTAAGCTTGCGCGGGTGCCTAAGTCTCCGGCGGTCGCCTGTTGAGCGGTTGCGGTAAGGCGCTGCAGCGGATCGGAGAGCCGACCGGCTAGCTGTCGGAGCAAAATAGAAATAGCGACGCCTAATACCAGCGCCGTTAGGGTAAATACGATCAGCAAGCCGCGACCCGCTGAGTTAATTGCAGCGAGGTTCACCGATGAGATTGCTACCCAGGACGTATTGGGTACGGTGGTTAAGCTGTACTCCCTGCCTTCGTACTCTAGCAATGCGGTTAAAAACGTTTCTCCTGGAAGCGTTTCCAGGCGTTCGAGGTCAACTAGTTTTCCCTCTCCCTGCTCTGCTAGTTCCTGCTGAAGCGTTTCAATACTCTCTTCGGACCGGGCTAGCTGGGCCGATAATGCTTTGGCCAATGCGGTAACGCCTTCGCCGCCACTCACCGTAAGATCATCAGTGATGATTTGATCGGCAGTCAGGGTCGAGAAGGCAATATCGTTGCGGGTATCAATCACCTGAATCTTCTGGTCACCGCTGATCGCTGTGGCTACGTAGGTGGCAATCTGCTCATTTAGCCCAGTGACTGAAATTACGGCCTTCATCACTCCCAGAAACTCATCGGAGCCAGGTGGACTAACCGCCTCTGAGATAGAAATACCCACTATTCCCGCTGACTCATCAAAGTCCACTGGTTCAATGTGCTTTCTTGACTGCTGTGCCTGAGTCCACCAGTCTTCATCTCTTTGTACAAAATCAGAGGTTGGCTGACTGTAAGCTGCGTTGAGTCCGTGGCTTTCGGTGACGAATATTTCTTCCATATCTTCTATTTCAACCACATCTGCCAAGTACTGATTGAGTGTGGTGTTGGCATTGATGATCTTTGTCTGACCAAACTGTTGCTCTAACGATTCAACGGGCTCTTGATCGAGTCCTTGGGCGGTAACCGCGCTATCCGCCTGACGCAAGGTTTGAATAAGGGTTGGGTTGAGCAGTACCCCTTCAATGGTTTTGAAGTTGTTTTCGATGAAGACACTAGAAGCCTTACTGGCCAAAAATGATTCTTCTTTGAGCAGGTTCAGGGCATCTTCGCGTTCTCCTCGGCGGGTGATCAAAATTCCTAACCCGCTGGCTACCGCGAGTGGCAATAGGGCCACAGGCAATAGCGATCGCAGTAGCTGCTGACTGAGAGAACGTCCTTTATGGGGCGTGGTGACAGGAGAATTGGGTTCTTGCTCTGGGGGTAGTTTGGGATCCAATACGGTGGGTAGATCGGGGGAGGAGTATTGCTGAGCAGTCATGGTGTTTTAACGAAGCCTCTGTGAGAGCTAAAGATTTGAGAGCCAAAGAACAGGATGGACAAAGAGTAAGCGGCCAGGTGTGGGCGGCCAGGTGTGGGCGGCCAGGTGTGGGCGGCCAAGTGTGGATAGTGAGTGTGTGAGACCGATGCCGATGCCGAACTAGGCCGGCGGTAGGATGGATGGAACCGTGCTAAGGGCAGCCGCACTGAGGATAGTAATGGTGTCGTTATCAAAGACAACCTGACCCCTTAAGTAGGGCGTCAAGCTAGTTGCAATCTCCGCACTCGGCGAAGTGATATCTTCTGGCGATAGTCGGATGGCCCCTTTGATTTTCGGCACAACTAACCCCAAAAACAGCTCATTTCCAGCCTCAGAGCTGTCCCAACCCTGGCTGAGCGGCTGAAGGGCGCCCGCTGGCAGCGCTCGAATCACAACCACTTCGTAGTGCTGAGTCGACGGTAATGCCACTGGGAGTTCTAAAAGCTCGACCAGATTAATCGCCCAAAAAATCTGACCTTTTGAACTCATGAGCCCTAGCACTGAAGGTGGCATATTGGGAATGGGCGTGACCGACTGCGTATCAATTTGCAGGCTCTCTTCCACCCAGTCTAGGTCCAAGGCGATGGTCAGCTCGGCGGTTAGCTGTAGCCTTAAAAACTGTTCTCCCGCCGACGGCGCTGGGTTAAACAGCTCGGGTAAAAGCTGCTGTAGACGATCCGCAGAAGTGAGTGATTGGGCGGTTTGCATAGCGGGCTACTTTTCTATAAACAAAGCAGGTAGATCTGAATTAAGCAGTGTGGATCGAGCAGTCTGAATTAAGCAGTGTGAACCGAGCGATGCAGACCACAGGATTTGATTTGCATCGCTTGGCCGAAAAGACCTACAGCGTGGCAAATCGCACGGCATCAGACAGCTGTTCCGCGGTGCAGGGTTTTACCAAGTAACGGACCACGCCCTGTTTTTTGGCCCAGCTTTGATCCATTTTTCGGTCTTTAGTAGTACAAGCAATGATCGGGATATCAGCGGTCTCTGGGTCTTTTTTGAGCTTGCGACAGAGCTCTAACCCGGTGAGATCTGGCATGACCAGATCGGTGACGATAGCATCTGGCCGATCGGCCTTGATCATTTTGAGTGCGTCTAACCCGTTGTCAGCCGTGGTGACTGAATAACCTGCTGTCTCAAGGTAGTGGCTGATCAGCTGTAGCTCAGACTTGACATCATCGATAACTAATACTTTCTTGGCCATGGAACTCCATATGTTTTGAGCGAAAATTTTCTAGCGACGGTCCTAACCGGATCTTTGGCCTTGCAGGCACGTGGAATACGTTGGTGCGCTAGAAAAAGACTGTTTGGGTTATTTGGTAGAGGCTAAGTGGGTTTCCAAGACCCTTAGGAGCTGTGCTTTCGAAAAGGGTTTTTCTAAATAGTCAGTGGCCCCTACCGACTGAGCTTTGGCTCTATTGAGGGCACTGGTATTGCTGCTAATCATGATGATGGGGATTTTCTTAAACATCAGGCTGCGCTTCAATATCCGGCAAAGGTTATGGCCGTCAATCTTGGGCATAGAGATATCCAACAGGATTAGATCGGGCTTCATGGCGCATATTTTGGAAATGGATCCCATGGGATCTAAGACGGACTGAAGCTTGAAGCGATCTGAATCTAGGTAGCTCTGAATTTTGTTGAGGACTAACTGGTTATCATCAATGCAGACGATTAGATAGTCGGAGTTGGGAGTGACCTGATGGTCCTCAGCCTTAGCCGGGGAATGAGCGCGCTGATGGGTGGGTTTGTGCGCTGATGGGGTGTCGTCAGTCGGTGCGGATGTCGTCCAAGATGAGGTCAGCTTGATGGAGTCGAGTGACATAGATGCCGGTAGCCAGGGCAGCCGGTCGAGAGGAGCTACCGGCGGCCATAGCTTAATCACGCGATGTTCGATATAGGGATAGAGAAGTTGAGCGAGACGGATTTCATCTTGCTTGAGGACCTGGGCAAGTTGACGAATGCTTGCCCCCTGAATCAGCCTAATTAGAGCCTTTAATGTCTGGTCAGATAGTTTTCCGTTTGGGATGTCTTTATAGATATTCTCAGGCGCTTCGCAGTAGGGCCTCTGGTGGGGGGAGATAATGCGATCGCCTACACACTGCCAGCCTTTGACCCGCATAATAAGACGTTCCACCAGGGGGAATACGTCAACGCCATTGACCGATAGGTGCCAGACTCCTACGGGAAAGGGGTGCCAGGTGACAATGGCTTTTTCTAACCCTAACAGGGATGCGATCGCCTCTTCAGACAGCATGGCTAACGTTTTTTCGGCCTGCTGTCGGTTAAGGGTTTTGCACTGGATCAACGCCTCTACGACTCTACTTGTCCAACCCAGTGCCTCTAAGCCTTTTTCCTCGACTTTGTGTTTGTAGGGGCCTAGAGAGACTAGTCGCCAGTAGGTAGATAGCGCCGCTTCATAGCCCAGTGCCGGTAGTACGGATTCAAAAGCCGTTAAGTGTTGAAGGGAGTGAGCCGCGAACAGCAGCTGTCCTCCCACTATATCAACGCACCATTCAACACCCTCTCCAATGATGTGGACTCTACCATCGTGGGGCGATTCAATAATTTCGTTGAAAGAGAAGGTCTTCATCTAAAGCGGCAGCGGATTAAGTTAGGCACGCATAGCGATCTTGTCGTCCAAGACGCCTGTTTCAAGATGGGTTGTCTTAGGCCAAGCTACCTTTAAAGGGTAGTTAATTACACTCTCAAAATTGACGAATGCCTTGCTTTTATTAATTGATTGTGTGGGGTGCTAACCGGTATCAATAATGGACCAGAAGAAGGGGCCAGAAGGGGTCAGATATATTAGTGGAAAATATATAGACGATTGATAAATTAGGTTTGCATACATTAGTTATAGTCAGTCAATGTACGTAGACGTAATCCATACGCTTCATAATTCATGTACCCTACACGTACCAACTACAAAACTTCATCGTAGATATCTGGATGAAAACCGAAGTTTTTGTTTTCTATCCACCAACTATCTGCAACCTATCCGCGACGTTTTCTAGAAACTCAAGATACACTCAAGCGATCAGGCTGCTGGCTTATGAAGAGCCACACCTAGCATCACGAGCAGAATGCCACAGATATCCTGTAGCGTTGGAATCTGACCGAGCACAACAGCGCCCACTATCGTCGCCGTCGCAGGCAGGAGCGCTAGCAGCAGCGCATAAGTATTTCGGGGCAGCTGAGACATCGCTAACTGGTCACAAACGTAGGGCACAACTGATGAGCTAACACCGACACCGACGCCTGCCAAAATGAGCATTGGAAAGGAGAAGGCCGCGATCGCATCAGAAAAACCAATCGGCATGACAAACACAAAAGCTGCTGCCATCGCGGCCCCTAGCCTACCGATGCCTTCTCCAGCGCCCTGCTCTGAAATACGATGGCCCAAAATGATATATGCCATGCTACTAAGCTGAGCGGTAGCCGGTCGATAGCGAGATAGAAGGCACTATTCATTAAGGCCAGACAGGCCCCAAGCAGCAGTAGCAAAATAACGGTTGCTTTACTGGCAGTGCGAAATGTTTTCCACGGCTTAGTCCAGAAGGCAAAGACTAGCGCAGCGCTGGAAATCCTGAACCAGGCGACTCCTAAAACGCCAACATGCTGAAAAAGGAGTACCGCGAAAGACGGTCCGAGATAGTGAAAGATAGCGCTAACAACAAACCAGAGATGAGGCGGCGTAGCCTCCACGCGAGCAGATACAACGCTGGGTATTTTCATGCGTTAATAGTATCAACGCTGTTTTGCTTTTGATATAGCAAATAGAAGGTAAAACAGATAAATAGCCTAACGAAAGCAGAAAATAATGAGAAAACGCCTTCAAGTACCAGAAATTGCGTTAGACGAGATAGACACGCGTCTGTTGCGTATCCTGCATGAAGATCCGAGAACCTCTGTTGCTGATATTGCTAGACAGCTCAGTATGTCTTCTCCAAGCGTTTCAGAACGGCTCCGAAGGCTGAAAGAGTCTGGCGTTATTCGGACTTTCACGATAGAAGTAGACCCTAAACTACTGGGCTACGCTCTGTCGTTCTACATTCGGATTCGCCCTTTACCAGGCCAGCTAAGCAAAGTGGTTTCTGTTATCAAAGAGATAGAAGAGATTGTTGAATGCGATCGCGTTACGCGAAATGACTGTTTTATTGCTAAGGTTCACGCTGGCTCTACTGAGGAGTTAGAGAAAATTATCAATAGACTCATTCCCCACTCTCAGACCAACACATCATTGATTCAATCCTCACCTATTGAGAGACGTCGGGCTGGTTCAAAAAGGGCCGATTTAGGGTAACACTCGCAGCACGAAATAGACCATCGTTGGTGATGATCTAGCAGGCTGATGTCGCCAGTATCTACGATCTTTGGAAGCGCTGAAAACCAAGAAGTTCGAGCCAATGTGGATGAGCGTCCCCGGTTAGTAATTGCTTCGGACTTTTGCCCACTCGTTCTGGCTTCAGCGACCTGATAAAGCAGCGGTGATTCAAGAAAAATTGCAGCAAGCTCAGATAATCGTCACCGAGGCTGCGCCGCAGGAAAAAGTAGTTTCGTAAGCGAGAGTTAAGATTCTCCACCATGGAGCTTGCTCTCGGTGTCTCTTCAAGCGCTTCACCAACAGCTTTCATCACCTCGTAGAACTTGCCAGAAAGCTGACTGTGCAGTTGATTCCATCGTTCCCAGTAGGCATTGGAGGTGTTGTGTTTACGGTGCAGAAAACAGACCTCTCGTACGGCCTGAAGTGGCAACTCAAACGCGCTTGCAATGTCTGCTAGCTTCTGGTCAACGACACCGGCAAACGCCAGTAGCTGGTCGCGTTGATTACGCAAAGCCTTTCTCAGCTTGCAGATGGCAGGATATTGTTCATCTTCTCTTTGTTTCAGTTCACTGACAATGAAGTCGAAGAGTTCCTGTCGCACCCCCAGAGGTGGCCCAGCCAAGGCCAGCACATCATGGGAGAACCAGCCCAAGAGCGTTTTCACATCCTGAGCCAAGTAGATGAGTGACTGCTCTCGTTGTTCGGCTAGCAACTGTTGAGTGAGCAGCTTCTGCGCCACAATCTCTTTGAGGCTGGTGTTAGCCATCTGCTGTGCTTGCTTCTCCAATCGTGCTGGCCCCCCTTGCACGCGGCGAACCAAACCATTGGCAACTTGCTCAAACTGTTGCTGGATATGGAACACGTCGCCATGGCAGGGCACTGCTGGCATGGCTGCTTTCTGACCAGCCCGCAGCCCGCTACCGCCATCGGCAATCGTGTAGTCTGGGTCAAAGCCTTGCACTATCACATCCAGCAAATGATAGCCCCAGGTGTCTTCATCTCGGTGATCCACCAACTTCAACAAGTAGCAGTACGTCGAGGCTGCATCAACGCCCACCAGCACAGGTTTATTTGCTTGGTAAATTTCATCCTGGAGACCTACCTTAATGCCAGCAAGGTCTTGTGATTGATTGAGCTCAACAGCCTGTTCTGTGGCTGTTTGTAGCCGATTATGAACGGTGCCCACGCTGATGGGCGTATCGAAGAGATCACGAAACAGCTCGACGACATTGCGATAGGAGCTGTGGCAGATTAGCACCAGGCCCAGAATTAACTGGTACAGCCAGTTTTTGGTCACCGGTAAATGGAACAAAACATCATCATCACCTTGAGATGACGCAAACGATTCATCCAGCGCTTGCTGTGCCTTATCGCCCTGCTGATAGACGAACTTCCGGCTGACCTGATGCGTAGCGGCGATGTGGCTGATCGGTGTGGTGCGTGCCAGAGCCTCGATACCGATTGCTTTACGAACGTCGGAAGATAGACTGGTGGCGACAGAAACGGCTGGACTCATGAGGGCGATCTCAGGGGTAGATGACGACCCAGTTTTAGACGCGCTGATCGCACTAAAGTGTCACCCGGAAATGAACCTTCCCGACAGTGGGCCTGGTGCAAAAATGGCCGTTTTCAGGTAACACTCGCACGACAAATTAGGCCATCATCGTCATGACGACCTAGCTTTCATCGACGTTTCTGATTAGGCCTGTTGGAAACGCTGAAATCCGAGGAGTTCTAACCAATGGGGATGACTTTCTCCCGTCATCAATTCTGTTGGACTTTTCCCAACGCGTTCTTCACACTCACTGCGCATGAACTGACGAGAATTCAAAAAGAACTGTAGGAGATTGAGATAGGACGGCCCCAGCTGTTTTCGCAGAAAGAAGTAATTCCGTAAACGAGAGTTCAGATTTTCGACCATGGAACTGGCTCTAGGCGTCTGCTTCATCGCTGCTTTGACCGCTTCATAGAGCTGATGGAATTGTCCCGATAGTTTCTGGTGTAGCTGATTCCACGCTTGCCAGTAAGTGTTAGAAGTAGGCTGTTTACGGAACAGCAGACACATCTCCCGTACTAGATGGATCGGCATTTTCAGCTGCTGAGCAATGTCAGCGAGCTTGTCGTCTAGGACCTGCGCAAACCCCAGAATGTCGTCTCGTTGATTCTGCAACGCTTTGCGCAGGACACGGACTTTCTTCCCGTCAATTGCTTCTCTAAGCTGGAGTTCTGCCACGACGAAATTATAGAGTTCTTGACGCTCTGCGAGTGCCGGACCAGAGAGTTCTAGGACATCGTGGTTCAACCAACCGATGAGGGTTTTGACATCTCGCACCAGTGAGATTGCGCTCACCTCATGCTGCCGGGCCTGGGTCAGTTTGGCAGAGAATCGATTGCCTTGGCCCTTCTGCTTGGCGAGCACCATTTTCTGTTCCAAGTCTTGGCGGCGGGTGGTCGCCCCCATGGCCTGACGGGTGAGACTGTTGGCAACGCTCTGGCATTGATGCTGAATGTGGAAGACATCGCCATGGCAAGGGACTTCTGCCCCAAACGCCGCCTGATGGCCTGCCCGAAGCCCGCTTCCCGCATCCGCAATCGTCCGCGTCGGGGCGAGGCCTTGGCCTATCCCATCCAGCAAATGACAGCCCCAGGTATCGGCATCCCGGTGTTCAGCCAATTTTAGTAAATAGCAATAAGTCGAAGCGGCATCCATTCCCACCAGCACTGGTCGATGGACCTGAAAGATTTCGTCCCTCAAATCTACTTCAATCAGCGACAGGTCTTGAGCCGCATTGATCGCACTGGCTTGCTCTGCTGCGGTATTAAGGCGATTGCGAACTGTACTGGCACTGATCGCCACGTCAAAGACGTCCCTCAGCAATTCGACGACGCCTCTCAACGAACTGTGGCAAATCAACACCAGACCAAGAATCAATTGAAACAGCCAGCTTTTGGTGATCGGCAGGTGAAACAGCACTTGCTTGTCAGGGATAGTGGGCTCAAAAGCGTCATCCAGTGCCAGCTTTGCCTTGTCGCTCTGCTCATAGACAAATTTGCGGCTGACCTCATAGTCAGTGGCCAGATGGCTGATGGGTTTTGACTTTGCCAGGGCATCAATCGCGATTTGCTGGCGAGTTTCGGGGCGCAAGGTAGCGGCAACTGAGGAAGCTGAACTCATGAGGTGGACTCGCTAAGCAGTGATGACAAGCCTTGAGTATCGTGGCTCTAGGTCACCTCAGACAATCAAGTGGGGAGCCTTGAAAGGCTGAAATGGACATAGCAAAGTGTTACCCGCTTTTGCACCAGGCCCAAAGAGAAGCAGAAAAGTCACTACAGCGGCAAAAAGAAGCCGCATACGGTGAAGAACAACGTCATCACCAGTCGAGGCGGCAGTATCGTGTACTTGAGTGGCACCGATGCAGGGAAGAAGCACGATAAGAAGATCGCCGACGAGGAAGGTTATTGGGTAGTCCATAACAAGTAAGGATATTCTACCGATCAGACGATGCGAGCACTTGTCAGTTTAGGTAAAAATGATAGAGAAGACTACCAACTTATCTGATGTCATCTGCTTTACCGAATTGTCCTAGTTGCGACTCTAAAAACATTGTCAAAAATGGCCATATTCACAACGGCAAGCAGAATCATCGCTGCAATGACTGCGGTAGACAGTTTGTTGAAGATCCGCAAAACAAAGTCATCAGTGACGAGACCAAAGGCATGGTTGACAAGCTGCTGTTGGAGAAGATTCCGATGGCAGGCATCGCCAGAGTCGTTGAGGTCTCTGAAGTGTGGCTACAGGGCTATGTGAACCAGAAATACGATGAGGTACCGCGCCAGGTGAGCGTACGGGCCAAAAAAAGGGGCGCTTGACGATTCAGTGCGACGAGATGTGGTCGTTCGTCGGCAACAAAAGCAACAAGCAGTGGATTTGGCTGGCAATCGATGAAGAGACAGGTGAGATTGTTGGCTGCTTTGTTGGACCGCGTAGTCGGGTAGGTGCCAGAGGACTATGGCAGTCTCTACCGCCTGTTTATCGTCAGTGTGCTATCGCCTACACTGACTTTTGGGAAGCGTACAAGAAAGTGATACCGAGCAACCGCCATCGGGCGGTTGGCAAAGAGAGCGGACAGACCAACCGGATTGAGCGCTTCAACTGTACGCTGCGTCAGCGTGTATCACGGTTGGTGCGCAAAACGCTATCTTTTTCAAAGAAGCTAGAGAATCACATTGGTGCTATCTGGTACTTCATTCACCACTACAACGAATCCTTACCTGTTTAGGACTACCGGTTATTGTTTTCCAGCGGGTAGCAAGCTGTTGCAAGATACGGGGTTCCAAGGCTATAAGCCGGAGGGGGTGAGCATCTTGCAGCCGAAGAAGAAGCCGCGCAACGGCGAACTGACGCCGGACGAGAAGGTGTTCAATCGAGCCGTATCAAGTGTGAGAGTTGAAGTAGAACACCAGATTGGGGGTGCTAAACGCTGTCAGATTCTAGTGCAGAAGTTCCGCAATCGAGTCGATAATTTCGTAGACGATGTGATGGAAACGGCCTGTGGACTACACAACTTTCGGATGAGCCACCGTCGCGGACAGGCTAGTGTATCGGTAGCGAGAGCATAGAAAAGAAAAGTTCAGGATAGGAAGGACCCGTTCCTGTTGTTCACACTATTTCCGATGAAGTCTAATAAAATCAACTTGATATTCATGGCAGAGCTTGCTTCAAGAGACTCTCTAGTTGAGCTACATCTATTGAGAACCCCAGTCCATCTTTCTGACCTACTAAGAAACCATACTTCAATTTTTTTAAGCATGCCATCCTGTAGAAGCAGCGATTAAAGTGTCCTGATTCAAAAAACTCGATAAATGTTGCCTTTGGTGTCATGAAGGCGAGATTTGCAAAGGCGGCACCGTGACTACCGATTACAACCTCAGCTTGCTTAAAGATTTTGATTTGCTCTTCTAGTGTGTAATGAGACATCGTTACAGTTTCAAACCCAAAATCGGATAATACGTTCTGAATTTCCAGTTCGTTGGTCACATAACGAATTTTCGCGTCAGCTCGCGAAACATAAATTCGTTTTTTAGAAATTTCAATATTAGATGTCTTAATTTTGCTGTTAAGCCACTCGATTGCAAAAGGTGATATATCAGCAGTTTTGGCAAGTCTACTTAAGATGTGCAATTTCTCAAATGTATAAACACCATCCTCTACAAAAGAGACTTTTTCTTCATATCCAGTTAATTTGAGGCTTTCCCTGACAAATTTTGGAGATGACGCAGGTACAACCAGCTTTAAGTGGTGAAGATCTTCAGCCAAATCATATAGCAGTAGTCTTGGAAGAATCTCAATCATCCAGTGAAAAAAGTTATGGTACCAAGGTAGCGATAGCAGAATAGCTTCTGAGAGAGAAGTTTTCTTTCTAAATGAAATTGTTTCCACATCCAGAAAGTATTTAGGATTAGTAAGTACTTCTGCCCCAAGAAGTGCTTCTTCAAACACTTTTCCATTGAGTAGATGCATTCCAATAGGGAAAGATATGTTAATACTATTTGCAGAAATAATCCCTGACGCAGGTATACTCTTGCTTCCATAATTAGCAAGCATCTCTAAGTATTTCTCTTCATTAGAACCCTCAATAAAGAATTGAGGCTTAGACAACTCAAGGGCTATAGGCTGAATCAAAACTCTAGAACTATAGCCTAATAAAGGTTGAGAAGTTGACAAGGCCTGATGTAGCCTGGAAGCAGATCCCTTACCTTTAATAAATAAATAGTGAAGGAATCTGCTAGCAAAACTTCCCCCTACAACTCTAGAAGTATGTAATAAGCGCTTAAATAACATAATGAACTGGCTCAATAGCTGTTGGAATCATATTAGACCTCTTGCATAAATATTATGTGCTAGAGGGCTTTGTTGCGTGAATCAGAAAACAGTCAGAAGT
Source organism: uncultured cyanobacterium (assembly GCA_963702855.1). GTDB lineage: Bacteria > Cyanobacteriota > Cyanobacteriia > Phormidesmidales > Phormidesmidaceae > Phormidesmis. The sequence goes on from OY969765.1 coordinate 4,612,162, forward strand.
CTCCTGCTGTGGTCATTCTTTAAGCTTCAACCGGATAACTATCGGGCATTCCTAGCTGAGTCATTTTGTTGAGCGCCTTGCACTCAATCATCAGCTCTGTCGTCTGCGTTTTAATCTGCCTCGCACACACCTCTCCTGTGAAAATGGTTTTAAGTCGATACATCCCGGTTTCGCTCAGCGAGCGACGGTGGTAGTCAATCTCTTCTTTCCAAGCCGAGCGCCCCACCTGTCGAATGCGTCTGAGGTTCTCATCACGAGGATGTGCTGGCCCTTTGCGGTTACCATGAAACCAAATCTTGGCATCTTTGCGCGGCGGTATCGCAGCGGTTGCATCCCGCTCCTCAATGTAATCATAGACGTAGCCACAGTCGTAGGCACCATCTGCGCTCACTTGCTCTATCTCATCGTCAATCTCATCGAGCAGTTCGCCTAACACTTCGCTGTCACCCGTTGAGTTGGGTGTGACCACAGCGGCTAGAATTTCGCCCGTCTCTTCATCAATGCCGACGTGTAGCTTTAGCCAGGTGCGGCGCTTGCTAACCCCATGCTTCCGCGCTTTCCATTCACCCTCTCCATAGACCTTTACACCGGTACTATCAATCACAACGTGGCGACTGCCCTGCGTCGGTGTTACTGATAGGTCTATCTTCAGTCGCTTGGCACGACGCGATAGCGTGCTGTAGTGCGGTAATTCTAGCTCTACAGACATCAACTTAAACAGCGAACGGGCAAACCCGATGGTCTGACGCAGCTTTTGTCTGTACACCGACTTCAGCGTCAACAGCGTCTCTATCGCCAAGTCGCTGTACGTATCCGATGCGCCCGGTTTTCCTGTCTTCTGGGTATTCTTCCACGCGACCAAAACGTCTTCGTCTAGCCAGATGTGAAGGCTCCCCCGGCTGACCAAGGCAGCGTTATAATCTGACCAGTTGCGGAGCTTGTAGTGAGATGTCATCGGTGGCGTTGTGTGTTGTCGTAACTGCAACTTACCAAGCGCTCTCTACTCTCCGCAGCTACCTATCGACCTATTTGTGCAACAAAGCCGTGCTAGAGTGACGCCCCTAGTTTTTCGGCCTAACCGGTGACGAGAGAACGTTCGTGGTTATAAAGCGCTGCTATCAGGTTGAAACGCAGGCCATAGCGTTTTCGCCGATTGCGATAGCGCAGCGCTAAAATTTTGAAGATCTTGAGCCGTCGATTGACATGCTCAATGCAGATACGTTCACTACCCAATGCCCGATTGTACTCGCGCTCTGACTCGTATAGCTCTCCATTTTTAGGCTTTTTCTGGGGGATAAAACTGTTTGAATGATAGCGAGTAATACCCTGGTATCCACTGTCTTCTAAGCTCTTGGTGTCAGGATTAAAGTGGACACCCGAGGCTTTGAACAGCTTGAAGTCATGGGTGCGGCCATGACCAAAATGGAGATAGAGGATATCGAGTGTGGCTTTGTCGATAATGACCTGACACTTGAGTGTGTGGTGCTTCTTTTTGCCCGAGTAGAATTCCTTTTGTTTTCGTTTTGGCCGCTCAATCGGCGTTTCGGTCACATCCATCACCACCATTTCGTACTGGCCGAAGCCCCGCACTAAGCGTTGCTTGCCGGGAATGCGGAACAGCCCCGAAGCCATTAAATCGGTCTCAACTCGACGGACAATACGACAGATGGTCGATTCTGAGACGGCCCAGTCTGTGGAAATATGAAAGTAGGTGCGATACTCACGCCAATACTCTAGTGCCACTAAAATCTGGTTCTCAATCGATAGCTTGTGCGGACGACCTCGCATTCTCACCAGCGGCAGCCCCGCGCTTAGGCCTTTAACCATCCGCTGGAAGGTTGCTCTCTGGACACCGAATCGACGCTTAAATTGGCTATGACTAAGGGTTTGACTCGATTCGTAGTTCATCGTCTGAGAGGGAAACAGTGAACCAAAGTCTACTAAATTACCATGAATCCTATTGTCGGGTAGAGAGGACTTCTCCGAATACTTAGGTCTGCTTTGTGTTCCCTGTTGCTCTTCCCTTTCGGTTGAAGAGTGTCACAAGATTCGACCTTATACCGTTGAGAGCCTCCCCCCCACAGAAGCCTGCCTGCGGTTTTCCCGCACAAGCCTCTTCATACGGTCTTTCCTCAGTTCGGATAGAGCGACACCAGCCGTCTGGGACGCGGTAGAGGATACTTTTCTCGATAACGAAGAAACGTTCCCCAGGTGAAGCTACGCCGTTGACTACGGCGATTCAACCACTTGAACAGGAGAGCATGGGCCTTCTGTTCAAAGGTGGATAAGGCTCGGCTATTGTCGGTCACCCCAAAGTAATTGAAGTGGCCGCGTAGCCTTTGCCCTACCATCTTCCATAGCAAGGGTAGCCGATACCGACTACGATTCTGACGGAGCCAATCATTCAGCTCTACCAGAGCGCGACTAAACCGTTTCTTTGAGGTCTTGCGTTTCAAGCGAACATAACCCTTACGACTGTGCCCCCAATAATGGGTCAACCCTAGAAAATCAAAGGTTGGTGGCCGCTGCCCGGTCTCGAAACAGTACCGGGCATAGCGCTTTCCACAAGCCAGTAGCTGGGTTTTACGTTCGTTGAGACGTAGGCCATATTTCTCCAGCCGTCGCGGTAGCACCCGCATGAAGCGGTGGGCATCGTCTTCTCTCTCAAACAACAGAATGGCATCATCAGCGTATCGGACGATGGCGCAGTAGCCTCGGCAGTGATTACTCACCACTTCGGTGAACCATTTGTCCAACACGTAGTCTAGGAAGATGTTGGCAATCACAGGCGATGATATCGAGCCTTGAGGGCTCCCCAGTTCGGCGTACAGCACCCCGCCCGGTGTCTGAATGCCTGCTTTGAGCATCCGGGATATGAGACGTAGAAATCTCTTATCCTTAATGCGCAAGCTTAGGACATTCAAAATCTCCTGGTGGGGCATCGTATTAAAGAACTGGGCCAGGTCAATATCCGCTATCCAGTTCACCGGTTTCGTCATTACCTCTGTATTTAGCTGCCTGAGCGCATCATGACAGCTCCGCTTTGGGCGAAATCCATAGGAGGTGTCGATAAACACGGGTTCGTAGATTGCTTCTAACAATAGTCCGGACAGAAAAAGGAGAGACTTAGACAGAAAAGCTACCCAGGTATAGGGTGTTAGTAATCACACAAACACTCCTCAAGGTAGCTATGGAAACTATCATACAGGGTCTACTGCGTCAGGCAGTAGGCCGTTTAGCAAACCCCGCCGTCACTTTGTCATCACGCTGATGACGACGATTCACTTGATGGTAGGTAAGGTGAACTTCACGAACCTAAGCCGCTACAGCGAGCTGTCAGAACGCACCTACCGTCGTCAGTATGAGCAACCGTTCGGCTTTATGGACATCAACCGATGTTTAATAGAAGTAGCCATAGACACTATGCGGTTTCAAGTAGCCGCCATTGATGCCTCGTTCATTCCTAAGAGCGGCAAACACACAGCAGGCGTCGGCTGGTTCTACAACGGCAAAGCGAGTCGGGCAGAGCGCGGTTTGGAAATCTCAACGATAGCGGTGGTTGATGTGGGTGCGGCGTTGGGCTACGCCCTATCAGTTCAGCAAACGCCCGCTACCGGGACTACAGACAAGGCTGTGATAGCAAAGCAGAAGAAGAAGGGAACGAAAAAGAAGAAGAGTACAAAGAAAGCACTCACTCGTATTGACCACTATCTGACACATTTGCGGGCTACCCGCGACGCGCTACCCAAAAGCGTTCGTCATCTGGTCGGTGACGGCGACTACAGCACCTACAAATGGGTAGAAGGTGTCCTCGCTCTGAAGTTAGACGTGATTGGCAAGTTGCGGCACGACGCCAACTTACGCTACTGCTATAACGGGCCTCAAAAGCGAAAGGGTGCTCGCCGCAAGTACGATGGCAAAGTCTTCTTCAACGACCTCAGCCGATGGCAGGCGCTCGGCGAAGTCAAGCCTAATGTGAATCTTTATACTGCTGTGGTCTGGTCTATCAACCTCAAGCGCAAGATTCGGGTTGTCTATCTGGTGAATCAGCACAGCGCACACAGCGCCTGCACCGCACTACTATTCTCGACTGATATAGACCTTGAGCCCGTTCAACTCTATGAAGCGTATCGGGCACGCTTCGAGATCGAATTTATCTTCAGAGAGGCTAAGCAGTTCACCGGCTTGACTGACTGCCAAGCCAGAGATGAGCAAAAGCTAGCCTTCCACTTCAATGCGTCTCTGACCGCTTTGAATTTAGCCAAATGGGAGGCCTATCAGCAGCATGATACAGACGAGACTTTTGTCTTTTCTATGGCCTCGTACAAACGCCGAAAACTCAATCAGCACCTGCTGGAGCGGTTTATTCACAACTTAGATTTAGACGAGACTTTAATTAAATCGCATCCTAACTACCAGAACCTTTGCGACTACGGTATTCTAGTCTCCTAATTATGTCCGAAGTATTGTTCTAATATCCGGCGAGTCATCTCCTGGACGATTTTGTCTTCCGTACAGCTAATCCCTAACGGGCGTGTACCGCCATCTGCTTTTGGTATCTCTACCTGTCGCACTGGCTGAGGCCGGTACGACAGCTGGCGCAGCTTACAATGGAGCGCCTGGAGGTTGGCCTCTAGGTTCTCCTCGTAGTCTGCTTTCGTGGCTCTATCCACTCCGATAGCTTTATTGCCATCAAGTGACTTAAAACAGGCTCGCAGGTTTTCCACAGTGAAGTGGTGCATCAGCGCCGTAAACGGCTCCTCTGCTTGGCTACGTGCCCGACTGGCTATCCGCTTAACTCCCGTAGTCGCCGTGATTCCACCGCTGGGTGTGGACGGCGTTTCCGTCGAGCGGGCGACTGTATGTGCTCCCCTTCGCTCCATAGGCATTACCCTACTTCTCCACTACTATGAGAACATCCGACTTCCCATGAATCGTTGGGCTTTCTTCCGGTGTACCGGTTGTGCCGCCCTACCCCTCAGATGAGAGGAATTCATGGGATCTCTCGAGTTCCCGACTTTGCTTTAGTGACGTGCCACGGTCTCAGACCCCGGTGAACCCTACAGAGCCTCGGCCTTTAGCTCCTGCGGTATTGCCTTCCGTGTTGCATACCACGTCGGCATTCACATGTCGGCTATTTCGGGGCTCTATCCCTTCACGCTGGCGCATTGCAGCCCATCACTTCCCTGTGTACGCTTCGCTATCATCGTTACCGCTGACAACGCAACACTCGGTACCTGGTGCCTGACCAAGGCTTCCAGGACTAGGACTTTCACCTAGCTAACAAAGCCGAGCTTTGCTCGGCGCACACGCAAGAGGTCTATTAGATTAGCGTGATTCAGTCATTTATTATGACATACTAGAGCTGTTGCGATATAAGAAAAATAATCGCTGAAACCACTACTATGTAACGCTTTCAGCGACTTTCAATGAAGAATGGCCAAATGCACTACTGCGTATGGGTTGCAGCGATTTTTGAGCCTTATTACGAAACACGTCTACTATTTTTCACTGAATGGAAGGTTCTGGATGTGAATGATGGGCTATGAATTTCGTGTCATCGTGGAGAAAGTCTCCGTGGCTAGTCAAAAGATCGCTAAACGGGGCACTATCAAGATCTATGGTATTCATCCGCCCAGTCAATTCTTGAACTTGGTCTTCGACATGAGGAGCAGATATCTCTTCTATCAAAGGTCCAAGGGGCTCTATTAGCCGAACAATCCATATTGATTGACCCTGGTTCCAAGCAAGTTTGTTTGACATAAATAGAAGGGTAGCAAGCGAGTGGAGGCCAAGGAAATGACCGAAAGAAAGCCCCGAGGCATTTCTGGCGATAAGGGGATAGCAAAAGAATAGATTACCGTTTACAACGGAGCATCTACGAAAGTGAGAGTCTGTGATGCTAGAAGAACGGATAAAAGCGACCTTGAAAGATGCCGCTAAGAAACTAACCGGTTCAAAGAAGCGTGCGTTCATGGCGAAAGTTGCAGCAGATTACTTCGATAGTTCACCTAGGAAGGTAGAAAGCCATCTAGGCTGGGGCCGCGGCACCGTTCAACTGGGTCTGCATGAACGCCGAGTGGGTGTCGTGTGCCTAGATAATTATCAAGCTAGAGGCGACAAAACCACAGAAGAGAAACACCCCCAGATGGAGGCCGACATCCGTCAACTCGTGGATGGACAATCGCAGGCAGACCCGCAGTTGAGAACGACGTTCTACTACGCAAGGGTGAGTGCTCAAGCCGTGAGAGACGCGCTAATGGAAGAGAAGGGGTACAGCGACGAGTCACTGCCCTCGCGCCAGACTATCAGTACGATGCTCAATCGAATGGGCTACCGCCTAAAAAAACGCAAAAAGTAAAACCGCATAAGAAAGTACCCGAGACGGACGCTATCTTTGAGAACGTTGCTTCGGCTCACAAGCTAGCTGAGGGCGACCCCAAAGTGCTCAGACTATCGATTGATACGAAGGCTAAAGTTAGCATCGGCAATCTCTCTAGAGGTGGCAAAGCAAGAGTCCTCGAACCGTTGCAGGCTGATGACCATGACCACTACCGCCAAGCAACGCTGGTGCCGTTCGGCATTCTAGATGTCCTAGGTCATCAACTGTCGATCTACTTCGGCCAGTCAGCGGAAACCAGCGACTTCATTGCGGACTGTTTGAGCGCTTGGTGGCAGCGTCATCGAGATGATTATCCAGCGGTTGAAGAATGGATGATTGACTTGGACAGTGGACCTGCTATCAACAGCCACCGAACTCAGTTTATTAAGCGCATCGTTGAGTTTGCACAAGCGACAGGGCTGAAAATACGGCTGGTTTACTACCCGCCCTATCACATAAGTACAATGCCATCGAGCGTTGCTGGGCCGCACTAGAGCACTATTGGAACGGTGCTATCCTTGATACCGTTGAAACCGCGCTACAGTGGGCTAGCAATATGAAGTGGCATGACTTTACGCCGATTGTAGAGCTAGTTGAAACGGCTTATCCCAAGGGGATAAAACTCTCTGCTGAGCAACTGAGCCCTTTCTGTGAACAATGGCAGCGCTCTGAAACGCTCCCTAAGGACTGACTCATCAATAACTGTCACTTTCATTTAATTTCACAAGGCTTTAGAATCAGAAAACCAAGGGTTTGTTTTCGAGAGGGCGGTCACGATGACGTTTGAATTTCGCAATCAGTTAGCGCCTGCGTTGGAAGCGCGGATGCAGAATTTGTACGAGACGCTATCAGAAAAAGACCGCCGCCGGTTCGTGGCTTTCCAATCGCAGCAGTTAGGGCATGGCTCAATGGTGTCCCTCTCAAATCTATTAGGCTGTTCGCGACGGACGATAGAACGCGGCGTCGAGGAACTGAACCAGTTGCCAGATGAACCGGCTCCCGGACGAATCCGGCGCACCGGCGGTGGTCGAAAAAAAGATCGGCGCGCACAGTGAACTTGAACAAAGCTTGAACAGCTTGCTATCTAAACGCACAGCAGGAGACCCTGATGAGGTAGATATTGTTTACAGTGACCTCTCAGCGCCGCAGCTTTCTGCGACCTCTCAGCGCCGCAGCTTTCTGCTCAACTGAGCCGAATGGGAATAAGTGTCAGTAGCGCACCGATTCGTCAGTGGATGGCGGATCAGGGCTTGCGCTGGCGACAGATTAGCAAAGTGCTGAGCTGCGGCCAGACGCTAGAGCGCGAGGCGCAGTTTGAGAGGATTGCGGCGTTGATTGAGCAATACCGAGTGCTAGGGAATCCGTGCTTTTCAGTCGATACCAAAGCCAGAGAGTTTTTAGGCCAGCTCTATCGCAAAGGTCGAGTTTGCGCTACCCAGGCGTTTCGTGCCTTTGACCACGACTTTCCCAGTTTGGCCGAAGGCGTGATTATTCCGCATGGCATCTACGACCTTGAGCGAAATCGTGGCCATCTCAACTTGGGCCTCTCACATGACACCACGCAGTTCGCCTGTGACAGTTTGAAATGGTACTGGAACCGCATCGGCAAGCGATGTTATCCGACCGCTCAATCTGTCCTATTGTTATGCGATTGTGGGGGCAGTAATGCAGCCAACAAGTACATCTTTAAGTATGATTTGCAGCAGTTGGCCAATCAGTTAGGGTTAGAAATTCGCATCGCTCACTATCCTAGCTATTGCTCCAAGTACAACCCGATTGAGCGTCGCTTTTTTCCGCATGTCGGGCGAGCTTGCGCAGGCCGGTTGTTTGATAGTCTCGACACGGTTGTTGAGTTGATGCGCAAAGCAGCGACTGCTACCAGGCTAAAAACAACCGTCAACGTCATGCGCCGCACCTACCTAACCGGGCGTAATGCAACTAATGAGATTAAGCACAACTTGAAGATTGTTTTTGATGAACATCTACCCAAATGGAATTACAGAGCTATTCCTGAAAAATTGACAGTTATTTATTGAGCGTTCCTTAGTGGGATGTCACGATTGTTCCTATCTGACCGGTATATTATTTGTTTGCTGCTCCCTAAGACGATTTGCCTACCGATAGCGAGTGATATCGATTACGGGAGGCTGGTAGAGAATAGAGAAGCGTATCGAGCGTACCTGAATCAGCAAATAGAACAGCACCCAGAACTGTTTCCCGTCGGTATTGATCAAGGTTAGGGAAGCGCCTCTGAATAGAGTACCAGTTATAAGGGGATAGCAAAAGAATAGATTACCGTTCACAATGGAGCATCTACGAAAGTGAGAGTCTGTGATGTTAGAAGAACGGATAAAAGCGGCCTTGAAAGATGCTGCTAAGAAACTAACCGGTTCAAAGAAGCGTGCGTTCATGGCGAAAGTTGCAGCAGATTACTGCATATTCACACGACTTCGGGCTCATGGCAACTTTTGATGAAGCTAAAAGAAATCGCTGAGATTGCCTTCAACTCAAGATGAACCGCTTGGCCAGTAGGTCGAGTCCAGCACGGCCAAACATCTGTCGTTTGAGCATCTTTAATCGATTGTTCTGACCCTCTACCTGGCCGTTGCTGACTTCTAACGTGACCCCAGCTTTGACTGCATCGTAGTCATCCATCAGGCTCTTAGCGAAGCGCTGGAATGCCCTAACAGAACTCTTCATCGTTCGCTTCAACCAGGCATCTAACTACTTAGGCAGTCGCTGTCGTACCAGGCTGTCGTACCAGTAAGAGAAACGCTTGAGCTAGAGAAATCGCTTCTGATAACTCAGGCTGCTCAGTCAGCCTTTCTAAGAGTTGTTCTTGTTCCTTATCTAGTGTCTCTGTCCGCTGCAAGATGAGCCAAGCCACTCGCTTGATGCTAAGCGGTTTATGCCCGGTAGTTTTGACCTCAGGGGCAGGGCCTCGACCAGGCAGATTGTGAAGCGATTCAGGGGCTGGTCTCATCGTCGGATGCGATTGACGCAGGGGCTGAAGATAGCGCGCCACCATCGCATAGCTGCCAGAAAAGCCGTGCTGTTCAATCTCTCTAAACAGCCGTTTCGCATGGCGCTTCCCGTGTTGCCACTGTTCAATCAGGTACGGCTTGTACGGGTCGAGACGACTGCCGTGTTGGCGAATAGGAGATTGCCACTCTGGAAAGCTAGTATGGGACAGATAGGTGTAGACGGTGCGCTTACCCATGCCAAGGTGATGCGAAATGCCTTTGATCTGGTAGCCTTCTTTTCTAAGTGCATGGGCTTGATGATAGTTCTCTAAACACTGAGTCCGTTTCGCCTCACGTCGTTGTTGATGAGAGGTTCTCGGCATGGGCAACGCGGGCACTATGGTAATGTTAGCGGACTGAAGCTGAGCGACTTCGACTGCCTTGATGGCTGGCGTTTTACCCTGAAAGGCTTTCTCTAACGTCTCCTCAAGGTTTTGCAACAGATGAAAGCGATCGGCGACTTGAATGGCCTCTAGTGCCCCCTCGCTCATACCGCGCTTGTAGCTTTTAGAACGGTCACGCGATAGAGCTTCAACGCCCGGATGTTCTTTCAACCAAGTGGCTAACGTCTCTGCTGTTCGGTCAGGCAGCAAGGCAATCGGTCGATGAGCTTCGAGGTCCACTAAGATAGTGCCGTAGTGATGACCTTTACGCAGCGCAAAGTCGTCTACGCCTAAGATACGAGGCGTCTCTACCGAAGGCAACGGTAGGCGCGCGAGTCGATTGAGAAAGGTATTACGACTGTAGCTACAGCCGATTAGTTGATCACTCAATCGAACCGCCGCACTGCCGCCGAGGGAGAGCGCCATTGCTGTCATCTGCCTGTGATAGCGCGCGGTCTGTCTGGCCCAGGGTGTGACAACATCAGGTAGCCGCTCGGTGAAGATGCGGCGAGAGCAGCTATCGTTGCCGCAGGAAAACTTACCCACTTCTAGCAAAATTACCAAGCTGAATTGGACAAATGACAGGTCTTTGAGCGTACGTTCATAGTGGCTATGAATACGATGGCTGGGGTGAGCGCAGAGCGGACAGTAGGCAACCGCCTGAGTCGAGCTGACGCTGGCGACGAACTACTCTGCGGCGGTATCTAATTCCCAGCTTTTTAAGGTCAGGTCTGATTGGCCAGGGAGTAGATGCTGTAAGAGGTTCATAAGGTTGATGCACTGATTTATCAACCTCTATTTTCCTATGCTGCTTTAGCTTCACCCAAAAGTTGCCATGAGCCCGAAGTTGGTGTGATTTTGTAACAAGCCGCTTTGATTCAAATACTGCTCCGCTAAACACAACCATGCATTGTTTCTGTAGCGTCTAACTATAGCCAACCAACCGACACAGCCTTACTGTGAGTTTTAGCCAAGGCCAAAGAATGGCAGTTAGTTGGATTGAAAGGGCGCGATGACGGAGTCTGCTAGAAGCGATCGCACCTCTGCTCTCAAAAAGGTAGTCATTCAGCTAAGCGGCGAGCACCATCTGTTGCTTGGTCTTGGCCATCCAAGGCTCGCAGCCATAGATGCCAGCTTTGAGATCGGATATACGAAAGTCTTGACCTTGCTTATCCCAGTATATGTGTTCCCCGCCTAGCTCTACAGCTTCGAGCTAAGTCTCGAACGATAGGCATCCAAACCTGATAAGTTTAAGCACTGAGCCCCCTTAACCGCAGCGCGGCGCTTGAACCGTAAGCCCTTAGCGATTGGTTAATATTGGCTCGACCGCTGAAGGGGTGAATACTTAACGAAGGTTGCTCTTGTTACGACGTGCTCTCTCTTCTATGCGAGTCTCGTGGATGTTCTCAACCGCCTTAGTCTGAGTATCAAGGAACTCTAGGCGGTCATCTTGAATGTTCTCAATGGCTTTGGTCTGAGTATTGAGCTGGTCTAAGCGCACCTTTTGAATATCGCCAATAGCTTTCGTCTGACTATCGAGGATATCGAGGCGTGTGATTTGAATATCTTCGACAGCCTTGGTTTGATTTTGAAGGAAATCGAGACGTGCTTGCTGAATGTTCTCTACAGCTTTAGTCTGCGTGTTAAGAAACTCAAGGCGGCGTTGCTGGATGGAAGAAGGTGACAAGACTTCAGCAGCGTTAGCGACCGGCGCGAAAGAAAGGGTAGCAGCCGTGAAAACGAGAGCGGAAAAGAGTAGGTTTTTCATGAGTTGGTTCCTCGGGAATCAGTAGGTGTGTCTACTGGGTTTGCTTCATTGATTTAAGAATGCCAGCGAGGAGCCGTCGGCTGGTGAGGGCTGAGTAAGCGCTAACTGAGAGGACGTGAATAGGTTTGGACGAAAGCGCCTAGACAATTCTCAGCGTCTACTTATAAAGCTTTTGTCTTTTTACTTCGCCTTCAGTGGCTAACCTTTCGGGGCATCCCACAATAGTGATTAAACAAAGGCTGACACCTTGAATACGCGAAAGCTTCAGCCTTTGTTCTGGTGAACTCACGCCTTATGTTCAGGATCAACCGCTCGGCTGCAATCAGCTTGGACCTGCGCAGACACTGATAGCAACCTTAAGTCAATTGCGTATATGAAAGCCAGCGCCGCCATCTGGCACATGGTATAACCGGCAGGATATGTCTTGTATCTACTACACTCACAGGTATTGAAGGCCACTATTGAAAAGTGGCTCTCAATAAAGCGCAGCAGGTGGCACACGGCGCATAATCAAACTATCAGCTTCAAACAAGAAGTTGCCTGTCTTCTCCTTTCCTTCGTTTCACGGTATTCCTTGAGGAGTCTTGTTCTATGAAAATTAAAGCTGCTGGTTTGGTTGCACTCTCAGTTCTCGCTATCGGTGCGTTCGGCTCTCCTGCTCACGCTAATCCTGCGGGCGACCGGCCTACTTCTGGCCCGACTATCCTATCGCAGCGTAGCGAGCGCACCGTGCAGACATCTCAGGCTCGTCGCTTCGGTGCCCCTATCGCCGGTAGCAACTACATTGGTGCCGGTGGCAGTAACGGCGGTGGCGTCATCAACGGTAAGTATGCGCTCTCCAACCGCTTCTCGGTTCGGCCTGGCGTGATTACTGAGATTAGCAATGACGATGGCGACCGCAATGTAACGGTTCTCGCCCCTGTGACCTATGACCTCAATGGCATCGGCGGCGAGAAGCTAAGGCCGTTTGTCGGCGCAGGTGCGGGTGTGACCACTGGCGATGAGACTGAACTGCAGGTGGTAGCAACTGCGGGCGCAGACTATCAGCTAGGCAATCGCTATGCGATCAACGGCTCAGTCAACTACCTACCGCTCGATGACCAGCGCGTCGATTTTGTCGCGGGTGTTGGCTACCGCTTCTAGACGCTAGTCGAATAGGTTCACTCGCTATCGTATGAGCTTCCTGGCAATCGTCAGGAAGCTTTTATTGCGACAATGCAAACTGACGGAAGCTGTTTGCTGAAGGAGCGTGTTTGTCGTGATTGCCCTTGAGAGATTTTGGAACACAAAGCCCCGCTAAGTCTGAAGCCGTGGCATGGTCAGGGCAGTCTCGCTCCACAATGGCTGGCATATCGCATTTAATTGTGCATCACACATCTTTGGCGAGCCATACCTGATGGGATGGCGTTTGGACCACACGCTCAATAGGCCTAGCTAACCGCAGCACCCGGTTAAGAAAAACTGACTAGACATAGTTAAATCTTATATATTTTTAGTATTGCAATCCGCCTGAGTTATGTCTAAGCTGTGAGCAGTTCATAAAAAGTTCTCTCGTTAGGTGATTCGCTATGGCTAACACGACTATCGCTTCTACCAAGACAAATGCTTTTACAACAACTATGTCTACCGCTGAGCAACAGGCATTCCTATCGACAGCCGCTCTCTCTACAAGTGAACAACAATCGCCTTCGCTTGAGGCAACTTATGAGAACCGATTGCAAGCTGCCTTAGAACATGCTCGTCGTCTAACTCAGATGTACGGTTGCCAGGGCGTGGACGTAGCGATCGCATGGGAAACCGTTGAAGAGCTAAGAACCTCCTCCCGCCGAGTGCGATCGCTTCCCTCAGTGCCTTCCTGTCAGACTGCGTTTGAGCGTTACTGTACTGAGAACCCGCGTGCACTTGAGTGCCGAAGCTATGACTGCTGATGCACTGAGCTGTCAGCCTCTATCTTCCTGCACTAGTCGTAGTCAGTGTCTGAGTGACTACGTAATGATAGACCGATAGAGGCTATAGCTTAGGCTACTTATAGGTTATAGCCTCTACAGCGTTTATATTTTGCATGAAACACTATCGCTCAGTTCAGTATCTCTACAGCGCGTACAGGCTTTCTTCAGTTCAGCCAGTCTCTTATATGCAACAGATTGAACTACCCATCAGAGTAATCGGCACACTTTATATCGGATTCGTACTGGCTCCTATCGGATTGCACTATTGCGTTCGCGTGCTACCGCAGCGAAGCTCCCCTGCCTGGCCACGTTCAAAAATGTCTGCAGTACAGATAGATCCATTCCTGCATTTTAATCACTTAACCGTCGACTGCTTCCCTATTTCGTGCGTTTTAGCCACGACACCCATGCGCGGCTAGATATTGAACCTACCAATCCTACTGCGTAGAGTTTGGAAAGAGTTTGAACAGGAGAACCTCTATGAGTCGAATTACTGTGCTGGGTATGGAAGCGCAAATAGCGCAAAATCTGCTGAAGCAGGGCCATGCTGTCACCGTATGGAATCGAAGTGCGCAGAAGACTGTAGCGCTAGTATTAGCAGGCGCTGAGGCCGCCGATACGCCTCGTGCTGCTGTGAAATCAGCTGAGTTTGTGATTAGTATGGTGCGTGACGATGAGGCTTCACAGCAGGTATGGCTCGCCGATGAAGTTGGGGCCTTGGATGGATTGAGTAAAAATGCGATCGCACTGGAAAGTTCTACGCTTACCGTTGATTGGACACGTACGCTTGCTCAACACTTTCAAAAGAAAGCCTGTGCCTTCCTAGACGCTCCTGTCGCTGGATCGCTACCTCAAGCTGAAAGCGCTCAGCTTATCTACTTTGTCGGCGGTGAAAAAGATTCTGTAGAGCGCGTTCGACCAGTCTTAAACACCTTGGGAAGTGCTGTTCATTACGCTGGCGCGGTTGGAAATGCCATGGCTATTAAGCTCGCAGTTAATGCACTATTTAGTATTCAAACTGCAGCGTTGGGTGAACTCATCACCTTTATGCGGCACTACGGATTAGAAAGTGCGCAGGCCGTTGATATATTGACCGCGACACCTGTATGCAGCTCTGCGGCTGACGCTTTAGCAAGAGCAATAGTAGCGCGTAAGTTCGGCGCAATGTTTCCAATTGAGCTAGTGGAGAAAGACCTATCGTACTTAGCAGATAGTCAGAGAAATCAATTGGATACTCCTATAAGCAAGAGCGCCCACTCGGTCTTTCAAACAGCCGTAAATCGAGGCTATGGCGCGGACAATATTACTGGAGTCATTCAGCTAGGTTATACCTAATTGGCTAATATCGGTATTTCGAGTGACTGAAACTATGAGTTTAGGTATGTCTGAATCTGAAAGTTTTCATATAAAGCTACTGATTCAGACAAATAGCCCCTGCTCGGGTAGGATGACGCGACGCAGCGCTAGCCAAGTAGCAACCCTTCGCCTGTAGCGAATACCCGCGATCGCTTCAGATCTAAGAATAACCGGGCTCCAGTTTAATCGCTCGATCGTAGCTATCAATAGCTTCTGCTCGATTGCAGCTCTCAATGGCCTCTTGATATCTTCCTAGTTCAGTAAGCGCATCCCCTCGATTCTTCCAAATCCAAGAACAATCAGGTTCTAGTTCAATTGCTCGATCGTAGCTATCAATAGCTTCTTCATACCTTTTTAGTTCACAAAGCGCATCCCCTCGATTCTTCCAAGTCCAGGAATAATCTGCCTCTAGTTCAATTGCTCTGTCGTACTTATCAATGGCTTCTTTATATCTTTTCAGTTTAGCAAGCGCATCCGCCTGATATTTCCGATACCGAGCTAATGCTTTTGGCTTATTTCCAGTACCTTGTAGGGCCTCTCCTAGCCGCGTCCAAGCAAAAGAAGAGTAGCCATGCGAGTTTGATTGTAAGGACTTATAGCTCAAGTCTCCTATAATTATCAAACTCCCTACGAAATAAGCTAAAAGGTTCCATGCCGGGATTGGAACATCGCGGAGTACAAACGAGATTGCACTCAAAGAACTTACCACCATAGACGTTGTTCCAATCCCTATTAGAAAGACCTCGCCAGTGAGGTAGCGTGAGGATAGTCTGCTCTGAGGCAAGGAATGTTGAGCTAAGCGTGTAGAAGCGACTCCTAAGGAGTCCTTGTGGAGTATTGTAGGGGGACTTTTTAAGTGCTCAATTGCTTCTTCTACATTCTTGAATCTTCGAGAAAGATCGGGTTCCACCAACTGCTTGATCCAGTTTGTTGATTGAGCGGAAAGCGATATAGACTCTCTCCAATCCAAGTTGAAATCGTCTGTCATCAAATCGGCAGGATGTCGACCCGTTGCCAGATAGATCAGCGTTGCCCCTAGGCCATACAAATCAGAAGCGGGCATTGCTCGGCCAATAAACTGTTCCGGAGCCATGTAGCCATAGCTACCCACAATTGTGAACGTATCTGTTCCTGTAGCAGTTGGCGTCTGGACCGATCCAAAGTCCACCAGATATACCTGCCCAATACGATTGTCGAAGCTATTGCTTAGCAGGATGTTGCTAGGTTTGATATCTCGATGGATCACAGGCGGACAGCGACTGTGAAGGTAGCTCAATGTGTCTAGGACTGACGCTGCAATCTGCTTAATGTCCGAGTCGGTAAATGTCCGCCCAGCTTGAATGTGGGCTGTTAAAGACTGCGCTTCGATGTAGCTTTGGATCAAGATAAATGCGCTGCTATTTTCGCTCTCCAGCTCAAAGAAACTGAGAAATTTAGGAATTCTGGGGTGTTCCAGGTTCTGTAGGATTTTGGACTCGCGCTCAAATTGCTTCAGGGCATTCCACTCAAACGAAGCATCGAAGCAAAGCTTTTTGAGTACGACTCGCTGCTCTTTCTCTACATCGAAGGCAAGCCAGGTTTGTCGACCCGGCTTGTTTCTAAACTGCTCAATGAGCCTGTATCTTCCCTGAATCAGCGAGTCCATTGAGTCTTACCCCTACCAGTTTGTGCCACAACCAAAATTAGAGACAACGTAGAATCTGATTCAAACTTGCCCTCCGACCTCTAGCTGAAGAGGCCTATATTATAGAGGGTGAGCCCCCAAGCGTTTGCTATTTCCAGCTTTCTGAAACCATCCTTGATGAGACTTGACACTCCCACAGCTAAAGCCACTTGACGATCTCGCCGCAGCTAGAACACTGATGCGAGGTATAGGCTGGATTAACTGCAACCGTCACCCGACCGAACACTTCACTGTAGCGTTCTAGCCATTGCCTGAACTGATACCAGCTGGTGTCACTGATTGATCTAGCTAGAGCGCGATGCAGGCGACCCGCTAACTGTAGAATTGCAAGGAGTTGCTAAGAGTGCGATCGCACTGATGGTGATGGATGGGTAGTAATGGCGAGTGGGGGCGATCGCACTCCATTCAAAACAGTCTGTAATAGTAGCCCTCGAAGCAGCTATCAGGCATCGCCTGCACTCTTTTTAGTCTCTTTTTGCTTGCCACTCATATTCTCCGTATACACTACTCCACTTAATGACTGAGCGCGGCGCTGGCTATGGTGCTCGTATTCTGACGAGCACCATAGCCAGCGTTGTAGCGCGTTAGCTCGGCTTCGTGCGCTTCCATCCACTCTTTGACCAGTCCCGGCTTTACCTTCGTTAGCTGGCGCAGTAACGAGCCGGTAATAGCAAACTGCTCGCTATCGTCTAGACCCGCGTTGTACTCCTGTATCGCTTCGACTGAGCGACGTAGCTTCTCATGGTAGGCATCATGGCGGCGATCGCCATTCAGTTCATCGTTAGACACATCTCGCCAGTTGAAGCCGGTCTGGTCGTCTTCTCGAATGGGTTCAGCGCTGATTGGCTTAGTAGGCGCTGTCGATAGTGACTGCAATCGGTTCAACTCTAGTTCTAGCCGCTGCCGTTTCTCGCACTCTCTTGCTAGCTGCGCTTCTAGTCTATCCGCCTGCTTTGCTCGGGCGATGATGCGCTCTAACCTATCGGCGTGGCTTCCTTCTCCCCACTGCTCAGCATCGCTCACCATCGATAGCAGCTGCTTATCTAACGATAGGCTACTACGCTTCTCGCTGAGCGGCGTGGCAGTCAGCGGCTCATCTTTGAGAATGCCAATCTGCTGTAGGCGCTTGCCTTTGGTATCGGTGCAGTAGAAGTCTTCGTAGTTAGCAGCAGTGCCAGGGTTATTGTGCAGTAGCTGTCGTTCAGCAAAACGGCCTAGGCTTTGGTCCTCGCGGCCATGAAGCCAGTAAGCGACGTTCACACCAGCAGCACGTAGGTTCTTACAGCTCAATCCCCCGTACGCCTTCTGCTCACCATAGGGAACCGGGATAATCTCGCCGCCTGCTCGGTCCGCTCCAAACAGCCGTCTTACGGCTCGGTTCAATGTCTTGTTCTTGCCGCTGTCGATCTCTTTGAGTGACCAGTCTTTCATCGTCATCACCCCTGGCTCTCGGCGCAGGCGGCTAAACGCATCGATGAAGGTAACCGTATCCACTAGACAGTAGATCTCCCCTTGCGCGATCTCTCCCCTTTTCTTGGCACGGCTACTGAACGCTAGACGATACTGACTGATAGCTTTGAACTCTCCTGATTGAAGGATCTCACTAGGGCGGGATTGAACGGCCATCATCAGCCCTACAGCCAGCTCTCGCCAGTCCTCAGACTGTAAGGCAGCTGTAGTAGCTTCTAGCGCTGACGTAGCGTTAAAGCCGATCAGATTGTCGCGCTGGGCTTCTGTCTTTGCCTTACTTGCCTGCCTCACCCTCTCGTAGTCCTCGGCAGGTGCTAGCAGATAGCTCTCGGCTAGATGGTTTATCACTTGGCCTTTGCTCGTTTGCTTCTCTACTTTGAAAGGATTAGCGATGCCGTGTTCCTCGTAAAAGGCACGGACCGCTTTGCGGTACGCACTCACGTAGCTGGTTCGAGTGCTCGCTTTCTCGTACTCACACAGTAGCCACTCAATCTCGGCTTCACAAAGACGCTTTACCTTAGTCGGATTGTCCGTCTGCACTAGGCGGAAAAGCAGCTCACAGATACGGCCTCGTATTTTGCTGTTGCTCTTTCCTAAGGATCGAGGATTAAATAGTTGATTCGATTTGAGGGGGATTAGCCAGGGCGGTGTAATTCCATTTTGGCAAAACGTCATCAAACACAATGCGAATGCTGGCTTTGAGTTCATCAGTCGCTTTCTTCCCGGTTTCATAGACTCGGTCAAGGACGGTTGTAAAAACGCTCAATCCGGTTGCCGTGGTTGCTGTAGCCATCAGTTCTTTGACAGTATCAACCGTATCGAAAATCACCCCCTGCGTCGCCCGCGTCAGATGTGGAAACAATCGATGTTCATAAGCCTGCGGCACGCTTCGCGAACGGATTGTACTTAGAGGTGTAGGGCGGATAGTGAGCGACCCGAATGTCCAGGGTCAGCTCAGCAGCCAAGTCCTGTAGCGCTGCTTTGAACAGATAAGAGCGCGAACTATTGCTACCCCCACCATCACAGGTCAACAGCAATGAGGTGGCCGTTGGGTACTGCTGCCGCCCGTACGTTTGCCACCAGTAGCGCAGGGAATCAATCGCAAACTCATGCGTGTCACGAGAGGTGCCAATCTGAACATAGCCAACGTTCTCGGTGAGGTCATACAGTCCGTGCGGAACCGCTTTGCCCGTTGATAGAGAAGGCCAATCATGGTCGTAGACTTCTATGGGCGCTTGTGTGTAGGCGTGTCCGGCTCGATACAGTGGCCCGATTAGCTCCTTTTTTTGGTATCCATGCTGATCACAGGCTCACCTGCCGATTGGTAGCTATCGACCAGTTTGTGTATTTTCTCAAACTGTTGATTGCGGTTAGGGTTGCTACCGGTTGACTTACGCTTGAGCGCCTGACGCCGTCGGAACTGATGATTATCGAGGAGTTGGTCCACCACCGTCACGCTGATGCTGATTGCTTCTTCGTCTGCTAATCGGTCGGCTATTTGCTGACGGGTCAAGTGCGTCCATTTAATCGACTCATCCATCGGTGAACCTGCCGTGTGACGCTCAACGACTCGCAAAAAGGCCGCATCGAGTCCTGCAATCGTGTCAAAAGCACTTTTACGACCGCCGCCAGGTGAGCGCTGTCGCGCTTCTCTCATTGCCTCAGGATCCGATAACTCGGCGATTCCCAACCGAATACTCCCACGCACACAGCCCAGGACTCGATGGATATAGCTGATGCCCCCATAACCTATTTTGACCGCTTCGATTGCGGCATAGCGGCGACGGTCTTTCTCGCTTAACGACTCATAGTAGCGCTGCATCTGCTCTTCTATTGCGCAGGAGTAAGCGCGGACGGTTTTCATCGTTTGAGCCGAAATAACTGGGTTTCCTCATTATCAGACATATTGACTCTTTTGTTTAATCCTCGATCCTAAGACTGCGTATGGGCGCAACGTTGCTCGCGTGATTATCGCCATGACTAACAAAAGTCTTTATTTATCTTGTTCTTACTTTAGTATTCTTGTTCTCACATGTCAACGCACGGGAACAAGATAGTCATAAGTGGTCACGCAAAGTTAATTACAAGTTTTCCTCCATAGTCTATGAGCATCTGTCCAACTGCGTCTTTGAGACCTTGCAAACTCTGATAAGCCTTGCAATCAATCCACTCATACTCCATGAACCGCCACACAATCTCTATCAGATTGAGTTCCGGTGAGTAGGGCGGTAAGCCAAACAAGTGCACCTGCCGCTTCGCCCACTGTGCTTGCTTGCTCGCTGTTCGCTAACCACTTGTCCGGTGTGAATAGAGGCTTGTGGGCCATAACAATCGCGGTAGGCTTATCGATCTCTGAGAAGAAGGTTTCAATACAATTAGGCCTACGGTTAACCTAAGTCAGGAAATCACCCGTGATAGTTTGCGCTGAAACATAGCTTTCCATCTGGTTTTGCCGGGTCATAAAGCCTAGGCCGTTGAAGCGCTTGCTCCTTTGGCTCGGTACTACGAGCGGTACTCCCCCAGCTTGGCAAGTGTAGGGAATTGGCGGCACTAGCGTAAAGCCAGTTTTGTCCATATAGAACAAGTTAATGCTGCCATCGGTCTCTAACGCTTTGAGGCTATCGAGCGCATACCGCTTACGCTGATACTCCGCTTGAGGTGGACGTTTGGCTAGCACCCGTCGTAACGCATTCGATGGCTTTTAACTGTCGCGGTGAGGCCAAGACCCAGGCTTTAATTTGCGCTTTCTGCTCATCGTTGAGCTTCCGACGACGGCTTCGACCCGGACAATCGTAGAGTTCTACTATCCAGATGCATTCCAGGCAGGCAATGAGCGCGCTGACAAACCCGATGGTGGATAGAGTCTTTCGAGTAAGTAACGCGTTTTTGAGCCAATCTGACGAGTTAAAGGCATCACTACTCAGCGGATAAAGGGACTCCCATTAGAATCCTCCTATCTGACGGGGAATACTGTAAATAATTTTGCACTCCTATTTATTTTTCTTATCACGCAACAGCTCTAGTATTTATATCTACTTTAAACAGTGAGCAGCAACAATAAACATTGCATAAACACAGTAGATATCCCAATTTTTGGTAACAGCTATCGTTTATATGTGTATTCGAGCGTAGCTGATCGAGCACGCTTGTTCAGGTGTACCTAACCGGATGCGATCAGTCTGCTGAGAAGCATTCGCGAGCTGCCATCTAGCTCAGTCCTACGAAGCGACTCAGCGTCGATCTCGGCAACAAAAAGTTATCGGTTAACACGACATGAAAATTCTAATGTTGGCCCCTCATCCCTTCTATCAAGCTAGAGGCACGCCGATCGCAGCAGGTCTGGTTCTGAAGGTGCTTTCTGAGCGGGGCGAAACCATAGATGTGATTGCATTTCCAGAAGGCAGCGACGTTCACTATCCTAACGTGACGATCTACCGCACGCCTGCCTTCAAGTTCATACAGAATGTCCGCCCGGGCTTTTCCTGGAAAAAAGTAGTCTGTGATCTATTTTTACTGTTTCAGGCTATCAGGTTCGTCAGAAGCAATCGCTATGATCTCATCCATGCTGGCGAAGAAGCTGTTTTCATTGCGCTGATTATCAAAAAGCTGTTTGGCATTCCCTATGTCTACGACATGGATTCTTCATTAGTCCAACAAATCACTGATAAATATCCTCGATTGAAATTCTTAAAGGCGATCCTACAACCTTGTGAAGGCTTTGCTGTTCATAATGCCAAAGCGGTTGTCGCGGTCTGTCAGTCGCTAGCGCTCGAAGTGCAGCAGCATAAACCGAACAAAGTCGTTGTTATTCCCGACATTTCGCTCCTCAACTATCACGCTGATTCTACTATTGCGTAAAGCTATGAAAACAACCATGCAGTGCCCTAAAACAGTCTCCAAAGAGCGCCTTAGAGAACAATTTTGTATCGAAGGCTCGTTGCTTATGTATGTGGGCAATTTAGAGCAATATCAGGGGATCGACCTGCTGCTCGTGAGCTTTGCTAGAGTTTTGCAGGATGCCCCGACTGCTCATTTAGTCGTTGTGGGCGGCAATGCAGATGATATTAAGCGATATCAGATGCAGGCTGCTCAGTACGAAATTGATGCCAATGTTCACTTCATCGGCCCTCGGCCTATTGGGCTACTCAAGCAGTATCTAGCACAGGCTGATATTGTAGTTTCCCCCCGTATTCACGGTAATAATACGCCAATGAAGCTCTACTCCTATCTAGATAGCGGTAAGGCGCTGCTAGCAACTAACTTGACTACTCATACTCAGGTTCTCAGTGGCCAGCCCAATGGCCAGCTAGCCTGGCTAGCTGAGCCTGATGCTGAGGCTTTTGCTGCCGGTATGCTGCATTTGATTACTCACCCTGAACTGCGACAGAAGTTGGGCACAGCGGCCCAAGCCTATATTGCTAAAGACCATAACTACGAAGCCTTTTCACAAAAGCTCTCGTCACTCTACGACTGGCTCCATAGCGAACTATCGCTAAACTCAGCTTTGTCGTCTTTAGCGAAGGCGCCGCTAGCAGGCGCGAAGCGGGCGTAACGCTAAAACTGTTTCACAAAATCAACAGTTTTATAGAGTCAGCCGCTGCAAACAACATTTGAACTGCTAAGTTTTTTAACCGGAGATCTACATCAGCATGCAGAGAAACTTGCCCGTCCTGTCCGATCAGTCATTTGACCTGCTGGTCGTTGGCGGCGGTATTCACGGTGCCTGTGTAGCCTGGGAAGCCACTCTCCGGGGGCTGTCGGTAGCGCTAGTAGAACAGTCTGACTTTGCCTCTGGTACGTCGGCTAATAGCCTCAAGGTGATTCACGGCGGTCTGCGCTATCTGCAAACAGCGGATCTACGACGGATGCGCCAGTCAATTAGAGAGCGCCAAACGCTGATGCGGATTGCGCCTCATCTGGTACATCCGCTGCCGGTATTAGTACCAACTTATGGCCACGGTCTCAAGGGTAAGGAGGCGATGACGACCGCACTTAAGATCAATGACTGGGTTAGCTACGATCGCAATCTCTATCTCACCGATCCACAAAAGCACATTCCTGCTGGCCAAATGCTCTCGAAGCAAGAGTGTCTGGCACAGCTGCCTGACCTATCCCAGGAAGGGCTGACGGGCGCTGCTTGCTTTTACGATGCTCAGGTCTACAACTCAGAACAGCTCGTGCTGGCTTTCTTGCAGTCAGCAACTCAGCGCGGTGCTCAGGTGGCTAACTATACCCGTGTGGTCAATCTGCTTAGGGAAGGCGATCGCGTCGTCGCTGCCACGGCTCAAGATCAGCTAACAGGCGATCGCTTTACCATTCAAGCGAAAACCATCGTTAACGCTAGTGGCCCCTGGATTAACCAGTTAATTTCTACTGTCGTGGAGAAAGGCAGCGACCCACAGCCACTTGCTAAGGCTATGAACCTAGTGACCCGGCCTCTGTTTGGCTCGCAGCACAAGTGCGCCGTGGGAATTACAGGCCGAGCGCCAGGCAGCCGCCTATTTTTTATCGCTCCCTGGCGATCGCGCTCCCTCGTTGGCACCTGGTATGGCCCCGACTCCGCTCATAGCAAGCCACCTAGTGCAACCAGCGCCGAGATTGAGAACTTTTTGGCCGACATTAACCAGGCATACCCCAGCTTCAACCTCACTCCTGACGACGTGCAGTGGGTGCACACGGGGCTATTGCCTAGCTACGGCGTTTCCGCAAAGACTGGCGAGGTTCAGCTCACCAAACAGTTCCAGCTCAAAGACTACAGCGGTGAAGGATTTGGCGGTTTGCTCTCTGTTACTGGCGTAAAGTATACGACTGCGCGCGATTTGGCTTGCAGGGCAGTTGATTGGGTTTTTCGCGATCGCCGCCAAATTTCGCCCCCATCTGTCTCTCACCAAGAGCCTCTTCACGGCGGAAAGATCTCACAGTTTCAGCGGTTTACGAAGACTGCGGTCAAAACTTACGGTGAAAAAATCCCGGCTCAAATCCTACAGCAGCTAGTACACAACTACGGGACCAACTACCCCAAAGTCCTACAGCAGCTCTCCGCTTTAGATCATGACGCCTCGCCGCTTGCTCTACCTCTGGCTCCACCTCTAAGCGATCAGAAGATTCTCATAGCAGAGGTTGAATACAACTTGCGCAACACAATGCCTCAGACTCTCAGTGACGTGATTTTCCGCCGGACAGAGCTGGGCGCGGTCGGCCATCCTGGCGACGAGGTGCTGCAACTATGTGCACGCATTATGGGTGAGTCGCTGGGCTGGAGCCCCCAACAGCAGCAGGCCGAAGTGCAGCAGGTGCTGCAGCATCTCGAACAGCAGCGATCTGGACAGCGATCTGAACAGCAGCCATCTGTCCGTCCGCCCTGTCCAGTTTAGTCTTCGCTTAACGTTGTTGGCTCAACGTCATCAAAGATCTGTCATCAGGAGTTCGTCATCATGCCTTCGCCCATTGCCCACTCAGTTTCAGGCTACGTCCTAGCTCGTCTACCAGTTGTTAAAAGCATCATCCCTAGCCGGCTCTGGCCGATAACGCCTGCCGCTGCTCTCTACGGTCTATTTGTTGCCAACTTGCCCGATCTGGATTTCTTAGGACAGCTATTAACTGGTTTACGACTTCATCGTGGCCCGTCTCACAGTCTGCTAGCTGCGCTGATAGTTAGCGCTCTGTTGGCCTGGATTGTCCATTATTATCGCCGTCAGTCTAGCTATTCTCTCCTCTTCATCCTAACGCTTGGGATCTACGGCTCTCATCTTCTGTTGGACTTATTCACGGCTGGTGGTCGCGGTATCCCCCTTTTATGGCCGCTCAGTTCTCAGTATTTTCGGTCGCCATTTGCCCTGTTCCCAGCTGTGCACCACTCGCACGGACTGTGGGACAACAGCCACCTGATCTTTATCAGCGCCGAAATCCTCTATTCGCTGATACTGCTCAGCGGATTACAACTTTGGAAAGCGCGCGCTGACCACCCGGTCTCTCGCTAGCGATCGCGTCACTCAAATTTATAACTCACAGCTCACAGCTTCCACCAGTCCCTTAAGCACCACCCGTCAGGTTATGACCCTATCAACCGATCTGCCTTCTTTGCTGGTAGATGCCCATGTCCATCTACATCCCTGTTTCGACCTGACACAGTTTTTACGCTCTGCCCTGGCTAATTTCCAGCGTCAAAGCGAAAAATTAGGGCATAGCGGGCCTATAACCGCCGCTTTGCTGCTAGCAGAGGTCAGCGGCGTTAATGCCTTTGCCGATCTAGTGAGCCGCTACAAACAAGGAAACCCGCCAGCAGACTGGGAAATCTGCCCAACCGCAGAAGCGGCCACCCTCTGGTTCAAACATTCTTCAGGTCATACCCTTTTGATAGCTGCCGGACGGCAGGCTATTACGCAAGAAGGAATTGAAGTCTTAGCGCTGATCACTGCCGCTGCAGTTGAGAATGGCCTCAGTCTAGAAGATACGCTAGCAGCTGTTACCGCTGCCGGTGGATTACCGGTGCTGCCCTGGGGCGTCGGTAAGTGGCTAGGCAAACGCGGTCAGATGGTCGCTGCACAGCTACAGAGCGCTGACGGCCCTCTTTTTGCCGGGGACAATGGTGGTCGTCCTAGCTTTTGGCCTCTACCTGATTACTGTCAGCAGCGCTTACAGCTACCTGGCACCGATCCTTTGCCCATAGCCTATGAAGTAAAGCGAGCCGGTAGCTTTGGCTTTATTACCCAAGGTCATCTCGATAAGGATCAGCCTGGTGAGAGCCTTAAGCAAATTTTGCTAGGGCCACAGGCAGTCGTTCAAGCGTACGGCCAGCCGCAGTCACCCTGGCATTTCTTAAAGAATCAGTCTCTGCTCAGACTGAGCTAATACTGAGCTAACTTCGTCTATCTGCGTTCTTCTGCTAGCACCGCCATGATTTCCACTCAACAATTTCCAGAAACTGCCGATATCGAGACGTCCTCAGAAGCCTACGCCTCCCGATTTGCCGGACCGACCGGAGCCTGGCTGCTGCACGTACAGTCAGAGGCAACTTTGGCCATGCTCAAGCCCTACCCCAAAGCCAGCGTGCTAGAAGTTGGAGGCGGCCACGGTCAGCTCACCTTCCAACTAATTGCGGAAGGCCATACGGTTACGGTACTCGGCAGTGATGAAAGCTGTCAGACCAGGATTCGATCGCTGGTAGAGACGGGGCAGTGTCAGTTTGAAGTCGGCAATGTATTAGCGCTGCCCTACGCTGACAATTCGTTTGATGTGGTGATTAGCTATCGCTTTTTAGCGCACGTGGAGCAGTGGCAGCAGTTTTTGAGTGAGCTTGCTCGCATCGCTAAGCGGGCTGTGCTGGTAGACTACCCAACGCTGCGCAGCGTTAACTACATTACGCCGCTGCTGTTCTCGTTCAAGAAGGGTGTTGAGGGCAATACCCGGCCCTATACCTGCTACGACGAAACCGAACTACTGGACTACGCTCAAAGCTTGGGTTTGGGTGCAGGTGATTCTCTTCAGGAGCGGCGCCATCAGCGCTATGCCCAATTTTTCTGGCCCATGGTTTTGCACCGTGTGCTGGGCAAACCTCAAATATCCTCAGTCTTAGAAGGGGGAGCGCGGCAGCTAGGACTTTCTAAGCAGTTCGGCTCTCCTGTCATTCTCAAGCTCACCAAACAGGTTAAAGAGGCAGCTACTCATGGTTAATTCATTGACTGCTAATTCATCAACTGCTGATTCAGCCAGCGTTAGCGAGGCGCCAAAACTGCCGGCAGGAAGTCGCGTTTTGGTCACTGGCGCAACTGGTTTTACAGGCGCTGTTCTCGTTCGCAAGCTGGTTGAACAGGGGCTCGAAGTAGTGGCGATCGCCCGTCCTACTTCCAATATCCAACAGTTTGAAGGTCTCTCCATTAAATGGGTCAAAGGCGATGTCTTCAACGCGGATCTCATTGAGCAGGCAGTAACAGGCGTCAACTATATTTTCCATATGGTCACGCCGTTCCGAGAGGCTAAATCTCCTGATCAGGGCTATTACAACGTCCATGTTTTAAGCACGCAGCTGTTAGCCAAAGCCGCCCTTCAGCAGCCAGACTTCAAGCGCTTTGTACATGTCTCTACTATCGGCGTTCATGGTCATATCGCTCACCCCCCGGCTGATGAAACCTACCCTATGTCGCCAGGAGATATTTACCAAGACACCAAGCTTGAAGGCGAAAAGTGGATTAAGTCTTTTGGGGAAGAAAGCGGACTGCCGATTACAATCGTGCGTCCTGCTGGCATCTATGGCCCCGGCGAGCTACGATTGCTGAAAATCTACAAGATGGTTGCCAAAGGCTGGGTGCCCGCTATCGGCAACGGTAGCAATCTGCTGCACTTCATTCATGTTGACGATCTGACCGACTGCTTTTTACTCACCGCAACCCATCCCAAAGCTATCGGAGAAACCTTTATTTGCGGCAGTGAGCGAGCGATTACCTTTAAAGAGATGGTTTCCCTCATCAGCGAAGAATATTTAGTGCCAGTCAGATTTGTTTCTCTGCCGGGTGCACCCCTGTTTGCCTTGGCAGATCTTTGCGAGTTAATCTTCCGGCCTTTAGGCATTGAGCCGCCTATCTATCGTAGACGGCTAGCGTTTTACACTAAAGACCGCTCGTTCAACACTTCAAAGGTAAAAAATCTGCTGGGTTTTCAACCGCGTCATTCCGATCAAGAAGGGCTTAAAGAACTAGGTCAATGGTATCTAGAAAAGCAATGGATCTCTCTTTGAGAGTTCTTCCAACTGTTCACAAGAGAAATAGTCGCAAGGAAAATAGTTTTATCTCCCATTGAATATTAGAAAGACATTAGCAACGCTTCACTATTAGAAAGCAAACTAGACATGGAATCAGGAAACTTTAAAGTTAAAGAGTTTAATCAGGGCAAAGTACCTCTCTGGCAGCAGTATGCTTCCTTAACTGTTGGTAAAGTTGACCTCGGCAGCCTGATTAAGTATGAGCTAATTATTCTCTTGTGCAGCGGTCTACCGGGTGCTCTAGGCCTTTACGCTAGAAGCAAGCTATACCCGCTGCTGCTAGGCGAAGTCGGTAAAAGTGTGGTGTTTGGTCGGGGAGTAACGCTCAGACATCCTCACAAGATTCGTATAGGCAGTGGCGTGATTTTTGATGATGGCTGTGTCATTGATGCAAAAGGTCAAGATAAGTCAGGCATCAGCATTGGAGACGGTGTTTTTGTCGGCAGAAACTCTAACCTTTACTGTAAAGACGGCACGATAGAAATAAAATCTCGGGCAAACATTGGTACTAACTGCCAAATCTATTCGGGACGAAAGCTGGTTATTGGCAGCGGTACTCTGATTGCCGCCGATAGCTACATTATGAGCGGCGGCAGATATGAATATCTTTCGACAGTGCCTTTAGCCGATCAAGATGGCTACTCTGACGGGCCGACTTTGATTGGAGATAACTGCTGGCTAGGGGCAAAAGCTGTGGTTCTAGATGGTGTTGCAATTGGAGATAATGCGGTGGTAGGGGCAGGTGCTGTGGTTACCAAGAATGTTCCAACTAATGCGATCGCTATCGGTATACCGGCCAAAGTTATTGACAAAAAGCCAGCACCGGAGCCTGTCTCTCTATAGCAAACAGCTAGAAAATAGCCAGCAAACAGCTAGAAAATAGCCAGCAAACAGCCATTTTTACTTTATAGAGAGAAGACTGTCGCCCCATTATCATGAACAAAAAAGCCCTGCACTTTCTCCGAATCGCGGTCACAACGGCTCTACTCGTATATGTTTTTCACAAGGCAGGTCTTCTTAGTGCTAGTGGACGGCAAGACTTAGTGGGCACGTTTTCCCGCGCTAATCTATGGCTTATTCTTATATCCATTCTGTTGGTACCCATAATCGATATTGTCAGTTCGATAAAGTGGTACTGTTTGGCGCGAGCCATCGGGCTACCAGTAGGACTATGGCGACTGTACGCCTACTACGTGATCGGTGGTTTCTTTAATCTGGTTCTGCCTAGCAGCATTGGCGGCGACTTCGTCCGTATTCATGAGTTAAGCCGATACACAGGACGCTATGCCGAATCTGCTGCTGTAGTCTTTGTCGAGCGATTTAGCGGACTGGCAATGCTGGTGTTTTTGGCGGCGATCGCAGTCGTCGTTAACTTACAAATGTTTAATCTACCCTGGCTAACGGTCACGCTGACAATAGGGCTAGTAGGCGTAGCGCTAATTTGCTGGGTGATTATTGACGCACGACCGTTCAATTTTATTGATAAGAATCTTGGCAACCGACTGCCCTTCATAGCAGCTTTTCTAAAAAAGCTGGGAAAGTTTCGAGCAGCTGTTTTAGTCTACAAAGACAAGCCAGGAGCCTTGTGGGTTGCCGTCTTTAATTCTTTAGTCTTCTATTTTTTGGCGGTGGTCAACGTTTGGGTAAGTGCCTCAGCCTTCGATAGTAGCATCAGTTTCGTCAGCATGTTAGTAGCCGTTCCCGTAATTATGTTTATCATGAACCTGCCAATTTCAATTGGTGGAATCGGCCTGATGGAATCAGCCTACAGCTTTACTTTGGGCTTGTTCGGCATTAACCCAGCCGTGGCTATCTCTACTGCCTTATTTATGCGGATTAAGACATTAATTACCGCTGGTATGGGAAGCCTAGCTTATCCGTTGGTCAGCGACGGAATGGGTTCTCCACAACAGCTTGCGCAGTCCATGAAGCGTCCGTATAAAGATGATACTCACTCTTAAAATGTGAAAGGCTCAATCGACCTTCTCTTGCACAACCTACAATGAAGTATTGGCAATGAAGTATTGGAAACCTCTAACTCTCTTTTTAGTCGGCGTTATCGCTGTATTGGCGATCGCGCAAGCACACTCGGCCTTTTCTTCAAACTTTCAAAAAGAAACAAATAAAAATACAAGTATAGCCAGACAGGGATCAATCGAAGGTCTATCTACTCAGTACTCTGAAAGCTGCTTATCGCCAGATCAGGAGAGTCGGCCAGCGTGGGAGTGCTACGAAATCCCGATTGATGGCTCTATTCATCAACCCGTAAGCGTTCGGCACGAAAGCGGTGAAGAGTATCAGGTTTTGACTTTTCAAGATGATGAACAAATCAAATTTCGCTTTACACCCACGCAACAAGGAGTCTGGTCGTTTAGCAGTGGCAGCACAGATAGTGAGATTACTATCAACGCCGATAGGCCGGCTTACGCCAAAGGGTTCGTTGCGGCTAAAGGCAGTCAGTGGATCCGTTCAGCGACTGGAGAAGCCTTTGTTCCACAGTTTATCATGTACGACAAAGCCGATTTAGAGGCAGGACTAGATGAGTTTATAGATGGCCATGGATTTAGCGGGTTTCATATCATTAACCTGCGAGATCTCGTGGAAAATCCAGCATATTTTGAAGCGGTTGTTCTAAAGACATATCGCCGGGGTGGCACCACACACTTTTGGCTATGGGGAGACGAACAGAGAAATCTGACACCCTCTACTTACGGTGTAGACGTAGACCTGCTCTACGCCGAAATTGCCGCTAGGCTCGCGCCGATGCCGGGCTGGACACTCGGTTATGGATTTGACCTATTTGAGTGGGCAACAGCAACAGAAATACAGCAGTTCCGAATGCAGCTACGAGAAAACTGTAGCTATTACCACTTAATAGGCGCTAGAAGCTACAAAAACGAGTATCAGGAAGTCAGTCCAAATTTAGACTATGCTTCGTGGGAGTGGCACCACCCCGACTATCAAGACTATAGAGACCACATAGAAAAGGCTGATCAGCGGCCAGCCTTTTCTGAGGATCGCTTCCGTATATGGGGATCCAACCATTCGAGAGATTATGACCAAATGCAAACGCGCCAAGGGCTTTGGCATTCGGCGATGGCGGGCGGCGTTGCTAATGTCTGGGGCCATCGACCGAAAGGGGAGGAATTTTCAGCTCCATACCCCAACAAAGATGCGATCGCAACCTACAGCAGGTTCATAAATAGCGCATTCTCAACCAACATGACGCCTGATAATGATCTCATTAGCGACGGCTATTGCCTAAGAGATGGGGAACAGGCCGCAATTTGCTATGTGGAAGCGCCAGAGACTGTTCAGTTTAGTTTAGAGAAAATTTCTAACCCTCTTCAGATGGTTGCTGTTGATACGCAATTGCCTTACCAAGAAGTTGAAGTAGACTCTGGGTCTGCAAACTTTAGCTGGCAACCTCCTTATTCTTCAGATTGGGCTTTTCGCATAACGACTCAAGCAGATGG
Organism: uncultured cyanobacterium; assembly: GCA_963702855.1. GTDB lineage: Bacteria > Cyanobacteriota > Cyanobacteriia > Phormidesmidales > Phormidesmidaceae > Phormidesmis. Next base: position 4,643,410 of record OY969765.1, read on the forward strand.
CGATCGCGCCTCCTGAAAATCAGATATTGCAGTAATTGCAGTAAAGGTAGAAAGCACTCCAATAAAGAATGAATAAAGTCTATCGGCGATGCATGAAAGTACTGGCCTTTGACGATAGTGTGTGATGAACAGAATGTGTGATGAACAGAATGTGCGATGAACAGAATGTGCGTGAGTAAGAAACCTAGCTAAATTATGTTTGCTAAGTCTCTACTAGACTGTGTCCTAACAGTTCACTGATAAGACAAAATACTCAAGTGTTAGTGCAAACGTTTGATGCTTTAGTAATGCTCAGCCTAATACTTTTTGATACAGAGCTTTTGTATCGCAAATGATTCCATCAGCTGCCTAGCTGCTAAGTTCTATGACCGTAAAAATATCACAGCCAGTTAAGAGCCAATCGAGCGCCGCAATGCTTTATCGCTGGCTACCGATATCTCTCATCTTAACGACGGCTATCTTTCTATTTACCTATCAGCTCGGTAGAGAAAGTCTTTGGTTGGACGAATTCAACAGCTTAAAAGATATCAATCAGAGCTTGTTTTCAACCTACAAAGTAAACCAGCTGCGACCACTCTATTATATATTGCTGATGTTCTGGGCGCGGCTAGGTAGCAGCGATGCTTGGTTGCGATCACTGTCCGCTATTTTTGCTATTATCGGCGTCTTTTTAACATATCGGCTGGGACGACGTCTAGCCGGAGAAACAGAAGGGTTGATTGCTGCTCTGCTGCTAACGGTCTCGCCTTTGTTTATCGGCCATGCTCAAGAGATTCGGATGTACGCCCTAAGCCTGTGTTTGGGACTGGCCGGGACGTTGTTTGCCGTCGATGCTTTGCTGACTGAGCGACCTCATCGCCCTGCTCAGAAGACCTTAGCCGGTTGGGCACTGTTCAGGCTGCTAGCCATTTATACGGTGCCACTGAACATCACCCTGCTATTACCCGATGCGCTGATAGTCATCTGGCGATTTCGTCGAGAGCGCCGGGTACTAACTAGCTTTGCTCAATGGCTGTTGCTATTGCTGGTGTTGTGGTCTCCTTCTGTTGCATCGGTTGCGAGGGAATCAACTCCTGACTCGGCCTATGCTGGCGACCATATTGGCGCAGTACCGCCCGGTCTTGACGAGCTGATCCGACAGCTCAAGTTTTTGACAGTGTGGCCGTTTCCAGTCCAGAGTAATGCGATCGCTGCTCTCTTTTACAAGCTTTTTACCCCACTAGTGGCTGCAATAATTGGGGCAGGTATCATTCGCAAGCACAAGTCGCCTAAGCTGCTGTGGGCCTGCACCTGGCTGTTTCTGCCGGTGGTGCCGATCATTGCTTTTTCCTACCTCTCAATTCCGATTTGGAAAAGTCGCTACATTCTTTTTGTCACCCCCTATCTCTTTATCCTGTTGGCTGCCGGGCTTACTCGCCTTTGGCAGCAGTGGAAAGTCGCTGCTGTTACGATCGGGGCACTTTACTTTGTTGCCACAAGCGGAGGACTGATTCATTACTATACGACGCAAACCCGTACAGATTACAAGTTTAACGTTGAAACGATTGAGCAATATGAACAGCCTGGAGATGCCATTGTTTGGAGCTACGAATGCTGTTCGATGGCCTTGCTGCACTACTATGATGGCAGTTTAGACATTCATATCCATACCGCCAAAAATGTTGAAACGCTAGCAACTGCTCAGCAGTGGGTGGCCGAATTCCCAACCGGGTATGACCGCTGGTGGCTGGTGACAGAAAACATGGGTCCGGTTATCGACGATGTTGAGAGTGCAGTCAGCACCGCTTATGACATTGAGACTGTCTTCGAATACGAACAAGGTTCCAAAGTCATGCTACTAACCCAGCGAAGTCAGTCAGCCGATGCTTCGTCACCTGATTCTTAAGCATGGTAAGCATAAAGCTTCTTTTTACATACATTTACTCTGTACTTAAAAAGCTATGCCCATGATTGTCACGTTCTTGAACATGAAGACCAGGGCATGATGGACATATTGGAGATCTCGTAAGCCAGTACAGTTGACCGAAGAGATGCGATCGCTAGGTTTACTTTCGCTTCACTAGTTGCAACGAGTCACCCGCAAGGCGACTCGTTGTTGAACGCTCTACTTATTTCTTTACAGTCTCGCTAGTCACTTCCTTCATCGGGTCAGCAATATATCGGAAGTTTTCATCAGAGTTCCAAGGACCCCGGTGGTCACTACCATCACTGCCTTCAGTAGAAAGGTTGTAGTAGATATCCACCGTTTCATCAGGTTGCACATTCCCAAAGAACGGCTCGGTGAGCTTACCCAGCGAATCCAGCGCATTCATAAACATTTGCGTATGAGAAATCTCGCGAGTTAGCAAATGCACCAAAGTATCCTTTGTTCCGGCATCGGGCGCTATCTTGATTAGCGATTCGTAAGTTTGTCGGGCCCCTGCCTCAGCTCCAATATTAGCTCGCAAATCACGAACAACATCTCCGCCTTCATTCAAGTAAGCAGCTGTCCAGGCAGAGCCCTGAGAATCTAGGAAGTGAGGACCGATACCGCGCACAGCAAATAGGCTGCTATTGAAGGCGGCTTCTTGACCAGCCTGTTTTGCCCCTTTAGTATGAACTTCAATCAGCTTACCAACCATCTCTAGATGACTAAATTCCTCGATGGCGATATCTTGCAGCATGTCCTTAATGCCTTGGTTTTCGACATGAAAAGACTGCACCCAATACTGCAAGGCGGCAGTAAGCTCACCGGTAGCGCCGCCGAATTGCTCTAGCAAAAGCTGCGCAAACATAGGATTAGGCTCGTCTACCTTAACCTCTTTTGCGATTAACTCTTTCTTGTGGAAAAACATAGTCAAAAATCTCCAGTGAACCGCCAGCAGAACAGCCTCGCTAGCATCCGAACTCAAGGCTTACCTCAAACTGCGACGATTTAATTATTAACTCAGCAAGTGTAAAGAAGCCGAGCAAACACTTCCTCTACCTAAGGGGGCACCTGTCGTAAGATATCTCTTGGGTCGTAGATAGGTATTAGACGAGACTTTCTTCGCCTCTTGAAAGCACTGCCACGGTAGCTTGTCGTAGTAGGTAGCTTGTCACACCACTTACGAAGCGTATTGATGAGGGCGTAAAAATATTCTTCACCCCTAGACTCTCCCCTTAACTAGAGGGTATATGCTAGCAACATTAGACTTCATCGGAAATAGTGTGAACAACAGGAACGGGTCCTTCCTATCCTGAACTTTTCTTTTCTATGCTCTCGCTACCGATACACTAGCCTGTCCGCGACGGTGGCTCATCCGAAAGTTGTGTAGTCCACAGGCCGTTTCCATCACATCGTCTACGAAATTATCGACTCGATTGCGGAACTTCTGCACTAGAATCTGACAGCGTTTAGCACCCCCAATCTGGTGTTCTACTTCAACTCTCACACTTGATACGGCTCGATTGAACACCTTCTCGTCCGGCGTCAGTTCGCCGTTGCGCGGCTTCTTCTTCGGCTGCAAGATGCTCACCCCCTCCGGCTTATAGCCTTGGAACCCCGTATCTTGCAACAGCTTGCTACCCGCTGGAAAACAATAACCTTCCTCGTCGGCGATCTTCTTATCGTGCTTCTTCCCTGCATCGGTGCCACTCAAGTACACGATACTGCCGCCTCGACTGGTGATGACGTTGTTCTTCACCGTATGCGGCTTCTTTTTGCCGCTGTAGTGACTTTTCTGCTTCTCTTTGTCCTTAGGCCGATTGATGGGCCGCTCTGTGCCATCTATCAAGAATGTCAAGCCAGGACAGGCCGCTAGCACTGTTTCTAGCTTGGCTGGCCTGCGCTCCGGCAGTTGCTGCTCTGCCCCTAGTGCTTGATTGAGTACACCTGTGAGCCGATGTATCCACTCGTTGGCCTGCGGTTGACCAATACCAAACAGATACCCTTGCACTTCTTGCGTCGGGTACTGCCGGAAGTAAAATAGAATAAACAAAAGCTTATCGCTTAGCACCTCTAGCTCTGGTTTGCGTCCTGCCCCATAGGCTCGCTTGCGCTTCTTCTGACCAAACTCCGCTTCCACGAACTGGGCCCACGCACGCTCAAAGCTTGGCAGCAGTGCCTCAAATTCGGTGACTGTAAGTCCCGTCAAACTCTTCAGTATTCGAGGTTTTCCCTTCAGCTCTGCGTAGGTTATTCTCACTGCACTGCTTTCCTATTTCCTAGTCGGCTTTTATTTTACCGCGCTAATTCCCGATAAAGTCTATTCTATGTCGGTGCCTGGAAGGCGTTCACTCACCGCGCTGCAAACATAAATACGCTGGCGGCTTTAGGAACGAGCGCTGCCTATGCGTATTCTCTTTTTGTTACGCTGTTTCCCAACTTCTTAGTCTCGCAAGGACTCGCTTTAGAAGTGTACTACGAAGCTGCTGTAGTTATTATCGCTCTGTTGCTGCTAGGACGATACTTTGAGAACCGTGCTAGAGGGCAAACCTCAGACGCAATCCGCCAGCTGATTGGCTTGCAGGCAAATACGGCTAGAGTTGTACGGCAAGATGAGGAAGTTGGTCTGCCGCTTGAAGATGTTGTTGTTGGTGACATTGTTGTTGTTCGCCCAGGCGAAAAAATCCCGGTAGACGGAGAGGTAACTGAAGGAACCTCTGCTGTTGATGAATCAATGGTGACTGGCGAACCTGTGCCGGTTAAGAAAGAACGGGGCGAGGAAGTGATTGGGGCGACTATTAACAAAACTGGGAGCTTTCGCTTTAGGGCGTCTCGGGTTGGTAAAGACACTGTGCTAGCTCAGATTGTGCAGCTTGTGCAAGACGCGCAGGGCTCAAAAGCGCCGATTCAGAAGCTAGCGGATCAGGTGACGGGGTGGTTTGTGCCGGTGGTCATTGCGATCGCAATCGCCACATTCACTGTCTAGTTCCTCATCACGGGCAACCTCACGCTGGCTCTACTCACTACCGTCGGCGTTTTGATCATCGCCTGCCCATGCGCTTTGGGCTTAGCGACGCCCACGTCAATTATGGTTGGCACTGGCAAGGGTGCTGAGAATGGCATCTTGATCAAAGATGCTGAAAGCTTAGAACGTGCTCACGAGCTGCAAGTCGTTGTTGTCGATAAAACGGGCACTTTGACTGGGGGTAAGCCTACGGTAACCGATTACCTGAGCGTAAGAGGGACGGCTAACAGTAACGAAATGAGACTGTTGCAAATGGCCGCAGCGGTTGAGCGTAACTCAGAACATCCGTTAGCAGAGGCCGTTGTGAACTATGCGGAATCTTAGGGGATTGCGGAATCTTAGGGGATTGAGAAGAAGCTTACGGGCGTGCAGGAATTTGACGCGGTTACGGGAAGAGGCGTTTAAGGTACGATTGACGGTCGACAGACAGGTGGCAATGGTCGGCGACGGAATTAATGACGCACCCGCGTTGGCTCAAGCCGATGGGGGAATCTCGATTGGGACGGGGACGGATGTTGCGATCGCCGCTAGCGACATCACCCTAATCTCTGGCGACCTGCGCGGCATCGTCACGGCCATTCAGCTCAGCAAAGCTACCATCGCAAATATCCGCCAGAATCTGTTCTTTGTCTTCATCTGCAACGTGGCAGGCATTCCAATTGCCGCCGGTATTCTCTATCCGATTTTTGGCTGTCTGCTAAATCCTATTATCGCCGGCGGCGCGATGGCATTGAGCTCAGTCTCTGTCGTTACAAACGCTCTGCGCCTAAGAAACTTTCAACCTAAAGGCATTCGCTAAAGGCAGCTATAAACCTATGCTGTGGTGGTTTCTGCCGAGCAAAGATAAAAAAGAGAAATAAGTCAAGAGAAATAAGCAAGATGGTAAAGCTAGGCACCACGCTCACCGCTGAATGCATTTGAACAACCGTTGCGCCAAGTGTTAATTAGTTTAGCAGTGCTTCGAGTGTCCCCTGCACGTTGAGCACGTAGGATGAATTCCCTTCGGACTGATAGATCTCGATGGATTTTTCCAAATCTGCCTGGGCAAGCGCTAGGTTACCCTCTTTTGCGCGCGTTACGCCCCGCAAGTAATAGGCATCTGCATTGCGTGGGTTCAAGGTCAGCGCCCGCGAGAGCACTCGATCGGCTTCAGTATAGTTGCTGGTATCAATGAAAGATTGAGCACTCTCTAGGTAGTTGCGCTCGTAGTCAATGCCGCGAAACCGGCGCTCTAGAGTGGCGATCGCTCGGTAGCTATCGGTCCGATAGCCGTACACCGTAGGTTGATAGCCCAGCGCCTGGCGTACTTCGTCGTTGGTGATAGTTTGCAGTGAGCGGTCTTCGTCAATGGCTTTGGCGATCGCGATCGCGAGCCCCTCGCCCACGCTCACGTTTAGCTCTACAATTCGCCCTGCCGTTGTCCCTAGCCCCCCAAAGCCAGAAGCAGGCCCTAACACTGCCAGATTCTCTTTTTCCTGCGGCAGCGTATGGCGAAAGCCGTAGTTAAACACGGGCATATTCTCAAAGTTAAACAGCCGCAGTACCGAGTCTTCTACCTCTTCGTCTAGCCCTTCGATGCCGCCGCGATCGTCTAGATGATAGCCAAAAGTGCCTAGCGCCTCACTAGCTGGGATGCCCCCAGCGGCCATCAGCGTAGCCGACAGCTCATCAACCGGGTTGGTAATTTGCCCCGCATTGCGAATGTACAGCTCGGGCATAATCTCCACCCTAGGAACGCCAATTTTCTCCATTAGCGTTTTGACTTCCTGGGCGATCGCATTCATCTGCGCCGTTGGCACCGACCCCGAGCGACTTAGCTGCTGCGCTGTGGTTGAATCGGCGTAGAACAGCAGCGCGTTAAAACTTAGCCGGTCATCTAGCACCGCAATATTAGCCCGGTCAAACAAAAAGCCAGAAGACTTCAGGTCGTACTCTTGGCCGATATAGCCATGTACCAAAATGCTAAAGGCCAATGATCGCACGTCTGCTGAGTCCGACGTGCCCTGATACAGCAGCTTGGGCTGACGGTGGTAGTCTATCAGGCTCAGCAGCAAATCCCGTCGCTTTTGGGCATCGCCACCGCTAGCGACTGTCAGCCAGCGCTGCGCTGAAACATCCGCCGGATCAAAATACCGCTGAATCAGCTCCGCCTCCATGCCTTTAAACTGTTCAACGCTGACGCCATAAAGATCGACCATCAGGCCCATACTTAGGGCGCTGTCGGGAAAGCCTAGGGCCTCTAGCCCTTGCATCATGCCGACGCCGCTAGCCGCCGCTAGCTCCCCACTTTGGCTGGCATCGACAAACTGCTGGGCGCTGTAGGTTTTGCCGCTGGCCGTGAAGCTGCACAGCACTGAGCCTGCTGTTTGTACGGTGCCAAGATTGACGCTGCCGATAATGTCAATGTCGGCGCGGTCGAGCGCAGCAGAGAAGTTGCGTGAGGCGGCGTTGCGGTCTAGGGCGATGGTGCTGACTTGGCCTAGGCGAAGGAAGTCTTGATAGAGGGCGCTAGGGGTGCCGAAGGTGCCGTATTGCGATCGCAAATTCTGCGGCACCTGATTGCGGTCTAAATAGGCCAGACCGCCGCGCACAAGGTGCCCACCGATGCCGTTAGCCGTGTTGCCTTCGGTGACAATCGCTACCTCGGCTCGCTGTCCCCGCAAGGCCAACTCCCTCTGCACTTTCAGCGCGGTCATGACACCAGGAACTTCGTCGCCGAAGACGATCACGTCGTACTGCTGAGCGTTTTCTACCGTCGGACAGCTTTCGGTGCCTTGAGCGGTAGCTTGCGCTAATACCCTGTTGTCTTCAGTAGGAGTGCGATCGCTGCTAGGAGCGCTTTGGGCCTTGGCTACAGATACTAGTATCGAAAACTGACCGGCTAGGCCCACCGCTAGCATCATGCCAGCTCCAAAAGAAGAAACGATTGCTCGCATATAAGCCTATCCCGTGACCAAAAGACAAGTCCTAAAGATTAAGTCCCCGAACATCAGGCACAAAAAATATAAGTCCAAAAAAAATCCGCCACTAAGCTTCCAGATGAGATCTTGAAGCCTAAGTCAGCGATCCTGTACAAGGTTACAGCGTAATCTGACGTTTTCAGCGCATGTCATAGCGTTTTCATTTGCCCTTGATCGAGATATTTTTTGTGTTAAGGCTGGTTTTCCTTAGCAGGCGGTGGCGATTGATCTAGGTATTTTCCCTGAAAATAAAGCGTTTGAGCTACGTAGCGCTGTCTAGATTTAGCGAAATAAAATTAGTTTTTACCTGTACCGAGCTTTTACGAGCGTAGTTCTACATGCGGGCCTGAAAGTCATAAAATTCAGGATCCTCTTCGCTCTCCAAAAAGCTGGGGAGAAGCTGAGGAATGGGGGTGAAAGCGCCTGCTCGTAGGAAGTCTAGAAATTGACAAAGCTTGATTTATAACACACCTTGGATTAGGCAAACGGCTAAAACCAAGATTAGACAAACGACTAAATCCAAAATCAGGCAGACAGCTAGACCCAGATTGGCCATTTGCAAGGCGTGCTCTATCAAAAATTTAGCCTTGGGCACTTCGCCGTCAAGGCCATTACTTTAATTCGATCCAACGCAACGCGATTACCACGGCGATAGAGCCTCTACATAAAACAATGTCCCACGCTTCCAACTCAGATACGAATAAGACCGAAGAGGATAAGATGCGCGAAATCTTTAGCGATAACTTCCTTGTGCTCTCAGTTTTCCCACCGGTCGAGCTCCCGCTACCACCAGCCGAGCCGCCAACGGAATTAGAATCCGACAAGCCCAGAAATAATTCGCGTGGCTAGTGTCCCACTGTTACTGCCCTGAGACTTCAGCATCTTGGACTTCAGCATCTTGGACTTCAGCATCTTGGGTTAGTCAATATATCGAGATATCTGGCAGACGAAGGCGTCTAAGTGCACAGGAATGAACACGAGCGCTGTGTTATCTTTCGATCAAAACAATATCTATAGCTTGTGTCCGGTTGCTAAGGCCATGTTTAAAGCCATATTCGTAGGCTACGGCTGCTGGCAGACAAAGCAACTCGACCGCAAATGTCCTAATGCGCTAGGACATTTGCTATAGACGTGCCTACCCTATCTCAAGAGCATCATGGACACCTTCATAAGTAATCCGCTGGGCTTAGATGCAAAAAGTCTGTCCGTTGCACAGATGTGTTTACGGGCAATAGTGGTATATATCTTGGCGCTGCTGCTGGTGCGAGTTGCGGGGAACTTGCGGTTCGCGGGTAAATATGCGGCGATTGATATTGTGTTGAGTATTACCTTAGGTGCGACCTTAAGCCGCGCTATTATTGGGGCTGCCGAATTTTTCCCAACCTTAGCAGCAGGCGTGGCGCTAGTGAGCTGCCATGGGCTGATTGCAAAGCTATCCTTCTATTTTCCAAAGATAGAAGGCTGGGTGAAAGGCAAGCCCCGTCTCTTGATTCAGTCGGGCAAAACAAACCGTCAGGCACTACAGAATGCGAGCCTGACCAGCCAAGATCTCGATATGGTCCTTCGCTCTCAGGGGATCGACACTGACCAAGCTCAAGTTGAACGCGCCGTTTTAGAACCGAACGGCAATATCAGCATCACCGTTCGGAGCGAGAACGCTTCGCAATAGAGAGTTTTATACTGAAGAATTTTGTAGTAGAGAACTTTACAGTACGAAAGCGTTTATCACTAACATCTTCTATATTTCGAGTCATCGGAAAATCTCTCTATCAGACAGTCCACTGCCTCAGAGAGCCCATCAGGCGGGCTGCTGCGAGAGAAGGATACAGACCCGTATCAGCAAACACTCATGAATTCCTCATAAGTGATCCCCATACTGGTACGTGCTGTTGGTTGAGGGTCAAGAGGGTATTATGCCTTTACTGAATGTTTCTCAAAAAATTCTTTGTGGTTACACTAATTCCACGTCTAGAATCCAGATTGTTAGAATTTCTAACATTCCAAACTACACGCTTGAGCGCTCAGTGATGCCTAGAGGCTCTATCCTCTTTGAAACGTTTAAAGACGCTCGTTTAGAGATTCATACGAGCGAAACGATGACCGCTGTTTTGTCAGATACTATTCCTTGTATCCAATTGACTGCACAAGCTGAAACCTATAAGCAGCGGATTCAGCTTGTGCAGCGATCAGCTTGAAGCGCTTTTTTTAAGCGCTTGTTGTGTTTAGCGTAAATCATTAAAAGAGCAGAACCTGAGAGCTGAGCGTAAACCTTGCTTTCTGATATCTGCTCTCTTTTCGAGTATGCACCCGTACGTCTGCTTATCCGCTTGTGCTATATCCAAGCGCGTTCAGGTGCATCTAGGGCGTCTAAGGCGTCTATCTTGGGAAGATATGACGCCGGGGCGGAATGCCTGGGTTGAAGATAGCGGCAATCTCTTCGTCAGATAGCTTCTCAAGCTGCGTATCTAGCTCGTCTGGAGTAAAGGTGTGCCCTTGCGCGGCGGCTAGCTTGATGAAGGATTCTGGATCGCTTAACGCCTCTTGCCTCTGCTGAGTAGCATGGGCTTTGGTAATGTTTTTGTAGAGTCGCGCTGCGTTCTTCTCTGGGCTCTTCTCTGGGTTCTTCTCTGGGTTCTTCTCTGGGTTCTTCTCTGGGTTCTTCTCTGGGTTCTTCTCTGGGTTCTTCTCTGGGTTCTTCTCCAGATTGTTTACTGGCCGTCTTTCCGCCTTTCTTTCTAGATCCTGGTCTGTTTTTTTCCCTGGCATGGTCTTAAGTCTCCTACGACAAGAGCTGAACCTCGACCTGCTTGAAATATTTCCCCTTTACCTCTTTTCCCTGTATCTTTCCCTTATCGATTTTCCCTTGCTAGTCTCATAAGGTCATAAGCTGTGGGCAGTAGCGGAGCAGTAGTGGGTCAGGTTCAATCGTGAAAAAAGAGAGTATCCAAGTCTCTCTTCTTCTGTATTGATTCTATCGTTTAGCTAGTTGTCTTAAGCGTCAATGACAGGAAAGTATACCTTTATCTCGGTGCCTTGACTTACTGCGCTCGAAACTTCTAGAAAGCCGCCTGCGTTTTGAACAATCCCAATGACGGTAGATAGCCCTAGACCTGTGCCTTTGTCTGGCGGTTTGGTGGTGAAGAAGGGATCGAAAATGCGATCGCGTATTTCAGACGGAATGCCAACGCCAGTATCTGCTACGGTGATCATTACATAGTGGCCAGCAGAGCGGTTGAGGTTTTTGCTAGCGGTGGCTTCATCAACCACAACGTTGCTAGCAAAGAGGGTCAAGATACCGCCGTCTGGCATCGCATCGCGAGCATTGACACACAGATTGACGAAAACCTGGTGCAAGTGGGTAGAGCTAGCAGAAACCCTTTTGCTTTGCCTGTCAGCGTCTTCTTCATCAAAGATATGCTGATGGATTTCAATAGTGCTAGAAAGTCCCTGTCTAACAACGCCGATGACTTCTTCTAAAAGTCTGGTGATATCGACCACGTCCCCGTTCTCGGGGCTTCCTTTAGAAAATGTGAGAATTTGCCTGACCATGTCGGCGCCGCGTTTAGCGCTTTTTTCTAGAATGTCGAGCTGCTCTTGAGTGGAGTCGTCGATGTTCTTTAGCGTGATACGCAACAGCTGGGCAATGCCTAGTATCGGCGTCAAAACATTGCCCAGATCGTGGGCGATGCCGCTGGCTAGCTGGCCTATGCTTTCTAACCGCTGCGCTTGGTAAAACTGCGCCTCTAATCTTTTTTTGTCGGTGATGTCGGTATTGACTTCTAAAAGGGACTGGGGTTCTCCGGCTGCGTTGTGTATCAACGTCCAGCGGCTGGCAACTAGGATGTCATAGCCAGATTTAGTCGACTGTGTTAGCTCGCCTTGCCAAAAGCCCTGTTCTAGCGTGGTCTTGATGGCTAGTTCTAGCGTAGCCGGATCTCTCTTTTTTAAGAGCTGATGGGCAATCTGACCGATGGCCTCTGACCTGCGCCAGCCGTACAGGCGAGTGGCACCCTGGCTCCAGAACACAATTTGACCTGTCAAATCACGAACAAAAATTGCGTCGGTGGCAATATCGATCAGGGCGGCCTGCTCTTGTATCTTCTGTTCAGCCCGTTTGCGCTCGGTGATGTCTTCATTGACGCCGACATAGCCGACAATTTCTCCATCGGGCAGCGCTTTGTCAGCTTTGCTGGGCGATCGCATCGCAATGGCCTGACTAGAAACCCAGCGCTCTGAGGAAGCTGTTTTGTCAATGCCAGTCCAATTCAAAGAGTCTCGATTTAAAAAGCGAAACTCTAATGAAAAGTCACTTTCTCCAAGAATAAATCGGCGCCAGGCGTCTAACACCCTAGCGCTATCGTCAGGATGGATCGATTGTTCCCACTGGTTTCCTAAGCTTTCTTCAAAGGTTAGACCCACAATTTCTTGCCATTTGGCATTGGTATAGGTGTAGTCGCCTGCGGTGTCGGCCTGATAGATGCCAACCGGCGCAAACCCACTCAAAGAGCGAAACCGCTCTTCACTTGCCTGCAGTTCGGTTTGAATTTGTCGGCGCTCTATCAGCTCCCGGCGAGTCGTTTGATATAGCTCTGCTTGCTGAATAGCTACCCCTAGCTGAGTAGCCACTTGCTTAAGTAGCTCAGTACTCTCCGGTTTCCATTCGCGCTGAGTACGGCAGTGGTGGGCAATCAGCAGCCCCCAAAGATGATCGTTTTGAACGATGGGCACGACCAGATTGGCAATAGCCTGGACGCTTTTTAGCAAGTTCACATAGCAAGGATGAATGTCGGCAGTATAGAGATTAGAGATAGACCGAATGCGGCCCTGACGATAGGTGGCAACGTACTGTTCGTCAAAGCAAGAGTCGTAGATATTCATGCCGAGCGTTTTTATCCACTCGTCACCAACAGATTCGGCTTCGACAACACCTTGCAAGTTAGGTTCAAAACGAAAAACAATCACGCGATCGGTTTTGAGGAGACGTCGGACTCGGTCGACCGCAACGTGCAAAATTTCACTGAGATTGAGGGTTTTACGAATAGCATCGGTAATCTCGGCAAGCGATCGCTCTCGATCTAGCTGCTGCTTTAGCCTGATTTCTGTTTGCTGACAGTCGCTCTCTGGCGCCGTGTAAGATTCTATCGGCTGCTCAAGGTGAGGACTAAGCGAATCAGTCGGGCGGTTTTCGCGGTGGCTGTTTCTACGGTGGCTGTTTCTGCGGTGTAGGAGCAGCGCCACTCGCGAGTTCAGCGCTTCATTTGAGCACGGCAAGGCTATGTAGTCATCTGCACCCGATTCAATAGCAGCAATGCCCTGATAGCTATCTGGCTGTGTTAGCAGCAGTATGAGCGATCGCACGCCTAGCGCTCGGAGCTGACGGCACAGGCTTAGACCATCTAGCTCAGGCGCGCTGTCATCTATCACAGCCAGGCTCTCTTCGGGGTTGCTCTCTAGCTGTGAGACGATCTCTTCGGGAGTGACTGTCTCTACATGGTGACTATAACCAAAAGGAGAGTTTCGAAGAGTCCATGCGATCGCAGGATCGCTGGACACAGCTAGGACTTTCATAGCAAAACCTGAAAAAGAGAGCAGGTGAGGCGAAAAGTATCTTCGCCTGCTTTAATGAACTTTGACTGAACTTTGATTAAAATATATTGAGATGTAATGACTTTATGTTTTTATATGTTGACTTGCCTCATAACTTCCTCACGACTATCACCACAATTCTTATTCATATCTAATTTCTATCTTCTAGTTTCTATATAGACTCATTTCTATACAGGTACATAGATGCAATCAAGTGGGCGCAATCAAACGGATAGACGCAAACAGTAAATAGATACAGTAGATAGATACAGTAGATAGATGAGACTAGCTCAACGTATTACTCTTTTACGAGAAGGCGATATGCTTCTCCTTGTTTCTTGAGTCCTGCCTAGCGTGTCTCTGTTGTTCAATGGAAGCTCATTGCTACTTCGGCGATCGCACACGCCTTGTTAACTTCATTCGGCTAAGTTAATCAGCTCGAGACTAGAGATATGGTCTCGATTAGAGGGCAAATATCCCCCGGTCGAGAGTGAGGCTTAGACGCAGCCCAGCTATCCCGATACTGTGCCAGCTCATCTTTGAATGCCTTCATTTCTTTGATCTGAGCTTCAAGCTTTTCGATCTTCTCTTGCAAGATTGCCTGCACCAAATCGCAAGGAATATTGCCCCGCTGATGAACAGTTAAGACTTCTCGAACGTCATCTAGCGAAAAGCCCAAAGATTGGGCTTTCTTAATGAAATGTACCTGCCGTAAGACTTCTAAAGAGTAATAGCGATATCTATTTTCACCTCGTTCTGACTCAATCAGTCCCAGGCTTTCGTAGTAGCGCAGTGCTCCGACAGCAACGCCCGTTCGCTTAGAAACCTCGCCAATTTTGAGGCGCATCGTAGCAGCCATTTTCAACTACCCCCTTTGATAACTCACTCTCATCGTTAGCTCTCTATAATAGCGCTGTCATGCTACTGTCTGCTGAACGTTTAACGTCGATCAGGCTAGTAGAGCACTGTAGGTATTTGGTGAGGCGGAGGTGTCTGTTGCGAGATTGATGTCCTTTGTTGCGAACAATCTCTATATAGTCTGGTCTGGTCCGGTTTGCTTCGGTTGTGACGGAGAAAACTGCTTAAGATTCAAAGCTAAATAGACCTCTTACGATACTATCTCTTTTAGCCGTCTTAACGGTCTCGTCGGTCAATAGGTATTAAAAGCAAAAAGTGGCAAAAAGGCTCAGAGCAACTTTTTACACGATTTTTGCACGCTTATTCCTGAGCTTTTTTTTAGTTTCTCTTTCGCTAATGCGAGGCCTAGTGCATATCCATTCAGTGTGTGTCTATGTACAAGCTTAAAATCTCCTTTAGGGCTGGAGCTGTATTATAGTCAAATCCGTCTAGCACCGCTCTATGTAGCGCTTGAGCTGAGGTGAGCCTCTCTTGGGTTGCAAGGTACATTAAGGTAATTGTATAGGCGTTGGCTGGCCAGTTGCTATTCAAGGTTAAGTCGCTAGAGCAGTGAATCAGCAAGGGCTTGGGTAACTGCCCGATTTGTAGAAACAGATCGTAGATAAGGTCCTCAGTGAGGAGCGTAGCGTATGTAGGCGTACTGATGTAGTTGAGCTTAGCTGCTAACGCCCAGTTTTCTTCACCCAACAGATAGCCTCTCTCTCTAGGCGATCGCAAGTCCAGAACGGATTGAAATCCATCCTCAGCAGCTTGCTGTAGGTCTTCTTCATTCAGCCGCCCGGTAACCGTTAAGTCGGTGCTAACGCGAGTCGCATTTTTGAGCATGTATTCCATAGCAGTGTTTCACCATTCTGACAGCCCAAATGAGGACAAGTCACGCTATGTCTGTCACTCAGATGATTTCATCGTGTTCTTCGGTGGGTGCAACAGGAGGATATGCTCCGCTACTAGCATTATTTGTTTCGTAGGGTCTCAATCGACCCGTACGTTCTAGCCAAGCTAAAATTGTCTCCTCCGTTGCCCGGCGAACAATGGGTGTATCTTGATTTCGAGGAGCTTCACTTATGGAAGGGTTATAGTGTGTCATTGTTGCTCTGGCCTCGGAAGTTTTCAGCTTGAGATTTTTAGCTTGGGGCCTATAGATTGAGACCTCTAGATTGAGACTTACAGAGCACACCGCTGAGCCGCTTCATGTATGCTCTCAGGGTCAACATAGTGACAAACCGCGTTGTCCGGGCAAATTAGAGCCCAACCCGATGGCGTGATTTCGACTAGTTGATAGACTTCATTTTGCACAAAGCATCCTTTATGGTTGCGAGTGTTTGGATGGGTCTCGACATTACGAAAAACTTTATTGTGCATAGTGTTTTTTTTGATAAGGGGTTAAATAGCTACGGTACTTAGACGATAGATACACGGAATAGATAAATAAGTTGAGATTATATTTTTATTTTCCTCTATTAACTTGATCTTATCTTTAAAGAAGAAAAGGGTTGTTAAGTTGAATGAAGGTAACCGGCTCGCCCAGTTGACGATTTGGGATAAGCGAAGCTTACTCAGCGTACAGAAAGCGCTGTGGGTTTCAGACATTTTGCTAGTGCTCTAAGACCGGCTGAGGCTATAGGTAGGCGCAGCAGACTATATGAGACGGAAGAACATAAGATGGAAGAACGCGAAATGGAAGAATATGAGTCAACAATGGGATACTCAGTCATCAAGAGCCGGTTAGATTACACCCTGGCTATGAATGCTTTCTCCTTATTCGTAATGCGTGTGCGTCTTAATGCGTCAGGACACGTGCAGGTCGAGCCGCCTTTTTGCTAACAGCTGTAGCTTGCAAACGTGTCCTAAGCAACCGAGCGAAAGCTATGTTGACACCTTAAACGAAACCATCATAGGAGACAGATATTCCTCTCAGTCGTCCAGAATTCTTGAATAAAGTCTCTTCTCAGCCAGTTGAGACCCTGAATATCGCCTGAGCTCAGTCTGCTACGCTGACCGACCAACATACCAGGAAACAAGTTAACGTCAACAGAGAAGTTCCTATTTCTGGTTCCTGGCTCGTAGTGCATGATTGAGCCAAAGTCGTAGTCACTAGGCGCTGCAGCACTATGACTTTCCTGAATCCTGTAACTGGCGTCTACAGATAAAACACTACTTAACGTGATACGGCAAACTCGATCAGCCCGCTGGTGCTCATGATGTATACCCATAAAATGACAAATTTCATGAACAATGCTGCCTGCACTAAAGCTACTCAAATCACAGAGTATTTCTTGGCGTCCACCATGCCTCCCGACAGGTGAATTACAGGCGCTCGTATGTTTTCTAAACAGAAGGTAGTCTTTTTCATCTGTGCGTAGAACTAGTCGCATAGGGGCAGAGTCATTCCATTGCTTAATCCCATTGTTGAGTACTCGAAGCTCACTCTGAGAGAATAAAATATTATCAACCCCATAAAGAATTTCCCCGCCCTAGCCTCTGTTGACCTCTACTAATGTCATGGCACTAATGTCATGGCACTAATGTCATGGCATTAATCTCTTAACTTTTCGTACCCGTTAAAAGTAGAGGTGAAAAGGGAAGAAGTTGGGAATCTCTTTGATCAAATTGATCAAAACTAGCGAAAGCTCGCTTTGTTTTTAGCACTCAGTTGGCGAGGCCTCGACTTCTCGCTCGACTCACCGCTATTGCCATCAAGATGCCTAGGATTCTAATTGTATTGTTTAGCTCATTTATTCAATCCTCGATCCTTACGCGGTGAATGCCCGCGCCTGTGAGAGCATGTGTGAGAAGGACTCTATTGGCTTCTACTCTTGAGAATCTTTATTTTTGGGAATCTTTATTCTGAAAGACTACCCTTATCATCTGCTGTGTTAAGGAAGGAAACAGCGAATTTAGTCCGCTCATCAGCTTAGCGCTCCCTAATATATGTTCACTTTTATTGTGTTCGAATGCCTGCCAGGCTGCATTAGCAACATCTTCTGGCTTCTCGATAAACGGCATTGATAGGGTTTGTTCTAGCTGCTGATACCGGGCTTTTTTGTCTTTTGGATCCTTTCCTTTCGTTACTGCTTTTTCTGGAAAGTCAGTCTGAATAATATTAGGGTAGATAGCGCACACTTGAATGCCTTTGGATGAGAGTTCGGCGCTGAGCGCTTGGCTCATACCGGCGATCGCAAACTTACTGGTCGTATACAGCGTAGAGTACGGCATGGGTACCTTGCCTGCAACAGAGCAAATATTCAAAATTGTTCCAGCCTGCTGCGAGACAAAGTAAGGGAGGACCGCATGGGTGGTATGAATATATCCCCAAAGATTCGTGTCAATGACCCGATGCCAGTCTTCTAATGTAAATTCCTCAGTTGGCCCCGTGCTGAAAAGACCTGCATTGTTCACTAGCACATCTAGCTGTCCAAGATCTGAAATCGTTTTCGCGATTAAATCTTGTACCTGCTCAGGCTCACGCACGTCTGTTGGCACAGCCATCACAGGAGTCGCGAACTCAGACTCTAGTTCGCTAGCGGTTTTGGTCAGCTTAGCAGCATCGCGAGCAGCGATTACAACACGATAATTTTCTCTGGCGAAGCGAGCTGCGATCGCTCGGCCAATACCTTCTGAACCACCCGTAACGACTACAACTTTCACTATGCCTCTCCTGTACAGTTTGTGACTTTACTATGCTTGACTCTCTTCAAAGACCATAACGATGCTCTACTAACTACAGCGTCTGTCTACGGATTGAGATGCTCAGCTTAAGAGCGGATACTACTGTGGAGTTAGCCAATAGCGACTTATTCAACGGTGCCTTTGATGCGTGTGACAGCCTACCGATGCGGCTTTTCCAATCAAAACAACAGGCTAAAACGACCAAGCTAAAACAACAGAGGTCCACACCGCCATACTCAAAATGGAAGGGCTCACCTGCTATTAACGACTCTCTCTAATACAATAGGGCTAACACAGTAGATCTAGCGCAGCAAAAAAGTACAAACGGTTTTCCTAAAGGCATATGACAGCTACCACCCACAATGAAACCCACAATGAAACCCACAATGAAACCCACAATGAAATCTCGACTCAAGTTCTTGAGAGGCCTTCTCCCCTGCCTGCGGGTGGACTAGATCCTAATCACTTTGATTGGGCTGAAGCCTGGTATCCCGTTCACTACGTGAGAGACTTAGATAAAACTAAGCCGACTCGCTTCACCTTGCTCGAACAAGATGTGGTGATCTGGTGGGAACCACAGTCGAAAGCCTGGCGTGTCTTGGCCGATCAGTGCCCTCATCGCCTGGCACCACTGTCAGAAGGCCGGATTAACGAAGCTGGACTGCTCGAATGTCCCTACCACGGCTGGGCCTTTGCTGGTAGTGGCGTGTGTGAGCACATTCCTCAACAGCCCCTCGACGGTGACGCTCATCTCTCTAATCGAGCCTGTGTCGATTCTCTGCCTACAAAAGTTAGTCAAGATCTTCTCTTTGTCTATCCAGGTAAGGCGGAGAATGCTGCGCGAGTGAGCGTTCCTGTGATTGAACCATTGGAGGCAGAACCAGATGGCTGGGTGATGATCGAGACCTTTCGCGACCTCCCCTATGATGCGCTCACTTTATTAGAGAATGTCCTAGACGTCAGCCATATTCCTTATACGCATCACAAGACGGTTAGCAAACGAGAAAATGCCGCGCCAATACAGATGAACTTGGTCGCCTCTGACAAGCAAGGCTTTCAGGGAATTTGGCCAGAAGGTCCTCGCAAGGGTGAGCTAGGGACTCAGCACACAACCTTTGTGGCACCGTCGTTGATGTACCACGATCTGACCTCTAAACAGTTTGGGAGAACGCTGACGGTAGTGTACGTTACACCCATTCGCAAGGGAGAATGCCGCGTGATTGCTCGGTTTCCTTTCAAGTTCTCTTCAAAGCTACCGGGCTTTTTCATCAAGCTTACTCCTCGCTGGTATAGCCACATTGGTAACAACCGAGTGTTGGAAGATGACCAAGTGTTTTTACATATTCAGGAGAGATTGCTTGAGAAAGGAGGCGATCGCCCCTACGCACAAACCTGCTATCTACCGACCCAGGCAGATTGCTATGTTGTTGCTTTCCGCAGGTGGGTGAGTAAGTTTGCAGCAGATCCGTTCTCTGGCCAAAGCTTGTCCCCTCAGTGGGCGACAGAAGCACTAATGGATCGCTATCACGCTCATACCGAACATTGCAGCAGCTGCGCCCCGGCACTCCAGCGTATTCAGCAAATCAGGAAAGCTGCTTTGGTATTGAGTGCATTCTTTTGGTCTCTATTACCGCTGACAATGGTTGTTGTTGGCCCATTGCCTTTATCGATTAGCGCTGTTTTGGCTGCGGTTCCGATAGCCGCTGGCGTTCTGTGGCTGTGGCTAGGCGATCTAGAGCAGAAGTTCTATCAGGGCGCAACCACGCCCCCTCGGAATTTGCCCGGTTGAATAAATGTTGGCTTGAGCTTAGAACAAGCGCAGCAGAAAGCGTATTAGGTTGGCTCTGAAGCCTGTGGCAGATAAGCAGGTAGCTTGATCCAAAAGCGGCTGCCCTGCTGACCAGAGGACTCGACACCGCAAGTGCCGCCTAGACGGGTGACGCCGCGCTGCACAATGGCTAGACCAAAGCCAGAACCAGGATAGGCTTCTACACCATGCAGTCGATTAAACGGCTGAAAAACCCTAGATTAGTGCTCAGGCAAAATGCCAATGCCGTTGTCTTGGAAAAAGCAACAGACTTGAGTCTGTTCTGCTGCGTTGGATTCTATTGCGTTGGATTCTGCTGTGTCGGGTTTGACGAGAGAAGCGCCGATTTTGACGATCGGGCGATCGCCTGGCGCGACATACTTCAGCGCATTGCCTAGCAAATTTCTAGCAACTTGGTGCAAAACAGGCGCGTATCCCATCACCTGGGGTAAGTTAGGCTGCACTTCAACCGTGGCCTGTTTCGAAGCAATCTCTGTGGTTAGCGATTCGAGCGCTGACTTGACGATTGCATCTAGCGAAACGGGCTCTATCAAAAGCTCAACCCGTTCTATGCGGCTGTAGGCGATCAGGTCGTCTAGTAGCTGACTCATGGTGATGGCGGTCGCTTCGATACGGTGTAGGTAAATTGCAGCGCGTTCATCTAGCCGAGAGCCATAGTCTTCGATTAGGGCCCTAGAAAGACCCTGTAAGCCGCGCAGCGGCGCTCGCAAGTCGTGAGAGGCTGATGAAGTAAACAGATTTAACTCATTGTTAATCGCTTCTAGCCTTTGCGATCGCTCTTCAAGCTGCTGTTTCTGTTGCATATTCTCTTCTATCAACTGCTGTAACCTAATTTGGTGCTCTACCCTAGCGAGCACTTCAGCAATCTGAAAGGGTTTCGTGACGTAGTCTGCACCGCCCACGTTGAAAGCTTTGACCTTATCGAGCGGTTCATCCAACGCACTGAGAAAAATAACCGGAATGCCTCGAGTTTGGGGCTGAGCTTTAAGTCGCCGGCAGACCTCATAGCCATCTATTTCTGGCATTCTAATGTCTAGCAGAATCAAGTCGGGCGGGTCGAATTGAGCTACTTGTAGGGCCTGCTGGCCGCTCAGCACCCGACGCAGCTCGTATCCTTCTTTGCTGAGCGCATCAAACAAAAGCTGAAGATTTTCTGGGCGATCGTCAACGATAAGAATATCGCCGTTTTTTGCAGGAGGCTGAGCCGGTGTGTTCGTCATGACTAAGGATATCGCTTGACTCACTCATTGAGTCATTATTCGAAGAGTGGCTGCACTAGCTGATTGAGAATATCGAACTTTAGCTGACTCACGCAGCTATTGAGCAGATTGGCTAAGTCCTGTTGATCGTCGGGTAGCTGATCGATTAACGCTATGATATTACGCTCTCTAGCGCCCAGAACCGCTTTAAGAAAGTCTTGTTTCCAAGCCGATGGCTGACTTTGTAGCTGCGCTTGAATGTCAGAGAGTCTTCCTTCGCTCCAGGTTTCAATAGCAGCGATCGCCTCATCTGATCCCAAACTCGATTTCTCAACAGAAGCGAACTCGTCAGAGTATTGATATCTCACCCCTAAATGCTGACGCATTTTTTCAAAAATCTCACAGATCTGAAACGGTTTACGCACATAGTCATCAAACCCTATTTCCATCACTTCATCTAGCATGTGGTCGAGCACTGAAGCACTAAGCGCAATGATGACAGGTGCCTGCTGGGATGCATCACAAGACTCGTCGATCGCCTGCGCAGCTCGGATTTGTCGAGTAGCTTCGTAACCGTCCATCTCTGGCATGTATAAATCCATCCAAATACAGTGGGGCTGCCAGTCACGCCAGATTTTCACCGCCTGTATGCCGTTCTCAGCGGCGCAGACATCACATCCTACTGTCGTGAGTAAAGAAACTAGAAGCTGGCGATTTTCAGCCACATCTTCTACTACTAAAATTCGATAGCTCGGCTGATTAGGCTCAAGCGCTACGACTCGTCGATAGAGCGTATTAGGCATCAGATCGGCTGCTGTCATGACGCCAAGCTGAACATGACATGTGAAGGTCGAGCCCTGCTCAAGCTGCGATCGCACTTCAATATCGCCCCCCATCAGCCTTGCGTTCTGCCGACTAATCGAAAGGCCCAAACCACTGCCCTCGTGGCTATTGCGTCCGGTTTCAGTCTGATGAAAGGGTTCGAAAATAGCCGTAAAGTTCTCTGGGGCAATTCCGGGTCCCGTATCGACAACCTCAAACTGAACTCGCACACGGTTTTGAGCAGAGACGGCCCCCAAAGACACCTTGAGCGTTACCTCACCTTGAGCCGTGAACTTAACCGCGTTGCCCACTAAATTGATAATGATCTGTCGCAGCTTACCTTCGTCGCCCCACACATATTGGGGCAGTGGTTCGGCTTGTTCTAGCATGAGCGACAGCCCTTTCTTAACCGCGCGTAGTGTCAGCATATCGCGTACAGAAGCAATGAATTGATAGAGATCGAAACAGCTTTCGTTTAGCCTGGGCTGTCCGGCCTCAATTCGCGAAGTCTCTAGCACATCGTTGATCAAAGAGAGTAGATGCTCGCCGCTGCGATTGATAATGTCTAGGCGATCGCGCTGCTCACTAGAGAGCGTTTCGTGATAGTGAATTAGCTGGGTAAATCCTAGAATAGCGTTGAGCGGCGTTCTTAATTCATGACTCATTTTGGCTAAAAACTGGCTTTTTGCCTGATTGGCTACCTGTGCCTTTTTAGCCGATTCTCGCAGCGCTGAGCGAGAGAACTCCAAGGCGGTTAGCAGTAAAGTGGCCCGCAGATCTTGCGCTGCCGCGATTTCTGTTGCCTGCCAGAGCAATGACTGCTCGTATACCATTTCCTGCCAGCGCTTGAAAGACTGACGCGGTGTGAGGTACACACTACCATCGGCTGCGAGAGTCGTAGGCTTGTTAGGATTACCGGCCCAGTGCACCGACTGCCTTTGTTCGGGGCGGAACCAAAGGATATGGTACGAGGCTTCAGGTAAAAATATTGAAATGGCCAGCAGGCCACTAGCACAGCCTGTGTCTTGGCTTGCAGGCTTAAAGACCTGAGAAAGCGCCTCCGTATAATAGATATCCTGATTCTGTTCAATCAGCCAGTTCACCATAGTCCTGATGCGATCTGCTGGCGGCGTCTCACCAATTAGGGTCATTTGGCTCCCTAACGCAATCACCGCGCCGCTCGCCTGCACCAGTGTTAGCAGCTCTCGCTGATACTGAATTAAAACAGACTCAATCGCATGGGCGGGCTGCAGCTGCGAGATAGTTTGACGAATTTGCTGTTGAATGGCGTGGACCTGCGCCTGATACTTTTTTTCACCAATCGTCTGCTGACGAAATAACTCAACCGAGGCAAGCTGTCCCAGAAACTCGCAGGCCTTACGCGTTTCGTAGTTGATATATCTAGGCTCAGGGTGGTGGCAGGCAATCAGCCCCCACAGTCGATCTTCAACAATTAAAGAGATCGACATTGATGCTTTAACCCCCATGTTTTGGAGATATTCCACATGCACAGGCGAGACGCTTCTAAGTTCTGCTGCGCCTAAATCTGTCGGACGCTGAGATTGAGGATGACGTTCGGGAACTAGCGGTACGGACGTATAGCTGACGTCAGGAATCATTCGCAGCCAGTTCTTTAAATAGAGCTGGCGAGCCTGAGCCGGAATGTCAGTAGCAGGAAACCGCAGGTCTAAAAATCTCTCTTTTGTTTGGGAATCAAGAATTGCCTCTGCCATGACCGCGCCGCTATAGTCGTTTCCTAGCTTGTAAAGCATCACCCGGTTCAGGCCCGTGATAGCTTGCACTGTTTTGACCACAATACTGCCAACCTCTTCAGGACTACGTGCCTGCTGAAATTGACTCACCCCTTGACGCAATCGCTCGTGTAGAGCAATTGGATCGAGACTGTCTGAAGCGTCGCTATCAGGCTGGCAAGGCGTCAACTCTAAAAGAACGGTTCCGCCGTCGGTCCCCCTGCTAGTCTCATTATCGGTCTCATTATCGGTCTCACTGTCGGTATGTATTGAGCCGCGCCAATCTACCCCTTGGTCAACCGCCCGATTTGCAGATTCGCCGCTAGGATTACTGGTCCCCTCGCTGGTCCATAAAGAAGGTAGCCTTAGCGACAGCAATAGTTGACTGCGACTAGACTTATCGGTGAGGACTGCCTGGTGAACTGCCTGAGCCTGGTCATCTCCAATAAGCTTACTCAGAGGCTGTCCTAATAGCGCATCTGTGGATATTGATAGCCAAGATTCAACGTTAGCGCTAACTTGCAGAATTTCTAGCGTAGCGGGTGCTAGTACGACCAAAACGCCGTGAGGCTGAATTCGGCCCGGAATGCGGATAGGCTCGCGATCGCAGTTTGTCAGCGTAATAGTAGCCTGCTGCAAAGGTGCCTCTGAAAGGGCCGAAGGAATCTTGGAGCGATCGCCTGGAGCGGATTCAGTCTGAGTGTCCATACCTGCGGAGCGACTAACCATAGATAAAAATTGAGAAGATAAAAATTGAGAAGATAAAGATTGAAGAGATGAAAACTTAAGAAGATAGCAACCAAAGAGAACGACAGAACAACGAGTAAAGTCTAGATAGTCATAGGTTTTGGCGCTTTGCTACGTACTCGAAGGGTTACCTTACGATATCCGCTACGACTTCAGCATAGCTATTACGCTCGATTTGTAATCGATACGCCCAAGATTACTACAGCAGCGCCTGCGATCAACTGTGCGCTGAGTGGTTCGCCTAGCAGCACCGCCGCCAGCAAAATAGCTGAAACCGGCACCAAATTAATAAACGCACTCGCCTTTGCTGATCCTAACGCCTTGAGGCCATCGTAATACCAGCAAAAGCCCACCGCCGAGCCCAGCACGCCTAGATACAGCACGCTTAATACAGCATTCGAACTAATTGATAGTAATGACTGCCAAAGCCCCTCGCGAATCGCCGCCGGTAGCAGCAAAACGGTTCCTACCCAGCAGGCATAGGCGGTTGCGACTAGCGGTGATAGAACCCCCATCACCGACTTACCGATTAGGGTATAGCTCATCCAGCTAAACACGCAGCCGAGGATTAACAGCTCGCCCCAGCCAAAGCGTCCTGAAGCGATATCTACATTATTGCCACTTTGATTGATGACCCAGGCAGCACCTAGCACCGAAATGGCAATGCCGATTCCTTTCCGCCAGCCGAGCGATTCGCCTAACAGCAAAGCTGCACCTAGTGCGATCGCAATCGGATTGAGCGCAATAATGAGAGATGCTCGCCCTGCTGTCACCGTCTGCAAACCGGCAAAGAAAAGAGCGTTGTAGCTGAAGATACCAGTCAGTCCTAACCCCAACACCGCCAAGCGCTGAGCGGGCTGAAGCGTCGGTATATAGCCATAGCTACGCCAGATCACAATCAGCAAAACAATCGAAGCGATCGCAAACCTTAAAAACGCCGCAGTAAACGGCCCCAGTGTTTGCACAGCAATACGTCCAGCAATAAAAGTCCCTCCCCAAATCACAGCCGTGGCTACCAGCTTAAGATAAGTCGAGAGTAAAGCAGGCGAGTTGATATTCAATGGTTTGCTACGTAGAGACCTACTTGAAGCATAGCTGCAAGTGAGCGCAATAAGCTTCAAAGCATTGACGCGTAACAGCTTCAGATGAATTCAGCTCTCTTACGGACGCACCGTCACCTGTGTAATGTTTAGAAGGACAGTTACGTTTAAACAGCAGTCAAGGAATTGTAGAACCTGACTACATAAGCTGCGCTTGTATGGTTGGGAACAGGACTTATGCAAAAGCGCAAACTGTTGAAAATTCAAAAGCGTTGCCCTACCCCTATATCACACTGTCCTTCTACACACTGTCCTTCTAGGGTAGGGCTTATAATCTAGCCATTAAAAGCTAGCAGTAGCTGACTGCTAAGAGTCAGACCTGATAAAGTCAGACATAGAGCTCACCGTCTTCCATTAGTAGGCACACGATTAGTAGGCACAGGATCGAGTACTGGCTCTGTCGATACTCCATTTGTTGAATCCGGGACTGTATCCCACGTTGGGAACTTCTCTAGCTTGCTCAGCGTGTTTATCGACAGTAGGCCAAATCCAACCTTAGCAGTGACATCTAGAATCGAGTAGAACATAGACTCTACACCGTCGCTGATCAGGTTTACGCCCGTATCGGCTAGTATCCAAACAATTGGGTATAGGCTCCAGAGCGTGATATGCACAGTTAGCAGCTTTTGAAATGCCTGCTGACCGACTTTACCTGGATGCTTTCGCTCAGCTTCCTCACGGTAAGGAACAAGCAGCAGATAAACAACGCCTAAGAATGCGCCACAGCTAACGATGTACCACGTAATATTATGAGGCTGAGGATATACGTCGGCCAAAAATCCAGTCGCTAGCATCAGCGCGTTGGCGCCCAAAAGTCCACCTATTGTAGAGCGACGAGTTTGTCCTAAATGCGTTAGCACCAACAGCAGCAGCGGCGTAGACAGCAGCCAGGTGACATAGCGCACCCAGTAAGAGCTGTGGTCGTTGTAGACGCCTTCCCCTTGACCAGTCAACATAACGAGGTACAAGACGGCTGCAATAGTAGTGATAAAAAGGTTAAGCGTTAGCAAAACGCGCCATCTTTCGCTGCGAGCGCCAGCGGCCTTTGCCCCAAAGAAGACGGCCCCAGCCGTCATTGAGAGAAATCCTATCCAGATCCAAATCTGAGCCATGAAAGCCTTTGCCTTACTTAATAGAGACTACGCACTGTTGTGGGTAGCCGGGTGATTAGAAACAGAGAATCGTTCTAATCTAAGTTCGACTTGTTGCTATTGCAGCTGTCTAAAGATAGACAGTGAAAAAATCTTTTTATGGATGTCGTTTGACATCTACACTCGTACGCTTGTTACACGATGTTTAGATCGATTCAGTCTATTGGCCTGTTTTATGAGAAACAATTTTGAGTAAGCTGTTGGACTCGCTGCGGTCCGGATTCTGGTTTGTCCCAGTGGTGATGATTGCGGCGGCGCTGTTTTTAGCTAGCGTGCTAGTTACCGTTGATCGCGCTGTACAAGTCGAGGGAATTAGCATACTAGGGGCGCTCTTTCCGAAGGGAACACAAAGCGCTAGTACTTTGCTTTCTGCGATCGCAACCTCAGTGCTAACGGTAACGGGGTCTGTCTTTTCAATCGCGATTGTGGCTATTCAACTGGCTTCGGGTCAGTTTGGTCCTAGAATGCTGCGCGACTTCATGCAGAATCGGACCAATCAAGTCACTTTTGGGATCTGTAGCGCTACGTTTATCTATGCCATTACTGTGCTATGGGCAGTAGAAGACTCGAAAGACATTAGCTTTACGCCTCAGATTTCTGTTTTTGTTGGCTTACTGCTAACGATCATGAGCGTTTGCGTGCTGGTTTTCTTCGTTCACAATATTGCCGATGCCGTCCACGCTGATAATCTAATTGCAAGGATTGGTCGCGATTTGGAAGAATGCATTGACCGACTTTTTCCTGAGCGCGAAGAGACTAGTAGGCTGGTATGGGAGATCTCTGATGACTTTGAGAGCAAAGCGACCCCCATACTGGCAACTCACAGCGGATATATTCAGCGGGTTGATATTGAACGGCTAGAAGCGATCGCCTCTCAGCACGATCTTGTTCTAAAGGTACTCTATCGGCCGGGAGAGTTTATTGTGAAAAACAGCACTCTTTTCTACGCTCAGTCCAAGACAGGTTTAGAATTGCTCGATCGCGGCGTTCTAAACAAGCAGCTCGATCAGGCAGTCTCCCGCGGTAATCAACGTAAGCCCAAATATGACGTCGAGTTTCCGGTCAAGCAGCTAGTGGAGATTGCTATTCGCGCTATCTCTCCGGCGGTCAACGACCCTTTCACAGCTGTTCGCTGCATCGACCGACTAAGCGTCTCACTCTGTTGTGTCCTGCACAAAGCGCCTCAAAAGACCTATCTCTTTGATAGTGTAGGCGCACTGCGGGTGATCACAAAACCTACTACCTTCGATATCTTGACAAATGCAGCCTTTGATCAGATTAGACAATACGGACAGACAGACGTCGCTGTGACTATACGCCTACTAGAAGCTATCAGGGTCATTAGCGGACAGGCGCATACCGAAGCTCAAAAGAGAGTGCTACGCTGCCAGCTTGAGATGATCAACAGAAGCGGACAAAACTCAGATAACATACCCGAAGAAAACGATCGCGAAGATATCCTGCGTCACTACCAAGCCGCCGTTCAGGTGCTTGAATAGCTCTGCCTATTCAAGCACCTCAAGCAGTCGGACCTAAAACAGTTAGGAATAGTAAGAGGCCGATTGTTATCGTCACGCGCTTTAATAGGCGCAACTTAATAGGCGCAACTACAGCGCTCGAGTGCAATCTGCGTTTCGGTGCGATCGCGCTCAAACGCAGATTGGCAAGAACGGGCAGACTGATGCGACTGATTGGTTTTAGCTCCTTATTGTTTCTCACGGTATATTGACTTGAAACAACA
Source organism: uncultured cyanobacterium (assembly GCA_963702855.1). Taxonomy (GTDB): domain Bacteria; phylum Cyanobacteriota; class Cyanobacteriia; order Phormidesmidales; family Phormidesmidaceae; genus Phormidesmis. Next base: position 4,671,813 of record OY969765.1, read on the forward strand.
AACATGCTGAGAAATATATTCAAAACTTTCTCAAAAAATGTGCTGGAAATGCGCTGCTTTCACTTTGGAACTGTGTTACGTTACAGGGTAAATAGATCAGATCAACAAATACCAAGACTCCAAACTAAAGATTTAAGAAGAGATTAAGAAACGATAATAGAAGTTTTGATTCTTGGTATTAGTCCTAAGTTAGCTTCCTTATGCCACTCACTGCATCCGCTTCTACTGTCTCGGTGATTAAAAAGTTCATCGCTCAGCAGGTTGTTCCTCCCGTCACTACTACTGTAAATGTAGAGGACGAAATTCAAGTTGTTCTTTCCAGTCAAGCATTTGACCAACTGGTTCTTGCTCTGATCAGCAATGCTTCAGCCTTTTATGAAGCGCTTGGTGAAGAGTTTGCCGCTGCTGATGCGGTTGCTGGAATATCCGTTTGTCGTAGCCTTAGAAGCTCTCTAAACCTCTCTCTAAGCCGATTTTTTAGTCTGCTTGCTGAGCTTGTTTCTGCTTTCGACGCAGAGGCAGGGCAGCAGTGGTACTACTTCTCAAAACGAGTCGTGCGCTCAGAGATAGGTAGCCAAAAGCTGCTGGCTCTTTTGCTTAAAGGCGATCGCCAAGGCTTTTACTCAGACCTAGCTGAAGATCTCGTTCAGACAAATCCCCACGCTATCTATCCCACATCCTGCTACAGAGAGAGCGCAGGTTTTGTCGAGAGCAACGCAGACGATACGGTCATCGAGGCGGTCGTTCGCGCTAGTACCTTTACTGCCATCAGGATTGTTGATAAGTCTTTAGACGTTGAGAATTGTCTGCTAAGAGACACCTATGCGTCTCATGGGCGATGCGTTTGTTTGATAGATAGCAACGTTGATGAAATCTACGGAGAAAAGCTAGAGCACTATTTCACCTACCACGACATCTTGCTAGAAAAGCGAGTGCATAGGGCGATGGAGGTAGACAAAGGCATCTATACCGTAGAGAAGATGCTAGGTGAATTTAAGCAGTTGGGGGTTTCTCGGAACGAGCCGGTGTTGCTAGTAGGCGGTGGCGTCTTAGCAGACACAGGCGGGCTTGCCTGTGCGCTATATCACCGCAACACGCCCTATGTTATGCTTTCCACCTCAATTGTTGCTGGAGTAGACGCTGGGCCTTCGCCGCGCACCTGCTGCGACGGATTTGGCTATAAGAATCTCTTTGGTGCCTATCATCCACCGATACTTTCTATTACCGATCGCTTTTTCTTCAGCAGCTTGCGAGAGGGCTGGTTGCGTCACGGCATTATCGAGATCATCAAGATGGCGGTCGTGAAAGATATCGCTCTATTTGAAGATCTAGAAGCGGCTGGACCGGCGCTGATCTCTACCCGCTTCGGGACCGTTGAGTGTCAGACGGATGATCCTATATACACGCTTTCACAAAAGATATTGGGTGGTGCCATTCGCAGCTATGTAGCGGCTGAGTACAACAATCTGTACGAGACTCATCAGTGTCGGCCTCATGCCTATGGTCATACCTGGTCACCTGGCTTTGAGATTGAGGCGGGTTTGCTACACGGTCATGCAGTCGCAATTGGGATGGGTTTCGGGGCGTATCTTAGCTATCGGCTAGATTGGATTAGCGAAGAAGCCTGTCACAGGATTATGAGACTCATCAGCAGCTTTGGGTTGAGTCTATGGCACGATGTGCTAGAAAATAAAGAAACGCTGTGGGCCTCTCAAGAGAAGATTTTCCAAAAGAGAGGCCAGAATTTGGTAGCGCCTCTGCCGAAGGGAGAAATTGGTCAGTGTGGCTATCTGAATTCGCTTAGCCGCGAGGAGCTATTTCAGGCAATAGACGAGTATACGGCCATTTGCGCTGACTATCCGCGTGGCGGTTGGGGCATTGAGCCACACTGTAGCGATGTGGGATTAGAGGATCCTTCCACGGTAGGGCAGCCGCTAGCGGCTCCGGTTCTGTCAGGGAAAGAACCAGGGAAAGAGCCCAAGAAAGAAGCCGCTGTTGAAGCGCTTTCTATTGCTTAGAAACAACGACTCAGGAGTGCATCCAAACATGACAACTGTAGAGAAAATGGCTATAGAGGAAATGGCTAGGAAATCTTCAGAGAAAGCCTTGGAGACCCCCTCTGCTGGGGAAACTAAAATTGAGCAGATGGGACTCAAGATGGCTCGTCCGGTTACGCCGCTCGGCATACTGGTGCAGCAGCTAGAGCGGTTAGACTCGGCGGCCGGGCACGAGCCGGTCTCAGCGCAGTTCAAAGCTGAGCTTTCTCAAGCAGCGCGTCTGGCGGCGGGGTTAGATCCGTATCTAGAAGCTTGTACAACACAGGAATCGGCTGCGCTGGCTCAACTGGCAGAGTCTACGCAGAAAGAAGACTGGGATGGGCGCTTTGACGATGGTGCGACGGTCAAGGCGTTAGAGCAAGAAATGCTCTCAGGCCACCTTGAAGGCCAGTTTTTGAAGATGCTGGTGTCCATCAGCGGCACGAAGCAGGCACTGGAGATTGGGATGTTCACAGGATATTCTGCGCTAGCGATCGCAGAAGCACTTCCCCCGGATGGACGACTGGTTGCCTGTGAGGTAGATAGCTATGCGGCTCAGTTTGCGCAGCGCTGTTTCGATAAGTCTCCTCACGGTGAGAAAATTCAGGTGAAGGTTGCACCCGCGATGGAAACGCTGCGCAACTTGGTTGAGGCAGGTGACTCTTTTGACCTTGCCTTTATCGACGCGGACAAAGGGGGTTACATCGACTATGTCAACCTGCTAATAGAGACATCGCTGCTAGCACCTAACGGGTTTATTTGCGTAGACAATACGTTAATGCAAGGACAGCCCTATCTAGACGAGCAGCAGCGAACGGCAAATGGCATTGCGATCGCCCGCTTCAACAGCTTTATTACCAAAGATCATAGAATTGAGCAGGTCATGCTGCCTATTCGAGACGGGCTTACTCTAATTAGGCGCTGCCAGCCGTAGCTAGCCGTCATCTACAAACACTTCTACACGTGCATCTACAAACGAGCAACTATCTCAATTTTATGTCACAGACAGCAGTCAGCTCTAGTCCGAACTACGGGAGTCTTTCAGGCGTTCTGAAGACACTGGGCACTTTGGTTTTGCTGTTGCTCTTGCTGCCTTTCAACCTCGGCATGGTTCTTTCTTCAATGCTGATCGGCGTTTTGTACGGTGAACCGGCGAAGGGGAAGTCAACTGGTTCAAGAAGCGATCGCCCAGAAGCAGAAAAGAAAGAGACCGCAAAAAAGCGGGTGCTCATCACAGGTGGTAAGATGACCAAGGCCTTACAGCTAGCCCGTTCTTTCTATCAAGATGATCATGACGTGTTTTTGGTGGAAACGCACAAGTACTGGCTAAGCGGTCACCGGTTCTCTCGCTCTGTCAGACAATTTTTCACTGTTCCCGCCCCTGAGAAAGACAGCGATGGATATTGTCAAGCGCTGCTAGAGATTGCCAAAAGTAACAATATTGATCTTTTTGTCCCAGTTTCCAGTCCGATTGCCAGCTACCATGACTCACTCGCCAAGAAGGCTTTAGAGCCCGTATGTGAGTCGCTACACTTAGAGCCAGAAGAAACCGCTATTCTCGACGACAAACATGCTTTTTGCACGAAGGCAGCAGCGCTAGGGCTTTCAGCACCAAAAGTATTTCGGATCACTGACCCGCAGCAAGTACTGGACTTTGACTTTGCTGAAGACGGCAGTCAATACATTATTAAGAGCATTCCCTACGACTCAGTCTTTAGGCTAGACCTAACGCGGCTGCCCTTTGCTGGCATAGACGACTACATTCGCAGTCTACCGATTAGTGAATCAAAGCCTTGGGTGATGCAAGAGTTTATTCGCGGTCAGGAATACTGTTTTCATGCTACTGTTCGCAAGGGTAAAATCCGACTGCACTGTTGTTCTAAATCATCGCCTTTTCAAATTAACTATGAACAGGTCGATAATTCTGCGATTTACCGGTGGGTAGAAACCTTTGTCAAAGAAATGAACCTCACCGGGCAGATCTGCTTCGACATGATTCAAACCGAATCTGGAACGGTCTATCCGATTGAGTGTAATCCCCGGCTGCATTCGGCGATTACGATGTTTCACGATCATCCTGGCGTAGCGGAGGCGTATTTATCAGACGGGGCGCCAGATGAGCCACCGATTACGCCACTGCCTTGCAGTCAGCCAACCTACTGGACGTATCACGAACTTTGGCGCCTGCTAAGCATACGGTCTTTTTCAGACTTGAAAGGCTGGTGGAACAAGGTCACAGAAGGCACTGACGCTGTACTAAGACCAGACGACCCGCTGCCTTTCTTAATGCTACACAATTGGCAAATTCCACTTTTACTAGTGGACAATCTGCGTCGGCTAAAGGGATGGGTGAAAATTGATTTTAATATTGGCAAGCTAGTCGAGCTAGGAGGAGACTAACCATGACAGACAAGAACCCGAACAGCGAGGCTAAACAGAGAGTCTTTGATCTGATGCTGACGTTTGTGAAAAGCCAGTGTCTTTATGTCTCTACTCGTCTAGGTATCTTTGATATCTTGGATGACAAAGGCGAACAATCTGTAGAAGACTTAGCACAGCGGACCAACACCGATGCCGAACGCCTGTATTTTATCCTTAGAGGACTGGCTCACATTGACGTACTAGAAGAGAAACCAGGCAGAATTTTTGCCCCTACAGAAACCTCAGAACTTTTGGTAACAAACAAAGCGCCATCAGCCGGTCATTTGGCTATGCACCTGATCGAACCAGCACAGTGGGACGCCTGGAAGATTTTACCAGAAGCCTTAGAAAAGGGTGTTGTTCCTTTTGAGCTAGCGAATGGTAAAGGGGTATATCAGTATTGCTACGACAATGAGTGGAGTAAAGACACCTTCATCAAGGCCATGAGCTTTTTGACGGGCTCTCAGGTAGAGGGTTTGCTAGAGGCTTACGACTTCGGCCAATACGGGACGGTAATGGATGTCGGTGGCGGGCAGGGTGGCTTGATTGCAAGCATTGTGAAGCGGTATGGCTGTAAGGGAATTTTATTCGATTTGCCCGATGTTGCTGATACGGCTAAGGACTATATGAGCAGCCAGGGAGTGGGGGCAGACGCGGTAACGGTGAAGACCGGTGATGTGTTTGAAGCGGTCCCATCCGGCGCCGATGCGATTGTGATGAAGCACTTTATCTCGGCGTGGAGCGATGAGGACGCAGTGAAAATATTGGCGAACTGTCGAGCAGCGCTACCCGATACGGGGCGACTGATATTGCTACAGTCTTTTGTTCCTGATATTGATGAGACGAAAACAGAAGCGGACGGTATTATGCCAGGTATATTCGCCGTGCAGATCAACGTGGCAACACCAGGCGGCGGATGGAGAACGAAGCAGCAGTTTCAGACGCTGTTTGAGCGCGGTGGCTTCAAGCTAGAGCGGATTGTTAAAACGTCTAATAGTCTATCAGGAATGGAGTTTAGCCTGGCGCAGGCGTAGTCTATTCTCGCTTGAGATCAACTGTGTCTCTCGATTCGTGAGCTTACATCCTGCACTCCTTCTAATGGCCTATCTACAAGGAGATATGCCTTTAGAGGCAACTTGCTCATCTGTTCTTCAGAAGCCATTGCTTCGTTGCCTTTTGATAGATAAACGGAGGAAGAAAGGCTGCTAGAAACTGTGTAGGTGCGGTGATATAGATGTGATGGTACAGATGTGACGGTGTGGACATGACGACATCTGAGGGCAACTAATACGTTTACCCTGCATCGCGCTCCTAATGCAATTTAATACGATAAGTCTCTAACAGAAGGTATTGTCAGTACCTAATTGACAGCAGGTTAAGTTCATACTCTAATAGCCTTTAAGGAAGATAAAGCATGAAAGCACTACGTTGGCACGGAAAGGAAGATGTAAGGGTTGATAACGTTCCTGACCCAACTATCGAAGAACCCACAGACGCAATTATTCGAGTGACGGCCACCGCTATCTGCGGTTCGGATCTGCACTTGTATGGTGGAAAGGTTGCCACGCTGAAAGAAGGTGACATCCTCGGTCATGAATTTATGGGCGAAGTCGTAGAGACAGGGACTTCTATCACCAATTTGCAGAAAGGCGATCGCGTCGTCATTCCTTTTACTATTTCCTGTGGGCACTGCTTCTTCTGTGAAAGAGATCTCTATTCTCTATGTGACATCAGTAACCCCAATGAGGATCTAGCGCGCCAGCAGATGGGGCATGCCGCCGCAGGAATCTTTGGCTATGGACACATCACCGGCGGCTTTGCGGGCGGACAGGCAGAATATGTTCGCGTACCCTACGCCAACGTAGGCCCACTGAAGGTAGAGGGCGACTTACCCGACGAGAAAGTCCTTTTTCTCTCTGACATCTTCCCAACGGGGTATATGGCTGCGGACAATGCCGACATAAAAGAAGGGGACACGGTCGCTATATGGGGATGCGGCCCAGTGGGTCTGTTCGCCATGAAAAGTGCCTGGATGCTGGGCGCGGGCCGAGTCATTGCCATTGATCACGTGCCAGAGCGTTTACGTCTTGCTGAAAGCTACGCGAACGTCGAGACTATCGATAGCTTTGATGCGGATGAGGTATACAGCAAGCTAATGGAAATGACAAAGGGAATGGGGCCTGATCGCTGTATCGACGCGGTGGGAATGGAAGCTCACGGAAGCGGTACGATGACAGAAATGCTTGATACCATAAAAGACGCTACTAAGCTTGACAAGCAGCTACAGCATCCCTATGTGCTTCAGCAGATGGTAAAGTGCTGCCGAAAGGGCGGTAACCTCTCAGTACCGGGGGTATACACTGGCTACCTAAACATGTTCCCAATGGGACCTGCTATGAACAAGGGCCTGACCTGGAAGATGGGTCAAACCCATATGCAAAAGTATATGCCATCGCTGCTAGAGCGGATTGAACAGGGAGAGATCGACCCAGCGGCCATTATCACGCATCGCCTGACGCTAGACGAAGCACCCAAAGGTTACGAGATATTCCAGAAGAAACAGGATAACTGTATCAAGGTTGTGATGACGCCGTAGGAAACAAATATGTAGAGATAGAGGCACATAGAGATAGAGACACAGTCTTTGTCTGTGCCTCTATCGATCAAGTCTGGCACCACTATGATTCTGGCCACTATAACTCTGGCATGAGTGGTTCTGTTATGATCTTAGTGATACATCTGGGTATATCAGAATCGTTGTTTGGAGGCCAGACTTGACATGAATTCGGCTTTATTAGAAACTCCGTTCGAACCCGCTGCTATTGCAGAGGCAGATACTGCCAGCTTGAAGTCTAGTTTGTTGAAACAGGTGGAAGCGCGCGACGCGGAGCCGATGGCCAAAAAAGTTCGGTTTGCTAATGAGACTTTGATGCCGCTGTTCAACGAATTAGCAAAACGTAACCCCACGCCTGAGCTGAGTCAACAAGTTCCGCTTTTAAAGGGCGTTTGGTTTCCGGTCTGGTCCACTAACCCCTTCGAAGATATTTTACCGGGGCGAGTACACGATGAGTCATACCAAATCTTTGGTGATAATGGCTACTACGCCAACTTAGCCCGCTACAAGCCTGGGCGCAAGATCAAGCTGCTAAGCTGGCTCTCTCGGTGGCTTCTAAGCTATGACCTAATGATCATGCAGAGCTATTCTGTTCAAGCTTCGGGGGACGGCGAACCGGCTCACCCGCTGGCTCTTGATCAAACCGATCAAGACTACTGGGATATTCAAAATGTCTCTATTCAGCAGGCGCTGCGCTTTGGGTCTATCTCGTTTAGCACTGAAGCTGCTCAAGCTTGGTTCGATAAAGCTGTTGTCAAGCACCAGAAGACGCCCGAGTCCAAACGGCTGATTTCTACGCCGAGCGGACGAGATAATCGCGCTTCGACTAAAGTTTCGAATAAGCAGTATCAGCAGATATCTAAAGCGAGACCTCGCTTGGACAATCTATACATTGATCAAGCGTTTCGCCTGGTTAAAACTCAGCGAGAAAAATCCCAGCGTCCTTCCTATACCGTAGCGGTGCGATTAAGCTAAACACTGCGGTTGTGTAAGCGATTGAGAGACATGGAAAGATTCAACTTCAAAGTATTCAGGCGGTTTTGGGCGATTGCAAAAGCCTACTGGCTTGGAGAAGATAAGTGGAAGGCGCGGGGATTGCTGCTGCTGATTGTGCTGCTGCTGCTGGGCTACACAGGTTTGAGCGTTTTGCTAAATACCCAACGAGGTGAGCTAATTTCGGCGCTGTCGGCTCGAAGTGAGAGCCGCTTTTGGAAGACGGTGGGCATTTTCCTTGGAATTTTGGTTTTGTATGCACCGTTGCTGGCTAGCTATACTTTTTTGCGCGATCGCCTGGGCCTAGCCTGGCGGCGCTGGCTCACCGATAGTTTCATTACCCGATACTTTCGAGATCGCGCCTTTTACAACATCAATCAGTTCAAGCCCGACATTGATAACCCAGATCAGCGAATCGCTGAGGACGTACGCAGCTTTACCCAAGAGTCGCTGACTTTGGTTTTAGTAGCCATTGAATCGGTCTTATCTATCATTGCGTTTAGCGGCGTGCTGTGGGGAATTTCTAGAGAGCTGGTTTTGTTTCTTCTGATATATGCAGTAGCAGGCACAGTGCTGACAATTGGCGTTTTTGGTCAACCGTTAGTAAAGCTGAACTTTGAACAGCTAAAGAAAGAGGCGAACTTTCGCTTTAGCTTGGTGCGGGTGCGAGAAAACGCAGAGGCGATCGCGTTTTACCAAGGTGAGCAGCAAGAGTCTGAGCAGATCAAGAATCGTTTCATTGCTGCGTTTGACAACTATAAAAAGCTGCTGAGCTGGGAACTAGCGCTCAACGGTCTTACAAACTTTTACGAATTTATTCCTTTCGTACTGCCAGCGATCGTAGTAGCTCCTGGCGTATTTAGCGGAGAGGTTGAGGTTGGCAAAGTTAGTGAAGCTCAAGGTGCATTTATCCGCGTTTTCTTTTCACTTAACGTTATTGTCGCTCGCCTGCAATCTTTAACAGCCTTCGGCGCGGGTATCGATAGACTTTATGATTTTTCTGAGGCGATTGGCGATATTGAAAGTCCAGACGCGCTTGTGGATAAAGAAGAGTCTGAAATGATACCTGTTTTAGCTGCGTCTTTGGAAGTTGAAACAGAGTTAGAAGAGACTAGACCTTCTGCTAATGCGATCGCAATTTCCTCTAATAAAAGCAGTACAGAAGCTAGCGCGCCTATCATCTCCTTAGAAATATCGCCAGCGCTAGCACTCGACAATTTAACGCTTCAAACGCCTAATTACCAGAGAACGCTGATTGAGCGCCTTTCGCTGAGCTTGGATCACCAGGGGTCGCTACTGGTAATGGGACCAAGCGGGTGTGGAAAAAGCTCTTTGATGCGTGCGATCGCTGGTCTTTGGCAGTCTGGGACGGGTACTATCTATAGACCTGACATTCAAGATCTATTATTTCTACCTCAAAAGCCATACATGGTGCTAGGCGACCTCAGACAGCAAATGCTGTATCCTTACCCTGATACAAAAGTAACAGATGACCAGCTGACTAAAGTACTTGAGCAAGTCAATCTACCGGATTTGGCCGAACGCTGCGACGACGGCTTCGACACAATAGAAGAATGGGGCGATATTCTCTCTTTAGGAGAACAGCAGCGTCTTAGCTTTGCTCGGGTTCTCATCCATCAGCCTGTTTATGCCATTTTAGACGAAGCGACTAGCGCGCTAGATCGCACTAATGAAGAACAGCTTTATAGTCGCCTAGCCGAGGCGAAAACTGCATATATCAGCGTCGGTCATCGAGAGTCTTTAGAAAATTATCACCAATCGCTTTTGCGATTAGCTGAAGACCATAGTTGGGAAATTAAACAGTGACAGCAGAGAGGATTTATCTCAGACGATACGGTTAAAAGCACCGTCCGATCAGGATTTAGCCATTCGTAATCATCTTTCGGTCTGTTTTACCAAAGAGTATGGTGACGCAGGCTACAACCGATCTCTCACAGTTGCGTGTATACGGTAGCGACAGGGGCCGGGGGCCGATACAGTACGTGAAGCTTAGTCGCAAGCATCTACTTATCAGCTATTTAGTTTTTAGTATGACTTTACTCAACAGGACTTTGCTCAACAGGACTTTGCTCAACAGGGCTTTACTCAACAGGACTTTACTCAACAGGACTTTACTCAACAGGGCTCTGCTCAGCAGGGCTTTACTCGGTAAAACTTTACTCGATAGACTACTATCGTTTGCTGACTCTAAGGCCATTAGACACCTCGTTCTAATCAGCTTTCCGCTGCTGGTTGTCTTAGTGTTTGAGCTATATTCTCCAACTCTATTTATTTTAGAGCTATCTCCAAAACTAGAATCATGCGCTCTAGCTAATGTCTTGACAATCAGCTATTTTCTGATGATGCTATTCGGACTGACCCCGCGCCAACGGCTGATGGCTCTAGTGTTTGTGCCGTTTTCTTTGGCCGGGGAGTACGTCTTTAGTATCCTGTTCGATCTTTACAGCTATCGGCTCGACCACATTCCGGTGTATGTACCATTTGGTCATGCCATTTTGTTTTCGGTAGGAACACTCATCTGTGAACTGAGAATTGTGCGCCAATACGAAGAGCAGCTTCGTCCCTTCTTCATTTGGCTATCGGTAACGCTGCTTACGTTAGTTGTTACGCTATTTCACGATACGCTCAGCGCCGTCTTTGCATTAGTGTTTTTATGGGTGCTACGGCGTAAAGGATACAACACTCTCTACTTCATCATGGGGCTGCTTGTTATCTATATAGAACTGTTGGGCACAAGCTGGGGCTGCTGGACCTGGAAACCTCAGCCGATTGACGCTTTTAGTTGGCTACATGCAGCAAATCCGCCGATTGGCGCTTTTGTTTGCTACGTACTAGGTGATATAGGGGTGATAAAAATGACTCGATTTCTGGGTAAAAAGCTGTTAGAAGAAGAGCAATCAGAGAAAGAACTATCAAAAAGAGAACTGTCAGAAAGAGAACTGTCAGAAAGAGAATCATTAGAGTCAACCGGTCAAGAGGCGATCGCGTAGCTTCTCGTCATATAGCCTTCGCTCCGGTTAATTGGAACACGTTTGTAAGCGTAGTCACTTGCTAGACAACGCAAAGTGATATGGCGTTCCTAGATGTCGCAGGTAAAGTGCGGAAAACTATAATAACTTCAGGCGGTGCGGCTTTCACAAAACTCAGCATAAGGACAGATACGACAGGAATGAGGATTGCTATTAGCAGAAAAGTCTCCGTTAGTTAATCGACCTACCAGCAAAGTTGCTTGATGGTCCAGATCCTCTAGATTGTCTGCGGTAAAGCTATGCAGCCGGTCATGTCGAAGATAGGCTAGATACGCTTTGGGCTTGTTCGCTGCTTTGCTATAGGCCCAGAGCTGGAACTGATGATGCTCTGGATGTATGGACTGGTCAGTCTTGAAGTCCAGGACAAAATCATTGCCGACTAAGTCCACGACACCGTTGAGGGTGAGTGAGCCCACTGTTAGCGAGACCTTTTTCTCCCAGGTCAAGTTTCCCCGACGCTGCTCGCTGTAGGCCGCTGCTGAATGGAATCTTTGGGCTAGTTCGAGCGCTTCTTGCGCTACTGTGGCAGGTAGTGCTGTAGCAGGTAGCTGAGAGTCGTATTTAGCAAGCTTTTCAGCACTGTTGATTCCTAGCTCAAGGGCTTTGTGGGTCAGCCTTCCTAACGCCATGGCGTCTTGATAGGAGCCAGTGCCGGCATGATAGCCTGGGTGAGCGTCTATATGGCGGAACTTGAATCTGAGTGGGCACAGCGCGTAGTCACTAAGCGCGGTCACGGGCAGGTCCGAGAGTCCTGGTTTAGCGGCCTGTATCAGCCTCTGCGTAGGTCTAGATGGAATGGCTATAGGCGTCGGTTCTACCGGTCTGGCATGGTCAGGATTAAAGGTAATAGCTGTGGGCGTAATTATCTCACTAAATCCTGGCTCTAGCAGCGTCAGTCCGCCACCTGAAGCACTAGCCGAGGTAAGTATCAGCCGATCGCGGGCACGGGTGAGTGCCACATAAAATACGCGCTTACTCTCTTCTTTCTCTGCTATCTTTTTCTTTTGCTCTAACAGCGTATAGAATGCTGACTTTTGAGATTCTCCTAATTCGTCCGACAGCTTTAGTGCAACGCCAAGAGCTGCGTCAAAACGGACAGCCGGAGACTCCGACTGACTGCGGTGCGATAGGTCAGGAATAAAAACAACAGGCCACTCTAGTCCTTTAGAACCGTGGATGGTCATCAGGCTAACTGCGTTACCCCCTTCTACTGCGGGTCTAGGCAGTGTGATCTCTGCGCTAACAATCTGCTTTAGCTTTCTGACAACCGCTGTTGTGTCAAAACTTCCTTGCTCTAGCGATCGCACTAACTCAACAAAGCCATTCCAGTCGGCCATGCGACGAGCTGAGCCAGGCAAATTAGAAATTACGGCGGTATAGCCGGTTAGGCGATCGCACATTTGCAGTAACCGAGTCGGCGCTTCTACTCGCCTCGCCCCTAGCAGAGCTTGCAAAACCTGTTTTGCGTTTTCTAGTTCAGGCGTAGAGCCCTGGCGTAGATGCTTCCACCAGGACGTTTTTTCGGGTGACGTTTTTTCGGGTGACGTTTTTTCGGGTAAGGACTGGGCAAAGGTATAAAGCGTGCGATCGCTGACGGCAAAGAAGGGACTGCGCAAAATAGCCGCTAGTGCCAAAGCGTCAGTCGGGTCGGCAAGAAACCGCAGTAGGGCGATCGCATCTTTGGCCTCTCGGGTATCTAGCGAACTGCCTCCACCGGCCTGCAAAACTGGGATGCTGCGAGCGGATAGCGCGTTGCTGTATAGCTCTATCGGTCCCCACGTTCGTCCGAGAATGGCAATATCCTTGGGCTCAATTTCGCGTAGCTGGTCGCTGGCCTTATCGTGCACGTGAATAGGCGCATTCAGCATGGTCTGCACCAAATCGGCAATCTTTTGGGCTTCGACTAGACGGCAGGCGTCGATATTGGTGTCAAGCGTATCGTCTTCTTTTTGAGCATCCTCTACAACAACGCTGTAGAGCTGAATTTCGGGCGTAGGGAAGAGTGCTTCTTGACGATGGGCTGTCAACGGCTGGTGCAACTCGGCCAGTACAGGCTCAAATACCTGGTTGATTTGAGTCATTAGCGAGTGATGGGTTCGAAAGCTTTTACTTAGCTCAACCGGGGCGCTATTGCCAGAATGGATACGGTTTTGCCACTGCTCAAAAACGGCGGTATCTGCTCGTCTGAAGCCGTAGATAGACTGTTTGCGATCGCCTACAATCGTAATGGTTGCCTTCTTCGTCAATAGCTCCAGCAGCTTGCCCTGCGTAGGGTTTGTATCTTGAAACTCATCGATCAAGAAGACTTTCCACCGCTGCGCGTAGTACTGTGCTACAGAAGGGTGACTCAGCGCTTTGAGTGCATGAACTTCTAGATCGTTAAAGTCTAAGATCCGCTGCTGATATTTAATTGCCTGTAAGCAGTTGCGCACTGACGCAAATGCCTCTTTGATCGCAGGCAGCATGGCTTCAGTGCGATCGTCGTATTCGTTAGGTGTCAGCGCCTGCAAAACCTCGAAAGTCTCTTTAGCTACTGATTTGAGCGCCTTAACTGCATCTCTAACTGCGTCAAAGTCTTCTGGGTCAGCCCACTTTCGCTTACTGCCGCCAGAAAGCGAAAGTCCACACAAATTTTCTAGACAAGAGACATCGCCTATGGAATCAAAGGCTGATGCGATCGCTAGTGCTTCCTGTCGAACCTTCTCTCTTTTATCTCCTATTGGCCCGTCGAGTTGGCTCAACGTAACGCAGCTATCAGACCACGCTGGCTGCTCTGAGATACCTGCCAAGAGCGTTTCTCGAAAAGTCTCCATCGCCGGTAGCCAGTCTGTGCGATCCCGGTCTAGCGACTGTTCGGCGGTGAGCGGATCGGCTAGCAGCGCCTGTAGCACACTCTGCATGAGCGAGAACGGTACGGCTTCATAAAGGTGCGCAGGTAGCTGAGCGAGCGCGTTGTCAAAATGTTCGACCTGCCATAGCGAGCTTTCAATCGCATCTTGAACCGTGAAGTCCGGTGGGACATTAGCACGGTCAGGGTGCTCTTGGCAAATGCGGGTGGCGAGTGCGTGAAATGTGCTGATTTGTGCGGCTTCAAGTTCGGCTAGAGTTTCTAGGCGATCGCCCATTTCTTGCGTGACGGCCTCTCGAATGCGCGATCGCAGCTCTGTCGCAGCCTTGTCAGTAAAAGTCACGGCCACAATTTGCAGCGGCGAGAATCCCTGTGAGTCTCTTAAGAAATGCAGGTATCGCTCAGTGAGCATGTGAGTCTTACCCGTCCCAGCGCCTGCTGTTACCGCAACGCTGCCGCTAGCATGGGCCGCCTTCTTCTGCTCTATTGTTAACCCCATCGCTAGTTCTCCTTTCTGGCTAAACGGCTACCCTGACGGCACACCAAATCAAAGTCACAGTATGTACAAGCCTCTCGCTTTGCGTCCGGTTGAACAGGGTAGCTCCCCGTATCGAGTGCGCTTTTACAGCTCTCTATGGCTGCGGGTAGTTCATGCTGCGGCGCCTTCCTCGAAACAGAGAGCTTTTTACCCTTAGTTAAAGAGAAATACTGCGCGTCAACAACGTCTTTGTCTGGATATAGGATAGCCGCAACTTCCCGATACAGCGGTAGCTGAAGGTCAATACTGACCTTGCCGCTACTGTCTTTGATACCTTTGGGCACACTGCCACCTGTTTTGTAGTCGATTAGCACTAACCCATCTGACGTCTCGTCAATGCGATCAATTCGTCCGGTGACCTTTAGGCCCTGCCACTCACCTGTAAAACGCTTTTTTAAGCCAATAGGCGTTGCCTCTGGCGGCCAGAAGTCTGGCTTCTTCAGCGTGATTGAGAGCTGGCGCACGTGTTCTTCTCGGCGCATTTCCCAGTTCAGCAGTTCAGGGAGACTGACGGCCCGCTCAGCTTCTAAAAATTTCTCTCGCAGCAGATCTTCATCCGTCAGTAATCGCGTGGGGTTAGTTTGAATCGCCTGCACCAGCAGTTCAACAACTTTGTGATACAGGCTACCGCGCAGGCTAGGGCTCAGGTTTTCTTCTATTGCTATCGGAGCGCCGAGCTTAAGCACCCTGTCTGTAAACCATTTGAACGGACACTGACCCAAGCTAGTAAGCTGAGAGACGCTAAACGTCCAGTCGCTATAGTCAAATGGAATATCAATGACGCCATCGTACTCATTGGCTGGCTGAATACTTTCTCTGTCCTGTTCTACACGAAAGGCGCGAACCACCTGAGCGAGAACCGCATCATTGTTTCCAGCGTCTACATTCTGCTGTCTAGAATTCTGCTGTCTAGGATTCTGCTGTCTAAGAGAGTAGCGCCGCATTTCTTCAAGGCTGGCAATTAGCTGATTAAGGGGTGCGATCGCCTGCAAAGACAGACGCTTTAAATAGGGGCTTGGTAGCTGCTCAGCTCGTTCGCGCAGCTTGGGGTATGAAAAAGTGATCTGACCCGTAGCCGCTTGCAGCAGGTAGTAGAAAGAAAGCGCTTCTGAGCGAAATAGCTCACTCGCAGTAGGTAGCGCAATGGCCCGCTCTCGAAGCTGCTGCCGCTCAAAGAAGTCGAGAACCGCATCGTTACTAACAGGAGGCGGCAGGATGCCATCTGCCATACCCACCACAAAAAGATGAGGATACTGTGCGCCCATAACTGAGGTCGGTGAGTGCAGCTCTACGCCGCCGCGCCCTGGCTGCGCAGGCACGCTCAGATTTTCGAGTAAGTCTTCAAGCTGCTGCCTAAAGGTAGGCCAAGAAAGCGTTTCGGCCTCAGGTTTAGACAGCTCCACAAGCCCTGCTTGCAGCGTGTTAAAAGCAATACTTTCTCTAGCCCAGCGAGCACAGCGGCGGCGTAGGTCAAAGACTTTGAACAAGCGCTGCCACCAGTCTACCCAAGTATCGCGGCGGCGCGTTTGATTGACCTGCGCCAAGGCTGATAGGTCTATTCCAAGGTGCTGACTGGCAATCTCGCGCCACGGTTGAAATCCTTTTGGCTGCTGGGTGTAGGCGTTAGCTTCGCCTCTTCCTTGGGCTTCGCCTCTTCTTCGGAGAATCGCCCAGAAGCCACTGTCAGGATTACTACAGAGTGGATGACTCAACAGATTCGCGGTTGCCTTAAAGGGGAACCCCGCATCGAGAACGTCTAGCAGCAGTCGTATCCAGTCGCCTAAACGGGTGGTGAGCAGCGGCGTGCTGTAGAGCGCTCGCAGGGGCACGCCATATTGGGCTGGTTCAAAAAGGGCCGATTTAGGGTAACACTCGCAGCACGAAATAGACCATCGTTGGTGATGATCTAGCAGGCTGATGTCGCCAGTATCTACGATCTTTGGAAGCGCTGAAAACCAAGAAGTTCGAGCCAATGTGGATGAGCGTCCCCGGTTAGTAATTGCTTCGGACTTTTGCCCACTCGTTCTGGCTTCAGCGACCTGATAAAGCAGCGGTGATTCAAGAAAAATTGCAGCAAGCTCAGATAATCGTCACCGAGGCTGCGCCGCAGGAAAAAGTAGTTTCGTAAGCGAGAGTTAAGATTCTCCACCATGGAGCTTGCTCTCGGTGTCTCTTCAAGCGCTTCACCAACAGCTTTCATCACCTCGTAGAACTTGCCAGAAAGCTGACTGTGCAGTTGATTCCATCGTTCCCAGTAGGCATTGGAGGTGTTGTGTTTACGGTGCAGAAAACAGACCTCTCGTACGGCCTGAAGTGGCAACTCAAACGCGCTTGCAATGTCTGCTAGCTTCTGGTCAACGACACCGGCAAACGCCAGTAGCTGGTCGCGTTGATTACGCAAAGCCTTTCTCAGCTTGCAGATGGCAGGATATTGTTCATCTTCTCTTTGTTTCAGTTCACTGACAATGAAGTCGAAGAGTTCCTGTCGCACCCCCAGAGGTGGCCCAGCCAAGGCCAGCACATCATGGGAGAACCAGCCCAAGAGCGTTTTCACATCCTGAGCCAAGTAGATGAGTGACTGCTCTCGTTGTTCGGCTAGCAACTGTTGAGTGAGCAGCTTCTGCGCCACAATCTCTTTGAGGCTGGTGTTAGCCATCTGCTGTGCTTGCTTCTCCAATCGTGCTGGCCCCCCTTGCACGCGGCGAACCAAACCATTGGCAACTTGCTCAAACTGTTGCTGGATATGGAACACGTCGCCATGGCAGGGCACTGCTGGCATGGCTGCTTTCTGACCAGCCCGCAGCCCGCTACCGCCATCGGCAATCGTGTAGTCTGGGTCAAAGCCTTGCACTATCACATCCAGCAAATGATAGCCCCAGGTGTCTTCATCTCGGTGATCCACCAACTTCAACAAGTAGCAGTACGTCGAGGCTGCATCAACGCCCACCAGCACAGGTTTATTTGCTTGGTAAATTTCATCCTGGAGACCTACCTTAATGCCAGCAAGGTCTTGTGATTGATTGAGCTCAACAGCCTGTTCTGTGGCTGTTTGTAGCCGATTATGAACGGTGCCCACGCTGATGGGCGTATCGAAGAGATCACGAAACAGCTCGACGACATTGCGATAGGAGCTGTGGCAGATTAGCACCAGGCCCAGAATTAACTGGTACAGCCAGTTTTTGGTCACCGGTAAATGGAACAAAACATCATCATCACCTTGAGATGACGCAAACGATTCATCCAGCGCTTGCTGTGCCTTATCGCCCTGCTGATAGACGAACTTCCGGCTGACCTGATGCGTAGCGGCGATGTGGCTGATCGGTGTGGTGCGTGCCAGAGCCTCGATACCGATTGCTTTACGAACGTCGGAAGATAGACTGGTGGCGACAGAAACGGCTGGACTCATGAGGGCGATCTCAGGGGTAGATGACGACCCAGTTTTAGACGCGCTGATCGCACTAAAGTGTCACCCGGAAATGAACCTTCCCGAGACGTCTGTCTTTGCTAGCTAGAGGGGTCTGATAGAGGTGCTTAACGGGGATTCCTGACAGGGACGCTTAACCGGGATTGATAAATGTCACGCTCTTTGCTGTGATAGCCTTGTGTTGGACTGAGATAAGCAATAATTTCTGTCTGATTGTCTCAAAGCTGTCTGTTATAAATCGTCTGTCATAAACTGTCTTTCATAAACTGTCTTTCATAAGTACAGAAGAGGTTCACTATGACTCCTATCAAGCTTCTTATCTTGACTGCTAACCCTACGCTCAGCTCTCAAGCGCCTCTGCGACTAGATGCAGAGGTGCGCTTGATTGAAGAAGCCCTGCGGCGATCGCAGTATAGAGACCGTTTCGAGATTCTCACTAAGTTAGCTACGCGTACCACCGATCTGCGGCGATCGCTGCTAGATTACCGTCCGCAAATTGTTCATTTTTCCGGGCACGGCACTGGCGAGAACGGCTTAGTGCTAGAAACTGATTCTGGGCAGATGCACAAGGTTTCCAACGAGGCATTGACTCAGCTCTTTAGCATTTTTGCCGCTGGCGAGATTGAATGCGTTTTGCTTAATGCCTGCTATTCCGAAGTACAGGCGATCGCGATTCATCAGTTTGTAGACTGTGTGATTGGTATGAACCAGCCGATTGATGATTTGGCGGCGGTGCAGTTCGCAGAAGGTTTTTACGACGCTTTGGGGGCTGGCAGTCTTTACGATGAGGCGTTTAGGATTGGATGTAGTGCGATCGCACTATCTGACAGCCCAGGGGCTTCAATTCCAGTGCTGAAGTATCGCCCGCGACCGAATGCATTATCCGACGCGCGCTCGAATGTCCTGTTGAATGTCCTGCCGAGTGCCCAGCTATCTAGCAACGCCAACGACAAGCTAGCCGCAGCGCAAAGTCGCCCAGCCGACCTGACAGCGCAAAGACCCAGCCAATCTCAGTCGATTGGTAACGTAACAATTAGCGGTAACAATAATCCATTCAATGCGGTGCAGGCTGGGCAAGACGTTGTTATCAACCACCAAACGCAGACTCAGGCAGCCTCGGTTGAGCTGCAGGCAGTGGTGGATGCAGTGGGACAGCTTAGAGAAGCGATCGCTCGCGCCAATGAAATAGACGAAACCGAGAAAGCAATGGCCGAAATCCCGCTGAAAAAGATGGAGGCGGAAGTACAAAAAGCT
Organism: uncultured cyanobacterium; assembly: GCA_963702855.1. Taxonomy (GTDB): domain Bacteria; phylum Cyanobacteriota; class Cyanobacteriia; order Phormidesmidales; family Phormidesmidaceae; genus Phormidesmis. The sequence continues at coordinate 4,690,991 of OY969765.1, forward strand.
CAGCCAGATTGGACTGTTGTCGATAAGATGATGTCAACGCTCCAAAAAACCTTGGATGGCGTTGCGTCGCTAGTTAATCCGATGACGAAAATAGTTGCTCTAGTTGCTAGAGTTGGGATAGTTTTGTAATGGATGCAAAGTCGGATAGTTCTCGCGGTGAGTCCGCCCTTGGCGGTATAAAGCAACAGCAGCCTAGTCAGCAGCAAACTGCGGGGAATATTGCGATTTCTGGAGATGAGAACGCGACGGCTTTTGTAACGGCGGCTGCGCAAGCAACAGTCGATCAGTCTCGCTACCATACGATTATCAACTACTACTATCGAGAATCGGTAGAGGTTGTTTCGGAAGGTGAGACTGTAGCGGACGATAATCTTCCTTGTCCCTATCGGGGGTTGTTTCACTTTGGCCCCGATGATGCAGACTATTTTTTTGGGCGAGAATTCTTCATCTCCGCGCTGGAAACCGCCACGAATCAGCGAGCTTTTATTCCTGTTTTGGGTGCGTCGGGTAGCGGTAAGTCTTCCGTTGTTTTAGCCGGACTAGTGCCTAGGCTGCAGCGCTCTGGGCACTGGCAGTTTACTCACTTTCGACCCGGAGAGGAGCCTTTCTATGCGCTGGCGCTGGCGCTGATTCCTCTGTATGCATCCGAGCTGACAATGACAGCGCAGATGGCGGAGGCTAGACAGCTTGCACAATATTTGCAAACGGGTGAGGTGAAGCTGGTCGATGTAGTCGCTACTATTAAACGCCACTATCCGCGCGATCGCATTCTTCTGATTGCCGATCAGTTTGAAGAACTTTATTCGCTGGATACTGCGGAGGACGCCCGTCGGCGGTTTCTCGACTGTCTACTCTTAGCGCTGTCATCTTTACCAGATCCGGACGGTCCGCCGCTGGTGATTGTGGCAACCTTACGCGCCGATTTTTTAGGCAATGCCCTGGCCTATCGTCGCTTTGCTGACGAGCTGCAAAAGGGAGATATCAAGCTGGGCGCAATGACTTCGGAAGAATTAGCGCTCGTCATTGAGCAGCCTGCTAAGAAACTGGGCGTTGGCTTTGAAGATGGTTTGGTTAGTCGAATTCTGCAAGATGTTAAAGACGAACCGGGCAATCTGCCTCTGCTCGAATTTGCTTTGACCGAGCTTTGGAAGCGCCGCAATAATAAGCTACTGACTCATGCTGCTTACGAGGCGACTGGAGAGGTCAAGGGGGCGTTGGCTCGCCACGCGGATGCTAAGTATGACCTGCTAAGCGCAACCGAGAAAGCTGAAGTGCAGAGAGTTTTTGTGCAGCTGGTCCATCCCGGTCAGGGGACCGAAGATACGCGTCGACTGGCGACTAAATCAGAGATTGGTGCGACTAACTGGTCACTGGTGAAGCGCTTGGCCGACGCTCGCTTGGTGGTTACCAGCCGTAGCGCCGCGCTGCAGCAGGAAACTGTTGAGGTGGTTCATGAAGCCCTGATCCGTAACTGGGGTCGACTGCGGCAGTGGATGGAGACCGATAGAGAATTTCGCGTTTGGCAAGATCGTCTGCGCGCTTCGATGCAGCAGTGGGAAAGCAGCCAGCGAGACGACGGCGCTTTGCTTCGGGGCGCGCCGCTGGTAGAAGCAGAAGAGAAGTTGCGCGATCGCCGCTCGGATATCAGCACTGATGAACAGACGTTTATTCAACAAAGCATCGATCTGCGCGACCGCCAGGTAAAAAGAGAGAAACAGCGCTTGTCGGCGTTGAGAAGATTAGTTGTTTTTTCGAGTTCAGTAGCGGCGATCGCGTTGCTGGCTGGCGCTTTCGCATTTCATCAGTCTTATATTGCTAGAAGAAATGCCAGAGAAGCTGAAGCTGCCAGGCAAGAAGAGGCTAGACAAACTCAAATTGCGACTGGCGCTAAACAAACCGCAGAGAATCAAGAAGCGGTGGCGATTAGCCAATATTCTCAGGTGCTATACAACTGGAACAAAGATAAAGTTGATTCTCTCATTGAAGGCATTCGAGCGGGCATAGCCTTAAAACAGGTCAATCGAGTCGATTCAGAAGCGGAGAATCAGGTCAAGATTGCTTTGCAGCAGGCGGTTTATGGTGTCAGCGAGCAGAACCGCCTGCAGGGGCATGACGGTGGGGTCCAGTCTGTGGCCTACAGCCCAGATGGTCAAACGCTGGCGACCGCTGGCCGAGACAATACGGCTAAGCTTTGGCGTCCGTCGGGTGAGCCGCTAGCAACCCTAAATGGACATGACGATGTGGTGTGGAGCGTGGCCTTTAGCCCCGATGGCCAGACGCTAGCAACGACGAGCCGCGATCGCACCGTTCGGCTATGGGATACCAAAGGGAAAGAGCTAGCGGCGCTAGATGACCACGAAGGTGATGTCTACGGCGTAGCCTTTAGCCCAGATGGCCAGACAGTTGCTTCTGCCAGTGACGATCAGACCATCAAGCTATGGAATTTGGAAGGCAAGCTGCTACAGACGTTTACCGGCCATGCGGCTGCGGTAAATGGCGTGGCCTTTAGTCCCAATGGTCAGACGATTGCTTCTGCGAGTCGCGATCGCACAATCAAACTTTGGACAACAGACGGCGAGCTTACGCGCACCATAGAAGGTCACGAAGGCAGCGTACAGTCGGTCAGCTTTAGCCCAGAAGGCAATGAAATAGCCAGCGCTAGCGAAGACAAAACGGTCAAGCTTTGGACGTCATCAGGTAAGAATACGCGCACTTGGAGCCATCCTGATATGGTGTGGCAAGTTGCCTACAGTCCGAACGGAGAAATGCTGGCATCGGTGGGTCGCGTCAATCAGGTTAAGCTGTGGCGTCGTGACGGCCAAGAAGTTCAGACGCTAAGAGGACATGAGGCGAATGGAGATGTGTGGGGCGTTAGCTTTAGTCCAGATAGCAATATGTTAGCGACCGCCGCGCGCGATGCAACCGTTAAGCTTTGGACGGTCAATCGCGCGGTTGAGTCTATCGACCAAGACATTTTGGTTATCCGCGCTCATAAAGGGCTTGTTGAGCAGGCAGAGTTTAGCCCCGATGGCAAGTCGATTGTCTCTGCTAGCTGGGATAGAACCGCTAAGCTATGGAGCCTTCAAGGCGAGGAACTGCAAGTCTTTGAGGGTCACGAAGATGACGTTTGGGACGCGAGCTTTAGCCCCGACGGGAAAACGATTGTGACGACCGGACGCGATTTGTCCATTCGGCTGTGGAACCTCGATGGCGAAGAGATTCAGACGATTCAAGGGCCAACCGATGGGGTTGAAATCGCGACGTTTAGTCCCGATGGCAAGACGCTGGCGACCGCTAGCTGGGACAATATGGCTCGGCTGTGGAGTTTGCAAGGGAACGAGCTACAGGCGATGACCGGTCATAGTGCAACGGTCGAAAGCGTTGAGTTTAGCCCGGATGGCCAGATGCTAGTGACCGGGAGCTGGGATAAAACCGCTAAGCTTTGGAATACAAAAGGACAGTTTTTGCAAACTTTGACAGGCCATACCGCGCCGGTTGAGAGCGCTACGTTTAGTCCAGATAGTAAGACTGTCATTACCGCTGGTTGGGATAACACGGCTAGACTTTGGGATCTTGAAGGTAGAGAACTACAAGTGCTACAAGGGCATAGCGGCTGGATCAGAGATGCGGACTTTAGTCCCGATGGCAATTTGATTGTGACGGCGAGTGTCGATCAGACGGTGCGGCTGTGGAAGAAAGCTGAGGAAGGAAACTACGAGCTAGATAGAACGCTATGGGCGCATGGTGCTTCTGTTAACAGCGTTGACTTTAGCCCAGACGGCAAGTATTTGGTCTCTTCTGATTCCTCTGGCGCGCTTATTTTAGGTGCTGTAGCGCTAGATTTGACCGTGGACGATCTGCTAGGTAAAGGGTGCGGATGGGTGAAAGACTATCTTGAAAATAGTCCTTATGTTTCGGAATTAGACCGACAGCTATGCGAGGGGATTTAGACACTTAGAACTAGAAAAGAAGAAAAGTCAGTAATAATTCCAGAGCTTTTGGATTGCAACAGGTCTCTAGAAACGATGACGGCATCAGCTTTGTTGTTCATTTTTTCACAGATAGATCGATGCTTACCGGCTCTAAAGGTTTGCGACTGTGGTCTATTTCCGTCGTTGTCAACCAACGTCGCTTTAAATCCGACCGGCACTTCTATTGAGCTAATCTGATCTTGGTCTTTGGGCTGAAGCGTCACGCTATGAGTTGTATTAGGAGGGAATTGCAAGGTTCTTCCGGTGTAGTTGGTTTCCGTGTAGAGGCGTACGCCTGTTTCTGGGGCAAGGGCTGCGATCGCACTTGAATAAGATCCCACAGATGCCGCTAGAACGGCTGTTAGCGAAAGTAAAGTGGAAAGCGGTGGGCGGTATTTCATGATGCCTCTTTTGCCTGAGTAGAGTGTGTTCTTTACTGTTTCTAATCTTTCTACTCTTAATTAGGTGAGGCTAGAGGCGACCTATGCGTTTTTTCCAGATTTGAACCCTGCGAATCGAAAAAGGCATCGGTTTTGCTTAGCTCGCCTGCGTCTACTTGGTTTCTAGAAGTTACTTTCTTAGAAGTCACTTTTTTGGGGGTTGGTTCTAGATGCTGGCTAGGACTGAAAGCAAATAAGGCATCTTTCACAACAAATGGCATGGTTTATAATGATATCTATTAGATGCTTCTTAGCTACGCTCTGTCTATTCTTGTGTACAAGTCTTATGGCCAAGCGTGGATAAAAATCCATCTGTTGAACAACATGTTTTAGAGAAAGATTTAAAGAAAAAGGAGTCAGGCAAATGGAAAACGATAAAGAATTAGAGACAGCCGCAGGCGAGAGAAGTCAGCGGATGCCTATCAATGAAGAGAAAGACAAGCGATCGCCCACCGCTGACAAAGCAAAAAGCTTGGGGGAGCGAGGTGAAGAAAAACCGACCGATCGCCCAGGCGATGATAGTTCGAGTGGCAATTCAAGTAGCGGCTCGAATGACAGCAGTCAATAAGCGTTCAATGTTCAATAAGCGCTCAGCACATCTTCCTCTCGTCAGGGTCAAGTTCTGTATTGGTTTTCAAATACTGGCCTGCCCACTCGCAGCCTATTTCTAATACTCTTGTGACATCTAGAACGGTTTCTAGGTGCCACAGGGTTACCAACTTGTCTACAGTTGTCACCGCTAGGGTTTCTCCGTTTGGGGTGAATGCAGCGCCTATTGTTGCTGCTTCATAACCTGTCAGTGTCTGTATAAGGTCTCCGCTTTTGTCCCAAAGCTTTACTGTGTTATCTACGCTAGTCGAAGCGATCACACTCCCACTAGGACTAAAAACAACCTCACTAACGCTGCTACGGTGACCTTCTAACTGTTTGATAGGAGATCCATCCTGTTGCCATAGCTTAATTGCGCCATCTTCTCCTGCTGACACGATCGTCTGTCCGTCTGGGCTAAAGGCAACACTGTTGACGGCTGACTGATGAGCTTCGATGGTTTCCAAAAGAGAACCATCGCGCCGCCAGAGTCTAACTGTATTATCGCTGCTGGCAGAGGCGATTAGCTGACCGTCTGGGCTAAAGGTAACTTGATTAACGTTGCCTTGATGTTCGCTGAGGGTTTTGATGTAAGAACCGTCCGATCGCCACAGCTTGATAGTCTTGTCTTCACTGGCAGAGGCGATCAGCTCTCCGTCTGGGCCGCTAAATGCGAGACTCTTTATCCACCCATCATTATGTGCAGGGGTAGGGGCGCTGACTTGCATAGCGCCAGTAGTGCCAGCTTTGTTCCACAGAATAAGCGTTCCGTCCTGGTAACCGGCTGCAATTGTTTGCTTGTTGGGTGCGATCGCTAGACTATACGCTTCTGCCTTACTCTCTCCTAGCGTTTTGATCACAGAACCATCCGGTCGCCATAGCTTAATTGTCTTGTCATCACTCGCTGAGGCAATTGTGTTATCCGGCATGTCATTTGGCATGTCGTCCGGCGTGCCAAATGACGAGATAAAAGCAACATCTCCTACAGCTCCTTGATGTCCTTTAAGCACGGTTAACAATGCATTTGTGTTGTTCTCTTGCCAAAGTCTGACGGTGCTGTCAAAGCTAGCAGAAGCAATGGTTTTACTATCACTGCTAAACGCAACGCCTGCAACGCCATTTTCGTGGCCTGTAAACGTTGCGCGTAAGAAGCCATCACGCCGCCATAGCTTGACGGTTTTATCGTTGCTCGCTGAGGCGATCGATTGACCGTCTGGACTAAAGGCGATGCTATAGACTGTGTTTGTATGCGCCTCTTGGTCACCGTCTTTAAAGACGATTGGCTCTGAGCCGTCAAGATCCCACAGCTTAATAGTATTGTCGGCGTTGGCCGAAGCGATGGTTTTCCCATCTGGACTAAAGGCGATGCCGCGTACGGTGCTCTCTCCAGAGAAAGTCTTTTCTGGCGTACTTTCTGGCGGACCATCTAGTGACCATATTTTAATGGTATCGTCACCGCTGCCGGTTGCTAAGAGCTGGCTGACGGGACTAAAGGCGATCGTATCTATTTTCCCTTGATGCGCCTTAAACGTCCTCACTGGGGTGCCATTTCGCCGCCATAGCTTAACTACACCGTCCTGATCGGCGGAGGCAATCAGCTCGCCATCGCGACTAAAGGCAACCGCAGTTGTCTCTTCTTTATGACCTTCTAATGTGTCGATTAAAGTGCCGTCTCGCTGCCATAGCCTCACTGTTCTATCGTCGCTGGCCGAGGCAATCATTTGACCGTCTGGGCTGATGGCTAGTCCCCAGATCTCTCCGCTATGACCCTCTAGGCTGCTAACAAGAGAGCCGTCCGATCGCCATAGCTTCACGGTGCTATCTCTACTCGCTGAAACAATAGTCTCGTCAACAGGACTGAAGGCTACAGCGGTTACGCCTGCTTCGTGACTTTCTAGCCGATTTTTCTCATCGGCGAAAGAAACCGCCTGCTGTAGCGCGGCATCAACTGTTCTACTGGTTTCTAAATCTTGCAGAACAATTCTATCTAGATGATGTTTGGCTCTGAGCGATGCGGTTAGCGCGTCTAGTTTGTTTCCTAAGTTGAAGAGTGAATCTGATGAGAGTGCGATCGCCCGAACTTCACTCAGCGCTGTTTGCTGTCCCTGCCGCCAAATAGCACCGCTCAGCCCCAGAGCTGCCAGCAGTCCTGCGCTCAAACTCGAAATCACAATCTGCCGCCTGCGCCTGTTCTGCCTGCGTGCGTTCTCTTGCACTAGCAAGCTCTGCTGAATAAACTCCCCATCGTTTATACTCAGCTCATCTTGGCGACTGTCGTACCAGTCTAAGGCGCGAGCGAGCTTTTTTCCTTGCAACAGAGCTTCTGGCTCTCGCTCGCTTTTTTCCCACTGCCTTCTTGCTCGCCGCAAATCTTCTTGCCAGCGACGAAATTCGCCGTCTATCTGCAGCCAATAGGATAGTCGCCCCCAGCTGCGGATCAGAACTTCGTGGATAATTTCGACGCTTTCCTGACCGGTTATAGGATTACGGCTAGTAACCACTAGTCGAGCGGAAGCCAGCTCGGACACTAACGCCCAGTTATCGCTGCCAACCTCGTCTCTCGCTGCAACTCTCCGCGTCGCTTCGCTGCTAGCGTTGGGTTCGATTAGCTGCATAAAAATGCGCTGTACCCGCTGCTGCTTGTCTGTAGAGAGTTTGGCGTACACGGCCTCCGCATGATTAGCCACCGCCTCTTCTATGCCGCCTATCGCCTGATACGCCTGATGAGTAAGCTGATTTTCTTGTTGGGCAGACCATAGTTCGGTCAGGGCGAACTCTAGCAGTGGCAAGCGTCCGGCCTGTCCCAAAGTAGCCTGGATAAGTTTGTCTGCGAGACCCGGCTCTAGTGAAACCTGGTGCTGAGCGGCTGGCTGAGCGATCGCGGCTTCAAGCTCTGTTTGGTTCATTGGCCCCAGGTTGTATCCGCCCAACTGCAAAGCATCGCTTAGGCGGCGATCGCTTAGCGCCTGGCCATAAAAGTCAGCGCGTAGGGTCAGCAATAGGGTGAAGTTGGGCGCTGACTGCGCGGCTGCTAGCAGCAGGTCTACGAATGCCTGTCTGTGTGATAACGGGCATAGGGTATAGAGTTCTTCAAACTGATCGACAATAAGGAGCAGCCGGGTGTTGAGTGCTGTGCGAGTAGCGATCGCATCGCAAAGCGCCTGAGGAGTCTGCTCGAACTCAACTGATTGCGCTAAAGTTTCTAATCGAACAGCCGGGTCATCTTGTGATGACTCTAGTTGTGATGACTCTAGCGGAGTCCAGATGGTCGATAGCGCTTCAGCTAGGGCGTCGAAAGGGTTCGCGCCGGGGCGACAGGAAACAATTTGCCAGGCAGGTGCGGACTGCTGCTGTAGTTTTGGAATAAGTCCTGCAAAAACAACAGAAGATTTACCGCTGCCAGAAGGGCCGATGACGGCGACGAAGGGCTGTTGTTTTACGGCGATTGTGAGATCTGTGATCGCTTGCTCTCGGCCAAAAAATAGATGAGAATCTGTGGTGCGAAAAGCTTCTAGTCCTTTGTAGGGACAGATCGAAACGCCGCCTAGCTGACTCCAGGCGAGCGAGCTAGTGGCTGGGTTTTGACAGAGGACTGGCAGCCAAGAAGCGCCTGGAAACTCATTCTCTAGGCCCTGTAGCTGTTGGCGCGCCTGTCGCATAGCCAGATACAAAGGCAGTCTCTCTGCGGCAAAAGCGGCTAAAAAGTGCTGTAAAAACATCTGCGCAACCCGATTAGGCACCGGCTCTCGCATGACGATCACTTGGGGAATTTGTAGCTGAGCCAAGGCCTGAGCCAGGCCAACGCCATCGCATGAATTGAAAATCGCTAGCTGCAAACCGTTCGCGATCGCTTGCTTTAGCCCCTCTTCTAGCTGCGCAATCGTTAAGCTGTTGTGAGATGAGTTCTCATTGATATATATCCGTCCGCTCTGGCCTCTACTCTGGCCTCCATTCTGGCCTCCATTCTGGCCTTCACTCTGGCCTTCACTCTGGCCTTCACTCTGGCTGTGGCCAGCAAAAAAGAGCAGATCCCAGCCGGTTTTATCCCACAGATGACGGTCAAATTCTTCGCGAGAAGGCGCTGTTAAAAACGTGACGTCAGCATCGGTGAGCGTTTGCAGCATCTGCTGTTCTAAGCTAGCGTCGATACCGGTGCGATCGCCTAAAATCGCCAGGATTCTAACCCGCTCTCTTGCTTGCTGAGGCCGCGTCACGCCGCGTCTGTACTCCAGCCGACTTAGCGCCATTTCTGCGCGAGGATAGTCACAGAAAAAGTCCCAGCAGTGCCAGGGTAGCCGCACCAGCAGATCATCGTCAGTTTCAAAAATTACGCGAATCTCATCTGACGGGTCGAGATGCGATCTTAGCTGTCGCTCAATTTTGAGCAGTCCGGCTGATGAAAGCCAGCAGTTCATGGCCTGCTTTAGCTGCTCACTACACTCTTCAAAGCTGCGCTGAGAAACTTGAGTCACACCGCCAGACTCAATCTCTAGTTCGTCTTCTAGCTCTCCTTCTGACTCGCCTCCTGGGGCATCTTCCAGGCCATCTGCCGCGCGCTGGCTCTCCGGTTGACGCAGCACTAGGCGGCTGGACAAAGCTTGATAGGTAGAGCGCCAGATGCGATAGAGATCCGCCAGTTCTGAATCGGGCGCGAGGCTACCCACAAACTGCTCTGCTTGGGGATGAGTAGCCGTCCACAGCCGCGCCGTCACGTAGGAAAATCCCTGGCTTAAGCTCCCTTTTCCTAAGTTAATGACAACTGTTTTATTCACCTTAAAGCTCGAACTGCTCTTTTACTTTCACATTCTCGAGCGCAACTTCAACGCTGAAGCGCACGCCTAACCTACCTTTAAACAGTCTGAGCTGAATGTAGTTATCATAGTCTCTAGACTCAACCGTTTGAAGAACCTTGCCTGTACTCGAAAGGAGCGTGAGCGTAAGCTGCGGTGGCAGCACCTGCGCTTCTCCGGTTGGCAACACCTGAACGTTGACACCGATTTTCTCTTCTGCGTCAGGGACCACCGTCACCAGCAAAACAACCACCTGATCGGCTAGCTGAAGCCCCAGGTTGATTAGCTTGCCGCCTTTGACCTCAATGGAATTGCTGCGGGTGTTCCAGGCCAAATTTGCCTCTAGATTGATTAGTCTATCCAGCGTTTGCCAGCCTTCACTCAGGCTGCCCTGTAGCCACTGTCCTAAAGACGTGCTCAAAGCGCTAGCTGCCTCTATCGAATTCACCACAGCAGAACTCACAACAGGACTCGCAACAGGAATCACGGTAGCCGCAGAGGGTTGGGCAGTTGAGAGAGGTAAAGCGATCGCACTTGCAGGAAGATACTGGACATAGTTCACCAGATGGTTAATCTCTTGATCTAACGCCGACAGAGGCAGCAGATAAGTATCTTCGCTCTCAACCTTGCTTCCAACCTTGCTTCCAACTTTGCTTCCAACTTTGCTTTTAACCTCGCGTGCCACCCCACTCTCTAGCTGTGCGGTTAGCTCGTCGTAGCGCAAAAAGCCTCTGATCACAGCCTGTGCTTCTTCTTCTAAAACTTCTATAACGACATAGCAATGTGCGGCCAGATCGGGCTGCTCTATGGCGCTTTCAGGAATGCTCAGCGTTTCCGCCAAAGCCTGCTCTATCGCCATTACAGAAAGCTTAAAATCACCGGCTGCCAAATAGCTCATCGCTGAAGTGGCAATGGGCACAGCGTGAATCTCATGGTCTGGCAGCTTCTCCTCTAGCCATGCTTGAAAGGAAACAAGCGCTAAGGCGTTTAGATAAGCCTGCCACTGCTGTGACTCTGGAGCTAATCGGCTGCTTATTTGCTTAGCCTGCCTAAAATCTTCTGGCTCTAGCCACAGTGTTTCAGGTAATAACAATCTTAAAGTAGTGTTCATGGGAGGATTGACCGTAATGAGCGATAACTGTTGTAAAAGATAGCTACGGGTGCTGCTGGATATACTGCTTTAGAGCTTGGGCGTAATCGCTCTCTAACGAACGATTTTTTCCAGCCTTGATTTCCGATGCCGCCTCGGTAAAAATCTCGGCGTCAATAAACGCTTCAATCTGCTCTATCAAAGCTTTTAGGTAGTTTGGTTCTGGGGGCGTATCGGCAAGCCCTTTGGCCTGAGCCTTTTGCAAAACTGGCTGCAATAGCTGCTGGGCAGTAAGCGCGCGAACCTGGCTGAGCAGTCCGCCTGGGTCTAAAATTCGCCGACTCTGATCCCAACTGCTCATGCCTAGCTGCGAGCCAATCTCTTTTAGAGAGAGCCCTTCTGTGTAGTAAAGCTGCAGTCCAGAGAAATAGCGAGCGGCAAAAGGAGAGTATTTCTTGCTTTTTTTAAGCTTTGCTAGCCGGGTTTGAACAGACTGCTTTACAGCAGCAGGCACCGCCACGCGTAGCTGCTGATGCAAAAAGTCTATAAACTCCTGCTCTTCTATAGATTGTTCATCTAGAGAATCGGTCGGTAAATCCGTTCTGATTCGGTAGTTTCCCGTCTCAGCATCTTTCACCTCTAGCGGCTCTCTAGCTTGCCAAATATCGAATTCTCTCAGTTGGGTAGCCACTTGCTTAAGCGCTCTAAGCAGCTGATCGGCTCTATCAAAGCTAATGCCTCGTTGCTGTAGCAGAACGTTCATTTCTGTGAGCTGATCGGCATTTGGGTTGGCGCAGCGGGTGACTTTTTGCTGTTTTCTGCGATCGCGCCGATAGACTGCATGAAACACCTCAACCAAGCAACGCTCTCTGTGCGAAAGCCTTTCCATCTGGTTCACCCGAGCGCGGTTTAGCAGCGCCCAGTCGCTAAAATGCTGAAATCCAGACTCTGAGAGAAATCGTTTCAACTCTGGCTGCTGTTTTGTTTGCAAAAATGCCCAGTTATCTAAACTCATGCGTCCCGGCAGGCCGAGCCGGTAGGTTCTGAGTACATCAACAGTGAAAAGCCTGAAGTCTGTAGGCCGTAAGCGGTTCTCCTTGTCTAAAATAAGCTGTGTTTTATTGTCTTCACTTAAAACAACCAGTGTCTTGCCATCGTCATTGAGCACAAAAGGCAGCAAATCTTGATAGCTGAAAGCTTTATTGCCAGAAAATAGGCTGTCTATCTTTTGGCAGGCTCTGAGTATAGGCTCAGAAACATAGCAGCGAAGGCAAAGGCCAGCGCGTGCTCGTTTGTCAATTGTCCTCTCTTTCTCTTTCTCCTTCTCTAATTTCTCCGTCTTCTCCTCTTCAGCGCGAAACCACAACAGCAAAGCGTGCTGGACGTTGTCGATTTGCTTGAGAGCCGGATGGGTATCTGACGGTTTGGCGTTGTCTGCTAGGAGATACTTCTGGCAAAAGCTGCGAGCTGGCGATAGGCCGAGGCGCTGATACCGCCGTCTATCATCGCTCGGGTTAAGACACCACATATTCCAGTACTTGAATAGAGCATTCATGATAATCTGCACTTCCTGAAGATGATAGCCAACTGGGTTCGTGGATAATTATAGATAGAGACTGGTCTTTGGAACTCATGCAGCTTGAAAATTAGCTGTTCCCGCCTGAGACTTGGTAACAGCTGAATTACTGGACTTTGTCAGTTCGACTAGAAGAAGTCCGATACCTTTTGGCTGATACCTTTTGGCTGGTTGGGTCCGTGAGCTCTTCCGTGAGCTACAGCTACAATTAGCGCATTGGGATTATCCTAGGCTATAGATAGCAGTTCGCCAGTTGACTTCGCCTTCCAAAGCATATCGGCAGCCCTGGTAAAACCTGCGTTCAGCAGCTCTGCTAGGTTGGTAAGTTGGCTGGCAAGAGAAATCGCCATCAGCCCTTCTCTATTAGGGAATTCAGCTAGGGAATTCAGCGGCAGTTCTAATGTCGGCTTTATGTATCGGTATCTAGTGGCTGCTTATCCAACTTCAATAAATAGCAGTCCGTCGAGGCCGCATCTATGCCTGCGAGCACCGGCGATGCGTCTAGAAGAATCTCGTTTCGGGGATCAATCTCAATTGACGACAGGTGTTAAGCAATGCCGATCGCACTTCGGTCTGTTCCGCTGCCTGTTGAGGCGATTGCGAATCGTACTGGCACTGAGCGCTGTGTCAAAGACATTCCAAAGCAATTTGGCCACGCCCCCAAAAGGAGCTGCGGCAAGTCGATAAGAGCCCAGGAATTAGTTAAAACAGCTGGGTTTTGGTAACCGGTTTTGGTAACTATGAGGTGGAAAAGACTTTGATCGTCATGGATAATAGCCTCGAAATAGCAACGATATCCCAACCCTTACAGGGATTGAGATCCGGGGATTGAAACCTTTTCGAAATTAATCACAATTGCTCGCGTCTCTTAAGCAAGACTTCCTTACGTATTCGAGATCCTCTCTTTTGACGCCCTCTTTTAACGCTTCCTCGTCCGGGTATAAAGGCACTCGTCCAGAGGAACTTTGCCCTCCGAGATGCTTGGCCAACACCAGAGCAGGCAGAAACCACAGCGTGGCAATTGTCATAAAGACGAGAGATTTTGAATTCATGATGCAGCCCTTGAGCTTTTGTTTGGTCGGTGTGCTCCTCAATCTCAGTCGACACGCCTAGCGCTTCAGTCTGGGTGCAAGATGATACTTACACATCCCTAGTCGAAACTAGCCAAGGTTTCACGACGTTAAAAAAGAGACTACTTAATCAGTAAAGCCCAAAACCACCGTTCGACCGCAGTAAACTTTGATACAGACCTGGGACTTTGTCATAGGCTGTGGATTTTAATCTTAACTGCTCTAGTACTGTCTGCTATCTTGGTTTACTATCTTAGTAGCCGTCATAGTGGTGGTTAATTAGGCAAGCCAGTGAGGTTGTTGCAGTTGTAGTAATCTTCATTCGTAGAGCATCATGGAGCAGCGAAGGTGGCGTTTTGCTGCGTGCAGAATGCGAGAGCTACTGCAATGGCGTTTCGATATTTTTGGCAGTGACTCGTACGTATGTCATAGAGTATCTGCTACTACTAGTAGATAGATAAATAGATAATGGATAGAACAGATAGTGGATGAAACAATACTCTACGCTAAGATGCTGAACCATTAAGGCACCAGAACTGGAGAGAGCTTGGCTTGTCATCGCACTCTTTTCAATAGGCGATCGCGGTAGATTCTCGATCAACTTTATGGTACTAAACTAACCTTCAATCAGCCTTTAGGCCGCAGGAACAAATATCTATCACCAAGGCTACTGACACACGTTCACAACTGTGGGTATCTATAGATGCATGGCGGCAGATACATGGCGGCAGACACATGGCGGCTACATTGCCTCGAAACAGTTCGTAGGTGTGGCCAGTTCTGTCTTTGATCGGAAAACGGCGATTTTCTTTACGATGCGCTTTTCACACGGCCTAGTTCTGAATCAGCGTAAAGAAGCTCGTCTGAAAATCAAAGCTGAAAAAACCCCATCCGATTCTTCTTTCTGCGCGGCTGTGAGCTAGCGTCTAGGTAAGGGCTAGCTCACAGCCGATAGGTGTTGCCGCCTTTCGCTATTTCTTCTTATAAAGAGAATAATTACAACACTGTAATCGAGATTCGTAGCTAAATTGATAGTTTCTACCTCTTTAGACAGAAACAGTCGCCAAAGCGTTTTCTCTAGAATCCAGTTAGCGAATCTGACCCGTATTAAGAAAAAGGGCAGATTTGATTTGTTTACTCTTGAGATTAAAGAAGTTCATGCAATTCACACTCACGTCGCTGTCTATTAAATCGCTGTCTATTAAGAAGCTAGCTGGTACGGCGGTGGCACTTATGATTTTGCCCATTGCCGTCGGCTGTGACTCTCAGGTAGCTGAAGAGACAGAAGCGGATATAACTACTGAGGAGCCTGTTGATGCTGAAGTTCCTGTAGAAGACTCGATGGCCGCTGAAGAAGGCGAGACAATTGTAGATGTTGCGGCTGCTAGCGGCTCTTTTAACACGTTGGTGGCAGCTATAGAGGCGGCCGGCCTAGTAGAGACACTCAGTGCTGAAGGTCCTTACACAGTATTTGCACCTACGGACGAAGCTTTTGCAGCCCTCCCTGAAGGCACGCTAGACACGCTACTTCTACCTGAGAATGAGGAAGTTCTAGCACAAATTCTCACCTATCATGTCGTTGCTGGGGAAGTGCCTTCTAGTGAGGTCGTTACAGGTGTGGTCCCTACTGTTGAAGGAAGTGATTTAGACGTTGTTGCAGAAGGTGGCACGGTTACTGTAAATGGCGCCACTGTTAGCATGCCGGACGTCGCGGCGAGCAACGGTGTTATCCATGCGATTGACGGTGTTTTACTACCTCCTGGCATTGATCCTGCTGCGCTTTAAGCTGAAGTGCTACACCTAGGAACGGCGGTACCTAAAGACGCGATCACACTTAGTATCGCATCTTAGTATAGGGCAAAGTAAAAGGCGAAAGCTTGCAGACATAGACGAGCGAGGGGGTTTCATATGCCAACCACAACGATACGAAACCTCCTTGTTCGGCCCTCTTGATAGAATGGCCTTTACGACTTATCACAAGAAGCTTATCTGGTTGCCCTAGCCTGCTGCCGCGCTTCTTGCTTCATCAACAAGAAACCAGCGCCCAGCCAAAACAACAACAATCCGGCGGTAATTATCAAAGTAGTCGTTAGCCCAAGACTGGCAATTAAGGCCGGGGAGGCAGCGGTAAACAGCCCACCACCAACAATGGGTTCAAAAAAGAGCTGTTTGTATGCAAAGCTTTCAAAAGCGCCCGAGTTATTTTCAGGGTCTACCATCCGTAGCAGCAGCAGCCCGGTTGCCGTGACACCCATAGACTGACCATAGTCTCCAATTCCTTTTTCGAACCAGTAATCTGGGAAGATGCGCGGCGCATAGAGCAGGAAAAAGCCAATATTCCAGGCAATGCCTACTACGCTTAGCGTCAAAAAGATTCCTAAGTTTCCGCCAAGCACTTCTAAAGAAATAGAAGCTAGCGCTGTAACAACAACGACGTCTAGTGCTAGCCCCGCAATATTTTTGGTTAAGCGAGGAATAATCAATGCATCTAAGTTCAACCTCACCATTATTAGTTGAACGATGATGCCACCCACTAGCGCCATAGGAAATAGCGGCACGTATTCCATCATAGTGAAGCCGGTTCGTGCCCAGGTTAGGCTCTCTATTAAAACTAGGCCTTGCAGAATCAGCCAGCCGATAATAACTGCAATTCCTACGAAGCCAAAGTTTAGAGAGAGCGGATCGATTAACATTCCTCTAGTCAGGTGCGCTCGCCGGGCGCGCTGTTCTTCAGTTTCAGTTTCAGAGAGAGTGGGCACATCTTCTGGTTGCTCCGTCTCACCTCGCGATACAGAAATATGCTGCTTCTTTCGAGCCCAGTCTGCCAAAAAAGTACCTGTGACAATACCCGATACAATGCCAACGGTCGCAAGACCTAACGCCAAATCACCTCCCTCTTCAAACCCCAACTCGCTGAACGTTGTGGCCATGCCGCCTGCTGTTCCATGCCCGCCTTCGAAACCAATTTCGATCAGCGCTCCTGCGATTGGATTCGCATCAAACAGCGGAATCAATATGAGCATAGTGACTAAAATGCCTACGACATATTGCCCCCAGGCTAATGTCTGTCCAAATACAACCTGAGGCGCTGCTCTGCGCCAAATTTGTTTGGGACTCGGAATTACTTCTCCTAGAAAAAGCGCGGCAAAAACAATGTTGATGAAAATACCGGGAGACTGAGACCACGTTTCGCGGATGGGTTCGGAGAATAAGCCTCCAGAAAGAAGGCTTCCTTCTCCGGTAATGTTGGTAGCGATCGCGCCTAGCACTTGTGGCCCTAGCAGCAGTGCCACCGCTCCAGCCACAATTGACTCAGGCAGGTATAGCTTTCGAATCCAGCCAACATGCTGTTTTATAAGCCGTCCGACTAAGATCAGCAGCGCGATCCAGATGAAGGCGAAGAAAATATCTCTAAGCGTAAGCATAGTAATAGCACCCATGACAGCAGTTATTTAAAAAGGAACGGGTGCTAGGTAGTGCTCTCGTCCCCTAGCAAATGTTTACTTCAAAACTGCGATGCTAAGTGTAACAATATTTACATTTACGGCTCCTAAATCACTCCTTTCAGCGTCAAGTAGTTGTCTCTTTTGACCGGAGGCAGTTGCTTTTTTATTCAGGAAGATACAAGTAAAGACATAAACAAAAAAGACTCTATTCCCATGTCATCAGACCTATGACAGTACTTTTTCTATGCGATGGACGGTTAGAGCGTCTATCCATTGAGTCGGTTTTAGTTTTAATAAAGGAAAACAAAATATATTGATTACGATCGGCATAGCCTGCGTAACTAAACGATATATTCAAACAGATAGAACCTAATGACACCTCAGACTGTAGATACTGCTGCCCACTCTAACCAATTCGAACGTACCAGAATTGATGGGCCCAAAGCCAAGGGGCTACGGCGCTCGCTGCGGATCTTGCGCCTGATTTTGCAGCCGACCGGTTATATGGAAGATAACGCTCGGCGCTATGGACCGATGTTTCAGATTGGCGGTGAAGACTCTCCTCCGCTGGTCTATGTGGGCGACCCTGAAGTCGTTCGAGAGATCTTTCTGCTCGATGCGAGTCAGGCTACCTCAGGAAAACAAAACAGAGTTTTGAAGACTATGGTGGGCGATCGCTCCATTTTGCTGCTAGATGGAAACGCTCACCAGCAACAGCGCAAGCTGCTAATGCCTCCGTTCCATGGCGATCGCCTGCGCACCTATGGACAGCTTATTTGCGATATCACCGAACAGGTCAGTGCCCACTGGCAGGCAGAACAGACAATTACGATCCGCCCGCCTTTGCAGAAACTAACGCTAAGCGTGATTCTACAGGCGATCTTCGGCTCACGAGAAGGAACACAGTTACTCGAACTGCAGCGGCTAATGGGCACTCTGCTCGACACCTTTGCCTATCCTATTAGTGCCAGCTTTCTCTTTTTTCCTGGTCTACAAAAAGATTGGGGTACTTGGAGCCCTTGGGGAAAATTCCTCCGTCTAAGAGAGCAGGTACGGCAGCTACTTTACGCTGAAATTCACGCTCGTCGTCAATATTTGGAGAACGCAGAAGGGCTAGAAGACTCAAACGCAAACCCGGCGGCAAAAGCCGATATCCTGACCCTCTTGCTTCAGGTCAGAGATGAAAACGGAGAAGGCATGAGTGACATAGAACTCCACGATGAACTGGTCACGCTGCTTTTGGCTGGCCACGAAACCACCACCTCGGCCCTCGCGTGGATGCTGTACTGGATTCACTACATACCTGAAGTAGAACAAAAGCTTCGAGCAGAGCTAGCAGGACTCAACGTGCACTCTGACCCGATGGCGATCGCGCAACTTCCCTATCTAACCGCCGTTTGTCAAGAAGCCCTGCGGATCTATCCGATCACCCCTACCACCTTTGTTAGAGAGTTGCACGAGTCCATGACCCTTGCTGGCTATACCTTCGAAGCGAGAACAGCGCTCATGCCAGCCACCTACATTATTCATCAACGCCCAGATCTCTATCCAAATCCCAAGCAGTTTCGCCCCGAGCGTTTTCTAGAACGTCAATACGCGCCTTATGAGTACCTGCCATTTGGCGGTGGCCACCGGCGCTGTATCGGTTCAGCGCTAGCCATGATGGAACTCAAGCTCAGCGTGGCCGTGCTACTGCAAAAGTTTGAGCTAGCACTTCCTAACTCTCGACCGATTCTACCCGCTCGCAGGGGCTTGACCCTTGCTCCACCAGCCTATTTAAAGCTCAAGGTAAAGGCAAAGATCAACAAAGAAGCATAAGCTTTGTACTCAAAAATTTCTACTCAAAAAACTGAGGGTTGAAAGTCAACCGCACTCGGTACATGATTGTGTATAGTCACGCAACTATAGTCATTCACATGACTATAGCTATATGAAACTATGCACTATCACCTCCAAACTCAAGGTTCGCGGATAAAAAAGGGAGTTCGCAACAATTAGCCAGTCAGCGAGAGATAGATTTCATCAAGGGTGTCTAATAACTGTAGTATGCGCTGTTGTAGCTCTGAGAGGGGTGAGAGAAAGCGTTGTCTAACTTGGTCAATATCCATAAGCGTGAGGGTAATGCCGCGAAAGGCTTTGAGCAGTAGCTCAGCGGTGGGCTGTTGTGTAGCGCGTTTGGAATTACCCGCATAGAGCCCAGGCAGTTCCTGTTGTTGTGCCTGTAATTGAGTGCGCACGGAGAATTCGAGCAGGCAAAGGATTCGCAAGCCCAAACTCAACAGCCGAATCAATCCCTTGACCCGCTCGTCAGAAGCCAAATAGATAGGCCGCAGCCCGAGTGCTTTGCCCTTGTATCGGCCAAAGCCTTGTTCAATGAGGTACTCATTGCGGTAGCCGTAGACGGCCTCTTCAAGTGACAACTCAAGGTCGTTGCTCACGTAGACTCGCCAGCCCATTAGCTGCGAGCAGTGTTGATAAGCGTCATCGTTCAATGTCGGTTTCACCGTGACGGTGGTTTCGGTGATAGTCCTAGCTGGCTGGTCGCGGTAGGCGCGTTTGTGCGTCGTTTCAGCCTTGGTCTCGTAGGCGACTTGAATCAGGTCTTTGAGGCGATAGCGCTGAAGAATTCGGTGAACGGCGTTGCCATCACCTCAACCGATTGCGGCATCGTGAAGGTAAACCCCTCCGCTATCAACTCAGGTTCGGCGGGTGGTTCCGTGGTTGCCTTAGCGTCACGACTGTTTTGCTCGGGCGCGGCAACGGGTGTAAGCGTCTCCTCGCCTCGGAAAACAGGTGCGAGTAACTCGGCTAGGTC
The DNA here is from genome assembly GCA_963702855.1 of uncultured cyanobacterium. Classification (GTDB taxonomy): domain Bacteria; phylum Cyanobacteriota; class Cyanobacteriia; order Phormidesmidales; family Phormidesmidaceae; genus Phormidesmis. Next base: position 4,710,777 of record OY969765.1, read on the forward strand.
GGCTTTGGAGACTTGCTTCTCTGGCAGCGGGCACAGGTAGTAGTTCTGGCTTTGGGAGATATAGCGCCTTGTCTCTAGCGCGGCCATCTTACTATCGCCGACGTAGGTCAACCCGCTTGTCGCCAGACTCTGTTGGACTTTCTTGATCTCGGGTATGTACAACGGGTCGTCTGCTTGATTGCCACTCACTATTGTGGTGCTCACCGGCATCCCTAATGGATCTAAGGCCGCTTGCGATATCTTCACTTGTGGGAGGTCGGGCCGATAGTCTTTGCTGTGGCCAAATTGAAATAAGCCCTCGCCTTCGACTGGCCTGTAGCCACTACTGGTCGTGGTGTCCAGACGGACACACGATACCTTCAAGTCATACACCCGTACTGTATGACAGTTCAACGCGCCTTCAAATGCGTCCCACTGCGGGTCATCGCTCAATCGGTCTAGGACGCGCTCCAAGCGGTCATCACTGAAGTCCAGACTCCGCACAGTTGGCGCTAAACTATGCTGCAAAGTGCTGCTCAGTCCCGCCGCCCAGGCTTCCACCTGATTGAGGCGATGGTCTCCTTGCGAGAGTAGATAAGACAGCCAGCCCGTCAGCACCTTGCCCACACTCAAGCCTTGCCAGTTCCCATGCCCCGCAAAATGCTCGTCTACCAGCCCGCTCAGATTTAGTCGTTTCATCTGATTCAATAGCAATGGAATATCATCGACCCGTTCGTTCCCGATAAGCTCTGCCATAGCCGCTATGCCCTGATGTACTTGACCTCATTATCGCGGCATCTATTTGACTTTCTCAACTATCTTTCAGCGAACCATGAGTCCAAAAGTCTGATGAGTTCTCTTAAGGAAAAAGAAATCTTGGGTCAACTCGAAGGCCCAAACAACAAAGAGATTTCGGCGGCGCTGTTCATTTCGGAGGGAACAGTGCGAAATCACCTTACTCACATTCTAGGTCGGCTGAATGTGCGCGATCGCACTCAGGCTGCAATCATGGCAAATTCGTTTCTGTCTTGTCTCTGTCTTCCCTTTTCTCTGTCTTCCCTTTAAAGTGAAAGTCCCTAACAATATCAGTATGTCTCTGTCATGGAATCTAACTTCTTAACAGCCGTTTTTCTACCACTGGCTCTGTTTATCGTCATGCTAGGCATGGGGCTAGGTCTTAAGCCGGACGACTTCAAGCGGATACTGGTTGAACCAAAAGCAGTTGGTCTTGGTCTTGTTGCTCAGCTTATTGGGCTGCCGATAGTTGGTTTCTTGCTGGCGTCTGCTTTTCCACTCTCTCCAGAACTGGCAGTTGGAGTCATGGTGTTGGCTGCCTGTCCCGGTGGTCCTACGTCAAATTTGATTACCTATCTGGCCAAAGGGAATCTTGCTCTTTCTATCACCCTTACTGCCATTAGCAGCCTGATTACCGTTTTCACCATTCCGCTAGTGATCAACCTTTCGATGCAGCGTTTTTTAGGTGAGCGTGTGCTGATACAGCTACCGTTTCTACCCACGGTGCTACAGATTGCCGTCATCACATTTATTCCTGTTACTATTGGTATGCTGCTTCACCACTATGCACCTCGTTTTGCTGCCAAGGTTGAAAAGGGCGTTAAGTGGCTATCGCTGTTCTTTCTAGCGTTGATTATTGTCGGTCTGCTGTTGAAAGAGCGAGCAAACGTTTTAGGCTTTTTTGTGCAGGTTGGCTGGGTGATGCTAACGCTCAATGTTCTGACAATGGCGATAGGTTACGCACTGGCGACAATTGCGGGGCTAGGCCGACCTAGTACCGCTGCGATTACCAGCGAAGTTGGGATTCAAAATGGTACTTTAGCGATCGCAGTTGCCAGTGCGCCTACCTTGCTCAACAATCCTACGATGGCGATTCCTGCCGCTATCTATAGTCTGATTATGTTTGTTACTGGCGCTGCTTTTGCTAGCTGGGCTAGCCGTCATCTAGCGGTGAAAGCGCAGCAGAGATAAGGCACAAACATCGTGACGCTGCCTGTACCAGTCCATATCTGACAACCAACAGATATCGGCCACAGATATCTGTTGGCTGTCAGTGGCCCTATGGGAGCCGTGATGACCATCAGGCGCACTAGTCGCTAGCTGTCTATATTCTTTAAGAAATTAGAAATATATAGACAGACAACTGCATAAGTTAGTTTGCCTTCACCTAGCTATAAACAGGCAGTCAATTTGATTGAGTTGATTAAGTTGAGCTTTGTCATAACTGCTTTAAACGAGAACTACCGCAGGGTTTGCACCTATGACACGACATCTTTACGCACTATTGGTAGGCATAGACAACTACGACCAGCGCTCGTCGGTTTCGCCCCTTAAAGGCTGTACCAACGACATTGAGGCAATGGCATCCTACCTAGAAGCGCGCGTTGCCCAAAGTGAAGTTCAGCTAGATATACGCAGGCTGCTAAACGAGCAGGCCACTCGGCAGGCCGTTATCGATGGGTTCAAACAGCATCTTCAGCAAGCAGTTTCGGACGATACGGTTCTCTTTTACTTTGCAGGGCACGGCTCGCAAAACCTGGCACCAGAAGAATTTTGGCGGTTTGATCCAGACCGGCAAAATGAAACCTTAGTTTGTTACGACAGCCGGGTAGAAGGTATCTGGGATTTGACCGACAAAGAGCTAGCAAAGCTGATTGCTGGAGTTAGCGAGCGAGAGCCGCACATTAGTATTGTGTTGGACTGCTGCCATTCAGGTTCGGGAACGAGAGATGCTGTTGGCGCTGTAGGCACAAGAAGAGCGCCCGCTGACTTGCGCGATCGCCCAGCCGACAGCTTTATCGTATCTACCGAGGAGATAGCACAAATCTCGCGCGCTGCAACCACTCGCAGTGTTAGTAATACTGAAGAGAGTGCTAAGGCCGGATGGAGCTTTCCGCAGGGACGGCACGTACTCATGGCAGCCTGCCGAGATGATGAAAAGGCTAGTGAATACTGCGTTCAAGGGCAGTCGCGCGGTGCGTTCTCCTACTTTTTGCTGAATGCGTTACAACAGGCAAATGGTAGCCTGACCTATCGAGATCTCTTTAAGCACACCAGTGCTAAGTTACGCACCCAGGTTTCGCGTCAGTCGCCGCAGTTAGAAGCCTCTCATCTAGAAGATCTCGATAGCGGTTTTTTGGGTGATGCGATCGCGCCTTGTCCGCCCTATTTCACACTAACTCACCAAGTGGACTATGGCTGGGTGATTGATGGCGGCGCTGCTCATGGCGTTCAGTCGCCGACAGATACTGAAACAACTCAGCTTGCGCTGTTTCCTTTTGACCGTTCGGTTGAAGATTTACACCAGGCAGATAATGCGATCGCGACGGCTACTGTTGTTGACGTCCGCCCGCAGCTCAGTGTTGTTCGCAGTGAGTCTGAACTCGATTGTTCAACCACTTATAAAGCAGTGGTAATAGGTCTGCCAATACCGCCGCTAACGGTATTTCTAAAAGGCGATGTTGACCAACTCACCTTGGTTCGGCAGGCATTAGAATCGCCTATTACTGACGCATTGTCTGCCCTGTACATTCAAGAAGTAACCGATGTTGAGACAGCCGACTTTTGCTTGCTGGCACAAGAAACTGGCTACTCCATTATTCGAACGTCTGATGGCGAACAGGTTAGCCACGTAGCCGAGCTGGGTGCCTATGGTAGGAGCTCTGGTAGGGGCTCTGTAGAACTTGCTCGGCGAGTGCTCGAGCAGTTAGCGCACATCGCTCGCTGGACGACCATCACTAAGTTAGCGAGTCCTGCGAGTCAGCTTCCGGCAGATGCGGTAAAGCTAGAGATTTATCAGGGCGAGCAGCAGATAGAAACCTCTCAGCCACGGTTGGCCTACCAGGAGTGCGATCGCCAGTGGCAGCCGCCTTGTTTCAGAGCCAAGCTGATTAACACTACGCCTCAAAGGCTGTACTGCGCCTTACTCAATCTGACCGAACAGTACTCAGTCAGCACGCCTTTCTTTGGCACTGGCGGCACCTGGCTAGCGCCGCATAGTGAGGTTTGGGCCACGGTTGGTGTAGGCGATCGCCTCTGCGAAGATATTCCTGCCATCGTTCCTGAATCACTCTGGAAGCAAGGCGTTACCGAATACGCAGACATTCTCAAGCTAATAGTAAGCACCTCAGAGTTTGACCCTAGCCTGCTGATACAAGGCAAGCTAAGTGAACCTAAAATAGCGACTAGAAGAACAAGATCACTAGGTTCGTCTTTTCAGGGAACGCTCAGTCGGCTGATGAACCGCGTAAATACTCGCGACATTGGCGTTACGACAACACCTACGATAGTTGATGATTGGTTGACTAGCGAAGTCACGCTCACCGCTATTCGACCTCAAAGCGAGGTAAAGGTCTCGAACAACAAAAGCGTAGCGCTCAGCGGATCTGTTGTTATCCAGCCGCACCAGCAGCTTCAGGCCACTGCCAGACTGATTTCAAAATCCCAAGATACGCCCCAAGATACGCCCCAAGATACGCCCCAAGATACGCCCCAAGATACGCCCCAAGATACGCCCCAAGATACGCGTAGTGGTGATACGCCTAACCTGCCACTGCTGCTGCAAGAACAAACGCAGCCACTCTTCTTTAGCGAGCGACGAGGCGTAGATTCTGGGCTAGGTGTTTTGGAGCTGAGCGAAGTCAGTGGACTAGAAACCGTGACCGAGCAAGCGCCCCTGACGATATCAATCGATACGCCTTTGGCCGCTGGCGAGTCGGTGCTGCCGGTCGGCTATGACGGCGAGTTTTTCCTACCGTTAGGCTATGGGCGCAGGCAGGGGGCGCAGACTGAAATTGTTCTTCAGCGTCTGCCACAGCCGCAGGGAGGAAGCAGAAGCATTAGCGGGGCGCTGCATATCTTCTTTCGTAAAGTGGCGACTGAAACACTTGGTGAAAAGTTGAGTCAAAGGCTAGGTATCACCTTCGAGTACCCCGTTTTAGCCGCTGCCAATGTGGTGACTAACGACGCAACTTATATTATCGAACGTGATGAAGTCAAAGCTCGCGTTGCCAAAGCAGACAAGATCGTTCTTTATGTTCATGGTATTACTGGCGATACCGAAGCCATGCTGCCAAGCGCTCGGACTGCAGGCGTTTTTGTTGACGGACGCGATCGCCCGCTCAGCGAGCTATACGACCTCGTGCTGACCTACGACTACGAAAGCATCAACACTTCAATCCGGGTGAACGCGCTAACCCTAAAACAGCGATTAGCCGCTGTTGGACTAAGCCCTGGCCATGGTAAAACAGTTCACATTGTTGCTCATTCTATGGGCGGACTGGTGAGCCGCTGGCTAATCGAAAAAGAAGGCGGCGACGAGACTATTCAACATCTCATCATGCTGGGAACGCCAAATGCAGGTTCGCCTTGGCCAGTTGTACAGGCAGGACTCACCAAAGCGCTCGGCTTTGCGATCAATGGACTTTCTACCGTCGTTTGGCCGCTAAAGCTCATTGGCAGCGTGATGGATGCCATTGAAGCGATGGATGTTGCGCTCGATGAAATGGAGCCGGATTCAGAGCTGCTGGCTTCTTTAGCGGAAAGCGATCCGCCGATTCCGTACAGCATCGTTGCTGGAAACACCGCGCTCATCCAGACAGGCGATAAAGCCCAGCTGCGGGCCAAGCTAGCTAGAAAGATCGAGACCCTTATCGCCCTGCCTTTCCTAAAAGAAGACAACGACATCGCAGTTTCTGTTAGTAGTATTCGTCACGTGCCTTCAGCGGGCCACCATCCGCCGCAGATACTTGAAGTTGCCTGCAATCATCTGGTTTACTTCACTGATCCGGTCGGACTCGCTGGTCTTAGCTGGGCGATCGCCCGTGCCTTCAAATCAACTCATTAGCATCCATCTTCATTCGCATCAACTTCAAATAAGGGAGCATTACAATTATGCAGACAGTACAAAGAGGACTACTCGATTCTAAAACCTGTTGGTTTGTTCCTTGGCAGGAGCTCAGCAACCTGGATGATGTAAAAAATCCAGACTATGGCAAGCTAAGGAAAACAGACTCTGAAAGTTCTGAGTCTGATTTATTCTTGGAAGAAGGCAGTCCGTTTACTATTTCGCTAGAGACCTTTTCTGCGCAAAGTAGTACAGTTAGTGGCAATGCGAACAATCTTCTAGTGAGAACGTTTGTTCGCTACGGTGACGAGCCAAAAGCAGAGACCATCAACTTCTTCGGCAAGCCTACGGCTGAATCGTTTGTGCAAGATTTGGAATACGAGCACGTGTTTTCTAAACGAGATTTTTCTGAGAGCGCTCGCCTTTGGTTAGCTCTAGAAATTCTAGAAATTGAGCAGGAACTAGATGAAGACAGTATCGCCTCTGGGCTAGGCAAAATGCGCTCCAAGTTTGGCGCTATTTTTCCGGCATTGATTCCGTTTGCGACGGTGGCAGGCGTGGCTATCGACACGATTTCGGGGTTGCAAAATCTGAGAAAGGCAGCTCGTACCGATAAGAAAGTTCTCTCTAGCCAGCTAGATTTGTATGCGCAGAAAGTGAGCGGCGGTGATGCGCCGCTGCGCTGCGGGGCGTATATCTTTTTTAACGAAGAAACGCAGGGCGTTCAATATCAGCTGGGGTCTGGGTTTAAGCTAAAGCGAGCCGCAATCAAAGACAAGAATGTGCCTGTTGCGCATGACTATGCGGTGATTAAGATTACGCCTGGGTTTGTAGAATCTGGGAAAGACGCAGTGGAACTGCTGAAGAATCAGGAGATTGCTAAGGCGCTAAGCCAGGAGGACGAGCAGGCTACTGAAGAACAAAGGTTGGAGCACTTTGATTTTCTGGCGCAGCTAGTGGAGGATGCAAACAAGATCAAAGATATTGACTATTACCGAGAAGCCACGACTGCGGCAAAGTCATTTGACCGGCAGCCTACGCCTACTCAGCAGGAGAGGCTGGTGCAAATCAAAACTAAGTTAGGTCAGTATCTTCCTGATTGAGCTTGGTTTGCACCCTACCGTGCCGATCCGCCTCACCCAAGAAAGATAGCACGCAGTGACGGAGCGGGTCGGCGATCTTTTCCTCAACCCTATGTCTCTTTTTCTGCCCTACCGTGCTTCTACCCGCGCCCTGCGGAACGAATACGAGAAAACATTTCTCCCCGAATGAACGCTGGTGGAATCATAAGCCAGACGAGAGCTTTGATATTTAGAAAGGCGCGTTTGAAAAATGCACCTGTAAAAACATAAAACAACATTCAGGAGTACAACAATGTCTGTGAAACTTTTCGCAATTGGCGATAGCCTAATCCAAGGCTTTCTTAACGGCAGCATTTCTCAAACGCATCTCTCTTTTCCAGCGCTAATTGCACAGTGTTTAGAAGATAAAGACTTCAATGTGCCTGACTTTTCGGGAGCAGGTGGCCTTCCCATCAATCTAGAAGCCCTGCTGAACCATTTGGCAAGTCGGTACAACGGTCGTATTGATAAGAACGATTTAGACTTCCAGAAGTTGACTATTCAACAGTTTATAGACGAAGCAGAAGACTATTGGGAGCGGGGCGAAGGGGCGAAGCCGACGACTACCGGCCCGCTCCATCGCAACGTGGGCGTGTGGGGATTTCAATTGCCTGAGTGCGATACGCTAACAAGTGAACTGTGCGATCGCTATATCCTTCCAGCCAAAGACGATTTGCTCAACCAACTTCCCGAGTCTGCGCTCTATCGAACCGCGCGGCGCACGCTAAATCCTAGCTGGAACTGTCAATATCAATCTCTCACTCAGCTTGACGTTGCTCAAAAGATCGCAGAACAGGAAGGCGGTATCGATCAGCAATTCCAAATTCCAAGATACGGACATTGTGAAACGACACGAGTCATGTCTCGTCCATGAGCCAGTGACGCGTCAAGAAGTATTGCTACGAATGGGTTTGGTTGATTTCGACTGATCTAGCATGAAATCCAGCAAGGCCGTCCAACTCTCAAACCACAAGTAGTTGGTGAGCGCCAGGATATCCTGAAAAAAGCCTTGGCGGGTACCGCGAATCTGTCGAATCTGCTGATAGCGCTCATCAGCTAGATGAAGGACAGTATGAAACAAAAAGGCTAATAGGTTTAGGGTCAACAAAAAGGCAGATAGATGCTGCTTGCCATGCCCAAAGTTATGTTCGAGATGATAGCCCTTGGTTTTCAACACATTGTGATTTTCGTTTTCGGTTTTCCAGCGGCAGCGACCCGCAGCAGCGACTTCAATCACAAGCTGCCCGGTGAGGTGATGGTTGGTCACCCAACTGTTACGGTAGAGGACTTTCCCATCTGAAATGCGCGTTACCGTCAGCTCACACCAGTTTACTGATAGCGCAGGAGCCTCGGCTCGCATCGGCACGTCATTGAGATAACGATACTGCCAAACTTCATCGGTCTTGCCCCGGCGCTGCTGCCGCTGCATCGTCTTTACCTTGCCATGAGACGCCTGAAACGCTATCCAGTCGTAAAGTGCCGGGTGCGATTCGGGTAAACACACAAAGATAAAATTAAAACCCTGGGCTAAGACCGCTTCACACATTGGCTGACGACTAAAAAGGTCGTCTCCGAGCAGCGTCACCGCTTGATTGACAAATATCTTTGCCGCTGACGCTATCCATCGTTTGGCGGCAGCTTGCTCACAGTCCTGCTTCGCATGGCCATCTTGAGGCGTAATCATCTCAGGTGGCAAGGAGATTACCGCCGACTGCGCAGGCGAGACAATCACAGGCAATATCGCTTTGTGAGAGTAGGTGACTTGGCCGCTGCGTGAGGTTCGTTTTGAGCAGCAGGGGCAGCTAATGTTATGGGAGCTGTAGTAGTCAGTGCCATCTAAGGCTACGAGCAGGTTCCCTCCCAGGGTCTCAAACCCTCGCAAGTAGCCTTGCTGATGAAGCACATGATAGATATTGATGAATATTTGAAACAGGCCCTGGGCCGCTATCTGATCGAGAATATTGCGAATCTGCACAACGCTGGGTATTTTCTCCAGCCCAAACAAACTCTGCGCATTATTGCGACCGTTGCGGCTATCGAGGTGGCGCTGATAGTCTAAAAACGAGGCGCTCTGCATGAAAAAACAGCCGAATGCACCTAAAACCGTATCCCGAATGCTGTAGCTACTGGCATTACTCGGTTTGCGCGGGTCGTCTAGCCCGGCTATCGCACCGTTGAGTTCGCATAACAAACTATCGAAACTGATGCTAGCAGTGGCCATTAGCTGAACGGGTGACGGGACTGTTATGGGAAACTCGTTCGTTCACCTTACGCTATCTCAGCAGTCGTTACTGCTTCTTGCTCAACTCGCATGTTCTTAAGTTGGAATTTGGAACTGCTGGGTATCGATAATCTTCTCTTCTGGCTAGGATCGAACCATTGTTTAGATACGGTTGTCAAGCTCAAGCTTGAATGGTCCACAGAAGAGACAATAAGCCAGCCCATTCATCAGCGAACGGCTAACCTGTGGAAACCAGAACACTTTGAGCAGGTTCTACAGCGGGCGACTCAAAAGATAGCGGCGATAGGGGCTAAGAACGTATTTATCGCCAACGTGCCTCACATTACAATTCCCCCGGTGAGTCGTGGAGTTACGCCTGGGGCCGCGCCTGGAATGGGACAAGACGAAGACGGCTACTTCGAGTACTACACGCACTTTTGGATTTGGGATAGCCAGTTCGATCCTGCGCGGCATCCGCATTTAACGCGATCGCAAATCAAAGAGATTGACGCCACCGTTGACGAATACAATCGGCTAATCGCAGAGGAAGCAACAAAATACGGCTGGCATCTGGTCGATACCTCTGCCATGCTAGATAGGCTCGCATTTCGCCGTCAGCAAGGTGAGAGTAGCTATCCCTTTCCGCCCGAGCTAGTGTCCGCATCACGCGCTAATCCTAAGACGCGCGATCGCATTACTGACAACGGCAATGTTCTTCTAGACACCCGCTACTTTCGAATCAAATCAGACGAAGCGGAATCGGTGAATCAATACAAAGGAGGACTCTTCGGGTTAGACGGAGCGCATCCTACAACCATCGGCTACGGTCTGATCGCCCACGAGTTTCTGAAAGTGATGCAGAGCGCTTGGTGCGTGCAGGGAGAAGCTCCTACAATTAAACCGTTAGACTGGTCGCAAATTGTAGCTGGCGATTCACTCATAACTGAACCACCGGTTAACCTTGCAAGCCTTCAAAGTCTGTTTGGGTTCTTGTTCAATCAAACGCCGCTGCCTCAGCTCGTAGGGGCTACTAATAGAAGAGGCTTGCGTGTTTCTAAAGCCTCTGCTGGGGTGAAATAAGCATTTTCATGGTAGCGATCCGAGCTGCCTTCGAGAAGTGAGCCAGTGAGTGAAATTAAAGTTGAGGTAGTGATTTGCTAGTCCAGGGACTTACTGACACCGGTGCTACTTCTGCATTGCTAGATGCCGAAGTAGCTGTCATGAGCGCTGCGTAGAAGCTTTTTCATCACTTAGGCTCCCACTTGCTACGACTGCCGCAGTGCTCGCAGAACTTTTTCATTTTCTAGACAGCCATCCAGAGATTGAGACGCTGCCTGGATGCTTTTGCGCTTAGGTGCTATCCATGTTTTGCCGATTACAGATGCTGACTCACCAGGCCTAGAGCGCTTAATGAAGTAGTGTGCTGATCGACCTATGGATTTTGCCGATGATATGCTAGTTCACTCAGCAAAGCCAGAAGGACTATCTATAATTTGCAGTTTCTAAGTGTTTTGACGTCAAGGGTTTCTAGAGACTGGAAAGCCTTTCAACACTGATGAGATCCACCATTCGAGTCGGTGCACGTCCGTTTCCCGAGCTTTTATTCGTAAGTCTCTAGATCATAGAAGGTTTATGCGATAGGGCCGTGTCAGGGTAGCCCGCTCAAATGGCAAGCGTCAGATACGGTTCCTTGTTGAGTAATATCCGACGGGGTTTGGTACGTTCAATAGCCGTCAGGTGATTGGACTGCTAGACTCAGGGCGTGATGCCCGCTTGAGCCGTCGGCATGTCATGAAAGTGCTGTCGAGCAACGGTTAGTTCGGTTATTGTATATGGATGAGACGGCTTTAAGTGTTAGTCTGCAGTGAGCTATGGCTAGCCCAAAGCGGGCGGATGGAACCAGCAGGAGCAGACTCCAAGAACGAACCTATCGTCGTCACCGAATCAGTTTGCCCAACATACAAGAGTTAAGATTTACGTTAACCTATGGGGTGAGTTTTTGCGGTGTTGATTCTCAAACATACATTCGCCTCTCTGCCTATTTTTGAAGAAGTCTATTGCCTATATCTCAATAAAATGGTAAAACTTGTTTTGAAGCTAGCAATGGTTTCCCTGCTCGACACATAACCAGCTAGCGAGGATAAAGACTTAAAACATGGCTCTAGATCAACTCGAAGCATTCCTAAAGAAGATGCAGTCTGAACCTGCACTTAAAAATGAAGTACTCGCAACATCGACCGCAGATGATGTTGCGCGAATAGCACTAAAGCTTGGTTTTGAATTTTCAGGTGATGAATTATTGAGAATGTCAGGTAAGAAAGTCGGCAGGGTTACTGTCATAAAGAAGGATTCTCCTGGAGAGTACAACTAAACGCTTTGGTAGTGCATTTTCTGGTATTGCATTTTCTTATAGGGCGGAGAAGAGCATAGCAGTGCTGTGCAGACCGCCGTTGAAGAGACATTCATAGCACCCTATTGTTCTCCATCCTCTACAATAACAGGCCGCCAAACTCTTTCATTGCCCTTTCTAGCACCGCTGAATTCAAACTAAATATACGCCCTTGGATCTTAGAATCTCTAAGCACGGTTTGGAGAGATGGACGTGTATATACAAGTCCGATAGATTATTGTTACCGCTCATAGTCAGGGTAATCAATAGCTGATTCATTGAGTGCCACACAGGGATGAAGGGTGCATTTAAGCGCGAAGTGACCAGTGAAAAATGAGCACTGAGTGCACGGAATCTGATGAAGCCTTCTGACGTATTGCCAGCCCTGATGAAAGGAGTTCCATAGTGACCAGGCAAAACCGGCAAGCGTCAGCAGCATACCTACGGCGAATGTTACTTCGTACAGAGGGGATGGAATCTGAATTAAAAGAGTGCTGAACATATCGAAAATTCTAACGGCCTACCCGATTAGAGAGATTGGGACTATTAGTGACTGGAATAGGGCACAGCTCAACAGCACCGAGGGCAGGCGGCTGCTGTAAACAAGATCCATACAGTTCAACGAATCGATTAAAAAGCTGCATCGTCTCGTGGCTAGCTCTGTCAACATTGTTAGCCTGGGAAAGGTTGGCTTTTGAGAGCTGTCGAAGGTAGGGTAAGTCTTCAAACAGTGTCACCATAGAAGCACAGTGAAGCAGAGCCTGTAGCACCGGTTTTGGCATAGCTAAATCGCTATAGATATCAATGAACAACTTGTGTTCACTGTGACCTAGTGGCAACACGTTGAAGATGACAAAAATCTTTTTGCCGTTGTGAACAGGAACATTTAGCTCAATGGTATAGGGCGTATGCAGCATGAGATCTACGTCCACTACAGGCCGACGAAACATTTTAAGCAAGCTTGAAGAAGAGGCTAGAACCGTTTGGAATTTAATGGTGCCGCCGTTCTCAGTGGCTTTAAATCGACCGACTTCTGAAATCTTTAAGCTGTTGAGGCTGAGACCATGAACCGATTCCAGATGCTTGAGATTTAATAGGTGATAGATTTGGCAGAGATAAGGAATCGCTAGAGTATATTCCTGCGTGATTAGATGGTGCTTCTCTAACTGAAGCATTCTGCGTTCAGTCTTATGACGGTAGATTTCGTGCTGAGGTGTGTCTGAACTTAGGCTATAGTACTTCATCGTACTAATGCCGTGTCCCTTCTGTCTCTCAGGCTGTGAACCTATCCAAGCAAAGCACCACCAAGAGAGTGTCAGTAGTCCGAAAAGCTCGATGATAGATAGATGACTGTCAGTGAATGCGGTAAAGCTAGCAAGGGTGATGATACAGATACAGAACAAGATTACAGCAAGCCAGATATATGGAGCAACGTAAAGACCTATATGAATTACTGTAACAACAGTTTTTGAAGGTTGTGAAAAACTATAACTTTTGACTGTTGCTAACTGTAGAACCCTTAAGAGCAATTAACCCCGATATGCGGTTATTTTGGCTTTCTAAGGGTCCTCAACGGTCGCCGATTTGAAAGTGCATGCGTAACCGTATCTGTATACCTCTAGACTGAACATTAGATAAGAACAAGCAGCTTACGCCAATGGAGACAGGTCTAAAGAGAGTTTGACTGCTAATCTAACCATCTTCGCCTGAAAGCTCTTAGAGAAAGGCGTGCTGAGGTTCTCAACTATCTTTCAGCGAACCATGAGCATCTATTTTGATATACACCGGGCGACTGCATGAAGGCTCGAAAATCTATCATATTTTTTCCCTACTTGCCTTTTGCCTTAGGAAAAATAGCCAGCTACATTGGATTGTGGTACTGGTCATTCCCGAAGCGGGATTTATAGCTGACATCCGAGCTGGTAGTAAGGGTGACAACGTACGCCCGTCGAATCTTCTCTCAAGGCATTCGAGAGATTGATACCTTAGCTGAATCTTTTAGCCAAATGGCAAGTCAACTTCAAGACTCTTTGATCGCCTTAGAAGACAGCAATGAGACGTTAGAGTCGAGAATTCAGAAGCGCGAAAGAGAGCTTGCCCAGGCGAAAGAACAGGCCGAGGCTGTTAACCAGGCAAAGAGCGTTTTTTAGCTAGCATAAGCCACGAGCTGCGAACGCCTCTCCACGCAATTTTAGGATTCTCTCAGCTATTACTAAGTCACGAAATTTAACAGCGGAGCAGCAGGAGAATCTGTTGACCATTCACCGTAGTGGTACTCACCTGCTTGCTATGATTAACGACGTTCTGCGCCTTTCAGAGATTGACACCAATAGTGCGACCGTAGCTCAGCAGGCTCAAGCGTTGACTCAGCTACTCAGCGAGTTGGAGAAAAAGAGTAGATGACTCATCTCTACTGCTGAAGTTGGAAGATCTTGAAGTCATGTCTGGTGAGTGGGTGCGATCGCTACGCACTGCCGCTTTGGAAGTAGACAGCGATCGATTGCTTCAACTTGTTGATGGCATTCCGCCGCAGCACGCTCAGCTTCAGCAAACCCTAAAAGCTCTAATCTCAGCGTTCAATTACGAAGAGATACTAGAAGCAACTACGCCCCAAAAGGCCGTCTGATCTTCCGGGAATTGATAGGTAGGTGTTGATAGGAGAAGTGGGTATGATGGCGATTGCAGCTAATTGCAACCATATCGCAACTACACTGCGGGAACTACACTGCGGGAACTACACTCGGGAACTACACTGTGGGCCAACCAAACAATACTGCATGACCCGTCACATTTGCATCGAACCATTTCCTCAGCAGCGGGCTACCAAACTATCTAAGCAAGGCATTTACAAGGTCATAACGCCTTCACGCCTTGCTGCACGCGCTGTCTCAGCCCAGTATCAGTCTCTTCAGTCGCTGGCCCTAGAGTTCCTTCAGCAACAGGGACAGATTCAGGCGTCCTCGCTACAGGCTCAGCAGCAGTTTCGCCAAACGCTGCAGGCTGTTCTTCAGCCTGCCGATTTGCTGGGCACGGCTAGATCCTGGATGCCAGTGGTGCGATCGCTCCTGCAAAGCTGTCCGCATCTCGAACATGACTCAAAAAATAGTTCTACTCACCTTTCCGCTCGTAGCGCTAGTTTGATAGAGGTTGCCCGGCAGTATCAGAGCGCTCTACGCAGCGATCGCCTGATTGATAGTAGCGAACTATACTGGCGGGCGGCTGAGCTTGAGCCCGTGCAACAGTCGCTCTTGGTTTATGGATACTTTCAGCCTCGACCGGATGAACTCGCATGGATAAACAAGATTGCCGCTCCCGATAGTCTGTTCTTTTTACCCGCTAGCGAGCAACCGCTGTTTGCTGATACGCAAGCGGCTATTTCCTGGCTACAACAGCAAGGATGGAAGACTATGCCCGCTAGCGATACTTTGTTCTCGTCGCAGGTCCTTTCGCAGACCTGTTCACCGAATGCTCAGCTTTGCTGCAGTTTTCTGGTCGCAGCGCCACTGCAAGAGCTGCCAGAAAAGCTGATAGCAGAGCCAATCGAGACAGCTAGCGCTTACGCCTACGGTACTTTTGAAGCGGAAATTCGAGGAACGCTGGCTCAGGTTAAAGCACTGCTTAATGAAGACATTCCTGCCAAGGAAATTGCCATCATTGCCAGGGACGAAAGAGCCTACGGACCCAAGCTTATAGACATTGCTTGGGAATATGGCGGGAAGGTTCATTTCCGGGTGACACTTTAGTGCGATCAGCGCGTCTAAAACTGGGTCGTCATCTACCCCTGAGATCGCCCTCATGAGTCCAGCCGTTTCTGTCGCCACCAGTCTATCTTCCGACGTTCGTAAAGCAATCGGTATCGAGGCTCTGGCACGCACCACACCGATCAGCCACATCGCCGCTACGCATCAGGTCAGCCGGAAGTTCGTCTATCAGCAGGGCGATAAGGCACAGCAAGCGCTGGATGAATCGTTTGCGTCATCTCAAGGTGATGATGATGTTTTGTTCCATTTACCGGTGACCAAAAACTGGCTGTACCAGTTAATTCTGGGCCTGGTGCTAATCTGCCACAGCTCCTATCGCAATGTCGTCGAGCTGTTTCGTGATCTCTTCGATACGCCCATCAGCGTGGGCACCGTTCATAATCGGCTACAAACAGCCACAGAACAGGCTGTTGAGCTCAATCAATCACAAGACCTTGCTGGCATTAAGGTAGGTCTCCAGGATGAAATTTACCAAGCAAATAAACCTGTGCTGGTGGGCGTTGATGCAGCCTCGACGTACTGCTACTTGTTGAAGTTGGTGGATCACCGAGATGAAGACACCTGGGGCTATCATTTGCTGGATGTGATAGTGCAAGGCTTTGACCCAGACTACACGATTGCCGATGGCGGTAGCGGGCTGCGGGCTGGTCAGAAAGCAGCCATGCCAGCAGTGCCCTGCCATGGCGACGTGTTCCATATCCAGCAACAGTTTGAGCAAGTTGCCAATGGTTTGGTTCGCCGCGTGCAAGGGGGGCCAGCACGATTGGAGAAGCAAGCACAGCAGATGGCTAACACCAGCCTCAAAGAGATTGTGGCGCAGAAGCTGCTCACTCAACAGTTGCTAGCCGAACAACGAGAGCAGTCACTCATCTACTTGGCTCAGGATGTGAAAACGCTCTTGGGCTGGTTCTCCCATGATGTGCTGGCCTTGGCTGGGCCACCTCTGGGGGTGCGACAGGAACTCTTCGACTTCATTGTCAGTGAACTGAAACAAAGAGAAGATGAACAATATCCTGCTATCTGCAAGCTGAGAAAGGCTTTGCGTAATCAACGCGACCAGCTACTGGCGTTTGCCGGTGTCGTTGACCAGAAGCTAGCAGACATTACAAGCGCGTTTGAGTTGCCACTTCAGGCCGTACGAGAGGTCTGTTTTCTGCACCGTAAACACAACACCTCCAATGCCTACTGGGAACGATGGAATCAACTGCACAGTCAGCTTTCTGGCAAGTTCTACGAGGTGATGAAAGCTGTTGGTGAAGCGCTTGAAGAGACACCGAGAGCAAGCTCCATGGTGGAGAATCTTAACTCTCGCTTACGAAACTACTTTTTCCTGCGGCGCAGCCTCGGTGACGATTATCTGAGCTTGCTGCAATTTTTCTTGAATCACCGCTGCTTTATCAGGTCGCTGAAGCCAGAACGAGTGGGCAAAAGTCCGAAGCAATTACTAACCGGGGACGCTCATCCACATTGGCTCGAACTTCTTGGTTTTCAGCGCTTCCAAAGATCGTAGATACTGGCGACATCAGCCTGCTAGATCATCACCAACGATGGTCTATTTCGTGCTGCGAGTGTTACCCTAAATCGGCCCTTTTTGAACCAGCCCCTAGATCATCACCAACGATGGTCTATTTCGTGCTGCGAGTGTTACCCTAAATCGGCCCTTTTTGAACCAGCCCGCTGATTGAAGTAGATTTGAGGGACGAAATCTTTCAGGTCCATCGACCAGTGCTGGTGGGAATGGATGCCGCTTCGACTTATTGCTATTTACTAAAATTGGCTGAACACCGGGATGCCGATACCTGGGGCTGTCATTTGCTGGATGGGATAGGCCAAGGCCTCGCCCCGACGCGGACGATTGCGGATGCGGGAAGCGGGCTTCGGGCAGGCCATCAGGCGGCGTTTGGGGCAGAAGTCCCTTGCCATGGCGATGTCTTCCACATTCAGCATCAATGCCAGAGCGTTGCCAACAGTCTCACCCGTCAGGCCATGGGGGCGACCACCCGCCGCCAAGACTTGGAACAGAAAATGGTGCTCGCCAAGCAGAAGGGCCAAGGCAATCGATTCTCTGCCAAACTGACCCAGGCCCGGCAGCATGAGGTGAGCGCAATCTCACTGGTGCGAGATGTCAAAACCCTCATCGGTTGGTTGAACCACGATGTCCTAGAACTCGCTGGTCCGGCACTCGCAGAGCGTCAAGAACTCTATAATTTCGTCGTGGCAGAACTCCAGCTTAGAGAAGCAATTGGCGGGAAGAAAGTCCGTGTCCTGCGCAAAGCGTTGCAGAATCAACGAGACGACATTCTGGGGTTTGCGCAGGTCCTAGACGACAAGCTCGCTGACATTGCTCAGCAGCTGAAAATGCCGATCCATCTAGTACGGGAGATGTGTCTGCTGTTCCGTAAACAGCCTACTTCTAACACTTACTGGCAAGCGTGGAATCAGCTACACCAGAAACTATCGGGACAATTCCATCAGCTCTATGAAGCGGTCAAAGCAGCGATGAAGCAGACGCCTAGAGCCAGTTCCATGGTCGAAAATCTGAACTCTCGTTTACGGAATTACTTCTTTCTGCGAAAACAGCTGGGGCCGTCCTATCTCAATCTCCTACAGTTCTTTTTGAATTCTCGTCAGTTCATGCGCAGTGAGTGTGAAGAACGCGTTGGGAAAAGTCCAACAGAATTGATGACGGGAGAAAGTCATCCCCATTGGTTAGAACTCCTCGGATTTCAGCGTTTCCAACAGGCCTAATCAGAAACGTCGATGAAAGCTAGGTCGTCATGACGATGATGGCCTAATTTGTCGTGCGAGTGTTACCTGAAAACGGCCATTTTTGCACCAGGCCTTGCTTCTCTGGCAGCGGGCACAGGTAGTAGTTCTGGCTTTGGGAGATATAGCGCCTTGTCTCTAGCGCGGCCATCTTACTATCGCCGACGTAGGTCAACCCGCTTGTCGCCAGACTCTGTTGGACTTTCTTGATCTCGGGTATGTACAACGGGTCGTCTGCTTGATTGCCACTCACTATTGTGGTGCTCACCGGCATCCCTAATGGATCTAAGGCCGCTTGCGATATCTTCACTTGTGGGAGGTCGGGCCGATAGTCTTTGCTGTGGCCAAATTGAAATAAGCCCTCGCCTTCGACTGGCCTGTAGCCACTACTGGTCGTGGTGTCCAGACGGACACACGATACCTTCAAGTCATACACCCGTACTGTATGACAGTTCAACGCGCCTTCAAATGCGTCCCACTGCGGGTCATCGCTCAATCGGTCTAGGACGCGCTCCAAGCGGTCATCACTGAAGTCCAGACTCCGCACAGTTGGCGCTAAACTATGCTGCAAAGTGCTGCTCAGTCCCGCCGCCCAGGCTTCCACCTGATTGAGGCGATGGTCTCCTTGCGAGAGTAGATAAGACAGCCAGCCCGTCAGCACCTTGCCCACACTCAAGCCTTGCCAGTTCCCATGCCCCGCAAAATGCTCGTCTACCAGCCCGCTCAGATTTAGTCGTTTCATCTGATTCAATAGCAATGGAATATCATCGACCCGTTCGTTCCCGATAAGCTCTGCCATAGCCGCTATGCCCTGATGTACTTGACCTCATTATCGCGGCATCTATTTGACTTTCTCAACTATCTTTCAGCGAACCATGAGTTAGTAAAACGAAAGATTCCAAATTAGGAACGTATAACTGTAGAGCGTTCAGATGCCAGGGTCATCTAAAGTCTTTTCACCCAGACGAAATGGCGTTTCATCACTATCGTGACTTGATTCGCGACCGCGAAATATTGCCACTGCGATCGCAAGAGCATACCGCCCAGCTTGGCACGGAGGAGCTAGCCAAACGTGAAAATCGCTTTCGGCAAGGAAAAATCAATCTACTAAGCTGTTCAACAACGCTAGAAATGGGCGTAGACATTGGTGAATTTCAGGCCGTCGCCCTCCGAAACTTTCCGCCTCACGTAAGCAACTATCAGCAGCGAGCAGGCCGCGCAGGTCGGCGCACAGATGGCGTAGCCGTTACGCTGATGTACGGGCAGCGCCGACCGCATGACCGCTACTACTTTGAGAGGCCAGAACAGCTAATTGATGGTGAAAATCAGGTTCCCAAGCTTGACCCCACTAATTTTGCCATTCAGAATCGGCATATTCGAGCTGAGCTGCTAGCGCTGTTTTTGCGAACAGAATGCGGTACGGGCGCAGAGAAAATAGAAATGGCGGAGTTTTTAGGATTGCCAGAAGACATGACTTTGCAATCTGAAGCGTCTCAGCAAGCACTACTTGTAAGCTTTACAGAATGGCTGCTTCAGCCAGAGACGAAAACTTTCGCTCAGCAGTGGCTAACTCAGTTAAAGTCTCAAAAATCTTCAGCGCAAGTACTTCAACACTTTTCAGAAGACTTAGGGACATTTCAGCAGGAGCAGCTAAGAGACTGGAACAGTCTGTCTCTTGAGCTAGAGGCGCTCAATCGTAGCGTTCAGGAGGAAGGGCAGCGCCGTAAAAGGAATGCGTTAGAGCGCAATCGTAATCGTGTTGAGGAAGAACTAGAAAAGATTAAAGAGCGCCAACTTCATGAAGAATTAGCCAAAGCTGGAATTTTACCCATATATGGGTTTCCGATAGATGTGGTGCAGTTACTCACTAGGGAAAGTCAATCTTATTCCAGAGGGCAAGGGAGACATCGGCTACAGCGCGATCGCCGCTTAGCGTTAGGAGAATATGCACCAGGACAAAGCGTAGTCGTAGACGATCAGGTACACAAAAGCGTAGGTGTTTTGCGCCCCGACCGGCTACCGAGTCGTTTTTACTGGGTTTGCAAATCCTGCAACTTTTTCACAGCCGCCAGTACAAAAAAAGACCTGCTAGCTCAATTGGAAACAGAAGAGGGCGACTCTAAATGTCCTGTTTGTGTAACGGAACGCACCACTAAGCCCCTACACTATAAAATTCCTAAATCATTCATTACAGACTGGGACGAGCAGCCTACTGTAACACCTCGAAGAAAACCTACACGTCAGCCTACTTCGCAGGTTTTCTTAGCGCAGGAAGGAAACTTATCAGAACCTACACATCACCGTTTCTTTGAGCTTATTGCCAGCCAAGGTGGTCAATTCTTCTTGGCAAATCAGGGGGGTAGAAAACAGCAAGGATTTTTACTGTGTGAAAGATGCGGTCGAGATCTAACAGAGTTGCGTAATAATCGCTCTTCAAAAAAGACAGCTCGAAGCAACTCGGCTCAAAGCGAATTCAAGCCAATTCCTCATAACAGCCCTATTTCGGGTAGACCCTGTGAAGGATGGCATAAGCCCACACACTTAGGCCACGAATTTCGTAGTGACCTCTTGAAAATTCGCTTTACCGCTGCGACTAATCCTCATAGTTTGTATGGCTCAGTCACTCACTTTAACAATGGAAAAGAAGTTCTCTCTGATGCAGACTCAGACGATAGTTCAGTCAACCCTGTTGACGGTGGTGCTTTCTGGCGATCGCTTACCTACGCATTGCTTGCCGCCGCTGCTCAAGTTATCGACGTTCCCCGCTCTGAAGTAGACGGTCTATTCAGACCCCTTACGCAAAACCACGATAAGATTGCAGAAATTATTATTTACGACAATGTGCCCGGTGGTGCTGGCTACAGTCGGCGTATTGCAAAACAGTTTCCAGAGATCCTACAGTGTGCCTATCAGATGGTTAATTCTTGTAGCTGTAGCAGCAGTTGCTACGATTGCTTAAGAACCTACACCAATCAGTTATTTCATTACGAACTCGATCGGCACTTAGTTTTAGACTTCCTACAGCCCATTGAAAAAGAGCTATCTGCTTCTAACTAAAACATCTGTGGTACAGTCTCTCAAAGTAGATGAAGATATGCGGGCATACGTGTACTAACGCGACTTACAAATGCCTATTTTCTCCTATTCAATACCAGAACTGGCGATCGCACTCCGAAATAAATACACCATTAAGCCTCAGCTCAGCCAACCTGTCGGCCCCTTGCAACACCATTGGTAGCCGAGGCGACTTCAAAGCGCCCTGATGCAGTAGGGTAAGCTTCAAAGTAGCGTCTAAAACATCGTAAATGTGAACTTGGTGTCCCTCTGGTCGAATATTCACGCGCAGAGGCCGAGGCGTCCCGACGTTTTCAACTACTTTAGTGGTGACTAATATTGCCGATTTACTAGTGAGACACAGCGCCAAACCGCGATCTGGCGCAGAAATATTTATATTAGATCTTTTCACCCCACCTTCTGGCGTTGAGCGAAGCGTAGAGTTAAGGCTATACAAACGAGGCACGCCAGATTTTATGCATTCAACCAGAATAAACTTAGAGCCGATGGCATCCGCCCACGCCAGCAAATTTTCAACTTCTTTACCTCTAAACCAGCCGTCTCTGTAGATGAGCGCTGTTTTGTCTTTTAGCTCAGCCGCTGGCAACAGCACCTCCAAAAAGCGCTGAGGTATTTCCTCTCCCTCTACAGCGGCTCCCTCTGTCCTCGCACGAATAAATTCCCCATTCTTTCCATACAGACAAACACCCGCACAAGCATTCATCGAACCGGCTAGCTTTTTCTTGGTAGATCTCGCTACATCAAGACCAATAAAGCGATCGGCTACGCTTAATGGATCTGCTAAAACAAAGGGTAAGTTACCTAATTTAGCTAAATCTCCTGGAACAATTTGATTGAATAAAAAACGAGCTGGTGTCGACTTAAGACTCAAGGTTCGCGGATAAAAAAGGGAGTTCGCAACAATTAGCCAGTCAGCGAGAGATAGATTTCATCAAGGGTGTCTAATAACTGTAGTATGCGCTGTTGTAGCTCTGAGAGGGGTGAGAGAAAGCGTTGTCTAACTTGGTCAATATCCATAACCGTGAGGGTAATGCCGCGAAAGGCTTTGAGCAGTAGCTCAGCGGTGGGCTGTTGTGTAGCGCGTTTGGAATTACCCGCATAGAGCCCAGGCAGTTCCTGTTGTTGTGCCTGTAATTGAGTGCGCACGGAGAATTCGAGCAGGCAAAGGATTCGCAAGCCCAAACTCAACAGCCGAATCAATCCCTTGACCCGCTCGTCAGAAGCCAAATAGATAGGCCGCAGCCCGAGTGCTTTGCCCTTGTATCGGCCAAAGCCTTGTTCAATGAGGTACTCATTGCGGTAGCCGTAGACGGCCTCTTCAAGTGACAACTCAAGGTCGTTGCTCACGTAGACTCGCCAGCCCATTAGCTGCGAGCAGTGTTGATAAGCGTCATCGTTCAATGTCGGTTTCACCGTGACGGTGGTTTCGGTGATAGTCCTAGCTGGCTGGTCGCGGTAGGCGCGTTTGTGCGTCGTTTCAGCCTTGGTCTCGTAGGCGACTTGAATCAGGTCTTTGAGGCGATAGCGCTGAAGAATTCGGTGAGCGGCAGCCTCGGTTTCCTCAGGCGAGAGTCGTTTGTGGCCACGACCCGTCAGGTTCAGTTGGTTCAGTGCCTCGGTGGCTTTTTGGATGCGGTTGTCCAACCCTTGTTGCTGTCGTCTGGCGTACTTGAACGAATGCACCACCAGCCACTGTTCGCGCCAGGTGAACGGCGTTGCCATCACCTCAACCGATTGCGGCATCGTGAAGGTAAACCCCTCCGCTATCAACTCAGGTTCGGCGGGTGGTTCCGTGGTTGCCTTAGCGTCACGACTGTTTTGCTCGGGCGCGGCAACGGGTGTAAGCGTCTCCTCGCCTCGGAAAACAGGTGCGAGTAACTCGGCTAGGTCGGCTTTGGAGACTTGCTTCTCTGGCAGCGGGCACAGGTAGTAGTTCTGGCTTTGGGAGATATAGCGCCTTGTCTCTAGCGCGGCCATCTTACTATCGCCGACGTAGGTCAACCCGCTTGTCGCCAGACTCTGTTGGACTTTCTTGATCTCGGGTATGTACAACGGGTCGTCTGCTTGATTGCCACTCACTATTGTGGTGCTCACCGGCATCCCTAATGGATCTAAGGCCGCTTGCGATATCTTCACTTGTGGGAGGTCGGGCCGATAGTCTTTGCTGTGGCCAAATTGAAATAAGCCCTCGCCTTCGACTGGCCTGTAGCCACTACTGGTCGTGGTGTCCAGACGGACACACGATACCTTCAAGTCATACACCCGTACTGTATGACAGTTCAACGCGCCTTCAAATGCGTCCCACTGCGGGTCATCGCTCAATCGGTCTAGGACGCGCTCCAAGCGGTCATCACTGAAGTCCAGACTCCGCACAGTTGGCGCTAAACTATGCTGCAAAGTGCTGCTCAGTCCCGCCGCCCAGGCTTCCACCTGATTGAGGCGATGGTCTCCTTGCGAGAGTAGATAAGACAGCCAGCCCGTCAGCACCTTGCCCACACTCAAGCCTTGCCAGTTCCCATGCCCCGCAAAATGCTCGTCTACCAGCCCGCTCAGATTTAGTCGTTTCATCTGATTCAATAGCAATGGAATATCATCGACCCGTTCGTTCCCGATAAGCTCTGCCATAGCCGCTATGCCCTGATGTACTTGACCTCATTATCGCGGCATCTATTTGACTTTCTCAACTATCTTTCAGCGAACCATGAGTTAAGAGTGTCTTCGTAAATAAACTGACTAGCAAGCTCGCGTCGCAGAAGCTTCGAGTAGATGCGATGATATAGGCTGCCGCTCTCTGAATCATCAGCCGCTCTGTCAATAGTGGGTAGAAAGACAATGTAGAGATCGCTGGGAATCGCCATTGACTCTTCAATGAGCTGATCTAGATGCGCTCTAGCTGCCGCGTCTTGCGTACTCATCGTCTCTAAAGGCGCTAAGTCTTGTGTCAGCAGCGTACTGTCAAACTGATACTTTCTAAAATTTTCTCGCAGCCCTGCAATAAAAGGCTCAACGGGCGTTCCTTTCCGAAGAAGATTAAGCACAGTAATTCTAATAGGCGCTGGCGGCTCTCCGTTCTGCGAGCAGTAGTTCGGATGCCGGTAGTAAACGCCTCCTTGCTTGAGTCCTGACAGAATGTTTTTGCTATCACTTTTAACATTTTTACCAAACAATAGCCTGACTTTTTCTAACGGTGTGGGCGGTGTCCAAAATAGATCTTTATTGAAAAGTCCGTTTATAGATTTTTTTAGCGCTATGCCGTACAGCGTTAGCGTTTTTCCTGCTTGCTCCTTAAATCTTTGAAGCTGTCTTTGGCGATCTAGATAGGAAATTTTAGTCGCTTTCAAAAGGCTTCCGTAGTCCACCTCAAACGTATCGGCGGTCTGCGGTGTAACAGAGGGCCTTAATCCTGCTAGTGGATAGTGATAGATTGTTTTACTCACTCGCCCAAACTTAACGCCTACGACCGGCTGATTGTCTGGAGACTCTTGCAGCGCTTGTTTGCTTATAGATCCAGAAGCTTTTTTAAGGAGTGATTCTCGCAGCTCTCCTAACGTACCGACTATTTCTACAATGGTGGCTGTACTGCCAGACTCGATATCTTCTACTTTCAGGTTCAAGAGCAGGTTTTCTAATTCGTTGCGAAACGGGTGTGTTTCGCAAAAGTCTGCTAATGTGCCACGAAATATCATTTTGCTACTGACTGATATAGAAAGCGCGGCTTCAGCAGTATTTTCTTTTTGTTCTGAGTCTGGTGCTGAGCGTTCAATCAGCTCTGCGCTGAAGTCAGCTCTGCGCCTTACCTCAAAGCTTTTCTCTTGTTTTACAAATACTGATGAAAATGGCCTGCTAACGCGAAGAATCTGCTCGGCTAGGTGCGCTAGGACACTAGCTGTAATGTTGGGCTGTTTTACTTCTCTTAATGTCCAGGTGCGATCGCCCGTTTCAGCCAAATCATTTTGAATATAGGTCAATGCCGACTGCCATTCTTTCGCACTGGGCATTTTTTCTGCGATCACTGCGATAGCATAAAAGCAACCTGCCTCCCAAATAACGACAACATTTGGGAAATGGCGGGATAAGTGGAAGCTTAGCCTTAATCCTTCTTCTCTAGTCGTCTTCGGTGACAGTCGGAAGCCAAATGTTTTTATAGAAGTTGCCTTCAAAGGTGCAACTTCGCTCAAATATGATTGTTCTGTTCGAGTCTGATTCAACAATGTAACTGCTGCCATAGTCTATACCTATAAAGAGAACTCGCAAACTGAATTAAAAAGGCAAAACTCGCAGACTCTCCCTGTCGCAGGTGGAAAAATATAAGAAAAGCTCTTCGATTTTCGCCAGTAAGACCTCAAATCTTGCTGATGACGCTGCGAAATTCGCATCAGCTCTATCTTTACGGCTTCTAGCTGCGGTTCTGTCGCGGCTATCAAAGAAGAGCGCTCTCCTGATTCAACATTATAAAAGGAAGCTACAGCTCTTTGATTTGGATACACCTGCTGCGCTGCGAGCAAGTACACATAAGCCTGCCTTCGATCAAACTTAGATTTTCCTGTTTTGAAGTCCAGAATGTGAATAGCCCCGTCCGGCTCGCGTAGCACACAGTCAAACGCCGCATACAGATTAAATTGATACCCTGACTGTGAGAACAGAATCGGATCTGGAAAATCTTCATCGCCTCTTAGAAGCTGCACAATTTCTTTGTCGGAAGCGATGGGATTATTTTTATAGTTATTCAGGATTCGGAAAACGCGATCGCGCACCTCAGGAACCTCCTGGTCGAGCTTCAACAGCTCAGCTACAGCCTGTATGCCCTCCGCAGAACTCAACAAGCCTTCATCACGATGAAACTCATAGATTCCATACTGAGAAAGATGCCCGATCCGCTGTGTTACCGTGTCCTGACCCATCAGCACTGCTACATCTGGCTCCTGCTTACGTGCCTTCAAAAAGCCCCGCTTCATTGGACAGTGAAATGATTCGTAGCCCACAGCAGGCGAAAAGAGTGACCACAGACTATAGCTAGCGAAAGGACGCCGTTGGGTGCCCATATACTTGGTTTCCTTCAGCCCAAAATGTGGCTGTACATACGTCGCAGGGAGAGTTGATTTTTTCCGTCAACATCCATAATTAATTAAATAACGCATGTTGACGAAGAAAGTCAACCCTAGGTACAATCAAAGTCCAGTCGATAGGAAAGCAAACGTGAGCCAAACATTCGGCCAACGAATTCGGGGGGCTAGGCAAGAAAAAGGCCATAGCCAGCGAGCTTTGGCTAAGTTAGTAGGTATCAACTATACCTATCTCTCAAAAATTGAGAACGATCGTTCGGAGTATCCGCCTAAAGAAGACGTTATTCAATCGCTCGCTAAACATTTAGATTTAGACGCTACGGAGCTAAGCTACCTATCGGGCAGAATTTCAACTGAAGACGCTAAGGCTGTGCAGGAGCTGGCAAAGCAATATAAAGATAAAATGCCTGCTTTGCTTCGTAGAATGCAAGATCCACAGTTTGCAAAAAAGATGATGCAAGAAGACCAAATCAATGAAGAGGAGAGCTGATCTTGAGTGTTATTAAAGACTATCGCTGGCTAACTAAAGAAAACATTGAGACTATCGCTCATAAGCTACGTCAGGATATGAAGGGCACTAATAATGCTCCAAAGTGGCCCGAGGTAGCAGATTGCGCCGCAAACTTTTTAAAGCTTGATATTCTATGGACAGATATTCCTAACGACAACGGGATGCCTGTATTCGCCCGAATTTTTCCAACGCAGAGGCTGATTGAGCTAAACGAGAGCTTGTCAATGCTTCAGGATAATTTTGGGCTATGTCAATCGACATTAGGGCATGAAATTGGACATTGGCTCCTCCATGTCAATCAAGACGAGGCAGAAGGCGTCACCGAGCAAACGGAACTTGTTTTTGAAGAGTCTTCTGTGCAGAAACCATTTTTGTGTCGCAGTACTAATAGTGGAACCAACATTGCTATTCAATTGAATAGACAGCAACAATCAATTGAATGGCAAGCCCAGCATTTTTCTAGCTGTCTGCTAATGCCCGCTTACAAACTATTGGAAGTAAAAAAAGGTAGAAAGCTGACTAACCACAATCACTTATCTGCTATGGCTCAAGATCTAGGTGTCTCTATCTCTAACTTAAAGCATCGATTAAAAGATTTAGAATGGATTCAGACTGCTTCAGGATCAAAACAGCTTTATTTAGGTCAAAATGCTCCTAACAACATCTAATAGACTCATTAATAATCTCCGGGTTGGAGCAAATAAGCCGTAGTCGAATTTATCATCTAGCTCTGATGCCTGCATATACCCATGACAAATTCACAGATAACAAAAACCAGTGCTCAGACTTTTTCGCTAGTCGATTTGGTTGATGACGTGCTCTCCGGTGGCGTACGGATTCCTGATTTCCAAAGGTCATTTCGCTGGCAGTGGGAAGATGTAAAACGCCTAATGGATAGTATTGTTCGAGGATATCCGATTGGCAGTATGCTTCTTTGGACACGTCCTGCTAAGCAAGAGACCTTAACCCTAGGAGCCTTAAAGATTAATGCTCCTCATACGGATGCAGCACTATGGGTTGTTGATGGGCAGCAAAGGATAATTAGCCTTGTTAGCTCGCTTCATGCTCAGGGCTTAAACGATCCACGTTTTGCGATCGCATACAATCTCCCTCGCAAAACCTTCGTTAAGCCAAAAGCAAATCGTACTCATGTTATCGATCTTCCCACCATCTTCAACTTACAAAAGTTGCTTAAGTGGTTCAGCGAACACCCTGAGTCTAATGAATACTTGGAGGAGGCCACTCGAATTGCCAAAGCTATTCGAGAATACTCAATACCTGCCTATATTGTTAAACAAGGCGATGAAGAGATCCTAAGGGATATCTTTGATCGGATGAACAACTATGGC
Source organism: uncultured cyanobacterium (assembly GCA_963702855.1). Lineage (GTDB taxonomy): Bacteria > Cyanobacteriota > Cyanobacteriia > Phormidesmidales > Phormidesmidaceae > Phormidesmis. The sequence continues at coordinate 4,738,872 of OY969765.1, forward strand.
AAACGGCTTACACGTGCAGAGGTGTTTTCTGCCTTACACGAAGGCGCAAGTGATGAAAGCTCATCAAGATCTTTAGCTGATATTTCTCTTAGCATTGATGCGACCTACCGCTTTGGCGAAATTGATGAGAATACCATCGTGAGTGCTATCCTATCTCGACGAGGTGCTGATGTTACGAGAGATATTCGGCTAGAGTTTAGCCAAGAGCGGATGCCTGACGAATTTCAAAATGAGACTGCCGATCAAGCATACCAGGCTGGGGAAGATGCTTTGAAGAAAGCGATCAATTTCTTGCAGCATGAAGCAGGTGTTCCTCATTTTACCTTTTTGGCCTATCGCTATCTCTTAGTAGTTTTAGCTCGGTTCTTCTCGTTCTATCCCCATCCGGTTACACGTAACATCGAACTCCTAAAACGCTGGTTTTGGCGGGCAATCGTTGTTGGCCCAGCAGAGTTTGGAACTGGGACACAGGCGAGCCGGGTACTTTGCTCACAAATCACGCCAAAGAATGAAACGACTTCGCTTCAGTCTCTACTGAAGGCTGTTGAGGCGTATTCATCAATGTCACAGCCTGACATTGAGTCGTTTAGGAGTACATCAGCAAATTCCCAAATATTACTTTGTGCTATGTGGTCTCACCGGCCTAGATCCTTTCAGATAGGAAAACCCTATCTTCAGAATGAACTAGGGAGTGCGCTTGAAGGAAGCTCAACTGCTAATGATATCGTTGTTTCAATACTGCCTAGAGACTCAGCAGTAAGTAAGTCGAACGTCGCTAATAAGCTTATTTTTTTAGGAGAGGAGCCGATTGAAGAGATTCGTAGTACTTTTCATTGCCAGCCATCTAATATGACTGAGACAGATTGGGAAGACTTACTCAGTTCTCATATCGTTGACCGAAAGATGCAATTTGCTTTGAGCAAAGGTAATTACTCCACTTTCTTTAGGCTAAGGGAGAAACGTTTAAACCAAGTAACCGCTGACTTTCTAGAAGCTAAGATGAAAGCATCTTTTGAAGATACTCCACCATTAGCTTCGCTTATTTTAGACGAGGACGAGATAGAAGAATATTAATAACTCTAGACGTAGTAGATAACGAAAAGGATTTTAATAATGGCTAATGTTGAGCGGAATTACGGTGTTTGGCTGTGCAACCAACATATTGGCAACATTACTCTCAGTCAAGGTGTTATCCGATTTCAGCTTAGCGAAAGCTATATTCAAGATACTAACCATGCTGTTTTGGGCCTTGCTTTTGAGGACGATTTAGAAGCTATTCATCGTTCACAAGTACGCTTACCGCCTTGGTTTTCTAATCTTTTGCCAGAAGGTCAACTGCGTGAGTGGATAGCTCAGGATGTAGGTACTGACAAAATCCGAGAGCTAGAATTACTCCTCAAAGTCGGTCACGATCTGCCTGGCGCTGTTCGCGTCGCTGAAGCAGATGTTGAGCAAACTGAATTTGATACAACTAGGCGGGAGATAGAGACAGATATTCAGGGTCATCGTTCTGAAGAGGTTTGGCGCTTTTCGCTAGCAGGCGTCGCGCTCAAGTTTTCAATGTTGAACTTAGGCGATCGGTTTACCTCTCCAGCAGTTGGTGCGGGCGGTGGAGACTGGATTGTTAAGCTACCTGCTCAAAATTATCAGCAGGTTCCGCTCAATGAGTTTTCAATGATGAAATTTGCTGAGCTAGTCGGTATAGAAGTGCCTGAAGTGCGTTTAGTTCACCGAGATCAGTTGGCCGATATTCCTGATAATCTTTGGTCTGCTTCAGAAGAGATCGCCTATGCTGTCCGCCGTTTTGACCGATCGCCTTCTAGAGGTTTGATCCACATGGAAGATTTTGCCCAAGTGAGAGGATTTTATCCTGAAAAAAAGTACACAGGTACGTTTGAGACTTTATCTGCTTTAGTCTATAGGAATGGCGATGTTAGTTCGCTGCGTGAGTTTTCGAGAAGACTCATGTTCAACTATTTAATCGGTAACGGCGATGCGCATCTGAAGAACTGGTCGCTCTTATACAAAGATCCGCAAAGACCTGTTCTTTCTCCGACGTACGATTTAGTCGCAACTTCTATTTATAGCCCACCGCATAGTCCTGAAAACTTAGGGTTGAAATTTGCTAAGTCTAGACGATTTGACTCAATGACATTCGATAGCTTTGATCGGTTAGAGCGCAAGGTTGGGGCTGATAATATTGGACTGAGAGCGTTAGCTGAAGAAATTACGCATAAGACTCTATTGTTTTGGCCAGCTATATCAGAAGGGTTGAAAGGATCTCCTTACCTACAGAGTAAAATCGGTCAGGGTATTTCGGAACGTGCCTCAGCTGTGTTAGCCACTTGAGTTATTACTTCGGTAATCAAACAGGGCGTGGTTCACCATAGGGTTACACTTTCTTCCTGGGATCAGGTGGTTTAGGATCGAGGATTAAATAGTTAATTCGATTTGAGGGGGATTAGCCAAGGCAGTGTAATTCCATTTTGGCAAAACGTCATCAAACACAATGCGAATGCTGGCTTTGAGTTCATCAGTCGCTTTCTTCCCGGTTTCATAGACTCGGTCAAGGACGGTTGTAAAAACGCTCAATCCGGTTGCCGTTGTCGCCGTAGCCATCAAGTCTTTGACGGTCTCAACCGTATCGAAAATCACCCCCTGCGTCGCTCGCGTCAGATGTGGAAACAATCGATGTTCATAAGCCTGCGGCACGCTTCGCGAACGGATTGTACTTAGAGGTGTAGGGCGGATAGTGAGCGACCCGAATGTCTAATCCCAGCTCAATCGCCAAGTCCTGTAGCGCTGCTTTGAACAGATAAGAGCGCGAACTATTGCTACCCCCACCATCACAGGTCAACAGCAATGAGGTGGCCGTTGGGTACTGCTGCCGCCCGTACGTTTGCCACCAGTAGCGCAGGGAATCAATCGCAAACTCATGCGTGTCACGAGAGGTGCCAATCTGAACATAGCCAACGTTCTCGGTGAGGTCATACAGTCCGTGCGGAACCGCTTTGCCCGTTGATAGAGAAGGCCAATCATGGTCGTAGACTTCTATGGGCGCTTGTGTGTAGGCGTGTCCGGCTCGATACAGTGGCCCGATTAACTCCTTTTTTTGGTATCCATGCTGATCACAGGCTCACCTGCCGATTGGTAGCTATCGACCAGTTTGTGTATTTTCTCAAACTGTTGATTGCGGTTAGGGTTGCTACCGGTTGACTTACGCTTGAGCGCCTGACGCCGTCGGAACTGATGATTATCGAGGAGTTGGTCCACCACCGTCACGCTGATGCTGATTGCTTCTTCGTCTGCTAATCGGTCGGCTATTTGCTGACGGGTCAAGTGCGTCCATTTAATCGACTCATCCATCGGTGAACCTGCCGTGTGACGCTCAACGACTCGCAAAAAGGCCGCATCGAGTCCTGCAATCGTGTCAAAAGCACTTTTACGACCGCCGCCAGGTGAGCGCTGTCGCGCTTCTCTCATTGCCTCAGGATCCGATAACTCGGCGATTCCCAACCGAATACTCCCACGCACACAGCCCAGGACTCGATGGATATAGCTGATGCCCCCATAACCTATTTTGACCGCTTCGATTGCGGCATAGCGGCGACGGTCTTTCTCGCTTAACGACTCATAGTAGCGCTGCATCTGCTCTTCTATTGCGCAGGAGTAAGCGCGGACGGTTTTCATCGTTTGAGCCGAAATAACTGGGTTTCCTCATTATCAGACATATTGACTCTTTTGTTTAATCCTCGATCCTTAATCATTAAAACGTATCAAATCAGGTGATCGCACTTCGCAAAGATCTTTTAACCTGAAGTGTATAGAAAATCACCTACCCCTTGTATTTTCTAACATCTATCCCTTTTAGCCGTTCTTTTCACTCGAGTGTGACCTATGCCCAAGAAAAAATCTAACGCGCCCGCAATAGAAAACAACGGCGCTGTTGCGGAGAGCGGGGCCGCTGTGAAACCGAATGATGCTGAGCCTTTAGAAGGTGAGAAGAAGAAGAGCGAAAGAAAAAAGAGCGAGAAGAGTGAGTTGTTAGATAAGACAGAGAAGAAAGCAGGAAAGAAGAAAGCAGGAAAGAATAAGGCGGAAAAGAACAGGACAGAAAAGAAAGCAGCGAAAAAGAACAGGATGGAAAAGAAAGCAGCGGAAAAGAACAAGGCGGAAAACAAAAAGCTAAGCAAAAAGGTTTACAAGCAGGAGCTGAGGCGCTTACAGATAGAGCTGGTAAAGCTACAGTACTGGGTTAAAGCGAAGAACCTGAAGGTGGTGGTTCTGTTTGAAGGGCGAGATGCTGCCGGTAAAGGTGGCGCAATCAAGCGCATTTCTGAATGTTTGAATCCTAGAATTTGCCGGGTGATTGCGTTAGGAACGCCAACTGAAAAAGAGAAAGGCCAGTGGTATTTTCAGCGCTATGTGGCTCAGCTACCTGCGGCGGGTGAGATCACGCTATTTGACCGGAGCTGGTACAACCGGGCGGGCGTAGAGCGGGTGATGGGCTTTTGTACGCATCAGGAATACGTCGAGTTTTTGCGCTCATGCCCTGAGTTTGAGCATATGCTGCAGCGCTCTGGTGTTGTTTTAATAAAGTATTGGTTTTCGGTTAGCGACGAAGAGCAGGAAAAGCGCTTTCAAGACCGGCTAAACGACCCAACCAAGCGCTGGAAGCTAAGCCCTATGGACTTAGAAGCTAGGGCAAGGTGGGTGGAATATTCAAAGGCGAAAGACGATATGTTTGCAGCTACCGACACGACCCTTTCCCCTTGGCACGTGGTAGAGGCCGACGATAAGAAGCGAGCGCGGCTGAACTGCATCACTCACCTGCTGGGCCAAATCGCCTACGAAGACCTGACGCCGCCGCCGTTGAAACTGCCGAAGCGACAGAAAAACATGGACTACGAGCGTCCACCGCTAGAAACGCAGCGCTTTGTTCCTGACCGATATTAACGGATTCACCCAGTTTAAGATGGCTAAGCAGTTTGCACAGATCAATGCCCAGCTTCAGTCTTTTATAGAGCGGCAAAAAGTCTTCTTTGTTGGGACAGCGGCGGCGACAGGTCGAGTTAACATCTCGCCCAAGGGTATGGATTCTCTGCGAGTGCTAGGCCCTAACCGGGTGGTGTGGCTGAACGTTACCGGCAGCGGGAACGAAACGGCTGCGCACATCGCCACCGTGAATCGAATGACTGTGATGTTTTGCGCGTTTGACGCCGCGCCGACAATTCTACGGCTGTATGGCAGTGCGCAGGCCGTATACCCGCGAGATGCCGCCTGGCCCGAGCTGATGGCGCATTTCCCCTCACTGCCAGGCACCAGACAGCTATTCGATTTGACCGTGGATTTGGTACAGACCTCCTGCGGGATGGCAGTGCCCCTGTACGATTACCAGGGCGACAGAGCGCTGCTCAACCAGTGGGCAGAGGCTAAAGGTCCAGCAGCGCTAGAAGACTATCAGCGGCAGAAAAATCAGATCAGCATAGACGGTCTGCCGACGCATCTTTTTGCTGAGTAAAAGTCTTCTATATTGCTAAGCTCTGCCCTTTGAGCTAGCCTGCACCTAGCGTGCATCTACAGGCATGAGATTTTCTTAATTCAGATTGATAGCTTGACTCAGCGCAAAAATCGGCGTTGCTGAATTAGAAGATGAATCGATCGGGAATCGGGACATCCCAAAACTTGAGATAGTGAATCAATAGGCGAATGGAATGTTCGAGCATCTCCACCGACTTGGAATAGCACAACGTCTTTCGATGCAAGCGGGCTAGGTAGTGCCTCAGCCGTGTATTCTCGCCTTCTACCCTCGTCATGTATGTCTTGCTAACAATTTTTGATCACCATCTGGAATGTACTGAGGATAGACCTTGTATCCATCGGTGACGTAGAAAAAGCACAGCCAAAAGCTCGCAACTAGCCAGAGTGGTTCAAATGTTTGAGCACTATGGTCACCAACGACCCAACCCAGAATGCCAGGTTTGAAGTGGTCAACAACGGTCCATATCCAGACCTTATTTTTTTTTGGAACCGACGAATGTTTGCAGTTCGTCTAGTTCACCTACTTGCGGTATCTCTTCTGGGTCATAGGCATCGGGCAACCGCTTACCGACTTGTTTAACCCAGTTAATCACCGTTGTGTGATGGACTTTCGTGACGCGCTCGATGCCTCGAAACCCCATACCGTTGACATACATTTTGAGGCAGGTTGCTCTCACCTCATCGCTATATCCACGATCTGTTTTAGGATTCTCAATGAATTGGCGGCCACAATCGACACAGATATGATTTTGTTTGTCACCTCGGTGACCATTCTTTCGAATGTGGTCAGATTGGCAGTCTGGACAGTTCATTGTTAATTCGCGATCACTTCGCCAACTTTACAAATAAAATTATAGAAAATCATCTTTTATTTATGCAACGCCCAAAAATCAGCCTATCTTCAGTAGCTAAGGCTGTGATATCAATTGCAGTCCCTTTCTCAGAACTCATTTGACTTAGGATCGAGGATTAAATAGTTGATTCAATTTGAGGGGGATTAGCCAAGGCAGTGTAATTCCATTTTGGCAAAACGTCATCAAACACAATGCGAATGCTGGCTTTGAGTTCATCAGTCGCTTTCTTCCCGGTTTCATAGACTCGGTCAAGGACGGTTGTAAAAACGCTCAATCCGGTTGCCGTGGTTGCTGTAGCCATCAGTTCTTTGACGGTCTCAACCGTATCGAAAATCACCCCCTGCGTCGCTCGCGTCAGATGTGGAAACAATCGATGTTCATAAGCCTGCGGCACGCTTCGCGAACGGATTGTACTTAGAGGTGTAGGGCGGATAGTGAGCGACCCGAATGTCCAGGGTCAGCTCAGCAGCCAAGTCCTGTAGCGCTGCTTTGAACAGATAAGAGCGCGAACTATTGCTACCCCCACCATCACAGGTCAACAGCAATGAGGTGGCCGTTGGGTACTGCTGCCGCCCGTACGTTTGCCACCAGTAGCGCAGGGAATCAATCGCAAACTCATGCGTGTCACGAGAGGTGCCAATCTGAACATAGCCAACGTTCTCGGTGAGGTCATACAGTCCGTGCGGAACCGCTTTGCCCGTTGATAGAGAAGGCCAATCATGGTCGTAGACTTCTATGGGCGCTTGTGTGTAGGCGTGTCCGGCTCGATACAGTGGCCCGATTAACTCCTTTTTTTGGTATCCATGCTGATCACAGGCTCACCTGCCGATTGGTAGCTATCGACCAGTTTGTGTATTTTCTCAAACTGTTGATTGCGGTTAGGGTTGCTACCGGTTGACTTACGCTTGAGCGCCTGACGCCGTCGGAACTGATGATTATCGAGGAGTTGGTCCACCACCGTCACGCTGATGCTGATTGCTTCTTCGTCTGCTAATCGGTCGGCTATTTGCTGACGGGTCAAGTGCGTCCATTTAATCGACTCATCCATCGGTGAACCTGCCGTGTGACGCTCAACGACTCGCAAAAAGGCCGCATCGAGTCCTGCAATCGTGTCAAAAGCACTTTTACGACCGCCGCCAGGTGAGCGCTGTCGCGCTTCTCTCATTGCCTCAGGATCCGATAACTCGGCGATTCCCAACCGAATACTCCCACGCACACAGCCCAGGACTCGATGGATATAGCTGATGCCCCCATAACCTATTTTGACCGCTTCGATTGCGGCATAGCGGCGACGGTCTTTCTCGCTTAACGACTCATAGTAGCGCTGCATCTGCTCTTCTATTGCGCAGGAGTAAGCGCGAACGGTTTTCATCGTTTGAGCCGAAATAACTGGGTTTCCTCATTATCAGACATATTGACTCTTTTGTTTAATCCTCGATCCTAACTAATATTTCCGGTGATCGTCGCGCCCGTCACCGTTTGCCCAATAATCCCTTTTGCACCTTGCCCAATGTTGATTGTCCCTGGTGCTGCCGCTTCCGGCTTTAACTGCTATAGCAATGCCTGCGCTGCCTTGAGAATTTCCTCATCTTGGTCAATTCCCGCTTCCAATAAATTCTTCTTGAGCGGAGCCGCATAGGTTTCTGGGTCTTTCTCATGCTCCTCTAGCATTGCTTCCGCCACTGGCTTCCCAGCAAACTTCTTCTGAATCAGCGCCTTCAACCCCTTATAAGCATCCGGCACCGTATCACCCGCTGCCTTCACCGTACCAGCAACCAACGCTGTCAAAATCAATGTAATGGGATCCATGATTTCTTACCCCCTAAAGATTAATGCTCAACCTCTAAGATTCTGTACCGAATCGATTAATCCATCCATCAAGTTAACTCACTTTCCATCATGGACATTCTAATCAGGCTTTGAAATAACCCCTACAGGTAAACGCTGCCACAACCGATCGCTTCTAGCGTTTCTGCAACCCTCGATCACAATCAACCACGAGAACCAGAACGCTATGCGGAGCCAGCTAACTATTTATTAGAGGGAAAGATTCGGCACGGTTCAAAAAAGGCCAATTTAAGGTAACACTCGCAGCACAAAATAGACCGTCATCTAGACGGTCCAGCTCACTGATTGCGTCAGTCTCTACACCCTCTGAAATCGCTTAAAGCCGAGGAGTTCCAGCCAGTGTGGGTGAGCTTTGCCAGTCAGTAATTGTGCAGGACTTTTGCCCACCCGTTCCGGCACTTCAGACCTTAGAAAACAACGATGATTTAGAAAAAACTGCAGAGTGCCCAGGTAATCGTCACCGAGACTGCGGCGCAGAAAGAAGTAATTTCGTAAGCGAGAGTTGAGATTCTCTACCATAGAGCTGGCTCTCGGCGTTTCTTCAAGCGCCTTACCCACTGCCTCCATGACCTCATAGAACTTGCCAGACAACTGACTGTGCAACTGATTCCACTGTTGCCAATAGGCATTGGATGTCTTGTGCTTGCGATGCAGCAGGCAGACATCCCTTACGGCCTGTATCGGCAGCTTAAAGCCTTCCGCAATACCAGCCAGCTTCTGATCGAGAACACTGGCAAAGGCCAGTAGCTGATCGCGTTGATTCCGCAGTGCTTTCCTCAGCTTTCGGATAGCAGGGTAGCGTTCATCTTCCCGCTGCTTCAGTTCACTGACGATGAAGTCAAAGAGTTCTCGTCGCACTGCCAGGGAAGGACCAGCCAAAGCCATCACATCATGAGAGAACCAGCCCAAGAGCGTTTTGACATCTTGAGCTAGCAAGATGAGTACCTGCTCTCTGTGTTCGGCCAGCAACTGTTGACTGAGCAGTTTCTGCGCCACGATGTCTTTCAGGTTGGTCTTGCTCATCTGCTGTGCTTGCTTCTCCAGTCGTGCTGGCCCCCCTTGAACACGACGAACCAAACCGTTGGCAACTTGCTCAAACTGCTGCTGGATATGAAACACGTCGCCGTGGCAGGGGACTGCTGGCATTACTGCTTTCTGACCTGCTCGCAGCCCACTGCCGCCATCAGCAATCGTGTAGTCTGGGTCAAAGCCTTGCGCCATCACATTCAGCAGATGAAAGCCCCAAGTGGCTTCATCTCGGTGGTCAACTGACTTCAATAAGTAGCAGTACGTTGAAGGCGAATCGACACCGACCAGCACAGGTTTGTCAGCCTGATATATCGGCCTGGTGCAAAAATGGCCGTTTTCAGGTAACACTCGCACGACAAATTAGGCCATCATCGTCATGACGACCTAGCTTTCATCGACGTTTCTGATTAGGCCTGTTGGAAACGCTGAAATCCGAGGAGTTCTAACCAATGGGGATGACTTTCTCCCGTCATCAATTCTGTTGGACTTTTCCCAACGCGTTCTTCACACTCACTGCGCATGAACTGACGAGAATTCAAAAAGAACTGTAGGAGATTGAGATAGGACGGCCCCAGCTGTTTTCGCAGAAAGAAGTAATTCCGTAAACGAGAGTTCAGATTTTCGACCATGGAACTGGCTCTAGGCGTCTGCTTCATCGCTGCTTTGACCGCTTCATAGAGCTGATGGAATTGTCCCGATAGTTTCTGGTGTAGCTGATTCCACGCTTGCCAGTAAGTGTTAGAAGTAGGCTGTTTACGGAACAGCAGACACATCTCCCGTACTAGATGGATCGGCATTTTCAGCTGCTGAGCAATGTCAGCGAGCTTGTCGTCTAGGACCTGCGCAAACCCCAGAATGTCGTCTCGTTGATTCTGCAACGCTTTGCGCAGGACACGGACTTTCTTCCCGCCAATTGCTTCTCTAAGCTGGAGTTCTGCCACGACGAAATTATAGAGTTCTTGACGCTCTGCGAGTGCCGGACCAGCGAGTTCTAGGACATCGTGGTTCAACCAACCGATGAGGGTTTTGACATCTCGCACCAGTGAGATTGCGCTCACCTCATGCTGCCGGGCCTGGGTCAGTTTGGCAGAGAATCGATTGCCTTGGCCCTTCTGCTTGGCGAGCACCATTTTCTGTTCCAAGTCTTGGCGGCGGGTGGTCGCCCCCATGGCCTGACGGGTGAGACTGTTGGCAACGCTCTGGCATTGATGCTGAATGTGGAAGACATCGCCATGGCAAGGGACTTCTGCCCCAAACGCCGCCTGATGGCCTGCCCGAAGCCCGCTTCCCGCATCCGCAATCGTCCGCGTCGGGGCGAGGCCTTGGCCTATCCCATCCAGCAAATGACAGCCCCAGGTATCGGCATCCCGGTGTTCAGCCAATTTTAGTAAATAGCAATAAGTCGAAGCGGCATCCATTCCCACCAGCACTGGTCGATGGACCTGAAAGATTTCGTCCCTCAAATCTACTTCAATCAGCGACAGGTCTTGAGCCGCATTGATCGCACTGGCTTGCTCTGCTGCGGTATTAAGGCGATTGCGAACTGTACTGGCACTGATCGCCACGTCAAAGACGTCCCTCAGCAATTCGACGACGCCTCTCAACGAACTGTGGCAAATCAACACCAGACCAAGAATCAATTGAAACAGCCAGCTTTTGGTGATCGGCAGGTGAAACAGCACTTGCTTGTCAGGGATAGTGGGCTCAAAAGCGTCATCCAGTGCCAGCTTTGCCTTGTCGCTCTGCTCATAGACAAATTTGCGGCTGACCTCATAGTCAGTGGCCAGATGGCTGATGGGTTTTGACTTTGCCAGGGCATCAATCGCGATTTGCTGGCGAGTTTCGGGGCGCAAGGTAGCGGCAACTGAGGAAGCTGAACTCATGAGGTGGACTCGCTAAGCAGTGATGACAAGCCTTGAGTATCGTGGCTCTAGGTCACCTCAGACAATCAAGTGGGGAGCCTTGAAAGGCTGAAATGGACATAGCAAAGTGTTACCCGCTTTTGCACCAGGCCACCGATTCTAATCAAACCCAAAGAGCAATCAAGGAGACTCATCACTTAAAATGCTTAACTCGATTTTGAATCGGACGCTTAAAAATTCAATTGCCCAGCGGTGGTTTATCGTCGCTGGGGCGGTGGCGGTTACCCTGTGGGGACTGGTTAGCCTGAGCCAAATGCCGCTGGATGTGTTTCCACCGTTTGCACCGCCCCAGGTCGAAATTCAAACTGAGGCGGTGGGGCTAGCGCCGGAGGAAGTCGAGACGCAAATTACCGTCCCGATTGAAAGCGCGGTGAATGGTCTACCAGGGGTAACCACGGTGAGATCGTCCTCCAAGGTGGGGCTGTCAATGGTCAGCGTTGTGTTCGATCAAAATGCCGATATTTATCAGGCGAGGCAGTCGGTAACAGAGCGGCTCCAGCAGGTGACAAACCAGTTGCCTGAGGGTATCAATCCGCCCGAAATTTCTCCGCTGGTGTCGCCGCTGGGCACGATTTTGCAGTATGCCTTCACGGTGGAAGAACAAGGGCCAACTAGCATGATGAATCTGCGCCGACTGGTGGAGGTCACGCTTAAAAACCAAATTCTCTCGGTGCCGGGGGTTTCTCAGATCACTATTTACGGGGGTGATGAGCGGCAAGAACAGGTGTTGGTTGACCCGGAGAAATTGCGATCGCTCAACGTCTCTCTCACGGAAGTCACTGAAGCTGCAAAAGGAGCCAACGCCAACGCACCGGGCGGCTTTTTGGTTGGGGGCGGACAGGAACTACTCGTTCGCGGTATCGGCCAAGTTCAGTCCGCTGAAGATTTGCAGCAGTCTGTGGTGCGCGTGCAAGACGGCCAGCCGATTTTGCTGCGCGATGTGGCTGAGATCAAAACCGGCGCAGCCTTAAAACGCGGCGATGCCAGCTTTAACGGTCAGCCTGCCGTGGTGCTGATGATTACCAAACAGCCCGATGTCGATACGCCTACTGTTAGCAAAGCGGTAGAGGCGGTCATGGCCGATTTGCAGCCGACCTTTCCCGCCGATGTGCAGATACAGCGCACATTTCGCCAGTCCAACTTTATTGATGCCGCCATTCGCAACGTCAGTGGCTCCTTGCTTCAAGGCATCGTCATCGTATCGGTCATCATGCTGTTGTTTTTAATGAACTGGCGCACGGCAGCGATTACCCTCAGTGCGATTCCCCTGTCGCTGCTGATTGGATTGTTGTTTATGAAAGCCTTTGGCCTGGGCATCAACACCATGACCTTAGGCGGCTTAGTAGTGGCGATTGGTTCTGTTGTGGATGATGCCATTGTGGATATGGAGAACTGCTATCGCGGGCTGCGGGCTAATCAGGCGCAGGGCAGTCCCCAACATCCCTTTCATGTGGTGTACAACACGTCAGTACAGGTGCGGCTAGCGGTGATTTTTTCTACGGTGATTATCGTGGTGGTTTTTGCGCCTATTTTTAGCCTGAGCGGGGTAGAAGGCAGAATTTTTGCCCCGATGGGATTGGCTTATTTGCTTTCCATTGTGGCTTCTACCCTGGTGGCAATGACGCTTTCGCCCGCGCTCTGCGCGATTTTGCTGGCAAATCAGACGCTGCCTCAAGAAGGCACGGTGGTTTCTCGCTTTGCAGAGCGGCTTTATCGTCCGCTGCTGGAGCTTTCTATGCGGACTCCACAGCTTATTTTAGGGCTGGCTCTCGCATCTTTGGTGGCAACTGCTGTGGTTGTTCCTTCTCTCGGGCGGGTGTTTTTGCCAGAGTTTCAGGAAAAATCTTTGGTTAACTCAATGGTGCTATTTCCTGGTGTGTCTTTAGATATCACAAAGGGCGCGGGTAATGCGTTGGCCAGTTCTCTTAAAGATAATCCGCTGTACGAATGGGTGCAGGTAAGGGCTGGTCGCGCTCCAGGTGATGCAGATGGGGCTGGGGTGAGCATGGCCCATGTCGATATTGAACTCAGCGACCTGGCGCTGCAAGATCGGGAAGAGAGTGTTAAGCAACTGCGGGAGGCTTTTTTAGAGTTGCCGGGAGTTGCCCCTAATATTGGTGGGTTTATTTCTCACCGGATGGATGAAGTTCTTTCGGGGGTGAGGAGTGCGATCGCGATTAAAATTTTCGGCCCCGACCTAGCGGAACTGCGCAGCCTCGGTGAACAGGTGCGTGACCTCATCGAACCGATTGCAGGCGTAGTGGACTTACAGCTTGAGCCACAATTACCCATCCGCCAATTACAAATTCAGTACGACCGAAACGCGGCGGCAACCTACGGACTCAGTATGGCCCAGATTTCGGCGGTCGTAGAAACGGCCTTAAACGGGCAAGTCGTCTCCCAGGCACCCGAAGATCAGCAGCTTATTGATATTGTCGTCATGCTGCCCGAGTCAGCCCGCAGCAGTCTCGATTCGGTTCGCGCTATCCCTATTTTGACGCCCACAGGAGAGAAAATTTCTTTGGGTACGGTCGCTAAGGTGGATTACGGCATGGGCGCAAACGTGGTGAATCGGGAGGACGTTTCCCGATTGATTGTGGTTTCGACTAACGTTGCGGAGCGTGATTTGGGTAGTGTGGTCAGCGATATCCAGGCGCAGATTAAACAGAACGTGCAGTTGCCCAGCGGCTACTTTATTCAGTACGGCGGACAGTTTGAGTCGGAGCAGCGAGCGACCAATAGCTTGCTGGTATATAGCCTACTGGCGGCTGTTGTCATTTCGGTACTGATGTTCTTTTCAGTGAAGTCATTCCCAGCAACGGTTGCCATCATGATCAATTTACCGCTGGCCTTGGTAGGTGGAATTATCTCGATTATGCTCACTGGCGGCGTTTTGTCTGTGGCTTCTCTCATCGGATTTATCACCCTGTTCGGGGTAGCGGTGCGTAATGGTCTACTGCTAGTGGACAACTACAACAGCAAGTTTGCTCAAGGGATGCCTCTCAAGGATGTGATTGTTAACGGCTCGCTTGACCGGGTAAATGCCATTCTCATGACGGCGCTGACTTCTGCGCTGGGGATGCTGCCGCTGGCGATCGCCAGTGGAGCCGGGAATGAGATCCTGCAACCCTTAGCGATTGGCCTGGTGCAAAAGCGGGTAACACTTTGCTATGTCCATTTCAGCCTTTCAAGGCTCCCCACTTGATTGTCTGAGGTGACCTAGAGCCACGATACTCAAGGCTTGTCATCACTGCTTAGCGAGTCCACCTCATGAGTTCAGCTTCCTCAGTTGCCGCTACCTTGCGCCCCGAAACTCGCCAGCAAATCGCGATTGATGCCCTGGCAAAGTCAAAACCCATCAGCCATCTGGCCACTGACTATGAGGTCAGCCGCAAATTTGTCTATGAGCAGAGCGACAAGGCAAAGCTGGCACTGGATGACGCTTTTGAGCCCACTATCCCTGACAAGCAAGTGCTGTTTCACCTGCCGATCACCAAAAGCTGGCTGTTTCAATTGATTCTTGGTCTGGTGTTGATTTGCCACAGTTCGTTGAGAGGCGTCGTCGAATTGCTGAGGGACGTCTTTGACGTGGCGATCAGTGCCAGTACAGTTCGCAATCGCCTTAATACCGCAGCAGAGCAAGCCAGTGCGATCAATGCGGCTCAAGACCTGTCGCTGATTGAAGTAGATTTGAGGGACGAAATCTTTCAGGTCCATCGACCAGTGCTGGTGGGAATGGATGCCGCTTCGACTTATTGCTATTTACTAAAATTGGCTGAACACCGGGATGCCGATACCTGGGGCTGTCATTTGCTGGATGGGATAGGCCAAGGCCTCGCCCCGACGCGGACGATTGCGGATGCGGGAAGCGGGCTTCGGGCAGGCCATCAGGCGGCGTTTGGGGCAGAAGTCCCTTGCCATGGCGATGTCTTCCACATTCAGCATCAATGCCAGAGCGTTGCCAACAGTCTCACCCGTCAGGCCATGGGGGCGACCACCCGCCGCCAAGACTTGGAACAGAAAATGGTGCTCGCCAAGCAGAAGGGCCAAGGCAATCGATTCTCTGCCAAACTGACCCAGGCCCGGCAGCATGAGGTGAGCGCAATCTCACTGGTGCGAGATGTCAAAACCCTCATCGGTTGGTTGAACCACGATGTCCTAGAACTCGCTGGTCCGGCACTCGCAGAGCGTCAAGAACTCTATAATTTCGTCGTGGCAGAACTCCAGCTTAGAGAAGCAATTGGCGGGAAGAAAGTCCGTGTCCTGCGCAAAGCGTTGCAGAATCAACGAGACGACATTCTGGGGTTTGCGCAGGTCCTAGACGACAAGCTCGCTGACATTGCTCAGCAGCTGAAAATGCCGATCCATCTAGTACGGGAGATGTGTCTGCTGTTCCGTAAACAGCCTACTTCTAACACTTACTGGCAAGCGTGGAATCAGCTACACCAGAAACTATCGGGACAATTCCATCAGCTCTATGAAGCGGTCAAAGCAGCGATGAAGCAGACGCCTAGAGCCAGTTCCATGGTCGAAAATCTGAACTCTCGTTTACGGAATTACTTCTTTCTGCGAAAACAGCTGGGGCCGTCCTATCTCAATCTCCTACAGTTCTTTTTGAATTCTCGTCAGTTCATGCGCAGTGAGTGTGAAGAACGCGTTGGGAAAAGTCCAACAGAATTGATGACGGGAGAAAGTCATCCCCATTGGTTAGAACTCCTCGGATTTCAGCGTTTCCAACAGGCCTAATCAGAAACGTCGATGAAAGCTAGGTCGTCATGACGATGATGGCCTAATTTGTCGTGCGAGTGTTACCTGAAAACGGCCATTTTTGCACCAGGCCTAAAGATGCAGTTACGGGCGAACCTGTTGCAACCGATAACCTGAGTGTCGATGTTTACATGATGCCGATGGATGGGATGGAAAAAATGACTGCTGAGTCTGAAGTGATGGCTGGCTCAGAACCCGGTACATACAATGTGAAAACTTATCTTGGAATGGCAGGCCCCTGGGTGGTTCACTCTGTTTTAGACGAAGGCGAGAAGACGGGTACAGGCCATCTCATGATTGAGGCTGAGTAAGCGCTTTCTCTGAAGCCTTCTTTTAATGTTAAAGAGGGCTTTAGAACTTATCGTTATTTTTCTCTTCCAATCGATAAATTTCTAACTTCACCATGAAAGAGTTTCTCACCCGCTGGTCAATCAAAAATCCGGTTGTGGTCACTGCCTTGTACATCGCGGTGATTATGCTGTCACTGCTGACGCTATTTCTATTACCTGTACGGATGATGCCCTATGTGCAAAGCCCGCTGGTGTCAGTTGTCACTATGGTTCCGGGTGCATCACCCGAAGAAATAGAAACTTACGTCAGCAAGCCGATTGAACAGCGGCTGAGCGTTCTTGATGGGGTGCGCTTCATCCGCTCCAGCTCCCAAAAGGACAACTCCATTGTTACCATTCAGTTCGCCTGGGGCGGCAATGTGGATAAAGCCGTGCAGTCTGTACAAGGCATCATGACAGCGGCTGAAAGCGACTTACTCTTCGATGGTGTGAATTTTCGATCTTATTGGGTGTTGCCGATTGACCCGTTGAATAGGCCCGTGCTGACTTTAGCGCTTAAAGGAGAGAACTGGGATCCACTTCAGCTCAGAGAATTTGCTGATAATACTTTAGTAGATCGCCTGACTCAGGTAGAAGCTGTGCAAGCAGTGTCTATCTTTGGGGGCTATCGCCGCCAGCTTCAAATTGTGGTGAATCGCCAGCAGCTTGCCGCCTATGGCCTTTCTATCGTGCAGGTGCGAGATGCCATTGACGCTAACAACATCAGTCAGAGCGCCGGTACGCTGACCCAGGGCGATAGTGAGATATTGGTTCGCACGGACGAGCGGACGCTCAGCGCGGCTGAGGTGATGAACTACCCCGTTCTAGAACAGAATGGACGAGTGGTGTATGTGCGCGATGTGGCGACGGTAAAAGACACCTATGAAGAACGTCGCAGCGGCTATCGATACAACGGTGACTCGGCGCTGGCCGTAAATGTCATTCAGCGGCCAGATTCTAGCTCACCACAAGTGATTGAAAGGGTTAGGGCAGAATTAGAAGATATCGCTAGCGAGTATCCTGGCATTGAGTTTCAAGAAGCTTACGACAACTCGTATTTGGTCAACCTCATTATCAACAGCACCTTTCAAGAGCTGCTTGTGAGTGTTGTTCTTGCGGGACTGGTGATTCTGGTCTTTTTAGAAGACTTTCGCGCCACGGCGATTATCATGATCTCTATTCCAACCAGTTTAGCGCTCTCGACATTGCCGTTTATCCCTATTGGCATGTCTCTAAATTCCTCTACGCTCATCGGTATGATGATGGCAATTGGTAAGCTGGTAGATGACTCGATTATCGTACTCGACTCGATTGATCAGAAGCTGAAGGCGGGCCTGATGCCAGTGAAAGCAGCCATTAAGGGAACAGGAGAAGTGTTTCTGGCGAGTGCAGCGGCGAGCTGCGTGATGATTGCGGCGTTGCTGCCGACTATTCTCTCGGGCGGGCTGCCAGGTTTAATGTTTGTTGGCATTGTGTGGCCGATGGTGTTTGCCTTTATCGCTTCGCTGCTCGTGTCAATTACGCTGATTCCGTTGGTGGCTGCATTCACCCTCAAGCCGCATTCTGACAGACCTCAGCGTCGTACTCGGCTACAAGTGCTGACTACGCCCGTGCGCTATGGCTTTCGCAAGCTGGAGCAGGGCTATGCTTGGTTGCTGGATGTTTGTATGAGAAACAGAGAGATTACGCTGGCAATCGCAGGTGCTTCTGTTGTTCTGGCAATTTCTCTCTTCACCTTCATCCCACAGGAGATGATGCCGCTGGGCGATTCAGGCCAGTTTATGGCGACCTTAGAAATGGAAGCGGGCACTTCATTTGAAGCGACTGACTCAGCCGCAGCTCAGTTTGAACAAATAATTCTACAGCACCCCGAGGTAGAGAAGGTATCGGCGCAGATTGGCTTCGAGCTGACGCGCAACAGCACCTACTTTACGGGCTACAGCATGGGCGGGGTAAATACAGCCTCTATGACGGTGACCATTACGCCTTTGACAGAGCGATCGCGCGACATCTGGCAAATTATGGACGGCATCGAAGCTGAGGCAAAACAAACGATTCCTGGCATTCGTCGAGTTGGCATCAAAGAAATGGGCGTAGACGTGATGGCTACCTCCGCCGCCCCAATTCAGCTAGCTGTGTATGGCGAAGATTTGGATGTGCTTCATCGACTGGCACGAGGCGTATTAGACATCGCCGAGGCGAATCCCGATATCTACATGCCATTTACCAGCTCGGCAATGACTCAACCTGAGTATCGGCTCAACATTGACCGCCGCCGTGCTCAGGAGCTGGGGCTGAATGTGCAGATGATATCTCAGCAGGCATACTACGCGCTGAATGGCGGCATGACTCGCCGCTACTACAATCGCCCCAATGTACGACAGAACTCTATCCTCGTTCGCTATGACGAGGAAGATCGCGGGACGATGCAGGATCTTTCGAGTACCTATATCACCACTAAAGATGGACAGCAGGTGCCATTGAGTACGGTGGCGACGCTGGAGCCGGAACAGGGGCCGACACTGATTGAGCATGTGAATGGTAATCGGGTGGTGTATGTGAACGGGTATTACCGGAAAAATGGGCCTGCTTCAATGGACTTGTCAATGGCGATCGCAATGCAAGCAGGCCAAGACCTCAACTTCCCACCCGGCTACGGCATCGACTCCATGGGAGACATGACCGATATGATGATTGAGTTTTCGCGGCTACTTAAGGGATTATTGGTTTCTCTCGTACTGCTCTACATCATTCTAGTCATTCAGTTCGGCTCATTCGTACAGCCGCTGGTGATGATGCTCTCTGTGCCCTTGCAGCTCGTGGGTGTGTTCGGCGCGTTGCTGTTGTTCAACCATACGCTGTCTACTGTCTCTATTTTAGGAATTGTGATCCTCTCCGGCGTTTCGCTGTCGGCGGCAATTCTGTTGTTGGAATTAATTTTGGCGAAGAGGAAGGAAGGGGTGCCGAGGGCGATCGCCATTCGTGAAGCAGGCCCAGTCAGATTAAAAGCCATTGTTATGACTACCTTCACGACACTGATTGTGATTGTGCGATTAGCCTTCTTCCCTGAAACGGGGATGGATGCTTACTCGCCTATTGCTACGGTTATTTTAGGCGGACTCGTAATTTCTACGTTGCTGACGTTGGTAGTTGTGCCTGTTGTGTATTCGTTTGTGGATGATGCTGCGGAATTTTTTAAGCGATCGCGCCGCCGAAAACAGAAAGCTAAAATGCTTCGACCGTCTTAGACTTAAGCGTCCAATGTTTCTCCAAACCTATCTATGTAACGCTTGTATGGATTTACACCAGTAATCTTGAATCAATAGGTGTTTCATTAATCTAGGCTATTATAAGTCGATCTCATTCGCTAGTATCGCAAGCACTCACATGCCGCTACAGTTACCACAGCCACAAACTTACAATTTCTCAGCCTTAGTAAGTTCAATTGAGCAAGGCCAAATTAAGATTCCGCAGTTTCAGAGGGACTTCGTTTGGACAATACAGAAGTCAGCAGGTTTGATAGATAGTATTATAAAAGGCTATCCAATCGGCACATTTATTTTTTGGCGAACTAAGGAACGGCTTCGTTCCGTTAGGGATATTGGAGAGCAGGCTTTACCTGAGCCAGTAGCTGGTGAATTTGTCGATTATGTTTTGGATGGTCAGCAGAGGTTGACGAGTCTCTTTGCAAGCCTAAAGGGAATAAATCTTGTTAGAGAGAACGGAAAGAAAGACGACTTTTCAAAAATATTCGTAACTACTCAGGCTGAAATATAGGCAGAACAGGACTGCCTGTAAACGAGCTTTTCAGCGCTTCGAGAACGGAGAAGCCCTGCTTTCTCAGCGTCGAGATATAGCCGCGAATACGACAGAATTGTTGGCTTCCTGTCACCGCCCGAAAACAACCCGATATCTTTTGTTTGAGCTTCATCATGCGCACATCGCGCTCAGCTTGATTGTTATCAAAAGGCACCCGAAAGTCGAACATGAAGGCTAGGACAGCCGTGTCATGTAGGTCAAGTCGGTCGAGTAGATTCTTAGGAGGTGATTGCTTCACACGCCCTCTTTTTTTCGGCGCGTTTTCATCGACAAGTGGCGGTGGATTCGCCTCAAACCCTGTGGCCAGTATCGTTTGATATTTCATCTCAAAGTCGTTGAGCTGTCCGGCGCTCAACACCTTTTCTCCCGCTACTTTGGCGATATCTACTTGGGCTTTGATATCGCAAAGAAGTGTCATCATATCTTCGGCCCACGGTTGCTCATAACGCTCAACGATAAACCGCAGTTCGCGCAGATGATGTGCATTGCACAGGCTGTGAGCGCAGTCATAGCCAAAGTAACTTTGCCAGCCATCGTGGACACTGATGCCGTTAAAGTTCGCTAGCACGTCCATCTCGTCAATCGCGACGCGGCCTCGCTTAGCATGTACGAAGTAGTAAGTCAGCTGAGCGGTTGAGGCTACATGCAACCACCACAGCTTACTGTTAACGCGCAGGCCGGTTTCGTCACAATGCATCACGGCTGCGGCTTCAAGACCGGCTTTAATCTGCGCCTCGACGGGGGCGAGCTGCTCAAAGCATTTCTCCCTCGCGTTGTATAACGTCCCTTCTGAGACCTCAAAACCGAACACTTCGCGCAGCACTTCTCGGGTTCTATCAGACGGCAACAACTGCGCGTTCATCAAGTACACCATCAACCCTCTGACACCATTGCCATATTGAATCCGGCTGTTCACTTCGCCTGGAAACGCGGCTCGGCTAATCGTCTGGCACTGCTCGCAGCATTTGACTTCGCCTTGATGTTCAATGACCTGCAATCTCAATGAGGGCAACTCATGAACCTGCCGCCTGTCATGCGCTATCACGACTGCGGCTCGCAGCGATGCGCCGCAACCCTGACATTCCTCGACCGGGTGCCTCACGACCTCATCAACTTGCTCACGCCACTCCAGGGTGCTGCCGGGATGTCCCTTCTGACCACCGCTAGGACGCTCACTCTTGTTTCGCAGGCTTTTTGTCCGTTTGCCAAACCCATCGCCTGACGGGGGCTTACTGCTGTTGCGGCTATTCTTCTTTTGCTTATCTTCTAGTGCTTTTATCCGCTTCTCTAACGCTACATGGTGTGCGACTAGCGCTTCTACAGACTCTAGATGTTGTTGCGTAAGACCTTCAACCAACGCAATCACCGCCGCCTCGCCTGCTCGATAGACCGCCTGAATCTCTTCACGGCTAATGCTTTGCTTTGGCACTGCTTTACTCAAAACGGCTGGCTCTACTCTCGGCTATTTTCATCCAAACACTAGCGCTGATTGACCTCTATGCTCTTTTATTTCAGAAAATATTAAGCCTGAGTAGTTACAAATATTCATTGATTTAGAAGCTGAAGATTCCAATCAAATTGTTACCACCGAAACAGAAGGAAAGCCTCAAACAAGCCTAATCAGCATTCTTGATTTGCTGGATGGCGACTTCAAGAAACTAGCGGCCTACCCAAGCGAGTATCACAACAAGCTCACTACTTACAAAAATAGAATTGAGAGCTATCAATATTCTGTAATTCAAGTCAAAGATGCGCCTATAGATATCGCTACAGAAATTTTCACACGAATCAACGTCGGGGGAAAACCCCTTTCTCTATTTGAAATTATGGTAGCGAAAACATACGACCATGATAGAGAGTTTGATTTGTCAGAGAAGTTCCAGGAGCTGATAGAGAGTTTAAAGCCATTAGACTACGAAACTATATCTGATGCTACTGTACTACAGACAATATCAATCATCGTATCGAAAGAATGTACAAGAAAAAATATACTCAAGCTAGATAAGAACGATTTCATTAATGCCTGGGATAAGGCCGTAGATGCCATACAACGAACCGTTGAGTATTTTAGGAATTCTTATCGTATCCCAGTATCTCAGTTGCTACCATACAATGCCTTAATTGTTCCTTTTTCTTACTTCTTCTATCATCATAATGATAAACCAACAGACGATAAGCAGAAGTTTCTTGAAGATTTTTTCTGGCGATGTTCTTTATCTGGGCGCTACTCTTCTGCCGTAGAAAGCAAGTTGTCACAGGACATCAAAAGAATAGATAAAATTATTGATGGCGAGTTGCCCAGTTATGACTGGTCGGTTGATACTTCAGAAGATTTCATAAAGAATAATGGTTGGTTTAGCGCAGCAAGAAGTTATGTAAAAGCGATCTTATGCGTATATGCATATGCTCAGCCAAAGTCATTCAATGACAACTCTATCGTCAACATCAGCAACTACTGGCTGAAACAGGCGAATAGCAAGAACTATCACCACTTTTTTCCAAAATCATATCTAAAAAAGAAAGGGTACGAAAACTTCCGTATCAACCATATTCTAAACATAACAATAGTAGATGACTTCTTGAATAAAAGAGAGATTGGGGCTAAAGCTCCTTCTAACTACATGGGTAAGTTTCGATCAAACTCCCAATTGGGAACTACTATGAAGACTCATTTGATAGAAGATATAAAGTCTTTTGGGATTTGGGAAGATGATTATGACAGGTTCTTTGACGAACGAGCAAAAGTAGTCAGTCGTGAACTGTCTGAGAAGATAATCAAACAAGAAATAGATGGAATGGGACAGTCAAACCTAGTTGACGACTTTGAAGAAGAGGCAACAACGACTGAATAGCCGGTTCTCAATCTAACTGTCAGAGTCTAGTTGTACCCATCACAGGTGATCGCTCAATATAAGGTTTTAAACTTGTACACCAATCAGCTCGCCCGAAAGCAAGCTGATTAGTGTACTTAACTGGTCTGTTGATCCTAATATTTCATGCGTGTGAGTAGAATGCGATCTACTTTTTTTGAGATGGTCTCTTTCTCTGCGATTTCCTCAAGAGTTAACTGTAGACAATTAATTTCAATCTTGATACAGTATTTATAAGTTTGGCGTTGCTGGATCAGAGAATGAATATATGAGTCAGGACTTGACTAGCCAAACCCTAAAAACTCGATTGATCTCGAAAATCCAGCAACGCCATAGACTTAGTTAGAGCTGTAGTCTAGATAGTGAAGGCGCACTTCCTGTACGCTGACAACACCATCACCGTTGCGATCCATCGCGGAGCTGTGGTCTCCTCCTTGTGCAGAGGCAGAAGGTGCGATCGCTGCCGCAGACATCATCAAAAACAGGCTGGCCATCAAAAAACGTTTCATAATCGAAATCCTTATTAGCGTAGGTTGCTTTTGTGCAACTGTCTTCTACGATACGAAGTGAATATGAAACCAGTGTGAAATCAGAGAACTTTCTCTCTTTTAGTTTACTTATCGTTGTATAGCGAAGTGGTCGCAAAATATGGTTTTTTCAGGAATGACAAACATCACGATATGCCAGTAGCTAACTGACACAGATGTACAAACAGGCGGTTTGCTCGCCAATCGAAGTTTTATGTGCTTACTGCTACTCATGAACGGCAGGCATCAACAACTCTATCTTCTGAGGTTCTAGAGCAATCTCTTTCTCTCTAAGCTGAGCTGTTTCTCCAACGGTTGCAGAAAATAGTAGAAAAGCGCCCATCCCAATCATAATGGCATTTTCCAAAAAGCTAACAACGCCTAAAGGTGCCTTAGAGTTACCGCCTACACAGGCGCAGTTCAGTTCCAGTTTGTCTATGTAGACAGCCTTAAATACAGAGATTGCGCCGTTAGTACCCAGCAGCAGCGAACCAATACCTGTTGCGACAGGTGCAACGCCAGAAAGAAATCCAAGTCCTAGCAGTAGTTCTAAAAAGGGAAATGCTTTCGCATACGGCTTTGCTTGCTGCGTAATCAGATCGTATTTTTCAAAGCTTTCAGTAAAAGACTCTATATCCATCAGCTTGAGGGAAGCCAGCATCGAAAGCGAGACGCCCATAAATCCAGGAATGCCCAAAGCTGCGGCCCATGCGACTAATCCTGCTGTTGAAAATATAGCTACAACAGGCGTATAGGAGTACTCTGCCTCCTCAGCTTCAACATCAAAGTATTCTGCTAAGTCGCTGTATCCACCAATACGCCGATCGTCGAAGAAAATCTGTGGTGTCGCAGCTACATTGTGCTTTGCCTTAAAGTCTTCTACTTCAGATTTAGACGTAAGCCTGTGATCTTCAAATTCAATCTCCTTCTCTTTCAGCAGACTAATTGCTTTCAGTCCCCAAGGACATTCATGCTCTGGCATAGACATCCGGTATAAACGAACCTTTTGCGCTGTTTTAGCTTCTTGCACTCTGCTAGCTGTCGTCATAGATAATTCCTTTCTTTTCCGTATGTACGGCTACACCTTTTAAAGGGTGTAGCCGTGACGATATTTTTCTTCGCGTAATACGCCAAATTTACAACGAGATCAACTCATCACACACCTATCAAATGGACTAGCAAAGATCCCCATCTTTCAGAGTAGTGGCATTTCATCCTGATTTCATAATTGCGTGGTAGACAATGCTGATCGTTGTTTGTAAGGTGCAATCCCTTGCCAGCTATAGTCCATGTATTTAGCCATTGCAACGATAATATTATGCCAGTTGCTTCGGATTAAAACGTAGTTGTCCGCTCCTATTTCCAGATCGTCAACGGTTTCAATGCCGTTTTGTTGAATCACCTTAGCCGCTTCAAAGTACCAATGTCGCCATTCCTGTCTTTGTTCAGTCGAGTCTATCTGTTGTTTGTCCAAGAAAGAGTTGGAAAGCTGGACTAACATATCTAATCCACCCTTTTCTAGTCCCGTAACAGCAGATGAGCTTATAAACGGCTGATGTATGTGTGGGTGTAGAGCGCTTTTTATCAGAGCTGCTAAGTCCAAGCTAATCAGCGCTATGCGAGCAAGTGCGTAGTGTGGTTCTGGAAACCGAAAGTAGTGGAGGACAGGATAGGCGTGGTGAGACTCTAGTAGGAATAATAAATCGCGCGTGATGCTTGAAATTTCTGACATCGCAGGCTCAAAGTTGCTGTACCCTTTCAGCCGTATTAGTAGGGCCGCTGCGTTGGCTTCATCTCCTGAACGATGATGTAGGCTGAGCGCAAAGCTATTGCGGCGAGTTAGCGCATTATAAACCGACAGCAGATAGGTAAGCGCTGCTGTGATGATAGAGAATCCAATAGCAGCTTCCAATACGGTTACAAATCGCCAGAATCCAGTTTTGGGTACAAGATCGCCTACCCCCAGCGTCGTCAGGGTGTAGCCGCTGTAGTAGAAAGCAGTTGCAAAATCGGTTGGTGTTTTGCCGCTGCTGGCCTGAATACCCGTGCCTAATGCAGACCAAAGGAAGAGTGCAAACCCAATGGCAGTTGTGCAGACCCAGAAGGATGCGATCGCTACCAATAAAGTCGGCCCGCAGTAAGACAACACATCCTGCTTGCGGAACCCTGGCAAATGAGACAGCCATCGAAATAATTGCCATATGCCCTTGCTTAACTGCAAGCTGACAACGCTCTTACCCGTGCGGGGATAAAGCACCGTCAGATATACATCTACGAGGGCGATGAGAATAATACCGATTCCTAAAATTTGCCAGAAAATTTTAAACAGCACAGAAATTAGTTCCGCTAGCAATAAACCACTTATCCTTTCGATTTACTTTGCTGATAGAACTTTTGACCAGAAGTCCGTACAACAGATTAATCGCCCTGACTTAAATCTGTTGTACGAGATGTATCTCAACGTCCCAATGGTTATTGGAATTCAGCATAAGAGTACTAAGCTGAAACTGCGACTTTCGCAATCTGACGATAAGCTTCAGCAGCCGTGCGGCAAGCTTCAGCGCACTTCTTGCAGTGACTAGAGCTGTGCTTTTCACATTCATTAGCACAGGTCTCGCAAACTTCAGCGCAGGCTTTTGCATGAGGTGCAATAAAGTAAGAACCACGCACCATCAGCGTCGCTAAACTGCGACAGCCCTCAGCTGTGTCTAAACACATGCGAGCACACTTTGTCATATCAGGATTGCCCATGCAGGCTTCGGCGCAGTGTTCGCACTCCACCATACAGGCGATTGCTTTATCGAAGCTAGATTGGTATTCCTCGTGTTGAAGAAGCATAATATTGTCCTTGAAAGGGGTACATACAAGAAGTAACAAAGCTTACCTGTGCGTACACCACCCTTTCGAGAGAACAACAACTTCTCCCTTTCGAGATAAGCTCATTTCATCCTGATTTCATAATTGAGTGCTAAAGACAGACTGTCAGCGCTTATTTTCTGCGAAATTACCAGCTTTTCATCGCTGTTTCATATTCTACTGCCAGAATGTATTTGATTGACGGTGTTCTATTTGAAAACTTCTGAAAATGGCTTGACTCTACAGTTAGCTAGAGGAATTAACATTATGTGCAAGTCAAAATCTTCCTGCCACAAACTCTGATACGTTACTTTCCACACCATGATGAGGACATCTAATGAATAGCAAATTTATCGCTGGCCTGCTAACAGGCATCGTTTCTACTCTCCTACTTGGGGGGCTGCTAATGGGGGGCATGATGAGCAGAGGCGGCATGATGAGGCAAGACGGCATGATGCAAAATCAAGGGAGCCAAGACTTACCCTCCAGTCACGGCTGAAAGTGAGCATAGGACTGACCGTAAGCTTCCAGTATCCGTAAGCAACCCATCTAATTAATTGATAGAAAATTTAGTTGAAAATCCATGAGATCGATAAAACGAAGAGACTTTGGCCTGGTGCAAAAGCGGGTAACACTTTGCTATGTCCATTTCAGCCTTTCAAGGCTCCCCACTTGATTGTCTGAGGTGACCTAGAGCCACGATACTCAAGGCTTGTCATCACTGCTTAGCGAGTCCACCTCATGAGTTCAGCTTCCTCAGTTGCCGCTACCTTGCGCCCCGAAACTCGCCAGCAAATCGCGATTGATGCCCTGGCAAAGTCAAAACCCATCAGCCATCTGGCCACTGACTATGAGGTCAGCCGCAAATTTGTCTATGAGCAGAGCGACAAGGCAAAGCTGGCACTGGATGACGCTTTTGAGCCCACTATCCCTGACAAGCAAGTGCTGTTTCACCTGCCGATCACCAAAAGCTGGCTGTTTCAATTGATTCTTGGTCTGGTGTTGATTTGCCACAGTTCGTTGAGAGGCGTCGTCGAATTGCTGAGGGACGTCTTTGACGTGGCGATCAGTGCCAGTACAGTTCGCAATCGCCTTAATACCGCAGCAGAGCAAGCCAGTGCGATCAATGCGGCTCAAGACCTGTCGCTGATTGAAGTAGATTTGAGGGACGAAATCTTTCAGGTCCATCGACCAGTGCTGGTGGGAATGGATGCCGCTTCGACTTATTGCTATTTACTAAAATTGGCTGAACACCGGGATGCCGATACCTGGGGCTGTCATTTGCTGGATGGGATAGGCCAAGGCCTCGCCCCGACGCGGACGATTGCGGATGCGGGAAGCGGGCTTCGGGCAGGCCATCAGGCGGCGTTTGGGGCAGAAGTCCCTTGCCATGGCGATGTCTTCCACATTCAGCATCAATGCCAGAGCGTTGCCAACAGTCTCACCCGTCAGGCCATGGGGGCGACCACCCGCCGCCAAGACTTGGAACAGAAAATGGTGCTCGCCAAGCAGAAGGGCCAAGGCAATCGATTCTCTGCCAAACTGACCCAGGCCCGGCAGCATGAGGTGAGCGCAATCTCACTGGTGCGAGATGTCAAAACCCTCATCGGTTGGTTGAACCACGATGTCCTAGAACTCTCTGGTCCGGCACTCGCAGAGCGTCAAGAACTCTATAATTTCGTCGTGGCAGAACTCCAGCTTAGAGAAGCAATTGGCGGGAAGAAAGTCCGTGTCCTGCGCAAAGCGTTGCAGAATCAACGAGACGACATTCTGGGGTTTGCGCAGGTCCTAGACGACAAGCTCGCTGACATTGCTCAGCAGCTGAAAATGCCGATCCATCTAGTACGGGAGATGTGTCTGCTGTTCCGTAAACAGCCTACTTCTAACACTTACTGGCAAGCGTGGAATCAGCTACACCAGAAACTATCGGGACAATTCCATCAGCTCTATGAAGCGGTCAAAGCAGCGATGAAGCAGACGCCTAGAGCCAGTTCCATGGTCGAAAATCTGAACTCTCGTTTACGGAATTACTTCTTTCTGCGAAAACAGCTGGGGCCGTCCTATCTCAATCTCCTACAGTTCTTTTTGAATTCTCGTCAGTTCATGCGCAGTGAGTGTGAAGAACGCGTTGGGAAAAGTCCAACAGAATTGATGACGGGAGAAAGTCATCCCCATTGGTTAGAACTCCTCGGATTTCAGCGTTTCCAACAGGCCTAATCAGAAACGTCGATGAAAGCTAGGTCGTCATGACGATGATGGCCTAATTTGTCGTGCGAGTGTTACCTGAAAACGGCCATTTTTGCACCAGGCCGTTTTCCACGCCCGAGAGGTTTTACCTTGCGGGCAGGTCACCTGTTCGTGTTCCCAATCAATCTCGAAGTGGTTCAAATTGAAGGCCCCTTCAGTTCGCGTTTGCCAGCTGGTATCAAAGCGGGCTGGCCCCACCATCTCAATACCTTGATTCTGGGCATTCACCAGCAGGAATGCATTGACATAGGCGGTATCGGCAAAGTGCTCCTGGGGCTTAAGATGCTTGTCGATTAGCGATTGGTGAATGTCGTCAACGCACTGTGCCTCATGAACACTGGCATCCGTCGTCATCACTTGAGTAATCAAATGACAGCTGTCGTCATCACACGTTTCACTCAAGTGGGTGATATAGCCTGTCCAAGCGGTGCCACAACGACGGCGATAGCGCACGTCTGTGTCGTAGGGCGACTCGATGGTAGGTGTCTTCTTCGTTAGCTGTTTGTCGCTTTTCCAGCGCAGGCTCGGGCCATCCTCCTGATCGCTGTATTCATAGTGATAGAGCCAAAGTTCTTCTAGTGCTTGCACGGTTTTGAGGGCACTGCCTTCGACGGCTATCGCTGAGTCAGCGAGGCATTTGAGTAGGTAGTTACCATCTTCTCCGACCTGCTGAGCATAGGCGATACGCTCTGCTGGTTTGGATGGCAGTCGGTAGTCTTCAATACGTCGTCCATAGCGCTGATACCAATCTTCGGGCGCTATCTGTTGTAACCATTCAGGTGCCAGGACGGCTAAGTCGTTGAGCGCAGCACGTAGCGTTTCGCCGACGACTTCTAAACGGTTCAGGCTGCGGATTGCGTCCAGGACGCGGGTTGAGTCGGTACGCTGCTTACCTCCGGCTTTGACGAGCCCCAGTTCTCGGCAGCGCTCCAGCAGTTTATCGAGTAGCAGATGTTCAACGTTGCCTGCCAGCAAGCGGCCCCGAAACTCGCTCAGGACGCTGTGGTCAAAGCCTGTGTCAGTCAGCTCTAGCCGTAGCAGATACTTCCAGTCGATACGTGAGAGCACCGCTTCGGCAGCTTGGCGGTCAGATAGGTTTTCACGGAACTGCATGATAGTAACCAAGGCTAGCCGCCACGGTGGGATAGCTGATTGACCGACCTTTGAGAACAGCTCAGTGAAGTCGGTGTCTTCAAAAATCGGGCCGAGTTCATCGTGCAACGTCACGTAGGGATTGCCTTTCTTGAAAACGGCTTGGGCAACTCGCTGTGTATCGGCAGGCACTATAGCCGTCCGCCATCATAAGTGAAAAGAATAAGTCCCTAAATGGACTAGCTGTGCGCTCGATTTTCGAGCTAGGATCAACAGACTTTCGTTCATGAGTCGAGATGCTATGGGTCAGTCTGTTGCGGTTGATAAGTCGGCTCAAGTAGAAGCACTCAAAGGCTTTATCCGCCAGCAAAGAGACAGTCGTCAGGTGAAGAAAGCGCTGGCGGTCAAGCTGCTCTATCAAGGGCACAGCTATGAATCAGTCGTGAGTATTCTCGACGTCTCGCTTGGGGCGATACACGAGTGGAAGCAACTGTACGAGGCCGGGGGACTTCCAGGCTTTGAACCCAAACATAAAGGCAGTAAGGGCTACTTAACGCCGGATGAAAAAGCATCCGTGCTGACATGGCTAAAGCAGAAAAGTATCTGGACGCTCGGTGAGCTGGAATACCATCTAGCGGCTGAGTACGATGTCACTTATGCGTCCAAACAAAGCTACTACGATTTGTTTGACGCGGCAGGCATCAGTTGGAAGAAGACCAGCAAGGTAAACCCGAAGGGCGATGCTGAGGCGGTGGCGGCAAAAAAGCCGACATCCAACGCCTCTTGGTACGCTACCAAGCTGACATAGCGTGCGGACAACTGCGCGTGTTGTTCATGGACGAATGTCACCTGATGGCCGGTGACCTAGAAGGCTATGTTTGGGGCACCCGAGGTCAGCGAGTGAACGTACCGATGGTGAACGAACGCGAACGACAGACCTACTACGGTGCGTTAGACCTACTGAGCAAGCGCGTGCTGATTGAAGCGTATGATGCGGGCAACACAACCAATACGTTGGCTTATCTCAAGTTCTTACAAGCCCAGTTTCCACAACAGAGATTGCTGCTGCTGTGGGATGGCGCGAGCTATCATCGCTCGCATGAGATCCGTGACTTTCTCGCCGAGGTGAACGCAGGCTTAGCGGAGGAGCAGTGGCCGATTCACTGCGTTCAGTTCGCGCCTAACGACCCGAGACAGAACCCGATTGAAGACGTATGGCTACAAGCCAAGAACGGGATGCGACGGCTAGCCGGACTACAACCGTCATTCAAAGGCATCAAGTTTCTATTCGAGCAGTTCCTCGACTTAGCCCTATTCGACTTCCCTAAAATGAATATGTACGGCTCTTTTTCACAAATCACGTAGGACGGCTATAGCGAGTCTGGTTGGGGCTTTAGGGACATGGTGATCGCACTTCCTGATAGCGATAGAGCTGCCTCAGCTTATCGATTTTTCGCTACTTTCGGAGTTCGCCAACAGTGTCCTAGACCTTTTGAGACATAGGCAATAGTGTGTCTCAAGTGCGATTCGTTGGAGCCTAAAGCTATGACATAAAACCCCATAGAGAAAAGCTTCCAGTCATCAACTTCCTTAAGATGTTGGCTGAACTCTCAGTTGGATGCAGGTGCAAGTCCTGCTCATTAGACTCAAATGTAACTCCCTACCTGCCCACACCGACCAGACTCGGAATTCTGGAGAGTGAAGCTGGGAACGCTCTCGCAATCAGACATCCGTTGTGGGATGACACTGGCGCTAACGGGGCGTCCTCACGGTGAAACAGAGCCTATAAAAGCGACCTAACGGTAAGCAGGGCACAACAGAACGCCCCTGACTTGACTGGTGCTAATCCCCGCAGATTCCTTCTGAGAGAAAGCTGCGAGAGTCCGGGGGAATCAGTGGTTGAAATGGCTCCACCTAAAAAGGACACAACAATCTAACCGAGGGAACGAATAAAAACGAATCAGGGGTTCTAGGGCAAGGTCGAAAACCTGGATAAGCGAGACGAGCCGCTGAAGTCCACTGAATCGGGTAGGACAGGCCGTAATTGGCCTGAGGTGTTCAGAGTACACACACTTGGCGCAGCGCATGGTTAGACACAGCCTCTCGGCTAGTGAACTTTGGCGAAGACTACCGTGGAAACGATTCCGCTGTAGCCTTTTCCGCCTGCGCTCGGCGCGTGTACAAAGCTGTTCGAGCAGGCGACAGGCGTAGAGCGCGGTCACTTCAAAAGCTGATACTGAAATCTACCTCGGCAAGAATGCTGGCTATTCGACAAGTCACGCAGCTAAATGCGGGCAAGCGGACGGCAGGCGTTGACGGTAAATCATCCCTGAGTTTCAAGGAAAGATTTGACTTAAGCGAACAGCTTAGGCACAACGTCAACGACTGGCGACATCAAGGACTACGAGAGATTCCGATTCCTAAAAAGAACGGGAAAATCAGACGCCTGAAAGTGCCGACTATGGCAGATAGAGCATGGCAATGCCTTGCGAAATATGCCTTAGAACCAGCCCACGAAGCAACTTTCCATGCTAGGAGCTATGGGTTTAGACCAGGACGTGCAGCGCATGATGCGCAGAAACTACTGTTTCTAAACTTGAACCTCAAGGTTCGCGGATAAAAAAGGGAGTTCGCAACAATTAGCCAGTCAGCGAGAGATAGATTTCATCAAGGGTGTCTAATAACTGTAGTATGCGCTGTTGTAGCTCTGAGAGGGGTGAGAGAAAGCGTTGTCTAACTTGGTCAATATCCATAAGCGTGAGGGTAATGCCGCGAAAGGCTTTGAGCAGTAGCTCAGCGGTGGGCTGTTGTGTAGCGCGTTTGGAATTACCCGCATAGAGCCCAGGCAGTTCCTGTTGTTGTGCCTGTAATTGAGTGCGCACGGAGAATTCGAGCAGGCAAAGGATTCGCAAGCCCAAACTCAACAGCCGAATCAATCCCTTGACCCGCTCGTCAGAAGCCAAATAGATAGGCCGCAGCCCGAGTGCTTTGCCCTTGTATCGGCCAAAGCCTTGTTCAATGAGGTACTCATTGCGGTAGCCGTAGACGGCCTCTTCAAGTGACAACTCAAGGTCGTTGCTCACGTAGACTCGCCAGCCCATTAGCTGCGAGCAGTGTTGATAAGCGTCATCGTTCAATGTCGGTTTCACCGTGACGGTGGTTTCGGTGATAGTCCTAGCTGGCTGGTCGCGGTAGGCGCGTTTGTGCGTCGTTTCAGCCTTGGTCTCGTAGGCGACTTGAATCAGGTCTTTGAGGCGATAGCGCTGAAGAATTCGGTGAGCGGCAGCCTCGGTTTCCTCAGGCGAGAGTCGTTTGTGGCCACGACCCGTCAGGTTCAGTTGGTTCAGTGCCTCGGTGGCTTTTTGGATGCGGTTGTCCAACCCTTGTTGCTGTCGTCTGGCGTACTTGAACGAATGCACCACCAGCCACTGTTCGCGCCAGGTGAACGGCGTTGCCATCACCTCAACCGATTGCGGCATCGTGAAGGTAAACCCCTCCGCTATCAACTCAGGTTCGGCGGGTGGTTCCGTGGTTGCCTTAGCGTCACGACTGTTTTGCTCGGGCGCGGCAACGGGTGTAAGCGTCTCCTCGCCTCGGAAAACAGGTGCGAGTAACTCGGCTAGGTCGGCTTTGGAGACTTGCTTCTCTGGCAGCGGGCACAGGTAGTAGTTCTGGCTTTGGGAGATATAGCGCCTTGTCTCTAGCGCGGCCATCTTACTATCGCCGACGTAGGTCAACCCGCTTGTCGCCAGACTCTGTTGGACTTTCTTGATCTCGGGTATGTACAACGGGTCGTCTGCTTGATTGCCACTCACTATTGTGGTGCTCACCGGCATCCCTAATGGATCTAAGGCCGCTTGCGATATCTTCACTTGTGGGAGGTCGGGCCGATAGTCTTTGCTGTGGCCAAATTGAAATAAGCCCTCGCCTTCGACTGGCCTGTAGCCACTACTGGTCGTGGTGTCCAGACGGACACACGATACCTTCAAGTCATACACCCGTACTGTATGACAGTTCAACGCGCCTTCAAATGCGTCCCACTGCGGGTCATCGCTCAATCGGTCTAGGACGCGCTCCAAGCGGTCATCACTGAAGTCCAGACTCCGCACAGTTGGCGCTAAACTATGCTGCAAAGTGCTGCTCAGTCCCGCCGCCCAGGCTTCCACCTGATTGAGGCGATGGTCTCCTTGCGAGAGTAGATAAGACAGCCAGCCCGTCAGCACCTTGCCCACACTCAAGCCTTGCCAGTTCCCATGCCCCGCAAAATGCTCGTCTACCAGCCCGCTCAGATTTAGTCGTTTCATCTGATTCAATAGCAATGGAATATCATCGACCCGTTCGTTCCCGATAAGCTCTGCCATAGCCGCTATGCCCTGATGTACTTGACCTCATTATCGCGGCATCTATTTGACTTTCTCAACTATCTTTCAGCGAACCATGAGTTGAACTCTCAGAAGAACGGTATCAAGAAACGAATCATCGAGCTTGATATCGAAAAGTGCTTCGACCGCATCAACCACCGAGCCATCATGAAACAGCTCATTGCGCCTAGTGTTTTGAAACTCGGTATTTTTCGATGTCTCAAGGCGGGCGTTGATGCTGCGTTTCCTGACCAGGGAACGCCCCAAGGCGGCGTGGTGAGTCCGCTGTTAGCGAATGTGGCATTGAACGGCATAGAGGCTATCCATCCATCGGTAAGATACGCCGATGACATGGTGTACTTCCTAAAGCCGAAAGATGATGCAAATGCGATACTTGCGAAAGTATGCCACTTCTTGGCGGACCGAGGCATGAACATCAGCGCCGAAAAGACTCGCGTTACCGCTTCGACAGATGGATTCGACTTTCTCGGATGGCACTTTAGGGTGCAATCCAACGGTAAGTTCAGGAGTAAACCCTCAGCGGCAAACTTCAAAGCGTTCCGTCAGAAAGTCAAACACATTGTCAACAACTCGAATTATGGTTCACAGGCAAAAGCCTATAAACTTGCTCCTATTATCCGAGGCTGGCGGAATTACCATCGGTACTGCAAGATGGGTGGCAACAGACACTCTTTGAGTGCTATCCGAGCCAGAACCTACAGGGTATTCAACCGAGAACCTAAACAGAACCGCCACACTTGCAGCAATCTGCTATTGCAGGCGTTTCCAAAGGTTTCTCACTCCGAAAATAGACACATCAACGTCAGAGGAATCAAATCGCCTTTCGACGGAGATATCGCTTACTGGAGCCAACGCAACAGTAAGTACTACGACGGAACTACACTTCGGATAATTCAAAAGCAGGGCCATAGATGTGGACGGTGCAATCTCAACTTGCTTCCTAGTGAGAAAGTCGAGCTACACCATATTGACGGCGACCATAACAACTGGAACGGTAACAACCTTCTAGCGGTTCATCAGAGTTGCCACGACTATGTTCACATGAGCAAACGCGATAGCTAAGAACATCGGGAGCCGTATGCACGGAAACGGGCACGTACGGATCTAACTGGGAGGGGCGAGGCGTCATAGCCTCCCTCGACCCAACCATAATGTCCCAAAATAGCGTTCTCAAAATGTCTAAGATATAAGTAGACGTTTGAGGTATGTCATGTCAACAGTTGGCTACGCACGGGTGAGTTCTGTCGGTCAGAGCCTCGATGTACAGCTCGATAAGCTTAGGGACTGCGACAAAGTGTTCAAGGAGAAGAAGACGGGCACTTCTAGCAAACGACCACAGCTACAAGCTTACCTTGACTATCTTCGGGAAGGCGACACGCTGGTAGTCACTCGGCTCGATAGATTAGCTCGCTCTACGCTGCATCTGTGTCAGGTAGCCGACCAACTCCAGGGAAAAGGTGTCAACCTAAAGGTGATCGACCAGAGCCTTGATACCAGCGATGCGACGGGCCGACTGCTCTTTAATATGCTCGGCGCGATCGCACAGTTTGAAACTGAGATTCGAGCCGAGCGGCAGATGGACGGCATCCGTAACGCTAAAGCAAACGGCGTTCTTCTAGGTAGAAGGAAGCACTTAACGGAAGATGAACGTGTTGAGCTACAACAGAAGCGGATAGACGGCGCTCTTATCAAAGACCTGATGGCAGAGTACAACCTCTCGAAGGCTAGCGTCTACCGCTACTTAGATGGAATAACAGTCGAGGGCTCCTGACGGCATCGCCAAGTCGAAAGGCTCTCTATGCGGCGGTGACTGCTTTGGCATCAGCGTACTGCTTCAGCCATGCAATCGAGGTCTGTTCTACTTTCACTTGACAGTCGTCGAAGGTCACTGAGTCTGGGTCCAGCAGGTGGGCGATCGCTAGTTCTATCACTAGCTCAGCAGGTATCTCCGTTTTCTCAGCGTACTGGATTGCCTGACTTTGTAGGATAGGCGGCAGGGTAGCCAATAGGCTGCTATCCTCGGCGGTGCCATTCGCTTCGTCACTGAGCGAAGTGTCTAGCTCAAGGAAGTACTTGAGCGCTCCTTCAATCACTGCATTAGCCGTCAGCTCTGACTCACGCGCATAGGTCAGGATCGCTGTCCGAATGTTGTCCGGCAGCGACTCTAGGATGCGATTGTCTGTCGGTGAGGCGTTTGGGCTCATAGCCTAGTCCTTCTAATTGACCCGCACGTTGTAAGGGGGAAGTAGCTGCCGGATGATGATCTGCTCTAGTTGCAATGATAGCCGAATCCATTGCAGACTCAGCGTGACCGCTGCTATCCTCACATCGTCTGGGTTCAGCCTATCCATGAAGGCCCAGCCCAGCGCTTTGTGTCCGCCTTTGAAGCGGCCTTTGACACTACCCGACTTACCGACATAGAGGATACCTTGGTTTTTGTGCTTGACGGCGTAGATACCTGGACTCGGCGGCAGTTCGGCGAACTCTCTAGTCAGCGGACAGCAGGCATCGAACGGCATTTCTTCGAGCAGCTTGAGAATTCTCAAGGCTTCTGCGTTGATGGCTTCTACAGAATCGTTCATTCAGGTCAAGCAGGAAACTGAGCCAGACGGGAGGGCTACTGGATTGTACTTCAATGAACTCCTCTGAAAACCTGACCATTGTTCGCGCTGCTATGTGGGAGACTGAGTTTACCAAGGGTGCCTGAACATATCTCAACCAGAAGTCTTTTCGCTATATAGCTGGATGACTCCAGTAATGTTATCTGTGCCATAGCCTTGATGTCTTGCCTTTTGAAAGACCTGATATGCACTTTTGCCCATAGGAATCTCCAACTGCTCCTGGCTAGTGACTAGATACAACAGATCTTTTTCCACTAGCTCGATTGGAAACATAGGTGCGAACTTGTGGGCTACCATCGCCTCTGCTAAAGCTTTAGCTGCAGGACTGCATACAGGCGTCGCGCTCAGTATGTCAACGGCCTGCGCACCTTCTAATCCACAGTGCTGCATGAAGGTAATCAGTTCACCTATGGCAGCCGCTTGAATACCAAACAGGGCATTGACCGCCAGCTTGATAGCCATACCGTTTCCAACTGTGCCAGCATGATGAACAGCACTTCCTAGAGAGTCTAGAATCGGTCGAACGCGTCCCAAAATATCTGCGTCCCCACCTATAAAGTAGATAAGGCAAGCGGCTTCAGCTTGAGGTAACGAGCCAGCTACGGGAGCGTCTAGGAAGGCACGGTTTTTTAGCTGAAAGTGTTGAGCAAGTGTGCGTGTCCACCCAACAGTGAGCGTAGAACTCTCTAACGCGATAGCGTCTTTCTCTAATCCAGCTAAAGCGCCAACTTCGTCAGCGAGCCATACCTGTCGAGAAGCCTCATCGTCGCGCACCATACTAATCACCACCTCAGCCGATCTCACGGCTGCGCGGGGCGTATCAGCAACCTCAGCGCCTGCGGCTGCTAGCGCCACAGTCTTCTCTACAGTGCGATTCCATACGGTTAAAGCATGACCCTGCTGCAACAGATTGTTAGCTATGCGCGACCCCATCGCACCAATACCTAGCACAGTAATTCGACTCATTTAAGTTTTCCTGATGTTGGCTCTTTTTGAACTCTAAACAGCAGATCTAAAGGATTCAATAGTCAGTAGTGCATGGGTGTCGTGAGCAAAACGCACGAATGCAGAACAAAACTAGGCAGTTCCATGATTAAAATGCAGGAATGGACATATCTGTACTCCAAACTTTTCTAGATGTGGTGAGGCAAGGAAGCTTTGCTGCGGTAGCACGCGATCGCAACATAGATCCATCTGCCGTATCACGAGCAGTTGCTAATCTAGAAAATGAACTAGGCGTCCGGCTCTTTCAGCGCACGACTCGGCGGCTCTCACTGACCGAAGCAGGCACAGTCTTTCATAGGCGAACTGAGCCGTTGATGGAGGACATAAGCGGCGCAATCTCTGCTGCTAGAGAAATTTCAAACCAGCCTATAGGCACGCTTCGCATCACTGCCTCTGTATCTTTCGGCCTTGCCTGCATCGTGCCACACCTACCAAGTTTTGAGGCGCAGTATCGCGATCTTGCAGTTGACCTTGTTCTAACTGATTTAGTCCTTGACTTGGTAAGAGAGCGGATCGATGTTGCTATCCGGCTTGGGAAGATGGCTGACTCGACGCTGATTGCGCATCGGTTGATGTCTACCCACTACACGGTCTGTGCTAGTCCTGACTATCTCGAACGAAACGAACGCATACAGCACCCTCAGGAGTTAGGCGAACACAAGTGTCTATGTTTTCCGTTAGAAGGGTTTAGATCGAGATGGCTTTTTAGAGATCAGACTGGAACAGTAGAAACCGTTACCGTGCAGGGACAAATCGTTATCTCTAATGCGATCGCCTTACTCAACTGCACATTGTCCGGCATGGGAATTTCTCTCCTTCCAAACTGGCTGATTCGAGACGACTTAGCCACAGGTAAGCTGATCGACGTTTTCCCAAACTATGCTGTCACTGCTACTGATTTCGAGACCGCTGCTTGGTTTGTCTATCCTTCAAGGCGATACCTGCCGCTCAATGTGAAAGTATTTACGGACTTTCTTCGGCAGAAGCTCCTGTAAGTTTAGTCGCCTAATCCACTACTATTCAGAACAATTGCAGCGGTGTAATGTAGATAAGCTGAGGCTGAGTGTAGCCGGTCTTCGCTTTCTGTCTTACAGCCCATCTACACCATCTATCCGTGATACATAGACAGCAAGACGACCTACAAGACAGCTCAAACAAATAAGACTTGTTAGCTATTTTGCCTCTCAGCACTCGTCTTGCAAAGGGTGCTTAAAGACACTATCGTACTGGTGCGATCACATCGCTGAAAAAGAGAAAAGAACATATCTCAATATGGACGATGGAAAACTGGCACATTAGTCAGCGTGGCTTTCAAAGCCTCAAACATAAATGAGATACGGTCGATGGCTCGCTGTCTACTAGAATCAGCCCTCCATCGGAATCAGGTCGCAATGAAAGCAACAAATCTACTGACTCTGCCTGATAATCGGCAGTTAGCCTATGCAGAGTACGGCGATCCGAATGGGTATCCCGTTCTCTATTTTCATGGTGGTGGAGCTTCTCGTTTAGAGCCATTGTTGCTAGGCGACGAAGCGTTTGTTCGATTAGGCTTACGACTGGTCGCGCCAGATCGTCCGGGAATAGGACAGTCAGACTTCCAACCGAATCGAGGCTTTTCCGATTGGACGAAGGATGTCACGTTTCTTGCTGATGCCTTGGGCCTAGACAAGTTTTCAGTGCTGGGTGTTTCGTCGGGCGGCGGCTATGTGGCTGCCTGTGCTGCAAAGATTCCTCGTCGATTACAGTCAGCCGCGATCGTTTCAGGCGCATGGGAATTTACAACGGCGGACTTGCTGAAACATAAGCGTTGGGGTCTGACTTTAATCAGGTATCTTCCCTGGCTGTATCAAGCCTCAATGAAATTCACGCAGCGATCGCTCAATAGTCCTTCAGGCAAACTATTGAAAACCCTCAAAAAAACACTTCCGGCAGCAGATTACGAGGTATTAAAATTACCAGGTCAGATAGAGAAAACCTGTCAGGCTTTGAACGAGGGGCTTCGTTCAGGAACACGAGGAACTGCCTATGACCTTCAGCTTTACTCTAAAAAGTGGGACTTTAGTTTGGATGAAATTCAGATGCCGCTGACGCTGTTCTATGGAGAAGAGGATAGGAACGTTCCACTTGAGCTAGTAAAGCGAACTGCTGCGACGCTCCCAACAGCTAAGCTAGTGATGTATCCCAACGAAGGACATATCTCGGTGGTCGTGAATCAGATTGAAGCAATTACCAAAGCACTTAGAACCTATCAAAATTAAAGATAGTCACTCTAGTGTCTCCACTAAGTCTTAAGCCCTTCTTCTCCTATGTAATGAACAGACCTTCCACCAGAATTGCTACGTCGAAGGACATCGAAGCAGTCGCCATACTTTTCGATGCCTATCGCCAGTTCTACGCTCAAGACGTTGATCCTCAATTGGCCACAACCTTTATTCATGACCGGATTGAAAAGAATGAGTCAGTTATTCTTGTTGCAGAAAATGAGAGTTCTGAACTACTAGATTTCTGCCAGTTATATCCAACTTTCTGCTCTGTCATTGCTGCGCCAGTCTGTACCTTGTACGACCTGTATGTTCAGCCTGAAGCTCAATTAGCCCGCGAGTGTGAGAAACGTCAGCGGCTAGAGTTAGAGCTGACGGGATCGCAACCTGTAGCAGCAAAGGCGAAGACTAAAGGTAGCGAAGTCAAAGTAGAGCCTGATCCTGTCCCAGAAGCTGCCCAGACAGGTTTCAACTGGCGCAAGGTGTCTAACGATGAACTGAATGGCGATCGCCGCCATGATGCATACCATGAGAAGCTACGCCGTTCAGTTGAGGCAATCGAGGAGTACAACGCTGGTAGAGACGATAGTGAGCAGTTTGCTATTACAGGCTCGCTACTGCGCCAGCTAACGAAGGTAAAGCCGGGGCTAGTCAAAGAGTGGATGGAAGCGCACGAAGCCGAGCTAGCCAATTACAACGCAGGCTATGGTAGTCGTCAAAATACGGATAAGCCAGCGCCGCGCTCAGTCATTAAGTGGAGTGCAGTGTATGGGGATTACTGCTGGTAGCCGTCGTGCCAAAGAGCTATCAAAGACCCAAGAATAGAGAAGCAATTGCCTCTACTACCCCATGCTTTTATAGAGGAGAGATGGCAGCTAATCCTTCAAAGCAGCCTAGCGGAAGTACATCTCGCGGCGAGGACTTTTGTATCCACTGACCTTGAGCTTAAGTCGCCGCGATAGACGCCTGTTAGCCTTCACTTCTATTGTCCAACGTAGCATCATGCCATTCCAGGGATAGCAGTATTGTGTAGTGACAGCAGGCCACCTGGAGGCATAAGGATTACCGGCATTCCAAGAGTCGACCGCAGGCAGTTGCCCGTGAACTAGAGCTGTGGCCACTGCCAATAGGTCTTCATCAATGCCCGGTGGCATCTGTTCAATCACTACCCGAGCGTAGTACTGTCCCTTGAGCCAGTGAGCTGTGTTTTGGAAGCAGGAAAAGAGCAACTCATGGCAGCCTTTCACAAAGCGAGGATCATACCAAGGCGTACAGCCCTGCAAGATTGCTGCTTCAACCACGTCCCAGGGCGTGATGCTCCGTTCATAGTCAATGGTCTTATAGAGTTGGTCAAACAAGTTAGGCATCACTAAAGCCTCTGCGCGTTGCTAGGACAGCTAGTTGCTCATTGATAGCAGTGTATAGCTCCATCGCCTCTATCGTACCCTGATAGCCATCACCCCAGGTTTCCATCTCTTCAGCGTTCCAGGTATCTACATCAGTGCGAGACTTGCCTAAGATCGACTTCGCGGTTCCGTTGACAGCAGCATATATTCGCTGAGTAGCCCCAAGCTGCTGAAGTCTCTCAGTCAAACTATTGTAACTGCCATCAAAGTAGTCGAGTGCGGCCTGAAGAATCGCGACATCTTCAGCGGTTAAGCCGCGCCAAAGTGCTTCTAGTGGTGGCACCTGCCGTGGGTTCTGAGAAGGTCTGCTCACCGTGAAAGTCTCCTGCAACTTCATACGTGTAGTATAGCGTTAAACGCTTAACATACAGCGTCTTGGTCTATATATTAAGCGTTGTTGTAGAATGAGCGGTGACTTTGGCGGTTGTTTATATGATTCAGTGGCGATTGCGTCAGGTGATGGCTGACAGGAACATTACTAACCGAGCCCTAGCAGGGCAGATTGGCTTACATGAGACCAGCGTCAGCAAATTGAAGCAGCGCGACGACATGCCGCGTGTGGATGGTGGATTGCTAGATAAGCTTTGCCTAGCCTTGAACTGTGGTCCTAGCGATTTGATCGTCTACTCGACAGAGAAGGAGAGCTGGGATCACT
Source organism: uncultured cyanobacterium (assembly GCA_963702855.1). Classification (GTDB taxonomy): domain Bacteria; phylum Cyanobacteriota; class Cyanobacteriia; order Phormidesmidales; family Phormidesmidaceae; genus Phormidesmis. The sequence goes on from OY969765.1 coordinate 4,780,903, forward strand.
AGAGCCAGGGCTAAAGCGGTTACAGACAGCACCAGCGGCTAAAGCTGAACCAGTAGATAACTCAGCAAAGTCATAGCCTGAGCCTAGAAGCCGACCAGACAGGTTTCAACTGGCGCAATGCTAATGCTGAACTGAAAGGCGATCGCCGCCATGATGCGTACCATGAGAAGCTACGTCGCTCTGTTGAAGCGATTCAGGAATACAACGCGGGTCGTGATGATTCCGACCAGTTCGCTATCACTGGGTCTATATTGCGACAGCTCAGCAAGGTTAAGCCCGGACTAGTCAAAGAGTGGATGGAGGAGCACGAAGCGGCGCTAGAGAGCTACAACGCTGGCTACCCTGCGAGGCAGAACACAGGCAAGCCAGAGCCGCGTGAGGTTATCAAGTGGAGTGAGTCGTATGGTGCTTACTGCTGGTAGCTGCGCGTGCCAAAGAGCTACTACAGATCCAAGAATAAAGGGAGTAAATGGTGAGACGCAAAGATTCTGAGCTGTACAAACTGATTCTAGGTTTGGCAAACGAGGTGATAGAAGGGATTCAAGGTGGAGGCGTTACGGATATTCCTAAAAGTTTCGATAGTTACGCCCCATATGATCTAGCGGATGATCCGTGGCTCACAGCCGCTCAAGATGTGGCGAATCACTTAGGAGCGAAGCGTTTGCCCATATCCATCTACTACGGCTTTGCTTCTATCGAGGTTCGAGTCTTTAACCCTGAATTCAAATAACCCCCCTCCTTCTCCTTGTACCTGTTCAGTACGACAGTAGTATAAAAATAGTACAGCGCGATCGCTTAATGCGTCTCAGGGTGACAGAGGCTGTGATTTTCATTGCGCCCGTTGTTGGGATAGCGATTGCACTGAGACCGTTGTGAGTTCTTCTGCTCCAGCAGTGAGATCGCTTGATGCTTTTGGTCAGCAATTCCAAATTCCAAGATACGGACATTGTGAAACGACACGAGTCATGTCTCGTCCATGAGCCAGTGACGCGTCAAGAAGTATTGCTACGAATGGGTTTGGTTGATTTCGACTGATCTAGCATGAAATCCAGCAAGGCCGTCCAACTCTCAAACCACAAGTAGTTGGTGAGCGCCAGGATATCCTGAAAAAAGCCTTGGCGGGTACCGCGAATCTGTCGAATCTGCTGATAGCGCTCATCAGCTAGATGAAGGACAGTATGAAACAAAAAGGCTAATAGGTTTAGGGTCAACAAAAAGGCAGATAGATGCTGCTTGCCATGCCCAAAGTTATGTTCGAGATGATAGCCCTTGGTTTTCAACACATTGTGATTTTCGTTTTCGGTTTTCCAGCGGCAGCGACCCGCAGCAGCGACTTCAATCACAAGCTGCCCGGTGAGGTGATGGTTGGTCACCCAACTGTTACGGTAGAGGACTTTCCCATCTGAAATGCGCGTTACCGTCAGCTCACACCAGTTTACTGATAGCGCAGGAGCCTCGGCTCGCATCGGCACGTCATTGAGATAACGATACTGCCAAACTTCATCGGTCTTGCCCCGGCGCTGCTGCCGCTGCATCGTCTTTACCTTGCCATGAGACGCCTGAAACGCTATCCAGTCGTAAAGTGCCGGGTGCGATTCGGGTAAACACACAAAGATAAAATTAAAACCCTGGGCTAAGACCGCTTCACACATTGGCTGACGACTAAAAAGGTCGTCTCCGAGCAGCGTCACCGCTTGATTGACAAATATCTTTGCCGCTGACGCTATCCATCGTTTGGCGGCAGCTTGCTCACAGTCCTGCTTCGCATGGCCATCTTGAGGCGTAATCATCTCAGGTGGCAAGGAGATTACCGCCGACTGCGCAGGCGAGACAATCACAGGCAATATCGCTTTGTGAGAGTAGGTGACTTGGCCGCTGCGTGAGGTTCGTTTTGAGCAGCAGGGGCAGCTAATGTTATGGGAGCTGTAGTAGTCAGTGCCATCTAAGGCTACGAGCAGGTTCCCTCCCAGGGTCTCAAACCCTCGCAAGTAGCCTTGCTGATGAAGCACATGATAGATATTGATGAATATTTGAAACAGGCCCTGGGCCGCTATCTGATCGAGAATATTGCGAATCTGCACAACGCTGGGTATTTTCTCCAGCCCAAACAAACTCTGCGCATTATTGCGACCGTTGCGGCTATCGAGGTGGCGCTGATAGTCTAAAAACGAGGCGCTCTGCATGAAAAAACAGCCGAATGCACCTAAAACCGTATCCCGAATGCTGTAGCTACTGGCATTACTCGGTTTGCGCGGGTCGTCTAGCCCGGCTATCGCACCGTTGAGTTCGCATAACAAACTATCGAAACTGATGCTAGCAGTGGCCATTAGCTGAACGGGTGACGGGACTGTTATGGGAAACTCGTTCGTTCACCTTACGCTATCTCAGCAGTCGTTACTGCTTCTTGCTCAACTCGCATGTTCTTAAGTTGGAATTTGGAACTGCTGGCTTTTGGTAGTGAGCGATGTTCGTACGAAAAATAGGCTGCGTCCTTAACGGTTCTGCAAGAAAGGCAGTTAGCGATCTCATCTCCAGCAGTGCGATCGCTCTATTCCCTGTCGCTGCTGTTCCTTGCCGCCGACCGCTGCCATCTTTTTTTGTCTGGAGGGCTGGCAGCTATTGACTGGTTGACTGTTTCTTTGCAGAGCGATGGCCATCAGATTGAAGCCTGCTAGAACAGACTGTCTTGAACGAAGAGCGATCGCCCCCATCCCACACCGACTTTTAGCTGATCGGCGGTTTCTTCTAGGTGTGAGATCGCCCCCGCTAGCAGTCCATTACCACGAGAGCGATCGCACTATCAGCGGCTCCTTGCAAGTTCGCAGTCAGTGGGTCTTCTATATCGCGATCAAGGAAACTTGATGCAAGTGTGGTCAATGAGTGAAGGCATATAGGGTTTCAGGCGATCACTTCTCCCTGGTTTTATGGTTGGAAGCACCAAAGAAAAAAACACAAATGAAGACTGCAACTAGAAACGAAGTTACTAACAGCCTGAAGAAAAGTCGAGCCGCTACGATTGGCGTGATTGTCTTTGTCTGCTTTTTAGGCTGGCTGTTTGCCGAACCACCACCAAGCGATTTGGAGATAATGGCTGAGCAAAGTACAAGAAATTTTGAGGCCATGCAATACTCCTTGGCTAGTTCGCAACTAGACAGGCTGAACGAGAAAGCAGCTACTGTTGGGCTGACGGTGGCAGAAGAGACAGAGAAACAGGAGCTGATCTCTGAAATGGATGAATTGAACAAAAAATCAGAAAATAGGCTGCGTCTTGACTAATTGCAGCCTATTGTGCAAGCGCTCAGGGCTTCTGCCTTGTTGTTTTTTGATGGAGAATAAGCAAGCGTAGCCTGTGCTCTGTTATTCAATCTAACTGGCTTCAATGATGCGGATACTCTAGCCGCCGCTCTATCGAGGTTATCCAAGACTACAATGCGGGGTTAGACGATAGCGAGCAATTCGCTATCACTGGGTCATTGTTACGCCAGATCAGAAAGGTTGAGTCGGGAAGGTTACAGAATAGGTGGGTGAAAAGCCGCGCTAGACGACTACAACGCCGGTTACAGTATTAGGCAGAATACGGGCAAGCCTGACCCGCGTACAGTCATCGAGTGGAGTGAAGTCCATGGTGTTTATGTTGGTAGCTGCCCATGCCAATTTCCAGCAGAGCGATCGCTCCCATTTGCCGTTGCCTACCACTGTCGCTGCTGCTGTTCCTTGCCGCCGACCGCTGCCATCTTTTTTTGTCTGGAGGGCTGGCAGCTATTGACTGGTTGACTGTTTCTTTGCAGAGCGATGGCCATCAGATTGAAGCCTGCTAGAACAGACTGTCTTGAACGAAGAGCGATCGCCCCCTATCCATCGCTGCTAAACCTTTGGCACCAGGACTGTCCTAGCAACTAATACTTTCCCACATCGCCTTTTGCTGGGGCGGTTTCGTCTGGGAGAGCGATCGCCATTGCTACCTACTCATCAACATTAGGGCGTTCGCACTACTCAGTCACCACCGAACTGATCTCGACAATGCGATCACCAAGCTACTGGCGATCGCCCTATCCACCGCTCCTTGCACCCGTGACTCAAATCAGCGCCGCCCAAATCCGTTAATGGGTTGCCTGCGCCCAGAAGTCTCAGAGCGATGGCAAGGCCCGCCTGCGGCGGATCGCTTTCAGCGGGCTTTGCCATCGCCTGTAGAGAAGCAGTTCTCATGGCTGTGCGATTCCTAAGATCGTCACCTAGCCTTCGGACGACTTGCTTCGTACTCAAAACTGACTCGCTTGAGAAGTCCTTAGTACACTTACACTGCACGAAGGGCTTTTTATTCTATGCTTAAGCAAATTCGCAAAGCTTGGGATTTTTAGAGGCGGTCGCCTAATGGCTGAAATATTCCGATACCAGGGAATAAAGTTTATCATCTACTCAGATGACCACAATCCAGACCACTGCCACGCGAAGAGCGCTGATTTTGAGGTCAAGATAGATATATCGGGCGATGAGCCGATGTTGATAGATGTGTCCGCTGGTGGCTCTAAAGAATCCAGGTTTCAAAAAACTGCACTTAAGCAAGCGCAAGCGCGATTCGCCGAACTCAAAGCCGCTATGGAGGTGATTAAAGATGCTCGCAACTAGACGCATCACAACGCTAATTGAGGCAGTCCGCTATGAAGCTGACCGGCGGTGCTTTGAGCTCTTGCTTGATAACGGAGCTAGTCTTCTGGTGCCGGTCGATTTGCTGGTGATGGAGCTATGGGAAGACGGGCAATTGAAAGTAGCGCCAAGACCGACTGACGCACAGCTATCTACCGTCCAGGTGTGGTCTGGTGGTCGCTCAATTGATATTGACTGTATCAAGCAAAACTTTGGGCTTGAGCAGCTCCTAAGCGCTGTAATATCGTGACTTTCAAGGCTCAATGCTAGTGCAGCGATGAATGAGCATAACAGCTTTCAGCAGGCTTTGCTATGCTCGCTTCTATCCGCAGAAGCTCTTATCTGTTCTAAGCTGAATGTGTCGAAACTAGCCTGCTAACCATCTCCTGCACTGGTCTTAGCTTCAATGATTTGGGCTTCGGCTCCAGCGATAAATTACGTCAGTGGTAGAGAGGCAGTCCTCATAGCGGTGTGATCTCAAAGTCCATTGGGAAGGACGGCGCAGCCCGCTGGAAGCGATCACACAGTCCTTCCCAATGGCCATAAGCCGTGAAGTCCTTTATTTTTAGGGATTGCAGCTTTGTAGCGAGTGATAGAGCGTTTTAGTAAGGATCTGTCTATCTAAGTCGGTGAGGACAAATAGCGTGGCACGTGGAGAAGCGAAAAAAATTACAGCAGACTCCCCGGTGCTGAGCAGAGCGTGTGCCAATATCGTCGTGCCTACTGAAGCGTTAGCTCCCGAAGTCAAGCACCGCATAGAAGTCAATCAGCGGTTGCAGAGTTACCAGGATAGAGACTTCTATGGCTCGGCGCGTTGCAGTCGTAGCGCCACCATTTGATTGATGACTTCATGGTGGTCAGCAATATCCGTGTTCATAGCAATTCTAAAGAGTGCGACAGTGTAGCCCGCCCGAAGGGGAGATCGCAGACCATGATACGGGAAGATATCAACGGCAAGACAGTCAATCCGTGTAGATGTGACGTTTCACTCCAGCGTGAGCAATATGTCTGGCAACGCGATCGCCCCTTCCTCCGCATCTGTTTTCCCTCTCATTTATCCCGTTCCCGTACTTGGAAAGGAACAAGAAGATTAAAATAAGGACAAGATAACCAACGACGCTTTTGGTGGTGAGCTATTTTCGTATGGAAACAAGCTGAGTCAACGGTCCTGTGCGAAAGGCAGTTAGCTATCTCCAACAGAGCGATCGCTCCTGTTGCCGCCGACCACTGTCGCTCCTGTCGCTCCTGTTGTTCCTAGCCGCCAACCGCTGCCATCTTTATGGAGAGCGATCGCCTCTATTTCTACCGTTCCTGTCATTCCCACCATCCCTACCGTTGTCGCTGCCGACTGCTGCCAGACAGGGAGCTTGATGTACTGCTGTGCTTCAGCTATCCGAGAAGGCGATCGCCCC